>NZ_JAHXZL010000009.1 GCF_019429525.1 Sphingomonas folli | reverse complement strand
CCCCCCTGCCCGGCGCCGGCGCCGGCGCGCCCCGCCCCCGCCCCGCTGCTCGCCGCGCTCACCGTGCCGGCCGGGGCCGAGGCACCCGGCCGCGCGCCGCTGGCCGCCGCGGTCGATCGCGCCAGCGGCGAGGTGCGGATCGCCGCCGCCGCGGTGCCGCGCGGTCGCAGCGCCGAGCTGTGGGCGATCGCCGAGGGCGGCGCGCCGGTCGCGCTCGGGCTGCTCGACTCGGGGCGGCCGACCCGGCTGGTGGTCGCGCCGCCGCGGCGCGCGCTGCTGCGCGCGGGGACGACGCTGGCGGTGTCGATCGAGCCGCCGGGCGGGTCGCCCGGCGCGGCGCCGAGCGGGCCGGTGGTCGCCGCGGGCGCGCTGGCGGAAGGCTGAGGACGGCCTGAGGACGGGCTGCGGCGGGAGCCGGCGGGGCGAGCCGCGCGGGGGACGAGGCGGCCTGACCTGGGCGCGCCGCGGCGCTATAGCGCGCCTATCCCCTCACGCGGACGGAAGCGACCATGACCGACTCCCCCTACGACACCCCGCTCGGCCTCTATATCGCGGGCGAGTGGATCACCGCCGGGCGCGACACCCAGGAGGTGCTCAACCCCGCCGACGGTCGCGCCGTCGGCCACGTGCCGCTCGCCACCGCGGCCGATCTCGACCGCGCGCTGGAGGCGGCGGAGCGCGGCTTCCGCGCGTGGCGCGCCACCGCCCCGCAGGAGCGCGCCGCGGTGCTGTCGCGCACCGCCGCGCTGGTACGCGAGCGCGCCGACCAGCTCGCGCGGCTCGCCACGCTGGAGGAGGGCAAGCCCTTCGCCGAGGCCAAGGGCGAGGTGCTCGCCACCGCGGCGCTGCTCGACTTCCACGCCGGCGAGGCGGTGCGGATCTACGGCCGGGTCCTGCCGCGCCCCAGCGGCACGCGCTCGCTGGTGCTGCACCAGCCGGTCGGGCCGGTCGCCGCCTTCTGCGCCTGGAATTTTCCGGTGATGAACCCGGTGCGCAAGCTGTCCCCCGCGATCGCGGCGGGCTGCTCGGTGATCCTCAAGCCGAGCGAGGAGACCCCCGGCGCGGCGGTGGCGATCCTGCGCTGCTTCCAGGACGCGGGGCTGCCCGGCGACGTCGCGCAGCTGGTCTTCGGCGTCCCCGACGCGGTGTCGCGCCACCTGCTCGCCTCGCCGGTGACGCGCAAGCTGAGCTTCACCGGCTCGGTGCCGGTCGGCAAGCACCTGCTGAAGCTCGCCGCCGACACGGTGATGAAGAGCACGATGGAGCTCGGCGGGCACGGCCCGGTGCTGGTGTTCGACGACTGCGACCTGGAGCGCACGCTCGACACGCTGGTCACACACAAGTTCCGCAACGCCGGCCAGGTCTGCGTGGCGCCGACGCGCTTCCACGTCCAGCAGGGCATCTACGAGCGATTCGCCGAAGGCTTCGCCGAGCGCACCAGGGCGCTGAGGCTCGGCAACGGGCTCGACAAGGCGACGCAGATGGGGCCGATGGCCAATCCCCGCCGCCCCGAGGCGATCGCCGGGTTGGTCGAGCAGGCGGTCGGCGCCGGCGCCAGACTGCTCACCGGCGGCGCGCGCGGCGAGGGCGAGGGATTCTTCTTCACCCCGACCGTGCTGGCCGACGTGCCGCTGTCGAGCAGCGCGATGAACGAGGAGCCGTTCGGCCCGGTGGCGCTGATCGGCGCGTTCGCCGGCGTCGACGACGCGATCGCCGAGGCCAACCGGCTACCCTATGGCCTGGGCGCCTATTGCTTCACCGAGAACGGCCGCCTGCAGAACCGGCTCGGCGACGAGATCGAGGCGGGTATGGTCGCGATCAACACCGTCCGGCTGAGCTGGGGCGACGCGCCGTTCGGCGGCGTCAAGGACAGCGGTTTCGGGTCGGAGGACGGCCCCGAGGGCATCGCGGCGCACCTCATCACCAAGGCGGTGCATATCGCCTGAGGCGCGCCGTCGGTGCTCCCGCTCACACGGGGGCACCGACGGCGTCGCGCGCGTCCGCTGGCGCTCTGGGCCCCCGCGTCCGCGGGAGCACGGCGGCCGTCAGAAGGTGTAGCCGATTCCCAGCGCGGCGAGCCACTGGTTGCGCGAGCCCGCCACCGACACCACCGGCGTGTCGCCGAAGTCGTTGAGCATGCGCTTGTAGGTCACCCCGCCGATCGCCTTCCAGCCGCGCAGCAGGTTGCCGGTGAGCGAGTAGGTGCCCGCGATCCCGACGGTGTAATGCTTCCACCCGCCGCGGGTGCGATATTGCGGCAGCCCGCTCGCGACCGACTGCGCCGCGTCGACGTCGAAATAGGTCCGCGCGAAGCCGCGTTCGACCTTCTCGGCCGAGGCGAACAGCCCCACCCCCGCCTTGAGGCTGAGCGGGGTGAAATAGTTCACCGACGGGCTCCAGATGCCGCTGTCGTGCACGCCACTGACGTCGTGACGATAGCTCAGCGAGGCCGAGAGCTTGTCGTACGGGCTGGTGAGCACGCCGGTCTTGCCCAGGCCGACATAGCCGCCGAGCTCGATCGCGGTGTCGCGCTCGCCGAGCGCGCGGACGCGCGCGTCGTCGATCGACTTGTTGTTGCTACGGTTGAAGTTGACCACGCCGATCGGCCCGGCCTGGATGTCCCAGCTCGGTCCGCTCGGGTTGGGGACGAGATCGACCGAGGCGCGGTTGCCCAGCACCGTGAACGAGAAATTGTGGAACGACCCGATCGCCGCCGGTCCCGGGACGAGGCGATAGTCGTTCGAGCCCTCATAGTCAGGGAGATACGCGCCCGCGACCGCGACGGTGACCGTGTCGCCGACAGCGCCCGGGTCGGGCGTCGGGTTGGGCTCGGCCGGGACGCTCTGCGCCTGGGCGACGGCCGCCGGCGCGGAGAGCAGCCCGCCGCCGGCGAGCGCGGCGGCGAGGACCGCGTGGTGAAGGACGCGCAAGATGGTGAACCCCTGATGTTCTGATGCTCGGCGCGTAACTGACCGGGATCAATTTGGCTCCGCGGCAGCCCCTTAGAGGATGTAGTGCATCTTCACCTGTTGCGCTTCTGCATCACTCGCCAGCGTGAAGCGCGCCGCCTTGAAGCGCGGCGGCCCGAAGCGGATCGCGGGGTTGTTGGAGAAGCCGAAGCCCTCCTTGGGGATGCCCGCGAAGGTGTCGAGCTTGGCGTTGCCGTTCTCGTCGTGGATCACCGCCACGGCATAGTCGCCGCGCGGCAGCGCCGCGAAGCGCAGGCCGTGCTGCCCGGCGGGGATCGACCGAGTCACCGCGTCGCGGTCGTCGACGCAGCGCGGGAAGTTCGCCGGGTCAGCGGTGAGGCACACCCGGATCATGCCCTTGTCCGAGCGCAGCTGCGCGATCGACACGTCGAGCGAGCCCACCGGTGCCGCGCTCACCAGCGGCGCCACCGCCAACGCCGCGAGCAACGCGCGCGCGCGCCTGCTGGTGCGCGCGCGTGAAGTCGCCCAGCCCGCCGTCCGTGCCGCAGAGACGATCCCAGAAACGGAAGTATAGCCCATAGTTGCACCCGTATCGCTCATGATGCCGCTGGTGGTGGCTGGCCGTGATGAGCCAGCCGCCGAGGCGCCCCCCCCACATGAACTTCGGGAAGATCTCCCAACCCATATGGTTGGTTACCCCCATAACCGTCATGATCGTCAGCACCAGACCGAGTGCGGCGACATGGATCGGAATCACGAGCACCAGTAGCGGAATGGCAACAGCCCCGCTCACCGCCTCGATCGGGTGGAAGGCCATCGCCGCCCAGGCGGTCGGCGGGCGGCTGGCATGGTGGACCGCATGCGCCAGCTTGAACACGCGCGGGCGGTGCATCCAGCGGTGGGTCCAGTAAAACCAGGCGTCGTGCGCGACGAGGTACAGCAGCACCGACACGGGCAGGTACCAGAGCGGATAGGCGTGGACGTCCTCGTAGATCCGAGTCCAGCCGTGCGCCTGCCAGCCCCAGGCGAGGATACCCGCGGGCACGCCGTAGATCGCGGCGGAGGCGAGGCTCCACGCGATCTCGCGGCGGATCTGCGGGTCGAGCCCGCTGTAGAGGTCGCGGTGGCGCCACCGAGTCGCCAGTGCGAAGCCGCCGCTGGCGAGCAGGTAGCGCCCCCCGACGATGAGGGTCATCGCCAGCGCCGACAGCGAGATAGCCACGATCGCGTCCATGACCGGGGCTTCTAGCCTAGCGCCGCCGCGCGCGATAGGCAGGGCCATGCCCGTCCGACCCGATGATATCGCGCTCGCCCACCGCCTCGCCGACGCCGCGGGCGCGGTGATCCGCCCCTATTTCCGCCGGCCCGCCGGGCTGGAGCTCAAGGAGGACCGCTCGCCCGTCACCCGCGCCGACCGCGAGGCCGAGGAGGCGATGCGCCGCCTGCTCGACGCCGAACGCTCGGGCGACGGCATCGTCGGCGAGGAGCACGGCGTGAAGGAGGGCGTCACCGGGCGGCAGTGGGTGCTCGACCCGATCGACGGCACGCGCAGCTTCACCGCGGGGCGCGCGATCTTCGGCACGCTGATCGCGCTGGTGGAGGACGGCTGGCCGATCCTCGGCATCATCGACCAGCCGGTGCAGCGCGAGCGCTGGATCGGCGTCACCGGCCAGCCGACGCTCCTCAACGGCGCGCCCGCGCGCACCCGCGCCTGCGCCGCGCTGGAGGGCGCGATCGTCGCCACCACCAGCCCGCACCTCTTCGCCGAGGGCGACGTGCCGCATTATCTGGCGCTGGTGGCGGCGGCGAGCGGCGGCGCGCCGCGGCAAGGGCCGGTCTATGGCGGCGACTGCTACAATTACGGGCTGCTCGCGAGCGGGCATCTCGACGTGGTGTGCGAATCGGGGCTGCAGCTCTACGATTTCGCCGCGCTGGTGCCGGTGGTGGAGGGCGCGGGCGGGCGGATGTGCGACTGGAACGGCGAGCCGCTGACCAGCGCCAGCGCGGGCCACGTTCTCGCGATCGGCGACCCCGCGCGCGCCGACGACGTGCTCGAGGCGCTGCACGGCGCGCAGGGGCACGAGCAGGGGCACGAGCACTAGCGTGAGGCGTAGGATGCAGGCTGGATCAATCCACCAACGATCCTCCCCTGCCAGCGGAGGTGGCGCGCCGAAGGCGCGGCGGAGGGGTATCGCGGCTGGCGATCGTCGACGCGCTCACCGCGGGTGACACCCCTCCGTCGGGCCTGCGGCCTGACACCTCCCCTGCCAGCGGAGGATCGATGAGCTTCTTCGCCGCAGCTCACTATCCTTCCCGAGAGCGCCGCCCCCGCCTCACCCCTCGTCGCGCAGCGGCCGCGCGAGCAGCGCGTCGATCACCGCGCGCACCGGGGCGCCGTCGAGCAGCGCGCAGACCGCCGCGGTGATCGGCATGTCCACGCCCGCCGCTTCCGCCGCCTCGCGCAGCACCGGCGCGGTATAGGCGCCCTCCGCCACGGTGCGGCGCTCGGTCAGCAGCGCGCGCGCCGGCTCGCCGCGGCCGATCCCCGCGCCCAGCGAGAAGTTGCGCGACGCCGTCGACGAGCAGGTCAGCACCAGGTCGCCGAGCCCCGACAGGCCTGCGAGCGTCTCGGCGCGTGCGCCCTTGGCGAGGCCGAAGCGGGTCATCTCGGCGAAACCGCGCGCGATCAGCGCGGCGCGCGCGTTCTGCCCGAGCCCCGCGCCCTCGACCACGCCGCAGGCGATCGCGAGCACGTTCTTGACCGCGCCGCCGATCTCGGCGCCGATCACGTCGGCGCTGGCATAGGGGCGGAAGTGCGGCGCCGCGATCAGGTCCGCGACCAGCGCGCGCGCCGCGGCGTCCTCGCCCGCCAATGTCACCGCGGTGGGCAGCCCGCGCGCGACCTCGTGCGCGAAGGTCGGGCCCGACAGCACCAGCACCGCCGACCCCGGGTGCTCGGCCGCGGCCACCTCGCTCATCAGCAGGTGGCTGCTCGCCTCGATCCCCTTGGAGCACACCACGAGCGGCTGCGCGTTGGCGGGGAGCATCGCCAGCACCGGGCGCATCGCCTGCGCCGGCGTGACCATCAGATTGACCTCGGCCTCGGCCACCCAGGCGAGATCGGCGGTGGCGCGGATCCGCGGCGACAGCGGCGCGTCGGGCAGGTAGGCGGCGTTCTCGCGGCCGGCGTTGATCGCCGCGACGAGGGCGGGATCGCGCGCCCACAGCCGCACCTCATGCCCGTTGCTCGCCGCCACCTGCGCCAGCGCGGTGCCCCAGGCGCCCGCGCCGACCACGCCGATGGTGCTCACGCCTTCACCCCCGCGCCGCGCACCTTCTCCGCCGCCGGGTCGAGCGGCCAGCGCGCGCGCGCGGCGACGTCGAGCGGGTCGGTCAGCCCGGCGGCGAGGCGCTCGGCGCCCGCCCAGGCGATCATCGCGGCATTGTCGGTGCACAGCCACGCCGGGGGCGCGACGAAGCGCAGCCCGCGCTCGCCCGCGAGCTCCTCCAGTGCCGCGCGCACCGCGCCGTTGGCGGCGACCCCGCCCGCCACCACCAGCGCGCTGGCCTCCGCGGCGCGGTCCATGGCGCGGCGCGTGCGGTCGACGAGGCAGTCGACCACCGCCGCCTGGAAGCTCGCCGCCACGTCCGCCGCGGGGTGGAGCGGTGCCATCCGCGCCACCGCCGCCTTCAGCCCGGCGAAGGAGAAATGCGGCTCGGCCGAGCCCCTGAGCGGGCGCGGCAGCGGCACCGCGCGCGGGTCGCCGGCGCGCGCGGCCGCCTCCACCGCGGGGCCGCCGGGGAAGCCGAGCCCGAGGATCTTGGCGGTCTTGTCGAACGCCTCGCCCGCGGCGTCGTCGATCGTGGTGGCGAGCCGGCGGTAGCGCGCCACGCCCTCCACCAGCAGCAGCTGGCAATGCCCGCCCGAGACGAGCAGCAGGAGATAGGGGAACCGAAGGTCGGCGTCGGCGAGCCGCGGGCTCAGCGCGTGGCCCTCGAGATGGTTGACCGCGATCAGCGGCTTGCCCGCGGCGTGCGCCAGCGCCTTGCCGGTGACCAGCCCGACCATCACGCCGCCGATCAGCCCCGGCCCCGCGGTGGCCGCGACCGCGTCGACGTCGGCGAGCGTCACGCCCGCGTCGCCCAGCGCCGCGGCGACGAGCGGCTCGAGCGCCTCGACGTGCGCGCGCGCCGCGATCTCGGGCACCACCCCGCCGAAGGGCCGGTGCGCCGCCTCCTGCCCGGCGAGGCGATGCGCCAGCACCCGGCGATCGCCGGTGACGAGCGCGGCGGCGGTCTCGTCGCACGAGGATTCGAGCCCGAGGATCAGCATGCGCGCGCTCTAGCCGCTGCGCGCGCCCTTGTCGAAGGTGTCGAAGGTGTCGAAGGTGTCGAAGGCGGCGTATCAGAGGACGATGTATACCGCGGCTCGTCGCGATCCGCTTGTGAAGCCGGGGCGGCTTCCCCTAACGAGCGCTTCGTCGAAGCTGCCGCCCGGATCACCGCTCCCTTGCCCACCGTCTTCAAGCTCGGCACCCGCGGCTCGCCGCTGGCGCTCACCCAGGCGGGGATGGTGCGCGACGCGCTGCGCGCGGCGCACGGCTGGGACACGATCGAGATCGTCGTGATCCGCACCACCGGCGACCGGGTGCAGGACCGCGCGCTCGCCGAGATCGGCGGCAAGGCGCTGTGGACCCGCGAGCTCGACCGCGCGCTGCTGGCGGGCGAGGTCGATGCCTGCGTCCACTCGATGAAGGACGTCGAGACGCTGCGCCCCGCCGCGATCGCGGTCGCGGCGATGCTGCCGCGCGCCGACGTGCGCGACCGGCTGATCGGCGCGACCAGCGTCGCCGCTCTGCCCGAGAACGCCACGGTAGGCACCAGCAGCCCGCGCCGCGCCGCGCAGCTGCGCCGGCTGCGCCCCGACCTGCGCCCGGTGCTGTTCCGCGGCAACGTCGACACGCGGCTGGGCAAGCTGGCCGCGGGCGAGGTCGACGCGACGCTGCTGGCGGCGGCGGGTCTCGAGCGGCTCGGTCGCCACGACACCGGCGCGGCGATCCCGCTCGACCAGCTGCTGCCCGCCCCGGCCCAGGGCGCGGTCGGGGTCGAGACCCGCGCCGAGGGCGCCGCCTATGACGCGGTCGCCGCGATCGACGACGCCGCGACTCACCGCGCGGTCGACGCCGAGCGCGCGCTCCTCGCGGCGCTCGCCGCCGACTGCCACTCGCCGGTCGCGGCGCTGGCGGTGTACGACGGGGACACGCTGCGGCTGCGCGCCGAGCTGCTCAGCCCCGACGGCGCCGAGCAGGTCGCGGGCGAGGCGCGCGGCGACGACCCGGTGGCGCTGGGCGCGCGGCTCGCCGCCGAGCTGCTCGGGCGCGCGCCGCCCGCGATCCGCGCGCTGTTCGGCTGAGCCGCGATGCCGCGCGCCGCGCTGGTGCTCCGCCCCGAGCCGGGCAACGCGCACACCCGCGCCGCGCTCGCCGCCGCCGGGATCGAGGCGCGCGCGCTGCCGCTGTTCCGCGTCGAGCCGCGCGCCTGGGACGTGCCCGACCCGCGCGACTATGACGCGCTGCTGATCACCAGCGCCAACGCGGTGCGCCACGCCGGCGCGGGGCTGGCGCGGCTCGCCGCGCTGCCGGTGGTGGCGGTCGGCGCGGCGACCGCGCGCGCGGCGCGCGCGGCGGGGCTGACCGTGGCGCTGGTCGGCGACGGCGACGCCCTCGCGGCGGTCGCGCAGGCGGGCGCCTACCCGCGGCTGCTCCACCTCGCCGGGCGCGACCGCGCCGGTCGGCTCGCGCTGCCCGCGGTCACGGTCTATGCCAGCGTCGCGGTGTCCCCGCCGGCGGAGGCGCTGGCGGACGCGGTCGACTCGGTGGTGCTGCTCCACTCGCCGCGCGCCGCCGGCCGCTTCGCCGCGCTCGCCGCCGCGCTGCCGCGCGACCGCGTCCGGCTGGCCGCGCTGAGCGACGCGGTGCTCGCGGCGGCGGGCTCGGGCTGGCAGGCGACCGCGACCGCGCGCGCGACGACCGACCTCGCGCTGGTGGAATGCGCCGCGGGGCTCGCGATTGACCCGTGACCCGCGCGCGGGGATAAGGATGCTCGACGGCGAGGAAGCGCGAGTGAGCGACGGGATGGACACGGCGCAGGACGCGCAGCGATCGCGGATGGGGCCGGTGCTGGTGATCGCGCTGATCGCCTTCGCGGTCGGCCTGGGGCTGATGGCCTATGCCTCGCGCAACGCCCCCGGCCTGTTCGGCCGCGCCGCCGCGCCCGCCGCGGCGCCGACGGTCGCGGCCGCGCCGATCACGCCCGACGTCGCCACGCTGGCGATGCGCGAGGCCGCGCTGGCCGCGCAGCTCGCCAATCTCGAGGCGCGCGCGGCGCGGATCGACGGCGCGAGCGCGCAGGCGGAGAGCAACGCCGGCCGCGCCGAGGCGATCCTGATCACCTTCGCGGCGCGGCGCGCGCTCGATCGCGGCGTCGGGCTCGGCTATCTCGAGGGCGAGCTGCGCCGCCGCTTCGGCGCGGCCTTCCCGCGCGAGGTCAACGGCGTGATCCGCGACTCGCGCTCACCGGTGACGCTGGAGGACCTGCGCGAGGGCCTCAACGCCGCGGCGCCGACGCTGCTCGCGCAGAAGAGCGACTGGTGGGCCGGGATCGGCAGCGAGCTCCGCAGCCTGGTGGTGGTGCATCGCGCCGGCACGCCCTCGCCGCTGCCCTCCGACCGGTTGGCGCGGGCGCGGCGCCAGCTCGGCACGGGCAACGTCGAGACCGCGCTGGCCGAGGTCGAGCGGCTGCCCGGCGCGGGCGAGGCGGGCAATTGGACCGCGGCGGCGCGTCGCTACGTCGCGGCGCGCGCCGCGCTCGACACGCTGGAGTCGGCGGCGATCACGGGCGCCGCGACCGCGGCCGCGAGCGTGGCGCGCGCGGAGATGGCGCCGGCGGGGTAGTCGGGCGAGATGGGCAGCATCTCACCCACGCCCTTCCGGCGCCCCGCGCCTCCCTCCCGCTCCCGGCGAGCGAGGGAATGGGACGTGAGGGTGACCGACGCCGCAGCTAGGCCCGCGCCAGCGCCTCCGCGATCAGCGTGCGGCTGTTCTCCACCCCGTACAGCGCGATGAAGCTGCCCATGCGCGGCCCCTGGCTGGTGCCGAGCAGCGTCTCGTACAGCGCCTTGAACCAGTCGCGCAGCTCGGCGAAGCCGCCGGCGTCGCCGAACGAGGACTTGCCGATCTCGTAGACGATGTTCTGCACGTCCTCCGCGCTCGCCCCCGGCGGCAGCGCGGCGAGCTCGGCGTCGAGCCGCTCGAGCGCGGGCACCTCGACCCCCACCGGCGCGCGGCGGTGGAGCGTCGGCGCCACGAAGTCGCGCGCGTAGGCAAGCGCGTGGCCGATCAGCCGGTCGAGCGCGGGATAGGTCGCGGGCGAGGCGTCGGGCACGTAGTTGCCGAGATAGCCCCACACCTGCTCGCGCGTGGCGTCACCGCCCATCACGCCGACCAGGTTGAGCAGCAGCCCGAAGGTGACCGGCAGCGTCTCCGCGGGCACCTTCCCGTCGTGGATATGGTGGACGGGGTTGCCGAGCCGCTGCGCGATCGGCTGCGTGGGATAGTTGCCGCGGAACTGCCAGTAATCGTCGACCGCGCGCGGGATCACGCCGAAGTGCAGCGCCTTGGCCTTCTTGGGCTCGCGATAGGCGAAGAAGGCGAGGCTCTCCTCGGGGCCGTAGCTGAGCCACTGGTCGAGGCTGAGCCCGTTGCCCTTCGACTTGGAGATCTTCTCGCCCTTCTCGTCGAGGAACATCTCATAGTTGAAGCCCTCGGGCGGTCGGCCGCCGAGCACGCGCGCGATCTTCGACGATTGCACCACCGAGTCGATCAGGTCCTTGCCCGCCATCTCATAGTCGACCCCGAGCGCGACCCAGCGCATTGCCCAGTCGACCTTCCACTGCAGCTTGGCCTGGCCGCCCAGCACCGACTGGACGATCCGCTCGCCGCTCGAGTCGATGAAGGCGATCGTCCCCGCCGCGGCGTCGACCACCTCGACGGGCACCTGGAGGACCACGCCGGTGGTCGGGCTGACCGGCAGCACCGGCGAGTAGGTGGCGCGGCGCTCGGCGCGGAGCGTCGGCAGCATCACGTCCATGATGCCCTGATAGTGGCGCAGGACGCCCTTGAGCGCCTCGTCGAAGCGACCGCCGGTATAATAATCGGTCGAGGAGACGAACTCGTAGTCGAACCCGAAGCGGTCGAGGAATTGCCGCAGCATGGCGTTGTTGTGCGCGGCGAAGCTGTCGAACTTGCCGAACGGGTCGGGGATGCGCGTCAGCGGCTTGCCGAGATGCTCGGCCAGCATCGCGCCGTTGGGCACGTTGTCGGGCACCTTACGCAGCCCGTCCATGTCGTCGCTGAAGGCGATCAGCCGCGTCGTCTGGTCGGACAGCGCGTGGAAGGCGTTTCGCACCATCGTCGTGCGCAGCACCTCGTTGAACGTGCCGATGTGCGGTAGCCCCGAGGGGCCGTAGCCGGTCTCGAACAGGATCGGCGCACCGCCTGGCTTGCCATCGGGCCAGCGCTTGAGCAGCTTGCGCGCCTCCTCGTAGGGCCAGGCCTTGGACTCGAGGGCGGCGGACGTGAGCTCGGCGGAGCGAAGATCGTCGGTCATGGTGCGCTGCGACGTAGCGAGACGCGCGCGCGATGGCTATATCGTCGCGCATGTCCTGGTGGGCCGCCCTTCTCCTGTTCCTCGTCACCGTCGCGCTGATGGAGGGCTTCGCGTACGTGATGCACCGCTGGGTGATGCACGGCCCGGGCTGGTTCCTGCACGCCAGCCACCATCGCGCGCGCCCCGGCAACTGGGAGCTCAACGACCTCTACGCCGCGATCTTCGCGGTGCCGTCCTTCGTGATGATCCTGGGCGGGGTGCAGCTCGGCTGGTGGCCGGGGTTCACCTGGATCGGCGCGGGGATCGCGGCCTATGGCGCGATCTACTTCGGCTTCCACGACGTCATCGTGCACAAGCGGCTGCCGACGCGCTACCTGCCCAAGTCGGCCTATATGAAGCGGATCATCCAGGCGCACCGGCTCCACCACGTGGTCGAGACCAAGCACGGCACGGTGAGCTTCGGTTTCCTCGTCGCGCCCAGGCCCGAGGCGCTCAAGGCCGAGCTCAAGCGCCGCGGCCGCGCCGGGGTGCGGCGCTCGACCGGCGCGGAGCTGGTCCCCGAGCGCGCCGACGGCTGAGCAGCGCCGCGGGCTCGTGACGGGCTCGTGAGGGGGCGCAAACGTTCGCGTTCCCAAGCCGCGCATTAGGTCTCGACAAAGAAAACTACCGCGCGGTACAAAAAAGCCGGTTGACCCCTGTCGGGTCGCTTTCTATACCAGACGGTATCGAAACGACGGTGGCCGCGTGCCCCCGTGCGATCGACGGAGCCGCCATGGATCCTCTTTCCATCCTTGAGTTCGCCGCGTCCTGACCGGGACCGGCGTCGCGTAACGATCTTTCCTCCAGCCGCTCGCCGGGCGCCCGCCCGCGCGACCGGACACGTCCGCCCTCGCCCGACGCGCCGCGTACCCGCGCGCCGGAACGCGGCCGGCCGCCCATCGCACAGGATTTGTCTTCATGGCCGATCGCGCCTGCCTGATCCGTCTCCCTGCCGTCGAGGAGACGCGCGCATGAACATGCACACCACCATCGACCCGGCCGGCTCGGTCGAGACCGCGCCCGCGCCGCGCGCCGGCACCGCGCGGCGTGCCGCCTGGATCGGTGTCCCGCTCGTCGCGGTGATCGGCGCGGCGACGCTGCTCCACCGCGAGCAGCCCGCGGTCGCGGCGCCGCCGGCGCCCACCGTCACCGTCGCGCAGCCGCTCCAGCGCACCGTCGCCGAGTGGGACGATTACGTCGGCCGCTTCGAGCCGAGCCGCTCGGTCGAGGTGCGCCCGCGCGTGTCGGGCGCGATCAGCGCGGTGCATTTCACCGACGGCGCCACGGTCCGCGCCGGGCAGCTGCTCTTCACCATCGACCAGCGGCCCTTCGCCGCCGCGCTCGCCGAGGCGCAGGCGGGCGTCGCCACCGCGCGCAGCGACCTGCTGCTCGCGCGCGCCAACCTCGACCGCGCCGGGCGGCTCGTCGCCGAGGACGCGGTCTCCAAGGGCGAGCTCGACCAGCTCAACGCGCGCGTCCGCGCGGCCGGCGCGCAGCTCGCCGCGGCCGAGGCGCGGGTCCGCGCGCGGTCGCTCGACATGGAGTTCACCCAGGTGCGCGCGCCGATCGCGGGGCGCGTCTCGGACCGGCGCATCGATCCCGGCAACCTCGTCGCGGGCGGCGACACCAGCGGGACCTTGCTGACCACGATCAACGCGCTCGACCCGATCTACTTCGCCTTCGACGGCTCGGAGGCGCTCTTCCTCAAGAACAAGCGCGCGCGCGCCGCGGGCGTCTCCGCGCCCGACGTCGACGTGCGGCTGCAGGACGAGGGCGACTATCGCTGGCACGGCCGGCTCGACTTCACCGACAACGGGCTCGACTCGCGCTCGGGCACGATCCGCAGCCGCGCGGTGCTGCGCAACCCGGACCAGTTCCTGACCCCGGGCATGTTCGGTAACATGCGGCTCGCCTCCGGCGCGACCACCCGCGCGCTGCTCGTGCCCGACGCCGCGGTGCAGACCGACCAGGCGCGCAAGACGCTGCTGACGGTCGGTGCCGATGGCACGGTCGTGGCCAAGCCGGTGACGCTCGGGCCCGTGCTCGCCGGCCTGCGCATCGTGCGCGGCGGGCTCGCGCCCGGCGACCGGGTGGTGATCAGCGGCACGCAGATGGCGATGCCGGGCACCAAGGTGCAGGTCCGCGCGGGCACGATCGCCCCGGCGAGCGGCGGCGACGCCCCGCCCGGCGCGGCGCCGATCACCGGCGAGGCGACGTTCACGTCCTAGCGTAAGACAACTCACCCTCAGCCTTCCGGCGCTAGGCGCCTCCCTCCCTCTCCCGCTGGGAGAGGGAAGGGGCCCGCCCGGCGCGGCCGGTGGGAAGGGTGAGGGCGACCCGACCAGACGATCCCATCCGCTGCCCCGCAGCGGCCCCCATCCATCCTCGTACCCGGGGAGCCTGCCATGCGCCTCTCGCGCTTCTTCATCACCCGCCCGATCTTCGCGGGCGTCATCGCGGTGATCATCACCATCGTCGGCGCGATCGCCTATTGGGGCCTCCCCGTCGCGCAATATCCCGACATCGTGCCCCCCACGGTGACGGTCACCGCCAATTATCCCGGCGCCTCGGCCGAGACCGTGGCGGAGACCGTCGCCGCGCCGATCGAGCAGGAGATCAACGGCGTCGACGACATGCTGTACCAGTCGAGCCAGTCGACCGGCGACGGCAACCTGACGATCACCGTCACCTTCAAGATCGGCACCAACCTCGACGCGGCGCAGGTGCTCGTCCAGAACCGCGTCGCCGTGGCGGTGCCGCGGTTGCCCGAGGAGGTGCAGCGGCTCGGCGTGGTGACGCGCAAGACCAGCCCCGACTTCCTCATGGTCGTCAACCTGATCTCGCCCGACAAGTCGCTCGATCGCGGCTATATCTCCAACTACGCGCTGACCCAGGTGCGCGACCGCCTGGCGCGCATCGACGGGGTCGGCGACGTCCGCCTGTTCGGCAGCCGCGACTATGCGATGCGGGTGTGGATCGATCCCGGCCGCGCCGCCGCGCTCGACCTCACCGCGGGCGACATCGTCGCGGCGCTGCGCGCGCAGAACGTCCAGGTCGCGGCGGGCTCGCTCGGCCAGCCGCCCTATGGCAACGGCAACGCCTTCCAGCTCAACGTCGAGACCCAGGGCCGGCTGGTCGACCCGCAGCAGTTCGCCGACGTGGTGATCCGCACCGACGCCGGCGGCCGCCAGGTGCGCGTGCGCGACGTCGCGCGGGTCGAGCTCGGCGCGCAGGACTATAATTCCAACACCTATCTCTCGGGCCAGCCGACCGTGATCGCGGCGGTGTTCCAGCGCCCCGGCTCGAACGCGCTCGCCGCCGCCGAGAAGGTGACCGCCGAGATGGAGGCGATGTCCAAGTCCTTCCCCAAGGGCCTCGAATATCGCGTCATCTACAACCCCACCGAGTTCATCGCCCAGTCGGTCGACGCGGTGATCCACACCCTGTTCGAGGCGATGGTGCTCGTCGTGCTCGTCATCCTGGTGTTCCTCCAGAAGTGGCGCGCCGCGATCATCCCGATCGTCGCCATCCCGGTCTCGCTGGTCGGCACCTTCGCGGTGCTCGCCGCGGTCGGCTACTCGCTCAACACGCTCTCGCTGTTCGGGCTGGTGCTGGCGATCGGCATCGTGGTCGACGACGCGATCGTCGTGGTCGAGAACGTCGAGCGCAACCTGGCGGAGGGGCTCTCCCCGCTCGAGGCCGCCAAGGTGTCGATGGACGAGGTGTCGGGCGCACTGGTCGCGATCGTGCTGGTGCTGTGCGCGGTGTTCGTGCCGACGCTGTTCCTCACCGGCCTCTCGGGCGCCTTCTACCAGCAGTTCGCGGTGACGATCGCCACCGCCACGGTGATCTCGCTGGTGGTGTCGCTGACGCTGTCGCCCGCGCTCGCCGCTTTGCTGCTGCGCCCGCACGAGGCGCATGACTCGGGCAATCGCGTGACCCGCGCGCTGCGCTCGGCCGGCGACTCGTTCAACCGCGGCTTCGAGCGGCTGAGCCTCCGGTACGCCGACCTCACCGCCCGGCTGGTGCGCGCGCCCAGGCGGATGATGGCGGTCTATGCCGGGCTCATCGCCGCGACCGTGGCGCTGTTCTGGGCGACGCCGACCGGCTTCATCCCGGCGCAGGACCAGGGCTATTTCCTCACCGTGGTGCAGCTGCCCGCGGGCGCCTCGGTCGAACGCACCGACGCGGTGGTGCAGAAGGTCGCCAAGCGCATCCTGCCGCTCGCGGGCGTGAAGGGCGTCGTGATGCTCGCGGGCTTCGACGGCCCGTCGCAGACGCTCGCGCCCAACACCGCCGCGGCCTATGTCCCGCTCCAGTCCTTCGCCGAGCGCGAGAAGCTGGGCGTCACCTTCGCCGGCATCATGCAGAAGACGCGCGAGGTCACCGGCGACATCGACGAGGCGCGCATCCTCGTCGTGCCCCCGCCGCTGATCCAGGGCATCGGCTCGGCCGGCGGCTACCGGCTGATGGTGCAGGACCGCCAGGGCGCCGGCTATCAGGCGCTCGGCGCGGAGGCGGGCAAGCTGATCGGCGCCGCCAACCAGACCGAGGGGCTGGCGCAGGTCTATACCTTCTTCAACACCGCCACGCCGCGCATCTTCGCCGACGTCGACCGCGCCAAGTCGGACCTGCTCGGCGTGCCCCCGGCGCGCGTGTTCGAGGCGCTCCAGGTCTATCTCGGCAGCGCCTTCGTGAACGACTTCAACCTGATCGGGCGCACCTACCGCGTCACCGCCCAGGCCGACGCGCCGTTCCGCTCGACCCCGGCGGACATCGCCAACCTCAAGACCCGCTCGGCCTCGGGCGCGATGGTGCCGATCGGCTCGGTCGCGACCTTCCAGGACCGCACCGGCCCGTACCGCGTGACGCGCTACAACCTCTACCCCGCGGTCGAGGTCGACGGCGACACCGCGCCCGGTTACTCCTCGGGCCGCTCGCTGGTGACGATGGAGAAGCTGGCGCACGACACGCTCCCCTCGGGCTATGGCGCCGAGTGGACCGGGATCGCCTTCCAGCAGAAAGCGGCGGGCAACACCGCCGGGATCGTCTTCGCGCTGGCGGTGGTGTTCGTCTTCCTGGTGCTCGCCGCGCAGTACGAGAGCCTGCTGCTGCCGCTCTCGATCGTGCTGATCGTGCCGATGTGCCTGCTCGCCGCGATGGCGGGGGTGAACCTGCGCGGCATGGACAACAACGTCCTCACCCAGATCGGGCTGGTCGTGCTGATCGCGCTCGCCGCCAAGAACGCGATCCTGGTGGTCGAGTTCGCCAAGCAGGCGGAGGAGCGCGACGGGCTCAGCCCGGTCGAGGCCGCGGTGCAGGCGGCGCAGGTGCGGCTGCGGCCGATCCTGATGACCAGCTTCGCCTTCATCCTCGGCACCGTGCCGCTGCTGATCGCGACGGGCGCGGGCGCCGAGCTGCGCCAGGCGCTGGGCACCGCGGTGTTCTTCGGGATGATCGGGGTGACCGGCTTCGGGCTGATCTTCACGCCGACCTTCTACGTGGTGTGCCGCGCGCTCGGCGCGCGGCTCGCCCGCCGCCGGCCCGGGCGCCGCGACGACGACGCCGCGCTCCAGCCCGCCGAGTGACCCCAGTTACGGAATCGAGAGAGACGATGATCAAGCATTGGCTCGCCGCCACCGCCACGCTGGCGCTCGCCGCCTGCGCCGCGGGTCCCGACTATCGCGCCCCCGCCACCGCCGCGAGCGCCGCCGCCCCCTTCCTCGGCGCGGGCGGGCCGACGCTCGCCGCCGCGCCCGACGATCACTGGTGGCGGCTGTACGACGACCCCGTGCTCGACCAGCTGGTCGAGTCGGCGCTCGCCGCCAACACCGACGTGCGAGTCGCCACCGCCCGGCTCGAGCGTGCGCGCGCGTCGCTCCGCGAGGTGCGCAACGATCGTACCCCGCAGGCGACGCTCGGCGCCAGCGGCACCTACAACCGCTTCTCGCAGGCGCAGCGCCCGCCCGGCGTGAGCGGCGAGACCTGGCTGATCGACGGCGGGCTCGACGTCTCCTACGAGGTCGACCTGTTCGGCCGCGTCTCGCGCGGGGTCGAGGCGGCGCGCGGCGACGTCGCGGCGGCCGCGGCCGACGCCGACGCGGTCCGCGTCGCGGTCGTGGCGGACACCACGCGCGCTTATGCCGACGCCGCCGCGTCGGCCGCGCGGATCGCGGTGGCGGAGCGGATCGTCGCGCTGCTCGACCGCCAGGTCGGCACCACCGAGCGCCGCGCCGAGGCGGGGCTGACCACGCCGCTCGACACCGCGCGGATCGCCGCGCTGCGCGACCAGCGCCGCGCCGACATCCCGTCGCTCGTCGCCGAGCGGCAGGCCGCTTTGTTCCGGCTCGCGACGCTGACCGGGCGCACCCCGCAGGAGCTGCCCCCGGTGGCGGGCGGGCGCGCCACCGCGCTGCGGATCGAGCAGGCCATCCCCGTGGGCGACGGCGCGGTGCTGCTCGCGCGCCGCCCCGACGTGCGCGCCGCCGAGCGCCGCCTCGCCGCCGCCACCGCGCGGATCGGGGTGGCCACCGCGGACCTCTACCCGCGAATCACTTTGGGCGGCTCGATCGGCCAGACGAGCACCGGCTTCGGCAACCTGTTCGGCGCGGGGCCGCTCAACTTCCTGCTCGGGCCGCTGCTCAACTGGGCGGTCAACCCGGGCAAGGCGCGCGCGCGAGTCGCCGGCGCCGAGGCGGACACGCGCGCGGCGCTCGCCACCTTCGACGGCGCCGTGCTGACCGCGCTGGGCGAGACCGAGACCGCGCTCTCCAACTACGCGCGCGCGCTCGAGCGCCGCGCCGCGCTCCAGCAGGCGCTGGGCCAGGCCGATCGCGCCGCGCGGATCACGCGCGCGCAGCGGCGCGAGGGGCAGATCGACAGCCTGTCGCAACTCGACGCCGAGCGCACGCTCGCCGACGCCCAGGCCGCGCTGGCGCTGCAGGACCAGCTGGTGGCAGACGCGCAGGTCGACCTGTTCCGCGCGCTCGGCGGGCGCTGGACCGCGGCGTGAGGCGTCACCGCGCGCGGCGGCGCTCAGCGATCGAGCAGCCGCAGCGTCGCGGGGTCGGGTGAAGCGAAGAAGGCGTCGAGCGTCTCGCGCACCGCGGCCGCGGCGCCCGCGCGGTCGAACAGCGTGAGCGACGAGCGCAGCTTCACGGCGTCGATCCCGCCCATGATCGCGGCGGCGTCGCTGCCGCGGTGCGCCAGCAGCGCCGCGGCGCTGTCGACGTAGCGCGCGCCGAGCAGCGGGTGCGCGAGATAGGCGCGCGCCTCGGCCAGGTCGCGGATCGCGTAGCGCCGCGCCATGTCGCTGTGGCCGAGCCCGGCGAGCTGCGGGAAGATGTACCACATCCAGTGGCTGCGCTTGGCGCCGGCGCGGAGCTCGGCGAGCGCGGTGGCGTAGCTGGTCGCCTGCGCGGCGACGAAGCGGTCGAGGGCGGGAGCGGTGGCGTCGCGGTCCATGCCGCGGCAACGCGTGCCGCGCGGCGCGGTGCCGTGATCAGGCGATCACGGCACTCGCGACGTCGACGTAGATCAGCAGCGCGGTGGTGGCGAAGCCGGCCGCGGCGAGCAGCAGCGCGTGGGCCGTCGAGGGCAGGCGGGTCATCGTCGGCACTCCGCTCAGGCGATCGGCAGGACGGGGACGGCGGCGCCCACCATCATCGCGGCGACGGTGAAGGCGGCGAGCATCGTGGCGAGCGGGCGGGCGAGGTCGGTGATGCGAGCGGTCATGCTGGGTCTCCCTGATGGGCATCGGCCGGGCCATCCGGTCGATGCTCAGGGCTTTTGCAGGGGGCGTGCCAACTCGGGAGAATGGCGGAAATACGCGGTTTTCTCCCGGAGCCGCGGGTGGAGTGGCGTATTTCGCCGAGATGGGACGGTACGATCGGCCAAAGGTTGGCAGCGGTGAATGGCTCCGCGGCGATAGCCGTCACCTCTTCCGTCATCCCAGCGCAGGTGGGGACCCGAGGCGTCAGCGCGCCTGGATCCCCGGCTGCGCGGGGATGACGATGTGGGGGAGGTGCAGCCTTCCCAGTTCGTCCCCCACCTAGCGCGACCAGCGCGCCCAGATGGCGGTCGGCAGCGCCAGGCCGCGCGCTTCCTCGCGCACCGCGAGCTCGCCCGCCTCGACCGTGCCGGGCAGGTCGGCGAAGGCCTGGCGCAGCATCTCGCCGATCGCCAGCGCGGACATGCGCACCGCGTAGACGGTGAGGAAGAGGTAGCGCGACTCGGCGTCGAGCAGCCGCCGGCAGTCGGCGATCAGCCCGGGCAGGTCCTCCTCCAGCCGCCACACCTCGCCGGTCGGCCCGCGGCCGTATTTGGGCGGGTCGAGCAGGATCCCGTCGTAGCGCCGACCGCGCCGGACCTCGCGCGCGACGAACTTGGCGGCGTCGTCGATGATCCAGCGCACCGGCGCGTCGGCGAGCCCCGACAGCGCGGCATTGCCGCGCGCCGCCTCGACCGACTTCTTGGAGGCGTCGACATGGACCATCCGCGCGCCCTCGGTCGCCAGCGCCAGCGTGCCGACCCCGGTATAGCCGAACAGGTTGAGGCACTCGGGCGTGTCGATCCCGCTGAGCCGCGCGCGCATCCACGCCCAGACCGGCGCCATGTCGGGGAAGAAGCCGAGGTGGCGGAAGGGCGTGGTCTGCGCGGTGAAGCGCACCCTGTCCCAGGCGAGCGGCCAGCCCTCGCGCGGCACCGGCTCGCTGAAGTCCCAGCGGCCGCCGCCCTCCTCGTCGCTGCCCGGCACGAAGGCGCCGTGCGCGCGCCAGTCGTCGCGCGCCGGCGCCCACAGGGCCTGTGGCTCGGGGCGGACGAAGCGGAAGCGGCCGTAGCGCTCCAGCTTGCGCCCGTTCCCCGAATCGATCAGCCCGTAATCGGCCCAGGGCTCGCCGGTGAGCGTGACGAGGTCCACGCCGCGCCTCAGCCGCGCGGCACCGCGTGCGCGGCGACGTGCGCGCTCACCGCGGCATAGGTGGCGTCGAGCGTGACGCAGCGCTCCTCGCGCTCGAACAGGTCGCCGACGCGCGCCGGCAGCGACGGGCGCACCCCGGTGGCGCGCTCGACCGCGTCGCCGAACTTGGCGGGGTGCGCGGTGGCGAGCGTCACCATCGGCACGTCGGGGGCGAGATGGCGCCGCGCCGCCGCGAGCGCGATCGCGGTGTGGGGGTCGATCACCTGGCCGTGGCGCTCGCAGGCGTGGCGCATCGCCATGGCCATGGCGTCGGGGTCGACCCGCTCGCCCACGAGCAGCCCCGCCGCGCCCTCGGCCTGCGCGTTGCTGAGCCGCATCGCGCGCTCCGCCTCGAAGCCGCGCATCTGCGCCGCCAGCGCGGCGCCGTCGCGGCCACCCAGATCGTACAGCAGCCGCTCGAAGTTGCTCGAGACCTGGATGTCCATCGAGGGCGTCGCGGTCGGCACCACCTCCCGGCTGGAATAGTCGCCGGTGGTCAGCGCGCGCGCGAGAATGTCGTTGACGTTGGTGGCGACCACCAGCTTGGCGACCGGCAGCCCCATGCGCGCCGCGACATAGCCGGCGAAGACGTCGCCGAAATTGCCCGTCGGCACGCTGAACGCCACCGCGCGCGCGGGCGCGCCGAGCCGGACCGCGGCGTAGAAATAATAGACCACCTGCGCCATCAGCCGCGCCCAGTTGATCGAGTTCACCGCGGAGAGGCGGAAGCGCGCGGCGAAGGCGGCGTCGTTGAACATCGCCTTGACCAGCGCCTGCGCGGTGTCGAAGTCGCCGCGGATCGCGATATTGTGGACGTTGGGCGCGCCCACCGTGGTCATCTGGCGGCGCTGCACCTCGCTGACCCGGCCCTCGGGATGGAGCATGAAGATGTCGATCCCGGCGCGCCCCGCCACCGCGTCGATCGCGGCCGAGCCGGTGTCGCCGCTGGTCGCGCCGATGATCGTGAGATGCTCGGTGGTGCCGTTGAGGAAGCGCTCGAACAGCAGCCCGAGCAGCTGGAGCGCGACGTCCTTGAACGCCAGCGTCGGCCCGTGGAACAGCTCGAGCAGCCACTGGTCGTGGTCGAGCTGGACCAGCGGCGTCACCGCGTCGTGCGCGAAGCGGCCGTAGGCGGTGTCGCACAGCGCGCGCAGCTCGCTCTCGGAGAGCGATCCGGCGACGAACGGCGCCATCACCGCCGCCGCGGTCTCGGCGTAGCTCCTGCCCGCCAGCGCGGCGATCTCCGCCTCCGAGAGCGTCGGCCACGCGTCGGGGACGTAGAGGCCGCCGTCGGCGGCGAGGCCGGCGAGCGTCGCGCCCGCGAAGTCGAGCGTGGGGGCGGTGCCGCGGGTGCTGACGTAGCGCATGGGGCAGTTCGCCTAGAGCGCGACGCGCGCGCGCGCAACGCTCGCCGGCTCATCGAGGCTATGGATTGCGCGATGCAACCTTATTAGCAGGGGGCGATATGGCACTCATCGACGTCTTCCTCAGCCGCGCGATCAAGCGCGGGCGCCTCACCCTCTCCAAGCCCGACGGCACCACCGCCACTTTCGGCAGCGACGATCCCGCGCTCAAGCCCGTCGCGATCCGCATCACCGACCGCTCGGTGTACCGCGCGCTCGCCGCCGACCCGGCGCTCGGCGCGGGCGAGTCGTTCATGGACGGCACGCTGATCGTGGAGCAGGGCGACATCCTCGACCTGCTGCTGCTCGCCACCGCGAACAGCCGCTGGGAGAACGGCGTCAACCGGCTCGCCGCCAACCGCTGGCGCACGCTCAAGGGGCAGATCCGCCACCGCCTGACCGGCAACCAGGCCAGCGCGTCGAAGCGCAACGTGGCGCATCACTACGACCTCTCCGACCGGCTGTACGACCTCTTCCTCGACGCCGACAAACAGTACAGCTGCGCCTATTACACCGATCCGACCAACGCGCTGGAGCAGGCGCAGGCCGACAAGAAGGCGCATATCGTCGCCAAGCTGGCGATCGGGCCCGGCATGCGCGTGCTCGACATCGGCTGCGGCTGGGGCGGCATGGCGCTCTACATCCATGCCAAGACGGGTGCCGAGGTGCTGGGCATCACGCTCTCCGAGGAGCAGCTGAAGGTCGCGCGCCGCCGCGCCGAGGAGGCGGGCGTCGCCGACAAGGTGCGGTTCGAGCTGGTCGACTATCGCGCGCTGGAGGGGCCGTTCGACCGGATCGTCTCGGTCGGCATGTTCGAGCATGTCGGCAAGCGCAACTTCCGCACCTATCTGAGCAAGTGCCGCGACCTGCTGACCCCCGACGGCGTCATGCTGCTGCACACGATCGGGCGCGCCGACGGGCCGAACTTCACCGATAAGTTCACCGACAAATACATCTTCCCCGGCGGCTATATCCCCGCGCTGTCCGAGGTGCTGGAGGCCAACGAGTTCATCCGCTGGTTCGTCACCGACGTCGAGGTGCTGCGGATGCATTACGCCATGACGCTGCGCGCCTGGTACGAGCGCACCGTCGCCGAGCGCGACGCGATCGTCGCGCTGTACGACGAGCGCTTCTTCCGGATGTGGACCTTCTACCTGGCGGGGGCGATCGTCTCCTTCACCAACGGCCCGCTGGTGAACTACCAGATCCAGTTCAGCCGCGACCGGCTCGGCCTGCCGCTGACGCGCGACTATATGTTCGAGGAGGAGCGCAGGCTGCGAGGCGGCTGAGAGCGGTCGCTCGCCATGCCGGCGTGCTCCTGCGTGCGCGGGAGCCCAGGACGGCGAGCGCCACGTGCGTGACTCCGGGCTCCTGCGGGCGCGGGAGCACGGGAACTCACTTCTTCGGCGCCGCCCCGCCCTTGGCGACGCCGTCCGCCGCGGCGCGGGCGCGCGCGGCCTCCGCGGCGTCGACCTTCCCGTCGTGGTTGAGGTCATAGGCCGAGAAGACCGCGCCCATCAGCTGGTCCGACTCGGCGCGGCTCAGCCGCCCGTCCTTGTCGAGGTCGCCGCGCGCCATCACCAGCGCCGCGACGCGCTTGGCGTGCACCGCGTCGAGCGCCTTGCCGCGGATCTTCATCTTGGCCATCCGCGCCTCCAGCTCGGCGAGCGAGAGATAGCCGTCCTTGTTCGTGTCCGAGGCGGCGAACTCGGTGTCGAGCTTGGCGGTCGCGCTGGCGCGGGTCTCCTGCCCCAGCGCGGCGACCGTGAGCGCCGGCGTGGCGAGCAGAGCGACGAGCGCGGCGGCGAGCGTGGTGGGCGTCCTGAACATGGCGTGCGGCTTGGCGGCGGCCGCTTGTACGCGCGGTGAACGGTCTCGCCCGCGCGCCGTAGCGGTTGCCTCGCGCGGCACGCTGGCGTAGCGCCCGCCGCGCGAAAGGAGCCTGCCCCATGACCGACCAGATCAAGCGCGTCGTCCTCGCTTATTCCGGAGGACTCGACACCAGCGTGATCCTGAAATGGCTCCAGACCGAATATCAGTGCGAGGTGGTCACCTTCACCGCCGATCTGGGCCAGGGCGAGGAGCTGGAGCCCGCGCGCGCCAAGGCCGAGCTGATGGGGATCAAGCGCGAGCATATCTTCATCGACGACCTGCGCGAGGAGTTCGTGCGCGACTATGTCTTCCCGATGATGCGCGCCAACGCGCTGTACGAGGGGCTGTACCTGCTCGGCACCTCGATCGCGCGCCCGCTGATCGCCAAGCGCCAGATCGAGATCGCGGCGCAGGTCGGCGCCGACGCGGTGAGCCACGGCGCCACCGGCAAGGGCAACGACCAGGTCCGCTTCGAGCTCGGCTATTACGCGCTCAACCCCGACATCAAGGTGATCGCGCCGTGGCGCGAGTGGGACCTCACCAGCCGCTCCAAGCTGATCGAGTTCGCCGAGGCGCACCAGATCCCGGTGAGCAAGGACAAGCGCGGCGAGGCGCCCTTCTCGACCGACGCCAACCTGCTCCACACCTCGTCCGAGGGGAAGGTGCTGGAGGATCCGTGGGACGAGGTGCCCGACTACGTCTACTCGCGCACCGTCAACCCGGAGGACGCGCCCGACCAGCCCGAGACGATCACGATCGACTTCGAGCGCGGCGACGGGGTGGCGCTCGACGGCGAGGCGTGCTCGCCCGCGACGCTGCTCGCCAGGCTCAACGAGCTCGGGCGCAAGCACGGGATCGGCCGGCTCGACCTGGTCGAGAACCGCTTCGTCGGCATGAAGAGCCGCGGCATGTACGAGACCCCGGGCGGCACGATCTACGCGCTGGCGCATCGCGGGATCGAGCAGATCACGCTCGACCGCGGCGCCGCGCACCTGAAGGACGAGTTGGCGCCGCGCTACGCCGAGCTGGTGTACAACGGCTTCTGGTTCTCGCCCGAGCGCGAGATGCTCCAGGCCGCGGTCGATCACTCGCAGGCCAAGGTGACGGGCACGGTGCGGCTCAAGCTGTACAAGGGCCAGGCGGTGGTGACCGGCCGCCGCTCGCCGCACTCGCTCTACTCGGAGAAGGTCGTCACCTTCGAGGACGACCAGGGCGCCTATGACCAGCGCGACGCGGCGGGCTTCATCAAGCTCAACGCGCTGCGCCTGCGGCTGCTGGGGCGGCGCGACCGATAGGAACTTCCAGGTCGCCCTCACCCTTCCCATCGCCTCCGGCGATGGGCCCCTTCCCTCTCCCGGCGGGAGAGGGAGGAAGGCGCGTAGCGCCGGAAGGGTGAGGGTGACCCGCTCGCTTCCTCGCTACCCCGCCACGATCGTCCGCGCGCGGCCCTGCTCCTTGGCGCGGTACAGCGCGGCATCCGCGCGCGCGACCAGCGCGGCACGCCCCTCGCCCGCCACGCCCTCCGCCACCCCCGCCGAGAAGGAGACCGTGCCGATCGGCTCGCCCGTCTCGCGCACGCGCAACCGCCGCTCCGCGATGTGCGCGCGCACGCGGTCGATCCGCGCCGCGGCCTCGGCGGGCGTCACGCCCTCGAACAGCATCGCGAACTCCTCGCCGCCGTAGCGCGCCACCAGGCAGCCGCCCTCGTCCGCCAGCGTGCGCGCGACGGTGCGGATCACGCGGTCGCCCACGGGATGACCGAAACTGTCGTTGATCCGCTTGAAATGGTCGATGTCGCACATCGCCAGCGTCACGCGCGCGCCCGGCGCCAGCGCGGCGAAGGCCTCGTCGAAGGCGCGGCGGTTGGGCAGCTCGGTGAGCGGGTCGGTGCGCGCCGAGCCGCGCGCCTCGTCGAGCGCGGCGCGCAGCTCCTCGGTCTCGCGCCGCGTGCTCTCCAGCTTCGCCTCGGCGTGCTGCACCCGCTCGATCATCGCCGCGGTGAGCCGGCCGATCTCCTCCACCCCCGCGTCGGCGCCGACGTCGCGCATCTGCGCCGCCGAGCGCGCCAGGTCGCGGCCGAAGTCGTTGGCCTCGGCGTGCGCGATCCGCATCGTGTCGCCGAAGCCGTCGAGCTGATGCATCATCCGCTCGATCATCGCCTCCTGCGTGGCGGCGTCGGCGGTCATCTCGGCATCGTCGGCCGGCCCGGCCGGTGCCCCCGCCAGCGCGGTGCCGCCGAGCTGCTCGATGTCGCGCGCGCTCAGCCGCACGCCGCCGTCGGTCAGCTCGGCGACGCGGCGCGCGATCAGCCCCTCGGGCTGCGCGATCACCGCATAGGCGAAGGCGTAATGCGCCGGGTCGGGGCTGAGCCGGTGCGCCGACAGGAACGCGCCGACGCGGGTGAACAGGCGGTCGCCCGCCGTCCCCTGCCGCACGTCGACCGCCTTGCTCGCCACCCGCTCGCCCCCGATCGGCCCCCGCGGGCCACGCCTCGTCCGGACCGACGCGCCCCCACGCGCCGGCCGCGCGCCGCCCGTCGCGACCCGCCGGACGGGGACGCTAGCGCCCGACTCGCTAAGATATGGTGACTCGGCGTTGACCGCGCCGAGTCACGCCCGCTCAGCCGCGCTTGAGCTTCTGCACCGCCGCCAGCGTCAGCGCGACATGCTCGGCCGGGTTCATGTCGTCGTGGACGAACACCACTTTGCCGTCGCGACCGATCACGTAGCTGGTACGGCTGGTGACGCTCTTGCCCTTCACCGCGCGGCCGAGCGCGACGTCATAGCCCGCCACCACCTTGGGGCCGGCGCTGGCGACCGCGAACTTGCCCGCGCACTCGCTCGACGAGAAGCGCTGCAGGTCCTCGACATTGTCGGCGGACATGCCGATCACGGTCGCCCCCGCGGCGCGGAAGGCGTCGACCTTCTCGGCGAAGGCGCGCGCCTCGGCGTTGCAGCCCGAGGTGAAGGCGGCGGGGAAGAAATACAGCACCACCGGGCCGCGGCGGAGCTGCTCGTGCAGGCTGATCGGCACGACCTTGCCCGCGACCGCGCCGCGGGTCGCGAAGTCCGGCGCGGTGGCACCGGGTTTGAGCGTCGCCGCGGCCGGGACGGCGAGCGCGGCGGTGAGGGCGACGGTGACGGCGGTGATGACGGCGCGGCGCATGGCGGTCGGCTCCAGCAGGTGAGGCGCGTCTTGTAGCGCGGCGAGGGGCGGTAGGACAGGGGCGGTAGGACAGGGGCGCTAGGACAGGGGTGGGGCGGCGGTGCGGCTCTCCCCCGACGATCGCCGTGCCGGGCGTGAGCCGGGAGGACGGCGGAGGGGCGTGCTTCCGTCCCCGTCGCGCGTCACCGCCACCGCGCCGGGCTTCCCCGCGCGGCTGCGATAGGTTAGCGCCGGACCATGCCCGCGACCCACAGATGCGACCTCGCGATCGTCGGCGGCGGGCTGGCCGGGGCGCTGATCGCGCTCGCGGTGCACGCGCGCCATCCCCTGCTCGACGTGCGGCTGATCGAGGCGGGCGAGGCGATCGGCGGCAACCATCTCTGGTCCTTCTTCGGCGGCGACGTCGCGCGCGGCGACCGCCACCTGATCGCGCCGCTCGTGGCGCATGCCTGGCCGAGCTACGACGTGCGCTTCCCCGCGCACGCCCGCCACCTCGCGCAGGCCTATTATACCGTGCGCTCGGCCGGGCTCGACTCGCACGCGCGCGCCACGCTGCCGCGCCGCGCGCTGATGACCGGGCGGCGCGTGCTGGCGTGCAGCCCCACCGCGGTGGTCTTCGCCAACGGCGACCGGCTCACCGCCGCCGGGGTGATCGACTCGCGCGGCGCGGGCGACCTGGCGGCGCTCGACTGCGGCTGGCAGAAGTTCGTCGGCCACGAGCTGCGCGTCGCCGGCGCGCACGGCGTGGCGCGGCCGGTGGTGATGGACTCCACCGTGGCGCAGCTGGACGGCTATCGATTCGTCTACCTGCTGCCCTTCGCGGCCGACCGGCTGCTCGTGGAGGACACCTATTACAGCGACTCGCCCGCACTCGACGTCGCCGCGGTCACGGCGCGAGTCGAGGCCTATGCCGCCGCCAAGGGCTGGAGCGTGACCGAGACCGTCCACCGCGAGCAGGGCGTGCTGCCGGTAGTCTATGGCGGCGATTTCGAGACCTATTGGCGGAGCGGCGGGAGCAAGCTGGCCAAGGCGGGCGTTCGAGCAGGGCTGTTCCATCCCACCACGGGCTATTCGCTGCCCGACGCGGTGCGGCTGGCGCAGCTGATCGCGGCGCAGCACGACTTCTCGGGTGCGGCGCTCCACGACCTGACCTATGCCTATGCGGCGCGGCTGTGGGCGGCGCGGCGCTTCTATCGGATGCTCGACCTCATGCTCTTCAAGGCCGCCGACCCCGACCAGCGCTACCGCGTGCTGGAACGTTTCTACCGCCTGCCCGCACCGCTGGTGGCGCGCTTCTACGCGGCGCGCTCGACCGCGCTCGACAAGGCGCGCGTGCTGAGCGGGCGGCCGCCGGTGCCGCTCGGCCGCGCCATCGCCGCGCTGCGGGGTGCGGCATGACGCGCGCGGTGGTGGTCGGCGCCGGCTTCGGCGGGCTGGCGCTGGCGATCCGGCTGCAGTCGGCCGGGATCGAGACGATCGTGCTCGAGTCACGCGACAAGCCCGGCGGCCGCGCCTATGTGTGGCAGCGCGACGGCTTCACCTTCGATGCCGGCCCGACCGTGATCACCGATCCCGCCTGTCTCGAGGAGCTGTGGGGCCTGTCGGGCCAGACCATGGCGACCGACGTCGCGCTCGAGCCGGTCCAGCCCTTCTACCGGCTCAACTGGCCCGACGGCACCAACTTCGACTATACCAACGACGACACGGTGCTGCACGGCGAGATCGCCAAGCTCAACCCCGCCGACGTGGCCGGCTACGCGCGCTTCCTCGATTATTCCGCCGGCGTCTATCGCGAGGGTTATGAGAAGCTGGGCCACGTCGCCTTCCTCGACTTCGCGTCGATGATCAAGGCGGCGCCGGCGCTGGCGAAATACCAGGCGTGGCGCTCGGTCTACTCGATCGTGTCGAAGTTCGTGGCCGACGAGCGGCTGCGCCAGGCGCTGTCGTTCCACACCCTGCTGGTCGGCGGCAACCCGATGACGACCAGCGCGATCTACGCGCTGATCCACAAGCTGGAGCGCGACGGCGGCGTGTGGTTCGCGCGCGGCGGCACCAACCGGCTGATCGCGGGCATGGTCGCGCTGTTCGAGCGGCTCGGCGGCACGCTGCGGCTGAACGACGCGGTCACCCGGATCGAGACTTTGGGCGACCGCGTCACCGCGGTGGAGACCGCGAGCGGGTGGAGCACGCCCACCGACATGCTCGCCGCCAACGCCGACATCATGCACGTCTACAAGGACCTGCTGCCCGGCTCCGGGGCGGCGAAGCGGACCGCGGCGCGGCTCGGGCGCAAGCGCTACTCGCCGTCCTTGTTCGTGGTGCATTTCGGGATCAAGGGCAGCTGGCCCGGCATCCCGCACCACATGATCCTGTTCGGCCCGCGCTATAAGGGGCTGCTCGACGACATCTACGAGCACGGCGTGCTGAGCGAGGACTTCTCGCTCTACCTCCACCACCCGACGGTCACCGACCCGAGCCTGGCGCCCGAGGGCTGTTCGACCTTCTACGCGCTGGCGCCGGTGCCGCACATGGGCAAATATACCGGCGACTGGGAGACGGTGCGCCCGATCCTGGAGAAGCGCATCCTCGACGAGATCGGGCGCCGGCTGATCCCCGACATCCACGACCGGATCGTGACGAAGTTCAGCTACGCGCCGAGCGACTTCGCCGCCGACCTCAACGCGCATCTCGGCAGCGCCTTCTCGCTCGAACCGGTGCTGACGCAGAGCGCGTACTTCCGCGTCCACAACCGTGACGATTCGATCCCCAACCTGTATTTCGTCGGCGCGGGGACCCACCCGGGGGCGGGCATCCCGGGCGTGGTCGGCAGCGCGAAGGCGACCGCGGCGCTGATGCTGGGGCGGTAGCGCGCCGCTGGCAGGCCCCTGCCGCCGTCGGCCCGCGCTGCTCCCGCGCAGGCGAGACCTCTGCGAGAGGGCCGCTGCCGCCCGTCGCGCTGGCGTTCTCCCGCGAACGCGGTAGCCCCGGGGCAGAGCAGGACGACGGCTCGTGACTCCCGGGCCCCCCGCGCGGGCGGGCGGTCGCGAATGTTGCGAATGTTGAGTCGATAGGAGCGACGTCGAGCCGCCCGCGCCGGCGCAGGCGCGCGCGGGCGGCGATCGCGCCGAGCGGATCGCGGGTGGGCGGCGGAGGGCGCATCGCCGCGCCCTACCGCGCCCCCATCGGCGTAGGACAGCGGCTCACGGCCGCTCGCCGCGCGCGCGGCGCTGCGTGGCCGAGGCGCGATCCCACCAGGCGCGCTCGAGCAGCAGCGCGATCCGCTCGTCGGCGGCGGTGCCGTAGCGGACGAGGACGGCGGGCCAGCTGCGATAATGGTCGGTCTCCCAGAAGGTGGCCGGGTCGGTCTCGATCAGCACCTCTTTCTCGATCGTCGCGACGCGGAGCACGAAGCTGCCGGGATCGGGCGCGGAGGCCGCCGCGATCATCTTGCCGCGCAGGAGCAGCGCCGGCCGGCCGTAGCTCGTGCCCGTCACCACCGCGGGCAGCGCGGTGCCGGTCGCGACGACATGCTCCCAGTCCCTCATGGCGCGGCTCCTCCCGTCGCGGCGAGAATAGGCCGATCGCCCCGATCCGGCGACACCGGGGTGACAGGCGCCGCCGCGCCTGCTCGGCTGCGCGGCGAGGAGAAGCCGATGACCCTCCCGCTGTCGCTCGCCGCGCTCCTGGCCGCCGCGTCCCCCGCCGCCCCGCCCCATTGCGGCGCGCGCGGCGCCTCGGTCGAGACACTGCGCGCGCTGCCCGCGGCGGCGCGGCTCGAGCTGGCGCGCTATCTCGCGCCGGACGGTATCGCCGACGCGGGCGAGCGGCGCGACACGATCGACGTGCGTCACCCGGGCGTGCCGCGCCACCGACTCGTGCGCGCCGACCGGGTCGGCGACGATTGGGTGGTCCGCTACGAGTCCGCCGGCATCGCCGCGCGCTGGGACACGGTCACGCTGGTGCCGGTCGCGGCGGGGGACCGGCCGGCGCGCTACGTCGCGCGCGCGGGCGACCGCTGCGCCCGCGGCGTCGCGGTGCCCGACGCGAGTCGCTGAGCCGCGCGGCGGCAGCGCGATATTGCCCCCGCGGCGCGCTTCCCCTAGCGCTCGCGCGATGAAGCGCCTCGCCATCTACTGCGGCTCCGCCACCCCCGCCGACCCCTTCTACCTCGAGCTCGCGCGCGAGGTCGGCCGCACGCTCGCCGAGCGCGGCATCGGCGTGGTCTACGGCGGCGGGCGGCTCGGGCTGATGGGCGCGATCGCCGACTCGGCGCTGGCCGCGGGCGGCGAGGTGATCGGCGTGATCCCGCAGGCGCTGGTCGACGCCGAGGTGGCGCATCGCGGCCTCACCCAGCTCCACGTCGTGCCCGGCATGCACCAGCGCAAGCAGCTCTTCACCGACCTCGCCGACGGCTTCGTCACCCTGCCCGGCGGCACCGGGACGATGGACGAATTGTGGGAGGCGCTGAGCTGGGCGCAGCTCGGCTACCACGCCGACCCGGTCGGGCTGCTCAACGCGCGCGGCTATTACGACGAGCTGGTCGCCTTCTGGGCGAAGATGGGAGAGGTCGGCTTCCTGCGCGCGCAGCACCGCGCGCTGCTGATCGTGGGTGAGACGCTGGAGCAGCTGCTCGACTCGATGGCGGCGCACGCGCCGACCCAGCCGATCGTCCGCATGGCCGCCGGCGACCTGTGAGCGCCAGCGCGTGACCGGCTCGCGCGCCGCGCTGGTGGCGACGGCGCGCGACTCGATCGCGCGCGGCTCGAAGAGCTTCGCCGCGGCGTCGCAGCTGTTCGCCCCCGAGGTGCGCGAGCGTGCCTGGCTGCTCTATGCCTGGTGCCGCCGCTGCGACGACCTGGTCGACGGCCAGGACCATGGCCACGACCGGCGCGCGGTCGCCGACGCCCCCGCGCGGGTGGCGGAGGTGCGCCGGCTGAGTGCCGCCGCGCTCGCCGGAGCGCCGACCGGCGACCCCGCCTTCGACGCGCTCGGCCTGGTCGCGCGCGAGACACGGCTGCCGCACCGCTTCGTCGCCGACCTGATCGACGGCTTCCAGCTCGACGCCGACGACTGGCGCCCCCGCTCCGAGGCCGATCTGTACCGCTATTGCTACCATGTCGCGGGCGCGGTCGGCTGCATGATGGCGGTGGTGATGGGGGTGCCGCCCGAGGACGAGGCGACGCTCGACCGCGCCTGCGACCTCGGCCTCGCCTTCCAGCTCGCCAATATCGCGCGCGACATCGAGGAGGACGACCGCGTCGCGCGCTGCTACCTCCCCGACGAGTGGCTCGCCGAGATGGACGTGCCGCCCGGCCAGCACATGAAGCCGCCGTTCCGCGACCGGCTGGTGGTGCTGGCACGGCGGCTGGCGGCGCGCGCCGAGCTGCACGAGGCGAGCGCGCGCGTCGGCACCAAGGCGCTGTCGTATCGCTCGGCCTGGGCGGTGCTGGCGGCGGCGGGGATCTACGGCGACATCGCGCGGCGCGTGGCGGCGCGCGGCGCGCACGCCTGGGACCATCGAGTCACCACCAGCAAGCCCGAGAAGCTGGCGTGGATCGCGCGCGCGGCCTGGCAGGCGGCACGGCGGCGGCGGATCGCCGACATTCCGCGCGACCCGCGGCTGTGGACTCGCCCGCGCTAGGGTCTGATCCATTTCCCTCGATCCGTGCTCCGGCGAACACGGGAGCACCCCGCTGGCACCAGCTGGATCAGCCTCTAGAGCGAGACGTAGACCGTCTCCGTACGCCCAGGTTCGCCGTGACGCTCACCCTCACCTGACCAGGGACAGTCCGGCACCAAGCCACCGCAACCAACGCGGACTCGAATCATTCTGCCAGCTGAGAGGAGACCGCACCCGATGACGAGATTCGCCCTGATCGCCCCCCTCGCCGCGCTCGCCCTGGCCGGGTGCGGCGACCGAGTCGAGGAGCACGCCGACCGTACCGGCAACGCCATCGCGGGCGAGATCGGAGAGGCCGCGGACAATGTCGCCGCCAGCGTCGACTCGCTCACCGACACGATGGCCAACCAGGTCGACGGTGTCGCCGCGCACTCGCTCGATCGTGCCGCCGACCGCATCGACGGCGCCTCGCGCCGGCTCGAGGACGAGGTGCGCCGCCACGCCGATCGCGCGCGCGATCACGCCGGCGCCGCGCTCAGCGACGCGGGCGAGCGGCTGCGCGACCGCGACGCGCCGGCGGATCGTCGCGCCGACGTACCCGTCGAGGACGAGCGGCGCTGAACCGGGCCGCGCCGGCGGCGGTCGTCACCGTCGCCTGCGCGTCGGCTTCGCGGTGGCCTTGGGCCTGGGCTTCGGCTCGGCCTTGCACGGGAACGCGTCCTTGAGGCCCTGGCGCACGACGAAGGCGGGTGCCGCGCTCGATTTCTTCCCTTTTTTGCGCAGATACTTCCGTGCCGCCGCGGTGACCGCGAGGTTGGAGGCTTTCTCCGGCGAGGGGCAGATCTGGCGCGCGCTCGACAGTGCGTCGAAGGCGGCGAGCATATAGCCGGTGCAGAAATCGGCGGTCGGATCGTCGTCCTTCCCCTGGCACAGCTCGATCAGCTGCGGCGTCGTCAGCGAGCTGACCACCACCGGCCGGTCCGCGGCGGCCAGCAGGGCGGCGAGCAGCAGCGCGCTCACCGCGCGGCGCCCGGGCCCGCGGTGTCGGCGGCCGCGAGATAGGGGAGCAGCCGCACGCGCGGGAACACCTCGTCGAGCGGCTTCACGTCGGGGGTGATATAGACCACGCCGCCGCGCTTCTCGAACTGCGGGCGCAGCTTGCCGTTGTAGAAGCGCGCGCCGACGTTGATGCAGCCGAACGAGATGCGATTGTCCTCGGGCGAGGGCGACAGCAGCCGCTCGACGCGATGCTCGTTCTTGTGGAGGCTGGTGACGACGTGCATCGCCACCGCATTGGCATAGTCGACCCACAGCACGCGCTGGCGCCCGAAGGCGCGGCCGAACTTGGCGACGAAGCGGCCCGCGGGCGTGGTGCGCTCGGCCGGTCCGATGTCGTCGAGGTTCTTGGCACCGATCCCGGGCGTCGAATCGTCGCCGATGCCCACGCCGAGCAGCACCGGCGTCTCGCCGAGATAGTCGCCGTTCGCGGCGAAGAGATAGAGCGTCGCGGCGGGCTTATCGATCACCGCATAGGGCAATCTGCCATTGTCGTGCGCCGCGGCGACCCAGGCGATGAGGCGCTCCGCCGCCTCGGAGCGCGGCATCTCGGGCACGGGCTCGGGCGGCGGCGCGGTAGGCTTGGCCGCCTTGCCGGCCTTGCGCGCGGTCTTCTTCGCCGCGGCCTTCGCGGCGGCGGCCCTGCCCGCGCCCGCCTTGCTGGTGCTGGCCTTGCTGGTGCCGGCCTTGGCGGCCAGCGCGGGCTCGCGCGGGGACGACGCCGGCGGCGCGCCGAGCGCGACCGCGGGCATCGCCAGCGCGATCGCCGCCGCGACGAGAAGGCGCCCCGCGCCGCGGGACGGTCGCCCGACCGTGTCGATCATGTCGGGCAGTGCCGTCCCGCGACGCGCGCGCATCGATTCGACGTGGCTCAGCCGCGCGGACGACGCGCGCGCTGCTGCTGCATCTGCTGCATCTGCTGCTCGGCCGAATCGACGCGACCGCCGAGCTGATCGATGCGCTGGCTGTTCTGCTGCGCCTGGGCGGCGGCGGCCTGCGCCTGGGTGAGCGCCTGACCCGAGGTGCCCTCGACCGTGCGCAGGCGGCCGTCGAGGCCGTCGATGCGCTGGTTCACGGTGGCGATCTGGTCACGGACGAAGCCCTTGGAGGCGCAGCCGCCGAGCCCGACGGCGCCGACCGCGATCAGCGTCAGGGCCGTGTAGCGGGGAAGGTTCGAACGCATCTACTTACCTCTCGTACCAAAATGGACAGATAGCGCGAATGCGCACGGGCAGGAGAACGTTCCGGCGCCTGAACGAAACGTTAATAGATGGTAAACGACGCGCTGGCCCGAGGCGGGACGATCGCCGGGGTGAGCACGCGATCGGCCGCGGCCCGGTGCCTCGACACCCCTTCCCCGCATCCATTCCGCGGCGCGGCGCGTTGCCCTCGGGCTAGCCACTGACCCGACCGCAGGCCTACAGCGACCCGATGCTCACCCCCGACCAGGCGCAGGAACGCGCCACCGACATCGTCCGCCGCGCCCGCGCCGCGGGCGCCGACGCCGCCGACGCGGTGTACGCCGCCAACGCCTCGAGCGAGGTGTCGGTGCGGCTCGGCGCGCTCGAGGACGTCGGCCGCTCCGAGGGTGCCGACCTGGGGCTGCGGGTCTTCGTCGGCCAGCGCTCGGCGAGCGTCTCCACCTCCGACCTGTCGGCCGAGTCGGTCGGCGTGCTGGTCGATCGCGCGGTGGCGATGGCCCGTGAGGCGCCGGAGGATCGCTGGGCCGGGCTCGCGCCCGAGTCGCGGCTGCTGCACGGGGCCGCGCCGCTGCTCGACCTCGCCGACCGCGACGAGCCCGATCCCGAGGCGCTGCGCGACGCCGCCGCGCGCGCCGAGGCGGCGGCGCGCGCGGTGGCAGGGGTCACCAACAGCGAGGGCGCGGGCGCGGCCTGGGGGCGCAGCGTCTGGGCCCTTGCCACCAGCCACGGCTTCGCCGGCGCCTATGAGGCGACCAGCCACACGCTCTCCGCCAGCGTGATCGCGGGCGGCGGGGGGGCTGGCGGCGGCGCGATGCAGCGCGACCACGGCTTCCACGCGACGCGCCACCGCGCGCACCTCGACTCGCCAGAGGCGATCGGCGCGCTGGCGGGCGAGCGCGCCGCGGCGCGCGTCGGCGCGGGTCGCGCGCCCAGCGGGGCGATGCCGGTGGTGTTCGACCCGCGCGTCGGCGCCAGCCTACTGGGCCATCTGAGCGGCGCCATCTCGGGCAGCGCGGTCACGCGGCGCACCAGCTTCCTGCTCGACTCGCTGGGCAGCGCGGTCTTCGCCCCCGGCATCACCGTGATCGACGACCCCCACCGCCCGCACGGCCTGCGCTCGCGCCCGTTCGACGGCGAGGGACTGCCGGTCTCGCCCGTGGCGATCGTCAGCGACGGGATGCTCGAGACCTGGCTGCTCGACAGCGCCTCGGCGCGCCAGCTCGGGCTCGAGCCGACCGGCCATGCCGCGCGCGGCATCGCCGGTGCGCCCGGGGTGACGACCAGCAACCTCTACATGGAGGCGGGGCACGTGCCGGTGGAGACGCTGATCGAGGACATCGTCGAGGGGATCTACGTCACCGAGCTGATCGGCCAGGGCGTCAACCCGGTCACCGGCGACTATAGCCGCGGCGCGGCGGGCTTCCTGATCGAGCGCGGCGCGCTCGGCCGGCCGCTCACCGAGTTCACGATCGCCGGCAACCTCAGGGACATGTTCCGCGCGCTGACGCCGGCCAACGATCTCGTCTTCCGCCACGGCGTCAACGTGCCGACGCTGCGGGTCGAGGGCATGACGGTGGCGGGTGGCTGACGCCGCGCTGGCCGACGCGGTCGCGGCGATCGCGCGCGAGGCGGGGCAGATGGCCTTCGCGCGCTGGCGCACCGATTTCGCGCGCTGGGAGAAAGCGCCCGGCAGCCCGGTGTGCGAGGTCGACCTCGACGTCGACCGCATGCTGCACGCGCGGCTGGGGGCGCTGCTGCCCGAGGCGGGCTGGCTCTCCGAGGAGACCGCCGACCGGCCCGATCGCCTCGCGCGCGAGCGGGTCTGGGTGGTCGACCCGATCGACGGCACGCGCGACTATATCCGCGGGCGCGCCGGCTGGTGCGTCTCGATCGCGCTGGTGGAGCACGGGCGGCCGGTGATCGGCGTGCTCGACGCGCCCGCGCGCGGCGAGGTGTGGCGCGCGCGCGACGGCGCCGGCGCCACCCTGGTGCGCGAGGACGGCAGAGGCTTCGATCTGGCGGCGGGCGATCGGCGCGACTTCGAGGGCGCGCGCGTGCCGGTGGACGCGCTGCCCAAGACGGATCGCACGCTGGTCGCGGTGGAGAAGCCCAACTCGATCGCGCTGCGGATCGCGATGGTGGCGAGCGACCGCGCGGACCTCGTCGCGACGCTGCGCTGGGGCAATGAATGGGACATCGCCGCGGCGGTGCTGGTGGCGAGCGAGGCCGGCGCCTCGGTGAGCGACGCGCTCGGCGCGCCGATCCTGTTCAACAAGCCCGACCCGCGCGCCTATGGTGTCCTGGTCACCGCGCCGGGCATTCACGCCGCGGCCGTGCGGCACCTCGCCGGCCGCGCGCGCGCGGTGATCGGGTAGCGGCGGTCGGGCGAGGGCGCGCATATCGCCGCGCACGAACCTCCGTCATCGCGGACTTGCTCCGGGATCCACCGACCCGCACACGCCGCGCTGTCCGCTCCCGCGGAAGAGTGGATCCCGGACCAAGTCGCGCCATTCAGACGGCGAGGGCGACGAGCGGGCAGGAAGACTCCCCTCTCCCAGCTCACCGCCGCTGGTCGCGCCGGTGCATCGGGCGCCAGCGCACCGCGGCGCAGATCACCGTCGGCCAGAACAGGGTGTTGATCACGTCGGGGATCGTGTCCCACCAGCGCCACGAGTGATAGTGGAGCCGGTCGAGCACCTCGTTGCCCAGTTCGGCGAGCGCGACCACCGACAGCGGCACGAAGGTGCCGAGCGAGCGCCGCGTGACCAGCCGCGCCAGGATCAGCACCGCCATACCCGCGTGGATGTGCAGCACCGTGTCGGTGGTGCCGGTGCCGTCGCCGATCCAGTGGATCACGCGCGCGTACAGCGCGGGGACGTCGAGCATCACGCGCGTCCCCGCGGCGTCGCGCTCAGCCCTGCTTCTGGCACGCGACGATCGCGGTCACCACGCTGATCGTCTCCTGCGGGTCGCGCACGCGGACGCAGTCCACGCCCGCCTCATGCGCGGGATAATCGTTGCCGCCCGGGAAGATCGCGTCGCCGATGAAGAGCATCTCGCCGAGCTGGATGCCGCTCTCCGTCGCCAGCTTGCGCAGGCCATAGCCCTTGTCGACGCCCTCGCGCGTGATGTCGATCGAGGTGGCGCCGCCCATGTTGATCGCCAGCCCGGGGAGACGCTGGCGCAGGTCCGCCTGGATCACCTTGCGCTTGGCGAAATCGGGGTCCCAGCTCTCCTTGGCCTCGAGCGGCGCCTGCTGGCCCAGCGCGGAGAAGGTGATCTGGCTGCCGCGATCCTCGATCCGCTCGCCCCAGGTCTGCTCGGGGACGAAGCCGGTCGCCTCGAGCGACTGGCCGAACGCGTCGATGATCTTCTGCTTCTCGGCGTCGTCGAACAGCTCGGCGTAGACCGTCTTCCACGCGCCGTCGCGATGGACGTACAGCTTGGTGCCGGTGGTGGGCATCAGCCACAGCCGGTCACGGTCGGCGCGCTCGGGCAGGCGGCTGGCCACCTGCTTCTCGAACTGCGGCCAGTCGCCGCCCGAGATCACCGCGACGTCGGCGACCGTCAGCAGATCCGCCAGCGTCTCGCCCATATCGTCCTTGAGCGCCTGCTTGCTGAGCGCGAGCGTGCCGTCCAGATCGAAGGCGACGAGCTTCTTCATTCACTGTCTCCGCGGCAGGATGATCGTTTCGATGGCGTGCGCTACGCCATCCTGGTCGTTCGCGCGAGTCACCTCGTGCGCGGCCTGTTTCACCGCGTCGGGCGCGTTGCCCATCGCGATCGCGAGGCCGGCGCGGCGCAGCATCGGCAGGTCGTTGGCCTGGTCGCCGATCGCCGCGGTGTCCGCCAGCGCGATGCCGAGCGCCTCGCTGAGCGCGCGGATGCCGTCGCCCTTGTTGGCGCCCTTGGCGGTGACGTCGAGGTAATAGACCTGCGACTGCGCCACCGTCGCGCGGTCCCCGATCGCGGTGTGGACGCGCGCGTAGAGCGCGTGGAGCATCGCCTCGTCGTCGCTGACGAAGGTGAGCTTGTCGGCGCGGTCGAGCAGCGCGCCCAGGTCCTCGGCCACCACCGGCTCCTGCGCCGAGCTGCGCCGCTCGCTCCGCGTGTGCGGCCCGTCGGGGTCGGTGGCATACCAGCGGTCGTCGGCGAACAGCCAGGTGTCGACCTCGAACTCGGCCGCGATCGTCAGCGCCTCGCGCGCGACGTCGGCGGGCAGCGTCTCGTGGTGGACGATCGTGCCGTCGCGGCGGAAGACGATGCCGCCGTTGAACGCCGCCACGTCGCCGTCGAAGCCGAGCTGGTCGAGCAGCGGGCGGATGCCCGACATCGGCCGCGCGCTGATCAGCGTGAAGGCAACGCCCTCGTCCTGCAGGCGGTGCACCGCGGCGATCGTCGCCGCGGTGAGCTGCTTCTCCTTGTCGACGAGCGTGCCGTCGACGTCGGACACCAGCAATCGGATCGGCATTACTGCGGCATCTCGACGTGGCCGCCGAAGCCGAAGCGCATCGCCGACAGCACCTTCTCGCCGAAGGTGTGCTCGACGCGGCTGCGATAGCGCGCGAACAAGGCCGTGGTCAGCACGTTGGCCGGCACCGCCTCCTCCATCGCGGCCTCGATCGTCCACTGCCCCTCGCCCGAATCGGCGACGTTGCCGCTGAACTTCTCGAGGTGCGCGTCGCCCGCGAGCGCCTGCGCGGTGAGGTCGAGCAGCCAGGAGGAGATCACGCTGCCGCGCCGCCACACCTCGGCGATATCGGCGAGGTTGAGGTCGTAGCGCTCGTCCTCGGGCAGCTTCTCCGAGGCCTTGCCCTTGAGCACGTCGAAGCCCTCGGCATAGGCCTGCATCAGGCCATATTCGATGCCGTTGTGGATCATCTTGACGAAATGGCCCGCGCCCGCCGGGCCGGCGTGGATATAGCCCTGCTCGGCACGGCCATCGATGCCCTCGGCGCGACCGCGGGTGCGCTCGATCGAGCCGAGCCCCGGCGCCAGCGCGGAGAAGACCGGGTCGAGGTCACGCACCACCTGCTCGGGGCCGCCGATCATCATGCAATAGCCGCGCTCCAGCCCCCACACGCCGCCCGAGGTGCCGACGTCGACATAGTGGACCTGCTTCTCCGCCAGCGCCTTAGCGCGGCGGATATCGTCCTTGTAGAAGCTGTTGCCGCCGTCGATCACCACCTCGTCGGGGCTGGCGCCGGCGGCGATCTGGTCGATCACGCCGTCGGTCACCGCGCCGTGCGGCAGCATCACCCACCAGATCGCGGCGCCGCCGCCCTCGCGGCAGCGCGCGCGCGCCTCGTCGAGCGAGCCCGCGGCGATCGCACCCGCGTCGGCGAGCTTGGCGACGGCATCGGTGTCGCGGTCGTAGGCGACGATCTCGTGCCCCGCCTGCATCAGCCGACGCGCCATGTTCCCGCCCATCCGGCCGAGGCCGATCATCACCAGTCGCATTCTGCTACCCTCCTCGCTCGCCGCTGAATCGCGCGGCATGCCCGCTAGGTTCCGCGCCGCAGCATGCCCCGCCCCCCGCTACAATAAGAGGACATGCGCGCGGCGCCCCGCATCCTGCTCCTATTCGGCACCCGGCCCGAGGCGATCAAGATGGCGCCGGTGATCGCCGCGCTGCGTCGGCGACCGGGGTTGGCGGTGCGCGTCGCGGCCACCGGGCAGCACCGCGCGTTGCTCGACCAGGCGCTCGACGCACTGGGTCTGGCCCCCGACGTCGACCTCGACCTGATGCGCGCGGGGCAGCCGCACCGGCGGCTGCTCGGCGCGATGATCGACTCGGTCGCGGCGCTGCTCGAGTCGGAGCGACCGGCGCGGCTGGTGGTACAGGGCGACACGTCCAGCGCCTGGGCGGGGGCGATGGCGGCGAACCTGTGCGGCGTGCCGCTCGCTCACGTCGAGGCGGGGCTGCGCAGCGGCGATCTGGCCGCGCCTCGGCCCGAGGAGGGCTGGCGCCGCGCGATCAGCGCGGTGAGCGACTGCCATCTCGCCCCCACCGCCACCGCCGCCGCGGCGCTCGCCGCCGAGAACGTGCCGTCGGCGGCGATCCACGTCACCGGCAACAGCGGGATCGACTCGCTGCTGGCGATGGCCGCGCGGGTCGCCGCGACGCCGTCGCTCGGCCGGGCGGTGATGCCGTTCGTGGGGGCGGCGGGGAGGCGGCGGATCGTCACCGTCACGGTGCATCGGCGCGAGAAGGACCGGGCGGCGATGCGGCGGGTGGCGGAGGCGGTGTCGACGCTGGCGCGGCGCGACGACGTCGCGGTCGCGCTGCTCTCGCACCCGGCGCCGCAGGCGCGCGCGCTGGCGCGGCGACTCGCGCGCGACCCGCGCGTGAGGGTACTGCCGCCGCTCGACTATCCCGCGATGGTCCGGCTGCTGGGGAGGAGTCACCTGCTGCTCACCGACTCGGGCGGGCTGCAGGAGGAGGCGCCCGCGCTCGACCTGCCGGTGCTGGTGCTGCGCGACACCACCGAGCGGCCCGAGGGCGTGACGGCCGGCTGCGCGCGGCTGGTCGGGAGCGATCCGGCGCGGATCGTCGCGGCGGCGCACCGGCTGCTCGACGACGCCGCGGCGCATGCCGCGATGGCGCGCGCGCGCAACCCCTATGGCGACGGGCACGCGGGCGAGCGGATCGCGGCGATCCTCGCGCGGCTGCACGGCGCGGCGTGAGCGGGTCGGCGCTGGTGGCCCCCAGGGCGACCGCCGGGGTGCGCTAACCCCGATGCGCCCGCCGCCGCGGCGGTCCCAAGCATTTCTGCGCTTGCCGCATGGCCCCTCGGCGTCGCACATCGGGCGCGATGACGCCGGGACATGCGACAGGGGGACGCGCGACATGGACTGGTTGAGCACGCTCGCGGGCTTCCTCGTGGGCGCCATCGTCGGGCTCACCGGCGTCGGCGGCGGCTCGCTGATGTCGCCGGTGCTGATCCTGCTGTTCGGGATCGCGCCCGCCACCGCGGTCGGCACCGACCTGTGGTTCGCCGCGGTCACCAAGATGGTCGGCGGCGCGATCCACCACCGGCAGGACAATGCCGACTGGACGGTGGTGCGTCGCCTCTGCATCGGCAGCCTGCCCGCGGTGGCATTGACCCTGTGGTGGCTGTGGAGCCACCACGAGCGCGCCGAGAGCGGCGGGCTGATCGTGCGCGTGCTCGGCGCGACGCTGGTGATCTCGGCGCTGCTCACCCCCTTCCGCGCCGCGCTGGCGCGCCGCTTCGCGCGACGCGAGGGCGCGCGCACCGAGACGCTGCTGCGCTTCCAGCCGGCGCTGACGGTCGCGGCGGGGGCGCTGCTCGGCACGCTGATCACGCTGACGTCGGTGGGCGCGGGCGCGCTGGGGGCGACGCTGCTGCTGCTGCTCTACCCGTTCCGGCTCACCGCCAAGAAGCTGGTCGGCACGGACATCCTCCACGCCGTGCCGGTCGCGCTGCTGGGTGGGATCGGCCACGCGCTGATCGGCAACATCGACCTGCGGCTGCTCGGCGCGCTGCTGCTCGGCTCGGTCCCGGGCGTGATCCTCGGCGCGCGGCTGACCGACCGGCTGCCCGAGCGCGTCGTCACGCCAGCGCTGGCGCTGGTGCTGCTGATCGTGGGCGTGCGGCTGCTCGCCTAGGCGCGGTGCCGGACGAGGTCACGCGCGGGGCGCGGAGACGCCGCGGTGCGCGCGGCGCGGCGGAGGGGAGCTCGGCCGCGTCGACCCTCGTCCCACCGCGCTTCGGTGCCGCGACGCCGGCCCGAGACCGGAGGATCGACGATCCGACATACAGGCATGACGCGGGCGCGCCTCAGCGGGGCAGCCGGATCTCGAACATGGTCGGCCAGCGCTTGCCGGTGACGAACAGGCGGCGCTTCGCCGCGTCCCAGGCGATGCCGTTGGCGACCGCCTCGGGGTCGCGCGCGCCCACCTCGGCGACGATCGCGCGCAGGTCGATCACCTGGGTCACGCGCCCGCTCGCCGGATCGATCCGCACGATCATCGGCTGGTGCCAGACGTTGGCGAGGAGCGCGCCGTCGACCCATTCCAGCTCATTGAGCTGATCGACCGGCTGGCCCATGTAGGTCACCGCGAGCCTCCGCCGCACCGCCAGCGTCGCGGGATCGTGGAAGGTCAGCGTCGCGCTGCCGTCGGAGCGGATCAGCGCGGTGCGGTCGCTCGTCAGCCCCCAGCCCTCGCCGCTGTAGCGCGCGGTGCCGAGCGGGCGCAGCGTCGCCGCCGCCCAGCGATGCGCGACGCCGTCGTGCCAGGTGAGGCTGACCAACTGGTCCTTCCACGCCGCCAGCCCCTCGCCGAACTGCGCCGGCGGGATGGCGGCGCGCTTCACCGCCTTGCCGGTGGCGAGATCGACGCGGCGGACGTCGGAGCGGCCCTCCAGCCCGACGCTCTCGTAGAGCGCGCCGCCGTGCCAGATCAGCCCCTCGGTGAAGGCCTCGCGGTCGTGGGGGAAGCGCGCGACCACGGTCGGCACCACCACCGGCGGTCGCGCCTCGGCGACGGCGGACGCCGCCTGGGGCGCGGGCGCGGCGGGCGCCGCCGCGGCGAGCGAGACGAGCAGCGCGAGGAGCGCGGGGACGGGCCGGCGGGTCATGGTCGCAGCGGTACGCGCGCGCGCCGCGGCCGGCAACCGCGCACGCCCGCGCGTCGCCCCGATTCAGTCGCCCCGATTCAGTCGCCCTTGCCGGGCTCGGGCGAGAAGAACTTGTCGAACTTGCCGTCCTGGCCCTTGAACGAATCGGCGTCGGGCGGGGTCTGGTCGAGCTTGCGCGTGACGTTGGGCCATTGCGCCGAGAAGGTGTTGTTGAGCTCGAGCCACTGCTCCAGCCCGCTCTCGGTGTCGGGCAGGATCGCCTCGGCCGGGCATTCCGGCTCGCACACGCCGCAGTCGATACACTCGGACGGGTTGATGACGAGCATGTTCTCGCCCTCGTAGAAACAGTCGACCGGGCAGACCTCCACGCAGTCCATGTACTTGCAGCGGATGCACGCGTCGGTGACGACGTAGGTCATGATCGGGATATCCTCGCTTCTCGCGCGCCGCTTTTGCGCCGCATCACGCCCGCGTCAACGCTCGTCGCCGCGTTGCGACCCGTTCTCACCCGCGCCGGCGACCAGTTCCTGGTAGCAGGCCTGCGCCTCGGGCGCCGGCCCGCGACGACCCGGCAGCGCCTCGACTCGCAGCACGCGGACGCGCCCGGCATGGTAGAAGGTGAGGATGTTGCCGACGCGCACCGGCGCGTGCGCGCGATCGACCGCGCGACCGTCGATGCGCAGCCGGCCGTCGCAGGCGAGCGCCTGGGCGACGTCGCGCGTCTTGGCGAGACGCGTGAACCACAGGTAGCGGTCCAGCCGCATCGCCTCGCCGCCGCTCACCGCCGCACCAGCTCGGCCAGCGCGGCGAAGGCATTGTCGGAGGGCGGGCGCGACTCGCGCGCGCGGGCGCGGCCGCGCCACACGTAATGCGGCGGCCCCTCGACGACGGGGGCGGGGCGGAAGCCCAGCTCGGCCATCAGCCGCGCGGTCGTCGCCGGCTCGAGCCCGATCGAGACCGCCAGCGCCGGGTCGGGCGCGAAGGGCGCGCGCCCGTCGGCGCTGCGCGCGTCGTGCGCGGCGCGCGCGACCCGCTCGACCAGATCGATCCGCACCGCCTGCGCGCCGAGCGGTCGATAGCCCATCAGCGGCACCGCGCCCGCGCTGCCGCGCGGCAGGGTCGTCGCGCCGGGCGGCGGCAATGGCGGCACGGGCGCGCCCGCCGCGGCGAGCAGCGCGCGGCGCCACGCCTGCGCGGCCGGCTTGAGCAGCCGCGCGTCGAACAGGTCGAGCGCGCCGATCGTCACGCCCTGTCGCCGCAGCCACTGGCGGTCGGCGGCGCCGAGCGCCTCGATCGCGGCGCGCAGCGGCAGCCGCTCGGCGAAGCCCGCGCCGCTCTCCAGCGCCGCGGCGACGCTGCGCAGCGCCGGACTCGCCGCGGGCGCGCGCGCCGCCTCGGCCGCCGCGGCGACGCTGCGCAGCGCTCGACCGATCGCCCCAGTCAGCCAGGCGCGCAGCCGAGTCGCGATCGACTCGCGCACCGCGGGATCGAGGCAGTCGAGCGCCGGGTCCAGCGCGAGCTGCGGCCGCGCCAGCGAGGGCCCCCGCCTGATCCGCGCCACCGCCAACCCGTCGGCCAGGACCGACCCGTCGCCGTCGAGCGCGAAGCCCGAGTCGTCGCTCGCGACCAAGGCGTCGGCGCGGCGCCGCCGCTCGGCGCCGAGCCGCTTCTCGGCGGTGGCGAGCAGCAGGCGCTTGTCCGCGGCGGTGGCGTCGGGCGCGACCACGAAGCGGAAGCCCTCCAGCCGCCCGATCGCGTGCGTGTCGATCGTCACCTCGCCCTGCGCATCGATCTCGACCGGCAGCGCGCCGACGCCGCTGCCGATCTTCTTGGCCAGCGCGGTGGTGCGCTTGTCGACGAAGCGCTGGGTGAGCTTCTCGTGGAGCGCGTCGGACAGCCGCTCCTCCACCGCCAGCGTGCGCGCGGCCCAGTGCGCCGGATCGGCGAGCCAGTCGGGGCGCTGCGCGATATAGGCCCAGCTGCGGATCGCCGCGATCCGCCCCGCGATCGTCTCGACGTCGCCCTCGACGCGGTCGAGCCGCGCCACCTCGTCGGCGAACCACTGGTGGGGCACGTAGCCCTGCGCGAGATAGCCGAAGACGCGCCCGACGAAGCGCGCGTGCGGGTCGATGCCGAGCTTGGCGAAATCGGGGATGCCGCACGCCGCCCACAGCCGCGCCACGTTGCCGCGCGCGCGGTCGCGCACGCCGGCTTCCTCGGCCAGCCGCCTGAGCACGCGCAGGTCCGTCGCCTCGGGCGCGGCGCGGAGCCGCTCGTGCTCGGGTCGGCGCGCGAGCGAGGCGAGCAGCGCGTCGACCGAGGCGAGGTCGGGCGTGCCGTCGCGCCAGTAGAGCCAGTCGAGCCGCGGGAAGCGGTGCGCCTCGATCGCGGCGACTTCCTCGGGCTCGAACGCGTCCGGGCCCTCCTCGGTCAGTCCGCCGAACGTGCCGTCGCGCTGGTGGCGCCCCGCGCGGCCCGCGATCTGCGCCATCTCGGCGACGGTGAGGCGGCGGCGCTGCTGGCCGTCGAACTTGGACAGGCCGGCGAAGGCGACGTGGCCGACGTCGAGGTTGAGCCCCATGCCGATCGCGTCGGTGGCGACGAGATAGTCGACCTCGCCCGCCTGGAACATCGCCACCTGCGCGTTGCGCGTCCGCGGGCTGAGCGCGCCCATCACCACCGCCGCGCCGCCGCGCAGCCGGCGCAGCATCTCGGCGGTGGCGTACACTTCCTCGGCCGAGAAGGTGACGATCGCCGAGCGACGGGGCAGGCGGGAGAGCTTCCTGGCGCCGGCGTAGCTCAGCGTGGAGAAGCGCGGCCGCTGGACGATCTCGGCCTCGGGCACCAGCGCGCGCAGCACCGGGCGCAGCGCCTCCGAGCCGAGGATCATCGTCTCCTCGCGGCCGCGCGCGCGCAGCAGCCGGTCGGTGAAGACATGGCCGCGCTCGCGGTCGGCGCCGAGCTGCGCCTCGTCGAGCGCGACGAAGGCGACGTCGCGCTCCAGCGGCAGGCTCTCCGCGGTGCACAGGAACCAGCGCGCGTCCTTGGGGACGATCCGCTCCTCGCCCGTGATCAGCGCGACCCGCTCGGGCCCCTTGATCGCGACGACGCGGTCGTACACCTCGCGCGCCAGCAGCCGCAGCGGGAAGCCGATCATGCCGCTGGCATGCGCGCACATCCGCTCGATCGCGAGATGCGTCTTCCCGGTGTTGGTCGGACCCAGCACCGCGATCACGCGCGAGCCGTCGTGCGGGCGGGGGGTGAGCGACATGACCCAGACTACATCGGGTCTGTGGCGGCGCGATGCAATCGCGCTCAGTCCGCGCGCGCGGCCCGCCGCTGGACACGACCGTCCCGCCGCAGCGATCGCCGCGGCGAGGCGCGGTTAATTTGACTTTAGCACCTCTTCTCCACAACGCTCGCACCCAAGCGCCGGGGGGTAGGTTCGGCGCGTGACGGAAGGCGGCGGCCGGCGTGTTCTTGCGCGACGATCAGGGGTTGGAGCTGGCGGGCGCCGGCGGGCGCGGCACCGGCCGCGCGTTCGGACGCCAGCTGGTGCCGCTCGCCGAGCGCGGCGCGCTCGATCGCGCCCGGGTCGCACTGGCGCGCACCGACTGGACCCCCGACCTCGGCCAGGACATCGGCAGCCGCACCTGGTGGCGCGGGCTCGCCACCTGCGCGGCCCTGTGCTGGGGCGCGTGGCAGCTCAACCCCGGCCTGCCCGCGATCACCGGCGACCTCGCCGCGGCGGGCGACCGCGCCAGCCTGGAGGAAGCCCGCACCCAGGGGATCGCGCCGCTCGCGCTCGGCGCCACGACGGGGCGGCGGATGGCGGCGAGCGCGCTGGTGCGCCCGCTCGCCGAGACGCCCGAGCGCCCGCAGATCGACCTCAGCGCCGCGCTCGCGGACGGCGACACGCTGCGCACCGCGCTCCAGCGCGCCGGCGTCGGCGGCGGCGAGGCGGGGCGGATTGCCGGGCTGGTCGGCGACGCGGTGGCGCTCGACTCGCTCAAGCCGGGCACGATGCTGGCGCTGACGCTCGGCCGCCGCCCGACCAAGTTCCAGCCGCGCCCGCTCGAGCGACTCGCCTTCCGCGCCGCGTTCGACCTCCGGCTGGTGGTGCAGCGCGCCGGCGAGGGGCTGGTGCTCGACCGCCAGTCGATCGCGATCGACCGCACCCCGCTCCACGTCACCGGCACGGTCGGCGCGGGATTGTATCGCTCCGCGCGTGCCGCGGGCGTGCCCGCGCGCGTGGTCGAGACATTCATCAAGGCGATCGCGGCGCAGCTGCCGATGGGGCAGCTGGCCAGCGACGACCGCTTCGACATCGTCGCCGACCAGGCGCGCGCCGCGACCGGCGAGGTCGAGGTCGGCCAGCTGCAATATGCCGGGCTGGCGCACGGCCGCCGCCAGGTGCGGCTGGTGCGCTGGGGCGACCGGGACGGCGAGGGCGGGCAGATGCTCGATCCGTCGGGCACGATCGAGCGCCGCGGCGCGATGGGGATGCCGGTGGCGGGGCGGATCACCTCCACCTTCGGCATGCGGATGCACCCGCTGCTCGGCTTCATGCGGATGCACAAGGGCACCGACATCGGCGCGCCCTACGGCAGCCCGATCTACGCCGCGGTCGACGGCGTGGTGCAGTTCGCCGGGCGCGCCGGCGGCTACGGCAATTTCATCAAGCTGGCGCACGGCGGCGGACTCGTCACCGGCTACGGCCATATGAGCCGCTTCGCGGTCGGCCAGGGCGCGCGCGTGCGTCGCGGCCAGGTGATCGGCTATGTCGGCTCGACCGGCATCTCGACCGGGCCGCACCTGCACTGGGAGGTGTGGAAGAACGGCCAGCCGGTCAACCCGCGCACGCTGTCGCTGTCGAGCGTGCAGACGCTGCCCGCCGAGACGATCCGCGCGATGCGCGCCAAGATTGCGCGGCTGATCGGATAGACGAGCCCGCGGGCGGCTCAGCCGGCGGCGCCGCGCCCCGCGATCGCGCGCGCGTCGGTGACGGTGGCGGTGCCGTCGTCGCTCAGGGTGACCAGCCACGCCGACCGATCGTCGCAGGTCGCGACCCAGGCGGCCTTGCCCGCGACCGGGTCGGTCGCGACCGAGCGCTCGACCTGCTGGCACGTGCGCCCGGCATCGCGGATGGCGCGGAACAGCGCGACGTTGCGTTCCTTCTCGTTGAGCGCCTGCATCTTGGCGACATAGTCGCCGCGCGGCGCCGCCGTGGCCTGGTTGGCGGTCTCGCTGCCGCCGCAGCCGGCGAGCGCGAGCAGCGCGGGGAGGACGAGCGGGGGGAGGGAGCGCGCGATCATGCCGCCACGCTAGCAGATCGTCCCGCGATGTTGCCAGTCCGGGCCGATCTCCGCGGGCGTCGCGCGGCGCCGCCATATACAAGTAGCCGACGCAGCGATACGAATGGCGCGGGTTCGTAGGAGTAGGTGATGCGTACACCGCGGTGGGTGGGCGCGCTCGCGCTGGCTGGCATGCTGGCAGGGTGCGGCGGCGGCGATGATCGGGCCAGCGGAGTCGGCACCGGTGGCGGGTCGACCGTGGTCGGCGGCGGCGGAAGTGGCAGCGGAAGCGGCAGTACGGGTAGCACCGGCGGCTGCGCGCTGCGCGCGCGGCAGGACTGGGCCTTCTCCATCCTCAACGAATGGTACCGTTACCCGGAACTGCTCGCCGGCAACGTCGACCCGGCGAGTTACTCCACGCTCGACGATTATGTCGACGCGCTCACCGCGCCGGCGCGCGCGCAGAACCGCGACCGCTATTTCACCTACGTCACCTCGGCGGCGGCAGACGCGGCCTATTTCGCCTCGGGCAAGACCGCGGGCATCGGCGTGCGGCTCGCCTTCGACTCGACCAACCGCCTGTACGTGAGCGAGGCATTCGAGAACGCGCCGGCGCTCGCCGCCGGGATCGACCGCGGCGCGCAGATCCTCGCGATCGGCACCTCGACCGCCAACTTGCGCGACATCAGCGACATCGTCGCCAAGAACGACAATGCGGCGCTGAACGCGGTGTTCGACGATTCGACGCCGGGCAGCCAGCGCGTGCTGCGGGTGAGCGATCCCGCCGGCACGCGCGTGGTGTCTCTGACCACCGCCGATTACTCGCTGACGCCGGTATCGACCCGGTACGGCGCCAAGGTGCTCGAGTCGGACGGGCGCAAGGTCGGCTACATCAACCTGCGCACCTTCATCGCCAGCGCCGACGACCAGCTGCGCAGCGCCTTCGCGACCTTCCGCGCGCAGGGCGTGACCGACCTGGTGATTGACCTGCGCTACAATGGCGGCGGGCTGCTCTCCACCGCCGAGACCTTCACCGACCTGCTCGGCGGCGCGCGCTCGACCTCGGACGTGCAGGCCTACACCAGCTATCGCCCGTCCAAGTCGAGCCAGGACGAGATCCGCTACTTCCGCCGCGAGGCGCAGGCGATCGCGCCGACCCGCGTCGCCTTCATCGGCACGGGCGCGACCGCCTCGGCGAGCGAATATGTCATCAACGCGCTGATCCCCTATCTCCACGCCGACGTCGCGCTGATCGGCAGCAACACCTATGGCAAGCCGGTCGGACAGATCCCGTTCGACAATCCGTCGTGCACCGACGACCGGCTGCTCGCGGTTTCGATCGCGCTGCAGAACTCGGCGCGGCAGGGCGACTATTTCAACGGCCTCGCCACCAAGGTCGAGGCGAGCTGCCAGGCGGACGACGACGTCTCCCACGCGCTCGGCGACCCGACCGAGAGCGCGCTGCGGACCGCGCTCGACTATATCGCGGGGCGCAGCTGCACGCGGATCGGCACCAGCGCCGCGCTGTCGCGCTCGACCCGGCTGTTCGCCCCCGCCGACCGCGCGCTCACCGTGCCCCACCCGAGCGCGGCACAGCGCGACCAGCCCGGCCTGTTCTGACCCGCCCGGCGCGGCGGCCGCCCACGCGCGCTCGGCCGGCGTCGCCGCTGACGTCTATGACGCGCGCGCCGCGGCGCCGCTGCTGGCATGGGACCGCGCGCACCCCGCCAGCGGTGACGGTCGGCGACGTGGCGGACCACGTCGTGGCGGTCGCGCGGGCGGGGCCGGCGCGGCCCGCGGTCGACGCCATCGCGCCCGACAGAGGCGGCTCAATCCTCCGGCGCCGCGAGCCTGGCCCTGAGCCCGGCGAGCGCGCCGAACGGCCCCGCCTCCTCCTCGCTCAGCACGCCCGCCGCGCGCAGCACCCCCGCCGCGCGCGGGCCGCGCGGGAAGGGATCGAGCGCGAGCGCCATGGTCTCCGCCGCGGTCTCGCCCAGGTCGACCCCCCCGCCCTCGAGCTCGACCGTGTCGATCGAGTCGCCGCCGAGCTCGATCTCGTCGTCGCCACCCGCCCCCGGCGCGACGAAGCGGAGCGCCACGGGCTCGTCGATCGTGGCGGGCAGCGGGTCGCCGGTGACCGAGCAGGCCTGCACCACCGCGGCGCGGACGGTGCCGTGCACCAGCACGCCCGCGGCGTCGCGCCGCACCGCGAACGCGCCCTCGAGCCGCTCGACCGCGACCAGGTCGAAGCGGCGGGCCAGCGCGGCGCGCTCGTCGGCGTCGGCCGCGATCGTCACGCGGCGGTCCTCGCCGCCGATCGTGTCGAGTCGCTCGACGCGGGAGAACTCGATCGTCACGCCAGTCGTCCTTCCATCATCTCGGTCACGCCGAGCGGGTCGAGCGCGCGGCGCAGCGCCTTGAGCTCGCCGCGCACGTGCGCCAGCGCGGCGGCGTCGGGGGCGACCCCGCGATAGAGGTTGCGCACCAGCGCCGCGTCGAGGTCGGCGTCGCCTTGCGCCGCCAACCCGTCGCGATAGACGCCGAGCCGGCCGCCCAGCATCCCCATCATCCGGCCGACATGCTTGCCCACGACCATGTCGCCGAAGCCGATCTGGCGCACCTGCGCGTCCATGTCGTCGACGAAACGCTCGGTCAGCCGCACCGAGGCGTCGGTGCCGTCGGGCACCTGCTCGAGCCGCAGCAGCACCATCGCCAGCACCGCGGCGACCATGTCGAAGCGGCCGTCGAGCGTGTCGGGCACCGCGCCGTCGAGATACCAGTGCGGCTGGCGCGCGCGCGCCACCACCGCGTCGTACAGCGGCAACGCCGCATCGCGCGGTCCGCGCCGCCGCAGCCACCCACTCAGCCAACCCACCTGACGCACTTCCTCTCGACCATCGGGCGCGGCGCTTGTCTCGCCCCGCGCGCCGGCATATTGAGGCGCGAGGCCGCAATGTCCACGCGCGCGTGTCGCGCGGGCGGGCGGCTGGGTTTCCGCGGAGTATCGATGCGCCCCCTTCTTCCCCTCGCCCTGGTTGCCGGCGTGCTCGCCGCCGGGTGCACGCCGCTTCGCTCGCACCAGGGCTATATCGTCGACGCCGACCTGGTGAACTCGATCCAGCCCGGGGTGGACAACCGCCAGTCGGTGCTCGCCACGCTCGGCACGCCCAGCTTCGCCAGCCAGTTCAACCAGGGCGACTGGTATTATGTCTCGCGCGACAGCCGCAACCTCGCCTTCACCCCGCCCAAGCCGCGCGACCAGCTGACGATGCAGATCAGCTTCGACCAGGCCGGCAACGTCAGCGCGGTGCGCAAGTCGGGGATCGACCAGGTCGTCGCGCTCAAGCCCGACGGCAAGACCACGCCGACGCTCGGGCGCAGGCGCGGCTTCTTCCAGGACCTGTTCGGCAACATCGGGACGGTCGGCGCGGCGGGCGCGGGCGGCGCCGGCGGCGGCCCGGGCGGCGGCGGCACCGGTCCCTGATCTCGCCGTAGCGGGGCGCGGGGCGACCCGGCCCCGCGGCGCGGTCGCGTGACGCCCCTATAACGATCGGGTGTGCAGCGACGTCGCGCCTTCGCTGGTCCCCCGCGGTTCGGCCGCGTCGCCACGAACGCCGCGACGCGGCCAGTACCGGCTTGGGGTCGGCACCGGTCCCGAAAGGGGGAAAGGGACCGCGGCGGCTAACGCGCGCCCGGTCGCTTTGTTCGCCGGCGTTAACGCTTTCTCGCGAACGTTGCCGATCGGCCACAGTCCAGCCGCGATGATCACCCCCGGCCGAGCGGTCGTCCTCGCGGCGGTCCGGTGAGCGCGGTCGCCCTGCTCGACCGGGTCGCGGCCGAGGCGGCGCTGTTCGCCGCGGTCACGCTGCTCCTGCTCGGGCTCGACGACCTGCTGCTCGACCTGATCGCCGCGGCCGCGCGGCGACCGGATCGCGTGTTGCGCGTGCCGGCGGGCACCCCGCCGCTGCGGTTCGCGCTGTTCGTCCCGGCGTGGCGGGAGGAGCGCGTGATCGGGGCGATGCTCCGGGCGACGCTCGCGCGCTACGATCATGGCGACTATCGGATCTATGTCGGCTGCTACCCGAACGACCCCGCCACCGCGGCCGCGGTGCGCGCCGTGGACGACGCGCGGCTGCGCCTCGTCGTCGGCGCGCGCGATGGCCCCACCACCAAGGCGGACTGTCTCAACCAGCTCTGGCGCGTGCTCGCCGCCGACCGCGACTGGCGCCCCGACGCGGTGGTGCTCCACGACGCCGAGGACATGGTCCACCCGCTCGAGCCGCGCGCGGCGGCGGACGCGCTGCGCGACGCGGCGCTGGTGCAGCTGCCGGTGCTGCCGCTGATCGACCCGGCGCGACGCTGGATCACCGGCCATTACGCCGACGAGTTCGCCGAGACCCACGCGCGCGACCTGGTGGCGCGCGGCGCACTCGGTGCCGCGCTGCCGCTCGCGGGGGTCGGCTGCGCGATCCGCTACGCCGCGCTGGAGCAGCTCGCGGCGGCGAACGGCCTGCCCTTCGCGGCCGACAGTCTCACCGAGGACTATGAGCTCGGGCTGCGCGCGGCGGCGCTCGGGCTGACGGTGCGGTTCACGCGGTGGCGCGATGCCGCCGGCGGGCTGATCGCGACCCGCGCCTATTTCCCCGACACGCTGCCGGGCGCGGTGCGGCAGAAAGCGCGCTGGGTCGGCGGCATCGCGCTCGCGGGCTGGGATCGCACCGGCTGGGGCGCGCGCCGCGTCGCCGAGCGCTGGATGCGCTGGCGCGACCGGCGCGCGCCGCTCGCCGCCGCCGCGGTGACGGCCGGCTATACCGCGGTCGCGTTGGCGGCGATGAGCGCCGCGGGGCATCACTGGCGCGGCGACTCGCCGCCGATGCCGCCGCGCGGGCTGCGCGCGATGCTCGCGATCAACGCCGTGCTGCTCGGCTGGCGGCTGGTCGCGCGCGCGCGGCTGACCGCGGCGGCCTATGGCTGGCGCGAGGGACTGCGCGCGCTGCCGCGGATCGCGGTCGCCAACGCGGTGCTGGTGTTGTCGGCATGGCGCGCGGCGCGGCTTCACGTCGCGGCGCTGCGCGGCGCGCCGCTGCGGTGGGAGAAGACCGCGCATCGCTTCCCGGACGTGCCGTGAGACGCGGGCGCGCGCTGCGCTGCTGGGGGCTGCTGCTCGCGCTCTGGGTGAGCGCGCGGGCGGCGTGGCTGTGGCAGGAGCGGGCGCCGGCGGCCCGTCGCGCGGCGATCGCGGCGTCGGTGATCGCGCCGCGACCGACCGCCCCGCTCGCCCCGCGCCCCGGAACCATCGTGGGCGCGTCGGTAGCACCCGAGCGTCGACCCGGTCACGTCGCGGTGCCACGTCCGGCCGCCCCGCACCCGCCGACCCGATCCCCGCGGCTGATCCTCGCGGCCCGGAGCGTGGCGCCGCCAGCGCTCCCGCCCGCGAGACCGGCCGAGCCTGACCATCGGCCATCGGGTGGACCGACGTCGCTCGGCCTCGACGGCACCGCGCCGCCGATCGGGGCCGACGCGGCGCCGCGCTGGTCGCAGACCGGCTGGCTGCTGCTACGCGGCGGCGCGGCGACGAGTACCGCCGCGCCGCAGCTCGGCGGGGCGCAGGTGGGTGCCCGGGTCGCCAGGGTGATCGACGACGACGCGCGCCTGGCGGTCTCGCTGCGGCTGGTGTCCGCCGTGCGGGCGCGCGAGCGCGAGGCGATCGCCGCGGTCGAGTGGCAGCCGCGCACGCTGCCGCTCCGGCTGCTGGCCGAGCGCCGCGTCGGCGTGGCCGGCCTGCGCGGCGGCTGGGGCCTCGGCGCGACGGGCGGGATCAGCGATCGGGCGATCGGTGCCGGCGCCCTGCTGGACGGCTATGTCCAGGCCGGCGCGATCGAGCGGCGCGGCGGCTACGCCGACAGCGCGGTGAGTCTCGAGCGGCCGGTCGCGACTCGCGACGGTGCCACGCTGCGGCTCGGCGTCGGCGCCTGGGGCGCGGCGCAGCGCGGTGCCGGGCGGCTCGACCTCGGCCCGACCGCGACGCTGCGGCTCGGGCACGCGCGCGCGACGCTGGCGTGGCGCGCGCGCGTCGCCGGGGACGCGCGGCCGGGCTCGGGCGCGGCGCTGACGATCGGGATCGATCGCTGACGGTGCGCCCGACGGGGGCCTCGTCCCGCGTCGCGCCGCTCGCGGCTTCCCGGCGGTGGCGCCGGCGCCCCGAACCGGCTAGCGGCTGGGAGCGCCATGGACATCTACCTGCCGATCGCGAATCTGTCGGTGAACGCGCTCGTGATGATCGCGCTCGGCGCGGGCGTCGGGCTGCTCTCGGGCATGTTCGGCGTCGGCGGCGGCTTCCTCACGACGCCGCTGCTGATCGTCTACGGCATCCCCCCCACCGTCGCCGCCGCCTCCGCCGCGACCCAGGTGACCGGCGCGAGCGTCTCGGGCGTGTTCGCGCACTTCCGCCGCAACGGCGTCGACACGCGGATGGGCACGGTGCTGGTGATCGGCGGCGTGCTCGGCTCGCTGTTCGGCGCCTGGCTGTTCCGCCTGCTGCAGCGCTGGGGGCAGATCGATACCACGATCGCGATCACCTACGTGCTGCTGCTCGGCTCGATCGGGCTGATGATGCTGCGCGAGGCGGTGAGCGCGATCCTGGTGGCGCGCGGGCGCCGCGCCGCGCCGCCGCGCCGCCGTCGCCACCACCCGCTGGTGGCGGCGCTGCCGTTCCGCATGCGCTTCTACGCCTCGGGGCTGTACATCTCGCCGCTGGCGCCGCTGCTGCTCGGCTTCTTCACGGGCATCCTGACGATCCTGCTCGGCGTCGGCGGCGGCTTCGTGCTGGTGCCCGCGATGATCTACCTGCTCGGCATGGCGACCTCGGTGGTGGTCGGCACCAGCCTGTTCCAGATCCTGTTCGTCACCGCCGCGGCGACGATGGTCCATGCCACCACGACGCGCGCGGTCGACATCGTGCTGGCCGCGCTGCTGCTCGTCGGTTCGGTCGTCGGCGCGCAGGTCGGCGCGCGTTTCGCGGCGCGCGCGCGGCCCGAGTATCTCCGGCTCGCGCTCGCGCTGATGGTGCTGCTGGTGGCGGGGCGGATCGCGCTCGGGCTCGGCTGGCGCCCCGACGAGATCTACGCGGTGGAGCTGACGTGAGGCGCGCCGCCTGGGCGCTGGCCCTCGCCGCGCCGCTGCTCACCGCGCAGAGCAAGCCGGTGCTGGTGCCCGACGTGTCGCAGCGCGACATCGAGATCGCCTACAGCTTCACCGGCGCCGAGCTGCTGCTGTTCGGCGCGATCCTCTATCCCGGCGGTCGGGTCCCGACCGGCGAGCGCCCCGCCGACATCGTCATCGTGGTGAAGGGGCCGACCCAGTCGATCACGATCCGCGAGAAGGAGAAAGTGGCGGGCATCTGGGTCAACGCCGGGCGGCTGCGCTATCGCTCGGCGCCCTCCTTCTACGCGCTGGCGTCGTCGCGCCCGCTCGGCCGGCTGGTCGACGCGCGCACCCGCGCGATCTACGAGCTGGGGCTCGACAGCCTCCAGCTCTCCCCCGCCTCGGCGGCGCCGACCGAGGTGCAGGACCGTTTCACCCGCGGGCTGGTGGAGCAGCGCCGTCGCGCCGGCCTGTTCTACGAGGCGCCGGGCGCGGTCGAGATCACCGACGGCGTGCTCTATCGCGCGCGGGTCGTGATCCCCGCGCGGGTCCCGGTGGGCCGTTTCACCGCCGAGACCTTCCTGATCCGCGACGGCCGCGTGCTCGCCGCCGCGGTGCGCGAGATCGACATCCGCAAGTCCGGCTTCGAGCGCTTCGTCGCCGCCGCGGCGCAGCGCCACGAGATCCTCTACGGGCTCGCCGCGGTGACGCTGTCGGTGCTGCTCGGCTGGGCGGCGGGACGGTTCGCGCAGCGCGGCTGAGGCGCGCGCCTCCATCCTATCTTTACGAAGCGGCGGTACCGCTGTCCCCGCTCGGATCGCAGGGAAAAGCAGTTTCGTATGAACGACATCGTCGGCCAGGGCGAGTTTCGCGCGGCACTCGCCGCGGCCTTCCCGGACGCGCCGCCCCCGGCGCCCACGCCCGCCCGCGCCGCGCCGCTCGGCTATGTGCTCGAGATCGCGGGCGGCCAGGGCGAGCTGGTGCTCGACTCGCCCTCGCTCGCCGCGCTCGCGGGCCATCCCGACCCGCTGGTCGCCAGCGCGGGCCAGGTCGGCGGCCAGCTCAAGGTGAGCGCCGGCGGGATGTGGCTGGTGGCCACGGTGCGGACCGTGCGGCTAGCGCGCGGCCAGGCCGACCAGGTGATCGCCGCGGTCGACTTCATCGGCGAGGGCGAGGTCGAGCGGCTCACCGGCCACCTCCACCATTTCCGCCGCGGCGTCACCGCCTTCCCGCTGCCGGGCGCGGAGGTGTTCGCGGTGACGGGCGCCGACCTCGAGCAGGTCCACGCCGCCTCGGGCCGCGCCGCGATCGCGATCGGCACCGTCCACCCCACCCGCGACGTGCGCGCCTCGCTGTACGTCGACTCGCTCTTGGGCAAGCATTTCGCGCTGCTCGGCTCGACCGGCACCGGCAAGTCGACCGCGGCGGCGCTGATCCTCCACCGGCTGTGCCGGCTGGCGCCGCAGGCGCACGTGGTGATGATCGACCCGCACGGCGAGTATGGCGCCGCCTTCGCCGAGGAGGGCGCGCTGTTCGACGTCTCGAACCTGCAGATGCCCTATTGGCTGATGAACTTCGAGGAACATTGCGAGGTGCTGCTCACCAGCGCCGGGCCGGAGCGCCAGGTCGACGCCGACATCCTCGCCAAATGCCTGCTCGCCGCGCGCGGCAAGAGCCGGCTGGGACAGGAGATCGCGCGGCTGACGGTGGACGCGCCGATCCCCTATCTGCTCAGCGACCTCTCCCAGATCCTGCAGCAGGAGATGGGCAAGATGGACCGCGCCGGCGACACCGCGCCCTATCTGCGGCTCAAGAACAAGCTCGACGAGCTGAAAGCCGACCCGCGCTACGGCTTCATGTTCTCCGGCATGCTGGTGGCGGACACGATGGCGGCGTTCGTGCAGCGCATCTTCCGCTTCTGCGGCGACGGCAAGCCGATCTCGATCATCGACGTCTCGGGCGTGCCGAGCGAGATCACCGCGGTGGTGGTGGCGGTGCTGAGCCGGATGGTGTTCGACTTCGCGATCTGGTCGCGCAACGAGCCGCAGCGCCCGATCCTGCTCGTCTGCGAGGAGGCGCACCGCTACGTCCCCGCCGGGCGCGAGGAGCGCACCGCGGTGGGGCGCATCCTCGGCCGCATCGCCAAGGAGGGGCGCAAGTACGGCGTCTCGCTCGGGCTGGTGACGCAGCGCCCGTCCGACCTCGCCGAGGGCGTGCTGTCGCAGTGCGGCACGATCATCTCGATGCGGCTCAACAACGAGCGCGACCAGGCGTTCGTGCGCGCCGCGATGCCCGAGGGCGCGCGCGGTTTCCTCGACGCTTTGCCCGCGCTGCGTAACCGCGAGGCGATCGTGTGCGGCGAGGGCGTGGCGATCCCGATCCGGGTCGCCTTCGACACGCTGGAGGAAGGCAAGCGGCCCGCGTCCGACGATCCGATCTTCTCGGCGCTGTGGCGCGAGGGCGGCGGCGAGGAGCAGATCGTGGCGCGCACGATCCAGCGCTGGCGCGGCCAGGGCCGCTGAGCGCCGGCGCCGCGCCGACCGCTCACCCTCGTGCCGCGCCCCGGCTCGGCGGCCGGCATCGCCGCTGGCGCTCCGTCCGGATCGGGCGTACCATCGCTGTCATGGAGAGGTGGCTCGCGCTCGTGCTGGCCGGCATGACCCTGCCCGCGACGGCGCAGGTCGGGGTGCCCTCCCCGGCGCCCGCGGCCGCACCGGGGGTCAGCCCGGTGACGCTGCCCGACGAGCTGCCCGCCGGGGTCGGCGACGAGCTCGACTTCCTCACCGCCGAGGACCGCATGACCGTGCCGGTCGAGATCGCCGGGGCGGGTCCCTTCCCCTTCATCATCGACACCGGCGCGCAGCGCAGCGTGATCTCGCGCCAGCTCGCCGCGCACCTCGGCCTGCCGCGCGGCCGCCGCGTTCGCCTGGTCGCGATGGCGGGGACGAGCGACGTCGACACCGTCATCATCCCGGCGATCACGGTGAGTCCGAGGCCCGTCGGCAGCGTCGGTGGCGAGCGGATCGAGGCGCCAGCGCTCGAGGCACGCCACCTCGGCGCCCCCGGCATGCTCGGGATCGACACGCTGCAGGGCCAGGCGCTGACGATCGACTTCGACTCGCAGCGGATGCAGGTGACCCCGTCGAGCAAGCGCGAGCGGCTCAAGCGCGAGCCCGGCGAGATCGTGATCCAGGCGCGCAGCCTGTTCGGCCAGTTGGTCGTGACGAGCGCCACGGTGGCGGGGCGGCGCGTGCGCGTGGTGCTCGACACGGGGACCAGCGTCAGCCTCGGCAACCTCGCGCTGCGGCGGCTCCTGTCGGGGCGACGCGGCGAGACGACGATGCTGACCAGCGTGCTCGGCGTCCAGCTCGCCGCCGATTACGCGCTGCTGCCCGAGATGACGCTGGGGCCCGCCAAGATCCGCTCGCTGCCGATCGCCTTCGCCGATGCCGCGCCGTTCCGCGTCTTCGGCATCGACGACAAGCCCGCGCTGATGCTGGGCATGGACGCGCTGCGGCTGTTCCGCCGGGTCCACATCGATTTCGCCAACCGCGAGCTGCGCCTGCTGCTGCCGCGCGACCTGCGCTACAGCGGCTGAGAGCCGTTGCGCCCCGCGCGCTTCGCTGCGAGGCTGGCGGCGGACGGACGAGGGAGGATCGATGCGCGGGATCGGGATGGCGGCTCTGCTCGCCGGGCTGCTGGCGGGGACGATGGTAGCGGGCGGCGCGGCGGCGCAGGCGCGACCCGACGAGAAGGCCTTCTTCGATCTCTACCGCGAGATGGTCGAGACCAACACGGTGGTCGACGTCGGCAGCTGCACCCAGGCGGCCGAGCAGGTCGCGGCACGGCTGAGGCGCGCGGGCTATGCCGACACCGACGTCACGCTCTTCTCCACCCCCGAGCACCCGAGGGACGGCGGCGTGGTCGCGGTGCTGCGCGGCAGCGACGCCGCGCTCAAGCCGATGCTGCTGCTCGGCCACCTCGACGTGGTCGAGGCCAAGCGCGCCGACTGGCAGCGCGACCCCTTCAAGCTCGTCGAGGAGGGCGGCTATTATTACGCGCGCGGCGCGGTCGACGACAAAGCGATGGCGGCGATCTGGGCAGACGCGATGGTCCGCTTCCGCGAGCAGAACTATCGGCCACGGCGCACGATCAAGCTGGCGCTGACCTGCGGCGAGGAGACCACCTTCGCCTTCAACGGCGCGCAGTGGCTGGCACAGCACCGGCCCGAGCTGATCGCGGCCGAGTTCGCGCTCAACGAGGGCGGCGGCGGGCGGCTCGACGCGCAGGGCAAGCGCCAGCTGCTGGCGGTGCAGGTCGGCGAGAAAGCGGCGCAGAATTTCACGCTGCTCGCGACCAACCCGGGCGGCCACAGCTCCACGCCCGTGCCCGACAACGCGATCTACGAGCTCGCCGACGCGATCAAGGCGGTGCAGAACTACGAGTTTCCGGTGCGCTTCACCGACACGACGCGCGCCTATTTCGCCGCCAGCGCGAGGCGCGTCGGCGGCGAGCAGGCGGCCGCGATCACGCGGCTGCTGGCCGACCCGCCGGACCGGGCGGCGGACGCGATCGTCAGCCGCGACAAGGTGATGCACTCGACGCTGCGGACCACCTGCGTGACGACGCTGCTGAGCGCGGGCCACGCCGAGAACGCGCTGCCGCAGCGCGCCACCGCCAACGTCAACTGCCGCATCTTCCCGGGCGAGACAGTCGACGGCACGCTGGCCAAGCTGCGCGAGCTCGCCGGGAGCAAGGTGACCGTCACGGCCAACCAGCCGATCCGCCCCACGGCGGTGCCGCCCACGCTCGATCCCAAGATCATCGGCCCGATGGAAGCGCTGGCGAGGAAGCATTTCCCCGGCGTGCCGCTGCTGCCGACGATGTCGACGGGGGCGACCGACGGCGTGTTCCTCGAGGCGATCGGCATCCCGGTCTACGGCGTACCGGGGACCTTCCTCGACCCCGACTTCAACGGGGTGCACGGGCTGAACGAGCGGATCCGGGTGGAGTCGCTGTACGCCGCCCGCGACTATCTGTTCGATCTGGCCAAGGCGTATGCGGGCTGAGCGTCGGGACGAGAACACCCCCTAGGTCACCGACGCGTCACCCCGGCGAAGGGCCGGGTCCAGCTGAGAACGCCGCGGTGAGACCCACGACGGTTCCGTAGCTGGACCTCGGCTCTCACCGGGGTGACGATCTCGTTGGGGGCCGACGTGCCCGATCAGCTACGGGCGGCGGACACTCGTCCCATCACCCGCGAGCGCGACCGCGCTCAGCGGAAGAAGACGTGGTTGCCGATCGAGGCGACGCGCTGGCCGGCGGCGCGGCCGGTGCTGCGGTGGTGGAAGTAGAGCGCGTTCGACGCGTCGGTCTCCCACGCGTCCTTCATCGCGACCTTGGCGACCGCCATCGCGGTGCGCCAGTCGTCGTTCGACGGCGCCGCCGGCATCACGCCGCCGCGGACGAAGGAGAACTGACCCTTCTGGGTGATGACGTCGCACACGCTGCCGCCGAAGCGGCGCGACTTGGTGCGGTTCAGGATCACCTCGGCGACCGCGAGCTGGCCCGTCAGCGGCTCGCCGCGCGACTCGAAATAGATCGCGCCGGCGAGGCAGCGCATGTCCTCGTCGGTGTTCGACGGGATCGACTGGTCGGCGACGGCGGCGGCGAGGGTGGGGTAGGCGACCTCGTCGTCCGCCTGGGCGGCGGAGTCCTGGTCGAGGATCTGGTCGGCGCTGTCGGGCGCCGACGTCGCCGGAACCGCGTCGGTGACGGCGAGTTGACTCGTCGCGACACCGGGGAGCGTCGGCACTTCGGCGGCGAGGCCGGGCGCGCTCTGCAGGGCGAGCGAGACGATCGAGGCAGTGAACGCTGCGAGAGCGGCAGCGCGGGAACGTAAGGGCATTCCAGGTCTTGTCTGTGCGGTGGGTACGCGGATACGGTCGCTGAAGCAGCGTTAGCTGTCCCAAAAGACCGACCGGGTGCCCCCCCGACTGCGTCACCGTCCGGGATCGCACCCCGTGTCGGCACAACGCCTGTTGTCGATCCCATCTCGCTACGGGCGAGAGGTTAACAGCGTCAATCGACCAGCATCGTTTCAGCGACGAACCGTTCGGCGTCCGGGACGTCCAGTTCGATCACCCACAGGTCGGGGTCGCGACGCCGTCGCAGCCGCCAGTAATCCTCGACCGCGATCGAGTCGCCGTCGCCCGGCCCGGCCGCGACCAGCACGTCCCGGTCGTCGATCCCGCGCATCCGCTCGACCGCGCGCATCGCGCGCCCCTCGCACAGCAGCACCAGCACCGCGCCCGACTGCGCCTCGCCCGAGGCGCGCACCACCGCCATGCCGCCGCTGTCGTTGACCCGGCGCAGCAGCGCGCCGACCGCGAGATGGGTGGGCAACCGCGCGCTCACGATGCCGCCGCATAGCCGGGCAGCGCGGCGAGCGCGATCCGCGAGCGCATGAAGGTGCCGGTGCCCCGCGCGACCTCCTCGCCGTCGGCGGCGACCAGCCGCGCCTCGGCGACGAAGACGCGTCGCTGCCCGCTCACCCAGCGCCCCTCCGCCACCACCTCGCCCTCGCCGAGCGGGCGCGTGAGCAGCAGGCTGAACTGGGTGGTGAGCAGGAAGCGGTTGGTCACCAGGCTGTTGCACGCGTAGAAGGCGGCGTCGTCGAGCATCTTGAAGTAACTGGTGCCGTGCGCCGCGCCGGCGGCGTGGAAGTGGCGCGGGTCGACGCGGAAGCGGATCCGCGCGACGCCGGGCTCGATGATCTCGAGCCGCGACTCGAAGAGCCGGTTGATCGGCGCGGCGGCGTAGAGCGACTCCAGCGCGCGGTGATGCGCCGCCGCGCCCTCAGGCCGCGTCACGCGTCTCGTCCGCGGTGAGCAACGCGTAGATCGCGTCGGGCGAGCCGGCGCCGCGCAGCTTCGCGACGAGCGTCCGGTCGCGGAAGCGCCGGGCCACGCGCGCCAGCGCCTTGAGGTGCGCGCCACCGGCCTGCGGCGGGGAGAGCATCGCCGCGACCACGTCGACCGCGACGTCGTCCACCGCGGCGAAGCCGATCGGCTGTGCCAGCCGCGCCACGATCAGCGCGACCCGCTTCATCCCCGCGAGCCGCGCGTGCGGGATCGCGATCCCGCCGCCGAAGCCGGTCGACCCTTCCCGCTCGCGCGCGGCCAGCCCGTCGGCGATCGCGCGCGCGTCCAGCCCCACCCAGGGCGCGGCGAGCGCGCCGAGCTGGGTGAAGAGGGCCTTCTTCGACGCCGCGGGCAGTCCCACGACGACGAGCTCGGGCACGAGCAGGTCGCTCAGGTCAGTAGCCATGATCGATGCCAAGTAGGTGGCCGCGCGCGCCTCAGCCAGCGCGCTGCGGCTCGACCCATCCGATCGTACCGTCGCCGCGGCGATAGACCATGTTGTACGAGCCCGTCCCGGCGTTGCGGAACAGCAGCGCCTGGGTGTTGCGCAGGTCGAGCATCATCACCGCGTCGGACACGCTCGCCTCGGGCACGTCGACGCGGGTCTCCGCGATCACCAGCGGCGCGTCGCCCGCCTCGTCCTCGTCGGCCGACTCGGCGAAGAGCGTATAGCCCGCATTGTCATAGCCGTTGCGGTCCTGCTCGGCCTCCACCGCGGCGTGCGCGGGGGTGCGGTCCTTGAGGCGGCGGACGTAGCGGCGCAGCTGCTTGTCGATCTTCTCGGCGGCGCCGTCGAACGACAGATGCGCGTCATGCGCGTCGTGACGCCCCTTGAGCACCAGACCGCGCGTGACGTGCGCGACGATGTCGCAGGTGAAGCCGTTGTCGTGCGGGCCCTTGCCGAAGGTGGTCTCGGCCGAGATGGCGCGCGCGAAATATTTGTCGGCGATACCCTGGAGCCGGTCCTGCACATGGGCCTTCAGCGCGTCGCCGATCGCCACCTGGTGACCTGATACCCGGATATCCATCATCTCTTCTCCATCGTTGCCGGTCGAGCCCCCGTCCGGCTGGTGCTAAGCGCGTCATCCGGACGCGTCGGCCCCCCAAAGGGGTTCGCTGACCCCCTTCAGAAACGCGGCGTGCGCGGCCAGTTCCGCCGCATTCGCCGAAAAGAGCCGCGGCGGGCGCGCGCGCGCCGGGGTCGGCGCGGCGCCGGCGGTCGCGGCGGCGACCATGATCGGCTCGCTCACCAGCCCCAGCCCGATCTGGCGGCCGCCCTGCAGCTCGACATAGACCTGAGCGAGCAGCTGCGCGTCGAGCAGCGCGCCGTGCAGCACGCGGTGCGAGCGGTCGATGCCGTAGCGGTTGCACAGCGCGTCGAGCGTGTGCTTGGCGCCGGGATGGCGCGTGCGCGCGAGCTGGAGCGTGTCGACCATGCGCGAGCGGCACACCGCGCTGCGACCGCAGCGCTCGAGCTCGCCGTTGAGGAAGGAGAAGTCGAACCCGGCGTTGTGCGCGATCAGCGGCGCGTCGCCGATGAAGTCGAGCAGCGCCTCGACGCCGAGCGCGAACACCGGGTGCTTGGCGAGGAAGTCGATGCGCAGACCGTGGATGCGCGCGGCCTCCTCGGGCATGTCGCGCTCGGGGTGGAAATAAGCGTGGAAGGTGCGCCCGGTCTCGCAGCGATTGACCAGCTCGACGCAGCCGATCTCCACCATCCGGTCGCCGCCGGCGAAGCTCAGCCCCGTGGTCTCGGTGTCGAAGACGATCTCGCGCATGAGGTGGTTATCGGCCCGCCGCGGCGCGCGCGCAAGCGATCAGGCGCAGCACCGCGGCGCGGGTATCGGCCAGCGGCACGTCGGTGGCGATCACCGCGTCGGCGCGCTTGCGCTTCTCCGCGTCGGGCAGCTGGCGCGCCAGGATCGAGTCGAGCTTGGCCGCGGTCATGCCGGGGCGGGCGAGCGTGCGCGCGCGCTGCACCGCCGGTGCGGCCGATACCACCGCGACCTGGTCGACCGCGGCGTCGCCGCCGGTCTCGAACAGCAGCGGCACGTCGAGCACCACCAGCGACGCGGCGGCGTGGCGCGCGAGGAAGTCGGCGCGCTCGGCCGCGACCGCGGGGTGGACGATCGCCTCCAAGTCGCGCAGCGCGACTTTGTCCCCCAGCACCGCGGCGCCGAGCGCGACACGGTCGACCCCCGCCGGACCGGTCGTCCCGGGGAAGCGCGCCGCGATCGCCGCGACCAACGCGCCCCCGGGCCCCTGCAGCCGGTGGACCACCGCGTCGGCGTCGAACACCGGCACGCCCGCCTCGGCGAACATGTGCGCGACCGTGGTCTTGCCCATGCCGATCGAGCCGGTGAGCCCGAGCACGATCATCGCGCGCTCACGCCAGCAGCAGGTCGCGCAGCGCGTCGTCGTCCTCGCGCGGCGGCGCGGCGCCGAAGAACAGCTCGAAGGCGAGCGCGGCCTGGCCGATCAGCATCTCCAGCCCATCGACGGTGTCGAGCCCGCGCGCGCGCGCGGCGGCGAGCAGCGGGGTCTCGAGCGGGGCGTAGACGATGTCGTAGACGATCGCGTCCTCGGGCAGCGGCGCGAGGTCGAGCGACAGCGGCGGCTGACCCGCCATGCCGAGCGCGCTGGCGTTGACCAGCAGCGCGGTGTCGGGGCGCGGCCGCGCCTCGAGCGGCAGCGCGTCGCCCTTGAGGCCGAACCCGGCGAGCAGCGCGGCGGCCTTCAGCGGGGTCCGGTTGAGCAGGGTCACGCGCCCTACCCCCACCTTGGACAGCGCGAACAGCACCGCGCGCGCTGCGCCGCCCGCACCGACGACGGTCACCGCCGCGCCGCCGAGATCGAGGTCGGCGATCGGCGAGAGGAAGCCGGCGGCGTCGGTGTTGGTGGCGGCGAGCCGACCCGATCCGTCGCGGAACACGGTATTGGCGGCGCCGATCGACTCGCGCACGCCGCCGGGATCGGGGACATGGTCGAGCGCCGCCACCTTGTGGGGCACGGTGACGTTGCAGCCGCGCCAGTCGGGGTCGGCCGCGCGCGCCGCGAAATAGCCGGCCAGCCCGTCGGCCGCGACGCGCTCGGCGCGATAGTCGCCGGCGATCCCCAGCCGCTCGAGCCAGAAGCGATGGATCAGCGGCGACTTGGAATGCGCGATCGGGTCGCCGATCACCTCGGCATAGGGGGTGGTCACGTCGGCAGCACCTCGCGCGTGCGGAGATAGTCGAGCACCGGCAGCAGCGGCATGCCCAGCACCGTGAACTGGCTGCCCGACACCTTGGCGAACAGCTGCACGCCCGGCCCCTCGATGCGATAGCAGCCGACGCAGCCCGCGATGGCGGGCCACTCGGCGTCGAGATAGGTCTCGATGAAGGGGTCGGAGAGGGTTCGGACGAGGATCCGCGCCGAATCGACCACCCGCCACACCGCGCGGCCCCCTTCCGCGATCACCGCCGCGCTGACGAGATCGTGGTGGCGCCCCGACAGCCGGCGGAGATGGTCGCGCGCCTCGTCGCGCGACGTCGGCTTGTCGAGCACGGTGCCGTCGTCGAGCACCGCGAGGCTGTCCGAGCCGAGCACCAGCGCGCCGGGATGACGCGCCGAGACCTTGAGCGCCTTCAGCTCGGCGAGCGCGTCCGCGAGGTCGCGCGGGCGCGCGCCCGTCATCGCCGCCTTGAGCGCGGCCTCGTCGGCGTGCGCCGGCTCGGCGGTGAAGGGCACGCCCGCGGCGGACAGCATGGCGGTGCGCGAGGCGCTCTGCGAGGCGAGGATCAGCATGTCAGTCGGTCGCGCGCGTCGCGGTGCCGCGGCGCTCGTTGACCAGCGCGATGATCGCCGCGGCAGTCTCCTCGATCGAGCGCCGCGTGACGTCGATCACGGGCCAGCCGTTATCGGCGAAGATGCGGCGCGCGAAGGCGATCTCGCGCGCCACCGCGTCCTGGTCGACATAGTCGGTCTCGGGCGCCTGGTTGAGCGAGAGCAGCCGGTTGCGGCGCACCTGGATCAGCCGGTCGGCGCTCGTCGTCAGCCCTACCACGAGCGGATAGTCGAGCGCGAACAGCGAGGCCGGGGGTGGGCTCTCCACCACGATCGGGATGTTGGCGGTCTTATAGCCGCGGTTGGCGAGATAGATCGAGGTCGGCGTCTTGGACGAGCGGCTCACCCCCGCCAGGACGATGTCGGCCTCCTCCCAATCGTCGTGCGCGATGCCGTCGTCGTGCGCGATGGTGAACTGGATCGCGTCGACGCGCGCGAAATAGGCCGCGTCGAGCACGTGCTGCCGGCCCGGGCGGGCCTTGGCCTGCTGGCCGAGCAGCATCGAGAGCGCGTCGTTGACCGGGTCGAGCGGCGCCACCGTCGGCAGGCCGAGCGCGCGGCAGCGGTTCTCCAGCGCGGCGCGCGTCGCGGGGTTCACCAGGGTGAACACCACCAGCCCCGGGTTCTGCGCGATCTCCTGGAGGATGCGGTCGAGGTGCATCTCGGTGCGCACCATCGGCCAGAAGTGCCGCACCGTCTCGACGTCGTCATATTGCGCCAGCGCCGCCTTGGCGATGTTCTCCAGCGTCTCGCCGGTGGAGTCGGAGAGCAGGTGGAGGTGGAGGCGCACCATCCTCAGCCGCCTGGGGATCGAACTGTGGACAACATGGTGACGCGCGCTAGCGCAACTCGCCCGCGCCGCCAAGCGAGCGCCGCGGCGGTGGACGAATCGGATTCGATCCACAATCTCGTCCGCAGCCGCGGGGTTCCTCCACAGCCTGTGGATAGCGGGGACGAGGAGTGACGAATCCCCGGCTCCGCGTCGGACTCGCGCCGTCAAGCTGTTGGCATTTCCGGTGACGGCGGATTAAGCCACCGCAACCCACGCGCCATCCGCATCAACATCCTTCTTCGAGATTCTATTATCTGAAGGGGGCGAGGACGATCTCACCCGTGCCCACTCCCCCGATCCAGCCGACCAAGACGCTGTTGCGCGCGCTGCGCGGCGAGCGGCAGGAACGGCCGCCCCTCTGGCTGATGCGCCAGGCCGGGCGCTACCTCCCCGAGTATCGCGCCCTCCGCGCCGAGAAGGGCGGCTTCCTCGCGCTCGCCACCGACCCCGAGGCGGCCGCCGAGGTGACGCTGCAGCCGATCCGCCGCTTCGGCTTCGACGGCGCGATCCTCTTCTCCGACATCCTGATGGTGCCCTGGGCGCTCGGCCAGGCGCTCAGCTTCGGCGCGGGCGAGGGGCCCCGGCTCGCGCCCCGGCTGATCGACGCCGCGCTCGAGTCCCTCGCGGCAGCGCCCGCTCGGCTCGACCCGGTCTACGCCACGGTGCGTCGCGTCGCCGCCGCGCTGCCGCCCGCCACGACGTTCCTCGGCTTCGCCGGCTCGCCCTGGACGGTGGCGACCTATATGGTCGCGGGCCAGGGCAGCCGTGACCAGGAGGAGACGCGGCTGTTCGCCTATCGCGACCGCGTCGCCTTCGAGTCGATCATCGACGCGGTGGTCGCGCTGACGGTCGACTATCTCGCAGCGCAGCTCGACGCCGGGGTCGAGGCGGTGCAGCTGTTCGACAGCTGGGCGGGCAGCCTGTCGCCCGAGCAGTTCGAGCGCTGGGTGATCGCGCCCAATCGCGCCATCGTCGACTCGCTGCGCGCGCGACGGCCGGGCGCGACGATCATCGGTTTCCCCAAGGGCGCGGGCGGCAAGCTCCCCGCCTATGCCGCGGGCACCGCGGTGGACGCGATCGGGCTCGACGAGACGGTCGACCCCGCCTGGGCCGACCGCGTGCTCCCTTCCGGGCTGCCGGTGCAGGGCAACCTCGACCCGCTCGCGCTCCGCGTCGGCGGCGCCGCGCTGGATGCCGGGATCGACCGCGTGCTCGCCGCTTTCCCCGAGCGGCCGCACGTGTTCAACCTGGGCCACGGCATCGGCCAGCACACCCCGGTGGCGCACGTCGAGCATCTGGTCGCGCGCGTGCGCGGCGCGTAAGGGCAGCATATGGGCATGGCGGGTTTCCTGGGCGCGACCTACGACTGGGTGAAGGCGGCGCACCTCATCTTCGTGATCTTCTGGATGGCGGGGCTGTTCATGCTGCCGCGCTACCTCGTCTATCATCAGGAAGGTCTGGGCGGCCCGGCCGAGGCGGCGCGCTGGGTCGAGCGCGAGGGCAAGCTCCGCTCGATCATCCTGACGCCCGCGATGATCCTCGTGTGGCTGCTCGGCGTCGCGCTCGCGCTCAACGCCGGCATCGCCGACGGCACGCCGGGGCTGGGCTGGCTCCACGCCAAGATCGCGCTGGTGGTGCTGCTGTCGGGCTATCACGGCTGGGCGATCGGCTACGCGCGCAAGCTCGCCGCGGGGCGCGCCACGCTGTCCAACCGCGCGCTGCGGCTGGTGAACGAAGTGCCCGCGATCGCCGCCGTGCTGATCGTGATCCTGGTGATCGTGAAGCCGTTCTGAGACGCCCGCGCCGGCTTGACTAAGCCGCGGCCGACTCTTACCTCGCGGTCACGGCGTGACCGGTCCCGGCCACCCGCCTCCTCTACAGCTTCGTATCTCGAGCGTATTCTTCGCCGGCCGAGCTTCCCCCCACTCCCGAGCACATCGGACACGTCTACATGCATCTCAAGGATTTGAAGAAGAAGGCCCCGGCCGACCTCGTGCAGCTCGCCGAGGAGCTGGGGGTCGAGGGCGCGTCCACGCTGCGTAAGCAGGATCTGATGTTCGCCATTCTCAAGGTCCAGGCCGAGAACGGCGAGCAGATCATGGGCGAGGGCACGATCGAGGTGCTGCCCGACGGCTTCGGCTTCCTCCGCTCGGCGCAGGCCAATTATCTCGCCGGCCCCGACGACATCTACGTCAGCCCCAACCAGGTGCGGAAGCACGGGCTGCGCACCGGCGACACGGTCGAGGGCGAGATCCGCGGGCCCAAGGACGGCGAGCGCTACTTCGCGCTGGTCAAGATCACCCAGGTCAATTTCGAGGATCCCGACCGCGTCCGCCACCGCGTCAACTTCGACAATCTGACGCCGCTCTACCCCGACGAGCGGCTCAAGATGGAGATCGAGGACCCGACGATCAAAGACAAGTCGGGGCGCGTGCTCGACGTCGTCGTGCCGATCGGCAAGGGCCAGCGCTGCCTCATCGTCGCCCCGCCGCGCGTCGGCAAGACGATCATGATGCAGAACATCGCGCGCGCGATCAGCCACAACCACCCCGAGGTGTTCCTGCTGGTGCTGCTCATCGACGAGCGCCCCGAGGAAGTCACCGACATGTCGCGCACGGTGATCGGCGAGGTGGTCTCCTCCACCTTCGACGAGCCCGCGACGCGCCACGTGCAGGTCGCCGAGATGGTGATCGAGAAGGCCAAGCGCCTGGTCGAGCACAAGAAGGACGTGGTGATCCTGCTCGACAACATCACCCGCCTGGGCCGCGCCTACAACACGGTGGTGCCCTCGTCGGGCAAGGTGCTGACCGGCGGCGTCGACGCCAACGCGCTGCAGCGGCCCAAGCGCTTCTTCGGCGCGGCGCGCAACATCGAGGAGGGCGGCAGCCTCACCATCATCTCGACCTCGCTGATCGACACCGGCAGCCGCATGGACGAGGTGATCTTCGAGGAGTTCAAGGGCACCGGCAACGCCGAGATCGTGCTGGACCGCAAGGTCGCCGACAAGCGCATCTTCCCCGCGATCGACGTCGGCAAGTCGGGCACGCGCAAGGAAGAGCTGCTGGTCGAGAAGGACAAGCTCAGCAAGATGTGGGTGCTGCGCCGCATCCTGATGCAGATGGGCACCGTCGACGCGATGGAGTTCCTTCTCGGAAAGATGAAGGATTCCAAGACGAACGACGATTTCTTCGACTCGATGAACCAGTGAGCCGCGCCCGCGCCGGTCACACCGGCGCGGGCGTGACAGGCGGGTGAAAGCTCCCGCCGGTTAGCACAGGATAACTTTGGCCGGGCGGCGCGTTGTCACGACGTGCCGCCCGCTCGTATCTCCAGGAGACTGACTAAGTGAGCCTGATCGCCATGCTGGCCGCCGCGGGGGCGGCCGCCGCGCCGCAGGGACCGGGCTCGCTCGGCGACATCTGGCAGCATATCGTCGCCGATTTCTCGAACCTCTCCGACCCCGCCGCGCTCGCGGCCTTCGGCTCGGTGCTGATGATCGACCTGGTGCTGGCGGGTGACAACGCGATCGTCGTCGGCGCGCTCGCCGCGGGCCTGCCCTCCGACCAGCGCAAGAAGGTGATCCTGATCGGCATCGGCGCCGCGCTGGTGCTACGCATCTTCTTCGCGCTGATCGTCACCTGGTTGATGGGGATCGTCGGCCTGATCTTCGCGGGCGGCCTGCTGCTGCTGTGGGTCAGCTGGAAGTTCTGGCGCGAGATTCGCGCCGACGGTCACCAGCCCGACGCCGAGGGCAACGGCGACGCCGCGGTGGCGCCCGCGCGCAGCTTCGTCGGCGCCGCCTGGGCGGTCGCGGTCGCCGACGTGTCGATGAGTCTCGACAACGTGCTCGCGGTCGCCGGTGCGGCGCGCGAGCATCCCGGCATCCTCGTCGTCGGCCTGCTGCTGTCGGTCGCGCTGATGGGACTCGCCGCGAACTTCATCGCGCGGATCATCGATCGCTACCGCTGGATCGCCTATGTCGGCCTCGCCGTGATCCTCTTCGTCGCGGGCAAGATGATCTACGAGGGCTGGGTCGGCGCCGAGAACACGCCGGGGCTGGTGACACTGCTCGGGTGAGCGGATCGCGCCGGGTTCACAGCGCGTTCAACGCCGTCGCGTCAGTCTCGCGCCGGCCTGACAACGGAGTGACGATGCGTATATTCACCGTGCCGCTGGCGGCGATCGCGATCGTCGCCGCACCGGCCGCCGCGCAGGGCAACGATCTCGCCGCGGTCCAGCGCTTCCTGACCGCGGCCGAGACCATGACCGCCAATTTCAGCCAGACCGATCGCGACGGTCGCGTGCTGACCGGCGTGCTGACGCTCAAGAAGCCCGGCAAAATCCGCTTCCAATATGAGAAGGGGGTGCCGCTGCTCATCGTCAGCGACGGCAAGGCGTTCACCTTCATCGACTATTCGGTGAAGCAGGTGCAGCGCTGGCCGATCGGCAACTCGCCGCTGGGCGTGCTGATCGATCCCAGCCGCGACATCTCGCGCTATGCCAGGGTGGTCCCCTCGCCCAACCCCGACGTGCTCTCGGTCGAGGCGAACGATCCCAAGCACCCCGAGTTCGGCCGCATCACGATGGTGTTCGCGCGCGACGCCGCGGCGCCGGCGGGGCTGATGCTCCAGGGCTGGGTCGCGCTCGACAGCCAGGGCAACCGCACCACGATCCGGCTGAGCGGGCAGAAGTTCAACGCGCCGGTGAGCGACGGCGCCTTCCGCTGGACCGACCCCCGCCGCCGCGGCCGCAACGGCTGACGAATTTTTCCAACCCGTTCATCTGACCGACAGCTTAATTGTCCTAAATGAAGGGCGTGGGGGCGGACGCCTCGGGGATTTTCCCCCTGTTGCCCTGAGCCCTTCTCCCCCGCTTGCGTGATGAACGCTGTGTCGGCCCTCGCTCCATGCCCCCGGAGCGGGGGCCTTTCACGTTCTGGGCCTCTCTCGTTCGCGGGCCGCGCCGAGACGGGCGTCGGGCGCTTCCCGCGGCGCACTCGACCGCCTATGTCGCGCGCGTGAAGATCGTCTCCTGGAACATCAACTCGGTCCGCTTCCGCCTCGACATCGTCGAGCGCTTCCTCCGCGAGGCCGCCCCCGACATCCTGTGCCTGCAGGAGACCAAGGTCATCGACCCCGACTTCCCCGTCGCGGCCTTCCGCGCGCTCGGCTACGAGCACGTCCTGCTCAACGGCCAGCGCATGCACCACGGCGTCGCGATCGTCAGTCGCGTGCCGATCGAGGCGGACGAGCGGCTCGACTGGCAGGCCAACCGCGAGGCGCGCCACCTCGGGGTGCGGCTGCCCGGCGGCGTCCGGCTGGAGAACGTCTACGTGCCGGCGGGCGGCGACGTGCCCGACCGCGAGGTGAACCCCAAGTTCGGCCAGAAGCTCGACTTCGTCGAGCGGATGACGCGCTGGTCCGAGACGCTGGACGTGCCGACGATCCTCACCGGCGACTTCAACATCGCGCCGCTGCCGAGCGACGTGTGGAGCCACAAGGCGCTGCTCAAGGTGGTGAGCCACACGCCCGTGGAGGTCGAGGCGCTCGAGCGGCTGCGCGCCTCGAACGACTGGGTCGATCTGGGGCGCCACTTCCACCCCGCGCCGGCGCGGCTCCACACCTGGTGGAGCTATCGCTCGCCCGACTGGACCAGGAACGATCGCGGCCGCCGGCTCGACCATATGTGGGCCACCGCCGACGTCGCGCGGACGGCCACGTCGCACATCGTCCACGAGGATTGCCGCAGCTGGCTCAAGCCGAGCGACCACGTGCCGATCATGACCGAGTTCGCCTGGTGAGCGGTGCCAGCGCCGACCCGCGCGACGCGGCGCGCGCGATCGACGCGATGCGCCGCGGCTGGCCGGTCGCGCTCCACGCGCCCGGCGAGCCGGCGCTGGTGCTACTCGCGGTCGAGACCGCCGACGCCGCGCGGCTCGCCGCCTTCGCCCCGGGCGACGACTATGCGATCCTGATCTCGGCCGGGCGCGCCGAGACGCTGACGTTGACCAACCAGCGCGAGTCCGCCGCGCCCGACCTGCCCGTGCTGATCGAGCGCGCGCCCTGGTTCGACATGGCGCTCGCCACCGCGCTGGCGGACCCGCAGCTCGACCTCGCCACCCCGCTCAAGGGCCCGTTCCGCACCGCCGAGCTGGCCAGCCCGGTCGCCGCCGCCGCGGCGCTGCGGCTGGCGCGCGTGGCAGGACTGCTCCCCGCCTTCTTCACCGCCGCGGCCGAGCCGGCGGTCGCGATCGACGTGGCCGCGATCGACGCGCACGAGGACGCCACCCGACTCTCGATCGCCGTGCGCGCGCGGCTGCCGGTGGCGCGGGCGGAGGACGCCGAGATCGTCGCCTTCCGCTCGCCCGAGAGCGCCGACGAGCATGTCGCGCTGCTGATCGGCCAGCCGACCGGCGTGCCGCCGCTGGTGCGGCTGCACAGCGAGTGCCTGACGGGGGACGTGCTCGGCAGCCTCAAATGCGACTGCGGCCCGCAGCTCCACGCCGCGATCGACCGTATCCGCGCCGCCGGCTGGGGCATCCTGCTCTACCTGCGCCAGGAGGGGCGCGGCATCGGGTTGGTCAACAAGTTGCGCGCGTATGCGCTGCAGGACCAGGGCTATGACACGGTCGACGCCAACACGCGGCTCGGCTTCGCGGTGGACGCGCGCGACTTCGGCGTGGCGGCGCGGATGCTGGTGCTGCTCGGACAGGAGCGCGTGCGGCTGCTGACCAACAACCCCGCCAAGGTCGCGGGGCTCGAGGCCGCGGGGGTGACGGTGGTGGAGCGCGTGCCCCACGCCCTGCCCGCCAACCCGCACAACGAGCGCTATCTCGCGACCAAGCGCGACCGGACCGGGCACCAGTTCTGAGGGTGGGTGGGGACGATAGGTGGCGCCATCCTCACCCTCCCCTCTCCCAGCGGGAGGGGAAGGGTGGCGCGCAGCGCCGGAAGGGTGAGGGTGACTCCTGACCGAGCGTCGGCCTAGACCGTCGCGCCCATCAGCAGCTTGGGCAGGTCGCCGCTCTCGCCGCGTGCTTCGCTCATGAAACGGTCCTTGAGCGGCGGGATCCGGTCGACCGCGCCGATGCCGAACCGGCGCACCGCGCTCGCCGCCTTGCCCGGTATCCCGAACAGCCGCGTCAGCGTGTCGGTCGCCGCCGCCACCATGAAGGTGTCGAGCCCGCGCCACGCCTCGTAGCGGCGCAGCAGCTGCGCGTCGCCCGCGTCGAGACCGAGCCGCCGCCCCTCGACCAGCACCTCCACCAGCGCGGCGACGTCGCGATAGCCGAGGTTGACCCCTTGGCCCGCGATCGGGTGGATGCCGTGCGCCGCGTCGCCCACCAGCACCAGCCGCGTGCCCGTCACGCGCGCGGCGTGGTGGAAGCCCAGCGGGTAGCTCGCGCGCGGGCTGGCGTGCGACAGCGCGCCGAGGAAGCCGCCCATGCTCTTCTCGGCCTCGGCGAGGAAGCCGCGGTCGCCCAGCTTGAGCATCCCCGCCGCCTGGTCTGCCGCGACCGTCCAGACGATCGCCGAGCGATGGCCGATGTCGTCGTCGGGCAGCGGCAGCAGCGCGAAGGGGCCGGCGGGGTAGAAGATCTCGTAGGCGACGTTCTCATGGTCGCGCGCGTGGTGGAACGCGCCGACGATCGCGGCGTGGTGGTACTGCCAGCGCGCCACCGCGATCCCCGCCGCCTCGCGGGTCGGTGACCGGCGCCCCTCGGCGGCGACGAGCAGGTCGGCGGTGACCGTGCGCCCGTCGGACAGGGTCGCGCGCACGCCGTCCTGGTCGCGCTCGACCGTCGTCGCGCGCGTGCCCATGCGGAGGTCGACCCGCGACGCGGCGCTGACCGCGTCGTAGAGCGCGCGCCGCAGCAGCCGGTTCTCGTACATCGTGCCGAGCGCGGCATCCTCGGGCGCGGGCACGAAGTCGAGCTTGCCGGGCGCCAGCCCGTCGCTCACGCGGATATGGCGGATCGGGCAGCCCTTGCCGCGCAGCGCCTCGCCCACCCCGATCGCGTCGAGCATGCGGTGGCTCGCGCTCGCCACCGCCGAGGCGCGGCCGTCGAAGCCGTCCGCGAGCATCACCGACGGGTCGGCGGGATCGACGACGATGGCGGAGAGGCCGTGGCGGTCGAGCGCGACCGCGAGCGCGCTGCCGACCAGCCCGCCGCCGAGGATGAGCACGTCTGCGTGGTCCATGGCGCTGCCCTACAGGGTCGCGCGCGGGCGGGAAAGGCCGGCTCTCTTGACGCGGACTCGCCGGCGGCGGACAATGAGCGCCGGGCATCTCGGACATCGTTGAGGACGGAAGCAAGCATGGCGAGCAGGGCCGACGCGCCGCTGTGGCGCGAGACGGTGAAGGCGGGGGCGCGGCGCAGCGGCGCGCTGATCGTCGCGGTGGCGCTGGTCGCGCTCACGCTGGCGATGGCGCTGGCGCTGGCCAGCTACCGCCCGAGCGACGCCGCGTTCAACACCGCCGCGGGCGGGGTCGGCGGCAATCTGCTCGGCGCGCCGGGGGCCTGGTTCGCCGACCTCGCGCTGACGCTCTTCGGCCCGGCGGTGGCGTTGCTGCTGCCGGTGGCGCCGCTGGTGGCGGCGCGGCTGTGGCGCGAGCAGCCCGCGGGCGCGTGGCCGCGGATGCTGCGCGGCACCGCGGTGGCGGTGGCGCTGATGGCGGTCGCGCTCGGCTGCGCCGCACCGGGCGCGGTGCCCGCGCTGCCGTTCGGCTGGGGCGGCGCGGTCGGGCTGGGCGTGGTCGCGGCGACGCGCTGGGCGCTCGGGCTGGTCGGCGACGCGCAGGTGCGCTGGTGGGGCGTGGTCGCGCTCGGCGTGGTCAGCGGCGTCGGCGGCGCGTTCCTGTGGGGTCGAAGCCTGGAGATCGACTTCGCGCGGCTCGCGCCGCGCGGGGGGCTGCGGCGCGCGCGCGGCGACGCCGACGACGGGCGCGACGACGTCGACGCGCCGTTCGACACCGCCGACGCCCCCGCGCCGGCGCGCCGCCCCGCGCCGCGCGCGGTGGCCGAGCCCAACGATCGCCCCGCGCCCGTCATCAGCGACCGCACGCTGGCGCCCTCCGCGGCGCGGCCCAAGCCGCAGCAGCGGCTCGACCTGCGCGACAGCTACACGCTGCCGGGGCTCGACCTGCTCACCCCCTCGCCCGCCAACCAGAACAACCCGGTCGACAAGGCGGCGCTGGAGCGCAACGCGCGGCTGCTCGAGACCGTGCTCGACGACTTCAACGTCAAGGGCAACATCACCGAGGTGCGCCCCGGCCCCGTCGTGACGATGTACGAGCTCGAGCCCGCGCCCGGCATCAAGGCGACGCGCGTGATCTCGCTCGCCGACGATATCGCGCGCAACATGTCGGCGATCTCGGCGCGCGTCGCGACGATCCCCGGGCGCACCGTGATCGGCATCGAGCTGCCCAATGCCAGGCGCGAGATGGTCTCGCTGCACGAGCTGGTGGCGAGCCAGGCGTTCGAGGACCAGTCGGCGCAGCTCCCCGTGATCCTGGGCAAGAACATCGCCGGTGATCCCGTCATCGCCGATCTGGCGCCGATGCCGCACCTGCTGGTCGCGGGCACGACCGGCTCGGGCAAGTCGGTCGGCCTCAACGGCATGATCCTGTCGCTGCTGTACCGGCTCACGCCCGACCAGTGCCGCATGATCATGATCGACCCGAAGATGCTCGAGCTGAGCATGTACGACGACATCCCGCACCTGCTCTCGCCCGTCGTGACCGACCCGGCCAAGGCGGTGCGCGCGCTCAAATGGGCGGTCGAGACGATGGAGGACCGCTACCGCCAGATGTCCTCGGTCGGGGTCCGCAGCCTCGCCTCGTTCAACGAGAAGGTCCGCGCCGCGCGCGCCAAGGGCGCGCCGCTCGGCCGCCGCGTGCAGACCGGCTACGGCGAGAACGGCCAGCCGGTCTACGAGGAGGAGCAGCTCGACTATGACGTGCTGCCGCAGATCGTCGTCATCGTCGACGAGCTCGCCGACCTGATGATGACCGCGGGCAAGGAGGTCGAGTTCCTGATCCAGCGGCTGGCGCAGAAGGCGCGTGCCGCGGGCATCCACCTGATCATGGCGACGCAGCGCCCCTCGGTCGACGTCATCACCGGCGTGATCAAGGCCAACCTGCCGACACGCATCTCCTTCCACGTCACCAGCAAGATCGACTCGCGCACCATCCTCGGCGAGCAGGGCGCCGAGCAGCTGCTCGGGCGCGGCGACATGCTCTACATGCCCGGCGGCAAGGGCATCGTCCGCGTCCACGGCCCGTTCGTCAGCGACGACGAGGTGCGCGCGGTGACCGACCATTGGCGCGCGCAGGGTCAGCCCGACTATATCGAGTCGGTCACCGAGGAGCCCGCCGAGAGCTTCGCGCTGGAGGGCGCGCCGACCGGCGAGGACTCGGCCGAGGACCAGCAGTATCGCGCCGCGGTGGCGATCGTGTGCGGCAGCCAGAAGGCGTCGACCTCCTGGCTCCAGCGCCAGCTGCGGATCGGCTACAACTCGGCGGCGCGGCTGATCGAGCGGATGGAGAAGGAGGGCGTGGTGAGCCGCCCCGACCATGTCGGCCGGCGCGAGGTGCTCCGCGACGGGGACGGCAACCCGCTGTAAGTGCGCCGTCCTCGGGGGCACGGCCGCCGCTTAGGGTCCGACCGGTGCGAGCGGACCCGTGCTCCCGCGCTCGCCGGAGCACGCCGATCGTTCCGATGAGCCGGACCGGACCCGCGAGGCGATCGGCGCGGGCGGGCGCTCAGTTCGGCGACTGCCCCGGCCCCTCCGCCGCCGACACCGATCCGCGCGCGGGCGGCGCGTCCGAGCGCGCGACCGCGAGCGCGCGGTCGTACCAGTCCGACAGGTCGCGCTTCATCGCGACCAGCGCCGCGGGGTTGAGATAGGTCATGTGCCCGGCGGGATAGTAGACGAAGCGCAGGTTGCCGCGCTGGCTCGGCTCCAGCATCATGTGGCCGAGGTCGTTCTCGGTGCCGAAGAACGGCGTCGCCATGTCGTACCAGCCGTTCATCGACAGCACCTGGAGATAGGGGTTGGCGCGCATCGCCGCGGCGAGGTCGACCGCGGTGTTGGGGTTGTTCTGCGGCCCTGCCCCACGCAGCGGCGACTCGTGCTTCCAGTTCCACGTCCAGCCCGCCGCGTCGCGCGCGGAGAGGCGGTAGGGCATGTCGGTCTTGTAGCCGAGCTGGTGCGTCACATAGTCGGTGAAGGTGGCGATGAACGCGCCCGAGATCGCGTCGGACGAGACGTCGGTCTCCGGGCGCTCCCCCGCCGCGTCGCTGTCGGTGCCGATGTAGCGCGAGTCGAAGCGCCCGACCGTCTGGCGCGTGCCGCGCAGCAGCTCCTTCTGGAAGCGCGGCAGGTCGATCCGCAGGTTGGCACGGCGGATGAAGTCGGGCGACAGGCCGATCAGCTCGCTCATCCGCTGCGCCACCTGGTCGCGCTCGGCATCGGAGATATTCTGCCCCTTGGCCAACGCCGACATATAGGGGCCGACCGCGAAGTCGCGCGCCTGCTGGACGATCGTGGCGACGTCGGCGGGGCGGTTCGCCAGCCGGTTGTGATACCAGGCGGTCGCGGCGTAGCTCGGCAGATAGTTGAGGTACACCTGGTCGAGCCCGGGCTGGCGATAGCCGTAGTTCATGATCGAGCTGAGCAGCACCACGCCGTTGAGCGCCATGCCGCGGTCCTGCAGCTGATAGGCCAGCGCGCCCGAGCGCAAGGTGCCGTAGCTCTCGCCGAAGATGAACTTGGGCGAGTTCCACCGGCCGTACTTCGTGGCGTAGCGCAGGATCGCCTTGGCGAAGGCGTCCGCGTCCTCGTCGACGCCGTAGAAGGCGCCGGGCTTCATGTCGCCGAGCGGGCGCGAGTAGCCCGCGCCGATCGCGTCGAGGAACACCATGTCGGTCTTGTCAAGCAGGGTGTTGGGGTTGGGACCGAAGTCGTAGGGCGCGGGGCGGATGAACTCGGGGTTGCCGGTCTGCAGCCGCACCGGCGCGAACGAGCCCATGTGGAGCCAGAAGGTCGGGCTGCCCGGCCCGCCGTTGTAGAAGAAGGTGATCGGCCGCCTCGTCCCCGGCCTGGTGCCGTCGAGCGTGTAGGCGGTGTAAAACATCGAGGCGGTCGGCTTGCCCTCGAGGTCGCGCAGCGTCAGCGTGCCGGCGGTGGCGGTGTAGCCGAGCTTGCGGCCGCCGACCGTCACCACGCCCTTGGAGCGCTCCTCGCGCTCCTCGACCGGCGCGTTGGCATAGGCGCCCTCGACCGCGGCCTTCTGCGCCTCGGCGTTGGTCTTGGCGGCGGGCCTGGCGGGCGCGGCGTCCTTCTCCTGCGCGGCGGCGGGCAGGGCGGCGGCGGCGAGCAGGGTGGCGGCGAGACCGAGGCGCATGAGGTTCCCCCAAATTTTTACGTGAGCCTCGCTGTCTAATGGGCGTCCGGCGGTCGGAGCAAGGTGGCGTGTGATGGCCGCGCGCCGCCGTGCGGGCCGGGCGGAGTAGGAGCGACGCCAGGTAAGTCGGCGCGACCCTGGCTTCCCGCGTCCGCGCGAACACGAGGGGGAGGCAGTATGGCCTCCCTCAGTCGTCCTCGTCCTCGAAGCCCGACAGCGCCAGCGCGCGTGCGCGGATCTGGCGCGTCATGCACCAGTGGACCAAGGCCTCCTCGCGGCCGTGCGTCACCCACACCTCCCTCGGCGCGATCTCGCTCAGCGTCGCGGTCAGCTCGTCCCAGTCGGCGTGGTCGGAGAGGATCAGCGGCAGCTCGACGTTCTTCTGCCGCGCGCGCTGGCGTACGCGCATCCAGCCGCTCGCCATCGCGGTGATCGGGTCGGGCAGGCGGCGCGCCCAGCGGTCGTTGAGCGCCGAGGGCGGGCACATCACCACGTGCCCCGCCATCTCCGCCTTCGCCGCGCCGGTGGCGGGGCGCAGCTCGCCCAGCCGCACGCCCAGCTCCTCGTACAGGTCGCACAGCCGCTGGAGCGCGCCGTGGAGGTAGATCGGCGCCGCATGCCCGCGCGCGCGCAGCTCGGCGATGACGCGCTGCGCCTTGCCCAGCGCATAGGCGCCCACGACGACGCAGCGCTCGGGGTTGGCGTGGAGCCGCTCGAGCAGTTTGTCGATCTCGTCGCCGGTGTCGGGGTGGCGGAAGACCGGCAGCCCGAAGGTCGCCTCGGTGACGAAGACGTCGCACGCCACCGGCTCGAACGGCGCGCAGGTCGGGTCGGCGCGGCGCTTGTAATCGCCCGAGACGACGACCCGCTCGCCGCGATGATCGAGCACGATCTGCGCCGAGCCGAGCACGTGGCCCGCGGGAACGAAGCCGACGTCGACGTCGCCGAGCCGGATCGTCTCGCCATAGGCCACCGCTCGCCCGCTCTGCTCGCCGTAGCGCGCCGCCATGATCGCGAGCGTCTCGGGGGTGGCCCAGACCTCACCGTGGCCGCCGCGCGCGTGATCGGCGTGGCCGTGGGTGACGAGCGCGCGCGGCTCGGGCGTGGAGGGATCGATCCAGGCGTCGGCCGGGCGGACGTAGATGCCGTTGGGGTGCGGCTCGAGCCAGTCGCCGAGCGTCGGTGCGCGAGTCGCCATGGCGGAACAACCGCGGCAGCGGATCGAAGTTCACCGCGGGGACGTTGGCCATGGGAAAGAAACAGCGGACGGAGAGTGACATGGCGGGCGACGGCCTGTGGAGCTTCGTGGTGATCGGGGGGCCGATCATCCTGGTCGCGGCGCTGCTGTTCGCGATCCTGCGCAACCGCCGCAGCCGCCACGAGGAGGCGCGCACCGAGGAGGCGACGCGCGCACTCTACAAGGAGCAGTCGGCGGAGGACCGCGCGCGCACGCCGTGACGCGCGGGGCGGGGGCGGGCGGGCAGCGGTAGCGCACCTTGCCCCACCCCGGCGCGTCGCTACATCTGGCCCACCTTGGCCGCGCTCCCCTTGCTCCTCTCCGACTGGTTCGCGCGCCGCGGGTGGCAGCCGCGCCGGCACCAGCTCGCCATGCTCGACGAGGCGCGCGCCGGCCGCCATGCCCTGCTCATCGCCGCGACCGGCGCGGGCAAGACGCTCGCCGGCTTCCTGCCGACGCTCGCCGAGCTGATCGAGACGCCGACCGAGGGGCTGCACACGCTCTACGTCTCGCCGCTCAAGGCGCTGGCGGTCGACATCCAGCGCAACCTCGTCACGCCGATCGACGAGATGGGCGCCGACATCCGCGTCGAGACCCGCACCGGCGACACGCCGTCCGACCGCAAGGCGCGCCAGCGCGTGCGGCCGCCGCAGATCCTGCTGACCACGCCCGAGTCGCTGTCGCTGCTGCTGAGCTACCCCGACAGCTTCACGATGTTCGCCGGGCTGCGCGCGATCGTGGTCGACGAGGTCCATGCCTTCGCCACCGGCAAGCGCGGCGACCTGCTCGCGCTGTGCATGGCGCGGCTTCAGACGATCGCGCCGGCGTGCCGCCGCGTCGCGCTCTCCGCCACCGTCGCCGACCCCGACGGCTATCGCGCCTGGCTCGCGCCGGACGGCGACATCGACCAGGTCGCGCTGGTCGAGGGCGAGCCCGGCCCCGACCCTGACATCGCCATCCTGCTGCCCGAGGACCGCGTGCCCTGGGCAGGCCACTCGGGCCGCTACGCCGCCGAGCAGGTGATGGCCGAGATCGAGACGCACCGGACCTCGATCGTCTTCTGCAACACCCGCAGCCTCGCCGAGCTGATCTTCCAGGACCTGTGGAAGGCCAACGCGATGCAGCTGCCGATCGGGATCCATCACGGCAGCCTGGAGAAAGAGGCGCGTCGCAAGGTGGAGGGCGCCATGGCGGCGGGGAGGCTGCGCGCGCTGGTCGCCACCGCCAGCCTCGACCTGGGGGTCGACTGGGGCGACGTCGACTGCGTGATCCAGATGGGCGCCCCCAAGGGCTCGTCGCGGCTGCTGCAGCGGATCGGGCGCAGCAACCACCGCCTCGACGTGCCGAGCGAGGCGATCGTCGTGCCCGGCAACCGCTTCGAATATCTCGAGGCGCGCGCCGCGCTCGACGCGGTCGAGGCGGGCGAGCTCGACCCCGACCTGTTCCGCATGGGCGCGCTCGACGTGCTGGCGCAGCATCTGATGGCCTGCGCCTGCGCCGCGCCGTTCGACCAGCGCGCGATGCTGGCGGAGGTGCGCTCGGCGCTGCCTTACTCCGCGCTGAGCGACGAATTGTTCGAGCGCGTGCTCGGCTTCATCCGAGACGGCGGCTACTCGCTCAAGGCGTACGACCGCTTCAAGCGGCTGACGCAGGACACCGACGGGACGTGGCGCGTCAGCCACCCGCGCTTCGTCGCGCAGCATCGGCTCAACGCCGGGATCATCGTCGAGGCGACGATGCTCAAGGTGCGCTTCCGCAACGGGCGCGCGCTCGGCAAGGTGGAGGAAGGCTTCGCCGCGACGCTCAGCCACGGCGACACCTTCTTCTTCGCCGGGCTGAGCCTCGAGGTCGAGAAGATCGACACCGAGGATCTGATCGTCCGCGCCACCAGCCGCCCGGCGCGCATCCCCACCTACGGCGGCAGCCGCATGCCGCTCTCGACCAACCTCGCCTCACGCGTGCGCCGCTTCCTCGCCGAGCCGGGCGAGTGGCATCGCTTCCCCGCCGACGTGCGCGACTGGCTCGAGATCCAGTCGCGCCGCTCGACGCTGCCCGCGCCCGAGCAGCTGCTGGTCGAGACCTTCCCGCGCGAGGGGCGCCACTATATGGTCGCCTACAGCTTCGAGGGGTGGAACGCGCACCAGTCGCTCGGCATGCTGGTGACCAAGCGGATGGAAACGCTCGGGCTCAAGCCGCTCGGCTTCGTCGCCAACGATTACGCGATCGCCTGCTACGGGCTGGAGAAGGTGACCGATCCCGCGGCGCTGTTCTCGGCCGATATCCTGGAGCATGAGTTCGTCGAGTGGGTGGAACGCTCGCATCTGCTCAAGCGCGCCTTCCGCGAGGTGGCGGTGATCGGTGGGCTGGTCGAGCGCCAGCACCCGGGCAAGCGCAAGACCGGGCGGCAGGTGACCTTCTCGACCGACCTGATCTACGACGTGCTGCGCCAGTACGAGCCCGGCCACGTGCTGCTCGAGGCGGCCTGGGCGGACGCGCGCGCGCGGATGACCGACGTCGGCCGGCTCGCCGACCTGCTCGACCGCGCCGCGGACACGATGGTCCATGTCGACCTGCCGCGCGTCACGCCGCTGGCGGTGCCGGTGCTGACGCTGATCGGGCGCGAGAAGGTGGCGACGGGCAGCGCCGACGACTCGCTGCTGATCGAGGCCGAGGCGCTCGCGGCGGAGGCCATGCGCGTCGACTGAGCGCCCGTGGCGGCGCCGGACGGACGGTTCCGCCCGCCTCGGCCGGGCTGACGCTGGCCGCGGCGTTCACGAGGTCACGCCGCGGCGCCGGCGTTCAGCGCGTTGATCGCGGCGTGCACCCGTGCCTCGATCTCGCGGCGCGGCAGGCCCGGCGGGATCGGCTCTCCCAGCCGCACCGTCACCTCGCCCGGCGTCACCGTGCCGCTTCGCAGCCCCAGCCGCCCGCTGTCGAGCGCGATGGGCACCACCGGATAGCCCAGCGCCTTGTACAGACCGGCGAAACCCGAGCGCAGCGGCGGCCGCTCGCCGTGCGGCACGCGCGTGCCCTCGGGGTAGACGATCACCGAGCGGCCCGCCGCGCGCGCCACCTTCGCGTCGCGCACCAGCTGCCGCAGCGCCGCCGCCGAGGCGTCGCGGTCGACCGGGATCGCGCCGTACACCCGCGTCGCCCAGCCCCAGAAGGGGATGTTCCACAGCTCGCGCTTGAGCACCACCGCCGGGCCCCGCAGCAACGGCTGCAGCTCGACCGTCTCGTACATCGCCTCGTGCTTGGCGGCGTAGAGCACCGGCCCCTCCGGCAGCGTCCCCTCGAAGCGCGTGCGCACCCCGAGCAGAGCGCGCGTCGCCCAGCGGTGATAGTATGACCAGACGTGCGCGTAGGGCACCATCGCGCGCTGGCCGAACAGCGCGACGATCGGCACCACCAGCACGATCGGCACCGAGCCGGCGTAGAACACCAGCCGGAAGAGCCAGGACCTCAGCGCGCTCACCGTCTCACCCGCTCCCAACCCAGTACCGCGCCGCGCAGCAGCAGCTTGTTATACTCGTTGACCGCCTGGGCCAGCGTCGGCTCGCTCGGCACGCCCTCCACCGCGACGCTGACGTCGCCGCCGAGCGACGCGGCGAGTTCGAGCGCGGCGCGGCGCGCGTGCCAGTCCGAGGTGACCAGGCGGATCGAGCGATAGCCGTGCGCCCGGACCCAGGCGGCGGTCTCCTCGGCGTTGCCGCGCGTGTCGACCGCCTCGGCGCCGAGATCGACGCAGCAGGCGAAGGTCGCGGCATGGCCGCTGATCCGCGCGAGGTCGGCGCGGGTGACGCCCGGCGCGGTGCCGGTCACCAGCATGCGCCGCGCGCGCCTCTGCTCGAGCAGGTCGAGCCCGCGCGTGATCCGCCCCGCCGCCCCGGTGGGCACCACGATGGCGTCGGTGCGCAGCTTCGCGTCGGGCGCGCCCGGCAGCGCCAGCATGAACAGCGCGAAGCCCAGCGCCCAGCCGAGCAGCACGAGGGCGACCAGCCGCTTGATCACAGCGTCCGCGCCAGCGCATGGGTGACCGCGCGGCGCGCCACGAGGCCGGCGAAGGCGACGAAGACCAGCGGCAGCGCCGCCAGCGCGCCCCATCCCTGGCCACCGAGCGCCACCGCGCCGCCGAGCGGCCCGACCCCGTCGGCGAGCTGTCGCGCCACCGCCAGCCCGGTCAGCCCCGCCCCGGCGCTCGCCAGCAGCGCGGCCAGCGCGGCGTCGCGCGTTATACGGCGCTGGAAGAGCCGCCCCACCTGCGCGTCGGTCGCGCCGAGCGCGTGCATCACCGCGATCGTGGCGCGGTGCGACTCCAGCCCGGCGCGCGCCGCCAGCACCACCACCGCCGCGCTCGCCGTCACCATCAGCAGCGCCGCGCCGATCGCCAGGGCCGCGGCGGCGCGCAGCAGCCGCGCCAGCGGCGCCACCGCCGCCCCGTGCGAGTCGATCACCGCGCCGGGCGCGGCGCGCGCCAGCACCGCGCGCGCCGCCGCGAGCGCGCCGTCGCCGGGGGCGAGCTCGAGGTCGATCAGCTCGGGCATCGGCAGATCGGGATCGTCCGCCGCGCTGCCGAGCCAGGGCGCGACCAGCCGCGCCAGCTCGGTGCGCGGCACCGCGCGCGCGCCCGCGACCGCGGGCGAGGCGCGCAGTGCCGCGAGCGCCCGCGCCGCCGCCGCCGCGCGCGCCGCGGGGTCGGCGTCGGTCAGCTGCACCGTGGCGCGCTCGCTCAGCCGCGCCCCCAGCGCGGTCGCGCCGCGCGCCGCGCCGATCCCCGCCGCGGCCGCGAGCAGGGTCAGGAACAGCATGATCGCGAGCACGCCCACCATCGCGCGCCCGGCGGACGCTGGGTCGAGCACGCGGGCGGTCGCCGCGCTCATGCCATGCTCACCCGCGCCGGAGGGAAGCGCAGCGCGCCCGTCGGGTCGAGCAGCCGCCCGTCGGCCAGCCGCATCATCTGCGCCGCCTTCACCCGCCGGAGCAGCTGCGGGTCGTGGGTCGCCACCACCACGGTGGTGCCGAGCCCGTTGAGCGAGGCGAACAGCTGCATCAGCCGCTCGGCCATCGTCTCGTCGACGTTGCCGGTGGGCTCGTCGGCGAGCAGCAGCTCGGGCCGCCCCACCACCGCGCGCGCGATCGCCACCCGCTGCTGCTCGCCGCCCGACAGCGTCGCGGGCAGCGCCGCGGCGCGGTGCGACAGACCGACCCAGGCGAGCATCTCGCGCACCGCCTCGGCGACGTCCGTCTCGTCCGCCGCGGCGATGCGCAGCGGCAGCGCCACGTTGTCGGCGATGCTGAGGTGCGGCACCAGGCGGAAGTCCTGGTAGACCACGCCGACGCGGCGGCGGAAGGCGGGCATGCGCGCGCGCGGCAGCGTCACCACGTCCTCGCCGAACAGCCGGATGATGCCGCGGCTGGGGCGCTGCGCGAGGTAGAGCAGGCTCAGCAGCGAGGTCTTGCCCGCGCCGCTCGCGCCGGTGAGGAAATAGAACTCCCCGGGGGCGAGCGCGAAGCTGACGTCGCGCAGCACCTCCTCGCCCTGGCCGTAGCGCAGCCCGACATTCTCGAACTGGACGATCCCCGCCACCCGGCCGCTCACCACCTCTCGCCCCGTATCGCTGATGCCCGCCATCGCACGCGTGCCCGCGCGCATCAAGCAGGCGACGGGCCGCTTGCCTCAGGGGGCACGCACGTGCTTAGAATCGCGATCAGTTCCTGCCGGTGGCCCGCCATGATCATCGAATGTCCCGAATGCCGCGCGCGCTATCAGGTGCCGGACGGCACGGTCGGCACGACCGGCCGCACCGTGCGCTGCGCCAACTGCCGCCACAGCTGGTACCAGGAGCCGCAGGACGACATCGCGTTCGAGGAGCTCGAGGCCGGAGAGGACAGGGCGGCGGCGCCGGTCGCGCCCGAGCCGGACATCCATCGCCCCGAGCCACAGCCCGAGCCTGAGCCCTGGTCGGGACCGGCGGCGCGCGCCGCGGAACCGGTGACGGTGGCGCCGCCCCCTCCGCCCCCGGCGTCTCCGCTCCCTGCCCGCCCGCCGCTGGTCGCGCCCGCGATGGTCGAGGCGGATCCCGAGCCCTCCGCGGTGGCCGCGGGCTACGACGCCTTCGCGCATCGCCCGCCGTTCCGCCCCGAGCGCAACACCGCGCGCATCCGCACCATCGCCAGCCTCGCCGCGGGGCTGCTGATGCTCGCCGCGGTGGCGGTGATCCTGTGGACCACCGCGCCGGGCCTGGCGCAGCAGGTCGGGCTCGCGATCGGGCCGGCCGAACTGCCGCTCCGCATCGTCGACCACCCGATCGAGCGCCGCAAGATGGCCAACGGCTCGGAGCTGTTCGCGGTCAGCGGGCAGATCACCAACCCGTCGCCGACGCGCCAGCGTGTCCCCGACATCCGCGCCGACCTGCGCGATGCCCAGGGCAAGATCGTGTTCAGCTGGACGATCACGCCGCAGCAGCGCACCCTGCTGCCCAACGGCGCGCTCGACTTCAACTCGGCGCAGGTCGACGTCCCCGCCACGTCGAAGCGGCTCGACCTCAGCTTCGTCGGCGAAGAAAGCTGAGCCGGGCGACGAAACGATGTTGCCAGCCCTACGGGGCTTTGCTAGGGGCCCGCTCCTGCCAGCCGCCGGGCCAGCCCCGGCGGACATCACGTGCGGTCGTGGCGGAATTGGTAGACGCGCAACGTTGAGGTCGTTGTGTCCGAAAGGACGTGGAAGTTCGAGTCTTCTCGACCGCACCACCTTCCCGCCTGAGCGCGGGTGCCACGGGCCCGGAGCGCCCGTCTCCCTGTCCTGTCGGGGCACAGCCCGATCTCGGCGCCGAGCGCCGTCGCCGTGCGTTATGACCGCCACATGACCTGTCCCGCGTATCTCCGGGCGATCGGCACCGCGACGCCGACGCACGATATCCACACCGCCTTCGTCGACTGGGCGCGCGAGCGCCTGCCCGCGCGCCCGGCGCGGCTGTTCGAGCGGATGGCGGCGCGCGCGGGGATCGCCCATCGCTGGTCGGTGCTGCCCGAGAGCGCGGGCTCGCCCGTCGCGCCCGGCGGCTTCTACGCCGCCGAGCCGCTGCCCGGCACCGGCGCGCGGATGGCCCATTACGCCGAGGCGGCGCCCGCGCTCGCGCTCGCGGCGATCGCCGCTCTGGCCGAGCAGGTCGGGCTGGACGGTATCACCCATCTCGTGGTGGCGAGCTGCACCGGCTTCGTCGCGCCGGGGATCGACCAGATCATCGCGCGCCGGCTCGGGCTGGCGGGGACGGTGGAGCGCACGCTGATCGGCTTCATGGGCTGCTACGCCGCGGTGGTGGCGCTGCGCACCGCGCGCCATATCGTCCGCTCCGAGCCGGGCGCGCGCGTGCTCGTCGTCACGGTCGAGCTGTCGACGCTCCACCTCCAGGCGAGCGGCGAGCTGGAGCCGCTGCTGGCCATGCTCCAGTTCGGGGACGGCGCCGCCGCGGCGCTCGTCACCGCGGCACCGGGCGGGCTCGCGCTGGAGCGTCCGTTCAGCGCCGCCTTGGAGGAATCCGACCGGCTGATCCGCTGGGACATCACCGACCGCGGCTTCGCGATGCATCTCTCGGGCGAGGTGCCCGGCCGATTGGGCGTGGCGCTGCGCGCGCCCGCGCTGGTCGAGTCGCTCACCGGGGGCGCGCCGGTCGACCGCTGGGCGGTCCATGCCGGCGGCCGCTCGATCCTCGACTCGGTCGAGCAGGCGCTGGCACTGCCCGCCGAGATGCTCGCCGACTCGCGCGCGGTGCTGCGCGACTGCGGCAACATGTCCTCGGCGACGCTGCTCTTCGTGCTGGCGCGCGTGCTCCGCGGCGCGCCGGTGCGGCACGGCGTGGCACTGGCCTTCGGGCCGGGGATGGCGGCGGAGGGGATCGCCTTCCGCAGCGCGCCGTGAGCGCGTCCTCGCTCGCCGAGCGGCGCGTCGCGGACGAACTGATGGACGCCGACGACCTCGACCCGTCGGTCTATGCCGCGGTGGTGGCCGATCTCGCCCGCGTCAACCGCGTGACGCTGGCGGCGCGCCCCACCCTCGCCTTCCTGCGCCGCGCGTGCAGGCCGGGCGGGCGCTACCGGCTGCTCGACGTCGGCTACGGCGACGGCGACATGCTGCGGCGGATCGCGCGCTGGGGCGAGCGGCGGGACGTCGCGTTCGAGCTCGTCGGGGTCGACCAGAACGAGCGGAGCCGAGCCGCCGCACTGGCGCACAGCCCGGCGGGGCTCGCGGTGGACTGGCGCGTCGGCGACTATCGCGCGCTCGGCGACGAATCCTGGGACCTGGTGATCTCGAGCCTGGTGGCGCATCACATGACGCGCGACGAACTCGTCGCCTTCCTCGCGTGGATGGAGCAGCACGCGCGGGTCGGCTGGCTGGTCAACGACCTCCATCGCCACGGGCTCGCCTATCGCGCCTGGCCGCTGCTCGCGCGCGGCTTCGGCTGGCACCCGATCGTGCGGCACGACGGCCATGTCTCGATCGCGCGAAGCTACCGCCCCGACGAGTGGGTGCCGCTGCTCGCCGCCGCGGGCGTGCGCGACGCGCGCGTCTATCGCGCCTTCCCGTACCGGCTGTGCGTCGAGCGCCGCTGATCCTGGGCGGCGGGCCCGCCGGGGCGGCGGCGGCGATCACGCTCGCGCGCGCCGGCGTGCGCCCGCTGGTGATCGAGCGGACGCGCGAGACCGGCGACGCCCTGTGCGGCGGCTTTCTCAGCTGGCGCACGCTCGCCGCGGTGGAGCGGCTCGGCGTCGACCCCGAGGCACTCGGCGCCGCGGTGGTGCGGCACGTTCGTCTGTTCGCCGCGGGTCGCGTGGTCGAGGCGCCGCTACCCGCGCCCGCGCGCGGCGTCTCGCGCCACCGGCTCGACTCGCTGCTGCTCGCGCGCGCCGCCGAGGACGGTGCGGCGGTGGAGCGCGGCCTTGCGGCGCGCGCGGTCGAGGACGGCTGCGTACGCACCGCCGACGGGGCGGTGTTGGCGTGCGACGCGCTCTTCCTGGCCAGCGGCAAGCACGACGTGCGCGGCGCCGCTCGCCCGGCGCCGGAGGGTGACCCCGCGCTGGGACTGCGCACGCGCCGGGCCGACTCGCTCGCGCTGGCACGATTGGTCGGCGACGCGGTCGAGCTCCACCTGTTCCGCGGCGGCTATGCGGGGGTGGTGCGGCAGGAGGACGGCAGCACCAACATCTGCCTCGCGCTGCGCCGCTCGCGGCTGACCGCGGCGGGCACGCCCGCGCGGCTGCTCGACACGCTCGCGATGGAGGCGCCGGCGCTGGGCGAGCGGCTCGGCGGCGCGGCCGACGGCGCGATCGAGGCGGTCGCCAACGTGCCCTACGGATGGCGTGCGAGGTCGAGCGCGGCCGGCCTGTTCCGGCTCGGTGACCAGGCCGCGGTGATCCCCTCGCTCGCCGGCGAGGGCATGGGGATCGCGCTCGCGAGCGGCAAGAGCGCGGCCGCGGCGTGGCGCGACGGGGGCGCGAACGCGGCGGAATCGTGGCAGGCGCGCTTCGCTCGCCGCGCCGGTCGACCGGTGGCGGTGGCGGGAGCGGTGCGCGCGGTCGCCGAGCATCCGCTGCTCGCCGCCCCGCTGCTGGCGCCGCTCGCCCGCGCGGGTATGCTCGAGATGCTGGCGCGATGGACCCGGATCGGGGAAGAATAGCCACCCGGCGGCGCGCCGTCGCGACGCAGACCGCGCCTCATCCCTCGGCTCCACCTGCGACATCTCCCATGCCCATGCCGCCTACGCCGATCACCGCAGCGAGTTAATCGCGCGCCAAGTCGCTTGTTAAGCCTGGCTCAAGCCACTATCCGCCAGGGCCGACGCCATGGCCCGCGCCCCCTCCCGCACCTCCCGCTCGCGCCCGGCGCGCTCCCCGTGGCGGCGTCGGCTGAGCGTCGCGCTGAAGACGCTGCTCGCGCTCGCGGTGCTCGCGGTCGGCGCGCTGGTGGTGGCGGTGTATATCGCGCGCTCGCAGCTGCCGAGCTTCGAGTCGCTCAAATCCTCGCCCAACGGGCAGATGGTGCGCGTCCATGCCGCCGACGGCAGCGTGCTGGTGTCGCTCGGCCCGAGCTACGGCCAGTGGCTGAGCTACGACCGCATCCCCCAGGTGATGTCCGACGCGACGATCGCGGTGGAGGACCGGCGCTTCCGCAGCCATCTCGGCGTCGACCCGATCGGCATCGCCCGCTCGGTCGGCGTGCGCTACGAGCGCGGCCATTGGGTGCAGGGCGGCTCGACCATCACCCAGCAGCTCGCGCGCACGGTCTTCCTCAACAACCAGAAGAAGTTCGGCCGCAAGTTCCGCGAGGCGATCCTGGCGCTCGCGATCGAGCGCAAGTTCAGCAAGGACCAGATCCTCGAGCTGTACCTCAACAAGGTCTATTACGGCGGCGGCGCCTATGGCATCGATGCCGCCAGCCGCAAGTTCTTCGGCCATGGCGCGAGCCAGCTGAGCCTCACCGAGGCGGCGGTGATCGCGGGCCTGGTGAAGGCGCCGTCCAATTACTCCCCCACCGCCGACGCCGAGGCCGCGGTCGGGCGCGCCGGGGTGGTGATCCAGCAGATGGTGCGCAACGGCTTCATCACACCGGGCCAGGCCGCCGCCGCCGATCCCAACGACGTCCGCCTCGCGCCCGCGCCGCGGCAGAACAGCGTCCGCTATTTCACCGACTGGGCGTTGCCCCAGCTCGAGCTGCTGATCGACGAGACCGAGAAGCCGCTCGAGGTGTGGACCACGCTCGACCCCGCGATGCAGCGCGCGGCCGACGAGGCGGTGCGCGCCAACGCTCCCGCGGGCACGCAGGGCGCGCTCGTCGCGCTCGACCGCGACGGATCGGTCCGCGCGATGGTCGGCGGTACCGACTATGTCAGCTCCAACTACAATCGCGCCACCAAGGCCCAGCGCCAGCCGGGCTCGTCGTTCAAGCTGTTCGTCTATCTGTCCGCGCTCGAGGCCGGGCGCACGCCCGAGGACCGCGAGGTCGACGAGCCGGTCACGATCGACGGCTGGAGCCCGCGCAACGACTCGCGGCGCTTCTCGGGCGAGGTCACGCTGCGCACCGCCTTCGCTTTCTCGCTCAACACGATCGCGGCCAAGCTCGGCTATGCGGTCGGGTTCCAGACGGTGGCCGACATGGCGCGGCGCTTCGGCATCACCACCGCGGTCAACACGCATCCCTCGATGGTGCTCGGCACCTCGGAGGTGCGCGTGATCGACATGACCCGCGCCTTCGCCAGCGTCGGCAACAAGGGCGTCGCGGTGACGCCGTTCGGGATCACGCGGGTCACCGCCGAGGGCGAGGAGATCTATCGCCACGAGGTCGACCGCAGCCACGTGCTGGTCGCGCCCAACGTCGCGGCGCAGATGATCGACCTGCTCCAGACCACGGTCAATACCGGCACCGGCCGCGCCGCGCAGATCGGCCGCCCGGTGGCGGGCAAGACCGGCACCACCACCAGCAGCAAGGACGGCTGGTTCCTCGGTTTCTCCTCGGGGCTGACCACCGGCGTGTGGATGGGGCGCGACGACGCCAAGCCGGTCGGCGGGCTGCACGGCGGCACCGCGCCCGCTCGCGCCTTCGCGCAGTTCATGCGCCAGGCGGTGGCCAACCGCCCGATCGAGCAGTTCGACACCCAGGTGACGCTGCCCGAGGCGCAGCTCGAGCCCGACGCCGAGAGCTATTACGGCGCGCCGGACAATGCGGCCTTCGTGGGCGACGACGGCTATGCACTCGATCCCGGCGCACCGGCGGACCCACAGGCACCGGTGTTCGGTCCCGAGCGACCGGTGGTACAGCCGGTACCGCGCGCACGCGACGACGATGCCGCGACCGACGACGGGACCGACCCGCGCGACGCCCCGCCGCCGGCGCCGGCGCAGCGGCTCGATCAGGAGTGGCTCGATCGGGTCACCGGCCGCCCGCAGCGCGACCAGGGACGCGACCAGGGGCGCGACCAGTCTCGGGATCGCGCCCCGCGCGCTCAGCCGCCGCGCGCTCCCGCGGGCGACCCGTCGGGCGACCGCCCGTACCAGTGAAGCGCGGCGCCGTTGGCGCGTAGCCAATCGCGCTCGGCGACGGGTTCGCGGCCGTACAGCTCGGCGACCAGGGCGTGGAAGCGCGGCGAATGGTCCATGTGGACGCGATGCGCCACCTCATGCGCCGCGGTGGCGCGGCGCACCGCGCGCGGCGCCAGCACCAGCCGCCAGCTGTAGCGGATCGCGCCGTGGTGCGCGCAGCTGCCCCAGCGCCCGCGCGGGTCGCCGACGCTCACGCCGCTGACGGTGACGCCGGCCAGCGCCGCATAATGCGCGGTATCGACCGCGAGCAGCGCGAGCGCCTCGCGCCGCAGCCACGCCGCGACCCGCCGCTCGACCATCTCCGCGGGGCCGCCGACCACGAGCCGCGCATCCTCTACCCGCGGCGTGCGCGGCGCCTCGGCGCGATGGTCGATCGTCAGCGGTCGGTCGTCGACGGTCAGCGTCGTGCCCGGCACGAACGGGCGCGGTTGCGGCAGCCGGGCACGCTGCGCCTCCAGCCAGGCGTGCTGCACGACCGCCCATCGCAGTGCCTTGGCCGCGGACGCGCGCGGCGGCAGTGTCAGTCGGACCCGCCCGCTGGTGGGATCGAAGGAGAGCCGGGTGCGGCGCGCGCGCGGGTTGCGCACCAGCTCGATCGCGTCCTCGGGGATGGTCGCGCCGGTCACCGCCGGATCACAGCTCCCGGTCGACGATATGATGCTCGAGGTCGCCCGCGTCGTCCTCGCTGATCGTCCAGCCGCGCACCGACTGGCCGGCGCGATGCACCGCCTCGCGGTCGCCGCTGACGAGATAATGCCACTCGGGCAGCGGCTCGCCGTTGGCGCGCAGCCGATAGGCGCAGGTCGACGGCAGCCAGTCGATCGAGTCGACGTTGCCCGTCGTCAGCCGCACGCACTCGCTGACATAGGCGCGGCGGTGGCGATAGTTGGAACATTGCCCGCTGCGGCGGTCGAGCAGGCGGCAGGCGACGTTGGTGGCGACCAGCTCGCCGGTGTCCTCGTCCTCCAATTTGTGCAGGCAGCATTTGCCGCAGCCGTCGCACAGCGCCTCCCATTGCGCGCGGTCGAGCCGATCGAGCGGCACGTCCTCCCAGAAGCGGCCGGTCAGCGCGCCCATCGGCGCACCTCGTCGGCGATCGCCTGGGGCGGTCCCTCGGGCAGCAGCGCGAGCGGGCGCCCCTGCGGGTCGAACAGGTAGATCTGGCGGCTGTGGTCCATCAGATAGCCGTCGGCATTGCCCTTGCCGCGCGCGTAATAGATGCCGAACGTCTTGGCCGCGGCGGCGATCTGCTGCGGGGTGCCGGTCAGCCCGACCAGCCGCGGGTGGAAGGCCGAGACGAAGCGCTTGAGCGCGGCGGGCGTGTCGCGCGCCGGGTCCACCGTCACGAAGATCGGTGTGATCCGCGCCGCGAGCGCCGGCTCGCTCTTCTCGATCAGCCGCAGCCCCGCGGCGATGTTCTGGACGTCGGTCGGGCAGACGTCGGGGCAGAAGGTGTAGCCGAAATAGACGATGCGATACTGGCCGGCGAAGTCCCGCTCGGTGCGCGCGCGCCCGTCCTGGTCGGTCAGCGCGAAGGCGCCGCCGATCCGCGCGCCCGCGAGCGGTGGGGTCGCGGCCGGCTCGCTCGAGCAGCCCGCGACCGCTCCGACCAGCGCGAGCGCGAGCGCGGCGGTGACGTGTCGACGCATGTTCATGGTGGCGGCAGATGTGATGCGTTATAGCGCTCGCCGCAACCCTTTCCCGCCCCGGCCACGCGAGACCGACCGACCCATGATCCGCCGCCTGCTCCCCGCCGCCGCGCTGCTGCTCCCGCTCGGCACGCTCCCCCTCCCCGCCGCGGCGCAGCAGCAGTCGCAGAGCTACAAGTTCCTGGAGGCGATCCGGAAAGGCGACGGCAACGCGGTGATCGCCACGCTCGACCAGCCCGGCCAGACGATCATCAACACCCGCGACGTCACCACCGGCGAGGGCGCGCTCCACATCGTCGTGAAGCGCGGCGACACGGCCTATCTGCGCTACCTGCTCGCCAAGGGGGCCGACCCGAACCTGCGCGACCGAGACGGCGAGACGCCGATGATGCTCGCGGTCCAGGCCGGCCAGCCCGAGATGGTGCAGATCCTCGGCACCGCCAAGGCGAACGCCAATCTCGCCGACGGCAGCGGCGAGACCCCGCTGATCCGCGCGGTGCAGCGCCGTGACCTCACCCTGGTCCGCGCGGTGCTCGCCGCCGGGGGCAACCCCGACCAGCCCGACAATCTCGCCGGCATGTCGGCGCGCGAATATGCCAAGCGCGACCCGCGCTCGACCGCGATCGCCAAGGTGCTGGACGAGACGCCGGCGAAGACCCAGCGCGCGGTGGCCGGTCCGCGGCTCTGAGACGCGCGGGGCACCGCCCCTGCGCCCTGTCGTTGCCGCGGGGCTTAAGGGCCGGGAGTGTTTTCGCTCAAATAAGTGGCGGACGGGCCCCTCTGGCCGCGGGAGCTCAGAGCGGAGAGCGTCATCGCTGCGGCACTGGACTCCGGCGTCCGCCGGAGGACGGTCCGGCTCAGCTCGGACCCACTTCCCTCTAGCGATCGCGACCGGCGATCACCCTCGCTCTCTCGCCTGCGTTCGAGGGTTACCGCACCCGGTATCGCCCCGCTCAGAACCCCTGCACCGCCTCGGGGTCGTGCGCCGCGATCAGCCGCCGCGCCGCCCGGCGCGCGAAGGCGAGCGTGCAGCGCTTGCGGACGTGCGCGGGCAGCGGCTCGGTGCGCGCCTCGCGCACGATCGCGGCGTCGTAGCGGTCCGCGACGATCAGCCCGGTGCGCTCGGGCAGGAAGGCCGGGCCGTCGATCGGCGCGGCGTCGAAGCCGGCGGGCACCGCCCAGTAGAAGCGGTCGCAGTGCGCGAGATAATCCTGCCACTTGCCGTCCCCGAGCAGGTCGGCGCGCGACACCTTGATCTCGACGATCACCAGCTGTCCGCGCTGGTCGAGCGCCATCAGATCGGCGCGGCGGCCGCCGTCGAGCGGCACCTCTGGGATGGCGGTGAGCTCGTGGCGCAGCAGCATGCGGGTCACGCCGCGCGCGACATCGGCGGCACACAGCGGGCCGGGTGAGTCGACGCAGGATTCGGGGGTCGTCAGCATCCCGCCATGATAGAACATCCAGCGAACGCTGGCAAAGCCCGGGTGCGCCCGCGATCGCGAGCAAGTGGTTGATCGCCCGCGTCCTCTCGGGCATGGGTGGCGGGATGGTTCCCGTTCCGTTCGCCGCGCTCTCCTTCGCCGGGCACGACTGGTGCGCGCTGCCGCAGGGCGCGCTCTACTGGCCGGCGCGGCGCGCGCTGCTGGTGGCGGACCTGCACCTGGAGAAGGCGAGCTGGTACGCGCGCGGCGGGCAGATGCTGCCGCCCTATGACTCGATCGCGACGCTCACCGACCTCGCCGCGCTGGTCGATACGCTCGCGCCCGACGAGCTGTGGTGCCTCGGGGACAGCTTCCACGACGTCGAGGGATGCGACCGTCTCCCCGCCGACGCGCGCGCGCTGCTGACGCGGCTCACCGGCTCGACGCGCTGGACCTGGATCACCGGCAACCACGACCGCGCCTATGTCGACCGCTGCGGCGGCGCCGTGACCGACGAGGCGGTCGTCGAGGGCGTCGTGCTGCGCCATGAGGCCGTGCGCGGCGAGACCCGCCCCGAGCTGTCGGGCCATTTCCATCCCAAGTTGCGCGTGCGCGTCCGCGGCAAGCTGGTGGCGCGGCGCTGTTTCGTCGCGAGCGCGCGCAAGCTGATCCTCCCCGCCTTCGGCGCGCTCACGGGCGGGCTCGACGCGACCCACCCCGAGATCGGTCGCGCCGCAGGCGGCCCCGCCGAGGCGCTGGTGGCGCTACCCGACCGGCTGCTGCGTTTCCCGCTCGCCGCCTGAGCGCAGCCGAGTCAGCAGCGCGCTCACCTCGTCATAGTCGCGCGCGATCGCGTCGACTCCGATCGCGCGAAGCCGCTCGGCATGGTCTGGGCCGCAGTGCGACGCCGCGACCAGACCGATGACGAAGGCCCCGCTCGCCACCGCGCCCGTGGCGCCGACGGGCGAGTCCTCGATCACCGCGCAGCGCTCGATCGGGACGCCGAGCCGCGCCGCGCCGTGCCAGTATAGATCGGGCGCCGGCTTGCCGCGCGCGACATGCTCCGCACCCGAGTAGAGATGCTCGCCGAACGCCTCGAGCAGCCCGAGATGACGGAGGTGCGCGCGGATCCAGCGCACCCGGCTCGACGACACGACCGCGCGCGGCAGCCCGGGCGGCAGCGATCGGACGAAGGCCGCCGCCCCCGCCACCTCCTCGATGCCCTCGACGAGGCAGCGCTCGTCCTCGGCCTGGCGCGCGGCGCGGAAGTCGTCGGGCAGCGCGCGACCGATCCAGCGCTCGACCGCACCGGTGAAGTCGGTGCCCGAGAGGCCCATGAACATCGCCATCGCCTGCTCGGGCGAGGTGGGATGCCCCGCCGCGGTCAGATACTCGGCGAGATGCCGGTTGCCGCTCGCCTCGCTCTCGATGAGCACGCCGTCGAAGTCGAACAGCAGTGCCTCGATCGGCGGCACCGCGCTCATGGCCGCGCCCCGAACAGCGCCGAGCCGACGCGGACGTGAGTCGCGCCCAGGGTCACCGCGGTCTCGAGATCGTCCGACATGCCCATGCTCAGTCCGCCCAGGCCGTGCTCGCGCGCCAGCTTGGCGCAGAGCGCGAGATAGGGCGCCGGCTCGAGCTCGGCGGGGGGGATGCACATCAGCCCGGCGACGGGCAGGCCGGCGTCCCGCGCCTGACGCAGCAGCGCGGGCAGGTCCGCGATCGGGCAGCCGCCCTTCTGCGGCTCGGCCCCGATGTTGACTTGGAGGAAGCAGCCGGGCGCGCGCCCGCTCGCCGCGATGGCGCGGGCCAGCGCCTCGATCAGCGACGGGCGATCGACCGAGTGGATCGAGTCGGCGAGCGCGACCGCGTCGGCCGCCTTGTTCGACTGGAGCTGCCCGATCAGGTGCAGCCGCGCGTCGGGATAGTCCGCGCGCAGCGTCGGCCATTTCGCCTGCGCCTCCTGCACGCGGTTCTCGCCGAAGTCGCGGACGCCGGCGGCGAGCAGCGGGCGGATCGCCGCGGCGTCGTGCGTCTTCGTGACCGCGATCAGCGTCACGTCGGCCGGGTCGCGCGCCGCGACGCGCGCGGCGCGCGCGATGCGCTCGCGCACCGCCGCGAGCCGCTCGTCGGCGGCGTGGGAGAGGTCGTCCTGGATCATGGCCCGGGCTATAGGTGCAGGGATGCGCCCCCGCCACCCCGACCGCTGGCTGATGACCGATGAGCGCCAGGGCGCGGCGCTGTGGCGCGCGCTCGAGCGGCTGCCCCGCGGCGGCGGCGTGGTGTTCCGCCATCATGCCACGCCGCCGGCCGAGCGCGCCCGGCTGTTCGCGGGCGTGGCGGCGGCGGCGCGGCGCCGGGGGCTGGTGCTGGTCCGTGCTGGGGCGACGCCGATGCGCGGCGAGGCCGGCACCCACGCGCGGCGCGGGCGCGGGCTCGTCACCTGGCCCGCTCACTCCCGGCGTGAGGCGATCGCGGCGGTTCGCGCCGGCGCGGGGCTCGTCTTCGTCTCGCCGGTCTTCGCCACCCGGTCTCACCCCGGCGCGCGCGGGGTCGGTCCGTCTCGCGCGGCGGCGATCGCGCGGGGGTTGCCCGTGACGGCGATCGCCCTCGGCGGGGTAGACGAGCGCCGTTACCGTCGCAGGCTGCGCGCGCTCGGCTTCCACGGCTATGCGGCGATCGACGCCTGGGGCGAGCCGCCGCGCTGACCCCGTCTCAGCCGATATGCTCGGCGAAGAAGGCGGCGGTGCGCTCGTCCGCCAGCGCGGCGGCGGCGTCCGATCGGCGCTTGCCGAACTCGGTCGCGAAGCCGTGGTCCTCGCCGGCATAGTCGTAGAGCGTGACTCGCGGGTGATCGTCCAGCCCCTCGTGCATCGCGCGCTGGGTGGCGGCGTCGACGAAGCCGTCCGCACCGGCGATGTGGAGGAGCAGCGGGCGCGCGATGGCGTGCTTCTCGCCGAGCAGCCCGTCCACCCCGACGGCATAATAGCCGACGCTCGCGTCGACGTCGGTGCGCGCGGCGGTCATATAGGCCAGCCGCCCGCCGAGGCAGTAGCCCACCGCGCCGACCTTCTTGCCGCTCTCGGCCCGCGCGTAGCGGATCGCCGCCTCGATGTCGCGCACGCCACCGTCTTGGTCGAACTCGTTCATCAGCGACAGCGCGCGCTCCATCTCCGGGGCGATGTCCGGATCGAGCTCGGTCCCGGGGACGATCCTCCAGAACAGGTCGGGCGCCACCGCGAGATAGCCCGCCTCCGCCAGCGTGTCGCACTTGCGGCGGATGCCCGCGTTGATGCCGAAGATCTCCTGGATCACGACGATCGCGCCGCGCGGCGTGCCGGCGGGGTCGGCGCGGTAGGCGGGCATGTCACCGCCGTCGAGCGCGGTGATGGTAGTGAGGGCGGTCATGCGGGGCATACTCCTGGAGCCCGCGGCCCCGCCCCGCGGACGTTGCGGAGCATCGGCGATCACGGGCATAAGCGGCATCACGCTATCGCGCCCGACGGGCGCGCTCAAGGAGCCGCGGCGATGAAGGTGACGATCGAGCTGGACTGCACGCCCGAGGAGGCGCGCCGCACGATGGGCCTGCCCGACCTCACGCCGCTGCACGATCTGTACCTCTCCCGCATGCGCGAGGCGCTCGACGGCCGCGTCGCGCCCGAGACGGTCGCGGCGATGATGCGGAGTTGGACACCGGTCGGGGACGCCGGACTGGACTTCTGGCGCCAGCTCTTCGTGGCCAGCGGTGGCAAGTCCGGCTGAGTGACCGCCGATACGATCTACGCGCTGTCGAGCGGCAGCCCGCCCGCGGCGATCGCGGTGGTGCGGGTGAGTGGGCCGGACGCGATGGCGGCGGCGGCGGCCTTGGCGGGTCGGCTTCCTTTGCCCCGGCGTGCCGGACTGCGGACACTCCGCGGCGCGGACGGTGCGCCGCTCGACCGCGCCTTGGTGCTGGTCTTCCCCGGCCCGCATAGCGCGACGGGCGAGGATCTGGTCGAGCTGCACCTCCACGGTGGCCGTGCGGTGGTGTCGGCGGTGAGCGCCGCGCTCGCGGCGCTTCCCCGGCTCCGCCAGGCGCGACCGGGCGAGTTCACCCGCCGGGCGCTGACGAACGGGCGTCTCGACCTGACCCAGGCGGAGGGGCTCGCCGACCTGCTCGAGGCCGAGACCGAGGCACAGCGTCGCGCCGCTCTGTCCGCGACGGAGGGTGTGCTCGGCGCGACGCTCTCGCGATGGATGGGCGAGCTGAGTGTGGCGGCGGCGCTGATCGAGGCGGGTATCGACTATGACGACGAGGCGGAGGTCGCCTCGACGGTCCTCGACACCTGGCGCCCCATCGTGGCGCGCGTTCGAGCGGAGATCGTCGCGCTGCTCGCGCAACCGTCCGTGGAGCGGCTGCGAGACGGCCTGCTGGTGGTGCTCGCGGGGCCGCCCAACGCGGGCAAGTCGTCGCTGTTCAATGCGCTGCTCGGGCGAGAGGCCGCGATCGTCACGCCGATCGCCGGGACGACCCGCGACGTCATCGAGGCGCAGGTCACGCGGGATGGCATACCGTACAGATTGTGCGACACGGCGGGACTGACGGAAGACACCGAGGATCCGGTCGAGCGGTTGGGGGTAGAGCGCGCGCGGGCGCTGGCGGCGCGCGCCGATATTCTCCTGTGGCTCGGCGAACCGGCCGCCGCGCCGGAACGGGCCGTACGGGTGGGTGCCAAGGCCGATCTCGGTACCCCCGCTAACATCGACATCGCGGTTTCCGTGCACCAGCCGGCGACGATCGAGCGCCTGTGGGCGGTTCTCGCCCGGGACGCCTCGGAGGCGCTCACGCTGACCTCGGACATCGCTCTTCGAGAACGGCAGCGTGGCGTCGCCGCCGACGTCGCACGTCTTCTCGACGACATGCTGGACGAGCGCGATCCGCTCGTCGCGGCGGAGCATTTGCGCGTTGCGCGTCGGCGGTTGGGAGAGCTAGTGGGTCAGGACGCGACCGAGGCCATGTTGGACGCGCTGTTCGGCCGTTTCTGCCTCGGCAAGTGAGTTGTTCCACGTGAAACACTACGACGTGATAGTCGTCGGCGGCGGGCACGCCGGCACCGAGGCTGCCGCCGCCGCGGCGCGGCGCGGTGCGTCCGTGATGCTCCTCACGCAGCGGCTCGAGCAGATCGGCGCCATGTCGTGCAACCCGTCGATCGGGGGCGTCGGCAAGGGGCACCTCGTCCGCGAGGTCGATGCGCTGGACGGCCTGATGGGGATTGCCGCCGACGAGGCTGCGATCCATCGCCGCATGCTAAACCGGTCGAAGGGCCTCGCCGTCCAAGGGCCGCGCGTGCAGGCGGATCGGCGGCGGTATCGCGCGTCGATCCAGTCACAGCTCGTTGGCTACGCCGCTCTGGAAACGGGCGAGGACGAGGCGGTAGAACTGCTGACCCGAGGGGGGCGGATCTCGGGCGTTCGCACCCGTGCGGGGGTCTCGTTCGACGCGCCGTCGGTCGTTCTCGCCACGGGCACCTTCCTCGGCGGCCGGCTATTCCGCGGAAACGAGCGGCTCGATGGCGGCCGCATCGACGAGAGTCCCAGCCGCCGGTTGAGCGAGCAGCTTCGCTCGCTCGAATTGCCGATCGCGCGGCTGAAGACCGGAACGCCCCCTCGTTTGGACGGACGAACGATCGACTGGGCGCGACTGGAGCGCCAACCGTCGGACGATGAGCCTTGGCAGATGTCGTTCCTCCCCTCGTCGGTCGCCCTGCCCCAGGTCGCCTGCGCGATCACGCGGACGAACGATCGCGGGCATGACATCATCCGGGCCGGTCTCGCCGACTCCCCTCTGTTCGCGGGGGTGATCGAGGGCGGCGGGCCGCGTTACTGCCCGTCGATCGAGGACAAGGTGCATCGCTTCGGTGATCGCGACGGCCATCAGATCTTCCTCGAACCCGAGGGACTGGACGATCACACCGTCTATCCCAACGGCATCTCCACCTCCCTCTCCCGCGCGACCCAGGATCGCCTGATCGCGAGCGTCGACGGGCTAGAGCGAGCGCGCATTTCGACCTACGGCTATGCGGTCGAGTACGACTACCTCGATCCCCGCGCACTGGACCACCGGCTCGCGCTCCACGCCTTGCCCGGTCTCTTCTGCGCGGGGCAGATCAACGGCAGTACCGGCTATGAGGAAGCAGCGGCGCAGGGCCTGATCGCGGGCCTAAACGCGGCGGCGCACGCACGTTCGCTCGTCCCCTTCGTCTGCGACCGCGCGACCGGCTATATGGGAGTCATGGTCGACGATCTGGTTCTGCAGGGTGTGAGCGAGCCGTATCGTATGCTGACCGCACGCGCCGAGTATAGGCTGGCGCTGCGCGCCGACAATGCGGAGACGCGCCTCACTGGTCTCGGCATCATGGCGGGTTTTATCGGAGAGCCGCGACAGGCCTCGTTCCGACGCCGGGAGGAGATGCGGGCACGGGCGAGGGTCGGCGAGCACGAGGGAGTCGACTCCGACGTGCGGCGCGAGATTGAGGAGGATGCGCGCTACGCTCCCTATCTGGCACGTCAGGCGGATGAGGTCGCGCGCATGCGGGCCGACCGGGACGTCGTTGTCCCGTCGCCCGAGATGCTGGCTCACGTCCCCGGTCTCTCGACCGAGATGATCGAGCGGCTGACCATTGCGCGTCCGACGACACTGGACGAAGCGTCGCGCGTCCGGGGTGTCACACCGGCGGCGCTCTCGGCCTTGTGGCTGCACGCGCGGAAGTCGGCGTGACCGAGGAGGAGGCGCGCGACTGGGTCGTCGGCCGCTTCGGTAAGGCGGCGGCACGGCGGCTCGACCGGTTCGGGGCGTTGGTGATCGCCGAGAACGAGCGGCAGAATCTCATCGCCCCCGCCACCGCCGCGCGGATGTGGTCGCGACACCTGCTCGATTCCGCCCAGCTTCTTACGTTGGCGAACCGCCCAGGCGATTGGCTCGACATCGGCACCGGCGCGGGCTTCCCCGGCATGGTCATCGCCGCACTGAGTGATCGGGCGGTGACAATGGTCGAACCGCGCGGTCGGAGGGTCGATTTCCTCGAGACCGCGGTGGAGGAACTCGCCTTAGACAATGCGACGATCCTCCGAGGCCGCGCGGAGACGCTGCCGCCCCATCGCTACGACGTGATATCAGCGCGGGCGGTGGCAGCGCTCGAGGAGCTGCTCACCATGACGCGTCAGCTTCGCGGCGCCGATACACGTCTCATCCTACCGCGCGGGCGCGGTGCCGCCACCGAGATTGAACTCGCCCGGTCACGCTGGCAGGGTACGTTCCACGTGGAACACAGCGTCACCGACCCTGAGTCACTCATCGTCATCGCCGACGGAGTATCTGCCTGATGTTCTGCATCGCTATCGCCAATCAGAAGGGCGGGGTCGGGAAAACCACCAGCGCGATCAACGTCGCGACCGCGCTCGCGGCATCTGGGCACCGCGTCCTCCTGATCGACCTGGATCCACAGGGTAACGCGTCGACGGGGCTCGGGATCGCGCAGGCGCAGCGCGAGCGCTCGACCTATGACGTCCTGCTCGACGACGCCGGCCTCGCCGACGCGGCCGTGGCCAGCGGCATACCGCAGCTCGACGTGATCCCCGCGACGGTCGATCTCTCCGGCGCCGAGATCGAGCTCGTCGAGTCGAGCGACCGCACGCACCGGCTCCGCCGCGCGATCGATCGGTCGGAGCGTTCCTGGGACGTGGTGCTGATCGACTGCCCGCCCTCGCTCGGCCTGCTCACGATCAACGCGATGGTCGCGGCCGACGCGCTGCTCGTGCCGCTCCAGTGCGAGTTCTTCGCGCTGGAGGGGCTCAGCCAGTTGCTCAACACGGTCGAGCGCATTCGCTCGCGCTTCAACCCGTCGCTGTCGATCCTGGGGGTCGCGCTGACGATGTACGACCGTCGCAACCGTCTCACCGAGCAGGTCTCGGCCGACGTGCGAGCGGTGCTCGGCAAAGTAGTGTTCGAGACGGTGATCCCGCGCAACGTGCGCCTGTCCGAGGCGCCGAGCCACGGCCTGCCCGCGCTGATCTACGATCATCGCTGCAGCGGGTCCGAGGCCTATATGGCGCTGGCACGCGAGTTGATCCAGCGGCTGCCGCGAGAGGAGAATGTAGCAGCATGAGTGATGCAGGAACGCGACGCGCGCGCGGCAGTCTCGGACGCGGCCTGAACGCGCTGCTCGGCGACGTCGCGCAGGACGAGCGCGAGGCCGGCGACGCGCCGTCGCGCGGTGGGGTGCGGATGATCCCGGTGTCGGCGATCGCGCCCCACCCCGAGCAGCCGCGGCGCCATTTCGACGAGGCGGCGCTGGACGAACTCGCCGCCTCGATCGCCGAGCGCGGCGTGATCCAGCCGATCATCGTCCGCCCGCACGGCCACGACTATCAGATCGTCGCGGGCGAGCGGCGCTGGCGCGCGGCCCAGCGCGCGCGGCTTCACGAGGTTCCCGTCGTCGTCCGCGAATATAGCGACAGCGAAACGCTTCAGATCGCGCTGCTCGAAAATATCCAGCGGCAGGATCTCAACGCGATCGAGGAGGCGCGCGCCTATCAGCGGCTGATCGATGAGTTCGGCCACACCCAGGACGCGCTCGCGCGCGCGGTGCACAAGTCGCGCAGCCACGTCGCCAACCTGCTCCGCCTGCTCGACCTGCCAGAGGAAGTGCAGTCGCGCGTCGTCAGCGGCACGCTGACGATGGGACACGCGCGCGCGATGGTGGGCGCCGACGACCCGGTCGCGCTCGCCGATCAGGTGGCCGATCGGGGGCTCTCGGTCCGCCAGACCGAGAAGCTCGCCAGCAGCGACAAGCGCGGTGGTGTGGGCACGTCGACGCGCCCAGGTAGCGGCGGCGCGCGCGCGATGGGACCGGCGAGCGGGGGCAGCGCGGACATCGCCGCGCTGGAGAACCAGCTGGCCGACCTGCTCGGGCTCAAGGTCCATATCAGCTTCAACGAGGACGGGCGCGGTTCGATCACGCTCGACTATAGCTCGCTCGAGCAGCTCGACATGGTGTGCCAGCGGCTCAGCGGCGAGCGGATCTGACGTTCACGGACCTGATCCACTCGGTGGCCGAGGCGCGCGAATAGTGACTTCCCTCGCGGTCGGGGACACGTGCGCTCCCGGGCGCGTCGGCGCGACCACTCTATCCCCGGCGCTAGAGTCTAATTTGTGCTCCGGCGAACGCCGGAGCCCAGAGCCGCTCTCGGGACCCCGGGCTCCTGTGTCCGCAGGAGTTCACATCAGCTGGATCAGCCTCTAGCGCCCCACGCGCTGCGCTAGCCGCAACAGGAAGGTCTCCGCCACCACGCGGCCCGCTGCGCCCGCGGCGATCACCTCGCGCTCGGTCCGACGCGCCGCTGCCAGCGCCGCCGCCAGCGCGGGAAGTCGCCAGCGCCGGAGCGCGGCGGCGGTGCTCGCCTCCTCGCGCCAGAAGACGCGGTGGCGCTTCATGACCTGGTCGACGCCCTCGCCCGAGTCGACCGCGGCGCGCATGTCGGCGAGTGACAGCAGCCGGCGGCCGAGCGCGCGCAGCAGCGGGATCGGCGAGCTGTCCGCCACCGCCATCCGGCGCAGCCCATCCACCAGCGCGGGCACGTCGCCGCCGGTGGCGGCGAGCACGACCTCGCCGATCTCGCCCTCGCTGAGGTCCGCCCCGATCGCGTCGAGCGCCTCCTCGTCCGCGTCCGCGGGCCGGTCGGGCGCCGCGTCGAGGTAGAGCGCCAGCTTCTCGATCTCGCGCGCCATCACCGCGCGATCGCCGTCGCTGGCGCGGACGATCCGCTGCACCGCGGTCGGCGCGATCCGCAACCCCTCGGCGCGGCCGAGCTCGGTGACCACCGCGGCGGCGTCGCGCGCGTTGGGCGGGTAGCAGGCGAAGGCGAGCGCGCGATCCGACTCGATCGCGGCCTTGACCAGCTTGCCCGTCGCCTTGACCGTGGAGGCGATCAACACGACCGGGTTGCCGGCCTTCTCGAGCGCGAGCAGCGCGGCGACGGCCTCCAGCACCTCCTCACCCGCCCCCGTCACGCGGATATAGCGGGGGTCGCCGAACAGCGAGATGGCCGCGGCCTCGTCGCCCAGCCGCGCGGGGTCGACGCGCAGCGTGGCACCGTCGAGGTCGATCCGCTCGACCCCCTGCCCCAGCGCCCGTCCGAGTCGCGCGGCATAGGATTGGGCGGTGGCCTCGTCCGGACCGTGGAGCAGGAAGAGGCGGAGGTCCGCCGGCGGCTTATCGAGCGCGGCGGTGAGCCGTGGCTCGGTCGCCTTCATGGCGCGGGCGGCTGCGTCCGCCGCGCGTAGAGCGCCAGCCGGGCGACGATCTGGTCCGCCACCGTCTCGGAGAGGCGCTCGAGCGCGGTACTCTCGGCCGCGATCGTCGCATATTCCGAGCCGACCACGTCGATCCCCGCGTCCGACCCGGCGGTGGCGTCGACCACCACCGTGCCCTGCGCCGCGTCGATCAGCTGGTAGCGCGCGCGCAGCGTGCGGCGCTCGCGCGCGACCGAATCGTCGCTGCGCGTGCCGAGGCCCACGATATCGTCGTCGAGCCGCACCGTGAGCCGGTACCGGGCGGCACCCCCGCCCTGCCCCATGGCGCCGAGCCGGTCACGCAGCGCGTTCGCCATCAGCCAGCCCGACCGGCCCTGGATCGGCGCGACGTCGACGCTGCCGAGCGTGGCCGCCACGGGGCTGGCACCCCCGCCGGCGTAGAGCGGCTTCAGCCCGCAGCCCGCGAGCGCGAGCGCCAGCGGCACGATCAGCCCGGGGAGCGCGTGCCTCATGCGACGACGTTGACCAGCCGGTCGGGCACGACGATCACCTTGCGCGGGGCACGGCCCTCGAGCGCGCGCGCGACCTTGTCGTTGGCGAGCGCGGCGGCCTCGACGTCCTCGCGCGACAGGCCCTTGGGGAGCGTGAGCGTGTCGCGCAATTTGCCGTTGACCTGGATCGCGACGGTGACCTCGTCCTCGACCAGCAGCGCGGCGTCGACCGCGGGCCACGGCGCGTCCGCCACCAGCCCGCCCGCGCCGACGCGCGCCCAGGCCTCCTCGGCGATGTGCGGCACCATCGGCGCGACCAGCCGGACCAGCGCCCGGACCGCGGTGTCGCGCGACGCCGAGGGCGCCGCCTTCTCGATCGCGTTGACCAGCTCGTACAGCTTGGCCACCGCCTTGTTGAACGACAGCGCCTCGACGTCGGCTGCGACGCTGGCGATCGTCTGGTGGAGCTTGCGGTCGAGCGCGGCGTCGCCACCCGTGCCGGCCGGCCCCTCGGCCAGGGCGTCGAACAGCCGCCACAGCCGCTGGACGAAGCGCCACGCGCCCTCGATGCCGTTCTCGCTCCACTCCAGGTCGCGCTCGGGCGGCGAGTCGGAGAGCATGAACCAGCGCACCGCGTCGGCGCCATATTGGTCGACGATCGGCGCGGGATCGACCGTGTTCTTCTTCGACTTCGACATCTTCTCCACGCGCCCGACCGTCACCGGCAAGCCGCTCGCCAGCTCGAGCCCGCCGCCCACCTCCTCGGGCGCGAGCCAGCGGCCGTCCGCCGCCTTATAGGTCTCATGGGTCACCATGCCCTGGGTGAACAGGCCGGTGAAGGGCTCCGCCAGGTCGATCAGCCCGACGTGGCGCAGCGCGCGCGTCCAGAATCGCGCGTAGAGCAGGTGGAGGATCGCATGCTCCACCCCGCCGATATATTGCCCCACCGGCAGCCAGCGCTCGGCCTGCGCACGGTCGAACGGCCGGTCCTCGGGCTGGCTGGCGAAGCGGATGAAATACCAGGACGAGTCCGCGAACGTGTCGAGCGTGTCGGTGTCGCGCAGCGCGTCGCCGCCGCACTGCGGGCAGGTGACGTGCTTCCATGTCGGGTGGCGCTCGAGCGGGTTGCCCGGCACGTCGAAGCTGACGTCCTCGGGTAGCGCCACGGGCAGCTGCTCGCGCGGCACCGGCACCTCGCCGCAGGCGGCGCAGTGGATGATCGGGATCGGCGTGCCCCAGTAGCGCTGGCGGCTGACGCCCCAGTCGCGCAGGCGATAGACGGTCGAGCCCTGGCCCCAGCCCTCGCGCTCGGCACGCTCGATCACGACCCGCTTGGCCTCCTCGACCGCGAGGCCGTCGAGGAACCGCGAGTTCACCAGCGTGCCCGGCCCGGTATAGGCCTCCTCGCCGTCGAAGGCAGGGTCGGTGCGCTCGCCGTCGGCGACGACGCGGCGGATCGGCAGCCCATATTTGCTCGCGAACTCGAAGTCGCGCTGGTCGTGCGCGGGCACGCCGAACACCGCGCCGGTCCCATAGTCCATGAGCACGAAATTGGCGATGTACACCGGCAGGTCGCCCGCGCCGAGCGGGTGCGCCGCGGTGAGCCCGGTGTCGTAGCCGAGCTTCTCCTGCGTCTCGAGCTCGGCCGCGGTGGTGCCGCCCTGCTTGCAGCGCTCGACGAAGGCCGCCGCCGCCGGGTCACGCGCGGCGAGCGCCTGCGCGATCGGGTGATCGGCCGCGACCGCGACGAAGCTGGCGCCGAAGATCGTGTCGGGCCGCGTGGTGAAGACCTCGACGCTGTCGCCGTCGCTCAACCCGAAGCGGAACTGCAGCCCCTGGCTCTTGCCGATCCAATTCTCCTGCATCAGCCGCACCTTGTCGGGCCAATGCGCGAGCGAGCCGAGCCCCTCGAGCAGCTCGTCGGCGAAGCGCGTGATGCGCAGGAACCATTGCGAGAGCTTGCGCTTCTCGACCAGCGCGCCGGAACGCCAGCCGCGCCCGTCGATGACCTGCTCGTTGGCGAGCACGGTCATGTCGACCGGGTCCCAGTTCACCGCCGATTCCTTGCGATAGACCAGCCCGGCGCGGTAGAAGTCGAGGAACAGCGACTGTTCGTGGCCGTAATAGCTCGGGTCGCAGGTCGCGAGCTCGCGCGACCAGTCGAGCGCGAAGCCGAGCCGCTTGAGCTGCGCCTTCATCGCCGCGATGTTCTGGCGGGTCCACTCGCCGGGATGGACCTTCTTCTCCATCGCCGCATTCTCGGCCGGCATGCCGAAGGCGTCCCACCCCATCGGGTGGAGCACCTCGTGGCCGGTCATCCGCCGGAAGCGCGCGAGCACGTCGCCCATCGTATAGTTGCGGACGTGCCCCATGTGGATCTTCCCCGAGGGATAGGGGAACATCTCGAGAACGTAGCTGCGCGGCCTGGGGCTATCGTCGCGCGCCGCGAAGGTCTGCGCCTCGTCCCACACCTGCTGCCAGTGCGTGTCGGCCTTGAGCGCGTTGAAGCGTGACGCCATCGGGTCGGCGCGCCTCAGCCGGTGATCGCGCCGCGGCGCAGGTCGCGCGCGCGGGTGAGGATGATGTCCTCGAGCTTCTGCGTCGTCGCCGCCTCGACCGGCGCGGCGATCCACTGGCCGCCGCGGCTGATCTCGCGCAGCGCGGCGACGCGGACCGCGTCGGCACGCAGGTCCTGGTCGAGGATCGACACGGTCACCTTCATCCGCTCGGTCGGCACCTGCGGGTTGACGTACCAGTCGGTGACGATGACGCCGCCGTTGGAGTCGGTCTGGAGCAGCGGCATGAAGCTGAGCGTGTCGAGCGAGGCGCGCCACAGGTAGCTGTTGACGCCGATCGTCGTCACCTTCGATGCGGCGAGGTCACCCTCGGGGCGCGCCGCCTTGCCGCCGCAGGCGGACAGAGCGAGGGCGGCGAACAGGCCAACCGCGAGGCGCGAGGGGCGGAGCATCGGCAAGGTCCTTCAGGGCAGGAACGGGTATCGTGCCCGCTCTACCCGCCCCCCTCCCGCCGGGCAAGCGCGCCTCATTGTGGACATAGTGCAACAGAGTTTCCGAAAAGAGCCACGACCCCGATGGACAAGGAACTGAATCCTGTTACGCCCGCTCCAGGGACCGGCGTGCAGACTCGCCGGGCATAAAGGGGATGGACGAGATCGTGGCCGCAGGTCGCCACATCGCAGCATGTGTCTCGGGGGCCACATTGGTCGCCGCGATCGCGGCTGTCCCTGCGCTGGGCGCGCCCGACTCCGCGCCCAAGGCGGCGCGCCGCGACGCGGGACTGCCGCGGCTCGCGGGATCGTTCACCCCCTCGGCCGCCGATCCCAAGCTGGCGGCGCTGTTCGCGCGCGGCGGGCTCGATGCCAGCGGCTTCCGGTTCACCCCCTCCGAGTCGCGCAGCGGCAACCGCGCGGTCACCGTCGCGGTGCGCGCGCGCTCCTCGCTGGCGGCGCGCGACGATGCGCGACTCGCCGCGTCCGCGCCGACCACGGTCGGCGTCGCGCCGATCGCCTATAACCTGGGCGTCGCGGTCGGCTGGAAGCGCTTCGCGGTCTCGGGCGACCTCGCCAAGGTCGATCTCGGCGCGCTCCCCGGCGGTCGCGAGGCGGCGGACGTCGCGCTCAGCTACTCGGCGAGCAAGTGGACCGGCCGGGTCAGCGCGAGCAGCGATCGCGCGCTCCCCGGCGCCGCGCGCGCGGTGGCCGAGCCGCAGTCCTACTCGCTCGACGTGGGCGGCAGCTACTCGATCACCCGCAACCTCGACCTGACCGCGGGCATGCGGCTGAAGAGCGAGCGCGACCGGCTAACCCGGATCGACGACGAGCGCCGCGACAGCCAGGCCGTATACGTGGGGACGGCGTTCCGCTTCTGAGGAGGCGGGCGGCCGCGTGCCGCTCCGACGACAGAACGATGGTGCGGGCAGTCGGCGTGGGTCACCGCGTCGCAGGCTCAGGTGTCAGCGGCACGGGCATCGTCGGGGACGTGCACGTCAGGTCAGCTCCAGCGAGCTGCCGGGGCGGACGTTCCGCGCGCACACGGTCGACCTGCGCGCCGCGGCGGATCGGCGCCAGTCGGATCAGCGACAGCACGAGCCACCGATGGCGCGACGTGACCCCTTGTGTTGCCCGAAAGCCACACCATCTCTCGGGAGAGAATAACAGGGCGTCACGATGAACCTCGAGAAATTCACCGACCGCGCGAAAGGCTTCCTCCAGTCCGCGCAGACCGTCGCGATCCGCATGAGCCATCAGCAGATCGCGCCCGAGCACCTCCTCAAGGCGCTGCTCGAGGACGAGCAGGGCATGGCCGCGGGCCTGATCCAGTCGGCCGGCGGCGACCCGCGGCGCGCGGTGAGCGAGATCGACCTCGCGCTCTCCAAGCTGCCATCGGTCTCGGGCCCCGGCGCGCAATCGTCGCCGGGCCTCTCCAACGACGCGGTGCGCGTGCTCGATCAGGCCGAGCAGATCGCGCAGAAGGCGGGCGACAGCTATGTCACCGTCGAGCGCCTGCTCGTCGCGCTGGCGCTCAGCCTCCACACGGCCGCGGGCAGGGCGCTCCAGGCCGCGGGCACCAGGCCCGAGGCGCTGAACCAGGCGATCAACGCGCTGCGCGGCGGCCGCACCGCGGACACCGCCGGCGCCGAGGACCGCTACGACGCGCTCAAGAAGTTCGCGCGCGACCTCACCGAGGCGGCGCGCGCGGGTAAGCTCGATCCCGTGATCGGGCGCGACGAGGAGATCCGCCGCACGATCCAGGTGCTGGCGCGCCGCACCAAGAACAACCCCGTGCTGATCGGCGAGCCCGGCGTCGGCAAGACCGCGATCGTCGAGGGGCTCGCGCTGCGCATCGCCAACGGCGACGTGCCCGACGGCCTCAAGGACAAGACGCTGATGGCGCTCGACATGGGGTCGCTGATCGCGGGCGCGAAATATCGCGGCGAGTTCGAGGAGCGGCTGAAAGGCGTGATCGACGAGGTGAAGGGCGCCGAGGGCGCGATCATCCTCTTCATCGACGAGATGCACACGCTGATCGGCGCGGGCAAGTCCGAGGGCGCGATGGACGCGGGCAACCTGCTCAAGCCCGCGCTGGCGCGCGGCGAGCTGCACTGCGTCGGCGCCACCACGCTCGACGAGTATCGCAAGCACGTCGAGAAGGACCCGGCGCTGCAGCGGCGCTTCCAGCCGGTCTTCGTCGGCGAGCCCACGGTCGAGGACACGATCTCGATCCTGCGCGGGCTCAAGGAGAAATATGAGCTGCACCACGGCGTGCGCATCACCGACGGCGCGCTCGTCTCGGCGGCGACCTTGTCGAACCGCTACATCACCGATCGTTTCCTGCCCGACAAGGCGATCGACCTGATGGACGAGGCCGCGAGCCGCATCCGCATGGAGGTGGAGAGCAAGCCCGAGGAGATCGAGTCGCTCGACCGCCGCATCCTGCGGCTCAAGATCGAGCGCGAGGGGCTCAAGCGCGAGACCGACGCCGCCAGCCTCGACCGACTCGAGACGCTGGAGGACGAGCTCGCCAACCTAGAGCAGCAGTCGGCCGAGCTGACCGCGCGCTGGCAGGCCGAGAAGGACAAGATCGCGGGCGAGGCCAAGCTCAAGGAGCAGCTCGACGCCGCGCGACTCGAGCTGGAGCAGGCGCAGCGCCAGGGCGATCTCGCCAAGGCGGGCGAGCTCTCCTACGGGCGCATCCCCGCGCTGGAGAAGCAGCTCGCCGAGGCGGCCGGCCAGACCCAGGGCGCGATGCTGCGCGAGGAAGTCACCGCCGACGACATCGCCGGCGTGGTCAGCCGCTGGACCGGCGTGCCGGTCGACCGCATGCTCGAGGGCGAGCGCGAGAAATTGCTGCGCATGGAGGAGGTGCTCGGGCAGCGCGTGATCGGCCAGGCCGAGGCGGTGCGCGCGGTCTCCACCGCGGTACGGCGCGCGCGCGCGGGCCTGCAGGACCCGAACCGGCCGCTCGGCTCGTTCCTGTTCCTCGGGCCGACCGGGGTCGGCAAGACCGAGCTGACCAAGGCGCTCGCCGAGTTCCTGTTCGACGATTCGGCCGCGATGGTGCGGATCGACATGAGCGAGTTCATGGAGAAGCACGCGGTGGCGCGGCTGATCGGCGCGCCGCCGGGCTATGTCGGCTACGAGGAGGGCGGCGTGCTCACCGAGGCGGTGCGGCGCCGGCCCTACCAGGTCGTGCTGTTCGACGAGGTGGAGAAAGCGCACGGCGACGTGTTCAACGTGCTGCTCCAGGTGCTCGACGACGGGCGGCTGACCGACGGCCAGGGGCGCACGGTCGACTTCTCGAACACGCTGATCATCCTCACCTCGAACCTGGGCAGTCAGTATCTGGCGAACCTCGACGAGGGACAGGCGGTGGAGGCGGTCGAGCCGCAGGTGATGGAGGTGGTGCGCGCGCACTTCCGGCCCGAGTTCCTCAACCGGCTCGACGAGGTGATCCTGTTCCACCGGCTGGGGCAGGCGCACATGGGGCCGATCGTCGACATCCAGGTGGCGCGCGTCGGCAAGCTGCTCGCCGAGCGCAAGGTGTCGCTGGAGCTCACCGACGCGGCGCGGGCGTGGCTCGGCCGCGTCGGCTACGACCCGGTGTACGGCGCGCGCCCGCTCAAGCGCGCGGTGCAGCGCTACCTCCAGGACCCGCTCGCCGAGGCGATCCTGCGCGGCGAGGTGAAGGACGGCGCCTCGGTGCGGGTCGACGAGGGCGACGGGAGGCTGGCGCTCGAGGTGGGGTGAGGGCTGAGGCAGTTCCTCCCCGGCACGGGGAGGTGGCAGCGCGGAGCGCTGACGGAGGGGGCTCTCCACGCACGAGCCGGTGCGTGGGCGGAGGGCCCCCTCCACCATGCTTCGCATGGTCCCTCCCCGCGAGCGGGGAGGATCAGCTCTCGTCCTCCCACGTCTTCTCGCGCAGGTTGAGGTGGCCCAGCCTCCGCCTGGCCAGACGCGGCCCTAGGAAGCGGTAGAAATACCAGTCCTTCGCCGCCGCCGGGCTGAGATGGTAGAGCAGCCGCTCCGCCAGCGTCCAGCGCACGCGACGTCGGTCGCCGCGGCGGTCGGACGGCACGCACCACAGGTCGTAGGGGTAGACCACGCGCCCCTGCTGCACCACGCGCTGCATCACCTCGTGGTCCATCAGCACATAGGGCCAGTGGCGCTCGGCATAGCCCCCCGCCGCCACCAGCGCGGCGGCGCGGAAGGTCTGGCCGAAGCCGCCGGTGTGGGTCTGCTTGGGCCACAGGCGGCTGACGAGCTGGTTGTGCCGCCGCTTGCGACGCGCCTTCTCCGGATCGAGCGGCACGTCGGTCGCCATCGCGGCGACCACGCGCGGGTCCACGTCCAGCGCGGCCTCGGCGGTGGCGAGATAGTGCGGCGGATAGAAGGTGTCGGCGTCGCCGAACGCGACATAGTCGGTGGCGATCGCCGCCATCGCACGTTCGAGCGCCATGATCTTGCCCGGCCGCGGCTCGGTGAGATGCACGAGCTCGATCCCGTCACTCGCGAACGCGCGGGCGATCGCCGCCGAGGAGTCGGTCGAGCCGTTGTCGACCAGCACGAGCCGGAACGGCCGCAGCGTCTGCGCCGCGAGGCTGGCGAGCGTGTCGGCGAGATAGGCCTGCTCGTTGTAATAGGCGATCACGAAGGTCCAGCGCATCAGCGCGCCTCCGCCAGCCGCAGCAGCGTGCGACACGCCGGCGCGCTCGAGCGCGGCCCATGAGTCGCCAGCACGTGCGCGCGCGCCGCCGCGCCCATCTCGACCATGCGCCGCTCGTCCCGCAGCAGCGCGGCGACGAGCGGGCGATAGTCGCGCTCGGTCACGCGCAGCCCGCAGGCGTCGGGCAGCACGTCGGCGCCGATGCGGTCGGCGAAGGCCACGACCGGGCGCGCGCAGGCCATCGCCTCGGGGATGGCGCGCGGGAAATAGTCGCGCCGGCCGGCGTGGAAGAACAGCCCGGTCTGCGCGAGCAGGTCGGGGACGCGCGCGTGGGGGACGTGGCCGAGCCAGTCGATGTCGGGGAAGCGCCGCTTCATCACCGCCTCCTGCGGCCCGCCGCCCGCGACCGCGACGCGATGCTGGCGCGAGAGCATGCCCACCTCGGCGAAGCTCTTCCACCGCGTCACGCGGCTGACCGACAGCAGCGCCCAGGCGCGCTCGGCCGCCTGTGGGCGGAACAGCTCGGTGTCGATCGTCTTGGGCAGCCGCTCCATCCGCTCGCGTGGGATCGCGCGCCGCAGCCAACCGCCCGCCGCCAGCGCCTCCTCCTGCACCGCGCTCTCGGTGAGCAGCAGGCTGGCGTGCGGCACCAGCCGACTCCAATAGTCGCCGCCGATGATCAGCGCGAAGCGGCGCCGGTCGGGGCGCAGGCAGCGGTCGTAGAGGCGATAGCCCGCGCCGCCGTTGGTGCCGATCAGCACGAACAGGTCGGCCGGATCGGCGCGCGCCGCCGCGACCATCGCGTCGCTGTGATGATCGCGCGACTTCGCCCCGCCGCCGGTGCGCGCGAACAGCCGGATCGTGTAGGGCAGGCCGATCGGCGCGGCCGGGCGATGCTCGGCGCTCGCCTCGGCGACGCCCCATAACTCGACATCCACCCCCATCGCGGCTAACAGCGCCGGCATCCGACGGTCGCGATTGTCCCATCGCAGCCACTCCGCCGGATCGGCGACGCCGTGGTAGGTCGGGTAGGTGAGGACGAAGATGATGCGTGTCATGGGCCCGGGTCGCACGCCCGTACCAGCGCCGGCACGCGCTGCCTAGGTTGACGCCCGTGAACGATTTTCCTGCCCCCGCCCGGTTCGCAGAGGAGGGCCCGCGGGTCTCCTGCCTGATGGTCACCGCCGACCGGCGCCGGCTCGCCGAGCGCTCGGTCGACTGCTTCCTCGCGCAGACCTATCCCAACCGCGAGCTGGTGATCGTGGACGACGGCAGCGAGGATTACGCGCCGATCCTCGCGCGCGTCCCGGCCGAGCGCCTGATCCACCATCGCCTGGCCAAGGATCCCGCGACGACGCTGGGCGAGCTGCGCAACCTCTCGCTCGACCTCGCGCGCGGCGCGCTGATGGCGCATTGGGATGACGACGACTGGTTCGCGCCGCAGCGGTTGGCGCGCTCGGTCGAGACGCTGGACGACAAGGCCGCGGTCTGGGCCGAGGCGACGCTGATGCACCTCGACGACCCCGCCTGGGTCGACCGGCCCTATCTCAGCTGGTTCAAGGGCGGTGCCCCGAGCACGATCGTCCACCGCCGGCGCGACGACATCCGCTATGCCAGCGAACGCAAGGGCGAGGACAGTACTTTCCGCGACGCCTGGCTGCGGCTCGGCACCGCGCTGATCCCCAGGAGCGAGGCGCACCTGCTGATCCGCTGCTTCCACGGCAGCAACACCTGGGACCGCGGTCATTTCGAGCGGCGGCTGGCGCTGCGCCCGGCGCAGATCGTCGAGTGGACGCTGCGCCGCTGGACCGGCACCACCGCCGGCTATTCCGCCTTCCGACTGTCGCCCGCGCAGCGCGCCGCGTTCGACGCCTATGTCGCGCAGTCGCGCGCGCTGGGGCTGTTTTGAGCGACCCGGACGCGCCGCCCGCGACCGGGTGGCAGGCGTGGGGCGAGCGGCCGTGGGTGCGCCGGCTGGGCTGGGCGGCGCGCGCGCTGTTCTTCGCCGGGATGGTCACCTGGATGGTGCTCAAGGTGAACGCGATCGGCTGGGCCCAGGTGGCGCGGTCGTTGCCGACGAACCCGTTGTTCTACCTGTTGTTCGTCGTCACCTTCCTGGTGCTGCCGGCCTCCGAGATCGCGGTGTTCCGCACCATCTTCGCGCGCCCGTTGCCGGGTGCCTTCCCGGTGCTGGTGCGCAAGCGCATCCTCAACAGCGCGCTGGTCGGCTATTCGGGCGAGCTGTACCTCTTCGTGTGGCTGCGCCGCGTGATCGGGCTGCGCGCCAAGACGATCGCGATCGGGCTGAAGGACAATGCCATCCTCTCGGCGGTGTCGTCGGGGCTGGTGACGCTGCTGCTGCTGCTCGGCTTCGCGGCGGCGGGGAACGGACGGCGCATCGCGGCGTGGCTCGATCCCGGCCCGGCGCTGGTGATCGCGGGCGGCGTCGGCGCGGTGTTCCTGGTGCCGCTGCTGTTCCGACTGCGGCGCCAGCTGATCGCGATGCCGCTGCCACTCGCCGCGCGCGTGCTGGCGATCCACGTCGCGCGGATCGCGGGCGTGGTGCTGCTCCAGGCGACGCAATGGGCGGTGGTGCTGCCGCAGGAGCCGTGGAGCGTGTGGCTGGTGTTCCTCACCGCGCAGATGGTGATCTCGCGGCTGCCGATCGTGCCCAACCGCGACCTGCTGTTCCTCAGCGCCGCGCTGGAGATGAGCGGCACGATCAACGGCCCGCGCGAGGCGATGGCGGGTCTGCTGCTCGCCGGCGGCGCGCTGACGCAGGGGAGCAACCTGATCTTCTACCTGCTCACCGCGCTGTGGAAGCAGCCGGAGGTAGAGAGCCGTGAGGCCCTGGCGGCGGAGGAAGAGGCGGAGCGCGCGGTCTAGGTCGCGGCGCGCCGGGTCACCGCACCACCGCCGCCACCTCCGCGGGCGTCCAACCGCCGCCCATCGCCTGGTACAAAGCGACATAGCTGGTCAGCCGGTCGGCCTGCGCCTGCACCAGCGACAGCTCCGCGGTGAGCAGGGTGCGCTGCGCGTCGAGCTGCTCGAGATAGGCCGAGTATCCCGCGCGATAGCGGTTGGTGGCATTCTCCAGCGCGCCGCGCGAGGCGTCGGCCTGCGCCGCCAGCGCCGCGGCCTGCTCGCCGGTGCGGCGCACGCCGACGAGCGAGTCGTCGACCTCGCGGAACGCCACCAGCGCGGCGCGACGATAGGCATAGGCGGCCTGGTCGCGCCGCGCGGTGGCGACCCGCTCCTGCGCGCGGAGCCGGCCGCCGTCGAAGATCGGCCCCAGCACGCTCGCCCCGAGCGAGAAGATCACCTCGGGCTGCGCGAGCGCGGTCGAGAGCACCAGGTTGCCCGCACCGGTCAGCGACAGGCTGGGCAGCATCGCGGCGCGCTGGCTGTCAAGCGTGCGGTCGGCCGCCACCAGGGTCTGCTCGGCCTGGTAGAGGTCGGGGCGGCGGCGCAGCAGCTGCGCGGGCAGTCCGCCCGGCAGCGGCGGGGTCGCGAGCCGGTCGAGCGCCAGCCCGCGCGCCACGGCCCGCGGCGAGTCGCCGGTGAGCAGCGCCAGTGCATTCTCCTGCCGCGCGATCGCCAGCTCGGCGGCGGGGACGAGCTGCTGCGTGGCGGCATATTCCGCCTGCGCCTGACGGTACTCGAGCCGGGACGAATAGCCGGTCTCGTAGCGCCGCCGCGCGATCCGCAGCGCCTCGGCGCGCGCCGTGAGGGTCTGCCGCGCGATCGCCAGCCGCTGGTCGAGCGCGCGCAGCGTGACATAGCCCGAGGCAGCGGTGGCCGCGGTCGCGAGCCGTACCGTGTCGCGCGCCGCGGCGGTGGCGAGCAGCTGCGCGCGCGCGGCGCGGCTCGCCTGGCGCAGCCGTCCGAACAGGTCGAGGTCGTAGCTGAGCTGCACGCCGGGCTGCACCGCGGCCGCGCGCGCGGTGGTGCCGAGCGCGCTGATCGACTGGCCCTGCGACTCGGGCACCGTGCCGCCTAGCTGAGGGAGCAGCTGCGCGCGCGCGAGCGCCTCGGCGGCGCGCGCCTCCTCGACGCGGGCGGCGGCGGCGAGCACGTCGAGGTTGTTCGCCAGCGCGCGCTCGACCAGGGCGGTGAGCACCGGATCGCCGAACCCCTGCCACCACGCCGCGCTCACCGGCGAGGCGTCTGGCGCGGTCAGCGCGCTCCGCCACGCCGGGGGTGGCGTGACGGTGGCGTCGGGCGGCGCGGCGCGGCGGGGGCCGGGCAGGGCGCAGGCGGCGAGAAGGAGCGGGAGGAGCAGCGCGCGGAGGGTACGGGGGGCGGAGCGGCTCGTGGGCGGTCCGCTGGTGAGTCCGGCTCGCTTCTCCACACTCCTGCCGTCATCCCGGACTTGGTCCGGGATCCACTGTCCCGCATATGCAGCGGCCGGCGAGTGCGCGGGCGGGTGGATCCCGGACCAAGTCCGGGATGACGTCAGGGTGGGAGGCACGGGCAGCGTCGCGCCATCGACGCCACGTCCGCCTGTCACCCGAGCGCGCCCCTTCATCGCGGCGCCGGCGTGCCGGCGGTGTCGACCCGTGCCTGCACCGACATGCCCGGGCGCAACCGTGCCGCCAACGCCTGCCCCGGCTCAATCCGGATGCGCACCGCGATCCGCTGCGGCACCTTGGTGAAATTGCCCGTCGCATTGTCCGACTTGAGCACCGCGAACTCGCTCCCCGCCGCCGGCGAGATACGCTCCACGCGCCCGTACAGCCGCGCGTCGGCGAGCGCGTCGACGGTGAAGCTGGCGCGCTGCCCCACCGCGATGCGCGCGGTCTGCGCCTCCTTGTAATTGGCGATCACCCAGGTCTCCGCGGGCACCAGGAACATCAGCTGCGAGCCCGCGGTGACGTACTGGCCGACGCGCACGCCCACCTCGCTCAGCCGCCCTGCCTCGGGCGCGCGGATCACGGTGTTGGCGAGGTCGATGCGCGCCAGTCGCAGCGCCGCCTGCGCGCCCGACACGCCCGCCTCCTGCCCGCCGCGCCCGACCTCGACGGTGCGGATGTCTTGCCGCGCGATCTCGCGCGCCGCCCGGGCCTGCTCGAGCTGCGCCTGCGCCTGGCGCAGCGTCGCGAGCGTCTGGTCGCGCTCGCGCAGGCTGACCGAGCCATCGGTGACCAGGTCGTTGACCCGGTTCATGTCCGCCTGCGCGCGGAGCAGCTGCGCGCGCGCGCTCGCCAACGCGGCCTCCTGCCCACCGAGGCTCGCCTGGCGGCTGGCCGCGGCCTGGACGCTGTTGGCGAGCGTGGCGCGCGCGTTCTCGACCTGCGCCTCGGCCTGCTCGACACGCTGCCGGTAGATGCGCTGGTCCACCACCACCAGCGGCTGGCCGGGGCGCACGGTCGCGAAGTCGCGCACCAGCACCTGCGCGACATAGCCCGAGACCTGCGGCGCGATCACGGTGGTGCGGCCGCGGACGTAGGCGTTGTCGGTCGACACCGCGTCGCTGGTGAAAGGCCACATCCGCCACGCCGCCAGCACCGCGAGCACGCCCGCGAGCGCGAGCAGTCCGATCAGCAGCGTCGCGGTCGCGGATAGCCGCGGCGGGCGCCAGCCCGACCCGGTCGGCGCCGGCGCCGCGGCGGCCGCCTCGGCGGCGCGCTCCTCGGTTAGGGGGTCGGGGGCGACGGGCGAGCGGGGGTCGGTCATGCGATACTCTGGCGACGCGCGCGCCACTCGCGGCGCAGCAGGAGGAAGAGGAGGTACAGGAAGGTCAGCGCGGCGAGTATCGCGATCAGCCGGAACACGTCGTCATAGGCGAGCACGTTGGCCTCGCGCGTCGCCGCCTGCGCCAGCAGCGCGCCGCCCTCGGCCGAGCGCAGCCCCGGGTCACCGAGCACGCGCGCCACGCCGCCGGACCCCGCGGCGAGCCGCGCCTGCACCTGCGGGTCGGTGGGATCGACCAGCTGCACCAGCGCGGCGCTGTTCGCCTTCTCGCGGACGATCTGATAGGTGCCGAGCAGCGCCGCGCCGGCCAGCCCGCCGATCGAGTTGAGCACGCCGAACAGCGCGATGAAGCTGATCACGTGGCCGGTCCCCTCCTTCAGCGCGCGGGTCATGCCGAACAGCAGCGAGGGGCCGAGGAAGAAGGCGCCGGCGAAGGCGATGGTCGCCTGGGTGAGATACAGCTGCGGCGCGCGGGTCAGGCTCGTCGAGGAGGAATCGATCCAGGCCGCGACCGCGACCAGCCCGATCGCGAGCATCACCGGGTGCGCCAGTCGGTCGACGTCGAGCGTCGCGGCACTGACGACGAAGCCCGCCGCGGTGGCGAGGAAGATGATCGTGAAGAACGCGCCGAGCTGGTCGTTGTTCTGCCCCAGCACGGTGAGCAGCCCGACCGCGCCATAGGTCTGTTCGGACAGCACGACCCGCGCCATCAGCGTCACCACCGCGAAGCGCAGGATATCGGCGCTGCCGAGCCAGCGCGTGTTGAGCAGCGGGTTGGCACGATGATGCTCGATCACCAGCGCGGCGGCGAGCATCGGGATGGCGGCGAGCAGCGCCCAGCCGATCCAGCGCGCCTCGGTCCACCACACGTAGCGCCCCAGGCCCAGCACCGCGGCGAACAGCCCCATCGCCCCGGCGTAGAGCGCGAAGGTGAGGAAATCGAGTTTCTCGAACGCTGGCTGGCGGGTCGTCGGCGGTAGGCGCACCATCGTCACCGCGGCCAGGCTCAGCGCGGCCAGGCCGAGCTCGAACAGGTACAGCGTGCGCCACTGGCTCATGGCCAGCAGCTCGGGCGAGAAGAGCCGCGCGAGCGGGGTGGCGAGCTGCGGCGCGCCCAGACCGAGCACCAGCGCGCGCAGCCGCCACTTCGCCGGGAAGGCCTGCATGAGATAGTAGAGCGCGAAGGTGCTCAGCGGCGCCGCCGCCAGCCCGCTCGCCGCGCGCACCAGGATCGCCGAGGCGAAACCGTGGACGAACAGGTGCGCGAGCGTGACCGCGACATAGATGCCCACGAACAGCAGCGCGAAGGGGCGCAGCCCGAACTGCTGCCGGAACTTGATCAGCAGCAGGTTGATGCTGACGTTGGTCATCACATAGACCGTCGGCAGCCAGGCGATCTCCGACGGGTCGAGCCCGAGCGCGCCCGCCAGCGTCGTCGTGTTCGCCGCCACCAGCGCGTTGCCGAAACCGCCGGTGAGCCCCACCAGGAGCGCGACCAGGCCGTAGGCGAGGCGGCGGCGCATCGGGTGCTCGGGCGAGCCCGGCGAGCCGGGCATGACGGGGCGCTCGTGCGGGGCGAACTCCCAGCGTTCCTCGCTCACGAAGTCGCGCAGCCGCGTCAGCACCGCCATGTCGCCGTCTGGTGCACCCCCCTCGCGGCCCGTCGCCGGCCGATGCGGAGTAGGACGCACGGAGCGCAGGCAAGTTCATCCGGGTGAGCTGCCCGCTGCGCTCTCCGCCGTTATCCCGGGCCGGTTCCGGGACCCACCGTCCCGCGAGCGGCGCGGGCGAGGCGGATCCTCGACCGTGTCCGTATCGCGACAGTCCGGGTGACGCATCGGACCCGCGCCAGCCGCGTCACTCCACCCAGTCGAGCCCGATGTCGCGGTAGACGCCGCGGTCCTCGTCCCAGCCGGGCTTGACCTTGACGTGCAGGTAGAGGTGCACCGGCCGATCGAGCAGCACCGCCAGCTCGGCCCGCGCCCGCGCGCCGATCTCGCGGATGCGCGTGCCGCCCTTGCCGAGCACGATCGCGCGCTGGGTCACGCGCTCGACCAGGATCTGCTGGTGGATCTCGGCCGAGCCGTCCTCGCGCTCGCTGAACTTCTCGGTCTCGACCACGCTGGCATAGGGCAGTTCGGCGTGGAGCTGGAGATAGAGCTGCTCGCGCGTCACCTCGGCCGCCAGCGCGCGCTCGGACGCGTCGGACACCTGGTCCTCGGGATAGTGCCACGGCCCCGCGGGCATCGCCGCCGCCAGCGCGCGCTTGAGCTGGGGCAAACCGTCGCCGGTCTGCGCCGAGACGAAGAAGGTCTCGGCGAAGGGCAGCATCGCGTTGAGCTTCTCCGCGTGGGTCAACAGCTTGGGCTTGTCGGCGAGGTCCACCTTGTTGAGCACAAGGTAGATCGGCTCGCGCCGCTCCGTCAGCGATTCGACGATCTCGGTCACCTTCGGGCCGAGCCCGCCCTTGCCGTCGACCACCAGCGCGATCACGTCGGCGCCCTCCGCACCGCCCCAGGCCGCCGCCACCATCGCGCGGTCGAGCCGGCGGCGCGGCGCGAAGATGCCGGGCGTGTCGACCAGCAGCAGCTGGGTCTCGTCCTGCAGCGCCACGCCCATCAGCCGAGCGCGCGTGGTCTGCGCCTTGGGGCTGACGATCGCCACCTTCTGCCCGACGAGGGCATTGACCAAGGTAGACTTCCCCGCGTTGGGCGCGCCCACCACCGCGACCAGGCCGCAGCGCGTCGCGGGCGAATGTTGCGAATGTTGAGTCACCGGCGCGTTATCGTCCACGCCGCTCACTCGCCCGCGAACGCGTTCTTGAGCCGCGAGAAGAAGCCCTGGCTCTGCGGGCATTCCTCGCCCGTCTCGGTCTCGCGGAACTCCTCCAGCAAGGCGCGCTGGCGCGTGCTGAGCTTGGACGGCGTCTCCACCTCGACCTGGATCACCAGGTCGCCGAAGCCGCGCCCCTGGAGCACGGGCATGCCCGCGCCGCGCTGGCGCAGTTGCTTGCCCGACTGGATACCCGCGGGGATCTTCACCTCGTGGCGCTTGCCGTCGAGTCCGGGGATCGACATCGTCCCGCCGAGCGCCGCGGTCGTGAAGCTGATCGGCGCGCGCGCGAACAGGGTCGTGCCCTCGCGCTCGAAGATCCCGTGCCGCTTGACGTGGAGGAAGATGTAGAGGTCGCCCGAGGGCGCGCCGCGCGCGCCCGCCTCGCCCTCGCCGGTGAGCCGCACGCGCGTGCCCTCGTCGACGCCCGGCGGCACGTTCACCGCGAGCGTCTTGGTCTTCTCCACGCGCCCCTCGCCGCGGCAGTCGGGGCAGGGATCGGTGATCACCTCGCCCGAGCCGTGGCACAGCGGACAGGCCCGCTCGACCACGAAGAAGCCCTGCTGCGCGCGCACCTTACCATGGCCGTGGCAGTGCTGGCAGGTGTGCGCGTGGGTGCCCGGCTTGGAGCCGGAGCCGTGGCAGGAGTCGCACGCGGCGGAGATGTCGACGGTGATCTCCGTCTCCTTGCCGTGATACGCCTCCTCCAGCGTGATCTCCATGTCGTAGCGCAGGTCGGCGCCGCGGCGCACCTGGCGACCGCCGCCGCGCTGCCCGCCCATGAACTCGCCGAACACGCTCTCGAAGATGTCGGAGAAGCCCGCGAAGTCCTGCGCGCCGCCGCCCGCGCCGCCGCCGTTCCGGAAAGCGGCGTGGCCGAAGCGGTCATAAGCGGCGCGCTTCTGCGGGTCCTTGAGGCACTCATAGGCCTCGCTGACCGCCTTGAAGCGCGCCTCGCTGTCCTTGCAGCCGGCGTTCTTGTCGGGATGGTATTTCATCGCGAGCTTGCGGTACGACGCCTTGATCGTCGCCGCGTCCGCGGTCCGCTCGCACTCGAGCAGCTCGTAATAGTCGATCTCGGTCATGCAGCGCCCCTGCGCCCGTCGCCGCCACCCCGGCCCAGGCCGGTATGGCGGGAGAGGCCCATGTCAGTTCACTCCGGCGCGGATCACGCCTTGTGGTTGTCGTCGACTTCCGAGAATTCGGCGTCGACCACGTCGTCCTTCGGCGCGTCGGCGGTCGCGGTCTCGCCCTGCGGCGCGGCTTCGCCCTGCTGCTGCTTCTCGTAGATCGCCTGGCCCAGCTTCATCGCGACCTGCGCGAGCGCCTGGCTCTTCTCGTTCATCTGCTCGGGATCGTTCGACTCGACCGCCTTCTTGGCGGCGTCGACCGCGCCCTGGATCTCACCGCGGAGCGACTCGTCGACCTTGTCGCCGTTGTCGGCGAGCTGGCGCTCGGTGGTGTGGATCAGCGACTCGGCGTTGTTCTTCGCCTCGGCCGCGGCGCGGCGCTTCTTGTCCTCCTCGGCGAACGACTCGGCGTCGCGCACCATCTGGTCGATGTCGGCGTCGGACAGGCCGCCCGAGGCCTGGATGCGGATCTGCGTCTCCTTGCCGGTGCCCTTGTCGCGCGCCGAGACGTTGACGATGCCGTTGGCGTCGATGTCGAACGTCACCTCGATCTGCGGCACGCCGCGCGGCGCCGGCGGGATGCCCACCAGGTCGAACTGGCCGAGCAGCTTGTTGTCCGCCGCCATCTCGCGCTCGCCCTGGAACACCCGGATCGTCACCGCCTGCTGGTTGTCGTCGGCGGTCGAATAGACCTGGGTCTTCTTGGTCGGGATCGTGGTGTTGCGGTCGATCATGCGCGTGAACACGCCGCCCAACGTCTCGATGCCGAGCGAGAGCGGGGTCACGTCGAGCAGCAGCACGTCCTTGACGTCGCCCTGCAGCACGCCCGCCTGGATCGCCGCGCCCATCGCGACCACCTCGTCGGGGTTCACGCCGGTGTGCGGGTCCTTGCCGAAGAACTGCTTCACGATCTCGCGCACGCGCGGCATGCGCGTCATGCCGCCGACCAGCACGACGTCGGCGATGTCGTTGGCGGAGACACCCGCGTCGGCCATCGCCTTCTTGCACGGATCGAGCGTGCGCTTGATCAGGTCCTCGACCAGCCGCTCCAGGTCGGCGCGGGTGATCGTCTTGACGAGGTGCTTCGGGCCGTTCTGGTCGGCGGTGATGAAGGGCAGGTTGACCTCGGTCGACTGCGCCGACGACAGCTCGATCTTGGCCTTCTCCGCGGCCTCCTTGAGGCGCTGCAGCGCGAGCTTGTCCTTGGTGAGGTCGATGCCCTCGTCCTTCTGGAAGCCCTGCGCGAGATAGTCGACGATCTTGTTGTCGAAGTCCTCGCCGCCGAGGAAGGTGTCGCCGTTGGTGGCCTTCACCTCGAACACGCCGTCGCCGATCTCGAGGATCGAGACGTCGAACGTACCGCCGCCGAGGTCATACACCGCGATCGTCTTGCCGTCCTGCTTGTCGAGGCCGTAGGCGAGCGCCGCGGCGGTCGGCTCGTTGATGATCCGCAGCACCTCGAGGCCCGCGATTTGGCCGGCATCCTTGGTCGCCTGGCGCTGCGCGTCGTTGAAATAGGCCGGGACGGTGATCACCGCCTGGGTGACCGTCTCGCCGAGGTAGGACTCGGCGGTCTCCTTCATCTTCTGCAGCGTGAAGGCACTGATCTGCGACGGGCTATACTCTTTGCCGCCGGCGCTGACCCAGGCGTCGCCGTTGCTGCCACGCACGATCTTGTACGGGACGAGCTCGGTATCCTTCTTGGTGACGGGATCGTCGAAGCGACGGCCGATCAGGCGCTTCACCGCGAAGATCGTGTTGTCGCCGTTGGTCACGGCCTGGCGCTTCGCCGGCTGGCCGATCAGCCGCTCGCCGTCCTTGGCGAAGGCGACGATCGACGGCGTGGTGCGCGCGCCCTCCGCATTCTCGATGACCTTGGCCTTGCCGCCTTCCATCACGGCGACGCACGAGTTCGTGGTGCCGAGGTCGATACCGATAACTTTTGCCATGAGTGCTTTGCCTAGCCCCTGCGTTGACTGTGTTGCGGCGATCGCGCCCCGTTACGGCAGCGCAACCGCGATGACGAAGCGCGATATAGGTGCGCGGTCGCGCCCCGCAAGTTCGCGGCGGCGGTGTGGCGGGGACCGACCGGGAACGATTGCCCGACTCGCGCGTGTCCCTTAGGGAGGCACGATGATGCAGACCGCCCGTATCTACCAGCGCCCGAAGAACGCCATGCAGTCGGGCAAGGCCCGCACCGATCACTGGCAGCTCGAGTTCGAGCCGGGCGAGCCCAAGAAGGCCGACGCGCTCACCGGCTGGGCGGGCAGCGGCGACACGCGCGATCAGGTCAAGCTTGGCTTCCCGACGTGCGAGGCGGCGGTGGCCTATGCCGAGCAGCAGGGGCTGCGCTACACGGTGATCCCGACCCCGACCAAGACGCTGAAGCTGCAGAGCTACGCGGACAATTTCCGGTAGGTCCGTTCGGGGGAGAAGCGCCCGCACTCCTCCCCGCGCGCGGGGAGGGGGACCAGCCGCGGGCTGGTGGAGGGGGGCTTCCACGGGCGGTAGCGTTAGCGGTGAGCCCCCTCCACCACCCGGCTGCGCCGGGCGGTCCCCCTCCCCGCCAGCGGGGAGGATCTGAGGTCTAGGTCTGATCCGCCTCCATCGGTCCGTGCTCCCGCGTCCGTAGGAGCATCCCGCTGGGTCAGGTCAGATGGATCAGCCTCCAGGCCGCGTCGAGGGTCAGCTGATCCTGCCTAGGAAGGACGACGCGCCCTAATTGGAGCGCTCCCCCAGCATCGCCTCCGGCCGCACCACGCGGTCGAACGTCGCTTCGTCCACCAGCCCGAGCTCCAGCCCGGCCTCGCGCAGCGTCTGCCCGCGCTCATGCGCGTGCTTGGCGATCTTGGCGGCGGCGTCGTAGCCGATCTCGGGCGCGAGCGCGGTCACCAGCATCAGAGAACGCTCGACCAGCTCGGCGATCCGCCCCTCGTTGGCGCGCAGGCCGTCCACGCAGCGCAGCGCGAAGCTCTCGCACCCGGTCGCGAGCAGGTCGATCGAGCGCAGCACCGCCGCGCCGAGCATCGGCTTGAAGACGTTGAGCTCGAGATGCCCCTGCGCGCCGCCCACGGTGATCGCCACGTGGTTGCCGATCACCTGCGCGGCGACCATCGTCAGCATCTCGCACTGGGTCGGGTTGACCTTGCCGGGCATGATCGAGCTGCCCGGCTCGTTGGCGGGCAGGTCCAGCTCGCCCAGCCCGCTGCGCGGCCCCGAGCCGAGCAGGCGGATGTCGTTGGCGATCTTGTTGCACGCCACCGCCAGCGTGTTGAGCACGCCCGAGAGATGGACCAGCGGGTCGTTGCTCGCCAACGCCTCGAAGAGATTCTCCGCCGGCGCGAACGGCACGCCGGTGATCGCGGCCAGCTCGGCGGCGACGTCGCGCGCGAAGCCCTTCGGCGCGTTGAGCCCGGTACCTACCGCGGTGCCGCCCTGCGCGAGCCGGTCGGTGCCATGCTCCACCGCCGGTTCGATCCGGCGGAGGCAGCGGTGCAGCTGGTGCGCGTAGCCCGAGAACTCGTCGCCGAGCGTCAGCGGGGTCGCGTCCTGCAGGTGGGTGCGCCCGATCTTGACCAGACCGGCCCACTCGCGCGCGCGCGCGTCGAGCGAGGCGTGCAGCGTCTCCACCGCGGGGATCAGCCGTTGGCGCACCGCGAGCGAGCAGGCGACGTGGAGCGCGGTGGGGAAGCTGTCGTTGGACGACTGGCCGCGGTTGACGTCGTCGTTGGGGTGGACGGGCGACTTGCCGCCGCGCTCGCCGGTGAGGATCTCGTTGGCGCGCCCCGCGATCACCTCGTTGACGTTCATGTTACTCTGCGTGCCGCTGCCGGTCTGCCAGATCACCAGCGGGAACTGGTCGTCGAGCAGCCCCTGCGCGATCTCCTGCGCCGCGGCCTCGATCGCCTCGGCCTTCTCGGCGGCGAGCCCGTGGCGGCGGTTCACCCGCGCGGCCGCCTGCTTCACCAGCGCGAGCGCGCGGACGATCTCGATCGGCATGCGCTCGCGCGCGCCGAAGGGGAAGTTCTCCAGGCTGCGCTCGGTCTGCGCACCCCAATAGGCGCTGGCGGGCACCGCGATCGCGCCGATGGAGTCGGTCTCGGTGCGGTTGGGGGCGGGATCGGGGGGCGCGTCGGTCATGCCGGCGCAACGCGCGGCGCGGCGGGGCGTTGCGCCGGCGCCGACCCGAGGCGGCGCGCGGACTTCGGCACGGACGCGACCGCGGCGCGGCGGGAATCCGCACGCCGGGTCACCGAAGCCACCGGGTCGCTCGCCTGAAAACCCCGCTTTTCCGCCACTCCCGGCGCCTCGACGGGGCCGCGCTGGCGCGCCGACGCGACGCGGTTATCCTAGGAGCATGAGACGTCCGACCGCCGGACGCAGGAGAGGCCCATGACCGTCATCCCCGCCGCCGCGCCGCCCGCCGCGCCGCGCCCCTTCTACCAGCACCTCTACGTGCAAGTGCTGGTCGCCATCCTCGCGGGCGCGCTGCTCGGCCATTTCCAACCGACGCTCGGCGCCGCGCTCAAGCCGCTCGGCGACGCCTTCATCAAGCTGGTCAAGATGGTGATCGCGCCGGTGATCTTCCTCACGCTGGTGAGCGGCATCGCGGGGCTCAGCGAGCTCCGCTCGGCCGGGCGGATCGCGCTCAAGGCGTTCGGCTATTTCCTGTTCTTCTCGACGCTCGCGCTGATCGTCGGGCTGATCGTGGCCAATGTCGTCCAGCCCGGCGCGGGCATGAACGTCGATCCCGCCACGCTCGATACCGGCGCGGTGAAGGACTATGCCGCCAAGGCGCACGAGACCTCGCTGATCGGCTTCCTGCTCGCGATCATCCCCACCACGCTCGTCTCCGCGCTGGCGCAGGACAATATCCTCCAGGTGCTGCTGGTCGCGATCCTGTCCGGCGTGTCGATCAGCCTCGTCGGGGAGCCGGCGCGGCCGGTGCTCGAGCTGGTCGAGCGGCTCAACCTCGTCGTGTTCAAGGTGGTGGCGATCCTCATGCGCGCCGCGCCGATCGGGGCGTTCGGCGCGATCGCCTTCACCGTCGGCAAATATGGCGCGGGCAGCCTGGTGAACCTCGGCGGGCTGGTGCTCACCTTCTACGCCACCTCGCTGATCTTCGTGCTGGGCGTGCTGGGCGTGGTGGCGCGGCTGCACGGGTTCTCGATCCTGCGGCTGATCGCCTATCTCAAGGGCGAGCTGCTGCTGGTGCTCGGCACCTCCTCGTCGGAGCCGGCGCTGCCGGGGCTGCTGACCAAGCTGGAGGCGGCGGGCTGCGACCGCGGCGTGGTCGGGCTGGTGGTGCCGACGGGCTATTCGTTCAACCTCGACGGCACCAACATCTACATGACGCTGGCGGCGCTGTTCATCGCCCAGGCGTGCAACGTCGACCTCACGCTCGGCCAGCAGCTGCTGCTGCTCGCGGTGGCGATGCTCTCGTCCAAGGGAGCGGCGGGGGTGACCGGCGCGGGCTTCATCACGCTGGCGGCGACGCTGTCGATCGTGCCGACCGTGCCGGTCGCGGGCATGGCGCTGATCCTCGGCGTCGATCGCTTCATGAGCGAGTGCCGCAGCCTGACCAACTTCGTCGGCAACGCGGTCGCCGCCGTGGTGGTGGCGCGCTGGGAGAACAAGCTCGACCGCGCGCGACTCGACGCGGCGTTGCGCGGGCAGGGCGCGATCCCCGACGCGATGCCGCACGCGGCCGAGTGATCGTGAGCGTTCGTGGTTACGAACCATCTTACCGATCATCCTCGGGCGAGTAGAAATAAGATTCCGCGCCATCCCTATGCCGATGCACCAAAATAATTAGGGCGCCCGATCAGTCGCAAGCCGAGCACTGCGTGGCCGAAAGATGAGCTACCAACCATAATGGGTAAAAGGTGGCTGTGCGAAGGTCGTCCTCCAACGTATAATGTACTCATTCCGCTGAAAAAGGCATCGCGGGGCCGACGTGCTGCACGGGCTAAGCAGGGGGTTCGTGCAACCATTGAAAAGCGTCGGTTCTCGTCTGTCTTTATCCGGGATGGATTGTCTTGACGGCGATGGTTACTGGACTTGAAAGGACCAGCACGGTGCCGAATTATGCGACTGCCGCGCAACGCCAGACCGACATGACTTCGGCCCAGGCCAGCGTTCGCCTCTCGCTGCCCATCCATCAGAAGGTGCGGCTGATCGCCGAGCTGCACACCGGCATCAACGTCGCGGTGCTGCGGCCGCTGCGCGGCAACGTGGACCGGATGCTCGTCCTCGCGCTGCTGATGCGCACCGCGCTGACCAAGCCCGAGCGCGACGGCGCGATCTCGATCCACTCGGCGGCGTTGTCGATGGGCCGCCCGTTCGAGACGGTCCGCCGCCACATCGCGGCGCTGATCGAATCGGGCCTGTGCCACCGGATCGACGCCGGCGTGACGATCTCGCCGCGCTTCTGGCGCAGCCGCTTCATCAAGGGCAAGCTGCAGTACGCGCACGATTGCTTCGTCCGCTTCGTGGCCGATGCCACCGCCGCCGGCGCGGTCGAGCTGCCGACGGTCCGCTCGGTCGGTCATTTCGACGAGATCGACGGCGTGTGCGCGGTGCTGGACCTGGTGCTCGCGCTGGTCGACCAGAACCGCAACCTCTTCCCCGAGGCGGTGGACGTCGCGATCTTCTCCGCGATCCTCCACGCCAACATGCAGCGTTTCGCCGCCGAGGGCGGCACGCTGGCGGCGCGGGGTGAGAGCAGCACGAGTTTCCGCCAGAGCCACGCGGTCCGGGTCGCGGCGATCGCGCGCGCTTTGTCGCTGCCCGATACCACCGTGCGCCGTCGGATCGCCGCGATGACGGGGCCGAGCGGTCCCCTGATGCGCACGCGCTCCGGCACGTTGGTCGACCCGGCGTGGCTCGAGCGCGCCAACGCGATCGCGTGCGAGGCGCGGCACGGCTCGATGCAGCTGATCCTCAACCGAGTCGCGGCGGTCGGCTTCCCCTTCCACGCGCCCGCCTCGGCCTATCTGTGCGGCCGGCCGGACAGCCCCCGGATCGCCTGAGCGCCGCGCTCAGCCGCGCGGCGGGCGCGGCGCGAGCGCGGAGAGGACGCCGCGCATCGTGCGGACCTCCTGGCTGGTCCAACCAGGCTTGGTCAGCATCGTCCGCAGCGTGCGCCGGGAGGCGGGGGCGCGATCGCGCGGGAAGAAATAACCCGCGGCGTCGAGCAGGGTGTCGAGCTGCGCGATCATCCCGTCCAGCTCCTCCTGCGGGGCCGGCGGATCGAGTTCCGTCTCGGGCGGGCTGGCGAGCGCCTGACCCTTGGACCATTCGTACGCGACCAGGATCACCGCCTGGGCGAGGTTGAGGCTGCCGAACGCGGGGTTGATCGGCACGGTGACGATCGTGCGCGCCACCGCGACGTCGTCGGTCTCGAGCCCCGAGCGCTCGGGGCCGAACAGGATCGCGGCGCGGCCCGCGCCGGCGTGGATCGCGCGCGCGGCGACCTCGGGCGTGACCACCGGCTTGGTGACGCCGCGCCTGCGCACCGTGGTGGCATAGACCTCGGCGCAGTCGGCCACCGCGTCCGCGACGCTGTCATACACCCGCGCGCGCTCGAGCACGACGTCGGCGCCCGACGCGGCGGGGCCGGCCGAGGGATTGGGCCAGCCGTCGCGCGGCGCCACCAGTCGCAGCTCGGTCAGGCCGAAGTTGAGCATCGCGCGCGCGGCCTTGCCGATGTTCTCGCCGAGCTGCGGGCGGACCAGCACGATGACGGGGGGCGGGGCGGGGGTCGCGATCACACCGTGCTGGCTCATGCCCTGCTCCTCTTCCGTTCGGTTCGAGCCGGCGTCGAGCGCGGCCGAGACGCGCGGGCGAGAACGCGCCGACTCCGCGACCACCTCCCAGTCGGCGCGGAACAGCGCCTCCTTCTGCTTGCGCGACCAGTCCTTCACCTGAAGCTCGCGCTCCACCGCCTCGGCGCGCGTGGGAAAATCCTGCGACCACATCAGTTCCACCGGCCGGCGATCGTGGGTGTAGCCCGGGATCGTGCCCGCCTGATGTTCGGCGACGCGGCGCTCCAGATCCTCGGCATGGCCCGTGTAATAGCTGCCGTCGGCGCAGCGCAGCATGTAGACGTGGAAGCTCATCGCCGGCCTATGTTCTCGACGGACGCCTCTCGGCAAGCGCGATGCTGCTCGAACGAAGCGGGAGGAGTAGCGGCAGCCGCATCGGAAGACGGCGACGGAACCCCGCGCCGACTCCTACCGGTGCGGAGGCGGCCCCCGCCGTCACCCCTCGCGCCCGGCCTCCTCGACGCTGCCGGCGAACTCCTCGAAATCGCGCGCCTCGCTGAAGTCGCGGTAGACGCTGGCGAAGCGGATATAGGCGACCGAGTCGAGGCCCTTGAGCCCGTCCATCACCATCTCGCCGATGCGCTTGGCCGAGACCTCGGCCTCGCCGCTGGTCTCGAGCTGGCGCTGGATGCCGCTCACCAGCTTCTCGAGCTGGATCGGCTCGACCGGTCGCTTGCGCGCCGCGATCGCGACCGAGCGGAGCAGCTTCTCGCGATCGAACGGCTCGCGGCGGTGCTCGCTCTTCACCACCGTCAGCTCGCGCAGCTGGATCCGCTCGAAGGTGGTGAAGCGCGCGGCGCAGCCCTCGCACTGGCGCCGGCGCCGGATCGCCGCCCCGTCGTCGGTGGGGCGGCTGTCCTTCACCTGGCTCGCGTCATGGCCGCAGAACGGGCAGCGCATCTCGGTCCTTCACCCGTCCAGCGGCGCGGCGGTCACAGGCCGCGGTTCTTGGTGCCCTTGTGATAGGCATAGGCCGCGCCCGCGATCGCGCCGAACACCGGGCCGATCACCGGCACCGGGATCGCCACCACCGCGCCGAGCGCGCTCCACTTGGCCATGCTTTTGCCCAGTCCGGGCGTGCCCTTGACGTTGCTCTGCACCGCGCGGGCCTTCTCGTCGAACGTCGCCACCGGCGAACCTCCTATTGATAGATCGGGAAGCGCGCGCACAGGGCCCGCACGCGGTCACGAACGCGCGCCTCGACCTGCGGGTCCCCCGCCTCGCCCTTCTGCGCGAGGCCGTCGAGCACGTCCGCGACCATCTCGCCGATCTCGCGGAACTCGCCCGTGCCGAAACCGCGCGTGGTGCCCGCGGGCGAGCCGACGCGGATGCCGCTGGTCTTCACCGGGGGCAGCGGGTCGTTGGGGATGCCGTTCTTGTTGCAGGTGATGCCCGCGCGCTCCAGCGCCTCGTCGGCGTCGCGGCCGGTGACGCCCAGCGGGGTGAGGTCGACCAAAGCGAGATGCGTGTCCGTGCCGCCCGAGACGAGGTCGGCGCCGCGCTCCTTGAGCGTCGCCGCCAGCACCTTGGCATTCTCCACCACCGCGGCGGCATAGCCGCGGAACTCGGGGCGCAGCGCCTCGCCGAACGCCACCGCCTTGGCGGCGATGACGTGCATCAGCGGGCCGCCCTGCAGCCCGGGGAAGACCGCCGAGTTGATCTTCTTGGCGATGGCCTCGTCGTCGGTCAGGATCATGCCGCCGCGCGGGCCCCGCAGCGTCTTGTGCGTGGTGGTGGTGACGACGTGCGCGTGGCCGAACGGCGTCGGGTGGACGCCGCCCGCGACCAGCCCCGCGAAATGCGCCATGTCGACCATGAAGGTCGCGCCGACCTGGTCGGCGATGGCGCGGAAGCGAGCGAAGTCGATGTGGCGCGGATAGGCCGAGCCGCCCGCGATGATGACGCGCGGCTTATGCTCCGCGGCGAGCCGCTCGACCGCGTCATAGTCGATCAGATGCGTCGCGGGGTCGACGCCGTACTGCACCGCGTTGAACCACTTGCCGCTCATCGCCGCGCGCGCGCCATGGGTCAGGTGCCCGCCGGCGTCGAGGCTGAGCCCCAGGATCGTGTCGCCCGGCTTGGCCAGCGCCAGCATCACCGCGCCGTTGGCCTGCGCCCCCGAATGCGGCTGTACGTTGACGAAGCCGCAGCCGAACAGCTGCTTGGCGCGATCGATCGCGAGCTGCTCGACCTCGTCCGACGGGTGGCAGCCCTGGTAATAGCGCTTGCCGGGGTAACCCTCGGCATATTTGTTGGTGAACACCGAGCCCTGCGCCTCGAGCACCGCGCGGCTGACGATATTCTCGCTCGCGATCAGCTCGATCTGGGTCTGCTCGCGCGCCAGCTCGTGCTCGACCCCGGCGAACACCGCGGGATCGGCCTCGGCCAGGCCGCGATCGAAGAAGCCGCTCGGCGCGGCGCCGGTCCCCGCGGGGGAGAGCTGGTGGACGGGGTTGGTGCTCATACGGGCTCCTTGAGCATGTCGACGCGGGCGGCGTGGCGCCCGCCGAGGAAGTCGGTCGCGAGGAAGGTGACGACGCACTGTTTGGCCATGTCGAGCCCGATCAGCCGCGCGCCCATGGCGATCGCGTTGGCGTCGTTGTGGCTGCGCGCCAGCGCGGCGGAGAAAGGCTCCGTGACCAGCGCGCATCGCACCGCCGGGTTGCGGTTGGCCGCGATCATGATGCCGATGCCCGAGCCGCACAGCGCGATGCCGCGCTCGGCCTGGCCCGCGGCGAGCGCCTCGCCCAGCACGCGGCCGTAATCGGGGTAATCGACGCTCGCGGTACCGTCGGTGCCGAGGTCGATCACGGCGTGGCCCTGCTCGTTGAGCCAGGCCTTGAGCTCCTGCTTCAGCGCGAAGCCGGCGTGGTCGGTAGCGATGGCGACTCGCACGGGATCGATCCTCCGGGCGCGGGCGGACGTTCGCCCGCGATCCCTGCCGGGTGCCCCCCGGGCGCGGCGCAGTCAAGCGCGAATGGGGCGCCGCCGCCGGCCCCGCGCGCGCCGCGGCGCCGCTTACCCCTTCTTGGCCGCGATATAGCGGTCGACCTGCTCCTCCAGCACGCCGAGCGGCAGCGCGCCCTGGCTCAGCACCGCCTCGTGGAAGTCGCGGATGTCGAACCTGGGCCCCAGCGCGCGCTCGGCGCGCGCGCGCAGCTCGGCGATCTTGAGCTGGCCGACCATGTAGCTGGTCGCCTGTCCCGGCCAGTTGAAATAGCGGTCGACCTCGCGCGCGATGTCGGTGTCCGAGACCGAGCTGTTGGCGCGGAAATAGGCGATCGACTGGTCGCGGGTCCAGCGCTTGGCGTGGATGCCGGTGTCGAGCACCAGCCGGATCGCGCGCCACACCTGCAGCGACAGCATCCCGAACCGATCGTACGGCGTCTTGTACACGCCCATCTCGTCGGCGAGCCGCTCGGAGTACAGCCCCCAGCCCTCCATGTACGCGCCGTAGCCGCCGTATTTGCGGAACTTGGGCAGGTCGGCCAGCTCCTGCTGGCGCGCGATCTGGAAGTGATGGCCCGGCGCGCCCTCGTGCGCGGCGATGCCCGCGACCTGGACCTTCTGCGTCTGGTTCATGTCGACCAGGTTGACGTAATAGATCCCCGGCCGCGTGCCGTCGGCCGAGGGCGGGTTGTAGAAAGCGGTGGAGGCGGTGCCCTCGCGCCACTTCTCCACCGCGCGCACCTCCAGCGGCGCCTTGGGCAGCACGCGGAAGTAGCGCGGCGCCGCCGCCATCACGCCCGCGATCACCCCGCGCGCGTCGCCGAGATACTGCTCGCGCCCGGCGGCGGTGTTGGGATATTTGAGCGACGGGTCGGTGCGGACGTGCTCGAAGAACTGCTCGAGCGTGCCGGTGAAGCCGACCCGGCGCTTGATCGCCTCCATCTCGCCGCGGATCGCCGCCACCTGCTGGAGCCCGATCTGGTGGATCTGCTCGGCGCTGAGATCGGTGGTGGTCGAGTCGCGCAGCCGGTCGGCGTAATAGGCCGCGCCGTCGGGCAAATGCCACGCGCCGAAATTGCCCGTCGCCTTGGGCGCGATCTCGTCCAGCGCCGCGATCAGCACCGTGTAGCCCTGGCGGAACGGGCCCTTGAGCGCCGCGGTGGCGTCGGCGAGCAGCCGCGCCTTGGTCGCGGCCGGCGCGTCGAGCGCGGTCACCTTCTTGCGGAAGTCGGCGAGCAGCGTCGAGTCGGGGCCCGCGTCGAAGGGCGCGCCGGTGACGACCTTGAGCGCGTCGGCGCGCGCGGGCGCGAAATTGACCTGGTTGGGGATGATGCCGCTGGCCGCCTGCGCGCGCATCGTCGCGGCGACCTCGCGCATCACGCGCTGGGTGTCGCGCAGCCGGGCGACATAGGCCTGCGCGTCCGCGACGGTGTCGACGCGGTGGTTGTTGATCAGCAGCACCGGGATCGCGCCCGCCGGGCTGCCGTTGGTCGAGACCGGGAAGCGCAGTCGGCGGAAGCGGAACGAGGCGCGGTCGCGCGCCACCTGCTCCTCGAACAGGCGGTAGCTCACCCGCGCCGACTCACCGAGCTGCGCGGGGCGGAAGCGCGCGTGCAGTTCGGCGAGCTGGCGCTCCGCGAGGTCGCGCGCGCGCACCTGCGCGGCGTCGGTGTAATCGTCGAGCCGATCCTCGTCGGTCTTGAGCCCGAGCTGGGTCTGGCCCTCCGGGCTGAGCGCGAGCTGCTCGTCGAACTTCCGGTCGAGGAACACGAGCAGCGCGCGGTCGGCCGCCCGGGTCGCGGCGGGAGGCGCCTGCGGCGCAGGGGCGGCGGGCGCCGCGGGAGGCGCCTGCGGCGCGGGGGCAGCGGCGACCAGCGCGGGCGCCATCGCCGACGACAGGATCGTGTTCAGGCGCATTCACTCTCTCCCGGTGCGACGCGCCTTCATGTCCGCCGCGCGGCACCGGCGCAATGGCCGGCGGTGCGGTTCATCCCAGCGCGCGGCGATACAGCGCCAGCGTCCAGGCGACACTCTGCAGGAACAGCGCCGGGTCGTAGCGCGGCCCTTCGTCGCGCAGGAAGGCGTGCGGGGCGTTGACCTCATGCCACTCGTAGCGCGCCTCGACCGCCTCCAGCCGCGCGCGGACCGCCTCGCGCCCGGCGAACGGCACGTGCGGGTCCTGCCGGCCCCAGACGAACATCGCCTCGGCCTTCAGCTCGGCCATCCGCGCGAGACTGTCGTCGGCGCGACCCTCCCCGAGCGTGGCCGAGTGGATGTCCGTGGCGTAGAAGCAGGCGGCCGCGCCGACGCGCGGGTCGAGCGCGGCGCGATAGGCGAGATGCCCGCCGAGGCAGACCCCGAAGGTGGCGAGCCGGCCGTCGCAGCCGGGGTGCGCCGCCAGCGCGGTGAGCGCGGCGCGCGCGTCGGCGTCGTATCGCGCGACCGGCTTGGCGACCTTGAGCGCGTTGCCGCGGTCGGTGCCGGGCTGGTCGTAGGCGAGCACGGTGCCGGCGGGCTCGTACTCGTGGTACACCTCGGGGACCGCCACGACATAGCCGTTGCCCGCCAGCAGCGTCGCGAGCCGGCGGATCGGCGCGGTGACCTGGTAGATCTCGGAGAAGAACAGGACGCCGGGGAAACGTCCCGCGACGGCGGGTCGGAACAGATGGGTGCGCATCGTGCCGGCGCCGGGCACGGCCACGTCCTCGCTCTCGTCGCCGCGCACGATCATGGTCGCTGTCCCCTCACTGTGGCGCGCCGCTGTGGCAGCGCGGCGGCGCTGGGGCAAGGCGCTGGCCGGGGTGGGGCGGGTCGGAAGCGCGGTACGCGGGGCGGGCTCGGCCACACGCGCGAGGCGCACGCCGCTTGCTCGCCCCTGCGTCATCGCCGGGCGGAGGGGGAGCGTCGGTTCGGCGAGCCGTGCGAGGCACGCCGCCCACTCCCATGCGCCCTCCCCGCGGAGGCGGGGATCCAGACACGACGACCTTCGCGATGGAGCCGCACGGTCCGCGCGTCTGGTTCCCCGCCTTCGCGGGGATGACGGTTGGGGAGTGGGGGCGGGGGCTTGGCATAAGGGTTGGGGTTGAGGATGACGTTCGGGGGTTGAGAATGACCGCCGGAGATCGGGCATGACCGCCGGAGATCGGGAATGACCGCCGGAGATCGGGAATGACGGTCGGGGTTGCGGATGACGGAGTGGGGTTGGGGAAGACGGAAGCGGGTCGGGATGATGGAGGCGGGCCGCGATGGCGGAAGCGGGACGGGGCTGGGGCTCCCCGGTAGCGGCGCCGGCGGCATCCGCACGAGCCACGATAGGGCGCCATGCACCGCGCCATCCCCCGCACGCTTGCCCGCCGACACAACGCTCCATATACGTTCCGTATCGTCACTCATCCCAGGAGAGCGCCATGGGCATCGTCAAGATCGACGACGAGCTGCACGCCGAGGCGCGCCGCGCGAGCGCGGTGATGTGTCGCTCGATCAACGCCCAGGCCGAGTTCTGGATGACGATCGGCAGGCTCGCCGAGGCGAACCCGACGCTGAGCTTCAACGAGATCGTGCGCCGGCGGTATGAGGCGGCGCAGCCCCGCCCCGTGGCCGCCTGAGATGGTCAAGACGCCCGACGAACTGGCGCTGATGCGGGTCTCCGGCCGGCTGCTCGCGTCGGTGTTCGAGATGCTCGACCGCCAGCCGCTCGCCGGGCTGTCGACGCTCGCGGTCAACGACCTGGTCGAGCGCTACATCACCGTCGACCTGCAGGCGCGCGCCGCGAGCAAGGGACAGTATGGGTTCGAGTACGTGCTGAATTCCTCGCGTAACCAGGTGGTGTGCCACGGCGTGCCCGACGTCGCCGAGATCATCCGCGACGGCGACATCGTCAATTTCGACATCACGCTGGAGAAGAACGGCTATATCGCCGACTCGAGCAAGACCTACGCCGTCGGCGCGGTGCCGCCGGCGGCCCGGCGGCTGGTGCAGGTGGCGCAGTCGGCGATGTGGAAGGGGATCGGCGCGGTGCGCCCGGGCGCGCGGCTCGGCGACGTCGGCGCCGCGATCGAGCGCCACGCCAGGAAGCACGGCTACGCGGTCGTCCGCGAGTTCTGCGGCCACGGGATCGGGCGCGAGATGCACGAGGAGCCGCAGGTGCTCAACTTCGGCCGCCCCGGCACCGGCGCGGTGCTGCGCGAGGGCATGGTGTTCACGGTCGAGCCGATGCTCAACCAGGGCAGCCGCCGGGTCGAGACGCGCGACGACGGCTGGACCGTCGTGACGCAGGACGGCAAACTTTCGGCGCAGTTCGAACATACGGTGGCGGTCACCGCGACGGGCGTCGAGGTGCTGACGCTGCGGGGCGACGAGCGCCGCGCCGCCTAGAGGCTGATCCACCTGATGTGAACCGACGGGGTGCTCCTGCGGGCGCGGGAGCACGGATCGATGGAAGTGGATCAGACCCCGGCGCAGTTCGAGAAGCGGGAGGCCCGTGGCCCTGGGCTCCTGCCCGCGCAGGAGCACGTCGGAGGGGCGGCGGATACGCGACGGCTAGGAGGCGGGCGTCCATCGCGTGATCCGGCGCGGCCGGGCTCGCCCGGCGCTCCGACCGCTCACGCCACCGCGACCGGCGCCTCCTCGGCCTCCTCGCTCTCGGCCGCCTGGCGCGCCCACATCGACGCGTAGAGCCCGTCGCGCGCGAGCAGCTCGGCGTGGCTGCCGCGCTCGACCACGCGCCCCGCGTCCAGCACCACGATCTGGTCGGCGTGGACGATGGTGGAGAGCCGATGCGCGATCACGATCGTGGTGCGACCGCGCTCGATCGCGGCGAGCGTCTCCATGATCTCGCCCTCGGTGCGGCTGTCGAGCGCGCTGGTCGCCTCGTCGAGGATCAGCAGCGGCGGGTCCTTGAGCAGCGTCCGCGCGATCGCCACGCGCTGCTTCTCGCCGCCCGACAGCTTGAGCCCGCGCTCGCCGACCCGCGTCTTATATCCCTCCGGCTGGCGCTCGATGAAGCCCGCGATCGCTGCCCCGCGCGCCGCGGCGGCGACCTCCGCCTCGCCCGCGCCCTCGCGGCCGTAGGCGATGTTGTAGCCGATCGTGTCGTTGAACAGCACCGTGTCCTGCGGGACGATCCCGATCGCGGCCCGCAGCGAGTCCTGCCGCACGCGCGCGATGTCCTGCCCGTCGATCGTGATCCGGCCACGGTCGACGTCGTAGAAACGGTACAGCAGCCGCGCCAGCGTCGACTTGCCGGCACCCGAGGGGCCGACCACCGCGCAGGTGGTGCCCGCGGGCACGTCGAGGTCGATGCCCTTGAGGATCGGCATGCCCGCGTCATAGCCGAACGCCACGCCCTCGAAGCGGACATGCGCGTCGCGCACGTCGAGCGCGGGCGCGTCGGGCGAGTCGACCACCTCGGGCGGCGTGTCGATCAGGTCGAACATCGCGCCCATGTCGATCACGCCCTGGCGGATCGTGCGATAGACCATGCCGAGCAGGTCGAGCGGGCGGAACAGCTGCGACAGGAGCGTCGACACCAGCACGACGTTGCCCGCGGTGAAGCGTCCCTGGCTCCACCCCCAGGCCACCCAGGCCATGCCCGCGGCGAGCATCAGGTTGGTGATCAGCGCCTGACCGATGTTGAGCCACGCCAGGCTGTTCTCGCTCTTCACCGCGGCCTCGGCGTAGGAGCGCATGGCGCCGTCGTAGCGCTTCGCCTCGCGCTCCTCGGCGCCGAAATATTTGACCGTCTCGAAGTTGAGCAGCGAGTCGACCGCGTGCGCCACCGCGCCGGTGTCGAGGTCGTTCATCCGCTCGCGCAGCGACGAGCGCCAGTCGGTGACGGTGCGCGTGAACCAGATGTACAGCACCACCATCGCCAGCGTCGCGACCACGAGCTGCCAGCCGAACTTGACCTGGAAGATGCCGAGCACCAGCGCCAGCTCGAGGATCGTCGGCGCGATGTTGAACAGCAGGAAGTAGAGCATCGTGTCGATGCTCTTGGTGCCGCGCTCGACCACCTTGGTGACCGCGCCGGTGCGCCGCTCGAGGTGGAAGCGCAGCGAGAGGCGGTGAAGGTGGCGGAACACGCGCGCGGCCAGCCGCCGCGTCGCCTCCTGCCCGACCTTCTCGAACACGGTGTTGCGCAGATTGTCGAACAGCGTGGTGCCGAAGCGCGCCGCGGCATAGCCGACCACCAGCAGCACGATCAGCGACACGGGGGTGGTCGGCACCGCCATGCCGTCGACCGCGCCCTGGAGCGCGAAGGGCGCGCCATAGACCTGCACCAGCTTGGAGAGCACCACCAGCACGAGCGCGCCGGCGACGCGCAGCTTCATCCCCGGCGAGTCGCTCGGCCAGAGATCGGGGAGGAAGCGGCGGAGCGTCGGCAGCAGCGGGCGCTCGGTGCCGGGGGCGGCGGGGCGGTCGGGAGGCATGTGCCCGAGATGTCGTGTGCCGGAACGGGAGCGTCAACCGGTCCGCGGGAATCGGAACGCCGCGCCGCAGCGATCGTTTTTCACGACGAACGGAGGCGGTGATGGACGCATTGTTCTACGTGATGGCGATCATGGGCTGCGGCGACGGCGCGAGCGGCTGCGCCGAGGCGCGCGTCGCGCCCGCGCATTACGCGACGGTGCAGCAGTGCCAGGCGGCGATGGCCGACGTCCTCGCGCGCAACAACGACCTCGATTTCCCCGTGGTGAGCGCGACGTGCCGCCGCAGCGGGCCGCAATGGGTCGGGCGCGGCGCGGCTGGCGAGCGGAGAGGGTGAGGTGAGATCGGCGAGGTCTGTGTCGCAGATCCTCCCCGCCGGCGGTGGGGAGAACCAACCGCAGGCTGGTGGAGGGGGGCTTCCGCCTACGCGCCGGTGCGTGTGACGAACGCCCCCTCCACCACCGCGCTGCGCGCGGCGGTCCCCCTCCCCGTGCCGGGGAGGATCTGCCTCCCTACCGCACCGCCGTCACGAAATAGTCGAGTGCGGTAGAGCTCCCCAGCGCGAAGCCCTTCGTCCCCAGCGTCAGCCCGGTGACGTCCACCACCCGCAGCCCCGCTTCCGATATCATCGCGCCCAGCTCGTCCGGGGTCAGGAACTTGTCCCAGTCGTGCGTGCCGCGCGGGATCTGTCCCAGCGCCTCGGCCGCCTCGACCAGCGCGGCGCGCGACAGCCAGGTGCGGTTGGGCGTGCTCATCACCAGCAGCCCACCTGGCGCCACCGCCGCCGCCAGCCCCGCCACGAAGGCGCGCGCGTCGGCGACATGCTCGACCACCTCGAGCGAGGCGACGAGGTCGAAGGTCTCGCCCGCCACCGCCTCCACCCCGCCGACGCGATAGTCGATCGCCAGCCCGCGCCGCGCCGCATGGTCGCGCGCCACCGCGACGCTCTCCGCCGCGGCGTCGACCCCGGTCACCGCCGCGCCCAGCCGCGCCAGCGGCTCGGCGAGCAGCCCTGCGCCGCACCCCATGTCGAGCGCGCGCCGGCCCGCGAGCGGCGCGAAGGAGCGGTCGTCCAAGTCCCAGTGGCGGTCCACCGCGGCGCGCAGGTAGCGGAGCCGCACCGGGTTGAGCCGGTGCAGCATCGCCGAGGATCCCGCGGGGTCCCACCAGTCGCGCGCCAGTCGACCGAAATGGGCGGCCTCCTCGGCCACCACCGAGGCATGATGCGGCGACATGGTTGCGGTTGTTACGCTTGCGTCGGTCATGCGCGCTTCCTATCAGGACGCCCCTCTTCTCCCAAGGCGTTTGGATACGGCATTGGCGCGGATCGTCATGAAGTTCGGCGGCACCTCGATGGCGGGGATCGAGCGCATCCGCTCGGTCGCGGCGCGGGTGAAGCGGGAGGTGGCGGCCGGCAACCAGGTGGCGGTGGTGGTCTCGGCGATGGCGGGGGAGACCGACCGGCTGGTCGGCTTCTGCCGTGAGGCCTCGCCGCTGTACGACGCGCGCGAGTATGACGTCGTCGTCTCCGCGGGCGAGCAGATCACCAGCGGGCTGCTCGCGATCGCGCTCCAGGCGATCGACGTGCCGGCGCGTTCCCTCCTCGGCTGGCAGCTGCCGATCCGCACCGACACCGCCTTCGCCAAGGCGCGCATCGACACGATCGACACCGCCGCGCTGGAGGCGAGCTTCGCCGCCGGCGCGGTGGCGGTGATCCCGGGCTTCCAGGGAGTCGCGGCGGGCGAGCGCATCACCACGCTCGGCCGCGGCGGATCGGATACGTCGGCGGTGGCGGTCGCGGCGGCGATCCGCGCCGATCGCTGCGACATCTACACCGACGTCGACGGCGTCTACACCACCGACCCGCGGATCGTGCCGCGCGCGCGCAAGCTCGCCAAGGTGACCTACGAGGAGATGCTGGAGCTCGCCTCGGTCGGCGCCAAGGTGCTCCAGACCCGCTCGGTCGGGCTGGCGATGAAGGAGAAGGTCCGCGTCCAGGTGCTGTCGTCGTTCACCGACGAGGCCGCGCCGATGGCGGACACATTGCCCGGGACGATGATCGTGGGCGAGGAGGAGGCAGCCTTCAAGGAGAATGGGGACGTGGAACGCCAGCTCATCACCGGCATCGCGCATGACAAGAACGAGGCCAAGATCACGCTGACGCGCGTGCCCGACCAGCCCGGCACGGTGGCCAGCATCTTCGAGCCGCTGGCGGCGGCGAACATCAACGTCGACATGATCATCCAGAACATCGCGCACCAGAGCGCGAGCAACGGCGCGAGCAGCACCAGCGCCACCGACGTGACCTTCACCGTCCCGGCCGCCGACCTCGCGCGCTCGATCGAGGCGCTCAACCAGGCGCGCGAGGCGATCGGCTTCGGCGAGCTGATCCACGACACGCGCGTGGCGAAGATCAGCGTGGTGGGCGTCGGCATGCGCAGCCACGCCGGCGTGGCGAGCACGATGTTCACCACGCTCGGCGCGCGCGGGATCAACATCCAGGCGATCTCGACCAGCGAGATCAAGGTCTCGGTGCTGATCCACGAGGACGAGACCGAGCTCGCGGTGCGCGTGCTCCACACGGCCTACGGGCTGGACGCCGAGACGGCCCAGGGCTGACCCATCGCCACTGGCTCACACCAGGTGAATCAGCCTCTAGCCGCCGAAGGCGCCGCGGTGTTCCCGCCGGTGTAGACCCACCTCCTCGAGGGAGATGGCGCTGCCCGGCGCGGAGGAGGGCGGCCTCTCCCGCGCGCGCCGAAACGCGCGCGGGCGCCTCAGAAGGCGGCGGTCAGCGACACCACGACGGTGCTGCCGGCGATCGTGCCGGTACCGTCCTGCCCCTTGCTGAAGCTGGGCTGGAGATACGCCGCCTCGCGATCGGAGATGTCGGTGTCGATATAGGCGACGCCGAGCGTCAGCGGCGTCGTCGGGATCGCGTAATCCGCGCCGAGCATCCAGTCGACATACTCACCCGTCGGCGCGACGCTGGTGGCGAACGGCCCGAGCCCGCTGTTGCCCTTCGACGCGCCGATATGCGCCTTGGCGGTCAGCCCGGTGTTGGGGATCGCCGCGGCGACGTCGCCCCACACGTAGAGGTTGTCGTTCTTGTCGCCGGGGCGGTCGTACACGCCGTTCGCCGCCGAGGTGCCGTTGAGGTACCAGTTGCCGAGTGCCTCCTGCTTCGGCGCATAGGCCACGCCGGCGGTCAGCGAGGCCGGGCCGAGCGTCCCCGACAGCTTGGCATAGGGCTCGATGAAGTCGGTGTTGTCGAAGCCGCCCGGATACATGTACCAGGTCGCGCCGACGTCCAGCGTGCCGCCGCCGACCGGGAACTTGTAGCCCGCGATCAGGTCGAGCTCCATGTTGGCGCCGCCGAACGTGCCCCAGCCCGCCAGGTTCGAGCCCCAGGTGCCGATGTAGACGCCGCTCTCGTGCGCGATGGTGAAGCCGCCCTGCACCGCGAGATTCTCGTCGGACTGCGACACGCCGCGGAAGCGATAGTCGCTGACGAGGCCGACCGAGCCGGAGACGGTGATCGGCTTCGGCGGGGCGGTGTCCTGCGCGGCGGCGGGCACGGCGAGGCCGGCTGCGACCAGCGCGGCGGCGAGACGAAGATGGTAGTTCATGGAACCTCCTTTGTTACAGAGGCTCCTCCTGCTCGTGACCCGGGCTCGCTCTCCCCCGTGCCGCGGAAGAGGCGTCGGGAGGGCAGCCGCTAAGCCACCCTCCCGAGGTATTGGGACTATGTTGCCGGTCTATTGCCAAACTGTATCAAAACATGTGGGCGCGCCTGCTCAGGGGCGATGCTCACCGAGTGTGGCGATCCTGCCACGCGCGCCGGTGATCTCGACGGTCGCGCCCGTCGCGCGGCGCCGCTGGAACCAGTCGCGCAGCATCTCCGCGCTGGTGTGATCGACCGCGTCGAGTCGCGAGGCGTCGATGCGCACGTTGGTGCCCGCGGGCACGCGGTCGAGCGTCTCGGACAGCTTGGGCAGCGTCACGAAGGTGGCGGTGCCGTCCAGCGTGATCGCGTGCGCCTCGCCGTCGCTCGCCTCGAACACCTTGAGCCGCAGGCGGCGCAGATGCGGCACCAGCTCCAGCATGGTCAGGCCGATGCCGACCAGCACGCCGGTCAGCAGGTCGGTGGTCACCACCGTCACCAGCGTCGCCGCCCAGATCAGCACCGGCAGCGCGCCATAGTCGCGGAACAGGTGGGTGGCGTGCTTGACGCTCACCAGCCGCACCCCGGTCACCACGAGCACCGCGCCGAGCGCCGCCATCGGGATGGCGGTGAGCACGAACGGCAGCGCCGCGACGAAGCCGAGGATCCACACGCCGTGGAGCATCGACGACAGCCGCGTCGCCGCCTGCGCCTGGACGTTGGCCGAGCTGCGCACGATCACGCCGGTCATCGGCAGCGCGCCGGCGAGCCCGCACAGCAGGTTGCCGACGCCCTGCGCGCGCAGCTCCTTGTTATAGTCGGTGCGGACGCCGTCGTGCATCTTGTCGACCGCGGCGGCGGAGAGCAGCGTCTCGGCCGAGGCGATGAAGGCGATGGCGAGCGCCGCGGCGAGGATCGAGGGGTTGAGCCAGGTCGCCAGCGCCGAGCCGCTCGGCGGCGCGATCGCGCCGACGATCGAGGCGGGCACCTGCACGCGCGCGACGTCGAGCCCGAGCGTCAGCGACAGCAAAGTGCCGACCACGACGCCGACCAGCGCGCCCGGCAGCAGCCGCAGCGCCCCGGGGCGGAACTTCTCCCAGCCGAGCATCGCCAGGATCGTCGCGACGCCGATCGTAAAGGCGAACTCGGTCGCCTGGAGGTTGCTCGACAGGCCGAAGAGCCGGCCCGGCGCGGCGGCGAGGTTCTGCAGGCCGCTCGGCAGCGGGCGATGGTCGAACAGCACGTGGAACTGGCCGACGACGATCAGCACGCCGATGCCCGCGAGCATGCCGTGCACCACCGCCGGCGAGATGGCCTTGAACCAGCCGCCGAGGCGGAACACGCCCGCGACGAACTGGACGAGCCCGGCGAGGATGAGGATCGGGCCGAGCGCGCCGATGCCCTGGTCGCGCACGAGCTCGTAGACGATCACGGCCAGGCCGGCGGCGGGGCCGCTGACCTGGAGCGGCGAGCCGGCGATGGCGCCGACGATGATGCCGCCGATGATGCCGGTGATCAGCCCCTTCTCCGCGGGCACGCCCGAGGCGATCGCGATCCCCATGCACAAAGGCATGGCGACGAGGAACACGACGATCGAGGCGGTGAGGTCGCGTCCGAGGAAGCGGACCGACGGCACCGAGACGCCGGGGCGCGCGGCGGCGGCGGCGGCGGGCGAGGCGAGGCTGGCCATCACGCCGCGTCCGCCCGCGGGAGAAGGGCGGGGGGGAAACGGGCGGGGGCCGGGGCGCGCGCCACCACCCCTCGACTGAACACGCGTCCGCTGGCGTCGTCCATGGCGGCAACCTCCCGGTGAGTAATCGTCCAGGCGATAGCGCCGCGCGGTGTCCGGTGTTCGACCGCGGCGTGTCGTTGTGTTGCTTGTCCGGGGCGGTGCGGATGGCCGGGCGTCGAACCGAGACACGGTCAGGACGAGAGTCGTCGGGCGCTCACCGCCGCGGCAGCACGATCTCCGCGCGCAGTCCGCCCTCCGCGCGGTTGGACAGCGCGAGCGTCCCCCCCTCGGCGGCGACCGCGAGCTGAACGATCGACAGCCCCAGCCCGAACCCGACCGTGTCCCGCCCGCGCGCGAGGTCGAGCCGGACGAACGGCTCGAGCACGCGGGTGAGCTGGTCGTCGGGGATGCCCGGCCCGTCGTCCTCGACACGGATCGTCAGCGCGGCGTCCCCCGGCAGCAGCGTCAGCCGCGCGCGCGTGCCATAGTGGAGCGCGTTCTCGACCAAATTGACCAGCGCGCGCTTGAAGCCGAGCCGTCGCACGTTCCACTCGCAGTGGTCCGGCCCATCGTACTCGGCGTCGGCGCCGCGGTCCTGCGCGTCGTCGATCACGGTGGCGCACATCACCGCCAGGTCGACCGCGCTCGCCGGCTCGGGCTCGGCCTCGCCGCCGAGGAAGGCGAGCAGCGAGGTGATCATCGCCTCCATCTCCGCGACGTCGTGCGCGATCGCCTCGCGCGCCTCGACCTGGGGCAGCGACTCGGTGCGCAGGTGGAGCCGCGCCAGCGGCGTGCGCAGGTCGTGCCCGACCGCGGCGAGAGCCTGGGTGCGTCCCGCGATCAGCGCCTGGATGCGGTCCTGCATGCGGTTGAAGGCGCCGATCACGCGGCGCACCTCGCCCGGCCCGTCCTCCTCCACCGGCACGACCTCGCCGTGGCCGACCCGCTCGGCCGCGGCGGCGAGCCGGCGCAGCGGCAGCAGCACGCGGCGCAGCAGGATCCCGCCCAGCACCATCAGCGCGATCGCGGGCACCATCGCCAGCGCGATCCGCTCGAAGGCGAGGTTGATCGTCGCCACCGGCTCGACCGTGCGGAAATACAGCCAGCTGCCGTCGTCGAGCCGGAGCCCGCCGGTCACCACCGAGCGTCGCCCCGGGGTCTGCACGCGCAGCCGCAGGTCGGTCGCGGCGAGCGAGGGCTCCCACTCGATCACCTGGCGCTGCATCTCGTCGAGCGCGGGCGCGATCGGTGGCGGGGCGGGCAGCGCCTCGCTCCAGCGCAGCGCGTAGCGATCGGTGGTGAGCTCGGACGCCATGCGCTCGCGCTGCGCGGCGGGGCGCTCGGCGAGCAGTCGGCGGCTGATGACGAGATGCTCGGCGAGCCGGTTGGCCTCGTCGTCGCGCACCGCGAAGCGGCTCGCGCGCTCGTAGAGGAGCGTGCTCGCCCCGAACTCGATCACCAGCGTGAGCAGCAGGATCGCCACCACCTGGCCGAGCAGGCCGAGCGCGGGTCGGCGCAGCGAGCGCATCCGCGCGCGCGTCAGCCGCGCTCGACCGGGGCGTTGAGCATGTAGCCGACGCCGCGGACCGTCACGATCGGCGCGGGCGCGCCGGCGCTGCCCAGCTTGCGGCGCAGTCGGCTGATCAGCACGTCGATCGAGCGGTCCGAACTGTCGCCCAGCCGGGTGCGGCTGAGCTCGATCAGCCGCTCGCGCGCGATCACGCGCTGTGCATGGTCGGCGAGCACGACGAGCAGGTCGAACTCGGCCCCGGTGAGGTCGACGATCGCGCCGCTGGGCGAGCTGAGCTCGCGCCGCGGCAGGTTGATCGTCCAGCCGTCGAAGGTCAGCATGCCCTGGTCGCCCGCGCCGGCGCGGCGGTCGAGCGCGGGGCGGCGCAGCACCGCGCGCACCCGCGCCACCAGCTCGCGCGTGCCGAACGGCTTGGCGATATAGTCGTCGGCCCCGAGTTCGAGCCCGACGACCCGGTCGGTCTCGGAGGCGCGCGCCGACATGAAGATGATCGGCACGTCGCTCTTCTGGCGCAGCGAGCGGCACAGGTCGATCCCGCTGGTGCCGGGCAGCATGATGTCGAGCAGCACCAGGTCGACCGGCCCCGAATCGAGCGCCAGCCACATCTCGGGCGCGGCGGAGGCGGGACGGACCGCGAAGCCGTTCTCCTGCAGCGCACGCGCGGTGAGCATGCGGAGCGAGGGATCGTCCTCGACGAGCAGGATCGTTGGAGCGGTCATGCCCGCGGGACCTAAGGTCCGGGCTGATGCGGGTCAATTCGCACGTGCGGCGGAAAAATGCGCCGCCGTGTAAAAAGCTGTTGCCGGGCCCCGGGGGCGCTGCTAGTGGCCGCGCCTCACCCAGCCGGTCCGTGCGAACGGTCGGCTCAGGCGCCAGAGCGGGCGTAGCTCAGGGGTAGAGCACAACCTTGCCAAGGTTGGGGTCGAGGGTTCGAATCCCTTCGCCCGCTCCAGTCGGCGTCGCCGACGCGCCATGCCGCCGCGACGTTCCGGGCGGCGCCAAGCCTTCACAGCACGATCGGCGGTCCGCGTCGCTCCATGCCGTAGGAGCGCAGCAGTGCGGCGTCCTTCTCCTGCGAATAGCCGCCCGGCGTGAAGCCGAGCTGTTCCCAGGCGTTGAAGAAAGCCTCCATCTTGCCCGCGGGCGCGTAGCTCAGCAGCAACCGCCCCGTCCCTGCGCCGACGAACGCCCAGGCATGCGGCACCCCGCGTGGACCCAGGATACAGTCGCCCGCGCCGAGCGGGTACCGTCGATCGCCGACCTGGACGATATAGTCGCCTGCCAGGACGTAGAACAATTCATCCTCGCCGTGATGGACGTGAAGCGGCGGCCCGCCGCGGCGCTGATTGGCCTGCTCGACGACGAACAGCGCGCCCCCGGTCTCCCGGGTCACCGCCTTGTAGGTGGTGGCGCTCACACCGATCCGATGCGGCCGACCGTCGTGGTCGCTGCCCGCCCGCACCATCCCGGCCGTCGCCGGCGTCGCGGCGCCTGCTGGCTCGCCGAGCGACGTACTGCCGACCAGCGTGGCCAGCGGAAGCCCCAGCATCGTCCGGCGTTCCATACGTCTTCCCTCCCGCTTGTGGTCGAGGATGCGAAGGTGCTGGCCCGACTCGTCGCCGACATCGGCAGCCTGAGCGTATCATGGCGCCGGTCGTCGCCGGTCGCGCTTTGATTTACAGTCCGAGCGGGCGTCCGGCCACGGCGCGGAGAGGTGAATGATCGGCCCGTGCCGGCGCGAATTGACGTCATCTGCGCGCCACGACACACCGGCGCGCGATGCCGACACGCCTCTTCAAGCCCCTGCTCTCCGGCGCACATTTCCGCGAGCGGCTGATCGCGTGCGCCGGCGCCGCGATCGGCATCGCGCTGACCGCGCTGCTCGGCGCACTGCTGGAGGGGGGCACCGCGCTGCCGCTGATCGTCGCGCCGCTCGGCGCCTCCGCGGTACTGGTCTTCGCGGTGCCGGCGAGCCCGCTGGCGCAGCCCTGGCCGGTGATCGGCGGCAACACGCTCTCCGCGCTGGTCGGCGTGGCGGTGTACCGGCTCGTCCCCGGCACCGCGCTCGCCGCGGGCGTGGCGGCGGGCGGCGCGATCCTGGTCATGTCGCTGGCGCGCTGCCTCCACCCGCCCGGCGGCGCCGCGGCGCTCACCGCGGTGATCGGCGGGCCCGCGGTCCATGCCGCGGGCTTCGGCTTCGCGCTGCTGCCCGTCGCGCTCAACTCGCTGACGCTGGTCGGCGCGGGTCTGCTGTTCCACCGCGTCGCCGCGCGCTCCTATCCGCATCGCCCCGCCGCCCCGGTGGCGGCGGGGCTCCACGCCGCCGACATCGACGCCGCGCTCGCCGACCTGCACGACACCTTCGACATCGCCCCCGCCGACCTCGACGCGCTGCTCACCCGCGCCGAGTGGCACGCGGCGCGGCGGCGCACCGCACCGTCGCCGCGCCGGTAGCGCCGCCGCCCGCGGCGATGGACAGCGGGCGCGCGACGCGGCACGCCGGTCGGCATGACGAGCGAGGCGAACATCCGAGTCGGCATCGGCGGCTGGACCTACGAGCCGTGGCGCGGCACCTTCTACCCGGAGAAATGGCCGCACAAGCGTGAGCTGGAATATGCCAGCCGCCACGTCACCGCGATCGAGGTGAACGGCACCTTCTACTCCTCGTTCAAGCCCGCCACCTTCGCGACGTGGCGCGACGGCGCGCCCGACGGCTTCGTCTTCGCGCTGAAGGCCTCGCGCTACTGCGTCACGCGCAAGGTGCTCGCCGAGGCGGGCGAGTCGGTGCAGCGCTTCGTCGGCCAGGGGATCACCGAGCTGGGCGACAAGCTCGGCCCGATCCTGTGGCAGATGGCGGCGACGCGGAAGTTCGACGCGGACGACCTGCGCGCCTTCCTCGCGCTGCTGCCGGCGAGGCAGGACGGCGTGGCGCTGCGCCACGCGATCCAGGTGCGCCACGAGTCGTTCGCGGCGCCCGAGTTCGTCGCGCTGTGCCGCGCCGCCGGGGTGGCGATCGTCCACGGCGACTCGGCCGGCTATCCCGCGCTCGCCGACGTCTCGGGGGACTTCGTCTACGCCCGGCTGGAGGACGCGCGCGAGGCGGAGGCGACCGGCTATGCGCCCGCGGCGCTGGATCGCTGGGCGACGGTGGCACGCGACTGGGCCGCGGGGAAGAGCCCCGCGGGGCTCCCCTATGTCGCGGCGCCCGCGCCGCTGCGCCCGCGCGACACGTTCGTGTTCATGATCAACGGCGCCAAGGTGCGCGCACCGCACGCCGCGATGGCGCTGCTCGCGCGGCTGGGTTGGACGCCGGCGTAGCGCGAATGTTGCGAATGTTGAGTCGATAGGCGCTCCCGCCCGCGCGGCGTGCCGCGCCCGCATGGTGTCCGGCGCGCGCGAGCGTCGAGCCGCGCGCGCGCGGGGCGAGGACGATGGTCGAGGCGACCCACGCGCGACGGTGCCGGGCATTCGGACGCTGCCTCCGCTCCACACGAACCCCATCGTGCTCCGGCGGACGCCGGAGCCCAGGGCCGCGAGGACGAGGCCCGTGGCGCCGGGCGACCGCGGTCGCAGGAGCACGCGTCAGTTCAGATGACAGGACTCGGACGCTAGCCCCGCGCCTGCCACGTAGGACAGCCGCCCGCTCACCCCAGCCGGTCGCGCAGGTCGAGCAGCGCCAAGGCCGCCCTGGCCGCGGCGCCGCCCTTGTCGAGCTGCGCCGGGTCGGCGCGCGCGATCGCCTGCGCCTCGTCCTCGGTGGTGAGCACGCCGTTGCCGATCGCGACGCCGTCCATCGTGAGCGCCATGATGCCGCGCGCGCTCTCGTTGGCGACGATCTCGAAATGATAGGTCTCGCCGCGGATCACCACGCCGAGCGCGACGAAGGCGTCCCACCGCCCGCGCTCGGACGCCATGGCGATCGCGCCGGGCAGCTCGAGCGCGCCGGGCACGGTGAGCACCTCGCAGCTATGCCCCGCCGCCTCGATGGCGCCGCGCGCGCCCGCCACCAGCAGGTCGTTGAGATGGTCGTAGAAGCGCGCCTCGACGATCAGGATATGCGCCATGCTGGTCTCCGTTGCTGTGGTCGTGTGTCGGTGTCGGTTAATCAGGTGTGGGTGCCGACCCTGCGCCCTCTTCCCGTCATCCCCGCGCAGGCGGGGATCCAGACGCGCGGTTCTCGCGGCTCTGGTCCCGCGCCACGCCAGGGACGTGCCATCGCGCCGCAACGCTGGCGCCGCTCGCTACCACGCTCGTCGGCGTGTCTGGATCCCTGCCTTCGCAGGGATGACGTACGGTGGTGACGCGGCCATGATCGATCGCGCGGCGAGGCTGAAGCCGAGGGCGTGGCTGGCCACTCCGTCCCTCGCTCACGCCTGGCAGGTCGCGCCCGGCCCACGCCCTGCCCCGCCTCAATCGATCTCGCGCTCGCCGACGATCGACAGGCCGTAGCCGTCCAGCCCCACCAGCGTGTGGTGCGTGTTGGTCAGCAGCACCATGTCGTGGACGCCCAGCTCGGCCAGGATCATCGCGCCGACGCCATAGTCGCGCAGCTCCTCCATATCGACCGTCACCGCCTCGCCGGCCTTCATCCGCACCGCGGTGGTGAAGGCGTCGGCGCGCTGGCGGTTGATCACCACGATCACGCCCGCGCCCGCCGCCGCGATGATCTCCATCGAGCGCGACAGCAGGTGGCTGCGCTGCCCGTCCTCGCCGAACATGTCGGCGAAGGGCGAGAGCGCGTGCATCCGCACCAGCGTCGGCTTGCCGGGGTCGACGCGGCCCTTGACCAGCGCGATCTGCTCGGTGCCGGTGGCCTTGTTGCGATAGGCGCGCACCGTCCAGTCGCCGCCCCAGCGGCTGGTGAAGGGTGCCTCGCTGACCAGCTCGACGAGATGGTCGTGGCGGCGGCGATAGGCGATCAGGTCGCGGATCGTGCCGACCTTGAGGTGGTGGAACTGCGCGAAGGTGACGAGATCGTCCAGCCGCGCCATCGTGCCGTCCTCGTTCATGATCTCGCAGATCACGCCCGAGGGGTTGAGCCCGGCGAGCCGCGCGACGTCGACCGCCGCCTCGGTGTGGCCGGCGCGCACCAGCACGCCGCCGTCGCGCGCCACCAGCGGGAAGACGTGGCCGGGTGTGACGATGTCGTCGCGCGCCTTGGTCGAGTCGATCGCCACCGCGATCGTGCGCGCGCGATCGGCCGCGGAGATGCCGGTGGTGACGCCCTCCCTCGCCTCGATCGAGACGGTGAAGGCGGTCTCGTGGCGAGTGCCGTTGTTGCGGCTCATCAGGTCGAGACCGAGCTGCTCGACGCGGCCCTTGGTGAGCGCGAGGCAGATCAGCCCGCGGCCGTACTTGGCCATGAAGTTGATCTTCTCGGGCGTCGCCATCTGCGCGGGGATGACGAGGTCGCCCTCGTTCTCGCGGTCCTCGTCGTCGACCAGGATGAACATCCGGCCGTTGCGCGCCTCGTCGATCAGCTCCTCGGGCGAGGAGAGATAGCCGTGGCGCAGCCGCGCCAGCGCCGCGGGCTCAGCGACCACGATAATGCTCCATCCGCTGGAGATAACGCGCGAGCACGTCGATCTCGATGTTGACCTGCTGGCCCTCGGCGAGCGCGCCCAGCGTGGTGACCGCCTGGGTGTGCGGGATCAGGTTGACGGTGAAGCGCGTGCCGTCCGCGGCATCCTCCACCGCGTTGACGGTGAGCGACACGCCGTCGACCGTCACCGATCCCTTGGGCGCGAGGAACGGGGCCAGCTCGCCCGGCACGCGGAAGGCGATGCGGCGCGAGTCACCGTCGGCGGTGATCGTCTCGACCGTCGCCACGCCGTCGACATGGCCGGTGACGATGTGGCCGCCGAGCTCGTCGCCCAGCCTCATCGCGCGCTCCAGGTTGAGGAGGCGCCCCTCGGCCCATTGCGCCGGCGCGGTGCGGCTGAGCGTCTCGTGCGAGACGTCGACCGCGAACCAGCCCCCCGCGCCGGACTCGTGCGGCGCCTTGTCGACGACGGTGAGGCACACGCCCGAGCAGGCGATCGACGCGCCCAGCTCGATCGCGGCGACGTCATAGGCGGTGTCGATCACCGCGCGGGTGTCGCCGCGCTGCGCGATCTGGCGGATGGTGCCGATGTCGGAGACGATGCCGGTGAACATGATGACCTCTCAGCCGCGCTCGTAGACTTCGAGCCGATCGCTGCCAAGCTGGCGCGAGTCGGTCAGCCGCCAGCGCGCGTGCGCGGCGCCGAGGTCGGCGAGGCCGATGTCGGGCAGCGTCCGCCCGCCGCCGATCAGGATCGGCGCGCGGTAGAGCAGCAGGCGGTCGACCAGGTCCTCGCGCAGGAAGGCCGCGGCGGTGCGCGCGCCGCCCTCGACCAGCAGGTGGTCGGCGGGCAGGGTGGTGATCTGGGCGGGGGAGGTGATCCGATGCGGGTCACCCTCACCCTTCCCACCCGGCTGCGCCGGGCGGGGCCCTTCCCCCTCACTCTGGGAGAGGGAGGGAGGGGCGTCGGCGCCGGAAGGGTGAGGGTGATCGGTGACCACGTCCCCCGACGACAGCACCACCCGCAGCGGCGCCCTCGCCTCCAGCCCCGGCAGCCGCACGTCGAGCCGCGGCCGGTCCGCCTCCCAGGTGCCGCGACCGACGAGGATCGCCTCGTGGCGCGCGCGCTCGAGATGCGCGTGCGCGCGCGCCTCCGGTCCCGTGATCCACTGGCTGCGCCCGTCCGCCATCGCCGCAGCGCCGTCGAGCGACAGCGCCAGCTTGAGCGTGACGTGCGGCCGCCCCTGCGCGCGCCGCGTCAGGAAGCCCGCCATCGCGCGTCGCGCCGCCTCGGCCGCCACGCCGACCTCGACCGCGATCCCGGCGGCGCGCAGCCGCGCGAGGCCGGCCCCGTCGGTGCGCGGGTCGGGGTCGCCGAGCGCCACCACCGCGCGCGCGATCCCCGCCGCGACGAGCCGGTCGGCGCAGGCGGGGCCGCGCGGGCTGGCGTGCGCGCAGGGCTCGAGCGTGACATAGGCGGTGGCACCGCGCGCGCGCTCGCCCGCCCGGTCGAGCGCCATCGCCTCGGCGTGCGGGCGGCCGCCGGGCTGGGTCCAGCCGCGGCCGACGACATGGCCGTCGCGAACGAGGACGCAGCCGACGTTCGGGTTGGGGAAGGTGCGCGCGCGGGTCCGCTCGGACAGCGCGAGCGCGGCGGCCATCCAGCGGGGGTCGTCGGGGAGATTTCGAGGTGACATGGGCGGCACGCGATCAGCGACGGGAACTGTCGTTCGGCCCCGCGTCGCCTATTCCGCGACCACCACGGCGAACGCCGGGGTCCAGGTGGGAAACGATAAAGGGACTCACGACAGCCTTCCCACCTGGGCCCCGGCGTTCGCCGGGGCGGTGACACCCTCGCTGCACCATCCGCATGGGGCATTCAGCCGGCACGGCATGCGCCCAGCTCAGATCCCCATCGCGTTGAGCTTGTCGTCGAGCCGCTTGAAGCCCTGGCGCAGCTTCTCCTCGCGCGCGCGCTGCTCGCGCTCGGCGATCTCGCGCTTGGCCTGGTCGATCTTCTGCTGCGCGATGATCTGCGCGTCGGTGCGATCCAGCTTCCACTGCTCGAAGTAGATGATGTTGGGCTTATACTCTTTCTCGAAGTGCGAATCGTGGAAGAACGCCCAGACCAGGAAGCCGGTGATCGCCACCGACAGCGCCAGGAACCCCCATTCGTACCGGTCGCGCGTGTGAAAGAAGAAGCGGAGGTCGCGCGCGGCGCGCAGCGGCGACAGTCGGGCGAAGAACTGCATCACGCCGATATAGGGCCTCAGCCGCCGCGGTTCGAGTCCGCCGCGGCATCGAGCCGCGCCAGCGCGCGGTCACGCCCGATCAGCGGCAGCAGCGCGGCCATGTCGGGCCCGTGGTCGCGCCCGGTCAGCGCGCGGCGCAGCGGCAGGAACAGGGCCTTGCCCTTGCGCCCGCTCTCTTCCTTGAGCCGCGCGGTGAGCGCGTGCCACGGGTCGCCCGCCCAGTCGATCGCGCGCGCCGCCGCCGCGGCCTGGGCGAGATAGGCCGAGTCCTCGGCCGCGGCGGCCGGGCCGATCGGTCCCTCGATCACGCCCCACCAGTCCGCCGCCTCGGCGACGGTGGCGAGGTTGGGGCGCACCGCCTCCCACGCCGCCGCGTCCATCCCCGTGGGCAGCCGCTCGGCCACCGCGGCGAACGGCAGCTGGTGGACGATCCGCGCGCTCACCTGCGCCAGCTCGGCCTCGTCGAAGCGCGCGGGGGCGCGGCCGAAGTGCGCGAAGTCGAGCGACTCGATCAGCGGCGCCGGGTCGGCGAGCGGCTCGACCGGCTGGCTGGTGCCGATCCGCGCCAGCAGCGACAGCACCGCCGCCGGCTCGATCCCACTCTCGCGGAAATGGTCGACCCCGAGCGAGCCGAGCCGCTTCGACAATTTGCCCTCGCTCCCGGTCAGCAGCGCGGCGTGCGCGAAGGCGGGCGCGGGCGCGCCCATCGCCTCGAACATCTGCAGCTGGAGCGCGGTGTTCGAGACGTGGTCCTCGCCGCGCACGACATGCGTGACGCCGAGATCGGCGTCGTCGATCGCCGAGGGCAGCATGTACAGCCACGAGCCGTCGGCGCGGCGCACGACGGGGTCGCTCATCGTCGCGGGGTCGAAGCGCTGCGGCCCGCGCACCAGGTCGTCCCACGCGATCGGCGAGTCATGGTCGAGCCTGAAGCGCCAGTGCGGGCGCACGCCGTCGCGCTCCAGCGTCGCGCGCTCGGCGTCGCTCAGGCGCAGCGCGGCGCGGTCGTAGACCGGCGGCAGGCCGCGGCCGAGCAGCACCTTGCGCCTGAGGTCCAGCTCCTGCGCGCTCTCATAGGCCGGGTAGATCCGCCCCGCCGCGACCAGCGCGTCGAAGCGCGCCTGGTAGAGCGCGAACCGCTCCGACTGGCGCACCTCGGCGTCGGCCACCAGCCCGAGCCAGGCGAGGTCGGCGCGGATCGAGTCGACGTAGCGCTCCTCGCTCCGCTCGGCGTCGGTGTCGTCGATGCGCAGCAGGAAGCGCCCGCCGTCGCGTCGCGCCAGCATCCAGCCGTGCAGCGCGGTGCGGATGTTGCCGACGTGGAGGCGGCCGGTCGGCGAGGGCGCGAAACGCGTGACGACGGGGGAGGGAGCGGCGCTGGTCATGGCCCGCCCGCGCTTACGCGCCGCCCCTTCCCCTCGCCAGCCCCCCAGCCTAGAGCGGCGGGCGCGAAAGGGTGTTCTCGATGAAATTGATGACCGGCAACTCCAACCTGCCGCTGGCGCGCGCGATCTCGAGCTACCTCGAGGTGCCGCTGACCGAGGCGCTGGTGCGTCGCTTCGCCGACGAGGAGATCTTCGTCGAGATCATGGAGAATGTCCGCGGCGAGGACGTGTTCGTCGTCCAGTCGACCAGCTACCCGGTCAACGACAATCTCATGGAGCTGCTGATCATGATCGACGCGCTGAAGCGCGCGTCGGCCAAGCGGATCACCGCCGTGCTCCCCTATTTCGGCTACGCGCGGCAGGACCGCAAGCCCGGCCCGCGCACCCCCATATCGGCCAAGCTGGTCGCCAACCTGCTGACCACCGCGGGCGCCGACCGCGTGCTGTCGGTCGACCTGCACGCCGGGCAGATCCAGGGCTTCTTCGACATCCCCACCGACAATCTCTTCGCCGCGCCGGTGATGTCGCAGGACATTCGCGCGCGCTTCGGCGAGAAGAACCTGATGGTGGTCTCGCCCGACGTCGGCGGCGTGGTGCGCGCGCGCGCGCTGTCGAAGCGGCTCGACAACGCCCCGCTCGCGATCGTCGACAAGCGCCGCGAGCGCGCGGGCGAGTCCGAGGTGATGAACATCATCGGCGACGTCGAGGGGCGCTTCTGCGTGCTGATCGACGACATCGTCGACTCCGCCGGCACGCTCTGCAACGCCGCCGCGGCGCTGCGCGAGGCGGGGGCGGAGGGCGTGGTCGCCTATGTCAGCCACGGCGTGCTCTCGGGCGGCGCGGTGGCGCGCGTCGAGGGCTCGGCGCTGCACGAGCTGGTGATCACCGACTCGATCGGCAACCACGAGGCGATCGGCGAGGCGGCCAAGATCCGCCACCTCACGATCGCGCCGCTGCTCGCCGAGGCGATCCGCCGCATCGCCGACGAGTCGAGCGTCAGCAGCCTGTTCGACTGAGGCGAGATAGATGCTCCCGCGCGCGCGGGAGCACCGCTGATGCCGGGCGCCTCGCGCCCGTGGGTCAGCTCACTCCCAGCCGCCGCTCCATCTCCTCGAGCGGCACGCCCTTGGTCTCGGGGAAGTACAGGGTCACGACCACGAGCTGCAGCAGCATCATCGCCGCGAAGACGTAGAAGGGCAGGCTCACCGACAGCGCCGCCACGGTCGGGAAGGCGGCGGCGATGATCGCGTCCAGCCCCCAGTGCGCCGAGGCGCCGACCGCGCTGCCGCGCCCGCGCACCGCGGTGGGGAAGACCTCGCTGATATAGACCCAGATCACCGCGCCCGTGCTCGGCGCGAAGAAGGCGATGAAGCCGATCAGCGCGGGCAACACGATCCAGCCCGGCAGCGACCCGCCCAGCGCCAGCCCCGCCACGGTGAGGCACGCCGCCATACCGGCCGAGCCGACCATCAGCAGCGTCTTGCGCCCGAGCCGGTCGATCAGCAGCATGCCGACCGCGGTGAAGATGCCGTTGACGACGCCGATGATGATCGCCTGCACGTCGGCCGAGAGCGCACCGCCGGCCGCCGCGAAGATGTCGTTGAGATAATAGAGCAGGGCGTTGATGCCCGAGAGCTGGTTGAAGCCCGCCACCAGCAGCGCCAGCGTGATCGGCTTGCGGTGGCGCCGCCACGACAGTCGCTCGCCGCTCGGCTGGGCGGCGAAGCCGGCGTGGATCGCGGCCAGCTCGGTCTCGGCCTGCTCCTCGCCCATGCCGACGCGCGCGAGCGCGTCGCGTGCCTCGGCGGCGCGGCCCTTGGCCATCAGCCAGCGCGGCGAGTGCGGGATGCGCAGCAGCAGCAGCAGGAAGACGATCGCGGGCGCGGCCGAGACGCCGAACTTCCAGCGCCAGTCGTCCGCGCCCAGCGCGAGCGCGGCGATGATCGCGTTGGAGACATAGGCCAGCAGGATGCCGAGGATGATGTTGAACTGGAACGCCGCGACCAGCCCGCCGCGGCGCGCCGGCGGCGCGATCTCGGAGATATAGACCGGCGCCAGCACCGACGAGCCGCCCACCGCCAGCCCGGCGATCACGCGGAAGAAGACGAGCGACTCCCAGCTCCACGCCAGCCCGCAGCCGATCCCGCCCGCGACATAGAAGAGCGCGAGCACGCGCAGCGTGTCGCGGCTGCCGAAGCGGTCGCCCGGGATGCCCGCGAACAGCGCGCCGACCAGCGTGCCCCACAGCGCCGAGGAGACGGTGACGCCGAGCCAGAAGCTGTCGAGCCCGTACTCGCGCGTCAGCGACACGGTGGTACCCGAGATCACCGCGGTGTCGAAGCCGAACAGCAGCCCCGCCAGCGCGGCGGTGATGATGCAGGCGAGCAGCCCGGCGTTGAGCGGCGGCGCGCTGCCGCCGGTGTGGTCCGGGCCCATCGCCGTCACCGCCATACGTCCTGTCCTTCCATCACGTCGCGAACCCGCTCAGCAGGCTGGCGACATTGGCACCCAGCGCGTCCACCGCATAGCCGCCTTCCATCACGATCGCGCATGGCAGCCCGGTGGCGGCGATATCGCCCGCCAGCACCGCGTAATCGGCGGTGGTGAGGCGGAAGTGGCTGATCGTGTCGCGCTCCCAGGTGTCTGCCCCGAAGCTGAGCACGAGGAAGTCGGCGCCGAACGCCGCGATCGCGTCGAGCGCGCGCGCCTGCGCGGCGCGGAACGCGGCCAGCGCGGTGCCGCGCGGCAGCGGCAGGTTGAGCGTCGCGCCCTCTCCCTCGCCCGTGCCGCGCTCGTCGGCATGGCCCCAGTAGAAGGGATAGTCGCTCGCCGGGTCGGCGTGGACCGAGGCGTAGAAAACGTCGCCGCGCGCGTAGAAGATGTCCTGCGTGCCGTTGCCGTGATGATAGTCGATGTCGAGCACCGCGACCCGCGCGCGGCCCGCGGCGCGCGCCGCCTGCGCGGCCACCGCGGCGACGTTGACGTGGCAATAGCCGCCGCAATAGTCGCGGCCGGCGTGATGGCCGGGCGGGCGGCACAGCGCGAAGGCGACCCGCGCGCCATCGAGCACCGCGTGCGTGGCGGCGAGCGCGGTCTGCGCGCTCCAGTACGCGGCGTCCCAGGTATGGTCGGTGATCGGGGTGGTCGCGTCGAAGGCGTGCGCGCCGAGCAGCGCGTCGATGCGCGACAGCGCCAGCGGGCGACGGCCGACGATCGGGAAGGCGTAGGGGATGGCGTCGCCGGGCCGGCCCGCGGCGCGCCACAGCGCGGGCGCGTCGCGGAGGAAGTCGAGGTAGCGCGCGTCGTGCACCGCGGCGATCGGCGCGCGGCCGCGGTCCGGCGGCGGCTCCGCCCCACCGATGGCGGCGAGGATCATCGCGGCGCGCTGCGGCACCTCGGCATAAGCGGTGAAAGCGCCGTTGTGCAGCTCCAGCGCGGGCGCGTGCAGCGCCTGTCGCGGCGCGTAGAAGCGCCTCATCGCGGGCGTTCGTGGCTGACGGTCAATCGGACTCTCGCGCGACCTTCGGACGAGCTCCACGCCGTGCCGCCGGTACCGCGTCCGCGTCAAGTCGGTGGGAGGAATGTCCCAGATCCGATCCACTTCCGTTACGATCTCGTTTGACGGCGGCAGGGCGCTCGACGAGATTCCGCCGCGGCCCGCGGGGGCGGGCCGAAACGGGGGGTTCACATCATGATCTATATGTACGCCGCGGCCGCGGCGCTGTTGCTCGTGGGCGGCGCCGCCGGCGCGCAGACCGTCGCCGCGCCAGTGCAGCCGGAAGCCGTCGCGCCGATCGCCGCGCCGGTGACCGGGCAGGCGGTGCTGCGCACCGGCACCGAGGTGCCGCTCAAGCTCACCGAGGAGCTCACCACCAAGGGGAAGAAGCTCAAGATCGGCCAGCGCGTCCATCTCGAGACCGCCGAGCCGCTGCTGGTGCAGGGCACCACCGTCGTCCCGGCGGGCACGCCCGCGATGGGCGAGCTCACCGAGGTGCGCAACAAGGGCATGTGGGGCAAGTCGGGCCATTTCGCGGCGCGGCTGCTCTATCTCACCGTCAACGGCCGCCAGGTGCGGCTGTCGGGCGGCTTCGACGACAAGGGCACCGCCGGGGGCATCGGCGCCACCGCGGTGTCGGCGCTGGTGTTCCTGCCCGCGGGCTTCTTCATGACCGGCACCAGCGCGCATCTCGCGATCGGCACGCCGGTGAAGGGCTTCGTCGACGAGGACGTGCCGCTCGCCTTCGCCGCGGCGGGGCCCGCGCCGCTCGCGGTCACGCCGGCTGCCGCCACGCCGATCGTCGCCGCCGCGGCGGCCGCGCCGGTCGCCGCCGCGGTGCCCGTCGCCGCGGTCATGCCCGCCAAGTGAGTCGCGCCCGCGCCGCCTGGCTCATCCGGGCGGCGCGGGATACCGCCGCGCTTCCCCGCGGCCGCGACGCGGCCTAAGGGACGCGCCATGGACCAGCCGACCAGCGCCACCTCGCTCGCCGCGGCGCGCGCGCACCCGGAGACGGGCGCGGCGGCGTTCGTCGCGCTCGTGGTCGCCAACAGCGCGCTGGCCTTCGGGCCGCTCTTCGTCCGGCTCGCCGACGTCGGCCCCGTCGCCGCCGCCTTCTGGCGCATGGCGCTCGCGCTGCCGCTGCTCGGCGGCGCCGCGCTCATCGCCTCGCGGCGCGCGCGGGGGGCCGCCGCGCCCGGTCGCGCACCGGCGCGGCGCTGGTGGCTGCTCGCGCTCGCCGGGCTCGCCTTCGCCGCCGACCTCGGCACCTGGCATGCCGGGATCCTGCAGACCACGATGGCCAATGCCACGCTGCTCGGCAATTCGGCGACCTTCCTGTTCCCGCTGTGGGGCTTCCTGGTGGCGCGGGCGTGGCCGACGCGGTGGCAGGGCCTGGCGCTGCTGCTCGCCGCCGCGGGCGCGGCGCTGCTGATGGGGCGCTCGTACCAGCTCGACCCGCGCCAGCTCGGCGGCGACCTGCTGTGCGTCTGCGCCGGGGTGCTCTACGCGCTCTACTTCATCCTGATGTCGGACGTGCGCCGCGCGATGGCGCCGCTGCCCGCGCTGGCGCTGTCCTCGGCGGCGTCGCTGCTGCCGCTGCTGGTGTTCGCGCTCGTGCTGGGCGAGCGGATCGTGCCGGGGAACTGGACCCCGCTGCTGGGCGTCGCACTGGTGAGCCAGGTGATCGGCCAGGGCTGCATGATCTACGCGCTGGGACGCGCCGCGCCGCTGGTGATCGGGCTGGCGCTGCTGATCCAGCCGATGGTCGCCGCGGCGGTGGGCTGGGCCTGGTTCGGCGAGACGCTGGCCGGGCCCGACCTGGTCGGCGTGGCGATGATCGCGGCGGCGCTGGTGCTGGTGCGGCGCGAGCGCGAGGGTCGCGAACCGGCGGAGACGCTGCCGGCGGGCAACCCGGTGACGGAGGAAGCGTGATGAGTGACGACGCCGCGGCGACCGCGCCGCAGGACCTGACGCTCGACGAGGTGCGCGCGCTGCTCGCCCCCGCGATCGCCGCCAACGCCGCCTTCGACGGTTGGGGCGACGCCGCGCGCGACCTGGCCGCCGAGAGCCACGACGTCGACGCCGACGTCGCGCGGCTCGCCTTCGCCGACGGGCCGGTGGCGATGATCGACGCCTGGTTCGACCAGGTCGACGCCGCGATGGCGCGCGCGCTGCCGCCCGAGCGGCTCGGCGCGATGAAGGTGCGCGAGCGGGTGACCGCGCTGGTCGAGGCGCGGCTGGCGGTGCTCGCCCCCGAGCGCGAGGCGCTGCGGCGCGCGCGCGCGGTGCTGGCGCTGCCGCAGAACGTCGCGCGCGCGGCGCGACTCGGCTGGCGCAGCGTCGACCGGATGTGGCGGCTCGCGGGCGACCGGGCGACCGACTACAACCATTATACCAAGCGCGCGATGCTGCTGGCGGTCTATGCCGCCACCACCACGGTCTTCCTCGACGACGAGAGCGAGGCACATGGCGACACCAGCGCCTTCCTGGCGCGACGGATCGACGGCATCATGCGCTTCGAGAAGGGCAAGGCCGCGTTCCAGCAGCGCGCCCGGCACCGCCCGAGTCTGAGCCGCTTCGTCGGCCGGCTGCGCTACCCGGTGGTCTGACCCGGCGCGGCGATAGGCGACGGTGCTTATTGATAATCAGTTGCATGCGCCCTATACCGATGCGGTGACCTCGCCCCGCTCTCCTTCCCGCGCCCGCCACGAGGCTGATTCGCTGACGCTCGAGACGCTGCCGCGCCGCCGCGCGGCGACGGTGGGCGCGATCGAGTGGGCGCGACTCGCCTCGCCCGAGGCGCGCCGCCTGCGCGAGCTCGGCTTCGACGAGGGCGTCGCGGTGGAGGTGCTGCACCGCGCGCGGCTCGGCGGGGGGCCGATCGCCTGCCGCATCGGCCGGATGACGGTGGCGCTGCGCCGCGCCGTGGCGCGCGCGATCAGCGTCTCGCCCGATCCGATGCCGGCGGAATGACCCGCCGCTCCTGATGGAACTCCCGCCGCTGGTCGCGATGGTCGGCAACCCCAATGCCGGCAAGAGCGCGCTGTTCAACGCGCTGACCGGCGCGCGGCAGAAGGTCGGCAACTATCCCGGCGTCACCGTCGAGCGCCACTCGGGCCGGCTCGCGCTCGACGACGGCCGGCCGGTGGAGCTGGTCGACCTGCCCGGCGCCTACAGCCTCGACCCGGCCTCGCCCGACGAGCGCGTGACCCGCGACGTCGTCACCGGTGCGCAGGCGGGCGAGCGGCTGCCCGACGCGCTGCTGGTGGTGGTCGACGCCTCCAACCTCGACAATCACCTGCGCTTCGCGATGCAGCTGATCGCGCTGGGGCTGCCGGTGGTGGTCGCGCTCAACATGGTCGACCTCGCCGAGCGCGACGGGCTGGTGCTCGATCCCGCGGTGCTCGAGCGCGAGCTCGGCGTGCCCGTGGTGCCGACCGTGGCGGTGCGCCGCCGCGGCATCGACGCGCTGCGCGGCCAGCTCACCGCGCTGGTCGGCGGCTCGCCCGCGGCGGCGGGGCTGCGCCGGCTGCGCGCCTCGGACGGCAGCGTCGATGACGACATCGTCACGCTCCAGCGGCGCGCGCGCGTGATCGCCACCGCGGCGACGGTGAGCGAGACGCCGGTGCGACGCTGGAATCACATGCTCGACTCGGTCGCGCTCCATCCGTTCTTCGGCCCGGTGCTGCTGGTCGCTTTGCTGTTCGTGATGTTCCAGGCGGTGTTCAGCTGGTCGGAGGCGCCGATCGGCTGGATCGAGGGGGCGTTCGCCGCGCTGGAGGCGTGGCTCAAGGGCGCGCTGCCCGACGGCTTCCTGCGCTCGCTGCTGACCGACGGCGTGATCGCGGGGGTGGGGGCGGTGGTGGTGTTCCTGCCGCAGATCCTGATCCTGTTCCTCTTCATCCTGGTGCTCGAGGCGAGCGGCTACATGGTCCGCGCCGCCTTCCTGATGGACCGGGTGATGGCGCAGGTGGGCCTCTCCGGGCGCGCCTTCATCCCCCTGCTCTCCAGCTTCGCCTGCGCGGTGCCCGGGATCATGGCCACCCGCACGATCGAGGACGAGAAGGACCGGCTCACCACCATCCTGATCGCGCCGCTGATGACCTGTTCGGCGCGGCTGCCGGTCTACACGATCATCATCGGCGCCTTCATCCCCGCGCGTCAGGTCCTGCCCTTCGTCGGGCTGCAGGGGCTGGTGCTGTTCGCGCTCTACCTGCTCGGGATCGTCGGCGCGTTCGTCGCCGCGCTGCTGCTGCGGCGGACGGTGACCAAGGGCGAGTCGTCGGGCTTCATGATGGAGATGCCCAAATACCAGATGCCGCGGCTGCGCGACGTCGGGCTGGGGCTGTGGAGCCGCACCGAGATCTTCCTCAAGCGCGCCGGCACCACGATCGCGCTCACCACGGTGGTGCTGTGGGCGCTGCTCAGCTACCCCCAGGCGCCGGCCGGGCAGAAGCAGGTCGACTATTCGATCGCCGGGCGCATCGCGAGCGGGCTGGAAGTGATCGTCCGCCCGATCGGCTTCAATCACGACATCGCGCTGGCGCTGATCCCGACGATGGCGGCGCGCGAGATCGCGGTCGCGGCGATCGGCACCGCTTATGCGATCGACGACGTCGAGGATGCCTCCGGCGAGAAGGGGCTGGTCGACCAGCTGCGCGGGCGCTGGTCGCTGCCCACCGCATTGGCCTTCCTGATGTGGTTCGTGTTCGCGCCGCAGTGCATCTCGACGATCGCGGTGACGCGGCGCGAGACCAACGGCTGGCGCTGGCCGCTGTTCATGATCGGCTATCTCTTCGCCGCCGCCTATGTGATGGCGGGGATCACTTATTGGCTGGCGGTGGCGGCGGGGCTGTGACTATCTAGCCCATCGGTCGTTGACCCGCCGCGCGCGGGGACGCCGCGGGACGCCGGCGTCGGCCGGCAATCATGAGCATGCGCCGGCACCCCCGGCGGGCAGAGGATTCGATGGCAGGCAGCGTCAACAAGGTCATTCTCGTCGGCAATCTCGGGCGCGACCCCGAATCGCGCTCGTTCCAGAACGGCGGCAAGGTGGTGAACCTCCGCATCGCCACGTCCGAATCGTGGAAGGATCGCAACACCGGCGAGCGCAAGGAGAAGACCGAGTGGCACTCGGTGGCGATCTTCAACGAGGGGCTCGCCAACGTCGCCGAGCGGTTCCTGCGCAAGGGCAGCAAGGTCTATATCGAGGGCCAGTTGCAGACGCGTAAGTGGCAGGATCAGCAGGGCAACGACAAATATTCTACCGAGGTGGTGCTCCAGGGCTTCAACTCGGTGCTGACGATGCTCGACGGCCCGCAGGGCGGCGGTGGTGGCGGCGGCGGCCGCGACGACTTCGGCGGCGGTGACGACTTCGGCGGCGGCGGCGGCGGCGGCGCGCGCGGTGGCGGCTCGCGCGGCGCCGGCGCGGGCGGCGCCGGCGGCAGTCCGGGCGGCGGCGGCGGTGGCAGCCGCGGCGGCGGCTTCGGCGGCGGCTTCGCGGACGACCTCGACGACGACGTGCCGTTCTAGGCGCCGGGCCCATGGGCGAGCGCAGCGCCGACGCGGGTCAGACCGGCGTCGTCCACCCCGCACCGGCCGCGGCGGTCGGCGCGCGCGGGTGGCAGATCGACGAGGCGCGGCGGCGCGCCACGATCGACTCGCTCAATCTCGCCTCGCTGCGCCGCTCCGCCGCGCTGCGCCAGATCACCGACTTCGCCGCGCAGCTCTGCGCCGCTCCCGTCGCGCTGATCACGCTGGTCGAGGAGACCGACCAGGCGTTCCTCGCCGCCACCGGCACCGCGATGGAGGGCACCAGGCGGACCGATTCGTTCTGCTCGCACGCGATGTGGGAGGAGGACGTCACCGTCTTCCCCGACGTGGCGGCGGACGAGCGCTTCATCGGCAACGCGCTGCTGCGTGACCCCGGGGTCCGCTTCTACGCCGGCGCGCCGCTGGTGGCGGACGACGGCGTACCGCTCGGTGCCTTGTGCGTGCTCGACATGGCCCCGCGCCCCGAGGGGCTCACGACGCTCCAGCGCGACGGGCTGCGCGTGCTCGCCAGCAACGTGATGGCGCGGCTGCGCGGCTCGCGCGACGACGCCGCGTGGCGCGAGGCGGCGGGCGAGGCGCGCCGTGCCGCCGCGGAGAGCGAGACCCGCTTCCGCACGCTGGCGGACACGATGCCCCAGATGGTGTGGTCGACGCTGCCCGACGGCTACCACGATTATTACAACGCGCGCTGGTACGAGTTCACCGGCATGCCCGAGGGATCGACCGACGGCGAGGCGTGGAACGGCGTGTTCCACCCCGACGATCAGGCGCGCGCCTGGGCGGTGTGGCACCACTCGCTCGAGAGCGGCGAAGCCTATCAGATCGAGTATCGGCTGCGCCACGCCGACGGGACCTACCGCTGGGTGCTCGGCCGCGCGCTGCCGATCCGCGACCGTCACGGCGCGATCACGCGCTGGTTCGGCACCTGCACCGACATCCACGAGCAGAAGCTCGCCCTCGAGGAACGCGAGGTGGTCAGCCAGGAGCTGAGCCATCGCATCAAGAACATCTTCTCGGTGATCTCGGGGCTGATCCACTTCGCCGCGCGGGCGCATCCCGAGCTGGCCACGGTGGCCAACGACCTGCGTCAGCGCATCATCGCGCTGGGTCGCGCGCACGATTTCGTTCGCCCGCACAGCGCGGAGTCGCGCCCGCAGCTGGCGCAGAACAGCCTCCACGGCCTGCTCGCCGAGCTGTTCGCGCCCTATCAGCGCGCCGTGGGCGAGCGGATCGCGGTCACGGGCGACGACGTCGCGATCGACGACCGCGCCGCCACGCCGCTGGCGCTGCTGTTCCACGAGCTCGCCACCAACGCGAGCAAATATGGCGCGCTATCGGTCGAGCGCGGTCGGGTCGACCTCGCGGTGGCGCGCGGCGCCGGGACGGTGCGGCTCGAGTGGCGCGAGCGCGACGGCCCCCACCTCGACTCGCCCCCGCCGGGCGGCGGCTTCGGCAGCCAGCTGATCGAGCTGAGCGCGGTGCGCCAGCTCGGCGGCGCGGTGGCCCGCAGCTGGCACCATGACGGGCTGGAGCTGGTGGTGACGGTGCCGCTGCCGGCCTTCAGCCGCGCCGCGGCCACCTGACGAAGTCGGCGGGCGACGCCGCGTCGGCCGGCGCCATCTCCGCCGCGGTCAGCGCCGCGCTGAGGATCGCCTCGTCGTTGAACGGCTTGCGAATATAGCCGAGCGCGCTGCCGGGGTCGGTGATCTGGCCTGGGTTGGCGGTGACGAAGACGACCTTCACGCCGTGCTCGCGCGCGATCCGCTCGGCGATGACGGGGCCAGTCGCACCGTCGCGGAGGTTGACGTCGACGAAGGCGAACTGACAACCGGGGGCGGCGCGATAGGCGCTCTCGGCGTCCGCCGCGATCGCCGCCACGATGAACCCGGCGTCCTCGAGGATCCGCTCCAGGTCGAGCGCGACGAAGATCTCGTCTTCCACGATGAGCGCGGTCTTGGCCATGATCTCGGGTCGATTATTCCCTCGGGTTGGCTCGGGTTAACCCCGATCAATCGGCCGAGTTCCGGCGCAGCAGGAAAACCGCGTGCTCGGCGAGAAAATTGGCGGCGCCGCCGCCGGTGCGCTTGTCGCCCGAGAGGAACCAGGCGTTCTCGGTCGCGACGCCGCGCTCGGCGAGGTGCGCGCGGAAGTCGTCGACGGTGAGATGGTGGATGTTGGGCGTGTCGTACCAGCGCTCGGGCAGCAGCCGGGTCACCGGCATCCGCCCGCCCCACAGCAGCGACAGCCGCACCCGCCAGTGCGCGAAATTGGGGAAGCTGACGAAGGCGTGGCGCCCGATCCGCAGCAGCTCGTCGAGCACGCGGTCGGGCGCGCGCGCGGTCTGGAGCGTCTGGCTGAGGATGGCATAGTCGAAGCTCTGGTCGGGGTAGCCCGCCAGATCGGTGTCGGCGTCGCCCTGGATCACCGACAGCCCGCGCGACACCGCCGCGGCGACGTTGCGCGGGTCGAGCTCGAGCCCGCGCGCGTCGACGCCCCGGGAGTCGCGCAGCGCCTTCATCAGCTCGCCGTCGCCGCAGCCGACGTCGAGCACGCGCGCGCCCGGCGGCACGTGCGCGGCGATGATCGCCAGATCGGGGCGCAGGCTCACGCGCCGGTCCCGAGGAAGCCGGCGACCACGCGGTCGAGCTCGGGCGAGTCGAGCAGGAAGGCGTCGTGGCCGTAGGGGCTGGAGAGCTCGACGAAGCTGGCGGGCGCCCGCGCCGCCACCAGCGCCTGGACGATCGCGCGCGACTCGGCGGTGGGATACAGCCAGTCGGTGTCGAAGCTGACCAGGCAGAAGCGCGCGCGCGCGGCGCGGAAGGCGTGGGCGAGCAGCCCGCCATGCTCCTCGGCGAGGTCGAAATAGTCCATCGCGCGGGTGATGTAGAGGTAGCTGTTGGCGTCGAACCGGTCGGTGAAGGCGAGTCCCTGGTGGCGAAGGTAGCTCTCCACCTGGAAATCGGCGTCGAAGCCGAACGATTTCTGCTCGCGCGCCTGGAGCCGCCGGCCGAACTTCTCGGTCAGCCCGGCCTCGGACAGATAGGTGATGTGCGCCGCCATCCGCGCCACCGCGAGCCCCGCGGCGGGGGGGCTGCCATCATAATAGTCGCCGCCCGCCCAGTTCGGGTCGGCCATGATCGCCTGGCGCCCGACCTCGTGGAAGGCGATGTTCTGCGCGGTGTGGCGCGCGGTCGAGGCGATGACAAGACAGGCGTCGAGCCGCTCGGGGAAGGTCGCCGCCCAGCTCAGCGCCTGCATGCCCCCCATCGAGCCGCCGACGACCGCGGCGAGCCGCGCCACGCCGAGATGGTCGAGCAGCAGCGCCTGCGCGCGCACCATGTCGCGGATCGTGATGACGGGGAAGGCCATGGCATAGGGCCGCCCGGTCGCGGCGTCGGCGCTCGCCGGGCCGGACGTGCCCATGCAGCTGCCCAGCACGTTGGCGCAGATCACGAAGAAGCGGTCGGTGTCGATCGGGCGGCCCGGGCCGACCATGCGCTGCCACCAGCCCGGCTTGCCCGTGCGCGGGTGCGCCGAGGCGACGTGGTGGTCGCCGGTGAGCGCGTGGCAGATCAGCAGCGCGTTGTCGCCGTCGGGCGCGAGCGCGCCATAGGTCTCATAGGCGATCTCGACCGGCGCGAGCAGCGCGCCGCCGTCGAGCCGCAGCGGCCCCGGCAGCACGACGTGGCGCGACAGGCCGAGTCGCTGGTCGAGCGAGGAGGGCGTGGTGAGCATCGCGCCGCCGCTTTACGCGCGCGCCCCCGCCCAAGTCGAGCCGGACCCGCGCGCGCCCGCGCGGCGTTCTCGGGGATCAGGCGCCGCGCCCGGCGCGTGGGAGACACAGGCATGGCGGACGACGCCGAGGCGCGCGAGCGCGACATCGACCTCGACCCCGACGAGCGCGCCGCGGTCGAGCAGCGCCAGGCCGCCAGCCCGCGCGTGATCCACGAGGTGATCCGCCGCGCCGGCGACGAGGAGCTGGAGCGGCCGGGCTGGTCGCTGGTCTGGTCGGGGTTCGCGGGCGGCGTGGCGATCAGCGCCTCGGTGCTGGGCAAGTCGCTGATCGCGCGCGACCTGCCCGAGGCGGCCTGGGCGCCGCTGGTGACGAGCGTCGGCTACACGCTCGGCTTCCTGGTGGTGATCCTCGGCCGGCTCCAGCTCTTCACCGAGAGCACGCTGTCGGCGGTGATCCCGGTCGCGACCCATCCCAGCCTCGGCAACCTCGCGCGGCTGCTACGGCTGTGGGGGCTGGTGCTCGGCACCAACCTGCTCGGCACCTTGCTGATCGCGGGCCTGGTCCACTACCGCCTGATCGGCTCGCCCGAGGGCGGCGCGGCGATGCTGGAGACCGCGCGCGAGCTGCTGGCGCACGATTGGTGGGCGACGCTGCGGCTGGGCATCCCCGCCGGCTTCCTGATCGCGGCGGTGCCCTGGGCGCTGCCCTCGTCGCGCGGGCAGGAATTCTGGGTGGTGTTCGTGCTGACCTATTTCATCGCGCTCGGCGGCTTCGCGCACGTCGTCGCCGGCTCGGGCGAGGCGTGGCTGCTCGCCTTCGCCGGCGAGGTCTCGTTCGGGGGGGCGCTGGGCGGGCTGATCCTGCCCGCGCTGATCGGCAACGTGATCGGCGGCACCGGGCTGTTCGCGCTGCTGGCGCACGCGCAGGTGCGGCAGGAGCTGTGAGGGCGCCGCCCCCTTCCCCAGGCGCGCCACACCCGCTACCCGATCCGGCATGACCGACGCGCCCAGCCCCAAGCCCTGGATCATGGACATCGCCCCCTACGTTCCCGGGCGTTCCACCACCGACGACGGGCGCACCGTCGCCAAGCTCAGCTCGAACGAGAACCCGCTCGGCACCTCGCCCGCGGCGCGCGCCGCCTTCGCCTCGGCCGCCGACTCGCTCGAGCGCTACCCCGACGCCGGCGGCACCATCGTGCGCGAGGCGATCGCGGCGCGCTTCGGGCTCGACCCGGCGCGGATCATCTACGGCAACGGCTCGGACGAGATCCTCCACCTCGCCGCGGGCGCCTTCGCCGGACCGGGCGACGAGGTGATCTTCGTCCGCTACGGCTTCGCGGTGTACGAGATCGCGACGCGACGCGTCGGCGCGACGCCGGTGATCGCGCCCGACCGCGACTATGCCACCGACGTCGACTCGATCCTCGCCTCGGTCACCGAGCGCACGCGGATCGTCTATGTCGCCAACCCGAACAACCCGACCGGCACGTTCGCGCCGCGCGCCGAGATCGCGCGGCTCCATGCCGCGCTGCCGGCGACCGTGCTGCTGGTGCTCGACCAGGCCTATGCCGAATATCTCGCCGACGGCGACGACGACGGCGGGCTGGAGCTCGCCGCCACCGCGCGCAACGTGCTGGTGACGCGCACCTTCTCCAAGATCCACGGGCTCGCGGCGGAGCGTATCGGCTGGGGCTACGCGCACCCCGACATCGTCCAGGCGCTGCACCGCATCCGGCTGCCGTTCAACATCACGATCGGCGGCCAGCGTGCCGCGGTCGCCGCGATCGAGGACCGCGCGTTCGTCGCGCACACGCGCGCGCACAACGCCACCTGGCGCGCCTGGTTCGCCGACGAGATCGCCAGCTTGGGCAATGCCGGGCTGCGCGCGATCCCGAGCGAGGCCAATTTCGTGCTGGTGGTGTTCGAGGGTAAGCTGATCGCGGAGACTGCCTACAAGGGGCTGATGGACGCGGGCTATATCGTCCGCTGGCTGCCCGGCCAGGGGCTGGCGCAGGGCCTGCGAATCACCGTCGGGACCGAGGCCGAGACGCGCGGGGTCGCCGCGGCGCTGCGCGCGCTGGTCGAGCGCGGCGCGGCGCCGACGCACGCCGAGCCGGCGGACGCCGGGATCGAGCGCGGCTGATGCTGCCGTTCAGCCGCGTCGCCGTCATCGGGCTGGGGCTGATCGGCTCGTCGGTGGCGCGCGCGGTGCGCCAGTATCTGCCGACGGTGCGGCTGACCGGGCATGACTCGAGCGCCGCGGTGCGCGAGACCGCGCGGCGGATCGAGCTGGTCGACGACGTCGCCGACAGCGCCGCCGCGGCGGTGACCGACGCCGACCTCGTCATCCTGTGCGTGCCGGTCGGTGCCATGGCCGCGGTCGCCGCCGAGATCGCCGAGGAGCTGCCCGCCGACGCGATCGTCAGCGACGTCGGCAGCTGCAAGACCGCGGTGGCCCAAGCGCTCGCCGCCGCGCTGCCACCCGAGCGCGTGGTGCCCGCGCACCCGGTGGCGGGGACCGAGCAGAGCGGGCCCGAGGCGGGCTTCGCCTCGCTGTTCCGCGGGCGCTGGTGCATCGTCACGCCGCTGGCGGAGAGCGACGCGCTCGCGGTCGCGCGGGTCGAGGAATTCTGGCACCGGCTCGGCGCCGACGTCGAGCGGATGGCGCCCGACCATCACGACCGCGTGCTGGCGGTGACGAGCCACCTGCCGCACCTCATCGCCTATACGATCGTCGGTACCGCGGACGACCTCGGCCAGGTGACCGAATCGGAGGTGATCAAATTCTCCGCGGGCGGCTTCCGCGACTTCACCCGCATCGCCGCGTCGGACCCGGTGATGTGGCGCGACGTGTTCCTCGCCAACAAGGAGGCGGTGCTGGAGATGCTGCAGCGCTTCAGCGAGGACCTCAGCCAGCTCCAGCGCGCGATCCGCTGGGGCGACGGCGATGCGCTGCACGACCGCTTCGCGCGCACCCGCGCGATCCGCCGCTCGATCGTCGACCAGGGGCAGGACGACGCCGCCGCCGACTTCGGCCGCCGGCACGACTGAAAGCGCCCGAGGAGCCGCGCCAGCGCGCCGTGTGCGTCGACACTAAGTGACTGTCGCCGCGCCCGAACCGCATTTACTAAGCGTTTAACCATGGGCAGAGGCGGCGCATGCCCGCCTCCCCCTCGCGCGCGCTCGTCGCGCCCCTCGCCGCACTCGCGGCCCTCCTCCCCGCGCCCGCGCTCGCCTGGGGCAAGACCGGGCACCGCGTCGTCGCGCAGATCGCGGACGCGCGGCTCACCCCCCGCGCGCACCGCGCGGTGAAGGCGATCCTCGGGGTCGAGACGCTCGCCGAGGCGTCCAACTGGCCCGACACGATGCGCTCCGACCCCGCGCCCTTCTGGCAGCGCGAGTCGACGCCGTGGCATTATGTCACCGTGCCGCCGGGGAAGCGCTACGCCGAGGTCGGCGCGCCCCCGGAGGGCGACGCGGTCACCGCGCTCACCCGCTTCGGCGCCACGCTGCGCGACCCGCGCGCCTCGCTCGCCGACCGCCAGAGGGCGCTGCGGTTTGTGGTCCACATCGTCGGCGACCTCCACCAGCCGCTCCACGCCGGCGACGGCAGCGACCGCGGCGGCAACGACCGCAAGGTCACCTTCTTCGGCCGCGCCACCAACCTCCACTCGGTGTGGGACTCGGCGCTGGTCGACGACGAGCAGCTGTCCTTCACCGAGATGACCGCCTGGCTGAGCGCGCGGGTCACGCCCGTGCAGGCGCGCGACTGGGCGGTGACCGACCCGCGGGTCTGGATCGCGGAGAGCAGCGCGCTGCGCGACCGGGTCTATCCCGCCGCGGGCGAGGACGCTCTGTCCTACCGCTACGTCTACGAGAACACGCCGCGGATGGAGCTGCAGCTGGAGAAGGGCGGGGTGCGGCTCGCCGCCTATCTCAACGAGCTGTTCGCGGCACGGCGGCGCTGAGTCACAGCAGCGCCAGCGCGCTCAGCTCGGCGGCGAGCGCGGGCGGCAGCGCGGCGATCCCCTCGCCCGCCGCGCCCCCGAGATCGACCGGCGCGTCGCCCGCCTCGAGGTAGCGCCAGCCCTGGTGCGCGCGGCGCGGCAGGGCCAGCACCAGCCGCAGCTCGGGATCGATGTGGATCGCGACTCGCCCGCCCTCCGCCTCGCCGAAGCGCAGGATCGGCGAGCGCGCCACCAGCTGGTGCTTGATGATCCAGTAGAGCGAGCCCTGCCCCGCCACCTCCTCGTGGCGCTTGGGCAAATAGCGCGTGGTGAGGAACACGGGGCCGGCGGCGGCGCGCGCGCGGAGGCGCTCGGCGAGCAGGTCGACGCTCGCCGCGCCGAACGCGACCTTGGTGAGATGGAGCGGCATTCGGTCGCCGATGTGGGTCAGCCCCCCAGGCCCCACAAGGTGGCGAGGCCGAGGAAGGAGAGGAAGCCGCCGGTGTCGGTGAGCGTGGTGACGAACACCGCCGACGACACCGCGGGGTCGACGCGGAAGCGGTCGAGCGTCACCGGCACCAGCACGCCGCCCAGGCCCGCCAGCAGGTTGTTGATCACCATCGCCAGCGCCATCACCAGCGAGAGCTGCTCGTCACCGTAGACGACGTAGCTGCCCAGCCCGACCAGACAGCCCAGCGTCAGCCCGTTGACCGCGGCGATGCGCAGCTCGCGCACGATCATGCGCGCGGTGTTGCTGTCGGTCAGCTGGTTGGTCGCGATCGCGCGCACCACCACCGCCAGCGTCTGCGTCCCCGCGTTGCCGCCCATCCCCGAGACGATCGGCATCAGCACCGCCAGCACCGCGTAGCGCGCGATCGCGCCCTGGAAGAGCCCGACGACCGACGCCGCCAGCATCGCGGTGGCGAGGTTGACCACCAGCCAGGTCAGCCGCGTCTTCACGGTGAGCCGGATCGGCTCGTTGATGTCGCCCTCGCCCGCGCCCGACAGCAGCAGCGTGTCCTCGCCGGCCTCCTGCTGGATGATATGGACGACGTCGTCGACCGTGATCATGCCGACCAGCCGGCCCGCGCCGTCGACCACCGCGGCCGAGATCAGCGCGTATTTCTGGAAGCGGAGCGCGACCTCCTCCTGGTCCATGTCGACCGGGATCAGCGTCTGCTCGCGCTGCATCACGTCGGCGATCGCGACCGCGCGGGGCGCGCGCAGCACCCAGCTCAGCATGCAGGTGCCGACCGGGCGGTGCGCCGGGTCGACGACGTAGATCTCCCAGAAATCGGTGGTGAGCCCGTCGTCGCGGCGCAGATAGTCGAGCGCGTCGCCCACGGTCCAATGCTCCGGCACCGCGATCAGGTCGCGCTGCATCAGGCGGCCGGCGGACTCCTCGGGGTAGGACAGCGCCTCCTCGATCGCGGCGCGATCGTCCGGCTCCATCGCGCGGAGGACCTCGCGCTGGTCCTCCGGCTCCATGTCCTCGATGATCGCGACCGCGTCGTCGGTGTCGAGCTCGCTCGCGATGTCCGCCACCTGGCGCGCGTCGAGCGCGTCGATCAGGCTCTCGCGGACATAGTCGTTCATCTCCGCGAACACGTCGGCGTCGACCAGGTCGGCGATCGCGGCGGCGAGCTCGCGGCGGCAATTCTCGGGCGTCAGCTCGAACAGGTCGGCGATGTCGGCGGGGTGGAGCGGTTCGACCAGGGCGTGCGCCGCCGCCACGTCGCCGTCCTGCACCGCGTCGATCACCGCGCGGACGAACTCGGGCTTGAGCCGGTCGTCCTCGTCCATCCGGTCGTCGGCGGCCTCGATCGGGTCGGCCAGCTCGCTGTCGCTCATGCGCCGCCGCCTCCTGTTCGTGCCGGACCGCACCGCCCTACCGCGCGTTCGCACCATTTGCCAGCCGCGCGCCCAGCCACTAACGCGCCCGCATCGTACCGAAAGGATCTTCCATGGCCGATACTTACTCCACGCTGACGATGACGCTCGAGGGCGGCGACGTGACCATCCGGCTGCGCCCCGACCTCGCCCCCGAGCATGTCGCGCGCATCGCCGAGCTGGCCAACGACGGCTTCTACGACGGCGTCGTCTTCCACCGCGTGATCCCGGGCTTCATGGCGCAGGGCGGCGACCCGACCGGCACCGGCATGCACGGCTCGGACAAGCCCAATCTCCGCCAAGAGTTCAGCAAGGAGCCGCACGTGCGCGGCACCTGCTCGATGGCGCGGACGATGGACCCGAACTCGGCCAACTCGCAGTTCTTCATCTGCTTCGACGACGCGCGCTTCCTCGACGGCCAATATACCGTGTGGGGCGAGGTGACCGAGGGCATGGAGCTGATCGACGCGCTGCCCAAGGGCGAGCCGCCGGCGGACCCGGGCAAGATCGTGTCGATGAAGGCGGCGTAAGGCCGGCTTGGGGGCGAACGGGGCTCGGTGGGCGGTGGCACGTTATCGCGCTGTCCGTCGTCACGCGCGGTGCCGTTCCTTGCGCCCCCTTCCCGTCATCGCCGCGCGAGCGCGGATCCAGGAGCACTGAGCTCACGGGTGACATCGCGACGGTGGCGCGTCTGGACTTCTGCCTTCGCCGGAGTGACGAAGGGGAGGGCGGCGGGCGGCGGCGCGCGACCGGGCGCCAGAGGATGCGCCCTCTCCCTCACTCCTGCCGCAGCGTGCGGATCAGCCAGTCGCGGAACAGCCGCACCGGCTTGGTCTGCAGCGCGCGCGGGCGGCAGGCGAACCAGTAACTGTAGGGGCTGGTGACATCGATGTCGAAGAGCCGTGCCAGGCGCGGGTCGTTGGCGTCCTGGAAGTGGTTCTCGTGCATGAAGGCGATGCCGAGCCCCTGCGCCGCCGCCTCGAGGATCAGCGCGCCCGAGTCGAAATAGTCGATCGCGACCGAGTCGACCGCGGGCACGCCCGCCGCCTGCGCCCAGGCCGCGTAGGTGTCGGGCATGTCGCGGTGGAGCAGGATGGTATGCCCCTCCAGCTGCTCGGGCGAGCGCAGCGGCCGCGCGCCCTCCAGCAGCGAGCGCGCGCCGATCGGATAGACCATGTTGCGGTCGAGCCGCTCCGAGTAGAGAAGCGGATCGACGTCGCGCGCGACCACGATCACCGCGTCGAGCCCCTCGCCCAGCCGACCGAGCGCGTTGCCGCCGGTGTCGATGTCGAGGTGGAGCTCGGGGTGCGCGCCGCGCAGCTCGCCCAGCCGCGGGAACAGCCGCTGCGACGCGTAGAGCGGCAGCACGCCGAGCCGCAGCCGCAACACCTCGCTGCCGCTCGTCATCGCCTCGATCGCGTCGGACAGGCCGTCGAGCACGGGCGCGATCGCGGCGAGCAGCCGCTCGCCGTCGGCGTTGGGCACCATCGCCTGGTGGCGCCGATCGAACAGCGGTCGCGTGAGGAAGCGCTCCAGCGTCTGGATGCGGCGGCTGAGCGCGGGCGGGGACAGCGCCAGCTCCTGCGCCGCGGCCTTGATCGAGCCGAGGCGGGCGACGGCGACGAACGCTTCGATCGCGGTCAGGGGTGGCAGGCGGCGCATCGTCGATCCAAGTTCGGTGCTGCGCCGCATGATGCAACCCACACGGCCCGGCGCAAGCGTGCGGACAACTCGAAATGCAATTTCTGCAACTATAGCGCTATCATTCGCACTTGCACAACGGTTCGTACCCCCGCATCTTTGGCGTGCCTTTCAGGCATCCTCTCCTAAAAACTTTCATGGGCCGCTCCTCGTTGAGCGGCCTTTTTTTTCGTGCGCGTCAGGACGATGGCGGGGGCGCGTGGCCCTCGCAATCGGGAACCCCGGCCCTATCTCCTGCGCTCGACCGCGCGAGCGAGGAAGGGCAGCAGGATGGCGGACGCCGAAGCGAGAGTGATCAAGTTGCAGGTGGCGAACGCGCGCCCCGAGGACAGCGGGCGCGGCATCGCGCACCTGCCGCGCGCGGTGCTCTCCGCCCTCGGTCTCACCGACGGCGACGTGGTCGAGATCGTCGGCAAGAAGACGACGCCGGCACGCGCGGTCGGCCCCTATGCCGAGGACGAGGGGCTCGAGATCATCCGCATCGACGGCCTCCAGCGCGCCAATGCCGGGGTCGGTTCGGGCGACTTCGTCGAGCTGCGGCGGGTCGAGAGCAAGGCGGCGACTCGAGTCGTGTTCGCGCCGGCGCAGCAGAACCTGCGGCTCCAGGGCTCGACCACCGCGCTCAAGCGCACCTTCTTCGGGCGCCCGCTCTGCGCCGGGGACGTGGTCGCCACCGCTGGTCACCAGCGCGTCGCGAACATGCCGCCGGGGATGGAGCGCTACATCAACGCCCCCGCTTACGCGCTGCAGGAGATCCGCCTCTCGGTCGTGTCGGCCAGCCCCAAGGGCGTGGTCCACATCGACGAGAACACCGAGATCGAGCTCCGCCCCGAATATGAGGAGCCCGAGGCGGCGCGGCGCGCCGACGTCACCTACGACGATATCGGCGGAATGGCGGCGACGATCGACCAGCTGCGCGAGATGGTCGAGCTGCCGCTGCGCTATCCCGAGCTGTTCCAGCGGCTCGGGGTCGACCCGCCCAAGGGCGTGCTGCTCCACGGCCCGCCCGGCACCGGCAAGACGCGGCTGGCGCGCGCGGTCGCCAACGAGTCGGACGCGCAGTTCTTCCTGATCAACGGCCCCGAGATCATGGGCTCGGCCTATGGCGAGTCGGAGCAGCGGCTGCGCAGCGTGTTCGAGGAGGCGACCAAGGCGGCGCCCTCGATCGTCTTCATCGACGAGATCGACTCGATCGCGCCCAAGCGCGGGCAGGTCTCGGGCGAGGCGGAGAAGCGCGTGGTCGCGCAGCTGCTGACGCTGATGGACGGGCTGGAGGCGCGCGCCAACGTCGTGATCATCGCCGCGACCAATCGCCCCGAGGCGATCGACGAGGCGCTGCGCCGCCCCGGCCGCTTCGACCGCGAGATCATCGTCGGCGTCCCCGACGAGCGCGGGCGACGCGAGATCCTCGGCATCCATACCCGCGGCATGCCGCTGGGCGACAAGGTCGACCTCGACGAGCTGGCGCGCACCACCTTCGGCTTCGTCGGCGCCGACCTCGCCGCGCTGACGCGCGAGGCCGCGATCGAGGCGGTGCGGCGGATCATGCCGCGGCTCAACCTGGAGGACCGCAGCATCCCGCCCGAGGTGCTCGACACGCTGGCCGTGACGCGCGAGGACTTCATGGGCGCGATCAAGCGGGTCCAGCCCTCGGCGATGCGCGAGGTGATGGTGCAGGCGCCCACCACCCAGTGGAGCGACGTGGGCGGTCTCGACGACGCGCAGATGCGGCTCAAGGAAGGCGTCGAGCTGCCGCTCAAAGACCCCGACGCGTTCCGCCGGCTGGGCATCCGCCCGGCCAAGGGCTTCCTGCTCTACGGCCCGCCCGGCACCGGCAAGACGTTGCTCGCCAAGGCGGTGGCGCGCGAGGCGGAGGCCAATTTCATCGCCACCAAGTCGAGCGACCTGCTGAGCAAATGGTACGGCGAGAGCGAGCAGCAGATCACCCGCCTGTTTCAGCGCGCGCGCCAGGTGGCGCCCTGCGTCATCTTCATCGACGAGCTCGACAGCCTGGTCCCCGCGCGCGGCGGCGGGCTGGGCGAGCCGCAGGTGACCGAGCGCGTGGTCAACACCATCCTCGCCGAGATGGACGGGCTCGAGGAGCTGCAGTCGGTGGTGGTGATCGGCGCGACCAACCGGCCCAACCTGATCGACCCCGCGCTGCTGCGGCCGGGGCGGTTCGACGAGCTGATCTACGTCGGCGTGCCCGATCAGGCCGGGCGGCGGCGGATCCTCTCGATCCAGACGCAGAAGATGCCGCTCGCCGAGGACGTCGACCTCGACACGGTCGCGCGCCGCACCGAGCGCTTCACCGGCGCCGACCTGGAGGACGTGGTGCGCCGCGCCGGCCTGATCGCGCTGCGCGAGTCGCTCCAGTCGCGCCAGGTGACCGCGGCGCACTTCGACCGCGCGCTGGAGGAGAGCCGCGCCAGCGTCACCCCCGAGGTGGAGCGCGACTATGAGCAGATGGCGGCGCGGCTGAAGCAGGACGCCAACGCGATCCAGCCGATCGGCTTCATCGCGCCGGGCCAGCTCACCCCGCGCGGGCCGAAGGGGACAGACTAACGGATAAATCCTCCCCGGAACGGGGAGGGGGACCGCCCGGCGCAGCCGGGTGGTGGAGGGGGTTCCCCACGCAGCGCGACGGCCGCGGACAGCCCTCTCCACCACGCCCTACGGGCGCGGTCCCCCTCCCCGCCGAGCGGGGAGGACCTCACTCGCTCGCTGCCGCCCAGCGATACTCCCGCGTTACGGTCGCTACCGTCACCGCGTAATCGTCATACCAGCGCTCCCGCCCCCGCTCACGCGTCGCGGCATGTTCGGGATGGTCGCGCCAGGCGATCGCGCTCGCCTCGTCCGCCCAGTAGCTCACCGTGATCCCCAGCCCGTCCGCGTCGCGCACGCTGTCGACCCCGCGATAGCCCGGCTGCGCCGCGGCGAGCGCGTCCATCCGCTCCGCCGCCGCGGCATAGCCCGCCGAGTCGCGGCCGTTGCGGCGCGAGACGAAGGTCACCGCCACCTGCCCGACCCGCTCGCCGCCGTCCCGCATGCCACCGCCCCCGCGCCGCCAACGCCCGGGCGAATAGGCGCTTGGGGCGGGCGTGCAACCCCGCTATGGCAACCGCCGCGCTTGCAAGGCGTTCGTCATCGTGGTGACACAAGGCTGTCACCGTCAGGGTTCGGGAGCGACAACTTTCCACATGCCTAGTTCGACCAACGCCATGCGGCGCAGCCGCAGCAGAGCCGCCGGCGTGCCCGGTCCCTGGCAGATGTTCTTCGCCGGCTTCCTCAAGCACCCGGTCATGGTGGGGTCGATCATCCCCTCGTCGGATCGGTTGATCGCCAGGATGCTCGGCCCGGTGGACTGGGCGAACTGTAAGCTCTTCGTCGAGTACGGCCCCGGCGTTGGCACCTTCTGCCGGCCCATCCTCGAGAAGATGGCCCCCGACGCGACGCTGATCGCGATCGACACCAACCCGGATTTCATCCGCTACCTCAACAACACGATCACCGACTCGCGCTTCGTCGCGGTCCACGGTTCGGCCGCCGACGTCGAGGCGATCGTCGCCGAGCACGGCCATGACTCGGCCGACTACGTCCTCTCCGGCCTGCCCTTCTCGACCCTGCCCGACGGCGTCGGCCCCGCGATCGCGGCGGCGACGCAGCGCGTGATCCGCACCGGCGGCGCCTTCCTCGTCTATCAGTTCAGCCCCAAGGTCCGCGACTTCATCGCGCCGCATTTCGAGCGGATCGACCATGACATGGAATGGTGGAACGTCCCGCCCGCTCAGCTCTACTGGGGCTGGAAGGACTGATCGGGGGCAGCATCCCGCTACCCTCCCTCGCATCGGCGTCATCCTGAACTCGTTTCAGGATCTACCCTTTCGCGAGCACCACCGGTCCTTGAGTGTGCGGCACGGTGGATCCCGAGACGAGCTCAGGATGACGCCCGCGCTTCGGGAAGCACCTGCGCCCTCACTCCCCGTACGTTGGCTTCACGTGGAACAAGCCGCGCTCACCGCTCCCGCGTGGCGGCGAACCGCACCTTCGCGTAGCGATCCGCGATATAGCCGACCTCCCAGGCGCTCTTCGCCAGGAACACCGGGTTACCGTCGCGGTCCTTGGCCATCGCGCCGCGGTTGAGGTCCATGAAATCCTTGAGCGCGGCGGGCTCTTCCGCCGAGACCCAGCGTGCGGTGTCGTACGGCGCGGGCTCCAGCGCCGCCGCCACCTTGTACTCCACCTCGAGCCGCGACAGCAGCACCTCGAGCTGGAGCTGCCCCACGACGCCGATGATCCAGTTGGACCCGATCTCCGGGTAGAAGACCTGGGTCACGCCCTCCTCGGCCATGTCGTCGAGCGCCTTGCGCAGCTGCTTGGTCTTGGTCGGGTCCTTGAGCTGGACTCGGCGCAGGATCTCGGGCGCGAAATTGGGCAGGCCGGTGAAGCGCACGTCGGCGCGCTCGCTCAACGTGTCGCCCACGCGCAGCGTGCCGTGGTTGGGGATGCCGATGATGTCGCCGGGGAAGGCCTCGTCCGCCACCTCGCGGTTCTGCGCGAAGAACAGGATCGGCGAGTGGACCGCGATCGGCTTGCCATGGCCGGTCGGGGTCAGCTTCATGCCGCGCTTGAAGGTGCCCGAGCACAGCCGCATGAAGGCGATCCGGTCGCGGTGGTTGGGGTCCATGTTGGCCTGGACCTTGAAGACGAAGCCGGTCACCTCGTCATTCTCGGGTGCCACCGGGGCGGGCTCGGCCGGCTGCGGGCGCGGCGGCGGCGCGTGCTCGGCCAGCGCGGCGATCAGCTGCGCGACGCCGAAGTCCTTGAGCGCCGAGCCGAAATACACCGGGGTGAGGTCGCCGTGGCGGTATGCCTCGGGGTCGAAGGCGGGGTAGCCGATCTGCGCCAGCTCGATCTCCTCCTGCCAGCGCTCCGACAGGACGGGCGAGTCCTCGACCGTGCCGAGGAAGGCGCGGCTGTCGCCCTCGGGCCGGCTGATCCGGTTCGACGCGAGATCGAGCACGCCCTCGAACTCGCCGCCCATGCCGATCGGCCAGCTCATCGGCGACACGTCCAGCGCGAGCATGTCGGCGATCTCGTCGAGCAGCTCGAACACGGGCCGGCCCTCGCGGTCGACCTTGTTGACGAAGGTGATGATCGGTACCGAGCGCAGCCGGCACACCTCGAACAATTTGCGCGTCTGCGGCTCGATCCCCTTGGCGGCGTCGATCACCATCACCGCCGAGTCGACCGCGGTCAGCGTGCGATAGGTGTCCTCCGAGAAGTCCTCGTGGCCCGGCGTGTCGAGCAGATTGAAGGTGATGCCGTCGTGCTCGAACGTCATCACCGAGGAGGTGACCGAGATGCCGCGCTGCTGCTCGATCTTCATCCAGTCCGAGCGCGCGCGCCGGTTCTGCCCGCGCGCCTTCACCTCGCCGGCGAGATGGATCGCGCCGCCGAAGTACAGCAGCTTCTCGGTGAGCGTGGTCTTGCCCGCGTCGGGGTGGGAGATGATCGCGAAGGTGCGGCGGGGGGAGGTCATGCGGTGATCCGGATCGGGCGCTGGCAGCGCGAATGTTGCGAATGTTGAGTCGGTGGGCGGTATGGCGCGAGGGTTGAGACCGACGTTGGTGCGAATGGTGACGATATGGGGTCGCTGGCGGATAAGCGGCGGTGGCGGAGCGGGACGGTCTGGCGAGGGAGCGCCCCGCGGGGTGCCGATAGCAAAGCGCGGCGACGTGGGACAGGGGCGGGTGGCGCCTAGAGTCTGATCCACCTCCATCGATCCGTGCTCCGGCGAGGGCCGGAGCCCAGGGCCGCAGGCGTGACGCTCGCGGCTCTGGGCTCCTGCGTCCGCGGGAGCACGGCGGGGTCAGAGCAGAAGATGTCGTCTGCCGGCGCGGCGTGGGGTGAAGCAGGACGATATCACCGCACCGGATCGCGTCGCCCGCCCCTGCCGCCTCACTCCTCCGCCGGCTCGCCGCGTCCCTTGAAGCCCTGCGCCACGACGAACCACTCGACCGAGCCCTTGCGGCTCGCCGGCGGCTTGGCGTGCTTCACCGCGGTGAAGTTGCGCTTCATCTCCGCCACCAGCGACGAATCGGCGCCCCCCGCGAAGACCTTGGCGACGAACGTCCCGCCCGGGCGCAGCACGTCGACCGCGAAGGCCAGCGCGGTCTCCACCAGCGCCATCGTGCGCAGCGCGTCGGTCTGCGGGTGGCCCACGGTGTTCGCGGCCATGTCGGACAGCACCAGGTCGGGCGCGCCGCCCAGCGCCGCCATCAGCTCGCCCGGCGCGGCGTCGTCCATGAAGTCCATCTCGAAGATCGTGACGCCGTCGATCGGATCGACCGGCAGCAGGTCGATCCCCACCACCGCGGCGCCCGGCGCCTGGCGGCGCACCACCTGGCTCCACCCGCCCGGCGCGATGCCGAGATCGACCACGCGTCTGACGCCCTTGAGCAGCCCGAAGCGCTCGTCCAGCTCGATCAACTTGTAGGCGGCGCGGCTGCGATAGCCCTCGGCCTTGGCACGGCGGACATAAGGGTCGTTGAGCTGGCGCTCGAGCCAGCGGGTGGATTGCGCGCTGCGGTTGCGCGCGGTCTTGACGCGTTGGCGCCCCGCCCCGGTGCCCCTCACGCTCCGCTACGCCCGGTCACGCGAGTCACGCCTCGGTCTCCATCAGCCGGCGCAGGATGCCCTCGCGGATGCCGCGGTCGGCGACGCCGAGCCGCTCCGCCGGCCACAGGTCGAGGATGCCCTCGAGGATGGCGCAGCCCGCCACCACCAGGTCGGCGCGCTCGCGCCCGATGCACGGCAGCTGCGCGCGCTCGCCGAGCGACATCGCCGCCAGCTCCTGGCTGATCTGGCGCATCGCCGCGGCGGGCGCGATCAGCCCGTCGACCTGCGCGCGGTCGTAGCGCTCCAGCCCGAGATGGACGCTCGCCAGCGTCGTCACCGTGCCCGAGGTGCCGAGCAGTCGCGGCGGCGTGGCGGGGCGGGGCAGCCGCGCCGCGAAGGGCGCGAAGCTCTCCGCCACCAGCGCGCGCATCCGCTTGTAGGCGCGCTCTCGCTCCTCGGCCGAGCCGCCGCCGCCCGCGCTCTCGGTCAGCGAGACGACGCCCCAGGGCGCGCTGTGCCAGTCGCGCACCACCGGCACGGTCGCGTCGGCGTCGACCAGCACCAGCTCGGTCGAGCCGCCGCCGATGTCGAACACCAGCGCCGGGCCGGTGCCCGGCTCGAGCAGCGCGTGGCAGCCGAGCACCGCCAGCCGCGCCTCCTCCTCGGCCGAGATGATGTCGAGGTGGATGCCGGTCTCGGCGCGGACGCGCGCGATGAAATCGGTGCCGTTGCTGGCGCGGCGGCAGGCCTCGGTCGCGACCGAGCGCGCCAGCGTGACGTTGCGGCGGCGCAGCTTGTCGGCGCAGACTCGCAGCGCGGCGATGGTGCGCTCGATCGCGGCGTCGGACAAGGCGCCGGTGTGCGCCAGCCCCTCGCCGAGCCGGACGATGCGCGAGAAGGCGTCCACCACCGCGAAGCCGTCGCCGTGCGGCCGCGCGATCAGCAGCCGGCAGTTGTTGGTGCCGAGGTCGAGCGCGGCATAATGTCGCGCACCGCCGCGCGCGGGGCGCGGCTGGGGTCGGGCCGAACGGGCAGGATCGGGCTCCTGCCGGCGCGGCAATTGGGCGGGAAAGTCCACCATTGCCGTCACACTCTCTCATCTTCTTCCGGACGCGACCCGCGCGCGGCGCGCGGTCACCCGGTGCTTGATGGTAACGCTACACGCTGCGGCGACGAGCGGCAAGGCGGCCATTGACAGGGGCGGCGCCGCCTTCTAGTTGCGCCCCCCTGTTGCCCCGTCGTCTAACGGCAAGACTACGGACTCTGACTCCGTCAATCGTGGTTCGAATCCACGCGGGGCATCCAGCTTCCGCCGCGTCGACGGCGATGACCGGTCGGCCGTCCGCGCCATCTCGGCAGCGATGCGGGCCCGGGCCATGCCCATGGCGTCTCTCGCGTCCGGATCGCCTCGCCCGTCCGCCGTCGTCCTGTCGGGCGGGCGGTGGGGCCGACACCTTCCTCCACCTTAGGCGCCGCATCCTCGAGGTCCGGCGTCGGCGCGGCGTGACTCGCCTCGGCGCGCGCGCGGCTTGCATTTGCGCCCCGGCGCGACGAACGAGGCCGCAGCCTCACCCTAGGAGACCGACGTGGCGCGTATCCTCATCACCGGCGGCTGCGGCTTCGTCGGCCGGCACCTGGTCGCGCGGCTCGCGCGCGAGGGCGGGCACGAGCTGTGGATCATCGACGATCTCTCCACCGGCAAGCCGCCGGCCGAGTGGGAGGTGCCGCGGCTGCGCGCGCTCGGCGAGGAGGGCGGGGTGCAGCGCCACGAGCTGGTCGGGCTCGACCAGCAGGTGCGGCTGATCCGCGCCGACTTCGTCGCGGTGGCGCAGGCCGAGCTGGGCATGACCCCGTCGCTCGGGCTCGCGCCGCTGCCGCGCTTCGACGAGATCTACCATCTCGCCTCGGTGGTGGGCGGGCGCAACGTGATCGACAACGACCCGCTCGCGGTCGGCATCGACCTCGCGGTCGACAGCAGCTTCTTCCTCTGGGCCGCCAAGAAAGCGCGGCCCGAGCGCATCCTCTACGCCTCGTCGAGCGCGGCCTATCCGATCGACCTGCAGGGGGCGGGCGAGAGCCGCGCGCTGCGCGAGGACGACATCTCCTTCGACAAGCGCCTCGGCCTGCCCGACTATACCTATGGCTGGAGCAAGCTGACCGGCGAGTATCTCGGCCGCATCGCGCATGAGAAATACGGGCTGAGCGTCGGCGTGGTGCGTCCCTTCTCGGGCTATGGCGAGGACCAGGACGTGGTCTATCCCTTCCCCGCGATCGCGCTGCGCGTGGCGGCGCGACGCGACCCGGTGCGGGTGTGGGGCTCGGGCGAGCAGACGCGCGACTTCGTCCACATCGACGACGCCTGCGACGCCTGCGTCCTGGTGTGCCGCGGCGTGAGCGACGCGCGCGCCTTCAACATCGGCACCGGCACGCCGACGCGCTTCCTCGACCTCGCCGCGCGGATGGTGGCGATCGAGGGCTATGACGCGCCGGTGATCGGCACCGCGGGCAAGCCGGTGGGCGTGGCGGAGCGCTACAGCGACCCGTCGCGGATTCGCGACGCGCTCGGCTGGCGCCCGACGATCGCGCTCGACGACGGCATCCGCCGCGCGCTCGACTATGCGCGGGGGCGGCTGGCGCGGGGGATCGCGCCGGAGATGTGAGGTGGTCGTCGCTTCTCTTCTGTTCCCCGGCGAAGGCCGGGGGCCAAGTGGGATCAAGGTGGCGGGCCTCGTCAGCGTCCCCCAACTGGGCCCCGGCCTTCGCCGGGGAACGATGAAGGTCGCGCCAGGCCCTCACCAGCCTCGCCCCAACATGCGTCATGATTTGGAGGGGGCATGCGGCTATGTCCTCCGGCATCACCCCCGCCCGCTGATCTCCGCGCCCGCTTTGGGGTCGAACCGCAGGTTGACGAACAGCGCCCCCAGCGAGATCGCGGTCACCGTCCAGAACGCCGCGGAGAAATCGGGGAAGTCGGGCCGGGTCCGGCCCCCCGCCGCCATCGACACGTGCAGCGCGGTCGCTCCCGCGCAGATGCCGAGCGACAGCATCAGCTGCTGGAAGGTCGAGTAGAAGCTGGTCGCCGCGCTCATCCGCTCCTTGGCGATCTCGTCGTAGGCGATCGTGTTATAGGCGGTGAACTGGAACGACATCAGGAAACCCGACACCAGCATCACCGCGAACACCGCGGGCAGCGGCCAGTCGGGGCGGAACAGCCCGCACAGCGCGTAGCTCGCGCTCGACAGCAGCCCAAGCCACACGAGGCTGGTGCGGAAGCCGAAGCGGCGCAGCAGCCGCGGCGCGGTGCCCTTCATCGCGAACGAGCCCATCGCGGTGGCGAGCGTCATCGACCCGCTCTCCGCCGCGCTCAGCCCGAAGGCGAGCTGCATCACCAGCGGCAGCAGGAAGGGCTGTGCGCCCTGGGTGATGCGGGTCAGCGAGCCGCCCAGCACCGAGAGGCGGAAGGTCGGCACGCGCATCAGCGAGAGATCGAGGATCGGGTGCGGCACGCGCGCGGCGTGGCGCCAGTAGAGCATCGCCGCGACCGCGCCGACGAGGATCAGCGCCGCCGCGAGCGCGCCCTCGCCGGCGCGGCTGGCCAGTTCGAAGCCGAACAGCAGGCAGCCGAGCGCCACGGCGGAGAGCAGGAAGCCCGGCCAGTCGAAGGCGTGCACCCCGGGCTCGCGCACGTCGACGATGAAGCGGCCGACCAGCAGGATGCCGAGCGCGCCGATCGGCAGGTTGAGCCAGAAGATCCAGCGCCAGTCGAGATAGGTGACGATGAAGCCCCCCACCGGCGGGCCGATGATCGGACCGATCAGCGCGGGCATGATCAGCCAGGACATGGCCGAGACCATGTCGCGCTTCGCCACCGAGCGCAGCAGCACCAGCCGGCCGACCGGCATCATCATCGCGCCGCCGATCCCCTGGAGAAAGCGCGCCAGCGCCATCGTCGTCAGCGTCGGTGCCAGGCCGCAGGCGAGCGAGCCGAGCACGAACACGGCGATCGCGGCGCGGAACACGTTCTTCGCCCCGAACCGGTCCGCGACCATGCCCGAGGCGGGGATGAACATCGCCAGCGCCACCAGGTAGGAGGTGAGCGCGACGCTCATCTCGGGCGCGCGCACCGCGAAGTCGCGCGCCATCGTCGGCAGCGCGGTGGCCAGCACGGTGGCGTCGAGATGCTCCATGAACATCGCGCAGGCGATGATCAGCGCCACGGTACGGTAGCGCGGGTTGTGCGGCTCGCCGCCGTCATGGTCGGCGGTGGTCGCCACCGCGTCGCCGGCGGGAACGATGCCGTCGCGCACCTCCGAGTTGACCGAGGCGATGCCGCGGCGGCGCGGGCGGAGCAGCGGGGGCAGGAGGTTCATCGCGGACGCTAGTGCGCCTCCGCGCCGCGGCGATCAACCGCACCCGCCAGGATCCTGCCGCATCGCACAAAAATGCTTGATTGTCGTGACCCTCGTCACTATTGTGCAGTGCAACAAGAGGAGCGGTCCTGATGTCGGATGAGACCCTGCCCGCGGCGGAGACCCCGTCGATCCGGCGCGCCCGCGCGCCCAAGCGCTCCCAGCCGGCCGCCGCGGCGGCCTCCTCCACGGCTGCCCCGGCGCTCGCCGTCGCGGCACCGCCCACGCCGGCTGCCGCCGACGCGGAACCGCTGCCGGCGGACGACACCGCCGGCCAGCCCCAGCCGCCGGTGGAGCAACCCGCCGGCCCGACGCCGCCGGCAGAAGCCGCGGCCCCGATCGCAGCGAAGGAAGCCGACATGACCGACACGATGACGTCGTTCGCCGACAAGGCGCAGCAGGACACCCGCTCGGCCTTCGCCGCCGCGGGCGAGCAGGGCCGCTCGACCCTGGAGAAGGGCCGCAAGGTCGCCGAGGACATGGCCGATTTCGGCAAGGGCAACGTCGAGGCGATGCTCGAGTCGGGGCGGATCGCGGCGCAGGGGCTCGAGGCGATGGGCCATGAGGTCGCCGCCTTCGTGCGCGAGCGTTTCGACAGCACCGCCACGACGGTCCAGTCGTTCGCCTCGGTGAAGTCGCCGACCGAGCTGATGCAGCTCCAGGCCGATTACTGGCGCGGCGCCTTCGACGCGATGGTCAAGGAGGCCTCGCGCTCGACCGAGGCGACGCTGAAGCTGGCGGGCGACGTCGCCAAGCCGCTGCAGAACCGCTTCGCGCTCGCGGCCGAGAAGATCAAATCGGCCGCCTGACACGGGACGATCCCGCGATGGACGATACGGGGCGGGCGGTCGCGGCGACGCGGCCGCCCGCTCGCGTCCGGCTCGCACCGCCTCCGCTGCGATTCCGCGCGCAACGGTCTTGCCCTCACCCGAGTCGATGCCATATCCCGCCCCTGGCGATGCAGCAGCACAGCTTCCCGATGATGGTCGACCCCCGGCTGGTGGGTGAGGACAATGACGCGGAGAACGGCGGGACCGGTCTCGGCGTCGCCACGCGCACGCGCGCGCGCACGAAGAAGCCCACGCCCTATCGCGTGCTGATGCTCAACGACGATTACACCCCGATGGAGTTCGTCGTCCTCTGCCTGCAGCGCTTCTTCCGCATGTCGACCGAGCAGGCCACCCAGGTGATGCTCCACGTCCATCAGAAGGGCGTCGGCGTCTGCGGCGTGTTCAGCTACGAGGTCGCCGAGACCAAGGTCAGCCAGGTGATCGACTTCGCCCGGCAGAACCAGCACCCGCTGCAATGCACGCTCGAGAAGGCCTGAGCGCCTAGCGCGCCGCACCGACCGCGTCACCTGTGTTCCCGGCGCCACGCTGCCGGCCCGCGCCGCCGCAAAGCGACGCCATGGTAACCACTTCTCCACCGCTGCACGGTTAACCAGCCGCCTCAGACATTAGCTGTCTTCGGGGAATCGCATGTTCGCGGGTATCGGCCTGGTCATCCTTCTGGGAATGGTGTTCGGCGGTTTCGCCATCACCGGCGGCGCGCTCGGCCCCGTGTTCGAGGCGATCCCGCACGAGATGCTGATCATCGGCGGCGCCGCCGCGGGCGCGCTGATCATCGGCAACTCGGGCAAGGAGCTCAAGGCCATGGGCGGCGGCATCGCCAAGGTCTTCAAGGGCCCGAAGTACAAGAAGCAGGATTATCTCGACGTCATCTTCCTGGTGTCGAAGCTGATGAAGATGCTGCGCATGGAGGGCCCGATCGCGCTCGAGCCGCACGTCGAGGATCCGAAGTCGTCCGCGGTGTTCGCCGAATATCCCAAGCTGCTCAAGGATCACACGCTGGTCAACCTGATCGCGGACACGCTGCGACTCGTCGTGGTGTCGTCGGGCACGCTCGACGTCCACGCGGTCGAGGACGTGATGGACAATGCGATCAAGACCCACCACCACGAGGTCGAGGGGCCGCATCACACGCTGCAGAGCCTCGCCGACGCTTTGCCCGCGCTCGGCATCGTCGCCGCGGTGCTCGGCATCGTGAAGACGATGGGCTCGATCGACAAGCCGCCGTCGGTGCTGGGCGGGATGATCGGCTCGGCGCTGGTCGGCACCTTCATGGGCGTGCTGCTGGCCTATGGCATCGTCAACCCGCTCGCCAGCCGGCTCCAGCAGGTGATCGCCGCGGACGGCGCGATCTACCACGTCGTCAAACAGATCATCATCGCCTCGCTGCACGGCCACCCGCAGCCGCTGGTGATCGAGGCGGCGCGCTCGGGGATCGACCACAAGAACCAGCCCGGCTTCGCCGAGGTGTTCGACGGCCTGCGCGGCAAGTAAGGCGGGGAGCGACTGAGCCATGGCCAAGGCCCCGCACGGCGCGAACGTCCCGCCGAAGATCATCTACAAGAAGATCTACATCGAGGGCGGCGGCGGCCACCACGGCGGCGCGTGGAAGGTCGCCTACGCCGATTTCGTCACCGCGATGATGGCCTTCTTCCTGCTGCTGTGGCTGCTCGGCGCCACCACCGAGAAGCAGCGCAAGGGCATCGCCGACTATTTCGCGCCGACGCTGATCGACAAGAAGCGCGTCGGCATCGGCGGCAACGGTCTGTTCGGCGGCGAATCGCTCACCTCCAAGATGAAGATGGGCCCCAAGGCGGGCATGTCGGACATCCGCGCGGTGGCGATCGTCACCTCCACGCCGCAGAACGCCGAGGTGAAGGGCTTCGGGCCGAAGGGCTCGCTGCGCAGCGCGGCGCAGGCGACCAAGGAGGACGCCAGGAACTTCGCCAAGCTGCGCGACGAGGTGATGAAGCGCATCGCCGAGACCAAGGAGCTGGCGCGGCTGGCCAAGCACATCCGCTTCACGATGACGCCGCAGGGCCTGCGGATCGACCTGGTCGACGACGCCGATTACTCGATGTTCGCGCTCGGCACGACCGCGCTCGAGCCCGAGGCGGCCGAGCTGATCGGGCTGGTGGCGCGCGGCATCAAGGATATGCCGAACCCGATCATGATCCGCGGCCACACCGACAGCCTCGCCTGGGGCGACCCGCGCGCGATGAACAATTGGATGCTGTCGTCGGGCCGCGCCGAGGCGACTCGCCGCCGGCTCGCGTTGGCGGGGCTGCCCGAGACGCGCTTCAACCGGATCGAGGGCGTGGCCGACCGCGAGCCGATGGTGGCGGACAACCCGCAGGACCCACGCAACCGCCGCGTCGCGATCACGCTGCTGTACCGCGCGGGCACGTTCGGCGACTGAGGCGCCGTCGCCGAGCTGAACGGAGATCGCAGCGCCGCGACAGTCGGTTACACTTTCGTCCGCGCGCTGGGACACTTTCGCCAAGGACGAGTTCTATCTCTCTCTTCACCGGGCCGCGACCCAGCGGCCGAGTGTAAAGGAGCGTGACATGAACCGTCTCAAGACCGTGATCGCCGGGCTCGGGCTCGCCGCCGTCGTCGTGCCGGGGATCGCCAGCGCGGCGCCGTGGCAGTCGATCAACCAGCGCCAGGCGCGGCTCGACCAGCGCATCGACCAGGGCATCCGCTCGGGCGCGCTGACCCGCGTGGAGGCGCGCCGCGTCCGCGCCGAATCGCGGCAGCTCGCCGCGCTCGAGGGTCGCTACCGCCGCGACGGCCTGTCGATGTCGGAGCGCCGCGACCTCGACCGCCGCTTCGACGCGCTGAGCGCGCGGGTGCGCTACGACAAGCACGACCGGCGCCAGTATCGTCGCTGAGGCGACATGGGCCTGCTCCCCGCCCGGGTGGGGGCCCATCGGCGGAGCGGACGGTTCGGTCCTCCCGAACTGTCCGCGCCACGCGGCGCGGTCGCGCCGCTCCTCGCCACCCCCTCGGCCCCGGCCTTCGCCGGGAAAAAGTGAAAAGGGGAGCGTGGCGCCGTCGCTACTTCCCCTTGAGCAGCGCCTCGTCGATGTCGTTGGCGCGCTGCCACGCCGGGCGGGCGCGCACGCGGTCGAGATAGGCCATGAAGGTCTCGCGCGGCTCGAGCAGCCCGAAACCGGTGAAGAAGCCCACCGCGCTGCCCACGAACACGTCCGCCGCGGTGAAGCGGTCGCCGGCGACATAGTCGCGCTCGGCCAGCGCCTGCTCGAACGCGTCGACCGCGCGCGCGAAGCTGGCATAGCCCACCATCCCCTCGCGCTCCTTGGGCACCTGCACGCCGAGCGCCTTGTCGACCATCGCCGCCTCGAGCGGGCCCGACGCGAAGAACAGCCAGCGGTAATAGGCGGCGCGCTCGTCGCCGCGCGGCGCGAGCCCGGCCGCGGGGAAGGCCTCGGCGAGATAGGCGCAGATCGCCGCCGCCTCGCTCACCACCTGCCCGTCGTGGACGATCACCGGCACCTTGCCGAGCGGGTTGGCCTCGAGCAGCGCGGCGGGTTTCTTGTCGAAGTCGATCACCACCGACTCATAGGGCGCGCCGATCTCCTCGAGCATCCAGCGCGCGCTGCGGCTGCGCGACCGCGGGTGGGTGAAGAAGGTGAGAGTCATCGGTCAGGCGTCCAGATGCTGGTGGAGGAAGGCGGTGGTGCGCTGCCAGGCGAGGTCGGCGGCCGCCTTGTCGTAGCGCTCCGCCGAGGTGTCGTTGTTGAAGGCGTGGTCGACGCCGGGATAGGTGAAGGCCTCGAACGGCTTGCCGGCGGCGCGCAGCGCGGCGACCCAGGGCTCGGCGGTCTGCGCCACGCGGGCGTCCTTGCCGGCATAGTGGAGCAGCAGCGGCACCTGGAGCCTGGTCGCCTCGGCGGGGTCCGGGGCGGGGCCGTAATAGCTCACCCCCGCGGCCAGCGCCGGCCCGGCGGCGAGCGCGACCCGGTCGACGAGCGCGCCGCCCCAGCAGAAGCCCACCGTGCCGACCTTGCCGTTGCCGTTGGCACGCCGACCCAGCCGGGTCACCACCGCGACCGCGGTGGCGATCGTGGCGTCATAGTCGAGCCGGCCGATCAGCTCACGCGCCTTGTCCTCGTCCGTCGGCGTGCCGCCCGCGCTCGACAGGAAATCGGGCGCGAGCGCGAAGAAACCGGCGAGCGCGACGCGGCGCGCGACGTCCTCGATATGCGGTTGCAGCCCGCGATTCTCGTGGATCACCATCACCGCGCCGAGCTTGCCCGCGGCCTGGCGGGGCGCGGCGAAATAGCCGGTGATGCTGCCGCCGCTCGCCAGCTTGAAGCCGCCCTTGCGCGTGATCAGTCGCTTGTCCGCCGGGTCGACCTGCGCCGCGCTGGCGGGGCTGGCGGCGATGCCGAGGATCAGCGCCTCCGCCGCCGCCGCCGAGCCCGCCAGCGCGGTCATCTGGCGCAGCAGCGTGCGGCGGTCGCGATGCTCGTGCGTGAAGTCGTCGTACAGCCGCACCGCGGCGTCGCGCAGCCCAGGGTCGTTCCGGTCCATCGCCCGCTCCCGTGATTCGTCGCTTCTCGGGCAGGAGCCTAGCGGGGCGGGCGCGCCGGGGCCATGCGCGAGTGGCGCTGCTGGCGTGGCCCGCCCGGTCGGGCTAGAGCGTCGCTCCCTCCTGCTCGGGCGCGCGGGCCGGCCGGCGCCGTCCCCCGGCCGCGAGCGGTCGCGGGGCCCGGCGCGTCGCCGCGGGCGGGACGATGGCACGACGATGGCACGACAGGGAGATCCGTTGCTCGACCGCCGCTCCTTCCTGCTGGGCTCGGCCGCGACGCTCGCGCTCGCCCCCGCCGCCCGCGCGACCGCGGTGTCGGTGCCGCGCCCGACTCGCGCGCCCGGCCTCGCCGCGCCGGTCGAGATCGTCGACGACGTCCACGGCGTGCCGCATGTCCGCGCGGCGACCATCCCCGACGCCTTCCTGGGCCAGGGCTATGTCGTCGCGCGCGACCGGCTCTTCCAGATCGACCTCGCGCACCGCCGCGCGCTCGGCCGGCTCGCCGAGGCGTTCGGCGCCGACTTCGCGCCGCACGACGCCAGCGCGCGGCTGTTCCACTATCGCGGCGACCTCGACGCCGAGCTGGCGCGGGTGCCGGCCGATGTGCTCGCCTGCGCGCGCGCCTATGTCGCCGGGATCAACGCGCGCGTCGACGAGGTGGCGCTCGACGGCGCGCTGCTGCCGCCCGAATACGCCATCCTCGGCGTGACCCCGCTGCGCTGGGACGTGCGCGACCTCGTGCTGGCGCGCGGGGCGGCCGCGGGCAACGTCGACGACGAGCTGCGCCGCGCCCAACTCGCCGCGCTGGGTCTGCTCGCGCTCGACGCGGTGATGGCGCCGCTGCGCCCCGCCGCGGCCTTGCGCGTGCCCGAGGGGCTCGACGTCGCCGCGGTGAGCGACGCCGATCTCGCCGCGCTCGACCTCGGCGACCCGCCCTTCGGTCCGGACACGCCGACGCGCGACGAGCGGCTCGACGCCGCCAACGCCGGGAGCAACGCGTGGACGGTCGCGCCCTCGCGCAGCGCGACCGGCCGCGCGATCCTCGCCAACGACCCCCATCTGGGGCTCGGTGGCTTCGGGCCGCGCCATGTCGCGCACCTCAGCGCACCCGGGCTCGACGTGATCGGCGCGGGCGCACCGGGGCTGCCCGGGATCATGCAGGGCCATACCGACCGCTACGCCTTCGGCCGCACCAACTTCCAGATCGACCAGGAGGACCTGTTCGTCCTCGAGCTCCACCCGGCCGATCCCGAGCGCTATCGCCACGGCGGCGGGTGGAAGGCGTTCGACACGCGCGCGGTCGCGATACCGGTGAAGGGTGGGGCGCCGCACCGCGCGACGCTGCGCCACTCGGTCCACGGCGCGGTGGTGAGCCACGACCCGGCGAGGCGCCGCGCCACCGCGCTCGGCTCGATCGCGCTCCAGCCGGGCGCGAGCGGCGCGTTCGCGATGATCGCGATCAATCTCGCGCGCGACTGGCGGGAACTGGACGCGGCGTTCGCGCTCCACCCCGCGCCGACGAACTTCCATTATGCCGACGTGGCGGGGAACCACGGCTGGCGGGCGATCGGCTTCACCCCGCAGCGGCGACGCGGCGACGGGCTGCTGCCGGTGCCGGGTGACGGCCGCTACGACTGGACCGGCTATCGCGACCACCGCGCGCTGCCCAGCGTCTATGACCCGCCCGAAGGCTGGTTCGCCTCCGCCAATCAGGACAATCTGCCCGCGGGCTGGCCGCGTGACCGCGTGCCGGCGCACTCCTTCCGCGATCCCTATCGCTACGAGCGGATCGCCGCGGTGCTCGCGACGCAGCCGCGCCACACGCTCGCCGACAGCGTCGCGCTCCAGCACGACACGCTGTCCGCCCCGGCGCGGCAGCTGCTGGCGCTGTTGCCCGCTGGCGCCTCGCCCGCGCTGGCGCTACTGCGCGGCTGGGACGCGCGGGTCGACGGCGACAGCGCCGCCGCCGCGCTGTTCGAGATCCTGTGGCGCGAGCTCGGTCGGCGCGCGCTCGCCGCGATCGTGCCCGCGCGCGCGCGCCACCTCGTCACCGCGATCGCGCCCGCGGTGCTGCTCGACCTGCTCGCGCACCCCGACCGGCGACTCGGCGCCGACCCGGTCGGGGCGCGCGACGCGCTGCTCGCCGCCGCGCTGGCCAGCGCCTGGGACCGCGCCGCGGTGCTGATGGGACCGGACGCGCGGACGTGGCGCTGGGACCGACTTCACCGCGTGACGATCCGGCATCCGCTGGCCCGCATCCCCGCGATCGCCGCCGCTTTCCCGCCGATCGCGGGCGCCGGCTCGGGTGGCGACGATTATACCGTGATGGCGCGCTGGCCCGGCGACGGGCCGGACTGGCGCACGCGCGGCGGCGCGAGCTATCTCCAGGTGATCGACGTCGGGGAGTGGGATCGCTCGCTGATGCTCAACCTGCCCGGCCAGTCGAACGAGCCGCGGTCGCCGCACTACGGCGACCATTACGGTCCCTGGGTCGCGGGTCGCATGCTGCCGATGCTGTTCGGTCGCGCCGCGGTCGACTCGCACGCCGCGGCGCGCCACGTGCTGCTGCCCGCGGGGGCGCGGTGAGGGCGTGCGCGATCGTCGCCGTTCAGACCAGCGCGGGCCGCGGGTCGACATGGGTGCGGCGCGAGGCGTGTCGGCGCAGCCCGATCAGCGGGCGCAGCGGCCCGATCGCGCGGCCGATCAGGTAGAAGGCCCAGCAGCCCGCGACCGTCGCCGCCACCAGCAGCGCGAACTCGGCCCAGCCCGGCAGTGCCAGCGGCCGCAGCGCGTCGGCGGCGAGCACGATGATCGACTGGTGGACGATATAGAAGGGGAACACCGCCTCGGTCAGCATCGGGCGCCAGCGCTGGTCGCGGTTCCAGTGCGAATCGGCATAGCCGATCAGCGCCGCCACCGCGCTCCATCCCTCGACCGCGCGCGCGATCGCGAAGACATTGCCCCAGGGCGGGGGCATGGTGTTGCCCGGCCAGCGGATCTCGATGCCCGCCACCAGCGCGTAGGCGGCGAGCGCGAGCGCCGCCGTCGGCTTCCACTGCCGCACGAAGGCGGCGAGCGTGGCCGGCGCGCGGGCGAGCGCGTAGCCGAACAGGAAGGCGGGGAAGTAGCTGGCGTGCGCGACCCAGTCGTCGACCAGCGCGTGGGTCTCGCGCGCGCCGGGGAAGAGGGCGAGATTGACCAGCACCATCCAGCCCATCGGCAGCGCCAGCAGCGCGGGCCCGCGCATGACGAAGGCGAAGCCGCGCTGCGCCGCCGCGGTGACGGCGGGCGGCAACAGCCCGGCGGCGAGCGCCAGCACCAGCGTGTAGACCCACAGATAGCCGACGAACCACAGGTGGTTCCAGGTCGGCAGCACGATCGGCCCCAGCATCGCGAAGCGCCAGTAATCGTGCCGGTAGAAATGGAGGAAGCCGTGCGGGTAGCCGAACTTCTCGCCGAGCTCGACCCAGGGCTGCACCGGCACGATCACCGCCACGCCGAAGACGAGCGGCACGAGCAGCCGCAGCGAGCGCTGGCGCGCGAAGCGCCACGGTTTCCTGTTGCGGATCATCAGCGCGCGGCTGGCATAGCCCGAGACGACGAACAGCAGCGCCAGTCGCCACGGGTTGGACGCCATCATCGGCACCGCCACCCACCAGGCGCCGGGCAGCTTGGCGTGGAAGTCCCACGGCACGAACACCATCCCGACATGGTAGAGGATGAGGATCGCGAACGCCCCGATGCGGAGCCAGTCGAGGCCGTAATGCCGCTGCATCGCGGCGCGCCTAGCATTAACGCCGCGTTTGCGCGAGGTGGCGGTGGCGCCGCGGGGAGGCGACCCGTGGCAGCGCGCCCCTTGGCGACGCGCACGCCAGCCCTATTCCTCAGGCGAGGCAGGAAGTCGTACATTCCCCTCGCCCTCGGGGGATCGTCGCGAGAGCCTTTTTCGTGCTCCTGCGCGCGCAGGAGCCCAGGCCTCGCTCCCCATCAGGCGCAGTGTCGCTCGGCGCCGGATCCCGGCTCTCGCCGGAACACAATGGCGAGGGACGTGGGTCGAGCGGGGCCGCGACGACCTCCGTCGGGGGCGGGGCTTCCCCGCGATCCCGCCGCCTTCCAACCGTCACGCCGCGCATGTATATGGGGCGCCATGTCCATCCGTCCGTGGCGCGACATCGCGCGCCGAGAGAGCCGCCAGATCATGGTCGGCAACGTCCCCGTCGGCGGCGGCGCGCCGGTCACCGTGCAGACGATGACCAACACGCCCACCGACGACGCGCGCGCGACGATCGATCAGATCCGCCGCTGCGAGGAGGCGGGCGCTGACATCGTCCGCGTCAGCTGCCCGGACGTGGCCTCCACCGCCGCGCTCGGCCAGATCGTCCGCGCCGCCAAGGTGCCGATCGTCGCCGACATCCATTTCCACTACAAGCGCGCGCTCGAGGCGGCGGACGCGGGCGCGGCGTGCCTTCGTATCAACCCGGGCAACATCGGCTCGTCCGACCGCGTCGCCGAGGTGGTGCGTGCCGCCAAGGCCAACGGCTGCGCGATCCGCATCGGCGTCAACGCGGGCAGCCTCGAGAAGGACCTGCTCGAGAAATACGGCGAGCCCTGCCCCGAGGCGCTGGTCGAGAGCGCGCTCGACCATATCAAGCTGCTGCAGGACCACGACTTCCACGAATATAAGGTGGCGGTGAAGGCGTCCGACGTGTTCCTCGCGGTGGCGGCCTATCAGCAGCTGGCGGACGCGGTCGACTGCCCGCTCCACCTCGGCATCACCGAGGCGGGCGGGCTGATCGGCGGCACCGTGAAGTCGTCGATCGGCATGGGCTCGCTCCTGTGGTTCGGCATCGGCGACACGATCCGCGTCTCGCTCTCGGCCGAGCCCGAGGAGGAGGTGCGCGTCGGCTTCGAGATCCTCAAGGCGCTCGGCATCCGCAACCGCGGCGTGCGCGTGGTCAGCTGCCCGAGCTGCGCGCGCCAGGGTTTCGACGTGATCCGCACGGTGCAGACGCTGGAGGAGCGGCTCCAGCATATCCGCACGCCGATGTCGCTGAGCGTGCTCGGCTGCGTGGTGAACGGCCCGGGCGAGGCGCGCGAGACCGACATCGGCATCACCGGCGGCGGCAACGGGCGCCACATGGTGTACCTGTCGGGCGTGACCGACCATCACGTCCAGGACGCCGACATGGTCGAGCATATCGTCCGGCTGGTCGAGGCCAAGGCGGCCGAGATCGAGGCGCGCGACGCGGCGGCGGCGCTCGCGGCGGAATAGGGCGGGTGCTATAAGTCAGGCCCTGGAGGGCCTGACATGACCTATCACGCCAAGGTGATCGCGGGCGGCAAGATCGTCATCCCCGCGGATCTGCGTCGAGAATTCGGGATCAAGGACGGCGACAGCGTCGCGCTAGAGAGTGACGGCGAGCGGATCGCGATGCGGCGCGACGACCCGGCAGCGGCGCTCGCGCAGCTGCGCGAGGCGATGAAGGGCTATACCGTCGACCAGTTCCTCCGCGAGCGGCGGGAGGACTGCGGCGAGTGAGGGGGGTCGTCGACTCGTCGGTCGTCCTCGCCTACCTTCTCGACGAACCGGGCGGTGAGCTGCTAGCCGGCCACGACGGTCCTTTCCTTCTCTCCACGGTCAATCTGACCGAGGTGTTGACCGTGACGATGGAGCATGATCTCGCCCCGGAGCTGGTGCTCCGCATCCTGAACTCGCTGTCCCTCGATCATGTCGAGCATGGCGAGGACGATGCGATCCGCGCGGCGCGGCTGCGTCCGCTCAGCCGCCATCTGGGTCTTTCGCTCGGTGATCGAGTCTGCCTGGCCCTGGGACAGCGGCTGGACATGCCGGTACTGACGTCGGATCGTCGATGGGCCGATCTCGATCTCGGCATCGACGTCCGCCTGATCCGTTGACCGCCGCGCGCGCGCTGTCGCCCGCGCTCGCCTTCGCGGTGGCGGCGGCGGGGATCGGGCTGTTCTCGATCATGGACGCCTTCATGAAGGCGCTCACCCTCGCGATCGGCGTCTACAACGCGCTGTTCTGGCGCGCGCTGCTCGCCGCGCTGATCGGCGGCGCGGTGTGGCGCGCCGGGGGCGGGCGGCGCCCGACGCCGCGCGCGCTGCGGCTGCACCTCACCCGCGGCGCGATCACCACCGCGATGGCGCTGCTGTTCTTCTGGGGGCTCGCGCGCGTGCCGATGGCGCAGGCGATCGCGCTGACCTATGTCGCGCCGCTGCTCGCGCTGCTGCTCGGCGCGCTGTTCCTGCACGAGCGGGTGGGAACGCGAGTGGTCGCCGCCTCGCTCGCCGCGCTCGTCGGGGTCGGCGTGATCCTCGCGGGGCACGCGCGGCTCGCGCTCGGGCCCGAGGGGCTGCACGGCGCCGCCGCGATCCTCGCCTCGGCGGTGCTGTACGCCGCCAACCTCGTCGTCGCGCGGCTGCAGAGCCAGGCGGCGGACGCGCGCGAGATCGCCTTCGTCCAGTCGGCGGTGCTCGCCGCGCTCCTCGCGCTCGCCGCACCCTGGCTCGCGGCGGTGCCGCCCGTGGCGCACTGGTGGCAGATCGCGGTCGCGGCGGCGCTGGCGACGGGCTCGCTGTTCCTGCTCGGCTGGGCCTATGCGCACGGCGAGACGGGGTTCCTGGCGACGACCGAATACACCTCCTTCGTCTATGCCGCGCTGCTCGGCTGGGCGGTGTTCGGCGAGCGAGTCGCGACCACCACGCTGGCGGGCGCGGCGATCATCGTCGCGGCATGTCTGTACGGCGCGCGGCGTCGCGCCGCGCCGCGTCCCGCGCTAGAGGGGACGGCATGACCGTCTCGATCCGCCCCGCCGCGCCCGCCGACGTCCCCGTGATCCTGCGCTTCGTGCGCGAGCTCGCCGCGTTCGAGCGCGCGCCCGACGCGGTGGAGGCGACCGAGCCGATGCTCCGCGCCGCGCTGTTCGATCAGCCCCCCGCCGCCGAGGCGCTGATCGCCGAGCGCGACGGCGCGGCGGTGGGCTTCGCGATCTTCTACGTCACCTTCTCGACCTGGACCGGGCGGCGCGGGCTGTGGCTCGACGATCTGTACGTCGCGCCCGAGGCGCGCGGCCATGGCGTGGGCGCGGCGCTGCTGGCGCGGCTGGCGGGGATCGCGCTCGACCGCGGCTATGCGCGGTTCGAATGGTGGGTGCTCGACTGGAACACGCCGGCGATCGACTTCTACCGCGCCAAGGGGGCGATCGCGCAGGACGAGTGGACGGTGCAGCGGGTCGAGGGCGCGGCGCTGGCGCGGCTGGCGGGGCGCGGCTGAGGTGGCGTGGCTGTGGCTGATCGCGGGCGGGCTGTTCGAGGTGGGCTTCACCACCTGCCTGCGCAACGTCGAGGGGTTCCGGCACCTCGGTTGGACGCTGGGCTTCCTCGCCTCGGTGTCGCTGTCGATGCTGCTGCTCGAACATGCGGCGCGGTCGATCCCGATGGGAACCGCTTATGCGGTGTGGACCGGGATCGGCGCGCTCGGCACGGTGCTGATCGGGATCGTCTGGTACGGCGAGCCGGCGACGCCGGTGCGGCTGCTGCTGATCCTGGGCGCGGTGGCGTGCATCGCGGGGCTGAAGCTGCTGGGCTCGGGCGCGTGACGCTCGATCGCGACCTGGTCGACTTGGTCGCGGAGGCGATGGCGCCGCTCGGCGCGGTGAGCCACCGGCGCATGATGGGGGGCGCGGCGCTGTACCTCGACGGCGTGATCTTCGCGCTGGTCACCGGGGACGGCGCGCTGTGGTTCAAGGCCGACGCGGCGAGCGACGCGGCATGGGACGCGGCCGGGTGCGAGCGCTTCCACTACGCGCGCGCGGGGCGGACCGCCTCGATCGATTATCGTCGCGCGCCCGAGGAGGTCCACGACGACGCCGAGGCGATGCGCGCCTGGGCGATGCTGGGGGTAGCGGCGGGGCGGCGCGCGGCGGGGTAGGGCGCGTCTCGCCGACCCAGTCGCTCACGGGACGTCACGGTGATGCTCGACGGCTTCTCTCCCAACGTCCCGTCATCCCGCGGAGGCGGGGATGACGGGACGTGGGGAAAACGCCGGGACAGGCGAGGGCCGCGGCCCTGAGCGGCGGTTCAGCCGCCGGCCCCATCCACTCCTCGCGTCCGCTCAGCCGCGCCCGGGCACGGCGAAGTCGTGCGGCTCCTCGCCCTCGGCCTTCGCCTCATTGTAGCGCGCGATCGCCTCGAGCGTGATGCGGCGCGCTTCCTCGCGGCCGCCCCAGGTGCCGATGCGCACCCACTTCATCTTCTCCAGATCCTTGTAATGGGTGAAGAAGTGCTCGATCTGCTGGAAGACGATCTCAGGCAGATCGTCCTTCTCGCCGACGTTGGCATAATAAGGGAAGGTCGAGTCGACCGGCACGCAGACCAGCTTCTCGTCGCCGCCGGCCTCGTCCTCGAGGTTGAGTACCGCGATCGGGCGGGCGCGCACGACACAGCCCGGGATGAACGGCGAGCGGGCGACCACCAGCGCGTCGAGCGGGTCGCCGTCGGGCGAGAGCGTGTGCGGCACGAAGCCGTAATTGGCCGGGTAGCGCATCGGCGTGTGGAGGATGCGGTCGACGAACAAGGCGCCCGAGGCCTTGTCGAACTCATATTTCACGGGCTCGCCGCCGGTCGGCACCTCGATCACCACGTTGAGATCGTCGGGCGGATCCTTGCCGACGGGAATCAGATCGATACGCATGCGCTTCCCCTTACTAGCGGCAACGCCCCGCGAGTCAGCGGGGCGCCAGGAGACGATCGAGGCCACCGTCGCCGGTGCCGATCTTCTGCAACCGCGGGTAGCGCAGCCCGCCGTGATAGTCGAGCGCTGCACTGCGGAATCTATCCGACGCCTTAACCATCAGCTGGATGGGTGTCTTGCTCGTCTTCGCGGCGGTGATCGCGGCCTTGAGCTTGTCGGCCGAATAGGCGTCGCCGTTCACCGCGACGACCTGGTCGCCCACGGTGAGCCCCGCGGCGAAGGCGGCGCTGTCCCAGGTGACGCCGGTGAGATTGCCCGACGCGTCCAGGATCATCCCGCCCGAATAGGTCAGGTTGGTGTTGTGCGCGCTCGTCTCGGCCGACTTGAACGACGAGGTCGGTGTCTCACTATAGGTCAGGCGATAGCCGTTGCGCGCGAATCCCTCGATCGGCGCGCCCTCGGCATGTTCGGTCAGCCGGCGCCGGAGGTAACCCGCCCAATCCCAGGGCACGAGGCCGTCGAGCGTCTTGGCGACGTCGTCGAACGTATAGGTCAGCTCGCCCCAGTCGCCGTCGCGCACGCCGAAGAAGGCGCGCGCGAAGTCGTCGATCGACTTGGTGCCGCCCGACTTCTCGCGCAGCAGCGAGTCGACGTCCATCCAGACGAGCAGCCCCTCGTTGTAATAGTCCTCGCTGCGCTGCCAGCTGGTCCAGCCCTTGGGGCGGCGCGACGAGATGATCGGGTCGTTGGTGGTGTCGATGAGGTCGCGCCACTGTCGGGCGGGTTGGCTGTCGTACAGCGCCATGACCGCCGCATATTGGTCGAGCGTGTCCTGCTTGCTCACCAGCCCCGACCGCGCCTGGAGGACATAGCCCCAGAACTGCGTCTGCCCCTCGTACACCCATAGCAGCGAGTCGCGCATCGGCGTGCGGAAGTCGGGGGTCCACAGGTCCGCGCCGCGGCGGAACTTGCCGTCCCAGCTGTGGGTGAACTCGTGCGGCAGCAGGTTGCGGCGGCCGGGGCCGTCGTTCCACTTGGTGAAATAACCCGGCGTCACGCCGTTCTCGCTCGAGCGGTGATGCTCCAGCCCGATGCCGCCGAGCTGGTCGGTGATCGAGAGCAGGAACTCGTAGTGATCGTAATGCTGCGCACCGAACGTCTTCACCGCCTGGTCGACCAGCCGCTGATGTCCCGCGATCTGCTCGGGCGTCGCGGCGAGCTCGGCGGGGTCGTCGGCGAAGACGTTGAGGTTCACCTTGGGTGACAGCGGCCAGGTCTTGCCGTAGCGGCCGGCGAGGATCGGGCTGTCGACCAGTACCTCGTAGTTGGTGGTCTCATAGGCGTAGGTCGAGCCGGTCGCCTTCGCCTGGAGCGCGCCCGCCGCGGTCCAGCCGTCGGGGTATCTCACCGTCATCTGGATCGGGATCTGCCGCGTGAACCAGCCGGCGGGATAGAGGCTCACCGAGTTGGGCTGGAGCGAGATCATCGTCGGCGTCACCGCGATTCGGCCCTGGTTGGCCGCGGTGGCGGAGATGAACTGGAACTTCGCCTCCACGCTGCGCGCCCCGGCGGGGACGTCGAGGTGGAAGGCGAAGACGTCGACCGGGTCGCGCGTCCACTCGATCCGCTTGCCGCCCGCGGTGACGATCAGCCCGGCGAGCTTCTCGATCTCGCCGCGCGGGCTGTGCGCGCCGGGTAGCCACTTGGGGAAGAGCAGGACGAGATGGCCCGCCTGCGCCACCGGGATGGTCTCGGTGACGCGGAGGATGCCGCGCGTGGTGTCGGTCGCGTCGACGCTCAGGCGGATCGTGCCGGGATAGGGCGTGTCGCGCGGCGCGGGGATCGTGTCCTCGAAGGGGACCGGCTGCGGCGCGCTGTTGCCCGCGGGCACCTGCGCGGCGGCGCCGACCGGGGCGAGGACGGTGGAGGCCAGCAGCGCGGCTGCGGCGAAGCGACGGATCATGGCGGCGTCCCGATGTGCTGTTGTCACATCGGGCGTAGCGAGCGCGCGCGGCGCTCGTCCAGCCCTTCGCCAGAAAAAAGGTCAGTCTTGGTGACGGGTCTCGCCGCGCGGGACGGCGCGAGGCCGCCCCGCGTCGGTCAGATCATCCCCGCCTTCATCTGCTTCACCGCATGGTCGGCGGCGCGCGCGGTCATCGCCATGAAGGTGAGCGACGGGTTGACGCACGACACCGACGCCATCTGCGACCCGTCGGTGACGAACAGGTTGGGCGCGTCATGCGCCTGGTTGAAGCCGTTGAGCACCGACGTGCCGGGATCGCGCCCCATGCGCGCGCCACCCATCTCGTGGATCGCCTCACCGGGCACGTGCGCGCCGCGGCCGCCGGTGACGTTGGTCAGCCCGGCCTGGCGCAGCATCAGCTGGCCCTGCTCGAGCGCGTCGTCCATCATCTTGATCTCATTGTCGCGGAACGTCACGTCGAAGCGCAGCAGCGGGGTGCCGAAACGGTCTTTCTTGTCGAAGTTGAGCATGACGCGATTGTCGTCGTACGGCAGGCACTCGCCGAACGCGCCCATCGAGAAGCGCCACGGGCCATACTCGCGCATGGCGTGCTTCATCCCCGCGCCGAAGCCCTCGGGCGCGGCGGCCTGGCGGAATGCCTGGCCCTGATAGCCGTAGCCGCGCTTGAACGGCAGCTCCTCGGCGACGAGGTTGCGGAAGCGCGGGACGTAGACGCCGCCGGGGCGTCGGCCGAACTCGACGAGATCGGTCATGCCCGGGATCTCGCCCGAGACGCCGACTCGGAAGATATGGTCCATCACGCCGCTGCCGAGCGCGCCGTTGGAGTGGAACCAGCTGCGCTGGCTGTCGGCCGGGCGCGAGTTGAGCAGCACGTGCATCGAGCTCATCGCCGAGGCGCAGAGGAACACCATGCGCGCCGGCACCACCTCGGCGCGCCCGGTCTTGGCGTCGACCAGCCGCACCCCGGTGACTCGCTTGCGCTGGGGATCATATTCGACGTTGGTCGCCCATGTGTCCGAGCGCAGCGTCAGCCGGCCGGTCGCGCGCGCCGCGGGCAGCGTGACCGCCTGGGTCGAGAAATAGGCGCCGAAGCTGCAGCCGTGGCTGCACTGCGCGCGCTTCTGGCAGCGCGAGCGGTTCTGCTCGGGCTTGTCCTCGGTGATGTTGCTGAGCCGCGCGTTGATCAGCTTGCGGCCCGGGAACTCGCGCTCCAGCCGCTCCTTCAGCCACACTTCCGCGACGTTCATCGGGAAGGGCGGCATGAACTCGCTGTCGGGCAGATAGGGCAGGTTCTCCTTGCCGCCCGAGACGCCGATATACCTCTCGACATATTCGTACCAGGGCGCGACGTCGTCGTAGCGGATCGGCCAGTCGGTGCCGACGCCCTCGCGCTTGTTCGCCTCGAAGTCGGCGGGGCTCCAGCGGAAGCTCCACCGGCCCCAGGTCAGCGACTTGCCGCCGACCACCGAGGGGCGCACCCAGTTGAACTTGTTGGGCGCGTCATAGTCGTAAGGGTTGAGCCGGTCGTTGATGAAGAAGGGCTGGGTGGCGGGCGAGACCCAGCCGTTGAGCGCGAAATAGTCGCGCTTGGCGAGCGCGGCGGGCATCTTGTCGCGCGCCGGTATCTCATAGGCGGGCTTGCCGTCGAAGGGATAATCCTCGCCGTGCTCGACCATGCGGCCGCGGTCCACCATCAGGACTCGCAGCCCCTTCTCGGTGAGCTCCTTGGCGGCCCAGCCGCCGCTGACGCCGGAGCCGATGACGATGGCGTCGAAGCGATCTGTTGCTGCCATGATGTGCGAGTCCACGGGATCGAGGGTCGGGTAAGCCGGGGCGGCGCTGGCCGCCGCGCGGTTCAGGACGAGAAGATGCGCTTGACCTTGGAATAGGGATAGGCGCCGTCATAGTCGCCCGGGACCGGCAGATAGTGCCGCTCCTGCGTGATCCCGACCTCGGAGGTGTAATAGCCCGAGATGACGAGCTGGCGGAACGCGGTGAAGAAGGGCAGCCCGCCGGTCAGCTGGTCGTTCATCGCCAGCGTCAGCAGCGCGTCCTGCTGCGCCGCGGTCGCCTTGGCGGCGGGTACTTTATAATCGGCCATGCTGCGCGCGTCGATCGCGGCCAGGCCGCCCAGGATCGTGGCGCGATCGTCGTCGACCGCCCAGTCGCCCATCATGTGCTCGATATACTCGGGCACGCCCGCGGCGATCGCGCCGGGCGTGTCGGTGGTGGGCAGCACGCGCTCGCTGAGCGCGGCGACCGCGGCGCGCTGCGCGGCGGTGAAGACGGGGGCGGGCGGCCCCGTGTTGATCACCGGGTTGGGCTGATAGGCGGCGGCGCGGGCGAGCGGGGCGAACAGGTTCGCACCGAACACCGCGACCACGCCGGCGAGCGCCTCGCGACGGTCGATCATCGCCGTGGCCCGCGCGCACGGAGTCCGTGAGTGACGCGCATATCCTCTCCCACCCCTATCTGTCGTTGGGGCGGATGTTTCCACGTCGGGCGGTCGCCGTCAATGCGTTTAAGGTAGCGGTACCACGCGGCCCGCCCGCTCAGCTCGATCCCAGGACGTTGATGCTGAAGGCGATCACCCCGAGGTTGAAGACGAAGCCGGCGAGGCATTGCCCCAGCACCACGCGGCGCACGGTGGCCGAGGCGACCGTCACGTCCGAGGTCTGGAAGGTCATCCCCAGCGTGTAGCTGAAATACAGGAAATCCCAGTAATCGGGCGCGCTCGTGCCGGGGAAGTCGATCCCCTTCGAGTCGCCCCCCGCCTTGGCCGGCATGTAGAACAGGTGCGCATAATGCAGCGCGTAGACCATGTTCGAGAACAGCCACGCGAGCACCAGCGTGCCGATCACCAGCAGCTTGCCCGGCCCGCTCTCATTGCCCTTGAGCTCGGAGTCGACCGCGACCAGGATCGCCAGCGTTACCGCGCCGGTCACCGCCAGCAGCAGCGCGCGGTTGGCGTCGTTGGCGCGCGAGGCGCGGCGCATCTGCGCGGGCGTGTCGTGGCGGAACAGCGGCATCAGCGAGACCAGGAACACCGCCGCGGCGAGGTCGAACGCCGCCATCACCCCGCGGCCCTTGCCCAGGTGCGGGATCGCCGCGGCGAGCGCGCCCGCGAACACCAGCACGAACAGGACGAAGCGCGGCGGCGCCAGCTTGCGGCCGATCCCCCACCAGCGCGGGGGGAGCGGGTGGGCGACGGAGTCGCGCGACGGGTCGGTGCTCATGCGACGATTGGCTAGCGCTCGCGCGGCCGCTCGCCTAGATACGCCGACCCATCATGAGCCGTATCCAGCCACCCGCCCGTGTCCGCGGCACCCAGGACATCTTCCGCGGCGAGCAGCGCCGTTTCGCGCGCGTGCTCGACGCCTTCGACCGAGTCCGCCGCCTCTACTGCTTCGAGCGGGTCGAGGTGCCCGTGTTCGAGGACACGCAGGTGTTCGCGCGCTCGATCGGCGAGACCACCGACGTGGTGTCGAAGGAGATGTACTCTTTCCCCGACAAGGGTGGCGACTCGCTGACGCTGCGCCCCGAGTTCACCGCCGGGATCGCGCGCGCCTATATCGGCAACGGCTGGCAGCAGTACGCGCCGCTCAAGCTGGTCACCTCGGGCGCGGTGTTCCGCTACGAGCGGCCGCAGAAGGGGCGCTACCGCCAGTTCCACCAGATCGACGCCGAGATCCTCGGCGCGCCCGAGCCCGCCGCGGACGTCGAGCTGCTGACGCTGGCCGACCAGCTGCTCCACGAGCTGGGCGTGGCCGGGGGCGTGACGCTCAAGCTCAACACGCTCGGCGACGCGGCGACGCGCGAGGCGTGGCGCGCCGCTCTGGTGGCGCATTTCGACGCGCATCGCGGCGAACTGAGCGAGGACAGCCTAACGCGGCTGGAGAAGAACCCGCTGCGGATCCTCGATTCGAAGGACCCGCGCGACCGGCCGATCGCCGACGGCGCGCCCGACATCGACGCGTACCTGACCGACGAGGCGCGCGCCTTCTTCGACGCGGTGACCGCCGGGCTCGACGCCGCGGGCGTGCGCTGGGAGCGCGACGCGCGGCTGGTGCGCGGGCTCGATTATTACCGGCACACCGCGTTCGAGTTCGTCACCGACCGGCTGGGCGCGCAGGGGACGGTGCTGGCGGGCGGGCGCTACGACGGGCTGGTCGAGAGCCTGGGCGGCCCCGCGACCGCGGGCGTGGGCTGGGCCGCGGGCGTGGAGCGGCTGGCGATGCTGCTGGAGGAGCCCGAGGCGGAGCGGCCCGACGTCGCGGTGGTGGTCGAGGATGAGCGCGCCGGCGGCGCGGCGGTCGCTGCGCTGGCGACGCTGCGGCGCGTCGGGCTGGCGGCCGAGCTGGTCGCGACCGGCTCCCCCAAGAAGCGCTACGACAAGGCGCTGAAGCTCGACCCGGCCGAGACATTGGTGTTCGGGCACGATGGCGCGGCGATGACGACGCGCGCGCGGCTGCTGCGGGGCGAGGTGGCGCGCGCCGAGGAGGCGCTCGCGTGAGGGCCCTGCCGATCCTCCCCGGGACGGGGAGGGGGACCATGCGCAGCATGGTGGAGGGGGGGCTCCGCGAACGCTGCGCTGCGTGGAGAGCCCCCTCCACCACGCCGCTTCGCGTCGCGGTCCCCCTCCCCGTGCCGGGGAGGATTGGCCGATGACCGCGATCTCGCTCGACCGCATCCGGCAGATCGAGGCGCGGCGCGACGAGCTCGCCGCGATGATGGCGAGCGGCGCGCTCGACGGCGACCGCTTCGTCCAGGTCTCGAAGGAATATGCCGAGCTCGAGCCGGTCGCGCTCGCCGCGGGCGAGGTGCGCCGGCTGCGGCAGGAGGCCGAGAGCCTGTCCTACATGACAGGGGACGCCGACGCCGAGCTGCGCGCCATGGCCGAGGAGGAGCTGCGCGACAATCGCGCCGCGCTCGCCGACGCCGACCGCCGTCTCGCGCTGGCGCTGCTGCCGCGCGACGCCGCCGACCAGCGCTCGGCGATGCTCGAGGTGCGTGCCGGCACGGGCGGCGACGAGGCGGCGCTGTTCGCGGGCGACCTGTTCCGCATGTACCAGCGCTACGCCGAGCGGCAGGGCTGGCGCGTCGAGCTGATCTCCGCCTCGGACAGCGACGCGGGCGGCTACAAGGAGGTGGTCGCCAGCGTCACCGGCGCGGGCGTGTTCGCGCGGCTCAAGTTCGAGAGCGGGGTGCACCGTGTCCAGCGCGTGCCGGTCACCGAGAGCGGCGGGCGGATCCACACCTCGGCGGCGACCGTCGCGGTGCTGCCCGAGGCGGAGGAGGTCGACGTCCAGATCGACGAGGCCAAGGACCTGCGCATCGACGTCTATCGCTCGTCGGGTCCGGGCGGCCAGTCGGTCAACACCACCGACAGCGCGGTGCGCATCACCCACCTGCCGACCGGGCTGGTGGTGATCCAGCAGGACGAGAAGTCGCAGCACAAGAACAAGGCCAAGGCGCTCAAGGTGCTGCGCACGCGGCTGTACGAGGCCGAGCGCGAGCGGCTGGCGAGCGAGCGTTCGGGCACGCGCCGGGCGATGGTCGGCTCGGGCGACCGCTCGGAGCGGATCCGCACCTACAACTTCCCGCAGGGGCGCGTGACCGACCATCGCATCAACCTCACCCTCCACCGTCTGCCCGAGATATTGCAGGGCGACATGGACGAGCTGATCGGCGCGCTGGTGGCGGAGGACGAGGCCGAGCGGCTCGCGACGCTGGATGCGGCGTAGCGCGGCGACGGGCATCGTGCGGCGGGGTGGCGCCGAGCGCCGCCGGTCGAGCGGGTCTTCCGCTGTGACGGCGCGGTGCCGCGACGGGCGGGTGATCGGCGTCGCGCGGGCCCGGTGGCGCGCTGGGGGCGAAGCAGCGCGCGAGGGGGGGCACGCGAGGACGCGAGGACGCGAAGGTGGTCGCCTCCGGGCGGGCGGGGCGGCCTCGCGCCGAGCCGCGGGGGCGCAGGGGTGTCGGACCCGGTCGCGCGGCGGCCGATCGCCTCGCGACGCCGCGTCGCTCGGCGCGCGCCGCCCCCGCGCCTTCTCCGCGGCCCCGTGCCTCCGCGTGAACGATCTTGCTCCTCGCGGCGTCGCGTCGTCGCGTGAACCAACCCCTGAGTTCCTGCGAACGCAGGAACCCCGGGGCGGACACGTCGCGCGACATGGCCCTGGGCTCCATCGTCCCGGGCTCCTGCCCGCGCGGGAGCACGCCGCGCCACCGGCCGAGGCACGCCACCGCCACGCTCGCTCCCCCTCTGCGCCCCCGCACGCCGGCGCGGCCCCGATGTCCCGACCCCGTCGCGCATGACCGCCCGCGACGCCCTGCGCGCGGCCGCGGCGCGCTTCGCTTTCTCGGACACGCCGCGGCTCGACGCCGAGCTGCTGCTCGCGCACGCGCTCGGCATCACGCGCGAGCGGCTGCTGCTCACGCTCGACGATCGGGACGCGCCGCCGGGCTTCGCCGCGCTGGTCGAGCGCCGCGCGCGGCACGAGCCGGTCGCCTATATCACCGGTCGCCGTGGCTTCTGGACGATCGAGCTGGCGGTCGCCCCCGGCGCGCTGATCCCGCGCCCCGACAGCGAGACGCTGCTCGAGGCCGCCTCGGCCTGCCTCGGCGAGCGGACGCCGGCGCGCGTGCTCGACCTCGGCACCGGCCCCGGCACGCTGCTGCTCGCCGCGCTCGCCGAGTGGCCGGGCGCGACCGGACTCGGCGTCGACCGTTCCGACATCGCGCTCGACCAGGCGCGCGCCAACGCCGACGCGCTGGGGCTGACGCGCCGCGCCGTGTTCGCGCGCGGCGACTGGGGCGCAGGGATCACCGAGCGCTTCGACCTGGTGCTCGCCAACCCGCCGTACGTCGCGACCGACGCCGCGCTGCCCGACGAGGTGCGGTGCTACGAGCCCGCGGGCGCGCTGTTCGCGGGCGAGGACGGGCTGGACGACTATCGCGTGATCGCGCCGCAGCTGCCCGGGCTGCTCGCGCCGGGCGGGATCGCCTGCGTGGAGATCGGGGCCGACCAGGGCGAGAGCGCCGCGGCCCTGTTCCGTGCCGCCGGGCTCGCCGCGGCGCTGCGTCGGGACCTGGCCGGACGCGATCGCTGCCTCGTCCTCACGGCTTGATTCGGGGCGGCGCGCGCCCATATTTCGCTTTGAGAACGCCGCCCGAGCCGTTACAGACTGCGTCGGGGCACGCGAACTCAACGACATTCGTTGTGTTGGATGGGCGCACGGCCCTCCCTTCGTCATCAGCCGCTGCAGTCCGGCGGCATGGCAGGCCTGCGGTGCTCGGCACACGCGGCGCCGGGGAACGACTGCAACCCGTTGCATCGGGAGCAAGTGCCGGTTTTGGTTCCAGGACGAGGACAGTGATTTGATCAACAACCGTCAGAACGGTCGCCGTCGCGGCCGTGGTGGTGGCCAGCGTCAGGGTGGCGGCGGCCAGGGGCAGCGTGACAGCGGCAATCGGATCGACAGCCGCGCACGCGGCAACGCGGCGCAGCTGCACGAGAAGTACCGCAACATGGCGCGCGACGCGCAGATGGCCGGCGACCGCGTCAACACCGAATATTATCTCCAGTTCGCGGACCATTATTTCCGGGTGCTCGCCGACCAGCGCGGCCGCTCCGACGACCAGCCCTATCAGCGTCGCCAGCGCGACGATTTCGACGGCTTCGACGACGCCGACGATTTCGGCGACGAGGGTGAGCCGATCCGCGCCGACGAGCAGCAGCGTCTCAGCGAGATCGAGCCGCGCCGCGAGCGCGACGGTAACCGTCGCGAGGAGGGGCGCCGCGACGAGGGGCGCCGTGACGACGGGCGTCGCGATGAGGGTCGCCGCGAGGCGCGCGACCAGGGCGAGCCGCGCCGCGAGAGTCGCCGCGACGAGCGCCGCCCGCAGCGCGAGGCCGCCGAGATGGACGCGACACCGCGTGAGACCGCCGCGCCGGCGAACGACCTCGCCGCGGGCGAGGGGGACGAGGGCGCGCCGCGTCGTCGCCGCGCGCGCAAGCCGCGCGACGAGGCGGCGGTCGAGGCCGCGGTGAACGGCGCGCGGGACGAGCGCGAGCCCGAGCTCGGCATCGACCGGCTGCCACCCGCGCTCGGGGCGCCGGCCGAGCCGGTGGAGGGCGACGAGCCCGTCGCGAAGCCGCGCCGCCGTCGCGTCCGCGCCGCCGCGGAGGCCTCGCCGGCCGAGTGAGCGCCGCGCGCTTTTAGGTGATCGCGAGGGGCCGGTGTCCGAGGGGATGCCGGCCCTTCGTCGTTCCTGCGCCTGACGGGTGGCAGGCGCCGATCGTCTCGCGCGACGAGGCGACCGGGCTCGCCCGCGGAGTAAGGGTGTTCGGTCCCGCGCCGACGTGACGAGACGCGGCGGCGTCAGGGTCGCCCGGGACGGTCTCCCCACGTCACCGCGGCCGATCGCCGACGAGCGCCGACGCGACCGACCCCGCGCTGCCTCACCGCGCCGCGGCGCGACGATCCCGCATCCTCCTGCTCGCACCTTCGTGCCCCCGCCTAGGGCCGGCCTCGTCCGGCCGCTTGCATTGCCTCCGGAAGAGAGGATGATGCGGCGAGGAGCGGTCACCCGCGTCGGGGCCGACCGACGGAGGAGAGGGTCATGACCATCGCAGCCATCCTGCGCGGCAAGGGCGCCGCGCTCGTCGCCGTCAGTCCCGAGACGACGGTGGCGCGCGCGATCGCGCTGCTGGCGGAGCACCGGATCGGCGCGCTGCCGGTGGTCGAGGCGGGTGCGGTGCGCGGCATGTTCTCCGAGCGCGACGTGGTGCGGCTGCTCGCCGGCGGCGACAGCGGGGTGCTCCAGGCGCGCGTGGACGCGGTGATGACCGCGCCCGCGGTGACCGCGGCGCCGGCGGACCCGGTACTCGCCGCGCTGTCGCTGATGACGCAGCGGCGCATCCGCCACCTCCCCGTGATCGAGGACGGCGCGCTGCGCGGGATCGTCTCGATCGGCGACCTGGTCAAATATCGCATCGAACGGATCGAGGCCGAGGCCGCGGCGATGCGCGACTATATCCAGCAGGTCTGACCGACGGCGCAGCGAGAGCGACGATTCGGCCGCGAGCGTGAGTCGCCGCGCCCCGCACCGGTATGGTGCGTAAAAGCCGCGTGTTTATAAGTGCTTACCGGCGCCGCGACATAAAATTGCAAAAAGTGTTTGACCCATTTGTGCGTGCTGCATATATGCGTCGTCACCGGACGGGGCGGGCTGCTGAGGCAGCGTTGCTTGGTCGGTCGTCAGATAGGAAGGACGCTGTTCTCCCCGGTAGGGATACGGGGGATGGGCGGTTGTCCGGTTT
>NZ_JAHXZL010000008.1 GCF_019429525.1 Sphingomonas folli | reverse complement strand
ATCTCCATACAGGCCAGCAGCCGTGATGATGGCTGCATCACAGGCCGGACACACGGAAGCACCTGAACCCGCGCGATCAAATCTCCCGAACACCCCCTTGTATCCGGTGGGGCGTCCACACACGGACGCTTTTTCATCACGCCGATCAAGCCTCGGCAAGCCTCGGGTGAGTGGCCATGCCACATAATTGGCCGGCAGTGTGCTTGCAGCCTAACTCTACATATGTATTGTCCTTCCATGGCTCGGTCCCGACGCCCGTCTCCGCAGATGATCGCGCTCCTTGTGGCGTTGTTCGAGCAAGCGCCGGACTGGACGCACGGCTATGAGCTGATGAAGGTCACGGGGCTGAAATCAGGCTCGCTATACCCGCTCTTGCTACGGATGACCGACCAGGGCCTGGTCGAGGCGGAATGGCGCGAGCCGACCGTGATGGGACGGCCGCCGCGTCACGCCTACCGGCTGACCGCTCACGGGCTGGCGCTGGCGCGCGGGTCGAAGAAGGATCTCCCGCTCTCCCGTAGTTCGGCGCTGCCGGCATGACCGCCGCCCTGGCGCGTATGGTGATGACGGTGGCGACCGCGAGCCTGGGTGCGCATCGCCATGGCTGGAAGCTGGCGATGGAAGCCGAACTCGAAGAGGCGATGGCGGATGGCCAAGGCCTATCCTTCGCCATCGGTTGTCTGACGACGGCGTGCCGCGAACTGCCGGCCCACGTGGAAGGGCGGCTTGTCCTCGCCAGCTACACCTTGGTCCTGGGGTTGATCCTGCCCGCGGCGGCGCTGCTGCTGGCCGGCGTGCTCGCCGGCTACCCTTACCTCGACCCCTACTACGCCGATGCTATGGGCTCGTTCGCGGGGGTCGAGATGCTCGTGCCTTGGCTGAACGCCGGCAACGCCGCCGCGATGCCGGCGCTCACGCTGATGGTTTTGCTGCGCATCGCCAGCGACGTGCTGGTCGCATGGTTCGCGGCGGAGCGGAACTGGACGCGAACGGCTGCTGCCCAGCGGTTCGGCGCGGCGACAACCGTCACGCTGGCTATATCGGCTAGTCTGATCCTGCTCGACTGGACCTGCGTCTTACTGCCCGCCCTCACCTTGGTGATCGACGGCTTCGCCATCACCGTTCTGCGTCGCTTGCACCGCGCGGCGGAACAGGATCACTCAGCGGGCCAAACGACGTGATGCGGCGAGGTGAAGACGTCTCACGGATGCCGGCTTCACCTACTCCTGCAGCGAAGCGCGATGCTTCCACGCCTCCCGACCTCTTCTACAATCTGCAGGCGCTGCGGGGCTTTGCGGCGATCAGCGTCGCCACCTTCCACTTGGCGCGGATTCCGGCCGCATCGGTGCCCTGGCCTTACGGCAGCTTCGGCGTCGACCTGTTCTTCGTACTCAGCGGCTTCATCATCGCGTGGAGCACCAGGGCGGGGCACCATGGCTTTCTGATGCACCGTGCGATCAGGGTCCTGCCGAATTACTGGATCGCGACCTGCCTGTTCGGCGTGATCGTGCTCATCGCCATGCCTACCGATGCCGCGCTCGGCTGGATCGGCCGATCGCTTTTCTTCCTGCACGGCCCGGACGGCCGCCCACCCCTCCTCTTTGTCGGCTGGACGCTGGTCTATGAGCTGGTCTTCTATCTGCTCTACGCCGGCGCGCTGCGCGCTGGATCGCGGCGCGCACCGTTCCTCGCGATCGCGGCATTGCTCGTGCTGGCTTACGGTGGGCGGCTGATCGGCGTTACCTCACGTGACTGGCCATTGCTGATCGAGTTCGCCTTTGGACTGGCGATCTTCCTGTGGGTCGACCGGCGACCTACGCCATTTCCGCCTGACGCGGCGGTGGCGCTGGTGTTCGTAGCGGCCGCGCTACTATACATATTGGAACCCGGACTGCACGGGCAGGACGGCGGCGCTGCCGACCAGATCCGGGTGGCGGCGCTCGGCCTGCCTGCCGCCGCGGTCGTGCTGGGGCTGGTGCAGCTCGAGCGCGCGGGGTTGGCGCTGCGGAGCCGCTCCGCGCTCGCGCTGGGCGCCGCTTCCTACGCGATCTATCTGCTGCACCCGATCGTCTTCTCCTACGTCTTATCCGTCGTGCCTGGATCATCCGCCCGGCGCTTCGCCATCTTCACCCTTCTGCTGGCGATCACCATCGGCGTGTCGCAGGCGTTCCGCATCTGGATCGAGGTACCGATGCTGCGCTTCATGCGGCGCCGGCTGGCCGGCATGACATCAACGCCGAGCCAAGCCACAGCGAACGTATCATCGACGAAGGACGTTATGTGAGGCGGTACCGGACGGCATCCCTGCTGGCGGCGAGCTGGGTCGGGCCTTACGCGACCCATGCCTCCGCCCAGGAGGTACCCTCGGAGAGGCCCGCCGCGAACATCGACGCTGCACCGGACATCGTGGTCGTGGGTCGCCGCGGCTCGGCAGTCACCGACATCGCACCACTCGCCGAGCTGGACGCAGACGCCATCGCCGCGCTCGGCGCGCAGAGCGTGGATGAGGTGAACCGCGCCATCCAGGGCCAGACCCGCTCCGCCGACGGATCAGCGCCGATCCTCCTGCTCAACGCGCAACGCGTCTCGGGCTATCAGGAGATCCAGTCGCTCCCGCCCGAGGCGATCGAGAAGATCGAGATCCTGCCTGAGCCGGCGGCCCTGCGGTACGGCTTTCCCCCGTCGAGACGCGTGGTGAACTATATCACCAAGCGTCGCTTCACGCAGGTGGAAGCGCGCACGGCGCTCGGGTCGACGCTGCCGACGGGGCGCAGTGCGATCAACGCTCGCACGGGCTACACCCGCCTGCGCGACGACGCGCGGCTCACCGCCAACCTGGACTACACCCGCTCCGATCCGCTCTACTGGTCCGATCGCAGGCTTCAGCCCGATCCCGACGTTCCGTTCGACGCGCTGGGGAACGTGACCGGGACCGACGGGGGCGAGATCGACCCGGCCCTGTCGACGCTGGCGGGGGGCGCCGTCATGATCGCGCCGGTCCCGGCCGAAGCCGGAGAGCGCGGCGCGCTCGCGGGCTATGCCGCGGCCGCCAATCGCCCGCGCCTCTTCGATTACGGACGCACCCTCACGCTCGCGCCCGCCAACGACACGATCAAGGGCGAGGCGGTGCTGGGTGCTCGTGTCGGCACGACGTTAGGCGGATCGCTGTCGCTGTCGCTTGAACACAGCCGCGATCGCTCGCTGGCCGGACCGACCTCCGCCTCACTGATCGTACCGCCGACCAGCCGCTACACGCCCTTTGCCGGGCCGGTAGTGCTGAACCGCTTCCTCACGGAGGCGGCCCCGCTCCGTGTGCTCGACGGGCGCACCACCCTCGCCGTCGGCGCGACTCTGCGCGGCGCCCTCGCGGGCTGGCAGTGGGACGCGACCGTCACGCTGAACCAGACCGTGCAGAGCGGCGTCACCGATCGGTCGATCGACCTGTCGGGTGCGCAGGCCGCGCTGGCCGGGGGAGCCGATCCGTTCGCGCCACTGAGCTCCGGCCTGCTTGCGCGCCGGCTGACCGATCGAACGTGGCAGCGTACCCGCACGCTCGCCGCCAAGCTCGTCGCCAGCGACGATCCCTTCCGCCTGCCCGCTGGCCGCGCGACTGTCACCGCCACGTTGGAGGGCACGCGATTGTCCGCCGCCTCCGCCCTGCGCGGCGTCGACACCTTCGACCTGCGGCTGGGACGAGACCAGGCCGAGGCGGGTCTGGCACTCAACCTGCCGCTCGCCTCCCGCGCCAACAATGTGTTGGCGCCGATCGGTGACGTGTCGGCGAACGCGTCGGTGAACGTCCGCCAGGTCGAGGGCTTCGGTACCCTGTTTGACAGCACGTTCGGGCTCGCCTGGACGCCCTTGCGAGGACTGCAGCTGATCGGCTCGCTGCGCCGCAGCAGAGCGGCACCCGACCTGGTCCAGCTGTCCGCCCCTCCGCGCACGCTCGAGAACGTGCCGCTGTTCGACCTCGCCAGCGGACGCACAGAGGTCGTGACGCTGTCGCGGAGCGGCAACCCTGCCCTCCTGGCCGACCGCCGCCAGGTGCGATCGCTGTCCCTGACCTGGAAGCCATGGCAGAACAGCGAGCTGCGCGTGGCAGCGTCGTACGAGGCGACGCTGATCCGCGATCAGACCGGCATCCTGGTAACGCTCACGCCGCGTGCCGAAGCGCTGGTACCGGGCTTGTTCGTCCGCGATGCCGGTGGACGCCTGCGCTCGGTGACCTACCGCCCGATCAACTTCGATCTCGAGCGTCAACGCAAGCTGCAGCTGACGCTGACCTCGACCGGTCGAATCGGCAGGCCTCCGTCGTTGTCGAGCGACGGCGCGACTGCGCCCGGCGACGATCGGCCAAGCTATTATCTCGGGCTGGTCCCGACCTACGCCTTCGAAGACCGGTTGCGGCTCCGCGAGGGTGCCTTCTTCCTGGACCTGCTGAACGGCGACACGATCGGGAGCTACACGCCACGCGTCTCGGGTTACGCCTATGCCGGCGTCAACAAGCGCGGCTACGGCGGTACGCTCGGCCTCTACTACGGCGGCGAACGCCTCATCCGCGGCGAGGATCGGCTCAACGACCTGCGCTTTCGCCCTATCGTGCAGGTCGCCCTCTCCGCCTATGTGCCGGTCTCCAGCTTCCTCGCCGGTCGAGACTGGGCAAAACACCTGCAACTGCGGCTGGAAGGCGCGAACCTGCTCGACTCCCGACAGGAGGTACGGAACGGCAGCGGGGCTACTCCGAGCCGGTACCAGACCGACCTCATCGACCCACTGGGCAGGACCGTCACCGTGTCGCTTCGCAAACGGTTCTGAGGAGAAGAAAACTTCGGCGATCGGGTGAGACGCAGAAGCGTTCATTCAATCCGTTGCGACCGCCGCTCCAACTATCGCCGTTCGTTCACGTTCCCAGTTGAAGCTGGTCAACCAATTCCAAAAGGTGAGTGAGCCGGAGAGGTATCCGTCGGCTTCTGTACCGGGAAGATCAGGCCCTTAACGCAATCAGGCGGCGGGCTGAAGCTTGTTAAGAATTTGGCTCTCCTCTCGCGCGATGTAACTGCGAAGTTCGTCGACAAGGGGGCGGAACGCGGAGGCGAAGCCTCTCTGATCGAGCTCAATGCGGGTGCTCGGCCAAGCGCTGTTTAGGCATACCAGAACGGTACGCCATTGTTGCAGCTCGCGATGAGAGGCGGCGGCAATGCGAGGGCATAGATGTCCGGCGTCGACAGCCGATCGGACCGCTCTGCCTTCCTTCTCGCAGTGCGTATTGGCTAGGCGAAAAATTCAGTCTCAGTCGGGCGAGGCTGTCGCGCTGGCATGGCTGCTGCGCTGACGTCTCAGCGAGGTGCTGTCAGTCTAGTGCGAACTCGTCTCTACAGGCTCTGTCAGACCAACCGCACCGGCTTTCCGAGCGCCCGACGGCTTGCGCATCGCTGGGTCATCCAGCTACTATCCTAAGGCTGTCGGTGCCGCGAACTCTCTCGAGTTGGTTTACAGACCCCGTTCGTTCGCCTGCCATCGAGCAAGCGAACGGGTAGAAACACGCCGATATCGGGCCAGGCGCAGTTGCTCTGACAACGCCCTCGGGTCGGGTCAGTCGGCGCGCTGCAGCGCGGTCGCGGCGAGGTGCTCGCCGATGAACCATACCTGTGGCTCGTTCGAGCGGATGATGTCGCTCACCAGCAGGTCATTGGTGCCGTCGTCGCCCGACTCATCGGCCGCCTTCGCACCCTCATGCGCCTGCTCCAGCACGACGCGATGCGCCTCGAGCAGCCGCGAGAGCATCGTCGGCACGTCCTCGCGACCCTTCGGAGGGCGTTGGATCCGGGTCATCTCGGCGACGTCGTGCGGCGTCGCGATGCTGATGCCGCCGAGCGCCTGGATCCGCTCCGCCACCATATCGACCAGCTCGGCCTGCTTCTCGTAGTGCGTGTCGAGCAGCAGGTGCAGCTGGTAGAAGGTCGCGCCCGACATCTGCCAGTGATGCTTCTTGTACAGGTCGCGCAGCATCATCGTGTCGGCGAGTACCTGGTTTAGGATCGACACGCTCTGCTTGCGTGCGTTGTCCGATAGGCCGAGCGGCAGCTCCTTGAGCGTGCCGAACGGCTGTATCTCGCGATAGTCGATCTTGTACTGCGGCTGGGCTTCGTCCGTGGCGGCCACCGGGTTACTCCGATCATTGATGCAGGTGCGACAGCGTAGCGCGCTGGCTGGTCAACGGTTCCACCCCTTCAGCCGGCGATCGTGAACACCGAGCCGGAGTCGACACGAATGCCGGCGCCGTTGATGAAGCTCGCTCGCTCGGAGGCCAGGAAGGCGACGGCCGCCGCGACCTCCTCCGGTTTCCCACGCCGCTTCAACACCATGCCGGGCCGTTCCTCCTCGAGGAAGCTCGCGATCGCCTCGTCGAAGGAGGTGCCCTTCTCCTCGGCGCGCTTGCGCATCATCGCGTCGGTCATCGGAGTCGCTATGAAGGCCGGCGACACCGTGTTGACCAGCACGTTGTCGCCGCCATAGGCCTTGGACAGTCCCTTCGCGAGGCTGAGGATGCCGGCCTTGGACGCGCAATACGCCAGCTCGTCAACATAGGGCTGCACCGCATCCTCGGACGCGAACAGCACGATCCGGCCCCAGCCCTTCTCGCGCATCGCCGGTATCGCCTCACGGCACATGCGCACCGCGCCCACCAGATTGATGTCGAGCGTCTCGAGCCAGCCGGCGTCGTCGACCTCGAGGAAGTCACCGGTCGCGCCGGTGACGCCGGCGGCGTTGACGTAGATGTCGGGTTCGCCCAGCCTGTCGCGGACCTGCCGCCAGATCGCCTCGACCTCGTCGCGCTTGGTGACATCGCCGGTCACCGCGACGATCTCGCCGAGCGACGACAGTTCGTCGACCGCCTCGTCCAAGGTGCCGTCGGGCTTGTCGGTGATCGCGACCCGCACGCCCGCCTCCAGCAGCAGCCGCGCGGTCTCCTTGCCCATGCCCGAGTCCGCCCCGCTGATCAGCGCGATGCGGCCCTTGATCCCCAGATTCATGTCTCTCTCCTTCAGCCCCGCGTCGCGAGGAAACGGTCGGCGGTGCGCAACGACAGCGCCATGATCGTCAGCGCCGGATTGGCGGCGAGCGCGCTCGGGAACACCGAATTGTCGCAGATGAACAAATTATCGATGTCGAAGCTGCGCCCGTCGGCATCGACGACGGCGCGGTCGCCGTCATGACCCATCCGGCACGTACCAATTGTGTGCGCCGAGCGGTCGACCGCGAAGATGTCGCGCGCGCCCGCCCGCTCCCAGATTGCGGTCATCGTCCGCCGGGCATGGGCGTCGATCGCGCGCTCGTTTGGCCCGTAGCTGAAATCGATTCGCGCCTTGCGCAGCCCGTAGGGGTCGGTCTCGTCCGCCAGCGTCAGTCGGTTGTCATCGGACGGCAGGCATTCGCCGTTGATGCCGATCCCACCCAGCCGGTTGTAATCGGCGAGGAGATCGACCAGCGCCCGCCCCCACAGTCCGGCACCGCGCGCCAGATTGGTGGCGAGCGTCACCGGCATCACGCCCAAGCTCTGGATCAGATAGCCGCCGGCGTGATCGGCGCCGGTGGCCCGCATCAGATCCTCGGTGATCAGTGACGACGGGTAGCCCCGGTTCATCCGCATGTCGGCGTCAAACCGGCCCCACACCTGCGTCGCGACATGCGCCATGAAGTTGCGCCCGACCTGACCGCTCGAGTTGGCGAGATCGAGGTTGAGCAGCAGCCGCGGCGTCTCGACCCCGCCCGCGCACAGGAACAGCGCACGGCACGCCTGACGCCGGCGCTCGCCGTGACGGACGTAGACGACGCCCGTCACCCGGCCGCTGCCGTCGCGTTCGATATCCACCACGCGGCACTCTGCCCGCACCTCGGCACCGTGCGCCACGGCGAGCGGCAGCCAGCTCGTGTCGGTGGTCGCCTTGGCACCCGTCCGGCAACCCTGGTGGCAGGTGCCGCAATTGATGCAGGCCTGGCGCTCGCCCCAGTGCGGCTGCGCCCGATCGCGTGATACCAGCGCGGCGGGGGCGTCGGTGGCCGTGATGCCGAGCGCCGCGCAGCCCCGCGCCATCGCTTCGGCGGGTGCGTTGCGCGCGACCGGCGGCAGTTCGTAGCGCCGCGCGTCGTCCCACGGATAATGCTTCGGGCCAGACACGCCGATGAAGCGCTCGACGGCTTTGACATAGGCGATCAGCTCGTCGTGCGCGATCGGCCAGTCCTCACCCTGCCCGCTCTCGCTGTGCAGCCGCAGGTCGCGCGCGTCTGGCCGCGGGCAGAAGGCGCCCCAGTGCAACGTCGAACCGCCGACGCCCATGCCCGAGTTATTGGCACCGAAGGCGGTGGCGTCGGCGCCGCCGCTCAGCCGCTCCTCCATCCAGTAGATATCGGCGGCGAGTTCGTCGGCGACATGATCGTCGGGCCGGAACGCTCGCCCCGCCTCAAGCACGACGACCGACAGGCCGGCCGCCGCCAGCCGCGCCGCGAGCGGGGCACCGCCCGCGCCGCTGCCGACGATGACGACGTCGGCTATGTCCGCTGCGGCGCTCACGCGCGAGCCTCGAGCCGCTGCCAGTCTTCGATCGTGTCCGCCGCGGTCCGCTGATATCCCTGCTTGTGCGGTCCGTCGCCGCCGACGGCGAAACCGTCATAGCCGATCCGTGCCATGGTCGCGGGCAGCGCCATCCATTGACGCGCGATCTCCGCGCGCGCCTCGGCGAACCACAGTCGCATTTGGCGGGGATCGAGGCCACCATCAGTCTTGTCGAGGGTTCCGTCAGCGATCGACCGCAGGCTTAGCTCGCGATCCGCCGGCACGGCGTCGGCAAAGCCGCCGGCGAGGCGGTCTAGGGTGTCCAGGCCCGACGTCCAGCCCTCGGCGTCGGCGGGCAGTTCGGCGCTGCGCCAGCCGTCGCCGATTTCGCTGGTCAGCATCGCATCGATCCGGGCGGCGAGGTCGACCGGATCGGCGGCGCCCGGCAGCACCGTCTCGACCAAGGCGGCGAGCACCGCCCGCTGCTGCGGCGACAGCAGCTTGCCCGGCGGCGGCGCGGCATGGCGCTCGGTCATCACGGCGCGGGTTCGGCGACTGACGCGCTCGGAGGCGAGCAGCGCCACGAACGGCGCGGGCAGCGTGCGACCGAAGGCGGGTACGACATGCTCCCGGATCAGGGCCGCGACCGTCGCCGGTTGCTCGTAGGGCAACAGATGCGCAGCCCCAGCGACCACCTCGACCCGCGCATCGCGGTAATGAGGCAGGTTGAGCCGCCGCTGGGCCGCTTCGTCCAGATCGCCGTCCTCGCCGCCGGCGACAATCAGCGCCGGGACCGACAGCGTTCCCGCCCCCGTCTGCCAATCCTCGCGGCTGCCGCGCTCCAACCAGCCGGTCCAGGCCCGGCGACCGGACCGCTGGACGTCCGCGATTGCTTGGGCGCGCAGCGACTCGGGCAGCGGTATCGCAGCGTTGGCGTCGACGAAGGTCGCGGCCTCGTCGGCGCTGACGTGGCCGTCGTCGAACCAGCCGACCATCTCGGCGCGACGTTCCTCCGCCATCGGCTCAGGCGCCGGCGGCGAGGCGGCGAGCAGCACCACCGCGGCCAGTCCTGCGAAATCCGGGTCTCCGTCGCGAGCGCGGGCGGCGGCGAGGGTCGCGATCTTGCCGCCCATGCTGTGGCCGATCACCGCCCAGCTCTGCGGTTGCCGGGCCGACACCTGCTGCGCGAACCAGTCGACCAGTCCCGCCACGTCGAGATCGGCGTCCGCGCTGTCGCCAAAGCCGGGGAGGTCGAGCGCGACGCAGTCCCCGACTTCGCTCAGCTCGGAGATTACCTCATCCCATTCGCGCGCGCTCGCGCCAAGCGCGTGCAGGAAATAAAGCTGAGCCACGCACTTACCTATTGATGTTTATCAGTGATCCCCATCAAGTATCGGCATGCCGATCTGTTCCGGCATCCTGAGCTCGTCGTCGCGATTTCGCTGATGTCGTGCGTGGTGTACTAGCAGCACGCGGCGTGCACCGTGGATCTCTCAGCGTTGTGGCGGCAGCACCAAGGGTGCTGCCGCAGAGGTCCTAGGCTACGCCGGCGCCGCCGGTGACGCCGTACACTTCGCCGTTGATGAAGCTGGCCTCTTGACTGGCGAGCAGCACGTATACCGCCGACAGCTCGACCGGCTGGCCGGGACGACCGTACTGGCTCTCCGAACCGAACTTCTCCACCGCCTCGGGAGGTTGGCCACCGGACGCCTGCAGCGCGGTCCAGAACGGACCCGGTGCGACCACGTTGGCGCGGATGCCCTTTTCCAGCAGCTGCTTGGCCAGCGCCTTGGTGTAGGCGACGATGCCAGCCTTGGTCGTGGCATAGTCGAGCAGGATCGCCGACGGCTCGTACGCCTGGATCGAGGCGGTGGTGATGACGCTCGCGCCCGCTGGCAGGTGAGGCACCGCTGCCTGCGTGATCCAGTGCATGGCGTACAGGTTGGTCTTCATCGTCTTGTCGAAGTCGTCCGACGTTACCTTCGAGATGTCCTCCCGGTTCTGCTGGCGACCTGCGTTGATGACGAGGATGTCGAGCCCGCCCAGCGCCGCCTTGGCCTGGCTGACCAGCTCGCGGCACCATGCCTCGTCGGTGATGTCGCCGGGCAGCGCGACCGCCGTTCGCCCCTCGGCCTCGATGAGCTTGACGACCTCATCGGCATCCGACTGTTCAGTGGCGAGATAGGAGATCGCCACGTCCGCGCCCTCGCGCGCGTAGGCGATCGCGGCGGCGCGACCGACGCCGCTGTCACCGCCGGTAATCAGCGCCTTGCGTCCCTTGAGCTTACCTGCGCCGACATAGCTCGTCTCACCGTGATCGGGCTTGGGATCCATCTCGGCGGCGAGACCGGGGACGGGCTGTGGCTGGCGCGGGAACGGCGGCTGCGGATATTGCGTGCGCGGATCCTGCATGGTCAGGCGATCGGTCATGGAGATGCTCCAGCTTGTGGGGGACTGACAAAAAGAGACTGAAGGACGTCAGCAGTCGTCCTCGGCAGCGAGCACATCGAGTGCCATGACATGCGCCAGGTGCGACAGGCCCTGTGGCAGGTTGCCGAGGAACGCACCTGATCGCGGATCGGCCATCTCGCTCATGACACCGACGCCGCGGTCGAGCGCCCGCGTGATCGCGTCGAAGGCCTGTTCGGCGCGATCGCGCTGACCGAGCAAGGCGCGCGCCTCCACCATCCAGAATGTGCAGGCGAGAAAGCAGCCTTCCTCCGCGGCAACGTCGCTGTAGCGGTAGTGATATGGGCCGGCGCCGAGCTCGGCGTCGATCGCGTCGAGAGTTTTCTCGAGCCGATCACGACCGTCGAAGCCGAAGCGCACCATCAGCGCGAGCGAGGCGTCGAGCCTGTCGCTTCCAGGGTAGAAGACGAAGGCCTGCTTCGCCTCGGACCAGCAATGTTCCTCGATCCAGCTCGCGATCCGGTCGCGTTCGCGTGACCAGCGCTCGCGGCAGGTGGTGGGCAACTGGCCCTGGTCCGCAAGCTCGACCGCGCGCGCGAGCGCCTGCCAGCAGCTGACCTTCGACATGGTGTAATGCTGCGGCTCCTCCAGCTCCCAGATCCCAGCGTCCTTCTTGCGCCACGCGTCGGCGCACTGGTCGGCGAGGTGCGAGAGCAGCTCGGCGCTGGACGAGTCGAGGATGTTGCCGCAGGTGACGAAGCGCGCCGCGGTCTCGAAGATGTCGCCGTAGATGCCGTGCTGGTGCTGATCGGTCGCGGCATTGCCGACCTGTACGGGCGTGGAGCGGCGGTAGCCCGGCACCTCGATCTCGCGCAGCCCTGGCACGACGGCGCCGTCGAGCGTGTAGCACACGCGCGCGCCGTGCTCGCCCAGTCGCTTGAGCAGCCAGCTGAACGCCGCCTTGGCCTCGGCCTGCGCGCCCGCCGCGAGGAACGCCTTGATGGTATAGCCCGCGTCGCGGATCCAGGCGTAGCGATAGTCATAGTTCTTGTGACCGCCGACACCCTCCGGCAGCGACGTCGTGGCGGCCGCGGCGATCGCGCCCGAGGGCGAGAACAGCAGGAGCTTGAGCGCGAGGACGCTGCGGATGAACGCGGCGCGGCGCGGCCCGCCATGCTCGACCCGCTCGGACCAGGCCCGCCACTCGGCGTCGGACGTGTCGATGCGCTCGTCGATCCGATCGATCGTCGGCACCACCAGCGGCTCGTCCTCGCCTGCGACGATCGCCACGATCCTGCGCTCGCCGCTGGCCACCGCGAACTCAGCCGTGACCGCCTCGTCTGTGCGGCTGACAACGATCCCCTCGCTGTGCAGCAGCAGCCCAAGCACGCTTCCAACATGGAAAACGGCGTGCTTGCCGATCGTTGAGTGATATGGACTGGCACCGTCGGCTCGGCGGCCAGGGCGCATCTCCATCCGGAAGATCACCGACCCGGTTAACCCATCGATCCGCCGCCCCAGCTCGGCCCAGGGGAGACGCCCGGCGGTGCCGCTGTTCATCGACTCGGTCAGCTTGGCGCTTCCCGTTGCCGTGGTGAAGACGGTCTCGAGCACGTTGCTGTCGGGAAGATAGCGCCGCTCGACCGTGAAGCTGTCGGTCGGCGTCACGACGAAGCGGCCCCCCTCCTCGGGATCGAGCAGGCGATCGAACAGCGGCGGCGAGTCCAGATTGGGCACGCACCACCAGTCGATCGAGCCGTCCGCGCCCGACAACGCGACCGAACGACCGTCGCCGAGGGCGCCATAGTCTTCGAGCGCCAGATAGCCGTCCAGCCGAACGCCGCCAGGTGCCGGTGCCGTTAGCTTGCCGCGGAGCAAGTCGAGCAGCCCGTTCATGAACGCTGGCGCGGTAGAATACGTGCCAGACCAAAGGCGGCTGCGGCGCCGACGCCGAGCAACCCACCCGCCGCGCCAAGCTTGAGCAGGTCGCGCTGCCGGCTCGAGAAGATCTGAAGCTGGCCGGCCTGCGCCCGATCAGTCGAAGGCCCGTCAATGGCGGCAGGACCCTCTTCCGCCCTGTCGAGGTTGCCCTCCCGATCCGGCGCGGGTGCGCCGCTCATCGCCTCGATCTGCTTGGCGGCCTGGCGATCCGCGAACGCCGGCGCGAGTGACTGCGCGATCGCCATCATCGCGGTCGACCGGCCGACCCAGAACTCGCGCTGCGGCCGCTCGACGGCCTCGCGGACGGCCTCTGCGCAGAGCCGCGGGTCGAACAACGGATCGGGGAGGATCTGCTCGCGCCCGCTGCGATTGCGTGCCCAGGTCGGCTGCGGTGTGTTCACCGCCGGCAGGTAGATGACCGACAACGAGATGGCGCTTTGGTCGGCGATCAGCTCGGCACGCAGTGAGTCGGTGAAACCCGTCACCGCAGCCTTGGCGGCGCAATAGGCTGCTTGGAGCGGCGCCGGCCGCTCCGCCAGCCCCGACGAGATCTGCACGATCGCGCCCCTGCCCCGCGGCTTCATGAAGCGGAGCGCCGCCAGCGTGCCGTACACCTGGCTCAGATAGGTCGTGGCGGTCACACGCTCGTATTCCGCGGCAGTGATGCGATCCGCCGGCGCGACGACTGTCGACATCGCGTTGTTGACCCAGGCGGCTATCGATCCGAGCTCGGCCTCGACGCGCGCCGCGGCTGCATCGATCGCCGTCACGTCCGCGACGTCGGCGCTGATCGCCAGCACCTTGGGGGCGCCAGCAGCCGTCAGCATCGCGCTGGCCTGCTGCAGCCGCGCCTCCTGTCGCGCTAGGATCGCGACCTGCCAGCCGTCGCACGCGAACCGCTCGGCGATCGCCAAGCCGATGCCCGCGCTGCCGCCGGTCACCACTATGGTTCTCGCCATGCCGCCTCTCGCTTCTTCGTGAGAAGCCCCGTGGTCGGATGACCGGCGCGAGCCGCACCTGGGGTTCGAAGCCGACAACGCCCTTGCTCTTAATCATATCCGCAGGTTAGCGTCTTACCTGCGCGGGCGGGCATCCGCCTTTGGTATCGCTCGGTACAGCTTGAGGCGTTCTCCAATTCTGAGGGAGGCGTCGCCGCCTCGCTTTTACCGGCTACGAGGACCCAATACCGGTCATTCCCGTCAGTCGGTCCCCGTGCCGATTTCTATCACTCGTTCATCTCGACAGTCCGACGGGTCTGGCCATTCCAGGAAGCTGTCTGACTGGCCAAGTATGGGAAGAAAAGCGGGGGTTCCCGATTCCCCCCTGTTCGCCATGCGCCTGCTACGCACCCAAACCAGCGATAAATCAGGTAGGTCCAGCGCTTGGCCGCCGGTGGCAGGATGAGCGCGACATCTCACAGCCGCGCGCGCAGCGCCACGTCGAGCGAGCGCGGCCGCCCAAGCAGCCACTGCGCCGCGCCATAGGTCGAGGTGACGTACCGGGTGTCGAAGAGGTTGTAGACGCGTACGTCGGCCGCGAGCGCCGGCGTGATCGCGAACGAGAGGCCGCCGTCGGCGAGGGTGTAGGCGGGCACCCGCGCACTGTTGGCCGAGTCGACGAAGCGCGCGCCGACGTGGCGCAGACCCGCTTGTGCGCGAACGCCGCGGCGACTCTGCCAGGTGAGCCACAGGTTGCCGGCGCGCTCGGGCATGTTCGGCGGCGTGTTGCCGGCGAGATCAGCGTTGCCGCTGAGGAAGTCGTCGAAGCGGGCGTCGAGCACCGTCCCGTTCGCCTCGACCGAGAGGCCGCCAGTCAGCGCGAGTGACAGCGCCGCCTCGATCCCCTTCGACGACTGACGTCCGATCTGCTCGAGCGGGCCGTTGGTGACGCGCTGCGCGGCCAGGTCGTTCTTCACGATGCGATAGCCGGCGAGTGTCACGTTGACGCGTCCGCCGAGCAGCGCCGCCTTGGCGCCCGCCTCAACCTGGTCGCCCTTGGCATTGGTGAAGGCGAACTGCGTCGCGCTGGTGGTGAAGGTGGTCAGCGTGCCGACGGGATCCATGCCCGTGGCATATTGCGCGTAGAGCGAGACGCTCTGCGCGGGCTGGTAGACGGTGCCGACGCGCCAGGTCGCGTCGCGGAACCTCTTCTCCCGCGCGCTGCCCGGGAAGGCGTTCGCCTCGCCCACTGGGGCTCCGGCCGCGTCGTAGAGGATGGTGCGGCGGCGCACCCCATCCTCCTCGTAGCGGAAGCCGCCGACCAGCGAGAGCCGACGCGACAGCCGCAGCCGGTCCTCGCCGAAGATGCTCCACTCGGTCGTGGTCGTGCGATAGCGCGGCAGCGTCGCCGCGCGGTCCTCCAGCATACCGGGAGCGAAAGTGAATGGGTCGACCGTATCCGCCTGATCCGCGACGGCGAAGTTGTTCGAGTAGCGCAGGTTCACGCGATTGACCTCGGCGCCGAGCACCAGGTCGTTGGCGAAGCCGCCGCCCAGCGGTGTGCTCAGCTTCACGCTGGCCTGGTCACCGTACTGCGCGACGTCCTGGGCGATGCCGAGATTGTCCGAGCGTTCGATAACGCCGTTGGGCCGACCGTCCGCCGGCGCCCAGGCGTAACTCTCGAGGTCGTACCAGCTGCGCTTGCTGGCGAGCCGATAGGCGGCGTTGGTGAGCGTCACCGCGTCGCTGACCGCCCACTCGGCGACGAGCGTCTGGCGATCGTCGCGGAAGCGGATGTCGGCGTCGGCGACGTTGTAGTTGCGGCGCCGGTTGCGCGGATCAAGCCGGCCGTCGATCAGCGGCGTGCCCCAGTAGCGCATCGGCGCGACGTCGCCATAGTCGCCGCGCAGCGTGACGGTGAGCCGCTCACTCGGCGCGAGGCGCAGCGCGCCCGACAGCGCCAGGCTGTGGTTGTCACCGCGATCGACCCAGCCCTCCGAGGTGCGGTAGCTCGCGTCCAGCCTGTAGCCCAGCATCTCCCCGAGCGGACCGCCCGCTCCCGCCGCGACATGCCATGTGTCCTGCGCGCCGTAGCTCAGCTCCGCGTCGTAGCGTGCAGTGTCGCTCGGCGTGCGCGAGACGACGTTGACCGCGCCGCCGAGCGCGCCCTGGCCGTAGAGCACCGAGGCGGGACCGGTCAGCACCTCGATCCGGTCGACGGTCCAGGGATCGGTCGGGAAGGTGATCGTGCCGGCGACCGGGAACAGCCGGATGCCGTCGACCAGTTGCAGCACCGAGCCCTGGCCGACGAAGCCGCGCGCGGCGAGCGCGGTGTTGCCGTTCCCGGCATTGGCCGCGGCGGTGATGCCGGGCGCGCGCGACACCGCCTCGACGACGGTAAGATCGCCGCGGGCGCGGATCGCGTCGCCGCCGACGGTCGCGACGCTGGCGGGCAGTTCGAGCGGCGTGAGGCCGAGGCGGCTGCCGGTCGCGCTCGGTCGGCCGAGCGCGCCGTCACCGCGGCCGACGACCAGGATGTCGTCGCGCGGCGGTACGCGATCGTCGTCCTGTGCCAGCGCGCCGGAGGAACAGGTGACGAGCAGCAGTGCGGCGACATGCGTCGCCGGGCGGTGGGTGGCGATCATCTTCATATACCCCGATGAAGGACGGGGCACGCGGACCAGACACCGGCGCGCGCGGACGGGAGGCCCGGCCGCGGCATGCGAGCGGCCAGACCGGGCACCCCGCCGGTGGACGTTATGGCGTCGAGGCAGGTCTCCTGGCTCGCGGGTCGGTGCGGATGGTCTGGCCTTCCCGGCCGCGCGAGCGCGACCAGTGACACGGAACGACCACCTGCTCGCCGCTCACAGTTGCGGGGGCAGCGCCGGCATCGCACCGGCTTCCCGTCTTAGCTTCGGCGCGGCGAGCCGACCGAAGAACCTTGACCTGCGTCGCATCGACCAGCGGAGGCGGCGCGTCAAGCAGGACATAAAGGAAGCTTTATATCTTCCGTAATCGGACCTTCGTGGACAGCACGATAGATCGCGAACGATTCTCATTAGCCTTGACACTGCAATTAGCTCGCAATATCGCTGCTGCAGCAGGGGGCTACAATGTTGAAAAATGGACCGACCTTCCTGGCGCTCTCGTGCGTCGGGTTTATCGCTTCCGCGCCTGCCGCGGCGGATCCCGGCACGGGCGCGTCGATCGCGGCGCAGGATCGCACTGATGGGCGCGACGACATCATCGTCAACGGGACACCCGCCGAGCCGGCTAAGCTCGAGAGCCCGAAGGCTACCTCGGCGCTGATCGACCTGCCCCAGACGGTCACGGTCCTCAACGACCAGACCATTCGTAAGCAGAACCTCCAGACGCTCCGCGACGCGCTGCAGACCATCCCCGGCATCACCTTCGGGGCCGGCGAGGGGGGCGGCGGCTATGGCGACAACATCAACCTGCGCGGTTATTCCGCCACCAACGACATCACCGTCGACGGGGTGCGCGACAGCGGCCAGTACAGCCGCACCGACCCGTTCAACCTCCAGCAGATCGAGGTCTACAACGGCGCCAACAGCGTCTTCAACGGCTCGGGCTCGGTCGGCGGCACCATCAACCTGGTGTCGAAGGTGCCGACGCCGCGCGATCTCACCGTCGTGCAGGGCTCGATCGGCACCGACGATTACTACCGCGCTGCGATCGACGCCAACAAGCGCGTCGGCGACGACGTCGCGGTGCGGCTCAACGCCGCCTATCACCGCAACGACGTGCCGGGACGCGACGTCGAGAAGTTTGAGCGCTGGGGCGTGGCGCCCGCGGTGACGATCGGGATCGACGGGCCGACCAGCCTGACGCTCGCCTATGTCCACCAGGAGGACGACAACACGCCCTACTACGGCGTGCCCTTCTTCCGTACCGCTTTGTCGAGCGGCCCGCTGCCAGGTGTCGACCGCTCGGACTATTACGGCATCGTCAACCTCGACAAGCAGGATCAGGTGCTCGACCGCGCGACCGCGACCTTCCGCCACGCGGTCAGCGAGGCGGTGTCGGTGCGCAATCTGACACGCTGGCAGCACGTCGTGCAGAACGGCGTCACCAGCGCTCCGCAGGGCACCTTCTGCCTCGCGGGGGTCGCGCTCCAACCGACCGGCGCCGCCTGCCCCGCCGGCCTCGCGCCCGGCCAGTGGCAGCCGTCGGGACCGCGCGGCCTGGTCCGCGACCAGGAAGCGCAGCTACTCTACAACCAGACCGACCTGCGCGTCGCGACCGGCGCCGAGGGCGGTCTCCGCAACACACTTAATCTCGGCTTCTCGGGCGCGATCGAGGATTACGCGATCACGACCGCGTCGCTGCTGCGCAACGCCGACGGCTCGGCGGTGACACCGCTGCCGGTCCTGTCGATCACCGACCCCGATACGAGGTGGCGCGGGCCGCTCCATCGCACCGTCACCGCGCAGGCGCGCGGCGAGACGCGCAACCTCGCCGTCTATGCCTTCGACACGCTCGAACTCGGCCGCTTCATCGAGCTGAACGGCGGCGTACGCTGGGAGTCGCAGCACGCGACCTTCCGCAACCTGCCGCTGGCGGTCGTGCCGCCCGGCGCGACGCAGGTGACCGAACTCGCCCAGCGGCCGCAGCAGAGCCGCGAGCGCCTCTTCTCCTATCGCGGCGGCGTGGTGCTGCACCCCGCGCAGCAGGTGAGCGTCTATGCCAGCTACGGCAATGCCAAGACGCCTTCGTCCACGACGGTCAGGCTCGGTTGCGGCGCGCCGGTGGTGCAGGTGATCAACGGTGCCGCCGTCACCTACGATCCATGCCAGGTCGCGCCCGAGACCGCGCGCAACTACGAGGCCGGGGTGAAGGCGAGCGTGTTCGGGCGGCTCGAGCTCACCGCCGCGGTGTTCCGCAACGAGCGCACCAACTACCGCGTCCCGTCGGTCGACCCGGCGCTGCCCTCGTCGACACAGGTGCTCGACGGTCGCAGCCGTGTCGACGGGGTCGCGCTGGGCGCCTCGGGCGCGATCGCACCGGCCTGGACGATCTTCGCCAATTACACCTATCTGGACGGCACGATCCGCCAGTCGGTGTCGGACCGCTGCCTCGCCGCGCCGAGCACGACCTGCGGCAACTCGGCCGCGGTGCTCGACCCGCAGCGCGGCAGCCGGCTGACCCAGACGCCCGAACACTCCGGCAGCCTGTTCACCACCTACCGCCTCCCGTTCGGGCTCGAGCTCGGATACGGCCTGACCTACCAGGGCGGCTTCGCCGTCGCCGCCGCGTCGCTCGCGGCGCCCTCACAGCCGCTGGTGGACGACTACCTTATCCACCGCGCCTATCTCGCCTACACCTTCGCGGGCGGGCTGACCGCGCAGCTCAACGTCCAGAACGTCGGCAACGAGCGCTATTACACGGGAGTGCGCAACAACGGCTGGGCGGTGCCCGGCGACGCGCGCTCGGCGGTGCTCAGCCTCTTCTACAACTTCTGAGCCGCGCGGTGACGGTCTTGGACGGAGCACGCGCATGCTGATCGCCATCCCCGACGTGCTCGACGCCGCCGCGCTCGCGCGCGTCCGCGCGATCATCGACGCCGGCGAGTGGGTCGACGGCAACGTCACCTCGGGCCTGCAGTCGGCGCTCGCCAAGCGCAACCGCCAGCTGCCCGAGGACTCGGCCGCCGCGCGCGAGGCGGGCGGGATGATCCTCGACGCGCTCGGGCGCACGCCGCTGTTCGTCGCGGCGGCGCTGCCGCTCAAGGTCTTCCCGCCGCTGTTCAACCGCTACGCCGGTGGCGAGGACTTCGGCCTCCACGTCGACAACGCGATCCGGATGAAGCGCGGGACCGACTTCCGCCTCCGCTCGGACCTGTCGGCGACGCTCTTCCTCGAGGATCCCGCTGCCTATGACGGCGGCGAGCTGGTGATCGAGGACCAGTTCGGGCCACAGTCGGTCAAGCTGCCGGCGGGCCACCTCGTGCTCTATCCCGCGTCCAGCCTGCACCGCGTCACCCCGGTGACGCGCGGCGAGCGGGTGGCGAGCTTCTTCTGGCTGCAGTCGATGGTGCGCGACGACGGCGAGCGCCGCACCCTGTTCGAGCTCGATCGCGCGATCCAGGCGGTCGCGACCGACCGGGGCCAAGGCGATGCGGCGGTGGTGCAGCTCACCGGCGTCTACCACAATTTGCTGCGCCGCTGGGCCGACGCGTGAGCGTCGCGGCGCGCCGGCCGGCCGCGCGACGCTGGCGCTCGTGGTGGCTCAAGCAGCTCCACACCTGGCACTGGGTCAGCGCGGCGGTGTCGCTGGTGGCGATGCTGCTGTTCGCGCTCACCGGAATCACGCTCAACCATGCCGCCAGCATCGCCGCCACGCCCGTGGTCACCGAGCGCGCCGCGGTGCTGCCCGCGGCGCTGCGGCACCAGCTCTCCGGTGTGCACGCCAAGGACGCGCCGCTGCCGCTCGCGGTTGCCGAGGCGGTCGCGGGCGCGGTCGGTGTCGCCCCGACCGCGCGCGCGGCCGAATGGTCCGAGGGCGAGGTCTATGTCGCGCTGCCGCGCCCCGGCGGCGACGCCTGGGTCAGCGTCGACCGCGTCACCGGGGCGATCACGGCGGAGATCACCGACCGGGGCTGGGTCTCCTACCTCAACGACCTGCACAAGGGGCGCAACGCCGGCGCCGCCTGGTTCTGGTTCATCGACCTGTTCGCGGCGGCGTGCGTGCTGTTCACGCTGACCGGGCTGCTGCTGCTCCACCTCCATGCACGCCATCGCCGCGCCACCTGGCCGCTCATCGCGCTCGGCCTCGCTGCGCCGGCGCTGATCGCGCTCTTCCTGATCCACTGAGGAGACACCGCCATGCGCCCTTCCCTGCTCGTGCTCGCCGCCGGCACCGTGGCGACCCCCGCCGCAGCGGGTACCGTCAGCGTCACGGTGCCGCGTCTCGCCGTCGCCGAATACCATCGCCCTACGTCGCGGTCTGGCTCGAGCCCGCGGGCGGTGGGCCGGCGCGGACGCTCGCGCTCTGGTACGACGTGAAGAAGAGCGGCGCCGAGCCCGGCACCAAGTGGCTCGCCGACCTGCGCGGCTGGTGGCGCAAGGGCGGACGCAGCCTGCATCTCCCCGCCGACGGCATCAGCGGCGCGACGCGACCGCCCGGCGTCCACACCATCGCGCTGCCCGCCGACGTCCGCCCGGGCGCCTATGTCCTCCACGTCGAGGCGGCGCGCGAGACCGGTGGACGCGAGCTGGTCCAGGTGCCGCTCACGGTCCCCGGCGCCGCGCGCGCCAGCGGCACCCACGAGCTCGGCGCCGTCACCGTCACCGCCCGCTGATCCTCCCGGAGGTCCTAACATGATCGCACGTTCCCGCTTCCTCGTCGCCGCGGCGCTGCTCGCGCTGCCGGCCGCCGTCTCGGCGCATCGCATGTGGCTGCTGCCTTCGGGCACGATCTTCTCCGGCACCGACGGCTGGGTCACGGTCGACAGCGCGGTGTCGAACGACTTGTTCTACGCCGACCACCAGCCCGGCCGGCTCGAGGCCGTGCGGGTCTGGCAGCCCGACGGCACGCCGGGGACGCTCCAGAACGGCGCTACCGGGCGCTACCGCTCGGTGTTCGACGTCCGCCTCGACAAGCCCGGCACCTGGAAGATCGGCAGTGAAATGTCGGGAATGATGGGCAGCTTCAAGGTCGGGGGCGTGGAGAAGCGCATCGGCGGTCGCGGCGGCCCGCCGACGAGCGACGGGGGGCCGCGCCAGCCGCCGCTGACGGTCGCCGACATCCCCGCCGACGCGACCGACGTGCGCCTGACCGAGACGTCGGCGCGCAACGAGATCTTCGTCACCGCCGGCGAGCCGACCCGCACCGTACTGCGGCCGAGCGGCAAGGGGCTCGAGATCGACTATGTCACCCACCCCGACGAACTGGTCGCGGGTGAGACCGCCCGCTTCCGCTTCCTGGTCGACGGCCAGCCGGCCGCCGCGCTCAAGGTTATCGTGGTGCCCGGCGGCAAGCGCTACCGCGACGCCGAGGGCGCCCGCGAGCTGACCACAGCGGCGGACGGCACGCTCGCGATCGAGTGGCTGAGCGCGGGCATGTACTGGCTCAACGCGACGCTGACCGACGCGCGCGCGACCGCGCCGCGCGCGACGCAGCGGCGGATGAGCTACACCACCACGCTCGAGGTGATGACGCCCTGATGCCGGCGCCCCGGCTCGCGCTACCGCCGACGACCGATCCGGCGGCGCTGGCGTCGCACGATCCCGCCGCGCGGGTCGAGCTGGTCGAGGGCGAGACGATGGGGACAACTTGGCGCGTGCGCTACGCCGGCCGGGTCGCGCCGGCCGCGGTCGCTACAGCGATCACGGCACGGCTCGCGGCGCTCGTCGAGCAGATGAGTCATTGGGAGCCCGGCTCGGCACTGTCGCGCTTCAACGACGCGCCCGCGAACAGCTGGCATGAGGTGCCCGCAGACCTCGCGCGCGTGGTCGATCTGGCGCTCGCGCTGGCGGAGCGTAGCCACGGCGCGTTCGACCCGGCGATCGGTGCCCTGGTCGACCTCTGGGGCTTCGGGCCAGCGGGCGCGCGCGCCGCGCCGAGTCCGCCAGAGATCGCGGACGCGCTCGCACGAAGTGGATGGCGCCGGCTGGCGTGGGATGCGCCGCGGCGACGGCTGTACCAGCCCGGGGGCGTTCGGCTCGACCTGTCGGGCATCGCCAAGGGCTATGCGGTCGATGCCGTCGCCGATCTGCTGGGCGAGCTGGGCGTTCGGCACTGTCTCGTGGAAATCGGCGGCGAGCTCGTCGGTCGCGGGTGGCGACCTGACGGCGACCCGTGGTGGGTCGATCTCGAGGCGCCGGCGGGAGCGGGCGTACCGCCGCTGCGCGTAGCCGCGCATCAGCTCGCGGTAGCCACCTCCGGAACCTACGTCCGCGGCGCGCATAACCTCGACTCGCGCACCGGGCGACCGCCCGCGCACGCCGCCGTCTCAGCCAGCGTGATCGCGCCCACCGCAACGCTGGCCGACGCGCTCGCCACGTTCGCGCTCGTCGCCGTCCCCGCAGAGGTGATGGCGCTGGACTATCCTATTCGCATGATCGTCAGAACCAACGACGGCTATCAGGAGCTGCTCTCGCGTCGACTCAATGAGATGCTCACGCCCAAGGATTGCTGACGACATCGCTCAAGGACGGCCGGGTTATCAGTGTTGTGGAGCCCTCGACCCAGTTTCGGCCGTTCAGCACCGCTCCAGTGCTACTCCCGAACCGGACGTCGGTTCAGGTTAGCAGGTTCAGTCGCGGCCGTTCAGGCCGTCCTACCTATCCTGTCTTGCGCTCGCGTGCGGATCCAGGCCGCTACCTCCGACATCGCTGCCAGCGATTCGTTTTCTTCGGCTGTCGCGTCGCCGTGGTTTATGATGGAGACCAGGCGCGAGAAGGGGAAGTCAGGCTGCGGCCGCTCGACCAGCCTGACCTCGTCGCCTGCGGCCAGTTTTCCGGTCTGCAGCACTCGGTAGTACCACCCCGCGCGACCGGATTTGACCATGGCCTTCGGCAGCCGGTTGTCGCTGAAGCGAAGCGCCAGCTTGAAGCATGGCTGCCGCGGCTGACAGACCTGCAACAGCGCACTCCCGATCCCATGCACGTCTCCGACTCGGATTCGCTCCTCATGCAAGCCGTCGATGGTCAGGTTCTCACCAAAGGCGCCTGGGACGAGGAGGTCGGCGTGCTCCGGGTACTCTGACCGCCAGGCAGCGTAATGCTCGCTGGCGTAACCATAGACGGCCTTTTCTGGTCCGCCGTGAACCGTAAGGTCAGCTTGCTCATCGCCCAACAGCCCCAGAGCATCCAGCCCTACGCGGTGGTCGATTGGAAGCTTGATGAAGCCGCTGGGAACACCGTTGGGACCGAGCGGAGCTGCCTGCCCGACTTGCACTGAGCGAAGAGAGATCGTCATTGCTGATCTATAGAACCTGCCAGCCCCCGCCACCAGACCGGCCGCAATCTGATGGCCTTCTGCGCGGGACGACTGTAGCGTTCTCGACCTATAAGCGGTCACTGCAGGCGCCCTTCCCAGTTCCCAACTTCCGTCAGTCGTTAATCTCGGCAGTCGATGCACATGGCGTTCCTGGCAGCCATCTGTTCGACTGACTGGGGTCACCAGCCCATGTGACCCGCGGCGATCTCTCGATCGCGAGCGGCGAGCTCCGCCTCGTCGGCCGGACACATCGTCGACATGCCTTCGTCCGCCGCCCGTTGCTGGATCTGCTCGACGAACGGCCGCAACTCGTCCTCATAATGACGGAACGCTGAAGCATGATCGTCGGGATATCGCTCCAAAGCGGCTGCCAGGCGACCCGCGCCGATGATCGCCATCGAGCCGCCTAGACCAGCGAGCGGAGAGACGCAGTAGCCCGCGTCGCCCACCAGAACGACCCGCCCACGAGACCAACACGGCATCCGGATCTGATTGATCCGGTCGAAGTAGAAATCATCGTCGCCCGCAACGGAGGCCAGCATGGCTGGCACCTTCCAACCCAAATCGCCGCACCGCTGCTGGATCAGCCGCTGCTGCTGCGAGCGGTCGCGATAGTCATAGGCGATCTCGGCGTCGGTGCGGAAACCGAAGCCGATGTCGGTCCGGTCGTCGTAGCCGTTGAGCATCGCCATTCGCCCTGGCGCGCGATAGACCTCCGTCGTGTCAGCGGCCAGCTACCCGGTCTCTGGCACGACCTTCAGGAAGAAATACCCGCCCATGAAATGGGTGAACTGGTCTCCGTCCCCGAAGACAAGCCGCCGCGTGTTCGATCGGTTGCCGTCGCATCCCACGATTAACGCGACGTCGCGGCGCTCGCCGTTGTCCAGGGTGACCGAGACACTGTCGGCGCGCTCGTCGAGGCTCGAGATCGATCTCCCGAACAATAGGGTGACGTCGTTCGCCACCGCGCCGTACAGGATGTCGAGCAGATCGTCGCGATGGATCTCGTACCGTGTCTCAGAGGCTTGATCGCCGCTAACCCCGATCGAACCCAGCGTTGTATTGTCCGCGTTCTTGAACTCGAAGCGGCGGGACGGCAGTGCCTTGGCACGAACGAGGTCCGCGAGCCCCATCCGCTCCAGGATCGTGATCGTCTCCCCCTCGATATCGACAGGCGTGCCACCGCGCCGAACTCCTGCAGCCGCCTCCACGACGGTGACCTGATAGCCGAGACGGTTCAGGCCGAAGGCGGTCGCCAGGCCGGCGAAGCCGGCGCCGCTGATGAGGACCTCGGGGCGACTTACTCCTGCCCCAATCTCGTTACGGGTTGACGGCACCATCAGAACATCCCCAATCTGGACGAGATCCGACCATATACCGAGTACATGTTAATGTGCAATACCAACGATGACCTGCGGCCAGACCGGCGTACCCGCAAGCGCATGGCCACTCGCCAGGCGATCTCTGACGTCGCAACGCGCCTGTTCATGGAGCGCGGGTTCGATCAGGTGACCATCGACGAGATCGCGAACGCCGCTGACGTTGGCCGCATGACGGTGTTCAACCATTTTCCCCGCAAGGAGGACATGTTCTTCGACCGCGAGGAGGAAGCGCGCACGCTGGCATTCGAGGCGATGCGGTCACGCACGCCGGGCAGCTCGCCGATCGAAGCGCTGGGTGCCCTCGCGCATCAGATGATCGAACAGCCGTCAGAAGCCTTTCCCTTGTTCGAAGATACGCGGGTGTTCGTTGAGACAGCACAGGCTAGCGAAACGTTGAAGGCGCGCGCGCGGCAGATCCGCGACCACTTCGTCCAGGATCTGGCGGCCTTCCTGCGGCAGGAGTCGACCGGAGGAGACGACGAAAACACTGCCTTTCTGGCAGCGGCGCTGATTACCTCAGCGTGGAGCACGGCGTTCCTGCGGGCGCACGCTGAACTAAGCCGGACGGGCGACGCGCAGGGGGCCAAGCGCGTCTTTCTTAAGGTCGTTGATCTAGGGGTTGTAGGTACATTAGCCGCTCTTGAAGGAACCGCTCTAGGAGGCACCGGCTGAGACCCAGAAGAAGCCGTTTCCCGTTGCTCAATCGCTTCCAAAGGGCGGCCATCGATCCATCCGAAGGCTTGACCGGGTCCGAGCACCTAAGGGTTGAGCTGAATGCCTGTGGCATAGGGTATGCGGCGGCAGCTTAGGTGACGCGTTGTGGCGTGCAGCGCTCCCGATCCGCTGACCGCGCTGCTCGCAAAGGAATACTCGATGGCCATGACGATCGCCGATCTGCTCACAACCACGCTCGCCAGCGCCGGGGTGAAGCGTATTTGGGGCGTGACGGGCGACAGCCTCAACGCGATCAACGACAGCCTGCGCAGGCTGGGCACGATCGAGTGGATGCACGTTCGCCACGAAGAGGCCGGCGCGTTTGCGGCCGGCGCCGAGGCCGCGGCGTCGGGCACGCTTGCTGTGTGCGCGGGAAGCTGCGGGCCGGGACATCTCCACCTTATAAACGGGCTGTACGACTGCCATCGCGGTCGCCAGCCGGTGCTCGCGATCGTCAGTCATATCCCGTCATCCGAGATCGGGCTGAGCTATTTCCAGGAGACGCACCCGACCGAGCTGTTCCGGGAATGCAGCCATTTTTGCGAGATGGTGACCAACCCGGCGCAGATGCCCGAGCTGCTCCACCGCGCGATGCGGACCGCTCTGGGGATGCGCGGGGTCGCCGTGCTGGTCGTGCCAGGCGACGTATCGCTGCTGGAGGTGCCGAAAGGCACGTCAGCCACCTTCACGCCGCCTGCCCCTGCCCGGCTGGTGCCCGACTCAGGCGAGATCGCGAAGCTGGCGTCGCTACTCAACGGTTCGGGGATGATCACCATGCTGTGCGGCTCGGGGTGTGCTGGGGCGCATGACGAGGTGGTCGCGCTCGCCGACGCGCTCCAGGCGCCAGTCGTCCACGCCTATCGCGGCAAGGAACATCTCGAATGGGACAACCCATTCGATGTCGGAATGACAGGGTTCCTCGGTTTCGAGTCCGGCTATCATGCGATGAAAGATTGCGACACGCTGCTGATGCTTGGGACCGACTTCCCGTATCGCAACTTCTATCCAGCCGGCGCTCAGGTGGCGCAAGTTGATCGCGATCCTGGCGCGCTCGGGCGGCGCATTCCACTCACCCTCGGCGTTCTGGGCGATGTGCGCGAGACTATCGGCGCGTTGCTACCGCAGCTCTCAGGCAAACGATCGCCCAAGTTTCTGAACTCGGCGCGAAAGCATTACGCCAGCACCCGATCCAAGCTCGACGATCTCGCCACGCCGCGACCCGCGAACACGCCGCTCCACCCGCAATTCCTGGCCAAGGTGTTGAACAAGGTCGCCGACGACGACGCGATCCTCACCGCCGATGTCGGCACGCCGGTGATCTGGGCGGCGCGCTACTTCATCACCAACGGCCGACGGCGCATCCTCGGCTCGCTCAATCATGGTTCGATGGCGAACGCGATGCCGCAGGCGCTAGGCGCGCAGGCAGCGTGCCCCGGCCGGCAAGTGGTGTCGCTGTCGGGCGACGGCGGTTTCGCCATGCTGATGGGTGACATGCTGTCGGCGGTGCAGCTCGATCTGCCGATCAAGATCGTCGTGCTCAACAACGGCACGCTCGGCTATGTCGCGATGGAGATGAAGGCGGGCGGCTACGTCGACAGCGCTGTCGATCTGAAAAATCCCAATTTCGCCGAGATGGCGAGCACCGCCGGCCTGCGCGGCATCCGCGTCGAGAGCTCGGACGCGCTAGAAGGCGCGTTGCGCGACGCGTTCGCGCATCCGGGCCCGGCGCTGGTCGACGTCGTCACCGCGACGCAAGAACTGTCGATCCCGCCAGCGATCGGGCTTGAACAAGCCAAGGGCTTCAGCTTGTACATGATGAAGGCGATCATCTCGGGTCGCGGCGACGAGGTGCTGGAACTCGCGAAGACCAACATTCTGCGATAGCGACGTGTCGAGGCGAGACTCGCTTATCTCGCCTCGTCGCAGAGGCTTCATGTCCCGCGGTTAGACCCAATATTGACTACTCAGGACGCACCGACCACTTCCCAAATTCCGACATTTGTTCACCTCGATCCATAACAAACCTTATGGCGCGAGCGGAAGCAGAAGCTCGACATGGCCGGGAGGCCCTGGCTGTGCGCCGATCTGACCGCCGTGAAGCAACACCACCTGACGCGCGAAGCTGAGGCCGATCCCGGTACCCTCCGCCTTTGTCGTGAAGAAGGGGAGGAAGACGTCATGTACGAACGACGGGGGGATGCCCGGCCCATTGTCCTGCACGACGAGTCGCACGTGGTCATCCTCCGTGGGCGTCGCCGTCACCGTGATCGACGCGGTCGGCGCGGCCGCCTCGCCCGCGTTCTTGAGCAGGTTGAGCAACACCTGCGACAGCAGTCCGCGGTCACCGCGAAGCGCCGGCAACGCCGGCGTGACCGTGAGCGCGAGCGTCGCTCCCCCACCCGCGGCACTGGCGCGAAACAGCCGCGCCACCTCGTCGAGCAACTCGACCAAATCGACCGCTTCCGCCGCGATCACCGGCGCCTCACTGAACTGACGGTAGCTGCCGACGAACCGCTCCAGCTCGCCCGCACGCCGCGCCAGCGCCGCGGCTGCGAGCCGCGCGTCGGCGAGATCGGCGCCGTCGTCCGCCATCGCCGCGGCGACGAGCTGCGCGAGCGAGGTCACCGGCGTCAGCGAGTTCATGATCTCATGGGTGAGGACGCGGACGAGATCCACCTGCGCCGCCAGTTCGGCACCGTCGAGTTCGGCCTGGATCACCTTGCACGCGACGATACGCCGCGGCGCGCTGCCAGGCGCCTCCAGCAGGGTCACGTCGATCGCCACCCGCTGCGGCAGGCCACCGAGCGCGAGATGCGCCAGCCGCGTCGGTGCCGGTGCGGTGCGCGCGACCGCATCCGCGAAGTCACGACCGTAGCGCACCAGTGCGTCCGCCGGGCAGGGCCGGTCGCGCCCGAACAGGCGGCGTGCCGCCTTGTTGGTGAAATGAACGCTTCCGTCCTGTTCGACCAGCAGCAGGGCCACCGGGGCGCCATCCACCAGCGCCTCGGCGAAGCGGACCTTGCCGAGCGTGGCGGCGCGCTCATCCCGCAGGCGTGACATCGCGCGATCATAAGCGGCGCCGAGATCGTCGAAACCGGCCCCGCGGCGCGGGCGCGAGAAGGACTGGCTGAGATCACCCCGCTCCAGCGCGGCGACGAAGCGCGCCAGCTCGGCGTTGCCCTGATCGATCAGTCGCCACACCGCCGCACCGGCGGCGACGGTGGCGCCGGCGCAGAGCAGCGCAGCGGTCGGCGCGCGCCACCACGCCACCAGCACCGCGGTCACCGTCGCCAGCGCGAGGAACAGCGCGGCGCGTAGCGCGAGGCGCAGCGCGAGCGAGTGGCTAGAGACCGTGCTTCTCCATCCGGCGGTAGAGCGCGCCGCGCGAGAGGCCGAGCGCGGTCGCGGCGAGCGAGATGTTGAAGCCGTTCTTCCGCAGCGCCTCCTCGATGACCTGCCGCTCGACGCGGTCGAGGTTGAGCTCGCCGCCACCCTCCGACGGAGACGCGGGTGTGGCGGCGGCCGCGGGCGCGCCGCGGGTGAGCGGGAAGTCGACCAGACGATAGCCGTCGCCCTCGGCCAGGATCACGGCGCGCTCGGCGGCGTGCCTTAAGGCGCGGACATTGCCGGGCCAGTCATGCGCCACCAGCTCGGCGAGCACCTCCGCCGGGAGCGCGCGGACCGGCTTGGCGTAGCGCGCGGCATAATCGTCGAGGAAGCGCGCGAGCAGCGGCGCGATGTCGTCGCGCCGCTCGCGCAGCGGCGGCAGCTCGATCTCGACGGTGTTGAGGCGGAACAGGAGGTCCTGGCGGAAGCGCGCCTCGTCGCCCAGCTCCGACAGCGGCAGGTTGGTGGCGGAGACGACGCGCACGTCGATGTCGACCGGCGCGTTGGCGCCGACCGGGGTGACGCGGCGCTGCTCCAGCGCGGTGAGCAATTTGGGCTGGAGGTGGAGCGGCAGGTTGCCGACCTCGTCGAGGAACAGCGTCGATCCGTTCGCCGCGGCCAGCCTCCCCGGCCGGTCGGCACGCGCGTCGGTGAAGGCTCCCTTGACGTGACCAAAGAGCTCGCTGTCGAACAGCGTCTCGGACACCGCGCCCAAATCGACCGTCACCATCGCCGTTTCGGCGCGGCGCGACAGGCGATGCAGCTCGCGCGCGACCAGCTCCTTGCCCGTGCCGTTCTCGCCCAGGATCATCACGTTGGCGTCAGTCGGCGCGGCCTTCTCAATCAGCGAGCGGACGCGCGCCATCGCCGGTGAGTCGCCCAGCAGCGTCGACCCCGTCGCCGCCGCGCCCGCGCTGGCGTCGCGGCGAGAGCGGCCGAGTGCCGCGGCGTTGGCGACGGTGGCGAGCAGCCTGTCGTTGTTCCAGGGTTTGGAGACGAAGTCGGTCGCTCCCTGCTTCATCGCCGCGACGGCAACGGCCACGCTGGTGTGAGCGGTAATCATGACGACCGCGACCCTGGGATCGGCGCGCAGAATCGCACCGAGCCAGCGAAAGCCCTCGCTCCCGTCGGTCGCACCGCGGGCGAAATTGGCGTCGAGCAGGACCGCGTCATACCCCCCTGCGGCGATCATCGCCGGCGTCTCATCGGGCCTGTCGGCGGTGTCGACGCGGCGGAACAGCCGCCCGAGCAGCAACTTGGCCGAGAGCAGGATATCCTCGTCATCGTCGATGACCAGACAGCGATCGAAGCGGAGCGAGTCCATGGAGCTAAGTGCGGGCATGTCTGCCAACAGATCAAGATGCATGCCAAAGAGGAGCGACGAGGCGCAGGGTCGGACCGCGCGGTGCGATTGTCCGCTCGCGGACGCAGGACTGTCCGAGAATGGACACGTTTCGGCCAGAGGCGCCCGCGCCATGCGACCCCATCCTCGACGACGAGCAATTGGCACGGTGCCTGCAACGTCTCCCTGCGTCGACGCCAACGCCGACGTGAGAAGGAGAAAGCTCATGATCACCAACGCGCAACGCGCCCTCTGCTCGCTGTTGAGCATCGCCGGCGCCGTCACGCTCGTTCTCGCTGCCGCCCCCGCGACGGCGCAGTCGAGCGAGGTCGAGCAGATGCGTACCGCCCATGTCAGCTACGCCGACCTCGACCTCGGCCGACCGGCCGGCCGCGCCACCTTCGAGCGCCGTCTCGCCGGCGCGGCCAGCCAAGTCTGTGCCGCCAGCGTGTGGCAGCGCTACGCCGTCGACCCGACGTGCCGCGAGCGTGCGCTGAATCGCGCCCGGCGCGCCGCGGGCATCGTCCGTGACTGATCGCGCGCTGTCGGCGGCCGATGGCGCGCACGCCGAGAGCGGCGCCGGGATGGACCGTCGCGTCACGTCTCGCGGCCGCTGGGCCACGAAGCGATGGCGGCGCGTCGCGCTCGCCACCGGCGCGGTCGCACTGGCCTTCTTGGTCTGGTGGTGGCTGCCGGCGGCGGACTCCGCCAATGTCGCGCTCGCCGACGTGCAGACCGCTGCGGTGCGCCGCGCTCCGTTCGACGACAATGTCCCGACCCGCGCCACCGTCGCACCTCAGCTGACCACCTTGGTGGGCGTGGTGCAGGGCGGCCAGGTTCAGCGTCTGCTGGTCCAGGACGGCGCCACGGTGACCGCCGGTCAGCCGCTGGCGACGCTCGCCAACCCGCAGCTCCGTTTGGATATCCTGACGCGCGAGGCGCAGATCGCGAGCCAGCTCGGGCAGCTCTCCGCAGAGGACCTAAGCCTCGAGCGCGGTCAGCGCGACCGCGACACGCAGGTCGCCGGCGCCGACTATGATCTCATCAAGGCGCGCCGCGACCTGATCATCCGTGAGCAACTCCACCAGGAGGGCTTCCTGTCCGACGCTGGCCTGCGCAGCTACCAGGAGGAGGCGAGCTACCAGCGGCGCCGCTCGCGCCAGCTCCACAGCGCCGAGGGGGCCGAGCGCGGCATCGCCGGCCTGCAGGCGCGTCGCCTCGCGGACACGCGCGCGCGGCTGTCGAGCAATCTCGCGGCGGTGCGCGACGGTATGGACTCGCTGACGCTTCGTGCGCCCGCGACCGGGCGGTTGACCAACTTCACGATCCAGCCCGGCCAGTCGCTCAAGCCGGGTGATCCGGCTGGGCAGGTCGACAGCGAGGGCGCGTGGAAGTTAGTCGCCGACGTCGACCAGTATTTTCTCGGCCGCGTTGCGGTCGGCCAGCGCGCCACCACCGAGGGCGCGGCGCTGAGCGTGAGCAAGGTGCTGCCTGCCGTCACTAACGGTCGCTTCCGCGTCGAGCTGACGTTCCGCGCACCGCCGCGCGGGCTGAACCGCGGCCAGGCGATGGACGCGACGATCGTACTGGGTACACCGCGCGCCACCATCGTCGCGCCCGTAGGCGGCTGGCTCGACAGCGACGGTGGCGCCGTGGCCTACGTGCTCGACGCCCGCGGCCGCCACGCCACCCGGCGCGCCATCCGCATAGGGCTTCGCAACACCGAGTCGGTGGAGATTCTCGCCGGCCTCGCGCCGGGCGAGCGGATCGTCACCTCCGACACCGGCGCCTTCAACAAGGCCGCCATCATCAACCTGAGCTAGGGGAATATTCGTGATCGAGCTCCGGGCTATCCAGCGCCGCTACATCTCCGACGAGGTGGAGACCACCGCCCTCGCCGACATCAACCTCTCCGTTCGCGCGGGCGAGTTCGTCGCCATCATGGGGCCGTCCGGCTGCGGCAAGTCGACCCTGCTCAACACGCTCGGCACGGTCGACCGGCCATCGTCCGGGCAGTATTTGTTCGAGGGCCACGACCTGGCGAGAGAGGATGAGACCGCGCTGGCGCAGTTCCGCGCGCGCACGCTCGGCTTCGTGTTCCAGAGCTTCAACCTGATCGACGAGCTGACCATCGCCGAGAACATCGAGCTAGGCCTCGCCTATCGCCGTGACGGTCGCGGCAACCGGCGCCAGCGCGTCGAGGCGGCGATGGACCGGGTCGGCATCTCGCATCGGGCACGCCACTATCCGCATCAGCTCTCGGGCGGTCAGCAGCAGCGCGCCGCCATCGCGCGCGCGGTGGTGGGCGATCCGAAGCTGATCCTCGCCGACGAGCCTACCGGCAACCTCGACACTGAGAACGGCGCGCAGGTGATGGGCATCCTCGATTCGCTGAACCGTGCCGGCGCGACGATCGTCATGGTCACTCATTCGCCAGCGCACGCCGACCTTGTCGGGCGGCGGATCGACATGCTCGACGGGCGCGTGGTCGCCTCGGTCGCGCGGCAGATCTGAGCGCCGACATGGATCGCTTCACGCTCGTCGCCTTCTGGCGCTCGCTCACCCGCCACCGCCTCTACGCCGCGCTCAACATCGGCGGCCTGGCGCTCGGCATCGCGGTGTTCCTCGTGCTCGGCCTCTACGTCCGCTTCGAGACCTCATACGAGAAGTGGCTGCCGGGCTGGCAGGACCTCTACCTCGTCGGTGGGGCGGGCACCGGCGCACCGGAGGATGCGGCCCATACGCAGAACTCCCCAGTCGCCGCGCTCACCGCGATCCGCGCCGACCTGCCCGGCACGATCGGCACGCGGGTGGAGAGCCGCGACGTCGCGGTGGTCCGAGACGGCATCGGCGTGCGCGAGCGCCTCGCATCGGTCGACCCGGACGTGTTCGCGGTATTCCGGCTGAGCCCGGTCGCGGGCGCGCTGCCGCCGTTATTCCGCGATCCGAGCCAATTGGTGATCACCGCGCGCACCGCCGCGAAATATTTCGGCTCCCCTACCGCTGCGCTAGGTGGCACGCTGCCGGTGACGAGCCGCGGCCAGCAGACCAATTATCGCGTTGTCGCGGTCGTCCCCGATCTGCCCGACGCGTCCGAGCTGCGCTTCGACCTGATCGCGCCGATGACCTACTCGGAGTCGCCTGCCGATCCCGATTATAAGTCGAACCACCAGTGGAACTACAACAGCGTCGAGACCTTCGTCCGGCTCCCCGGGCGGGAGGCGGCGGAGCGGTTCGCGGCGGCGCTGCCGGCACTGGCGGCGCGCCACGTCACCAACGAGACTCCCGAGGTCCCCGACTATCGTTTCGCCTTCAACGTCCGACCGATCGCGTCGCGCCATTTCGAGGCGCCCGGCTCCAGACTGATGGTGGCGACACTCGGCATCATCGGGTTGCTGACGCTGCTCGTCGCCGTGGTGAACTACGTCAATCTCGCCACCGCGCGCGCCGGGCTGCGCGCGCGCGAGGTGGGAATGCGGAAGGTGCTCGGCGCCGATCGCGCCGCCCTAATGCGTCACTATCTCGGAGAGGCAGTGGTCACCGCGCTGGCTGCCGCCGCGCTGGGGCTCGGTCTCGCCGAGCTGGGCGTGCCGCTGATCAACGCGGCGACCGGGCTGACGCTCTCGATCCGCTACGCCGGCGTCGATGGCGTGCTGCTGCCGCTGCTGCTGCTCGCGCTGGTGGTGGGACTGACGGCGGGCCTGTACCCGGCGATCGTGCTAGCGCGCGTCCCTGCCGCCGCGGTGCTAGCCTCGGCGCGCGGCCCGGGCGGCGGCCACGCCGGCGCGCGCGTCCGTGAGGCGCTGGTCGTGTTCCAGTTCGCGGTGACGATCGCGCTGATTGTCGGTACCGCCGTGCTCGTCGCGCAGACGCATCACGTCCGCAGCGCCGACGTCGGCTACGACCGTCAGCAGCTGCTGCTGGTCCGCTCCTACGCCAGCGCCAGCCTGGACGAGGCGCAGCGCACCGACCTGCTGCGCCGCTTCGCCGCACTGCCGGGCGCTCGGTCGGCGGCAGCGGGCACCAGCGTTCCCGGCATCGGCAACTATGTGTCGGCAAACACCTATGCGGTGCCCGGCTTGCCCGGGTACGGGCCCTCGATCGAGTTCTACTCGGTGTCGCAGGGCTATTTCGAGACGCTGCGTGCGCGGCTGCTCGCCGGGCGACTGCTCGACCCGGCGCGCCCGGCCGACCGCGACCCCGACATCGCGCAGGATGGATCAAACACGAACGCTCCCGCCAACGTGGTGATCAACCGCGCCGCGGCGCGCGCATTCCACTTCGCCTCACCCGCCGACGCGATCGGCCGGACGGTGGGACCCACCGAGGGGCCGCGCACGATCGTCGGCGTGATCGAGAATATGCGGGTCGATTCGGCGCGCCGACCGGTGTCGCCCACGCTCTATCTCCTGTCGGCGCGCACGGTGAAGAACGGCATCGCCGTGATCCGCTTCGACGGCAACACCAAGACCTTTCTCGAGCGCGCCCAGGCCGAGTGGCGCGGAACGGTACCGCGGCTGCCGTTCGACGGCTACACCGCTGTGCAGGCGCTCGACCGGCTCGGCAAGTCCGACCAGCAGATGGCGAACCTGTTCGCGATCGGCGCGATCCTGGCCGTCGCGATCGGATGTGTGGGGTTGTGGGGCCTCGCGTCCTTCACCACCGCCCGGCGCACACGTGAGATCGGCGTGCGCAAGACGCTGGGAGCGACCTCGAACGACGTTGCCAAGCTGCTCGTCGGGCAGTTCCTGCGCCCGGTGCTGTTAGCAAATCTGATCGCTTGGCCGCTCGCCTGGGTAGCGATGCGCACGTGGCTCGCTGGGTTCGACGACCACGTCGCCTTGTCCCCGCTGTTCTTCCTTGGCGCGAGCGCGCTGACGTTGGTGATCGCGGTGGTGACGGTGCTGTCGCAGTCGATTCGCGCGAGCCGCGCCACCCCGGCGTGGGCGCTGCGACATGAATAGACGACTGCTGCTCGCGGCCGCGTCGCTGGCGGTCGCCGGCGCGCCGACGCGGGCCGAGACCCTGGCCGAGGCTGTCCGCGCCGCGGCGGCGACCAGCCCGTTGCTCGCCGCGGCACGGGCACGACAGGACGCCCGCGCCGAACTGCCCGAACAGGCGCGGGCTCTCGGTCGGCTCACCGCCGTCGTCGAGGCGAACGGCGGCTACGACCGCTTCTACGGTGGTGGCAACACCGCCGGTGGCGTGTCCGCCGACTTGCCGATCTGGACCAGTGGGCGGGTTCGCAGCGCGGTACGCGCCGCGAACGCCGACGGGGCCGCCGGTGCGCAAGCGCTGCGCGACGTGGAGGCAAGCGTGCTGGTCGACGTAGTCGCCGCCTTCGCCGACCTGCTGCTCCAGCAGCAGGCGTTGACGATCGCGAGCGCGCAGATCACGTTGCTCGATCGGCAAGTTGCTGAAGCAGAGGCGCGCTTCCGGCTGGGGACCGGCACGCAGACCGACGTGATGCAGTTGCGCGCCCAACGTGAGGGGGCGACCGCGACGGAGCTGAGCGCCCGTGCCGCGCTCGCCGCCGCGGAGGCGCAGTACCGCGCCCTGGTCGGACGCGCTCCCGGACGGCTGGAGCAGCCTAGCGCGGCGCTACCCGGCCTGCCCTCCAGTGCATTGGCGGCGCGTGAGCGCGCCGTTCAGGCCAATCCTGGCGTACTAGCGGCGGCATCAGACGAGCAGGCAGCCCGCGCGCGGGTCGATCAGGCCCGCTCTGAGGGCGCGCCATCGCTCGGCCTCGGCGGCAGCTATGGCTACGGCTTCGCATTCGGGTCGCGCGACGGTGCGCTCCGAGCCGCGAGCGCAGGAGTGACGTTTCGCCTGCCGCTGCTGACTGGCGGCGTCGTGGCATCGCGCGTGCGCGCCGCAGCGGCGGGTGCACGTGCCGCCGGCTATGATCGTGATGCGGCGGAGCGCGAGGCCGTGCGCAACGCCGACACCGCCTGGTCCAACGCTGCCGCGGCTCGCGCGCGTGTCGACGCGGGTGAGCGCGCGGTGGCGGCCGCCACGCGTGCGCTGGAGGGCGTTCGCGCGGAATATTCACTGGGGCTTCGATCCACACTGGACATTCTGATCGCCGATCAGAGCCTGCGCGGTGCGCAGCTCTCGTTGGCCGGCGCACGCAGCGACTTAGTCGTCAATCAGGCCGTGCTTCTGCGCTCCGTAGGCGCCCTCAACGCTGGCATCTTCGGCTAACGGTTACTAGGCCGTGGTTGCCACAACCGCGCACCGTGGGCGCCTCGCAGGGCGACTGTGACCCAGAACCAGCCATTCAGTGCGTCTTTCTCGCTACCCAAAAGCGGACACTGGTTCATGCTGGCGCAGCGGGTCGCTTGCAGGCTCGTTCTCGAGCAGCTTTCGTCGCGCGTACATGGTCGGCGTGGCACCGACATGGCGCGAGAAGGCAACACTGAAGGTGCTGGCGGAGCTGTAGCCAACCTCCCGGGCGATCTCGGCGACGGCAAGCTTTCCCTCTTCAAGCGATCGCTTCGCGAGCACCATCCGCCAGTGCAGGAGATACTCCATCGGCGCCATGCCGACCGTGCGCCGGAAGCGCTCGAAAAAGGCCGAGCGCGACATCGCTGCAGTCTTGGCCAGCCCGGGCACGTCCCACGTGACGCTCGGTTGTTCATGGATGGCACGGATCGCCGCGAGACGGAGCGCTAACCAACGTATGTTAACAAAAAACCTTCGACTTAGGTCTAATACGAGCTGTAGCTGACCACCGCGCTGATCCGGTTCTCACCACCTCAAGAACCCACGATGGTCCATCCACGCGGCAGGGCACCACGACTGACGCCGAGAGTGGCCCATCGCTCACGAACTCGTGCGCTCCGTCTACGCACCTCGCTGCACTCTTACAGGCATGGTGCCAAAGCAGGCAGCGGAGATGCTCGATCCAAGCATCGACCCACTCTCTCCGTCAGCGAAAGCTCTGAGATCAGGCTCGGTGGACGCGGCGTTGTAGGAGCGTACGAGTCGCATCGGTGATAGCGTCGGCCTGTTTAGCCGTGCGCTCTGGCATTTGATCGGTGTTAAGATTCCGGTCGTAGGCCGTTCAAATAAGTCTCCTTACGACCATCGCGCACTGCGTCGCACAGAGCCATGACCATCTGCTGGTGGTTCTAGCGGCCCTAGTGTGCGGGGTTGGCGTGTACGCCACCTTTGGCCATCGCCCGCCACGCGGCACGCGCCGAGGGCGTTCCACGTCGGCGCTGGGCGCTGGTGAGTGTTGTGGCGGGCGGGTGCACCGCTTGGGCGACTCACTTCATCGTGCTGTTGGCCTTCAAGCCCGGCATCGACGCCGCCTTCGATCCGTCGCGCACCGCTGTGTCGCTTGCCTGCGCGATCGCAGGCATCGGCGCAGGTATCTTAGTGTCGATGAGTTCGCGACGCAGTTCACGCCAATTCGTCGCCGGCGTGGTCATCGGCGTGGGCATCGCAGGGCTGCACTACATCGGCCAGTCGGCCTACTTGGTGCGCGGCAGCGTCTCATGGAACCTGCCTCTGGTTCTGGCGTCGGTGCTGGTCGGTGTGCCCGTCATGGGCCTAGGCATGATGACGTTGTCTCACCGTCGTCGTCGTTTTCGTCGGGCGGCGCCGCCGCTGCTGCTGCTCTCCATCGCCATCCTACACTTCTGCGGCATGTCCGCCATGACGCTGCATGGCGACAGCGCCGTCGTCTTTCCTTCCAACGCCATGTCACCGTCGACCGTCACTCCGTGGGTTGCGGGCGTCTCCACGGCGCTGCTGACGCTCGCGGTCGTCGGCTGGCGTTTCGACTTGGCCGCGAAGGCGAGATGGCGCCAGGATCAACGGCGCCTCCGCGAGCTCGCCGACGTGGCTTTGCAAGGTCTGCTGATCTGCCGCGGCGACGAGGTCATCACCGCCAACCAGAGTATCGAACGACTGTCCGACTACAGCGCCAGCACGCTTGCCGGATTCTCGCTGAGTAAGTTACTCCCGGGCGTGGACTTCGAGAGCATGCCCGAGCGTGAGGAGCGTGAGGCTCAGCTCCTTACCGCAAGCGACGGTATGATCCCAGTTCGCGTGCTGCGCTCGCAGGTCGCGCTCGGGCACAAGGTGCAGACGGTGATCGCCGTCCGGGATCAGCGCGAGCGCCTGCGTACCGAGGCACGCATGCGGACGCTGGCGTTCAACGACGCTTTGACCGGCGTGGCCAATCGCACCCGCTTCTTAGATCTTCTCTCCATTCACGCTGCCTCCCGCCGGTCGAGCGATCAATCCTTCGCCGTGTTGATGATCGACCTTGATCGTTTCAAGCCGATCAACGACTCGATGGGGCATGCGGCGGGAGACACGATCCTGCGGATGGTAGCGGAGCGACTGCAGTCCACGCTGCGCGATGGCGACGTGCTGGCGCGACTTGGCGGTGATGAGTTTGCGATCCTCCAGGTCTCCGCGGATCACCTCGACTCGGTCGCCGTCCTGGCTAAAAGGTTGGTGCAGACGATCGGTGAACGGCCATTCACCTACCTCGGTCAGGCACTACACCTCGGCGCAAGCGTCGGCTTCGCTTGAGCACCGCACGACGGCGATGATCCCGCCGAATTGTTACGCAATGCCGATCTGGCCCTCTACGCCGCAAAGGCAGAGGGCCGCGCGACCTCGCGGCGTTACGATCCCCGGCTTGACGAGGAGACCCAGGAGCGTCGTCGCCTGGAGATCGGCCTGCGTCACGCGATCGACGGCGGCGAGCTTGAGCTGCACTATCAGCCTTTGATGAACGCTAAGAATGGCGAGATCACTGGTGCAGAGGCGTTGGTGCGGTGGAACCATCCGGAACGAGGTTTGATACCGCCGATCGACTTCATCGGCCTGGCCGAAGAAACGGGCCTTATTCTCCCGCTCGGCGACTGGGTCCTAAGGACGGCCTGTGCGCAAGCGGCAACCTGGCCGGCGCACATCACCGTCGCGGTCAATCTATCACCAGCGCAGTTCCGCGATCCGACGTTGGCATCCGTGGTAATGTCCGCGCTCAGCTCATCCGGCTTAGCGCCGAATCGGCTGGAATTGGAGATCACCGAGGGCGTACTGCTCAACGACGAAGCGCGTACGCTAGCAACACTGGCTTGCCTGAAGGAAGCCGGCGTGCGGATCTCGATGGACGATTTCGGCACTGGCTATTCGTCGCTCAGCTACCTTCGCAAATTCCCATTCGACAAAATCAAGATCGATCAGTCGTTTGTGCGTCAGATCCCGGAAGACTCGGAGAGTGCGGCTATTATCCGCGCCATCATCACGATGAGCTCCTGCCTCGGCATAGCCACCACCGTGGAGGGCGTTGAGACAGGCGAGCAGCTTGCCTTCTCCGTGGCGGAAGGATGTGACACGATCCAAGGATACCACATCAGTCGGCCCCTCAACGAAGCAGCGTTCCAGCGCGTGTTGGAGGTGACACAGCCGATCATGCCGACCACCGTCCGTAGGTATAACCATGAACTCAAAGATGCGCTTCCTGCCGCTTAGAGGATTCCTCGGTCAGCTTCGCATAGATGACCCAGCCTTGAGCCGCATCTACACACCGCGGAGGTGGGCAACACGAACGAATATTTTCTAGAACTCGGCGAAAGCTCGACCGATCATGGAGCTCTTGATGCTTGCCCCGCCTTGTCAGGCGTTTGTGAGCGATCGGTCGCGTGTGCTCCGATGCTCGTCAAGGCAATCTGCAAGGGCTGACTTGGGCCTTCAGAACCGACGCGTTCGTGGCTGTCAACGGGCGACCACCTCGCATCTGCCTTACAGCCTGTAGCCTGATCTTAATCAATGATGCGCATTGCCTGACTGATGCAGGCGGGTGGATCCATGTTGGGCAGTGTACGTGATCACGCGTCTTTCAACAGCTATCGGCGCCATTTCCTCTACCCGCTATGCGGGTGCTGTCAGTCTAACGCGAACTCGTCTCTACACGATGCACCTCGCCCTTCGTCTGCATCGACTCAGCTGGCGAGCGCCTGCCACTGAGCCAGCGCCGCGGAGCGGCGCTGCTTGTAGGTCTGCCTGTCGACGAGGTGGCGTTCGTGGTTGAAGTGGTTGTGGACGTTGGCGTGGACTGAGGCGAACTTCTGTAAGGTGCGCATCTGCCGGAACCGCAGCATCGCCCGCTCTCGTCGCCTGAACGGCAGGTGCGAGTTCTCGACCCGGTTATTGGCCCAGCGACCAACCTCCTGCTTCTCGCGGCGCCGAGCTCAGACAGAGCAGCGCCGTAGGAGCGCAGACCGTCGGTGGTGATCGCCTCGGGCGAGCCGTGGCGCTTGAGCGCCCTCTTCATGAACGCGAGCGCTGCCTTCTTGTCACGGGCCTTGGTGACGTAGCTCTCGAGGATCTCACCCTCGTGATCGACGGCCCGCCACAAGTAGACCATCTCGCCATTCAGCTTCACGTACATTTCGTCCAGATGCCAGCGCCAGTGGCGGAAGCCTCGCATGCGGCTCACCCGCTGACGCCGCACCTCGCCCGCGAACAGCGGACCAAACCTGTTCCACCACAGCCTGACCGTCTCATGGCATAGGTCGATCCCGCGCTCAAACAGCAGGTCCTCCACGTTCCGCAGCGACAGCGGGAAGCGCACGTACATCAGCACCACCAACCGGATCACCTCAGGCGACGAGTTGAAGTAGCGGAACGGCGAGGCTGGCTTGCGCGGGCGGGGCATGCCCCTCCCCTACCGCGGCGAGCGCCGGAAGTGCATTAGCTTTGACAGAGCCCTCCATTACCGAGTGTACTCGCAATCATCCTGCCCGCCAGCCTCAGCGCGTCGCGGCGACCGCCGGGCCGTAGAGGATGCCATTGAACAGCAGCTTGAACGTGGCGTAGGGCTGCGCGCGCTGGGTCACCTCCGGGCCCATCGCGAACAATTTGCCGCGCCCGAGGTCGACGTCGGCGACCGCCACGGTGCCGCGCAGCCGCTCCTGCCCGACCGCCCAGCCGCTCCGCAGCGGCTGCGCCGCGTCGAACCAGGCGATCCGGGTGGCGCCCGCTGCCGGGACGAAGGGCTGGCTCTCGTCGAAGAACATATCGACCTGCGGCGTCATGCCGTAAGCGAGCGGCTGGCGCGGATCGACGCTGGCGCGCACCAGCGCACCGGGGATGTAGAAGTCCTTCTTGTCGAGCGCCGCGGCGCTGCCGTCGGGCTTGCGGGTGACCAGCGCCGGCTGAATCGCCGGGCTCAGCATCGTCGCCAGCGCGTTGGCGCTGCCTACGGTGATGACGGTGCCGCCCGCGCGCGCGACGGCGTCGATAGCGGGCTTGGTCTTCTCAGCCGAGACCTCGCCGAGCCAGCCGCGATAGGCCTCGGGGATCGCCTCGGGCTTGGGCAGATCGAAGCGATAGCCGCCGGGATAGGCGCCACCGCGCGTTACTGGGACGGTGCCGTCGGCGAACAGCAGCACGTCGAAGCGCTGCTTCAGGTCACCGGCGTCGAGCTGACCCGGGTACACCACTTCGAACGGAAACTCATATTGCTCGAGCAGCCAGCGGGTCCAACCCGCCGGCATGATCCCGCCGTAGCGATCGACGAGCCCGACGCGCACCGGCTTGAGTTCCACGCCCGTGCCCGCCGGCGCCTTGCCGATCGCAAAGGCGTCCACCCCCAGCGGCGCGGCCGCGGTGATGATCGCGCGTGCCTGCGGCGAGGCCGAGACGAACAGCGCGCCCGCGGCCAGCGTCTGGCCAGCGACGCGCTGCTCGCCGGCGAGCCAGCGCACCGGCACCCCCGCCTTGAGCAGGCGGTTGGTCAGTATGAACCCGTTGTTGCTCTCGTGGCCGATCAGCCATCCCGCCGCGCCGCCGCCGATCACGCGCCCGGGCGGCGGCGCGAGCTGCTCCGCGGTGACGCGCGTGAGCGCGCCGGGCACCCCGTCCAGCACGCGATCGAAGGCGACGCCCATCTGATAGGCCAAGGTATAGCCGGTGATGTCGTACGGCGCCTTGGGCGGGCCGCCGGGATATTCCGCGTCATGCGGATGGTCCTGCGACTCGAACATGTCGAGCACGTGCGGCCGGTACGCCTGCCCGGTGCGAACGACATAGGCGCCGGCGGGGTAGCTTTTGCCCCCCGCGGTGAAGGGCTGCGCCGCGCGCTCGACGTCGACGCCGTTCTTTAGCAGCGTGTTGAGGAAGGTGATCGTGGTCGGCAGGTCGCGCTGCTGCTCGGGCACCAGCACATAGGCGCGCGGGTCGCGCGCGGCGGGGTCGTGCAGCATGCTGCCGTACAGCGGCGCGGCGACCATCCCCTCGCGCGCGCGGCTGTTGTAGCCGACATAGCCCTCGTCCGCCTTGGCGGTCTTGTCCGCCTCCTTGAGCGCGTCGACGCGCTTGGGCGTGATCGTCCAGCTGTCGCGCTCGCCGCGGCGGATCGCCGCGTCGCCCATGCGCCAGATGTTCATGAGTAGCCGCTCGCGGTTGCGCGCGGCATAGTCGATCACCGCGCGGTCGAGCGACCATTGATATTCGAGGCTGTCGCGCAGGTGCCATTCCTGCGGCGCGATCGGCAGCGTCTCGTCGTTGCGCGCCAGCTGCGTGTCGGCGAGTAGCGGGATCTTCTCCGGCGTCGGCCCGCCGATGATCTCGGTGAGCAAGCCGATCGAGTTGTGGAAATAGGCGATCGAGCGGACCATGCCGTTGTGCCAGGTGGAATATGGCGCGGCCGAGCGCGCGCCGGAACCGCCCTTGTTCTCCGCCACCAGCCGGCTGTGCATCGCCGCGCCGACCTCCTGCAGCTCGTTCATCACCAGCGGCGCGTAATTGTAGTTGAAGGGGTCGCGGAACGGCGGGACGAACACCACCATCCCCGCCGGACCGGTCTGGTGCTGGTTGAAGATGATCTGCGGAAACCACTCGCGGAAGAAGACGCGGTTGAGCGCGGTCGTTTCCGGCATCTGCGACATGAAGCTGTCGCGGTTGTTATCGTGCCCGACATACTTCTGATACAGGCGCGGGATGGTGCGGAACTCGCGCTGCTTGGGGTCCTTGTTGCGCATGTACCAGTCGGCGACGAGCTGGAGCCCGTCCGGATTGTCTTGGCCGAATAGCACGATCGTGTCGTCGAGCGTGCGGCGCGTCTCGGCATCGTCGCCGCTCAGCAGGCGATACAGCACGTGGATCTGGCTCTGCGTCGTCACCGTCTCGGTGGCGTGGAGCCCGGCGTCGATCCAGACGATCGCACGCCCCTCCTGCGCCAGCGCGGTGGCCTGCTGCTCGTCCAGCCCCTCGGCCTTGGCGAGGCGGCGCGCGATCTCCCTGTAGCGGTCGAGCTTGGCGAGGTTCTGCGGGGACGACACCACCGCCATCCACATCGTCCGGCCCTCCGCCGAGCGGCCGATGTCGATCAGCTTGATGCGGTCGGAGCGCGCCGTCAGCGCCTTGAGTTAACGCTCATAGGCGTCGTAGTCGGCGAGATAATAGTCGCTGCCCGGCTCGGTCGGGAACGCCTCGGCGGGTGATGGCAGCGGGCCTACCTTGGGGGAGATCGGCTCGGCCAACGCGCTCGCGGTGGTGATCAACGCGGCGGCGCCGCACAGCATGGCCGATCTCATCTCGTTCCCCTCATTGTCCCGTCGATCCGCATGTCAGACGCAGCCGATGTCGCGCACCACACCCGCGCCGCCGAAAAAAGCTCGTTTCAGCCCGGCACTAGGTCAAAGGCGACGGTCAGACGGGGCCGCTCGCCCCCGAACGGCTCGGTGCCGTGCCACAGGTAGGAGGGGACCAGCACCAGCATGCCCGGCGCGGGCGCGATATGGCGCGACGGCGCGAGCGGCGGTCGCGTCGGCACCCCCGGCCGACCGAGCGAGAGCCAACCCTCCGGCACCGGTCGCGCCGCCTCGGGCAGCGAGACGTAGAACGCGGAGGAGATCCAGCCGGCGGGATGGACGTGATCCTCGTGGTACCCGCCCGGACGGAGCCGGACCGACCAAGCACCGGCGAAGCAATAGCTGCCGGTCGCACGGCGCCGCACCGGGTCGCTGCCGGGCCCGAGCTGGTCTATATGGGCGCGGATCGGCGCGTGCAGGGCGGCGAACAGCGCGCGGATCACCGGTGCATCGCACCGGGTGAGGTCAACCTGGGTCTGCGAGCCGTGGCGCATTGACTGTTCCAGGGGATGGGTGCGCCAAGCGTGCAACGCCTCAAGCGCCATCGCCAGCTCTCTCAGGAAGGCCGGCAGGTCGGGCCAACCCGCCGGCGCGGTTATGAGCGCGGTTGAGACGAGCGCGGGATCGTCGCACAGCGCCGCGTGGCGCTGGTCGCCGGCGAGCCGCCAAGCCGTTGCGAGCAGCGCTATCGCACCCTGATCGTCGGGCGCGGCGGCGACGATCCGCTCAGCAAGCGTGACGCCCTCTTCAATGCGCTCCGCATGGAGCAGCGCTTCGACCGCGGCGCGCGCCGTCGCGACGCTGCCCGGGGCCGCGCGCAATGCCGAAGTGGCGTGACGGAGCTGCTCCTCGGGCCGTCTTCGCCGCCAGCGCCGCAGCGGCGAGCAGGAGCGCGATCTCGCCCGGCGCGCGCCGCAGTGCCTCGTCGAGAACTATAGCGGCCGCGTCGGCATGCCCGCCCGCTTGGAGCACAGTGGAGCGGACGAGCGCGAGTTCGAGCGACGCAGGCGCGCCCGCCAGTTCCGCCATCGCATGGCTCAGGTCCGCTGTGCGCATCCAGCGCAACTGCGCCAGATCGCGGTGTGCTGTGGCGTAGTCGGCTCGAGCCGCAATGGCTGCGACATAGCCCTGCTCTGCTGCGTCCAGCGCTCCCAACGCCTGCAACGCCCGAGCACGAACGAGCTGTGTCTCGGGCGCCCGGCCGCCCTTCGCCAAAGCACGCTCGCTCGCTCGCAGGGCGCCGGCGGCATCCCCCATGTCGCCGAGAACGGACGCGAGGTTGTGCTCCGCGACGGGGCTCTCTGGCCGAGCGCGCACCGCCTCCCGGCAGCGATTCAGTGCAGTCGCCAAGTCGCCCGACGCCCGAGCCGCGCTCACGGCACGTAACTTCCCGATCACAGTGGCTTTCTCCTAGCGATGTGGCGTTGCCAGAATGGCGAAGCATCGCTTCGGTGAACAGACGGAAGCAGAAGACTTATGACACGTAGTGAAATGTCTGACGACAGGAGCACACGCTCGGGTCCATGACGACGGACCGACCGGCCCCTGCATCAGGGTCGATCAGTGATGATTGACCTCCCTTGATGGCGCCTATGCTGCAGAAGAAGCCGCTACCCCATGCATGATGCCACATCGGGATCGGCCGTCGGCGTCCTAGCCGGCGTCGTCGCGCATCAAAGCAGAGGATTGCTGCAACGGAGCGATGGTCAGCTCGTCGACCCAATACCGGTCACTCAGGGCCACCTGCCGTCCTCCCCACTTCGAACGCTTGTTCATCTCGCCAATCCGGCCTCCTGGACGTGCGCGCCGCTGTCCGGCTGGCCTGATTGGCAGGAAAGCGGAATGGCCGCTCTCGGAACGCGGTCGCTTTTCATGGACGCTTGTTCAGACAGTTGGGTGGTGCTTAGCGCTAGCGCCGGGTCATGATCGATGGGTTCTGTCATCGGCTTCGCCTTGCAAGCCAGAGCGCGACTTGCCGCACGTAGAGCGGTGACGATCTCCGTTTAGATGCTCAATCTGCCACGCCTGTTTGCGCCAACGGCGACCGCCGATCGATCTCGGACATGGCGTAACCCAACGTCGGCGCGACCCGCCGGACGAGCGGGGCCCATTCCTGGCGGCGAGCAACATAGGCTTCGGCGGCGTCCGGACGGACTGCGATGCCCGCGCGCTCAAGGATCCGCGTCGCCGCCAGATAGCTGCCAAGACGCGAGACGGCCCCGACGGGGGCGTCGGTACGATCGTCGGCAGTGGGATAATGAGCGCCGAGCGTCTCCAGCAGCATCCACGCCCCCCTGCGGATCGCGGCGACAGACGCGCAGGTCGCAAGGCCGCCATAGCGCTGCGGGTCGAGCGCGGTTTCGATCAGCGTGGTCGCGTCGAGCAGGACGAAGCTGAAGCGCGACACCGCGTAGCGCGGCTCCTCGAAGCGAAAATAGAACAGCAGAGGGTAGAAATGATGCGCCTCCTTGGTCGCGGCGAGCGAGCCGACCAAGTTTCCCAATGCGCTCTTCAGGTCCGAAGGATCGCCTCGAGGCATGAGGCGCGCGAGCATGACCGCGGCGTCGCCGGTGCCGTCGGTCATCAGGTCGACCGCCAGTGCCAGCGCGTTGCGCTCGCGCAGGCCCGAATAGATCTGAACGATATAACTCAGCACCAGCGACAGCACCGAGGTGCCGATCAGGGAGTTTGCGAGGAAAAGCAGGCGCGTGCCGGTCGTGTACGGCGAATAGTCACCGCCGCCGACGATCGACAGGCTGTTGCCCGCGACCATAAGCGCAGTCACGAAGTCGGTCCGTGCTTCGCCGCTCGAAGGGCGAATTGCCGTGCCGAGTTCGGGCTGGATGACCAGCGCAGCACCCAGCGTGAAGCCGGTCGACCAGAAACCGATCAGCGACACCACGATAAGCGGACCGGCAAGCGACAGCACTGTGCCGCGACGTCCGCCCGCCAGGCCGGCGACGGCGCGGAGCAGCGTCCAAGCCGCCCGGTTCCAGCGAGGCGCGAGAAGGCCGGTGCCCGCTCGCGCATAGAGCACGGTCAGGAAGACATCGGCCAGGAACAGCAGGGTCAGCGCAATCCCGAGCGCTTGTTCTAGCCCCATCACCTAGCCCCGCCTCCGCTGCCGTTTCACGGTGCGAACACCGCCCGGAGACAGCCATCCTCCTTGTGCTTGAACATGCGATACCCCGCCGGGCTGTCCTCCAGTGAAAAGCGATGGGTAGCGAGCGCCGCCGGCGTCAGTTCGCCGCGCAAGGCGTGGTCGAGAAGGCGCGGGACATAGGCCTGACCGTGCTGCTGCGCTGTCCGCACGGTCACGCCCTTGTTCATCAACAGGCCGAGCGGAAACTTGTCCAGCACCCCATAGACGCCGAGGATCGACAGCGTGCCGCCCTTACGGACCGCGAGCATCGCCTGACGCAGCGCAGCGCCGCGATCGGTTTCAATGTACAGCGCCTGCTTGATTCGGTCGTAGGCATGCTGCGTGCCCGTGCCGTCCGCCTCCATGCCGACGGCATCGATGCACGCGTCCGGGCCTCGTCCGCCCGTCAGTTCCCTCAGCGCCTCGACCACGTCGACCTTGGTGAAGTCGAGCGGGGTAGCGCCGAACGCCTCCGCCTGCGCCAGCCGTTCCGGGTACTGGTTGATCGCGATCACGCGCTCGGCGCCGAGGATCATCGCGCTCTGCTGCGCCATCAGGCCCACCCCACCGCAGCCCCAGACCGCGATCACGTCGCCGCGCTGGATGTTGCAGAAGTCCGCGCCCATGAAGCCGGTCGGCGCGGCGTCCGAGATGAACAGCGCGTCCTCGTCGGGGAGTCCGTCGGGCACGACGAAGCAGTCGGTGTCGGCGAACGGCACCCGGACATATTCGGCGTGCGATCCGGCATAGCCGCCGAAGGCGTGCGAATAGGCATAGATGCCAGCGGTCGGATAGCCGAGCAGCGGTTCCTGCAGCTCGGGTTTGGGGTGGCTGGTATCGCAGAGCGAGTAGAGGTCGTGCGCGCAATACCAGCATTTTCCGCACGCGATGAAGGACGGGACCACGACCCGGTCGCCGCGCTTCACCTTGGTGACGTCGCGCCCGACGTCGACGATCTCGCCCATGAACTCGTGACCCAGCACATCGCCCTCGCGCATCGTTGGAATCAGCCCGTCGATGAGGTGCAGGTCGGAGCCGCAGGTGGTGGTAAGGCGGACCTTGAGGATCACGTCCTGGGGATTGAGGATCTCGGGGTCGGCGACGGTCTCAACGCGAAGATCGTTGACGCCATTCCAGCAAAGTGCGCGCATCGGCCCGGCTCCTAGCGGTCGGCCCCGCCCTGGCGGGCGGCAGGCTGTGGATCGGTGGTGGGGATCTCGCCGGTCAGCGCGAGGGCGCGAAACTGGTAGAGCGCCTTCCGCACGATCTCGCCGGGCACGATGTGAAACAGCTTGCTCGCCGCCTTGCCGATGATCCCGCCGGGCGGATCGAACCGCACATCGAGATGAAGCTCGGTGCCGCGATCGCCCGGCGCCGGGCGCAACGCCAGCGCGCCGGTGTTCGGCACGTCGGCGCCGTCCAGCGAGGCCCAGCGGATATCGTCCGGGCTGGTGGCCATGATCTTCGTGCGCCAGCGATACTGCCCGCCTGCCGGGCCGCGAGCGATCCAGTCGGCGGTGCCGTCGTCGCGCGCGGTCACATCGGCGAAATGTGCCCATATGCGGGCCTGCGTCCGAGGATCGAGCCAGAGCGTGCGAAGATCGTCGGCCGGGCGGTCGATCGTGACCGCGGCATGCGCGGAGGCATCGAGCGCCGCCCCAGGCGGGTCTTGCCGAACTGCGGTGCTCATGCCGGTCTCCTCGATGGAACGAGACCGACCTAGGATCGGCTATGATTTGGCCAAATAGGTGAAAACCCTTAGGAACCTTACCCAACTACCTTATGGTAGCGATCTGGCGGGTCTCTGCCCGCGGGGGGCGGGCGGATGTCAAACGATCAATCCAGCGACGAGACCGGCCCGGGATTGTCCGCACGCGACCACGCCGAACGCGCGCTGCGCGACGAGCGCAAGCTGCTCGCGTCGGTGCTCCAAAACCTGCCGCTCGGGGTGGGAGTCTATGATCGCGACGGCAATCTGACCCACTTCAACCAGACCCTTCGCGACTATGCACGCATCGACCGTCTGCCTTCGCGCCAGCCGGCGGAGACGCGGCGCTGGCGGGGGTACGACGCTGATGGCCGGCTGATCGCGCCCAGCGACTATCCCGGTGCCCGCGCGCTGCGGGGCGAGCGCGTCATGCCGGGCATCGACTTCCTATACGGCAGCGACGACGGGCCGGAGCGCTGGTTGCGCGTCAGCGCGGTGCCTTTCCGCCGCGAAGGTGCCGATGGAGACGAAGCGATCGTCGTCGTGCAGGACATCGACGATCTGAAGCGCGCGTCCGAGCAGATCGAAGCGGTGGCCGCGAGATACGCCAGCCAGTCACGCTTCCTGGAAGCGACGCTGTCGTCGATCCCTGACTATGTCTACGCCTTCGATGCAGAGCGCCGCTTCGCCTATGCCAATCCCGTGATGCTCGCCCTGTTCGGGCTCACGGCAGAGGAAATGATCGGCCGCAACTTCGAGGATCTGGGCTATCCGCCCGAGCTGGCGAGGCACTTGAACGACGACATGGACCGCGTCTTCAAGGACGCCGTCATCGTGGAGGACGAGGTATATTTCGAAAGTACGACGGGCCACGCCGCGTATCTCTCCTATCTCTGGGGTCCGATCCGCGCCGAGGATGGTTCGGTCGAGCTCGTCGTGGGCGTGTCGCGTGACACCAGCGAGCGGCGATCGCTCGAAGAGACCTCGAAGCGCAGCGAAGCGCGTCTGCGTGCTGCCACCGATCTGGTCGGCCTCGGCATCTATTCATGGGATCCGGTGACAGGCGCGCTCGACTGGGACGAGCGCCTGCGCCGCATGTGGGGTCTCGCGCCCGACGATCCGGTCGACATGGCGGTGTACGAGAGAGGTATTCATCCGGACGATTTTGCGCTGGTTCGGGACGCCATCGCCGCTTGCGTCGATCCGGCGGGCGATGGTCGCTACGCGATCGAGTATCGCGTGATCGGGCAAAACGACGGCATCACCCGTCATATCGCGACGTCGGGTCGGACGGAGTTCCGGCATGATCGAGCGATCGGCTTCATCGGCGCTGCGATCGATGTTTCCGAGCAGCGCCGCAACGAAGCCGCCGTGCGGGCGAGCGATGCACAGTTCCGCAGCTTCGCCGAGAACAGCAGCAACCTGCTGTGGATCGCGGAGACGGCGTCGGGCGCGATCCTTTATCGGAGCGCCGCCTTCGAGCGCATCTTCGGCGTGTCGCTCGAACAGGCGCCGGGCGATCTGGAGGCCTGGATGGAGGGCGTGCACCCGGACGATCGGGCGGGGGTGCTGCGCGCTTTCGACAGCGTGAAGGGCGGAGAGGTCACGCAATATGAGTACCGGATCGTGCGCGCCCCCGACGACGGCGTGCGGTGGTTGCGCGACACCAGCTTCCCCATTCGAGACGACCATGGCGCGATCACGCGTATCGGCGGCATCGCCGAGGACCTGACCAAGGAGGACAGTCGGCAGGTCTACATCGTCAGCGTCATGGGCCCGACAGCGCGCGGTCTCGCGGGTCTGGTTCGTGCGATCGGCTATCATGCCCGCATTTTCGACAGCGCGGCCGTCTTTCTCGATATCGCGCCCGTGCTGTCAGCCGGGTGTGTCCTGGTCGATCTTCGCCAGCAAAGGGATGACGGTCTTTCGATCCCGCGTGAGCTGAAGGCACGCTCCATCGCCTTGCCGACGATCGCGCTGGATGATCGCACCGCCGGGGCCGAAGCCGCCGTCACCGCCATGAAAGCCGGAGCTGTCGATTTTATCCTGGCCAGTGATGAGCCTCTCCTGCAAGACAAGTTGGCCGTCGTTCTGGCGGAGTGCCAGGCCGCCATTCGACCCGCGACCCGCAACGAGGAAGCGAGTGCGCAGATCGGCCGGCTGACGGCGCGAGAGCGGGAGGTGCTGGTGGGCCTGGTCGACGGCGGCACCAACAAGGTCATCGCCCAGGGGCTCGGTATCAGCCCGCGCACCGTCGAACTGCATCGGGCCCAGGTCATGACCAAATTGGGCGCCGGCAGCCTGACCGAATTGGGCCAGATCGCGCTCGCCGCGGGGATCGCGCCGTCGGGCACCGCCGGAAAGGCGCGGAAGCCTACCTAGGGCTTATCCGGATGCCGCCTCCGCCGGCCATCGGGAAGGATTGCCTTGCCGACCGAAGGGCGACGCCGTTGGCAGGGTTCAGATCCCGACCGTGATCGAAGAATCAAGCAGCCTCCACGTCGGTTCGCTTTCGGAAGCCCGATCGAAATTGAGGTGAACGCTGATGATCGACGGAAAGCCGTCAAGCTCGCCATATGCCTGCCGCTCCGCCGCGAGCGACGACCTGTTGCTGCGCGAGACCTATCATCGATCCAGCAACGACCTGCAGCTTGTTGTCAGCCTATTGTCCATGCAGAGCCGGCGCGCTACGAATACCGAAGCGCGCGATGCGCTCGCGGACGCCATGGCGCGGGTCGCGGTCCTGGCGCAGGCCCGAAGCGATCTGAACGAGCGGCACCCCAGCAGCCTGCAACGCGCGCTGCAACAGGTGTGCGAGGCGCTGCTGAGCCAGACCGAGCCCCGTTCGATCCTCATCTCGCTGCATACCGAATATGACGTGCAGGGGCTCAGCCCGCAACACGTTGCCGCGCTGGCGCTCGTCGTCAACGAGCTGGCGACGAACGCGATCAAGCATGCGTTCCAGGAGGGGATGGCCGGCCACATCCGCATATCGGTGCGTCGCAACGGGGTGCGGGACGCCGCGATCCTGGTCGAGGACAACGGCGTCCCGTTTCCCGCGACTGATCGCGCCCGAAAGGACGGCATGGGCCTGTCATTGGTCAAGCGCCTTGTCGCTTCGGCCGACGGCGTCTTCATCCAGCACGAGGACGGGTCGAAGTGCTTCGAGATCAGAATACCCGGGCAGAATGGGGCGGTCTGATCGTACCTCGACCATCCCGACCGCGTGCGTCAGCCCCAGGTCCACGTAAGATTCCTTAGGGAAGGTGCGAATGCTCACGTGCTCGCGATGCCTGCAAGACCGTCCTGACACCTGAAGGAGCTTGGTATGGACGACACCGCATCTGACACATCGCGTAGCACCGCCGCGCCGACCGATCGGCCAAGAGCGGGAGTGGCCAAGGCTCTGTTCGTCCGCCTGACGGCGAAGCCGGGGAAGGGCGACGAGGTCGACGCCTTTCTGCGCGGTGGGCTGGAAGCGGTCTTGGAGGAGCACGACACGAGAACCTGGTACGCCGTGCGGTTCGCTCGGGAAGACTTCGCGATCTTCGATACCTTCCCCAACGACGCGGGCCGCCTTGTCCATCTTGCCGGCAAGGTTGGACGCGCGCTCGTCGCTCGCACGCCCGAGCTGTTCGCGAGCCCGCCCCAGATCGAGCACGCCGACGTGCTCGCTTTCAAGCTGCCCGGTCAAAGCGGTCAGGTGAACCACTGACGATCCGGTCTCACCCATCCAGCGCATCATCGGTATCGACAAGGAGGATGTCATGAAAGCAGTCGTCTATAACGGGCCCCGCGACGTGGCGGTGCAGGACGTTCCCGACGCGGTGATCGAGAAGCCGACCGACGTGCTGGTCAGGATCACCAGCACCAACATCTGCGGCTCCGACCTCCACATGTACGAGGGGCGCACCGACTTCCAGCCGGGCGGCGTATTCGGGCACGAGAATCTGGGACAGGTGATCGAGGTGGGCAGCGCGGTCGATCGCGTGAAGGTTGGCGACTGGGTCGCCGTCCCCTTCAATATTGGCTGCGGGTTCTGCCGGAATTGCGAACGCGGCTTGAGCGCCTTCTGCGTGACCACGGCGGACCGCAGCGTTTTCCCCAACATGGCGGGTGCCGCCTATGGCTTCGCCGGCATGGGGCCGTATCGGGGTGGCCAGGCCGAACTGCTGCGGGTTCCTTATGGCGACTATAATTGCCTCAAGCTGCCGCCGGACGCGCAGGAACGGCAGAACGACTATGTGATGCTGGCCGACATCTTCCCGACCGGCTGGCACTGCACCGAGCTGGCCGGCCTGCGTCCCGGCGAGACGATCGTCATCTATGGCGCGGGACCGGTCGGCCTGATGGCCGCCTATTCGGCCATGATAAAGGGCGCGGCGATGGTCATGGTGGTCGACCGCCATCCCGACCGGCTGCGGCTGGCCGAATCGATCGGCGCCATCGCCATCGACGATTCGAAGGGTCCCGCAGTGGATCGGGTACTAGACCTGACCAACGGCGAAGGTGCCGACCGCGGCTGCGAATGCGTCGGCTACCAGGCGCATGACCCACAGGGGCAGGAGCACCCCAACATGACGATGAACGATCTGGTGAAGTCGGTGAAGTTCACCGGCGGTATCGGCGTCGTCGGTGTGTTCGTGCCACAGGACCCGGCGCCGCAGGAGCCGCTCTACGCGCAGGGTGAGATCGTGTTCGACTATGGCCTGTGCTGGTTCAAGGGGCAGTCGATCGGAACAGGCCAGTGCAACGTCAAGGCCTACAACCGGCAATTGCGCGACCTGATCTTCGCCGGGCGCGCCAAACCCTCCTTCATCGTGTCGCACGCGCTCGCGCTGAACGAGGCGCCGGCCGCATACCAGCATTTCGACGATCGGGACGATGGCTGGACCAAGGTGGTGCTCAAAAACGCCGCGTGACGCCGAAGGCGGGGCGGCCGCGGCCGCTCCGCCGCCCTTTCGGATCATCGAGGAACGCCATGCCGATCTATGACTATCGCTGTGCCGAATGCGGGCCGTTCACGGCGATGCGACCGATGGCCCAGTATCGCGAGCCATGCGACTGCCCGGCCTGCGCCGCGCCGGCGGCGCGAACCCTGCTCGGCGCACCCGCCCTTGCGAGTGGCGAAACCGGCCTGCGAACCTCCGTCGAACGCGAGAGGAAGAGCGATCCCATGCCCCGGACGGCGCATCCCGCCGGGTGCGGGTGTTGCGTGCGCCGGGCGCCCATCCCGGGCGCGCTGGTCTCGAAAGGTCGAGTCTTCGCCTCGAACGGCCCACTGCCCCGGCGCGAACGGTAACCGCAGTCAGACCCCGAACCTGAATCGGAGAACGACATGGCCTCGCAGACGCTAAGCGGCCTCAAGGTGGCGATCCTGGTGACGGACGGCTTCGAGCAGGTCGAGATGACCGAACCGCGCAACGCGCTGGACGCCGCGGGCGCCGACACCACGCTCGTGTCGCCCATGGGCGGCGAAGTGAAGGCCTGGGACTTCACGGATTGGGGTGACACGTTTCCCGTCGACGTTCACCTCGACGACGCTCGCCCGGATGCGTTCGACGCGCTCCTGCTCCCGGGCGGCGTCATCAATCCCGATGCGCTGCGGACGCTGCCGGGCGCGGTCGCGTTCGCGAGGGCGTTCTTCGATGCCGGCAAGCCCGTCGCCTCGATCTGTCACGGGCCTTGGACGATCATCGAAGCGGGGGCGGCGCGCGGGCGGCGGTTAACCTCGTGGCCCTCGCTCAAGACCGATCTCGAGAATGCGGGTGCGGCGTGGATCGACAGGGACGTCGTTGTCGATCAGGGTCTGGTCACCAGCCGCAAGCCCGACGACATCCCCGCCTTCAACCGCGAGGCGATCGCGCTGTTCGCCGCAGCACGCGGACCATCGCGGCAGGCGGCCGGCGAATGAGGGTCGCGGATCGCCCGCTGCCGGGGCAAGAAGGGATCGAGCGCCGGCCGTTCGGTGACGCCGCGCTCGACGTCGCGGTGATCGGCCAGGGCACCTGGTATATCGACGACGCGCATCGGCCGACGGCCATCGCCGCGCTGCGCCGGGGCCTCGATCTCGGCATGACGCATATCGATACGGCCGAGATGTATGGAGAGGCCGAAACGGTCGTCGGCGAGGCCATTGCGGGCCGGCGTGACGAGGTCTTTCTGGTCTCGAAGGTGGTGCCGAGCAATGCCTCTCGTGCCGGGACGGTGGCGGCCTGCGAGCGGTCGCTCGCGCGCCTGCGCACCGACCGGCTGGACTGTTACCTCCTGCACTGGCCTGGTTCACACCCGCTGGAGGAGACGTTCGCCGGCTTCGAGCGGCTACGCGAACAGGGCAAGATCCTCTCCTGGGGGGTGAGCAACTTCGACGTGCCCGACCTGAAGGCAGCGTGGAACGCGGGCGGCGAGGGTCGAATCGCGTGCAATCAGGTCCTCTACAATCTGGAGGAACGCGCGATCGAATATGCGGTGCTGCCATGGTGCGAGAGGCACGGCATCGCAACCGTCGCCTACAGCCCGTTCGGCCATGGCAGCTTCCCCGAAGCGCGTTCTCCCGCCGGGCGGGTACTGGCGGCAATTGCCGCCGATCACGGGGCGACGCCGCGCCAGGTGGCGCTCCGCTTCCTGGTTCGGCACCCGTTCAGCTTCACCATTCCCAAAGCTTCAAACGCGGATCATGTCACCGAGAACGCGGGCGCCGGCCTGCTGGAGCTGACTGAAGCCGAACTCGACCGGATCGACACGGCCTTTCCATCCGGACCACCGCCGCGTCGGCTTCCCATGCTGTAGTAAATGTGGCGGGACAAGCCTGACGAACGGTCACTAGGACCTTCACCTCCTGCGCACGTGCTATTCATGCCGAAAGGCGCGGACAGCCCCACCAAACGATGTGACAATTGCAGAGCAAGCCATCCGAACTCGCCCAAGCTTTATCGGCATGGCTACGTTAAAGTACTTGCCTCGCTCAGGTTACTCATCGCACCTTCGGAAGCTTTGCCTTCAGTCGACCGATTATCAGCGATCAGCCCCTCCGGGCAACACCGCTGCCTGAATGAACGTCTCCTTACGGGCAGCGTCAAAGCTGGCGTGAACGGCCGATTGTGGGCGCTTGCGGCCCCTGCCCTCTTGTGCCGAGGACCCAATAGCGGTCACTGCACGGTTTCAGACCGCTTCCTGGAAGCGGTCGTTCGTTCACGTCGACTCTCGTGATCGCGCTTTGACGTAATGCTTAGATCGCCGGCTCACCGGTCAGATACGGGTCCACCGGCACGTCTCCGAGAACCGGCGTTGGCGCTGGCCGGATCGCTGACGCCGCGAGCCATGCGTCGCCGCCCTCCCTCTTCCGCGTGGAACCGTCACTGCGTGTTGCCACGCGCCCGTAGATCGGTCTTTCTCGATCGGACGGTGATCCGGCGAACATGGCGGCGATATTACCGTAAGTGCTCGGATCGCGACCATCGAGGCTTAGCCGATCGTTGAGGTAGCAGGCGGTGGCCCACGCGGCCTCTGGGCTGGCCGTCATCGCGATGATCCGCTTGGCCCAGTACATGCGCAGGTTGTTGTGCATCCAGCCATCGATGAGGAACTGTCGCTGACACGCGTTCCACGTCTGATCGCTCGTCTCTCCCGCCAACATGGCGGTGAGCGTCTCCATGTTGGGTCGAGGGTCGACGGCATGGTCCGCCAGCGTGCGGCGAGCCCAGCCAGCGACGCGGTCGTATCGTTCCGGCGCCGCCAGCTGTGTGGCCTGATAGTGGAACCACTCACGCCAGCCGAGCAGTTCGTCTGCGAACTTCTGCTTGTGCTGCCCGCCCGCCGAAGCGCCGCTCACCGCTGCCATGATCTCGCGCGGACCGAGCACGCCGAAGTGCAGATAGGGGGAGAGACCGCTGGCGCTCTCGCTTCGTGTGGCATCGTTCCGGGCTGCAGCGTAGACGGGTAGGACCTCGTCGACCAAGCGGGCCAGGCGCTCGCTCGCTGCGGCACGGCCCGGCGGATGCATCTCGCTGACCGGTAGGGAATGGTCGATGTCGAGGCTCGCGACCAGATCGTCGAGGTTGCAATTCTCAAGCAGTTCGGGCGTGAACGGCAGGTGGCCCGTGTAAGGCGCCACGTCGGCGCTCTCGTCAGACCACGTCGACCAGGCAGCGCGCTCCGGCTCATGCCGCCGTAGGAAACCGTATCGACCGCGAACATCGTCGCCGATCAATGCCGGCGGTACCAGGCAGGCGGCGTTGACGGCGAGTACCGCCACCTTGGCCCGCGCCGCGACCCGCTCCGCCTGCCAGCGCGCGACAAACGTCGGTTGATCTTCCAGCACCACTGCCGCGGCCTCTGCGGCGAGGCGATGAATCAACCCCTTTTCCCGTCGTCCGGCGCGATCGACGTGTTGCACGCACGCGAGCCCTCGCTCGCGACAACCGGCGGCGAGATCCACGCTCGCTCCCAGGATGAAGCGGTGCAGCCGATCGGACGCGTAAGGGTAATCCTCCCGCACGCCGTGGTAGACCAGGACGGGTAGCCCTAGCGCATTCCCCAACCGGACCGCTGCGTCGACGACTGGATTGTCTCGGGCTCGCAGTGCCTGCTGTAGCCAGCAGAGGACGTAGCGGCCACCTGGCGCCACAGGGCGATCGGCGAGCAGGCGCACTCGCGGCGCCTCGTTCCACGCTTCGGTGAGGACCCCGGTGGTCACTGAACGTTCTCCTTGCTTCAGCGCCAACGCCGTAGAAGCGAAAGCCGCTCAACCCTCGCGCAAACGAGCAGACTCTCTCTGATCGATTTCGCAATTGTGACACGACCGTATGGCATCCACAGCCCGCCGGAACGAACTCACCTCACTGAATGGGTGGAGCCTCGGGCTCCTTGATGTCGAGAGCCGCCTGTCGTGCAAAAATTCAGCTACCCCCCGGCTGCGAGAAGCCCTTTGAGCAACGTCGTTGCTGTGTTAGTATGGCAATACACCTCGGGAGCTAAGCCGTGTCCGTATTGCATGCCCTCGCGCAAGCCGCTGCTGCAGCCGCACTCGTCGTGCCGCCGACCGGTCCCGCGCTTACTGCCGAGATCAGGATGCGCGACGCTGCCTTTTTCGCCGCATTCTTCGAGCGCTGCGATCGTCAGGTCGTGGCCGGCTATCTCACGCCCGACTTCGAGATGTATCACGATAAAGGTGGCAAGCTGGCCGGAGGGGCAGCGGTGTTCCTGGAAGATTACATGAAGTCATGTACCGCAGCTGCCAAGCCAGATGGCTGGCGTCATCGGCGTGAGCTGGTTGAACCCTCCCTGCGCGTCGAGGCCGTGCCAGGCTTCGGAGCCATCGAGGAAGGCGACCACGACTTCTACGAAGGCAAGGGGGATGGCGCAAAGCGGAAGGTCGGAACGGCGCATTTCGTCCAGCTATGGCAGCGTGCGCCAGACGGCTGGCGACTGGCGCGCGTATTCAGCTACTCGCATCGGGGAACGAATTGACTGCACGCGTTCCTAAGGCAAGGTCAGGCGCCCTCTCCTTCGCCGTGCTGAGACCCAATTCCGGTCACTCAGGCGCCCATCCCCGCTTCCCAACTCCGGCCGCTCGTTCATCTCGCTGCTCGAGCCTTCCGGGCGTTCCGCGCAGCTGCCCGGCCGGCCGGATTTGGCAGGTTGCCAGTCCGTCCGCCTTCTGGCGGTCGCCAGTTATTAAGCGGACGCTCGCTGAGGGGCAGCTAGGGCGAGTGGCGGGCGCCAAACAGGGTGGCGTCGTATCGCACGTCGGATCTAATATACGCGGCTGCTCCGCCCTGCAGGTCACGACGTTATTGGATCGGATCACGCTCGCGCGGCAACTCATCTCGCGCTACGTTAGTGCATGGCCGATCGCATCAAACGGTGGGAAAAGGTGATTGACACTCCGAGTCTTGCCTTCCTCCTGCTCGCACCCGTACTGCTCGGATCGTGCTCAAGGGCAATCAAGCTCCTCATCGAAAACAAGAGCTTCGATGACGTGAGAGCTGTCGTCCGCCGAGGCCCCAATGGCGAAAGCCAATGGATACGTCCGGAACGCGCGCGATGGATGGGCTGGCCATCACCAGACCACCACATTCTCATTGAGAAACGACATTGCGCCCGAACGTTCGACCTTGATGAAGGCTTCGATCCTGCTGAGACCTGGCAGGACGAGAACGGCTGGCTGTCGCAGCGCTACTTCGTCGACGAAGCCGGTGACCTTAATGTGCTCGGCCCCGACGCTGCGCACCGCACTCTCTGGCACTCTCCCACCTCGCCCAGTCCGCGCTTTCGCAAGCTGACACGCCTGTCGCAGCGTTGCGGAAATGATCAGGCGACGAGACCGAGCGAGAGCGAACAGGGCGACTGATGAGCGCGACGCAGGGAAGCCTCCGCTGACGGGTCTTCATTGGGCGTTAGCGGAACGTCCGCTTCTTACGCTCGGGTGCTGTCAGTCTAACGCGAACTCGCCTCTACACGATGCATCTCGCCCTCGGCTCGCGTCGGATCAGCTGACGAGCGCCTGACACGCTGCCAGCGCCGCGGAGCGGCGCTACTTGTAGGTCTGGCGGTCGACGAGGTGGCGTTCGTGATTGAAGTGGTTGTGGACGTTGGCGTGGACCGAGGCGAACTTCTGTAACGTTCGCATCTGCCGGAACCGCAGCATCGCCCGTTCTCGTCGCCTGAACGGCAGGTGAGAGTTCTCCACCCGGTTGTTGGCGCAGCGACCCACCTCCTGCTTCTCGCGGGCGCCGAGTTCGCTCGGCGCCGCACCGTAGGAGCGTAGGCCGTTGGTGGTGATCGCCTCGGGCGCGCCGTGGTGCTTGAGCGCCCTCTTCATGAACGCGAGCGCAGCCTTCTTGTCGCGCGTCTGAGTGACGTAGCTCTCGAGGATCTCGCCCTCGTGATCCACCGCTCGCCACAGGTAGACCATCTTGCCATTGAGCTTCACGTACATCTCGTCCAGGTGCCAGCGCCAATTACGGAGGCCGCGCATGTGGCTCACCCGCTGGCGCCGCACCTCACCCGCGAACAGCGGACCGAACCTGTTCCACCACAGCCTCACTATCTCGTGGCAAATGTCGATACCGCGCTCGAACAGCAGGTCCTCGACGTTCCGCGGCGACAGCGGAAAGCGCACGTACATCAGCACCACCAGCCGGATCACCTCGGGTGACGAGTTGAAGTAGCGGAACGGGCTGGCTGGCTTGCGGGGGCGCGGCATGCCACTCCCCTACCCCGGTGAGCGCCGCAGGTGCATTAGCTTTGACAGAGCCCGATCGGGGCATAGCCTCCCGCGATCTCGCGCGCGAACGTGGCGGCGTCGACCGCTGGCGATTCGGTGACGAAGGTGATCGGAGCGGCGACGCGGGCCATGTTCACGCACTACCGCCGGAACACGCGGAAGACGACTCGATTTGGCGCACACCTTTTTTCGGATCAGCTACTCGCAGCAAGGTTGGGAACGCGAGTACGTTGCCGACTTGGAGGCTCTTCTATATAGCGTCGTGTCCGCGCCCTACTTCAATGCCGCCCGAACTCGGCGGAGCGCTGCAAGGTCGCTGTTGGGATCCCCCGCGACCACGACCTAGTCGGCGAGCATACCGGACTTCGCCGGGCCGATCGCCTACCCGCATCCAACGCCCGTTGTTTCGGGTGGCCGAAACTGCGTCGCTATGCAAACGGTCATGAGCCAAATGTCAGGTTGACCGAGTTGCGGACATTCCGAGCAGCATGATCAATGCCTGCTTTTGGACGTTCGTTCATACTTGATCGACGGTCTTTCCCAGACCAGCTTGCGTGCATGACGCGCAAGCACGTGTTGCCATGGTTCGCAGCGGCTACTGCGAAAGGAGCTTCGCCAACGCGCCAGGCTGTTCGACGTGGACGAAGTGCCCTGCATCGGGGACGGTGACGATCTTTCCGCCCGCTTTTGCAACGGCGACGAGTTCCGCTGGGCTGGTGACGTGGTCACCATCGCCACGGATCAGAAGCAGCGGCCCAACCCACTGCTCTATGGCAGATAGCATCGGGCGGCGCGTCGAGGGTTGCGCCAGGAGCGACTTGCCGGGAACGGCGCCCTGCCTCCAACGGCTTTCCGAAAGACCGGCGGTTGCAGCAAGGCGTGAGAAGATGTCACGGTTTCGCGGGTTGCTGACGTAGAGGTCCTGGCGCCTTCCACCCAGCGCCGCAAGCAGCTCATCCATCTGGCTGATGAAGCCGTCGTCCAGCGGAGTGGACGGGTCTGCCAGTCGTGTCGCCTGCAACGCCTTTGCGGGTTCAAATCCATTTAGAAGCTGCGCTGCCGCCGCGCACAGCCAGCGGAACGAGCTGGCAAGATCAATGGATGGGCATTCTAGTACAAGACGCTGCACGCGGTTCGGGTGCGCCAGCGCGTAGCGTAGAGCGACCATGCCGCCGAAGCTGTGTCCCAGCACGTGCCAACGCGGCACTGCCAGCGCGCTCCGAACAGCCTCGAGATCGGCGATGAGATCGTCGACCGTCACGTTTGTACCGGCAGGAAGCGCGTCGGAGCGAAGTACGCCGCGCTGATCCACGCTGACCAATCGAACCCTGCCCGCCAGCGCGGGAACCATGTAGTGCTCGAACTCTAGCGCGCCGATCCCGGGACCGCCGTGGACGTAGAGGAACACGGGGGCGCCGCGAGGCCCTGTGTCCGTGACCCAGATGCGGGTCCCCCTCACCGCCAGCAACCGGCCAGCGGACGGCTGTGCCTGGAGGCTCGCTGGCAGCATGCTCACCAGCGCCGCTCCCGCCGCGCCGGCGATCAAGTCACGCCGCTTTAACTGACTTGTCCACTGCGCTCGACTCATATCCAATCCTATGGCGGAGGCTTGCTGACGCAAACATCCGCCGTCGCGCGGGACGGATCGTCTCCTCTCTGCCGCTCCGACGCATAACCGGTCACGCAAGGGCCCCCGCCGACTTCCTAGCCCCGGACACTCGTTCATACCGATCTTAAACCGCGAAGAAGGGTATTATCGAAGTTGCTAGTGCCGCGCGCATAATCGAGCACGCACCATCAGGCGCGGCGGCGTGCGGCCGGCCGAACCGCACCTCTCCTCACCGCAGGCCCGCCGCGGCGAGAAGGAAGAGCAGATCGAGACGCTTCACCCGTTGGGATGGGACTTTCGCCGTGTCGATCCACTCGTCGGGCGAGTGGCCGCGATCGCCGGTCGCGGCGCGCGACAGCGTCACGGCGGGGATGCTCAGGCTCATCGGGACGTTGGCGTCGGTCGAACTGCTGGTCAGCCGCGGCGCGATCTTCTCTTCGCGATAGGCGGCGACGCCGAGCCGGATGAGCGGGTCGGTCACCGGGGTGGCGCCCGCGGGCCGGTCGCCGACCGGCACCTTCTCGACCGTGACCGCACCCTGCTTCACCGAGCGCGCCGCGTTCTCCGCAATCACCGAGCGATCGACCACTGCGAGGAAGTCGCGCTCGAGCTTGGCGAGCTCGGCGGCACTCTCCGAGCGCATGTCAACCTCCAGCGTGACCTCACGCGGGATCGCGTTGACCGAGGTGCCCCCGCCCACGACGCTCGCGCTGTACGTCGTCTTCGGGTCGGACGGCGTCGGCAGCGCGTACAGGCCCGTGACCGTGGCCGCCATCGCCGCCATCGGGTTGACGAGCCCGAACGCGCCGTAGCTGTGACCGCCGGGTCCCTTGAAAACGAGGCGATAGCGCTTGGAGCCCACCCCGCCGACGGTGAAGCCGTCCTCGGCCGCGCCGTCGATCGAGAAGAAGGCGGCGGCGCGGTTGCGGTACGCGGGCTGCGAGAAGAGGTGTCGCACCCCGCGCAGGTCGCCCAGCCCCTCCTCGCCGACATTGCCCACGAAGAGGATGTCGAGCGGCGTCGCGATCTTCGCCGCCGCCATCGCGCGGATCAGGCTGAGCTGGGTGGCCAGCCCGGTCGAGTCGTCGCCGACGCCCGGCGCGTGGAGCCGCGTGCCGTCGCGCCGCACCGTGACCGGTGTCCCGGCGGGGAAGACCGTGTCGAGGTGCGCCGCCATGATCACCATCTTGCCGCCGGGAACGCCGGTGCCGCGGCGCAGCCCCAGGACGTTGCCCACCTCGTCGATCCGGACGTCGCTGAGCCCCGCCTCCTTGAACATGGCGGCATAGGCGCGCGCGCGGGCCGCCTCCTTGAACGGCGGCGCCGATATCTCGGTGAGCTGCACGATCGTCTCGACCCATCGATCATGCTCTTGCTCCAGGGCCCGTACGGCGGCGCGATAGTCGCCGCGCTCGCGCAGCGCGTGCACGATCGCGACGTCCGCGGCCCGCGTCGGGGGCGCCGCGACCTGCGCGCGCGCGGCCACGGCGCAGAGCATCGAGCCGGTCAGCATCACGCGTCCGACCTGCCGCGCCGTCGTGTGGCTGCGTCGCATCGCTCTCTTCTCCTTGATGACCCGCGTCACGCCCGACCGATCCGTGCCGAGCGGTACGGCCGCGGAGCATAACGAAGGTCCGCCACCCAGGGGAAGGTGGGCACGCGGTGCCGATTGGCGATGTGCGGGATGTCCTGGTCGATCGCGCCCGGCGACAGCGCCATCAGGTGCGGGTTGGCGAGCGGCTTCATCGTCGGGTTGAGATAGCCGCATTTGAGCACCACGATCTTGAACGCCGACGGCTCGAGGCCGAGCGCGCGGAAGGCTTCGGCGGCGTGGTAGGCGCGGCGCTTGGAGGAGAGCGTCATGGTGATGCCGTCAAACGCGATCACCGCCTCGCGCTCGGCCGGATCGTTGACCGTCGCCAGATACTTGACCGTGGCAGTCACCGGGACCGGGCTGCTCGCCACGGGGTCGAGCGAGCCGCCGACACAGAGCGGGATCGTCTTGCCGACGCCCGCGGCGTAGCAGGCGTCGGTCGCGGGCCGGTCGGTCATCCCGCCCAGCAGCACCTCGCGCGCGCCGGCCTTCAGCAGCGCCTGGAGGAACAGCGACTGATCGGCATTGCCGCCCCCACCCGGATTGTCGCCGGAGTCGGAGATCACCACCGGCCTGGTGGTCGCCGCCATCGCGGTCGCGATCGTCTCCTCGATCGTACCCGTCGGACTACCAAACTTGAAGTCGCGGCGCGCGTCCCAGTAGCGCGAGGCGAGCTCGACCGCGATCCGCGCCTGCATCGCCGGGTCGGTGCCAGTCACGCACACGGACGCCGCCGAGCGCGGCTCGTCGGCCCAGACGTAGCCGACCAGCTGCGAGACATCGAGCACGCCGGCCTGACGGTTGTACTCGCTCAGATCGGCCCAGAGTCGGCGGCCGGGGTCCCACTCGGTGCTGCTCTGCTCACCCGCCAGCCCGACCGGGATCGTCGCCCAGACGATCCCAGGGCGCAGGCCGTAGCGCAGGCAGTGCGTCAGCATGTCGGTCGCGCGCATCGTGTTCTCGACCCGGTCGACGTGCGGCGCGGTGCGATAGGCGGTGATCGCGTCGAGATTGTCGACGATCCGCTGGCTGACGTTGCCGTGCAGGTCGTAGCTCGCCGACAGCAGGCAGTCCGGTCCCACGACTTGGCGGGTGGCCTCGTACCAGTCGCCCTCCGCGTCCTGCATGCCCTCGACGAACATCGCGCCGTGCATCGCCAGATAGACCCCGTCGAGCGGCAGCAGCGCGCGCAGTCGCTGGAGATATTCCGCCTTGAGCGCGTCATAGGCGTCGCGCGCGATGGGTCCGCCCGAACCGGCGTTGGCGACGAGCGTCGGCAGGAAAGGCACGTCGTAGCGCCGCAGGAAGGTGAAGCGCTCGTTCTCCAAGATCGCGTCGCCGCGCAGCACGGTGAAATTCTCCAGCCGGGCGCGGATGCGGCTGTACGTGCTGCATTCGGACGCGATGCCGCCGACCGCGATGCGCGGCACACGCCGGTAGCGCGGTACGATCTGCGCTCGCGATGTGCCACTCGCCGCGAGCGCGCCCGCGGTGGTAGAGGCCAGGAAGGTTCGACGTCGCATGATGAGGGTCTCCTCGGTCGCGTACAGAGAGGTAGGCGGGGTCAGAAGGCGGCGCTGATCGAGCCGGTGATGCCGAAGCCGCCGCCGATCAGGTAGGTGGGTGCCGACCCGGCGATCACGTTGCCCTGTCGGCTCGCGGTCGCCTGCGCGTTCGAGGTGACGCCCTGGATGCCGGATAGGTACTTCTTGTCGGCGATGTTGGTGAGGTTGAGCTGCAGCTGCGGCTTCTTGACGAAGCCGATCGACTCGAAGCGGTAGCCGATGCTCGCGTTGGCGGTCGCGAAGCCGGGCAGCACCTCGTCGTTCATGAAGGTCGAATATTGGTCGCTGATATAGGTGCCCTCGACCGAGGCGAAGAACGACCCGTCGTCGTAGCTCAGCCCCGCCGAGGTGACCCATTCGGGGCTGAGCACCGCGCGCTTGCCCGCAGTCGGGAGGAAGACGCCGCGCACGGGGTAGTCGTCCTTCGTCGTCGCGTCGAGATACTGACCCGAGACATAGGGGCTGAACCCGTGCCACGGCACCAGCCCGATCTCCGCCTCCACGCCGCGCGCGGACTGGTCACCGACATTGACCGCGAAGCCGACGCTGGTGCCGTTGACGATCTGGCTGCCCTGCACCAGCCGGTCGGTCAGGTCGTAGTTGAACGCGGCCACGGTAAAATGGACGAGGTCGCCGTGGTGGCGGAAGCCGATCTCCTGACCGAGCGAGTATTCCGGCGTGTAATTGCCTGACGGCGTGCTGGACGGCACGCCGGTCGCCGCATTGTAGATGTTGACGTAGGACGACACCGCCGAGGGCGCGCGGAACGCGGTGGTGATGTCGGCGAAAAGCTGGTTCTTGTCGTCGACGCTGTAGCGGATCGATGCCTGAGGCAGCGGGCGCTGGCTCAGGCTCTCGGTCCGCATCGCGCTGCCGGGCAGCGGGCTGCGCGACGTGCGGTCGACCCAGACGTATTTGAAGCCCGTGTTCACGAGTAGCCGGTCGTCGTCGAGTTTCACCGTCATGTCCGCGTACACGCCGTGGACGTTCTGCTCGATCCGCGCGGCGAAGTTGCGGAACGTGTCGCCGCCCGCGGTCAGCACCGAGCCGCGGTCGCCATAGGGATCCCGGACGCCCCCCTCCGCGTCGGCGACCTGGAAAGCGGCTTTCTCGTCGTGGACGAAATGCGAGTACCAATAGCCGAGCCGCAGCTGCGCAAGCCCGACGTTCCAGCGCAGGTAGCTGTTCTGGCCATAGGTCTTCTGATCGTAGCGATCGACGTTCATCACCGTCGCGATCGCCTGACCGGCGACAGCGCCGGGCGCCTGCAACGGCCCGGCCGGCTGATTGCCATAGAAGGCGGTGCGCAGGTTCAGGTTGCTCGCGCCGTTGATGATGCCGTGCGTGTAGAGGAAATAGGGCGTGGCGACGATGTCGAGCCGGTCGGTGAGCTTGAAGCTGGACGGCGCACTGACATAGAGGCTCTGGCGATCGGCGACCCGCAACCGATAGTAATTGGGATTGCCGACACCGGTCGCCGGATCGACGCTGTAGCTGGCATCGAAGTTGAAGTCGCGACCGAACTGCCGGTATTGCGCCAGCGTCGGATTGCGCGAACGGTCAGACTTCTCCTCATTGTAGGTCGCCACCAGCGAGATCACGTCGCCCGACGCGAATTCTTTGACGATCTTGCTGTCGATGTGGTGGCGCTCGGTCCGCCCCGGGCCGCGCCAGCTGCGGTTGTACGTGCGCGAGCCCGACACGAAGGCGCGCACGCCGGACGCGCCGATCTCACCGGTCTCCAGCCGGAGGAACTGTCGATTGAGGTCGTAATTGCCGAGGCTCGCCGAGGCGAAGGCGCCCGCCGAGCGCGCCGGCGCGATCAGCTCCTCCTGCAAGAGCGCGCCCACCGAGTTGTAGACCGGCGCGGTGATGTCGGTCGAGCCGCGCGTCAGGTTGATCAGGCCGATGTTCTCGCTGTCCGCCCACTCGCTGGGGAAGGCGCTGTACGACAGCTGGTCGCCGATCGGCATGCCCTCGAAGTTGAAGCCGAGCGACGTCTGGCTCAGCCCGCGGATGGTCAGGTTGGGCGCGCTGCCGAAGGGGTCGCCGCTGCCCAGCACGACGCCGGGCAGATTGCGGATCAGCGTGAAGACGTTCGTGGTCGCCGCCTGCCGATCGATATAGTCGCGCGTGACCGTGCTGCGCAGCTTCGTGCCGGTCTGCACCGACATCAGGCCGCCGCCCGGCGTCGTGTTGGTCACGCCGTTGGCCGAGCTCCCGCGACCCGTGACGACGATTTCCTCCGCGGCAGCGTCGGCGGTGCCGTCGAACCGCTCGCGCGAGGCCGCCTGCGGGTCGCTCTCCGCCTGATCGACGGTCTGCGCCCGGGCAGGCGCGCCGGTGAGCGCGGCGACGACCGCGGTGGCGAGCAGCAGCCCGGTGTGGCGTCGGATGGTCATGCGTCTGTCCCCTTCGTTGAGCGCGATGGTCCTTTCGTTCGTCCTGCGTTGGATGCGGGCGCTATGGTCGCCTCGCGTCACGCGGCCGCTCTGACGGCGGCCGTCGCGAAATCGATGGGATTCCCGAGGGTCCCGGTCAGAAGTTGGCGCGCACGCCCAGTCGGAAGGTGCGGCCGAGCACGTCGTACAGCAGCGAGTTGACGCCCGGGCTCACGCCGGTGGACGGCGCCGCGACGGGGTCTTTGTCGAGAAGATTGTCCACGCGGAAGAAGGCGCTGACCTCGCTGGTCAGGTTGTAGCTGCCGCCCAGATCGACGTAGAAGGCGCCCGGCATGCTGTTGTCGTCGACCGTCGGGTTGTTGTTGGTCGAGATCGGGCAGCTGCTCCGGCACTCGATCCACTCGTTCGAGTAGACACCGTCGCTGATGAAGCGCTCTGTCAGCGATAGGCTGAAGCGGTCGGTGTCCCAGCTCTGCGTCAGCAAGCCCTTCCAATCGGGCGTGGTGCCGCTGTTGACCCCGGCGGTGTCGATCGGGATCGAACCGATGACGTTGGACGTCGTCACCAGCTCGATGACGTGGGTGGCCAGGCCGCGCAACGTGATGCGCCCAGGAAGGCCGATCCCGGAGAGCGGGAAGCGATACGACGCCTCGACGTCGAAACCCTTCGTGCGGATGCTGGCAGCGTTGAAGGCGGTGACCTGAACGTAGTTCGCGCCCGGTGTCGGGCTGTCGAGCAAGGTGGCGGCGCACTGGTCCTGCGCGCCCTGCTCGCACAGGTCGACGATCTGCTGCGCGCCGAGCGAGATGATCGCGTCGCTGATCTTGATGTCATAATAGTCGACCGACACGGCGAAGCCGGGCAGCCAGCTCGGCTCGGCATAGACGAACCCGACCTCGGTGCTGCGGCCGATCTCTGGCCGCAGGTCGGTGTTGCCCGCGACGCGATTCTGGATGTTGATGACGTTGCCGCGGTACAGCACGGTCGAGTTGGTGACGATCTGCGCCGCGAACAGCTCGCTTAGGTTGGGGGCACGCACGTCGCGCGAGGTCACCGCACGCAGGCGGAAGCCATCGAGCGGGGTCTTCCACACGCCGCCGATCTTCCACGCCTCCACCGTGCCCGAGGTGGTATAGTCGGTGACGCGGACCGCGCCGTTGACGTTGGCCTCGCCCAGGACGTCCGAGTCGAGGATGGGAACGTTGATCTCGGCATAGGCTTCCTTGACGCCGTAGCGGCCCCGCCCCGCCTTGTAGTTGCCCGCGTACCAGTTGTTGCCGACCGTGGTGTTGAGCAGCGGATCGGCGGAATACAGCGCGGAGTTCGGCGTCGCCGCGCTCACGCCGTTGCCGTAGGGGTCGGCGACGGTGCGGTAGATCTCCTCTCGACCCTCGACGCCGAACGCGATCGCCACCGGCCCCGCCCAGGACGGAAAAGGCTCGCCGGTCAGGTTGAAGCTGGCGACATTCTGCTCCTGGCGCGAGCGCTGCCGGGGGCCGTTCTCGGGCATCACATAGGCGTAGGCGGCGGCGGAGTTGGTGACGTCGCCGAAGGCGTTGAACGGCACGCATCCCGCCGCACGCGCGACCGCGCTTCGGCACACGATGCTGCCGTCGGGCGCGGTCACCGCGTCGATCGCGGCGTTGAAGTGCGGCTGCAGCGAGATATTGCTGACGTCGACCGCGATCGTGCTCACGCCGTGTGCGCCATAGGCGTTGACGCGCCACTCGGTGCCGGCGATCGCCACCTTGCCGTCGACCCCGAGCACGTAGCGCTGCTGGTCGCGGCGTGTGCGCACCGTGATCGGGTCGGCGAACTGGCCGGTGACCGTGCCGAACTGGAAGCTGGTGATCCCATTGGCGGCGCAGCCGTCGCGCACGGCGGCGGGGAGGAAGGCGTTGTCGCACTGGACGGTCAGCCCGATCCGCTCGGCGCCGCGATTGGGGAAGTTGCGTGACAGCACGCGCGCCAGCGTGGCGGTGGCGAACACCTCCATGCCGTCGCTGACGTCGAAGCCGACGCGGCCGTAGCCGACGCCGCGCTCGAGCCGACTGGCGAGACTGGGCGACTCACCGATCTGCGCGCTGAGGTCGCCGCCGACGCAGAAGGGATTGAAGCACCCCGTCACCTGACCGTTGCCCAGCGGGCGACCGGCCGAACCATAGTCGAACTGATAGGGCACGCCGCCGGGACCGAAGGCCGTGCCCTGCAGCGGGCCGGACGTGATCAGGCCGAATCTCGCATATTGGAACGGCTGCGCGCGGCTGATCAGCGTGTAGCGCGGAAGGCCGTCGACCGTCGCCGCGTTCGAGCGACCGAGGAAGGCGGGCGCGTTGTACCAATCGCGCCCGTTCACGCCGCCGGAGACGCCGAAGTCGCCCGCCGGCGTGCCTCCCTCATAGCTATATTCGCCGCTCACCTGGACATGCAGTCGTCCGTCCTGCGACGCGCCGCCCCAGGCGACCTGCGCGGTCACGTTCGGGTCGTCGCCATAGGTGGTGATGCCGGTCTGCAGGTTGGCCCGCACGCCGGTGAAGCGCTTGTTGGTAACGAAATTGACCACGCCGCCGACCGCGTCCGAGCCGTAGGAGGCCGAGGCGCCGCCGGTCACCACGTCGACCCGCTCCACCAGGAGCTGCGGGAACTGGCTGATATCGGGCACGCCGATGAAGTTGGCCGGGGTGACCCGCTGACCGTCGAGCAGCGTAAGCGTGCGGAGCTCGCCGAGACCGCGTAGCGCGAAGGAGCTGAGGCCCTGCTGGCCGCTGCTGGTGCTGTTGCCGCGCGTCTGGCGCCCCGAACTGCCCTGCAACGCGGGCAGCAGGCGGATCGCCTGGAAAAGGTTGGGTTGGGACAGCTTCTCGATGTCGTCGCGGTTCACCGTGGTCGTGGGCGTGGGCTGCGAGTAGCCGCGTGAGGCGAGACGCGAGCCGGTCACTGTAATGTCGGCGGTGGGGGCATCGTCCTGGACGGGTGCGGGATCAGCCGCGGCGCCCGGTGGCTCCGTGGAAGGCGTAGGAACAGCGACGCTTTCGGCCTGCGCGAACGCTGCCCCTGGTGCGAGCAGCGCCGAGGCGGACGCGAGCAGCAGCAATGTGGTCTTCAAAGCCCAATTCCCCCGTTTGGAATGAACCTACCCTGCGAGCGATTTATTTTGTAATTTGATTATCTGATCGAGGCACTTGGTTATAATGTCAATATAACCAATCGCGTAACATTCCTTTGCTGGAGGTGCTCGACGCGATGCGCGCGCGCGTGTCAGACCACGGCGGTCGGGCGGTGTCGCGCTGGCTCGCGGAGTTCCGACCATGCGTCGCTTGTTTCTGCCCGCTCTCGCGCTCGTCGCGCCCCTGCTCGCTGCAACCGCGCCCCAGTCATCCGACGTCGTCGCCATCTGGGGTCGCGCTGCACCAGGTTCGGAACGGCGCGCGGGGGAGCAGGAGCAACTCGAGGACGGCGCGTACGTCCACAACGTACACCGACCCTCTCTGACGATCCTCCGGCCGCGCAGCGAGCACGCGAACGGTACCGCGATCATCATCGCGCCCGGCGGGGGACATCGCATGCTGGTGTTCCAGAACGAGGGCGTTGCCCCCGCGAAAATCCTCAATCGCTACGGCATCACCGTCTTCGTGCTGCGCTACCGTCTCGCGCGTGAGCCAGGCTCGACTTACACGATCGAGCGTGACGCCGCGGCCGACGCTCGGCGCGCGGTGCGCTGGGTGCGAGCGCATGCCGCTGATTACGGCGTGAGTCCTCGCCGGATCGGCCTGATGGGCTTCTCAGCAGGCGGCGAGCTCGTCTCGTTGGTCGCTGACAATTTCGAGTCCGGTGATCAGGTGAGGGGTGACAACCTGGCACGGATCAACGGGAGACCGGACTTCCAGGTGCTCGTCTACCCGGGGCCGATCGGCATACCCGCGGCCGACGTGGCGCACGCGCCGCCCGCGTTTATCGCGGCGGGCGCGCTCGACACGTGCTGCGCCGGCCCCGCCCTCACCCTTTTCCAGCAGCTAAAGCAGGCGGGGCGGACGGCAGAGCTCCACATCTTCTCCGGCGTGGGCCATGGCTTCAATGTCGGCGTGCACGACGAGAGGTTGTCGATCCAGCATTGGCCGGATCGGCTTGCCGACTGGATGAGCGACGAGGGTGCTGTCAGTCTAACGCGAACTCGTCTCTGCACGATGCACCTCGGGCTTTGTGGGCAACGGATCAGCTGGCGAGCGCCTGCCACTCGGCCGGCGCCGCGGAGCGGCGCTGCTTGTAGGTCTGCCTGTCAATGAAGTGGCGTTCGTGGTTGAAGTGGTTGTGGACGTTGGCATGAACTTAGGCGAACTTCTGTAACGTTCGCATCTGCCGGAACCGCAGCATCGCCCGCTCTCGTCGCCTGAAGGGCAGGTGCGAGTTCTCGACTCGGTCGTTGGCCCAGCGACCCACCTCCTGCTTCTCGCGGGTGCCGAGTTCGCTCGGCGCCGCACCGTAGGAGCGCAGACCGTCGGTGGTGATCGCCTCGGGCGAGTCGTGGCGTTTGAGCGCCTTCTTCATGAAGGCGAGCGCTGCCTTCTTGTCGCGTGTCTTGGTGACGTAGCTCTCGAGGATCTCGCCCTCGTGATCCACCGCGCGCCATAGGTAGATCATCTCGCCGTTCAGCTTCACGTACATCTCGTCCAGGTGCCAGCGCCAGTGACGGAAGCCGCGCATGCGGCTCACCCGCTGGCGCCGGACCTCGCCCGCGAACAGCGGACCGAACCTGTTCCACCACAGCCTCACCGTCTCGTGGCAGATGTCGATCCCGCGCTCAAACAGCAGATCCTCCACGTTCCGCAGCGACAACGGGAAGCGCACGTACATCAGCACCACCAGCCGGATCACCTCGGGCGACGAGTTGAAGTAGCGGAACGGACTGGCTGGCTTGCGGAGGCGGGGCATGGTCCCTCCCCTACCTTGGCGAGCGCCGCAGGTGCATTAGCTTTGACAGAGCCTTAGCTTTGCCAGAGCCCCCCGACCGGCTCTCGCGCCGGTCAGACCCGCTCGAGCATCAGCGCGATGCCCTGGCCGACGCCGACGCACATGAAGGCCATGGCGTAGCGCCCGCCGACGCGGTGAAGCTCCTCCGTCGCGGTGAGCGCCAGCCGCGCGCCCGACATGCCGAGCGGGTGGCCGAGCGCGATCGCGCCGCCGTTGCGGTTGACCCGCGGGTCGTCGGGCGCGACGCCCAGGTCGCGCAGCGTCGCGATCGCCTGCGCGGCGAAGGCCTCGTTGAGCTCGATCACGTCGAGCCGCTCGAGCCCCACGCCGGTCAGCCGGCACAGCTTGCGCGCCGCCTCGATCGGCCCCGCTCCCATGATCCGCGGCGCGATGCCCGAGAGCGCCAGCCCCAGCACGCGCGCGCGCGGCGTCAGCCCGTGGCGCGCCGCCGCCGCCTCGCTCGCCACCAGCATCGCCGCGGCGCCGTCGTTGAGCCCCGAGGCGTTGCCCGCGGTCACCGTGCCGTCGGCGCGGACCACGGGCGTGAGCCGCGCCAGCGCCGCGAGGCTGGTCGCGCGCGGGTGCTCGTCGACCGCGACGACGATCGGCTCGGCGCCGCGCCGCGCCACGGTGACAGGCACGATCTCGGCCGCGAGCCGCCCGCTCGCGATCGCCGTCGCGGCTTTCTCCTGGCTGGCGAGCGCGAAGGCGTCCTGCTCGGCGCGCGACACGCCCCATTGCTCGGCGACGTGCTCGGCGGTCTGCGGCATCGTGTCGACGCCGTACGCCGCGCGCATCGCCGGGTTGACGAGCCGCCAGCCCAGCGTGGTGTCCTCGAGCTGCTGCGCGCGGTCGAACGCGCCCGCGGCCTTGCCCATCACATAGGGCGCGCGGGTCATGCTCTCGACCCCGCCCGCGATCGCCAGCGCGGCGTCGCCGCAGCGGATCGCCTGCGCCGCCATGCCGAGCGCGTTGAGCCCCGAGCCGCACAGGCGGTTGACGGTAGCTCCCGGCACGGTCTCGGGCAGGCCGGCGAGCAGCACCGCCATGCGCGCGACGTTGCGATTGTCCTCGCCGGCCTGGTTGGCGCAGCCGAGCAGCACGTCGTCCACGCCCGCCCAGTCGACCGACGGGTTGCGCTCGACCAAGGCGCGCAGCGGGACGGCGGCGAGATCGTCGGCGCGCACCGCGGCGAGCGCGCCGTTGAGCTTGCCGATCGGGGTGCGCACCGCGTCGCAGAGGAAGGCGTCGGGCATCGGGTCGTCCTGTTCCAGCGTGGCATCGTGCGGTGCGGGTCGCTTAAGGCGCGGCGATCCACGCGCTGATCTTGGCGTCGAGCACGTCCATCGGCAACGCGCCAGTGTCGAGTACCGCGCGATGATAGTCGCGCACGTCGAAGCTGGCGCCACGCGCCGCGGCGGCGCGCTCGCGCAGCTCGCGGAACTTGAGCTCGCCGATCTTGTACGCGCACGCCTGGCCCGGGTAGGCGATGTAGCGATCGATCTCGACCGCGACGTCTTTGACCGCCATCGAGGTGTTGGCGAGCATATAATCGATCGCGCGCTGCCGCTCCCAGCGTTGCGCGTGGAGGCCGGTATCCACCACCAGCCGCACCGCGCGCAGCATCTCCATGTCGAGATGGCCGAACCATTGCATCGGGTCGGTGAACATGCCCAAGTCGCGGCCGAGCGACTCGGCGTACAGGCCCCAGCCCTCGGTATAGGCAGTCGCCTCGCCGAAGCGCAGCAGCGGCGGCAGCGCCAGATTCTCGCGCGCGAGCGTCAGCTGGAAATGGTGGCCCGGTATGCCCTCGTGCAGCGTCAGCGTCTCCAGCGTCGGGATCGGGCGCGTGCTGAGCATCGCCATGTTGAAATAGAGGATGCCGGGCGACACCCCGTCGGGCTCGCCGGGGCGGTAATAGCCGGTGCCGCGCTGCTCACCGAGCGCGGGCAGCGGGCGCACCGCGAACGGCGCTTTCGGCCGATCGTGGAAGAGCCGCGGGATCGCGGCCCAGATCTGCGCCTCGATCGCGGCGAAGCGTGCGAGCAGCTGCTCGGACCGGGTATAATAATAGCGCTTGTCGGTCCGCACGTGCTCGAACAGCGCGTGCAGGTCGCCGCTGAAGCCGATCGTGACCCGCACCTGCTCCATCTCGCCGCGTATCCGCGCGACCTCGCTGAGCCCCAGCCGGTGGATGTCGTCCGCCGAGCGCGCCGTGGTGGTATGGCGGGCGAGTTCCGCGGCGTAGAGCGCGTTGCCGCCCTTGAGCGCCCAGCGACCCGGCGCCGCGGCGGCGCGCGGCAGATAGGTCTCCCGCAGGTAACGCTGCCAGCGCGCATAAGCCGGATAGACCTTGCCCGCGATCGCGGCACGATAGGCGAGCGTCAGCCGCGTCCGGTCGGGCGGCGTGACGCTCCCGGGCATGCGCCCGATCGCCTTGAAGAAGGGGCTGTCGTCGACCGGGATGGCGAGCAGCGCGTCGACCTGGCGCAGGATGTTCTCGACGATGATGCGCGGCTGCACATAGCCCTGCGCCAGGCCCTCACGCAGTCGCACGACATTCTGGTCGAGATGACCGGCGAAGCCATCGAGCCGCCGCAGTCCATCCTCATAATCGACCAGCGTCGCGAAGGGCGCGCTCGGGCCGGCGACGAAGTCGGGGAACTCCACCTGCAACCCGAACGACGGGTTCAGCGGCGTGAGCTGCGCGACCTTGAACGAGCCGTCGGCGATATAGGCGAGCGTCTGGCGCAGCCGATAGGCGAACACGTCATAGGCGATCTGGTCGACCGGCGGCAGTGCCGCGCGATCGATCGCCCCGAGCCGCGCCAGTTCCGCGCTCTTGTTGGCGCGCAGCGTGGTCGCATAAGCGTCGCTGAGCGGGTCGACGAAGACCGATCCGCCCGCCGCCGCGCCCTTGCGCGCCGCGCCCAGCGGGTCGAGCCGCGCGTCGGCCGCGGCGCTATCGTCAAGCAGTGCGCGCAGCCGTTGCGACGCGTCGCTGTCGGCGGCGCGCAGCGGCGCTGCCGCGGCCAGCATCGTCGTGCCGAGCAGCCGAAGAGCTGCGCGGCGCGAGAGACTCAATGCTATGTCGTCACCCATACCGCCCCCATTCGCGCGCAGTCTGCGCAACGAACGCGACCTTGCCAAGACACCCGCCGGCGCGCGCGGGAGGCGTTCACCGCACCAACGAAACTGCCTAAAGGCAAGGATTTCTCCCGTTTTCGCGCTCGCCTGATCGCGCAGCGATCGGTCGGTGGCGCGGGATGTTGCGCCTGACGCAACGACTTACTCGCGCGAACACGCTTGTGGGCGAGCGGTGATCGCCCATGCTGCGGCACCGGGGCCGAGACGCCCCGGGGCAATCGGGGGACACTACCATGAAGCGATCGTTCGTCGCGTTGCTGCTCGCGGCCTGTGCCACCGGCCCCGTGCTCGCGCAGGACGCCGCGGCGCCCGCCGTGCCGGTCGTGGCACTGGTCGGCGGCACCGTGGTCGACGTCGCCAAGGGCACCAAGATCGCCGACGCCACGGTGCTGGTACAGGGCGAGCGGATTGTGCGGGTCGGCCCCTCGGGCGCGGTGGCGGTGCCCGCGGGTGCCACCGTCTTGCCGATGCGCGGCCAGTGGCTGATCCCCGGGCTGATGAATATGCATGTCCACCTCGGGCTCAAGCTGCCAGGCGCGCAGGGCAACGCGCTGCTCAACGAGACCGACGCGGAGGAGGTGCTGCGCATGGCGGACAATGCGCGCCGCACCTTGCTCGCCGGCGTCACCACCGTGCGCCTCACCGGCGAGGATCATGGCACAGACTTCGCGCTCAAACGCGCGATCGATCGCGGCGAGGTGCCCGGCCCGCGGATCGAGACCGCCGGCGAGGTGATCGTGACCACGGGCGGCCACGGCTCGCTCGAGGCGGACGGGCCGGCCGCACTCTCACGCGCGGTGCGCCAGCAGATCAAGCTGGGCGCGACCTGGATCAAGATCGCGATCTCGGGCGGCATCTCCGACACGCACGGCAGCATCTCCGCCGCGCCGATGACCGACGACGAGCTGTCGACCCTGATCGAGGTGGCGCATCGCAACGGCGTCAAGGTCACCGCGCACAACGGCTCGGTCGAGGCCGCCCGCCAGGCGCTGCGGTTCGGCATCGACGGCTTTGAGCACGGCTACCACCTCGACGACGCGGTACTCGCCGACATGAAGGCCAAGGGCGTGTGGCTGGTGCCGACGATGGTGGTGAGCCAGCCCGGCGCCTATGAGTTCTACCGCAAGATCGGCTCGCCCGACTGGTATCTCGAGCGCGTCGCCTCGACCGGCAGGGATCACTGGGCGATGCTGCAGAAGGCGATCCGCCTCGGCGTCAATGTCGCGCTCGGCACCGACCAATTCCCGTTCGAGCCCAACGGCGGGACCAACGCCACGGTCGCCGAAGCGGAATTGTACGTGAAGGCGGGCATGACGCCGCTCCAGGCGCTTCAGTCCGCGACGATCCGGGCCGCGACGATGCTGGGCCGCGAGGCGAGTGTCGGCCAGATCGCCGCCGGCCAGTATGCCGATATCGTCGCGCTGCCCGCGGACCCGACCGCCGACATCGGCGCGCTGCGTCGCATCGCGTTCGTGATGAAGGGCGGCGCGATCGTTCGCGACGACAGCGATCCGGCGCGCGTCACGCCCTGACACCGCCGATCGTTGCGTCCAAAGCAACGATCGCTTCCTTGCGAAGGCGTTGTAACAACAACGTAACTCACCGACACTCAGCTACGAGGCCGTTGCGACAGGGGCAAGGTAGCGCGGCACGCAAGGGGAGATAGCGAGGATGAGACAGCGCCTAACCGCGACCATGGCCGCGGCTATGATCTTGGCAACACCGGTCGCGGCTCAACAGCCGACGGATGCGCTATCGCGGATGTTTGTTTGGTGGGACCAGGCATTCAAGACCCCAGGAGCTTTCACGGCCGAGAACTTCTCGCGCTACTTCACGCCGGACGCGACCTTGACACTGGAGGGTCGAACCGTGATCCGCGGCGTGGATCAGTGGGCGACTCATTTCCAGAAGATCCAGGCGGGCGGCGGCGACGTCGAGATCGTGGTGCCGTTCAAGGCGGCGTTCCAGCAGGGTGACCGCCTCTACACCTATCACGTGATCCGCTCGCGCCGCGACGGCAAGCTCGGCTGCGTGCTCGCGGCCGGCCACGCCGAGCTGCGCGGCGGGAAGATCGCGTCGATCACCCTGGTCCGCGCGCCGGTCGACCTCGCCAAGGGGCCGCCCGACCCGGCCTGCTGGACCAAGTGAGCCGCTAAGGCCGCGCACCGCCGACACGGCGGGCGACCGTCAGGGGAACGTGGACAGAGATGCCGGTGCGCGGTCGCGCGCCGGCGAACGAAGGGGCATGGCATGAACGATCGCATGCGCGGCGCCCGCCGCGGCGTACCACAGCTTCGACACGGCGCCGTCATGGCGACCCTCCTCGCCGCGTTCGCCGCGCCTGCGACGGCGCAGCAGGCAACGCAGGACGAGACCGTCAGCGAGGCGAGCGGCGAGACGCCGGGCGGCGACATCGTCGTCACCGCGCAGCGCCGCGCCGAGTCGATCCAGGACGTGCCGATCGCGATCACCGCCATTACCGCGCAGACGCTGCGCGATCAGAACGTACAGAGCGTCGAGGACTATTTCGCCCTCACCCCCAACGTCAGCTTCCAGTCCAACGGCTCGCGCGACCGCAAGGATCTGTCGATCCGCGGCATCTCCAACCAGCTCAATCCTTATGCCGACGTGCGCCAGGGCAGCTACGCCTTCTACATCGACGAGTTCAACGTCGCCGCCGCGACCAGCAACCCGCAGATCGTTGATCTGGAGCGAATCGAGGTGCTGCGCGGGCCGCAGGGCACGTATTTCGGCCGCAACTCGGTGGGCGGCGCGATCAACATCATCACCAAGAAGCCGGTCAATCACTTCGAGGGTGAGATCGAGCTGGGCTACAGCAGCTTCGACACCAAGCGCGCGCAGGGCGTGCTGAACGTGCCGGTGATCGACGGCGTGCTCGCGCTGCGCGCCTCCGGGCAGTACGAAGAGTCGGATGGTTACATCACGAACATCAACCCGATCGGCGGGGGCAACGACAGCAAGTTCTACACCGGCCGGATCCAGGCGCGGCTCACCCCGCTGGACGGGCTCACCTGGGACTTCGCCTATAGCTACTCCGACGAGGCCACTGGCATGCGCAACGGCGTGCCGACCGGCTTCGTCACCGCGACCTGGGCCTCGGTCTATTACGGCCGCACCGCCGGGCTGATCGGCGACCCCGATGGCGTCGGCTTCTTTCCCGACAACACCGACCGCGTGAATTTCAACCGACCGCAGCGGGTCGGCAGCAAATATCAATATTACAGCACCCGAGCGGTGTGGGATGTCGGCCTCGCCTCGATCACTGCCGTCGTCGGTCATCTAAAGTCGGACGTGTTCAACTACGGCGATGTCGACGGCGGCAGCCGCGATTACTTCTACGAGAACCTGAAGCTCACCCGCAAGTCGACCAGCGGCGAGCTCCGCCTCCAGTCCAACGGCACCAACTTCCTCGACTGGAGCCTGGGTGCCTCGGTCGGGCGCGACACCGGCGTGACCGGCCAGCAGACCTTCCACGGCGCGGACAGCCCGCTGTGCCCCGCCGCGCGCGCGAATAACTGCGAGGGCCTCGCCGTCACCGGGCTGATCTCCGACAGCGCGACCAAATATATGGCGATCTTCGCGCAGGGCACCTTCAACCTCACCGAGCGCTTCTCGGCCACGGTGGGCGGCCGCTACTCGTTCGAGAAAACGCGCAACTACGCCGAGAACCGTTCCAACGACATCCTCACCGCGGTGAACAACCGCTCGGCCGCGTTCGAGGATATCTCGCCCAAGCTGACGCTCAGCTACAAGCTCCAGCGCGACCTGCTGCTGTTCGCCACGGCGTCGCGCGGGTTCAAGTCGGGCGGCACGCAGACCAGCAACAACGTCAACCTCGCCAACGATTTCCAGCCCGAGACGCTGTGGAACTACGAGCTCGGGTCGAAATTCGACCTGTTCGACCGCCGCCTGCGCGTCGACGTCACCGGCTTCTACATGAAGTGGAACGACGTGCAGCAGACGATCCGCTTCCAATATATCGATCCGGTCACCGGCCTGTTGCGCGGCGTCAGCGGGATCGCCAACGCCGCCGCGGCGGACAGCTACGGCGTCGAGGGCAGCTTTGACCTGCGCGTCAGCGACGCGATCAAGCTGAGCGGCAACGCCGGCTACAATGAGTCCAAGTTCAAGGACTATCGCAACGCGCTGATCGACGGCGTGGTGATCGACATCACTGGCCGACCGCTGGTGAACGCGCCCAAGTTCACGCTCGGCGCGCAGGCGCAGTACAAGCGGCCGATCACTGATCGGATCGACGGCTTCGCGCGCGCGGAGTGGAGCTACCGCTCGGAGATGCTTTCGACGCCGCTCGCCTATCGCTACACCGTCTACCCGTTCGTCTCGCCCGGGTACCATAACGTCAACCTGCGCGCCGGGCTCGAGAACGACCGCCTGCGTGCCACGGTCTTCGTCGAGAATCTGTTCAAGGCGCGCTATTTCGCCAACGCGTACGAGAAAGCCTTCTACAGCGGCGTGCAGGTCGAGCCGTCCTATCGCGTGATCGGCGGGACGCTGGGCTACAAGTTCTGACGGCGTCGGCCGCGCCGCCGGACGATCAACGATTGAGGGAGACAGCATGATCGACCGGCGACAGTTCCTGGGCAGCTCGGCGGTCGGGCTGCTCGCCGCCGCGCTGCCGGCGGACGCGGCGCCGGGCGCCGTTGACGCCGCGCTCGCCGCGCTACTCCAGCGCCACAGCGAGGCCTATCTGGCGCGCTCGCCCGAGGAAGCGACCGCCAACGACTTCGATAGCGGAGCCCATGCGGCGCTGCGCTACCGGCTCGACGATCGGTCGATGGCGGCGCGCGCCGCCGACCGGGCCGCGATCCGCGTCGCGCGCGCGCAGCTCGCCGGGATCGACCGCGCGCGCCTGTCGCCCCGGTGGGCGCTCGACCATGACGTCGCGCGCTTCGTCTACGACACGCTCGACGATCTCCTGGCGCGCTACGGCTATGTCGACGGCAACCTGCGCCCGAGCCCTTATGTCGTCAGCCAGATGAACGGCGCTTATTATTGGCTGCCCGACTTCATCGGCAGCCGGCACCCGATCGACGACGCCGCGGACGTCGACGCCTGGCGCGCGCGGCTCGCGGCACTGCCGGCCGCGCTCGATCAGGAGACCGATCGCATCCGCCACGACGCCGCAATCGGGGTCGCGCCGCCGGGCTTCGTCATCGCCAAGACGGTGGCGCAGATCCATGCGCTGCGCGACGGCGCCCCGCTCGAGTCCGCGCTGCTCGCGCCGGCGCTGGCGCGGATCCGCGCCAAGGAGCTGGGGGACCGCGACGACGCCGCGCTGGCGGTGTTCCGCACGGCGATCGCGCCGGCGCTCGACCGTCAGGCCGCCGCGCTGGCGGCGTTGGCGCCGCGGGCGGTCGATACCGCTGGCGTATGGCGCCTGCCCGACGGCGAGGCCTATTACGCCGCCGCGTGCCGCGCCAACACCACCGCCGCGCTCACCCCTGCCGAGCTGCACGAGACCGGGCTCGCGCAGTACGCGGCGCTGGCGGCGGAGATCGACGCGAGCCTGCGCGCGCAAGGCTTGAGCCGAGGCACTGTGGGCGAGCGGATCGCCGCGCTCAACGCCGACGCGCGCTTTCGCGTCTCCGACGACGACGCCGGCCGCGCGCGGCTGCTCGCTATCGCCGACACCGCGCTGCGCCGGGTGATCGAGCGGCTGCCGCGCGCCTTCGGCAACGTCGCGGTCGACCCCATCGTGGTCCGCCGCATCCCGGTCGCGATCGAGGGCGGCGCGCCGGGCGCCTTCTACAGCGAGGGGAGCAAAGGGGAGCCCGGCGTCTTCTCGCTCAACCTCAAGACCCCCGCCGAGCACACGACATGGCGGCTGCCGACGCTCGCGCACCATGAGGGCGTGCCGGGCCATCATTTTCAGTACAGCGTGCTCGCGCACAGCCCGGCGCTGCCGCTGTTCCGCCGCATGGTGCGCTTCTCCGCCTATACCGAGGGATGGGCGCTCTACGCGCAGCAGGTGGCCGACGAGCTCGGCCTCTTCGAGGCCGACCCGTTCGGGCGGATCGGCTATCTCCAGTCCGAGCTGTTCCGCGCCGCACGCATCGTCGTCGACACCGGCATCCACTACAAGCGCTGGACCAAGGAGCAGGCAGTCGCCTGGATGGTCGAGCACGCCGGCGAGCAGCCCCTCGCGACCGAGCGCGAGGTCACGCGCTACTGCGTGTATCCTGGGCAAGCGTGCAGCTTCAAGGTCGGCGCCAACCGCATCGTCGCCGCGCGCGAGCGCGCGCGGGGCGCCATGGGCGCGCGCTTCGATGTGCGCGGCTTCCACGACCTGGTGCTGCAGTCGGGTCCGGTCCCGCTCGCGGTGCTGGAACAGGCGGTGGCGAGCTGGTCGGCGGCCTGAGCCCTGATCCCAAAACTCGCCGACACCTGCCGCTCAGCGCGCCGCCACGTCGATCGCCCCGCTGAGCGCGTGATCACGTGAGCTGCCACCGACGAAGACCTCGGCGCGGCCGCGATGAGGTCTCCAGCCGCCCGCCGCCTCGTCCCAGGTCGACAGGTCGCGCTCGGTGAGCGTGAAGTCGACCGTATCGGCCGCGCCGGGCGCCAGCGTGACCCGCGCGAAGCCCTTGAGCTGCTGGGGCGGCTCGCCGCTCCCAGGCGCCAGCGCGACGTAGAGCTGCGCCACCTCGCTGCCCGCGCGCGCGCCGACGTTGCGCACCGTCGCGCGCACCTGCCAGCCGCCGCCCGGTCGCGGCGCCACGCTAAGTCGATCGTAGCGGAAGCGCGTGTAGGACAGCCCGAAGCCGAACGGATACAGCGGCTCGACACGCTGCTGGTCGTACCAGCGATAGCCCACCAGCAGGTCCTCGTCGTAGCGCACCGTCGTGCCGATGCCGGGATAGCGCTCGGGCCGGTCGGTCGGCCCGCTGGTCATGTCGGCGGGGAAGGTCACCGGCAGCTTGCCCGACGGGTTGGCGCGGCCCGTCAGCAGCGCGGCGATCGAGTCCGCCGCCTGCTCGCCGGGATACCAGGCCGCGACGATGCCCGCCACGCGGTCGCGCCACGGCATCAGCACGGGACCGACCGTGTGCAGCACCACCACGGTGCGCGGGTTGGCCGCGGCCACCGCGGCGATCAGCGCGTCCTGATCACCGGGCAGGCGCAGGTCGATACGGTCGGCTCCCTCCGAGACGTGATCGGCGACGAACACCAAAGCGACGTCGCTCCCGCGCGCCGCGGCGACCGCCTCGTCGATCAGGGCGGGGTCGGGCACCTGCCAGCCGAGCCGCAGCTCGGTCGGCGAGAGCGTCGGCGCGTTGCTATAGTCGAGCTGGAAGCGGACCGGGACGCCGGCGCGCAGCTCCGCCACACCATGGGTGACCAGACGGAAGCTGTTCTTGGGCACGGTGGCGACACGCCGCCCGTCGATCGTCAGGCGGGCGTCGCCGCCGCCGTCGAGCGAGAAGCGGTAGGTTCCCGTGCGCGGCGGCACGATCTGTCCCTCCCAACGCGCGGACCACGTCTTGGGCAGCCCGGCCACCCCCGCCTGCGCCCCCGCCTCGGCATAGTCGATGCGCGGCTCGGCGCGCGTGACGAGCGCGGTACCCTGTGGCGTGGCGCCGGCGAAGTAGCGCGCGGTGAGCCCGCGGAACGCGCTCGCTGGCATCGCCGGCAGCGCACCGATGCCGAGCGTCCCGCGCGCGTAGCGCACGCGCGTGCCGGGGGGCAGCGCGGCGCGGATCGAGTCGAGCGGCGCGCGCGGGTGGACCGCGTCATTCTTGACGAACCCGCCGTAGCGCTCGGTGGTCTGGACGTTGGCGCTCGCGTCGTCGCCGATCACCGCGATCGAGCGCAATGTGCGCGCCAGCGGCAGCACGCCGCGCTCGTTGCGCAGCAGCACACTGCCCTGCTCGGCGATCTCCTGCGAGAGCGCGAGATGCGCCGGCGTGCGCGCGTCCGCTGCGCTGCTGCCGCGGATCGGCCGGTCGACCAGCCCGAGCCTGAACATCGGCGTGACGATGCGCGTGACCATCGCGTCGATGTCGCCGCGCGAGACGGCGCCGCGCGCCAGCGCCGCGCGGAGCGGCGCGCCGTAGAAGTCGGCGAAGCCGAACGGGCTGGCGCCGCCGGGCATCGAGATGTCGAGCCCCGCCTTGGCCGCGGCCACGGTGCTGCGATGCGCGAAATACCAGTCGGCGACGACGAAGCCGTCGAACCCCCAGCCCCGCAGAGTACCCAGCAGATCTTTGTTCTCGCAGGCGTAATGGCCGTTCACGCGATTGTAGGCGCACATGATCGAGCCCGCCTCGGCACGCTTCACCACCCCCTCGAAGGCGGGCAAATAGATCTCGTGCAGGGCGCGGGCGGAGACGCGCGCATCGATCGCCTCATAGCCCGGCGCGTCGCCCAGACGGAGCCATTCCTGATTGTTGGCGGCGAGATGCTTCGGCGTGGCGATCACCCCCTGCGCCTGGATCCCGCGCGTGATCGCGGTGCCCAGCGCCGCGGTGAGATACGGGTCCTCGCTCAGCGTCTCGGCGGTGCGGCCCCACAGTGGCGTGCGGATGATGTTGATTGTCGGCGCGAGCACGACGTTGCGCCCCTTGGCGGCATGTTCCGCACCGAGCGCCGCACCAAACCGTTCCATGAGCGCCGCGTTCCACGTCGCCGCGCCCATGATCGGTGCCGGGAACTGCGTGACCTGCGTCATGCCGTTGCCGACTCCGGCTGGCCCGTCGCCCATGCACAAGGCGGGCAGGCCCAACCGCGGGATGCCGCTGACATGGCCGACGCAGGGGTTCACCCCGGTGCCGTTGGCGTCGAGCGTGGTGTCGCCCTCGAGCAGCGCCAGCTTCTCCGACTCGGTCATGGCCGCGACGATCAGCCGGGCGCGCTCGGCGGCCGGATGGGCGGGGTCGGCCCAGGGGCGCGGTTCCCCCGCGGTGGCGGCGGTCGTGGCGGTGAGCGCGACGAGCGCGACCGCGCGCCGCCGGAGCTGGACGGGGCGGGTCAGAACCGCACCGTGCCGGCGAGCGCGACGGTACGCGGCCTGCTGATATAGAAGCCGTCGGGGTACACGCCGGGCACGATCTCGTTGTAGTTGATCGGCGTGTTATCGTCGAACAGGTTGGTCACGTTGAGGTTGAGCGCCCACGGCCCGCGCGAGACCCCGGCGCGCAGCCCCACCAGCCAGTAGGAATCGAGCGCGCGATAATTAGCGATCGCCGAGTTGAACTTGGTCGCCATCGATCCCTGGTAGCTCGCGTCGGCGCCGACGGTCCCCTCCAGCCCGGCGTCGCCGATCGGCGCGCTGTAGGAGAAGCCGGCCGAGCCGGTCCACTCGGGCACGTAAGGCACGCGGTCGCCCTTGCGCCCGGTGGCGGGGACGGGATTGTCCTCGCTCAGCTCGGCCAGGCTGTAGTTGAGCCCGAGGTTGAGCTGCAACCCGGCGGCCGGGCGCGCGTCCAGCGTCAGCTCGGCACCCTTAACGGACGCCTTGCCGCCGTTGCCGGTGAACGGGAAGGACACGGTGCCGTTGCTGGCCTGGTCGGTCACCTGGATGTTCGACCAGTCGATGTAGTAGACTGCGCCATTGAGGTAGAGCTTGCGATCCATCAGCGCGGTCTTGAGGCCGACCTCATAGTTCCACAGCGAGTCCGAGCCGTAGCCGGCGGGGATCGTCACGTTGGCGAGCTCGGCCGCGGTCTGGTCGTTGGTGCCGCCGGAGCGATAGCCCTGCGCCACCTGGACATAGGCGTTGACCTGCTCGTTGACCTTCCACGCCAGGTTGAAGCGCCCGATCAGCCCGCTGTCGCTCGTCTTGAGCAGCGGGCCGGGCCCCGCGCCGGTGCCGCCCCCGGCGCTCACGATCGCGACCGAGCGCTGCTCCAGGTTGAAGTCGAAGAGCCGCGCGCCGACGGTCAGTGTCAGGTTCGGCACGAAGGCGTAGCTCGCTTCGCCGAACAGCGCTTTCTCCTTGATGTCGGTACCGACGGTGCGATCGAGCAGCAGCCGCGAGCTGGCGTCGATCACTCCCTGCGCGTTCACGGTCGGCCAGTAGCTGCGATAGTCGCGGTTCTCGTCCTGGTAGAAGCCGCCGAACAGCAGCTGGAACGGGCCGCCGAAGTCGGAGGCGAAGCGCAGCTCGGCGCTGTCGACGCGGCGGTGCTTGACCTGGCGCAGCAGCGACCGGCCGTCGCCGTCATACGGCAGGCCGAAGAAAGCTTGCGCCGCCAGCGAGGCATCGCGGTTGAAGTCGGTGTCGCGCACGAAGCGCGAGCCCGTCGCGGTGACCGTGCCGAACGGCCGCGTATAGGTCAGCGTTGCGTTGTAGATCTCGCTCTCGTCGTCGTAGGGCGCGCGCGCCACATCGGCCTGCTGATAGCGGTAGCCGGTCAGCGGGGTGCCGGCGAAGTCCTCGCGATTGTAGAAGTTCTTCGCGTCCTGATGCACCTTCTGGTACATCGCCATGCCGTCGAGCGTGAGATCCGGCGTGATCTGAAGCCGGGCCTGCAGCCGTCCGGCCTTGCTCTTCTCGGCGTTGGCGCCTTCCTGGAAGCGGTTGTCGATATAGCCGGGCAGATCGGCGTAGAAGCCCGACGCGCGCACGGCGAGCACGCCCGCGATCACCGGTATGTTGATCGCGCCGTCGGTCTGCAAGCCGAGGTCGGCGCCGCGGGTCGCGCGCAGGCCCGATTGGACGTAGCCGGTCCAGCGATCCAGCTTGGGCTTGGCGGTGATGTAGCGGATTGTGCCCGCCATCGAACTGGCGCCGAAGGTGGTACCCTGCGGCCCGCGCAGCACCTCGACGCGATCGATATCGAACAGCTTGATGTCGGGCGCCTGACCCGAGCCGTCCTGCGCGTTCTCGCCGGTGATCACGGTCTCGTCGAGATAAAGACCGACGGTACCGGCACCGTTCGAGTTGATGCCCCGGATGACGTAGCGCTTGTCGCCCGGCCCCTCGTCCTGCACCGACAGGCCCGGGACGGAGCGATAGAAGTCGGCGAAATCGACCGCGCCGCGCGCCTTGAGGTCGTCCCCGCTCAGTGCCTGGACCGAGATCGGCGTGTCCTGCACCGTGCTGGCGACGCGCTTGGAGGCGGTGACGACGATGTCACCCGACGCGGCGCCGACGCTCGGCTCGGTCTCGGCGGTGGCGTTCTGCGCGTCGGTCGTCGCGGGAGACTGCTGCGCCTGGGCGGGGACGGCGAACAGCGCTGCCGCCATGGCTGCGCCGCTGACCGACAAAGAGAAAGCGATGATGTTGGGACAACGCATGGAAATCCTCCCCTGCAAGGGTTGGTAAGAGTACGATGCCCGCCTGCGGACGCTTCCGACGTGTGAGCCGTCGGTGAGCGTGAGATCATGATCTATCTTGGCCGCGCCCCCTGCAATGCAGCAGCGGCGAGGACTTCGTTGCGCCGCGCACAACATTGTCACGATAAGGTATCGTTATCACGAACAGACGAGTCTCCCTGAGTAAGTGCAAGATAAAGCCAGCATATCTGAGTGTTACGGCACTCGCTTTGGCTGAGATCTCCGCGGCTGATCACTCCGGGAGCGCCGCGATCGCTTCGATTTCGACAAGAAAGTCGGGCAGCGCCAGCGCCTGCACCCCGATGAAGGTATTAGGTGCGGGCGTCGCCTCGCCGTAGAAGGCGCCGACCTCTTGAAGCACGATGCCGAGCTTGGCCGGTTCGTGGTCGACCACATAGGTGCGCAGCCGCACGATGTCGGCCGCGCTCGCGCCCGCCGCCTCGAGCACGGCGCGGAGGTTGGCGAGCGCCTGGCGCGTCTGCGCGGCGAGGTCGCCCGCGGCGACGTTCAGCTCCTTGTCCCAGCCGACCTGGCCGGCGAGGTGCAGGGTGCGACCACCGTGCTGCACCGTCGCGTGGCTGAAACCGAACTGCAGGCTGTCGTAGAGCGCGGGCGGGTTGAGACGTTCGATCGGCATGAGATCTCCTGGGTCTGGAGCGGGCAGGGCGGCGATCAGTCGACGATCTCGAGCTGATGGCCGAAAGGATCGAGCACGTAGAGGTTCTTGTGGCCGGCGAGCGGGCCGGCATCGATCACGATCGTCTCCATCACCGTGCAGCCGTGCGCCGCCAGATAGCGCGCCGCCTTGTCGACGTCGTCGACGCGCAGGCCGAGGTGATGACCGCCGCGGTCGCAGTTGCGCGGCAGCTCGGTGCGGCGATCGTCGGGCTTGTCATACTGCACCAGCTGGAAGTTCAGGTTGGGGGTGAGCTTCAGCATCGCCAGCGTCAGCCGCGCGCCGGGTACGTTGACGTGCGACGCCATCCAATCGCGGCCGTCATCGCCGCGCGGCATATCGGCGGCGTCGAGCGGCCCCATGCGGAACAGCTCGGTCGCGCCGAACACCTCGGTGTAGAAGCGCACCGCGTCGTCAAGGTCGGGCACGGTCCAGGAGACATGGTCGGCCTCGAGGAAGAGCGGACGATCGTGGTCGGCCATAAGCGCATACTCCTGCTGGTCGCGTCTGACGGGGAGTGTGCTGGCCCGACGGGGGGCGGACAAGCGCGCGCGGGCGACGACTTCGTTGCGTCAGCGACAACCCGCCCCGTCGCGTCAGCGGCCGCCTACCTCGCCGACGCTCGCGATCGGCACCGGACGGACCGGGAAGCGTGGCGTGAAGCCGCCGATCGCCTCCGGCCCGACGCCGGTCCGCTCCGCCAGCAGCCGCAGCACCGCCGCCTCGCAGCCGCGTCCCTGGCACAATCCCATGCCCGCGCGCGTGACCAACTTGAGCGCGCTCGCGTCGGACGGCGCCGCGACGCCCTCGGCGGCGGCGAGCAGTTGCGCGCGTGTGACATCCTCGCAGCGGCAGACGATCGTGTCGTCACCGGCCAGGCGAGTCATCACTGCGCGCGGGTCCGCGACGGCGTCGAGCAGCGCCGCGAAGCCGCGCAGGTGGGCGAGCCGGCGCCGCGGCTCCGCCGCCGCGCGCCCGGCAGCGGCCGCATCGATCCGCCCGGCGTCGCGCGCGACCGCGATCCCCGCGATCCGCCCCTCCTCCAGCGCGGCGGGCGCGCCGGCGACGCCGGTGGTCTCGCCCGCGACGTACAGGCCGGGCACGTCACCGCGCTGCCACGCGTCCGCCACGGTGGCCCAGCCACCGGTGCGCTCGACCCAGCGCGCGGTCGCGCCGAGACTGCGCGGCAGGTCGGCCTGGGGCAGAAAGCCGTAGCAGAGACCGACGCGGTCGCAGGCGATCGCCTCACCCGCCTCGCCCGGCACGCCGACGCGCGCGGCCACGACCTCGTCCCTGCCCTCGACCGCCAGCACCGTCCGCCCGAACTGGATCGGCACGCCGGCACGGCGCAGGCGCGCGTAGCTCGCCGCCGCCGCGGCCAGCGGCGCAGCGTGGCGCAGCGCGGCCCCGGCATGGCCGGCGAGCGCGTGTGCCACCGCGCCGGGCGTCTGCGCGAACAGCAGCGCCGCGACGGTGCCGCCCGCGGCGACGAGCTGATCGGCCAGGATCAGCTGCAGCGGGTGCGTGCCCGCGAGCACGAAGCGCTCGCCCGGGACCAGCCGCTGGCTCTTGACGAAGGCCTGGATCGCGCCCGCGCTCATGACGCCGGGCAGCGTCCATCCCGGCAGTGGCACCGGCAGGTCATAGCAGCCCGCCGCCACCAGCAAGCGCCGCGCGGCGACCCGGCGGCCCGGCGCGCTGTCGGTGGGCACCGCGATCAGCGCGAAGCCCGCCGCCTCTCGCAGCACGCCCGCGACCGAGGTGCGCCCCAGGAAGGTGAGACCGGGCAGCGCCTCGGCGCGCGCGAGCTGCCGCTTCAGCGCGCGATAGCCGCGGGCGTCCAGCCAGCTCGCCACTGTCATCTCGTATGGTGGCTGGCGCAGGATCTGCCCGCCCATGCGCGCCTGCTCGTCGAGCATCACCACCGACAGCCCGGCCCCCACTGCCTGCTCGGCCGCCGCCTGCCCCGCCGGCCCGCCGCCAACGATCGCGAGGTCGTAGCAGGGTTCGCTCACGCCGCACCGTCCCGCGTCGTCACCCGCTGCCCCGGTGCCGCATCGACCAGGCAGGCGCGCACCCGTCGCGCCTCACCGTCGCGCTCGAGCAGCACGAGGCACTCGCAGCACGTTCCCATGTTGCACCACAGGCCCCGCGGCCGATCGTGGCGATCGCGACGGAAGGCAGCGTGCCCGGCCGCGAGCATCGCCGCGGCGATGGTCTCGCCGGGGTGAAAAGACACGCATGCGCCATCCACGATGATCCCGCCGGCCACCCCCCGCGCGGTATCCGCCACGCGCGCCATCACGCCAGCATCGCGTTGAGGTGCGCGAAGCGCGCGGGGGCGACCAGTGCCATCGCCTCGGCCGCGTCGCCCGCGGACCGGCCGAGCATCTCCGCGCTGACCGCGCGCGCGAGCGTCGGGCCGAGCGTGAAGCCCGACCCGCCGGCGATGACGAACAGGCCTGGGCGGCCCGGCACCGCGCCGGCGAGCGGCAGCTGGTCGGCGGTGATCGCGACCACCCCGGTCCAGGTGCGGATCAGGTTGAGCGCGCCGACTCGCGGCACCGTCGCCGCCGCGACCGCGAGATTGCCGGTGAGCGAGTCGACCAGCACCGTTGGCGCGCGCGCGAGATCGAACCCGTCCTCACCGCGCGCGAGCCGTGATGGCCAGCCGCCGCCGATCAGCACGTTGCCGTCATGCGCCTGCTTCATCGACAGGCGGCGGCCGACATGCTGAACGAGGTGCGGCAGGAACGGCGCAACACGCTCGGTGACGTTCATCTGCAACCCGATCGGGAAGACGGGCAGGTGCACCCCCGCCAGCGCTCCCACCGCCATGGTCCACGCCCCCGCCGCGATCAACACGCTCGCCGCGGCCACCTCCACGTCGGCGGCGCCGCGTCGCAGCGTCACTCTCCACCCGCCCGACACCGGGACGAGCGCGCGTAGCACGGTCTGGGGAGCAAAACGTGCGCCCGCCGATGCCGCGGCCTCGGCGAGCGCGCGCGTCACCAACCGGGGATTGGCGTGGCCCTCGTCCGCGAGGAAGCTGGCGGCCCGCACGTCGTCCGCCAGATAGGGTGCGATCGCCCGCGCCTCCGCGCCGTCGATCAACCGGGTCGGCAGACCCCAGCGCGCCTCCAGCGCCGCCTTGCGCTCGAGCAGGCGCAGCTCGTCGTCGCTCTGCGCAACCATCAGCCCGCCGTGCATCGCCACGTCGAGACGGTCGTCGCCGAGCGCCGCCGGCAGGTCGCGCCACTCGCTCACTGCCAGCCGGCTCAGCGCGACGGTGCGCGCGGCCTGGTCCGCCAGCGCCTCGCCGTGTTCCAGGAAGCGCCGCTCGATCTGGAAATGCAGCGACCCGGCGTTCTGCCCGGAAGCGCCGGCGTTGAGCTCGCCGCGCTCGATCAGCAGCACGTCGGTGCCCGCGCGCGCGAGGTGCCACGCCGCCGCGCACCCGATCAGCCCGCCGCCGATGATCAGCACGTCGGCGGCGTCCACGCGCGTCAGGCCTTGCCGAGCGCCGCCAGCGTCACGCCGATGCGCTCGCGCGCCTCCGCCGACACGTCGAGCAACGGCGGGCGAACTCCGCCCAAGGGCATGCCGCGCGCGGCGAACCCGGCCTTGAGGATCGCCGGCCCCGAGCCGAAACGGCCGACCAGCTCGGGCGTGTACCAGTCGGTCAGCACGCGGCGGTCGTTGCGCCCGCACGCGCGCGCGCCCTCGACGTCGCCCGCCCACAAAAGGTTGTAGAAGTCGGGGTGATCGCGGCCGAGCACCGCGCCGGCGCCCATCGTGCCGTCGCCGCCGCGCGCCTGGAGCAGCGCCAGGCCATGCTCGTCCATGGAGAAGCCGAACACGCGCACCTTCTCCGACAAAGCGAAGAAGGTCTCGACGAAGCGCGCCAGGTTGCTCGTCGACTGTTTGATCGCCACCACTCCGTCGAGATCCGCCAGCCGCTCCAGCAGCTCGGCCGACATATCGATACCGGTGCCCGGAGGCCAGTTGTAGACGCAGATCGGCAGCGGGGAGGCGTCGCTCACCGCTTTGTAGAAGCCGAGGATCTCGTCCTCGCGCGGGCGGATGTAGGGCGGCGGCGTCACCAGGATGCCGTCGAAGCCGGCGGCGTGGGCGTGGCGCGCGAACTCCACCACCTCGTCCGGGGTGAACCAGGTGCAGCCCGCGATCAGCGGCAGCTTGCCGCGCATCTGCGCGCCCGCCGCGTCGAACAAGGCCTTTCGCTCCTGCGGCGACAGGCTGGTCCACTCGCCCGTCGTCCCCGCGAGCACCAGCCCGTGCATGCCCTCGGCGTGGAGCCACTCGAGATAGCCGCCGAGCGCGCGCGTATCGAGCGCCAGCTCGGCATCGAAGGGGGTGACGATCGCGGGTATATAGCCCCGCCAGCCGACCCGCGCCCGCTTCCCGGTGTCTGCCATCACGCATCGCTCCCCTGTGCCACGGACGCAGTTGTCATCGCGGCGCCCGCTCGTGCAATCGCCGCGGCGCGGTGTTTTCATTGCGTCTGACGCAACAAGGCGTCAGCATTGTGTCCGGAGGAGCATGGCATGGCGGACCTGGGGCTGCGGTATCTGTTCGAGGCGGCGCAGGCGGGCACGATGCGCGCCGCCAGTGACAAGCTCGACATCGCGGTCTCGTCGATCAGCCGGCAGATCGCGCAGCTCGAGGAGGAATATGCGCTGCCGCTGATCGAGCGCGGGCGCCGCGCGATCCGGCTGACCGAGGCGGGGCGCGTCGCGGTCGAACATTATCACGCGCAGCTGGCGCAGGAGGAGACGTTCCGCACGCGGCTGGGCGACCTTCGCGGCGTCCGTTCCGGGCACGTGCAGATCGCGGTCGGCGAAGGCTTTCTCGGTCAGTCGCTGACCAGCCTGTTCGACGAGTTCCAGCAGCGCTTCCCCGCGGTGCGCCTGACGATCCTGACGCCGTCGACGGCGGAGATCGTCAGCATGGTGCTTGAGGACGAGGCGCATGTCGGCCTGATCTTCCAGCCGCCGATGGAAGCGAAGATCCGCCTGCGCGGCTCGGCGCGGCAGCCTCTCAAGGTGATCGTCGCGCCGGGCCACCCGCTCGCAGAACGGCGCGGCGTCGAGCTGCGCGACCTTCAAGGCCATGCGCTGTGCCTCGCCCCGAAGCAGTTCCGACTGCGTCAGATCCTCAGCCTGGCCGAGGCGTCGCAGCGGCTCTTCCTGGAACCGGTTATGACGAGCAGCTCGATCCAGATGATGCGCGCCGCGGCGCTGTCGGGCCATTATGCCACCGTGCTGCCGTCGATCTCGGTGCTGGCCGAGTTGCGCGAGGGATCGCTGCGCGCGGTGCCGCTGCACGATGAGGGGGTGGAGGAGACCGCGATCGGCCTGATCACGCGCAGCGGCCGCCAGCTCGAGGGGGCACCGCTCAAGATGCTGGGTGTGCTCGAGCGACAGCTTCGTCAATGGACCGACGACGAGGCGGGCGCGGCCGACGTTGCGTCCAGCACGACATGAGCGCGCACCCATCGCAATGCTGGTGTGGCTAGCCTGGCTGCTCGCCGGAAAGGAGCGTAGCGCCATGGACGAACCCGACAGCCCGCCCTCGGGGGGCCTGCACCGTCGCCACCTGCCGCTGCTCCTGCCCTTCCTGTGGCAGGTCGGCGGCGTGCCATGGGCGAACGGCGTGGCGTGGCGGCCGTGGCACATGCCCTTCCTGCTGCTGTGGGAACTGGCAGGCGTGGTGGTCGCCAGCCTCGCCATTGCCCTGGTCTACCGGCTCGACGCCGCGGCGGCGCCGCGATGATCGCCACGGCGGTGACGGTGGTGGTGGTGGTGGCGACGATGCTGGGCACCGTCGCCTACGGCCGGATGCAGGCGCGCGCGCGCACGATCAGCGAGTGGGCGATCGGCGGGCGCAGCCTGGGGCTGCTCGTCTTCTGGTTCCTCAACGCGGGCGAGATCTACACCACCTTCGCGGTGCTCGGCATCTCGGGCTATGCCTGGGCGCACGGCGCGCCCGCGACGCTGGCGCTGTGCTCGGTCTCGCTCGCCGCCGCGATCGGCTATTGGCTGACGCCGCGGATCTGGCGCAGCGGGCGCGTCAGCGGGCTGATGACCCAGGCCGACTTCTTCGCGCATCATTATCGCTCGCGCTGGCTCGGCATCCTCGTCGCGCTGGTCGGGATCGCCGCGCTGGTGATCTACGTGCAGATCCAGATCACCGCGCTGGGGCTGGTGCTGCGCGTGACGCTGGGCGACGTCGATCCCACCACCGCCGCCGCGCTCGCCGCGGCGGCGATGCTGCTGTTCGTCTTCTTCGCTGGTCTACGCTCGGCCGCTTTCGCCGCGGGGGTCAAGGACGTGCTGATGGTGCTGCTGGTCGGCGGGCTCGCGCTCACCGTGGCGCGCGAGGTCGGCGCGAGCTCGATCGCCGACCTGTTCCGCCGCGCCGAGGCGATGGCGCCCGCCGCCGCGACGCTGCCCGGGCGCGACCTCGCGGCCGGGTTAGGCGTCACCTGGCTGATGACCACCGCGATCAGCGTCGCGGTCGGCACCTATATCTTCCCGCACATGTTCCAGCTCTGCTACGCCGCCGACGCCGCGAAGACGCTGCGCCGCAACGCGATCTTCCAGCCGCTCTACTCGCTGTCGTACCTGTTCATCATCCTGCTCGGCGTGGCCGCGCTGGTCGCGGGCACGCGTCCGCCCGACGGCGACGCCAACGCGGTCCTGCTGCAGCTCGTCACCGATCGCTACCCTGCCTGGGTGACCGGGCTGTTCGGCGGCACCGCGGCGCTGCTCGCGCTGGTACCGGGTTCGGTGCTGCTGCTGACGATCGGGACGATCTTCACGCGCAACGTGGTCTTGCCGCTGCGCCCCGCGCTGGACGAGCGCGCGCAGCTGCTCGCCTCGCGCGCCGCGATGGTCGCCTTCGCCGCGCTCGCTGCCTGGCTCTCGGTCGGGCCGAACCAGTCGCTGGTGACGATCGGGCTGACCGCTTACGCCACGATCGGCATGCTCGCGCCCGGCGTCTACCTCGCCTTCCTGCGCCCGGGCGTACCGGCCGTCGCGCTCGGCGCGGGGCTGGCGGTGGGCTATGCCGCGATGCTGCTTCCCAGCCCGCTGTCGGCTTGGGCGGCGGCGACCGGGTTCGACCTCGGGTTGGCGGCGCTGCTGCTCAATGGCGCGACGGTGCTGTTGCTCGATGCCGCGCTGCGCCGCGGCCGCGCGCCGCTGGCGGTCGCGTGAACCGGCGCGAGCTGCTGCGGCGCGGCGGCGCCGGCCTCGTCGCGCTCGGCGCGTACCCCGGCGGTGCGGCGAGCGCGGCGACGCCGGTGTTGCGCGAGCCGCGATGCGGGCCGATCCGCGGCACGAGCGACGGCACGGTGGCGCGGTTCCTCGGCATCCCGTTCGCGCGCCCACCGCTGGGCGCGCTGCGCTTCCGTGCGCCCGAGCCGGCGCCGCGCTGGCGCGAGCCGCTGGCGGCGCTGGCCTATGCACCCTCGCCGATCCAGCCCGGCTCGGTACCCGAAGACCCGAGCGCGCCGCTGCCGACCTCGGAGGACTGCCTCTATCTCAACGTCTGGGCGCCCGAGCGGCCCGGGCCTCACCCCGTAAAGGTCTGGGTGCACGGCGGCGGCAACGTCACCGGCTCGACACGCTTCCCGGTGTTCGACGGCAGCGGCTTCGCGCGCGCCGGCGTCGTCTGCGTCACGATCACCTATCGCACCGGCTGTTTGGGCTTTCTCGATCTCGAGGAGGCGCTCGGCGCGGCCTATCACGACAGCGGCAACAACGGCCTGCGCGACCAGATCATGGCGCTGTGCTGGGTACGTCACAACATCGTGGCGTTCGGCGGCGATCCGGCGCGGGTGACGCTGGCAGGGCAGAGCGCGGGGGCGAAGGACGTCGTCTCGCTGCTCACCGCACCCGCGGCACGCGGCCTCTTCGCTCGCGCGATCGTGGAGAGCGGTGGCGGTCACACCGTAGCCGATCGCGCCCGCGCCGCCGAGCTGACCCGCCGCGTCGCCGCCGCCGCCGGGGTCGCGCCCGTCGCGCTGCGGGACCTGCCCGCGCGCGCGCTGCTCGCGGCGCAGACCGCGGTGGTGGCGGCGTACCCCCGCAAATATCCCTTCCGCGCCGTGGTCGGCGGTGCGCTGCTCCCGCAGGCGCCGCTCGCCGCCATCGCTGCCGGCGCAGCGCGCGACGTGCCGCTGCTGCTCGGCTGGAACCGCGACGAGGTGGCGTTCTGGGGCCCTCCCGCCCCCGGGGCCGAGGCAGTGCGCGCCGGCGAGCTCGCCAACCTCGATCTCGCCGCCTTCGCGCCGGTCTACGCGCGCTACGCCGCGCTCGTGCCCGACCCGCTCGCCCGCCGCTACGCCGCGGTGAGCGCGGAGGAATATGGCATACCGACGATCCGGCTGGCGGCGGCGCAGGCGCGCGCGGGTGGCGCGGCCTATCTCTACCGCTTCGACCTGCCGCTCACCACCGGGGCGCGCCGCGGCTACGCCATCCACGGCGCCGAGCTGCCGCTCACCTGGGCGCGGCTCGACGACCCCGCCTCCGCGGTCTACGGCCCGGTCGGCGCGTCGGCGGAGCGGCTGTCGGCAGCGATGCACGCGATGTGGCTGCGCTTCGTGCGCGGTGGGGCACCAGCCGCGAACTGGCCGAGCTACGACGTGCGCCGGCGCGCGACCATGCGGCTCGACGCCGTGCCGCGCATCGTTGCCGATCTCGCCGGCGCCGAGCGGCGCCTCTGGGACGGCGTGCTATGACGCCCCCGCTCAGCGCGGGCGCATGTCCTCGGGCCAGGGCACCGCGCGCCCACGGTCGAGGTCCATGCAGACCAGCACCACCTCGCCGCGGAAGCGCTGCTCTCCGCCGCAGCTGACCTCCACCCCGATCGTCGCGGAGGAGGTGCCGACGCGCCGCACCGACAGCGCGAGATCGAGCTCGTCGCCGAGGCGGCTCACGGCGACGAACTCGGCGCTGAGCGACACCGTCGGCACCCCCAGGCGTCGCGTCGCGTGCATCTGCGCGAAGCTGGCGCCGAGCGCGGCGAAATAATCCTCGACCGCGGCGTTGAGCATCTCGAAATAGCGCGGGTAGAAGACGATGCCGGCGGCATCGACGTGCGCGAAGCGGACGATCTGTCGCGACACGAAGCTCATCGATCCTCCTCGCCCGGCTCGCGCTCGGCGGCGATCGAGCTCTTCACCAGCGCGAGCAGCCGATAGAGCGTCGCCAACTCGTCGCGCGGCACGCCCGCGAGCATCGCCTGAACCCAGCGATGATGCGACTCGGCTAAGGTGCGAAAGTGCGCGCGCCCCTGGTCGGTCAGCGCGACGATGCTGGAGCGCGCGTCGCCACTCGCCTGGCGGCTGGCCACCATCCCGTCCTGCTCCAGCTGTCGCACCAGTGCCGTGACGTTGCCGTTGGAGACCAGCAAAGCGCGCGACAACTGGCTCATCGTCATGCCCGCGGGCTGACGGTCGAGCGCGGCGAGGACGTCGAAACGCGGCAGCGTGGTGGCGTGGTGCTCGACGAGGCGGCGGCGGAGCCGCTTCTCCATGACCGTGGAGCAGCTCAGCAGCCGCAGCCACACGCGCACGTCCATCTGCTCGGAGAAGGCGCCGTCGTGCTTCTCGCGCAGCTCGCTCACGCGACCTCGTCCAGGTTGGCGTGGACGCGACCGAGCAGGTCGAGCAGCTGGTCGAAGTCGCGTTCGCTGAGGCCGCGGATCACCTGCTCGTACACCGGCGCGCTCGCCTCGCGCGCGGCCGCCAAGCGGCGCTCTCCCTCGGGGCTGAGCGACACCTCGGTGACTCGCGCATCGTCGGCACTGTCGCTCACTGCGACCAGGCCGGCGCTTGTCATGCGTTGGATGATACGAGTCATGGTCGAGAGCGGGATCACGGCCGCGTCCGCGATGTCACGCACGCCGCGCGGCGCTCGCTCGCCCAGGATCATCAATACGCGCCAGGAAGGGATATCGAGGTCGATCGCGCGCAGGCGCCCGCCGATCACGCCATTGTAGCGGGAGACCAACCGATTGAGCAGGTAGAAGGGATATCGCTCCACCTGGAAGGCGGCGGTACCAGGATTGCCAAGCTGTCGGTTGTCCACGTGCGCCCTCCCCGAGCGGGCCTTATCGGGGCCTCGACCAGGCCGCAACGCACGATCCGAATTTAATTGCATGTGCACGTTTCTCGTGACAGGCTCCTTCCCACGTCGTCTTCCAGACTATCGGAGAAGATCGCATGTCGCATGCCGTGCTCGCCGACCTTGCCGCCGCGCTCCAGCGCGGTTCGATCCGCACGATCGACCTGACTCAGCCGCTGTCGGAGGACACGCCAGTGCTGATCCTGCCCGAGCCGTTCGGCCAGACCGCGCCGTTCAGTCGGCAGGAGATCTCGCGCTACGACGATCGCGGCGTCGCCTGGCACTGGAACAACTTCACGGTGGGCGAGCACACGGGCACGCACTTTGACGCGCCGGTACACTGGGTGACGGGCAAGGACCTGCCGCGCAACACCGTCGACACGATCGCGCCCGAGGACTTCGTCGCGCCGGCGGTGGTGATCGACGTTTCCGCCGCCGCGTCGGCCGACCCCGATTATCTCCTCACCGTAGCGGACATCACCGCCTGGGAGGCGACGCACGGCCGCATCCCTGCGCGCAGCTGGGTGCTGCTGCGCACCGACTGGTCGAAGCGCGACAGCGACACCTACACCAACCGCCGCGACGACGGCGCGCATACGCCGGGGCCGTCTGCGGAAGCGGTGCGCTTCCTCATCGAGGAGCGCGACGCGCACGGTCTGGGCGTTGAGACGATCGGCACCGACGCCGGGCAGGCGCACCTGCTCGATCCCGCCTATCCGGCGCACACGCTGTTCCACGGCGCCGGTCGCTACGGGCTGCAATGCCTCGCCAACCTGGATCAGCTACCGCCGACCGGCGCGGTGGTGATCGCCGCCCCGCTCAAGATCACGGGCGGATCGGGCAGCCCGCTGCGGGTGCTCGCGCTGGTCGCGGGCTGAGACGATGGCGGAGCGCTCCTTCAAGCGAGAGGTGGAGCAGCTCCGCCTCGGCGCCGGCGAGACGTTCGCGGGCGAAGGGATCCTCGCGGTCACCAAGGCGCTGCTCCAGGCCGGCGTCGCCTATGTCGGCGGCTATCAGGGGTCGCCGATCAGCCATCTGATGGACGTGTTCGCCGACGCCGACCCGCTGCTGCGCGAGCTGGGCGTTCACTTCGAGTCGAACGCGAGCGAGGCCGCCGCCGCGGCGATGCTGGCCGCCTCGGTCAATTATCCGCTGCGCGGCGCGGTGGCGTGGAAGTCGGTGGTCGGCACCAACGTCGCCTCGGACGCGCTGTCGAACATCGCCAGCGGCGGGGTCAAGGGCGGTACGCTCATCATCGTCGGCGAGGATTACGGCGAGGGCTCGTCGATCATGCAGGAGCGCACCCATGCCTTCGCGATGAAGTCGCAGATGTGGCTGCTCGACCCGCGCCCCAACCTGCCCAGCATCGTCGACATGGTCGAGGCCGGCTTCGAGCTCTCCGAGGCGTCGAACACGCCGGTGATGATCGAGTTGCGCGTGCGCGCCTGCCACGTCACCGGCAGCTTCACCGCACGCGACAATCGCCGGCCGCCGCTCACCGTCGGGGAGGCCGCGGCCAACCCGGTCCGCGACGTCGACCGGATCGTGCTACCGCCCGCCAACTTCCTGCACGAGCGCGAGAAGATCGAGCGGCGCTGGCCCGCGGCACAGCGCTTCATCGCCGAGCGGCGGCTCAACGAATGGTTCGGGCCGGCGCAGGACGAGATCGGCATCATCGTCCAGGGCGGGCTCTACAACACGCTCAATCGCGCGCTCGAGCTGGTCGGCCTGTCGGACGCACACGGCGCGGCGCGCGTGCCGGTCTACTGCCTGAACGTCACCTACCCGCTGCTACCCGACGAGGTCGCCGCCTTCTGCGCGGGCAAGCGCGCGGTGCTGATCGTCGAGGAAGGCCAGCCCGAGTTCATCGAGCATGAGCTCAACACCTTGCTGCGCCGCGCTGACCTGCACACGCGCGTCGTCGGCAAGGAAATACTGCCTCGCGCCGGCGAATATTCGGGCGAAGTGCTGCGCGACGCGCTGCTCGCCTTCCTCGCGGCGCACGCGCCGGGGCGGGTCGCCGCCGCGCCCCCCGCGCCGCTGCCGCCCGAGCCCGAGCTGGCGCGCACGGTGCCGCCCCGCCCCGCCGGCTTCTGCACCGGCTGCCCCGAGCGGCCGATCTTCTCGGCGATGAAGCTCGTCCAGCGCGAGCTCGGCGCGCTGCACGTCTCGGCGGACATCGGCTGCCACCTCTTCTCGATCCTGCCGCCCTTCCACATCGGCAACACGACCATGGGGTATGGCCTGGGCACCGCCGGCGCCTCCGCCTTCAAGCCGAGCGAGGGCGCGGGGGGGCGGCGCGCGGTGGCGATGATGGGTGACGGCGGCTTCTGGCACAACGGCCTGACGTCAGGGATCGGCAACGCGGTCTTCAACCAGGACGACACTGTCACGATCGTGGTCGACAACGGCTATTCGGCCGCGACCGGCGGTCAGGACATCCTGTCCTCGCGCGCCGAGAACGCGACGCGGCGCACCAACAACCCGATCGAGCGCGCGCTCCGCGGTATGGGCGTCGGCTGGACGCGCACGCTGACGCGCACTTACGACGTGGCACGGATGCGCGACACGCTCAAGGAAGCGCTGACCACCCCCGAGAAGGGGCCGAAGGTGATCGTCGCGCAGTCGGAGTGCATGCTCAACAAGCAGCGCCGCGTGCGGCCGCTGCTGGCGCAGGCGGCGCGCGAGGGGAAGCGCGTGGTCCGCGAGCGGTTCGGGGTCGATCCCGACACCTGCACCGGAGACCACGCCTGTATCCGCCTGTCGGGTTGTCCGTCGCTGAGCGTCAAGGCCAACCCCGATCCGCTGCGCCACCACCCCGTCACCGCGATCGACGACAGCTGCGTCGGCTGCGGCAATTGCGGCGAGGTGGCGCATGCCGCGGTGCTGTGCCCGTCCTTCTACAAGGCCGAGATCGTGACCAACCCCGGCCGACTCGAGCGGCTGCTGGCGCGCTGGCGCGCCGCGCTGATCGGCTGGATACAGGCGCGCGACGCGCGCGCGCTCGCGGCGAGGGCCTTCTGATGGCGACGCCGACCGCGGGCGAGCGCGATCGCCTCACGGTCGCGATCCTGGCGCTGGGCGGTCAGGGCGGCGGCGTGCTCGCCGATTGGATCCTCGCCCTCGCCGAGGCGGAAGGCTATGTCGCGCAGGGCACCTCCGTCCCCGGCGTGGCGCAGCGTACCGGCTCGACGATCTATTACATCGAGATGGTGCGCCGCGGCGCGCCCGGCGCCAATCATCCTGCGCCGGTGCTGGCGATGACTCCGACGCCCGGCGACGTCGACGTCGTGATCGCGTCCGAGCTGATGGAGACGGGGCGCGCGATCCTGCGCGGCTTCGTCAGCGCCGACCGCACCACGCTGATCGGATCGACCCACCGCATCTACGCCATCTCGGAGAAGTCGGCGCTGGGGGACGGTACCGGCGCGAGCGAGCGCATCCTCGACGCGGCGGCGCGGCGATCGAGGCGCTTCGTCGGGTTCGATATGGAGGCGGCCGCGGCCGGCGCGGGCAGCGTGATCAGCTCGGTGATGTTCGGCGCGCTCGCCGGGGCGGGGGCGCTGCCCTTCGCGCGCGAGTCGTTCGAGGCGGCGATCCAGCGCGGCGGAAAGGCGGTCGCCGCCAATCTCGCCGGCTTCGCCGCGGGCATGGCCGCGGCAGGCGAGCGCCGCGACGCGATCGAGGCTGCCGCCGCACCGCCGGCCGCCACCACACCTGCCGGGGCCGAGCGCCAGGCGCGCGTACTCGCCACCCTGCCCGACGCCGCGCACGCCTCCGCGCTGGAAGGCGTGCGCCGTCTGATGGACTATCAGGACGCGCGCTACGCCGACCTCTACCTCGACCGCCTGGCAGCGATCGCCGCGCGCGACGAACCAGTGCTGACCGAGGCGGTGGCGCGGCATCTCGCCTTGTGGATGAGCTACGAGGACACGATCCGCGTCGCCGACCTGAAGGTGCGCGCGGCGCGCTCGGCACGCGTCGCGAGCGAGGTCCGGGTCGGCGCCACCCAGCTCCTCACCGTCACCGACTATATGCACCCGCGGCTGCGCGAGGTGTGCGAGACGCTGCCGGCGCGGTTCGGCGCGGCGATCTGGCACCGTCCCGCGCTGCGGCGACGGCTCGAGCCGTTGTTCTCGCGCGGGCGCCACGTCCGGGTCACCCGCCTGCGCTGGTTCCTGCTGCTGCGGACGGTCGCGGCGATGCGGCGGATCCGCCGGTCGACCTGGCGCTTCGCCGAGGAGCAGGCGCGCATCGAGGAGTGGCTCGCGCTCGTCGCCGCGACCGCCGCGACCGATGTCGCGCTCGCGACCGAGATCGCCGCCACGCAGGAACTGATCAAGGGCTATAGCGACACGTTCGAGCGCGGCCTGCGCCACTTCACGCTCGTGATCGAGGCGGCGCGACGGCTCGTCGGCCGACCCGACGCGGCGGCGCAGCTGCGCTCGCTGCGCGCCGCCGCGCTGGCGGACGAGGAGGGCAACGCGCTCGCCGCGGCGCTCGCCACGGCGGCGTGATCGTGGAGATATTTTAGGCTTGAAGTATATGTGCGGTCCGATAATCTGGCCTGCGTCCCCGTCGAGGAGAGTGCGATGAAGGTGGCATGCGTCGGCGGCGGCCCCGCCGGGCTGTATTTCGCGATCTCGATGAAGCTGCGCGACGCGTCGCACGACGTCACCGTCTACGAGCGCAACCGCGCCGGCGACACGTTCGGCTGGGGCGTGGTCTTCTCCGACCAGACGATGGATCGGCTCGGCGAGAACGACCCGGTCAGCGCGCGGGTGATGATCGACGAGCTGGCGCACTGGGACGATATCGCGGTCCATATCGACGACGGGGTGCGACGCGCGGACGACCGCTCGACCGGCCACGGCTTCATCGGCATCGGCCGCAAGCGCCTGCTCGACATTCTCCAGGCACGCGCACGCGAGTTGGGCGTGACGCTCGCCTTCGAGACCGAGGTCGAGCCGGACAGCGCCTTCCTCGCCGACAACGACCTGGTGGTTGCGGCGGACGGGCTCAACAGCAAGTTGCGCCGCCGCTACGAGGCGAGCTTCCGCCCCGACATTGACACTCGCCGTAACCATTTCGTCTGGCTCGGCACGCACCAGCGCTTCGACGCCTTCACCTTCCTGTTCAAGAAGACCGAGTTCGGCTGGATCTGGGCCCACGCCTACCAGTTCGACCAAGACACCGCGACCTTCATCGTCGAATGCGCGCCCGAGACCTTTGAGCGTGCCGGCTTCGCGACGATGAGCCAGGCGGAGAGCTGCCGCCTGTGCGAGGCGATCTTCGCCGATCACCTCGGCGGCCACCCGCTGATGTCCAACGCCGGCCACATCCGCGGGTCGGCCTGGATCCGCTTCCCGCGCGTGATCTGCCACGGCTGGAGCCACGAGAACGTCGTGCTGCTCGGCGACGCCGCGCATACCGCGCATTTCTCGATCGGCTCGGGCACCAAGCTGGCGCTGGAGGACGCGATCAAACTCGCCGAGGTGATGAGCCGCCCCGGCATCGACACGCACGACGGCATGGCGGCGGCGCTGCGCGACTATCAGGAGGAGCGCCAGCTCGAGGTCGTCAAGCTCCAGAACGCGGCGCGCAACTCGACCGAGTGGTTCGAGAACCTCGACCGCTACCTGGCGATGGACGCGAAGCAGTTCACCTACACGCTGCTGACGCGCAGCCAGCGCGTCAGCCACGAGAACCTGCGGCTGCGCGACCCCGCCTGGCTGGCCGCCCTGGAGCGTTCGCTGGTGACGGGCGCGCTCGGGCGCGAGACGGACGAGCCGATCCCTCCGATGTTCCTGCCGTTCCAGCTGCGCGACATGAGCTTGCGCAACCGCGTGGTGATGTCGCCCATGGCGATGTACTCGGCGGTGGACGGAGTCCCTGACGATTTCCACTTGGTCCACTACGGCGCGCGCGCGCTCGGCGGCGCGGCGCTGATCGTCACCGAGATGACCTGCGTCTCGCCCGAGGGCAGGATCACGCCGGGCTGCACGGGGTTGTGGAACGCGGCGCAGGCGGCGGGTTGGCGTCGCGTCACCGATTTCGTGCACCGCACGCCGGGCGCGCGGATCGCGGTGCAGCTCGGCCACAGCGGCGCCAAGGGGTCGACGCGGCTGGCGTGGGAGGGGATCGATCGACCGCTCGAGGTCGGCAATTGGCCGGTGGTCGGGCCGTCCGACGTCGCCTGGACGCCCGACAATCAGGTCCCGGTGGCGCTCGATCGTGCCGAGATGGACCGCATCCGCGACCAGTTCGTGCGCGCGACAGAGTTGGCCGAGGCGGCCCGCTTCGACATGATCGAGCTCCACTGCGGCCACGGCTATCTCCTCTCCGCCTTCCTCAGCCCCACGCAGAACCGCCGCACCGATGAGTATGGCGGCACGCTCGCCAACCGGATCCGGTGGCCGATCGAGATCTTCGCGGCGATGCGCGCGGTGTGGCCCGCGGAGAAGCCGATGTCGGTGCGCATCTCCGCGCACGACTGGGTCGGCGCCGACGGCAACACGCCCGACGACGCGGTGGCGATCAGCCGCGCCTTCGCTGCCGCCGGAGTTGACCTGATCGACGTGTCTTCAGGCCAGGTTACCAAGCGCGAGACGCCGGTCTACGGCCGCATGTTCCAGACGCCCTTCTCCGACCGTATCCGCAACGAGGTCGGCATCGCCACCATGGCCGTCGGCAACATCTGGGAGGTCGACCACGTCAACTCGATCGTCGCGGCCGGGCGCGCTGATCTGTGCGCGATGGGGCGCCCGCACCAGATGGACCCGAACTGGACGATCCGCGCCGCCGCGCAGCAGCAGCTCGACGACGCGCCCGTGCCGCCGCAGTACCAGAGCGGCTATTCTCAGCTGAAGCGCAACGCGGCGAACGCCGGCCAGCTGACCACGATCAAGTGAGCGACGGCGCACACGCTCTGGTCACCGGGGGTGGCAGCGGCATTGGCCTCGCGATCGCTGCCGCGCTGGCCGCGGCCGGATACCGCGTCACCGTCACGGGCCGCGACCCGCGGCGGCTCGAGCGCGCCTGTGCGGATCTGCCCGGCGCCCTGCCGGTCGCCTGCGACGTGACCGACGCCAGCTGGGTCGCGGCCGCGCTCGCCATCGCGAGCGAGCGCTCGGGGCCGGTCGCGGTGCTGGTCAACGGCGCGGGCGTCGCGCGCACGAACGCTTTCGAGAAGACGGACGACGCGGTGTGGGACGAGGCCTGGCGCACCAACGTGCTCGGCGCGGTCCACCTGACACGCGCGGTACTGCCGGGCATGCGAACGCTGCCGCGCGGGCGCATCATCAACGTCGCGAGCACCGCCGCGCTGAAGGGCTACGCCTATGTCAGCGCCTATGCCGCGAGCAAGCACGCGCTGCTGGGGCTCACCCGCTCGCTCGCGCTGGAGCTCGCCGGGACCGCGATCACCGTCAACGCGGTGTGCCCGGGCTATACCGACACCGCGATCGTGCGCGACGCGGTCGACACGATCGTCGTGCGCACGGGGCGCGACCGTTCGGCGGCCGAGGCCGTCTTCACCGCCACCAACCCGCAGCGTCGACTGATCGCGCCCGACGAGGTCGCCGCGACGGTGCTGTGGCTCGTCGCCGAGGCGGCACGCTCGATCACCGGTCAGGCGATCGCGGTCGCCGGCGGCGAAGTCATGTGAGGCCGCCCCGATGACCGTCATCGATCCCGCCACCTATCATCCCTCGCACTTCGTCTTCGAGGTCGTCGACTCGGTCGCGACCGTGACGCTGCACCGGCCCGAACGGAAGAACCCGCTCACCTTCGAATCCTATGCCGAGCTGCGCGACCTGTTTCGCGCACTGCCCTACGCACCCGCGGTGCGCGCGGTCGTGCTCACCGGCGCGGGCAGTAATTTCTGCTCGGGCGGCGACGTGCACGAGATCATCGGTCCGCTCACCGCGATGACGATGCCCGAGCTGCTCGCCTTCACGCGCATGACCGGCGACCTGGTGAAGGCGATGCGGCACTGCCCGCAGCCGATCGTCGCCGCGGTCGACGGCGTGTGCGCGGGCGCGGGCGCGATCCTGGCGATGGCGTCGGACCTGCGCCTCGCCACACCCGCGGCGCGCACCGCTTTCCTCTTCACCCGAGTCGGCCTCGCCGGCGCCGACATGGGGGCGTGCGCGATCCTGCCGCGGATCATCGGCCAGGGCCGCGCCGCCGAGCTGCTGTTCACCGGGCGCGCCTTCGACGCGGCGGAGGGCGAGCGCTGGGGCTTCTTCAACCGGTTGTGCGCGGCCGAGGCGCTGCTCGGCGAGGCACAGGCGCTCGCCGCCACGCTCGCGCGCGGTCCGACGTTCGCGCACGCGATGACCAAGAACCAGCTCAACATGGAATGGGCGATGTCGCTCGACACCGCGATCGAGGCGGAGGCGCAGGCGCAGGCGATCTGCATGGCGACGCGCGACTTCGAGCGGGCCTATCACGCCTTCGCCGCCAAGCAGACGCCGGTGTTCGAGGGAGACTGAGATGGCGGACACGACCTTCCTCGACTGGCCCTTCCTCGACCAGCGCCACCGCGACCATGCGACGTGGCTCGACGACTGGTGCGGCGCGCTGGGCGACGCGCTGCACCATGAGAGCGGCGACGTGGGTGCCGACTGCCGCGCGCTCGCTCGCCTGCTCGGCAACGCCGGCGTGCTGCGCCACGCCGTGCCCGCCGCCTATGGGGGAGCGGCCGAGTCCGTCGAGGTGCGGACGCTGTGTCTCACGCGTCAGACGCTCGCCTATCATCATGGGCTCGCCGACTTCGTCTTCGCCATGCAGGCGCTCGGCACTGGCGCGATCGCGCTGTTCGGCGACGAGTCGGTGCGACGCGCCTATCTGCCGCGGGTCGCCGCGGGTGAGTGGGTGGCGGGCTTCGCCCTGTCGGAGAAGGTGGCCGGCTCCGATGTTGCGGCGATGGCGACCACCGCCACGCAGGTGCCGGGCGGGTGGCGGATCGACGGCGAGAAGACGTGGATCTCGAACGGTCAGATCGCCGACGTGCTGACGTTGTTCGCGCGCACCGGCGAGGGCGAGGGCGCGCGCGGCCTCTCCGCCTTCGTCGTGCCCACCGCCACCGTCGGCTTCGCGGTGACCGAAACGATCGACGTGATCGCGCCCCACCCGCTCGCCACGATCCGACTGGACGGCTGCGTCGTCCCCGAGGATCACCTGATCGGCACGGCGGGTGGCGGCTTCAAGATCGCGATGGCGGTGCTCGACATGCTACGCTCCACCGTGGGTGCGGCGGCGCTCGGCCTGGCGCGGCGCGCCACCGACGAGGCGATCGCGCGCGCGACGACGCGGCGGCTCTTCGGTGCGCCACTCGCAGACCTGCAGCTGACCCAGGCTGCGATCGCGGACATGGCGCTCGGCAACGACGCGAGCGCGCTGCTGATCTATCGCGCCGCCTGGGCGAAGGACCGCGGCCAGCCGCGCGTGACCCGCGAGGCAGCGATGGCCAAGCTCCACGCCACCGAGACGGCGCAGCGCACGATTGACGCCGCGGTGCAGCTGTTCGGCGGCGCGGGTGTGGTCAGCGGTAACGTGGTGGAGCGACTGTATCGTGAGGTCCGCGCGCTGCGCATCTACGAGGGAGCGAGCGAGGTGCAGAAAGTGGTGATCGCGCGCGCCGCCATCGCGGCCATGCGGGAAGGCGGCGCATGAGGATCGTGCAGCCACCCGGCTGGCCGCGCCCGCGCGGCTACAGCAACGCCGTCACCGCCAGCGGGCGCCAGCTGTTCGTCGCGGGGCTGATCGGCTGGACCGCCGAGGAACGGTTCGAGGCGACCGACCTGCCCGGCCAGTTCGAGCAGATCCTGCGCAACCTGCTCGCGATCCTCGCCGAGGCGGGGGCGGCGCCCGAGCATGTCGCGCGCATGACGTGGTACATCACAGACAAACAGGCCTATCTTCGCGACGCCAGGCGCGTCGGCGAGATCTACCGCGCGCTGATGGGGCGCCACTACCCCGTGATGGCGGTCGTGCAGGTGGTCGCGCTGATGGAGGACGCCGCGCTGATCGAGATCGAAACGACGGCGGTCATTCCCGATGACCTGTGACATGACCCCGACGCGAGGCGGTAGACGATGACCCAGATGGGCCGGTTCGACTGGGCAGACCCGTTCCTGCTCGACGATCAGCTGAGCGAGGACGAGCGGATGGTGCGCGACACCGCGCGCGCCTATGCCGAGGACAAGCTCGCGCCGCGCATCGTCGAGGCGTTCGCCAACGAGCACACCGACCCCGCGATCTTCCGCGAGATGGGGGAACTGGGTCTGCTCGGCCCGACCATCCCGGAGGAATATGGCGGCGTCGGCGCCTCCTACGTCGCCTACGGCCTGGTGGCGCGCGAGGTGGAGCGGATCGACTCAGGGTATCGCTCGATGATGAGCGTGCAGTCGAGCCTCGTGATGTACCCGATCTACGCCTATGGCTCGGAGGCACAGCGCCACCGCTGGCTGCCGGGGCTGGCGCGCGGCGAGCTGATCGGCTGCTTCGGGCTGACCGAGCCCGACGCCGGCTCGGATCCCGGCGGCATGACGACGCGCGCGCGCAAGACCGAGGGCGGCTACGTGATCTCGGGCGCCAAGACGTGGATCTCGAACAGCCCGATCGCGGACGTGTTCGTGATCTGGGCCAAGAGCGACGCGCACGACGGCGCGATCCGCGGCTTCGTGCTGGAGAAGGGCGCGAAGGGGCTCGCCGCGCCCAAGATCGAGGGCAAGCTCTCGTTGCGCGCCTCGATCACCGGCATGGTGATGATGGACGAGGTCGAGGTCGGCGAGGACGCCCTGCTGCCGAACGTGGCGGGGCTGAAGGGGCCGTTCGGCTGCCTCAACCGCGCGCGCTACGGGATCAGCTGGGGGGCGCTGGGGGCGGCGGAATATTGCTTCCACGCCGCGCGGCAATACGGGCTCGACCGCAAGCAGTTCGGCACGCCGCTCGCCGGGCGCCAGCTGTTCCAGAAGAAGCTGGCCGACATGGAGACCGAGATCGCGCTCGGGCTGCAGGCGAGCCTGCGGGTCGGGCGGCTGATGGACGAGGGCCGGTTCGCGCCCGAGATGGTCTCGCTGGTCAAGCGCAACAACGTCGGCAAGGCGCTCGACGTCGCGCGCGCGGCGCGCGACATGCACGGCGGCAACGGCATCTCGGGCGAGTATCAGGTCATGCGCCACCTGATGAACCTCGAGACGGTCAACACCTACGAGGGCGCGCACGACGTCCACGCGCTGATCCTCGGCCGCGCCATCACCGGCATCGCCGCGTTCTGAGGGCGCTCTACCCTCGCGTCACGCGCCGTTCCTGCGTCCTTTCAGGAGAGCCTCATGACCATCGCCCCGTGGCCCGACGATCGCCGCGCCCCGCTGCCCCCCGTGCCCGCGTGGTCGGGCGCGAGCGAGGCGTTGATCGCGCCTGCCGGTGCCAACTGGCGCACCCCCGCCGAGGCGGACGACTTCGCCACGACGCCGACCTACGCCGAGACGCTCGCCTTCCTCGACGACCTCGCCGCCGCCACCCCCCTGGTGACGCTCGGCACCTTCGGCCGGTCAGTCGAGGGCCGGCCGCTGACCGTGGTCACCGCGTCGCGCGATCAGGCGGGCGCGCGCGCGCACGCGGCAGCATCCCGCCGGGCGCGCGTGCTGGTCCAGTGCGGCATCCATCCCGGCGAGATCGACGGCAAGGACGCCGGCCTCATGTTGCTGCGCGACATCGCCTTCAACGGCCGCGATGACCTGCTCGACGGCGCCGACTGGTACTTCGTCCCGGTGCTCAACCCGGACGGCCATGAGCGGCGCTCGGCGTTCAGTCGCCCCAATCAGCGAGGTCCGGCGGTACAAGGGTGGCGCGCCTCGGCGCAGGGGCTCAACCTGAATCGCGATTTCATCAAGGCGGAGTCACCCGAGATCCAGTCGCTGATCGCGCTGATCGACGCGATCGAACCGGACCTGTTCGTCGACCTGCACGTCACCGACGGGCTCGATTATCAGTACGACATCTGCTTCGGCTTTCAGGACGAGCCCTATGCCACGTCGCCCGCGATCAGCGCCTGGCTCCACCGCCGATATGGACCCGCTGTGACGGCGTCGATGGAAGCCATGGGTCACCTTCCCGGCCCCTTGATCTTGGCGATGGACGACCGCCGCCCCGAACTGGGGCTGGTCCTGCCCGCCTTCCCTCCACGTTTCTCGCACAGCTACGGCGACATGCGCCATCTCGCCACCGTGCTGGTCGAGAACCACTCGCTCAAGCCCGTCAGGCAGCGCGTGCTCGGCACCTATGCCCTGCTGGAGGCGACCCTGAAGGTCGCTGCCGAGCAGATCGATGCGTTGCGCGACGCGACCGCGCGCGATCGCGCAGGCCGAGCGCCGAGCCCGGTACTGACATGGGACCTGGCGCCGGAGCCGGCGCGCGAGATCGCCTTTCGTCCGATCGCCTCCGACTTCTACGACTCGCCCGCGTCCGGCGCGCGCGAGGTGCGCTGGCTCGGCGTGCCGCTCCCGGAGGTGCAGGTGCCGCTCCACGGATCACGGCCCGGGGTCATCATCTCTCGCCCGCGTGGCTATTGGGTGCCCGTCTCGGAGCCGGAGGTGATCGAGCGGCTGGGGCGTCACGGCATCACGATGGAGATCGCCGCCGAGCCGGTGGAGGTGCACGTTGAATCGATCCGCCTCCGCGACGTCACGGTGGCACCAGCGATCTCGGAGCGGCGGCCTGCGGTGGCCGCCGACTGCGCGCTGGTCGAGCTACAGCGGCGAACCTTCGCCGCCGGCTCGGCCTTCGTGACGACGGATCAGCCGCTCGGCGAGCTGGCGATCCATATGCTCGAGCCGGCCTGCGCCGACTCCCTCTTCGCGAAAGGTTTCGTCGCCGGCTGCCTCGACGCAGTCGAATACATGGAGGCCTATGTCGTCGCGCCCATGGCGGACGAGATGCTGGCCGCCGATCCCGCCCTCGCCGAGGCGTTCGCCGCCGCGCTGGCGGCCGACCCGGCCTTCGCGGCCGACCCGCTCGCGCGCCTGAGGTGGTTCTACAGCCGCTCGCCCTACCAGGATCGCGACCACCTCCTCTATCCGATCGGGCGGGTCACGTCTTGAGAGAGGGCCGAGTCACCGCCCCTCGCGGCGGCGGCGATGTCACCGGTCGGTCGCCGGCTCGGAAGCGAGAAGGATACCGGCGTCGACGTTCCGACGAGCGCCGTCTCCGTCACGCTGCCGGCGCGCGCAGCCGCGCGGTACCGGCCTCGTCGACCAGCGAGCCGGTGATCGCCACCTTATACTCGCGCTCGGCCGCCTCGACGGTGACATAGCCGTCCAGCACGTCTTCCAGCACGGCGCAGGGATCACGCTCATAGGGTGACCCATAGCCCGCGCCGCCCGCGGCGCGCGCGACGGCGCGATCGCCCGTGCGGACCGGCAGGCGATAGGTCCCCACCCGCTTCTGCTCGGGGGTCCCGGCGCGGACCAACAGCTCGTTGGTCTCGGGTCGCGCCCCGCCGAGCAGCGACCAGGGCCGCTCCTTGCTGCGCTTGGTGATCGACAGGAACTCTCCGTCCTCGACGAAGCGGATGGAGCGCTCGGTGCCCACGCCGCCGCGCGTGCGCCCGGCGCCGCCGGAGTCTGGCCGGATGCCGAACGTCTCCATCCGCATGCCCGTCTTCATCTCGATGACCTCGATCGGCGTGTTGCGGACGAGGCTGCCGGAGATGTGGTTGGTGGCGTTGATCCCGTCGTGCGTGGCACTCCCCCCCCAGCCGACCGGCTCGTTGTTCGACACCGCGTACATCTCGCCGGTCGCCTTGCTGCGCCCGATCATCATGAATCCCAGCGTGTCCCCGCCCGAGCAGGCCGCCACCCGCTCCGGCATACCCTGCGCCAGGGCCTTGTAGACCAGCTCCAGCGCGAGATGCGCCGGCCATTGCGTGTAGGTCGCGGACGGGTAAGCGGCGTGGAACAGGTTTCCCTCGGGCGCGACCACCGTGAGCGCGCGGAACGAGCCGGCGTTGTTGCGCTGCATCGGCGTGGTGAGCGACTTGAGCGCGAACTTGCAGATCGTCTCGGTCAGGCCGATCGGGATGTTGATCGGTCCGCGCACGGCCGGCGATGATCCCGAGAAGTCACAGGTCATGCCGTCGTCATCGATCGTGACGCGGACATGGATCGGCACGGGATCGTCGCTGACGCCGTCGTCGTCGACCAGGTCGTCCGCCTCCCAGCTGCCGCGCGGCAGCTCGGCGAGCGCCTTGCGGACGAGGGCGTCGCTGTGATCCTTGATCCGCGTCACTGCCTCACCGAACGCGTCGGCGCCGAACTTCGCCAGGATCGCGTTGAGCCGCACGATGCCAGTCCGGGTCGCGGCGACCTGTGCCTCCAGGTCGCCCAGCACCGGACCGGGCATGCGCGAGTTGAAGCGGATGATATCGATGATGTCGCCCACCGGCTCGCCGTCGCGATAGATGCGCGTGCCGGGAAAGATCAGCCCTTCCTGGTGCATGTCGGTGGAATCGAGCACATAGCCCGGGTCCTTGGCGCCCAGGTCCATCCAGTGCGCACGGATGCAGGTGAACGCGAACGGCCGGTCGGCACCCGGCGCGAACACCGGCGCGAACAGTGTCGCGTCCGCCGCGTGCGCGGAATTCCAATAGGGATAGTTCATGATCAGGATGTCGCCGGGCTTCAGCGTCTCCAGCCCGGCATGCGCCACGCCCTTGCGGATCGCGTAATCATTCGCGCCGAGGAAGAAGGCGAGACCGGGCGCGTCCGCGATCAGCTCCAGCTCGGCGTCGAAGATCGAGATGCCGAAGTCGAGCACCTCGTAGATCACCGGGTTGAAGGCGGTGCGGATCAGCGTGCGCCGCATCTCCTCCGCCGCGGAGACGAGATAGCTGCGGATGACCTCGACCGTCGCGCCGTCCAGCGTCATGCGACTCTCCTGCGGATGATAAGATGACCATATTCGTCGACCGTGACGGCTTGATCAGAGTGGATCACCGTCGTGGCGGTGCCTTCCTCGACGATGGCCGGTCCGTCGAAGGCGTGGCCCGCCGCGAGGCCGGCGCGATCGTAGACGACGAAGGCGACGCGCTCGCGCCGCGCGAAGCAGAACGCCTCGCGCTGCCCTCGCATGGCGTCCGATACCGCGCCGGTCGCCGCCGCCGCGCGCGGTAAGGTCGGCTTGGGCAGCACGGCGCTGGCGCGCACGCGTAATGTCACCACCTGGATGGCGGTATCGATGGCGTGGCCGTAGCGCTGCTTGTGCAACGCGTGGAAGCGCGCGCGGATGGTGTCGAACGGCTGCTCGTCCGACTGCTCGACCTCGAGCGCATGCTCCTGCCCGACATAGCGGCACTCCACCAGCCGCACGATGCGTTCCCCGATGCTGCCGCTCGCCTGATCGGCGAGCGCCGCGCGCGCCTGCGCGACCAGCTCGTCGAACGCGGCCATCACGGGCGCCTCGGCGGCGTCGTCGAGCGGCCGCAGCTCGGTGCGGGCCACGTCGGTGACGACGTCCGACATCAGCATGCCCCAGGCGGAGAACACCGCCGGCGACTGGGGCACGATCAACTCCGCGTTCTCGACCTCGCGCGCGATCAGCGGCGCGATCATCGGGCCGGCGCCGCCGAAGGCGAGCATCGAGAAGTCGCGCGGGTCACGCCCGCGCTCGACCGTGATCTCGCGGATCGCGCCGGCGGTGCGCGCCACCAGCACGTCGAAGATGCCCGCGGCCGCCCGGGTAGGGTCGATGCCGAGCGGCCCCGCCACCTTCGCCTCCATGCCCGCGCGCGCCGCCTCAACGTCCAGTTCCACGCTGCCGCCCAGGAAATTGGCGGCGTCGAGGAAGCCGAGGATGAAGGCCGCGTCGGTGGTGGTCGGTTCGGTGCCGCCGCGGCCGTAGGCGATCGGCCCAGGCTGCGATCCCGCACTGTGCGGACCGACCTGGAGCAGACCTTCCTGTACCCAGGCGATCGACCCGCCACCGGCGCCGATGCAGCGGATGTCGAAGATCGGGATCAGCGCTGGCAGGTCGGCCAGAGGGGCCTCGTGCATCACCAGCGGCTCGCCGTCTTCGATCACCGCGGCGTCGAGGCTGGTGCCGCCGTAATCGAGCGTCAGCACCCGATCGCGACCGATCTCGCGCGCGAGATAGCTCGCCCCGATCAGACCGCCGGCGGGCCCCGACAGCACCGTGTAGATCGGCGCCTGGCGCGCAGTCCGTGCCGTCATCGCGCCGCCGGCCGAGCGCATGATGAGCAACTTGCCGTCGAAGCCGGCATCGACCAATCCGCGCTCGAGCCGGCCGACATAGTCATTGAAGATCGGGTTGATATAGGCGTCCACCACCGCCGTGGCGGTGCGCTCATACTCTCGATACTCGCGCGTGATCGCGCTCGACGCGGACACGGCGACCGACGGAAAGGCGGCGCATATGAGCGCGGCGGCGCGCTCCTCGTGCGACGGGTTGCGATAGCTGTGGAGGAAACACAGAGCGATCGAGCGCAGACCCGCCGCGACCAGCTCGCCCGCCGCCGCCACCACGCCCGCCTCGTCGAGCGGCTCGAGCTCGCTGCCGTCCGCCGCGATGCGTCCGGCGACACCCTTGCGATAGCGCCGCGGCACGATCGAGGGCGGCCGCTGGTAGCGGAAGTCGTACATGGAGGCGGCGGGGACATCGCCCCGACCGATCTCGAAGATGTCGCGGAAGCCAGCGTTGGTGATGATGCCGGTGGCCACGCCGCGCCGCTGGATGACTGCGTTGAGGCCCAGGGTGGTGCCGTGCACGAATAGCTCGGTGTCGGCCAGGTCGATCCCCAACCGCGACAAGGCCTCCAACACCCCGCGCGCCGGCTCGTCCGGCGTGGTCGACGCCTTGGCAAGACGCGTCCGCCCGGTCTCTGCGTCGAACAGGATCGAGTCAACGAACGTGCCGCCGATGTCCACCGCGACGCGATATCGCTTCATTCAGAACAATCCCCATTCCGCTTCACGCCGCATTGATATTCCATTCTTGACCCAAATCTTCGTGAGTTTGTTGCGCCGAGCGCAAAGCAGCGGATCGCCGCTGATGAGAAGGAAGCGCCGGTGACAGGATCAGGCCTCACATGCTGCGACCGCAATCCTCGATCAACGCGACGTGCGACAGCTATCATGGCGTGGCGATGGCGCTGTGGCGGCATGCCGTGGCCGCGCTGCCCCATCGCCTCGACGTGGCATATGGCGCGGACGAGGAGCAACGCCTCGACCTCTTTTTCCCGCCGCAGGCCGCCGTCGCCGCGCCGCTGCCGATCTTCCTCGATATCCACGGCGGCGGCTGGACGCACGGCTACAAGGAGTGGATGGCGCTGGCCGCACCGGCGATCACCGCCTGCCCCGCGATCTTCGTATCGCTGGGGTACCGGCTCGCGCCCGCGGCGAAGCACCCGGCGCAACTGCAGGATTGTCTCTCCGCGATCGCCTGGCTGCTGCGCCACGCGGAGGAGATCGGCGCGGACCCGAGGCGCATCCATGTCGGGGGTCACTCAGCGGGCGCACACCTCGCCGCGCTGGCGAGCCTTCGTACCGACCTTCACGCGGCGTTCGACTTGCCGCCAGACGTGATCCGCAGCTGCTTCTGCTACAGCGGCCTTTATGACCTGCGCGGCGCGCACGGGCGCGCGGTGATACCCGGGGTGTCGCCCGTGCCGATGCTCGTAGACGCGGGCGCCGAAGCCGACGCCTCACCGCTCCTGGCGGTGGGAAAGGTCGACACCGCGTTCCACCTTTCCTGGGGCCGGCAGGAGCTCGCTATCTTCCGGGAGCAGGGTCGCAGCTTCGCCGACGCGCTCGTCGCCGCGGGCAACCGGGTGACGGTGGAGACACCGGACCTCGACCATTTCTGGACCCATCTCGATCACGCGCGCGGCGACAGCGACTGGGTTCGCGCGCTGCACGCGCAGATGCGCTGAAACAAAGGGGGCGTTCTACCGTGGCCATCGTCAAGCGCATCGCCGGCATGATCGAGCGGCATCCCGAGCGCCCGCCCGGCGAGCAGGACATGCGCAGCTGGCCCTTTCTCACCATGGTGCTGGTCGGCGTATCGATCTCGGTGCCGTTCTTCGCCTTCGGCGGGCAGCTCGGCCAGCGCGCCGATCTCACCACGGTCACCATCGGGATCCTCCTGGGCAGCCTGCTGCTCGGCTTCTGGGGCATCGCCACCGGCTATGTCGGCGTGACCGCGCGGCTGCCTACCGCGATGGTGCTACGGCGCACCTTCGGCACGCGCGGCTCGCTGGTGATCGTCGCGCTGATGGTGGTCACGTCCTTCTGCTGGTTCGGCCTCCAGACGCAGATCCTGGTGAAGAGCGTCGCCGCGATCCTCGACACCCAGCTCGGCTACACGCTGGACCAGCGTGTCGGCATCGCGCTGGTCGGCGCGCTGATCGCCTCCACCGCGGTGATCGGCGTCAAGGCAATGGGCAAGGTGGCGGTGGTCAGCGTGCCGCTGCTGCTGCTGGCGACGCTGGTGCCGCTCGCCATCGGGCTCGATCGTCACGGCACCGCGGGTCTGTTCGCACCGCGCGCGCTGGCCGAGCCGCTGGGGCTCGGCATGATCGTCTCGATCGTCGTCGGCGCGGAAGTGTTCGGCTGCTCGATCAACCCCGATCTCAGCCGCTTCCTACGGACGCCGCGCGACAATGCGACGGCGATGTACATCAACTACGGCGTCGCCTTCCCGCTGCTGCTGATCCTCGCGGCCACGCTGGGCATCCTGTACGGCAACGCCGATCTGGTCGCGACCATGCTGGCGGCCGGGATCGCGCTGCCCGGCCTCCTCGTCATCATCCTCGCCACCTGGACCAGCAACGACAAGAATCTGTACGCTTCGGCGCTGTCGCTCTCGGCGCTGTTCCCGAAGGTGGAGCGCTGGCTGCTCGCCGCCGTCGCGGGGGTGCTGGGCACGTGCCTCGCCGCCGCCGACATCCTCGGCCATTTCATCGTCTGGCTGACCTTCATGGGGCTGCTGATCGCGCCGATGTCGGGCGTGTACGTCGCGGACTTCTTCCTCGACCGACAGCGCTACGCGACCGCTGCGCCGCCGCCTGCCGCTTTCCGGCTCGTGCCACTGTCTGCCTGGGGGTTCGGGATCGTCGTTGGACTCATTACGCTGCCGCGCGCTAATCTGGGGCTCGGCCTGCTCGAGCTGACCCGCGCGCCGACCGTCGACGCGCTGCTCGCCGCCATGGCCTTTCTGTTCGCCGCCAAGCGGCTCTCGCGTTCCGCGGCGCGCCCGCTGTCCACTCTCTCGACATCCACGGAGCTGCGATGACCGACAATCCGATTACTCGCTTCTTTTCCTGGTGGAACCAGGCCTATCTCGAGCACGACTTCACGCCGGACGGCTTCGCGCGCTTCTTCACCGCGGAAGCGCCCTTCATCGTGGACGGTGCGGTTCGCGGCACCGGGCCCGAGGCGATCTGCGAGCACTTCCGACGGATCCGCGCGAAGACCGACGCGGTGACGCTGGAGACTCCGGTGCAGGCAACGCTGGCCGACGATCGGCTCGCTTTCGCCCGCTACGCGGCCACCTTCGAGGGCGCCGAGGGTGCCGGCGCGGAGGAGTGTCTCGCGGTTGCGACGATCAGCGACGGACGGCTCGCCTCCTTCGAAGTGATCAGCCGCCAGCGGTGAACGAGATGGGCCGCGCCGCTGCCGGCGTGGACGTCACATCAGGGGCGCGAGATAGCGCCGCGCCGCCGCCGACGTCGCCAGCGGGTCGGTCGGCACGTCATATTCGACGTAGAAATGCTCGACCCCGGCGGCCTCGGCCGCGGGGATGATCGTCTTGAACGGCACGATGCCCTCGCCGGGATCGCGGACCGAGCCGTCGCGCGCGATATCCTTCATGTGCACCATGCGGAAGCGGCCCGGGAAGCGCCGGAAATAGGCGACCGGATCGACCCGCGCGTTGACCGCCCAGGCGAGATCCATCTCGAACTTCAGCTTGGCAGGATCGGTGCCCTGGAGGATCAGATCATAGGGCACGTCGCTGCCAACCTTCGTGAACTCCTGGCTGTGATTGTGATAGGCCAGCGTGAACCCGGCCGCATGCGCCGCGTCGGCGGCGCGGTTCAACGCCTTGATCAGCTGATCGATCTGCGCGCGGGTGCGCAGCTGGGACGGCCAGCTGATCTGCCACACGATATACTTCTGCCCGAGCGGTCGCGCCTGCGCGACGCACGCCTCGATCAGGCCCTCGACGCGATCGAACGAGAAGGCCTCGATGAACTTGCGCTCGAACGTCGGCATGTCGATCCGCTTGGCCACCCCGTCGTCGAAGACCTTGTAGAGCCCGGGCGGCATGATGTGCTGCGACGGCGACACCAGGCCGTGTTTGTCGAGGATCGCGCGCACCTCGGCGGGATCGCGGCCGAAGCTGCCGAGTGTCTCCACCTCGCGATAGCCCATCGCCGCGACCTTGCCGATCGTACCGTCGAAGTCGGCGTCCAGCGCCGCCATGAGCGTGTACAGCTGGATGCCGAGCGGGCGGCGGCGCGATCGCGCGGCAAGCGGGGCAGACAGCGCCAGCGCCGCCGCGCCGCCCAGCACAGCACGTCGGTCGATCGCGTTCGGCATGGCCCTTCTCCTCACTTCAGTTGACCGGCTGCTCGGTCGCCGATCCGCTCACGCCATCGCAGTGCGAGACAGCACGGCGGCCAATCTGGCGAAGCTCGGCCACCGGCGCGCATCTCGCTCAGAACTGGACGCCCAGCTGCGCGCCATATTGCGCGGGTTCGTTGTAGCTGACCAGGCTGGTGGTGCCGAGCGCGTGCGGGCCGACCGCGGCGGGCGTGCGCTCGTCCGTGATGTTGCGGCCGACGAACGACAGCGTCCAATTGTCGCGGCGGATGCCGATCTTGGCGTTGAGGAAGGTGCGCGGCGAAGTGCGCAGGCTGTTCTCCACGTCCCAGTAGACATCGCCACGATGGGTGACATCCCCGTGCGCGACCAGGCTGAAGCCGCCGCCCAGCGGCCGGTCGACATCCAACGAGCCCTGCAACGTCAAGCCGTAGATCTGCGGCGTGCGATTGTCGCGGAAGGCGTCGCGATCCTCGGGGAGGAACTGCTTGATCTTGACGTCCGAGTAACCGACGGAGCCGCTGATACTGAAGCCGTCGAGCGGCCGGATCGTGGTCTCCGCCTCGAAGCCGAACACCTTGGTCTTCTCGATGTTCGAGATGGCGATGTAGATGCCTTGACCCGGCAGCACGCGCGAGGTCTGGAGCAGCTGGCCGTTGAAATCGGTATAGAAGACCGCGCCGTTGAACGTGACACGTCGATCGGCGAAGTCGCTCTTGAACCCCAGCTCGTAATTGTCCGCGGTCTCGGGATCGTAGCTCAACAGTGCCGCGATGCTGCGCGGGTTGAACCCGCCCTTGCGATAGCCGCGCGAGTAGCTCGCGTAGGTGAACAGGCTGGGTGAGACCTTGTAGGACAGCGAGGCCTTACCCTGCGGCTCGCTGAAGGTTTGGCGGAAGGTCTGGTTCGCGAGCTGGTCGGTGAGCCGCTGCCGCTCCCAGTCGTAGCGGAACCCGCCGGTGAACTCGAGCCGATCGGTGAAGGCGTAGGAGGCCTGGCCGAACAGCGCGAAGGTGCGATACTCGCGCTCGTCGTCGTTCTGCGAGAAGAAGTCTGGCGGATTGCCGACGCTGCCGTAATTGCTGACCTGGTTGCGCGTCTCGTCCTGGTAGAAGGCGCCGACGTTCCACTTGAATGGCCCCGTGCCATCGGAGGTCAACCGCACCTCCTGTGACCAAGCCTTGTCGATGAAGCGGACGTTCTGGGTATAGGTATCGGCCGCGGAGAAGTCGCCGTCGGCGGTCGTATAATCGCGGCCGTAGGAGTTGGCGGTGATCGACGTCAGCGTCGCGAAGTCGCTGATCGTGTAGTCCATCTTCAGCGACAGTGCGCGGAGCTTGGTACGGACGATGCCGAGCTGGTTCTCGCTGACCGGCGCGACGACCTCGTCGAATAGCTCATCGGCGACGGGCGCGAGCCACAGCCCGCCCACCTTGCTGTCGGTCGTCGAGAGGGTCAGCGCCGCCCGGAAGTCGGGCGTGCCCGCCCATACCAGCGACGAGCGACTGGTGAGAGCGCGCGCGAAGTCCGCCTTCTGGTTGATCGCGACATTGTCGATCAGACCGTCGAAGTCATACGCGGTCGCACCCGCCTGGAAGTACAATTTGTCAGCGATGAGCGGGCCGGACAGGTTGAGGTTGACGCGCTTCTCGTCGCCGCTCAGCCAGGCCGCCGTGGCACTGCCCTCGAACTCGTCGGTGGGCTGCTTGGTGACGATGTTGATCGCCCCCGCGATCGCGCCGCCGCCATAGAGCGTACCCTGCGGACCGCGCAGCACCTCGATCTGCTGGACGTTGACGAGTTCCTGCTGGAAGAACATCTGGCCGGGCTGCACCACGCCGTCGACGATCGTCGCGAACGGGAACTCGCCGTCTCGCCCCAGCGTGGTGAAGCCGCGGAACGACACCGTCTTATAGCCCGGGTACAAGCCATCGAGCACCACCAGGTTCGGTGTCAGGCGCACCGCGTCCTGCAGCGTGCGCAGGTCCGCGTTCTGGATCGCTGCCTCGGAGATGACGCTGACCGGATCGGCCATCGTCTGCACCGTCTCGCTGCGCTTGCGCGCGGTCACGACGACGTCGTTGTCGACTCCCGCCGAGGTCGGTGTGGCGAGCGGCTGCTGATCGCCTCCACCCGCTTCCTGCGCCTGCGCCGTTCCGGCGGCGAGTGCGATCGTTATCGCGGCCAGGGCGCTTGCCCCGAAGTAACGTTTTCTCATACCAACCCCTTCTGATGCCAGCGGGAGGACACGGCGCCATCGCGCCCAGGCCTCCCACTCGTTGACCGCGCGACCAACGGCGACACAGGCGATCCCGCACCTATCCGCTGAACCTCGGGTCGCCGCGGTATGTGGGACGATCGTGGATCGATCCCCGGCCTCCGGGTCAACTCGAGTAGGTCGCGCGGCGACCATGTCCTCGCGGCCGCTTCTCCAAGGTGAGGAGGTTGCAGCGGCTGACAACGCCGTTCAATGGACTGGATGCTGTGCAATCGTTGCGTTTAAAGCAAACTAGCGTCGGGTTGAGGCATTGCAGCGCATGAAAATTGCGCTGCGGTGCGCGTCCTCAGGTCGGCGCTGCCGCTCACGCTGCCCGGCTCGACGTGTCGAGCCGGTTCGATGGTGCCGTCAGTCTGATGCGAACTCGTCGCTACACGATGCACCGCGCCCCCGGCTCGCGTCGGGTCAGCTGACGAGCGCCTGCCACCTGCAAACGCGCGGAACGGCGCTGCCCGTAGGTCTGCCTCTCGACGAGGTGGGGTTCGTGGTTGAAGTGGTTGTGGACGTTGGCAGGGGCCGAGGCGAACTTCTGTAGCGTTCGCATCTGCCGGAAGCGCAGCATCGCGCGCTCTCCTCGCCTGAACGGAAGTTGCGAGTTCTCCACCCGGTAGTTGGCCCAGCGTCCCACCTCCTGCTTCTCGCGGGTGCCGAGCTCGGTCAGCGCGGCACCGTAGGAGCGCAGACCGTCGGCGGTGATCCTGACCCTAGGGGGCTAGGCGTCCGCCACGCGCTTTCATCAATCACATGATCCGGGAGCTGCGACAATCTCTCGTCGGTGAGGCAAGCGACAGGCACCCACGCCGGTGCGGTCGACCGCATGACGATCTCGCCGTACTCACGTCGGTCGGCGACGCGTGCGGATTGCACGATCGCCGGCCGCTCTCAGGCGCAGCAGCGCTTGTGTTTTCTGCCTGATCCACAAGGGCACGGATCGTTCCGGCCGATCTTCGCCGCCATCATCGTGGACGGCGCAATGGTCGACGCTGCCAGGGAACGATCGGACATGGGGTACAGGCGGAGCACCGCGTCTGTCAGGTCGCTCACGACATGGTCCTGGAGTGCGTTGACCTCCACGCTGTCCAAGTCGCTCTCGTTGCGGGCGACCTTGATCAGCGTCTCCAATCGCGACCATGGCTGCGACAAAGAGTCATCGTTCGCCAGCGCGCTCCACGCATCCGGGCGCAATGCCACAGCTTCGGCAAAGCCACCAATCCAGTCTTCCCAGAGCAGCTCTCGATCCCGCTCATCAAGGTCGAGGATCGGTTGAAACTTGCCACGGGCAAGGTCACGGGCGATCTCTGACATGCGCGCTGCTATCGCCGAAGCGAACCACTGCACGTCGAGCGGATCCTCGAAGGGAGGCACGCCTTCAGTCTCCGGTCCCCATATGATCTCCATCCACTCGTTCGGCGGCGCGGCTTGCGGGGACACAAGCAGCCCGGTCAGGAAGCCGTCGAGTTCGGTGAGTAGCATCGGCTGCTCGACGGGAAGGTCCGCGAGCGCGCCGTCCAGACGCCGGAAACGCGAAGGAGGCCGCATCACAAGCTGATATGACGTCGGCGCATTTCGTCCTGCGTCAGTTCGCGCAACGGGTTTGTGCCTCTGTCGGCAAAGATATCGGCGAGATCGAGCAGATCCTCGTCGCCGAGAGCCGCTATCGACGCTTCTATCGCAGCCACGCGATCGAAGATGCGTCCGACCATCGCTTCGTGGCGCCTGATCCGTAATCTAAGCATGTACAGCCGGTAGCAGGATCGATGGCGATGACCAGCCACCCATCGCGATGTGGCCGGACACCTTCTGAGCGACGAGCCCTTCGAGCCGGACCCAAGGTTCGCGATCCCTCAGCAGCGGTGCACAGCGGTGACGCTCGTCGAACCGCGATCTTGCCGCCTACATGGTTTATATGCTCGACATGCACACTTCCAACCAAGGCATCCTCGCCACTACTTTCAGGATGAGTGAAAGATATGATTTCACCGACGGCAGGGGTGGACGGGAGGAGCATGTCGCCATTGATGTAGCCGAACGAATTGTTCATCGTGAAAAGCGACAGGTCCACATACATGTTCGTGGTAGCTTGGTCAGGCACAACCTCGTCTCCGCAAGCGAGTTCCAGCGAGATTGACGATCAAGCGGAACCGCCGCAAGTGGGCGGTTGCAACCATTTCCCTCTCGTGCCGAGGACGCAGTCGCGGGCGTTCCTGGCAGCTCATTCTCTCTTGGAGAGTAGTCAATGGGTCAGGTAGCCTTTGGATGATCGGCGGCGCTGTCAGCTGCCTGTCATTGCCGAAGCGAGATGCGCTGCGCCCTAATTCTGCCCAGCCTTCCGCCGCACGTCGCCAAGCACGTGGGCCATGTTGAGGCGAATGGCGAGGCGCGCGAGGGGCTCCCAATAGAGCGCGGGCTCGATGCGCAGAATGTGGGAAGCCTCCACACTGAGCCGGGTGCGCCCGCCTGGCAAAGTGGAAAGCGTGAAGGCGGTAGCGGAGGTGCTGAAATAGCCGTGCACGTGCGGTGAGCGCACGCGGCGATACGGGCTCATCTCCTCCATCGCGGGCGGCTGGCTCAATACGGGGAAGCCAAGCCGGCGGCCGGGGACCCATTCGGTCACCCGCTCGCGCGCCATGCCTGTCGAGAACTCGCCCAAGCGGATCGCGCCGACACCTTGGCCCAGCAGTCGCCCTCTCAGCGGGTAGGCCAGCCCCGCCGCGCCCACCAAACCGGGGCTGCCGGCGATCGCGTCGCCTTCAGTCAGCGCCTTCCACACCGCGGCCGGCGGTGCGCCAACGATCACCGTGGCGTGAGCAGCAATCGGGAGCGTGGGTGGAATTGCCGCCTCCAGCGCGAACAGTGCGGGTAGCAGCGCCAGGCTCGCCAGCGGCCGCCCACCGCCGTGCACGGCGCGGGCAGTCGCCCGGCCTGCAGCACCGCCGACCAACGCGGCCACAGCGCCAAGGGGTGCTGCCATCAGGATGCAGACAAGCCCCTCGAGCGCCAGCACCACCAGCGCCGTCGTTCCAAGCACTGCTGCAGCCAGCACAACCCGCACCGTGGCGCCCCAACTCAGCAGCAGGCTTCGATTGGCGAGGTAGCCGGTCGTCACTCCTACCAGGACGGGCGTCGAGACGAACAGGCTCCAGCCATAGCTGCCCATTGCCAGCGCGGACACGAGCACCGCAGCAACGATGATCGCCACACCAGCAAGGACGCCTTGCACAACGTGAGCGGTATTGACGCCCGGCGTTAGGCCGTTCGCCTCGTGCCGCGTGAACTTGGGAAGTAAGGCCAGCACCGCCGCGGCTGCCACCTGCACGCCGGGCAACACGATGATCGCAGCGACGGCATAGCCTGCACCCGACCAATTGGCGCGCCGGAACGACGCCAGCGCCAGCGCGGCGGCCGCCATGAGCGCCACGGTAAACGCCACTGCGGCGTCGCTGTCGGGGAGGTCCGGGCGCATGGCCATACGACGGAGTGGGAGCAGCCAAAAGCCAGCGTCAGTTACCGGCGGCGCACCGCGCCACGTGAGCAGAAGCGCTACCGTAAGATGCGGTATGAACAGGAGAACCGGGGCGATCAACGCGTAGGTGGCGGGCCGGGTGGAATCGGCGAAGGAGAGCAGCCGCACTGCTCAAGCCCTCCTCATCGCGCCAGACCGCGCCTCGTGTCGGTGCTCGGGCGCCACCCTGGTCACTGCGCCCTCGCGAGCGAGGTGTTCAGGCAGCGCGATATCCCAGGCTAGCCCTGCACGCTCAAGCAGCAGCAGGAACGCGTAGCCCCAGTCGCTTTGCCCCGGGTAGAGCCCGATCCTGGCGGAACCTGGAAAGGCGTGATGATTGTTGTGCCACGCCTCGCCCATGGTGGGGATTGCTGCCCAGGGCACATCGTGCGCCTGCACGCCCGCGTCGTTGACGATCCAGCTCTGCGGTCCTTGTCGGTGTGCCAGATGACCGACGAACCAGTGGCCGGCCACGGAGAGCGTCACGCGTACGCACACGCCCCAGAGCACACAACTCCAGCCGCCCGCCAGATAGAGCAACGCCGCCACTGGCAGCTGCTGGACCATCCAGGTCGCCTCCAGGTATCGGTAGAACGGATCGCGTCCCGCTCGCCCGAGATCGAACGCAGGCGGGAAGCGCAGAACCAGCCGGCAGTGCATCTGCCACCACGCGTCCACCAACGGCGGGCGCCGGTGCGCCAGGTAGTCGTGGCAATCGGTTCGGCGCTGCGCCCAGTCCCGCAAATCGTGAGTGCGGATCATCCATAGCGGCCCACTCATGCCCACCAGGGTGCCGGCCCAAACCAGCAGCCGCTCGAGCCAGAGTGGGCAGTCGAAGCTCCGGTGGATCAGGCGACGGTGGAAGCCGACGCTATGGCCGAGCAGCAGGGTGGCGCCGGCGAGCAGCAGGCAGATCGTGAGCGCTCCCCAGCTGAACAGGAACGGCGCCGCGAGCGCCCCCGCCAGCATCCCACCGTTCCAAAGCGAATGCACCGGATCCCAGCGCACCACGCCTTCCACCGGGCTGCTGTCGGGCAGTTCCACAAGCGAGTTCACGCGGCAGCGGTCGGGATCGTCGCTCATGCCATCCTCTAAGCCGTTAGGTAACGGCTTAAATACTTCCGCACAGCTTCTCCCTTGTCAAGCGCTTAACTTATCCCTTAATTGAGGACCATGCAGAAGGTGTTCGAGGCGCTGGCGTCCACTCCGCGCCGGAAAATTCTGGCCTACCTCGCTCACGCGGAGTTGAGCGCGGGAGAGATCGCGTCTCGGTTCGAGATGTCCAAGCCGGCCGTGTCGCAGCACCTGTCCGTGCTGGAGAACGCCGGGCTAGTGGCCAGTGAGAAGCGCGGTCAGTTCGTTTTCTACAGGCTCGTGGGCGACAATCTCGCCAACACGCTCAACGCCTACGTGCAGGAGGTCTGTCCCGTGTCGCGCCCGCTCAAGGCGGAGAGTGCCGGCTTAGCGCGCCGAGAAACTGGCTCTGGCGCCACCTGAGAGAAGGCGACCCATACGCACGGTCCTGAGCTTCGCTCTCGTCGGGCTCGTTTGCGCGCTAATTGGAGCGCTATTCCGCGCCTCGGGTAGTGCGTGGTTGATCCTTAGCGGCGGGGCGGCGGGTTTTGCTTCCTGGTCTCCCGTGCTCGCCTGCATCCTTGCCATGAATTACGCCCTAATACCCTCTCGCTCGCGCTGAGCGTACCGACAAACGAAAGCACTTCAAACTCAGACCATCGTTGATCGATCGACGGAACGCGTTCAGCTAAAATCGGCACAAGGTAGTTCTGATTTAGATTGGCGTGACTTCGTGCGCATCATTCAAGGGCCAGAGGCAATCATGCTATTTCAAAGCGACTACATGCTTAACTTCAATCCCAAGCGCGCTGCCTCACGCGAGCAAGCGATAGATCTAGTAGAATGCGCCGCTTCACGACGCGCCAGAATGTCAGTTATGGGCGCTTACGGCCTGGCGGTGTCTGGAAGGCCGACGTCCGAATGCGGCCTTCAACGCGAACCTAGCACGCGTTGTAGTAGGCTCAGGATGATGAGGGTAAGCGGCACCCAGCAAGCCATGACAGCCAAGCTTTGCGTGGCAAAGACCGAGCAGGGTGATTGTGTGTCAAAACCCGGCGGGTCAACGCTAGATAGGCCGAGAAGCGAACAAGTACTCTCGAGAAAGTGTGCGCGTGCTGGGGCTACTGATCCGACAAATATAGCCGCGCAGGAAAATACAATGCCAAGCCATAGTACCACGTTAGCTCGTCTTAACCTGAGAGATTCTCGTCGGCTGAGAAGCGCAGCTACCACCCAATATATGACGAGAACAATAGCAACTTTGCCATAGAAATTCAGTATCGCTATTCGAAAAACGGGGATGTTTTGATACCTATCGGTTGCATCGATAACGCCTAGTCTGACGAGAATCTCCTGCGCGAATAGCAGCTGCGCGCAGGCTATGACGGCAGGAATTGTCATAGTGAGGCATAGGCCCAACGCAGCCTTTCTGAAGTTTTCACGTCTGACGCGGGTTACAGGTGCGGCACTCATTTGCACAGAAGAACCGATTGCATGGGTGTCCGCAAGTGGGCGTCAGCGGACAGTCGTCCTACTGATGATCAGAGCGTCAACGCGCGCGACCTTCTCGCGGAGCTTGTCGACGAAAGGCCGCCCGTGCTTTTCCATCCAGTTCGTCGGGTAGTTGGGGAGGGCGTACTCGTAACGCTGCACCTGAACGACCAAACAAGCGCGGAGCCGCTCCAGATCGCGATCCGACAGCCTCTCCCGCTCGACGTAGGCTCGCTCGACAAACACCGCAGGACGGTATGGCGGCTGCTTTCGAGATGTCAGCCTCAAATGTCTACTAATGGGCGGTTGCGACCCCCTACCCTCTCGTGCCGAGGACCCAAGAGCGGTCGTTCAGGGACACCTGCTCGCCGCCCAACTCCCGCCGTCCGTTCATCCCGACGCCGAGCCCTTCAGGTATTCCGCGCATTAGCAGGCGCTCTTACCCGGACGAACGCGGCGCGCAGCACGCCGCCACCTGGCCGCGTGAACGTCTCGGTCAACCGGGAGCCGCGAACCTCAAGTAGGAGCTCATGGGTCGTCCGCTCACTTCCGACCCAATTCGGAAAGGTCGCGCCCTCCACTACATTGCCGGAGAATGTGCCGTCCCCGCGGACGGAATAAGCGCCAAAGAAACCGACCCCGTTTGTCATCGCCTCCCGGTTCTCGCTATCGGTACCCTCCCCGCGCCGCCCGGATGCGACATGCGGCGTCTCTGAGTTTGTCAGGACCTCCACGAAGTGAAAATCCGGGGTGAAGACCAGCATCCCGGCCGGTTTAAGCCCGTAGGGCCGCGTCTCACGTCCATCCTCTTCGAGCGTCGCCGAGATCATCCGCCACGTGCCGACCAGCTCGTTTGACGAGCTCGCATCCTGGCCCGCGTGCCCCCCCCAGAGGCGGCAAGCATCAACGCGAGCGCCGTCACACGCGCGGTCATCGCGACCGGTCTGCCGCGAACGCAACATCCCGCTGGGCACGAAGCGCGTCGAGCCGCGACGTGAGAGCCTTCTCGATACTGATGTAGGCGGTACTGCCCAGCGTCACCCGAGCTGTCGGCTGCGCGGTGTCACCAGCCTCGATCATAGCCGCCACGGTGCGATCGGCGTCCCCGGTCAAGGTGAAGTCGCCGCTTGCGATCGCACGTCGGACGTCGCCCGCAGGTGTGGCGTCATACACGTCGCTCTCGGGCGCACGATCCAGAGCTGCGCCAAAGCCCGTATCGGTCGGCCCCGGCTCGATGAGTGTGAACGTGATGCCAAATGGCGCGACTTCCTGGGCGACCGCGTCGATGAAGCCCTCGATCCCCATTTGGTGGCATGATAGAGGCTGAAAGCGGGGTAGGTCATCTGCCCGCCTTCCGACGAGACCTGCAGAACACGGCCTCCGCCCTGCACGCGCAGGTGCGGCAGAACGGCGCGGATGAGCTGGACCGACGCCGTCAGATTGGTTGCGATCTGGCGGTCGATTTGAAGGTCGGAGAGCTCTTCCGCCGCACCGAACAGGCCGTAGCCAGCGTTGCTCACAACGACATCGACCCGCCCGTTGGCAAACGCGGCATCGACGATCCGTCGGACCGCGGCCGTGTCCGTCACGTCGAGGTGCTCGACCGACAGCTGACTCGGGTAGCTCGCCTGCAGCGCCGCGAGTGCCTCAACGCGACGGGCAGTTGCGACCACCGCGTCACCGCGCTGTAGCAGGCGCTCCGTCATGCCAAGGCCGAGCCCCGACGACGCGCCCGTGATGAACCAACGCTTCATGGCAATCTCCTTTACCGCAGAGATAAAGCGTTGGACTGGGTGCAATAAGACGGCTCAATCGCACGTAGCTGGTCGATGGGATGCACCAATGGCAGACGTAAGCCTGACAGAGCTAAGGGCCTTCGCACTGGTTGCGCAGCACCGCAGCTTTCGTCGCGCTGCCGACATCGCCGGGGTGGCGCGGCCGACATTGAGCCATGCCCTGCGCAGCCTGGAGCAGCGGCTCGGTACCCGCCTGCTTCACCGGACGACGCGGAGCGTTGCGTTGACCGAAGCTGGAGAGCGGCTGCTTGCGCGACTAGCCCCTGCCCTCCGCGCCCTCGATGACATGCTCGGGAACGTCGGCGCGAACCCGAATGTCGGTGGACCGCTCCGCATCAATGCAAACGAGGGTGGCGCGCGCTGGTTGCTACGCCACGCCGTACCGCTCCTGCTCGAGCGCCACCCGCGCGTGATCCTGGAGCTGCTGACAGAGGGCCGACTGGTCGACATCGTCGCGGAAGGGTTCGATGCCGGCGTGCGTTTGAGAGAGGCAGTGCCGCAGGACATGGTCGCAGTACCCCTTGGTGGCGACACGCGCTTCATAGCGGTCGCGGCGCCGAGCTACGTGGCTGGCCATGGTGAGCCGGCAGCTCCACAGGAGCTCCACACGCACCGTTGCATCCGCCAGCGTCTTCCGAGTGGCAAATCGTACCGCTGGGAATTTGAGCGTGGCGGCGAAGAGGTGCTGGTCGACGTTCCCGGAGCGCTCACTCTCGATCATAGCGGCTTGATGGTGGAGGCTGCCACTGATGGGCTAGGCATCACCTTCGTGCCAGAGCCCTATGCCGCTGAAGGGTTGCAGGTGGGACGTTTGGTACAGGTTCTCGCAGACTCGTCGCCACCAGTCCCAGGCCTGTGCCTTTATAATGCTCGTAACCGAAGGACACCCGCCGCTCTACAAGCGCTGATCGATATCGTGCGTACTGCGGAAGTTTGATCGTAAAGGGCAGCCTAGGTAGTGCCGGATCTCAGGGCGGTGAGCGGAAAGACTTGGCCGGCTGCTTGTCAGTCGGCGGAGCATTCGCAAATCGCTAATTTACGGGCCTCGTCGAACGCGCGTCGACAAGCCTGCACGCCGACATGTCTAATTGCCATGGCCGATGGCTACCCCACGCAGGCATCGATGATGTCCCTGAAGGTCGCAATGCCCTCGGTCTCGGCGAGCCTTCCACGGACGATCGCCGTTGACAGCCCTTCGCCCGCGCCGACCAGGCCGACACATAGTCGCGTCGCGGCGGCACCTGTCAGCCGATTGAAAGGGTGCAGCACCGACACGAACATGGCGACGGACTGGTCAAGCAGCTCGGCATATACCTCCGCCTTTTCCGAACTTCCAGCGAGCGCCGCACCGACCACGTGGAACTCGCCGGTCAGGTCTGCCGCGCAGCGAATGTAGGTGGTCGCAAGAGTGGCGATCGTTTCGTCGCGATCCTGGTAGGCCGCCGCCATCCCTTGGCGGAAAGCCTCGACCCGTTCGGTATCAATCCAGCGATACAGCTCGATCAACAGCCCAGAACGCGTGCCGAAGTGGTCATAGACGACCGGCTTGGACACCCCGGCCCGCACCGCGAGATGCCCGAGCGTGAGGCTGTCAGCACCCTTCTCGCGGATCATGTCTAGCGCCGCCGCAAGCAGCTGCTTCCGCCGATCGGCCTTGGAAAGACGACGTCCCTGCCGCGGGACCACTACGTTCGACACCGCTACCGTCATACCCGTTTGCATAACCTACCATAGGTAGGTTACAAGAAGCTACGAATCGTAGCTTTAAGCGGAAAGGCGTTCATGTCCATATCACCCATCCTCATCCTGGGCGGCACCGGCCAGATTGGTCGTTACACCATCCAGGCATTGCGTAAGCGGCATCCCGAAGCTCCCTTGCTGATAGGCAGCAGGAACCGGCAAAAAGCCTACCAGGCTGCGAGTGAGCTTGATCATGCCGAGGGAATAGCGATCGATCCGTATGCCGACGATCTTGGCGTCGGCGACCGATCGATCGCGGCGGTTGCCGTCCTCTATTCCGATCATCGTCTCGCGAGCCTGCGCTATGCACACGCGCGAGGCATCCCGCACTTGGGCATCTCGACCGGGCTCTACGAGGTGGCGCCCGAGATGGCGATCCATATGCAGCGCCCCGATGCCGCAGCAGTGGTGCTCGGGTATGAGTGGCTGGTCGGCGCCACCACTATCGCCACGCTCACGGCAGCGAAGACGTACGCCCGCATCGACGGCATCCGGATCGGCGCGCTGATCGATGAGGAAGATTGGGGTGGCCCTGCAGTCGCGGAAGATTTCGAGCGTTTCGCGTCGGTCATCTCCTCTGTTTTCGCGCGGCGCAACGGCGCGTTCGTGTGGCGCAAGGGCGGTAACGCCAACTTCAAATTCCAAGCCATCGACGGCGCGGAGCTGACGGCCGTTGGATTCTCGACGATCGACATCGCCGGGCTGGCGGCCACGACAGGCGCCCGCGATGTCGAGTTCGGCATTGGTACGGGCATCAGTTCCAGCAGGCGTGCGGGAGGAGAGAAGTCGACCGAGATCATCATTGAGCTGTCGGGGGTTGGCGAGGCGGGCACACCGCAGCGCACCCGTCATGCCGTCTTTCATCCCGGTGGAGCAGCTCCGCTGACCGGGCTCGGCATCAGCATGGTGTTGGAACGCCTCGCAGGGTTGGATGGAGAGCCGGCGACGAAGGCTGGGCTGTTCTTCCCCTACCAGATCATCAACCACGCTGAGTATCTGAACCGCCTCACGCGGGAGGGCGGCCGGCTGCTGTCGCTCCCACTCGCATACGAAGGAGAAACATGAGCCTATAGGCGCCGAACTGAAAGCCGCCAGCAATACGGCCAAGGAGTTCCCAGATGCGATGCAGCCTTGAGAAATAGGTCAGGCACATGGTCGACGCCGAATGACGGACACGAAGCTATCTTCGATACCGACCGTGTACGCTGTGCTTATGACCCTGTGGAGCTTAAATCACCACTCTCTCGATGATCTGGTAATAAGCGTTGAGGTCTAGCCATTCGATACCGGAGATGACCTTACCGTCCTTCATAGTCATGATATACATATAGCCATTGTTGTACGATTCACCGTCGAGGGCGCGGCTACTGCTGTCGATGCGCGCGAACACGGTGTCTCCATCGGCCCAGGTGCCACGCGTGACGATCGTCAGGGGTTCTGCGAAGCGAGCGAATAGGGCCTTCTCCGCATTATCGAACAAGTCCGTCATCCCGTAGTAAGTCCGTGCCACAGGCCCGTGCCCCGCGATGGTCCACTCGGCGTCCGACGCGAAGACCGCCTCGAAGAAGCGGGTGAAATCGTGCGCCGCATCGTTCAACGCGTCATTGATGATCCGAAGGTTGGTTTCTTCCTGGGGAGAGTAGGTCATTCGAGTCCTCGTATGTCAGAAAACGGATGTGGGACGGCGGCCGCATTGCTATACCGGTCGTTCCAAATACCTAGGTATACCGATCGTTCCATAAATCAACGGTCGAGTGCCAGGACGAGGACGAGTGCATGACCGAGACGCGCGCCCAAGACGCTTCAGAGCGGCCCGTTCAACGGGGGCGTCCCCGCCAGTTCGACAGCGATGCAGCCCTTGTCGCTGCTATGCGAGTGTTCTGGCGCCACGGCTATGCCGGGGCCAGTATCGGTACTCTGCTCGAGGCGATGGGGATCAGCCGCGCGACGCTATATGCATCCTTCGGCGACAAGGAGAACTTGTTCCGCCAGGTGATGGGCCTCTACGAACAGGAGAAGACGGCCTACATGGTCGAGGCGCTGGAACAGCCGTCCGCCCGCGCCGTCGCCGAGCACCTGCTGGAAGGTACTATCGCGCTGCAAACGAGTACGGCCGACCCCAAGGGCAGCATGGGCATCGTCCATTCGCTCAGCCACGCCCCCGGTGATGACGAGATCAGGAAGTTCGTCGTTCAGCGCGGCGACTTCTGGCGCGAGAAATTGGTCGCGCGCATGGTACGCGCAGCCGAGGACGGCGACTTTGCGCCATCCTTTGCCGCCCGCAGTCTGGCTTTGACGCTCAAGGCTGCAACGGATGGTCTGCTCGTAGCGGCCGGTAGTGGTACGAGTGAAGCCGAACTGCGCCAAACTGCGGCGACCTTCCTGCAAATGTGGCCGGGCCGGTAGCTGAGAAACTACCGAACCGTCCCGGGCCGAGCATGCATTCTCCTTCGGCCTGCCCAAGGTGTTCGAGCTCTGACGGCGATCGCCGCAGGTAGCCGGGGGTAAGCCGCCCCCTGCCCCGCCGGCGTTGGGCGGCACGTTATCGTGGAGCCAACAAGCGGCTAAGACGATCCGCCTTCTCCGCGAAGCGTTCGAGACTGGGATAGCGCAATGATCCCTTGTAGCTGAGGTGATAGTCCCTCCTGCCGCCGTCCTGCTCCGCCGTGAGCGTGATTGGCACTGTTTCAGACCTTCGCACTGCCTGCAGGAGGCGCTCGGTCGAAAACGGCTCGGAGCTGACCGCCAAAATTTTCGCGCCCGGTGCGAGGCCCGCGGTGAACGCGGATCCCTGCCATGAGACGGCACCAATGCGCCCGTCGGCCATGACCGTCATCCCAAGCGAGTAAGTGAGGTCTAGCCCGCCCAACTCCGCCTCGTGCTGTCGGAAGGTTTCCGTTGGCGTGTTCGTGTAGACGAGGTTCCATCCGAGCGCTCTCAGCCCGATCAACGTGTCGAGCTCATCGTGCGCCTCGAGCCACGTCGTCAGAAAACCCGCCCATTCGCCCTGCGCGACCGCCTCCAAGGCGACACACAGCGCCTCGAACGTGTAGGTCTGCGTCGGCGCATTGGGCGTGGCCCCCGCGAAGAAAGCTTGAGCGAAGTCATCGAGCCCGCGCCGTCCGCCGGTGCGTTCGCGCAATCGCGCCTCGACGGCGAGCCACAGCAGGACGCCCTCGTCGTAATAATCACGTCGGCGCTGCCAGTCTCGCCAGCGTACCGGCTGGCGCAGCATGAAGGCGGGGTAATTGACGTCATCGGCGAGCGATCGCCAGGCGCGCCCGCGTCGCTGCGACACCTCCGCCGCGTCGAGCGCCAGCCGGTCCAACGTCTCCTGCTTGCTTCGCAGGTGCGCGCGTGCGGCGAGCACGCGTCCCCAGAACTCGGTCCGCCCCTCGTAGACCCATAGCAGGCTCCCCGACTGCGGGACGTTGGGCGTTGGCGCCCACAGGTCCGCCGGCGTGCGGAAGAGGCCGTTCCATGCATGGACGAGCTCGTGCGGGAAGATGTCGCGGTCGAGCAGCTGGCGCGACCAGTCGTCGAAATAGCCGGCGGGTAGCGTGATCTCACCCGCGGCGCGATGCTCGGTCCCGCCGGCAGCGAGGTCATCGCCCAGCCGGACCAGGAAGTCATACCGGGCGAACGGAGCGGTGCCGAAGACCCGGCCCGTCTGCGCCACCATGCGCCGGAGCGCGTCGACCCGCTCCGGCGGAATGACGGGGGGCATCGCGGCCGCGGCCATCGCGGTGAGCGTCACCGGCGCGTCCCCTGCAGCGAGCGACACTCGCGTTGCCGAGCGCGCAGCGTAGACGGGCGTGTCGAGCAGAGCCTCTAATGTTCGCTCCGGCAGGACGAGGTGCCCGTCGGCGCTCCGGCCAGCGATCAGTGGCGCGTGGGAGATCAGGCCGTCCGGCAGCGACACCATGGCGGCTACCGCAATGTTTCGCGCGTACCATCCCGCGGGATAGAGGATGAGCTGCTGCCACGGCAGCATGATCAGGTCGCGCGTGAGGTCGCGGGCCGCGGCGACGACCTGATAACGTGCCGTCACGCTCGCCGCACCAGCGGGCACGTCGAGGTGGAAGGCATGCGGCTCGAGCGGATCGCGCCGCCAGGCCAGTCGACGCGCCCCGGCGAAGACGGCGAAGCCGGTGAGGTTGACCACGCTCAGGCTCGGACCATGGCTCGCGGCCTCCCAGCGCGGGTAGAGCAGGGTCATCGCGCCCGCGGCCTGGACCGGAATGACGACCTCGACCGTGTAGAGCTTGTGTGCGACGTCGGTGGCATCGACCGAGAGCGCGATCGTGCCCGAGAACGCGCGGTCCAGCGGAACCGGCACGCCCGCGGGCGGCAGGCGCTGTACCGGCCCGTCTGACGGGAGCGCCGGGGCACGCGATGCCTGCAACGCCAGAGCAATAGCGCTCGCTACGGTCAAGCACCCTGCGCCGTGATGACGCTGGCGCGCCTGCCCTCCACCACCAGCCGTGAGAGCACATCGAAGCCCCTTTATAGCTCGTCTCCTTGTGAATTCGCGACTTGGCATCTGCACAGGATCAAGCCCGTACGCGCTCGAGCGTGATGGCGGCGATCAGCAGGGCGATGAAGATGACGGCGTTGAGCTTGGGCTCCCAATAGTCCATCGCGGTGAAGGTGAGCGCCAGCCACGCCGCGGCGCCCGCGCAGGCGAGCATCACCACTGCCGGTTCGCGCAGCAGGCCAGGCTCACGATGCGCTGCCCACAGGCACATCAGCCCGAAAAGGACTTGCCCGAGCGCGAAGGCCGAGTTCAGTCCGTAATAGAGCGTTGTCTCCGGTCCGGGCGCGCGCTTGCCGCGCAGGTACTGGCTCACGACGTCGACGGCGAAGTGCATCACGCCCGTGAAGGTCAGCCAGCCGAAGGCTGCGTAGGTCAGGTACCTGGCCATAGATGCAGTGTCCTACCTGGCTGTTCAGTACCGCACCCCGGTCGCGCGCTCGGACAATGCCCACAGCTGCTCGGCGGCCAAGCGGTCTAATGCGTGCGATGGGATCTTCGCGTCGGCCGGGTAACCGCGCGTCTCGCCCAGCCGGTCGGGGCCATAATAGCTCCCTGCGCACGCGTCGGGTGACGTGGCGGCGAACAGCAGCGGCAGCGCGCCCTGCGCTGCGGGCTGAAATAAGAAAGGCAGAAGCGAGCGGACGCGACTGTGCAGGCTGCTCCGGCCGGGTCCGTTGTGGAGCAGCTCCGTGCGCGCGACGCCAGGATGGGCCGCGATGCTGGTAAGCTGCCACCCGGCGGCCTCGCTGCGTCGCTGCAACTCGAACGCGAACATGAGGCACGCAATCTTCGAGCGGGCATATACCGGCATCGCCTCGTAGCTGCCTGTCGCGTTCCAGTCGCCCCAGTCGACCGAGCCGGCGCGGGCCGCGACGCTCGACACAGAGACGATCCGCGCGCCTTCGGACGCGCGAAGGAGCGGCAGGAGGTGTCCGGTGAGCGCGAAATGCCCGAGGTGGTTCGTGCCGAACTGCAGCTCGAAGCCATCCACCGTCGAGCGCCGCTCAGGCGGCACCATCACGCCCGCGTTGTTGACGAGCAAGTCAACCCGCTGCTGATCCATGCGCAATCGTTCGGCGAACTGCGCCACGGATGCGAGCGACGCGAGATCTAGCGGTTCGAAGCGGACCTTGGCCGCGGGTACTGCAGAGCAGATCTGCGTAGTGGCCGCGGCGCCTTTGCGCGGATCGCGTCCGGCGATCACCACCTCGGCACGGGCTCGAGCCAGCGCCAGCGCCACCTCAAGGCCAAGCCCTCCCGTTCCGGTCACCACCGCCACGCGCCCTGACTGGTCCGGCATGTCGCTGCATGTCCACTTTGCCATCCGAGCCGATCCTGATATATGCATCGAGTGCAGATCACTTAATATGCACTGGGTGCAAAAATCAAGCGTGAAGCAGGAACAGTGGCTGAGATCGTCGCGGATTCGACGCCGGGTTTACGCGAGCGGAAGAAGCAGGAGACCCTGCGGCGCATCACCGATGCGGGCATTTGCCTGTTCATTGAGCAAGGCATCGACGCGACGACCGTGGACGAGATCGCTGCCAAGGCAGGTATCTCGCGACGCACTTTCTTCCTCTACCTGAAATCCAAGGACGACATTCTCCTCTCGCTCCAGAGCCGTATGGGCGATCTGATCGCCGAGCGCATCCGCCATGCCGACGACACCGCCTCACCGATCGACGCTGTTCGAGCTGCAGTGATCGACGTCTGTGCCCAGGTGCCGGCCGACGACTTAGCCGCGATCGATCAGCTCATGCGGACGAGCGCCGCGGTTCAGGCTCGCAAGCAGGTGACCTATGTCGAGCAAGAACGACGCTTGGTCGACGGCCTGCGGGCGCGCTGGCCCAGTCCTGAGCGCGAAATGGCGCACCGGCTAGTCGCAATGCTCGCCATGGGAGCCATTCGACTTTCGACAGAAGCGTTGGGTCGTGAAGGCGAACGACGCTCACTGGTTGAGCTACTCCACGCCAACTTTGATGTTCTGAAAGCCGAGGTGACTGCCCCCACCTGATGGTCACATTCATGCGCAACGATGACGGGTCGCAGCGCGCGGGCATGGGCATTCAGGACATCCGGGAGGCATTAGGCACATCGCTAGGAGACCACGGCGAACGGACCCACAAGCGGTCACTGCAGGCGCCCTTCCCACTTCCCAACTTCCGTTAGTCGTTAATCTCGGCAGTCGATGCACATGGCGTTCCTGGCAGCCATCTGTTCGACTGCCTGGGGTCACCAGCCCATGTGACCCGCGGCGATCTCTCGATCGCGAGCGGCGAGCTCCGCCTCGTCGGCCGGACACATCGTCGACATGCCTTCGTCCGCCGCCCGCTGCTGGATCTGCTCGACGAATGGCCGCAACGGTGCTGGCAGTCTAATGCGAACTCATCTCCACACGATGCACCTCGCCCTCGGCTCGCGTCGGATCAGCTGGCGAGCGCCTGCCACTCGGCCGGCGCCGCGGAGCGGCGCTGCTTGTAGGTTCGGCGGTCGACGAGGTGGCGTTCGTGATTGAAGTGGTTGTGGACGTTGGCGTGGACCGAGGCGAACTTCTGTAAGGTTCGCATCTGCCGAAATCTCAACATCGCCCGTTCTCGTCGCCTGAAGGGCAGGTGCGAGTTCTCCACCCGGTTGTTAGCCCAGCGACCAACCTCCTGCTTCTCGCGGGCGCCGAGCTCGCTCGGCGCCGTACCGTAGGAGCGCAGACCGTCGGTGGTGATCGCCTCGAGCGAGCCGTGGCGCTCGAGCGCCGTCTTTATGAACGCGAGCGCGGCCTTTTTGTCGCGTGTCTTGGTGACGTAGCTCTCGAGGATCTCACCCTCGTGATCGACAGCGCCACAGGTAGACCATCTCGCCGTTCAGCTTCACGTACATCTCGTCCAGGTGCCAGCGCCAGTGACGGAAGCCGCGCATGCGGCTCACCCGCTGGCGCCGTACTTCACCCCCGAACAGCGGACCGAACCTGTTCCACCACAGCCTCACCGTCTCGTGGCAGATGTCGATGCCGCGCTCGAACAGCAGGTCTTCACGTTCCGCAGCGACAGTGGAAAGCGCACGTACATCAGCACCACCAGCCGGATCACCTCGGGCGACGAGTTGAAATAGCGGAACGGGCTGGCTGGCTTGCGTGAGCGAGGCATGCGCCTCCCTACCCCGGCGAACGCCGAAGGTGCATTAGCTTTGACAGTGCCCTCAGGTCGTCTTTGAGCGCCTTCGTTCATCCGGGACGCTGGAGCAGCTGGGCACCCGCTGTACCTTCTTACGGGTCCACCCAGAGGCGCTTGATCCCAGTCAGTTTGATCAATCCCCGCCGAGACTTCTCCAACAGCTTAGGTAGGAGAGGCGATGCGACGTCGCTCCACCTGTGCGGAGCTGTTGGGAGAAGGCGGATGGCGGATACGGCTGGTTGGGTAGCGCTAGTCGCGACCTGCGTGGCAGCGCTCATGACTGCCGCCAACCTCGGCGCCCGCGTCACAGGTTGGGGCTTCGTCGTTTTCACGATCGGCGCCGTTAGCTGGATCGTCGTCGGGCTCGCGTCCGGCCAGCAGCAGCTCCTCTATTCGAACCTGTTCCTCGGCATCGTCGACCTGTTCGGCATCTGGCGATGGTTGGGCCGCCGTGCGCGCATCAGCGATGCGACGCGGGCGGAGGAGAGACGGAGCACGAAGCTGCCCGGCGAGGCGCTGTTCTCGGTGGCGTCGCTCGACGGTCTTCCTGTTAGAGCGGCCGACGGCTCGGTGGCAGGCCACGCGGTCGACGCTCTGGTCGGCTGCGGCGGGGGCGGGATCGAGTATCTGGTCGTTCGCATCGGCGGCTTCGCCGGAATTGCGGAAACCCTCCACCGTCTTCCATGGTCCAACGTTTCGGTCCGCGGCGGCGAAGTGCACACTGCGCGGCGGCCGGAGAAGTTCGAGGAGCTCGCCGCGGTAGTCTAGTAGCGACGGCTGGGTTCCCACGGATGCATCGCGATTGACGCGCATCCGTCCTAGCCGTGCGAGCGACTGTGTAGGGATCCGACGAGCTTGCTCGATTCGTTCTGAGTAGCGGCGCGGTCCTGACGCCACCTATGCCGGCCTAGGGCGCGAGGCGCGGGAGCGCTGACCAATGCCCAGGGAAAAGACCCAAGATCGGTCATTCAGGCGCCCCTGCCCGCTCCCCAACTCCGGCCGCTCGTTCATCTTCAGAGCCGCCGGACTACGGCTCAGTCAGACTGAAAAGCTCGCGCCGTCTCGATGCGAGCGCGAACTCCGACCTCTCTCGCCCAATCATCCCAGAGCCCTTCCAAGCGCCTGACGACAGCAGCGCTTGGAGCAGCTACGTCTTTGGTTTCGGTGCGATCGTTTTCGAGATCGTAGAGCTCCCAAGCGCGATATACGGGCGAGCTTGGACCAGGCGCTCGAGCGACCAACTTCCACCGACCATCGATCACGGCGCGCGACCCTTCGTGCTCGAAGAAGAGCGGTCGCTGACGGGCAACCGCGTGCCCTCTCAGAGCAACGTCCAGAGACACACCGTCGACGGGTGCTCGGCTGGCTCTCGGCGTGACATGAGCCAGCGCCAACAAGGTCGGTGTGACATCGACGACGTGCGCCGCGTCGGTGACGGTCATGCCCTCGCGGGATCCCATGTGACCAGGCCAACTCATCATGAAGGGCGTGTGAGTCCCGCCTTGGTAGGCCTCGGCTTTCCACCAGCGGAATGGCGTGTTGGCTGCGCTAGCCCAATAGCTCCCGATCGCCGCCATCGTGGTCTCGCCGCCGATCGCCGCCACCTCGGGATACTCGCCGTACTGAACCCGCCTGCCGTCTCGGGTCTCGCTCCAGCGATCGTAATCGGCATAGGTCATGATCTCAGGGGAGGCGCCGTTGTCGTTCAAGAACATGATGACCGTGTTCTCGTACTGCCCGCTGTCCTTGAGTGCCCTGATCAAGCGGCCGATCCCCTGATCCATCACGTCGATCATCGCCGCATGTGTGGCCATCTTCCGGACCTGAACCGCGCGCTCCGCAGCGGTAAGGTTGCTCCAGGCAATGCCGGCATTGTTCTCGTATCCCTTATCGAGTGCCGGCACTCGATCTGTCGCAGGCTCAATCAGGCCGAGGCGCACCTGTCGCGCGTATCGATCTGCTCGCAGCCGCTCCCAGCCGTCGGCATAGCGCGGCAGGTATTTCTGGATCACCTTCTCGGGCGCCATCAGGGGCCAGTGAGCCGCAGTGTACGCCACGTACATCATGAAGGGCCGCCTGCCACCGCCCAGCCGCCGAACCTCGCTGACGGCGTGATCGCTGATCGCGTCGGTCAGGTAGAAGCCCTTCGGCACCGTCTGGACGGGCGTGAAGTCGTCCACCAGGCTGAAGGGGTCGTGATAGTCGTCGATCCCCCAGATCGTCCCCCAGTGATGCTCGAAGCCGCGCGCGGCGGGGTAGGTCGTGCGATCGCCGAAGTCGCGATCACGGTACGCCTGATGGTTGAGCCACTTCAACTGCTCGGTGCGCTCCTTGAGCGGCACGGCCGCGGTCAGGTGCCACTTGCCGATCATCGTCGTCGCGTAACCTGCGTCCCGGAGCTCCTCCGCGACGGTCGGCACGTCCTTGGCCAGGCTGTTGCCATTCTCGCCCATATTGACCCGGTGGGGGTAACGACCCGTCAGCAGGCTGGCGCGCGACGGGCAGCACCGGGACATGTTGTAGAAGTTGCTGAATTTGAGCGAGTGGCGGGCAAGCTCGTCGAGGTTGGGCGTGTCAATCTCGCCGCCGAAGGCGCCGATGTCGCTGTACCCGATGTCGTCTCCCATAATGACGATCATGTTCGGTCGTTCGGCGGAGCGAACGAGCGGCACCGCCGTCCTGACGATCGTAGGGGCGCTCGGCGACGCAGGTTGCGCGATCGCCGTAGCGGATGCGAAGGCCGCAGCTACAGCAACGCCATTTCTCAGCGCTCGCAGCAGTCGCGAGCGTTCGCCAGAAGCGTTTGCGGTCATGGTGTCTCCCCTTTGGTCTTCGTCCATGCGGGTGCGGTCCCTGCGTCCACCTCGATGGTGAACCTTCATGCGGGCGTGATCGCCACGCCCCTGAGCAGCCCTCAGAAAACGCCGCGAACGCCTACGACGAAGCGCCGATCGGCGATGCGCTCCTGCGTCAGGGGACCATCTATGAAGATGGCGTTCTCCTTGTTGGGCGAGGCCGTCAGATTGACGCCCGAGAAGGTCACGGCGAACTTGGGATTGATATCAATGCTGACGGAAGCGTTCACCTGGCTCCGCTTGTCCTGGTAGAGAGGGAGATTGTTGGTAACGTCGGTCGCCTCGGTGCGCAGGAACGGATCGCGGTAGGTGTAACGGACACGAGCGTTGATTCCGTACTTCTCGAAGAACAAGGTGACGTTGTAGTTGTTCTTCGACAGCTCCCTAAGCCCAAAAGGTATGGTGACCAGCTGACCGCCCACAAGCGCGGCGGGTACGGTGAAGGGCACCGAGCGCTTGCCATCCTGATAGGTGTAGTTGGCGATCACGCCGAAGCCGCTCAGCGCGCCGGGGAAATAGGTAAAGCTGTGCTGGAAGTCGACTTCGATGCCCTTCAGCGTAGCGTCGCCCTGATTCTGTGGCTGGTTTACTCCGGTGCAGACGCCGACGGCGCCGGTCAGGTCCACTGCGACCGGATTGAAGATGCCGCCGATACAGTTGGCCTGATTGAAGAAGCCGACCGCTTCATCGCGGAGCACTGGGGGCTGCGCGATGGTGACGACCAGATCGTGGTATTTCTTGTAGAAGCCGCCGACCGAGAAGATACTGTTGCGGTCGAAGTACCATTCCACCGCGGCATCGAACTGATCGACCGTCTGCGGCTTGAGATCGGGATTGCCGACGCTGACGTAGTTGGCGACGACGGGGAAGACGGCGCTCGGCGCCAGCTGCGAGAAGTCGGGTCGACGCAGCGAGCGGCCGTAGGAAGCGCGTAGCAGCACCGACTCGACCGGCTGCACGCTCAGGATCGCGTCCGGCAGCAGATACGAATATTCCTGCGTCGCCACCCTCGGCGTCGACGTGCCGCCGGTGACGAGCAGGCCGGACGCCGTCTGCTTCGTGTGCACGTACCGAGCGCCCAGCTCCGCACGCACGTTCATGCCGAGGGTGTCGCCCTCGAGGTTGAGTTTGCCGTATCCGGCATACGTCCGCTCTCGTACCGAGAAGCGGGCGCTGAGGTCTTCCGGCGGAGCGGCGGCCAGCCCGACGGCGGCGCGGGCGGCCGCCGGATCATCGGTCAACGCGCCAGCGACCACGAAGCCACCGAGGTAGCGGTCGCCGGTGAAATCGAAGAAGTCTGTCGGCGCTTGCCGATAGAGGCCGGGCTGCGAAGCTGCGCTGACACCGGGGAAGGTCGCCGACACCTGCGTCGTTTTGTCGCGACGTGAATCCGTCTGATTGAGGCGTGCACCGACGTCGACCGACTTCAGCGGGCCGAGATCCGCCGCCCAGTGCAGATCCATCCGCTGCGCGTTCTCGACGTTGTGGAAGCGGGTATAATTGTCGCGCGCGATGAAGGTCGAGTAATAGGCTGGGTTCGCGAGGTTCGCCGCGAGCGGGCTCGATGCGTCCGGGGCCAGGTACAGATCGTCGCGCGTGAGATCGAAGAGAAGCGGCGGGCTGATCCGACCTGGCGCGGTGTTGAAGCCCGCACCAGGATTGGAATACTGCGCAACGAGCTGGAAGTTGGCGTCTAGCGTGTCCGACCCTGCCCGGCTCGCCTCGACCTTGAGAGTGAAGGGCCCGTGCTCCCACTCGCCGCCTCCTGCGACGAGGTAGGACTCGGTGTCGCGCGTTGGGCTCTCGCCCGTCGAGCGGAACTGCACGCCGCTAAGCGTGCCTCGCGTCATCTGGCGGTAGCTGACGCCGCCCGACCGACGCATCTCGAACTCGGCGTTAGTCAGCGGGAGCTCCGTCAGCGGCGGCTGGAGGAACACGCCGGGCTGATCCCCGTCGTTCTGCTGATTGACGTAGGTGCCATCGACGAACAGCTTAAGCGCGCTCGTCGCCTGCCACTCGGTCGAACCGCTCACGGTCTTGTTTTCGCGGTGACGTCGCAAGAAATATTGGCCCACGAAGTTAGGAGCGAGGTACGGGTCGGCGGTCCCGTCGCCGGTGACATCGACCCCGGTTCGCGGCGCGTAGCGAACGTTCAGTGTGTCCTCGCGCACGTCCTGCGTCTGGTAGCTTCCTGACAAGACGACACCGATCGCGCCGATGCCCGTGTCGAAGGTCCGTCCGAAAACTCCGGAGACGGTCGGATTGTAGCGGTCCGCCTGATCGGCATATTCCATCTGCGCCCGGATAGCGGCTAGCGGCTGTTTCAATCCCAGCCCGCGGTAGGTCCGCAGATCGACGATCCCGCCGACCGAGCCTTCCACCTGGTCTGCCGTCGGCACCTTCGTGACGCGAACCGAAGCGATGATCTCGGCCGGAACGTCGTCGAAACTGATGCCGCCGCGCGCATCCCCCGAGGGCGTCGTGACGCGACCGTTGATCAGCACGAGGTTCTGGGACGAGCCTCGGATCGACACCGAGCTACCGACGCCGGCGGATCGATCGATCTGGATGCCCGTCACGTTCTCCAGGACCTCTGCGAGGTTCTGGTCAGGCAGTTTGCCGACGTCTTCGGCGTTGATGACATTGACGACGTTGATCGCGTCGCGCTTCTCGCTGATCGCACTTCGGATTGATTGCCGGATGCCGGTCACGACGATGTCGCCGCCACCTTGCGCCAGCGCGCTCGAGCCCGCCTGATCGTCGGCCGCCTGATCCACGGTCGTGCCCGCCACGGCTGCCTGATCCGGCGCACCCGACATCGCCTGTGCGCCCGCAGCGCCTGCCCACAGCGTTGCGAGCGCCACGCCTGATAGCACCCGCGCTCGCGCGGTGGTCTTGAGTCGGTTCGTCACGTCTTCCCCCTCGCCCTGCCCGGCTCGCGACTTCGATGGCGACCTTCCCCTTGTCGTCTTGCGCGGCCGTGCCGCTTGGAAAGGAGCAAATCCGCTGGCAGGGTCAACATAGACAACTCGATCTACGCCAAAGCTGAAGTTTAGCGGCTCGGATCGACCGCGCCGCTATGGCGTCGATGAGGAGTGAAGAGATGGCATTCTCGACGACGCGGCGCGCGCTGCTTGCAGGCACTGCCGCGATGGGCCTGCTTGGACGAGCTTCCGCTCGGGTGACCGATCACAATCGTTTGCCAAACGTCGTCGTCATCTACGCCGACGATCTCGGCTATGGTGACGTCGGCTGCTACGGCGCGACCGCTGTTCGAACTCCGAACATCGATCGTCTCGCGGCGGAAGGTCTTCGCTTCACCAACGGCCATGCGCCAGCGGCTACATGCACGCCGTCGCGCTATGCGTTGCTGACGGGGCGCTACGCGTGGCGGAAGGACGGCGCGCATATCCTGCCGGGCGACGCGCCGGCTCTCATTCGACCGGGCACGGCGACGCTCCCCTCGGTGCTGCGCGGAGCCGGCTATCGTACCGGCGTCGTCGGCAAGTGGCACCTCGGGCTCGGTGACGGCCACATCGACTGGAACCAGGACATTTCGCCAGGACCGCTCGAGATCGGCTTCGACTATTCCTACATCATCCCGGCGACGATCGACCGGGTGCCATGCGTGTACGTCGAGGGCAGGCGCGTGGTGGGTCTCGACCCAGCCGATCCGATCCAGGTCGACTACCGCCAGAAAGTCGGGTCGGATCCCACTGGTCGCGAGAACCCTGATCTGCTGCGGCTGAGGCCGAACGACGGTCATGACGGCACGATCGTCGACGGCGTGAGCCGCATCGGCTTCATGAGCGGTGGTAAGGCAGCCCGATGGAAGGACGAGGAGATGGCGGAGCATCTCGCCGGCAAGGCCAGCGCCTTCATCAGGGACAGCGTGAGCGCCGATCCGTCAAAGCCCTTCTTCCTCTATTTCGCGCCGAACGAGGTGCATGTGCCAAGACTCCCGGCACCCCGCTTCCGCGGCGCCACGACAATGGGCACGCGCGGTGACGTGATCGCTGAACTCGACTGGTGCGTCGGAGAGGTATTGCAAGCGCTGACCGACGCCGGCGTCGAGCGCGATACGCTCGTTGTGTTCAGCAGCGACAACGGCCCCGTACTGAACGACGGCTACGACGACGAGGCCGTCGCCAAGGTCGGCACACATCGACCAGCGGGGCCTTTTCGCAGCGGCAAGTACAGCATCTACGACGGCGGTCTGCGGGTGCCGATGATCGTCCGCTGGCCGGCCGGTGTGAACGGCGGTGCTACGTCCTCAGCGCTGATCGATCATGTTGACTTGACCGCAAGCCTCGCCGCGCTGGCGAGGCAGCCTCTGGCGTCCGACGCGGCCGTCGATAGCTTCAATATGCTTGCTCCGCTCCTTGGGCGGAGCCGCGAAGGCCGTCGCTTCGTCATCGAGGAGGCAAGCACCGTCGTTTCTGAGAAAGCGACGCTGGCTAAAGGGGCTGGCGGCAGCATCCTCGCACTGGTGGAGGGCCCTTGGAAGCTAATCCGCGCGAGTGGCGGGGCGGCTAGCTTCCACGGCAACGACATTGGTGCCGCTGCGGCTCCGCAGCTGTTCAATCTCCTTCACGATCCCGACGAGAAAGAAGATCTATCCTCTCGGCAGCTGGAGCTGGTGCAGGCGATGGATCGCCGTCTGGCAGCCATGGTGGCAGCCGGTCGGACGCGACCGCGATGAGGAGCCGGCACGCTGGCATGAAGCGCATCCCTGCGGGCAAGTTCGCAATGGGATCGAACGACTTCTACCCGGATGAGCGTCCAGTTAGACGGGTCGAGGTCGACAGCTTCTGGATCGACGAGACGCCGGTTACGAACGCGCAGTTCGCCCGCTTCGTCAAGGCGAGCGGCCACGTCACGTTCGCCGAGGTCGCGCCTGACCCGACCGACTATCCAGGCATGGACCCTGCGCTCGCTGCTCCCGGCTCAATCGTCTTCGTGCCGCCAGCCCATCCGGTTGAGCTCGAAGGCGATCCGGTCTGGTGGCAGTTCGTCCTCGGCGCCGATTGGCGGCATCCGCTAGGCCCGGGCAGCTCGATCGAGCAGCTTGCGAGACATCCCGTCGTCCACATCGCGCACTCCGATGCCGAGGCTTATGCCGCTTGGGCGGGTAAGTCACTGCCGACTGAAGCCGAATGGGAATATGCGGCACGAGGCGGACTTGAAGGCGCTCCATATGCCTGGGGTGATGACTTCATGCCGGGCGGCCGCCGAATGGCGCAGACCTGGGATGGCATCTTTCCTTGGCACAATGCGGCGCCGCCGCATCGAACGCGGACAGCGCAGGTGCGGAGCTATCCCGCAAACGGGTATGGGCTCTACGATCTGATTGGCAATGTCTGGGAATGGACAGCCGACCGCTACTCGGATGCGAGTGAGAGCGATAAAGCAGCTCGCTGCTGTGCAGGTGCGGCCTCTGATCCGGGCATCGATCGGTATGTGGCTAAGGGCGGGTCGCATCTGTGCGCTCCGGAATACTGCCAGCGGTACCGCCCCGCTGCGCGCTGGCCTCAACCGAAGGACACTACAGCGTCCCACATGGGTTTCCGCTGCGTTATGCGCTAGCAGGTCTGGGAAGAAGCTTTGACCTCTCGCCTGTGAGGAGCGGAAACCCATCTTCAGACATTCAGCGCTAAATCATCGCTCCCCAAGTTCCGACATTCGTTAAGGTTGCAAGGGACGCTAGGCGAATTGATCCGCCGGCAGGAGAGAGGAATCAGCGAAGGCGCGCGCTGTTACGATCTAGCCGAGCAGCCGCGCATACTCCTGTTCCGGTTGACCGTAAGTGTCGCCCGCGAGCGTCAGCAGCTTAGCGCGGTCGTGCACGAGCACCTTGGCGCGCACGGAGCGGATAGCCTGCTCGCCCTCGAGCCGATGCAGAGCCTCGGTGACGCTGCTGCGCCGCACCCCGAGCATCAGCCGAAACTCCTCGTGCGTCATGCAGATCTCATCCTTCTGGACGCGGTCATGGTACAGCAGGATCCATCGCGCCATCCGCCGATCCACCGCATGCGCCAGCGACGACACGATCGTCCGCCCCATCTGCAGCATGAAGACATGGACGTAGCGTGTGAGGGCGAGACGAAGCGTGGCGCTTCGATCGATAGCGGCCAGCAAGGCGTCGGCGGGAATCCGCTGGGCCTGTCCCTGTTCGGCCCGCATCGTGACATCGTAAGGGGAGCGATCGCTGCCCATCAGCAGCGGCCATCCGATGAAGCCCTCGGCGCCGACGAGCCCGACGGCGTAGCGCCGGTCATCGTCGAGCGAGTCCAGCACGCCGGCGATGCCCTGCTCGAGGAAGCAGATGCTGTCGATCTGCTCGCCGGCGCGAGCGATGAAGTCGCCCACCGCGAACGTCACCGGCTGAAGATGCGGTCGCAGCAGGGCAAGGTTCTGCGCCGAAAAGCTGGCCAACAGCTTGTTGCCGATCGATCCAACGACGTCGGCAGCCGGGTTCGCAGGCGTGCTGCTCGCAAACGATAGGATCGTCATCGCTTATCCTCCCGGACCGCCTTCGGCTTGGGACGGTTCCGTACAGAAACGTTGCTTGCGCCTCGTTTGTTCAGGTTCGAACAACAGGAGAAATCCATGGTATCCGTCTCGAAGCTGCCTCTGCGCGCCGGCATTGTCGCGGCCGCTGTGCTGACAGCCTCCGCCGGTGCGCTGGCGCAATCGCCGTCCTCTCCGAGCGCGCCGCCCCCCGCTGCACCACCCGCCAGCGCGATCCAGCCGCCGAAAGCCGCGCCCGATATGCAGATGGTACTGGACGCGCTCGCCGGTCTCGGTGGCAAGCCGATCGAGACGCTCACCCCCGCCGAGGCGCGGATGCAGCCGTCCGCCGCTGACGGTGCGAAGGCGGTCATGGCGAAGAAGGGCATGTCCACCGCCCCCGACACGTCGGTGACGACGCAGGATCTGCCCTATGGCGCGGACCCGCAGCAATTCGCGCGCGTCTACAAGCCCGGGGCGGCGCCGGCCGGCAGCAAGCCGATGCCCGTGATCGTCTATTATCATGGCGGCGGCTGGGTCATCGCCGACGTGGACACGTATGACGCTGCTCCGCGAGCGATGGCGAAGGCGCTGAACGCGATCGTGGTGTCCGTCGAATATCGCCACGCCCCCGAGTTCAAGTTCCCCGCGCAGCACGACGACGCGGCGGCAGCCTATCGCTGGACCTTGCAGCAGGCGGCGAACTGGGGCGGTGACCCTGAGAAGATCGCGATGGTCGGTGAGAGCGCGGGAGGCAATCTCGCGGTCGCGACCGCGATCTACGCGCGCGACAATGGCCTGACCGTACCGCGCCACATCGTCTCGGTCTATCCGATCGCCAACAGCAGCACGACACTGCCATCGCGCATGGACTCGGCCAACGCCAAGCCGCTGAACGCCGCTATGCTCAAGTGGTTCGGCTATTACTACCAGGCCAGCCCGGCCGACGCGCAGGACCCGCGCCTCAATCTCGTCGCGGCGAGCCTGCGTGGCCTGCCGCCGACGACGATCATCAACGCGCAGATCGACCCGCTTCGCTCCGATGGCGAGACGTTGGCCACAGCGATGCGCGCGGCCGGCGTCAAGGTCGAGCAGAAGACCTATCCCGGCGTGACGCACGAGTTCTTCGGCATGGCGAAGGTCGTCCGCGGCGCCAAGGACGCCAACGATCTCGCGGTCGCGCGGTTGAAGGCGGCCTTCGCGGCGCCCGCGCGCCGCTGAGGCCACGGCGGGGGACGTCCAGTCCCCCGCGCCAGGACGTGGGCCAGATGTCGCGTTCGGGTGTTTGCGCTCGAGACGTTGCCCATCTTCCCTCTCGATAAGCCGGAGCCGTGACGTGCAGCGAGCCAATCCCTATCTCACCGCAGCCACGGCGGCCGCGTTGATCGCCTCGGTTGCCGGAGCAGCGCTCGCGCAGCGGCCCTCACAACTGACCGAGGTCGCTCAGTTCGACCATCAGGCCACGGGCGTGGCGGTGGTCGCCGACGGGCGTCGCTTCGTCAACTTCCCGCGCTGGACCGACGATGCGCCGATCTCCGTGGCAGAGATCATGAAGGATGGGTCGCTCAGGCCCTACCCGGACGCGCGATGGAACGAATGGCGCAATGCGCGGTCCAGCGAGCTCTCGGTCGGCGAACATTTCGTCTGCGTGCAGTCGATCGTTCCGGATGGCCGCGGCAACCTGTGGGTGCTTGATCCCGGCGCGCCGGGCAACGAGAAGATCCTGCCGGGAGCGCCGAAGCTCGTCCGCGTCGACCTCAAGACCAATTCCGTCACCAAGGTGATCCCGGTGCCCGAGGACGTCGCGCTGCAGGGTACCTACCTCAACGACATCCGCTTCTCCCCCGACGGCAAACTGGGCTACATCACCGACAGCGGTACGCGCGGTGCGATCATCGTCGTGGACCTGGAGAGCGGCCAGAGCTGGCGCACGCTCGACGGTCATCCTTCGACCCAGGTCGACAAGGCCGTCACGGTCACGCTCGACGGCGCTCCACTGCGCCGACCCGATGGTCGGCAGCCCGCTTTCGCCGCGGACGGCATCGCCATCTCGAATGACGGCAAGACGCTGTTCTATCAGGCCCTGACCGGCCAGACGCTCTACTCGATCGACACCGCGCTCCTCGCTCGCGACGTGGCGGAAGCACGCCGCACCGCGGGCGTGCGCACCATCACGCGCACCCACGTCGCGGACGGGCTGTGGATGAGCAAGGCAGGCGTGCTCTACCTGACCTCGCCGCAGGATTACTCGATCAAGCGCCTGAGCGGAGCGACGGTCGAGACGGTCCTCACCGATCGCCGGCTCCGCTGGCCCGATACCTTCGCCGAAGGTCCGGACGGGCGCATCTACGTGACCGCGAGCCACATCCAGGACACCGTCTGGTTCAAGCCCGGCGCGCCTGCATCGGTGCCTACGCAATTGTTTGCTTTCACCCCCGCCCGATAACCCAAGCCGCCCTCCAGTCTGCGAGAAGAACCGATGACCCCCACCCCCGTTCGCTACAGCGACAGCGTCGAAGCGCCGATCGACGATGAGGAGAAGGTCCACCGCGACCTGATCGACACGATGCGCTCGATCACCGAGACCACCTCGGAGGACTACGGCCACGCGGTGCGCAGCGTCCATGCGAAGGCGCACGGCATCCTCTCGGGCGAGCTCACGATCGTCGACGGCCTGCCGCCCGAGCTGGCGCAGGGGTTGTTCGCCGGACCGGGCGCGCACCGCGTACTGATGCGCTTCTCAACCAACCCGGGCGACCTGCTCGACGACTCGGTCTCGGCGCCGCGTGGGCTGGCGCTGAAAGTCCTCGACGTCGCGGGCGAGCGCTTGCCCGACTCGGCCGAGGACACGACGCAGAACCTGATCCTGGTCAACGCGCCCGCCTTCGCCGCGCCCGACGCCAAGGCGTTCCTCGGCAGCCTCAAGCAGCTCGCCGCGACGACCGATCGCGCCGAATGGGCCAAGAAGCTGCTCTCCGCCACGCTGCGCGGTGTCGAGACCGCGCTGGAGGCGGTCGGCGGCAAGAGCGCAATGATCGCGACGATGGGCGGCGCGCCGATCACGCACCCACTCGGCGACAGCTATTACAGCCAGGTACCGTTCCGCTACGGTGAGTATATCGCCAAGTTCGCGCTGGTACCGGTGTCGTCCAACCTCACCGAGCTGACCGGTGACAGCGTCAACACGTCGGGTCGCCCCGACGCGCTGCGGGAGGTAATCCGCGAGACGATCATCGAGCGCGGCGGCGAGTGGGAGCTGCGCGTACAGCTCAATACCGATCTCGACGCGATGCCGATCGAGGATGCCTCGGTCGCGTGGGACGAGGCTGCGAGCCCGTATCGCACCGTGGCGCGGATCACCGTGGCACCGCAGCTGTCGATCGGAACTGACCTCGCCGGCGCGGTCGACGAGAACACCTTCTTTAGCCCCTGGCACGGCCTCGCCGCGCATCGACCGCTCGGCTCGGTCAATCGCGCGCGGCGGCAAGCCTATGAGATGTCGGCCGCGTTTCGCGCACGCTACAACGGCTGCCCGATGCACGACAGCGCCCGCTTCCCGGCGGTCGGCTGAGGCGCGGCGCGATGCCGACGATCGCCGCGGGCGACCTCGACCTCGCCTACACCGTCGCGGGCCCCGACAACGGTCCACCGGTGTTGCTGCTCCACGGCTGGCCCGACGACGCCTCGACCTGGGACGGCGTCGTGCCCGCGCTCGCCGCGGCCGGCCGCCCCGTCATCGTGCCGACGCTGCGTGGGTTCGGCGCGACCCGTTTCCGCGACTCCGCGGCGCTGCGTACCGGCAACAGCGCGATCCATGCCATGGACATGATCGCGCTGCTCGACGCGCTCGGGATCCGTCGTTTGGCGGTGGTGGGTCACGACTGGGGCTCAAACATCGCGGAGGCGCTCGCGGTCGGCTGGCCCGATCGCGTGGAGCGGCTGGCGATGCTGGCGACACCGCCGCGGCTCGGGGGCATGCCGACGCCCGGCTTCGAGCAGGCGCAGCGTTACTGGTACCATTGGTTCATGGCGACCGCGCGCGGCGAGGAAGCGGTGCGGCGCGACCCGCACGGGTTCGCGCACGTGCACTGGGTCAACTGGGCGCCACCTGGCTGGTTCGACGAGGCCACCTTCCGCCGCGTCGCCCGCTCGTTCGATAATCCTGACTGGATCGACGTGACACTGCATAGCTATCGCTCGCGCTGGGAGAACGCTCCGTTCGACCCCCGGAGCGAGTGGCTCGAGACCAAGATCAAGGCGGCGGCACCGCTGTCTCTGCCCGCGCTCTTTATCAAGGGCGACGAGGATGGTGTCACCGCGCCTGCCAGCTTCGAGCGCGTGCCGGCCAAGTTCGACGGCCCCTTCGAGCTGGTTGGCCTGCCCGGCGTCGGCCATTTTCCTCAGCGCGAGGCGCCCGAGCAGGTGGCGCAGCTGCTGGTCGACTTTCTCGGCGGGGCTCAGACGTGAGCGCCTCCCATCACTCATCTAGCGAGATGCCGATGACCTACCTCCCTTATCGACCCGAGATCGAGCACCCCGAAGCGGACGAGCAGGAGACGATCGACGGCATCATCCGCGGCATGACCCAGCAGAGCGAGACGGTCGAGCGGCGCGAGCACCACGCCGTGCGCGCCAGTCATGCGAAGTCGAGCGCGCTCGTCACCGGTACGCTCGAGATCGCCGCCGACCTGCCGCGCGAGCTGGCGCAGGGGCTGTTCGCGACGCCGGGCTCGCACCCGGTCGCGGTCCGCTTCGCGCAGGGGCCGGGAGAGACGTTGGGCGACCGTGTGTCCACCCATCGCGGCATGGCGATCAAGGTCTATGAGGTCGAGGGCGAGAAGCTGCCCGGGCACGACGCCGAGACCCAGGACTTCGTGCTCGCGACCGGCACTACCTTCCCGTCGGGCACTGCCGCGGGCTTCCTTCGCGACGGCAGCGTGATCGGCAAGGCGGCCGCCCTGCCCGAAGGCGCGAAGAGCGCGGTCGCGTCGGTCGCGCGCAACCTCAACCGCCTGCTGCACGCGGTGGGCACCGAGAGTTCGATGGCGGACTTCTTCGGCCATCCCTTCGCGCACCCGCTTGCCGAGCCATACTTCAGCCAGGCGCCGATCCGCTTCGGCGACCATGTCGCCAAGCTCGGCGCGTTCCCGGTTGCCCCCGCGCAGGCGGCGCTGCAGGAGTGGCGGCTCGACCCGCACGCCGACGAGGACGGCTTCCGCCATGCCGCGACTGCCTTCTTCCGCGACCATGAGGTTGTCTACGAGCTTCGAGCACAGCTGTGGACTGACGCCGAGACCCAGCCGATCGAGGACGCGTCAGTCGAGTGGCCGACCGAGCAAAGCCCGTACCTCACCGTGGCAACAATCCGACTGCCGGTGCAGGACGCGTATAGCCCGGCGCGACAGCGTTACTTCGACGAGGAGCTGACGTTCCGCCCGTCTAACAGCCTGATCGCGCACCAGCCGCTCGGCTCGGTGATGCGGGCGCGGCTGCAGGTGTATCGCGCGCTCGCCGCGTTCCGCCAGCACGAGAACGGCGTCACCCCCGCGCGGCAGGCGAGCGTCGACGAGGTGCCGGCATGAGCGCACGGCCGGCGCAGTCGCGGGTGGGCTGGTCGCCGGGCTCGCGATAAGCGCGCTGCTGGTCGCAGGCGAGCGGAAAAGTCGCAAGCCGTCCGAGCTCACCGACCTGGAGCGCGCCGGTGCGCGTCAGCTCGGGCTCCATACACCAGACGCCAGGGTGCTGCCCGACGCGCGCGAGTAGGTCATCGTGCAGGGTGCGTACCTTGCCCTCTCCGCCGCGGCGCCCTGAATGGCACTCAGGAGGTACGACGATCGCGGTTCACACGCTAAACCATCTCGGTTTCGGGCTCATCACCGCGGTAGGTGCACGCCTCGCTGCTGAACACTGACCCGCGGAGATCTCGAGAACCTTTTCCGCGAGCGGGCACGGCGTATGATCGTGCAGGTCGCGTTGCGCTCACGTGTAAGAACTGGAGAGATCCAATACCGGTCACTCAGGGCCGCCTGGCGCCCGCCAAACTTCGGATGCTTGTTCATCTCGGGTCCGAGCCTTCCGGGATGCCGCGCAAACGTCCGACTGGACTTCTTGGCAGAGAAGCAGCCGCGGGCCATCAACGGGTTGGCGGCTGCATGAACTCTATCGTGACATGATCGGGACCTGAGACGTAGGCCACCAAGGTACCCTTCCGCGGGCCACCCGCGATCGGCAGCGGACTACCTTTCGCTCTCCATCCTGCCGCCTCAACGCGGGCGATGGCGGCGTGGATGTCCTTCACGGTCAGAGCTAGGTGGGCGGCTCCGATCGATCCCGCGCTGTCGGGTACCCTCCCGTTCTGAGAGCCGTTCGAGTATTGCAACAATTCAACCACGTAGCCGTCGGGTGCCTTGACGATCGCCGTCTTTACGCTCGGATCAACGACACCAGTCACCTGATGCAGGAAGTCGCCGCCCATCTCAGATTGACGCTCCAGCGTGAAACCGAGCGCTCCCGTCCAGAACCGGATGGCTGCGTCCAAAGACGAAACAGCGAACCCTGTGTGGTCGACGGTAAAGACGTTTACGTGATCGCTCATAGCCGAACGTGTGCGGCCTACGCAGGATGTCCGCAAGGGGGCGCTGTGCTGCGCCCCTTCGTGGCTAGGGTCCAGTATCGGTCATCCGTAACTCCCTGCCCGCCTCCCGAGTTCGGACGTCGAAACAGAGCGGTGCTCAAGGCTTTTGGGCGGTCCTAAGAGCCTGCCGATTAGAGCTCTCGCATGTGACCCCCGGGCGGTCACCAATAAGGTCTATTGGCTGTCCGCCGTTTAGTCGCTCGACGTACGACGGCCGCTCGCTTCAGTCTCGCCTATGTCCGGCGACTCGGCGAACCTGTGGTCGAAATCCGCAGCGATGCTCGCAACGGACACATCATTTAAACGCCGCAGGAGCAGCGCTTCTGCCTCACGCAGCGCACCTTCGAGTGATGCGTTGACCGCTTGCTCGACCAGGCAGGTCGCCGTCGGGTCAGCTGGACCGAGCGCGAAGATGCGGTTTTCTCCGAGCGCTCGGTGGACGTCGAGCATGGTGATATCGTCCAAATCCCTAATCAGCGACCATCCGCCGCCATGCCCCTTCACCGAGCGGACGTAGCCCGCGTCGCGCAGCCCCGACATCGTCCGGCGGACAACCACAGGGTTCGTTCCCAACATTGTGGCCGCTGCCTCCGAGGTCAGCGGTCCCGCCATGCGGCCCATGTGGATCAGCAGGTGCAGCATTCTCGACAGCCGGGCGTCCACAGCATTGATCCTCCTGAGCCCTGGCTATCACGTAACTTTCGATGTTGCAAAATATGGCGACGCACGTCATGTAACACCTGTAGTATGCTGAGAGGCTCAATATGTACGACGTGATCGTTGTTGGCGGCAGCTTCGCCGGCCTGTCCGCTGCTCTGCAGCTTGCCCGGGCGAGACAGAAAGTTCTGGTAGTCGATGCCGGGCTGCCGCGGAACCGGTTCGCCGACGAAGCCCACGGCTTCCTGGGTCAGGATGGCCGGCCTCCCGCTGCGATCCTACGTGACGCTCGAACTCAACTTATACGCTATTCGACGGTGGAGATCCGGACCGGCGAGGCCAGCGCGGTCGAGCCGATCGATGACGGCTTCGCCGTCGGCCTCTCGTCTGGCGCCGAGGAGCACGCCCGACGTCTCGTGCTAGCCACAGGGGTGACGGACACGCTGCCGTCGATCCCGGGCTTGCGTGAGCGCTGGGGCGAGAGCGTGCTGCATTGCCCCTATTGCCACGGCTACGAAGTACGCGACCTGCCGCTTGCCGTGCTGGCCGCGCATCCCATGTCGCCGCACCAGGCATTGCTGATCCCGGACTGGGGACCCACCACCTACTTCACGCAAGGAGAGTTCGAGCCCGAGCCGACCGAGCTCCAGGCGTTCGCCGCGCGGGGCGTGGCAATCGAGCGCACGCCCATCGTCGAGCTGCTCGGCGAAGCACCCGGACTCGATGGTGTTCGCCTGGCGGACGGGCGCATACTGACCGTCGCAGCAATCTTCACGGCGCCCCGAACGACACCCACGACTTCGCTGGCCGCTATTCTCGGATGCGATCATGAGGAAGGACCAACCGGCCCCTACATCAAGGTCGATCAGTGGGGAGCAACGTCCGTGCCTGGGGTGTGGGCTGCAGGAGACGTCGCCACCCCCATGCATAATGCCACGCTGGCATCAGCGGCCGGCGTCTTGGCCGGCATCGGCGCGCATCAAGCCAGAGTGCGGGCTACGGCGGAGTGATGGTCAGCTCGTCGACCCATTCCAGCAGACACCCGGGCGGCCTTTCCAGCTACGCCAGGTTGGGACGTCGTTTCATCATCGCTGCCCTGAGGCCCATGCTAATCAACGGGGCTGCCTGCCTCGGCACGTAACCGCTCGTCGACCGTTCCCTGCTCACTCCATCAGCAGGAACTGAAATGACCGACGATCCGCGCATCAGCCATCCGACCAGCTTTCCTGACGAGCCGCAACAGCCGCGTCCCGGCCTGACGGCAGAGATGCGGACCAAGCCCGATCACGGCGAGGACAGCTATGTCGGCAAGGGATTGCTCAAGGATCGGATTGCGCTGATCACCGGCGGGGACTCAGGCATCGGGCGGGCCGTGGCGATCGCCTATGCTCGCGAAGGTGCAGATGTCGCGATATCCTACCTTCCCGACGAGCAGGTGGACGCGGAGGAGACCCGGGCCTGGGTCGAGAAAGCCGGGCGGCGTTGTCTTCTGCTTCCGGGAGACATTCGTGACCGGGATCATTGCGCGAGCATTGTCGAACGCACGGTCGCCGAGCTCGGAAGTGTCGACGTACTCGTCAACAATGCCGCGGCTCAGACCATGAACGAGGGGTTGGACAGCATCGACGACGATGAAATGCAAGGCGCCTTCGCTGCAAATGTGTTCGCCATGATCCGCCTGGCGAAGGCAGCCGCGCCGCACATGAAGCCAGGCTCTGCCATCATCAACACGACCAGCGAGCAGGCCAAGGTCGCGAACAAGACCATGGTCGTGTACGCTGCTACGAAGGGCGCGATATCTAGCCTGACGGTGGGCCTGTCCAATCTTCTTTCCAGTGAAGGGATCCGCGTGAACGCGGTGGCGCCTGGCCCGATCTGGACTCCCATTCAGCCGATCGCCAAATCGCCGGAGGAATTGCAAACGCTGGGGCAGGATACGCCAATCGGGCGTGCCGGGCAGCCAGCGGAGCTTGCTCCCGCATATGTGCTGCTCGCCTCATCTGAGGGCAGCTACATGTCTGGTAACGTCGTAGCTGCCACGGGCGGCGTCCCCGTCTCTTAAACGATGAGGCTCGACATCAGCCGTCACTTGAGCGGTACTGGCTGATGTCGGAAACTCATCGCTCTACAGCCAATCTGACCCAATATCGGCCACTCAGGGCTGCCTGCCGCCCGCCCGATATCGGACGCTGGTGTTGTCAAAGCAACCGCACCTAGCGCGAGATAGGCGAGTTTCTACCCCGTCCGCTTGCTCGATGGCCGGGCGAACGAAGGAGATCTCGAAACCAGCTCGAGAGAGTTCGCAGCGCTGACAGCCTTAGGATAGTAGCTGAAGGACGCTACGATGCACAAGCCCCGGCCGCTCGCGAAGCCGGTGCGTTTGGTTTGACAAAGCCTCCTGGTGCGACTGCCGCTTAGTGCCGCTACCGTCGCCCAGCATGATGATGTCCAGCTCGGGCATGGTGAAACCGGTGTCTGACAGATCGAAGTCGAGCGCGCCCAGCTCGTTGAGCTCGAGCGCGAGCTCGAGCAGCTCCCACTCACCCGTCTCCGCCAGACGGTTGAGCGCGATGCGCAAGCCGCGCACCGCTGCTTCGTCGAGATGCGTCACCTCCACCACCGGGATCATGGAGATGCCCAGCTCGCGCGCCGCCTCGACGACGATGTGACCGTTGATGACCGTGCCTGCCGCATGGATCAGCACGGGCGCGACGATGCCGTACTGGCGAACCGACTGGGTCACGCGCCGCAGCTGCGCCGGCGTAGTCTTCCGCGCGCGCCGCTTGGCCACCTTAATGTGCTCGATGGAGCGCAGCTTGAACGATGTCGCGTTCTTGGCCGCAGCACCGTCGCCAACAGTCGCGACCTGGTCGCGCGCCGCCGCGCAATGCTCGCGCCGCCCACGCGACGATAGCAGCAGCTTGCCCTTAAGTTGGCCTTGCTCAATCCGCCCTTGCACGCCCATCACCAATCCCCCACGTCAGAACTCGAACCCCGCTCCTCACGCGGGAGAGCGAATGCTCTTCCGCGCGCGAAGCAACGAAACGGCCCCTTCCTTGGGAGATGTGACGATGCTAGGATCGTCTACCGAGTGGCGCTGGCCGGCAACGGCCCGACAACCTCGATAGAGCCATTATGTGCCCCACTAGGCGCAGGCGCAAGCCGGAAAATGACTGCCTCTACGGCCTTTAACTGAAGCCGGTTCTTGCCCGAATACGACGTAATTAGCCGCCTGTTACGCCTCGTCTGTCGCAGTCATACGCACCTGCTCGCACCATCAGAAAAGCGCAGTTATTTGCGACATTCGTCGACGCGAGCGGCTCTCGCCAACTGGCTGAGTGAGCGAAACTAGATGAATTGGCTGAACTGAAAGCTGGTCGCCCGAGCCGAGGGAGAAACCGTACCAGCCAGCCTCGCTTCGGAGAATGTTGGCGCGAATCACCACGCTATGCCCCTGGCGAACCCTCTCCGCGCTACCGAGAAGTGCCCGTCACCCCGCGGAAGTGCGCCCTTTCGGGCAGGAGGATAGAAGAGGTCGAGGAAGCCTCAGACTGGGTGGCGGAGCGGGAGGGATTCGAACCCTCGATACGCTTTTGGCGTATACTCACTTTCCAGGCGAGCGCCTTCGACCACTCGGCCACCGCTCCGCATACCCGGGAGCCCGCCCGCCTAGAGGCTCGCGCGCCGCCGCGCAAGCCGCGTCGCGCGCGAGCACGCGAGTCAGCGCTGCCCCGCCACCCAGTCGGCGACCTGCTGTGCCACCTGGTTGGCCGCCTGGCTCAGCGCCGCGCCGGCCGAGGGGGCGTCGATCGCCGCGACCGGCACGCGCGCCTCGAAGCGCCGCTTCTCGACGTTGGTCGCGCCCGCCGGGGTCAGCGCGGCGTCGTAGACCACCACCGCCTGGCGCTGCGCCGCGTCGAGGCCGAACCACCGCAGCTCGCCGGCCAGATTGGCGCTGGGGTCGCTGAACGACTGCGCCGGCGACAGCACCACCATGTTCGCGCGCGCGGTCACCGTGTCGGCGAGCAGCCGCGCGAAGAGGCGCGCGGGCGGCTCGGCCCATTGCGCGTCCTTGACGTAAGCGATCGTCGTGTCGGTCTCCTGCACCGGCACGCGCGTCGTCGCGATCGCGGTCGGCACCGCGGGCACCTGCACCACGATCGAGCGCGCGGTGGCGGAGTTCTGCGCCGCGCCGGGCTGCGGCTGCGACTGCGCCGCGATCGTCAGCAGCGAGGGCGGCGGCTCGGCGCCGAACCGCACGCAGCCGGCCAGCAGCACCGGCGCCGCCGCCACGAGGAGTGTGTTGGCCACGGATCGCACGATCATTTCCCCTTGTAGTCCGGCAGCTTCTGTTGGCCGATCAGGGAGCCGGCGCCGCCCTGCTCGACCCGTTCGGAGATCGCCGACAGCGACGCGGTGGTGACGCGCAGGTCGCGCACCAGCTGGTTGATCTGCGGGATCGTCTGCTTGCTGAAGGTGGTCAGCCCCGGCCGCGCGTCGCCGATCGCGGAGTTGAGCGTGTCCGCGCTCGCCTGCGCCGAGGTGATCGCCTTGTTGAGGTTCGCCATCGCCGGCTGCACGTCGTTGGCGAGCACGCCGTTGGTGGTCTTCGCGAGCTGGCCGATCTGCTCGGCGGCGTTGCCCGCCTGCGCGATCGCGACCCGGGTCTGTGCCAGCGTCGCGGCGATCTCGGGGCCGCGGTCGGCGAGCGCGTCGGTCAGCCGGTTGGTGTTGTCCAGGATGCCCGCGATCGAGGCCTGGTTGCGGTCGCTCAGCATGCCGGTCAGCCGCTCTGTCAGCGTGGACAGCCGCTCGAGCAGCTGCGGCGCGGAGTTGAGGATCGCGCCGATGCCGCCGGTCTTGGTCGGGATCACCGGCTTGCCGAGCGGGCAGACGTTGCCCGCGTCATTCTCCGGACAGGTGATCGGCGGCGCGCCCTTGACCGCGCCGTCGAGGCTGACCGTGCTGGTGCCGGTGAAGCTTCCCTGGATCGTCGCGGTGGTGCCGCGCAGGATCGGCGTGTCGCCGTTGACGCTGATGCGGACGCGGACGAACTGCGGGTCGGGCTGCCACAGCGAGATCGACTTCACCTGGCCCGAGGGCACGCCCGAGAAGGTGACCGACGAGCCCTTGGCGAGCCCGTCGACCGCCTGGCGGAAGAAGATGTCATACTCGCGCTCCTCGGTGCCGCCGATGCGCGCGATCCACACCGTGAAGATGGCGACCATCGCCAGCAGGATCAGCACGACGGCGCCGACGAGGACGTGGTTCGATCGCGTTTCCATCACTCTGCCCCTGCGGCCCCGCGGGCCCTGTTGTCGGCGAGGCCGCCCTGGCTGTGCTGCCCGGTGACCCGCTCGCTCACGTCGGTCGGGTGCGCGCGCGCGTCGGCGTCGGCGGCGTCGACCCGCTCCGCCGCCGCGCTCTGGGAGGCGACCGCGGCGCGCCCGCGCGGCCCGTTGAAATATTCCTGGATCCACGGGTGATCGAGCGCAAGAAGCTCGTCGATCGTGCCGACCGCGATCACCTTCTTGTCCGCCAGCACCGCGACGCGGTCGCAGATCGCGTAGAGCGTGTCGAGGTCGTGCGTGATCAGGAAGACGGTGAGCCCCAGCGTCTTCTGCAGCGCGCGCGTCAGCTCGTCGAAGGCGGCGGCGCCGATCGGGTCGAGACCGGCGGTGGGCTCGTCGAGGAACAACAGCTCGGGATCGAGCGCGAGCGCGCGCGCGAGGCCCGCGCGCTTCTTCATGCCGCCCGACAGCTCCGCCGGGAATTTCGGCCCGGCATCGGCGGGCAGGCCGGTCATCACCACCTTGTACGAGGCGATCTCGTCGAGCAGCGCGAGGTTCAGCCCCGGGTAGAACTCGCGCAGCGGCACCTGCACGTTCTCCGCCACGGTCAGCGTCGAGAACAGCGCGCCGCCCTGGAACAGCACCCCCCAGCGCTTGCGAATCTCCACCGTCTCGTGCTCGGAGCGACCGAGCGTCGGCTCGCCGAACACCTCGACCTCGCCGCGGTCGGGGGACTGCAGCCCGATGATCGAGCGCATCAGCACCGACTTGCCCGTCCCCGAGCCGCCGACCACGCCGAGGATCTCGCCGCGCCGCACCTCCAGGTCGAGGTCGTCGTGGATCACCGCGTCGCCGAAGCTGTTGCGCAGCCCCTTGACCCGGATGATCGGCTCGTCGCGCCGGTGGGTGTCGCGTCGCGCCATCAGATCCAGCCGATCTGCTCGAAGAAGACCGCGAAGAAGGCGTCGACCACGATCACCATGAAGATCGCCTGCACCACCGCCGAGGTCGTCTTGAGCCCGACCTGCTCGGCGTCGCCCTTCACCTGCATCCCCTGGAAACAGCCCGCGATGCCGATGATCGCGCCGAACACCGGCGCCTTGATCAGGCCGACGAACAGGTCGGTGATCGGCACCACCTCGCGGATCCGCGCCACGTACGCCACCGGCGGGATATCGAGCGCGAACCAGCACAGCAGCCCGCCGCCGATGATCGCGATCACCGAGGCGTAGAAGCCCAGCAGCGGCATCAGCACGATCGCGGCGATCGTGCGCGGCAGCACCAGCGCCTCCATCGGCGAGACACCGATCGTGCGCATCGCGTCGATCTCCTCGGTCAGCTGCATCGTGCCGAGCTGCGCCGCGAACGCCGAGCCCGATCGGCCCGCAACCATGATCGCGGTCATCAGCACGCCCAGCTCGCGCAACGTGATGCGGCCGACGAGGTTGATCGTGAACGCCTCCGCGCCGAACTGGCGCAGCTGCACCGCGCCCTGCTGCGCGATGACGATGCCGATGAGGAAGCTCATCAGGCCGATGATGCCGAGCGCCGAGACGCCGACCACCTCGAAGCGCTGCACCGTCGCGTTGAAGCGGAACCGGCTGGGGTGTCGCAGCACGCCGCCGAAGGCGATCAGCGTCGCGCCCATGAAGCCGAGGAGCCCGAGCGAAGTGCGCGCCGCGTTGCTGGTCGCCTCGCCGATCTCGCCGAGCACGCGGCGGAAGGACGAGCCCGACTGTGGGCGCATCTGCACCGGCTGGTCGGCCGCCTCGACCTGCTCGAACAGATGGCGCGCGTCCTCGTCGAGCCCCTCGATCCGCGCGTCGTGCTGGCGAGCGAAGCGGTGGATCACCCAGGCGCCGATCGTGTCGATCCGGTCGACGTCGGAGAGGTCCACGGTGGCGACCTCACCCTGCACCGCGCCGAGCCGGTCGGGCAGATCGCCGAGGCGCGCCAGCGACAGGTCGCCGGTGAAGCGCAGCACGGGCGCCTGGCCGTCTCTCTCCTCGCTGAAATCAGCTGCCGCGGTCATCTGTTATCCCATGCGGCAAAGCTCATCTCGCCACAAGCGCTCCGAGGCGCGGTTCGTTCCGCGCGCGTATCCCTTCGTGAAGGCGGGGCGCACGCACGCCGTCACCGCCCCCGCGAACGCCGTCGCCCGGTCGGGTTAGGCCAGTGACCCTCACGACGGTCTTCCCAGCTGGACCCGAGGTCCGCTCGGGGAGATGGAGAGGGGAGCGGCGTCGCGGCCCTTCCCCACTCACAGCGACACGTCGACCGCGTGGATCAGCACGCCCACCAGTCCGCCGACCAGCGTCCCGTTCACGCGGATGAACTGCAGGTCCTTGCCCACCGCATGTTCCAGCCGCAGCGTGATCGTCTGCGTGTCCCAGCCGCGCACCGTCTCCGACACCAGCCGCACGATCGAGTCGCCATAGTCCGCCGCCGCCCCGACCGCGGCGCGACGCACGAAGCGGTTGATCGTCCGCCCCAGTCGCGGCTCGTCGCGCAGCGTCGCGCCGAGCTGGCGCAGCGCGTCACCCAGTCCGCCGCGCAGGATCGCCTCTGGGTCGCGCGCGGCGCGCAGCATCGCCGCACGCGCCTGCTCCCACAGGCCGTTGATCCAGTCCTGCATCGCCGGGTTCTCGAGCAGCTCGAGCTTGAGCGTCTCGACGCGCGCGTGCATCACGGGGTCGTGCTGGAGCCGCTCGGCGAGCTGCGCCAGCCCTCCCTCGGCCTTCGCGCGCAACGGATGATCGCGGTTCTCCGCCATCTCCGCGACCATCTTGTCGAGCCCGTCGATGATCTTGTTGGCGAGCGTCTCGTCGAGCCCGGTCCAGCGCAGGATCGAGCCCGCGCGGTCGTGCACCATCGCGCGGACGAGATGCTCGTTGCTCGCCAGCGCGTCGCGCGCCCAGTGGATGAGGCCGTCGATCACCGGCAGATGGCGCCCTTCCGCCAGCGTGGCGGCGAGCGCGCGGCCGAGCACCGGCGCCAATCTCGCGTCGCGCACGCGCGCCACCAGCATCGCGCGCACCATCCCGCCGAGCCGCTCCTGGTCGAGCGACTGGAGCACCTCGATCGACAGCCGCGAGATGCCGCGGGTCAGCCGGCTGCCGGCGGCGGGGGGATCGGCGAGCCAGCGCCCCGCCGCGCCGGCGACGTCGACCCGCCCCATGCGCCGCGCCACCACCGCGGGCACGAGGAAATATTCGCGGAGGAACTGCGCGAGCTGGTCGCCGATCCGGTCCTTGTTGCGCGGGATGATCGCGGTGTGCGGGATCGGCAGCGCGAGCGGGTGGCGGAACAAGGCGGTCACCGCGAACCAATCGGCCAGTCCGCCGACCATCGCCGCCTCGGCGAAGGCGCGGACGAAGCCCCAGGCAGTATGGTGCGGCTCCAGCGCGCGCGACGCGAGGAACACGCCCGCCATCAGTACCAGCAGCCCGGTCGCGACCAGCCGCATCCGTATCAGGGCGGGCGGCGGCGCGGTGGAACGGGCGAGTGCTGGCATCACCCTGACAATCCGCGACCGGCGCGAATGTTCAAGGGGTGAGGCGGTCGGCGGGCCGCGGCATGATCACGCCGCGGCCGTCGCTCACCATCCCTTGTGCCTCCCGCACGCGCCGCGCGGCGCTTCCAAAGGTCGGGGAGAGGCGGGCGCGCCCCCAGCCCTCACCCCGCCTCGACCGGCGCGGCCTTGCCGCCCTTCTTCTTGCCCGGCTTCTTCGGCGCGGCGGGCTCGATCGCGAAGGAGAGCGCGCCCTCCTTCAACTTCACCGTCACCTCGCCGCCGTGGACCAGCTTGCCGAACAGCAGCTCCTCGGCGAGCGGCTGCTTGATCTTCTCCTGGATCAGCCGGCCCATCGGGCGAGCGCCGTAGAGCCTGTCATAGCCCTTGTCGGTGAGCCACTTCTTGGCCTCGTCGTCGAGCTTGATGTGGACGTCGCGGTCGGCCAGCTGGAGCTCGAGCTGGAGGATGAACTTGTCCACCACGCGCGCCACCACCTCGGGCGGCAGGTAACCGAACGGCACGATCGCATCGAGCCGATTGCGGAACTCGGGCGTGAACATCTTCTGCACCGCCTGCTCGTCCTCGCCCTCGCGGGTGAGATTGCCGAAGCCGACCGTCTCGCGCGCCATGTCCGCGGCGCCCGCGTTGGTCGTCATGATCAGGATGACGTTGCGGAAGTCGACGGTCTTGCCGTGCTGGTCGGTGAGCCGCCCATTGTCCATCACCTGCAGCAGGATGTTGAACAGATCGGGGTGCGCCTTCTCGATCTCGTCGAGCAGCAGCACGCAGTGCGGGTTCTGGTCGACCGCGTCGGTCAGGAGGCCGCCCTGGTCGAAGCCGACATAGCCGGGAGGCGCGCCGATCAGCCGGCTGACCGAGTGGCGCTCCATATACTCGCTCATGTCGAAGCGCTGGAGCGGGATGCCCAGGATCGTCGAGAGCTGCTTGGCGACCTCGGTCTTGCCGACGCCGGTCGGGCCGGTGAAGAGATAGTTGCCGATCGGCTTCTCCGGCTCGCGCAGCCCGGCGCGCGCCAGCTTGATCGCCGAGGACAGTTTCTCGATCGCGGCGTTCTGGCCGAACACCACGCGCTTCAGGTCGGTCTCGAGCGTCTCGAGCTGCTTCTTGTCGTCGGTCGACACGCTCTTCGGCGGGATCCGCGCCATGGTCGCGATGACCTGCTCGATCTCCTTGGTGGTGATCGTCTTCTTGCGCTTCGACGGCGGCACCAGCATCTGCATCGCGCCGACCTCGTCGATCACGTCGATCGCCTTGTCGGGCAGCTTGCGATCGTTGATGTAGCGCGCGCTGAGCTCCACCGCCGACTTGATCGCGTCGGGCGTGTACTTCACCGAGTGATGGTCCTCGAACGCCGAGCGCAGCCCGGCGAGGATCTTGATCGTGTCCTCGATCGAGGGCTCGTTGACGTCGATCTTCTGGAAGCGCCGCAGCAGCGCGCGGTCCTTCTCGAAGTGGTTGCGGAACTCCTTGTAGGTGGTCGAGCCGATGCAGCGGATCGTGCCGCCCGACAGCGCGGGCTTGAGCAGGTTGGACGCGTCCATCGCCCCGCCGCTGGTCGCGCCGGCGCCGATCACGGTGTGGATCTCGTCGATGAAGAGCACCGCGTGCGGCATCTTCTCCAGCTCGTTGACCACGGCCTTGAGCCGCTCCTCGAAGTCGCCGCGATAGCGCGTGCCGGCGAGCAGCGCGCCCATGTCGAGCGAGTAGATCACGGCGGGCTTGAGCACCTCGGGCACGTCGCCCTCGACGATCTTGCGCGCCAGCCCCTCGGCGATCGCGGTCTTGCCCACGCCGGGATCGCCGACGTAGAGCGGGTTGTTCTTGGAACGGCGGCAGAGGATCTGCACCGTGCGGTCCACCTCGGCCATGCGGCCGATCAGCGGGTCGACCTTGCCGACCTTCGCCTTCTCGTTGAGGTCGACGGTGAACTGCTTCAGCGCGCTCTCGCCCTTCTTGCCCGACGTGTCCGCCTTCTCCTTCTTCTCCTCCTCGGCCGCGCCCTTGACGCTGGTGGCCTCGGGGGTGGCGGCGCCCTTGCCGACGCCGTGGCTGATGAAGCTGACCGCGTCGAGCCGGCTCATGTCCTGCTGCTGGAGGAAATAGACCGCGTAGCTCTCGCGCTCGGAGAAGAGCGCGACCAGCACGTTGGCACCGGTCACCTCGTCGCGGCCCGACGACTGGACGTGCAGGATCGCGCGCTGGACGACGCGCTGGAAGCCCGAGGTGGGCGAGGGATCGGTGGCCGCGTCGACGCGCAGCGCGCCGAGCTCGGTGTCGAGATAATGCGCGACCGTCGTCTTCAGCTCGCCGAGATCGACGCCGCAGGCGGACATCACCTGGCTGGCGTGCTCGTCGTCGATCAGCGCGAGCAGCAGATGCTCCAGCGTGGCATATTCGTGGCGACGCGAGGAAGCGGCCTCGAGCGCCTTGTGCAGCGTGGTCTCGAGGGCGCTGGCGAATGAGGGCATCAGATTACTCCTAGCGGGCCGCGTGAGGACACGCGGCCCATCGTCACGAATGTCGTGATTGAGTGGCCCCGCATCAAGCGCTGGCCGTCCGCACCGGGAGCGATCGTTCGCCAGCCCAGTGCGCCAGCGTTCATCGCTTGAATAGCGCGTCGGCGCTTGCGAGATGGTTAACGGCCCCGTCTATTTTGCGCCGGATCCGCGCGATCTCGCCCTCCAGCGCGGCGGCGCGCGCTTCCAGCTCGGTGACGGAGAGCCGGTCGAGATCCTCGCGCAGCAGCGCGGCGAGCGGGTCGTCGCGCTCCGGGCCGAGGAGGTCGTCTGGGTCCATGGCGCGATCGTCCTCCCCACCGCGCGCGGAGTCAAGCCGGGTGACCCAGATCGCGCCGCGCGCGTTGACGCTCCCGCCGCGCCGGCCATAAGGCGGTGCGATTGCCAGAAGAAAGGGTTGCCCGAGCGATGACCGACCTGCCCGAGGTGATGCTGGCGATCGATCCCGCGGAGTCCGGCGGCCCGGAGGTGCTGGTGCCGGTCGAGCGCGCGGTGCCGCGGCCGGGCGCGGGCGAGCTGCTGGTCAAGGTCGCCGCCGCGGGGGTCAACCGACCCGACGTGATGCAGCGCCAGGGAAAATATCCCCCGCCGCCCGGCGCGTCGAGCGTGCTCGGCCTCGAATTGGCGGGCGAAGTGGTGGCGCTGGGCGACGGCGCCGAGCCGGGGCTGCTCGGCCAGTCGGTGTGCGCGCTCGTGGCGGGCGGCGCCTATGCCGAATACGCGCTGGTGCCCGCCGGCCAGGTGCTCCCCGTCCCCGAGGCCCTGTCGCCGGTCGAGGCGGCGGCGCTGCCCGAGACGCTCTACACGGTATGGACCAACCTGTTCGAGCGCGCCTTCGCGATGGAGGGCGACACCGTATTGGTCCATGGCGGCACCAGCGGCATCGGCACGATGGCGATCACGCTCGCCAACTTGTTCGGGCTGGAGATCATCGTCACGGTCGGATCGGAGGAGAAGGCCGCCGCGGCGCGGCGGCTCGGCGCCGACCATGCGATCAACTACCGCACCGAGGATTTCGTCGAGCGGGTGCGGGAGATCACCGAGGGACGCGGCTGCGCGGCGGTGCTCGACATGGTCGGCGGCGACTATGTGCCGCGCAACCTCCAGTGCCTCGCCGAGGACGGCCGCCACGTCTCGATCGCGGTGCAGCGCGGCGCCAGCGCGACGGTGCCGCTGTTCCAGATCATGAGCCGGCGGCTGACGCTGACCGGCTCGACGCTGCGCGCGCGCGACGGCGGCTTCAAGGCGCTGGTCACCGACGAGATCGCGCGCACGGTGTGGCCGTTCGCCGCGGCGGGCAAGCTGCGGCCGGTGATGGACCGCAGCTTCCCGCTGGCGCAGGCGGCCGAGGCGCACCGCCGCATGGAGGGCGGGGATCACGTGGGCAAGATCGTGCTGACGATGGGGTGAGTTGCCCCTCAAGTCCTCCCCGCAAGGCGGGGAGGGGGACCGCCGCGCGTCAGCGCGGCGGTGGAGGGGGCTCTCCGCGGAAAGCGCCGATTCGCCTGGGTCCATCCCCCTCCACCACGCCGCTGCGCGTCGCGGTCCCCCTCCCCGTGCCGGGGAGGATTGATCCCCCCTCAGTCCTCCGCGATCAGGCTGGTCTTGCCCGTGTCGCGCATGCGCAGGTACACCAGCAGCGACACGCCGATCATCACCGTGACGTACCAGTAGAAGCCCTGCTCCCAGCCGTGCTGCTTGAAGCTCAGCGCGACATATTCCGCCGTCCCGCCGAAGATCGTGTTCGCCAGCGCGTACGGCAGCGCCACGCCCAGCGCGCGGATGTGCGCGGGAAACAGCTCCGCCTTCACCACCGCGTTGATCGAGGTGTAGCCCGTCACGATCACCAGCGCCGCCATCACCAGCAGCCCCGCCACCGTGGCGTCGCGCGTGTGCTCCAGCGCGGAGAAGATCGGGTAGGTGAACAGCACCCCCGCGACGCCGAACGCCACCATCAGCGGCTTGCGCCCGATCCGGTCGGACAGCCCGCCCGCGACCGGCTGGAGCAGCATGAAGGCGAACAAGGTCACCGCGTTGATCTGGGTCGCGGTCTCCTTCGAGAAGCCCGACGTGTTCACCAGGAACTTCTGCATGTAGATCGAGTAAGCGTAGAAAGCGAGCGTGCCCCCCGCGGTGAGCAGCATCACCAGCGCGGTCTCGCGCGGGTGGCGCCTGAGCAGGGTACCGAAGCCCGACTTGGGCCCGTCGCTCGCCTTGGCGCGCTCGAAGCTCTGCGTCTCGGCGAGGCCGCGGCGCAGCCAGAACACCACCAGCGCCAGCACCGCGCCGATCGCGAAGGGGATGCGCCAGCCCCAGCTGGTCAGCGCCTGCTCGCTCATCACCGACTGCAGCACCACCAGCAGCAGGATCGCGAGCAGCTGCCCCGAGATCAGCGTGACGTACTGGAAGGACGAGAAGAAGCCGCGCCGCTCTCGGCCCGCCATCTCGGACAGATAGGTCGCGCTCGCGCCATATTCGCCGCCGACCGACAGGCCCTGCATCAGCCGCGCGAGCACCAGCAGCGCGGGCGCGCCGTAGCCGATCGTCTCGATCCCGGGCGCGCAGGCGATGATCAGCGAGCCGGTGCACATCAAGGTCACCGATAGCGTCAGCCCCGCCTTGCGCCCGCGCCGGTCGGCGTAGACCCCCATGATCCAGGCGCCGATCGGCCGCATGACGAAGCCGACCGCGAACACCGCCGCGGCGCTGAGCAATTGCGCCGTTGGGTCGTCCTTGGGGAAGAAGTGGCCGACGAAATAGAGCGTGAAGGCCGAGTAGACGTACCAGTCGAACCACTCGACCAGGTTGCCGGTGGAGCCGCCGATGATCGACTTGAGCCGACCGGCGACGGGGGTGGCGGACGGCGCGACGGCCATGGCGTCTCTCCTCATCATAGGTGGTTTATCGTGCTACAGGTGCGGGCACCATCGATCCTCCCCGCATCGCGGGGAGGGGGACCAGCCGAAGGCTGGTGGAGGGGGCTTTCCGCAGGCGCACCGGCCCGTGCGCGGAGAGCCCCCTCCACCACTCGCTTCGCGAGCGGTCCCCCTCCCCGTGCCGGGGAGGATCTGAGACTTTCCCATCAGAACCGCAGGCTCAGCCACGCCGCCAGGAAGTCTGAGTTCTGATACCCCGCGCGCGTCAGCGCGTCCTTGGCGATCAGGTGCTCGTAGCGCCCGGTCACGCTCACCCGCGGCGTCACCGCCCAGATCGCCTGGAAGCGGATCAGGTCGGCGATGCGCCGGCCCGCGACCTCCTGCGTGCCCGCGAAGGCGGCGCCCGAGGCACGGTACACCGCATCCTTCTCATTCGCGCGCCACGCCATCGTATACTCGCCCGTGACGCGCAGCCTCTTCACCGGGGCGAACGAGACGTTGGGCGACACCGAGAACAGGTTGGTCGGCGTCAGGAAGAGCTGGTAGCTGTAATAGATGTTGTTGCCGTACAGCCCGCTCGCGGTGCGCAGCGTGCCCCCGTCATAGGTGCCGCCGCCGCTGGCATAGTCGACGTGGACGCCGACGCGGGGCGCGCTCGCCGCCGCGCCGAGGCGGTAGGTCTGCGCCACGAACGCCTGCCACGCGCTGATCGGCCGGTCGTCGAACGTGCCGCCCTGGTGGTTCACCGTCCAGTCGAGCGTCACCGGCCCGGCGTCGCCGTAGAGGTGGAGGCCGTAGAACATGCGCTCCTCGCGCGCGACCGTGCCGTTCCAGCTCGCCGCGCGGTTGCGCAGCCGCCACACGAAGGGGTCGAAGAACAGCTTCGACCCGCCCAGGAAGTCGCCCGGCACCGCATAGCCGAAGGTGACGCCGCTGAAGCGCCGCGCGCCGTCGGTGCGGTCGTCGCTCAGCCCCTGCTGGCCGTAGGCCACGTAGCGCAGGTCGAACAGGTCGGCGCGCACGCGCTTGCCGCGCGCGTAGGCGCGGACGCCGTCGAGCACGAAGTGGAGCGTGGGATCGTCGCGCACCGAGGTGAGCAGGTTGGGGCCGTCCGAGAACTCCTGCCGCCCCGCGCGCACGCCCACGCTGGCGCCAGCGACCGTGCCGTAGACCTCGCCGAAGCCCTGCGACAGCGTCAGCGCGTTGCGCAGGTTGCCCGCGGGAGTGCCGATGTTGACGCCGTCGACGCGTGCCTTGGCGAGCTCGCCGAACAGGCGGACATGGTCGCCGAGGTGCAGGTCGGCGCCGGCGTAGACGCGCAGCCGCTCCTGCCGCTGCGCCGCGCGGTCGCGCAGGTCGGGGTTGGTGGTCGCCTGGACGCGGAAGCGGAGCTCGCCCGAGAGCGAGAGATAGACCGAGCCGTCCTGGGTCAGCGGCAGATATTTGAGCCGGTCGAGCGGGTCGTCGCGCTTCTCCGCGTCGGCCATCGCGCGCCAGTCCTCGGCCCAGCGCGAGACGTTGTACTTGCCCTGCGCGGTGCCCTCCCCGGTCCCGGCGGCGGGATATTCGGAGGCGATCGGCGTCGCCGGCGCGGCCTTGCCGCCGCCGGCCTGTGCGCCCGCCGGCGTCGCCAGCATGTGGGCGGCCAGCAGGGCGGGGGCGAGCAGCGCGCCCGACATCGGTGAAACTCGTACCATGACCTCTCCATGGGCAGGCGGCTCGACCCGGCGTGACGGCGGCCGTCGCTCTCACCGCCATCGTACGCCGCCGCGGTCGGACCGGCGAAAACACGCTCATCCTAGGATTTCCGCGGCTCCCGGCATGGCCAGGCGCGGGTTTTCGCATGGTCTCGTTGGCCGGGATGCGGTATCCCGCACGCGTGTCTCCGCCGCGTCGCCCCGGTCCGCTGCTCGCCGTACTCGCGGTCGCGCTGCTCGGCGCGCTGTTCTACGTCGCCGCCGCGCACGTGGCGCGGCAGCGCGCGCTGGATCGCGTCGAGGCCGAGGCGCTGCGCACCGCGCGCCAGCAGGCGCGGCTGATCGACAGCGAGCTGGCCAAGTTCCGCCTGCTGCCGATCGTGCTGAGCGAATATGGCGACCTGCGCGACGCGCTGGTGCAGGGCGGTACCTCGCGCGCGGCGACGCGGCTCGACGACAAGCTCGCCTCGCTGGCGCGACGCACCGGCGCGCCGGTGATCTACGCGATCGACTCGCGCGGGGTCACCGTCTCCGCCTCCAATGCCGCCGGCGCGGAGAGCTTCGTCGGCCACGATTACCGCTTTCGCCCCTATTTCCAGCAGGCGCTGCGCGACGGCGCGGCGGAGCATTTCGCGCTCGGCAACGTCAGCGGGCGGCCCGGCCTCTTCATGGCGCGGCGGATCGACGGCGCCGCGGGCGCGCTCGGCGTGGTGGTGGTGAAGGTCGAGTTCGGCGCGATCACGCGCGCCTGGGCCAACGACCCGGGCCAGACGCTCCTCGCCGACGAGCGCGGCATCGTGCTGGCCGCGACCGACCCGCGCGCCGCGCTGCGCCTGCTCGCCCCGCTGCCGCCCGCGACGCTGGCGGAGATCCGGCGCACCGGCCAGTTCCTCGACCGGCCGCTCGCGCCGACCGGCTACCGCCTCGCCGGCGCCGACGCGACCGCGCCCGACGGCGCGCCGCTGCGCCTCACGGCGGTGCCGGCGGCGCATCCGGGCTGGCGGCTGCTCCACCTCGTGCCGGTCGAGCGGGCGCTGCGCGACGCCGCCAACCTCGCGCGGCTCGCCACCGCCACCGCGGTGCTGCTGCTGGCGCTGGTGGCGGCGCTGCTGCTGTGGCGCACCAGCCGGATCGCGCGTGCCGCGGCCGACCGCGCGCAGCTCGAGCAGGCCGTCGCGGCGCGCACCGCCGAGCTCAGCGCGGCGATGGCGCGGCGCGAGGACGCCGACCGTCGCTTCCGCGCCGCGCGCGAGGAGCTGGCGCAGGCCAACCGGCTCGCCTCGCTCGGCTCGATCACCGCGGGGCTGGCGCATGAGATCAACCAGCCGGTGGCGACGATCCGGACGCTCGCCGAGAACGCGCGCCACCATCTCGCGCAGCAGCGCACCGAGCGCGTCGCCGCCAGCCTCGACAGCGCGGTGGCGCTGACCGAGCGGATCGGCACGATCACGCAGGAGATGCGGCGCTTCGCGCGACGCGGCAGCGGCACCGCGGGCCCGATCGCGCTCGACGACGTGATCGACGGCACGCGGCTGCTCGTCGGCGACCGGCTGCGCGCCGCGCGCGTCGCGCTCGACTGGCCGCCGCCGGGGCAGCCGAGCGTCTTCGCCGGCCGTGTGCGGCTGGAGCAGGTGCTGGTCAACCTGATCAACAACGCGGTCGACGCGCTCGCGGGGCGCGACGACCCGCGCGTGACGCTCACCGTGGCGACGAGGGAGGACGAGGTGGAGCTGACCGTGGCGGACAATGGCCCGGGGATCGACCCGGCGCTGGGCGACGAGGTGTTCAGCCCCTTCGTCACGGGGCGGCCCGACGGGCTCGGGCTCGGGCTCGGCATCGCGCGCGACATCATCGCGCAGTTCGACGGCTCGCTGCGGATCGTCCCCTCCCCGCTCGGCGGCGCGGCGTTCCGCGCCTCGGTGCGGCGCGCGTGAGCGAGTCACCGCTCCGCGTCGTGCTGATCGACGACGACGAGGGCCTCCGCACCGCGCTCGCCGATTCCTTCACCATCGCGGGCATCGAGGTGGAGCCGCACGGCGACGCGCGCGCCGCGCTGGCGCAGCTCGACGCCGATTTCCGCGGCATCGTCGTCAGCGACATCCGCATGCCGAGGATGGATGGGCACGCCCTGTTCGAGGCGGTGGGGGCGCGCGACCCGGAGCTGCCGGTGATCCTGATGACCGGCCACGGCGACATCGCGATGGCGGTGGCGGCGCTGAAGCAGGGCGCGTTCGACTTCATCGCCAAGCCCTTCGCCGCCGATCACCTGATCGCCAGCGCGCGCCGCGCGCTCGAGATGCGCCGCCTCGTGCTGGAGAACCGCCGGCTGCGCGTCGCCGCGGCGGAGGCGGAGACGCACTACCCGCTGATCGGCGACACCCCCGCGATGGTGCGGCTGCGCGAGACGATCCGCCAGCTCGCCGACGTCGACGTCGACGTGCTGGTCGAGGGCGAGACCGGGACGGGCAAGGAGCTGGTCGCGCTGCTGCTCCACCGCTGGAGCCACCGCCGCGCGCGCCAGTTCGTCGCAGTCGACTGCGCCGCGCTGCCCGACGCGGTGGCGGACGAGGCGCTGTTCGGCAGCCGCGCCCAGCCCGGCCGCGTCGCCGACGCCGACCGCGGCACGCTCTTCCTCGACGAGATCGACAGCATGTCGCCCGCGCTCCAGGGCAAGTTGCTGCGCGTGGTGGAGGAGCGCGAGCTGCCCCAGCCCGGCGGCGCGCCGCGCGTCGTCAACCTGCGCGTGGTCGCGGCGGCGAAGACCGACCTGGGCGCCGCGGTGGCGGAGGGGCGGTTCCGCGCCGACCTGCTCTACCGGCTCGAGACGGTGCGGCTGCGCATCCCGCCGCTGCGCGAGCGCCGCGCCGACGTGCCGCTGCTGTTCGCCTATTTCCTCGGCGAGGCGGCGGAGCGGTTCGGGCGCGAGCGGCCCAACATCGATCCCGCGGTGGAGGCGCGGCTCGTCGCCGACGACTGGACCGGCAACGTCCGCGAGCTGCGCAACTATGCCACGCGCGTGGTGCTCGGCGTGGCCGAGGGGACGCCGAGCGCGGCAGACCAGCTGCCGCTCGCCGAGCGCGTCGACCGGTTCGAGGCGGCGACGATCCGCGCCGCGCTCGACCGCGTGCGCGGCGACGTCGCCGCCGCGGCGGCCGAGCTTCAGCTGCCGCGCCGCAGCCTCTATGACAGACTACAGCGCCACGGCATCGAGCCCGCGGCGTTCCGCCACCGCGAGTGATCCTGCCCCGATGCGTCTCCTGTTCCTGTTCGCAGCTCTGCTCCCCGCCGCTCTCTCGGCCGCCCCCGCCGCGGCCGAGCCGACCCTGCTCGAGGTCGACCAGCGGCTCGCCGCGATCGCGTGGCGGCTGACCACCGCCAACGCGTCGCTGTGCCGCGACCAGCAGCCGGTGATCGGCGCCGCGCTCCACGCCGCCGACCAATATCCGCCCGCGCTGCGCGCCGCCTTCGCCGCCCCGGTCGCGGTCGAGCTGGTGGTGCCAGGCGCGCCCGCCGCGACCGCGGGGGTGGTGGCCGACGACGGGCTGGTCGCTGTCGACGGCGCGGCGGTGCCCGCGCCCGCGGGGAGCGGGGATCCCACCAGCGTGACCCGCGACACGGCCCAGGCGCTGATCGCCGCGCATCCGCCGACGGCCCCGCTCGCGCTGACGCTGCGCCGCGCCGGCGCCGACCGGACGGTGACGGTCCAGCCGCGCGCCGGCTGCCGCGTCGAGTTCGAGGTGCTCGCTGGCAACAAGCTCGGCGCCTCGTCCGACGGGCGCGTGGTGCAGGTCGGCGGGCGGCTGTTCGCGCTGTTCGGCGACGATCAGGTCGCGGTGGTGGTGGCGCACGAGCTGGCGCACGCGGTGCTGCGCCATCGCGCGCGGCTGGAGGCGGCCGGGGTGAGATGGGGACTGCTCGCCGAGCTGGGTCGCAACGGAAGGCTGTTCCGCGCGACCGAGACGGAGGCCGACCTGCTCGGCGCCTATCTTCTGCGCAACGCGGGCTGGGACCCGCAGCTGGCGGTGCGCTTCTGGCGCGAGGAGGGCGGCAAGATCGACGGCGGCTTCTTCCGCAGCCGCACGCACCCGTCCGCCAAGGCGCGCGCCGACGCGATCGCGGCCGAGCTGGCGACGATGCCGGCGGACGCGCCGCTGCCCTATGCGCCGCCGCTGCTGGCGCGGCGGGACGCGCCTTTGGGGTGATGGGGAGGACGGGGGTCAGGCGGCTCACCCTTCCCACTCGGCTCCGCCGAGCGGAGGGAGGCGCGCAGCGCCGGAAGGGTGAGGGCGACTGGGTCGGGAACCCTCCGCGCTCACCCCCCCGAGTCGCGCTCGATATCCGCGCCCACCGCCGACAGTTTCTCCTCCAGCCGCTCATAGCCGCGGTCGAGGTGATAGACTCGCGCCACGCTGGTCTCGCCCTCGGCCACCAGCCCCGCGATGATCAGGCTCATCGAGGCGCGCAGGTCGGTCGCCATCACCGGCGCGCCGACCAGCCGGTCGACCCCCTTCACCACCGCGGTGCGGCCGTGCACCTGGATGTCCGCGCCCATCCGCGCCAGCTCGGGCACGTGCATGTAGCGGTTCTCGAAGATCGTCTCGGTCAGCACGCTGGCGCCCGCGGCCTTGCACAGCATCGCCATGAACTGCGCCTGCATGTCGGTGGCGAAGCCCGGATAAGGCGCGGTGGAGAGCGTCAGCGGCGCCAGCTTCCCCTCGCTGCTCACCACGATCGAGTCGCGCCGCTCCTCGATCCCCACGCCCGCGCCGCGCAGCGCCTCCAGCGTGGCGCCCATGTCCGCGGCGTTGACGTTGGCGAGCTCGACCGTGCCGCCCGCCACCGCCGCGGCGCAGGCGTAGCTGCCCGCCTCGATCCGATCGGGCATCACCCCGTAGGTGGCGCCGTGCAGCTCGGCCACGCCCTCGATCTCGAGCGTCTCGGTGCCGATCCCCTCGATCCGCGCGCCCATCGCGACGAGGCAGCGGCACAGGTCGACGATCTCGGGCTCGCGCGCGGCGTTCTCGATCCGGCTGCTGCCCCGCGCCGTCACCGCCGCCATCACGACGTTCTCGGTCGCGCCGACCGACACGATCGGGAAGGTGTAGCGCCCGCCCTCCAGCCGCCCGCCGGGCGCGGTGGCGGTGACGTAACCCGCCGACATCTCCAGCTCGGCACCGATCGCCTGGAGCGCCTTGAGGTGGAGGTCGATCGGGCGGTTGCCGATGGCGCAGCCGCCCGGCAGCGATACCCGCGCCTGCCCCGCGCGCGCCAGGATCGGGCCCAGCACCAGGATCGAGGCGCGCATCTTGCGCACGATGTCATAGGGCGCCTCGGTCGAGGTGAGCTGGCCCGCGCGGATCGTCATCACGCGGCCGAAATCCTCCGGCCGGCTGCCCTCGATCGTGGTGGAGGCGCCGAGCTGGTTGAGCAGGTGGCCGAAGCCGTCGACGTCGGCGAGCCGCGGCAGGTTGCGCAGCGTCAGCGGCTCGTCGGTGAGCAGGGCGCAGGGCATCAGGGTGAGCGCGGCGTTCTTGGCGCCGGAGATGGGCAGGCGGCCGTTCAGGCGGTTGCCGCCGCGGATGAGAATGCGATCCATCGCGCCGCTCTATCGAACGCCCGCTCGGTCGCCAAGGACGAGCGAACATGGGTGGCGGCCGCGCGCGCTTGATCGGGTTTAATGCACGTTGGTCTTTCCCCCGCGTAACGAACGTGCAGATCAAGGGGATATCCACCGGGTGCCAGCGCGTAGCCTCGCCGACAGGATCGGCGACATGATAATCCTCACCGCGCCCGAGCGAGCGGCGCTCGATCAGCTGGGCGAACGCGAGCGCACCGTGCGCAAGGGTGTGACGCTGGTGCGCGAGAATGAACGCTCCACCGAGCTGTTCGCGCTGAGGAGCGGCATGCTGATCGCCTATGTCCTGCTGGACGACGGCAGCCGCCAGATCCTCCGTTTCATCTTCCCGGGCGACCTGACCGGCATGGCGGTGATCGCGTTCGGCAAGGCGCCGCACGCGCTGCTGGCACTCGCCGACAGCGTGGTGGTGCCGATCGACCGCACGCAGCTCGCCGAGCTGGTGCTCCGCCACCCGCGCGTCGCGCTCGCGCTCGCCGCGCTCGAGCAGGTTGAGCGCACCACGCTGACTGACCGGCTCGCCGGGCTGGGTCGCTTGTCCGCGCGCGCGCGCGTCGCCGCGGTGCTGCTCGACCTGCGCGACCGGATCCGCCGCCAGGACGACAGCACCGGCGACACCTTCCAGCTGGGGCTGACCCAGGAGGAGATCGGCGACGCCACCGGGCTCACCGCGGTGCACGTCAACCGGATGCTGCGCCAGCTCGAGGACCAGGGGCTGATCGCGCGCTCGGGCGGCCGGGTGACCCTGCTGGACGAGGCACGCCTCATGCGCAGCGCCAACCACGTCGACCGCCTCGCCGCGGTGGACCTGAGCTGGCTGCCGGGGCCGAGCGCGGGATAGCGCGGTCGGATCCTCCCCTGGAAGGAGGTGCCAGGCCGCAGGCCTGACGGAGGGGTGTCACCGCCGGAGAGTCCGGCGATTCTCACTGGCGTGGACACCCCTCCGACGTGCGGCGCGCGCCACCTCCCCTTCCCAAGGAGGATGAGGAACAGACCGGTCACGCGGGGCCGCCCGACCCTCCGGGGGCGCCTACCGCCGCACCCCGCTCTGCTCCAGCTCGGCGTCGATCGCCGCCACCAGCCGCGCCAGCCCGGCGGCGTCGCGCGCCTCCGCGCGCAGCGTCAGCGCCGCCTGCGTGTTGGACGCGCGCAGCAGCCACCAGCCCTCGTCCGTCGATACCCGTACCCCGTCGGTGCGGTCGACCCGCGCGCCCGCGGCGTCGAGCCGCTCGGCCACCTCCGCCACCACCGCGAGCTTGCGCGCCTCGGCGACCGGCACGCGCCACTCGGGCGTGGTGCAGCGCGGCGGCAGCGCCGCGCGCAACGCCGCGAGCGTCTCGCCCGCGCGCCGCACCGCGCGCAGCAGCCGCACCGCCGCGTACAGCGCGTCGTCGAAGCCGTAATAACCGTGCGCGAAGAAGATATGGCCCGACAGCTCGCCCGCGAGCGGCGCGCCCACCTCCTTCATCTTCGACTTCATCTCGCTGTGCCCGGTCCGCCACATCAGCGCGCGTCCGCCCAGCGCCGCGATCCGGTCGAACAGCGCGTCGCTCGATTTCACGTCGGCGACGATCGTCGCGCCGGGCAGTTCCTCGAGCAGCGGCGCGGCGAGCAGCGCCAGGATCTCGTCGCCCCACAGCACGCGGCCGCTCGAGTCGACCGCGCCGATGCGGTCGCCGTCGCCGTCGAAGGCGAGCCCCAGGTCGAGCTTCTCGCGCGCGACGAGTGCCTTGAGGTCGGCGAGGTTGGCCTCGACCGTGGGATCGGGGTGATGGTTCGGGAAGCGGCCGTCGATGTCGCAGTATAGCAGATGGTGCTCGCCCGGCAGGCGCGCGGTGAGCGCGCGCACCGCCTCGCCCGCGGCGCCGTTGCCCGCGTCCCAGCCGACGCGGAGCGGTCGCCCCTGATCGCGCTCGGGGTCGCCCGCGAGCAGCCGCTCGACGTAATCCGCGCGGACGTCGCGCTCGCTCACCGCGCCCTGCCCGCTCGTCCAGTCGCCCGCGGCGGCGAGGCGGGCGAGATCGGCGATGTCGTCGCCGAAGAAGCTGTCGCCCCGCAGCACCAGCTTGAAGCCGTTGTCGTCGCGCGGATTGTGGCTGCCGGTGACCTGCACCCCGCCGTCGACGCCGAGCGTCGCCGCGGCATAATAGAGCATCGGCGACGGCCCGAGCCCGACCCGCACCACGTCGACCCCGCCCTCGCCGAGCCCGCGCACCAGCGCCGCCTCGAGCGCGGGCGAGTGGGTGCGCCCGTCATAGCCGACCGCGACGCTCGACCCGCCCGCGCGCCGCAGCCGTGTCGCGAAGCTTCGCCCCACGGCATAGGCGTCCGCCTCGGACAGGTTGGTGCCGACGGTGCCGCGCACGTCATATTCGCGCAGGATCACGGGATCGAACCGGTGGCTCACGCGGGCGCCCCGCTCAGTCGCGGCGCAGGCGCGCGAGCAGCGCGTCGCGCGCGGCATTGGCCTGGCGCGCGCGCTCGGGCGAGCCGCCGCGGTCGGGATGGATCTCCGAGATCAGGCGGCGGTGCGCGGCGCGGATCGCGGCCTCGTCGGCCTCGTGGGTGACGCCGAGCAGCGCGCGCGCCTCGGCCAGCGGCGAGCGCTGGCGCTTCGGCGCGGGACGGAGGAAGCGCCACACCGCGTAGACGATCGCGAGGAAGAGAAGCCACTTCAGCATGTCGGGCTCCGCGTCGTCGCGACCCGCTCGAACATACCACCCCAGCGGACGCCGGGGTCCAGCCGGGAAGGCCATCGTGTTCGGTCGCTGCCGTTCCCCACCTGTACCCCGGCGTGCGCCGGGGTGGTACGAGGAGAAGATGTCAGCTTATCCGCCGCAGGCAGACGACATCCGGTGGCGCCATCGCCCCTCTCTCGTTCCCGCGTGCGCAGGAACACGGTCCGCCCCACGCCGCTCACGCGAACAGCGGCATCGTCGATTCGGGCAGCGCCAGCGCCGCCATCATCTCGCGCAGTTCCTGGCGCGCGGCGACGTGGCTCAGCCCCATCCCGCCGAACGCCTTGGCGTCGAGCAGGGTCAGCCCCTTGGGGAACAGCTCGCGGTAGATCACGCGCTCGCCCAGGCCGGGGATGATGCGAAAGCCGACCCGCCGCGCCAGTTGGTCGAGCGCGTCCGACACGCGGCGCATATTGCGCGCCTCCAGATATTGCAGCCGGTTGCGCAGCACGACCCAGTCGATCGTGGTGCCGTCCTCGCGCGCGCGCGCCTTGCGCGCGTCCCAGATCAGCTCGGAGTAGAAGCTCGGGCGGGTGACCTTGTAGGTCTCGGGGTCGACCTGGCCGATCAGGTCGAAGTCGACGAAACTGTCGTTCATCGGCGTCACCAGCGTGTTCGACAGCGCCGCCGCGAGCCGCGCCGCGGGGTCGTCGCGCCCCGGCGTGTCGATCACGAGGAAGTCATAGCCGTCGGTGAAGCGCTGGTAGAGCTCGGCGAAGATGCCGTCGGCGCGGCCGTCGCCGGTGGCGTGGTCGGGCAGCGGCAGGTCGATCGCCGAGCGCTTCACCGTCGACTCGCGGTTCTCCAGGTAGCGGCCGAGCGTGCGCTGGCGATGGTCGAGGTCGATGCAGGCGACGCGCGCGCCCTTGGCCGCGAGCGCGATCGCGACATGGACCGCGGTGGTGCTCTTGCCCGTCCCGCCCTTCTCGTTGGCGAAGACGATGACGTGCGTGCGCCCGCCCGGCGCCCCCGCGCCCGGGCTGTCGTCGTGCACGCCTGCAACGGTATCGGACAATTCGTCGCATCCCTGATTGATCGCGGTTCGTCGCGACCATAGAACCCGACGCCGCGAGTTTCGAGGGGTAACGGGTGGACATATATCGGGAGCTCGCCGGGCTCCGCGCGGCGCTGGAGGCGGCGCGCGCGAGCGGCCGCGAGGTGGCGCTGGTGCCGACCATGGGGGCGCTGCACGCCGGCCATATCGCGCTGGTCGAGGCGGCGCGGCGGCCGGGAACGACCGTGGTGGCGTCGATCTTCGTCAACCCGCGCCAGTTCGGCGCCGGCGAGGACCTGTCGCGCTACCCGCGCAAGGAGACCGGCGATATCGCGATGCTCACCGAGGCGGGCTGCGACCTGCTGTGGCTGCCGCCGGTGGAGCAGATGTACCCGGCGGGCTTCGCCACCAACGTCTCGGTGAGGGGAGTGAGCGAGGGGCTCGACGGCGCGGCGCGGCCGGGCCATTTCGACGGCGTCGCCACCGTGGTCGCCAAGCTCTTCAACCAGGTGCGCCCGACCCGCGCCTATTTCGGCGAGAAGGACTTCCAGCAGCTCGCGGTGGTGCGGCGCCTTGTCGCCGACCTCGACCTCGACGTCGAGATCACCGGCGTGCCGACGCAGCGCGAGGACGACGGGCTCGCGCTGTCGTCGCGCAACGTCTATCTCTCCCCCGAGGAGCGCCAGAAAGCGGTGGCGCTGCCGCGCGCATTGGGCGTGGCGGCGCGCGCGATCCGCGGCGGGAGCGACTCGGCGCGGACGCTCGACGACGCCGCCGCGACGCTGACCGCCGCCGGCTTCGAGGTCGACTATGTCGCGCTGGTCGACGCCGAGACGCTCGCGCCCGACCCGGGGCCGGGCCGGCGGCGCCAGCTGCTCGCGGCGGCGCGGCTCGGCAACACCCGGCTGATCGACAATCTCGCGGTGGACGCGGGATAAGTTCGACTGAAGTCGGATTAACCGATTAACCAATTAGAGACTCGAATCAGCGAGAACACTCCTCATTCCAAGGATTAGAGGGGTAATCCGAGATGCTGACCGATTTCGAGGGCGCGCTGCTGGCGCGTCGCACCGCGGAGGCGACCCGCGGTAATGAAGATGCCGCCTATGACCTGGGCGTGGCCTATTCGACCGGTACCGCCGGCGCGACGCTCGACCTGATCGAGGCGCACAAGTGGTTCAATCTCGCGGCCGCGCGCGGCCACGAGGCGGCCGCCGCGGCGCGCGCCGAGGTGGCCGAGGACATGACCGCGCGCGAGATCGCGACCGCGCAGCGCGCGGCGCGCGACGTGCTGGCGCTCGGCACCCGCCGCGCCGCCTGACCCGCCGCTCGCTCGCGGCGCCCGGTCGATGACGGCGCTGCGGCGACAGGCGTGACGCAAGTGGCGGTGGGCGTGACGTTCGTTCCCTGCGCTCTACCGTCATCCTGAGCTCGTCTCAGGATCCACGGTCCCGCCCATGCAATCGTGCGAGGAGCGCGCGGACGGGTGGATCCTGGGACGAGTTCAGGATGACGCCGGTGCGCGAGGGTGTGAGTCCCCTCGATCCTCCCCGGCACGGGGAGGTGGCAGCGCGTGAGCGCTGACGGAGGGGACGCTCCGCGAGCGGGCCTGGTCGCGTGAGGCGATCCCCCTCCCCGCTCGCGGGGAGGGATTGCCGCCGCTCTCTGGCCCCGCGCTACTTCTTCGCCGCCGCCTTCTTCGCGGGTGCCTTCTTCGCCACCGCCTTCTTCGCCGGCGCCTTCGCGGCGCCCGCCTCCGCCCTCGCCGCCGCGGGCTTCTTCGCCGGCGCCTTCTTCCTGACCGGCTTCTTGGCCGGCGCCGCGGCGGCGCGGTCGTCGATCAGCTGCGCCGCCTCCTCCAGCGTGAGCTGATCGGGCGCGATCGTCTTGGGCAACGTCGCGTTGGTGGTGCCGTCCGTCACGTAGGGACCGTAGCGCCCCTCCATCAGCCGCAGCTCGGCCTCGGTCCGCGGGTGCGCGCCCAGCACCTTGAGCGGCGCCCGCGCGGCGCCGCGCTGCGGTCGCCCGCCCCCCGCCGCCGCCTCGGCGAGCTTCACCACCGCGGCGTTCATGCCGGTCTCGAACACCTCGGCGGTGGAGTGCAACCGCGCGTATTTGCCCTCGTGCACCAGATAGGGGCCGTAGCGCCCGATGCTGGCGGCGATGTCCTTGCCCGTCTCCGGGTGCTGGCCGATCACGCGCGGCAAATGGAGCAGCTTGAGCGCCATCTCCAGGTCGAGCTCGCCGATGTCCTTGGGGATCGAGGCGCGCTTGGCGTCCTTGCCGTCGCCGAGCTGGATGTACGGGCCGAAGCGGCCCGACTTGCGCTCGACCGGCAGCCCGGTCTCGGGATCGTGGCCGAGCTGCTCGGGAGTCGCGTCCTCGCTCGCCTCGCCGCCCTGCGCGAAGCGGCGCGTGTACTTGCACTCGGGATAGTTGCTGCACGCGATGAACGCGCCGAACTTGCCGCCGCGCAGCGCCAGGCTGCCGACATGGCACGCGGGGCACAGCCGCGGGTCGGTGCCGTCGGCCTTGTCGGGGAAGAGATAGGGCGCGAGAAACTGGTCGAGCTGCGCGGTGACCTCGCTCGGCTTCTGCTCCATCACCTCGGCGGTGCGCGGCTTGAAGTCGCGCCAGAACGCCTCGAGCACCGCCTGCCACTGCGCGCGCCCGCCCGAGACGTCGTCCAGCTCCTCCTCCAGCCCCGCGGTATAGTCGTAGCCGACGTAGCGCTCGAAGAAGCGCTCGAGGAAGGCGGTCACCAGCCGGCCGCTCTCCTCGGCGAAGAAGCGGTTCTTCTCGACGCGGACGTAGGCGCGGTCCTTCAGCGTCTTGATGATCGAGGCATAGGTCGAGGGCCGGCCGATCCCGAGCTCCTCCATGCGCTTGACCAGCGACGCCTCGGAGAAGCGCGGCGGCGGCTGGGTGAAATGCTGCTCGGCGTCGACGCCCTTCTTGGCCGGCGAGTCGCCCTCGCGCAGCCGCGGCAGGCGCCGGGCGTCCTCGTCCTGGCTATCATCTTGCCCCTCCTCGTAGAGCGCGAGATAGCCGGGGAAGAGCACCACCTGCCCGGTGGCGCGCAGCACGTGGCGGCCGGTGCCGTCGGCCAGCTCCACGGTCGTGCGCTCCATCCGCGCCGACGCCATCTGGCTCGCCAGCGCACGCTTCCACACCAGATCGTACAGCCGCGCGTGGTCGCCCGAACCGACTCGGTCGCGCCCGAAGTCGGTCGGGCGGATCGCCTCGTGCGCCTCCTGCGCGTTCTTCGCCTTCGTCTGGTACATCCGCGGCTTGTCCGGGACATAGCCGCCGTCGTAGCGCTGCGCGATCGCGGCGCGCGCGGCGGAGATGGCGCTGCCGTCCATCTGCACGCCGTCGGTCCGCATGTAGGTGATCGCGCCGTCCTCGTAGAGCTGCTGCGCGATCCGCATCGTGTGATCGGCGGAGAAGCCGAGCTTGCGCGCCGCCTCCTGCTGCAGCGTCGAGGTGGTGAAGGGCGGCGGCGGGTTGCGCGTGGCGGGCTTGGTCTCGACCGACTGGACCGAGAAATTGCCGGCCTCGACGTCGGCCTTCGCGCGCAGTGCGTCGCCTTCGTTGCCGATCGAGAGCCGGTCGAGCTTCCTGCCCTCCCATTGCGCCAGCCGCGCGACGAAGGGTGTGCCGTCGTGCTCGAGGTTGGCGGTGACGGACCAATATTCCTGCGCGCGGAAGGCCTCGATCTCGCGCTCGCGCGAGACGATCAGCCGCAGCGCGACCGACTGGACGCGCCCGGCCGACTTGGCGCCCGGCAGCTTGCGCCACAGCACCGGCGAGAGCGTGAAGCCGACGAGATAGTCGAGCGCGCGGCGGGCGCGATAGGCGTCGATCAGGTCGGTGTCGAGCTGGCGCGGGTTGGCCATCGCCTGCGTCACCGCGGGCTTGGTGATGGCGTTGAAGGTGACCCGCTGGACGTCCTTGGGCAGCACCTTGCGCTTGGCCAGCACCTCCTGGACGTGCCACGAGATCGCCTCGCCCTCGCGGTCCGGATCCGTCGCGAGGATCAGCCGGTCTGCGGTCTTGGCCAGATCGGCGATCGCCTTGAGCTGCTTGGCCTTGTCCGCGTAATTCTCCCATTCCATCGCGAACCCCTCGTCGGGGTTCACCGAGCCGTCGCGCGGCGGCAGGTCGCGGATATGGCCGTAGCTCGCGAGCACGCGATAGTCGGAGCCCAGGTACTTTTCGATGGTCTTCGCCTTGGCGGGCGATTCGACGATGACGAGCTGCATAAGCGGTCGGTAGCGGTCCTTACGTGTACGCGCGAGGGTGGGTGGCGGGAGCGGGCACGTCAAGCGAGGGGGAGATCTTCCCCGGCACGGGGAGGGGGACCGCCGCGCATCGCGCGGTGGTGGAGGAGGCTCGCCACGAAGCGCAGCGCCTGCGGAAGCCCCCCTCCACCAGCCTGCGGCTGGTCCCCCTCCCCGTGCCGGGGAGGATCCAAGGGTCTCACCGGGTCGCGACCGGCGTCTCGCCCGAGTAATCGTAGAACCCGCGTCCGCTCTTGCGCCCGTACCAGCCCGCCTCGACGTATTTCACCAGCAGCGGCGCGGGGCGGAACTTGGGATCGCCGGTGCCCTCGAACAGCACGCGCGTGATCTCGAGGCAGGTGTCGAGCCCGATGAAGTCCGCCAGCGTCAGCGGCCCCATCGGGTGGTTGAGCCCGAGCTGGCAGGCGGCGTCGATGTCGGGGATCGTCGCGACGCCCTCGCCCAGCGCGAACACCGCCTCGTTGATGTACGGCATCAGCACGCGGTTGACGATGAAGCCGGGCGCGTCGCTGGCATGGACCACGCGCTTGCCCAGCCGCGCGGCGAAGCGCTCGATCGCCGCCACCGTGGCGTCGGCGGTGGCGAGGCCGCGGATCACCTCGATCAGCCCCATCACCGGCACGGGGTTGAAGAAATGCACGCCGATGAAGCGCGCCGGGTCGGGCGCCGCCTGCGCCAGCCGCGTGATCGGGATCGACGAGGTGTTGGTGGCGAGGATCGCCTCGCCGCCCAGCACCGGGCCGACACCCGCGAAGATCGCGCGCTTGATCTCCTCGCGCTCGGTCGCCGCCTCGATCACCAGCGCGCAATCGGACATGGCGTCATAGCCCGCGACCGGCTCGATCCGGGCGAGCGTCGCGTCGCGCGCCGCGGCGTCGATCTTCTCCTTGGTGACGTCGCGCGCCAGCCGCTTGGCGATGCCGTCGCGTCCCTGGGCGGCGCGCGCCTGATCGACGTCGGCGAGCAGCACGTGCGCGCCCGCCGCGGCGGCGACCTGCGCGATCCCCGCCCCCATCTGCCCCGCGCCGATCACGCCGATCCTGTCCATCGTCCATCTCCCGTGCGGCGCGCGCGCCTGTCATCTGCGCGCCGGCTCCTCGGCCGGCGCTGCTCGGCGAGCGCTCTAGCGGGGCGGGAGCGGGAGGTGAAGCGGCGCGGCGGGACAGGCCGCCGCTTCAGCTAGAGTGCGACCTATCGAAGACGACCCGTGCTCCGGCGAACGCCGGAGCCCAGGGCCGCAGAGATGCCGCTCGTGGCTCTGGGCTCCTGCTTGCGCAGGAGCACGGTGGCGTCCGCACGAACGGGGCTGGTCTGGGTGACAGACGCGACCCCGCCCGCGTGGGGCGAGGTCGCCGCCTTGGCTCAGGCCGACAGCTTCTGGCTGAACGCGTCGGCCGGCTTGAGCTGGTCGATGCGATCGGCGTTCATCACCTTGTCCCACGCCTTGACGAAGTCGCGGACCATCTTCTCCTTCGAGTCCGACTGGGCGTAGACCTCGGCCTGCGCGCGCAGCTCGGACTGCGAGCCGAAGATCAGGTCCACCCGCGTCGCGGTCCAGGTCGGCGCCTTGGTCCTGCGGTTCATGCCCTGGAAGCGGTTGTTCGACTCGGTCGCGACCCACTCATTCTCCATCGTCAGCAGGTTGACGAAGAAGTCGTTGGTCAGCACGCCGACGCGGTCGGTGAACACGCCCTCCTTGGCGCCGAAGGCGTTGGCGCCGAGCACGCGCAACCCGCCGACCAGCACGGTCATCTCCGGCGCGGTCAGCCGCATCAGCTGCGCCTTGTCGACCAGCGCCTCCTCAGGCGCCATGAAGGCGCCGTCCCAGTAATAGTTGCGGAAGCCGTCGGCCATCGGCTTGAGCGCCTGGAACGAGTGCGCGTCGGTCCATTCCTCGCTCGCGTCCATCCGGCCGGGGGTGAACGGCACCTCCACCGCCACGCCGCCGTCGCGCGCCGCCTTCTCCACCGCGGCGGTGCCCGCCAGCACGATCAGGTCGGCGATCGACACCTTCTTGCCGCCGCCGGCAGCGGCGTCGAACTCGGCCTTCACCTGCTCCAACCTCGGCAGCACCTGCGCGAGCAGCGCGGGATCGTTGACGTCCCAGTCCTTCTGCGGCGCGAAGCGGATGCGCGCGCCGTTGGCGCCGCCGCGCTTGTCCGAGCCGCGGAAGGTCGAGGCCGAGGCCCAGGCCACCGACACGAGCTGCGGCACGGTGAAGCCGAGCCCGAGCAGCTTGGCCTTGAGGTCGGCGATCTCGCCCGCCTCGATCACGGGATGGTCGCACGCGGGGATCGGGTCCTGCCAGATCAGCGTCTCCTCAGGCACGAGCTTGCCGAGGTAGCGCTCGCGCGGGCCCATGTCGCGGTGGGTCAGCTTGAACCAGGCGCGCGCGAAGGCGTCGGCGAACTCGTCCGGATTCGCGAGGAAACGGCGCGAGATCGCCTCATAGGCCGGGTCGGCACGCAGCGCGATGTCCGAGGTGAGCATCGTCGGGCGGTGCTTCTTGTTCGGGTCGAAGGCGTCGGGCACGTCCTCGGGGGCGTCCTTGGCGACCCACTGGTGCGCGCCCGCGGGGCTCTTGGTCAGCTCCCACTCGAAGCCGAACAGATTCTCGAGATAGTGGTTCGACCATCGCGTCGGCGTCTGACTCCACGTCACCTCGAGCCCCGAGGTGATCGCGTGCGCGCCGACGCCGCTCTCGAACTTGCTGCGCCAGCCGAGCCCCTGGTCCTCGATCACCGCGCCCTCGGGCTCGGCGCCGATGAACGACGGGTCGCCCGCGCCGTGGGTCTTGCCGAAGGTGTGGCCGCCCGCGATCAGCGCCACTGTCTCCTCGTCGTTCATCGCCATGCGGCCGAACGTCTCGCGGATGTCATGCGCCGAGCGCGCCGGGTCGGGCTCGCCGTTCGGCCCCTCGGGGTTGACGTAGATGAGGCCCATCTGCACCGCGCCGAGGCCCGGGTGGAGCTGGCGCTCGCCCGAGTAGCGCTCGTCGCCGAGCCAGGTTCCCTCGGGGCCCCAGAACAGCTCCTCGGGCTCCCAGGTGTCGGCGCGGCCGCCGGCGAAGCCGAAGGTCTTGAAGTCCATCGATTCGAGCGCGGCATTGCCGACCAGCACGAACAGGTCCGCCCAGCTCAGCGCGTTGCCGTACTTCTGCTTGATCGGCCACAGCAGGCGCCGCGCCTTGTCGAGGCTGGCGTTGTCGGGCCAGGAATTGAGCGGGGCGAAGCGCTGCTGCCCGCCGCCGGCGCCGCCGCGCCCGTCGGTGATGCGATAGGTGCCCGCCGAGTGCCACGCGAGACGGATGAACAGGCCGCCGTAATGACCGAAGTCGGCCGGCCACCAGTCCTGCGAGTCGGTCATCAGCGCCTTGAGGTCGGCCATCACCGCGTCGAGGTCGAGCGTGGCGAACGCCGCGGCATAGTCGAAGTCGGCGCCGAGCGGGTTGGAGCGCGGCGAATGCTGGTTGAGCGCGGCGAGGCTCAGCCCCTCCGGCCACCACTCGCGATTGCCCTGGCGCTTCGAGCGATTGCCCCCGCCGCCGCCGTGCCCGGCGACGGGACAGCCGCCGCCCACTTCGCCCGTCTTCGCGTCCATGCTCGCTCTCCTCAGCGTCGTGGCCCTGCGCCGCGCCCGTGCGCGACGATCCGCCACCGTTGCCGGGGAGATAGGACGTTCCGACATCCCGAGTAAAATCGATTAAAGGCGCGGCTTTGAGGGAGTGCCTCGATCAGTGGGCCGATCCTCCCCGGTACGGGGAGGGAGACCACCGCGCGCCGGCGCGGTGGTGGAGGGGGCTCGCCGCGAACGGGCCGGCTCGCGTGCGGAAGCCCCCCTCCACCATGCTGCGCATGGTCCCTCTCCCCGTGCCGGGGAGGATCTTGGGCCCTCGCAACCCATTGCATCGCCCCCGACATGCCGTCACCACGCGCGGCATGACCGCGCTCCCCCCGCCCCCCGCCGACCTGCTCGCCGGCGCCAGCCTGTTCCTCGACTTCGACGGCACGCTGGTCGAGATCGCCGACACGCCCGACGCGGTCGCGGTCGCCGACCATGTTCCGAGTCTGCTCGCGCGGCTGGTCGACGCGCTCGACGGGCGCGTCGCGATCGTCAGCGGGCGCCCGGTCGCCGAGGTGCGCGCGCTGCTCGCCCCGGCGCTACTCACCGTCGCGGGCAGCCACGGGCTGGAGATCGCGGGCGCCGACGGCGGCTGCTACGCCCCCGAGCGCCCGCCCGCGCTGGACGAGGCGCTCGCCGCCGCGCGCGCGCTCGCCGCGCGCCACCCCGGCGTGCTGATCGAGGACAAGCCCTACGGCGTCGGCCTCCACTATCGCCGCGCACCCGACGCGCAGGAGGCGGTGACTCGGCTCGCCGACGACCTCGCCGCGGCGCACGACCTCAAGGTGCAGCACGGCAAGATGGTGGCCGAGCTGCGGCTGCGCGGGCGCGACAAGGGCAGCGCGGTCGACCTGCTGATGGCGGAACCCGCGCGGCGCCACACGCGTCCTGTGTTCATGGGGGACGACGTGACCGACGAGGCGGGCTTCGCCGCCGCGCGCGCCCAGGGGGGCGCGGGCGTGCTGGTGGGCCCCGTGCGCGACACCGACGCCGCCTATCGGCTCGACGACGTCGCCGGCGCGCTCGCCTGGCTCGCCGCCGCCTGCCCCTCCCCTCACCCGACGGAGACGTGATGACCAACCTCGACCTGTGGCCGATCGGCAATTGCCAGGTGAGCGCGCTGGTCGACCGCGCCGGCCGCTTCGTCTGGGGCTGCGTGCCGCGCGTCGACGGTGACCCGCTGTTCTCCGCGCTGCTCGGCGGCGAGGCACCCGAGACCGGCTATTGGGGCATCGAGATCGAGGACAGCGTCTCGGTCGAGCAGGAATATGTCCGCAACACGCCCATCCTGATCACGCGCCACACCGACAGCCACGGCGGCGCGATCGAGGTGATCGACTTCTGCCCGCGCTTCCAGCGCGAGGGCCGCACCTATCGCCCGGTCGGCTATGCCCGGATCGTCCGCCCCGTCGCGGGCAGCCCGCGCGTCCGCGTCAGGCTGCGCCCGACCTGCGGCTGGGGCGGCGGCTGCCGCGAGCAGATCGGCGGCTCCAACCACCTGCGGCTGCTGCTCGACACGATCGCGCTGCGGCTCACCACCACCGCGCCGATCGCGATGGTGCAGGGCGAGCACGCCTTCCGCGTCGAGCGCCCACTCCACTTCTTCCTCGGGCCGGACGAGAGCTTCCAGGGCGACCTCGCCAGCACCGTCGACCTGATGCTCTACCGCACCACCCAGGAGTGGCAGGGCTGGGTGCGCGGGCTGGCGGTGCCGCTGGAATGGCAGGAGACCGTGATCCGCTGCGCCATCACGCTCAAATTGTGCCAGCACGAGGAGACCGGCGCGATCGTCGCGGCGCTGACCACCTCGGTGCCCGAGCACGCGGACTCGCAGCGCAACTGGGACTATCGCTACTGCTGGATCCGCGACGCTTATTACACCGTGCAGGCGCTCAACCGGCTCGGGGCGCTCGACGTGCTGGAGGGCTATCTCGGTTACTTGCGCAACATCGTCGACGCCGCGCGCGGCGGGCATATCCAGCCTCTGTACGGCGTCCTCGGCGAGGCGCAGCTGCCCGAGCGGATCGAGGCGCAGCTGACGGGCTATCGCGGCATGGGGCCGGTGCGCGTCGGCAACCAGGCCGCCGAGCAGATCCAGCACGATGCCTACGGCCAGATCGTGCTGTGCTCGGTCCACGCCTTCTTCGACCATCGCCTGTTCCGGCTGAGCGGGGTCGAGGATTTCGAGGCGCTGGAGCGCGTCGGCGAGCGTGCCTGGGCCTATTACGACCAGCCCGACGCCGGGCTGTGGGAGCTGCGCACGCGCCAGAGCGTCCATACCTACAGCTCGGCGATGTGCTGGGCGGCGTGCGACCGGCTCGCCAACGCCGCCGAGCGGCTGCGGCTGCCCGAGCGCGAGGCGCTCTGGGCCGAGCGCGCGCAGGTGATCCGCGACCGCATCGAGTCCGCGGCGTGGCGCGAGGAGACGCGGCGCATGTCCGCCACCTTCGCGGGCGACGACCTCGACGCCAGCGTGCTCCAGCTGCTCGACCTGCGCTTCCTCGAGGCGGACGACCCGCGCTTCCTCGACACGCTCGCCGCGATCGAGACCGGGCTCAGGCGCGGCTCGACGATGCTGCGCTACGACACCGAGGACGATTTCGGCCTGCCCGAGACCGCGTTCAACGTCTGCACCTTCTGGCTGATCGAGGCCTTGTACCTCACCGGCCGGAGCGACGAGGCGCGCGCGCTGTTCGAGGAGATGCTGACGCGCTGCACCGCGGCCGGGCTGCTCTCGGAGGACATCGATCCCCATAGCGGGGAGCTGTGGGGCAACTATCCCCAGACCTATTCGCTGGTCGGCATGATCAACTGCGCCGCCATGCTGAGCAAACCGTGGAGTAGTATCCGTTGAGTCGACTGATCGTCATCTCGAACCGCGTCACCGCGCCCAAGGGCTCCACCTCGGGGGCACAGGGCGGGCTCGCGGTCGCGATGGCGGCGGCGCTCCGCGACCGCGGCGGATTGTGGTTCGGCTGGTCGGGCGAGCAGACCGACCATTTCAACGGCCATATCAACTTCCAGCGCAACCAGGGCGTGACGACCGCGACGGTCGACCTGGAGGAGCAGGACGTCCAGGAATATTACGACGGCTACGCCAACCGGACGTTGTGGCCGCTGTTCCACTATCGCATCGACCTGGCCGAATATGAGCGCGAGTTCGCGGGCGGCTATCAACGCACCAACCAGCGCTTCGCCGACACCGTCCGACCGCTGATCGAGCCCGACGACCTGGTGTGGATCCAGGACTATCACATGTTCCCGCTGGGCGCCGAGCTGCGCGAGCGCGGGTGCCGCAACAAGATCGGCTTCTTCCTCCACATCCCCTGGCCGCCGCGCCGCCTGCTCGGCACCTTGCCGAACGCGCGCGAGCTGGTGGAGACGCTGTTCGCCTATGACCTGATCGGCTTCCACACCGCCGAGTGGCTCGACTCCTTCCGCGACTTCGCGATCCAGGACATGGGCGCGACCGTCGACGAGCACGGCATCGCGCGGCTGGGCGACCGCTCCGTCAAGCTGGTGGCCTGCCCGATCGGGATCGACGCGGCCGAGTTCGCCGGCATGTCCAACGGGGTCGCGGCGCGGCTCGCCTATCGCCGCATGCGCGACAGCGCGACCGGGCGCGACATGATCGTCGGCGTCGACCGGCTCGACTATTCCAAGGGGCTGGAGGAGCGCTTCCTCGGCTATGAGCGCTTCCTCATCGAGCATCCCGAGGAGCGCAAGGAGGTGTTCCTGCTCCAGGTCGCGCCGCCCAGCCGCGTCTCGGTGGAGAGTTACCAGCGCATCCGCACCTCGCTCGAGCAGATCTCGGGACGGATCAACGGCGAATATGCCGACGTCGACTGGGTGCCGATCCGCTACGTCAACCAGGGTTACCCCCGCGACCAGCTCGCCGGCATCTACCGCGCCGCCAAGATCGGGCTGGTGACCCCGCTGCGCGACGGCATGAACCTGGTGGCGAAGGAATATGTCGCCGCGCAGAACCCGGAGGATCCGGGCGTGCTGGTCCTCTCGCGCTTCGCCGGATCGGCCGAGCAGATGCCCGAGGCGCTGCTGGTCAACCCGTATAGCGCGGAGGAAGTGTCCGACGCGATCTGGCAGGCGCTGCGCATGCCACGCGACGAGCGCGTGCGCCGCTGGGAAAAACTGATGGCGGGCGTCCAGGCCCAGGACGTGACCTGGTGGGCCAGCGAGTTCCTCGGCGCGCTCGAGCGGGTCGAGGTGAGGGAGCGGACGGGCTGACGCCGAGGCTCTCCCTTTAGGGGGCTGACGTGGAGCTTCGCCTCAGGCGTCGCGCGGGCCGCCACCACCCCCCGCCCCCTCGCCTCATGGCAAGGGCAACTGCGCCCCGCCCGACCGCGCCGCCTCCCCGTCGACCACCACCCGCCGCCGCAGCAGCGCCTCGGGCATCTCGGCACGGATGTACGCCAGCAGCGCCTCGCGCACGTCGCAGCGCAGGTCGAAGGCGGTGGAGGCGTCGCGCGCGGTCATCAGCCCGCGCAGCTCGATCGAGCCGTCCGCCTTGGTGTCGGTCACCTGCAGGTTCCAGAAGCGCTTGTCCCAGCGCGGGTTGCTCGTGACGATCTCGCCCAGCTTCGCGCGCAGCCGGTCGACGTCCACCGTCGGGTCGAGATACCAGAAGACGCTGCCGAGCAGCGCGCTCGACTGGCGCGTCCAGTTCTGGAAGCTCTGCTCGAGGAACTTGGAGACCGGCACCACCAGCCGACGCTCGTCCCAGATCTTCACGACGACATAGGTGAGCCGGATCTCCTCGATCCGCCCCCACTCGCCGTCCATGATGACGACGTCGTCGATCCGGATCGGCTCGGTGAAGATCATCTGGAAGCCGGCGATCAGGTTCTTGAGCGCGGGCTGCGCCGCCGCGCCCACCGCCAGGCCCGCGAGCCCCGCCGAGGCCGCCAGCGTCACCCCCAGGCTGCGCACGCTGGGGATCGTCATCAGCATGGTGCAGATCGTCACCAGCAGCACCATCGAGACGATGATCTGGCGCAGGATGGTGAGCCGGGTGCGGCGCCGCCGCGCGCGCAGATTGTCCTCCACGCTGATGTCCGCGCGGCGCATCATCACGTCGATCACCGTCCCGATCGCGACGATCGCGCACCAGCCCATCAGCCCCGGCACCAGCAGCGCGGCGGCGCGCGCCCACAGGGTCGCCGCGCCGCGGCTCAGGTCGAGCGCGGGCTGGACCGCCGCGAGAGCGATCGCGACCAGCAGCCAGCGCAGCAGCTTGCGCACGCGCTCGACGAAGACCGCGGCGGTGCTGTCGGGGCGCGCGCGGGTGGCGCGGCGCGCCAGCCAGACGATCACGCGGTGCAGCACCACCGCCAGCGCCACCGCGGCGGCGATGTAGAGGAGGCCGAGAAGCCACTCGGGCATCTCGCGCCCCCAGCGGTGCAACGATCGGGTCAGCGCGGCCATGATTGCTCCTCGGGTCGCGTGGTTGATCCGGTCTCGCAACGAGGGGGCGCGGGCGGGCGTTCCGTTGGAGAGGCGACCGGTCGGTTCTCGCGACGGCGCGGAGGCGCGAAGGAGGATGTTTCACGCGGAGGCGCGGAGACGCGGGGGTGGCAACCCCGCGACTCGCGACGCGCCCCTCACGTCACGCCGAGAAGGTCGTTCTTCGTCGCCGAGCCGTCTCCCCGCGGACCCGGAACCAAGGGTCAAGCAGGGCGACGGCTTACGACGCCCCGCCCTTCTCGGCTCCCGCGTACGGGAACACGAAGGGGATTGGCAGCGGTAAGCGAGACAGGGAGAGCCGCTGCCGCGGCGGACGCACCTTCTCCGCGCCTCCGCGTGAACGACCTTCCTCACGGCGTCCCGTCGCCGCGCCGACCCATCACGACCGCGTTGACCGCGACTGGTCTCACCTGATATCGTATCTATCGATACCAGAGAGGCTGACCATGCAGCATATCGACGTCAATCCGATGGGGCTCGACGGCTTCGAGTTCTGCGAGTTCACCGCGCCCGACCCGGACGCGCTCGCCGCGCAGTTCGAGGCGATGGGCTTCGTCGCCGCCGCGACCCACCCGACGCGCGCGCTCACCCGCTACAAGCAGGGCCGCATCAATCTCTTGATCAACCGCGAGGCGAGCGGCCACGCCGCCGACTTCCGCGCCGCGCACGGGCCGTCGGCGAGCGCGATGGCGTTCCGCGTCCAGGACGCGCGCGCCGCCTATGACGCCGCGGTCGCGCGCGGCGCCCGACCCGCGCCCGCGGGGCAGGCGCTCGACGACATCCCCGCGCTGGAGGGGATCGGCGGCTCGCTGCTCTACCTGGTCGACCGCCACGGCGCGGCGGGCTCGATCTACGACGACTGGGACGAGGTGCCCGGCGCCGCCGAGGCAGAGGCCGAGAACAACGTCGGGCTCGACCTGCTCGACCATCTCACCCACAATGTCCGTCGCGGCCAGATGCGGGTCTGGGCCGAATTCTACGGCCAGATCTTCGGCTTCGAGGAGCAGAAGTACTTCGACATCAAGGGCAAGGCGACCGGCCTGTTCAGCCAGGCGATGATCGCGCCCGACCGCGCGATCCGCATCCCGCTCAACGAGAGCCAGGACGACAAGAGCCAGATCGAGGAGTTCATCCGCGACTATAACGGCGAGGGCATCCAGCATCTCGCGCTCACCACCGACGACATCTACGCCACGGTGGAGCGGCTGCGCGCGCGCGGGGTGCGGCTGCAGGACACGATCGAGACCTATTACGAGCTGGTCGACCAGCGCGTCCCCGGCCATGGCGAGGACCTCGAGCGGCTGCGCGAGAACCGCATCCTGATCGACGGCAACGTCGGCGAGGAGGGGCTGCTGCTCCAGATCTTCACCGAGACGATGGTGGGGCCGATCTTCTTCGAGATCATCCAGCGCAAGGGCAACCAGGGGTTCGGCAACGGCAATTTCCAGGCGCTGTACGAGTCGATCGAGCTCGACCAGATCCGCCGCGGGGTGATCACGGTAGATGCGTGAGAGCGGGCGGCGGGCGGCGGGCGAGTACCGGACGGGTCTCCTTTATCGTCGCAGCCCGCCCCTCCCTCCTTCGTCATCCCCGCGCAGGCGGGGATCCAGACGCGCTGATGCTGCGCTTCTTGCACCGACGTCAGCGTTTATGGATCCCCGCCTGCAAGGGGATGGCGAAGGAGGGGAGATCGCGGTGGAAGGCGGGCGTCTAGTGGCGGAGCCCCGGACGCGGCAGACGGCCGACTTGCACGCCGTGGCGAACGACGTCGACAGCGATCGACCCGACCTTACCCGTGGCACCATCGAGAGGAGCGGCGCATGAGCGACTATATCCCCGGCTTCGGCAACCACGTCTCGACCGAGGCGGTGCCCGGCGCGCTGCCGGTCGGGCGCAACTCGCCCCAGCGACCCGCCTTCGGGCTCTACGCCGAGCAGCTCTCCGGCACCGCCTTCACCGCGCCGCGCCATGAGAACCGCCGCTCCTGGCTCTACCGCCTGCGCCCCACCGCCGAGCACCCACCGTACCGCCGCTACGCCGGCGCGGCGCTGCTCGCCCCCGGCACCGACTCCGCGCCGCTCGCCCCCAACCGGCTGCGCTGGGACCCGCTCGCCGCGCCCGCGGCGCCGACCGACCTCGTCGACGGCCTGGTCACGATGCTCGCCAACCGCGACCCGACCGAGCTGGAGGGGGTCGCGCTCCACGTCTATGCCGCGAACCGCGACATGACCGACCGCGTCTTCATGGACTCGGACGGCGAGCTGCTGTTCATCCCCCAGGCCGGGCGGCTGCGGCTCGACACCGAGCTCGGCCGGGTCGAGGTCGCGCCCGGGCAGGTCGCGCTGGTGCCGCGCGGGGTACGCTTCCGCGCCACCCTGCCCGACGGCCACGCCAGCGGCTATGTCGCGGAGAACCACGGGGCGCTGTTCCGCCTCCCCGATCTCGGCCCGATCGGCGCCAACGGCCTCGCCAACCCGCGCGATTTCGAGACCCCCGTCGCGCGCTACGAGGACGAGGATCGCCCGACCGAGGTGATCCAGAAGTTCCTCGGCACGCTGTGGACGACCACGCTCGACCACAGCCCGCTCGACGTGGTGGCGTGGCACGGCAATCTCGCGCCGTGGCGCTACGACCTCGCGCGCTTCATGACGATCAACACGGTCAGCTTCGACCATCCCGACCCGTCGATCTTCACCGTGCTGACCAGCCCGAGCGACGTGCCCGGCCGCGCCAACGCGGACTTCGTGATCTTCCCGCCGCGCTGGATGGTGGCGGAGGACACGTTCCGCCCGCCCTGGTTCCACCGCAACGTGATGAGCGAGGCGATGGGGCTGATCACCGGCGCCTATGACGCCAAGGCCGAGGGTTTCCGCCCGGGCGGGCTGTCGCTCCACAACATGATGGCTGGGCACGGCCCCGACCTGGCGAGCTGGCGCGGCGCCTCCGAGGCCGAGCTGAAGCCGCACAAGATCGACGGCACGATGGCCTTCATGCTCGAGAGCTGCTGGCCCTATCGCCCGACGTCGCACGCGCTGGCGCACGCGCAGCTCGACTATGACGCGGTGTGGAAGGATTTCCCCAAGGCGCAGGTGACGTCGCGCGGATGAGCGCGGGCGAGGCCGAGGGCGCCGCGAGCGCGCCGGCGGGCGCGCGCGTCGACGCGACCCCAGCGGGCGTCGCGCTCGCGCCGCTCGACGCGGTCGCGGACGGCGCGGCGCGCAACTTCGTGCTCCAGCTGCGCGCGGGGCGGTTCCACGGCTTCGTGGTGCGGCGCGGGGAAGCGGTGTTCGGCTATATCGACCGCTGCCCGCACGCCGGGCTGCCGCTGGCGCAGGTGCTCGACGATTACGTCGCCGCGGGCCACGTGCGCTGTTCGTGGCACGGCGCGCTGTTCCGCGTCGAGGACGGCGCCTGCGTCGCGGGACCGTGCGTCGGCGCGCGGCTGGCGGCCTGGCCGGTGACGGTGTGCGACGGGATCATTGTCACGGCGTGACGCGCGGGCGGAGGAGAGAACGATTGTCCCTGCCCTTCAGGGGCAAGTAGGGGCTGACTTGGCCCTCCCCTTCAGCCCCCCTTCGACGCCAGGGACGCTCACCTGCCGTCATCACGGACTTGTCCCAGAACCACTCCTCCGCAGAAGCGATGTTCGAGGAACATGCGGCACGGTAGGTCCCGGAGGAAGTCCGGGATGGCGGAAGAGCGTCGCAGAAGGATACTCTCACGGGCGACGAGGTGTATGTTCGTCTTCGATCGCCAGCCTCCCCTTGGGACGCGCAGCGACTCACCCCCCGCGGAAGCGCAGCCCCAGCCACAAGGTGCGCGGCGTGGCGCGCTCGACCACATCGGCGCCGCTGACCCCGGCCTCGACGCGCGCGTCGAAGAGGTTCTCCGCGCGCGCCTCCACCGCCACCGTCCGGGTCAGCGGCAGCGCGAGATAGCCGTCGAGCGTGGTCGCCGGCGCCAGCGCGCGGAGGTTCTGGTCGTCCTCGAACTGGCGCGCGACGTGGCGCAGCGTCGCCGACGCGGCCAACCGGTCGCGCCGCCAGCCGAGCGTCGCGGAGAGCTGGTCGAGCGGCGTCTGCGCCGGGCGCAGCCCGTCGAGCGCGGCGGCCGCGCCGCTCGCCGCGACGCGCGGGTCGACGTGGCTCCACGAGCCCGAGGCGGTCACCGCGCCGAGCGTCCAGCGCGCGTCGAGCTCCACCCCGCGCGAGCGGATCGAGTCGAGGTTCTGCCGCACGCGATACGCCCCAGCGACGAAGCCGACCCCGGGGAAGGTCCCCGGCCCATTGCCCGCGGTGACGTTGGCGATCGCGTCGTCGAGCCGGTTCCAGAACACCGTCGCGGTCAGCGCCAGCCCGGCGAGCGGCGCGAGCGTAACGCCGCCGTCGACGCCGGTCAGCGCCTCGGGCGCGAGCGCGGCGTTGGCCGCGGTGGCGTCGGCGCCGACGCGGAAGGGGCGGTACAGCTCGTTGAGCGTCGGCAGCCGCCAGCCGCGATAGCCCGCCGCGCGGAACGTCACCGCGCGCACCGGCGCCCAGGCCGCGCCGACGCGCCCGGTCGCCTCGCTGCCGCTGCGGTCGGCGAAGCGCGCGTCGGTCAGCGCCGCCCCCGCCGCCAGCGGGGTCTCGCGCAGGAAGCCCCCGTCGATCCGCCACCAGTCGACTCGCCCGCCCGCGGTGAGCGTCAGCGTGCCGAGCGTGGCGCTGGCATCGGCGAAGGCGCCGAGCGTGCGCTGGTCGCCGCCGGCGACGCGGCGGCGCGTCGGCGCGGCGTTGACGAAGGTGTACAGCTCCTGCGTGCGCCCGCTGACGTCGCGCCACTCCGCGCCGAGCCGCAGCTCGCGCCCCTCGCCCACCGGCGGCGCGATCTCCAGCCGCGCACCGGTGCCGGTCGCGGGCGTGTTATACTGGTTGAGCGTCTCGGTGGCGCGGGTGCGCGCCGCGTCGACGCTGGCGAAGCGTGACGCGAAGGCGCGCGTCTGGAGATAGGCCAGAGCGGTGAAGCCCCATCGCCCACGCCCGACCAGGCGCAGGCTGGCGTCGGCGCCCTCGCTGCGATTGTCGGTGAAGGCGGTGCCGCGCTCGCGCGTGTCGGTGAAGGCCGAGACATTGGCCTGGAGCTCGACCGCGGGCGCCAGCGCGATCACGCCGCGCACCGCCCCCGAGGCCTGCTCGTAGGGCGCCGCGCGGTCGGCCGGGCCGCGGTCCTCGCGCACGGTCGGGATGAAGCCGTCCCCGCGCTGGTACGCGCCCGAGACGGTGGCGAAGCCGACGCCGCTGGTCAGCGTCGCCGAGGCGTTCGCATCGACCGAGTCGCGGCTGCCATAGGCGAGCGACGCCATCACCGGCGCGAGCTGGCGCGGGTCGGCGCTCTCCAGCTCGACCGTGCCCGCCAGCGCCCCCGCGCCGAGATAGCCGCTGCCGCCGCCGCGGGTGACTCGGACGCGGCCGAGCCGGTCGGTGGCATAGGCCGGGAACGGCACCCAGCCGCCGAACGGGTCGGTCTCGGGCACGCCGTCGAGCAGCAGCAGGGCGCGGCTGGAGGCGTTGCCGCCGATGCCGCGCAGGCTGATCCCCTGGCTGGTGGGGTTGGCCGAGCGCGAGTCGGAGCGGCGGAACTGCTGCAGCCCGGCGACGTCGGCGAGCACGCTCTCGAGCCGGTCGCTGGCGTTGGCGCGCAGCCGCTCCTGGTCGATCGTGACGATGGAGAAGGCGCGGTCGCCGGCGCGCTCGTCGAGCCCGCGGCCGGTGACGACGATATCGGCCGGCGGGGCGGGAGCGTCCTGCGCCGCGGCCGGGGCGGAGGCGAGGATCGCGACAGGGATCAGGAGCTTGCGCATGTGCGGCGGCGGTAGCGGAGCGCATCGGCGGGGGCGAGCGGGTTGTGACTGATCGCGATCGTGCGGGTACCCGATCCTCCCCGGCACGGGGAGGGGGACCATGCGCAGCATGGTGGAGGGGGGCCTCCGCGGGCGCTGCGCTGCGTGCGGAGCCCCCTCCACCGCCGGCTGGGAAGGTAGGGCCTCCGCGGGCGCTGCGCTGCGTGGTGAGCCCCCTCCACCACGCCGCTTGGCGGCGCGGTCCCCCTCCCCGCCATGCGGGGAGGATCTTAGGAAGAACTCGCCGACTGCCTCATCCGCTGCCGCGCGCGCCAGCCGCCCCTATCCCTCCTCGCGCTCCAGCAGCCACGCGACGATCCGGTCCGCCGCGGCCTCGGCGCTCTCCGCCGCGGTGTCGACGCGCAGCTCGGGCGCCTCGGGCGGCTCGTAGGGGCTGTCGATCCCGGTAAAGTTCGCCAGCTGGCCGGCGCGCGCCTTGGCGTACAGCCCTTTGACGTCGCGGGCCTCCGCCGCGGCCAGCGCGGTGTCGACGTGGACCTCGACGAACTCGCCCTCGGGCAGCATCGCGCGCACCATGTCGCGCTCGGCGCGGAACGGCGAGATGAAGGCGGTCAGCACGATCAGCCCGGCGTCGGTCATCAGCCGCGCCACCTCGCCGATGCGGCGGATGTTCTCCACCCGGTCGGCGTCGGTGAAGCCGAGGTCGCGGTTGAGCCCGTGGCGCACGTTGTCGCCGTCGAGCAGGAAGGTGTGGCGGTTCATCCGCGCCAGCCGCTTCTCGACGAGGTTCGCGATGGTCGACTTGCCCGCGCCCGACAGACCGGTGAACCACAGCACCGCCGGCCGCTGGTTCTTGAGCGCGGCGCGCTTCTCGCGCGTCACGTCGGTGGGCTGGCGGTGCACGTTGCTGGCGCGGCGCAGCGCGAAGCGGATCATCCCCGCCGCGACCGTCGCGTTGGTCGCCTTGTCGATCAGGATGAAGCCGCCCAGCTCACGGCTCTGCTCATAGGGCTGGAACACGATCGGCCGATCCAGCGACAGCGTCGCCACGCCGATCGCGTTCAGCTCCAGCGTGCGCGCGGCGGTATGCTCCAGCGTGTTGACGTTCACCTGGTACTTGGGCTGGCGCAGCACCGCCGAGGCGCGCTGCGTGGCGAGCTGGAAGGCGTAGCTGCGCCCCGGCAGCATCGCCTCCTCCGCCATCCACACCAGGGTCGCCTCGAACTGGTCGGCCACCTCGGGCGGGTCGCCCGCGGCGGCGATGACGTCGCCGCGCGAGCAGTCGACCTCGTCCGCGAGCGTCAGCGTCACCGCCTCGCCCGCCTCGGCCGCGGCCCGGTCGCCGCCGAGCGCGACGATCCGCTTGACCGTCGTGGTCCGCCCCGAGGGGACGATCCGCACCGCGTCGCCCGGGCGCACCGCGCCGCTCGCGATCGTTCCCGCGAAGCCGCGGAAGTCGAGATCGGGGCGGTTGACCCATTGCACCGGCAGGCGGAACGGCGCGCGCGCGGCGCGGTCGGCGTCGACCGGCACCTGCTCGAGATGCTCGATCAGCGTCGGCCCGTCATACCAGTCCATGTGCGTGCTGCGCGTCGCGATATTATCGCCGCCGAGCCCCGAGACCGGGATGGCGCGGAAATCGGTGAGGCCGATCTCGCTGGCGAAGGCGCGATAGGCCAAGCGGATGCGGTCGAACGCGGCCTGGTCGTAGTGGACCAAGTCCATCTTGTTGATCGCCAACACGACGTGGCGGATGCCGAGCAGCTGCGCGAGGTACGAGTGACGCCGCGTCTGGGTCAGCACACCCTTGCGCGCGTCGACCAGGATCACCGCGAGATCGGCGGTGGAGGCGCCGGTGACCATGTTGCGCGTGTACTGCTCGTGGCCCGGCGTGTCGGCGACGATGAACTTGCGCGTCTCGGTCGCGAAGAAGCGATAGGCGACGTCGATCGTGATGCCCTGCTCGCGCTCGGCGGCGAGCCCGTCGACCAGCAGCGCGAAGTCGATGTTGCCGCCCTGCGTGCCGACCCGGCGCGAATCGTCCTCGAGCGCGGCGAGCTGGTCCTCGAAAACGTGCTTGCTGTCGTAGAGCAGCCGGCCGATCAGCGTCGACTTACCGTCGTCGACCGAGCCGCAGGTCAGGAAGCGCAGCAGCGACTTCTCCTCGTGCCGCTGGAGATAGGCGGCGACGTCGGCGCGGATCAGCGCGTCGGGCTGGTAGGTGGTCATGCGCGGGGTTCCGAGGTGTAGATCCTCCCCGGCACGGGGAGGGGGACCGGCAGCCGAAGGCCGGTGGTGGAGGGAGGCTTCCGCGGGCGAGGCGGTGTGAGGAGGTGAGACAGGCGGCGCGCTTCACTCCCTCTCTTCGCAGCGAGCGCCTCGCGGCACCCCCCCTCCACCAGCCTGCGGCCGGTCCCCCTCCCCGTCCCGGGGAGGATCTCAGCGCCCCCCATCAGAAATACCCCTGCTGCTTCTTCTGCTCCATGCTGGCGCCGGCGTCCTGGTCGATGGCGCGGCCCTGGCGCTCGCTGGTGGTGGTGAGCAGCATCTCGCGGATCACGTCGTGCAGCGTCGCCGCCTCGCTCTCCACCGCGCCGCTCAGGGGATAGCAGCCGAGCGTGCGGAAGCGGATCGAGCGCTCCACCGGCACCTCGCCGGGCGCGAGCGGGAAGCGCTCGTCGTCGACCATCAGCAGCAGCCCGTCGCGCTCCACCGTCGGGCGCGGCGCGGCGAAATAGAGCGGCACGATCTCGATCCGCTCGCGCGCGATATACTGCCACACGTCGAGCTCGGTCCAGTTGGAGATCGGGAAGACGCGCATGCTCTCGCCCTTGGCGTGGCGTGCGTTGTAGAGCTGCCACAATTCGGGGCGCTGCGCCTTGGGGTCCCAGCGGTGCGTCGCGCTGCGGAACGAGAAGATGCGCTCCTTGGCGCGGCTCTTCTCCTCGTCGCGACGCGCGCCGCCGAACGCCGCGTCGAAGCGGTGCAGGTCGAGCGCCTGCTTGAGCCCCTCGGTCTTCCACAATTCGGTGTGGAGCGCGCCATGGTCGAACGGGTTGATCCCGCGCGCCAGCGCCTCGGGGTTGCGGTGGACGATCAGCTCCATCCCGGCCTCGCGCGCGGCACGGTCGCGCAGCGCGTACATCGCCCGGAACTTCCAGGTCGTGTCGACGTGGAGCAGCGGGAAGGGCGGCGGCGCGGGATAGAAGGCCTTGCGCGCGAGATGCAGCATCACCGCGCTGTCCTTGCCGATCGAGTAGAGCATCACCGGCCGCTCCGCGACCGCGACCACCTCGCGCAGGATATGGATGCTCTCGGCCTCGAGCCGGTCGAGGTGGGTCAGCGTCATCGTCGGGCGGCTCTCAGCGGAGGTAGGGGCGCAGCGGCGCGGGCTGGTAGCCGCCGGTGGCGACGAAGCCGGCGTTGCGATAGCCCGGCTTGCCGTAGGTGAAGGGCGCGCCGTCCACGTCGAGCGTGCGCCCGCCCGCGGCGCGCAGCACCGCGTCGCCCGCGGCGGTGTCCCATTCCATCGTCGGCCCCGTGCGCGGGTAGACGTCGGCCTCGCCGCACGCGACCAGCGCGAACTTGAGGCTGGAGCCCACCGCGACGCGCTCGTGCACCCCGCCGGCGTCGAGCCACTCGTCGAGCCCGGGCATCGCGTGGCTCTTCGACGCCACCGCGCAGGGCGCGCCACCGCAGGCGCGGACGCGGATCGACCGCGCCGGTCCGCGCCGGCCGCCGGGCGCGCGCGCCGCGGTCCAGGCGCCCTGCTCGACGTCGCCCCAGTAGAGCGTGTCGCGCGCGGGGGCATAGACCACGCCCATGGTCGGTACGCCGTGCTCGACCAAGGCGATGTTGACGGTGAAGTCGTCGCCGCGGCGGACGAACTCCTTGGTGCCGTCGAGCGGGTCGACCAGGAAGAAGGCGTCCGCTACCGCGGGGATGTCGCCCGCGGCGGCCTGTTCCTCGGCGACGACGGGGATGGCGGGCGCCACCGCGGCGAGCCCGGCGAGGATCGCGGCCTCGGCGTCGCGGTCGGCGGCGGTGACGGGGCTCTCGTCGCTCTTGTGCATGACGGCGCAGCCCGCGGTGAAGTGGCGCCACACGATGTCGCCCCCCGCCTCGGCGAGCGCGACGATCGCGGCGAGCAGCGCGGGACGGTCGGTGATGTCGGTCATAGGCATCATATGTGGCGTGGCGCGCGCGCCGGGACCAGCAAGAATAAGCGCGATCCTCCGCAAGTTGGGGTTGGGCGCGCGTGCTAGGGCGGGCGGGGTACGCCGTTTGGGAGCGGCGGCGGGTGCGAGGCGGGGCGAGCGACTTGGCGCACGCTTCCGCCGATCTGGGAGTTTCGCTGGCCGAGATGCGCGCCCCTCGGCCGCGGCGCTCCTAGAGGAGGGGCGAGTGCCCCTCGCCCGGGCGCGATCGCTCACCTCTCACCGGAAGCCATGATGCAGCAGGCCACCTTCCCCGACGCCGCGATCGATCGTACCGTGATCCTGCTCACCACCTTGGTCGGCGGCGCGGTCAGCTCGCTCGTCAAGTCGGGCACGGAGGCCCCTATGCCGCCCCGCGTGCCCGGCGAGGTCTCGCCCCCGGCGGCGCATCTCGACGCCTGGCTGGGCCGCGCCGGGGTCGACTGGCACGCGCTCGACTATTGGTACCAGTCGGTGAAGGTGCCGGGCGCGGTGATGCTGTATCATTGGGGGTTCAGCTTCGTCTTCGCCTATGCCTACGTCGCTCTGGCGGCGCGCTGGCCCGCGGTGCGGAAATGGTATGGCGCCGCCTACGGCCTGGCGATCACCGCGGTGATGCACGGGCTGCTGATCCCCGCGCTCGGCTTCCGCCATCCCGCCTATGCGCCGGGCACGACGGGCTGGCTGTGGAACCTCAACGGCTATGAGCTGTGGAGCGAGCTGGTCGGCCATGTCTGCTGGTCGATGTCGATCGAGATCTGCCTGATCGCGGTGCTGGCGCAACGCTGGGGCACGGCGCGGGCGGGGTGAGGCTCTCCGATCGCAGGGGGTGTCCTCCCTCGAAGCCGAGCCGTGCTCCGGCGAACGCCGGAGCCCAGGCCCCCACGGGCGACGCTCGCGGCCCTGGGCTCCTGCGCGCGTAGGAGCACACCGGTGGTTCGAACCAACTGGGTTAGGCCTTGGAGCGCTGGAACCTTGGACGCCTAGAGCGCGCGAAGGGCATCGCGCCCTGCCGCCCCGCCGCTACCGTCCCCGCCGCCGGAACGAGCCGCGCGCCACCAGCACGCCGAGCGCCAGCAGCACCAGCGGCGCCAGCCACAGCGGCAGCGTCGCGCGCGACACCGGCGGGTCGTAGCTGACATAGTCGCCGTAGCGCGCGATCAGCCAGTCGCGCACCTGGCGGGGCGTCTCGCCCGCGGCGACTCGCTGGCGCACCAGCGCGCGCATCTCGCCCGCCATGTCGGCGTCGCTGTCGGCGATCGACTGGCCCTGGCAGACGAGGCAGCGCAGCGTCTCCATCAGCGCGCGCGCGCGGCGCTCCTGCTCGGGGTCGCGCAGCTGGGTGTAGGCGAGCGGCGGCAGCGCGGTCTGCGCCACCGCGGGCGCGGCGAGCAGCAGCGCGAGCGACGCGACGGCGCGCCTCATCGCGGCGAGCGCGCCTCGGCCAGCGCCCGGAGCAGCGCGGGCACGTCGTCCGCGCGGATGTCGCCGACGTGCTGGAGCCGGATGACACCCTGCCCGTCGACCACGAAGGTCTCGGGCACGCCCGACGAGCCGAGCGCGAGCTGGAGCCGGCTGTGCGGGTCGCTGCCGACGCTGGCATAGGGGTCGCCGTGGCGCTGGAGGAAGGCGGCGACATCGGCGGGCGTGTCCTTGATCGCCACCGCGTCGATCGGCACACCGGCGGCGCGCAGCGTCAGCAGCTGCGGCGCCTCGGCGACGCAGGGCACGCACCAGCTGGCGAAGACGTTCAGCAACCGCGGCGTGCCGCGACGGAAGTCGGCGCTCGACACGCCGGGCTTGCCTGGCGCGATCGCGGGCAGCGTGAACTCAGGCAGCGGCTTGCCCACCATCGCGGAATAGACGGTGCGGTCGGCCGGGCGCCACAGCCCCCACAGCACCACCGCCAGCACCAGGCCGAAGGCGCAGAGCGGCAGCCACAGCAGCCAGCGCGCGCGCCGTGGCCCCGCCCCGGTCGCGGTCTCGCCCGCGCTCATGCCGCGCCCCAGGCCGTCGCCTCGGCGAGGTCGTCGGCGCGGCGGCGCTGGCGCCACAGCCGCCACTGATGCCCGACGAGGGCGAGCGCGCCGCCCAGCGCGATCAGGAAGCCGCCGAACCAGATCAGCGTCACCATCGGCTTCCACCACAGCCGCAGCTGCCAGCGCCCGTCCTCGCCGAGCGTGCCGAGCACCGCGTAGAGCTGCCCGTCCCAGCGCGTCAGGATCGCGCTCTCGTTGGTGGTGGTCACGGGCGTGGTGAAATAGCGCACCTGCGGGCGCAGCACCGCGACCGGCGCGTCGTCGAGCGTCACCGCCAGCCGGCCCTCGAGCGCGGTCCAATTGTCCCCCACCAGCGGGCGCACGCCCTCCAGCCGGACGGTGAAGCCCGCGACGCGCGCGGGGTCGCCGGTGCCGACCGCGACCAGCCGCTCCTGCGTGTAGGCGGTGCTCGCCGCCATGCCGATCAGCGCCACCGCGACGCCGAGATGCGCCACCACCATGCCCCACAGCTGGAGCGGCGCGCGGCGCAGGTCGCGCTTGGCCAGCGGCGCGACGCTCGCCACCGCCAGCCCGACGCCGAGCGCGATGCCGAGCAGCGGCAGCGGCGCGATCGGCCCGCCCAGCACGAAGGCGCCGACGCCCGCGAACAGCGTGGCGGCGATCGCGGGGAAGAGCCGCTGCGCCACCTCGCCCGCCTCGTCGCGGCGCCAGCGCATCACCGGCCCGGCGGCGAGCACCGCGACGAGCAGCAGCGCCACCGGCCCCGCGGTCGAGTCGAAGAAGGGCGGCCCGACCGACAGCTGCACCCCCATGGCGGCGGCGACGATCGGGTAGAAGGTGCCGATCAGCACGATGCCGAGGATCACGGTGAGCAGCAGGTTGTTCGCCACCAGCGCGCCCTCGCGGCTGACCGCCTCGAACAGCTTGCCCTGGCGCACGGTGCCGATCCGCAGGCCGAACAGCAGCAGCGCGCCGCCGATGTAGATCACCAGCAGCGCCAGGATGAAGGCGCCGCGGCGCGGGTCGACCGCGAAGGCGTGGACGCTCGTCAGGATGCCCGAGCGCACCAGGAAGGTGCCGATCATGCTCATCGAGAAGGCTACCACCGCCAGCATCACGGTCCAGGCGCGCAGCCCGTCGCGCGTCGCCAGCACGCTCACCGAGTGGAGCAAGGCGGTCGCGGCGAGCCACGGCATCAGGCTGGCGTTCTCGACCGGGTCCCAGAACCACCAGCCGCCCCAGCCGAGCTCGTAATAGGCCCAGTAGCTGCCCGCGGTGATGCCCAGCGTCAGGAAGATCCAGGCGCCGAGCACCCAGGGACGCATCGCGCGCGCGAAGCCGGTGCCAACGTCTCGCGTCACCAGCGCGCCCACCGCGAAGGAGAAAGCGACCGACAGCCCGACATAGCCGGCGTAGAGCGTCGGCGGGTGGAAGGCGAGCCCGGGGTCCTGCAGCAGCGGGTTGAGCCCGGCGCCATCGGCGGGCGCCGGGTCGAGCCGCGCGAACGGGTTGGAGGCGAACAGCAGGAAGGCGTAGAAGCCGAGCGCGATCGTCGCCTGCGCCGCCAGCGTCGCCACCAGCGTGTCGGCGCGCAGGCGGTGCTCCAGCCGCGCCACCGCCGCGCCGGCGAGGCCGAGGATGGTCACCCACAGCAGCATCGAGCCCTCGTGGTTGCCCCAGGCGCCCGCGAACTTGTAGAGCCAGGGCTTCATCGAGTGGCTGTTGGCGGCGACGAGCGCGACCGACATGTCCGAGGCGAGGAAGGCCGCGATCAGCGCCGCCATCGCGACCAGCGCGAGCGCGCCCTGCACGGTCGCGACCGCGCGCACCGTGGGGGCGGCACGTGCGGCGTCGGCGCCGGGTTTGAGCGCGAGCGCGCCGAGGACGAGCTGCGCCAGCGCGAGCGCGGCGGCGAGCCACAGGGCGACGAGGCCGGTCTCGGCGGTCATGCGAGGAGGGACGCGGGCGACACGCGCACGGCTGTAGCGGCGCGGCGCGGGAGCGTCGAGGCGGATCGGCTGAGCCCGCCGGTGACGCCCCAGATCCTCCCCGGCACGGGGAGGGGGACCAGCCGCAGGCTGGTGGAGGGGGGCTGCCGCAGACGAGCCGCTGCGCGGAGAGCCCCTCCACCACCGGCCTGCCACCGGCGCTCCCCCTCCCCGCTCCCGGCGAGGATTCGCCCCTTCAATCTCCGCCAATCTGGCGGCAGCCTTGTTTCCGCCATGGTCCGGCTGCGATCCCGCGCGCTTTGGCGGCTTGGCTGCGCGCGATCCAACGGAGCGACACGATGCCGGGCGAGCGGGTGAGGATGCTGACATGGGGCGCCGCCGCGCTCGCCACCCCCGCGAGCGCGCAGGAGCCCGCGCCCGAGCCCCCCGCCAGCGCCAACCCCGACGTGGTCGTCGCGGCGCGACGGCCGCCCGGCTCGGCGATCGGCGCCAACGACCCCGTGGCGGTGCTCGATCAGCGCGCGCTGCGCTCGCTCGGCGTGACGGGATTGAAGGAGATCCTCGATCGGCTGCGCCCGCTCACCGCGGGGATCGCCGGGGGTGACCCCGTGATCCTCCTCAACGGGCGCCGCATCAACGGCTTCGCCCAGATCGAGGCGATCCCGCCCGAGGCCATCGAGCGGGCCGAGATCCTGCCCGAGCAGGACGCCGCGCGGTTCGGCTACCCGCCCACGGTTCGCGTGCTCAACCTGATGACCGTGAAGCATTTCCGCTCCACGGTGGCGCAGCAGCTCGCGGGCACCAGCACGCGCGGGGGCGGCGCGACCCACTATGCCGAGGCGACCGCGACGCGGATCGACCTGTCGCGCCGCGCCACGCTGCAGGTGTCGCACTTCCGCCAGCTGCCGGTGCGCCAGGCGCAGCGCGCGATCGCGCCCGCACCGGTGCCGCTCGCGGGCGGCGGCAGCGCCGACGTCGGCGCGGGGCGATATCTCCAGCCGCTGACCGACACGCTGCGGGTCGACGCCACCGCGGCGCGCCCGATCGGCGCGCACGTCGACGCGGACCTCGCGCTGCGCATGGAGGCGACGCGCAACCTGCGACGGAACGGCCTCGCCCCGGTCCTGGGCGACACGGCGGACGGCGCGGGCGACGGCCTGTACCTTCCCGGCAGCTCGCTGCGCCAGCGCGACACCGCGATGACGCTGCGCGGCAACGCCGGGCTCCACGGCAGCGCCGGGCGCTGGATCTGGGACGCGACCGGCGGCTACGAGCGGGTGCGCGGCGCGGTCACCGCGGAGCAGGCGCGCGCGCGGGACGATCCGGCGCGCGTGCTGGCGTCGCGCGGCCGCTCGCTCACCGGCACCGCCAACGCCAAGCTCACCGCGAGCGGCCCGCTGCTGCGGCTGCCCGCGGGCGAGCTGCTGGTCACCACCAGCGCCGACCTCGCGCGCTCGACCAGCGGCGGCGAGACCGAGGCGGACCCGCCGCTCCAGGTCGCGCCGGTGCCGCGGCTGCACCGCACCACCGCGGGGGCGAGCGTCAGCGCGGTGCTGCCGATCGCGGCGGCGAGCGAGGGCGTGCTCGCGCCGCTCGGCCGGCTCGCCGCCACGGGCACGCTCGGCGTCAGCCGCGTCACCGGCTTCGGGCGGCTGACCAGCCTCAACTATGGCGCGACCTGGCAGCCGACGCGCGCGATCGAGCTCAGCGGCTCGGTCAACCTGGCGCAGACCGCCCCGCCGATCACCTCGCTCGGCGCGGCCGCGGTGATCGTGCCCAACGTGCCGGTGTTCGATTATGCCAGCGGCACCAGCGTGTTCGTCGACGCTCTGTACGGCGGCAACCCGGCGCTGCCGCCCGAGCGAGCGCGCGTCGCCACGTTGGCCGCGGCGCTGCGCCCGTTCGCCGAGCGCCCGTTCGACCTGCGGCTGGAATATGTCGCCACCCGCACGCGCGACCGCACCGTCACCCCGGTGAGCGGCGACTCGCGCTTCCAGGCGGCCTTCCCCGACCGCTTCGGGCGTGACGCCGCGGGGCGGCTGGTGCGGCTCGACCTGCGCCCCGCCGCGGTGGCGGAGGAGGACGAGCGGCGGCTGCGCGTCACGCTCAACCTGTTCACCGAGCTCGGCCCCAAGCCGCCTTCGCCGCCCGCCACGCCTGACCCCAACGCGCCGCCGCCGAGGCCGCCGCGGCCGCGGCCGAGCGTCTATGTGACGGGCAGCGCGAGCTGGCGGCTGTCCGACCGGCTGACCCTGCTGCCGGGCCAGCCGGCGCTCGACCTGCTCGACGGCGCCACGCTGGACGGCAACGGTGGGCGGCCGCGGTGGGAGGTCGAGGGCAACCTCGGGGGGAGCTACGGCCCGGCGTCGCTGGGCCTCTTCGCGCGGCTGCAGGGGTCGACGCGGGTGCGCGACCTGCTGCCCGCGGCCGACCTGCGCTTCTCCGGGCGCGACTGGCTGGTGCTATACGGCAACCTCGACGCCGAGAAGCTGGTGGCCAGGCCCTGGGCGAAGCGATTGTCGGTCTCGTTCACGGTCGAGAATCTGATCGACGATCGCATCGCGGTGCGCGACCGGCTCGGTGCCACGCCGCTGCGCTTCCAGCCCGGTCTGATCGACCCGGTCGGGCGTTCGATCCGGCTGGGCGTGCGCAAGCTGTTCTGACCGGGCGACGCGACGGCGCGCCCGACGGCTCACCCCAGCACGCGCGCCAGGATCGCGGCGTTGCGCTCGACCAGGGCGGCGTCGCGCGCCGCGGGCGCGGTGAAGATCGCCCCGTCGAGCGCGGTGTCGGCCGGCGCGGGCGAGCGCTCCGGCGGCAGCGCGCGCGCCAGCGCCGACACCGCCGCGCGCGCCACCCGCCCGTTCGCCGCCGCCTGCGCCACCACCGCGGCGAGATCGACCGCGGGCCCCTCGTCGCGCCATGAGTCATAGTCGGTGACCATGCCGACCAGCGCGTAGGGCAGCTCGGCCTCGCGCGCGAGCCGCGCCTCGGGCAGCGCGGTCATGCCGATCACGTCGCAGCCCCAGTCACGGTACAGCCGGCTCTCCGCCCGGCTCGAGAACATCGGTCCCTCCATCGCCAGATACGTCGCGCGCTCGGCCACGCGACCGCCCGCCGCGGTGACCGCCGCCGCCGCCAGCGCGGAGAGCCGCTGGCACACCGGGTCGGCGAAGCTGACATGCGCCACCAGCCCGCTGCCGAAGAAGGAGGCGGGGCGCGCGACGGTGCGGTCGACGAACTGGTCGACCAGCACGAACGTGCCCGGCGCCAGCTCGTCGCGCAGCGAGCCGACCGAGGAGAGCGCGACCAGGTCGGTGCAGCCGGCGCGCTTGAGCGCGTCCACGTTGGCGCGCGCGGGGATATCACCGGGGGCGAGCCGGTGGCCGCGACCGTGGCGCGGCAGGAAGCGCACCGCGACGTCGCCGAGCCGGCCGAACAGGACCCGGTCGCTCGGCGCCCCCCACGGCGTCGCGACGTCGCGCCACTCGGCCTCTTCGAGCCCGTCGATCGCGTACAGGCCCGAGCCGCCGATGATCCCTATCGTCCATTGCGCGTTCATCATCGTTCCTCGATAGTCTCGGCCATGCGTTCCCCTCTTCTCGCCGCGCTCGCGCTGCTCGCCCCGGCCGCCGTGGTCATCCCCTCCCTCGCCGATGCCGCGACCCCGATCGCGGGACGCTATGTCACCGAGGACGGCGCGGGCGTGGTCACGGTCGGGCCGTGCGAGGGCAGCGTCTGCGGCAGGCTCACCACCATCCTCAGGAAGCGCCCGGGGGCGCCCGACACCGACGTCAACAATTCCGACCCGGCGCTGCGCACGCGCCCGGTGCTGGGCATGCCGATCCTGTCGGGCTTCACCGACGAGGGCAAGGACTGGCGCGGCAAGATCTACGATCCCCGCAACGGCAAGACCTACAAGTCGATCGTCGCGCGCAACGCCGACGGCACGCTCAACGTCAAGGGCTGCATCGCCTTCTTCTGCCAGACCCAGGTGTGGAAGCCAGCAAAATGAACGCGATTTAGGGTGCTTAGCTCTCGCCGATAGGGTAGCATCGCTGCCTCACTGCGGGAGGATTCGAGATGCGCCATCGTCTGATCATCGCGACCGTGCTGGCCATGCCGTTGATCGCGCTCCCGGCCGGCGCGCAATATCGCAACGGCAGCGGACTGGTGATCGACACGCCAGCGAGCGCGCCGCGCTTCGAGCCGGCGCCGAACATCATCACCTCGGCGGTCACGCCGACGATGCGCCGCCAGCGGCTCGCCGCCGCCGCCGCGCTTCGGAGCGAGGTCGGCCAGATGCTCGCCGCGCAGGATGGGCAGCTGAGCAGCGAGCAGGTAGCCTACGTCCGCCAGCGCGTGCGGCGGATCAACGGCGAGCGACTGAGCCGCGGGATCGCTCGTCCCGACCGGGCGACCCCTTAGATCGCTCCACCGCGCGGCGCTCCGCCCGGCTCAGGCGGCGAGGCGGAAGTGGAACAGCCGGCTCGGCCCGTCCTCGGGCAGCAGGTAGAGGTCCTGTCCCTGGATGGCCATGCCCTCCCCCGTATAGGGCCCGCCGCGCCCGAACGGTCGCACCGGCCCGATCGCGCCGGCGCGCAGCGTACGACGCGGCGCGAGCGAGGGCCAGTCGAGGAAATCGACGGTGCCGCTCCACAGGTCGAGGTTGCCGCTCGCGACCAGCGCGCCGTCGACGAACTTCATGTCCTGATAGTGGGTCGCCGAGGGGTTGGGCACGGCGCGTACCGCTGTCGGGTCGGTCAGGTCGATCACGTAGAGCAGCCGGCTGTCCCAATTGCCCGCCACCAGCCGGCCGTCGGGCGCGACCGCGACGCAGCCGAGATGGTCGGCGACGCGCAGGCGGCGGCGCACGCGCAGCGTCGCGGCGTCGAGCTCGACGAGTATCGCCGAGCTGTTGGGGCGCATCTCCGCCACGGGCACCCACAGGCTGCCGTCGTGTAGGGAGAGCCCGCCGGGATGGTAGCGCGCGCCGTCGGTGAGCTCGACGCGGCGCAGGAACCGCCCCGTGGCACGGTCGAACTCGTGGAGGTAGCCGCGCCGCGCGGCGCCGTCGACCGAGGTGACCCAGATGCGGTGCGCGCCGACCTCGACCCCCTGGACGTGGTACAGCTCGCCGTCGAGCGCGAGCGCGCCGAGCAGCTTCGCGTCCTCGACCGCACCGTCGAACCGCTCGGACGCACCCGCCACCGACAGTCCGGAGAGCAGCAGCAGCGCCGCGGTCACCGCCGCTCGTCCCGCCCGCCGCCCGATCGCGCGCCTATCGATCGCGCCCCTACCGATCGTCGTCCGCCCCATCTGCGCCTCCGCCGCCGCGTCCCCGCGCCGCCCTTGGCAGGCCGATGTGTCAGCGACGCTGAGCTTTGGTTGCAGTTCGGCGGCAGCGCGCCGCTGTGGGTCGCCGAGGGTGAGCATCCGGCTGACCCGCGGACGAGAGTCGATCGTCGATCGTTTGTAAGGATCCGAGCGGCCGGGGCGCCGTCCGTCCAATCGGACGCCGCCGGGATGCGCTACGGTGGCGCCGCCGGGGGAGAACGGCGGGCGCCCGATCGAGCAGGTCAGCGGCGCGGGAGGGAGACGGACGATGATGCCCTATCGTCGCGCGCACTGGGCGGTGCTGCTGCTTTTGCCGCTGATCCTGCTGGCGTTCTGGCCGGGCTATTTCGGCGCGCTGCGCGCCGCGCCGCTGGCGCTCCACGCGCACGGGCTGAGCGCCACCGCCTGGCTGGTGCTACTCGCGGTCCAGCTCTGGGCGATCCACGATCGCCGCGTCGCGCTGCACCGCGCCGCGGGACTCGCGCTGTTCGCCCTGGTGCCGCTCTTCGCCGGCGCCAGCCTGGCCGCGGTGCAGGGCGGCGTCGCGCTGTTCGCGGCGCGGAGTGACCCGTTCCACGCCAGCTTCGGCGCCCGGCTCGCGCTGGTCGACCTGCTCGCGCTCGTCACCTTCGTCGCGCTGGTGCGTCAGGCGCTGCTGGCGCGGCGACAGGTACGCGCGCACGCCGCGGCGATGCTCGCCACCGTGCTGCTGGTCCTGCCGCCGATCCTGGGGCGGCTGTTCCCCGCGATCCCGGGCTTCTTCGACTGGGAAGTGGCGGGGCACAGCGGCTTCGCGCTGTCGTTCCAGCTGGCGATGCTCGCGGCGACCGCCTGCGCGCTGATCCTGTACCGCGGACGGCCGGACGGCGGCGCCTTCCTCGCGGTGGCGGTCTCGCTCCTGCTCCAGGCGGTGGCGTTCGACACGGTCGCGGCCGGCGCGACCTGGGCCGCGGCGGCGCGCGCGCTGCTCGGCGTCCCCGCACCGCTGCTGTTCGCCGCCGGCGCGCTGATCGCGGCCGGGGCGCTCGCCGAGGGGTGGCTGCGCGTCCCGCCGCGCGCGCGGAAGCGGCTGGGGATGGCCTAGCCACCGCCGCGTCCCACGCGACGGCCCGGGCGCCCGCTCGCTTCACCTTGGCGTGAACCGGCGAGCCCTCTCGTCACACCGGCGCGGCGTCGGCCCCCGCGCCATAATGGTGCCAGGTGAAGATCGCCGCCGCGCCGCGGTGCGGGCGCCACGGCTCGGCCAGCGCGCGGGTGAGCTTCTCGCTCGGGCGCTCGGCGTGGCCGAGGATGCGTCCGGTCTCGATCTGCACCGCCAGGTCGCCCGCCGGCCAGATGTCGGGCCGCCCCTCGGCGAAGAGCAGATACACCTCGGCCGACCAGCGCCCGATCCCCTTCACCGCCACCAGCTGCGCGATCGCCTCCTCGTCGTCGGCGGGCAGCGCGGCGAGGTCGAGCGCGCCGCTCGTCACCAGGCCGGCGAGGCTGCGCGCATAGCCGGTCTTCTGCCGCGAGAAGCCGCAGCCCCGCATGTCCTCGTCGCTCAGCGCCGTCACCAGCGCGGGATCGCCCGGGTCGCCCAGCTCGGCGAGCTTGCGCCACACCGAGTCGGCGGCGCGCACACTCACCTGCTGGCCGACGATCGTGCGCAGCAGCGTGGCATAGCCGGTGGCGCGGACGCGCGGCGCGGGATAGCCGACGCGCGCGAGCGCGGCGGCGAAGGCGGGCTCGATCGCGGCGAGTTCGTCCAGCCCCGCGGTGAGTGCCGCGGCGCTCAGCCCCATTGCGCGGCTCCCGGGCAAGCGGCATGGATCAGGCGATTTTCGGTGGAGACCAGCATGCCCAAGCTTATCGTCGAGACGCGCGCGGGGGAAGAACGCGAGATCGACGGGGCCGCCGGCCTGTCGGTGATGGAGGTGATCCGCGAGGCCGGGATCGACGAGATCCTGGCGCTGTGCGGCGGCTGCTGCAGCTGCGCCACCTGCCACGTCCACGTCGACCCCGCCTTCCTGTCGCTGCTGCCGGCGATGGGGCAGGACGAGGACGACCTGCTCGACGCCGCGAGCGACCGCGGCTCGACCTCGCGGCTGTCGTGCCAGATCGAGTTCGGCCCGGCGCTGGACGGCCTGCGGGTGCGCGTCGGCGCGGACGACTGAGGCTATGCCGCGATCGGTCTTAGGGGCGCGCGCGAAGAGAGCGGTGCCGAGAAACGGCGCGTAGCGCCAGGATGCTGTTCACGCGGAGGCGCGGAGACGCGGAGCTGAAGCGCGGGCCGGCGCTCGGCGCCTACGCCCGCGATCGGAGGGCGACACTGCTGCCGCGCACCCCCTCTCTGCGCCGCCGCGCCTCCGCGTGAACCAACCTTCGTCGCTGCGTCATCGCGCCCCCGCGCGACCGACCGTCAGCCGAGCCGCGCCGTCGCGGCGTAGAGCGCGATCGCGGCGGCGTTGGAGACGTTGAGGCTCTCCACCTTGGCCGAGATCGGCAGCCGCGCCAGCTCGTCGCAATGCGCCTCGGTGTTCTGGCGCATGCCCTCGCCCTCGGCGCCGAGCACGATCGCGACGCGCTGCGCCCCCATCGCCTGCGCCAGCGTCTGGGTGGCGTGACCGGTCAGCCCGATCCGCCAGAAGCCCGCCTCGCCGATCTCGTCGAGCGCGCGCGCGAGGTTGACGACCCGCACCCAGGGCACGGTCTCGAGCGCGCCCGACGCGGCGCGCGCGAGCGCCCCCGATTCCGGCGGGGCGTGGCGGTCCTGCGTGACGATGCCGAGCGCGTCGAACGCCGCGGCGGAGCGCAGGATAGCGCCGACATTGTGCGGGTCGGTCACCTGATCGAGCACGACGAGCGGGCGCTGGTCCTCGGCGCCCTCCTCCAGCAGGTCGCCCAGCCAGACGTCGTCGAGCGGGTCCACCTCGGCCACCAGCCCCTGGTGCGGCGCGTCGGCGGGGACGAGCCGCCCGAGGTCGGGCGCCTCGGCGAAGACGATCGGCAGCACCGGCGGCAGGTCGAGCTGCCCCAGCGCCTCGCGCGTGCCCCACACCTTGCGCACCGTCCGCGCCGGGTTGGCGAGCGCGGCGAGCACGGGGTGGCGCCCCCACAGCCGCGTGCGATTGCCCTGCTGCTGGCTCGGCCGGTGCCCGCGCCGCGGCATCAGCCGCGGCTCCGGCAGGGAGCAAGGGGGACGAGCGGGCGACGCGACATGACGAGGGGCTTTCCGGCGAGGAGAGGGATGCGGCGGACGCTATGCGCGCGCGCGCCGCGACGCAACCGGCGCGCGGCACCGCCGTCGTGGTGCCGAGAAGAAGGCGATCGAAGGCGTTGACAGGCTGGTCCGGCGCGGGCATTGGGCGCCCTCGCTTTCGACAGCGCCGCTCGTGGAAGGGTGGCCGAGTGGTTAAAGGCAGCAGACTGTAAATCTGCCCACGCAAGTGTACGCTGGTTCGAATCCAGCCCCTTCCACCAAAACCTTATCTCACCTGGTCCCAGTCACCGCCAATCCGGGCCACGTTCCCGTGGCTTGCCGGGTTGTTTCCGGTCCCACTGACGCTCAACACAACCCCCGCAATCACGAGCGGATCGAGGGTATCGTGCGGGTATTTGCGCCGACGAACTGGGGTACCGGATGCTGAGCGAGCTGGCGTGCCGTCGAGCCAGTCCGCGGGGCGTTGCGTACAAGATCACCGACGCACACGGTCTCTACCTCTTCGTGCTGCCCAGCGGGTATCGCTCCTGGCGCTGGCGATATCGCTTCGGCGGCAAAGAGAAGCTGCTCACCTTTGGCCCCTATCCAGAGATCTCGCTCGCGCGGGCGCGCCAGTTGCGCGAGGACGCCTCGCGCACGCTGCGAGACGGTGTCGATCCGTCGGTGAGGAAGCGCCAGCGTGTTGCGGCCCAAGTTGCCGAGACACAGGCGACCTTCGAGCTGATCGCGCGCGATTGGCACCGCAGCCAGCTACCTGTCTGGTCCGAGCGTTACGCCAGCACTATCCTCAACAGCCTCGTCAACGACGTCTTCCCGAAGATCGGCAAATTGCCAGTTTCGGCGGTGACGACCCCTCTAGTGCTCGAGGTGCTCCGCCCGATCGAGGCGCGCGGCGCGGTGGAAACGGCACATCGCACGCGCCAGCGGATCTCGGAAGTGTTCGCGCGCGCGATCGCGCTCGGCCTTGCGCAGACGGATCCGGCGGCGGTGACGCGGCGTGCGCTCGGCCGCAAGCCGAAGGGAAGGTACCCTGCGGTGCGGACGATCGAGCAGGCGCGCCACGTGCTTCTCGCAACCGAGCAGCAGCCGGCGCATCCGCTGACGAAACTCGCCTCGCGGTTGCTCGCGCTTACCGCGGTGCGCTCGGCGACGCTGCGGCTGGCCGAACCGCACGAATTCGAGGATCTGGACGGTGCCAGCCCGATCTGGCGCGTCCCGGCGGACAAATTGAAGCTCGGCGTCGAACGGAAGCGCGACGACGCCTTCGAGTTTATCGTGCCGCTCTCGCGCCAAGCAGTCGACATCGTGAACGTTGCCATCACGCTCTCGCGAGGTGCGGTGGAAGGCTATATCTTTCGCAGCGTGCGCCAGCCCCGCCGACCGCTCAGCGACTCGACGCTGAGCAAGAGCTATCGCGAGGCGGGTTTCTCCGGTGTTCACGTTCCGCACGGCTGGCGCTCCACCTTCTCGACGATCATGAACGAGCGCGCGAAGGAGGCGCGCCGCGAAGGCGATCGCGCGGTGATCGATCTCATGCTCTCGCACGTGCCTTCCGGCGTCGAGGCTGCGTACAATCGCGCCGCCTACATGCCACGGCGACGCGAGATCGCGCAGGAATGGGCCGACCTGCTCACCGTCGACCTGCCGCTGCCCGAGCAGCTGCTGTATGGCAAGCGCCAGAGCAGCTGGCGGAGGCGCGTCGATGACGGCGCGTTCGCTCCATGAAATCGTCACGGCCGTAGGGCCGAAGAGACACCGCACGGGCCAGCCGGTGCGCCGCTCGAGCTACCGCATCGGCATGCGCGAGGGCGACTTCTGGTCGGCCTTCGACCGTCGCGAGCGCAACGCGCGGATGCGCGCGGCCGAGCGCTACGACCGCGAGGGCAAGGGCAAGCGCAACGGTCCGCTCGGCCATATCGCGATCGAGGTGCTGCGTGAGATGATGCGGATCATCGACTTTCGCACCGGCCGGCTCGATCCCTCGATCGACTATCTCGCCGAGCGGCTGCAGCGCACGCGCAGCGCGGTGCACGCCGCTCTGAAGCGGCTGCGCGCGCACGGCTTCCTCGACTGGATCCGTCGATTCGCCCCGCGCGAGGACGCCGCGCCGTTCGGCCCGCAGGTGCGCCAGATCAGCAACGCCTACCGGCTGACGCTGCCACGCTCGGCCGCCGAGCTGGTGCGGCGGCTGCTCGGCCGTGCGCCGCCGCCCGACGACGACGTCACGCGGCGGCGCGAGGAGGAGGAGCGCGTCGCGGCGATGCTGGCGACGCTGTCGGCCGAGGAGCTGGCGCGCTTCCGCGCCGGTGACACCGCACTGGGTCGTGAGCTCGCTCGCCTCGGGCGCGCGATCGACCGCAACGCGATACCGCCAGGTGGTCTGAACCCGGCACTACGAGTTTAGATAGATGAGGAATGGCGTCGCCGAGGGCGAGGCCATGCGTTGATCCGTTCGCCCCCGTGCCGAAAGCGTGCGGCCCACGCCCCTCGACCGCTCAGACTCGGCGGTCGAGCGTGGCGGCTTGCGCCGCTCCGGGGCTGCCAGGGGGGCGGAGCAGGAACCGTGCCGGACTTCGCGGGTTGTGGCGCTCGCGGATGCGTCGATCCGCGTCCCTCCTCATCAGCGAAGATGCGCCACCTCCGCCGCTGGGAGCGGAGGTGCTGTTCGGCTGCGTCAAAACCGACCTGAAAAGGGGGCGGGCGCGGCGGGGGGAAAAGCGCCGCGGCGGGGGTGGTGGGCAGCGTCGGCTGCGTGTGTCGGCGCGAGCGGACGGTCGGAGACCACAAGTCCGATGGCTGAGATGGCCGTGCAGCGCACAATCATCCTGCCGAAGGCAGTCGCGGTCGTCGGGGTTGCCTCGATTGATCAGGACGGCGCGTTCGACGTCGAGTTCTGGTTCACCGATCGCGCCGCCAAGAGCGTCGAGACGCCGCGAGGCGCCAAGGGGCGGCAGGCCGGCGCGGTCGCGCAGACGCCCGCCGAGGCCGAGCGCGCGCGCTACGGCCTCTCCAAGGACGCCAAGCAGGTGATGATGCTCGTCCGGCGCGACATGATCCCTGCCGAGCTGATGCAGTACGCCGCGGCGGGCTCACCGCTCGCGCTCGACTTCCTGCTCTACATCCAGGCGCGTACCATCCTAACCGCGATGCCGGGCTATTCGACCACCGTCCATTATGCCGGCGAGGGGCAGGAGATCGACGACCTGCCGCACGACGAGCACGTCGAAGGTCGGCAAGCGCGTCGCGGAGCGGCTCGAACGCCTCGCGTGGCTCGCCGCCAGAGACACGGTCGCCGCGGCGGCATGGGTCACCGCCCCGCATCCGATCCATGGCTTCGTGCTGTTCCGCCAGTTGCCCAAAGCCGAGCACAAGCGAATACGCGATAAGGCCTCGCGTTCTCGGCTCGGACGATCCAGGGTCGAAGTGTCAAAACCGCTCGGTTGTGACACCATCCGGTAGTCGCTTGTTAGCGCGTAGGGTTAGGCAATCGCAGCCTGACGCACCCGCAAATTTTCTGCCCAATCCTTCAACTCCCCCACGTGTTTCAGCAGATCGTCGGGCGGTAGAGGTGATGCATTGCGTCCTCGTGAAGGATCGTGGGCATTGGTGATATCGCAACAGATCTTAAATCCCGCAGCCCAGGATGCCGTGTCGGTCTCGGTAAGGACGGTTACGCGCTTCAGGTTCTTTGCATCGATGTAGTCGCGATGCCGGTTGATGACGTTACAAAAAGCTCGATCTTCGAGCGCGCGCTCCCACGTACTGCGCAGTCGGTTGTAAAAGTTTGCTACAGCAACGGCATACCCGTCATCGTCATGGGCCTCGTACAGCAGGCGTGCGGCACGGGCATCTTTCTCTAGATTGTCTAATCGCTCGGGAATCTTCTGTCCGGCCCAAGGAAGTCCTTTGTGGACCACTCCGGCACCGACGGCAGTCTGTGTTAGGGAGATCTCTTTGATTGGAACGCTACGCTGGCGCGCAAGGGTCTGTAAATCGTTGAGAAATACCAGATCGTGTGTGAACACGACGATCTGGCGGACGGCCACCTCTTCGGTCGGGCGCTCGGCCACCTTACGGCGCCAGCGATGATCCAAGGACGACACTGGGTCGTCGAACACCAGGCAAGACGAATGGCCGGCGGTTGCCAGCTCGGCGAGGAACACGGCCAAGGCGACGCAGGTTTGCTCGCCCTCGCTTAGTACGGAATGCACCTTCGCCCGGTCGTTAGCGAACAATTTCACTTGATATTGCGGCGATCCATATTTTCCGCCGGAACGGACGATATCGACACGCACGCGGCTAGCTGCCAGCTTTTGGATTTCCTCCTGAAAGCGGTCGCGCGTGCGCGGCGTGATGACCTGATCGGCAATGCCGTTGCCCAAAGAGGTGACCGCGTTCGTCGTTGTCTCGGTCAAGCACTTTGACAATCGAGCGAGTTGCACCAGGCGATCGATCTCTACGCGCACTTTAGGCAAGAGCATGTTGAGCGCCTTGTGGTCGCGCAGGGCATTACGCTCGTCTTCCAGCACCTTGCGGCCAATGGGATCGGCCGCGGCCGTCAGTTCGCCGGCATAGCGCTGCATATCTATGACAACCTGGCGCATCGCCGGCACCGGATCGGGAGCGGCGTCGGGCATGTGAACCGTGCCAGTTTCGTCCACACTATTGTTTGCGATGCGCCGGCGCAGGCGCGCTGTGGCGAGCGCACGCAGCACCGCTGTCCCGGTCGCTTTCGATTTAAGCGTAAGCTGGCGGCGCAGTGGAAAGGCGGCAATGCGGATCGGGGCGGCGTCAAGTGCCCGCAGCGCAGTCTGAAAGTCGCGTTCTGCTTGGCCGGCTTCCTTCTCGGTATCAGCCTGCACGAAGCGCTCGAACGCGCTCATCCGGGCCAACGCGTCCTCTGGCAGCGTCTGTAGGGACAGCACGCAATGCGCATCGGTCGTGGAAGGTGGGAACTGGTGTCCACGATAAGCCACCTCGACCGAGTAGCGTCTCGCCGCTTCCCAGAGGGCGCGCCAGATGTTACCGCCGACGCTTGGAATTACCGCGTCGCCGAACGCGGTTTCGGCTGCTAACTTCGCGGCAGCACGCTTATCGCGCGCGTCCTCCGCTAGGGCCAGCAAGCTCGAAAGCGGCTCATCAGCTGTCTTGGCGAGCGTGACTGCCAAGTCATCCGAGAAACGCTGCAGGGTCTGTGCGGCGGCGCGCTGCTCGGTTGCGGCGCGAAGGGGGTCGCGCGCCAAGTCCTCATTAAGCTGGGCGAGCCGACCTTCTTCGTCTTCCGTAAGCTGAGCCATCGCCTCGAGCGGTGCCAGCTTTGTGGTGGCTTTCAGACTCGATAGGATCTTGCCAACAGGAGTATCGGCACTGAAGGTGGGCTGATGGAAAACCGGGTCCTGCGCACCCCTGGCTTTTCGGACGAGCCTACACCAGCAAGTGTCACAACCGGTCGGTTCTGACACCAAGTCGCTTAGTCCTCGCGCCGCGGCCAACCAATCACGTCTAGCCGGAACGGCTCATGCAAGGGCAGGTCTGGTGGAAAGCGTCCTGGCCAGCGGTGCGCGTCGGCGTGGCACGATGAGCAGACTCCCTGCATGTGCTCCTCACGCTCTCGCAAATCGCTCGCCTACCGCCGAAACCAATGATGTGCCTCTTCGGTATCCTTCTTACATTGGAAGCCGTCCAGTAAAACGGCGGTGCAGAGCGGATCGCGCCGGCGCACCCGAGCGCGCCGTGCATCCGTTGAACTCACTCCGTCGGGCATCGGACTCTCCTTCTCAGCTCACATGCGATGATGACCGCGGCGGTGATGGGCTTCGAAGCGTTATGAGCCATCGGCGAGAAAGCTGTTCAAGCCGCAGTGTGCAGCGAGGGTATGCTCTGCTTATTTTCCCGGGATGTTCGCTCGAGCCGCCGCCACGCCAGCAAGACGCCGCTTGCAGAGGTGACAACTCCGGCGATTGAGAAGAGCCAGATCCAGGCTAGGCGTACAGGCCGGTTCGTAATCAGCGCAGTGGCGTCCCAGCGGTGCAGCAGATCATAGGCAACTCGGTACGCGCGGCCACGCCGATCGATGCTACCGAGCACCGCGCCGGTGGCCGGATCCAGGTACAGCCACGTCGCGACTGGATCATTAAAGCGTAGCCGCAGGGCGGGCAGCTGTGGCTCGGCATCGATGCCGTACCAATAGAAATCGGGAGCAGTAAGCCTGGTCACCCGCGCCGCGTCGCCGCCATGTACCAGCTCGCGCGCCGCACCCACGAAGCGGGTCACGCTTGGTGAGTAGCTGTCGCGGCCAGCGACGACGACGAGACGCCTTTTGCGGCTACGCAGTTCAAACGAGACCAGCCCGGCGGCACGGATAACCTCTAGACGCACGATGCCGGTAGGTCCGGCAGCAGTAACTCGTGCAAGATCGATTGGCGGCAGCTCCACGCGTTCGTAGCGTGCAAGGGCGCGATCGTTCAGGCCGGAACCGCGGAAGAGGTGTCCGGGATCAACCGACAGCCACCCGCTCACGATCCAGAAAGTCAGCATCACGCCACCTGTAAGGCCGGCGGCATGGTGCCAGAGCATCCATCCGCGGTACGGTGTCGCGCGCCCACCCTTGAAGCGGCGTTGTCCGAGCCGAACGCGCAAAAGGCCGATCCACATGCCCGTGATCGCGGCGAGCACGCACGGGCCCGCTACCCAGATGACCACCTGCCGCCAGCCCTCCGGATGCTGGCGCAGCACCGTGGGGTAGATCCAGTGCGGCACCGCGCCGAGCCAATTCCAGAAGCGCTCGTGCGCGTGGGTGTCGAGCAGCACCGCGCCGGTGTGGCTGGAGACGTAGAGCGCACGACCGCCTGACCCTTTCAGCGCCGCACGCCAGAGCGGTCGATGCGGATCATAGCGTCCGGCGACGGTCCACTGGTCGCGCTCCACGGGTGCGATGCCGGCGACCGGTGCGCGACCAAAGGCGGACGCGATCCGCGCGGCCCCCGCGCTGCCGACGTTACGAACCGGCGTCGCGGTCTCGGCGTCGATCGTCACGAGCTCGCCTGCTCTCCCAGTCACGCGCCACACTGAACGGCCTGCCATCATCTCCAGCCGCATCGCGCGCGGCTGTTCGGGCAAGCCAGCGAGCTGCTCGGCCTACCGTGGAGGTACGTGCACCTGGCGCCAGTCGATCGGCTGCTGGCCGGCCAACGCCTCGCCGTTAGTGAGTGTCGGGTACGGGACGTAGAGCATCACCAGCCCGGACAGGAACCACATGAGGAAGAGCAGGCAGCTGGCCACGCCGATCCATCGGTGGATCAGGTACAGCCAGCGCTTGGCCGCCGGTGGCAGGATGAGCGCGACATCTCACAGCCGCGCGCGCAGCGCGACGTCGAGCGAGCGCGGCCGGCCGAGCAGCCACTGCGCCGCGCCGTAGGTCGAGGTCACGTAGCGGGTGTCGAACAGGTTGTAGACGCGCACGTCGCCCGCGAGCGCCGGCGTGATCGCGAACGAGAGGCTGCCGTCAGCGACGGTATAGGCCGGCACGCGCGCGCTGTTGGCCGAGTCGACGAAGCGCGCACCGACGTGGCGCAACCCCGCCTGCGCGCGCACGCCGCGGCGGCTCTCCCAGGTGAGCCAAAGGTTGCCGGCGCGCTCGGGCACGTTCGGCGGCGTGTTGCCGGAGAGATCCGCGTTGCCGCTAAGGAAGTCGTCGAAGCGGGCGTCAAGCACCGTCCCATTCGCCTCTATCGAGAACCCCGGGGCGAGCGCGAGCGACAGCGCCGCCTCGATCCCCTTCGACGACTGCCGCCCGATCTGCTCGAGCGGACCGTTGGTGACGCGCTGCGCGACTAGGTCGTTCTTGACGATGCGATAGCTGGCGAGTGTCGCGTTTACGCGTCCGCCGAGGAGCGATGCCTTGGCGCCCGCCTCGACCTGATCGCCCTTGGCGTTCGTGAAGGCGAACTGCGTCGCGCTGGTGGTGAAGGTGGTCAGCGTGCCGACCGGATCCACGCCCGTGGCATATTGCGCATAGAACGAGATGCTCGGCGCGGGCTGGTAGACGGTGCCGACACGCCACGTGGCGTCGCGGAACCTCTTCTCCCGCGCGCTGCCCGGGAAGGCGTTCGCCTCGCCCACTGGGGCTCCGGCCGCGTCGTAGAGGATGTTGCGGCGGCGCACCGCATCCTCCTCGTAGCGGAAGCCGCCGACCAGCGAGAGCCGATGCGACAGCCGCAGCCGGTCCTCGCCGAAGATGCTCCACTCGGTCGTGGTCGTGCGATAGCGCGGCAGCGTCGCCGCGCGGTCCTCCAGCATACCGGGAGCGAAAGTGAAAGGGTCGACCGTATCCGCCTGATCCGCGACGGCGAAGTTGTTCGAGTAGCGCAGGTTCACGCGATTGACCTCGGCGCCGAGCACCAGGTCGTTGGCGAGGCCACCTCGCAGCGGTGTGCTCAGCTTCACGCTGGCCTGGTCACCGTACTGCGCGATGTCCTGAACGATGCCGAGATTGTCCGAGCGTTCGATAACGCCGTTCGGCCGACCGTCCGCCGGCGCCCAGGCGTAACTCTCGAGGTCGTACCAGCTGCGCTTGCTGGCGAGCCGATAGGCGGCGTTGGTGAGCGTCACCGCGTCGCTGACCGCCCACTCGGCGACGAGCGTCTGGCGATCGTCGCGGAAGCGGATGTCGGCGTCGGCGACGGCGTAGTTGCGGCGCCGGTTGCGCGGATCAAGCCGGCCGTCGATCAGCGGCGTGCCCCAGTAGCGCATCGGCGCGACGTCGCCATAGTCGCCGCGCAGCGTGAGGGTGAGGCGCTCACTCGGCCCGAGGCGCAGCGCGCCTGACAGCGCCAGGCTGTGGTTGTCGCCGCGGTCGACCCAACCGTCCGAGCGACGGTAGCTCGCGTCCAGCCTGTAGCCCAGCATCTCCCCGAGCGGACCGCCCGCCCCCGCCGCGACATGCCATGTGTCCTGCGCGCCATAGCTCAGCTCCGCGTCGTAGCGTGCAGTGTCGCTCTGCGTGCGCGAGACGACGTTGACCGCGCCGCCGAGCGCGCCCTGGCCGTAGAGCACCGAGGCGGGACCGGTCAGCACCTCGATCCGGTCGACGGTCCAGGGATCGGTCGGGAAGGTGATCGTGCCGGCGACCGGGAACAGCCGGATGCCGTCGACCAGTTGCAGCACCGAGCCCTGGCCGACGAAGCCGCGCGCGGCGAGCGCGGTGTTGCCGTTCCCGGCATTGGCCGCGGCGGTGATGCCGGGCGCGCGCGACACCGCCTCGACGACGGTAAGATCGCCGCGGGCACGGATCACGTCGCCGTCGACGGTCGCGACGCTGGCGGGCAGTTCGAGCGGCGTGAGGCCGAGGCGGCTGCCGGTCGCGCTCGGTCGGCCGAGCGCGCCGTCGCCGCGGCCGACCACCAGGATGTCGTCGCACGGCGGTACGCGAAAGTCGTCCTGTGCCAGCGCGCCGGAGGAACAGGTGACGAGCAGCAGCGCGGCGACATGCGTCGCCGGGCGGTAGGTGTCGATCATCTTCATATACCCCGATGAAGGACGGGGCACGCGGACCAGACACCGGCGCGCGCGGACGGGAGGCCCGGCCGCGGCATGCGAGCGGCCAGACCGGGCACCCCGCCGGTGGACGTTATGGCGTCGAGGCAGGTCTCCTGGCTCGCGGGTCGGTGCGGATGGTCTGGCCTTCCCGGCCGCTCAAGCGACCAGTGACACGGAGCGACCACCTGCTCGCCGCTCACAGTTGCGGGGGCAGCGCCGGCATCGCACCGGCTTCCCGTCTTAGCTTCGGCGCGGCGAGCCGACCGAAGAACCTTGACCTGCGTCGCATCGGCGAGCCAGCAAGGCGCGTCAAGATCATATAAAGATATCTTTATATGTCAGCACCTAGTCGTACGGCGAACCAGTCACCTCAGCGTCCAACGCTCGCTGCCGGCCGCTCCTAAGCGGACAGAGGTTTGTGTCGAATGGTGGCTATCGCTGTTCGCCTCTGTCGTACTTCGCTGCACATAGATATTGCGGCTCACTCGCAAGGAACCTCACCGATCAAGCCAGTCGACGCCAACCTGCTCACGACCCTCGCGATCCTGCTGCAAACTCGAAGTATCAGCCGGGCGGCGAAGCGCATGGGCGTCAGCCAGCCGACGGTCAGTCGTTCGCTGGGTCAGCTCCGTGCCGCCCTCGCCGACCCGCTTCTGGTGCGTTCAGGTGGTAGGATGGCGTTGACGCAACGCGGAGCAGAGCTAGCGCAGCCCCTGGAGGCTTGGCTGGCGACCACGTCGACCCTTCTTCAGCCGGCCACGTTCAGCCCCGCCACGCTGGACCGGCGCTTCACTGTCGCGGCAAGCGACTACGGCGTCCTGTCGGTCCTTAGTCCGATGCTCCCCTCGATCCAAGCCGTCGCACCGGCCTGCCGCATCGATGTGACACCGTATAGCGAGGACATGTTTCAGAAGCTTGCCGCTGGCGAGATCGACATCATCGTGCATGGGTTCAATCCCGATCAAGCGGTGGCTCATGCTCGCCCATTGTTCCAGGAGACCCAGTCAGTGATCCTGAGGCGGGATCATCCGCTGTTGTCATCCGGTGCCACCGCGTTGTCGTTCCACGATTATCTCGCTTGGCCACATATCGCGATCAGCATCGGTGCTGCCGGGTATGATCACGTTGACACCTGCCTGGCGGAGCTGAGCGCCCGCCGTCAGGTTCTGGTGCGCGTGCCCTACTTCTACGCTGCGCCTGACCTGATTGGCGGCAGCGATGCGATCCTGACCATGCCTTCGCGAGCCGCAAACCGGTTCGCGAACCTGCACAACCTCGCCTGTCTTTCCGCACCTGACGAAATAGCGGGTTTCGGCTATTGGGCGCTGGTGCATGAGCGCAGCGTCCGCGACGCGGCTACCCAGTGGCTCACTGACATGCTGGCCTCTGGTCAGCCGGACCTTGTCGCCCAAGCGAAGCGCTTCGCCACACCCCAGCTGGGCCTCGCTTCGTGACAAGGACCGCCGGCTATGTGTCCGACGTCAGCTATCCGACCTTCTTCTACAAGGAGATGCAACCGCTCTGGCTTGCCACGGTAGCCGGATTCCTAGGCATCGTGGCGCCCGACGTAGCGCGGGATTTCACCCTCTGCGAGCTGGGCTGTGGCGCAGGAGTCAACCTGCTGATCGCTGCTGCCTGCCATCCGACCTCGCGTTTCGTCGGCGTCGATTTCAACAAAGAGCATTTGGACACCGCGCGCCAGGCGGCAGCCGCGGCGGGCATCGGCAACGTCGAATTTGTCCATGCCGATTTCGCGTCGTTCGGAGCCGTCTGCGGAGAGCAGTTCGACTTCGTCACCTGTCACGGGGTGTGGTCTTGGATCGCAGCCGAGGATCAGCAGCACCTGATCGACATCGCAGCACGATGCCTCATTCCGGGCGGATTGTTCTACCTTCACTACATGTGTCATCCCGGCTCGACGCAGCTCGCGCCGTTGCAGCACCTGCTCAATCTTTGCGCGCATCACATGCCCGGACCCTCAACTCGCCAGGCACAGACGGGAATGAGACTGCTCGCGCAAGTTGCCGCGGGTGGGGCCTTCACCGAAGAACCGGCGATGCACCGGCATCTCGCCAACATGGCCCGGCGGCAACCGGCCGATCTCGCGCACGAGTTCCTGACCGATCACTGGGAGCCCGCTCATTCGGCGAATGTGCATCAGCAGGTCGCCGGGTCAGGCCTGACCTATATCGGCAGCGCGGACGTGTTCAACAATCTGGACCCGTCGCTATCGGTGCCCGGTGGCCTGCAGGGGCTGATCCGGCGCACCGCTGTGCCAGCGCTAGCGGAGACCCTGAAGGACATGGCCCGCAACGCGCACCAGCGCACCGACTTGTTCCAGAAGGGAGCTCGCAGCGTCAGCGGATCGATCGTGGCCGCCAGCTTGTCCTCAACCCGCTTCACCGCTTTGCCCGCTGCGCCCAGACGCGGTCCGGTCACCTTCACGACGCCGATCGGGTCGGTTGAGGGCCCCGCCTCGAGCTACACGCCGGTGCTGGAGCGGCTTGCCACCGGTCCGGCAAGCGGGGCGGAGTTGGCGCGATTACCCGCACTCGACGGCGATATCGGCGAGCTTTTACAGGTGGTGCAGCTGCTGATGATGCAGCAGCTTGCCCATCCTATGCTGGCGAACGCCCCTGTAACGGACGAGCGCAGTCTCAGGCTAGGCAGCTGGCTTGCGGAGCACGACGTTCCCCTGCAGCTCGTTCCCGCTTGCGCCACGGCCATCGCGTGACGCGCAGAAACCTCACTTCAGGGCTGAACGCCTTCCAGGGCTTTGAGTGTGGCAGCGGCACTTCTCGACAAGACGTCTATGCCGGCGCCGACGAGATACCAGCCTTTCGGATCCAGATAGATTACCCGACCCTCCTTCCAGGACCTACTAGCGGCAATCTGCGGGTGTGCGCCCAAGCGCTCGGCGATCGGGCTCGGCGGCTTGCCGGTCGCGGCCGCGCGGTCGAGCACGATCAGCCAGTCGGGCTCGCTTGCCAACGCGGCCGCCAGTGCTGCCTGTCCACGTTGCGCGGCTGCCGCTGCCTCGGCGGTCCCAGGCGCCGGTCGGGGTTCCGTCCCTCGCTTGGCCACCGGCGCGACGGCTGCGCGAATGCCGATGAAGTCATAGGCGGTTCCGAAGCGATCGCCTGGTGCGTGAACCATCGCGCCACGCCCCGTCACGAACAGGACCAAGCCCGTGCCGGCATGAGCGGCCTTGGCGTGCAATCGGGACAGCTGCGCCTCGAACGCGGCGACGCGGCTTTCCGCGCGGTCGGCAACGCCGAACAGGCTCCCGAGCTTGCGCGTGTTCTCGATCGCAGCACGCGCCAGTCCTTGGCCTCTAACAGATAGGTCGATCGTCGGCGCGATCGCCTTCGCCTTGTCAAAGCTGCGTGCGGAGCGCCCACCAACGACGATCAGGTCAGGCTTGAGCGCGGTGAGCGCAGCCGCGTCCGGCTCGAACAGCGTGCCGACGTCGGCGTAGCGCGTGTCGGCGTAGCGCCATAGAGGCGGCGGGAGGGTGGCTTTGCCGCCTCCTTTGGGAACACCAACTACCGCCTCGACGCCCAGCGTCGTCAGGATGTCCAATGCGGCTAGATCGAACACCGCCACTCTGCGCGGCGTGCCCGTCAGTACGGTTTCGCCCTGGGCGTGGGTGGCCGCGACCTCGCGCGCCGACGCGGACGCGGTCGGCATTGCGACACATAGCGCCACACCGACACTAGCGCGGCCCAGCGATCGGGCATGTGTAGGGATCATCATGTCTCTATCCTGCTCAGAAGCGGACGTTGATGGACGCACTGAAGCGACGCCCGTCGAGGATGTAGGCAAAGCCATCTTCCGGCGTGACCTGCTTGTTGGTGAGGTTGTAGACGCCAGCGTTCAGGACAAGGCGACGGGTGACGTCGTAGCCGACGCCCAGATTGTAGAAGGTGTAGGGTGGGTAGCGGAAATCGTTGGAGCCTGAACCGCTGGCGTTCACCGTTCGTCCGGACGTGCGCCCACGGTAATTCAGCTGGCTCCAGACTCGCAGCGCCCGCGTCGGCGTCCAGTCGAGTGACGCATTGAACATGTGCTCGGGAATATCGTTCAGCGGCTTACCTTCATTCGCGCCTGAGGTTTGCTCAGTCTGCGAGTAGGTGTAGCTGTGGCGGTAGCGCAGCTGTGGAACGACCTTCCAATCGATCGTCCACTCGAGACCCTTGAGCTCCGCGCTGTCGACATTGATGTACGACGTGTAGCCGAATGGGTGCGCCGGATAGGTCGTGCCCATATAGTCGCATTGAACATTCTGCGCGCAGATGCGGCCGGTGCGCAGAAGCTTGTCCGTGAACTCGCTTTTGTACGCGGTGAGGCTCGCAGAAAGGCCGAGGTTCGGATCGACATAGGAGACGCCGATCTCGTAATTGGTTGTTATCTCCGGCTTTAGATCGGGATTGCCGATGATGACGCCACCCATCGAGGTGGAGCCAAAGTCCGTGGCGGCCATGCGCAGGCTAGGCACCTTGTAACCCTGCGTCATTCCGCCCTTCACCGTCAGAGCGTCGGTCACGTCTAGTACGGCATAAGCTTTGGGGCTGAAACGTGTGCCGAAGGCGTCGCTATGGTCCAGCCGACCGCTGAGGAGCAACGAGAGGTCATCCACGATCTCCCAATTATCCTCCAGGAAGGCGGCATATTGCTTGCGGTCCATCGTGACGACGTCGGTGGGCACGACGAAGCCGGGAAGATTGAGACCGTTGGTCGCCCCGTCCTGCAGCTCCTCATGAAAGTAGTTGAGGCCACCGACGATCTTGTGCCGGCCAACGGGGGCGGCGATTTGGCTGTTGGCAACGAGCGTGTCGAAGTCGATGCCGTTTCCTGTAGTTGAATTGATCCTAGTGGGGTTGGAGGAGGTATCATAGGTGACGTAGCTGCTCCACGCTGCGGTGCCATAGCGCCCCTCATGCGTGAGGAAGTAATTGTCGCGCAGCGTCTTGCTGTAGGTGCGCTCGTCGGCCGGAGCCAGGCTGCGGCCCGGGTTGGCGGTGCGCTCCTGGATCGTGTGATTGATGCCAGCGGTGAACGTGTTGGCATCGTCCAGACGGAAGCCAAGCTTGCCAGCTATGTTGCGCCGTTTGAAGTCGGGGTCGGCAGCCGCCGAGTCTGCGCCGCCTATGAAATCAGCTTCCTGCTGGAGGCGTAGGCCTCCCGTCACCTGCAGCGACAACCGATCGCGGAGAACCGGAACGTTGAGCGCAAAGCTGCTGTTGAAACCGTCCCGCGTCACATCGTTGCCGGGGCCGGCAGCGATGTACTCGGCCGTCAGGCTTCCGCCGAAATCGTTCACGACCTTCTTCGTGATGATGTTGATCACGCCGCCTATGGCGTCCGAACCGTATAGGGATGAAGCGGGGCCGCGAATGACCTCGATCCGCTCGATCGTGTCGAGTGGGGGCAGCAGGTTTATGGGCGTGCCGGCTTGCTGGCCGTTGAGCCCGAACGCCTGATTGTCCTGAACGCGCTTCCCGTCGATCAGGAACAGCGTGTAGTCAGATCCCATTCCCCGGATCATGACCGACTGTTCCACTCCGCCGCCTTGGATGTGGACACCGGGTACATTCACCAGAACATCGGTAATATCCGTGTAGGAGCGCTGGCGGATCTCTTTTTCGGTGATCACCGAGATGGTGGCAGGTGCCTGCTGGACGTTTAGTTCGTAGCCCGTGGCGCTAACAACGATGTCGGCCGGCAGCTTCTCTTCGCCAGAGTTCGACGCCGCCTCAATTGTCTCCTGCGCAGCGGCGTAAACCGGCATGATCAAAGGCGGGAGCGTCGAGGTCGCGAAAAGAAGTGCGCGCAAATTCACGTCAGTTCCCCCATCCGGAGTACCGGGCAAGCGCGTTGGCGCGGCCACGAGAGATGGCCGCGTTGCGCTTCCCGCCCCCATGCTTGCCGGCTAGCGATCCACCAACCCTTGCTAATGCGAGCCGTTTGCAGCGGAGTAGCTAATGCACTGAGCCTGATCAACGCACGTTCGCGAATATGCTTTATTTGAATATGAGATCACGAAGCGGGCGGCTTGTGGCTCCACCTGGGTACATAGGCTGCCGGTCTGAGGAGCCGAGCAGCGCCGCATAAACCGCTCCGGTGAGCGGCGTTCCCACCTTGCCAATGACCCCGTTCGCTCATGATTATCTGGTAAGTGAAATTACCAGGTCAGCGCTTCGGCCGATGGGTGGGGGGTTGAGGCTCAGGGCGTCTAGTGAGCCGTTAGCGCGCTGGCGTTTGCCGATGCATCGTTCTGGGCCGACGGCCACCGTGAGGTCGATGCGATCGAGCGCGGCTTCAGATTGGCCGCCCTCATTATCGATGATTTATATAGCGTAGTAACTCGCACAAACCCAGCCTGAAGGAGGCTGGGCTCGTGTGACGGAGGGAGCAATGACGAACATTACTGCTATAATCGTAATAGCTGGCCTATTAGCTTGGGCTATCTAGGTGGCTAACCGTGCCGCCGTAAGTCGGGATAAATATGTTGGCCCCACATTTTGGACGAGCCTCATGTCACCAATTTTAGCGATGTCGGCGTGGTGATTGTCTTGGACAATCACATCTAGCACGGGAAATGCGTTTACAGATCCTAAATTCTATGTAGTTCTGATCGTGTTCGGCGTGCCAAGTTGCCTCCTCGCAGCGATCGTAGCCTACAAGGCCAATGGCGGAAGAACATGGTAACATTTTTAAGATTTCTTTCGATCACTAGGATGGCATTGCCTCGCCAGCGCGGCGCCAGGATGGCTGCATGACCGGCTACCAGGCTGGTGGCGGATTTGCAGAAATAGCGGGTTCGTTTTAGGTATACCTCAAGAGGACCACGGCTAAGCGACCCAATCCCGGCCGCTCAGGCGCGTGCTACCGCTTCCCTGAAGCGGTCATTTGTTCAGGTCAGCCGGTCGGTTCTCATCCCTCTCGGCACGGCCGTGTCTTCGCGGGTCAACGTGCCAGATGCTGCGACAGCACCTCACGCATATTGACCGGTTCGCGACCGAGAAGCGTGCCTAGAGCTGGATCAGTCGCGGCAAAGTCTCCGCGCCGGGCTGCCTGGAACATGCCGAGCAGCATGTCCGCGTAGATTTCGGGCGTGCCAGCAACGATCTTCGCCAATCGCCACTCCTCGTCCGTCACCGTCGTGTGCTTGATGTCTTTTCCGGTGACCTCGGAAGCGATCGCGGACAGCTCCGCCATGGTGATCGCCCTCGCCGCCGTGAGCGGAGGCGAGAGACCCTCGAACGATGCACGGCCGGCCAGAATGGCCGCATCAGCTTCGGCGAGGTCGGCGCGCGTCGTCCAGCTCACCGGGCCATCTTCGGGGGCGCGCAGCTCGCCCTGGCGGAGCGCGTCGCCGACCATCATCAGGCAGCTCTCGGCATAGAAGCCATGGCGCAGCGAGGTGAACGGGACCTCGGCACGGGCGAGATCGTCTTCCGTCGCGGCGTGCTGGTCGCCGGGCGCAAACGACGAGCCGGCGCGCGCTCCCATGTGGCTGGTGTAGAGGATGCGGCGCGCACCGGCCGCACGCGCAGCCTCGATCGCGTTGCGGTGGAGGCGACGTGCCTCCTCGCCCAGCTTGTTGGCCGACACGATCAGCACCCGTTCCGCGCCCACGAAGGCGGCAGCCAGGCTCGTCGCATCGTCAAAGTCGCCGCGGCGCACGCGGACACCACGCTCCGCCAGCGCCTCAGCCTGCTTCGGATCGCGCACGCTGATCCCGATCCGGTGCGGGTCGATCATCGTGCAGAGCTTCTCGACGACTTGGCGACCGAGTTGGCCGGCGGCTCCGGTGACGACAATCATGACAGCACCCGTGAACAGTGGAAACGCGAGTGTACTAGCGCCGATAACACGGCAGCGCAATCGCCGCTATCGGCTTCCGCGCATCGATGCTAACGAGCCGAGATGACCGAGCAGGATCTCGCAGCCGAGGCGCCGGACGCGCGGGCCCGCATCCTCCAAGCCGCGTCCGATCTTGTGACGACAGGCGGCGTCGCTGCGCTCACGACCCGCGCCGTTGCCGCCGCGGCGTCGGTTCAGGCACCCACCCTCTATCGGCTTTTCGGCGACAAGCGCGGGTTGCTTGATGCGGTAGCCGAGCATGGGCTCGCGGCACTCGTCAGGGAGAAGGAACAGGAACCGCGCGATCCCGACCCGGTTCGCGATCTTCGGGGCGCCTGGGAACGCTACATCACGTTCGGCCTCGACAACCCGGCCGTGTTCGCGATCATGAGCGAGGTGGGGCGAACGGCCCCGCCGTCGCCCGCGACGCTGGCCGGTCTGGCGGTGTTGCGGGAGCGTGTGGCGTTGATCGCGCGTGCGGGTCGGTTGCGCGTGCCCGAGGAGCGCGCGGTTGCGCTGATCCACGCCGCGGGAGTGGGAGCGGTGACCACGCTCCTCGCCACGCCCTCGGACCGGCGCGATCCCGAGTTGGGCAGGCTGGCGCTGGACGCGGTGCTCGGCGTCCTGGTAAGTGAGGATGACGAACCCCGCCCGGCAGCATCAGCATCGCTCGCGATCGGCCTGCGTGCACATCTGGACGAAGCGACGGCGCTCTCGCCCGGCGAGCGATTGCTCATGCGCGAGCTGCTGGACCGGATCGCCGGCTGAGCCGAGCGCGGCGGCGGCGACCCAGTTCCGGCCATTCACGGGTGCTTGAGCGATTCCCGAAATTCGACATTGGTTCAGGGTCTGATTGGCGGACGGTTCGGAGGCGCCTCAACGGTCAGATTGGAAGGCAGGTCGGTTCGAGGCCGCGACGTCGATTCAAGGATGCAATGACGGGCGGAAGCGCTGATGGTGGCGGCATGATGGACGACGTCGATTCCAAACTCGGACGACAGCTGTTCGACGGGGCGCTGGCCGCGGTAATAAATGCGATCCGCACCGAACTCGCCAAGGGCCGGACGCCTCGCCAGAAGACCGGGGAGCCGTCCCTCACCATGCGAGACAACGGGATGCCGTCGCTGACGAACGGCACCTACTACGAGGAGCGCGGGCCACTCCAATACGCGGACCTGCTGGAGCCACCCCGGCAATCGGGGGGCCCCTTCAACACCCGCAAGCTCGAAGAGGGGCGGTTCGCGGAGGTCGACGCGCTAGTGGATTTCGTCATGGCCCATCCTGACTGCGCGATCTCGCTGACGCCCCTGTCGCTCGCCGAAGCGCCCGCAGGCCTGAACCTCGCACGTATAATGATCGAGATACAGCTCGCTCATGCCGCGAACCGGTTTCTCCAGCGGTACGGCGATGCGTCATACGACGGGACCCGACGCTGGGCGGTGCTCATGCCGATCCTGCGGGGATTCTTCGATCGCCAGCTGAAAGTCGCGGCCGTCATCCTGATCGCGCTTGTTAGGTTCGACTTCGACCGGCTCCGCCTCGCCCATGACGCCTACATCATCAGGATGAGCGAGGCGCTCCAGAAGAGACGCTGGGCGGTGAAGGCCTACGGCGCAAACGGTCACGAAGGCGTGGTCGCCGCCGCGACCCACGCCTTCGTCGTCACCGGGTGGCAGTGGCCGAATCTTCCCTGGATGCAGATGTCGACTAACCTCGCGGCACGCACGCCCGCGCTCCGCGACGTGATCGAGGAGCTGTTCGCGGCACTGCGGCTGACGACGGGGGTCGCGACCGGCTACGCACAGGAGCTGAGGGTCGCGCGTGGATGGACCCACCTGCACACCGACCTGCCGCCCGAGGTGCATGACGCAGGTGCGCGGCGCTATCCTGAGCAGTTTGACGATTTCGGCTGGATGCGGGAGGATCTGCCCACCATCACCCGCGAGGAAATGCTCGCCGTGAGTACCGTGCTCGCGAGGATACGGCACGCCGGAGATGAGCGAGTGGAGCTCGCGCTACGCCGTCTGAACGGCGCAATGATCCGCCTCGACGTCGCCGACGCGGTGCTCGACGCCACGATCGCGCTCGAGATCCTGCTGGGCGACGGCGACGGCCAAGCGATCGGCTACAAGCTTCGGCTCCGGGCGGCGGCGCTCGCCAACCTCCTCGATCCGGGCAGCGGCCCCGCCGTCAGCGCAGCGGTGAAGGGTACATACGAGGCTCGCTCGCGCATCGTGCACGGCGTCGGCCGGAGGAGCAAGACCACGGCGGATAACGGCGCACAGGTCCGGGAGGTGGCGCTTGGCGTCCTCCGGACCGTCCTCCGTGCTATCCTCGAGAACCCTAAATTTCTCACGCCCGCGCGCATTGACGCGGAGCTGCTCATCGGCCGCTGATGCAGGTGACCTGAGTACCACCCTCAACCAGACGAGTTCGACAAAGGAGAATGGCGCGCCAATCCGCTCGCTCGCGCGGAGTTCGGCCTACGGTGTCGGGGTTAGTCCCGGATGATCTCGGCGGATTTCGCCTTGAGGACCCATACCCGGCCGTCCAAATTGCCTGTGCCGTTCACCAACTTCGTTGGGGTGGACGCCCCCTGACGGCATCGATGTGCCAGAGTGGAGGTGTTGAAACACCACTGTAGGAGGCGTCCGTGAGTGAGGTTAGCACAGTCGGCATCGATCTGGCCAAGTCGGTTTTTCAGGCTCACGGTGAGGATGCGAGCGGCGGGGTCGTGTTCCGCAAGAAGCTTCGGCGTGATCAGGTTCTGCCGTTCTTTTCGAC
>NZ_JAHXZL010000007.1 GCF_019429525.1 Sphingomonas folli | reverse complement strand
CGACAGCCCGAAGTTCAGGTAGCGCTCCAGGTACAAGGCCGTCATGTCGATGTTCGCGGGATTGTCGAACCACGCCCGGCTCCGCAGCGCCGGCGTCTCGTTGCTCTGGGTCATCGCTCGCTCCGGGTCAGCGCGCGGTCGAGACGCGGAAGACCATGATGTGATGGTAAGGCTTGCCCGGGTCGACCCGCGCCGAGCCGAATGCCGGCTGATTGGGAGTGTCCGGGAATTTCTGCGGCTCCAGCGCGATGCCGTCGCCCATGCGATAGACGTGACCCGATTTGCCGACCAGCGACCCGTCGAGGAAGTTGCCCGAGTAGAATTGCACGCCCGGCTCGGTGGTGAGCACCTCGAGCACGCGGCCCGACACCGGGTCCTCCAGCCGCGCGGCCAGCTGCGGTTCCCTGGTGGCGCCCTTGTCGAGCGCGAAATTATGATCGTAGCCGCGGCCGATCACGATCTGCGGGTCGCGCCCGTCGCGCACGCCCTCGCCCACGACGCGCCCCTGGGTGAAGTCGAACACCGTGCCCGCCACCGGCCTGAGCTCGCCGGTCGGGATCAGCGTGGCGTCGACCGGCGTGTAGCGCCTCGCCGGGATCGTCAGTCTCTGCGCGTAGATGCCGCCCGCCGAGCCCTCGCCCGCCATGTCGAACAGCGCGTGGTTGGTGAGATTGACGACGGTCGGCGCGTCGGTCTTGGCGCCGAGGTCGATCGTCAGCGCGCCCGCGTCGTCGAGGCTGTAGGTGGCGGTCACCTGGAGCGTGCCGGGATAGCCCTGGTCGCCCGCGGGGCTGGTCATCACCATGGTGACGCTGGCCTTCGGACCGGACTTCACCTCGGTGATCTTCCAGACCACCTTGTCGAAGCCCCTGGTGCCGCCGTGGAGCGAGTTGGTCTTGTCGTTGAGCGGCAGCTGATAGCTCTTGCCGTCGAGCGCGAACTTGCCCTCGCGGATGCGGTTGGCGTAGCGGCCGACCGTCTGCCCCCAGAAATTTGGTTTGGTGACGTAGCTCGCGGCATCGTCGTAGCCGAGCGTGATGTCGGCGACCTTGCCGTCGCGCCCCGGCACGTTGAGCGACTGGAGCGTCGCGCCCAGCGTCATCACGCGCGCGCTGACGCCGTTGCTGCCGCTGAGCACCACCGCCTCGATCGCGGTGCCGTCGGGCAGCTGGCCGAACGCCTCGCGCTTGGCGGTCGCGGCCTCGGCGCCCGCCGCCGCGAGCAGGCTACCGGCCATCATCGCCCATCCGCCCCACGCAGCCACTCGGACCGCAGCCACTCCGACCATTGCCGACCTCTCCCGAACGTCCTAGCCACCCGCCCCAGCGTCGCCGTTCCGCGGCGTTTCCGCATTGACCGGGATACCACCCCGAATATAGTCAGACATATCGAGCACGCGCAACCCAGTTCCGCGCGTCACAGGGAGAGGATGATGGCCGGACCACCGATTTCCAGCGGCGCTGTCGCGACGGGGGGCGGAGGTGCCGTCTCGTATCGCCCCGCGCTCGCGCTGCTGGCCTCGCTGTTCTTCATGTGGGGCTTCATCACCGTCCTCAACGACATCCTGATCCCGCATCTCAAGGCGGTGTTCGACCTCAACTACACCCAGTCGCTGCTGATCCAGTTCGTCTGGTTCATCGCCTACGGCGTCGCCTCCTTCCCCGCCGCCAAGCTGATCGAGCGGATCGGGTACAAGAAGTCGATGGTCGTCGGGCTGCTGATCATGGCGGTCGGCGCGCTGGGCTTCGTGCCGGCCTCGCAGCTCGCCTCCTACGGCGTCTTCCTCACCGCTTTGTTCGTGCTCGCCACCGGCATCACGCTGCTCCAGGTCGCGGCCAACCCCTATGTCGCGGTGATCGGCCCGCCCGAGAGCGCGTCGTTCCGGCTCAATCTGGTGCAGGCGTTCAACTCGCTCGGCACCTTCGTGGCGCCGACCTTCGGCGCGATGCTGATCCTGTCGCGCTCGGCCTCGGGCACGAGCGAGAGCGGCACCACCCAGCTGAGCGCGGCGCAGCGGCTGGCCGACGCGCAGTCGGTGCAGATGCCCTATATCCTGATCGCGGGCGTGCTGGTGGTGATCGCGGTGACGATCGCGCTGTTCAAGCTGCCCCTGCTCGGCTCGGCCACCAATCGCATCGCCGCCGACGAGCGCCGTCGCCACTCGCTGTTCCAGCACCGCAATCTGGTGTTCGGCGTTCCCGCGATCGGCCTGTACGTGCTGGCCGAAATCTGCGTCGGCTCGCTGCTGATCAGTTTCATCCAGCAGCCGCAGATCGCCAATCTCAGCGCCGCCGATGCCAGCGGCTATCTCACGTTGCTGTGGGGCGGGATGATGGTCGGTCGCTTCGTCGGCGCCGCGATCATGCGCTCGATCGCGCCCGAGAAGCTGCTGGCGTTCAATGCTTTGGTCGCCTTCGTGCTGGTGATGACCGCGGTGCTGTTCACCGGCCATGTCGCGATGTGGGCGCTGGTGCTCGTCGGGCTGTTCCACTCGATCATGTTCCCGACGATCTTCACGCTGGGGATCAAGGGCCTCGGGCCGCTCACCGAGGAGGGCTCGGGCCTGCTGATCATGGCGATCGCGGGCGGCGCGCTGGCGACGGTGCAGGCGTGGATCGCCGACCATCACGGGCTCAGCATCTCGTTCCTCGTCCCCGCGGCGTGCGAGCTGTACGTGCTGTTCTACGCGCTGTGGGGCTCGCGCCCGACCAACGCCTTCCCCGACAGCGCGGCGCAGGAGACCGGCGCCTGAGGATGGCGGCGCGACGCTGATGATGCGCGTGCGGCCGGGGTTCCCGCAGGGGAGCGCCGGCCGTTTGGCTGGGGGTGGAGGAGTCGAGCACGATATTCCTCCCCTCGCAGGGGAGGATCGACGGCTCCCTCGCGGTCAGGCCCGCCTACTCGTGCCGCTCCCGCCAGCGCCCCCTCACCCGCCCGCGCGCGCCGGCGGCAGCGGCTGGCCCGGCACCTCGACCGCGAAGCTGAACAGCCCGCCCGCCTCTGGCTGCGCCGCGCGCTGGGAGTCGTCGAGGCCGACGCTCGCGGTCGTGACAAATGCCGTACGCAGGTCGGGGCCGCCCAGCGCCACCTTGGTGACGTTCGACGCGGGCAGGCGCACCTCGCGCAGGATCGTGCCCGCCGGCGAGTAGAGCCGAGCGCGCCAGCCGCCCCATAGCCCGACCCAGACGTTGCCCGCCGAGTCGACCGTCACGCCGTCGGGATGGCCGTCCGCGGGATCGATCCGCGCGAACTCGCGCATCGCCCCCGTCGTCCCGTCGGACGCGAGCGCCACGGCGTGGATCACGCCGCCGACCGTGTCGACGTGGTACAAGGTCCGCCCGTCGGGGGCGATGCCGGGGCCGTTGGTGATCGCCACCGCCGGGATCGCGGTCGCCACCGCCGCGCTGCCGTCCCAGCGATGGACCCGCCCGGTCACGGCGCTCTCGCCGTCGTCCATCGAGCCGAAGAAGATCGCGCCGTCGGGCGCCACCGTGGCGTCGTTGAGCCGGTTGCCGGGCAGCTCGGGCTCGACCTCGGCGAGGTGGGAGAAGCTGCCCGCCGCCGGGTCGAACCGCGCCAGCCCGGTCTGCAGCCCGGCGATCAGCGCGCCGTCGTCGGCGGGCAGCACCCAGCCGACCTGCGCCGGCGCGTCCCACTGGTCCACCGCGCCGCTCGCCGGATCGTAGCGGTGGACGCGGCGGCGCTTGATGTCGACGAACCACAGCACGCCGCGCGCGGGGTCCCAGGCGGGCCCCTCGCCCAGCAGCGCACCGCCGCGCCACAGCAATGTCACCTCGTCCGTCATCACCGCTCTCCTCTGCCGTGTCGCCGCGCCAGCGCCGTCTTGACCTGATCGCACAGCGGTTTATGTCTTACAAATAGATTAGGAGGGATGCGTGGCGGGCGACTATATCGCCATCGACTGGGGCACGACCAACCGCCGCGCCTGGCGCGTCGCGGCGGACGGGACGCTGGGCGAGTCGGTGCGCGACTCGCGCGGGGTGCTCGCGCTCGCCGCCGGCGACTATCCCGCCGAGCTGGCCGCCGTCCGCGCGCGGCTCGGCGACCTGCCCGTGATCGCCGCGGGCATGGTCGGCTCGAACCGCGGCTGGCGCGAGGTGCCCTATGTCGACGCCCCCGCTGACCTCGCCGCGCTCGCCGCCGGCGCGCTGCGCCTGCCGGAACAGGACGCGCTGCTGCTGCCCGGGATAGCGCTGCGCGGCGGCGCGCGCGCCGACGTGATGCGCGGCGAGGAGGTGCAGGTGCTCGGCGCGCTCGCCGCCCGGCTCGCGCCCCAGGACGCACTGTTCTGCCAGCCCGGCACGCACAACAAATGGATCGCCACGGTCGCCGGCCGCATCACCGACGTCGCCACCGCGCTGACCGGCGAGCTGTTCGCGCTGCTGCGCGGCCACGGTATCCTCAGCGCGATGCTCGACGGCCCCGTCGCCGACGGCGCCGCCTTCCGCGCCGGCGTGGCGCGCGGGGCGGGTGCGCGCGACCTCACCGTCGCGCTGTTCGAGGTGCGCGCGCGAGTCCTGCTCGACCGACTCGACGCCGCCGATGCCGCCAGCTTCGCCAGCGGCGTGCTGATCGGCGCCGACGTCGGCGCGCGGACCGACCTGGCCGGCCGCACGGTCCAGCTGCTGGCCGGCGGCGACCTCGCGACACTCTACGCCGCCGCGATCGAGTCGTGCGGCGGCACCGCCCTGGCGCTCGACAGCGAGCGCGCCTTCGCCGCCGGGATCCACCGGCTGTGGGAGATGACCCGATGACCGATCTGCACGCGTCGTTCGACGCCGCCTTCCGTCAGGCGCCGCTGGTGGCGATCCTGCGCGGCCTCACCCCCGCCGAGGCGCCGGCGGTGGGTGAGGCGCTGGTCGCGGCGGGCTTCACGCTGCTGGAAGTGCCGCTCAACTCGCCCGACCCGTTCGACAGCATCCGCCTGCTCGCCGAGCGGCTCGCGGGGCGCGCGATGGTCGGCGCGGGCACGGTGCTGACCACCGACGACGTCGCGCGCGTGCGCGACGCGGGTGGCACATTGATCGTCTCGCCCAACACCGACGCCGACGTGATCCGCGCGAGCGCCGCGGCCGGGCTGATCTCGATGCCGGGCTATTTCACCGCGAGCGAGGGCTTCGCCGCGCTCGCCGCGGGCGCGACCGCGCTCAAGCTGTTCCCCGCCGACGGCACCATACCCGCCTATCTCAAGGCGCAGCGCGCGGTGCTGCCCAAGGCGGCGCGGATGCTCGCGGTCGGCGGCATCACCCCGCACAACATGGCCGAATGGCGCGCCGCGGGCGCCGACGGCTTCGGGCTCGGCTCCAACCTCTACCGCCCCGGCAAATCCGCCGAGGCGGTGGGCAAGGACGCCCGCCAGTATATCGCCGCGCTCGAGGACCTCGCATGAGCTTCACCCGCCTGCTCCAGCACCGCGACGACGAAGGTCGCCGTCGCGTCATCCTCGCCGAGGGCGACAGCGCTCGTTTCCTCGACGGCGTCGCCACCACGCGCGCGCTGGCGCTGGAGGCGATCGCGCGCGGCACCACGCTGGCCGAGGCCGCCGCGGCGCGCCGGACCGACGAGGCGGTGGACCTCGCCGCCGAGCTGGACGCCAAGCGCCTTCTCCCCGCGATCGACCATGAGGACGGCGCACGGCTGCTGCTCGCCGGCACCGGGCTGACCCATCTCGGCTCGGCCGAGGGACGCGACCAGATGCACAAGGCCGCCTCAGACGCGGCGCACCAGACCGACTCGATGCGCATGTTCCTGGAGGGTGTCGAGGGTGGCAAGCCCGCGGCGGGCACGGTCGGCCAGCAGCCCGAGTGGTTCTACAAGGGCGACGGGCAGTCGCTGGTGGCCCCCGAGGCGCCGCTCGCCTCGCCCGCCTTCGCGCAGGACGGCGGCGAGGAGCCCGAGCTCGCCGGCATCTACCTGATCGGCGAGGACGGCACGCCGTATCGCCTGGGAGTCGCGCTCGCCAACGAGTTCAGCGACCACGTCACCGAGAAGCACAATTACCTCTGGCTGGCGCATTCCAAGCTGCGCCAGGCCGCGCTCGGCCCCGAGCTGCTGCTGGGTACGCCCCCCTCCGACATCCGCGGCACCAGCCGCATCGTCCGCGACGGCGCCACCTTGTGGGAGAAGCCTTTCCTGACCGGCGAGGACAATATGTCGCACCACCTCGCCAACCTGGAGCACCACCATTTCAAGTACGCCGGCTTCCGCCGCCCCGGCGACGTCCACGTCCATTTCTTCGGCACCGCGACGCTGTCGGTGGCGGACGGCGTGAGGACCCGGCCCGGCGACGTCTTCGAGATCGCCGCCGCGCCCTTCGCGCTGCCGTTGCGCAACCCGCTGACCGACGCGCCCGCCGTCTCGATCGAGGTGCGCGCGCTGTGAGCGGCCAACCGGGGAGCGGCCCGATCCGCCTCGCGCTGGTCGGCATGGGCAAGATCGCGCACGACCAGCACCTCCCCGCGATCGCGGCGAGCGAGCATTTCGAACTGGTCGCCACCGTCAGCCGCAGCGGCGAGAGCGTCGACGGTCTGCCCTTCTTCCCCAACGTCGAGGCGCTCGCCGCGAGCGACGTCGCGGTGGACGCGGTCGCGCTCTGCACCCCGCCGCAGGTGCGCCGCGCCATCGCGCAGTTCGCGATCGAGCAGGGCTGGCACGTCTTCCTCGAGAAGCCGCCCGGCGCGACGCTGGCCGAGGTGATCGCGCTGCGCGACGCGGCGTCGGCGCGCGGGGTGAGCCTGTTCGCCAGCTGGCACTCGCGCTACGCCGACGGCGTCGAGCCCGCGCGCGCCTGGCTCGCCGAGCGCATGGTGCGGCGGGCGACGATCACCTGGCGCGAGGACGTGCGGGTCTGGCACCCGGGGCAGGACTGGATCTGGGAGCCCGGCGGCTTCGGCGTGTTCGACCCCGGCATCAACGCCCTGTCGATCGCGACTCGGATCCTGCCGCGGCCCTTCTTCGTCGAGACCGCCGAGTTGGACGTGCCGTCGAACCGCGCCGCGCCGATCGCCGCGCGGGTCGCCTTCCGCGACACCGCCGGCAGCGCGATCGCGATGGACCTCGACTTCCGCCAGGAGGGTCCGCAGCATTGGGACATCGAGGTGGAGACCGACGCGGGCACGCTGCTGCTCGCCAAGGGCGGCTCGGTGCTGACGATCGACGGCGCGGAGGCGATCGCGCGCGACGCCGACCTGCACGGCGAATATCCCGGGCTGTACCGCCGCTTCGGCGAGATCGTCCGCGCGGGCGAATCCGACGTCGACGTCGCGCCGCTGCGGCTGGTGGCGGACGCCTTCCTGCGCGGGCGCCACATCGGCGTCGAGCCGTTCGTGGAGTGATCTCCCGGGGCGGCGCCCGTCCCTCGTTCTCCCGCGCGCGCGGGAGCCCGGGCCGTCAGGCGTCGCCGCCTCGCCGTCTGGCCCCGGATCCCCGTGCTCGCGGGACAATAGCGCGGATATGCGGCCCCCTCACCCCACCAGTTGCGCGACGTCGACCGGCACGCCGCGCCGGCGCAGCTCGACGGTGACCGTCGTCTCACCGCGCTCGGGCGTGCGACCGAGCGACGCTCCCGCCGCGACCGCCGCGCCGCGCGTCACCGCGGGCGTGCCGATCCCGGTCACCAGCGTCTGCCAGCCGGCGCCATGGTCGAGGATCACGATCGTGCCGTAGCTGCGGAACGCGCCGACGTAGCGCACCGTCCCCGCCGCGGGGGCGACCACCGTCGCGCCGCGCGGCACCGCCAGCGTCAGCCCGCGCGAGCGCACGCCGTTGCCCGACAGCTCGCCGAGCCCGGTGACGAGCCGTCCCCGCGCCGGCAGGCGATAGGCCGACGGCAGCGGCCCGCCCGTCGCCTCCGCTCGCGGCGGCGCGGGCAACGCGATCAGGTCGCCGAGCACCGCCTGCGCGCCGCCCAGCGCGGCGATGCGATCGGCGGTGTCGCGCGCCGATTCCTCCAGCGCGAGCGCGCGCTCGTCGCCGTCGCTCAGCGCGGCCAGCCTCTCGCGCGCCTCGACCAGCCGCGCACGCTCGGCGGTGAGCGCGCGCTCGGTCGCGGCAGCGCTCGCCGCCAGCGCGCGCGTCCGCGCCAGCGCAGCGCGCAGCGCCGCGGTGCGCCGCTCGAGCCGGGGCGCCGCGGCCCCGAGCACCGCCTCGACATGGACGAGATCGGCGACGCTGCCCGGACGCAACAGCAGCGCCGCGCGCGGGCGTCGCGCGACCGCGGCGACCGCGGCGACGAGCCGGACGATCGGGCCCTGCTCGGCGGCGAGCGCCGCCCGCTGTCGCGCCAGCCGTCCCGCGATCGCGTCGGCGCGCGCGCGCTCGGCGGCGATCTCCGCCTCGGCGCCGGCCAGTTGCGTGCCGCTTCGGCGAGCGGGCGCATCGGGCAGCGCCGCCGCGGCGGGCGCCAGCAGCGCGAGCGCGAGCGCCGCGCCGGCGCGGGTCACGCGCACCGCCTCAGCCCTCGCGATGGTAAGGGTGGTTAGCGATGATGCTGGTGGCGCGGAACAGCTGCTCCGCCAGCATCGCGCGCGCGAGCAGGTGCGGCCAGGTGGCGCGGCCGAAGGAGAGCAGCAGGTCGGCCTCGCCGCGTTCGGTGTCGTCGAAGCCGTCGGCCGCGCCGATCAGGAAGCGCGCCTCCCGCACGCCGTCGTCGCGCCAGCGGCCCAGCGTCGCGGCGAAGGCGGCGGAGCCGAGCATCTCGCCCTTCTCGTCGAGCAGCACGCGGCGGCCCTGTGCCGGTCGATCGGGCTCGCGCCCGCCGCGGTCGGGCAGCTCGCTCAGCCGCGTCGGCCAAACGATCCGCTTGATATAACGGTCGACCAGCTCGGCCTCGGGCGAGCGCCCGATCCGTCCGCGCGCGACGATGTGGAGCAGCATGGGGTGAGGTTAGCGGCCGCGCGGGGCGGCGTCATCCGGCCTGTGCGTCGTCGCCGGCCGCATCACCCCTGCGTCGGCCCCGCGGTCCGCCACCCGCCTCTCGGCGGAGAGGGACAAAGACGGAGGTCACGCCACCCCGGCCGCCGGTGGCGCGTCGCCGAAGGACCACATCCGCTCGAGATTGTAGAAGCTGCGCACCTCCGGGCGGAAGAGGTGGACGATCACGTCGCCCGCGTCGATCAGCACCCAGTCGGCGCTGGGCAGCCCCTCGATCCGCGCCGAACGGCCGGTCTCGCCCTTGATCCTCTCGGCCAGCTTCGACGCCATCGAGGCGACCTGGCGGGTCGAGCGCCCGCTGGCGATCACCATATGGTCCGCGATCGACGACTTGCCCGCGAGCGGGATCGAGATCGTGTCCACCGCCTGGTCGTCGTCGAGCGATCGCAGGACGAGCTGGTGCAGCGCCGCGGCCTGGTCGGCGTCGGCGGTGCGGTGAGCGGGGTCAGTGGCGGGCAAGGTGGCTCCTCAAGATGCCGCGGGCGCTGCGGCGGGCGTGTCGGCTGTGGATATGGGATCGGCGAAACGAAGGTGCCAGGCAGGGTCAGCGGCGCGAAGCTGCGTCGCGGACGTCGGGTCAGGGCGGAAACGTAGCAGCACCAGGGCTGGCACACTCCACTCGGTCCACTTCCTCGCCTGGCGTGCGGGCCGCCGAAAGCGCCGCAGCCAACCCATCGCGGGGGCCGCGAGGGCGCGTGCATCATAGCCCGGGCGCGCCACGACCGCAATCGGCATCGTCCGCGCGATCGTGCGCCAGCGCTGCCACTCGTGGAATTGCGCGAGATTGTCCGATCCCATGATCCACAGGAAGCGCGTGCGCGGGAAGCGCCGCGACAGCTGCGCCAACGTGTCGGCGGTGTAGCGCGTGCGTAGCCGCGCCTCGATGTCGGTGGCGCGGATCGGCGCGCGCCGCGCCATCGCGCGCGCGGAGGCGAGCCGCGCCGCCAGCGGCGCCATGCCGCGCCTCGGCTTCAGCGGGTTGCCCGGGGAGACCAGCCACCACACCTCGTCCAGGTCGAGTGCGCGGATCGCCGCCAGCGTGAGATGGCGGTGGCCCCGATGCGCCGGGTTGAACGAGCCGCCGAGCAGGCCGACCCGGCGGCTCATGTCAGCCCCGCGCCGTCGCCGCGCGCCGGGGCGGCGGCGCGACCCGGCGCGGCATCGTCCTCGCGCCAATCCTCGCGCTCATGGTACACGCGCAGCACCTCGCAGCGCCGCGCCGCGAGCCGATAGTGGATCAGATAGGGCGTCCCTAGCACGCGCAGCACGCGCGTGTCGCGGCGGTGGCGCCGGCCGCCGTAGGGAAAGTCGCGCAGGAAGTCGGCGCGACGCCGTATCGCGGTGACCATCGCCAGCGCGGTCGCGGCCGAGACATGCTCGTCGAGCCAGGCGTCGATCGCGATCAGGTCGTCGAGCGCGGCGCGCGCCCACACCACGGGCAGCGTGCTGGGCGCGAGCGCGCTGGCGCGACGACGGGCGGGCGGTCCGCTCCACCAGTCCCTCACGCGACCGACGTCGTCGCGCGCGGCGCCGCCGCGACCGCCGCTAGCCGCATCGGGCGCGATGCCGCGCGATCATCGCCTCCAGCGCGCGCATCACCTCCTCGTGGTCGACCGTCTCGCCGCGCTCGACCTGGTCGATGCCGAGCTGGACGAAGCCGTCGGCCACTGCCTCGCGCGCCACCGCGTCGCGGATCGCCGAGGCGGCGAAGGCCTCGCTCGTGATGCCGCGCGCCGCCGCGATCGAGTCGACCAGCGCCACGGTCGCGTCGTCGAGCTCGGCGGTGATCGCGCGCGCGCTCACCCGCGCACCTGGCCGGTGCCGCGCCCGAGCCACTTGTACGTCGTCAGCCCCTCCAGCGCGACCGGACCGCGCGCGTGCAGCCGCCCGGTGGCGATGCCGATCTCGGCGCCCAGCCCGAACTCGGCGCCGTCCGCGAACTGGGTCGAGGCATTCCACAGCACGATCGCGGAATCGACCGCGGCGAGGAAGCGCTCCGCCGCGCGCTCGTCCGCGGCGACGATCGCGTCGGTATGGTGCGAGCCGTGGCGCGCGATGTGCGCGAGCGCACCGTCGAGCCCGTCGACCAGCGCCACCGCGGCGATCGCGTCGAGATATTCCGCGTTCCAGTCGCTCTCGTCGGCCGGCGCCATCGTGGGGAGCAGCGCGCGCGCCGCCGCGTCGCCGCGCAGCGTGCAGCCGGCGTCGGACAGCGCGGTGAGCAGCCCCGCCGCGTGCGGCCAGGCGCGATCGACCAGCAGCGTCTCCATCGCGCCGCACACGCCGGTGCGGCGCAGCTTGGCGTCGATCACCACCGCGCGCGCCATGTCGGGGTCGGCCGAGGCGTGGACGAAGACGTGGTTGACGCCGTCGAGATGCGCCAGCACCGGCACGCGCGCCTCGGCCTGGACGCGCGCGACCAGGCTCTTGCCGCCGCGCGGGATGATCAGGTCGATCGCGCCCTCGGCGGCCAGCATCGCGCCCACCGCCGCGCGGTCGGTCGTGGGGACGAGCTGGACGGCGTCGGCGGGCAGCCCGCCCGCGACCAGGCCCTCCACCAGCGCGGCGTGGAGCGCGCGGTTGCTCGCCACCGCCTCGGAACCGCCGCGCAGGATCACCGCGTTGCCCGAGCGGACGCACAGCGCGGCGGCGTCCGCGGTGACGTTGGGCCGGCTCTCGTAGACGATGCCGATCACGCCGATCGGGACCCGCACACGGCTCAGCGCCAGCCCGTTGGGGCGGGTGGTGCGATCGATCACCTGACCGACCGGATCGGCGAGCGCGGCGACGGCGGCGACCCCGTCCGCGGTCGCGGCGAGCCGCGCGGGATCGAGGCGGAGGCGGTCGATCAGCGCCGGCGAGAGCGCCCTGTCGGTCGCGCGCGCGACATCCTCGGCGTTGGCGCGCAGGATCGCCGCCGCATGGTCTCGCAGCGCGGCCGCACCGGCCTCCAGCGCCCGCGCCTTGGCGACGTCCTCCGCGCCGGCGAGCGCGTGCGCTGCCGTGCGCGCGTGCGCGGTCATGGTGTTGATCAGGACGGCAACGGATCGCGGGTCGAGCATCGCGCGCGGCGGTAGCACGCGAGCGCCGCCGCGCCCAGCCGGCGCGTCGCGCTACAGCGGCGCGGCGGTCAGCGGCATCTCGGGCACGACGCAGGCGCCGTCGCGCGTCGCGGCGACCGCGGGCGGCTTGGCGCGGCCCCTCGTCCAGTTCGCCTGCAGCCGGACGCGGGGGTCGGGCGCGCACCAGATCTCGCCGGTCTCGTTGAGCGCGGTGACCCAGATCAGATCGTGCTCCTGACCATGGTCGATCACCGCGAAGGCATAGCCCGCGCCGCGATCGAGCACCTGGACCGGTAGCGGTGGATCGAGCTGCTGAAAGGACATGAAGAGGGCTCGGTTGCAGCATCTTAACCCAAGCGAGGAAATCGCGGTTCCCGCGCTGGCGGCGCCGCGGCGCGATCTTATATCGTGCCGCATGACCCATGACCCGCTTCACCGCCGCCGCTTCCTCGCGCTCGCCTCGCTCGGCACCGCCGGTGTCGCGCTCGTCGGATGCGGGCGCGCGGCCGAGGCGGCCCCCGAGCAATTCGCGGTGACCAAGACCGACGCGCAATGGCGCCAGCAACTCGGCCCCGCCGCCTATGACGTCCTGCGCCACGAGGGGACCGAGCGGCCCTTCACCAGCCCGCTCAACGACGAGCATCGCCCCGGCACCTTCGCGTGCAAGGGCTGCGCGGCGCCGCTGTTCTCGTCCAAGACGAAGTTCGACAGCGGCACGGGCTGGCCCAGCTTCTACGCGCCCCTGCGCGACGCGGTGGCGACGCGGACCGACCGCAGTCTCGGCATGGCGCGCACCGAGGTACATTGCCGCCGCTGCGGCGGCCATCTCGGCCATGTCTTCGACGACGGCCCGCCGCCGACGGGCAAACGCTATTGCATGAACGGCGTGGCGATGACCTTCCGGGCGGCGTGAGCGCGACGCGGCCGTTCGGCCGCACTCCCGTTCGCGTCGGCCGCCCGCTGCATCGCTCGCGTCGGACCGAATGGACGTTAGCCGGCCTCGAGCCAGCCTACACGGTAGCGCGAGCGCCGCGGACGTAGCTCTCCCGCGAGGCCGAGTGCCGGCTCACGGCCGGGGATGGCGCGCCCTGGTCGGCGACCTTGCCGGAGGCCAGCGCGGGACGGCGCGTGATCAGCCGCGCCGCGGTCAGTCCGCGACGACGGGCAAGGCGCCGGCGACCGGCGCGGCGGCGGTGGTCGCGATCGTCATCGGCGCGAGCGGCGCCTCGGTCTCGATCACCGGCGCCTTCTCCGGGTATATGAAGCCCGCGAGCGGATAGCTGGTGGTGCCGAGATCGCCGTTGCCCGCATACCAGACTCGCACCACGCTCCAGTCGCCCGCCGCCGACACGTCGACCGCGCGAACGTCGCGCTCGATCCCGCCGCGGTGCGACCAATTGGCGTGGGTGAGCAGCACCTCGCGCTCGCTGACGACGTGGCTGACCATCGCCACGTGACCGACCGGCATGCCGCGCGTCGCCTTGAACGCCATCACCGCCCCCTCCTGCGGCACGTGCCCGCGCTCGTAGCGCCCGGCAGCCTGGCCCCACCAGGTGTTGGCGTTGCCGCGGATGGCGATGCCCGAGACCTCGCGCGCGAACGGCACGCACTGCAGGTACCGAGCCTGCGCCGGCGCCACCGTCATCAGGGCGCACGATATCACCAGCGCGAATCGCGCCGTCAGAGCCTTGGAATTCACGGGTGACCCCCCGGTCTCTCGAAACTGCTGAACCTCTGCTACGTGGCAATTCCCGCGCGAACAAACGCCGCCGGAACCTTTCCGGACGAGTCGAGTTGCCGCGGCGACGAGCCGAACACCCCGACGAAGAAAAGGGCAGCACCGCTGCCGGGGAGTGTGAATCGGCCGTTAAAATCACCGTCTTAGCACCACCGAATCGCCATATTCGCAGGCCGCTTCCCATCCTCCGGCGGCACCGCGCGCCGGACGATCGTCGTATTCCTCAGGTCAGTATGCGGCGTCCGCGGTTCAGCAGCGCTAATTTAGAAGATCGGGTCTGCCGCTGCGCTTGTCGTGCGCGGTTGCCGCGCCTAGGGTCGCGCTGCCCACAACAGCCGATCGCCCATCATGGCCCTGGATCCCGACACGTTCGCCGCGCTGATCGACACCGTCCGCCGCTACGTCGCGGAGCGGCTCCGCCCGCTCGAGGCGGAGGTGGAGGTCGACGACGCCGTGCCCGACGCGGTCGTGGCCGAGATGCGCGCGATGGGGCTGTTCGGCCTGTCGATCGCGGAGGATCATGGCGGGCTCGGCCTGACCATGGCGGAGGAGGCGCGCGTCGCGATCGAGATGGGGCGCACCACCCCCGCGTTCCGCTCCGTCTTCGGCACCAACGTCGGGATCGGCAGCCAGGGGCTGGTGCTCGCGGGCACGCCCGAGCAGAAGGCCGAGTGGCTGCCGCGCATCGCCGCGGGCGAGATCGTCACCAGCTTCGCGCTGACCGAACCCGGCGTCGGCAGCGATTCCGGTGCGGTGGCGACGCGCGCGGTGCGCGACGGCGACATCTACCGGCTCTCCGGCACCAAGCGCTACATCACCAACGCCGACCGCGCCGACCTCTTCACCGTCATGGCACGCACCGGCGACGTGCCGGGCGGCCGCGGCGTCTCGGCCTTTCTGGTACCGCGCACGCTCCCGGGCGTGTCGATCGGCGAGCCCGAGAAGAAGATGGGCCAGAAGGGTGCCAAGGTCGCCGACCTCCATCTCGACGAGGTGGCGGTGCCCGTCGCCAACCGGCTCGGCGGCGAGGGAGAGGGCTTCAAGATCGCGATGCGCGTGCTCGATCGCGGTCGTCTCCACATCGCCGCGGTGTGCGTCGGCGTGGCCGAGCGGCTGATCGCCGACTGTGTCGGCTATGCCAGTGAGCGGCACCAGTTCGGCAAGCCCATCGCCGAGCACCAGCTGATCCAGGCGATGATCGCCGACAGCAAGACCGAGGCGCTCGCCGCGCGCGCGCTGGTGCTCGAGACCGCGGCGAGCAAGGACGCCGGCACCGACGTGGTGCTGGAGAGCGCCGCGGCGAAATATTTCGCCAGCGAGATGGTCGGCCGGGTCGCCGACCGCGCGGTGCAGATCTACGGCGGCGCGGGGTACATCGCCGATTACGGGATCGAGCGACTGTACCGCGACGTGCGGCTGTTCCGCATCTACGAGGGCACCAGCCAGATCCAGCAGCTCATCATCGCCCGCGAGACGCTGAAGCGCGGCGGGTGAGCGGCCGCCGCGAAGGTCTCCATCGTGACAGGCATCGCGGGCGGGAATGATCCGCCAAGCCTCTCTCCGTCATTCCCGCGAAGGCGGGAATCCAGACGCGCAGGTCCTCGATGGAGCCGCGTCGACCGCGCGTCTGGATCCCCGCCTCCGCGGGGATGACGATGGTGGGCGACAGCGCGGTGGACGACTGTGGCGCACGCTCGAGATGACGAACAAGGAGGAAGACTCCCTAACCCCGTACACAGGAGAGGCATATGAACACCGACCACTTGTTCCGGCTCGACGGCCGCGTCGCGCTCGTCACCGGCGGCAGCCGCGGCATCGGGCGGATGATCGCGGCGGGCTTCGTCGCGCAGGGCGCCACCGTCTACGTCTCGAGCCGCAAGGCCGAGGCGTGCGAGGAGACCGCCGCCGCGCTGGGAGAGCGCTGTCACGCGCTGCCGATGGACGTGGCGACGGTCGAGGGCTGCCGCGCGCTCGCCGCGGCGCTGGGTGAGCGCGAGCAGCGCCTCGACGTGCTCGTCAACAACGCCGGTGCGGCCTGGGGCGTGCCCTTCACCGACTTCCCCGAGAGCGGCTGGGACAAGGTGATGGACCTCAACGTCAAGTCCCCCTTCTTCCTGACCCAGTCGCTCCACCCCCTGCTGTGCGCCGGCGCGGCGGCGCACCCGCCCGCCAAGGTTATCAACGTCACCTCGGTCGACGGGCTGCGGCTCAACCCGTGGGAGACGTACAGCTACCAGGCGTCCAAGGCGGCGCTGATCCACCTCACGCGCCGGCTGGCGGCGCGGCTGGTGGAGGACGGCATCCACGTCAGCTCGATCGCGCCGGGCGCCTTCGCGAGCGAGATGAACCGCGCCGCGCGCGACCACGGCGACGCGGTGGCGAAGCGCATCCCGGCGCGCCGCATCGGCACGGCGGAGGACATGGCGGGCACCGCGATCTTCCTCGCCAGCCGCGCGGGCGACTATGTCGTCGGCGAGACGATCGCGGTCGACGGCGGGCTGGTCAACGCCTCGCTCGGGAGCAGTATCGACGCGTGAGGGGGTCGGCCCGCGCGGAGCCGTTCCGAGAAGTCGCCGAGCGTGTCGCCGCGGAACCTCGTCGCGGGTGACCGGAACGCCCTCCCTGCCCCGCCCGTTTCCCACGCGAAGGAGACGGTGCATGGACAAGGACGACGCCAGACCGACCGAGCTGACCGACCGGCCCAATCTCTCGACCGAGCATCAGCGCGAGGGCGACGCGCGGCGGCCGAGCGACACACTCGACAAGGGACAGCCCGACGGCGAGACGATCCCGCGCAGATCGTCGCTGCTCGGCGACGACTGATTCGGTCGGGTCGGATAAGCTAGCACCCGGCCGGGCGCCGCGGGACATGCTCCCGCCGCGCCGCAGCAACGTGGCAGACACGTAGCGACGATAGAGGAAACACTACCAAGCCTCGGCAAAACATAGTGTTTCTGTCCGCGCGTCGGCGTTGACCCGGCGCCGCGTCGCCACCGAGAGCGGTTCGCCCCGCCCTCGGAGACGCAGCGATGATCCATTATTTGGTCGATACGCACCACGACGAGCCGCTCAGCTGGCGCGACGTCGAGTTGCTGCCGATCGTGGCCTTCGCGCTGCTCCTCCTGGTCGCGGTCGCGCGGATGCAGCGGGAGCTCGCGCCCGCGCTGTCCGGCGAGTTCGTCAAGGCGTTCGCGCTGGTCTTCCTGCTCGGCGCGCGCAAGCTGCTGGGCGACATCGTCGCGCGCGCCGATGACGCCGACGCGACCGGGACCCGCCCTGCCATGATCGAGGCCGTGCCCGCCGAATGATCGTCGGTCGCGCACCTCGGATCCGCCAGACGCTCTATCCCGCCTGGCGCACGCTCGCCGTCCTGTTCGTGTGGGATTCGGCGGTCACGCTCTTCTACTACGCGCTGCCCTTCGCCGCGCCAGCGCTGCCGATCACCCTATTCGGCACGGTGCTCGGGCTGTTCCTCGGCTTCCGCACCAACTCGGCCTATCAGCGCTGGTGGGAGGGGCGGACCCTATGGGGGGCGATGATCAACGCCTCGCGCAGCCTCGCGCGCGCGGTGCTGGGCTTCGTCCCCGACGACAGCGTCGCCGCCGCGTCGATGAAGCGGATGATCGTGCGGCGCCAGATCGCCTATGTCCACGCGCTGCGCTGCCAGCTGCGGCGGCAGGATCCGGCGCCCGAGATCGAGCGGTTGCTGGGCACGGAGGCGGCCGCCGCGGCGATGGCGCGCACCAACCCCGCCAACGCGCTGCTCGACGGCACCACGCGGATGATCGCCGACATCCGCCGCGAGGGGCTGATCGACACGATCCAGCAGACCCAGATCGAGCGCGTGATGGTCGACATCGCCAACGCGCAGGGCGGGATGGAGCGGCTCAAGAACACCCCGTTGCCGGCGCAATATCGCACCTTCCCGGTGTTCTTCGCCAAACTGATGTGTCTGCTGCTGCCGTTCGGCCTGGTGGAGACGCTGGAATGGGCGACGCCGATCGGCTCGTCGGTGGCGGGGTTCATGTTCCTCGCCGGACTGCAGGTCGCCGACGATCTGGTCGACCCCTTCGCCGACACGGTCCACGACGTGCCACTGTGCGCGATGTGCCGGACGATCGAGATCGATCTGCTCCAGGCCGCCGGCTATGACGCGCCCGCGCCGCTCCAGCCGGTGCGGAGCGTGCTGTGGTGAGGCGAGTGCGGCCGGCGCACTGATCCGCGCCCGTCACCCCGGCACTTTGACGGTCAGCGGCCGCCCCATACCGCGACGCCGCCGACCATCGCACCCTTCGCCACCACGGGGCGCGCCGCCCCGTCTCAGCTCACTGGTTGTTCTGGCGGTGGAGGAAACGCGGCAGGTCGCCGCCCTCGCCCTCGTCGCTGCGGCCGCCGGCGTTGCGGGTGGCGTTCTGCATCCGCTCGAACAGCGTACCGCCCAGCTTGACGCGCGGCTGCGGCGGCGCCTCCTCACCCTCGCCGCCCGGTGCGAGGAAGCGACGGCGCGCGGCGTCGCCCGCGGCGGCCGGCGGCATCAGCGAGTCGGTGCCGAGCAGCAGTTCGTCGTCCGCCGGCGCGCCGGGCGCGGATGCCGGAACGGGATCCACGACCGGGCCCGAGGTGGTCGGCGGCACGCCTTGCGCCATCGCGCCCGCGGCGGCGCCGCTCGGCTGCTGCGGCGGCACCTCAGGGGTCGGCTGATAGGCGCTCGGCACCGGCGCGGGCGTCGGGGTCGGCGCGGGGGCCGGCTGCGGCGCGGGGGTCGGGGCCGCGGCGGCGGGCGCGGCGTCGCCGCGGCGCGGCGCCGAGAAGCTGAAGGTGCGAGTCGGCTCGGCCGGGGCGCTGGTCGCGGGCGCCGCGGTGCCCACGCTGTTCTCGATGCCGGTGGCGACCACCGAGACGCGGATCTTGCCCTCCAGCTCGGGGTTGAACGCCGAGCCCCAGATGATGTTGGCGTCCGGGTCGACCAGCTCGCGGATGTGGTTGGCGGCCTCGTCGACCTCGAGCAGGCGCATGTCGTCGCCGCCGGTGATCGACACGATCACGCCCTTGGCGCCCTGCATCGAGACGCCGTCGAGCAGCGGGTTGGCGATCGCCTTCTGCGCCGCGATCAGCGCGCGGTCGTCGCCCTCGGCCTCGCCGGTGCCCATCATCGCCTTGCCCATCTCCTGCATTACCGAGCGGACGTCGGCGAAATCGAGGTTGATGAGGCCGGGCATCACCATCAGGTCGGTGATGCCGCGCACGCCCTGTTGGAGCACCTCGTCGGCCATCTCAAAGGCCTGTTTGAAGGTGGTGTTGGCGTTGGCGACCAGGAACAGGTTCTGGTTCGGGATCACGATCAGCGTGTCGACGAACTTCTGCAGCTCCTCGATGCCGGCGTCGGCCGATTTGGCGCGGCGGTTGCCCTCGAAGCTGAACGGCTTGGTGACGACGCCGACGGTCAGGATGCCCATGTCGCGCGCGGCCTTGGCGATCACCGGGGCGGCGCCGGTGCCGGTGCCGCCGCCCATGCCCGCGGCGATGAAGCACATGTGGCTGCCCTCGAGCAGGCGCGACAGCTCGTCGATCGTCTCTTCCGCGGCGGCGCGGCCGATCTCGGGGCGGCTGCCCGCGCCCAGGCCCTGGGTGATCTTGGCGCCGAGCTGGATCTTCTGCTCCGCCTCGGACTGTTTCAGCGCCTGCGCGTCGGTGTTGGCGACGAGGAACTGCACGCCCTGCACGTCGGCGCGCATCATGTTGGCGATGGCGTTGCCGCCGGCGCCGCCGACCCCCACGACGGTGATGCGCGGGGTGAGATCGTCGAGATCCGGGGTGATGAATTCGATGCTCATCGCGTGCTTACTCCGTCCGCTCCGCGCCGCCGTCACTCGCGCGGTTAATTTCTACCGATGTGCAACAACGAGACGCCGGGTGGAAGAGGAAACACCGCGAAACGCCCTGTAGCCGCGTCAATAATTCGCCTTGGCCGCCTGCACGAGCTTCCAGAATCCGCGCAGGCCGCGCTGGCGATGGACCATCTGCTGCGACGGCACCAGTCCGCGCAGGTCGATCGGATCGCTCGCGGCGAAGAAGGCCAGCCCCGCCAGCGTGGCGAAGCCCGGCCCCGAATGCGCCTCGGGCAGCCCGGTCAGTCCCTTGGGCCGGCCGACGCGGACCGAGCGCCCGAGCGCCTGCTGGGCATAGTCGGCGATGCCCTTGAGCTCCGCTCCGCCGCCGGTCAGCACCACCTGGCGCCCGACCGGCCCCTCGAACTTCAGCTCCTTCAGCGCCGCCTGGATCTCGCTGGTGAGATGCTCCAGCCGCTGGCGGATCACCGCGATCAGCGCCGCCTTGGTGATCTGCAGCGCCTCCGAATCCTCGTCGTCGGTGCGCTCGCGGATCGTCACCATCTCGTGGTTGTCGCGCGGGCTCGCGTTGGCCGAGCCGTGGAAGCATTTGATCCGCTCGGCCTGGAGCCGCGTCGTGCCGAAGGCCGAGGCGATGTCGTCGGTGATGTCCGCGCCGCCGAAGGGGATCGACTTCAGCCCGACGAGCATCGAGCCGGCGAACAGCGACACGTTCGTGATCCCCGCGCCGATCTCGACCAACGCGACGCCGAGGTCGCGCTCCTCGGGGCTGAGGCAGGCCAGGCCGGTGGCGACCGGCGCGGCGATGATCGACTTCACCTCGAGGTGCGCCGAGCGGACGCACAGGTCGAGGTTGCGCACCGGCGAGCCGTCGGCGGCGATGACGTGGATGTGGACGCCGAGCCGGTCGGCGTGGAGCCCCAGCGGCTTCTTCACGCCCGTCAGCCCGTCGAGCGTGTAGAGCGCGGGCTGGGCGTGGAGCACCATCCGTCCCGCCGGGTCGATCGACTGGCGCCCCTCCTGGAGCAAGGCGTCGATATCGGCCTGCTCGATCCGCATGCCGCCGAGCTCGGCCTCGATGAAGGCCTCGTCGCTCACCAGCCCGCCGGCGGAGAAGCCCGCCCAGACGTTCTCGATGTTGAAGCCTGCGATCCGCTCGGCCTGCTCGACCGCCTCGCGCACCGCGACCTCGGTCGAGTCCATGTCGGCGATATAGCCGCGCTTGACGCCGCGGCTCTCGCGCTGGCCGGTGCCGAGCACCACCAGCTCGCCGCCGTCGCCCTTCTGCGCGATCATCGCCGACACCTTGGACGAGCCGATGTCGAGTGCGGTGATCAAACCGTCCGGTGCTGCCTTGGCCATGCTGTCCCCCTCACGCCCTGTCCTACGCCTCGCCGACGCGCGTCGTTTCCCGCGCGCGCGTCGCCGTCGTCTCGTTACCGCCGCCCTGGTCGGTCGCGTTGCCCGCCACCGCGTCGGTGTTGCCGTCGTCCTGCAAGCGCTGGTGCAGGTCCTGCCCCGGCTTGCGCGCCACCAGCTTGGCGGGATCGCGCAGGTCGAAGCGCACCCAGCCCTTGCCGAGCAGCGAGCGCGCGCCGTCGAGCTGCGCGAACTTGACCAGCGCCTGCGCCGCGCCGTCCTGCGGCAGCGCCAGCGTCTCGCCCGTGTCGAAGGTGAGGTCCCAGCGGCGGTTGCCGATCCAGCTGGCGGCGCGGATGCGCGGCTTGAGCGCGGGGGCGGCGGCGAGCAGCGCCTGATAGCCCGCCTCCTGCCGGTCCGCGCCCGGCCCGATCACCAGCGGCAGGTCGGGCATATGCGCGGGATCGACCGGGGCGAGCAGCCGGCCGGTCGCGTCGATCAGCGTGAGCTGGCCGTTGTCCTGCCAGATCGCGGCGGGCTCGCGCTCGGTGATGTGGATCAGCAGACGGTCGGGCAGCCGCCGCGCGACATAGGCGTCGGCGATCCAACCATAGACGAGCAGCCGCTCGCGCACGCGCGCGAGGTCGACGCGCAGCATCGCGCGGCTCGGCTGGTCCTCCAGCGCGATCGCATAGACCGTCTCGCGATCCATCCGCTTGAGCCCGGTGATGTCGACCTGCTCGACCTCCAGCCCGGCACGCCCCGCCGCCTCGGCGATGCCGACGCCGATCGCCTGCGGCACCCCCAGCACGGTGGCGAGCGACAGCGCCGCGGCGCCCACGCCGCCGAGCAGCGTCCAGGTCACCGCGCGGCGCAGCGTCTCCTCGCTCACCGGCAGGCGCGCGATCAGCCGGTCGCCGAGCGACACCTTGGGCGCGCGCCGCCGGTTGCTGACCGCGCGCCGCGGCGGCGGCCCGCCGCGCTTGATGGTGCGGCTCACGCCGCGTCCCTCGCGCGGGCGGCCGCTCTGGGGGCGGGCGCGCGCATCGCGGCGACGACGATCGCCTGCACCAGCTCGGCGTAGCTCATGCCGGTGTGGCGCGCCTGCTCGGGAACGAGGCTCAGCGCGGTCATCCCGGGCTGGGTGTTGACCTCGAGCAGGAACAGCCCGTCGACGCCGCGCTCGTCGTCCCAGCGGAAGTCCGAGCGGCTGCACCCGCGGCAGCCGAGCACGCGATGCGCCTGTAGCGCGAGGCCGCGGCACGCCTCGGCGATCTCGTCGGGCACGGGCGCGGGGAAGAGATGCTCGGTCATGCCGTCGGTGTATTTGGCGTCGTAATCGTACCAGCCCGACTTCGGCCGCAGCTCGGTGACGCCGAGCGCGCGCGGGCCGTCGGCGCCGTCGAGCACCGCGGTGGTCAGCTCGCGCCCGCGGACGTACGGCTCGGCGAGCAGCTCGTCGAACTCCTGCCAGGGCCCCGCGGTGTCGCGCCCGATCGGGGAGCCGTAGTTGCCGCCCTCGGTGACGATCGCGACGCCTACCGACGAGCCCTCGTTGACGGGCTTGAGGACGTAGGGGCGCGGCAGCGGATCGGCCTCGTACACCTCGGCGGACTTCACGATGCGCCCCCCCGGCATCGGCACGCCCGCGGGGACGAGCACCTGCTTGGTCAGCACCTTGTCGATCGCGATCACCGAGGTGGCGAGCCCCGAGTGGGTGTAGCGCAGCCCCATCAGCTCGAGCAGGCCCTGCACGCTGCCGTCCTCGCCCGGCGTACCGTGGAGCGCGTTGAAGACGAGGTCGGGCGCGGCCGCGGCGAGGTCGGCGGCGACGGTCGGGGTCAGGTCGACGCGGGTGACGCGGTGGCCGAGCGACTCGAGCGCCTCCGCGACGCCGGCGCCCGAGTGGAGCGACACCGCGCGCTCCGCCGACCAACCGCCCATCAGGACGGCGACGTGGAAACGACGAAAATCCTCCCCGGCACGGGGAGGGGGACCAGCCGAAGGCTGGTGGAGGGGGCTCTCCACGAGCGAAGCGCCATGAGGCGAGCCCCCTTCACCACCCGGCTGCGCCGGGCGGTCCCCCTCCCCGTCCCGGGAAGGATTTAGTCCGTCACCCACGCGCTGTATCTCCCATTCCAGTTCGACGCCGCTCGCGGCCTTCACCCGCGCGCGCACGTACTCGCCCAGCGCCTCGATCTCGGCGCTGCTGGCGGCGCCCAGGTTGAGCAGGAAGTTGGTATGTTTCTCGCTCACCTGCGCGTCGCCGCGGCGCAGGCCGCGACAGCCCGCGGCGTCGACCAACTGCCACGCTTTCGCGCCCGGCGGGTTCTTGAAGGTGGAGCCGCCGGTGCGCGAGCGCAGCGGCTGGCTCGCCTCGCGCGCGGCAGCGATGCGGTCCATCTCGGCCTGGATCGCGGCGGGCTCGCCCGGCACGCCGCGGAAGGTCGCGCGCACCACCACCGCGCCGTCGGGCAGCGCCGAGTGGCGGTAGCTGTAGCCGAGCGCGTCATGCGACAGCGTCCGGCGCGTGCCGTCGCGCAGCACCACCTCGGCCTCGACCAGCACGTCGGCGGTCTCGCGGCCATAGGCGCCGCCGTTCATCCGCACGAAGCCGCCGACCGTGCCCGGGATCGAGCGCAGGAACTCCACCCCCGCCACGCCGGCGTCGCGCGCGGTCGACGAGACGAGGATGCCGCTCGCCCCCCCGCCGCAGCGCAGCAGCGAGTCGCCGATCGACTCCACTCTCGCGAACGCCTTGCCGAGGCGGATCGTCACGCCGGGCACGCCGCCGTCGCGCACGATCAGGTTGGAGCCGAGCCCTAGCGGCAGCACCGGCACGCCCGAGTCGAGCGCGGCGAGGAAGGCGGCGAGATCGTCGGCGTCGGCGGGCTCGAACAGCCACTCGGCCGCGCCGCCGCTCTTGAACCAGACGAGCGGCGCCAGCGCGGCATCGGCGGTGAGCCGCCCGCGGACCGGAGGGAGCGTCACGACGCTCACCGCCGCTGCGCCGCGATCGCGGCGGCGAGCCCCGCGGCCCATTTGGTGATATCGCCCGCGCCGAGGCAGATCACCTGGTCCCCCGCGCGCAGCTCGCCCGCGAGCGCGGCGGCGAGCGCGGCGGCGTCCTCGACCAGCTCGGCCTGGCGGTGGCCGCGGTCGCGCAACCCCGCCACCAGCGCGGCCGAGTCGACGCCGGGCACCGGCGCCTCGCCCGCGGCATAGACGGGGGTGACATAGACGAGGTCGGCGTCGTTGAAGGCGCCGCGGAAGTCCTCCATCAGGTTGCCGAGCCGCGAGTAGCGATGCGGCTGCACCACCGCGATCACCCTGCCCTGCGCCGACTCCCGCGCGGCGGCGAGCACCGCGCGGATCTCGACCGGGTGGTGGCCGTAATCGTCGACGATTGTCGCCGCGCCGCCGTCGAGCGCGACCTCGCCCACCTTGGTGAAGCGCCGCTTGACCCCGGCGAAGCGCTCGAACCCCTTCTGGATCGTCGCGTCGTCGATGCCGAGCTCGAGCGCGACGCCGATCGCGGCGAGCGCGTTCTGGACGTTGTGGCGGCCCGGCATCGGCAGGTCGATCCCCTCGATCGAGCGCACCGCGCCGTCGCGCGCGCGCACCTGCGCCTCGAAGCGGTTGCCGCCGGGATAGGGCGTCACGTCGACCCCGCGCACGTCGGCCGAGGCGGCGAAACCGTAGGTGACGATGCGGCGGTCGCGCACGCGCGGGATCAGCGCCTGCACCTCGGGGTGATCGAGGCACAGCAGCGCCGCGCCGTAGAAGGGCACGTTCTCGACGAACTCGACATAGGCGTCCTTGGCGCGGTCGAAGCTGCCGTAATGGTCGAGGTGCTCGGGATCGATATTGGTCACCACCGCGATCGTGCCGTCGAGCCGCAGGAAGCTGCCGTCGCTCTCGTCCGCCTCGACCACCATCCAGTCGCTCGCGCCGAGGCGGGCGTTCGAGCCGTAGCTGTTGATGATGCCGCCGTTGATCACGGTGGGATCGACCCCGCCCGCGTCGAGCAGCGCGGCGACCATCGAGGTGGTGGTGGTCTTCCCGTGCGTGCCCGCGACCGCGACCGTCGACTTCAACCGCATCAGCTCGGCGAGCATCTCGGCGCGGCGCACCACGGGGACGCGGTTCTGCAGCGCCGCCTCCACCTCGGGATTGCCGCGCTTCACCGCGGTGGAGGTGACCACCACCGCGGCGCCCGCGACATTGGCGGCGTCGTGCCCGATCGTCACGCCGATGCCGCGCCGGCGCAGCCCCTCGACGACATAGCCCTCGGCGACGTCCGAGCCCTGCACGGTATAGCCGAGATTGTGCATCACCTCGGCGATGCCCGACATGCCGATCCCGCCGATGCCGACGAAGTGGATCGTCCCGATGTCGGTTGCGACCCCTCTCACGCGAACGCCTTCCGCTGCTGGACGCGCCCGACCGGCAGCCGCGAGGCGGGCGAGTCGAGACTCTCGACCAGGTCGGCGAGATCGCTCGCCGCCTCCGGTGCACCGCAGGCGCGGGCGCGCGCGGCGGCGTTCTGGAGCGCCTCGGGGTCGAGGCCGAGTTTCTGCATCTGCTTGGCGAGTTCGCTGGGAGTGAAGGCGGACTGCGCGATCGTGCGCGCGCCGCCGGCGCGGGTGATCTCGCGCGCGTTGGCGGTCTGGTGGTCGTCGGTGGCGCTGGGCAGCGGCACCAGGATGGCGGGGCGCCCCGCCGCGGTCAGCTCGGCGATGGTGGAGGCGCCCGCGCGCGCGATCACCACGTGCGCCCAGCCGAGCTGCTCGGGCAGGTCGGGCAGATAGGTGGCGAGGTCGGCCGCGATCTCGAGCCGGGCGTAGGTCTCGCGCGCGGAGTCGATGTCCTCGATCCGCGCCTGGTGCGTCACCTGCAGGCGGCGGCGGAACGCGACCGGCAGCATCGCCAGCCCCTCGGGTACGACCTGGCTGAGCACCGAGGCGCCCTGGCTGCCGCCGGTGACCAGCACGCGGAAGATGCTGTCCTCGTCGAGCAGCGGGTAGGGCTTGGCGCGAAGCGCGAGCACGCTCTCGCGCACCGGGTTGCCGACGTGATGCGCCTTGGCACGATGCCGCGGGCGCAGCCGCTCGGTCTCGGCGTAGCTGGTCGCGATCCCGTCGACCTTGCCCGCGACCAGCCGGTTGACGCGGCCGAGCACCGCGTTCTGCTCGTGCACCGCGGTGCGGATGCCCGCGGCGAAGGCCGCCGACAGCGCCGGGTAAGCCGGATAGCCGCCGAAGCCGATCACCGCCGCGGGCCTGAACGTACGGTACAGCTCGGCCGCCATCGCGCGGCCCTGCATCATCAGCCGCGCCGCCTTGGCCCAGCCGAGCGGGCCGCCGGCGAAGCGCCCGGCGGGGATGACGTGCGTCTGCACGTCCTCGAACAGGCCGGGGAAGCGCACCCCGCGCGCGTCGCTCACCAGAGCGACGCGGTGGCCGCGTTTGGTCAACTCGGTCGCGAGCGCGGCGGCGGGCACCATGTGGCCGCCGGTGCCCCCGGCGGCGAGCACGAAGTGGCGCGGGCGGAAATCCTGTACGACGCTCATTCGGCGTTCCATCGCGTGATATAGGGGCTTCGCAGCAGGAACGGGTTGCGCCGCGTGAACGCCAGCAGCAGCCCCATGCCGAGCGAGAGCGCCACCATCGACGAGCCGCCGTAGCTGATGAAGGGCAGCGTCATCCCCTTGGACGGTGCCAGCCCGGTGTTGACCGCCATCGAGATCAACGCCTGCGCGCCGAACTGCACCGCCAGCCCCGAGGCGGCCAGCAGCTTGAACGGGTCCTGCTCGTCGAGCAGTTTGACGAACACGCGCACCACCAGCGCGAGGAACACCAGCGCCACCACCATGCAGGCGAGCAGCCCGAACTCCTCGCCGATGACCGAGAAGATATAGTCGGTGTGCGCCTCGGGCAGACCGTATTTCACCGTGCCGCCGCCCGGCCCGGTGCCGAACCAGCCGCCCGAGACGAGCGTGCGGTGCGCCGCGTCGGTCTGGAAATGGTCCGCCGCGCCCTCGCCCTCCACCCCGGGGAAGAGGAAAGCGTCGATGCGCGCGCGCGCGGTGCTGTAGAACAGATAGGCCGCCACCAGCGCCGCGGGCAACAGCGCGACGAAGCCCATGATCACGCGCGTCGGCGTACCCGCGATCGTGACGAGCGCGAGCCAGATGCAGCAGAAGATCACGGTCTGGCCGAAATCCGGCTGGAGCATCAGCAGCAGCGCGATCAGCCCGGTGAGCCCCGCGGTGATCATCGTCACCGGCAGCTCCTCGTCGCGCGACTTCAGCGAGAGCAGCCACGCCACCGCGACGACGAAGAAGGGCTTGAGGAACTCGGACGGCTGGAACTGCGCGAAGCCGAAGCCGATCCAGCGTCGCGCGCCGTTCACCATCACCCCCGCGAAGGGCACGATCATGAGCAGCGCGACGCACACCGCCGCGCCGATCAGCGACATGCGCCGCGCCGCGGTCACCGGCAGCATCGACACGCCGAACAGCACCGGCAGCGACACGCCCGCCCACAGCAGCTGGCGCCAGAAATAATGCAGCGGCGCGAACTTCAGATGCTCGCCCGAGTAGCGCGACGCGCTCGCGGGCGATCCCGCCGCGACCGCGATCAGCCCGATCGCGATCAGGAACAGCGCGAGCAGCAGCAGCACGCGGTCGATGTCCCAGAACCAGGTGCCGAGCGGCGACGGGTCGCCGCGCCCGCCCCGCCCCTTGAGCCCCGCCCGCTGCGCCCTGCTCACGTCGGTCATGCCAGCGCCTCCACTGTCGCGCGGAACACGGTACCGCGATGCTCGTAATCGCGGAACTGGTCGAACGAGGCGGCGGCGGGCGACAGCAGCACCACCTCGCCGCGCCGCGCCTCGCCCGCGGCGATCCGCACCGCGCGCTCCAGCGTCTCCGCCTCGGCGACGGGGACGTGGTCGCGCAGCAGCGCGGCGAAGCGCGGCCCCGCCTCGCCGATCGTATAGGCGCGCACCACGTTGCCGAAGTGCGGCGCGCAGGCGTCGAGGTCGTCGCCCTTCGCGCGACCGCCGACGATCCAGTGGACGCGCGGGAAAGCGGCGAGCGCGGGGGCGGCGCTCTCGGGGTTGGTGGCCTTGCTGTCGTCGATCCAGGTGACGCCGCCCAGCGTCGCCACCCGCTCCATCCGGTGCGGCAGACCGTTGAAGGTCTCCAGCCCCGCCTCGATCGCGGCGCGGTCGAGCCCGAGCGCCTCCGCCACCGCGATCGCGGCGAGCGCGTTCTGCGCGTTGTGGGGCCCCTGCAGCGAGGGCCAGCGCGACTGGTCGAGCGGCGTGCCCGGCGCGATCGTGGTGATCGTCTCGCCGCGGTGCGCGAAGCCCCGCGCGATCGCGGCCGAGGCGGCGTCCCCGGTGCCGATCACCGCGCGGTGGCGCGGCGACTGCATCGCGAAGAGCCGCGCCTTGCTGGCGGCATAGTCCTCGAACCCGGCGTAGCGATCGAGATGGTCGGGGGTGACGTTGAGCAGCACCGCCACGTCGCAGTCGAGCGTCTGCGTCAGGTCGATCTGGTAGCTCGACAGCTCGAGCACGTACACGCCGCCGGCGGGCAGCGGCGCCTGCGCGAGGATCGGCAGACCGATGTTGCCGCCCATCCGCGCGGGCACGCCCGCGGTCTCGAGCAGGTGATGCACCAGCGCGGTGGTGGTCGACTTGCCGTTGGTGCCGGTGATGCCCACCACCTTGTGGGGCGGCAGCTCGGCGCGCGCTTGGGCGAACAGCTCGATGTCGCCGACGATCGGTACGCCCGCGTAGCGCGCCGCCGCGGCGAGCGGGTGCGTGTTGAGCGGCACGCCGGGGGAGACGACCAGCGCGTCGAAGGCGGTGAGGTCGAGGGAAGCGAGGTCGGCTACGCGCAGATCCTCCCCGGCACGGGGAGGGGGACCAGCCGCAGGCTGGTGGAGGGGGGCTTCCGCAGGCGCTGCGCTGCGAGGAAAGCCCCCTCCACCCCCGGCTTCGCCGGCGGTCCCCCTCCCCGTGCCGGGGAGGATCGCGTCACGCCTAGCCTCATCGCTATCCCACGCCGTCACCCGCGCGCCGGCAGCGAGCAGCGCGCGCACGGTCGCGGCGCCCGAGCGTGCCAGCCCGAGCACCGCATAATGTTTCTCGGTCCAGGCGCCGGAGGTGATCACCGCAGCTTCAGCGTGGACAGGCCGGCCAGCGCCAGCACCAGGGCGATGATCCAGAAGCGGATCACGACGGTCGGCTCGCTCCAGCCGAGCTGCTCGAAATGGTGGTGGATCGGCGCCATGCGGAAGATGCGCTTGCCCGTTCGTTTGTACCAGAACACCTGGATGATGACGCTGAGCGCCTCCACCACGAACAGCCCGCCGATGATGCCGAGCACGATCTCATGGTGCGCCACCACCGCGATCGTCCCCAGCGCGCCGCCCAGCGCGAGGCTGCCGGTGTCGCCCATGAACACCGCCGCGGGGGGCGCATTGTACCACAGGAAGGCGAGACCGCCGCCGATCACCGCGCCGCAGAAGATCGCCAGCTCGCCGGCGCGCGGCACGTGCGGTATGCCGAGATAGTCGGCGAACTTCACGTTGCCCGCGAGATAGACGATCAGCATGAAGGCGACCGAGGCGATGATGACCGGCATCGTCGCCAGGCCGTCCAGCCCGTCGGTGAGGTTCACCGCGTTGCCGAACGCCACGATCGTGAACGCCGCGAAGATCGGGTAGAAATAGCCCAGGTCGATGAAATAGCGGCTGGTGAACGGGAAATAGAGGCCGGTGCCGTTCTCCTGCATGATGATCCACGCCGCCACGCCGGCGATCGCGAACTCGATCATCAGCCGCACGCGCCCCGATACGCCCGCGGTGCTGGCCTTGCGGACCTTGTCGTAATCGTCGAGGAACCCGATCGCACCGAAGCCCAGCGTGACGAAGAGGCACGCCCAGACGAAGGGGTTGCGCAGGTCCATCCACGCCATCACCGACAGCACGAGGCTGGTGAGGATCATCAGCCCGCCCATCGTCGGCGTCCCGCGCTTGGCGAGGTGGGTCTGCGGCCCGTCGAGGCGGATCGGCTGCCCCTTGCCCTGGCGCACGCGCAGCCAGCCGATGAAACGCGGGCCGATGATCAGGCCGATGAACAGAGCGGTCGCCACCGCCGCGCCGGCGCGGAACGACTGGTAGCGGATGAGATTGAAGCCGCCCTGGAACCCCAGGAGCTGCGCGATCCAGTACAGCACTCAGTCCACCTTGTCGGCGAGCGCGGCGACCAGCCGCGACAGCCCGACCCCGTTCGATCCCTTGACGAGCACCGCGTCTCCCGGACGGAGCAGGGCGCGGACCTGGTCCAGCGCCGCGGCGGCATCGCGCACATGGACGAAATCGACCTCACCCTCAAGCGCCTGCGCGAGCGGCGCCATCGCCTCGCCGACCAGCACGGCCGCTTGGACGCGCGCCCCCGCCACCGCGGGCGCGAGCGCCGCGTGATACGCCGCCGAGCCCTCGCCGAGCTCGCGCATCTCGCCCAGGACCGCGACGTGGCGCCCCGGCTCCTGCGCCAGCACCGCCAGCGTGGCGCGCATCGAGGCGGGGTTGGCGTTGTAGCTCTCGTCGATCAGCAGCGCGCGACCGTCCCCGACCGCGACGTCGCGCCGCGCACCGCGCCCCGCGAGCCCGCCGAGCTCCCCCAGCGCCAGACCGGCGAGCGCGAGATCGGCCCCCACTGCGTCGACCGCGGCGAGCACCGCCATGGCGTTGGACACCCAATGCTGGCCCGGCTGCGCGATCGTCATGCTCAGCTCGCGCGCGCCGACCTTGGCGCCGACGAAGGTGCCGCCGCGCGGCGAGGGCATCACCTCGGCCGCGTGGACGTCGGCGCGCTTGTCGAGCCCGAAGGTGACGATCTTGCCGGCATAAGGGTGCGCCGCCGCGATCAGCCGGTCGCGGTGCGGGCTGTCATAGGGAATGATCGCGGTGCCGCCCGGCTCCAGCCCGCGGAAGATCTCGCCCTTGGCGTCGGCGATCGCGCTCTCGTCGGGGAAGAACTCGGTGTGCGCGGGCGCGATCGCGGTGACGATCGCGACGTGCGGGCGAACCAGCGTGGTCAGGTGCGCCAGCTCGCCGGGATGGTTCATCCCCATCTCGAGCACCGCATAGTCGCTGTCGGCGGGCATGCGCGCGAGGCTGAGCGGGACTCCGGTGTGATTGTTGTAGCTCTTGACCGAGCGGTGCGCGCGCCGGCTGGGCGAGCGATCGAGCGCGGCGAACAGCGCCTCCTTGGTCGAGGTCTTGCCGACCGAGCCGGTGACGCCGATCACCCTGCCCTTCACCCGCGCCCGGGCGGCGCGGGCAAGTGCCTCGAGCGCGGCGAAGGTGTCGCCGACGCGCACCGCGGCATGCGCGGTCTCGCTCGAGACGATCGCGCCGGCCGCGCCCTGCGCGAACGCCTGATCGAGGAAGCGGTGACCGTCGCTATGCTCGCCCGCGAGCGCGACGAACAGGTCGCCCTCGCCCACCTCGCGCGAGTCGAAGGCGACGCCGTCGGCGGCGAAGTCCGCGGTGGCGACGCCGCCGGTGGCGGCGGCGATGTCGGACGAGGTCCAGAGGCTCATGCCACGCTCCACCACCCCGCTCACGCCGCCATCTCGCGCGCCACCGCGACGTCGTCGAACGGCAGCACCAGGTTGCCGACGATCTGGCCCTGCTCGTGGCCCTTGCCCGCGATCAGCACGATGTCGCCCGCCGCCGCCTCGCGCAGCGCCGCGGCGATCGCGGCGCGGCGGTCACCGATCTCGCGCGCGCCCGGCGCACCCTGGAGCAGCTCGGCGCGGATCGCCGCCGGGTCCTCCGAGCGCGGGTTGTCGTCGGTGACGATCACCACGTCGGCCGACGCCGCGGCCACCTGCCCCATCGGCTCGCGCTTGCCGCGGTCGCGGTCGCCGCCGGCGCCCACCACCAGGATCAGCCGCCCCGCGACGTGCGGGCGCAGCGCGGCGCAGGCCGCCTCGATCGCGTCGGGCGTGTGCGCGTAATCCACGTAGACCGGCGCGCCGCTGGCGGTGATCGCGGCGCGCTCGAGCCGCCCGCGCACCGGCTGGAGCCGCGCCAGCCCCGCGATCGACGCCGCCACGTCGCCGCCGGTGGCGATCACCAGCCCCGCGGCGATCAGCGCGTTGGCCGCCTGATAGCCGCCGATCAGCGGCAGCTGGACGCGATGGTCGACGCCGCCGGCGCGGATCACCATCCCCTGTCCCAGCAGCGTCGGTACGCGCTCGACCAGCCGCAGGTCGTCGCCGTGCTCGCCGACCGTGACGACGCGGTTGCCGCGCTCGCGCGCGATGTCGATCACGCGCTCGGACTGGGGGTCGTCGGCCCAGACCACCGCGCTGCCGTCGTCGCTGAGCACCTGCGCGAACAGCCGTAGCTTCGCGGTGAAATAGGCCGCCATGTCGCCGTGATAGTCCAGGTGATCGCGACCCAGATTGGTGAAGGCGGCGGCGCGCACCGGCAGCCCCTCGGTGCGATACTGGCTGAGCCCGTGGCTCGACGCCTCGAAGGCGACGTGCGTGACGCCCTCGCGCGCCAGCCCGGCGACGTTCGACAGGAAGGTGACGACGTCGGGCGTGGTCAGCCCGGTGACCACGCGCTCGTCGGCGGTGGTGACGCCGAGCGTCCCGATCGAGGCGGCGTGATGCCCCGCCATGCGCCATAGCTGGCGCGTCATCTCCACCGTCGAGGTCTTGCCGTTGGTCCCCGTCACCGCCACCGCGGTCGGGGGGAAAGGTGCGTAGAAGCGCGCGGCGAGCCGGGCGAAGGCCTCCCGCGGATTGTCGTCGGCGAGGTGGAGCGCGCCCACGACGCGCGCGCCCGGGCGTGCCACCACCGCCACCGCGCCGGCCTCGACCGCGGCGTCGATATAGTCCTCACCGTTGACGCGCAGCCCCTCGAACGCGCCGAAGACGTTGCCGGGCGCGACCTTGCGATGGTCGATCGCGAAGCCGGTCACGGTCGCGTCGGCGGCAGTCCCGGCGTCGGCGGCGTCATCGCCGAGGAGCGCGGAGAGCCTCATCGCGCGCGCCTCACTGGCCGCCGCTCTTGGGCGCATCGTCCTCGCCCTGCCACAGCGTCGGCAGGATATCGGAGACGTCGACGTCGCGATGGTCGTCGGGCACCACGCCGAGCAGCGAGCCGACCCGCGCGATCGTGCGCCCCACCACCGGGGCGGCGTTCCACGCTGCGGTCTTCCACCCGAACGTCTCCTTGGTCCCCTGCGGCGAGTCGAGCATCGCCAGCACGACGTAGCGCGGCGCATCCATCGGGAACGCCGCGACGAAGGTGGCGACGTTGCGCGACCGGTCGTAGCCGCCCGCCACCGCCGCCTCCGCGGTACCCGTCTTGCCGCCGACGCGATAGCCCGGCGCGTCACCCTTGCGACCCGTGCCGCGCATCACGACCAGCCGCAGCATCTGGCGCATCCGCGCGCTGGTCGCCTCGCTGATCACGCGGCGGCCGACCGGGGCGTGGCCGGGCTGCAGCTTGAGCAAGGTGGCGGGGCGCCACGTGCCGCCGTTGACCAGTGCGGCATAGGCGTTGGCGAGGTGGAGCGGGGTCACCGCGATGCCGTGGCCGAAGGCGGTCGTCATCGTCGTCGTGCGCGCCCAATATCTCGGCCACAGCGGGCGGCCCTTCTCGCGCACCTCGATGTCCGGGCGGGTGTCGAAGCCCAGCTTGCGGAACATCGTCTCCATGCGCTGCTGGCCGATCTCATCGGCGACGCGCGCGGTGGCGACGTTGGACGAGTAGATCAGCGTCTCCGCCATGTTGAGCCAGCGCTTCGGGTCGCCGCGCTCGTCGTGGATCGTGTAGCGGCCGACCTGGAGCGGGTGCGTGGCGTCGAAGCGCGTCTCCATCGAGGTGACGACGCCGGTGTCGATCGCGGTCGCCATGGTGATCGGCTTGAAGGTCGAGCCCAGCTCGAACACGCTCTGCGTGGTCAGGTTGCGCAGCTGGTCGGTGCCCGACATGCCGACGCGATTGGGGTTGAAGGTCGGCAGCGACACCATCGCCAGCACCTCGCCGGTGTGGACGTCGAGCACGATGCCCCCCCCGCCGCGCGCCGAGAAGGTGGTCATCGCGCGACCGAGCTCGCTCTCCAGCGCGGCCTGGACGCGCGTGTCGAGCGACAGTGCGACGGGCTGACCGACGGTGGCGGGGTTGGTCAGGCGATCGTCGAGCGCGCGCTCGATCCCGCTCATGCCATGGCCGCCGCTGATGAAGCCGAGGGCGTGCGCGGCGAGCGTGCTCTGCGGGTACAGCCGCTGGGTCTCGCGCTCGAACACGATGCCGGGCTCGCCGATCGCGTTCACGGCCTCCACCAGCGCGGGGCTGGCGCGGCGCTGGAGATAGGTGAAGCTCACCGGCTTGGTGATCTGCGCGTAGAACCAGGACTGGTCGCCCTTCTCGGGCATCAGCTCGGCGAGCTTGCGCGCGATCTCGGACGGGTCGCCGATCAGCTTCTTGGGATGGACGCCGATCGTCCAGGCGTCGATCGTGCGCGCCAGCGGCGCGCCGTTGCGATCGACGATGTCGCCGCGCGGCACCGCCGCCGCGACGCTGGCACCGCGCTCGCTGCCGGCGACGACGCCGAGCAGCGTCAGCCGCCCGATCACCACCATCACACCCGCCGCGAACAGCAGCATCAGCACCATCAGCCGCAGGTGCTGGGTAGCAAGCAGCTGCTGGCGCTGGTCGCCCGCGCGCGCGCCGCGGACCGGACGGGCGACGAGTGCGGTCACCGCAGCCGACCGCGCTCGGTGCGGGCGCGGCTGAGCAGGTCGCCGACGGTGGTCTCGCTGAGCAGCGCGCGGTCGAGCATCGCCACCTTGGCGGCGCGCGCGGCGGAGGCAGAAGCGGGTGCGGCCGCCGCCACCGCCGCCGGGGTCAGGCGGGGAGCGGCGACCGGCTTCGCCGCCGCCACCTTCACCGTCGCGACCGGCGCGGCGGCCGCGGTTCGGACGGTGGCGGGGGCGGTGCGAACGGGGGCGACCGACGCCGAGCCGGCGGCGACCGGGGCGACGGCGGCGAGCGTCACGGGCGCGGGGACGGGCGCGGCGGCGGGGACGATCAGCTGCGCGGTCTGCACCGGGGCGGCGGCGCCCGGCAGCGGCGCGGGCACCGGCTGGTTGGGCGACAGCGCGGCGAGCGCCGCCTCGTCGCGGACGAACTGGGCCGCGGTCGGCACGGTCAGCGCCAGCGTGTCGCCGTTCCAGCGCTCGAGCTGGGCGAGGTTGGCGCGCACGTCGAACTCGGTCTCCAGCGCGCGGATGTCACGCTCGGCGCCGACGATCTTGCGGTCGAGCTGCTCGACGCGCTTGCGCTCGGCCGCCACCTGTGAGGAGACGAGATAGAAGCCGATCGCCACCATCGCGCAGCTGGTGAGCCAGCCCAGCCCCTTCAACCGATACATCGCCGCCATCCTCACGCCTCCCTTACCCAAGCCGCCGCCGCCGTCCGCCGTGCCGCGCGCAACGTCGCCGAGCGGGCGCGCGGGTTCGCCGCCAGCTCGGTCTCGTCGGCGCGCTGCGCGCGCCCGATCATCTCGAAAGTCGCCGCGCGCGCCGGCGCCGTCGCCGGCAGGTGGCGCGAGCCGCCCGGCGCCGCGCCCGCGCGGTCGCGCAGGAAGCGCTTGACGATTCGGTCCTCGAGCGAGTGGAAGCTCACCACCGCGAGCCGCCCGCCCGGGCGCAGCACGCGCTCCGCCGCGGCGAGGCCGCGCTCCAACTCGTCCAGCTCGCCGTTGACGTGGATCCGCACCGCCTGGAAGGCGCGCGTCGCCGGATCCTTCTTGTCGTGCGGGCGATGGCCGAGCGCGCGGCGCACCACGGAGGCGAACTGCGCGGTCGTGGTCAGCGGCCGGGCCGCCACCACCGCGCGCGCGATCCGGCGCGACTTGGGCTCCTCGCCGTAGCGGTAGAGCACGTCGGCGATCGCCTCCTCGTCGGCGGTGTTGAGGAAATCGGCGGCGGACGGCCCCTCCTGACTCATCCGCATGTCGAGCGGGCCGTCGCCCTGGAAGGAGAAGCCGCGCTCGGGCCGATCGAGCTGCATCGACGAGACGCCGATGTCCATCGTCACGCCGTCGACCGGGGCGAGACCGCGCGTCTCCAGCTCCTCGGCCAGCGACGAGAAGGTGGCGGCGACCATCGTCAGTCGCGGCGCGTCGGCCGCGAGCGAGCGGCCGGTCGCGATCGCGTCCGGGTCGCGGTCGAACGCGATCACCTCGGCGCCGGCGGCGAGCAGGGCGCGCGTGTAGCCGCCGGCACCGAAGGTCGCGTCGACGTGGCGCTCGCCGGGGGCGGGGGCGAGCGCGGCGAGCACGGGCGCGAGCAGCACGGGCACGTGCGGCGCGGCGGCGGGGCCGGGGGCCGGGCCGGCGATCGGGGCGGTCTCGCTCATCATAGCGCGATCCCCTTCTCCTCGCAGGCGAACTCGACATATTCCCTGAGGAAGGGGTCGATGTCGGGCGTCTCGAGCAGGATGTTGGGCGCCCAGATCGTGATCCAGTTGAACGCGCCCAGGAACACCGCCGCGCCCGCGATCCGCGCGTAGCGGCGCTCGAAGGCGGGCATGATGAAGCGGCCCGAGCCGTCGAACGGCAGCGGCTCGGCGCCGCCGGCGCGGTCGAGGATGTTATAGTCGACCTTGCCGGTCCGCTCGAACTGTGCGGCGTCGAGCGCTTCCAGCCGGGTCTTCCAGAACGGCACGAAGCCGGGGTCATAGGCGATCAGGCAGCGATGTTCGGGGTGCGGCGCGATGATGACGGTGCCGCCGTCCTTGCCGTCGTCGCGCGGGGCGTTCTTGGCGAGCATCGCGCGAAGGGTGTTGGGAATCGCGACACGGCCCTTGTCGTCGACAAGACCGAGCCCCTTTCCCTGATAGTCCACCCTGTCTGCCACGCCCACCTCGCACTCGGAGCGCACGACCTCCTGTTTCGACGGACGGCCATCACCGCCCGCCGACGTTGCCCGTCAGCAAACAACAGTGGTCCTGCCCCCAATGTCGTAGCGAGTACGTATCAGGGTTAAGTGGGGAAGAGAAGGGATTTTCGGGGACAGCCGGGGAAATACCGGATTTTACCCCCGCTTCCGTGCGCTATGATGGGGGCGGTGGTCGCGAGCGGGCGTCAGCGGGGGTGAGACTCGGGACGCGCGGGGGGCGCTGGCGCGCTTTCCCCGGATCTCCCCGGGAAGGTCGGGGAGAACGCGGGCACGATCGGGGGACGGACTGAGACGATGCCGGTACGTGTGCGCGAGGCCGTACCCTGCGCTCCGACGCGGCGAGATGGCGCGGCAGGACCGGCGATGGCGTGACGTCAGCCACCGGCGTCATCCCGGCGTCGCTTCGGTAGGGGGATGAGCTCGCCCTAGCGATCGTCCCCGGACGCCATCTCGCACGCGCGCGACCACTCTCCCGTCCCCCGGCGTCGAGACCCGGTGCGTTGGAGCCGACCCGTGCTCCGGCGCACGTTGGAGCCTAGCGCTGAAGGCGCGGCCCTCGCGCCCCTGGGCTCCTGCGTGCGCGGGACCACGCTGGGAGTTCGCGGGAGCAGGCCGGGAGTTCAAGCGAATGGGATGCGCCCCTGCCCGGCCGCGCCGCCGCTCACGGCGCGCGCGGCGCGGGCTTCTCGGCCGGCGGGGTGTTGGCGGTGCCGGGGGTGACGCCGAGCTCGGCCAGCGGCTCGTTGGTGGGCGTCACGGTCGGGATCGGCCCGGGGACGCTCATGTTGACCACCACCGCGGGCTGCGCCGCGCCGGCGACCGCGACGGGCCGCTCGCGGTCGACCGTCGAGAAGATCGCGCTCGCCACGCCGATCAGCAGCACCACCATGGCGAGACCGACCATGCCGACCCGCACGCGCTGGCGCGCCTGTTCCGACTGCTGGCGCTCGACCGCCACCTTCTTTCGCTGCGAACCCTTCATCTCGTCGCGCGACGTTAACCGATCGTCGCGCCGCTGTCGATCACGCCGCGTCACGTCGCTGCCGCACCAGTCCCTTGCTCGCCAGCCACGCCGGGTCATAGAGCGTCGAGAGATAGCGGAAACCGGTGTCGCACAGGATCGTCGCGATCCTTTTCCCCGGCCCGAGCTGCCGCGCCAGCCGCACCGCGCCGGCGACGTTGATCCCCGAGGAGAGGCCGAGGCACAGTCCCTCCTCCGCCAGCAGCCGCTCGGTCCAGTCGAGCCCCTCCTGGTCGGCGATCCGGAACTGAGTATCGACCGGCGCGCCCTCGAGGTTGGCGGTGATGCGCCCCTGCCCGATCCCCTCGGCGACAGACGAGCCCTCCGAGCGCAGCTCGCCGCAGGCGTAATAGTCATAGAGCGCCGCGCCGTGCGGGTCGCTCAGCGCGATGCAGACGCGCTCGTCCTTGGCCTTGAGCCCCAGACCGACCCCGGCGAAGGTGCCGCCGGTGCCGACCGCGCAGGTGAAACCGTCGATCCGGCCCTCCATCTGCGCCCAGATCTCCTCGGCGGTGCCGACGATATGCGCGCGACGGTTAGCGATATTGTCGAACTGGTTGGCCCAGATCGCGCCGGGCGTCTCCTCGGCGATCCGGCGCGAGGTGTGGACGAAATGGCACGGGCTCGAATAAGGCGCGGCGGGAACGGTCACCAGCTCGGCGCCGAGCGCGCGCAGCGTGTCCATCTTCTCCTTGGACTGCGTGTCGGGCATCACGATGATCACGCGATAGCCCTTCGCGTTGGCGACCAGCGCCAGCCCGATCCCGGTGTTGCCGGCGGTGCCCTCGACGATCGTGCCGCCGGGCCTGAGCTGGCCGCGCGCCTCGGCGTCCTCGACGATGAACAGCGCGGCACGGTCCTTGACGCTCGCGCCCGGGTTGGTGAACTCGCACTTGCCGAAGATGTCGCAGCCGGTCGCCTCGCTCGGCCCCTTGAGCCGCACGAGCGGGGTGTTGCCGATCAGCGCCAGCGTGTCGCTTGTGGTATGCATGGCGCGCTAGATGCGGAGCCGCGGGGCAATGCGCAAGCGAGCAGAACTATCGCCGCGCCACCCCCGCCTTGGCGAGATGCGGCGCGAGCCGCCCGGCGAGCCACAGGAAGAACATGCGGTGATCGGCGAGCAGCGACCATAAGGGATGGCGGAAGGTCGCGGGTCGGTTGCGCTCCACCGTGAGATGCGCGCCCCAGGCGAAGGCGTAGCCCGCGACCGGGACGGCGGCCCACCACCAGCCGCCGAAAGCCAGCGCGGGGGCCGCGGCGGCGAAGCTGAGCGCGGTGCCGGCATAATGGAGCCCGCGGGTCACGGGGCGCGCGTGCTCGCGGAGGTAATAAGGCCAGAAGTCGGCGAAGGTGCGCGGTGTCACGGGCGAAATCCGATCAGTGCGACGGCCGGGTCATAGCATGCCGCGATCGTGCAGCCACTGCCGCACCTGCCCGGGCCATTGCGTCGTCACGGGCGCGGCCGTCGGGCGCAGGCCGAAGGCGTGGCCTCCCCTGGCGTAGACGCGCAGGTCGACCGGCACGCCCGCGTCGTTGAGCGCGAGCGCATAGGCCAGCGGCTGGCGGATATCGTCGGTCGGATCGTCCATGGCATGGAGGATCAGCGTCGGGGGTGCCTTCGGGCTGATCGTGACCCAGGGCCGGAGCTCCAGGTTGTTCCGCCCCTTGGTGTTGTCGAGCATGCGCGCGGTGTAGGCGATCACGGCGAAATCGGGCCGCGGCGACGGGCGGTCGGCGGCGTCGGTCGGCGCGTAGGTGCGCTCCTCGGTGTTGCTCATGTTGGCGGCGAGATAGGCGCCCGCGGAGAAGCCGATCACGCCGACCCTGTGCGGATCGATCCCATAGGCCGCGGCGCGCTCGCGCAGCATCCCGAGCGCGCGCTGCGCGTCCTCCAGCCCGAGCAGCACGTCGGGGCGGCGCTGCTGCCCGCCCACGCGCGGCCAGACCTGTGGGACCCGATATTTGAGCACCGCGCAGGTCATGCCCTGGCGGACCGCCCAGGCGCAGACCTCGGTGCCCTCCAGGTCCATCGCGACCACCTCGAAGCCGCCGCCGGGCAGCACCAGCAGCGCCGTACCGCTGTTGGTGCCCTTCGGACGGTACAGCGTCATCGTCGGCCGCGTGACATAGCTGGCCCAGTGCCAGCGCCGGCCGCCGACCAACCCCGTGCCATTGCCGGTACCCTCCGGGCGATCGCCGCTGTCGGGCTTGGCCAGCGGGACGGTCGCGGGCCAGAGCGGGACCTGCACGCCGCCGTCGGTCGCCTGCCAGGTACCCACGCGCTCGTTCTTCGGCAACGGCGGCGGCCGCGGCGGATCGGCGGGCGCCCCCGCCCGAGCGATGGAGGCCACCGCGACGGCGACGGCGAGGAACGCGGCGGTGAGCGAGCGATAACGTGCCACGGGCGACCTTCCCCTGCCCGCGGTGCGCGCCGGTCCGGCCGGCGCGCGGAGCGGCGCGGCGCTGGTCTAGCGCGCCCCGCGGCGGGCGTCATCGCTGGATCGCGCCGGACCGGCGCGACGAGGCGGCCGCGGATTCGCCAAAGCGCCGCGAACATGCCATGTTCCTCATCCGTTCCCTCTCGCGAGTCGCCCGCCCGTGCCCAGCGCGGATCTCATCTTGCCCCCGCGCCCGCTCCGCTGGCTGTTCCTCGACCTCAACAGCTATTTCGCGAGCGTCGAGCAGCAGGTGCAGCCGGCGCTGCGCGGCCGCCCGGTGATCGTCGCGCCGGTCGGCAGCGACACCACCGTCGCGATCGCAGCCTCGCGCGAGGCCAAGCGGTACGGCATCTCCACCGGCACGCCGGTGTGGGAGGCGAAGCGCAAGTGCCGCGACCTGGTCGTCACGCCGGCGCGGCACGAGCTGTACGTCGCCTATCACCATCGCATCGTCGCCGAGGTGGAGCGCCACGTGCCGGTGACCCGCGTCTGCTCGATCGACGAGGTGGCGTGCCGGCTGCTCGACAATGAGAACGACCGTGACGCGGCGGTGGCGCTGGCCGGGCGGATCAAGCGCGGGCTGGCCGCCGCGGTCGGCGATTATCTCACCTGCTCGATCGGCATCGCCCCGAACCGCTTGCTCGCCAAGCTCGCCTCCGACCTGCAGAAGCCCGACGGGCTGGTGGTGTTCGAGGCGGCGGCGCTGCCCGAGGCGCTGTACCCGCTCAAGCTGCGCGACATCGCCGGGATCGGCCCCAACATGGAGCGGCGGCTGGCGCGGGACGGCGTCAACGACATCCGCCAGCTGCTCGCGCGCCGCCCACGCGACGCGGGCCATGCCTGGGGCGGCAGCGACGGCGACCGGCTCTGGTACCTGCTCCACGGCGTCGAGCTGCCCGAGAAGCCGACGCAGAGCCGCACGATCGGGCACAGCCACGTGCTCTCGCCGCGCCACCGCGGCTATGAATCGGTGCGGCTGACGTCGCGGCGGCTCGCGCTCAAGGCCGCCAGCCGGCTGCGCCGCAAGGGCTATCGCGCGCGGCTGCTGGTGCTGCACGCGCGCTTCGAGGACGACAAGAGCAAGTGGCGCGCGAGCGTGAAGCTGCCCGCCACGCAGGACAGTTTCGTGATGCTGGCGCGGCTCGACTCGCTCTTCCCGCGGCTCCGCGCCGCCGGCGCGGCGCATCGCAGCGGCTGCCGGATGATCGGTGTGACGCTGGCCGAGATCGAGCCCGTCGCGGGCGAGCAGGGCTCGCTGTTCGCCGCGCTCGACCCCGACGACCCGCTCGCGCGCGAGACGCGCACGCTGGCGCTGAGTCGCGCGATGGACCGGATCAACGAGCGGTTCGGGCGCAACGCGGTGTCGGTCGGCCCGCTGAACGGCGGCCGGCTCGATCGCGTGGGGTCGAAGATCGCTTTCGGGCGCATCCCCGAACTGTCCGAATTCCACGAGTGAGCGCTACCGAAATGGGTCGCTGAAATAATGACTTTGGTATGACAGGGTTGACGACCTTTTCCGCATGCGCGAAGCGTGCGGGCCTATGCAGAAGCCCGCTTTCCTCCCCCTCGCCGCCTCCTTGTTCGCGCTCGCAGCGTGCAATTCCGAGCCGTCCAAGCCGCAGGTGATCGATTCCAACCCCGATCCGATGGCGTCGCAGCTAGCGAACGCCACGCCGATCGAGCTGCCGCCGGCGATCAAGGCCGACAAGACGATGCGCTGCAAGGACGGCAGCCTCGTCTACGTCACCTTCTTCACCGGCGACAAGCAGGCGGTGGTGCGCACCGAGAAGAACGGCACGCCGACGATGCTCAAGGGCGAGGGCGGCGAGGCGCCGCTCAGCGCCGAGGGAGGCTGGAAGCTGACCGGCAACCCGACCGAGATCACCCTGACCCGCCCGGGCAAGGGCGAGCTCTCCTGCCACGCCTGAGCTGAGCCGCGCCGGCGCATCCCCTCGCGGGGCGCCGGCGCTTCATCTCGATCAATCCTTGCCCCGCGCCGCGGCGGCCCGTAGCGTTCGCCGCTTATGGCGACCATCGCGATCTACAGCCTCAAGGGGGGCGTCGGTAAGTCGACGCTGGCGGTCAACCTCGCCTGGTGCGCCGCCACCTTGTCGGCGCGACGCACCCTGTTGTGGGACCTCGATCCCCAGGCTGCGTCGAGCTGGGTGCTCGGCGACGGCGCCGCGCACGACCGCGCCCAGGCGCTGTTCTCGCGCGACGTCGATCCCGAGAAACTGATCGGCCGCACGCGCTTCGAGCGGCTCGAACTGCTTCCCGCCGACGCCTCGCTGCGCGACCTCAACCACCTGTTCCGCGAGCTCGACAAGAAGCGGCGTCTGCGCAAGCTGATCGCCGACCTGGGCGACCACGACCATGTCATCCTCGACTGCCCGCCCGGGCTGACCGAGACCGCCGATCAGGTCGCGCGCGCCGCGGACCTGATCGTGGTGCCGGTGGTGCCCTCGGCCTTCTCCCAGCGCGCCTATGAGACGATCGAGCGCCAATTCGGCGGCCAGGTCGCGATCCTGCCGGTGCACAACATGGTCGATCGCCGCCGCGCGCTCCACCTCGCCGCGGTCGAGCAGCACGCCGACTGGCCCGCCCTGCCCGCCGCCAGCGCGGTCGAGGCGGCCACCGCCAAGCGGCTGCCGGTCGGCGCCGCCGCGCCCAAGAGCATCGCGGCCAAGGCGTTCGCGCAACTGTGGCGCACGGTGGAGCAGCGCTGCCGTTGAGCGAGCCGCTCGATCCGTCGCTGCTGCTCGGTGCCTATTCGGTGGGCGTCTTCCCGATGGCGGACAGTCGCGGCGCCGAGGACGTCTACTGGGTCGAGCCGCGGCGTCGCGCGATCCTGCCGCTCGACGGCTTCCATCTCTCACGCTCGCTGCGCAAGGTGATCGCGGGCGACCGCTTCCGCGTCACCGCCGACCGGGCCTTCGCCGAGATCATCGCGCTGTGCGCCGAGAGCGCCGAGGACCGCCCCGACACCTGGATCAACGCCTCGATCGAGCAGGCGTTCGTCCGCCTGCACGGGCTGGGCCTGGCGCACTCGATCGAGTGCTGGGACGGCGACACCCTGGTGGGGGGACTCTACGGGCTCGCGCTCGGCCGCGCCTTCTTCGGCGAGAGCATGGTCAGCCGCGCGCCCAACGCCTCCAAGGTCGCGATCGCGGCGCTGGTGGCGCGGCTGCGCGTGGGCGGATATACGCTGCTCGACTGCCAGTTCATGACCGACCACCTCGCCTCGCTCGGCGCGATCGAGGTGGCGCGCGCCGACTACATGACCCTGTTGGGCGCGGCGCTCTCTTCCACGGCCTCGTCGGCGGGCGTCGCCTCCTCCTCGGCCGGCGGGGTGGGCGAGGCGAGCGGGGCGGGCGACTTCGGCGCGCTCGACGGCCTGGCCGCGGGCGTCGCCGGGGCCGTGCCGGGGAAGGTCATCGTGCAGCTCTTGGTCCAGACATCGTAGACCGGGTGGATCACGACGTTGGCGGCAGGGCGCTCCTTGTAGAGCCAGCCCGAGAAGGCGCGGCGCCACCCGCCCTCGACCGCGCGCACGTCGAGCTGGACGAAGGCACCGGTGAGCGGCTCGGGCTCCCACGGCGCGGTCTGCTCGCACGCGCGCAGCCGCACGATCACGTCGCCCGCGCGCACCGCCTGGCCGGGCTTGAGCGTGATGTCGCGGCTGACGCCGTTGCGCTTGTTGAGCAGGCCCAGCACCGCGACTCGCTGCGCCATCGGGGTGGCGCCGAGGTCGACCGGATCGTCCTGCGAGTCGACCGCCACCTCGTCGGAGGCGCGCGGCGCGGGCGCGCTGGACGGGTCGGGCAGAGCGGTGCTCACGGAGGGCGAGTCGGCGTGACGCGCGCCGCGCCAGCCCGGGCTCGCCCAGGTCACCGCCGCCGCCGCCACTAACAGCCCGCCGATCGCGAGCCCGCGCCTCACGCGTCGGGGCTCCACGCCTCATAGTCACCGGTGGCGGAGGCACGATGGCCGCCCTTCTCCAGCGCGCCCTTCGGGCGATAGGCCAGCGCGGTGCCGGTCAGGTTGGCCACGGCGGGTTTCTCCCACTGGCGCGGCGGCGGGAGGTTCTGATCGGGCGTGCCGTCGACCTGATGGTGCAGCCAGCTGAACCACTCGGGCGGCACGCGGCTGGCGTCGTTGGCGCCGACGTAGATCACCCAGCGCCGCGGGTTGCCGGCGGTGTCGCGGCCGCCCTCCCAATAGGTGTTGCCCAGCGAGTCCTCGCCGACCTGACGCTTGCCGCGCAGCCCGAGGATGGTGCCCCAGCTGGCGCCGTTCCACCAGGTGAAAGGATTGAGGTTGATGCCCATGGTGCCCCGCGCTTACCCGCCCCGCCCGCCCGGTTCAATGCCTGGTGGGCGGTGTGATGCCGATCCTCCCCGCTCGCGGGGAGGCGGCGAAGACCTCACCAGCTGACGCGGTCGCCCACACCGATGCCGAGCGCGGCGGCGCGGCCGCCGACCAGCTCCAGCACCGCCGCCACCGGCTCGCCCGAGCTCACCTTCGCCTCCGACAAGGGCGTGGTGCTCGGCGCGATCGCGGCGATGCTGTGGTCGGCGCGGATGAAGACGATGTCGAGCGACAGCGGCGTGTTCTTCATCCAGAAGTCCGCCACCTGCGGCGCACCGCCGCCGGCGGGGTACGGCGCGAACAGCATCGCGTCGTCGGGCTGCAGGTCGGTACGGAACATCAGCCCCTGCGCCTGCTGCGCCGCGGTCTCGGCCACTTCCGCGCGGAAGCCGTGGCGCTTGCCGCCGCTGTCGATCGTCACCGCCACGGTGCGGCGCTGGGTGCTGGGGGTCTCGTGGGTCATGACGGAGGGCGACGCCGAGGGCGTCACGTCGGGTGCGCCGCGCCCGCAGGCGGCGAGCAGCAGCGCGAGCGCGAGTGCCGGCGCGGCGCGGCTCACTCGACCACCGCCACCGCGACCGCCAGCGGCCCCTTGCGCCCCTGGACGATACGCGCGCGCAGCCGCTGGTCGGGCTGCGCCTCCGCGACACCCGCGCGGCGCAGCGTCTCCATGTGGACGAAGATATCGCCGGGCCGCTCGATCGCGACCAGGAAGCCGTAGCCCTTGATGCGGTTGAACCATTTGACCGTGACCTCCTCCCACTCGCCGGCCTCGGCGGCCAGCGCGCCGGGATCGACGCGCGCGCGGTCGCGGTCGCGCATCGTCTCGAGCGCGACGCTGAGATCGATGTCGGCGATCGTCACCGCCTGCCAGCCGCGCTGCCCCAGCACCGCGGTGCCACTGACGCGCGCGCCCTCGGGCAGCGTGCGCCGGCCGAACGCCTGGAGCACGCTGAAGTGGAGCAGGATATCGCCCATCGCGGGATCGTCCGCGACGATGAAGCCGAACCCGCGCGTCGCATCGAACCATTTGAGAACGCCCGATACCGCTACCGAGACGGCGTCAGCCGTCGTCGGCCCGGCCGGATCGTGCGGATCGCCGGCGGTAGCGGAAGCCTCGTCTCGCACGTCGCGTCGTCGTCCCCTTCTTCGCCGTGGCGCAGCGTTAACGCTGGACTATCGGTGCACTGCACAATGAAGCTTGGCAAGCGTCGATCGTTCATTCCTCGTCCAGAATCGCGCCGGGCTCCGCCTCGACGATGCGCCGCGCCAGCGACGCGTCATGGCCGGCGCGCAGCAGCTGGCCGAGCTGGCGCGCGCGCTGGGCCGGGTCGGCGGGCGCGTCGGCGAACGGGCCGATCCGCCTGCGCCGCGCCAGCCGCAGCGCGCTCTCCAGCGCCGCGGCGCGCGCCTGCGCGAGCACGGGGGCGGCATCCTCCGCGTCGAGTCCTGCGGCGCGCAGCGTCTCGGCGACGCGACGCGCGCCATAGCCTCGCCGCCCGAGCGCGGCCCCCTTCTGCTCGGCGAAGCCGCGATCGTCGACGTAGCCGAGCGCCGCCATCCGCTCCGCCACGCCCTCCGGGTCGGCGGGCTCGCCCGTCCAGCCGCGCTCGCGGATCTTGCGCGCGAGATAGGCGCTGAGCTTGCCGCGCGTAGTCGCGAACCGCTCGACGTAGCGGAGCGCGAGCCGCTCGAGCGCCGCCCCGTCGAGCGGCGGCGGGCGGCGCCGCGGGGAGGAGCGGGGTGAGGGCGACAGCGACACGGCCATGTTTGTGCCACACTGGCATCCGATTTTGAACGCTCGGCCAAAGTATGCCTTTAACCGCTTAACTATTGCACCGGCGTGACCGCTGCGACAGGAACACAGGATGACGACCGACATCGCCCCGACCACCTCCCAGACGCGCCCGACGCCCACGGCCGACCCGCTGCCGCGCCGCTTCGCCGATTTCGCGACGCTGGGTGAGGCGCTCGACTATGCCGCGCGCGGGGGCCGGGGCCTCAACTTCCACGACGCGCGCGGCACGTTGGTCCGCGCCTACGGCTTCACCGCGCTGCGCGACGACGCACGCGCCTGCGCCTATCGCCTGATCGCGGCGGGTGTGGCGCCGGGCGACCGGGTCGCGCTGGTGGCCGAGACCAGCGCCGAGTTCGCGGCGCTCTTCTTCGGCACGGTGCTCGCCGGCGCCTGGCCGGTACCGCTACCGCTGCCGACCTCGTTCGGCGGCCGTGATTCCTATATCGATCAGCTCCGCGTCCAGCTCGCCAGCTGTGATCCGGTGATGCTCGTCTTCCCGCCCGAGCTCGCGCAGATGGCGGGCGCCGCGGCCGAGGCGGCCGGCGTGCGCGGGGTCGACTGGGTCGAGTTCGCCACCCACCCCGGCCCCGCGGCGGCGCTGCCGGCGAGCACCGCGGACGACGTCTGCTACCTGCAATATTCCAGCGGCTCGACCCGCTTCCCGCACGGCGTGGCGATCACGCACCGCGCGCTGCTGAGCAACCTCGCCGCGCACGCGCACGGCGTGCAGATCATCGAGACCGACCGCTGCGTGTCGTGGTTGCCGTGGTACCATGACATGGGGCTGGTCGGCTGCTTCCTCTCGCCGGTGGCCAACCAGGTCTCGACCGACTATCTCAAGACCGAGGATTTCGCCCGCCGCCCGCTGTCGTGGCTCGACCTGATCAGCCGCAACCCGGGCACCTCGCTGAGCTACTCGCCGACCTTCGGCTATGACATCTGCGCGCGCCGCATCTCCAGCCAGACCAAGGCGTCGGATCGGTTCGACCTGTCGCGCTGGCGCGTCGCGGGCAACGGCGCCGACATGATCCGCCCCGACGTGATGCAGGCCTTCGTCGACGCCTTCGCCGACGCTGGCTTCCAGGCGACCGCGTTCCTGCCGAGCTACGGCCTCGCCGAGGCGACCCTGGCGGTCTCGCTGATGCCGCCGGGCGAGGGCATCCGCGTCGAGCTGGTCGAGGAGACCGAGCTCTCGGGCATGCAGCACGGCGAGGACCGGCCGCAGCGCTATCGCGCGATCGTCAACTGCGGGAAGCCGGTGCGCGACATGGAGGTCGCAGTGCGCGAGGAGGACGGCACGCCGCTTCCCGACGGCGCGATCGGCAAGGTGTGGTGCCGCGGCCCCAGCGTGATGGTCGGCTATTTCCGTGACCCGGGCGCGACCGAGGCGTGCCTGGTCGACGGTTGGCTCGACACCGGCGACATGGGCTATATGTCCGGCGGCTACATCTTCATCGTCGGCCGCGCCAAGGACATGATCATCATCAACGGGCGCAACCACTGGCCGCAGGACATCGAGTGGGCGGTCGAGCAGCTCCCGGGCTTCAAGGCCGGCGACATCGCGGCCTTCGCGATCACCACGCCGGGCGGCGAGGAGACGCCGGCGGTGCTGGTGCAGTGCCGCAGCTCGGACGAGCGCGAGCGACTGCGGCTGCGCGACGAGATCCGCGACCGCGTGCGCTCGGTCACCGGCATGAACTGCGTGGTCGAGCTGATCCCGCCGCGCACGCTGCCGCGCACCAGCTCGGGCAAGCTCAGCCGCGCCAAGGCGCGCAACCTGTATCTGGCCGGCGAGATCAAGCCCTACGACCTCGCCGCCTGAGGCGGGCGCCGGCGCCCCATGCGAGCGCGCCGGTCCCCCCGTCGACCCCCGGCACGCGATGATTCTTCGTCCATACTGGACGCTTTCTCGGACCCTGATGCCGCTTCGCCGCGCAAGTACTTGACAGCATACGCCTTGTTTGCGGCAAGCCGGTGCCGTCGCGCTGGCATCGTCTTGCCGGCGGCAACGCTTCGTCAACGACGATGTGGCTAAGGTTCGGGCGTGACACGCGATCCCTCCCCCACACCGGTCCACCTGCCGATCCGCGCGCGCCTCGGCCTGCGTCGCCGCGCCGCGCGCACCGGCGGCCACCCCGACGTGGCGGCGGAGCGCGCGGTGGCGCAGCGACTCGCCCCCGCGTTGCTCGCCGCGCACCTTCTGGGCGCGGGGACAGCGGCGGTGCTGCTGCGTCACGCGGTCGCGCTGCCGTGGCTGATCGCCTGGTGCGCGACGGTGGCGACGGCAGCGACGGTACTCACCCGCCTGCTCGTCGCACGGGCCGGACCGGAGGCGCCGTTGCCGCTCGTCGGGGCGAGCGCGGCGACAGCGGCGCTGGCGCTCGCCTGGTCGGCAGTACCGCTGCGCCTCGCCGCCGCGCCCGATCCGGCAGCGGCGCACGCGCTCGACCTGCTGCTCGCGACCGTGATGACGGCCACCGCGCTCACGCTGGCGACGTTGCCGCCCGCGGCGCTGGTCTTCGTCGCCGGCACCGCCGCGGCGACGGCCGCGCCGCTCCTGCTCGCCGGTCGCCCCGTGGCGGCGGCGATCGTCGTCGCCTTCGCGCTGCTCCTCGCGCTGGTGGTGCTCTCGCGCGCCCGCGCGGTGGTGCGACTCGGCGCCGCCGAGAGCACGCTCCGCGAGCGCGAGGCGACCGTGCAACTGCTGCTGCGCGACTTCGAGGAGGGCGCCGACTGGCTGTGGCAGACCGACGCGACGCGCCGGATCGTGGGCGCAAGCGAGCGTTTCGCCCGCGCCTGCGGCGTCACCGCCGCCGAACTGGAGGGCGCGCCGCTGCTCCGGCTGCTGGCCGGCGCCGACTGGGAGAGCGCCGCCGTCTCGGACGAGCTGCGGCTGGTCGCGGACAAGATGGCGCGGCGCGAGCCGTTCGGCGACGTCGCGCTGCCCGTCACGGTGCGCGGGGAGAGCCGCTGGTGGCAGATCGCCGCGACCCCGCGGGTCGATGCGGCGGGGCGCTTCGCGGGCTTCCGCGGCGTCGTCTCGGACATCACCGAGCAGCGCGCCTCGGCCGAGCGGATCAACCGCATGGCCCGCTTCGACGCGCTCACCGGCCTCCCCAACCGCCTCTCGATCAACGAGGAGCTCGCGCGCGCGCTGGGCGAGGCCGAACGCTGGCGCGCACGCTGCGCCTTCATGATGATCGACCTGGACCGCTTCAAGGCGGTCAATGACACGCTGGGGCACCCGGTCGGCGACCGACTGCTGCGCCGCGTGTCGGAGCGCCTCGCCGAACTGGTCACCGAGAACGAGCTGATCGGTCGGCTCGGCGGCGACGAGTTCGCGGTGGTGGTGCGCGACGCGGGCGACCCGGGCCGGCTCGAGCGGCTGGCGCACACGATCATCGAGACGCTGTCGCGCCCCTATGAGGTGGACCAGCACACGCTCTATATCGGCGCCTCGGTCGGCGTCGCCACCGGGCCGCGCGACGGCCGCACCGCGGAGACGCTGATCCGCTCGGCCGACCTCGCGCTGTACCGGTCGAAGGACCGCGGCGGCGGCGTCTACCACGCTTATGTGCCGCAGCTGCACCTCGAGGCGGAGGAGCGTCGCGTGATCGAGCTGGCGCTCCGCCGCGCGCTCGACAATGACGAGCTGCACCTCGCCTATCAGCCGGTGGTGGACGCGCGCAGCGGCGCGGTGCGCGGGTTCGAGGCGCTGCTGCGCTGGAGCCATCCGCAGCTGGGCGACATCCCGCCGGCCAAGTTCGTGCCGATCGCGGAGGAGGCGCGGCTGATCGCGCCGATCGGCGAGTGGGTGCTGCGCACCGCTTGCGCCGAGGCGGCGGGCTGGCCCGACGACGTGCGCGTCGCGGTCAACGTCTCCCCCGAGCAGCTCCACAACCCGCGGTTCGTCGGCGTGATCAGCGACACGCTGGCGCGCACCGGCCTGCCCGCCCGCCGGCTCGACCTGGAGGTGACCGAGAGCGTGTTCCTGCGCGAGGGCACCGGCGCGGTGAAGCTGCTCAAGCAGATCCTCGACCTCGGCGTCGGGCTCAGCCTGGACGATTTCGGCACCGGCTACTCGTCGCTCGGCTATCTCAGCGCGACGCGCTTCTCCTCGATCAAGATCGACCGCACCTTCGTCCAGGCGGCGTCGCGCGGCACCGCCGAGGCGATCGCGATCATCCGCGCGGTCGTCGCGATGGCGCAGAGCATGGGCATGGCCACCACCGCCGAGGGCGTGGAGACCGAGGCCGAGCTGCGGCTCGCGCAGGAGCTGGGCTGCGGCAGCATCCAGGGCTTCTATTTCGGACGCCCGCTGCCCGTGACCGAGGCACGCGCGCTGGCGATCGCGGTACGCCGCCCCGACGCCCCGGCGGCGACGCGTGCGGCGTGAGCCCGCCCCTTGACGAACGCGCGCGCGGCGTCCAACAGCGCGACGGCACAGGAGTGTAGCTCAGTTGGTAGAGCATCGGTCTCCAAAACCGAGGGCCGTGGGTTCGAGTCCCTCCACTCCTGCCAACCCATAACGGTGTCGATGGATAGAATATCGGGCTTGCGCGTTCGCAGGTGCGACGTAATAGCTCTATAGCTCTGACATACGTCAATCACCAAGGGAGTTGCCACATGCGTTCCATTCTCGCCGGCGCCGCTGCGCTGAGCCTCGTCGCCACCCCGGCGCTCGCCGCCACCACCGCCAACCCGGCCGCCAGCCTCTCGGTCGCCGGCGCGCGCGCGTCGACCTCGACCGCGAAGGACAGCAAGCTCGCCGGCGCCGGCATCTTCGGCGCGATCATCGCCGCCGGCATCGCCGCGATCGGCGTGGTCGCCATCGTCAACGACAACAACGACGACAATTCGGACAGCAACTGATCGGGCACGGCCGCTATGGCGGCCGCCTGTCGGCAGCGACGGATATCGGGAGGGGTCGGCGCCTGGGCGCCGGCCCCTTCTTCGTCGCGACAGGTGGAGGCGATGACCGGAACGTCCCCCTACCCGCGCTTGCCTTTTCGCCGCGGCCCACTTATGTCCGCTGGCACATCCGACAGCACGGACGGTTCATCATCGCTCTCCCTAGTGACGGGGAAGCGGTAGCGGGCCCATGCCGGTAGCTGGCGGTTATTCTATCACGGCTCAACAAGGGCTCAGTATCGTGGCGAAGACGACCCCGCTCGAGTTCATCCGCCAGGTCCGCACCGAGACCGCCAAGATCGTCTGGCCGACCGGCCGCGAGACGATCATGACGGGGGTGATGGTCGTGGTGATGACCACGGTCCTGGCGCTGTTCTTCCTGGCGGTGGACTCGTTCTTCAACGCCGTGGTCAAGGCGCTGCTGAGCCTGGCGAAGTAAGGACGGGAAGCACGACGATGGCGCGCTGGTACATCATCCACGCCTATTCGGGGTTCGAGGGCAAGGTCCGCGACTCGATCATGGCCGAGGCGACCCGCATGGGGCTGGAGCAGCTGGTCGAGCAGATCGAGGTGCCGACCGAGACGGTCACCGAGGCGCGCCGCGGCAAGAAGATCGCGGTCGAGCGCAAGTTCATGCCGGGCTACGTGCTCGCCAAGCTGAACATGAACGACGACGTCTACCACCTCGTCAAGAACACGCCCAAGGTGACCGGCTTCCTCGGCTCGTCGGGCAAGCCGCAGGCCATCTCGGACACCGAGGCCGCGCGCATGCTCAACTCGAAGGAGGAAGCGGCGGTCGCGGTCAAGACCAAGGTCAAGGTCGACTATGAGATCGGCGACGCGGTCAAGGTGTTGGAGGGGCCGTTCGCGAGCTTCAACGGCACGGTCGAGGAACTCGACTTCGACAAGTCGAAGGTCAAGGTATCGGTCAGCATCTTCGGCCGCGCCACCCCGGTCGAGCTCGACTTCGAGCAGGTCGAGCGCAGCAAGTGAGCGGCGCCGCCCCCGCCGCGGCGGGGGCGTACAGCCGAGCGGCCCGCGTGAGCGCTCGGCTCTGATCCAACCCAGCTGAGCCGTTCTCGGGCGGACGCCGGAGCCTAGGGCCCGAAGGATGGGCGCTGGTGACCAGCGGCTCCTGCATGCGCGGGGGCACGCCGGACGTTCTGTCCCTGTCGCGTCTATCCCTGGCGCGCGCCGTCCAGCGTCTCGGCGTCCGCCGGCGCGCCGACGGGCGGCATCGCCGCCTCTTCCGGCGACATCTGCGCGATCAGGGGGGTCGGTTGCCCATCCGCCAGCCATGGCGCGGGCGCGTGCGGCGCGAGGTCGGCGCGCTTGCGCTGCTGGCGCACCTCCAGCCCCGGCGTGAGCAGCGGCGTCGGCGTACGGCGGAACTGCGCCGGGGTCATGCCGACGAACTCGCGGAACTCGCGGTTGAGATGCGAGGCATCGTAGAAGCGCAGCTCGGCCAGTTCGTCCGCGCTCGGCACCGCCAGCCCGCGCATCACCGCGGCCATGTCGAGGAAACGGCTGCGCCGCATCACCGTCTTGGGCAGATGGCCGAAATGCTGGCGCACCGTGCGATCCAGCCGGCGCCCCGAGATGCCGAACTCGGCCGCGATCTCCGTCACCGGCCGGGTCGGATCGACCCGGGCGATCCGCTCGAAGCGCGCGCTGAGCAGGTCGGGGACGGCGGCGCGGACGACGAGATGCTCGCGCACCACCTGGTGGAGCCGCGTGAGCGTCTGTTCCTGGTCGAACACGTTGTCGCAGGCCCAGCGCAGCGACTCATTCCAGCGCCCCGGCGCGATCGGCACCAGCCGATCGGCCAGCGCGTCGGCGGGCAGGTCGCTGAAGCCGAACCAACCGCCCGGGCGGATCGCGAATCCCGCCGCGATGACCGGTCCGATGCAGCGCACCGGGAAACGGCGCTGCTGCGCGCCGAACAACATCGGTCCCTCATAATCCTGCCACGCCCCGTCGATCATCGTCGACCAGCGGCCGATCACCGGCACGCGGACGTAAGCCGTTTCATGCAAAAGAAAATCTTCGAGCACGGCATCGCCCGGCCGGTCGAAGATCGTGACGAAGAAGCGGGCGACGAACGGGGCGAGATCATCGGGCGGAGTCCGACTCACCGACAGCGGAGCACCGTCCCGTGAAGTACCTGTATGTGGGATGAAGCCGCCCATGATTACGCGATTACGACGCGGGACCCGCTTCGGCAATAAACGTTCCCATCAAACCGCCCGGATGGAGCATTAAATTACGTACAATTCGGCGCGGATCTCCGACGGCGGTAGAACGGTCGCGACGACCGACAGCTTGCCATCGCGCCCCGCTTCGGCTACGCGCGCCAGCTTCCACCGCAACACACGATGGAACGCCGCGGGAGGGCGAGGCCGAGGCCGCGCCCGGACGAACCGCTAGACTTGAACCGGGCACCCCTCGGGCACGTGTCCAGTAACAGAGTGAGATGAATGGCAAAGAAGATCACAGGCTATATCAAGCTGCAGGTGCCCGCGGGCGCTGCCAACCCGTCGCCGCCGATCGGCCCGGCGCTGGGTCAGCGCGGCGTCAACATCATGGAGTTCTGCAAGGCGTTCAACGCGCAGACCGCTGACATGGAGAAGGGCTCGCCGCTGCCCACCGTGATCACCGTCTACGCTGACCGCAGCTTCTCCTTCGTCACGAAGACGCCGCCGGCGACCTTCCTGATCAAGAAGGCCGCCAACCTGAAGTCGGGCTCGAAGGAGCCGGGCAAGGTGTCGGCGGGCAAGATCACCCGCTCGGCGCTGGCCGAGGTCGCGCAGACCAAGATGAAGGATCTGAACGCGAACGATCTCGAGGCGGCGACCCGCATCATCGAAGGCTCGGCCCGCGCGATGGGCCTCGAAGTGGTGGAGGGCTGAGGCCGTGGCGAAGGTGAGCAAGAAGCAGAAGGCCTGGACGATCGACCGTGAGAAGCTGCACGGCGTTGACGAGGCGATCGCGCTGGCGAAGCAGAACGCGTCGTCCAAGTTCGACGAGACGATCGAGATCGCGCTGAACCTCGGCGTCGATCCGCGCCACGCCGACCAGATGGTCCGCGGCGTCGTCACGCTGCCCGCGGGCACCGGCAAGACCGTCCGCGTCGGCGTGTTCGCGCGCGGCGCCAAGGCCGACGAGGCGCGCGCCGCGGGTGCGGACGTGGTCGGGGCCGAGGACCTGATGGAGACGGTCCAGGGTGGCACGATCGACTTCGACCGCTGCATCGCGACCCCGGACATGATGGGCGTCGTCGGCCGCCTGGGCAAGGTGCTCGGCCCCAAGGGCCTGATGCCGAACCCCAAGCTGGGCACGGTGACGATGAACGTGGCCGAGGCGGTGAAGGCCGCCAAGGGCGGTCAGGTCGAGTATCGCGTCGAGAAGGCCGGCATCATCCACTCGGGCATCGGCAAGGCGAGCTTCGGTGCCGAGGACCTGCGCCGCAACTTCGACGCTTTGGTCGACGCGGTGGTGAAGGCCAAGCCGTCGGGCGCCAAGGGCAAGTACGTCAAGAAGATCGCCGTCAGCTCGACGATGGGCCCGGGGATCAAGGTCGACGTCGCCGAGGTCGCGGGCGCCTGACCCCCCGCCCCGGCTCGCCGGGGCCGCGACGATCGAACAGCGAAGGGCCGGGAGCGATCCCGGCCCTTCTCGCGTCCGCCGTCCGTCGCGAAGCCGTGGAACCGCTTCCCGAACTCGCGTACACTCGCGCGACGATGGGAGAGCGAGGATGGCGCAGTTCGGCGACTATCAGCTGGCGATCTATCTCGCCGGCTTGGAGGGGATCGTGCCGGAGTGGCCGGTCGACTTCGCCACGCTGGAGCAGCGTGCGGAGGCGGCGATGCCGACCTCGCTGCTCACCTACGTCCAGGGCGGCTGCGGCGACGAGCTGACTCAGCGCCGCAATGCCAGCGCCTTCGCGCACTGGGGCATGGTGCCGCGGATGATGATCGACGGCACGCGGCGCGATCTCTCCGCCGACCTGTTCGGCACGCGGCTGGCGGCACCGCTGTTCATGGCACCGATCGGAGTCACTGGCCTGTGCACGCCGGACTCGCACGGCGACCTCGCCGCCGCGCGCGCCGCGGCCGAGACCGGCGTGCCTCTGTGCGCCTCGACCCTCGCCAACGACCCGCTTGAGGCGGTGATCGCGGCGGGCGGCGCGACCCCCGCGCTGTTCCAGCTCTACACGCCCCGCGATCGCGACCTCGCCGCCAGCCTGGTGGGTCGCGCCGAGGCCGCGGGCTATCGCGCCATCGTGGTGACGCTCGACACCTGGGTGACGGGCTGGCGCCCGCGCGATCTCAACACCGCCAACTTCCCGCAGCTGCGCGGCCATGTGCTGGCCAATTACTTCAGCGACCCGGTGTTCCGCCGGCTCCTGGCGCGCCCGCCGGAGGAGGACCGCCGCGCCGCGGTGATGACCTGGGCGGCCACGTTCGGCCAGGTGCTGACCTGGGACGATCTGGCGTGGCTGCGCTCGCTCACCAGCCTGCCGATCGTGCTCAAGGGGCTGTGCCACCCCGACGACGCGCGCCGCGCGATCGACGGCGGCGCCGACGCGGTCTACGTCTCCAACCACGGCGGACGCCAGGCCAACGGCGGCATCGCCGCGATCGACCTGCTGCCCGACATGGCGGCGGCGGTGGCGGGGCGCGTGCCGGTCTGGTTCGACGGCGGGATCCGCAGCGGCACTGACATCGTCAAGGCGGTGGCGCTGGGCGCCGACCTGGTCGGCGTCGGTCGGCCGTACAGCTACGGCCTGGCGCTCGGCGGCGCGGCCGGCTGCGCGCACGTGCTGAAATGCCTGCTCGCCGAGGCCGACCTGCTGATGGCGGTCAACGGCTGGCCCACGCTCGCCGCGGTGCGCGAGGCGGGGGCGCGGCGGGTGGAGGGGTAGATCCTCCCCGCGCGCCGGATGGGGTCACCGCGCCGTCATCGCCCTCGCGTCGGCTGCGGCCCGACCGTCGCGGAGACCCGCACCGGCAGGCGGCCGATCTTGCGCGCCAGTCCCGGCGGATCGACCAGCGTCACGCGCCCGCCCTTCCACTGCAGGTCGTTCTCGCGTCGTGCCTGCTGCACCATCCGGTTGACGTGGACCGAGGTGAGGCCGAGCGCGTCGGCGAGCGTCTCCTGCGTCAGCGGCAGGTCGAAGCTGGTGCCGCGCGCCATGCCGTTGAGCGTCAGCCGCTCGTGCAGCTCGAGCAGCAGGTCGCCGATCCGCTCCTGGGCGTTGAGCCGGCCGAGCCGGGTGACATGCGCCAGGACATAGGCCTGGTCGAGCGCGTCGCCCACCGCATAGACGGTGTCGAGCACCGAGCCGGGCGCGGCCGCGGGGGCGGCGCAGACCAGCACGTCGGTCAGCGCCACGATCGTCGCCACCGCGATCGGCCGCGGCTGCGGGCAGTGGCCGACCACGTCGCCGGGGAGGAGGAAGCTGAGGAACTGGCGCCGGCCGTCGGGCAGTAGCCGCACCCGCGCCGCCCAGCCGCGCAGCAGCAGCACGGGCTCGGCGATCTCGCGCCCCTCGCTGACCAGCTCGCGGCGCGCGCGGATCGTCTGCGCCTGCGCCGAGGCGGCGACGATCGTGTCGATCACCTCGGCGTCGAGCGGCGCCAGGGCGGCGAGTCGCTGCAGCGCGGGCTGGCGATCGTCGATGATGGTGGCGGCACGGATCATGGCCTCTCCTCCGATGCGAGTAATTGGTCGAGCGCGTCGAGCACCGTCGGCACCGCGAAGGGCTTGGGCACGCGCCGCACGTGGCGATAGGCGTCGGGCAGCGCCCAGTCGTCGTAACCGGTCACGAAGACGAACGGCACGCCGCGCGCCGCGAGCCGGTCGGCGATCGCGAGCGACGAGTCGCCCTCGAGATTGACGTCGAGCAGCGCGGCATCGATGCCGTCGCGCTCGGCCAGCTCCAGCCCGGCGGCGAGACTGCTCACCGGGCCGATCACCACCGCCTGCTCGGCGCCGAGGGCGCGACGCAGGTCGGACGCGATGAAATATTCGTCCTCGACCACCAATATCCGTCTGCCAGCGAGTCGGCCCGGCATCGTCATGCCCCTTCCTCGTCGCCGCTGAGCGGCAACGCGATGGTGCAGCGAACGCCGCCGCCGCGGAACTCGAGCCGGGTCTCGGCACCGAGCCGATACGGTAGCGCTTCCTCGATCAACTCGGTCCCGAATCCCTGCCGCGCCGCACCGACCGGCACCGCGGGAACTCCCTGCTCGGTCCATCGAAGATCGAGCCGGCGCGCCGATCTTCCGTCTACATTAACATCCCAGGTGATCGAGAGCGACCCTCCCGGCGAGCGAAAGGCGCCGAATTTTAAGGCGTTGGTCGCGAGCTCGTGGACGGCGAGCCCGAGCAGCTCGACCGCGCCGGCGGGCAGCGCCACGTCGGGGCCGGCGATGCTCAACTCGGGCCCGTCGCTCACCCCGACGCTCAGCAGCTCGTCCCGGATCAGATTCTCGAGGTCGACCGTGCCGCTGGCGTTGAGCGTCGCGCTCACCTGGGTGCGCGCCAGCGCGTCGAGCCGGCCGCGGAAATGGTCGGCGACGTCGTCGAGCGACTCGCCGCCCTCGACGGTCCGCGCGAAGACCGAGCGGACCACGGTGAGGATGTTGCGGACGCGATGCTGCAGCTCGGCGACCAGCACGCGCTGGCGCTCCTCGAGCAGCTGCATGTCGCTGATGTCGGTCGCGGCGCCCAGCCAATGCGTGATCTGGCCGGCGTCGTCGCGCACCGGCACCTGGCGGATCAGTAGCGCGCGATAGCCTCCCTCGGCCTGACGCACGCGGCACTGCACCGTCACCGGCTCGCCGGCGGCATAGGCCCGGCGGAAGGCACGAGTCACCTTACCCGCCTCGCTCGGGTGGATCAGCTCCATCCAGCCGCCGGCGGAGGCCTGCTCGTCGGTCTGACCGGTGATCGCGTGCCACTGCTGGTTGGACTCGATCCGCAACCCGTTGAGGTCGACGCGCCACAGCATCGCGGGCACCAGCTCGAGCGTGAGGCGGCGCTGTTCCTCACTGTCGCGCAGCGCCATCTCGGCGCGCTTGCTGCGCAGCGCCTGGACGATCGCGGGCGCCAGTTCCTCGGCGGCGGCGAGGTCCTCGTCGCGGAAACCGCCGGGCCGGTTGCCGAGCCCGACCATGCCGATCACCGCGCCGTTCTGATGCAGCGGCACGCCGAGGAAGCTCGCCAGCGGCGGGTGGCCGGCGGGCGTGCCGATCCGGTCGGCATGGGTGGCGGCGTCGTTGAAGATGAGGCCCCTGCCCTCGCGCAGCACGCGGCCGTAGAGGCCGTGGATCGTCAGCCCGGTGGGCACCTTGCCGCGCGGCCAGTCGCTCTTCGCCGCCTCGAAGGCGGTCCAGCCGCGCTCGCTGATCGCGATCTCGTCGAGCGTATCCGTGGCGCGGTCGATCTCGCCCATGAAGCTGAATGCCGCGCCGGTCACGTCCTCGGCGACGCGGAGGCAGACACGCCCGAGCGCTTCCAGGGACGGGGCGGTGAGCGCCTCGTGGAAGATGCGGTTGATGCCCTCGAGCACCGCGTTCTTACGCGCGAGCGTCGCCAGTAGACTGGTCTCGTCGCGCGGCTCCATCCTCATCGGTCTCACCCTCTACGAGCCAACGCCTCGCAACGAAATAGGGTCATCTCAAGTACATCGAGCTATGTCCCGAGCCCGCCGGGAGGGGCGGCGGCGCGGACGGCGACGTGCTTCGCCGGGCGTGAGGTCCGGGATGGGGTTCATCATCTCGCCGCATGTCGCCGCCGCCAGCGACCCGGACGTCGTCCGAGACCCGTCCCGCCGTCGCCTCGGTTCCCTCCCGTCTCAGTTCGCCGCCGCGCCCGTCGCGGCGTGGCCACGATAGCGGTCGAACCACGCCAGGATCGCCGCCGCCTTGGCGGCCGACTGCGACGGCCGCGACGTGAAGCCGCCGTGGCTCGCGCCGGGCACCTTGACCAACGCGGTCGGCACCTCGGCGATCTGGAGCGCGGCATAATATTGCTCCGACTCGCTCACCGGGGTGCGATAATCCTCGCTACCCACCACCACGAGCGTCGGCGTCTTGACGTTGCCGACGAGGCTCAGCGGCGAGCGCACCCAGTAGCTCATCGGATCCTCCCACGGCAATTTGCTGAACCAATAGCGCGAGGTGAAGGTGGTGTTGTCCATCGTCAGCGCCTCGCTGAGCCAGTTGATCACCGGCTTCTGCGTCGCCGCCGCCTTGAAGCGGTGCGTCTTGCCGACGATCCAGGCGGTCAGCACGCCGCCGCCCGAGCCGCCGGTGACGAACAGCTCGTCCTGGTCGGCGGTGCCGTCGGCGATCGCGGCGTCGACCGCGGCCATCAGGTCGTCATAGTCGGCGGAGGGATAGTTCTTGTCGATCAGGTTGGCGAACTCGGCGCCGTAGGAGGTCGAGCCGCGCGGGTTGACCCACAGCACCGCATAGCCCGCCGCGGCGTAGAGCTGGACGTCGCTGGCGAAGGTCGGGCCGTAGGCCGAGTGCGGGCCGCCGTGGATCTCGAGGATCAGCGGCACGCGCTGCCCCGCGGCGCGCGTCGGCGGCGTGGCGAGCCACGCGTCGATGGCGCGGCCGTCGGGCGCGGTGACGCTGAGCTTGCGCACGGGGGCCAGCGTCTTCGCGGCGGTCATCACCGCGTTGAGCTGGGTCAGGCGGCGCGGCTTGCCGCCGGCGAGCACCCAGACGTCGGCGGGCGCGCCCGCGTCGCCGCCGGTGTAGGCGACGGTGCCGTCGCGCGCGACCGAGAAGTCGCCGCCGGTATAGGGCCGGTCGAGCCCGCTCCCCTGGAGGTTCTCGGCGAGGACGGTGAGCTTGCCGTCGGTGCCGACGCGCGCGAGCTTGCGCTGGCCGCGGTCGTCGTAGCTGGCATAGAGGCTGCGCCCGTCGCGGGCCCATTGCACGTCCTCGACGCTGCGGTCGAGCGAGCCGGTGAGCGAACGCGGCGCCGCGCCGTCCGCGCCGCCGACGTAGAGCTGCGCATCCTCATAGCCGCGGCGGTGATCGTCGAAGCCGATCCAGGCGACTCGCTGGCCGTCGGGCGAGAAGCGCGCGTTGGCGTCGGGGCCCTGGCGCGTGGTCAGCGCGGTGACCGCGCCGCTCGCGACGTCGACCGACTGGACGTCGGTGTTGAGCACCTCGCGCTCGGTGTCACCGGCGCGGATCGCGGCGAAGAGGAGGCGGCGGCCGTCCGGGCTCCAGCCCAGCGGACCGTCGTCGTCGAAGCGGCCGTAGGTCAGCTGGCGCGCCGCGCCGCCGTCCGCGGCGACGACGAACAGGTGCGCATAGCCGGGCTTGCGATAGCCGGCGCCGTCGTTGCGATAGGTGACACGGTCGATCACCTCGAGCCCCGGCGCCCATTTGGCACCCTCGGGCCTGGCCGGCGGCTTGCCGAGCGTCATGCCCTCGCCCGCGACCGTGGCGACATAGGCGAGCCGGGTGCCGTCGGGCGACCAGGCGAGCGCGCTGGGATCGCCGGGGAGCGAGGTGACGCGCGCGCTGCTGCCGCTGGCGAGCCAGCGCACGAACAGTTGCGACTGATCGCCGTCGCCCGCGACATAGGCGATCCGCGTGCCGTCGGGCGACCAGCGCGGCGAGCTGCCAGCGGTGGCGAACGGCGTCTGGCGCCCGCTGGCGACGTCGATCAGCCACAGCGAGGACATCATGCGATCGGTCATGATGTCGCCCGAGCGGCGGACGTAGACGATCGTCCTGCCGTCCGGGCTGACCTGCGGGTCGCTCGCGACGGACAGGCCGAACAGGTCGGCACCGGTGAAGCGGCGGGTCGGACCGTCCGCCGGCGCGGCGGCGGGCGGCTGCTGCGCGGCGGCGGGGGCGGCGAGCAGGGCGAGGCAGAGGGCGAGGCGGGATAGCGCTGGACGCACGATGGGGAGGACTCCGCGGATGGTGGAACGCGCGCGATCATGGACGAAAGTGTCGGCGGTGCAATGAGGCGGGTGGCCGGCGCGCTCGGCAGGGCGGAATGCAGATGACGCGATCGCGTTACTTCACCGAGCTGCCTCCCGCCCCGACAACTGCCCGTCACCCCGGCGTAAGCCGGGGTCCGGTTGGGGACGCTCGTGGCTCCCACGCCGGCTTTCCCACCTGGGCCCCGGCCTTCGCCGGGGCGACGGTCGTGATGGGGCTGCGGTATGGACCATCGCGGACCAGCGATCTGCGGCCAGACCGGCTCTAAAGGGCAAGATCCCGATCGGGAAGAGGCGGAGGGCGGTCGACGCCGAACGACAGCCTTTTCCGCTCTCCTTTACCACCGCCCCCCACATCGGCGGCCTGGCCCTTCCCTCCCGCCGCGCCTCTGTTACGCTCCCCCCAACGAGAAGCATCGGGAGGCAGCGGGCATGACCCCGGACGGCGACGAGCGCGCGAGCGGCTATGCGTGGTACGTTCTCGCGGTCCTGTTCGTCGTCTACATCCTCAACTTCGTCGACCGGCAGGTGATCTCGATCCTGGCCGAGGACATCAAGCGCGACCTCCGCCTGCGCGACGAGGACCTGGGCTTCCTCTACGGCACCGCCTTCGGAGTCTTCTACGCGCTGTTCGGCATCCCGCTGGGCCGCCTCGCCGACAGCTGGCACCGCGTCCGGCTGATGACCCTCGGGTTGGCGATCTGGTCGACCATGACCGCGCTCTCCGGCCTGGCGAGCGGGGGCACGCAGCTCGCAGCGGCGCGCGTCGGCGTCGGGGTCGGCGAGGCGACCGCGTCGCCCTCGGCCTATTCGCTGATCTCGGACTATTTCCTGCGCAAGCTGCGCGCCACCGCTCTGTCGATCTACTCGGCCGGCATCTATGTCGGCGGGGGTTGCTCGCTGCTGGTCGGCGGGCTGGTGGTCCAGGGCTGGCAGCGCGCCTTCCCCGTCGACCCGCCGCTCGGGCTCGCTGGCTGGCAGGCCGCCTTCCTCGCGGTCGGGCTGCCCGGCCTGCTGCTCGCCGCGCTGGTGGCGACGCTGCGCGAGCCGGTGCGCGGCGCGGTCGAACGGTTGCCCCCGCCCCCGCCGCACCCCGCGCCGTTCCGCGCCTTCGGCAGCGAGCTGCTGACGATCCTGCCCCCGCTCACGCTGATCGCGGCGGCGCGGCGCGGCGTCGGCGCGCTGGCGGCCAACCTCGTCGCGCTGGCGACGGTGGTCGCGACGGTGGCGCTGCTGCGCGCGCTGGGCGAGCCGCTGCCGCAGTGGGTCGCGGTCGGTACCGGGGTGTACGCGGTCTTCTCCTGGGCGAGCGCGCTGCGCCACCGCGACCCGCCGACCTTCACGCTGATCGTCGGCACGCCCGCCTTCCTGTGCGTGGTGGTGGCCTATGGGCTGAACGCCTTCCTGAGCTACGCCGCCTCCTTTTGGGCGGCGCCCTACGCGATGCGCGAGCTGGCGGTGTCGCCGGCGCGCGCGGGGCTGATCCTGGGCGGCGGTGCGGCGCTGTCGGGCTTCCTCGGCGTGACGAGCGGGGGGCTGATCGCCGATCGGCTGCGGCGGACCAACCCGTCAGGGCGGCTGGTGCCGGTGCTGTGCGGGGCGGTGCTGCCAGTGCCGTTCCTGGCGGTCGGCTTCACCACCCACACGCCGCTGACGCTCTATCTCTGCCTGTTCGCGTCGCAATATCTGGCGAGCTGGGGGCTGGGCTCGGCCGCGGCGGCGACGCAGGACCTGGTATTGCCGCGGATGCGCGGGACCGCGACGGCCAACTTCTTCATCGGCACGACGCTGATCGGACTGGCGCTCGGGCCCTATCTGGCGGGGCGGATCTCCACGCTGAGCGGCAGCCTCTCCACCGGCATGCTGGCGCTGCTGGCGGTGGTGCCGTTGGGCGTGGCGGCGGGCGTCGCGGCCTATCGACTGGTGCCCGAGGCGGAGCGGACGCGCGAGGCGCGCGCGCGGGCGGCAGGGGAGACGGCGTGAGGTGAGGTGGCTCGGGTAGAACGCCCACCTCTCCTCACCATATCGACGTCCTCCTGAACTCGTTTGAGGATCCACTGTCCCGCGGGCGCCTCGGCAGCTGAGTAAGCGGCACGGTGGATCCTGAGACGAGCTCAGGAGGACGCCAGTGGAGGGGGCAAAGTGCGCTGCCCCCTCCTCCTCACCCCGCCTGGAACACCCCGCAGGCGATACGCCCGCCCGAGTTGCCGCTCGGGTCGGTCTTGAGGTCGTCCGGCCCGGCGTGGATCACCATCGCGGCGCCGTCCGCGTCGAGCAGCCCCGCCATCGTCGCGCCGGGGATCGTCGCCCCGATCGTGCCGCGGCCGTCGTTGCCGATCACGAGGTTGGGCAGGTCGCCCTGGTGCGGCCCCTGCGGGTTCATCGCGCCGTGCTTCATCTGCGTGGGATTCCAATGGCCGCCCGCGCTCTCGAAACCCGGCGGGTCGCAGCGGCCGACCATATGGACGTGCGCGCCGTGCGTCCCCGGCGGCATGCCGCTAGCATCGATCGTGAAGCGCAGCCCGCCCGCCACCTCGGTCGCGGTGGCGCGGCCGACGGGCGCGCCCGTCGCGGTGGCGAGCGACGCGCTGGCGCTGGCGCCGCCCGCGACCGGCGCGCCGGTATCCATCTTGCCCTGGTCGTTGCACGCGGCGAGCGCCAGCGTCGCCAGCCCCAAGCCCGTCATCGCCGTGATCCGCCGCATCGCTCGCTCCCAGAAAAATCTCGTTGATCCACGTCTATTGCCTATGGCAACCCCTGGGCCGAGCGCGCGGTTCCGCGCCCCACCGGCGCGGGTCACTGGTGCCCGCGCGCGATCAGCTCGGTCATCCGCCGCCCGACATAAGCAGCCTGCACGATCGCGAGCACTAGCACCACGTTGAGGACCACGATCTCGATCAGGAAGAACCACAGCGGCGTCCCCGCGATCATGCTGAGCCCCAGCAGGATCGTGCGCGGGTTGGCGCCCAGCGCTGCCGCGGCGGGCAGCAGCTTGCGTCCCTCCGCTCGCGCGATCTGCGCGATGCGGCGGCGCTCGGGGGGATCGGCCTCGGCGCTCGCCACCAGCGCGTTCACCACCTGGGTCGGCCCCGACATCTTGTGCCACGCCCAGAGGTAGAGGGCGGAGAGCCGCACGCCGACGCCGTCGCCGTCCGACTTGGCGGTCTGCAGCCAGGGCACGTCATAGGCCCACCATTGATAGGTGCGGCGCTGGCTCTCCGCGAACACCGACTGCACCGCGCGGCTCAGCCCGGCGAGCACCACGATCGGCCAGGCGACCCAGCCGATGCGGTCGTCCATCGCCGCGCCCAGCAGCGTGTACAGCACCGCGTGCCCGGCATAGTCGCACAGCCCGTCGACGATCTCGCCCGAGGGCGAGGCGCGCCCGGACAGGCGCGCCAGCGCGCCGTCGGCACCGTCCACCACGTGCCACAGGCAGTGGAGCAGGAAACCGAGCGCGATCGCCCAGGCCGTCCCCACCCGCGCGTAGAGTACCGCCGCCGCCATCACCATCAGCGCGCCGAAGATCGACACCATGTTCGGCGTCACCGGGGTCGGTACCAGCGCCCGCGCCAGCAGGTGGGCGAGCGGGTGATAGATCGTCCTGTTCAGAAAACCCTGTAGCTCACGCGGCTTCGCCGCCACAGCCGGTTCGGAATCGTTCACGCGTTCCTCGTGCATTTGCCCCGGGGCGCCTATACAGGCGATCGCTCCGCTTGACAGTTGCCACGTATCTGTCACGAAGCGGCAACGTATATGTCTTCAGCTCGGCCAGGCGCCGACAAGTGGGGTAGAATGGCTTCGATCAAGGTGGCGGTCATCGGGGTTGGCAACTGCGCGAGCAGCCTCGTGCAGGGCAAATACCACTATGCCGGCAGCAACACCGCCGCCGGTCTTATCCACGAGGAGATCGGCGGCTACAAGGTCGGCGACCTGGATTTCGTCGCGGCGTTCGACGTCGACTCGCGCAAGGTCGGGCTCGACCTGGGCGAGGCGATCTTCGCCAAGCCGAACTGCACCAAGGTTTTTCACGCTGACGTGCCCAAGACCGGGACGATCGTGAAGATGGGCGCCAAGCTGGACGGCGTCGCGCCGCACATGCTCACCGCCGCCAACGACCGCGGCTTCGAGATCGACGACACGCGCGACGCGGAGAAGGCGGAGATCATCGCCGAGCTCAAGCGCACCGGCGCCGAGATCCTCGTCAACTTCCTGCCGGTCGGCAGCCAGGCGGCGACCGAATTCTACATGGAGTGCGCGCTTGAGGCGGGCCTCGGCGTGGTCAACTGCATGCCGGTGTTCATCGCCTCGCGCCCCGAGTGGGAGAAGAGGTTCGCCGACGCCGGCCTGCCGATCATCGGCGACGACGTGAAGGCGCAGGTCGGCGCGACGATCGTCCACCGCGTGCTGTCGAACCTGTTCGGCCAGCGCGGCGTGACGATCGATCACACCTACCAGCTCAACACCGGCGGCAACACCGACTTCATGAACATGCTCGACCGCAACCGGCTGGCGAGCAAGAAGGAGTCGAAGACCGAGGCGGTGCAGGCGGTGATCGCCGAGCGGCTGGCGGACGAGAACATCCACGTCGGTCCGTCGGACTACATCCCCTGGCTCGGCGACAACAAGCTGTGCTTCCTCCGCCTGGAGGGTGACCTGTTCGGCGGCGTGCCGATGAACCTCGAGCTGCGCCTGTCTGTCGAGGACTCGCCCAACTCGGCGGCGGTGGTGGTGGACGCGATCCGCTGCGTGAAGCTCGGCCTGGAGCGCGGCATCGCGGGCGCGCTGGAGGGTCCCTCGGCCTTCTTCTGCAAGCACCCGCCGCAGCAGGTGACCGACGACGTGGCGGCGGCGATGACCAACGAGTTCATCCACGCCGACGCGCGCCTCGCCGCCGAGTAAGGCCGCTCCCTTGCACGCGCTCATCGTCGCGGCCGGCTATGGCAGCCGGCTGCGCGCGGTCTCTCCCTCGAAGCCGCTGACGCTCGTGCAGGGCGTGCCGCTGATCGAGCGCGTGCTGCGCGCCGCGCTCGACGGCGGCGTGACCGACGTCACCGTCGTCACCGGGCACGAGGGCGAGCGGCTCGAGCGCCACCTCGCGCTGGTCGCGGCGACGCTGCAGGTGCCGCTGCGCTGCGTGCGTACCCCCGACTGGTCGCTCGCCAACGGCCACTCGGTGCTGACCGGCGCCGAGGCGATCGGCCCGCGCCGCCACCTGCTGATGATGGCGGACCACCTCCTCGACCCGGCGCTGATCGCGCGCGTCGTCGCGGCGCCCGCGGCGGCGCTGACGCTCGGCGTCGATCGCCGGCTCGACAATCCGCTGGTCGACCTGGACGACGTCACGCGCGTGCGCACTGACGGCGAGCGCATCGTCGCGATCGGCAAGCATCTCCCGGACTATGACTGCTACGACACCGGTGTGTTCGCGGTCGACGGGCGCTTCCACGACGCGCTGCGTGGGTCGATCGCGGCGGGTGGCAGCGGCTCGATCTCGGCGGGGGTGGAGGCGCTGGCCGCGCGCGGCGAGGCGCGCGTGGTCGACGTCGGGGACGCCTGGTGGCTCGACGTCGACGACCCGCGCGCGCTCGACCAGGCCGAGGCCGCGCTCGCGGCGCATCCCCGCGCCGCCTGACAGCAAGAAAATGTAACCTCGATCAGCGGGAACGTGACCGCCCGCTATGTCATTGCCAGCGGCGAGACCCGACCACGAGGACCGCCATGAACACGAACAAGCACGGCTTCTCCTACCGCAGCTTCGCCGGCTGGCCCGCGCTGCTGGCGATCGCGCTACTGATCGCGACGGTGCTGTACCTCAACTACGGCCGCGACGAGGCGGCGACGCGGCTCAAGCCCGCCACGGGCACCGCGCGCGCGATGGCGCTGGCGGCCGAGGGCGGCGCGAAGGTGCCCGAGCGGCCGTAGGGAGAGCGGGTTGAGTCCACGCGAGAACGCGAGGACGCCGAAGATGTCGCTGCCGCGGCAGCGGCTCCCTTCGCCTCGGCGTCGCGCGGTGATCGAGGGAGCGCCGAGGAAGAGCAGACTGTTCACGCGGTGGCGCCGAGGCGCGAAGCATAGCGGCGCGCGCCGCTTCATCGATGAGGATGGAGGGCCGCTGGCGCGGCGGAGACCTCTTCTCTGCGTCTCCGCGCGATCTTCGCGTCTTCGCGTCTTCGCGTGAACTATACCCCGCCGCCGCACAGCGCGAACGGACGCAGGGGGATCACGCCGACCAGCCCAACCCGCCCCCGCTCACTCCGCCCGCACCCGCAGCATCGCCGCGGCGGCCGCCAGCATCGTCGCGGCGGCGAAGGCCATCGTCCAGATCGGCTCGGTCGGGAAGAAGTGCTTGGTGATCGAGCCCATCACCGTCGCCACCAACAGCTGGGGCAGCACCACGAAGACGTTGAACAGCCCCATATACACCCCGAGCTTGCGCTGCGGCAGCGCCGAGGCGAGGATGGCATAGGGCATCGCCAGGATCGTCGACCAGGCGATGCCGATCGCCACCTCGCTCAGCAGCAGCCAGCGCGCGTCGGGCACGACGAACACGCTCGCGAAGCCGAGCGCACCGCAGCTGAGCCCGATCGCATGCGTCCGCGCCTTGCCCACGCGCCGGGCCAGCCACGGCAGCAGCAGCAGCGCGGAGAGCGCCGCCACGCCGTTGTAGGTGGCGAACAGCACGTCGACCCAGTTGGCGCCCTCCTGATAGGCCGGGCTGGCCGCGTCTGGCGCGCCGTAGAAGGCGCCGGTCACCACGGGCGTGGTGTTGATCCACATGATGAACAGCGCCGACCAGCTGAAGAATTGGACGAGCGCGAGCCGCTTCATCAGCGGCGGCATGCCGGTGAAATCGCCGACGAGATGCCCCAGCATCCCCGCGCCCTGCCCGTGCCGCGCGCGCCGGATCGCCACCAGGCTGGCGAGGCCGTAGCCCGCGAGCAGCGCGCCGAGCAGATACACCTCCTTCTCGAGCCCGAGCAGCGCCACCAGCGCGACCACCGCCGCCCCCGCCGTGACCCAGGCGAGCGGACCGACGTCCCCGCGCGCGGCGAGCGCGGCGTGGCCCTCGGCCTCGTCCTCGGCGCGCGCACCGTCGAACGCGGCCATCTCCTCGGGCGAATATTCGCGCGTGGTCAGCACCGTCCACAGCACGCTGAGCAGCAGCGCGGCGCCGCCCGCCCAGAAGGCGACGCGGACCGAGTCGGGGATGGCGCCGGGGGGCGCGACGTTCGACACGCCCGCCTGCTCGAGCAGCCAGGGGAAGATCGAGCCCACCACCGCGCCCGCGCCGATGAAGGCGGTCTGGACGCCATAGCCCGCGGCGTGCTGGTCGCGATCGAGCATGTCGCCGACGAAGGCGCGGAACGGCTCCATCGAGACGTTGAGCGAGGCGTCGAGCACCCATAGCATCAGCGCGGCGACGAGCAGCCCCGGGCTGAGCGGCATGATCAGCAGCGACAGCGCCGCGAGCAGCGCGCCGGCGACGAAATAGGGGCGTCGCCGCCCGAAGCGGCCGAGCCAGGTGCGGTCGCTGAGATGGCCGATCACCGGCTGGACGAGCAGCCCGGTCAGCGGCGCGGCGACCCACAGCGCGGGCAGGTCGTCGAGCCGCGTGCCGAGCGACTGGAAGATGCGGCTCATGTTCGCGTTCTGGAGCGCGAAGCCGATCTGGATGCCGAGGAAGCCGAAGCTGATGTTGGCCAGGCCGGCGAGCGACTGGCGGCGGCGGCGCGGCTGGGTCATGCGCGCGGCGTCGCGCGCGGGGTGGTGGTAGGGGTGGCGCCGGCGATGGAGGCGGCGGGGGTGTCCAAGTCAGCCTCGGCGAGCTGCGACGACCTCTCCCCTTCTCCCGTCCACCCCGACGAACGCCGAGCTCCAGTCGCGGACCGCACGTGAGATGCGGAAGCGTCCCCCGGCTGGGCCCCGGCCTCCGCCGGGGCACCGATGGGGGAAGTGACGCGTCTTTCACCACCCGCGTGCCCCGGCGAGGGCCGGGGCCCAGGTGCGGGCGGCACGCGAGATGCGCCAACCTCCTCTAACTGCCCCCCGGCCTTCGCCGGGGTACATAGCGCCAACATCGCGCCGTACCCCTCGAACCGCGCGCCACTCACCCCGCTCGCCACCAGCGTCACGCCGTCGGGCAACGCCAGCTCGCGCGGCTCGGGCGTGAGATTGACCGCGCACAGCAGCCGCTCGTCACCGGCGACGCGCTCGAACGCCACCACGCCCGGCGCGAGGTCGACGAACGCGATCGTCCCGACCCGCAGCGCGGCATGCGCGCGGCGCAGCGCCAGCAGCCGCCGCGTCCAGTGCAGCAATGAGCCCGTGTCGGCTTCCTGCGCGTCCACCGCCATCGCGCCGTGGTCCGCGCCGAACGGCAGCCAGGGCGTCCCCGCGGTGAAGCCGTGACCCGGCCGCCCCGCGTGCCACGGCATCGGCGTGCGCGCGCCGTCGCGGCTGAGCGTCAGCGGCCAGTTGGCGATCGCCTCGGGGTCCTGGAGCAGCTCGAAGGGCACCGCCACCTGGGTCAGCCCCAGCTCCTCGCCCTGGTAGAGGAAGATGTTCCCGCGCAGCCCCGCCAGCAGCACCATCTTCGCGCGCGCGAAGGCGTCGCGATGCTCGGGCAGCGCCCAGCGCGACACCGCGCGCGGCGCGTCGTGATTCTCGAACGCCCAGCTCGGCCAGCCCTCGTCCGCAGCGCCGGGCCATTGCGCCAGCGCGGCGCGGACCAGCGCCGGCGTCAACTGATCGGCGTAGAGGAAGTCGAAGCCGTAAGCGGTGTCGAGCCGGCGCGGCGCGGTATAGTCCTTGCGCACCCAGTCGCTCTCCTCGCCGCCGATCTCGGCGACGGTGAAGCGGTCGGCATATTCGTCGGTCAGCGCGCGGATGCGCTCGACGAAGGGCAGCATGTCGGGCTGGTCCTGGCTGTGCTGCTTGATCTGGAAGTCGAACGAGCGCGTCCGCGGCTTGTTCGAGGGCGGCGCGGGCGGGTTGTCGGTCAGCGCCGCGCTGCCCATCGCGTGGTTGATCGCGTCGAGCCGGAAGCCGTCGACGCCGCGCTCCAGCCAGAAGCGCCCGACCGCCAGCAGCGCCTCCTGCACCGCCGCGTTGCGGACGTTCAGCTGGGGCTGCTCGCGCAGGAAGGTGTGGAGATAATATTGCTGGCGCCGCGCGTCCCAGGTCCAGGCCGGGCCGCCGAACACCGACTGCCAGTTGTTGGGCGGCGCGCCGTCCGCCTTGGCGTCGGCCCAGACGTACCAGTCGTGTTTGTCGCCGTCGCGGCGCTGGCGGCTCTGGCGGAACCAGGCGTGCTGGTCCGAGGTGTGCGACCAGACCTGGTCGGTGATCACCTTCAGCCCCAGATCGTGCGCGCGCGCCACCAGCGCGTCGAAGTCGGCGAGCGTGCCGAAGGTCGGGTCGACGTCGCAGTAATCGGCGACGTCATAGCCGAAGTCGCGCATCGGTGAGGTGTAGAAGGGCGAGATCCAGATCGCGTCGACTCCGAGCGAGGCGACATGGTCGAGATGCGCGGTGATGCCGCGCAGGTCGCCCACGCCGTCGCCGTTCGCGTCGGCGAAGCTGCGCGGGTAGATCTGGTAGACGGCGGCGCCCTTCCACCATGGCTCGGTCATTCTGTCTCTCCGATGGCGCACACGGCATAGCCGAGCGGCGGCAAGGTCACACGCAGCGATCCGGGCGCGGCGGCGCGCGCGGCGCATCCTTCGCCCGCGAGCGCCGTGGCGGTCGTACCGCGCGCACCGATCTCGACCAACCGCTCGATCGGCTGGCTCGAGGTGTTGAACGCGAGCAGGATCTCGCGCCCGCTCCCCGGGTCGACGCGCGAGATCGCGAGCAGCCCCGGCGCGTCGCCGCGCGCGCGCAGCAGCGTCCGCCCCCCGCGCAGCGCGGGCTCGGCGCGACGCACCCGCGCGAGCGTCGCGATCTCGCGGAACAAGGGATTGTCGCGGCCGAAATGCGCCGTGGCGGTCGTCGTGCTGGTGCCGAGCAGACGGTTGTCGTTGTAGCTGGCGACGCGGCTGGCGAACATATCCTCGCGCGCGTCCTGGTCGCCGCCGTCGCCGGTGAAGCCCTGCTCGTCGCCCGAGTAGATCGTCGGCACCCCGCGCAGCGTCAGCAGCATCGCGTTGGCGAGCTCGACCCGGCGCAGCACCTCGTCGTCGCTCGCCCGCGGGAAGCCCTGGCGGACGAAATAGGCGAAGCGGCCGTTGTCATGGTTGCTGACGAAGGTGGGGAGCGTGCGCGCCGCCTCGGCGCCCCCCTCGTACAGCGCGTCGCCGCGGATCAGCGTCTCGAAGGCGTCGGTGCCGCGCTTGCCCGCGACCGTGTCGAGCACCGCGCGGCGGAAGGCGAAGTCGAGGACCGCGGGCAGCTCGTCGACGCGCGTGTGCACCGCGAGCGGGCCGGGATCGAGCTGGTCGGCCGCCACCTCGCCGAAGACGTGGAAATGGGGGATGCCGCGCGCCCTCGCCCGCGCCAGGATCGCGGGGACGAACTGCTGCCAGAACTCGGGGTTGACGTGGCGGGCGGTGTCGATGCGGAAGCCGTCCACGCCGAAGCGATCGATCCAGCCGCCGAAGATCTCGATCATGCCGCGGACGACGCGCGGGTTCTCGGTCATCAGATCGTCCAGCCCGACGAAGTCGCCCATGGTCGAGCTCTCGTTGCTGAACGTGCTGTTGCCGCGATTGTGGTAGAGCGTGACCTCGTTGAGCCAGGCCGGCGACTTGGCCTTCTCCTCGCCCTTGGGGATGAACGGCGTGTAGGCGTAGCTGGGATCTGTCAGGCGGGCGAAATTGGCCGCGCTCTGATCCTGGTCGCCGGTGAAACCCGGGTTGATCGCGGCGCCATAGACGCCGCCGCGGCGCTGGTACGGATAGTCGGCGCGGCCGCGATAGGCGCAGTCACCGCAGTCGCGATACTGGATCACGTCGGCAGTGTGGTTGACGATGATGTCCATGTAGACCTTGATGCCGCGCGCGTGCGCGGCGTCGACCAGCGCCCGGAAATCGGCGTCGCTGCCGAGATGCGGGTCGACGTGCTCGAAGTCGGTGATCCAATAGCCGTGATAGCCCGCGCTCTCCTGGCCCTTGGGCCCCTGCACCGGCTTGTTGCGGAAGATCGGCCCGACCCAGAGCGCGGTCGCGCCGAGCGCCTGGACATAGTCGAGCCGCCGCGTCAGCCCCTTGAGATCGCCGCCGTGATAGAAGCCCTTGGCGGTCGGGTCGTAGCCGGTGACGAGCCGGTCGCCGCGGAGCCCGCCGCGGTCGTTGCTCGGATCGGCGTCGTCGAAGCGGTCGGGCAGCGCGAAATAGATCACCTCGTCCTGCGGCGGACGCGCGCGCAGGTCGCTCAGCGGGTCGGCGATGACGGGGGCGGCGGTGAGCAGTGCGGCGAGGGTGGTCGCGAGGGCGAGCGGGCGAGCGCGAACGCTCTTTCTTCTAGCATCATCCTGAGCTCGTCTCAGGATCCACGGTCCCGCGAGCGCCGCGGCGGCTGAGTGCGCGGCCCGCTGGATCCCGAAACGAGTTCGGGATGACGGCAGGGTAGAGCGAGCGGCGGCGTACCCCCCCGGCAGCGGCTCGTGGGGCGGAAAGGCGCCATGCCCGTCACCCGTGTTCCCGCGCACGCGGGAATCCAGTGCCGCGGTGGCGCCGCCCAGTCGCCCTTGGCTCCCGCTCTCGCGGGAGCACACCTCCAGCGCAGCCCACGACACCACCATCCGTTCACCTCCCCGTGCCGCGTCGGGACGCCCCGCGCTGTTCGCCGCCTGATGCGGCGCGGCGCCGCGCTTGGCCAGCGCAGGGCATACGTATTCACAGCGAGCCGCCCGCGCGGTAGAAGATGGTCCCGCTGGAGAGACCAATCCGCCGCCATGGCGCTGTCCGACAAAGTCACCTCGTTCGACATCGCGGCGCTGGCCGGCGTCTCGCAGCCCACCGTGTCGCGTGCGCTGCGCGGCGACAAGACGGTGAGCGCGGCGACGCGGTTGCGGATCGAGGCGATCGCGCGCCAGCTCAACTACAAGGTCGACCGCGCCGCCTCGTCGTTACGGAAAGGCGAGGCGCGCACGCTGGCGCTCCTGTTCTTCGAGGATCCGCTGCCCGACGACTCGCACATCAACCCCTTCTTCCTGTCGATGCTGGGCTCGATCCTGAAGACCTGCGCGCTGCGCGGCTACGACCTGCTCACCTCGTTCCAGCAGCTCTCCGCCGACTGGCACGTCGACTATGCCGACTCGCGCAAGGCCGACGGGCTGATCCTGCTCGGCTACGGCGACTGGCAGCTGTACCGCGCGCGCGTCGAGCAGCTGGTCGGGCAGAAGACCCGCTTCGTGCGCTACGGCTCGGTCGCGGCGAGCGGCGGGCTGGGCACGGTGATCGGCTGCGACAACCGCGCCGGCGGCGCCGCGGTGGGCCGCCACCTGATCGAGCGCGGGCGCCGGCGCGTCGCCTTCCTGGGCGAGGCGAGCGACCATTATCCCGAATTCCGCGACCGATACCGCGGCCTCGGCGACGCGCTGCGCGACGCCGGGCTGGCAGTGGACCCCGGGCTGCACGTCGACGCTCTGTCGTCGGAGCTGGCGGGCTATGAGGCGACGCAGCGTCTGATCGCGCGCGGCATCGGCTTCGACTCGCTGTTCGCGGCCTCGGACCTGATCGCGCTGGGCGCATTGCGCGCGCTCGACGAGGCGGGGCTGGTGGTGCCGCGCGCGGTCGCCGTGGTGGGCTTCGACGACATCCCCGCGGCCAGCCTGACCCGCCCGCCGCTCACCACCGTGGCGCAGGACTATGGTCGCGCGGGCGCGGTGCTGGTCGACACGCTGGTGCGCCAGATCGCGGGCGAGCCGACCGACCATCTCACGCTGCCCGCGACCCTGGTGGTGCGCGCCTCGACCTGAGGCGGCAGGGTCAGGTCCACGCGAGGACGCGAGGACGCGGAGAAGCTTCTTCACGCGGGGGGTGCGGAGGCGCAGAGAGGTGGCATGAGCCGCGACAGCGGCTCTCTCCGCAGAGGCCGTAGCGGATGCCGCTACGGCGCCACAGGCGCCTTCCCCCGCGACCCCGCGCCTCCGCGTGAATAGACTACCTTGCTTCTGCACCCGTCCCACAAGCCACAGCCGCGGCAACATCCTCTTCGCGTCTTCGCGCCTTCGCGTGAACCCTGAAGCTTTATCCTCCCACCAGCGCCGCATGGGGCGGCATCTGTGCCACCTCGCGCCGCACCAGTTGCGCCCAGAGCGCCAGGAACTCGCGCGCCTCCTCCAGCGGCTCGGCGTCGGCGAGCGGGTGATGCGCCGCGGGTAGCACGCCCTGCCCCACCAGCACCTGCACCCAGGCCACCTCGGTGAACAATTCGTCCTGCTCGCGCAGCACCACGCCCTGCTCGCGCCACAGCGCCAGCTTGTCCGCGAGTGTGCCGGGCAGCGGCAGCTCACGGCAGTCGCGCCAGAAGGCGCCCTCGCGGCGGTTGGCGTGGTAGTGGAGCACGAGGAAGTCGCGGATGCGCTCCCACTCGGTCGCGCTCTGGCGGTTGAACGCGTCGCGGGTCGCCGGCCCCGCCGCGGCGCCGGGTAGCAGCGCGACCAGCCGCGCGATCGCCGACTGGACGAGGTGGAGGCTGGTCGACTCGAGCGGCTCCATGAACCCCGCCGCCAGCCCGATCGCGACCACGTTCCCGCGCCACGCCTCGCGCCGCCGGCCGGTGGTGAAGCGGATCGCGCGCGGCGCGGCGTCGGTGCCGCCGTCGAGCCCGGCGCGGAGCAAATGCTCGGCCGCGTCCTCGTCCAGATGCGCGCTGCTGTAGACCAGGCCGTTCCCGGTGCGATGGCGCAGCGGGATGCGCCACTGCCAGCCCGCATCGTGCGCGGTGGCGCGGGTATAGGGGATCGGCGGAGCGACTCGCGCGCAGGGCAGCGCGAGCGCGCGGTCGCACGGCAGGTAGCGCGACCAATCGTCGTACGACACCGCCATCGCGCCGCCGATCAGCAGCGCGGCGAAGCCGGTGCAGTCGACGAACAGGTCACCCTCGACGTGCCGGTCGCCGTCGAGCCGCAGCGCGGTCAGCGTCTCGCCCGCGCGCTCCACGTCGAGGATCCGCCCCTCGATCCGCTCCACCCCGCGCGCCTCGGCGAAGCGGCGCAGCAGCGCGGCGTAGAGCGCGGCGTCGAAGTGGAAGGCATAGGGCATCTCGGCCAGCAGCGCCGCGGTGCGCGCCCGGCCGAGCTGCATCCGCCCCGCGCGCGCGGCGACCTCGTTGAGCGAATGGTCGCCGAGCGGCGCCACCGCCCCGCCCGCGCGCGCGCGTAGCCAGCGCTGGTGGAACGGCACCAGCCCCGAGTCGCGCCCGACGTCGCCGAAAGCGTGGAGGTAGCGCTCCTCCGGCGCGCCCCAGCCGACGAACTCGATGCCGAGCTTGTACGTGCCCTCGGTGGCGTCGAGGAAGGCGCGCTCGTCGAGCCCGAGCGCCTGGTTGAAGGTGCGGATCTGCGGGATCGTCGCCTCGCCGACGCCGACCGTACCGATCGCCTCCGATTCGACCAGCCGCACGTGCCATCCGGCCCCGAGCAGGTGCGCGAAGGCGGCGGCGCACATCCACCCCGCGCTGCCACCACCCGCGATGACGATCGTGCGCACGGGCAGGTCTCCACAGATAAATACATCCGCGGCCATGGTGATCGGTCGAGACGCCACGGACAAGCCGGACGGGCGTGGCCGGGCCGGGCCGGGCCGGGCCGGGCTTGGGGGCTTGGGGCCCCGATCGATTCGAGCGGAGCCGGGCGCCGGTGACCGCCGGGGACCAGAGCCACGCGAGCGCCGCCCGTGACCTGGGCGCCTCATGGCGCAGGAGCGGGCGGTCGCCCCAGCCTAGAAACTGAGCCCGACGCGGATGCCCCCGTAGCGGCGGAAGTCGCGCGGCAGCAAGGCCTCGGTGGCGACCTGGTTGCCGAAGTTGTTCGCCACGTTGATCAGTGAGGTATAATGCTGCTGGTCGAACACATTGTCGAGAAAGACCGCGGTCTCCCAGTGGCGATCCTGATCGCGCAGGCCGAGACTGACGTCGGCGATGTGATAGGCACGCTGGAGCAGCTGCGGGTCGCGCGGCGCGTAGTACATCGATCCCTGGTAGCGCCACGCGGCCTGGACCACGCCGCGTCGGCCATGGCCGAGCGCGGGCGCATATTCGGCTCCGGCGTCGAACCGCCACCTGGGCGCCTGCGCCAGCCGCTCGCCCGCCAGATCCTGGCGGCGCGGGTTACCGACGCAGCCCAGCGCCGCGGTCTGCAGCGGGTAACAGGGCGCGGAGGGGAACGACAGGTAGCGCGCGCGCAGGTAGGTGGCGTTGGCGTTGAGGGTGATGGCCCCGCTCGGTCGCGCCGAGCTCTCCACCTCGATGCCGCGGGTGACGAGCCGGCCCACGTTGGTCAGCCGGTTGATGTACGAGCCGTCAGGGAAGAACTCGACGGTCTGCGCCTGCAGGTCGCGATAGTGCGTGTCGAACAAGGTGGTGTTGAAGGTCAGGTGGCGCTCGAGCCACTGGGTTCGGACGCCGATCTCCTTGTCGCGCGACCGTTCGGGGCGGATCGGGCCGCCATCCGCGCGCTTCTGGTCGAAGCCGGTCGACAGGTCATAGGCCTGCCCCTTGTACCCGGTGGCGTAGCTGGCGAAGACCATCACGTCGGGCGCCGCCTGATAGGTCAGGCCCAGTCGATACGTGGCGGCGTCGTCGCTGTCATGACCGGCGTAGCTGCTCCTCGCCTCGGGGTGGCGCTGCGCGGCGAGCAGGTCGGCGAAGGTGTAGCGGACACGCTCGTTCTGTAGCCGCCCGCCGGCGGTGGCGGTCAGCCCGGGCAGGACCTGCCAGTCGAGCTGGCCGAACCCGGCGACCTGGCGCGACCCGGCGGTGGCGTAGAGGTGCGACAGCGCGAATCCCGGGCCGCGCTGGAACGGCCGCTCGAAGTTCGTGTCCGCATAATAGAGGCCGAGCGCGTAGCGCAATGCCGCGTCGTCGCGGGACAATAACCGGGTCTCCTGGGTGAACAGCCGCGATGCGAAGGCGCCGATCTCGCGCACATCGCCGCGCCGCGGGATCGCGGCGGTATCGTCGAAATCGAGATAGTCGTAGAGCTTGAAGCGATCGTAGTTGGTCAGGCTGAGCAGGCTGACCGCGCCGAGGTCGAGCTCGCTCCGCAGCAGCGCGCCGCTGCCATGATAGTCGGTGCCGGATCGCGCATTATAGGCGACCGTCTGGTTGCCCGGGCCGATCTCGACGCCGGGGAGCACCACCGCGGCGGTCAGCCCGGGCTCGTTCCGCAGCCGCGCCCCCGGCGCCATGCGGACGAACGGTCGCCCCACCGCGGTGCTGCCGTCGATGTAATTGCCGGACAGCGTGAAGGTGAGCTCGGGGCTCGGCCGCCAACGAAGCTTGCCGCGCGTGGTGAGCGTATCGCGCCCGCCCACGCGCCGGCCGTTGACGAGGTTGCGGACGTTGCCATCCCAATGCGTGTAGCCGCCGGTGATGACGTAGCCGAGCGTCTCGGTCAGCGGGCCGGTTACGCTGAGCTGCTCGGCGAACTCGTGATCGGCGGTGACGCGCGCGCTGGCGCGGATGCGCAGATCGTTGGTCGGCTGCGTCGTCATGATCTTGATCAGACCCGCCGAGGCGGCCTTGCCGTAGAGCGTGCTCTGTGGCCCGCGCAGCGCCTCGATCATCGCGACGTCGGGCAGGTCGCTGATGGCGCGCGCCAGAAAGGCGACGGGGGCGCCGTCGACCGTCACCGCCACGCTCGACTCCACCCCGATCGCATAGGCGAAGGTGCCGACGCCCCGCATCGAGACGTTGGTGTTCACCGGATGATCGGCCGGGCGGATGACGAGCGAGGGCATCACTCGCTCCAGCTCCTGGAAATGGTGCACGCCCTGCGCCTCGAGCTGGGCCGGGGTGACGACCTGCACCGCCAGCGGCACGTTCTGGATATTCTCGAAGCGTTTCTGCGCCGTGGTGGTGACGATGATCTCGCCGTCCTTGCCCTCGGTGACGGTGCCGGGCCTGGGCGCCTGCGCCGGCGTAGGCACCTGTGCGAAGGCAGGCGAGGCGACGGCCGCCGCACAGAGGGCGAGGAGGGACGATGCCTGCCCCACGGACCTGTCGAACATATGCCTCCCCCCGGATCGCTTCGATATCTACGATCCTTGTAGAGGGTGGGCGTGCTCACCCGTGGAGAGCGCGTGGATTTTACGGCGCGCGCGGGCGCGAGGCGGCGACAGCGGCGGTCGCGACCACGTCACTCCGACGTGACGCGGTGGGGGACGAGCGCGCGGGCGGTCGCGCGACCGCCGTCCGGACGCGATCGCCGTCGTCGTCGCGCGGGCCGCCGCCCTCTCCCGCGCCCGTCACATCGCCTTGAGCAGCTCGGCATGGCGCGCCACCACGGGCGCGATCCGCGCCGCCGCCGCCTTCAGCGCCGCCGCGCCGCCGCCCGCGGCATAGGCCTGATGCAGCGGAAGCGTCCGCGCGTGCGCGGCGCGCTGCTGCGCGACATAGGTGGAGTCGCGCGCCAATCCGGTCTCGGCGCGCAGCTCGGCGATCCACTCCGTCTGGAGCGGCGTGAGCGCCGCCGCGGGCACGCGCACCCTCGCGCGCGCCGCCGCCGCGCGCAGCGTCGCGCTGCCGCGCGCGTGATCGGCCACCATCATGCGGGCGAACTCGCGTACCCTGGGATCGGCGGTCGACTCGAGCACCATCTGGCTCGCGGCGCGCTCGTACAGGTCGGCCGCGCCCGCCGCCTCCAGGTAGCGCGTCGGCGACATCGCCTGCGCCGCCGCCGCCACCGGCAGCGCCGCCCCCGCCAGCATCGTCGCGGCCGCCAGCGCGCGCATCGTCACCCTTCTCATAGCCCGAACGCCGCCTTGAGCCGCGCCACCGCGTACAGCTCGGCGTCATAGGCGCCGCGCACCAGCCGCCCCATGCCGAAGAACTCGTGCGTCACGCCGCCATAGGTGCGCTGCTGCACGCTCACGCCGGCGCCGCGCAGCGCCTGGGCGAGCGTCTCGCCGTCCGAGCGGAGCGGGTCGATCTGCGCGTTGACGATCGTCACCGGCGGCAGCCCGCGCAGGTCGGCGCGCACCAGGTCGAGCCGCGGATCGGCGGTGTCGCCGGCACCGGCAGCGTAGTAATGCGCGAACCAGCCCAGCATCGCGGTGTCGAGCGGCACGGCGGCGACGGAGTCGCGCCGCGACGGCAGCGCGGGGTCGCTGTTGGCGATCGGGTAGATCGCGAGCACGTGCGCCGGCCGCGCCAGCGCATGGTCGCGCGCGTAGATCGCGGTGTTGAGCGCGAGGTTGCCGCCCGCGCTCTCCCCCGCCAGCGCCACGCGCGCGGGGTCGGCGCCCCAGGCGGGGGCGTTCCGCACTGCCCAGGCATAGGCCGCGGCGGCGTCGTCGTGCTGCGCGGGGAAGCGATATTCCGGGGCGCGGCGATACTCGACCGAGACGACGATCGCGTTGAGCTGCTTGGCGAGCAGCCGGGGCGTCGCGTCATAGGCGGTGAGGTCGGCCAGCACCCAGCCGCCGCCGTGATAATAGACCAGCAGCGGCAGCGGCGCGCCCGTGCCCGCGGCGGCACCGGGCCGATAAACCCGCGCATATTGCATCGGGTCTGCGCCATAGGCGAGATCCTGCGTCGTCACCGTCGCGTCGGGCGCGACGGACATGCCCGACTTGCGGATCGCGGCGTTGTACGCGTCCGCCGCGGTCGGTTCGAGCCGCGCCTCGACCGGCGTCAGCGTCGCGATCGCGCGCGCGCCGAGCAGCGGCAGCTGGTCCAGTATCGACCGCATGTCGTCCGCCACCGGTACCGTCTGGGTCGCTGCCGTCGCGGGCAGCGGGGGCGGCGCGTCGTTGAGCGCGGCGGGAGACTGCGCCGCCGCGCCGCCGCCGATCGCCAGCGCGGCCGCCGCGCCCACGCACCATCCCCATCGCATCCTGGCCCCCTCCACGCTCACCCGCGCCGCAGCGCCTCAACCCCCGTCACGCGCCGACCGTTCCGGCGGCGAAACGCCACTCCGTCAATAGTCGCGCGACACGCGCACGTTGGCACTCTGCCGCCCCAGCGTCGAGATCGACGACAGCAGCGAGAGCCACCTCGTCACCTGGAACTCGACCCGCGTGGCGGAATAGCCCGCACCGTCGGTGATGATCTCGGCATAGAGTCGCCGCGTCACATATTTACCCGCCGCGATGGACGTGCCCTGGCCGGTCTGCGGGTCCGCGGGCAGGATGCGCAGCCGGTCGAGCCCGGCGGCGCGGCGCACCGCGTTGATCGGGTTGAGCCCGCCGCCGCCGTCCTGCAGCGCCGCCACCGCCGCGGCCAGCTGGAGCGCCTCGGGCGCGGAGAGATTGGTGATCGAGGTGCCGAACAGCAGCCGCGAGAGCAGTTCGTCCTGCGGCAGCGCGGGCGTGCTGGCGAAGCTGATCTCGGGCTTGAGCGCGACGCCGGTCACGCGGATCGACGCGTTGAGCCCCGTGGTGTTGGCATTCGCCTCGATATCGAGCGCGGGGTTGGCGGGCACCTCGCCGGCGAAGCGGATGATGCCGCGCGACAGCTCGAACTCGCGCCCCGCGAACTCATAGTCGCCGCGCACCAGGTCGGCGCGCCCGGTCAGCGCGGGGTCGGTCGGCGTGCCGGCGATCTGTACCTGGGCGGTCCACTCGCTCGACAGGCCCAGCCCGGTGACCATCAGCCCGTTGCGCGCGCGCGCGCGGACGTCGAGCCGCCACGGCGCCGCCACCTCGTCGTCGGCATTGTCGCCGCCGGGCACGTTGATCTCGCGCACCGACACCTGGGGCAGCGCGCTGGCGACGGTCGCCTGGCCGAACTTGTAGCGGCTGGTGTCGAGCCGCACGTCGCCGCCGATCACGCCGCCGTCGCCGTCGGAGCGGAAGGTGATCGGGCCGGTGACGGTCGCGCCGATGTCGTCGCGGTCGATCAGCACGGCGTGGTCGGCGTCGACGCGCAGGTCGAGCGCGACGCCGGTCGGGCGCAGGTCGAACCAGCCGCTGCCCGTCACCTTGCCGCCGCGCCCGGCGTCGCCGGTGAAACGGTCGAGCTGGAGCCGCGAGCCGCTGAAGCGCCCGCTCGCCGCGACGTTGGTGATCGAGGTGCCCGTGGTCGCGCTCTGGATCCGCGCCCCGGCGGCGCGCACCACGCCGCGCAGCTGGGGCGCCTGGGTGGTGCCGGTGACGTCGGCGGCGAAGGCGACCGGCCCCGTCAGGTCGAACAATTCGATCCGGGTGAGGCGCCACAGCGTGTCGGCGGGCCCGCTGTAGCGCACCTGCGCGAACAGGCCGGCGCGCGACAGCCGCTCGACCAGGCTGCCGCTGCCGAGCGGCTTCAGCCGCGCCTGCGCGCGGCCGACAATCTTGCCCGCCGACTGCATCACCACGCGCGCGCCGGCGTGGTCGGGCGCGAGCACCGCGGCGAGCCCCATGTCCACCGGCGTCGACGACGTCACCAGGCCGGACCGGGTCAGCCCGCGCACGGTCAGGTCGGCGCGCCCGGTCGGCGCCGCGCCCGCGCGCGCGTCGAGCCGGAGCGAGCCGCTCGCGCTGCCGCCCAGCCCGAGCCCGCTATAGCCGATGTCGAGCACCGCCAGCGGCAGGTCGGCGAGCGTCGCGCGGAAGCTGGTCTCCTCGTCGCCGAGGCGGCCAGAGACCTCGGCCGAACCGCCCGCGAAGCTCAGCTTGGTCGGCGCCAGCGTCCAGGCGTCGCCGTCGCGGCGCAGGACCGCGGGCGTGTCGAGCCGGATCGGGCGCTGGCCGATGCTGCCGCTCGCGCGCACGGTATAGCCCTCGGGCGTGACCGCGGTGACGGTCTGGACGCGGAACCCGACGCCGCGCGAGCCGGCGACCGCGGCGCGGATCTCGCCGGTCTCGCCCGCCAGCGTCACGCCGCCGTCGAAGCGCGACACCGACAGCGCACCGTGGCGCAGCCCGGCGCCGCGCGCGGTCGCGTCCAATTTGGTGCCGGCGGGATCAAGCAAGGCGGTGAACTGCAATTGCGCCACGCGGACCGCGGCGAAGGCGCCGATTCGCGCATTGCGCGCCTGGAGCTGCGCCGCGATCCGCTGCACCTCGCCGACCGGCGCGAAGTCGAGCGCGCCGCTCCAGCCGCCGCCGTTCACCGCCAGGCGCCCGCGGAAGCCGCCGTCGACGATGTCGAGCGCGCCGGTCGCGCGCGTGCCGCTCACGTCGAGCCGGTCGACCAGGATGCGCGACTGACCGTCGCCCGGCGGCAGCACGATCTGTCCCGCCCCCGCGAACGGTCCGAGGCGTGATTCGCCCGCCGCGGTGAAGGCGAAGCCCTGTGCGCTGGGATCGAGGTGCGCGCGCACCGCGGCGAGCCCCAGCGTGGCGTTGGGGCGCGCGAAGACGAGGTCGAGCGTCGGCCGCTCGATCCTGCCGTCCAGCCGCAGCGTCACCGGGCCGTAAGTGCCCTGCGTGCCCGCGCCCTCGAAGAAGAAGGTGCCGTCGCGGCGGCGGTAGCCGTTCCCCGCGAGCCGCAGCGTCGGCGCGGTGAGCACCAGCCGCGTGAAGTGGAGGATGCCGTCCGGGGTGCGCTCCAGCTCGCTCTCGATCCGCGGCAGCCCACCGGTGAGCGAGCCGAAGAAGGCGTTGTCGAGCCGCAGCACGCGCGCCGTGCCGCGCCCGACCACGCGCGTGCCATGGCCGCTCGGCCCGGGCACCGCCTGGAGCCGCGAGTCGACCTGCACCAAGCCGATGCCCGGGATGAGATAGCGCCCCAACCCGCCGCTCAGCGCGACGTCGTAGCGCCCGGTGCGCAGGTCGAGCTGGAGCCCGATCTCGCCGGCGAGCTGGTCCGAGCGCAGCCGGAGCCGGTCGCCGGTGACCTGGGTAGCGGTCACCTTGAGCGTGCCGTCGACGCTGAGGTTGCGCAGGATGCCGCCGGCGACGTCGCCCACGCCGGTCACCCGCGCCGCGGTGAAGCGCGCGGGCACCAGCACCGGCGTCTTAGACCAGCGCCCGCGCCCGGCCGCGCGTGCCTGCTCAAAGCCGGTATCGTCGAAGGCGAAGCGCTCGGCGGCGAGGCGATAGTCGAAGGAGAAGCTGCGGAAGTTGCCGTCGAGGATGGCGCGCAGCCGCATGTCGCGCGCGGTCATGTTGCGGAACAGCGCCGGCGGGCGCAGCAGCCGCGCGGTGACGCGGACGTTGCGGAGCGCGCTGGCGGCGAGGTCGACCATGCCCTCGACGCGCGCGGCGATCGCGGGCGAGCGCAGCGACAGCGCGCCGTCGAGCCGCCGGTTCGCGAAGGTGGCGCTGCCGTCGACCGCGACGCGGGGCGCCGTGAGCGACTGGAGCTTGCCGCGGGTGATCGCGCTCGGCGCGACGGTGCCGATCAGCCGGTAGCGGCCCGCTCGGTTGGCGAGCGCGAGGTCGATCACGCGCGCCGCACCGACCTGCGCCACCGCGCGCCCGTCCCAGCGGCGCCAGTCGCCGTCGCCCGCGACGTCGAGCGCGAGCGCGCGGTTCAGCCCGGTCAGCCGCGCCAGCACCCCGCGCGCCGTGCCGCGCGCGCGCGCTTCCAGGTCGAAGCGGCCGGCGTCGGGGCGCGAGTCGAGCCGCAGGTCGAGCGAGTCGCTGCCCTGCACCAGCGCGGCGAGGTCGACCAGTGCGTGGCCGTCGCGGATGTCGGCGCGCCCGCGCAGCCGGCCGTACCGCACCGCGCCTGTCACCCCGGGCGCGACGATCAGCCGGTCGACCGCGAGGCGCGCGATCGCGATGTCGAACTTGGGGAGCAGCGGCCCGCTGCGCCCGGTGTCGCGCGGCTCGGGCAATTTGGCGAGGGTGGCGACCGGGATGTCGAGCGACGCGATGTCCAGCCGGTTGTGCCACCACGCCAGCGGCGACCAGTCGAGCCGCGCGCGCGGCACCGACAGCACCAGTCCGTTCGGATCGTAGAGGCGGAAGTCGACCAGCTCGGCGCGGCCATAGAGAGAACCGTCGATCCGCCCGAGACGGAAGCGCAGCCCGTTGTCGGGGCGCAGCGCGTTGACCCGGTCGGCGACGAAACGGTGCCCGACGCCGGTGTCGAGCACGAACACGACCAGCAGCGCCAGCGCGACCAGCGTCGCGAGCGCCACCCCGGCGTAGCGCAGCACGCGGGTCAAAAGGCCTGCCCCAGCGAGACATAGACCGCGAGCCGGCTGTCACCCTTCTGCGGGTTGATCGGCGTGCCGAGATCGACGCGGATCGGGCCGAAGTTCGAGTAATAGCGCACGCCGATGCCCGCGCCGTAGCGGAAGCCGGTGAGATCGGGCAGCCCGCCGGTGTAGATGTTGCCGCCGTCGAAGAAGGGCACCACGCCGAAATTGCCGAACGCCCTGATCCGCGCCTCGACCGCGAACTCGGCCAGGCTGCGCCCACCGATGGGGTCGTTATTGGGGTCGCGCGGGCCGATCGACTGGAAGCCGTAGCCGCGCACCGAGGCGCCGCCCCCGGCGTAGAAGCGCCGCGACGGCGCGATCTGGTCGCGCGGCGCGCCCAGGATCGTGCCGGCACGGACGCGGCCCGCCAGCACGGTGCCTTTGGTGACGGGCTTGTACGCGCTCGCGTCGAGCTGGACGCGCGTGTAGCCGAACACGCTGTTCTGCAGCGACAATTCGGGGCTGACGCGCCCGGCGAGGCGGAAGCCGCGGGTCGGGTTGAGCAGATCGTCCGAGCCGTCATAGCCGAGGCTGGTCGGCAGCGCGCCGATCAGGAAGGTGCGGCGGCGCGGCTCGCCGGTGGAGAGGATCACGTCGCGCTCGTCCGAGGCGACCAGCTCCGCGCCGAGCGACCAGGTCCAGGTCTTCTGGAAGAAGATGTTGGTCTGCCGCTCCAGCGCGGCGGACAGCGACAGCGTATTCGCCTCATAGGCGTCGCGCAGCAGGTGCGCGGCGGCGAACTGCGCGGTGAGCACGCGGTCGCGCGCGTGGAAGTTGTTGCGGCGGAAAGTGACCTGGCCGAGCTGCTCGCGCGTGCCGGCGACACCGCGCAGAGTCACCGCGCCCTCGGGCGGGAACAAGTTGCGGTGGGTCCAGCTGACTTCCGAGCGCGCGCCCTCGCCAGTGCCGTAGCCGAGCTCGACCGCGACGGTGCGCGGCGGCGCCGGCTCGAGCCGCACCGCGACGTCCACGACCGATGGGTCGCCCGCCGCGACCGCGCGCACCTCGGCGGTGGAGACCAGCCCGGTCTGCACCAGCGCGCGGCGCAGATCGTCGAGCTGCGACGCCTCATAGGGGTCCCCGGTCTTGAAGCGTGCGATATCCGCGACATGGTCCGCGTCGAACACGCGATTGTCCGCGTTGGCGGTGATCCGGCCGAAGCGCCGCGCGGTGCCGGGCGCGACCTCGACCGACAGCGTCGCGCTCTGCGCCGCGCGGTCGACCACCACCTGCGGATCGCCGATCTGCGCGAAGGCGAAGCCCTCCTCGCCCGCGCGCGTGCGCAGATTCGCCTCGGCCGCGGCGATCGCGTCGCTGTTGACCGGATCCTCGGGGCGGACCGCGAAGGCGTCGCGCAGTCTCTGCGCCTTGGCGCCCGCCGCCTCGACACCGGCGAGCGTCACCCCGGCGAAGCGATAGAGCGTCCCCGGGGTCGCGGCCAATACCACCACCGGGCGTCGCTCGGCGCGCTCGAACCGCGTCGCGACCGTCGCGTCATAATAGCCCTCGCCCTTGAGCAGGGTGAGCAGCAGCTCGGCGTCCTGCCGCGCGCGGCGGTCGAGCTGCGCCGGATTGGCCTCCTTGCCGTCGTTCCCCGCGAGTACCGACAGTTCCTGGAAGCGCTGGCGCAGCAACGGCGTGCCCGCGGCGTCCAGCCCGTCGATGCGCCAGGCGTAGCGCGTGGTGGCGCCGATCTGCGCGCGCTCGGTCACCGGCGCGGCCGGGGCGGCGCTGAGATCGGGCCAGTCGACGCCGATGTCGGGCAAGGCGGCGAGCGGCGCGCTGGGGTCGACGTCGTCGAGCGCGGGGGTGCCCGCCGCCGGCGCGGCGGTCGCGGCATCCGCTCCCGTCGGCGCCTGCTGCGCGCGCGCGGGCATCGCTCCTGTCATCACGCCGACCACGGCGCAGAGCAGCGCGCCGCGCCGCCCCACGTCCGGCCTCATCCGCTCGGTCTAGCCGCGGCTCGGGGATAGAAGAAGGGGGGAAAAGCCACTGAGCGAGATCGAGATCGCGCGCGCGGCACGTCCCGCCGTGACTGGCGCGGGCTCGTCCGGCGTGGCACAGCACGCGCATGCCTCCTTCCCGCTCCCCACTCGCCGGTGGCTTCCCGATCGCCGCGCTGATCCTCGGCGGCACGATCCTCGGCCTCGTCGCCGGGCAGCCGACGATCGGCTTCCTCGCCGGGCTCGCGCTGGGGGTCGCGATCGCGCTGTGGGTATGGTGGCGCGACCGGTGACCGCGTCGGTCTGAGACGCGACGCCCGCGCGGTCGGGCTGCCAGGCACGTCGCGCGCCACCATGTCGACGCGGCCGCGGGAGCAGGCACCGCTCCGCATGACGTGTTCCTCCCCCCAGGGCTCGAAGTTCGTAATGAAAGTGTCGCCCAAACGTCGCGCGGCTTACACGCGGGCCCGATAGCGCTCCACCCCGAGACGGCACTCATGCCGCTCGGGGGACATCCACATGCCATCCATTCTCGGCCTGCTGCGGGCCTCCGTCGCGCTCGTCGGCGTCGCGTCGCTCGCCGGCACCGCCCACGCCCAATCGGCGCCGAGCGCCCCCGCGATGGCGCAGCCGAGCGACGCCGCCGACCCGCCCGGCGAGGACATCGTCGTCAACGGCACCTACGCGCGCAGCATCGACGCCGCCGTCGAGACCAAGCGCCGCGCCGCTTACGGGGTCGACTCCATCAGCTCGACCGACATCGGCAAGTTCCCGACGCAGAACGTCGCCGAGGCGCTCCAGCTGATCCCCGGCGTGGCGATCACGCGGCCGCGCGGCGAGGGTCTGTACGTCAGCGTCCGCGGGCTCGGACCGCAGTTCCAGAACACGCTGATGAACGGGCGCACCGTCGCGCTCAACGACCTGATCGAGAACGGCGGCGCGGCGGGGCGCCAGTTCCGCTTCGAGATGCTGCCGGCCGAGTTCACCTCGCGCATCGACGTGGTGAAGACCCCCACCGCCGACATGAGCGAGGGCGCGCTGGGCGGCAACATCGACGTCACCACCTTCCGCCCGCTCGAGGTGGGGAACAAGACGACGCTCAACCTGCGCGGCACCTACACGACGCAGACCGAGAAGGTACGCCCCAACGCGACGATGCTGACCAGCGCGACCACCGGCGACGGCACGTTCGGGCTGCTGGCCGGCGCGCAATATTGGGCCAAGTCGGTGCGCAACGACCGCTTCCTCAACTTCGGCTGGCTGCGCGACCGCTACACCAGCCCGGCGGCGGGCGGTCTGCCCGCCGGCCTCTACTCGCCGACCCGCACCCGCCCGACGGTGGAGACCGAGGACCGCGAGCGACTGTCCGGCATCATCTCGGCGCAGTGGCGCCCGACCGCCGAGCTGGAGACGATCCTCGACGTCGTCGCGACCCGGCTCGACGTCGCCTATGACGAGTTCGGCCTCGACATCTACCCCGACGACACCAGGAGCAGCTACACGCCCGGCGCGTCGATCGTGCCCGGCTCGGTCGTCACCGACGGCGACACGATCACCAAGGCGACGATCAACAACGTCCGCTTCATGGCGTCGCGCGAGTATAGCCTCAACCGCCACGACCTGCTAACGGTGGGCCTCAAGCAGCGCTGGAACCCCGACCGCTGGCACCTGTCGGCCGACGTCAACTGGTCGGCGGCACACAGCTATCACCCGGATTACCGCGAGGGCACGGTGCGCAGCCGCGCGATCTTCATCGCCCCGCTCAGCTACGACGCGACCGGCGGCTACAAGGTGCTGCCCAGCTTCACCACGCCGGTCGACGCGACGAACCCGGCCAATTACAGCCTCTACACCTTCAACATCGCGCCCAAGGACAGCAAGGACTGGGACCTCTACACCCGCGGCGACGTCGCGCGCGACCTGGACGGCTTCCTCTCCAAGCTGGCCGCGGGCGGCGAGTATCACTGGCGCAAGCGCGACTATTTCCGCCGCGATTTCCTGGTCAACCCGCCCGCGGGCACGCCGCTGAGCGTGCTCGGCAGCGGCGCCTATGAGCAGCTGCCGTTCGACGACTTCCTCAAGGGCGTGTCGGGGAACGCGCCGCGCAGCTTCCTCGTGCCGGTGACCGAGGCCTATCTCGACGCCTTCTTCACGCCCGCGGTGGAGAATTCTGCGCTGACGCTGGCGGACCGGCGCTCGTCGTTCGAGGTGACCGAGAAGATCGCCGCCGGCTACGTGCGCGCCGACTATCAGTTCCCGCTCGGCGCGGTGGCGGTGAGCGGCAATGTCGGCGTGCGCTACGTCCACACCGACCAGGTGGCGAGCGGCACGCTGACCGCGGGCTCGGTGGCGACGCCGGCGAGCTTCCCCAAGACCTTCAACAACTGGCTTCCCAGCTTCAACCTGCGCGCCGACCTCACCACCAAGCTGGTCGGCCGGCTCGCCGCCAGTCGGGTGCTGACCCGCCCCAACGTCACCGACGTCGCGCCGCGCATCACCGTCTCCACCGACGCGCCGACCGCGGGCGGCGGCAACCCGCAGCTGGTGCCGTTCCTGGCAACGCAGTTCGACGGCTCGCTCGAGTGGTATTTCGCGCCGTCGGGGCTGCTGTCCGGCGCGGTCTTCTACAAGGCCCTGGACAATTACATCACGCAGAACAACGTCGACATCGAGATCCCGGGGCGCGGCACGGTACGGCTGTCGACCCAGGTCAACGGCGGCGACGCCAAGGTCTATGGCGCCGAGTTCGCGTACAGCCAGGTATTCACTTTCCTGCCGCAGCCGCTCGACGGGCTGGGTGTGCAGGCGTCCTACACCCACACCTCGGTGCAGGCCGACTATAAGGCCGGCGACCGGGACATCCGCGACCAGCTGATCGGCCTGTCGAAGAACAGCTTCAACCTGGTCGGCTTCTACGACAAGGGTCCCGTGTCGGCGCGGCTGTCCTACGTGTGGCGCGACCGCTATCTGTCGGGCACGGGCAGCACGGTGCAGGTGCCGACCTATATCGCGCCGTTCGGCTCGCTCGACGGCAACTTCTCCCTCCGCGTCGCGCCGCAGCTGACGCTCAGCCTGGAGGGGATCAATCTCGCCGGCGCGCGGCAGAACACGTACAATGACAGCGAGCTGCGCTTCGGCGAGGTGAATTACTACGGGCGCACGATCCTGTTCGGCGCGCGCGCGGAATTCTGAGCGAGCAAGAGCCTCCCCGCTCGCGGGGAGGGGGACCGCCGCGCGCTAGCGCGGTGGTGGAGGGGGGCCGCCGCAGGCGCCGCGCTGCGGGGAGAGCCCCCTCCACCACCCGGCTTTGCCGGGCGGTCCCCCTCCCCGTGCCGGGGAGGAGTGCTCAGAACCTATACGTCAGCCCGACGTAATAATCGGTGCCGTAGCGCTGGTAGCGCCGCACCTGGCGCGGGTCGCCGTTGGTGTACTGGTAGAACTCCTGGTCGGTCAGGTTCTTCGCCTGCGCCAGGATGGCCAGCCCCTGGAGCGGACCGCTCTGGAACTCATAGCCGATCTGCGCGTCCAGGATGCCCTCCGCCTTGGCGGTGTTCAGCTCGGGCGTGGCCGACAGGCCGCGCACCTCGGCGAGGAAGCTCGAGCGGTAGCGATAGGTCGTGCGCGCCTGGAAGCCCCATTTCTCGAAATAGGCGGTGCCGTTGAGCACCCACTTCGACAGGCCCGGCACCGTCTGCGTGTCCGCCGGCGCGCTGTCGTAGCGGACCGCCGAGCTGGTGTAGCTGCCGCTGCCGAACAGGCCGAAGCCGTCGAGCGAGCGCGTCAGCATGCGCAGCGGCAGCGACAAGGTCGCCTCGGCGCCGAGGATCTCGCCGCGGCCCGAGTTGGCGGGCAGCTTGAACAGGCCGTTCTGCGCGTTCTGCGCGCGCACGATCGCCTGCTGCTCGGGCGTCAGCGAGCTGAGCAGCGGCGAGAAGTCGTACAGCACGTTGTTGTTCGGATCGACATAGTCGGTCAGCCGCTTGTAATAGCCGGTCAGCGCGACATAGCCGCCGCCGGGGAAGTATTTCTCGAACGACATGTCGATGTTGGTCGACTTGTACGGGCGCAGCTGGAAGTTGCCGCCGTCCGACGAGAAGGGGCTGTTGAGCGGGTCCGAGCCGCGCCCGACGTTGCCCGGGGTGATCGCGACGTTCTGCGAGATCCGCTCCTGGTCGAGCCGCGGGCGCACCATCGTCTGCGACGCGCCTATCTTGACGAAGCCGCTCGGGATCAGCTCGACCGACAGCGTCGCGCTCGGCAGCACGTTGGTGTATTTCGCGCCGCCCGAGACCTCGGACAGCGTCACCGCGCCGGCGTTGAGGCCGGCGATGCGGCCGTCCGAGCTCTGGTCGGTGTGCACCACCTGGACGCCGAGCGAGCCCTTCATCGCCTTGCCGCCGGCGGTGCCGTCGAACACCAATTTGGCGTAGCCCGTCGCCACCTTCTCCTTCACGCCCCACACCTTGGCGAGGCTCTCCGGGCGGTTGTCGAACACCGGGCTGAGCAGGTCGAGCACCCCGCGCGAGTCGAGCGCCAGGATGTTGGGCACGCCGATGAAGCCCAGCGAGACCGGGTCGAGCACGACGTCGCTCGGCACCGCGATCGAGGTCGTGGTGCCGCTGGCGACGGTGCAGTTGCTGCCGGTGCCCGACGGGCAGTAGAAGTAGGAAGTGTACTGCGCCTTCTTCTCGCGCTGCGAGTAATTGGCGCCGACCTCCCAGCCGCGGATCACGCCCAGGTCGGTGAAGTCGCCCGCCAGGCTCGCGCGCAGTGACTTGAGGTCGTCGCTGAACTTGGGTCGGTTCTGGAAGCCCGCCTGCACCACCGCGTTGGTGCCGTTATAGCCCCAGCCGCCCGGGTCGGTGATGCGGATCACGTCGGTGTTGGTATAGTCGAGCGTCGGCACGATCGAGTAGATGCCGCTGTCCTGACGCGTGATCGTGATCGTGTCGCGCTGACCGGTGCCGCCGTAACCGGTACCCGAGTAGGTCTCGATCAGCTCGTCCTGCCGGTTGGCGTGCGACCAGCTCGCGTCGACGTTCAGGTGGACCGTCTCGGACAGCTTGAGATCGTTGTTCCAGCCGAACGAGTACATGTCGGCGCGGCGCTCGTTGAGGTCGTTGCGCTGCACGGTGTACTGCGGCGAGAAGGTCGCGGTCTGGACATAGCCGTCCTGCACCGTCACCGAGCCGGGGTTGGGCGCGACGTTATAGCCCAGCGGGAACTCGATCCCGCGCAGGTGCTGCGTCTCCTCGAAGTGCGTGTAGAGCGCGTCGAAGGTCGAGTGGAACGAGTCGCTCGGCTGCCACTCGATCGTGCCGACCCCGCCGTAGCGCTTGAGCAGGTTCGACTGGACATAGGGCTTGGCGCCGCCGAGCAGGCATGGGTTGCCCCCCGCCGCGTCGCAGTTGACGTTGCGGTCGTTGAGCCCGGGATAGCCCCAGGCCTCGTATTTGTCGTAATTGGTCGGCGACTCCTGCGCGGCGAGGCCGATCGAGATGCCCAGCGTGTCACCCGCGAACTTGTCGACGAAGGTGGCGGTGGCGCGATAGCCGTAGCGCTGGCCGTCGGGGTTGCGCTTGCCGATCCCGTTCATCTGGCCGCGCGCCGAGACGACGAACAGCCGCTCCTTCTGGTCGAGCGGGCGCAGCATGCGCAGGTCCACCGTGCCCGACACGCCGGCCGCGATCAGCGACGCGTCGGCCGACTTGTAGACGTTGACGTTGCTGAAGAACTCCGACGGATATTGGTCGAACTCGACGCCGCGATTGTCGCCCGTGGTCACCTGCTCGCGGCCGTTGAGCAGCGTGGTCGAGAAATCGGGGCCGAGGCCGCGGATCGACAGGCTCTGGTCGCGCCCCTCGACGCGCTGAGCGGTGACGCCCGGCAGGCGCGCCAGCGAGTCGGCCACCGACACGTCGGGCAGCTTGCCGATGTCCTCGGCCGAGACCGAGTCGACGATGATGGTCGAGTTGCGCTTGATCTCGGCCGATTTGGCGAGGCTGGCGCGGATGCCGGTGACGACGATCTCGTCCGCGCCCGCGTCGGTCGCGGTGGGATCGGGGTTGGCGTTGGCGTCGGGCGTGGGATCGGCCGGCGGTGCCGGCTGGTCCGCCGTCGCCTTGGCGGTCGGGTTGGCGGTGGGCGCGTTCGGCTGCGACGGCGCCTCCTGCGCCTGCGCCGCGCCGGCGGCGAGCAGCAGCGCCGCGGCGAGCGCGCCGCCGCTGGTGCGCGAGACGAGGCGCGTGCGCGCCGATAGCATGAGTGACGAGCGGTCCAAGACGATCCTCCCCTGTCCCGGCGGTCGCGTTGGTGCGACCGTGCCTGGGTAGATGCCGCCGATTAGGCCCGCGCCGGACCGCGTCACAAGAAAGCCACATACGTATTCAGCCGCCTCGGGGCGGGCTGTGGCGCGGCGGACACAGCGGGTCGGGAGGCGTCGGCGAGGGAACGAGCGCGGTCGGCGCGACGTTGGCGCGCTTCAGCCGACGGAGACTGTCATGACCCGTGTCCTGCCCCGCGCCGCCTTCCTCGCCGCCCTCCCGCTCGCCCTGGCGCTCGGCGCCTGCGGCAAGGGCGACCAGACGATCACGACCGACGAGAACAACAACGTCGTCGCCAACGAGAGCCAGGCCAACGGCGTCACCGCGTCCGGCAGCATGGCGGGCGACAACATGGCGATGGACAATGCGATGTCGGGCAACGGCATGATGATGGAGAACAGCGACACGCTCGGCGACCTGTCGAACGGGACGATGTCGGGCGCGCGCTGAGCGGGTTGGGGCGGGCGTTCACCGCCCGCCGCGGCGTGGCTACGTTCGGTGGCCGCGTGGAGGCGAGCTCGTTGACCGACGTCTAAGATGCTCGCCGATCCCCCTGCAAGGGGAAGTGGCAGCGCGAAGGGCTGACGGAGGGGTGACCCGGCCGGGGCAGGTCTCTTGACTAGCGACCGGCGATACCCCTCCGTCGCGCTACGCGCGCCACCTCCCCTCGCAGGGGAGGATCAAGAGCCCCCCTCGCCTACCTACTTCCCCGCCTCCCACGCGCGCTGGCCGCCGATCCAGGTCTCGAGCACCTTCGTCTGGCGCAGCTCGCTCGCGCCCGCGAGCATCGGGTCGCGATCGAGGATCAGGAAGTCGGCGCGCTGGCCCGGCGCCAGCACCCCGAACCGATCCTCCGCGAACCCCGCGTAGCTCGCCCCGCCGGTATAGGCCCACCACGCCTGCTCGCGCGTCACCGCCTGCTCGGGATGCCAGCCGCCGGCGGGCTCGCCCGCGGCGTCGGTGCGCGTGAACGCCGCCGCCCAGCCCGCCCAGGGATCGGGCCGCTCCACCGGCACGTCGGAGCCGAACGCCAGCCTCGCGCCGCTGTCGAGCAGCGACTTCCACGCATAGGCGCCCGCCAGCCGCGCGGGGCCGAGCCGCGCCTCGGCCATCAGCCGGTCGCTGGTCTGATGCGTCGGCTGCATCGAGGCGACGATGCCGTAGCGGCCGAACGACTTGAAGTCGGCGGGATCGACCACCTGCGCGTGCTCGATCCGCCAGCGTCGGTCGCCGGTGTAGGTCTGCGACAGCTCGGCGATCGAGTCGATCACCTGCGAGTCGGCGCGGTCGCCGATGGCGTGGACGGCGACCTGGTAGCGATCCATCGCGGCGCGGCTCATGATGTTCTGCAGCTGGTCGTCGCTGAGGAAGCCGAGCCCGCGCTGCCCCGGCGCGTCGGCGTAATCCGCCTTGAGCCACGCCCCGCGCGAGCCGAGCGCGCCGTCGGCGTAGAGCTTCACGCCCTCGAGCCGCAGCCGGTCGTCGTACAGCCACGGCGTCGGCCCGGTGCCGCCGATCGTCACCGCGGTGTCGATGCCCAGCGCGTAGGACATGATCCGCACGCGCAGCGCGCCGGTGTCGCCCATGCGGCGATAGGTCATCCAGTCGTCGAGGCTGGTCCCCATGTCCGCGATCGCGGTGACGCCGTAGCCGAGCAGGATCTGCTGCGCCTTCAGGAAGGCGGCGGTACGGTCCTTGGGACTGACCTTGGGAACGACTCGCTCCATCAGGTCGGTGGCGCGATCGACCAACGTGCCGAGCGGCTTCTCGATTCGCCCGCCCGCGGGGTTCGGCGTCGCCGCGGTCACGCCGGCGGCCTTGAGCGCGGCCGAGTTGGCCCACATCGCGTGGCCGTCGGCGCGCGTCATCACCACCGGCCGATCGGCCACCGCGGCGTCGAGGTCGGCCGCGGTGGGGAAGCGGCCGAGCCCCCAGACCTCCTGGTTCCAGCCGCGCCCGACGATCCACGGCCGCTCCGGGTTCTCGCGCGCATAAGCGGCGATCTTGGCCTTGGCCTCGTCGAGCGTGCGCGTGTCGGAGAGGTCGAGCGTCAGCGCGGCGATGCCGAGCTGGACGACATGGCCGTGCGCGTCGATCATCCCGGGCACGAGCACGCGCCCCTTCATGTCGGCGCGCCAGTCGTAGCGCGGGCCGGGGTTCTTCTTGGTCGGCTTGGGCGGCTGCTCGTCGGGCGCGATCAGCCGGACGACCTTGCCCTGCGCGTCGATCACCATCGCCTTGAAGCGGACGACGCGCTGGTCGCGGTCGAGCGTGAGGCCGGTGACATTGTCGATCAGCGCGTCGGCGGTCGCCTGTCCCGCCGCGGCGAGCGAGGATAGCGCGACGGCGGCGCCGAGCAGGCGCGGGAGCAAGCGGCGGTTCATGCGATCGCCATATGATCGCGGGAGGTTTTTGGCGAGGGTGCGATGCGGATGGCCTCTTGCCGGCGTGCTCCTGCGGACGCAGGAGCCCAGCACCGCGGACGTGACGATACTGGCCCTGGATTCCTGCGTCCGCAGGAACACGGGAGCGAACATCTCATGCGGTGCGCTGCTCACCCGAGCTGTCGGCAGTCCTCCGCCGTCACCGTGTAGCTCGTCTGCGCGCCCGGCATGACGTCGGCGCGCAGCACCTCGCGACCGCTGCGGCACAGCAGCCGCACCTTGCCGTCGAACGCCGGCCGCGTCGCCCAGTAATCGCGCGCGAACTCGCGCAGCGGCCGCCGCCGCCCGCCAAGCCCATCCTCCAGCACCGCGCCCCGGATCAGCGCCCGCGGGTCGTACACCACGACGAAGCCGCGAGTCGCGAGGTCGATCGCGCTCACCACGACGCCGGCGAGGATCACCAGCAGCGCGATGCGGAGCGAGAAGAAGTGGCGCTGCACCGATCACCAATGCGCGTCGGCGCGCGGGTGTTCCTCTCTCCTCCATCATCGGCTAGCACCGCGCGATGGCCAGCCTTCCCGTGTCCGACCCCGCCCTGCCCGTCACGATCGAGGACGTCCGCGCGGCGCACGCGCGCATCGCGCCCTCGATCGTCCGCACCCCGACGCTCATCAGCCGCACGCTCTCCGAGCTGACCGGCGCGACCGTCTACCTCAAGTTCGAGAACCTCCAGTTCACCGCGGCCTACAAGGAGCGCGGCGCGCTCAACACGCTGCTCCAGCTCTCCGAGGCCGCGCGGGCCAAGGGCGTGATCGCGGCCTCGGCGGGCAATCACGCGCAGGGCCTCGCCTATCACGCCAACCGGCTGGGCGTGCCCGCGACCATCGTGATGCCGCGCAACACGCCGACGGTGAAGGTCACCCAGACGCAGGCGCACCGCGCCGACGTGATCCTGGAGGGCGACACGTTCGACGCCGCCTACGCGCACGCGCGGCTGCTCGAGGCCGAGCGCGGCTTCACCTTCGTCCACCCGTTCGACGACCCCCGCATCATCGCGGGCCAGGGCACGGTGGCGGTCGAGATGCTCGAGGACCATCCCGACATCGACACGCTGGTGGTCCCGATCGGCGGCGGCGGGCTGATCTCGGGCATGGCGACGGTGGCGCGCGCGGCGGCACGCCCGATCGAGGTGGTCGGCGTCCAGGCCGAGCTCTACCCGTCGATGTACAACCGCATCAACGCGACGCAGCTGGTCTGCGCCGGCGACACCTTGGCCGAGGGCATCGCGGTCAAGGAGCCGGGCGGGATCACCGCCCAGATGGTGGCGCGGCTGGTCGACGAGATCGTCCTGGTCTCGGAACGCAGCCTGGAGGAGTCGGTGAGCCTCCTGCTCCAGATCGAGAAGACCGTGGTCGAGGGAGCGGGCGCCGCGGGGCTCGCCGCGCTGCTCGCGCACCCCGAGCGGTTCCGCGGGCGCACCGTGGGCGTCGTGCTGTGCGGCGGCAACATCGACACGCGGCTGCTCGCCAACGTGCTGCTGCGCGACCTCGCGCGCTCGGGCCGGCTGGCGCGGCTGCGGCTCCAGCTGCAGGACCAACCCGGCGCGCTGTACAACGTGATGCGCGTGTTCGACCGCGAGCGGGTCAACATCATCGAGATCTACCACCAGCGCGTGTTCACCACGCTGCCCGCCAAGGGGCTGATCACCGACATCGAGTGCGAGGCGCGCGACCGCGCGCACCTCGACCGGCTGATCGAGGGACTGCGCGAGGCGGGCTATGAGGTGCGCCCGGTCGATCTCGCCTGAACCGATATCGCCGGGGCCATGGCGCGGAATTCTTGGTGAATCCACTTTTCACCAAGGGCCCGACCCTACATATGGGAGATCACGCACCGGGGCGGAGTTGTAGAGGAGGTTGAAGGCGGTGACCGCGCCATTTCGATTCCCGCGCTTCTTCGTCACCAGCCCGCAGCCGTGCCCCTATCTGCCCGGCCGGCAGGAGCGGAAGGTCTTCACCGAGTTGAGCGGCCCCAACGCGGGCGAGCTCAACGACGCGCTCGGCCGCATCGGCTTCCGCCGCAGCCAGTCGGTCGCCTATCGCCCGAGCTGTGCCGGCTGCGCCGCCTGCGTCTCGGTGCGCGTGCTGACCCATGAGTTCGAGCCCAACGCGACCCAGCGCAGGCTGATGCGCCGCCACGCCGACCTCGAGGTGAGCGCATGCCGTCCCTGGGCCACCGACGAGCAATATCAGCTGCTGCGCCAGTATCTCGCCGCGCGCCATCCCGGCGGCGGGATGATCGGCATGGACGAGATGGACTATGCCGACATGATCGAGCAGTCGCCGGTCAACTCGGTCGTGGTGGAATATCGCGAGCCCGCGGTCGGCGACCGGCCCGGGCGACTGGTGGGCGCCTGCCTCACCGACCGCCAGACCGACGGTCTCTCGATGGTGTACAGCTTCTTCGTCACCGACGAGGACGCGCGGCCCGGGCTCGGTAACCTGATCATCCTGGATCATATCGCGCGCGCGCGGACGGCGGGGCTCCCGTACGTGTATCTCGGCTATTGGGTGAAGGGCTCGGCGCGGATGGCGTACAAGACGCGCTACCGCCCACTCGAGATGCTCGGCCCGCGCGGCTGGACGCTGATGCCCGAGGAGGAGACCGCCGCGATCCGGGCATCCTAAACTCGTTTCGGCATCCACCGTGCCGTGCACTCGCCGGCGGGAGGCACTGCCGGACCTCGGTTTTCAGGACGACGGCGAGGGGCGCCCCCCCCCCGTGCTGCAGCGAACGCTGGAGCCCAGGGCCACCGCGCGCGCCGCCTGCGGGCCTGGGTTCCTGCTCTCGCTGGAACATGTCGTTCGAGGAAAGGCGCGCCTCATTCCCCCGCGAGATAGCGCGCGAGCGGCTCGATCATCTCCTCGGGCAGGCGGCGGGCGATCACCGGCATCACCTGCTGCGGCTGGCGCGCGTCGATCACCTTCTCGTCGCCGCGCCAGTGACGCAGCCGCTCGGCGAGATACACCGCGCGCTGGCCGGCGAGCACCGGCTGCGGCTTGCCCGGCGCGTGGCAGCTCGCGCACGCGGGCAGCTGGCGCTCCGGCAGGCCACGCTCGACGATCAGCCGCGCGCGCGCGTCGCGGCCCGGCGCCGCGCCCAGCCCCGGCATCGCCGCGAAATGCGCCGCCAGCGCGCCGCGCTGCTCGGGCGTGAGCACCGCGGCGACGTTGGCCATCACCGCGCTCTGCCGCCGCCCGTCGGCATAGGCCGCGAGCGCCGCCTCGAGGTAGCCCACGCGCTGCCCGCCGAGCACGGGGATGTCGGGCTGCCCGCGCCCGCGCCCGTCGGCGCCGTGGCAGGCGACGCAGCCCGCCAGCGTCGCCCCGGCGAGCGCGCGCGCGTCCGTCGTCCCCGCGCCGGTCGCACCGCCGCTGAGCAGGCGATATTCCGCCGCCGACATCACGGGCAGGCGGCGCACGAACGCGACCATGCGGCGGATCTCGTCGTCGCGTCCGTTCCCGCCCCAGGCCGGCATGCCGCTATATTTCACGCCGTGGCGCAGGATGTAGAACAGCTGCTTGTCGGTCCACTGCCGCGCGTTGACCGACAGGTCGGGGGCGGGCGGCGTCGCCTGCTGCATCACCGGCGAGGGGCGCTGGCCCGGCGCGCCGTGGCAGGTCGCGCAGGCGGCGGCGAAATGGCCCGCCGCGCTCACCATCGCGCCGTCGCGCGCGATCGGATCCTCGGGCGAATCGAAGAAACTGTGCGTCTTGACCGAGTTGCGCATCGTCCAGTGGAGGAACCACTCGGTCACCGCCCAGTGGCCCGAGGAGGCGGCGATGTTGAAGATGCCCGACCAGGCGAACAGCAGCCCCGCCGCCGCCAGCGTCGCCAGCGCGGCGACCAGCCGCTTCCAGGTCACCCGGATCGTCATGCCGCGCGCGGCTCCCGCAAGAGGGTGGCGAGCAGCCACAGCCCGCCCAGGCAATAGCTCGCGCCCCCCACTACTAGCATCACCACGCCGCCGAGCTGCTGGTCGGCGAGCGCGTCGAGCCCGGGCGCGGGATGCATCGCCATCATCGCGTAGAGCGGCCGCGGGGCGAGCCCGATCAGCGCGCCCAGCAGCGTCATGTGCATCGAGGTGAGCAGCAGTGCCGCCGCGCCTGCCGCGGGCTGCGCCAGCGCGGCGCGCCACAGCGCGACTCCCGCGGCGAGGAACAGCGCCTGCTCGGCCAGCGCGACCGCGGCGTACGAGTCCGCGAGCGCGCGGGGCGCGGGGAAGTGCCACGCCCAGACGATGGCGAACTCCACCATCGCCCACAGCAGCGGCGCGCCCGCGCCCCGCGGACGCCGCGGCAGCGCGGCGGCGAGCGCCGGCGCCGCGACCGCGACCGCGCCCATGTGCGCCGCCATATGCCCGGTCATGCCGAGCCCGGCGAAGGCGAGCGCGCTGGCGCCGAGCGCGAGCGATAGGCCGATCGCGCCGTTCATCGGCAGTCCGTCAGCAGCAGCGCGGGCGCGGCGGTGAAGAGCACCGCGACGAAGCTCAGCCCCGCCAGCAGCAACGTCGCGGTGGCGAGGAAGCGCAGCCGGTCGATGTCGGTGCCCTCGTCGTGCGGCGGGTCGTCGCCCGGCGTGCGCGACTGTACCCAGGCGATCCAGCCCGAGGCGAGGATGATCGCGAGCGCCGCGAGCGTGCCGGCGACGAAGGCGATGGGGAAGCGCGGGAAGGCGCCGAGCTTGGCGCAGCTCACCGCCACCCAGAGATAGCAGAACAGGAAATGCATCGCCCAGACGGTGGGCGGCACGATCAGCGTCCACAGCGTGACACGGAGCCCGCGAACCCGCTCGCCGAGGCTCTGCCGCCCGCGGGGTGCGTCCCGCTTCATGCCGCCCCCGGGAACAGGCCGATCGTGGCGTAGGTCACGACCGCGGTCAGCGCCATGAAATGCTGGTAGACGGTGATGTTGCGCAGGTCGGCGTCGTGCCGCGGCGTCATCCGCCCGGCGAGACTGCGCGCCAGCGCGTAGAGCTGCATGATCGCGCCGACGCCGCAATGCGCGGTGGTCCAGATCGCCAGCGTCCACACGATCGCGGGATAGACGTGCAACTGGGGTTCCAGCCCGCTCAGCCACGGCCCCGCCAGCCCGGCACCGATCGCGGCGAGCGACAGCAGCGCCGCCGTCCCCAGCGCCGCCCGCGCGGCGCCCACCGCCTCGCGCCGGTTGAGCTCGCGCGCCGCGACGGTCAGTGCCCAGCTCGCCAGCATCACCGCCATCGCCAGCATCGGCCAGAAGCTGCCCGGCCCATCCATGCCAGGGCCGTCGGGCGGGAAATCCTCCTGCCGCGTCCAGAAGAAATAATAGCCGAACACCAGCCCCGAGAAAGCGGTGGCGTCCGCCATCATCGTGATGAACATCGCCCACCAGCCGCTCGCCGAGGCGCCCGAGATATACAGCGGCAGCTCGATGCCGTGGCCGATCGGCTTGCCTTCCTTCTCCGGGATCTCGGCGGTGCCGGTCCACAGCCAGTAGAGCACCAACGCCAGCGTCGCGACGCCGCCGATCAGCGCCGCCCAGTAGAGATGGTAGGTCGTCAGGATGAAGACGCTGCCCAGCGCGATCGCAGTGAGCATCGGCACCACGCTGGGCCCGCCGAGCCGCAGCACCTGCACTGGCCGCGCGTCGAGCACGCTGGTGACGATCGTCTCGCGCCGGCCCTCCTCGGCATCGGGCAGGAAGAAGCGGCCCTCGTCGACCTTGGCGACGAAATCCTTCTGGTCCCAGATCGGGTAGCGGCTCTCGATCAGCGGGATCGAGCGGATGCCCCAGTCCTCGTCGTCGGGATGGGCGAGCCACTCGAGCGTCCCCGCCTCCCACGGGTTGCGCGGCGACTTGGATCGGCGCGGGCTCAGCGCGAGGTCGACGCACACCAGCAGCACGCCCGCGGCGAACACCCAGGAGCCGATCGTCGACGCCAGGTTGAGCCCGCCGATGCCGAGCTCCTCGGGATAGGTGAAAACTCGCCGCGGCATCCCCATCAGCCCGGAGAAATGCATCGGGAAGAAGGTGAGGTTGGCGCCGCCGAACAGCAGCCAGAAGGCGCTGCGCCCGATCCGGTCGGACAGCTTCTTCCCCGTGATCAGCGGCCAGTAATAATAGAGGCCGCCGAACAGCGGGATCAAAGTACCGCCGATTAGCACGTAGTGGAGGTGCGCGACGATGAAATAGGTGTCGTGCGCCTGCCAGTCGAACGGCGCGATCGCCACCATCACGCCCGTCAGCCCGCCGATGACGAAGATCGCGATCGAGCCAGTGACGTAGAGCAGCGGCGTCGACCAGGTCACGCGCCCGGCCCAGAGCGTGGCGATGAAGGCGAAGATCTGGATGCCGGTCGGGATCGCCACCGCCTCCGACGCGGCGGAGAAGAAGGCCAGGCTGATCTTGGGCAGGCCCGTGGTGAACATGTGGTGCACCCACAGCCCGAAGCTGAGGAAGGCCGTCCCCACCGCCGCCAGCACGATCCAGGGATAGCCCAGCAGGTGCCGCCGCGCGAAGGTCGGCACGATCATCGCGAACAGCGCGATCGAGGGCAGGAAGACGATATAGACCTCGGGGTGGCCGAAGATCCAGAACAGGTGCTGCCACAGGATCGGGTCGCCGCCCCGGGCCGCGTCGAAGAAGGGCCAGCCGAGCAGCCGCTCCAGCTCGAACAGCACGTCGCCCGCGATCAGCGGCGGGAAGGCGAACAGGATCATCACCGCGACGACCAGGATGTACCAGGCGTAAAGCGGCATGAGGTTGAGCCGCATGCCCGGCGGGCGGCATTTGAGCACGCCGGTGATCAGCTCCACCGCAGCGGCGACCGACGACACCTCGATGAAGCTCAGCCCCAGCATCCAGATGTCGGCGCCGAGCCCGCTGAGATCCGTGCGCGTGGTGAAGGGCGGGTACATGAACCAGCCGCCGTCGGGCGCGGCGTCGAAGAAGATCGAGCCCGAGACGAAGACGCCGCCGATCAGGAAGCTCCAATAGCCGAAGGCGCTGAGCCGCGGGAACGGCAGGTCGCGTGCGCCGAGCAGCTGCGGCAGCAGGATGATCGAGACCGCCTCGAACATCGGCACCGCGAACAGGAACATCATCATCGAGCCGTGCAGCGTGAACAGCTGGTTGAAGGTCGACGGCGTGACCAGCTCGTTGCCCGGCTGCGCCAGCTGCACGCGCATGATCAGCGCGAGCACGCCGGCGAACAGCATGAAGCCGAAGGCGGTCAGCGTGTACCACACGCCGACCTGGTTGTTGTTGGTGTCGGTCCAGCGCAGGAACAGTCCCTCGGGCGGCGCCCAGACGGCGCGCAGCCGCTCCTCCTGCGCCGCGCGCAGCGCGCGATCGTCCTGCGCGTGGAGGCTCATCGGTTCGTCTCCAGCCAGCGCGCGATCGCGGTGGCGTCCTGCGCGGACATCTGCGGGTAAGCGGGCATGCGCGCGCCGGGCTTCACCGCCGGCGCCTCGCGGATGAAGCGGACTAGGTTGGCGGTGGTGAGCGGCTGGATCCCCGCCGCCATCGTCTCGCGCGCGCCGAGATGCGTGAGGTCGGGCCCGATCGCGCTCGCCGCGCCGGTGCCGCGCACCGCGTGGCAGCCGCCGCAGCCGTGCGCATCGAACAGCCGCGCGCCCGCGGCGGCGGCGGTGGTGACTGGGCGGCGCTCCGCGGCTAGCCAGGCGTCGAAGGCGGCGGGCGCCATCGCGACCACATCGAACGCCATCAGCGCGTGGCTCAGCCCGCAGAACTCGGCGCATTGCCCGCGGAAGCGCCCCGCGCGCGTGGCGTGGACGACCAGCGTGTTGGTGCGCCCCGGCACCATGTCCATCTTCCCCGCGAGTCCCGGCACCCAGAAGCTGTGGAGCACGTCGCCGCCCTCCAGCGCGAGCACGACGTCGCGTCCGACCGGCACGCGCAGCTCGTTGGCCGCGGTGACCGGCGGCGCACCCGCGGGCTGATAGCGCATCCGCCACCAGAATTGCTCGCCGGTGACGGTGACGCGCAGGTCATCTCCGGCGGCGCGGATCGGGCGCATCGCGGGCAAGGTGACGACGAGCAGCGCGAGCAGCACGACGCTGGGCACGATACCACCCGCCCATAGCACCAGCCGCATGCCCTGGCGGTGGGTCAGTGCGCCCTCGCGCGAACGCGACGCGGTGACCATCAGCGCGGCGAGCGCGAGTGCGATGATCACCGCGCCGAGCACCATCCAGCCGGTCAGCCCGGCGAGCCAGGCGGCCTCCGTGCCGAAGGTGGTGAATGCAGATTGGCGCCCCGAGCCGATGGTCTTGTCCCCCTCGTTCGACAAGGATCGGTATGAAGCTTTGTTCCTGGCCTTGCGGTGACGAAATGTTGCTGCGGTATCGATTGCATCGCCGCCTAGTGCCGCCGGCGCAGGCCGGGGCACGAGGAGGAAGATCGGCGGCTGCCCTCTCCCATGCCGTCATCCTGAGCTTGTCTCAGGATCTACCGTGCCGCACAGTCCGGCGCGGCGGCACCTGCCTGATAGTGGATCCTGAGACGAGTTCAGGATGACGGCATCGTCGGTCGGCACCTCGTGCACGCCAGCACAAAATCATCTCACGCAACATCTCGCCCGCCGGACGGTTACCCGTCACGATGAGTCATACCGACGATCCGCCGCCGCCCTGGTGGGAGAGCGGCACGGTCTACCAGATCTACCCGCGCTCGTTCCAGGACAGCGACGGCGACGGCGTCGGCGACCTCGCCGGGATCGAGCGCCGGCTCGACCATGTCGCCGCGCTGGGAGTCGACGCGATCTGGCTGTCGCCGATCTTCCCCTCGCCGATGGCCGACTTCGGCTATGATGTCGCCGATTACTGCGGCGTCGAGCCGATGTTCGGCGACCTTGCCGCGTTCGACCGGCTGCTCGCCGCGGCGCACGCGCGCGGGCTCAGGCTGCTGCTCGACTTCGTCCCCAACCACTCGTCGGACCAGCACCCCTGGTTCCAGGCGAGCCGTTCCAGCCGGACCGACCCGAAGCGCGACTGGTATATCTGGCGTGACCCTGCCGCGGACGGCGGCCCGCCCAACAATTGGATCAGCGACTTCGGTGGGTCCGCCTGGGACTATGACGCGGCCACCGGACAATATTACCTGCACGCCTTTCTCAGCCAGCAGCCCGATCTCAACTGGCGCGACCCGGCGCTGAAGGCGGCCATGCTCGACGCGATGCGTTTCTGGTTCGAACGCGGCGTCGACGGCTTCCGCATCGACGTGCTGTGGCACATCGTCAAGGCGGAGGGCCTGCCCGACAATCCGCCCAATCCCTATTGGCGCCCCGGCATCACCGAGCGCGACCGGCTGATCCAGCAGCACTCGACCGACCAGCCCGAGGCGCACGCCATCGCCGCCGAGATGCGCGCGCTGGCCGACAGCTACGGGGCCTGCGGGCGAGAGCGCGTGCTGATCGGCGAGATCTTCCTGCCCAACGAGCGCCACGCGCGCTGGTACGGCACGCCCGAGCGGCCGCAGGTGCACCTGCCCTTCAACTTCCAGCTGATCGAGAATGCGTGGGACGCCGCCTCGCTGCGCCGCGTGATCGCCGACTATGAGGCGTCGCTGCCGCCGCACGGATGGCCCAATTGGGTGATCGGCAGCCACGACGCGCCGCGCATCGCGGCGCGGGTCGGCGAGGCGCAGGCGCGCGTCGCGGCGATGCTGCTGCTGACGCTGCGCGGTACGCCGACGCTCTACCAGGGCGACGAGCTCGGCATCGGCCAGGTCGATATCCCGCCCGAGCGCGTGCGCGACCCGCAGGAACTGCGCCAGCCCGGCCTCGGCATCGGCCGCGACCGCTCGCGCACGCCGATGCCGTGGGACTCAGGCGCCTTCGCGGGCTTCTCCGACGTGGAGCCGTGGCTGCCGCTCAACCCGGACTGGCACACGCGCAACGTCGCCGCGCAGGAGGCGGACCCGCGCTCGATGCTGACGCTCTACCGCCGGCTGCTCGCGCTGCGCCGCGCGCATCCCGCACTGGCGGTGGGCGACTTCGCGCTGCTCGACGCCGCGCCCGACGTGCTGGCGTATGAGCGGCGGCACGGCGACGTGACGCTGCGCGTCGCGCTCAACCTGTCGGGCGAGCCGCGCCCGCTGCCGTTCGACGGCGAGGTGCTGCTGTCGACGCTGGAGGGCGCCGGAGACGGCGTGCTGCGCGCGGACGAGGGCGTGGTGATGCGGTGAGTCACTCACACGTTGCCTCCTTCCTGGCGTCATCCTGAACTTGTTTCAGGATTCACCGTGCCGCACACCCGACGGCCGCTGCCCGCACGGACCGCTGGATCCTGAGACGAGTTCAGGATGACGCCGGGAGTGGGAGACGCCCCACACTCCCGCATGACGAAGGACCACGAATGAAGATCGCCATGCTCGCCCCGATCGCCTGGCGTACCCCGCCGCGCCACTACGGCCCGTGGGAGCTCGTCACCCACCTGCTCACCGAGGCGCTGGTGGCGCGCGGCATCGACGTCACCCTGTTCGCCACGCTCGACAGCGTCACCGCCGGCACGCTCGACGGCGTCGTCCCCGCGCCCTACGCCGAGGACCCGAGTGTCGACGCGAAGGTGTGGGAATATCGCCATCTCGCGCACGTGTTCGAGCAGGCCGACCAGTTCGACCTGATCCACAACCAGGCCGATTTCCCCGCGCACGCCTTCGCGCGGCTGGTCGACACGCCGCTGGTGACGACGATCCACGGCTTCTCGTCCGATCGCATCCTGCCGATGTACGAGCCCTTCCAGGACCGCGTCCACTATGTCGCGATCAGCGACGCCGATCGCCACCCCGCGCTGCGCTATGCCGCGACGATCCACCACGGCATCCCGCTCGACCATTTCGCCTTCGATCCGCGCGGCAGCGACGACCTGCTCTTCTTCGGCCGCATCCATCCCGACAAGGGCGCCGAGGAGGCGATCGCCGCGGCGCGCGCGAGCGGGCGCCGGCTCCACCTGTACGGCATCGTCCAGGACCAGGGCTATCACGAGCGCGCGGTGGCGCCCGCGCTCGGCGGCGCGGGGGTGACGTGGCACGGCGCGGTGGGCGGCGCGGAGCGGGTCGCCGCGCTGGGACGGGCACGCGCGCTGCTTCACCTGATCAACTTCGACGAGCCGTTCGGCCTGTCGGTGGTGGAGGCGATGGCGTGCGGCACGCCGGTGATCGCCAATTGCCGCGGCGCGATGCCCGAGCTGATCGAGCACGGCGTCACCGGCTTCCTGGTCGAGACCGTCGACCAGGCGGTGGAGGCGATCGAGCATGTCGGCGACCTCGACCGCGCCGCGTGCCGCCGGCGCGTCGAGGAGCGGTTCAGCGTCGAGCGCATGGCCGACGATTATGCCGCATTGTATCGGCGGATCATCGGCTAGGGTCTGACCCACCTCCATCGATCCGTGCTCCGGCGAACGCCGGCGCCCAGGGCCGCGGGCGTGGCGCTCGGGGCTCCTGCGCCCGCAGGAGCACCCCGCTGGTCCACGTCAGATGGATCAGCCTCTGGGAGGGCGCGACCGGCCAGCGTCGCGCCGCTTCGACATCCTGCGCACGCGGGAGCCCAGCGGCGCCGGCGCTGACCGACGCGCCTCCCGTCACGCTCAGCCGCTCACCCCACGCACCCATCGCGTGCTGGCGAGCGGCCCTCCCCCCGCCTATCTCCCGCGCATGACCGCCCCGCCCGATCGCCGCGCCACGCTCTACCGCATGGTCATGCCCGGCCACACCTGCCCGTACGGCCTCAAGGCCAAGGACCTGCTCGAGCGCCGCGGCTACACCGTCGAGGATCACCCGCTGCGCACGCGCGAGGAGACCGACGCGTTCAAGGCCGCGCACGGCGTCAAGACCACACCGCAGGCCTTCATCGCCGGCGAGCGCGTCGGCGGCTACGACGACCTGCGCCGCCACCTCGGCCAGCGCGTCGCGGCGCCGGGCGAGACCAGCTACCGCCCCGTGATCGCGGTGTTCGCGATGACCGCGCTGATGGCACTCGCCGCCAGCCACGCCGCCTACGGCACCCCGCTCACCGCCCGCGCGGGCGAGTGGTTCGTCGCCTTCAGCATGTGCGTGCTCGCGCTGCTCAAGCTGCAGGACGTCGAGACCTTCTCGACGATGTTCCTCAACTACGACCTGCTGGCCCGGCGCTGGGTGCGCTACGGCTACGTCTACCCTTATGCCGAGGGGCTGGCGGGCCTGCTGATGGCGGCGCACGCGGCGGACTGGCTGTCGGTGCCGGTCGCGCTGCTGATCGGCGGGATCGGCGCCGCCTCGGTGATCAAGGCGGTCTACATCGACCGGCGCTCATTGAAGTGCGCCTGCGTCGGCGGCGCGACCCGCGTCCCGCTCGGCTTCGTCTCGCTCACCGAGAACGTGATGATGGTCGCGATGGCGCTGTGGATGGCGGCGAGATGACCCTTGCCGTCACCGCGGGGAAAGTAAGATACGAGGTTTATCGCAAATAGATGCGCCGCGCGCGCAGACACAAAACGTAATCCTGTCAAAGGACGTCTGTCACGGCTAAGTCGTTGACTCGCCGTTAACCAGAAGCTGTCTGGTTGCGGGCGAGCGAGGTCCGGGACAGGCCGCGATCTCTGCTTCGTCCGACGACAACAGAGGGAGTTGCGGTGATGAGACAGACAGTTCTTCTGGCCTGCGCGGCGATGCTGGCCCCCGCCAGCGCGTCGGCGGCCACGATCTTCGGCGTGGACGAGACCAACCGGCTGGTGACGTTCAGCAGCGCGATGCCGGGCACGTTCACCTCGTCGGTGAAGATCACCGGGACGAACAGCAGCATCGAGGCGCTCGACTTCCGCCCGCTCAACGGCACGCTCTACGGGCTGGGCACCGACCGTATCGTCTACACGATCAACACCGCGACCGGCGTGGCCACCGCCGCCAGCGCGGTGCTGGGGATCGAGGGCAGCGTGTTCGGCTTCGACTTCAACCCGACGATCGATCGCGTCCGCATCGTCAGCAACACCAACAACAATTACGTCTACAACCCGAACGACGGCGCGCTGACCGGCGCGCCGACCACCGCCGCGCTCGGTTATGCCGCGGGAGACGCGAACGCGGGTCGCGACCCGGGGGTGAGCGCCGCCGCGTACACCAGCTCGAGCTTCGGCGCGCCGGGCACCTCGACCCAGCTCTACGTGATCGACACCGACCTCGACGTGCTCGCCAAGCAGAACAACAACGGCGGCGTGCTCACCACGGTCGGCGCGCTCGGCCGCGACCTGGGCTCGCGCACCAGCTTCGACATCGCGGGCAGCGAGGCGTTCGCGTACAACGGCCGCTCGCTCTATGGCGTCGATCTCGCCACCGGCGCGCTGTCGTCGCTCGGCAACACGCCGCGCCAGCTCTTCGGCATCGCGGTCGCGCCCGTCCCCGAGCCGGCGACCTGGGCGATGATGATCCTGGGCTTCGGCGCGGTCGGCTACACGATGCGCCGCCGCACCGCGCGCGTGCGCCCCGCCCAGCTGGTCTGAGCCCCGGGGCCGGGAGGCGCGTTCATCGCGCCTCCCGCGACCCTCACGGCTGGTCCTGCTCCACCTTGGCGGCGGCCTTGCGCTCGCGCTTCCAGCGCGTCGCGTTCTGCACGACACACCCGGTGGCGCTCGCCGCGCCCACCGTGGAGCAGCTGCCGACGCCGACCGCGCCGACGCCCTGATTGGCCGCCTCCTTCGCCGCCCATGCCTGGTTCTCGGGCGTCACCTCGAACTCGCGCAGCTCCTTCGGGATGCGGAACTGTTCCTCGGCGGGCCGGCGCGTGCAGACCACCACCTCGGCCCCGTCGGCGTTGGTCGGGCAGCGCTCGTTGCCGTAGAGCACCAGCACGCCGTTGACGGGCGCGTTGCGCGACACGCCCCCGGCCGCGGTGGTGCGCGGCGCGCGCGGCGCGTCGGGCGACGGCGGCCCGCTCTGCGCCACTACGGCGGCCGGAGCGATCAGCAGCAGCGCCGCGGCGAAGACCCGTCCTACCATCACCTTCCTCTCAGATCCTCTTGGCCGTCGCGATCGCCACCCGGCAGCCGAGCCGGATCACCGCCGACATCAGCGGATAGGCCGGCGCGTTCTCGGCACCGTTCGCCAGCGCGGTGTCGCGATGCTCCAGCTCCTCGGCCTGGAACTCGCGGATCGCCTCGGACAGCTCGGGGTCGCTGTCGCCGAGCGCGACGAGCTGCTCCTCATAATGTTTGTCGATCTCGGTCTCGACCGCGGCGGTGCAGGCCATCGCCGCCTCGGGCCCGATCGCCGCGGTCACCGCCCCCAGCGCGAAGCCGGCGACGTCCCAGAACGGCTGGAACAGCGTGGGCCGCACGCCGCGCTCGACGATCATGCGGTCGAAGAAGGCGCGGTGCTTCTCCTCCTGCAGCGCCATCGCCGAGATCTTGCGCGCCATCGGCGAGCGCTGGCCCATGATCGCGAGCTGCCCCGCGTAGATCCGGATCGCGCCGAACTCGCCCGCCTGATCGACGCGGATCATCGACTCGCTCGCGGCGGGTGTGTCGCCGGGTTTCCAGGTCATGCGCGCCTCCACAGCTGCGATACGATCAGCGCGGCGCCGACGAACGAGAGCAGTGCGTTCCATCCCGCCAGCGACACGCCGAACAGCGACCATTGCGCCGCGTCGCACCGAACGATCGGCGCGGCGAGCAGGTCCTTGAGCGCCTGGTCGGTGGAGAGGCCGAGCGTGCTGGTCGTCTGGGTGCAGGCGGTCATGCCCTGCCACCAGTGATATTCCACCCCGGCGTGGAAGACGCCGATCGCGCCCGAGACGACGATGAGCGCGGCGGCGCCGGCCACCAACGTCGCCTGGACACGCGGCGCACGGACCACGAAGGCCAGCGCCGCCATCGCCGCCGCGCCATAATGGGGCCAGCGTTGCCAGTGGCACATCTCGCACGGGTACAGACCGCCGATCAGCTGGAACGCCCAGGCCCCCGCGAGCAGCGCCGCGGGTACCAGCAGGGCGAGCAGCCGCGCGTGGCGCAGCCCCCTCGTCTCGCGCGCGGCGAACGGCCGATCGAGCGCACCGCCGCCGGTCATTTCTTATTGGCCGTCGGCGGAGTGCTCGCCATCGACTGGGTCACCGCGGCGACCTGCTGCGGCCCGCCCAGCCGCGCGATCGTCTTGAGCGCGTACCACAGTTGGAAGTCCTCGACGCCCTGCTTCTTGAGCGCCTCGGGCGTGGCGGCGAAGCGCGGATCGTCCTTGGTATCCTCCTCGAGCACCGCATTGTCGGGCGACTTGATCTCGTTGATCAGGTGGCGGCGCAGGTCGGCCTCGCGGAAGACCGGCCGTGACTTGTAATCGGGGTCGGAGAGCTGCGGCACGCGGATGTCGGGTTCGATCCCGCCCTCCTGCACGCTGCGCCCCGACGGCGTGAAGTAGCGCGCGGTGGTGAGCCGCAGCGCGGTGCGCGGCCCGAGCTGGAGCAGCGTCTGCACCGAGCCCTTGCCGAAGCTGCGCTCGCCCATGACGAGCGCGCGGTGATGGTCCTGCAGCGCGCCAGCGACGATCTCGCTCGCCGAGGCGGTGCCGGAGTCGGTCAGCACGATGATCGGCAGGCCGTGCGCGACGTCGCCGGGCTTGGCGAAATAGCGCTCGATGTCGTCCTTCTCGCGGCCGCGCTGGCTGACGATCTCGCCGCGCTCGAGGAACGCGTCGGAGACCTCGATCGCCTGGGTCAGCAGCCCGCCGCCGTTCTCGCGCAGGTCGACGACATAGCCCAGCGGCTTGTGGCCGAGCGACTTGTCGATCGCCATCACCGCGGCGCGCGTGTCGGCGCCGGTCGCCTCCGAGAAAGTGTTGATGTTGATGTAACCGACGTCGCCCTTCACCTCCCATTTGACCGGGCGCTGGACGATCACCTCGCGCACCAGCGTGACGTCGATCGGCTTGTCGCGGCCGGGGCGCACGAGCGTGAGCGAGATCTTGGTGCCGGGCTTGCCGCGCATCTGCGCGGTCGCCTCGTCGAGCGTGCCGCCGTAGATCAGCTTGCCGTCGATATGCGTGATGAAGTCGCCCGACTTGATCCCGGCGCGCCCGGCCGGCGTATCCTCCTGCGGCGAGACGACCTTCACCGCGCCGTCCTCCATCGAGACGGTGAGGCCCAGGCCGCCGTAATTGCCCTCGGTCTGGATGCGGAGATTGTCGAAGTCGGAGGCGTCGACGTAGCTGGAATGCGGGTCGAGCGCGGCGAGCATGCCGTCGATCGCGCCCTTGATCAGCTGCTCGTCGGTGACCTTGTCGACGTAATCGGCCTTCACGCGATTGTAGACGTCGAGGAACTTGTCCATCTCGCGATAGGCGCTGGTATCGGCGGCGGCCATCGCGCCGGTGGCGACGGGCACCATCGCGATCGTGGTGACCAGCGCGGCGGCCTGGAGCAGCTTGGACTTCATGCGAACGGTCGAGACCCCGGTGAGAGCGATCCCGCGATGTAGCGGAATTGCACGACCGATCCTAGCGCCCGCGCGGCTGAACCGCGGCTGAGCGCGCGAGGCCGCGCGCGACGATTGGTCCTCCCCTCGCGGGGAGGATCAGCGCGTCACCGCCGCGCCTTCGGCAGGCGGCACTTGCCCCTGCGGCACTCGGGCGGCGCGTAGGCGCCGAGATAGACCGGCGGCGCGGCCACGGCCGCGATCACGACCGGGTCGCGCGCCACCGCCGGCTCGGCCGGGAAGGCCGCGCGCGCGCGTGCGAACAGCGCGCGCGCGCGGGCCGCCCCCGGGACGGTCGCGCTGGCGCCAACCCAGCGCCAGTGCCACGGCTCCCATTTCACGCGCTGGCGGTTGCCCGCGGGGAACGACATCTCGAAGCCGTAGCGCGCCGCGTTCGCCACCAGCCAGCGGAACGCCGGGGTCGCCGCGCCGCACGCCTCGGCGTCGGGGCAGTCGTTGACGCGCGGGCGGAAGGCGAAGTCGAGCGCATAGCCGGTGGCATGCTCGCTGTGCCCCGGCGGCGCGACCGACAGCGCGCGCTCGCCCGCCGCGGTCTGCCCCTCGCGACAGAACACCGCCTGCTGGTAGCCGATCGAGCGGTGGCACGACAGCGCGCGCACTTGTCCGCCCGAGGCCGCGATCAGCCGCGCGAGATCGGGGACGACCTCGCGGCGCAGCACGCACGGTCCCAGCGCGAGCCCGTCCGGCACCGCGACCAGCTCGGCCGGCGGCGCGTCCCCGTAGGGGAGATGGCCGAAGGCGCGCCCGTCCGCGCCCACGCGCACGTTGCTGTTGTCGCAGAGCTGCGCCTGAGCCGACACGGCGAGCGCGAGCAGTGGGACGGCGAGGAAGAGGGAGGCGCGGCGCATCGCGCCCTCTGGCCATGGCGCCGCGGCGATGGCAAGGGCGGGCCGCATGTTAGGCGACCGGGTCCTGTTCCTCGACGGCGAGGCGTTGGTGATCGACAAGCCCGCCGGGCTGCCGGTCGATCCGCCGCGCGACGGCGGGCTGAGCCTCGAGAACCATCTCGCCTCGCTCACCTTCGGCTTCCACCGCTGGCCAGTCGCGGTTCACCGGCTCGACCGCGACACCAGCGGCTGCCTGCTGCTGGCACGCAACCCCAAGGCGCAGGCGCGCTTCCAGCAGGCGTTCGAGGCCGGCCAGGTACGCAAGCGCTATCTCGCGGTGCTCGACGGGGTGCCCGCGGGTGAGCGCGGCACGGTGGAGCTGGCGCTGCGCAAGGTCTCCAGCGCCGAGCGCGGCTGGCGCATCGCGGTCGACCCGCGCGGCAAGGCGGCGCGGACCGACTGGGAGCTGCTCGACGCGCGCGACGGCCGCGCGCTCGTCGCCTTCACCCCGCATACCGGCCGGACGCACCAGCTGCGGGTCCACGCGCGCGAGGGGCTGGGTGTCGCGATCGTCGGCGACCCGGTCTACGGCCGCGCCGACCCCGCCGGGATGATGCTCCACGCCGCCGCGATCGCGCTGCCGCGCCCGGGCAAGGAAGACGTCGCCGCCGCGGCGCCCTGGCCCGAGCGCTTCGCCGCGCTCGGCTTCGCCGGCGGCTGAGCTGCCCTCGACGCGATCGGGAGCGTGGCCGTCACACGCGGGCGGGCGGAACGCCGACGAGGTGGCCGCGCCTTCTGCCTGAGCGGATCAGTCGAACGACGGCTTCTTCCGCCCTGCCTTCACCCCAGCGCGGCCCTTCTTGGCGTCCACGCGTCGGGTCTGCGACGCGCGGGTCGGTCGCGTCGGGCGGCGCTTGGCCTGGACCACGGTCGCCTCCTGGACCAGCGCGATGAGGCGCTCCAGCGCCTCCTGCCGGTTGACGTGCTGCGAGCGCGACCCCTCGCTCCGCAGCACCAGCACGCCCGCCGCCGTCATCCGCGATCCCGCCAAGGCGACGAGACGCTCCTTCACCCGCTCCGGGAGGTCGCTCGCGGCGACATCGAAGCGCAGGATCACCGCCGAGTCGGTGGTGTTGACGTGCTGCCCGCCGGCGCCGCCGGAGCGGGTCGCGGTATAGTCGATCAGCTCGTCGTCGAGGGAGAGGGAGCGGGTGACGGGGATGCGGGCCATGCCGGTATATAACGGCGAAGGCGCCCAGCGCGATGACTCCCGGGAGCGCTGATCCCGAACGCTCGCGCGATGTCGCCGAGCGGCGATCCGGGATCATGGCGGGGTATAGGACCGGCCGAGCGTCGCGCCGCAACATGACGGCCGAACGGATGCAACGTAGCGACACGCGAGCGAGATGCGATGGGCGCACTCGGCCCGCGCCGGCTGTCCCCCTGCCGGCGTCACGAGGAAGTTGGCATGTACATCTCGTCCCGCAGCCGCGCGCCGCTGCCGCGCCAGGCGACCCCGCCGCTGGTCGACAATCCCTTCGCCGCCGAGCTGTTCGCGACCGGCTGCGCGGGTTTCACCAGCCTGGGCGGCACCGTGGTACTCACCTTGGAAGCGGCACGCTGCGATCACTCGGGCGAGACGCCGGTGGTGGAGCGCGTGGTCGCGGGCCGGATCGCGCTGACGGTCGCGGGCGCGCAGGCGCTGGCGGCCGGGCTGAACCAGTTCCTCGACCAGCAGGGGCTCGCCCCGGCGCGCGCGGGCGGCAATCAGTGACGGCGCTGCGTTGCTGGCGCGGGGGCGCTTCCCAACCCGCGATCACGCTTCGGCTGAGCGAGATCGCATCATGGCCGCTGTGCGAGGCGGGCTATAGCCGGGTGGTGGTGCATTGGACGGTGCGGGGCTGAGACCCCGTACCGGTCGCGCGGCGGTCTAGACGGGTACGTCGATCCGTCGTGACGCGGCGGCTCTCGCCTCCGCTGCACCGCGCGACGGCGCTCCTGCCCCTTCGTTCTCCCGCGCACGCGGGAGCCCAGGGCCGCAGATGCCGCGGCACGTCGCTCTGCTCGGCGCTGGGTTCCCGGGTTCGCTGGAACCCAGTTGAGTGACGAGAGACAGGCGGCGCATTGCCACCCGCGCCCGTGGCCGCTCCCGCACCGCGCCGCCCGATTGCGGGCCGGTGTGAGAGCCCCTAGGTCGGCGGCATGTACGAGTTCGCCGTCGCCGCCGAGTCGAAGCCCAACCTTTACGACGATCTGTTCGCCGCGCTGGACGCGCTGACCGGCGACGAGCCCGACCCGATCGCCAACATGGCCAATGCCGCGGCGCTGCTGTGGCAGTATCTGCCCGAGCTCAACTGGGCGGGCTTCTACCGGCTGATCGGCGACGAGCTGGTGCTCGGCCCCTTCCAGGGCAAAGCGGCCTGTATCCGCATCGCACTGGGTCGCGGCGTGTGCGGCACCGCCGCGGCCGAGCGGCGCATCCAGCTGGTCGAGGACGTTCACGCCTTCCCCGGCCATATCGCCTGCGACGCGGCGAGTCGGTCGGAGCTGGTCGTGCCGATCGTCCACGAGGGCCGGCTGATCGGCGTGCTCGACCTCGACAGCCCGGTCCCCGCGCGCTTCGACGCGGAGGACGCGCGCGGCTGCGAGCGGCTGATGGCGTTGCTCGCGCCGCGCCTGGCGGGCTGAGGCGCTACTTCTTCTCGCGCCCGGCGAAGGTGACGAGGCTCTCCGCCCCGTCCGCGCCGATCGCCGCCACGCCGAAGAAATGATCGTCCACCGGCACGCCGGCGACGTCGAGCGTGGTCCCGGTCGCCTCGCGCGAGTCGCTCCACGCCGCGGCGTCGGCGCGGCGCCAGTAGACCTTGTAGCGCGCCGCGCCCGCCACCGGCGCCCAGCTCACCTTGGTGTCGTAGGACAGCGCGCCCGAGATCGCCGCGCTCGCCGGCGCGGCGGGGGCGGCGGCGAGCCGCGCGATCGTCGCGACGTTGATCGCGGTCACCTTGGCGAGATAGCCGAAGTCCATCCCCTCGATCGTGTCGGCGTAGACGCGACCGTTCTCGGTGCGCACGTCCTGGTGCTGGCGATCCCAATTCTCCGCCGCGACCGAGAAGCGCACCGCGGGATAGCCCTGTTTGAGGAAGGGCTCGTGGTCGCCGCCGCGGCCGAAACGGTCGGGCCGGCGGTCGACGAACACGCCGAAGCCGCCGGGCAGTGTCGTCGCGACGCCGCCGATCATCTTGGCCAACGCGCGGCTGGGGCCATCGTCCTCCCCGCCCAGCCCACGCCGCTCGATCGCCTCGGCGAGCGACTCGCTGGCGCGGATCCCCTCAGAGAACACGCGGACGTAGCGGTCGTTGACGACACCGCCCTGCCCCAGCGAGTTGCCGACGATGTCGTTGTTGAGCATCGCGTCGACCTGCCAGCCGCGCGCGCGCGCGGTCTCGGCGAGGAGCGTCGCGCCCCACAAACCCTGCTCCTCGCCCGAGAACGCGACGTAGACGATGTTGGCGCGGAAACGCTCGCGGTGGAGCAGTCGCGCCGCCTCGAGCACCAGCGCCACGCCGCTGGCGTCGTCGTTGGCCCCGGGTGCGTCGCCGGTGACGTTCATCACGTCGGTGACGCGGCTGTCGATGTGCGCGCCGACGATGACGTAGCGGTCCGGGTCGGTGCCGCGCTGGACGCCGAGCACGTCCTCGATCACCACGCCGTCGGGCGCGCGCGGCCCGGTGAAGCGGCGCGACAGGCGCTCGGTGGTGATGCAGCCGCCGCAGTCGCGCGACAGCCTGGCGAACTCGCCCGCCACCCAGGTCCGCGCCGCGCCGATGCCGCGCCTCGGGTCGGTCGGCGACGAGAGCGAGTGGCGCGTGCCGAACGACACCAGCTTCTCCACGGTGGCGCGCTGGCGCTCCGGCGACACCGCGTCGCGCGCGGCGGCGGGGGTGGCGAGCGTCAGCGCGAGCAGCGCGGCGGCGGGGAAGCGGAGCGTCATCGGTCGCTTGTGGCGGGCCGCGGCGGGCGGCGCAATCGCTTGCTGGACGAGGCCGCCGCATCTCAGGCATGACGCGACCCACAGGAACGATCAGCGAGAGGAGCGGCGCCATCACTCGACGCCTCGAACATTTCCCCAACCTGGTGACGATGTTCTTCACCCGCGCCGCCGAGAAAGGCGACGCGCCTTTCCTGTGGCGCAAGCGCGACGGCGCGTGGCAGGCGATCAGCTGGCGCGAGGCCGCCGAGACGGTGGCGCGGCTCGCCGCCGCGCTGCGCGCGATCGGGTTGGAGCGCGGCGACCGCGTCATGCTCGTCAGCGAGAACCGGCCCGAATGGTGCCTGTCCGACCTCGCGATCATGGCGGCGGGCTGCGTGACGGTGCCGACCTACACCACCAACACCGAGCGCGACCACGCGCACGTGATCGAGAACTCGGGCGCGAAGGCGGTGATCGTCTCGACCGACAAGCTCGCCAAGGCGCTGTTGCCCGCGATCCTTCGCTCGATCCGCCCGCAGATGCTGATCGGCATCGACCCGATGCGGCTCGGCCAGACCCCGTTCGAGGTGCACGACTGGCGCGCGCTGATCGAGCGCCACCCCGCCGAGGTGAGCGCCGCCGCCGACCGTGCCGCCGCCGAGTTGGGCCGCGACGACCTCGCCTGCATCATCTACACCTCGGGCACGGGCGGCGCGCCGCGCGGCGTGATGCAGCACCACGGCGCGATCCTGCACAACGTCAACGGCTGCGTCGTCATCATCGCGGAGGATTTCGGCTGGGGGGACGAGGTGTTCCTCTCCTTCCTGCCGCTCAGCCACGCCTATGAGCATAGCGGGGGCCAGCACCTGCCGATCGGGCTGGGCGGGCAGATCTATTATGCCGAGGGGCTGGAGAAGCTCGCCGGCAACATCGAGGAGGTGCGCCCCACGATCATGGTGGTGGTGCCGCGCCTCTTCGAGGTGCTGCGGACGCGCATCACCAAGGGGATCGAGAAGCAGGGCGGCACGCCACAGAGGCTGCTGCGGCTCGCGCTCGACGTCGGCACCAAGCGCTACGAGGGGCGGCTGGGGCTGCGCGACCGGCCCGCCGCGCTGCTGGTCGACACGCTGTTCAAGCGCAAGATCGCGCGCAAGTTCGGCGGGCGGATCAAGGCGATGGTGTCGGGCGGCGCGCCGCTCACGCCCGAGGTCGGCGTGTTCTTCCAGTCGCTCGGCATCTGCTTCCTGCAAGGCTACGGCCAGACCGAGGCGGCGCCGGTGATCTCGTGCAACCGCCCGTCCGCCGGGCTGCGGATGGACTCGGTCGGCCCGCCGCTCGCCGAGACCGAGGTGCGGATCGCGGAGGACGGCGAGATCCTCGTGCGCGGCGAGCTGGTGATGCGCGGCTATTGGCGCAACGAGGCCGAGACCGCGCGCGTGCTCCAGGACGGCTGGCTCCACACCGGCGACATCGGCGAGCTCGACGCGCGCGGTCGGATCAGGATCACGGATCGCAAGAAGGACCTGATCATCAACGACAAGGGCGACAATGTCGCGCCGCAGAAGGTGGAGGGCATGCTGACGCTGCAGCCCGAGATCGGCCAGGCGATGATCTACGGCGACCGCCGCCCGCACATGGTCGCGGTGCTGGTGCCCGACGCGGAATGGGCGTTCGACTGGGCGCGCGCGCAGGGCCGGCGCGATCCCGTGACGCCGGACGATCCGGCCTATCGCGCCGCGCTCCAGGCGGCGGTCGACCGCACCAACAAGGACCTCTCGGTGACCGAGCGCGTGCGCCGCTGGATCGTCGCGGACGCGCCCTTCACGATCGAGAACGAGCAGCTCACGCCCAGCCTGAAGATCCGCCGCCACGTGCTGCGCCAGGTCTATGGCGCACGGCTGGACGCGCTGTACGGGGGGTGAGGCGGATCGTCGTCGTGGCACCTGCCCGTCGCCCCGACTCCTGACACCACCCCGGCGCACGCCGGGGTCGGGGTGGGGAACCTCGGCGCTTCTCTCGATGGCTTTCCCACCTGGACCCCGGCGTGCGCCGGGGTGGTAGTGGAGCGGACGGAGACTGCGGCGGCCGAACCGCGCTACTTCGCCGGCGCGGCCTGAAGCGGCGATCCGGCCGGCGTAGCCGCCGCCCCGCCCGCGGCCGCCTTCGGCACCACCGCCATCGTCCAGTCCTTGTCGGGCCGCAGGTACTTGGCGGCGCTGGCCTGGAGCGCCTCGGGGGTGATGCCGGTCATGTCGCCGATCAGGGTCTGGCTCGCCTCGATCCGCTTGGGGTCGAAGGTGCCGCCCGAGGTCTGGATCAGCCAGAACTGGTTCCCCGACGAGGCGCGCGCCATATATTGCAGCATGGGCACGATCGTGCGGCGCAGCTCGTCCGCGCTGATCGGGGTCGACACCAGCTCGGCCGCGATCTGGCGCGAGAGCTGGAAGAACAAGGGCACCTTATCGGGCGCCACCTTGCCCACCGCGATCAGCCGCCCGCCGCCGGGCAACCCGACCGGCCATTGGCTCTGCGCGGACGGCGAGTAGCTCGCCCCCGCCACCGAGCGTAGCCGGTCGAACAACCGGTCGGCGAACACCGCCGCGAGCACGTCGAGCCGGCGCTGCTCGGCATGGTCGGCCGAGCCGCCCCCGGTCGGCCAGGCGATCACCGCCGCGGCCTGGTTGTCGTCGCCGTCGTGGGTGCGCATCACCGGGGCGGCGTTGTGCTCGGGGAAGCGCACCGGCGCGCCCGTCCCCTCGTCGGCGCGGCGCGGCTTGAGCGCGCCGAAGCTCTTCGCGATCGCGGCGATCGCCTCGTCCGCCTTGACGTCGCCGAACACGTCGACCTCGATCGGCCCGGTCGCCAGCAGCGGCTGCCACAGCTTCTTGAAGTCGCGCGCGGTGAGCGCCTGGATCTGCGCCAGGGTCGGCATGCCCCAGCGCGGGTCGCCGTCGCGCAGCAGCCCCTCGAGGTCGCGCGCCAGCACGCCGTCGGGCGAGGAGTTCAGCCCGGCATAGCCGGTCAGCATCGCCGCGCGCGCGCGCGCCACCGGCGCCGCGTCCCAGCGCGGCGCGGCGAGCTTCGCCGCCATCAGCGTCAGGTTGTCCGCATAGTCGCTCGGGGTCGTCTGCGCGCCGAGCAGGAAGGAATCGTCGCCGATGTCGAAATCGAGCCCCATGCGGCGCCCGGTCGTGAGCGAGTCGAGCGCGCCCTGGTCGAGCGAACCGATACCGCTGGCGATCAGCGCGGTCTCGCCCGCCCAGGCCGGGGTCGGCCTGTTACCCGGCAGCGCCTGATAGCCGCGCCCGAAGCGCACGCGCAGGTAGACGCGCCCGGTCTCGGACGGGTTGGCGTAGATCAGCGCGCGCACGCCGTTGGCGAACGTCACCTGCTCCATCGGCGGGTCGCCCACCGTGGTGCGCGCGGTCGCCTGGCCCGGCGTGCCGAGCTTGGGCACCTTGGAGAAATCGACCGAGCGCTGCTCGGCGCGCTTGCCCGCCAGCTTGGAGACGTCGGCGGTGAGCGCGGCGGCCAGCTTGGTCGCGGCGCTGGCGTCGGGGGTGCGCGTGTTGAGCAATGCGCGCTGGACGTCGCCCTTGAACAGGCGGTTGGTCGATTCCACCATCGCCGCGGGCGTGAACATCCCCTTGGCGCGCGCGCCCTGCAGGATGTCGTAGCTGGTCTTGGGGCCGGCCACGGTCTCGCGGATGTCGAGCGCGTTGACCATGTCGTCGGCCTGCTTGGCGCCCGCCTCGACGCGCGCGGTGTCGACGTCGTTCTTCATCGCCGCGTCGAACTCGGCCAGCTCGCGATCGACCTCGGCCTGGGTCGGCGGCGTCGCCATCGCGTCCGCCACCACCGCGCGCACGTCCTTGAGCGCCGCCTCCCAGTCGTCGCCGATCGGGATCACGTTGGTGAAGGTGCCGTTGGCCGAGCGCGACACGTCGTCGAGGCTGACCGAGGCCTGAAGGAAGCTGCCCCCGGCGCGGGCACGCGACTCCAGCCGCCGGTTGATCAGCCGGGTCGCGAGGAAATCGACCAGTCGCTTCTGGTTGAAGATGATCGTGTCGTCGCGATAGACCCAGGGCCGCAGCACGGCGGTGGCGACCACCGGGGGCAGCGACGGCTCGGCGATCGTCTTGGTCGCGGGCGCCTTGGGATCGGGCTTGCCGAAATCCGGGTCGGCCGGGTCCGCGCCCTTGCCGGTCCAGCCGCCGAAGTTCTTCACCACCAGCCGCGCCGCGACGTCGGGGTCGATGTCGCCCGAGATGATCACCACCGCGCGCGCCGGGCGGTACCATCTGTCGTGGAACGCCTGCACCGTCGCGGGCGAGGCGGCCTCCAGCGTCTTGATCGTGCCGATCGGCGAGCGCTCGGCCAGCGGCTGACCCGCGAAGAAGGTCTGGCGGATCGCGTCGCCGTAGCGCACCTGCGCGCCCGGCGCCTCGCGCTGCTCGGCCAGCACCGCGGGGCGCTCGGCGGCGAGCCCGGCGACCGTGATCGCGGGCTCCGCCATCATCCCGGCGAAGATCTTGAGGCTCTCGTCGAGCTTGACGTCGGTCGCGCCGGGCAGGTCGAGCTTGTAGACCGTCTGGGTCGGCGTGGTGGAGGCGTTCGAGTCCGAGCCGAAGGTGGCGCCGAAGCGCTGCCACACGCGCTTGGCCTCGCCGTCCGGCACGTAGCGTGAGCCGCGGAACGACAGATGCTCGATCAGATGCGCGAAGCCCTGCTCGGCGTCGCTCTCGTACAGCGAGCCCGCGTCGATGCGCACGCGCACCGCCACCTGCCCCGGCGGCACGCCGTTCTTGCGCACCGCGTAGCGTAGCCCGGTCGGCAACGCCCCGAAGTGCCACTCGGGGTCGGGCGGGATGTCCGACCCCTTGAACAGCCACGGCGAGGTGTCGACGCGCATCGCCGGCGCCGGCGCGGGCGCCGCCGCGGCGGGCTTGGCGGGAGCCGCCGCCGCCCGGCGCGCGCGCTGCTGCGCGGGGAGCGGCAGCGACACGGAGACGAGCAGGAGGGCGACGAGCGGCTTCGCGAGCACGCGCGAATACGAATTCATGGGCGCGCTTGTAGGGCGACCGCGGGCCGGCGGCAACTCACGCCGGTGAAACGATCCTTTCCCGTGCCCGAGCAAGCCTTTGCCCAGCGGATGCCACGTTTTGGTCGCGATGCGGGTTTAGCCGGGAAGAACAAAGGGTGGTGGCCCGCGCGCCGCCGCGACGAGGACCGATAGATGAAGCACGACATGCGATCGGCGCAGGCGCCGATGTGGCAGGACAGCGGCGACCCGAGCGACCCGGTCCTGGTACCCGATCTCAACGTGATCTCGGGCGCGCCCGTGCCCGGCACCGAGCTGCGCGCCGACACCGACCGGCCGCTGCTGATCCGCGTCGGCAAGCATCTGCGCGGCGTCTTCGACCGGCTGATCGCGGGCTCGTCGCTGGTGCCCAACGATCCCGTGCTCGACGTCCGCGACTTTCCCTGGAGCGCGCTGCTGCGCGAGCATTGGGAGGCGATCCGCGACGAGGCGCGCGCGGTGGCGCTGGTCGGCAACGCGGCGCCCAGCCTCGCGACGATCTCGCCCGACCATCGCGCCATCGCCGAGGTCAACAAGTGGCGCTCCTTCTTCCTGTGGGGCTACGGCTATCCGATCCACGACAATCTGGCGCGCTGCCCGCGCACCCAGGCGGTGATCGCGCAGATCCCGGGGCTCAACTCGGCCTTCTTCTCGATCCTCGCGCCTGGCACCCACATCCCGGACCATCGCGGCGTGAGCAAGGGGCTGATCACCTGCCACCTCGGGCTGATCGTGCCGCGCGACGGCGACGTGCGCATGCGCGTCGGCGACCGCGTGGTGCGCTGGGCCGAGGGCGAGACGTTGGTGTTCGACGATACCTACCGTCACGAGGTGTGGAACGACACCGCGGGCACGCGCGTGGTGCTGCTGATCCAGTTCGAGCGCCCGCTCCGCCACCCGGGCAAGTGGTTCGCGGACCTGTTCCTCGGCGCGGTGAAGCGCTCCGCCTTCGTGCAGGAGGCGCGCGCCAATGTCGCCAAGTGGAACGCCGCGGTGCAGCAGCTCGACGGGTAGGTCCTCCCCGCTTGGCGGGGAGGGGGCCGCTCGCGAAGCGAGTGGTGGAGGGGGGCTTCCGCAGACGAGTCGCTCGCGGAGAGCCCCCTCACCATGCCCTTCGGGCGCGGCCCCCCCCCCGTACTGGGGAGGAATTTCCCCTTCCACCCGAAACAATCCCTTTCTCGCCGCCCGCTTGATCCCCCGCCGCGCAGGCGCCACATGCCCGCCATGCTGATCGAGACCGAAGCCACGCCGAACCCCGCGACCGTGAAGTTCCTTCCCGGCCGCATCGTGATGGACGCGGGCACGCGCGACTTCGCCACCCCCGAGGAGGCCGAGGCAAGCCCGCTCGCCGCCACCCTGTTCGGCCTGGGCGACGTGACCGGCGTGTTCTTCGGGCGCGACTTCGTCTCGGTCACCGCCGCGCCGGGCGTGAATTGGAGCGACCTCAAGCCCGACGTGCTCGCGCTGCTGATGGATCATTTCACCGCGCAGATGCCGCTGTTCCGCGCCGGTGGCGCGGACTTCAGCGTGCCCGCCGAGGAAGAGGCCTTCACCGACGATCCCGCCGACGCCGACATCGTCGCGCAGATCCGCGAGCTAATCGACACGCGCGTCCGCCCCGCGGTGGCCAACGACGGCGGCGACATCGTCTACCGCGGCTTCGACAAGGGCAAGGTGTTCCTGCGCATGCAGGGCGCCTGCTCGGGCTGTCCCTCGTCCACCGCGACGCTGAAGAACGGCATCGAGCAGCTGTTGCGCCACTATGTCCCCGAGGTGACCGAGGTGCGCGCGGTCTGACGCGCGCACTCGTCCGCTCCCCTCCACCTACCGACAGGATCGCCATGCCCGCGCCCGACCGCCCGATCGACGACGCCGCGCTCGACCAGCTGTTCCGCACCGCCCGGACCTTCAACCATTATCGCGACGAGCCCGTATCCGAGGAGACGCTGCGCGCGATCTGGGACCTGATGAAGATGGCGCCGACCTCGGCCAACCAGCTGCCCGCGCGGCTGGTGTGGTGCGTGTCTGAGGACGCCAAGGCGACTCTCGCGGCTGCCTGTTCCGACAGCAACAAGGCGAAGGTGCTCGCCGCGCCGGTCAGCGTCGTGATCGGCATGGACACCGAGTTCCACGAGCATCTTCCCACGCTGTTCCCGCACGTCGATGCCAAGAGCTGGTTCGACGGCAACCGCGAGCTGCGCGAGGCCTCGGCCTTCCGCAACTCGTCGCTGCAGGGCGGCTATCTCATCCTGGCGGCGCGCGCGCTGGGGCTCGGCGTCGGGCCGATGTCGGGGTTCGACGCGGGCGCGGTGGACAAGGCGTTCTTCGCCGACACGCCCGCGGTGCGCACCAACTTCATCGCCACGCTGGGCTATGGCGACACCGCGACGCTGCATGAGCGGCTGCCGCGCCCCGCCTTCGAGACGTTCAACCGCATCGCCTGACGTGCGCGACCGACTGCTCGTCATCGATACGGCCACCGCGGCCTGCTCGGTCGCGCTGTTCGAGGGCGATCGCCTGGTGGCGCGCGCGCACGAGGAGGTCGGACGCGGCCACGCCGAGCGGCTGGTGCCGATGATCGCAGGTCTGCCCGACGGCGGTCGTGCCGCGCGCATCCTGGTCGACGTCGGTCCGGGCAGCTTCACCGGCATCCGCGTCGGCATCGCCGCGGCGCGCGCGCTCGCGCTCGGCTGGCGCGCGGAGGTGGCGGGTTATGGCGCGCTCGCGCTCGTCGCCGCTGCCGCGCTGGAGGAAAGTACCGGATCGGCGCCACTTGCGGTGATCGCGGAAGGCGGGCACGGTGAGGTCTTCATGCAGCGTTTCGCTCACCCGTTCCGCCCGCTCGACGCGCCGCGCTCGCTCACCCCGGCGGCGGCACTGGCGGAACTCGACGGCGCCGCGGCGATCGGCACGGGCACGCGCTGGCTCGCCGCGCTCGACGCCGCGGTGCCCGATCGCCCCGCTTTGCCCGACGCGGCGCACGCGCTGCTGCTCCCCGCCGGCGAGCGCGCGCTGCCCGCGGTGCCCTTCTACGGCCGCGCGCCCGACGCCAAGCCGCCCGCCCCGCGCCCCGCGGCGCCGTGAGCGCGCGGGTGCGGCTGGTCGAGCTCGCCGCCGGGGGCGCCGCCGACGCCGAGGCGATCGACCGCGTGATGGCCGCCGCCTTCAACCCGCGCTACGGCGAGGCGTGGACGCGCAGCCAGTGCGTCGGCATCCTGGCGATGCCGGGCGTGTGGCTGACGCTGGCGCGGGTCGAGGGCGCGGTGGTCGGCTTCGCGCTGAGCCGCGCGATCATGGACGAGGCGGAGCTGCTGCTGATCGCGGTCGACCCCGCGCACGCGCGCGCCGGCATCGGCGCGACGCTGCTGCGCGGCGTGATCGCCGAGTGTCGCGGGCGCGGGGTCAAGCGGCTCCACCTCGAGGTACGTGCCAACAACCCCGCGGTGGCGCTCTACGCCGCGCACGGCTTCCGCCGCGCCGGCGTGCGCCGCGACTATTACCGCAGCCGCGCCGGCGACACGTTCGACGCGCACACCTACGCGCTCGCGCTGGAGTGACCGGGCGGAGGCCGCCGCCGCCCGTCAGGCGGATCGGCCTCACCACCGTCGTCCCCGACCAGGAAGGCGGATGAGGTCGGCGCGGCCCGATCAGCGCGAACGGCCGACCGTCCTCACTCGCGACGCTCCGCCGACCTCAACTCCCTCGGATCGTACCAATTCCTCTTCTTGCGAGTCGCTAGCGCTTTTCGCAACAAGCCGGACGCACTACATAGGATGGCATGGCCCGTAAGATCGATCTCGAAGCGCTCTGTCAGGAGAAGGGGCTGCGTATCACCGAGCAGCGGCGCATCATCGCGCGCGTGCTATCGGAGGCCGAGGACCATCCCGACGTCGAGAAGGTCTACGCGCGCGCCTCGGCAATCGACCCCGGCATCTCGATCGCTACCGTGTACCGCACGGTGCGGCTGTTCGAGGAGGCGGGCATCCTCGACCGCCACGATTTCGGCGACGGCCGCGCGCGCTACGAACCCTCGCCCGAGGCGCACCACGATCACCTGATCGACGTCGAGAGCGGCCGCGTGATCGAGTTCGTCGACCCCGAGTTGGAGCTGCTGCAGAAGGCGATCGCCGAGCGGCTCGGCTTCCGCCTCGTCGACCATCGCATGGAATTGTACGGCGTCTCGCTCGCCAAGAAGTGAGGCGGATGGCATCGCGGTGATCCGTTCCCCGCTCGCTCACCCCCTCGATGCACCCGCTGGTGTGAGGCTGGCGCCATACCATAGCCCACCACCCCGACGCACGCCGGGGCCCAAGGGGGGGGGCCGTGGCGGCTCGGCCGAGACCTTCCCCACCTCTCCCCCGGCCTCCGCCGCGGTGGTGCTGCCCTTCGAAGATGAGAGCGCCCGCGTCGCGACACGTCTCGGTCGCGCTGCCTCATCGCATCGCGGATGATCGCCTATCTCCGCCTCGCCGCGCTCGTCGCCTGGCTGCTCCTCGCCCTCTCTCTCCACGGCCTATGGCGCGTCATGCGCGCGCGCTCTCCCTGGCCGCGGCGGTTCCTCGGCGTCTCGGCGCGACTGTTCGGCGCGCGCGTCCGCGTGATCGGCACGCCGCTGCGGCGGGACGCGGTGCTGCTGGCCAACCATCTCAGCTGGCTCGACATCCTGCTGCTCGCCGGCGCCAGCGGCTGCGCCTTCGTGGCCAAGGCCGAGCTGCGCGGCGCGCCGCTGGTCGGCTGGCTCAGCACGCTCAACCGTACCGTCTTCGTCCGCCGCGGCGACCGGCTGGGCGTCGCGGACCAGGTCGCCGCGCTCCGCACCGCGCTCACCCGCGGCCAGCCCGTGGCGATCTTCCCCGAGGGCACCACGGGCGACGGCGCCACGCTGCTGCCGTTCAAGGCGGCGCTGCTCGCCGCGCTCGACCCGCCGCCGCCGGGGCTGATGGTCCAGCCGGTGCGGATCGACTATGAGCCCGCCGCGCGCGCGCTCGCCTGGGTCGGCGACGAGCCGGGGGCCGCGCACGCGCGCCGCGTGCTCGAGCGGCGCGGCACCTTCGTGGCGACGCTCACCTTCCTCGCCCCCTTCGCGCCGACGGGCGACCGCAAGGCGATCGCCGCCGAGGCGCGCCGTCGCATCCTGGCCGCGGGTAGCGAGGCGGGCGTGTTTCCGGTAGAGCGCGCGCCATGTCCGTGACCGCCAAGACCCCACCCCAGACCTTCCACGTCAAGTCGTTCGGCTGCCAGATGAACGTCTATGACGGCGAGCGCATGGCCGAGCTGCTGGCGGCCGAGGGGCTGGTCAAGACCGAGGACGCCGACGCCGCCGACCTGGTGGTGCTCAACACCTGCCACATCCGCGAGAAGGCGACCGAGAAGGTCTATTCGGACATCGGCCGGCTGCGCAAGCACGCGCGCGCGCGCGGCAGCGACGCGCCGATGATCGCGGTGGCGGGCTGCGTGGCGCAGGCCGAGGGCGAGGAGATCGTGCGCCGCGCCAAGGTGGACGTCGTGGTCGGCCCGCAGGCCTATCATCATCTGCCGCGGCTGGTGGCGCGCGCCGCCGCGGGCGAGGCCGCGCTCGACACCGACATGCCGCTCGCCTCCAAGTTCGCGCATCTGCCCGCGCGCCGCCGCGTCGGCGCGAGCGCCTTCCTCACCGTGCAGGAGGGCTGCGACAAATTCTGCACCTATTGCGTGGTGCCCTACACCCGCGGCGCCGAGGTGAGCCGGCCCTATGCCGCGATCCTCGACGAGGCGCGCGCGCTGGTCGACGCGGGCGCGCGCGAGATCACGCTGCTGGGGCAGAACGTGAATGCCTGGGGCGACGACGACGGGCGCGGACTCCACGACCTGATCGGCGCGCTCGACCGGCTGCCGGGGCTGGCACGGATCCGCTATACCACCAGCCACCCCAACGACATGGCGCAGGGGCTGATCGACGCGCACCGCGACATCGGGTCGCTGATGCCCTTCCTCCACCTGCCGGTGCAGTCGGGCAGCGACCGCGTGCTGCGCGCGATGAACCGCGCGCACACGGTCGACGGCTACCTCCGCCTGCTCGACCGCGTCCGCGCCGCGCGGCCCGACATCGCGCTGTCGGGCGATTTCATCGTCGGCTTCCCCGGCGAGACCGACGCCGATTTCGCGGAGACGCTGCGGCTGGTCGACCGGGTCGGCTACGCCCAGGCGTTCAGCTTCAAATACTCGCCGCGCCCGGGCACGCCCGCCGCCGACCTCGCCGCGCAGGTGCCCGCGGGGGTGATGGATGAGCGACTGCAGCGGCTTCAGGGAGCGCTCAACCGCGACCAGGCCGCGTTCAACGCGGCCTCGGTCGGCCGGCGCTGCACCTTGCTGATCGAGCGCCGCGGCAAGCTGCCCGGCCAGTGGCTCGGTAAGTCGCCGTGGCTCCAGTCGGTCCATCTCGTCGGCGACCATGCGATCGGCGACCTGGTCGAGGTGACGCTCGCCGCGGCGGGGCCGAACTCGCTCACCGGCGAGGTGACGCTCCGCGACGCGGCGTGAGGCGTGGCCCCCTGCCGCATGCCCCGGCCCATGAAGGGGCAGGATCGGCCGGCTTAGTCTCGCAGACGCGCCACCACCTTGATCTCGAAGTCGAAGCCCGCGAGCCAGGTCACGCCCACCGCGGTCCATGTCGGGTACGGCGGCGCGCCGAACACCTCGCTCTTGACGCGCATGATCGTCTCGAACTGCGCCGCCGGATCGGTGTGGAAGGTCGTCACGTCGATCACCTCGTCGAAGCCGATCCCGGCCGCACGCAGCACGGTCCCGAGGTTGTCGAAGGCGCGACGTACCTGCGCCTCGAACTCGGGCTCGGGCGAGCCGTCGTCGCGGCTGCCGACCTGGCCCGAGACGAACAGCAGCTCGCCGGCGCGCGCCGCGGGGGAATAGCCGTGCGCGTCGTACAACGCGTGGCGGTGGGGGACGTCGACGACATCGCGCAGGGGCATCGGTCTTCTCCTCGGTCGCGCCGCACTGGATCGCGGCCGCTAGGTGACATACGATGCGTAGGTGATTAGATACGAGGCGTATGTCAACTCACATGCGGCACGTATGTGGAAGGAGTCGCCGAGATGACGGGCAGACGGGCCGAGACGATGGAGGCCAATCGCGCGCGACTGCTCGCCGCCGCGCGGACAGCCTTCGCCGCGCACGGTTTCGCGGGCGCCTCGATGGACGAGCTGACCGCCGCGGCGGGGCTGACCCGCGGCGCGCTCTATCACGGTTTCGGCGACAAGAAGGGATTGCTGGCCGCGGTGGTGGCGCAGGTCGACGGCGAGATGGCGGCGCGAGCGCGAGCGGCGTCGGCCGACGCCGGCGACGACTGGCAGGCGCTGCTCGCCGAGGCCGCCGCCTATATCGAGATGGCGCTCGACCCCGAGGTGCGTCGCATCGTGCTGCTCGACGGCCCCGCCGTCCTCGGCGACCCGTCGCGCTGGCCGAGCCAGAACGCCTGCCTCGCCGAGACCCGCGCCACGGTGGCGCGCCTCGTCGCCGCGGGGACGATGCGCCCGGTCGACGTGGAGGCGGCGGCGCGGCTGCTGAGCGGTGCCGCGCTCAACGCGGCGCTGTGGGTGGCGGCCAGCGACGCGCCCGCCACGGCGCTGCCGCGCGCGCTCGACGCCTTCGCGCTGATGGCGGATGGGCTGCGCGCGCGCTGACCCATGCCGGCGCGGGGCGCTGGACGCGTCGTGACGGTACCGCGAGGGTCCGCCGCATGATCGCCGCGCTCGCACCGACCCTGATGATCCGCTGCCTGTTGGCGGAGCTGCTCGCCGGCGCGGTGGCGGCACTGACCCCCGTGGTCGGCACCCGCGTGGAGCGCGCGTTGATCTACCTGCTGCTGGTGCGCCGCACGCTGGAACGCGGTCGCCCCACCCCCGTCGTCGGCATCGGCGAGGCGGTGGGCATGCCATTCGAGACCGCGCGCCGCCACGTCGCCGCGCTCACCGCGACGGGTCATTGCCAGCGCATCGCCGGCGGGATGATCGCCGCCGGCCGGCCGCTCGACGATCCCGCGCTGGCGCCGCGTCTCGCGCTCGTCCACGATCGCGCCGTCGCCTTGATCGAGCGGCTCTCCGCGGCGGCGCTGCTGCCCGAGATCGCGGTCCCGCCGGGGGATTATGACTGGACCGATGGCCTCCGGGTCGCCGCCGATCTCACGCTCGCGGTGGCGCTGGCGGACCGGTCCCGCTGCGCGAAGCCGCTCGATCGCGTCCTCCTCGCCGCCCTGCTGGCGGGCAATGCCGGCGCGGCCCTGTTCCACCGCGCCGCGCCGGCCGACGAGGGCCCGTCGGCGTGGCGCCCGGTGCGCGGCCGCCTCGTCGCCGCGGCGCTCCACCTGCCGGAGGCGACGGTGCGGCGGCGCTACGCCGGTCTCGACGCCGCGGTCGCGGTGACCGCGGGCGGCCTCGTGCTGCGTCCCGCCTGGCTCACCGACGCCGCGGGCGAGGCGGTGGCCGCGGCGTCGCGCGTGGCCCTGCGGCGCCACCTCGGGCAGCTCGCCCGGCACCGGTTCCCCTTCGATGCGCCGGGCACGGCGTATCGTCGCGGCACGCCCCTGCCGCTCGATTTCGGATAGCGCCACGCGCGATTCCGCTTGTTCGCGCCCCGCCGCCGCTGCCACACTCGCCGGCGATGCCATTGCGTCACCGCCCCTCGCGCCTATCTCCCGCCCCAACCGGCGCGTCCGTCGCCGTGCAAGGAGCCGCATGAGCCGAAAGCCCGTTCCCGCCCAATCCGGCGAGCGTTCCCGCGTCGAGCTGCTGTTCGACAAGCCCCAGCTGCTCAGCCAGCTGTTCGGCCAATATGACCAGCATCTGGTGGCGCTCGAGAACCGGCTCGGCGTCTATATCACCGCGCGCGGCAATCGCGTCGGGCTGGAGGGTACCGCCGAGCAGGTGGCGCTCGCGCGCGACGTGCTCAACGACCTGTACCACCGCATCCAGCGCGGCGAGGAGGTCGACACCGGGCTGGTCGACGCCGCGATCGCGATGGCGGCCGAGCCCGTGCTCGACGGCATCATCCGCGCCGATTCGGGCAGCGGCGCGCCCTCGGTGATGATCCGCACGCGCAAGAAGACGATCGTGCCGCGCACCCCCGCGCAGGCGCATTACATGCGCGAGCTCACCTCGCACGATATGATCTTCGCGCTCGGGCCGGCGGGTACCGGCAAGACCTATATCGCGGTGGCGCAGGCGGTGGCGCAGCTGATCTCGGGCAGCGTGCAGCGGCTGATCCTGTCCCGCCCCGCGGTGGAGGCGGGCGAGAAGCTCGGCTTCCTGCCCGGCGACATGAAGGAGAAGGTCGATCCCTATCTCCGTCCGCTCTACGACGCCTTGCACGACTGCCTCCCCGCCGAGCAGGTCGAGCGGCGGATCGCCAGCGGCGAGATCGAGATCGCGCCAATCGCCTTCATGCGCGGCCGCACGCTGGCCGACGCCTTCGTGATCCTCGACGAGGCGCAGAACACCACGCCGGCGCAGATGAAGATGTTCCTCACCCGCTTCGGCCAGAACAGCCGGATGGTGATCTGCGGCGACCCGAACCAGACCGACCTTCCCGGCGGCGTCGCGTCGAGCGGGCTGGCCGACGCCACCTTCCGGCTGGAGGGCGTGGAGGGCATCTCGCTGTGCCGCTTCACCGCGGGCGACGTGGTGCGGCATCCGATCGTCGGGCGGATCGTCGAGGCCTATGAGGGCAGGGAGGCTTGAGGCGACGGGATATCCGGAGGTGTCATGGGCGCGTTGTACATAAAGAACGGCGAGACTGCCGAGCTGGCGCGAGAGGTGGCGGACATGCTCCATGTCACGAAGACCGCCGCGGTGCATGACCCGCTGCTGCACCGACGGGATGCGCTGAGGGCGGAGCAACGGCGCAGCATCCACGAGCGGCTCGACGCGTGGCGTGCTGCTCATCCGCTCGGCGAGCCGACTGGGCGCGAGGCAGACAAGGCCTTCTACGACTCGCTCAACGACGAGGACGACCAGTGACAGTCTTCATCGACGCCTCCGCCCTCGTGGCGACCGCGACGGGAGAGCCGGAGGCGCGCGACCTGGAGGAAGAGTTTGGCGCAGCAGAGCGACGGCTCTCCTCACCGATCGCGCTGTGGGAGACGGCGCGCGCGGTGACTCGCAAGCGCAAAGTGTCGATCGACGTCACTTATGCGGAACTCACGACGCTGTTGCAGGAGTTCGCCGTCGACCTAGTCACGATCGGCGAGGCGGAGACCGTTGCGGCGATCGCGGCCCAGGCACGTTACGGCAAGGGCACCGGCCACCCCGCCCGACTCAACATGGGCGATTGTTTCGCTTATGCCTGCGCCACGACCCATGGCGCCGCCCTGCTCTACACGGGCGACGATTTCTCGCACACGGACCTCGCCTGACATGATCCACGTCGAACTCACCCGCGAGGAGCCCTGGCCCGACGATTCGTGGGAGCAGCGCGCGCTCGCCGCCGCGCGCGCCGCGGTGGGGCACACCCCGCACGGCGACCTGCTCACCACCGCCGCCGCGGTCGAGGTGAGCGTCCGGCTCACCGACGACGGCGAGGTGCACGCGCTCAACCGGCAATATCGCGGCAAGGACAAGCCCACCAACGTGCTGTCCTTCCCGATGGTGCAGCCCGACCTGCTCGACACCGTCAGCCAGAATTCCGACGACGGCGAGCTGCTGCTCGGCGACATCGTGCTGGCGCACGGCGTCTGCGCGCGCGAGGCGGAGGAGCGCGGCATCGCGGTCGCCGATCATTTCACCCACCTTGTGGTGCACGGCACTTTGCATCTGCTAGGCTATGACCACATGAGCGACGAAGAGGGGGACGCGATGGAGGAGATCGAGCGCGCCGCGCTCGCCGACCTCGGTGTCGCCGACCCCTATCTCATACGCGAGGACTGACGAACGGCGATGGCCGACGACCGAAGTAGCGCCGGCAGCGGCGACCACCATCACGAGCCCGGCATCTGGTCCGGCCTGCGCAACCTCATCTTCGGCGAACCGCACGAGGCGACGCTGCGCGAGGTGCTCGAGAAGGCGATCGACCGCTACGAGGAGGATCCCGCGCCCGACCTGAAGGGCGATCTCACCCCGCTCGAGCGCCAGATGGTGCGCAACCTGCTCCATTTCAGCGAGCGCGACGCCGGCGGCATCGGCGTCCCGCGCGCCGATATCGTCGCGGTGGAGGAGGCGACCAGCTTCGCGCACCTGATTGAGCTGTTCGCCGAGGCGGGGGTGAGCCGCCTGCCGGTCTATCGCGAGAACCTCGATCACATCATCGGCATGGTCCATATCAAGGACGTGTTCGCGATCCTGTCACGCGGTGGGGAGCCGCCCGCGACGATCGCGGCGCTGATCCGCCAGCCCCTGTACGTGCCGATGAGCCGCGGCGCGCTCGACCTGCTCGCCGACATGCGCCAGTCGCGGATCCATCTCGCCGTGGTGCTCGACGAATATTCGGGCACCGAGGGGCTGGTGACGATCGAGGATCTGATCGAGGAGATCGTCGGCGAGATCGAGGACGAGCACGACGACGCGCCCGAGGTGCTGCTTGTCCCGCTCGACGGCGGCGCCTGGGAGGCCGACGCGCGGGTCGAGCTCGAGGACGTCGGCGCGACCGTCGACGCGCGGCTGGCCGAGGCGGAGAGCGACGTCGACACGATCGGCGGGCTCGCCGCGGTGCTCGCGGGGCGCGTGCCCGAGGCGGGCGAGTGCGTCGATCACCCGAGCGGCTGGCGGATCGAGGTGGTCGACGCCGATTCACGCCGGATCAACCGCCTGCGGCTCCACCCCCCGGTGCCCGAGCCCGAGGACGTCGACGCCTGAGACGCCGCGACGAACCGAGTTTCCGACGACAGGCAAGGCCTTGCCGAGAGGCGCCAGGGTGAGCTAGCGCGGCAGAGACGGTTCGGGGGCGGTGCGCCGCCCCCCTCGGGCAACCGACCAAGTCAGCCCTTCGGGTCGCCCGCAGGCAGCTCGGTCGGGGGTCGCCGGCGTGCCCCCCACGCCGGCGGCCCACCTCCGCGCCGCGCGCCCATGTCGGCCGGGCGCGGCTGTTCCCTGGTATCCTCAATCATTTATTAACCTCCAGGCGGTCTAATCCCGACGCCCCGCGCGCGCCGCGGGGATCGGAGGTGTTCGATGGCGTCTCTCCTCGCCGCGCTGCTGCTCCAGGCGGCGGTGCCGGCCGCGCTCGCCACGAACGGCGACTGGATCCTGGGCTGCGACAATCTGCGCTCGTGTCAGGCGCTGGCGCGCGGCAGCGGCGGCGTCGAACCGCGACTGAGGCTGGTCTTGCGCCGAGACGGCGCGACCGCGGCGGCGGCGCGGCTCGAGGTGTCGCTCCCGGCGAGCGTCGCGGCGGGCAGCCGAGTCACGCTCGCGGTCGACGGGCGACCGCTCGCGCAGCTGATCGCGCCGGGCGGCGGCGCGGGTCTGGCGCTGCCGTTCGAGGGCAACATCGCCGCGGCGCTGGTGCGCGGCCGGCGCGTGACGCTGCTCGCCCCCGGGCGGCGTATCCTCGCGGGCGCGTCGCTCGCCGGGCTCGAGGCGACGCTGCGCGCGGTCGACGCGGCACAGGCGCGCGAGGGGAGCGCCACCGCGCTCGCGCCACGCGCGCGCGGCATCGTCGTCGTCGCCGCGCTCCCCCCCGCCCCGGTGCTGCCGGTGATCGATCAGCCGGAGGTGACCGGTGAGGCGCCGCGCCGCTTCTCCGCCAGGGACGCGCGCAGGCTGCTCGGCCGCGTCGCCGCCGACTGCGCCGCGGCACGGACATGGCGGCTCGACGCCGCGCACACGCTGCTGGCGGTCGATCCGGGCTGCGCGACGACCCACGGGCTCCCCGCACTCTACCTGCTGCCGCCGAAAGGCGCGGCGACCACCGCGGCGACCGACATCGCGCCGGCGGCGACGCCGCCGAGCTGGGACCCGGCGCGCCGTCGGCTGGTCAGCGCGGCGGGGCCGCTGCGCCAGGAATATGCGTGGGACGGCACGCGCTTCCGGCTCGTGCTCGAGCAGCATGACGCCACGCTGCCCGACGCCGGCGGCGACGCGGACGTGATCACGACCTGGCGCGCGACCGTGGCGGTGCACTGAGCGAGGGCCGCCCGCTCACGCCGTCGCGCGCGTTCGAGGTGAGGTGCGCCCGGCCGTGTGCCGCGACCGCGCTCCCGCTAGCCCAGCACCTCGCCGAGGAAGTCGCGCATCGCGCCCCAGCTGCGGCGATCGGCGCGCGCCTCATAGGCGACGCCGGGCACGGTCGAGCCGCGCCGGCTCTCGTCGGTGAAGGCGTGGCCGGCGTTGCCATAGGCATGGATCTGCCAGTCGGCCTCCGCCTCGCTCAGTTCCTGCGCCAGCGCGGTGACCGCCTCGGGAGGGCCGAGCGGGTCGTCCCAGCCGTGGCAGACCAGGACCTTGGCGCGGATCGGCGACACGCTCGCATGATCGGGCCGGTCGTACACGCCGTGGAAGCTCACCACGCCGAGCACGTCGAGCCCGGCACGCGCCATGTCGAGCACGCACTTGCCGCCGAAGCAGAAGCCGATCGCGGCGGTGCGCGCGGCGTCGACCTCGGGCTGAGCCGCGAGCGCGGCGAGGCTGGCGGCGAGCCGGTCGCGCAGCAGCGCGCGGTCGGCGTTGAGTTCGTCCATGTAGCGCGAGATGTCGGGGCCGGGCGCGGCGCGGCGCCCCTCGCCATACAGGTCGCAGGCGTAAGCGGCGTAGCCGAGCGCGGCGAGCGCCTCGGCCTTGGCGTTGTCGGCCTCCTTCTGGCCGAGGATGTTGGGCACGACGAGGACGCCGGGGCGCGGCGCGGCGTCCGAGTCGTCCCAGGCGAACACGCCGGCGAAACGGCCGCCGGGGCCGTCGTGGAGGAGCGGGCGGCGGGTGATCGGCATCGCTGGGTCTCCGGGCGAGCGTGGTTGTCTCGCACGCCGCATGCGCTAGAGCGATGCCGAGCGAGCGGCAAGCGGGAGCGAGCGTGGACGAGGCGGCGACGGCGAGGCGCGACTATGCGGTACGGCGCGGTGACCCCAGCGAGGCCGCGATCGCGGCACTGCTCGCCGCGCACGTCGCGGACCAGCGCGCGGGCACGCCGGCGGGCTTCTCCTTCGCGCTCGACGCCGCGCGGCTCGCGGCGCCCGACGTCGCGCTATTCGCCGCCTGGGACGGCGACACGCTCGCCGCGGTCGGCGCGCTCAAGCGGCTCGACGACGGCGCGGGCGAGGTGAAGTCGATGCGCGCCGCCCCGGCGTATCGCGGCCTCGGTGCGGGGCGCGCGATCCTCGACGCGATCGTGGCGGCGGCGCGTGCGCAGGGGCTGACGCACCTCTATCTCGAGACCGGCACCACCCCGGCCTATGACGCCGCGCTGACGCTCTACCGCCGCGCGGGCTTCGCGCCCTGCGCCGCCTTCGCCGACTATCGCCCCAGCCCGCACAATCAGTTTCTCGCGCTCGCGCTCTAGCAGTTTCTCGCGCTCGCGCTCTAGCAGTTCCTCGCGCCCCCGCTCTAGCAGGAGTATCCGCATGCCCACGCTCGTCCTGATCCGCCACGGCCAGTCGGCCTGGAACCTCGAGAACCGCTTCACCGGCTGGTGGGACGTCGACGTCACCGAGCAAGGCGCCGCCGAGGCGCGCGCCGCGGGCGAGCTGATGGCCGCGAAGGGGCTCGACTTCGACCAGACCTTCACCTCGCTCCAGACTCGCGCGATCAAGACGCTCGACCTCGCGCTGGAGGCGATGGGGCGGTTGTGGCTGCCGGTGGAGAAGGACTGGCGGCTCAACGAGCGCCATTATGGCGGGCTGACCGGGCTCAACAAGGCCGAGACCGCGGCCAGGCACGGCGACGAGCAGGTGCATGTCTGGCGCCGCAGCTTCGACGTGCCGCCGCCGCCGATGGAGGCGGGGAGCGCCTTCGACCTCTCCGCCGACCGGCGCTACGCCGGCATCGACATCCCCTCGACCGAGAGCCTGAAGGACACGATCGCGCGCGTGCTGCCTTATTGGGAGGAACGGATCGCGCCCGCGCTCCGCGACGGTCAGCGCGTGCTGATCTCGGCGCACGGCAACTCGCTGCGCGCGCTGGTGAAGCATCTGTCGAACATCCCCGACGACGAGATCACCGGGCTGGAGATCCCGACCGGGCAGCCGATCGTCTACGAGCTCGACGAGCGGCTGGCCGCGACCGACCGCTATTATCTCAGCGAGCGCTGAGGCACGCGACCCGCGCCGGCCAGAAGGTCGAGCCCGAACCGTGCGGCCGGTCCGCCGCCCTCTACAATGAGGGCGGTGGTCCGGCCGTTCGCGTCTCCGCGCCACCTCGATCGTCCCGGAGTGAGCAGGAAGCGCGCTATGTCCCGCCCCACGCCCCGCCCCCTGCTCCGGCTCACGCTGTTGATCGTCGCGGCGCTGATCCTCGCCGCACTCGCCTATGGCCTCAGGGTTCACCGCGTCGGCGATCCGCCGGGACGAACGACGGCGATCGTCGGCACGAGCGCCGCCGCCGCGCCCGCTCCTGCGCCGGGCCCGACACCGACGGCGCTCGGTGACCCGCGGCGGTCGCGCGAGCGCGCGCCGATCGGCTCGGCCGCCGCCGTCCTACCCTGATCCCGCCGCGACGCGCCCGGTGGGCGACTACTCGCCACCGCGTCGCTGAACCTCACTCCGGGTCGACGGCGCGATCGCCGAGCGCGCGCGTCCCCGTTCTCAGCGCAGGGTGGCGCGGTAGCGCAGCAGCGCCTCGGGCTCGTCGGTCTGGATGATGCTGACGCCGTCGCGATACAGCCGCCCCCAGACCGCGTCGGGATCGCGGAGCGCCTCGCGGTCGCCGCCATAGCCAGCGGCGAACCCCTCCCACAGGCTGTTGACCCACAGCCGCACGCCGCACGCGCGCGCCGCCGCGCTCACCTGGACGAGCTGCGCCGCCCCCAGCCGCGGCAGCTCGACCCCGAGCGGGTGCGCCGGCGCGGCGGTCTGGCGGCGCAGCAGCGCGGCGAGATCGGCCCGCCGCCCCGGGTTGAGCAGGATCGGCATATAGCCGACGCCGGCGAAGGTCGGCTCCGCCGCCATCGCGGGCGTGTCGGCGCCCACCTCGCTCTTCAGGATGATCGCCTGCTCCATCCGGGCGCGGCGCACCGCGGCGGCGACCTCGGCATAGATGTTCGCCTTGACGTCGAGGTTGAGCAGGATGCGCCCGCGCGCCAGCGCCAGCATCTGGTCGAGCGTGAGCAGGCGCTCCTCGCTTACCGCGGCGCCGTCGCCGCCCTCGCCCTCCGCGCCGAGGCGCAGGTGGAGCCGTTGCAGCTCCGCCCAGCCGAGCCGGTCGACCGCGCCCTGGCCATCGGTGGTGCGGTCCACCGTCGCGTCGTGCAGGATCACCAGCACGCCGTCGGCCGAGCGGCGCACGTCGACTTCCATCACGTCGACCCCCAGCGCGACGCAGCGCTCCAGCGCGGCGCGCGAGTTCTCCGGCACGCTCGCGCCGAGCCCGTGATGCGGCGCCGGCGCGTGGCAGCCGCGATGCGCCGCGACGATCAGCCCGCCGCGCGGGTCGTCGAGCCGCGCGCGGATCGCGGCGCTGCCGCCCGCCGGGCCGGTCGAGGGCGAGGCGGGCGCGGCGACGGTCAGCGCGGCGGCGAGGAAGGCGATCGGCATCACTCTTGCCTCATCGTGTCGGGGTCAGCCGCAGGCCGACCCAGAAGCTGGTGGGCATGGAGTAGCGATCCTTGAGCAGGTTCACCCCCGGCCCGGTAAGTGTGGTGATGCCGCGATGGGTCAGGTTGCCGACCTGCGCGATCAGACTGGCGGCGGGTGACAGCCGGTAGCTGGCCGACAGGTCGACCTGGCTGCGCGGTGCCCAATAGAGGTCCTGCCACGCGATGTTGCTGACCAGGGCGCGCAGCGCGCGGCCCTGGCGATTGAGCGCGGCGCGCAGCTCGACGGCGTCGGCGGCGTAGAAGAGGGTCGCGTTGGCGGTGTAGCTCGGCTGGCCGACGAGCCGGTCGACCGCGCGGCTGCTGGTGGTGCCCGGCGTCGGCGAGAAGGGCACGGTCAGGCGACCGTCGAGCAGCGCGAGGTTGGTCGAGAGACCGATGCCCGCGAGCGGTGCGGCGAGCGCGCGCAGGCTGTTGATCACCACGCTCGCCTCGGCCCCCCGGATCCGCGCCGCGGCGGCGTTGGCGGGGGTGCTGATCGCGGCATGGGTGTAGGTCGTCCCGTCGAACGTGAAGGCACCGATCCGCGTGAGCGTGAAGATCTCGTCGCGGATCTTCTTGTCGAACAGCGCGAGCGAGACCAGCCCGTCGACCGCGTCGACGCGATAGTCGGCGGCGAGGTCGAGGTTGCGCGACACGCGCGGGCGTACCTCGGGGTTGCCGATCGTGACGGACACGCCGTCCGCCGCGGCATTCCCCTGGTCGGCGGTGCTCACGAAGGTGGTCGACGTGCGCGCGGCATATGCGTCATACGGCGGGCGGCCGAGCGTGCGGCTCGCGGCCGCGCGCAGGTCGAGCGCCGGCGTGGCATGCACCGTCAGCAGCGACGAGGGCAGCCACTCGCGATAGGAGGAACGCGTCGCGTCGGGGACGTAGACGTAGCTGCCGCTGGCGCGCTCGAGCTGGCGCCGCCGCCCGACCGTCTCCTGCCGCACCTCGTCGTAGCGCAACCCGGTGACGAGATGGACGATATCCTCGCGCAGCGTCGCCATCGCATAGCCGCCGCCCAGCCGCTCGCGATGCTCGAAATCGTCCTGGTTGTTGTAGGTCGACTGGTCGGTGGCATTATAGGCGCTGGGCGGCGCCGCCTCGACCTGGCGGCGCGCGCGCCGCGGATCGATCGCGAACATGTTGAGCGCCAACCCTTCCATCGGTGCGTTGGAAGGCCCGAGCACGTCCGCCATCGCCAGCCTGGGCGCACGGACGTTGGGCGCGAACTCGCTGCGGTCGATGGCGTAGCGCGGGCGGTCGTCGCTATAGCTCGCGCCGACCGCCAGGCCGGGGCCGCGATCGTCGCGCCCCTGGTTGATCGCATAGTCGAGCCGGGCGGTCGCGACCCGGTCGCTCGCCGCGCGCAGATAGTCGCGCGCCGGGCGCCAGTAGAGCAGGCTGTAGTTGCCGACGTCCTCGTACGCCGCGGCGGTGATGGGGAAGCGCTGGTCGCGCGCCGAGGTATCGTAGGTGAAGCCGTACTCCGCGGTCTGGACCGGGTTGGCGCCCTTGCCCACGCCGCTACGCCCGATCGCGTCGGGCTTCGCCGCCCCGGGCCGGGCGACGTTGGTGGCATATTTCACCATGAAGATCGGCTCGACATAGGTCGCGCGCGAGGCGGAGACTCGCGCCGACAATGCCTGGTGATCGCCCGGACGCCACGTCGCGCCGGCCTGGCCGACGCGGGTGCGCGTGGTGGTGATATGATGGGCGTAGCCGACCTCCACGTCGCCCTTCGGATAGCGGCCCGAGGTGGCGGTCTGGTCATAGACGCGCGTGCGGTCGCGCGGATCGACGATCAGCTCGTTGCGCTCCATGTCGTCGCGGAACTCATAATAGCCGCCGGTGGCGAACAGATCGAGCCGGTCGGCCGCGCGCGCCTCGAACTTGGCGGTAACGCCGACGCGGCTGCGCGCGTCCATCACATACCAATATTTGTCCTGCTGCGGCACCGCGCGGCCGTTGCCGAGCGCATTGCCGCCGAGCAACAGGCCGGTGCCGTCGTAGAAGCCATAATGCACCGTATCAGTGGTCATGTGCGTCTCGGTGTAGCTCGCCAGCGACTGGTAATTGGCCGAGAGCGTCGCGCCGAACTGATGCGCCGCGCCGAAGGTGGCGCTCGCGGTGGCGATCACCCGCCCGCCCGGATCGTTCTGATCGCGCGGCTTGCCATTGTCGCTGGCGTGGCCGAGCGAGCCCTCCACGGTGAGGAACGTGGCGCCGCCCTGCTCGAACGCCGAGCGTGTGCGCAGGTTGACCGCGCCGCCGGTGGCGTTGGGATCGAGATCGGGGGTGAAGGTCTTCACCACCTGGATCTCGCTCACCATCGAGGAAGGCAGGATATCGAGCCGCACCCCGCGCGTGATCGAACCAAGCGTGCCGTTGGGCGTGCCGGGCGAGGCGATCGTCAGCCCGTCGATCGTAACATTGTTGTAGCTCGGGCCGAGCCCGCGCAGCACCGGCGTGGCGGCCTCGTCGCGCGGATGCTCGTTGTCGGTGGCGGGCAGCACCGAGAGGCCCGGAACGCGGCGGAGCGCCTCGACGATCGTCGCGTCGGGCAGCGCGCGCACATCGGTGGCGCTGACCACGTCGACGATGTTGGTCGCGCCGCGCTTGGCCGCGATCGCGGCGGCGTTGGCGCGGCGGATGCCGGTGACGACGATTTCCTTGTCGGCGGCGTCGCCCGATCCGGTCGCGGCCGGATCCGTGACGCCCGTCGATGGCGTGGCGGGTGCGTCCGCCTGTGCCAGCGCCGGCGCGGCGGCCACCGCCGCGGCGGTGGCGAGCAGCCGCGCGATCGCGGCAGCGTGTCGTGTCATGTCCCCTGTCCCCCTGACCCGCGGCACCCTCGTGGGAGAGGGCCGCCGCGGGCGGGGTGTCGGCGAGACGTTGCGCCAGCGTTACGATTAGCCGATGCGGGTCAGGCGAGCGCGCGTGCCTCCGGCGCGCGGCGGCGCCGCAGCGCGATGCCCGTCAGCGCGAAGCCGAGGATCATCGTCAGCCAGGTCCCGGGCTCGGGCACCGCGGCGCGCGCGACGATGCCGCCGGTGTAATCGAGCACGCTGACCCCATCGGTGGTGCCGGCGCCGTAGCTGACGCCCTGACCGGTGTCGCCGTTGCTCCAGAAGTTCACCGCCTTGCCGCTGCTGGTGGTGAAGACCAGTCCATAGATGTCGAGGAAGCCGCCGCCGAACGGATAATCGGTCGCGGTCGGCGGTGAGCCGCCCGGATAGAAGAGATTGTCGTAGGAGAAGCCGGGCGCGAGGCCGTCGGGCCCGGGCACGCCGTTCTTGACGATGTAATGGCCGAAGCTCGCCGGGGCGAGCAGGTTGTCGGGAGTCGGCTTGCCTGGGCTGCTCGGCACCACGCCGGTGATCATCGTGGTCAGGTCGATGTTGCTGTTGGTGAGCGTCCCGCTCGCGCCGGTGACGATATAGGAGCCGACCGGGTCATAGGTGTTGGGCGAGGTGCCGATCGGCCCGGTGTTGGGATTGGCCTCATAGGTGAGCGAGACCGTGCCGCTCAGCCCGCCGCCACTGAAATCGAACACATAGCTGGCCGCGCTGGCCGGCGCGCCCATCGTCACGGCCGCCGCGGCGGCGATCACTGCCCATGGCCTCATCGTTCTTCCCCTCCGAGACTCGCGCCGTCGGGTCGCCGCGGCGCCGGCGCGGACGGTAGACGAGAACGTGGTTAATGGATTGTACGTTCGGGCCGGGTCGCGGGCGCGGGATCAGCTCGCCATCGGCAGGCGCAGCCGCACCAGCAGCCCGCCGAGGTCCTCGCTCTCCTCCAGCGCGACCGTGCCGTCGTAGATCTCGGCGACGTCGCGCACGATCGCCAGCCCCAGGCCGGTGCCGGGCTTGCCGGTGTCGAGCCGCACGCCGCGGTCGAAGATGCGCACCCGGTCGGCCTCGGGGATACCGAGCCCGTCGTCCTCCACCACCACCTCGACGAAGCCCGCCTGCGCGCCCACCGTGACGAAGACGCTGCCACCGCCGTACTTGGCCGCGTTCTCGACGAGATTGCCCATGATCTCGTCGAGGTCCTGGCGCTCGATATGCGCGATCAGGTCCTTGGGCCCGGTCATGTCGATGCGGACGTGCGGGTAGAGCCGCTGCACCGCGCGCTCGACCGACTCGACGCTGGGCCACACCGCCGCGCGGCTGTGCGCCGAACCGCGCCGCCCGACCGCGCGCGCGCGTGCCAGATGGTGATCGACCTGGCGCCGCATCGTCCGCGCCTCGCGTATCACCGTCGCGGCGAGATCGTCCGACTGGGCGGTGGCGGCGTTCATGATCACGGTGAGCGGAGTCTTGAGCGCGTGCGCCAGGTTGCCGGCGTGGCGCCGCGCCTCCTCGGCCTGAGTCTCGTTGTGCGCCACCAGCGCGTTGAGCTCCTCTACCATCGGCAGCAGCTCGAGCGGCATCTTGCCGCTGATCCGGCTGGAGCGGCCCGCGCGCATCTTGGCGATCTCGATGCGCAGCCGGCGCAGCGGCAGCAGCCCGTAGAAGGTCTGCAGCGCCGCCAGGATCACCAGCCCGACGCCGAGCAGCACGAAACTGCGCACCAAGGTGCGGCGCAGCACCGCGATCTGCGCGTCGAGCGCCTCCCGGCTCGACGCCACCTGGAAACGCCAGCGCACCTTGGAGCCCGGCAGCGTCACGTCGCGCTCGACGATGCGCAGCTTCTCGTCGGCGAACTGCGTGCTGTCGTAGCTGTGGACCGACCGGTCGTTGTGCGGCCTGCCATAAGCGAGCTGTCGGTCCCACAGCGAGCGCGACACGAACGCCTCGTGCCCCGGCGCCGAGACCTGCCAGTAGAGCCCGGAATAGGGCTCGACGAAGCGTTGGTCGGCGGGCTCGCGGTTGAACGTCACCTCCCCGGTCGAGTCCATCTCGGCCGAGACCAAGAGCGAACGCAGCACGTACTCGAGCTGGTCGTCGGCGTTGCCCGTCACCGCGCCGACCAGCACACGGTCGAGCGCGAACCCGCCGCCGACCAGCAGCGCCGAGATCCACAGCGCCGCGATCAGGATCATGCGCCGCGTGATCGAGCCGCGCGCGCGCGGCTCCTCCGGCGGCAGCTCGGCGGCGGAGTCGGCCGCGGTCACGCGCTCACGCGTCCGGATCGTCCAGGCTGTAGCCCAGCCCGCGGATCGTGGTGATCACGTCCTGGCCCAGCTTCTTGCGGATACGCGTGACGAACACCTCGATCGTATTCGAATCGCGGTCGAAGTCCTGGTCGTAGATATGCTCGATCAGCTCGGTGCGGCTGACCACCTTGCCCTTGTGATGGAGCAGGTAGCTCAGCAGCTTATACTCCTGCGCGGTGAGCTTCACCGGCTCGCCGTTGCGCGTCACCTTGCCCGAGCGCGTGTCGAGCCGCACGTCGCCCGCGGTCAGCTCGGACGAGGCGTTGCCCGAGGCGCGGCGGATCAGCGCGCGCAGGCGAGCGATCAGCTCCTCGGTCTGGAACGGTTTGGCGACATAATCGTCGGCGCCCGCGTCGAGCCCCGCGACCTTGTCGGACCAGCTGTCGCGCGCGGTGAGCACCAGCACCGGGGTGGTGCGCCCCTCCTTGCGCCAGCGGTCGAGCACGGTCAGCCCGTCGATCTCGGGCAGGCCGAGGTCGAGCACGATCGCGTCGTAGCTCTCGGTCGAACCGAGGAAATGTCCCTCCTCGCCGTCGGTGGCGAGATCGATGGCATAGCCCGCGCCCTCGAGCGTGGACTTGAGCTGCTGGCCGAGGTTCGGCTCGTCCTCGACGATGAGCACGCGCATTACTCTTCTTCCCCTCAGTTGCCGGTACGGCCGATGACTTGCCCGGAACGGCCGTCGACGTCGACCCAGATGACGTTGCCGTCGCGCAGGAACTTGAGCGTGTAGACGCCGCTCGGCATCTCCAGGTCGACGCCGATATATTGCGCGCCCTTCATCGTCGGCAGCACGCGCCGCTCGATCTCGGGCAGCGGCAGGATCCTGCCCGCGCGTCGCGCCTGCAGCGCCACCGCCCCCTCGCGCACCTGATCGGGCGCGGCCACCGCGGGCGCGGCGAGCCCGACCGGGAGCAGGAGCGGGAGCAGGCGGCGGTGCATTCTCACTCGTGCTCGCATAGGGAGAGGGGCTTGAACAGCCTGTGAATGGCCGGGATGCCGCGCAGCAACCCGCTGCGCCCGCGGGATGTTCCGCGCGCTGAGCGTCAGGAGCCCAGCAGCTCGCCGAGCCGGCGGGTCAGCTGCACCAGCGTCACCGGTTTCTGCAGCCGCGCGACGTCGCGATAGGTCGGCGGGATCGTCGCCGTGTCATAGCCGCTGAGGAACACCACCGGCACGCCGCGCGCCAGCAGCGCGTCCGCGAGCGGGAAGCTGAGCTCGCCGCGCAGGTTGATGTCGAGCAGCGCGGCGTCGGGCATCGCCTCTCCCGCGGCGTGCGCCAGCGCGGGGGCGAGGCTGGCGAACAGCGTGACGCTCGCGCCCGCGTCGAGCAGCGCGCGCTCCAGCCGCACCGCGACGTAGAACTCGTCCTCGCACACCAGCAGCCGCCGCCCCACGAGCGTGCCGGCGCCCCCGTCCGCCGTGTCGCCGCTCACGCCGCGCCGCCGAGCGGGACATGGAGGCGGCACGTCACCGCGCCGGCGACGATGCGATAGTCGCTCGACGCGCCGAGCTGGAACGGCAGCGCGCGCTCAATCAGCTCGCGCCCGAAGCCGCGCCGCGAGTCGCTCGCCGGCGCGGGAAGGTCGCCGGTCTCCTCCCAGCCGAGATCGAGCATCGCCTCGTCCGCGGTAACGTTCACCTGCCAGCGGATCGCGATCCGCCCCGCGCCGCGCGCGATCACCCCGTGCTTGCGCGAGTTGGTGGCGAGTTCGTGGATCACCAGCGCCAGCGTCTGCACCATCGTGCTCGGCAACAGCACGTCGGGCCCGTCGAGCACGATCAGCGACTCCCGGTCGGCGATGCCCAACGCGTCGCGCTCGGTCTCGAGCAGGTGGCGCAGCGTCAGCCGCTCGCCCGCCGAGAGCAGCCGCTGCGCGCGCGCCAGCGCCTGCAGCCGATCGTGGAAGCTCGCCTCGAACGCCTCGGGCGAGGCCGCCGCGGCCATGGTCTGGAGCGCGATGCCCTCGACCACCGCGAGCAGGTTGCGCGTGCGGTGCTGCAGCTCGGCCACCAGCACCGCCTGGCGCGCCTCCAGCGCGCGCAGGTCCTCGACGTCGGTGAAGGTACCGACCCAGGTCGGCTCGCCCAGCTCGAACGCGGTCGGCAGCGCGCGGCCCTGGTACCAGCGGTAGATGCCGTCATGCTGGTGCCAGATGCGGCATTCCACCTCGAAGATGCCGCGCGCCTCGGCCGCGCCCCAGGCCTCCTCCACCGCGACCGCGTCCTCGGGATGGACCGCGTCGAGCCAGCCGCGACCGAGGCTCGAATCGGGGTCTCGCCCCGTCACCTCGGTCCATTGCGGCCCCATCCAGCGCCACTGCGCGCCGGGCTCGGCGCACCACACCAGCTGCGGGATGCCCTCGAGCACCAGCCGGAGCTGCCACTCGCTGCGCTCGCGCGCGGCACGCTCGTCGCCGCGGCGGCGCAGCGCGTCGATCCGCAGCATGCTGGCGGCGACCAGGCTGGCGTAGATGCGCAGATAGGCGAACTCGGCCGAGAAATCGCGCGGCTCGCGCGTGCTGATGTGGAGCAGCCCCAGCATCGGCGTGCCCGGTCCGTCGCGCAGCGGGATCAGCGCCAGCCCGCGCTGATCGAAGCGGCGCAGCAGCCCGCGCGTCTCCAGCCGCGGCTCGTCGCGCGCGTCGGGCACGATCACCGGCTCGCCGTCGCGCAGCAGCCGGCTCTCGAGGGACTGCTCGTCGCGCCGGGTGATGCTGCCGCCGATCAGCGCGGGCGCGATCCCGGCGCCGGCGCGCACCTCCACCGAGCGGTGGTCGGCGCTCTGGCGGTATAGCAGCACGATGTCCGCCCCGACCGCGCGGCGGACGTAATCGCACGCCTCCTGCAACAGGCGATCGATGTCCTCGGACAGGATGGCGAGCTCGGCGAAGGCGGCGAGCATCTCATGCTGATGGAGCGCGGCGTCGGGCGCGCGGGAGGACGCGGGGAACGCGTCCAGCGGCGATCCGTCAGCAGGCATCGCATTCGTCTCCGCACGCCGCGCCCGCGACCCCGGGTCGCCGCGTGAATTGCCCCGAGCCTGCCGCATAGACACCAGAACTTATTGGATAAACTTGTCGATGCCGGCCGCGTCCCGAGCGCTCCGGTGCGGCTTCATCCCGTTTCGGGACATAACGCCCGTCGGCGCCGAACGGCGCTGCCGCGGGCGTTTCGGCAAAAAATTTTCGTTCGCCGATCGTTCTCTTGCAATCGCGGGAGCCCGCGAAAGTCCGCGCGTCGCCGCACCGCATGTGGCGGCGCGAGCGCTTAGGTCCGCCATCGACCGCTTTTAGCGGGTTGCCCCTCATCGCGATCTGCCACAATCTGTAGAGGTACGGGCGGCGTATCGACCCCAATGGTAGTAGAACGAGGCGTTCGCCCCCATATCGGTGGGCCACGCCGGGGCGATCGCGGCGAACGCGATGGTCTCTTTTTGTTCTCAAGGAGTTCGGCGTCGGCTAGGATCGGGGACTGCCTCGATTCGGTGACAGGAGCCAGGAGCGGGAGCGGCATGGCGATGGATTTCAGGGAAACGGACGGTGCGGCGATGATCACCGAGACGATCGAGACAGCGACGGCGCCCACCCAGGGGCGGGCGAACGGCGAGGCGCAGCCCGGCGGCGACACGATCGCCAAGCACGGCGCGCGTGCGCGCCCTTATCCGGTCGAGGTCGACCACGGGCGTGACGCGCTGCTGACCGACTTCGGCAAGGAGACGCTCAAGGACCGCTACCTGCTGCCCGGCGAGAGCTTCCAGGACCTGTTCGTCCGCGTCGCCTCGGCCTATGCCGACGATGCCGCGCACGCGCAGCGGCTGTACGATTATATCTCCAAGCTGTGGTTCATGCCCGCCACCCCGGTGCTGTCCAACGGCGGCACCGGGCGCGGGCTGCCGATCAGCTGCTACCTCAACTCGGTCCCCGACAGCCTCGACGGCATCGTGCAGACCTGGAACGAGAACGTCTGGCTCGCCTCGCGCGGCGGCGGGATCGGCACCTATTGGGGCAACGTCCGCGGCATCGGCGAGCCGGTCGGGCTCAACGGCAAGACCTCGGGCATCATCCCGTTCGTGCGCGTGATGGACTCGCTGACGCTCGCGATCAGCCAGGGCTCGCTGCGGCGCGGCTCGGCGGCCTGCTACCTCGACATCTCGCACCCCGAGATCGAGGAGTTCCTCGAGATCCGCAAGCCGTCGGGCGACTTCAACCGCAAGGCGCTCAACCTGCACCACGGCGTGCTGATCCCCGACGCCTTCATGGAGGCGGTGCGCGACGGCGCCGAGTGGCAGCTCCGTAGCCCCAAGGACGGCTCGGTCCGCAACACGGTGGACGCGCGCGCCCTGTTCCAGAAACTGGTCGAGACCCGGCTGGCCACCGGCGAGCCGTACATCGTCTTCGCCGATCACGTGAACTCGACGATGCCCAAGCATCACCGCGACCTCGGGCTCAAGGTCTCGACCTCGAACCTGTGCAGCGAGATCACGCTCCCGACCGGCCGCGACCATCTCGGCAACGACCGCACCGCGGTGTGCTGCCTCTCCTCGCTCAACCTCGAGACGTGGGACGAGTGGAAGGACGAGAAGGGCTTCGTCGAGGACGTGATGCGCTTCCTCGACAACGTGCTGCAGGACTACATCGACCGGCACGAGCCGGGGATGGAGCGCGCGGCCTATTCGGCGGGGCGCGAGCGCTCGGTCGGGCTGGGTGTGATGGGCTTCCACTCCTTCCTCCAGCAGCGCGGGCTGCCGTTCGAGGGGGCCATGGCGAAGAGCTGGAACCTCAAGATGTTCCGCCAGATCAACGCGCAGGTGAACGAGGCCTCGATGGTGCTCGCGCACGAGCGCGGGCCGTGCCCCGACGCCGCCGACATGGGGGTGATGGAGCGTTTCTCGTGCAAGATGGCGATCGCGCCGACCGCGTCGATCTCGATCATCTGCGGCGGCACCAGCGCGTGCATCGAGCCGATCCCGGCCAACATCTACACGCACAAGACGCTGTCGGGCAGCTTCGCGGTGAAGAACCCGTACCTGGAGAAATTGCTCACCGAGAAGAGCAAGAACTCGGACGCGGTGTGGAACTCGATCCTCGAGCATGGCGGCTCGGTGCAGCACCTCGACTTCCTCAGCCAGGAGGAGAAGGATTGCTACAAGACGTCGTTCGAGATCGACCAGCGCTGGCTGCTCGAGCTCGCCGGCGACCGCACGCCCTATATCGACCAGGCGCAGTCGCTGAACCTGTTCATCCCGGCGGACGTAGAGAAATGGGACCTCTTGATGCTCCACTTCCGCGCCTGGGAGCTGGGGATCAAGTCGCTCTATTACCTCCGCTCCAAGTCGGTGCAGCGCGCCGGCTTCGCGGGCGCCGAGGGCCAGGGCGGCGTGGAGGCGGACAACACGCTCGCCAAGCCGCAGTTCTCGCTGGCCGAGAGCACCGACTATGACGAATGCCTGGCGTGTCAGTGAGGTGATATCAGCGGACTAAGCGGATCACCCTCACCCTTCCCGTCGCCTCCGGCGATGGGCCCCTTCCCTCTCCCGCTGGGAGAGGGAGGGAGGCGCGCAGCGCCGGAAGGGTGAGGGTGACCGCCACAGGAGACAAACGATGCGTCTCTACGACGATCGACCGTCCGGCACCGTCGCGCGTGCGCGGCAACTACGCCGCGACTCCTCCGCTCCCGAGCGTCGCCTGCTCCGCGCGCGGCGTGCTGCCTTTCCATACGTCAAATGGCGTCATCAGGCGCCGATCGGGCCGTTCGTCGCCGACATGCTGTGCCTGTCCCACCATCTGGTCGTCGAGGTCGACGGCGACACCCACGCCGAGACGGTCGGCTATGACGCGCGTCGCGCCGCGGCGATGCGCGCGCTGGGCTACACCACGCTGCGCTTCACCAACGCCGAAGTGATGGAGAATATCGCCGGCGTGCTGGAGCGCGTGTCCTTCTCCCTCAGGGAGAAGGAGGGAGCGGCGCAGCCGCGGCAGGATGAGGGTGAGCGCTCCACGAGAAAGGGCGACGCCCGATGATCCGGCGTCTCCCTCACGCTCCCACGACCTGCGGCCGCGGGCTCCTCCCTCTCCCGCCGGGAGAGGGACTTACCGCCTCACTCGGCCTCTTCGAACATGTCCTGCGCGTTCTGCGCGGTCGCCGACAGGCGCACCGTCTCGCCCTCGATCTCCGCGACCAAGCCGAGCGGCAGGTAATGGTGCTTCGCGCCCTGCCCGTCCTCGGTGGACGGCGAGTCGTTCTTGGTCAGCTTGATGCGGTCGCCGTCGACATGGTCGACCGTGCCGACGTGAACGCCGTCCGCGCCGATCACCTCGGCATGTTCCTTGATCTGGCTGGCATCGACCATGGTCAGTCTCCTCTGTTCGGTTCGGGGGCGCAACGCGCGGGGCGGGAGATGGTCGCATGCTGAGCACGCTGCCGCTCCAGTCCGCGATCATGTTCGCGGTCGCGGCGGTGTTCGCGCTCGCGGGCGCGTGGCTGCTCGCCGAGCTGCGCCGCCCGCTGCCCGAGGCGCGCGTCTACGCCTATCGCATGGTCGGCGTGATGGCGCTGTCGGGCGGCGTCGTGCTGGCGCTGTCCGCCGCGGCGATGTGGCAGTGGAGCCTCGAGCCGTGACCGACCCGCCCTCCTGATCCGACCCGATCATCCCTATCTCGACCAACAGCGTCCCGGAGTAACCGCCATGTCCCTTCTCGAAGCCCGCAAGCAGTACAAGCCGTTCGAATACCCCTGGGCGTTCGAGTTCTGGAAGCGCCAGCAGCAGCTCCACTGGCTGCCCGAGGAGGTGCCGCTCGGCGAGGACTGCCGCGACTGGGCGCAGAAGCTGACCGACCACGAGCGCAACCTGCTGACGCAGATCTTCCGCTTCTTCACCCAGGCCGACGTCGAGGTGCAGGACTGCTACCACGAGAAATACGGCCGCGTGTTCAAGCCGACCGAGGTCAAGATGATGCTGACCGCGTTCAGCAACATGGAGACGGTCCATATCGCGGCCTACAGCCACCTGCTCGACACGATCGGCATGCCCGAGAGCGAGTATGGCGCCTTCCTCGAGTACGGCGAGATGAAGGACAAGCATGACTACATGCAGAACTTCGGCGTCGACAACGACCAGGACATCGCGCGCACGCTCGCCATGTTCGGCGGCTTCACCGAGGGCGTGCAGCTGTTCGCCAGCTTCGCGATGCTGATGAACTTCCCGCGCTTCAACAAGATGAAGGGCATGGGGCAGATCGTCAGCTGGTCGGTGCGCGACGAGAGCCTGCACTGCGAGGGCATCATCCGCATGTTCCACGCCTTCTGCGCCGAGCGCCAGTGCCTGACCAAGGCGGTGAAGGACGACATCGCCGACGTGTGCCAGACGACGATCCGGCTGGAGGACAATTTCATCGACCTGGCGTTCGAGATGGGGCCGGTCGAGGGGATGAAGCCCAAGGAGATCAAGAAGTACATCCGCTATATCGCGGACTGGCGGCTCAACCAGCTGGGGCTGAAGCCGATCTACATGATCGACGAGCACCCGCTGCCGTGGCTGACCCCGCTGCTCAACGGGGTGGAGCACGCCAATTTCTTCGAGACGCGCGCGACCGAATATTCGAAGGCCGCGACCAAGGGCCAGTGGAACGACGTGTGGGACTCGTTCGACAAGCGCCAGAAGGCCAAGAGCGGCAGGCCGGCCAACGAGGACGCGGGCGAGACCAGCGGCGACATGTTCGCGGGCGTGGCGGCGGAGTGAGCCCTTCTCCCCTCCCTTCAGGGAGGGGTCGGGGCTGGGGCCTTGGCGCGAGGGACGCCGCTCGCGGAAACGCCCCACCCCGGTCCTCCCCTGAAGGGGAGGGAGCACCGACTGACCACTGCTCGATGACGATGACGGACCATCGGCAGCGCGGCCTCGATCTCGTGCCGCTCGAACCGATCGCGGGAGCGGACGGATGATGAAGCTCACCGGCCTGATGGTGACCGGCCCTGCCGCGCTGCCGCTGACCTCCTCCGACGGAGCGCGCACGAGCCGATCGCTCGCGATACGGTCATGACCCGTCCGCTCGCCGACCCCACCTATCTCGCGCGCGCCTTCCTGGAGGTCGGCGTCCTCGCCTGGCCGAACGACGTCGAGCTGTCACCGGCCAGCCCGGATCGGCGGCTCGACGCGTCGGGCGCACTGGTCAGGGCGGAGGCCGCCTACCGATGACCCCCAGCTGGCACCCCGCCCCCGACAGCGGCATCGCGATCCGCGCGGTCGAGGCCAATGGCCTCACCTTCGAGGTCGCCGAGGCGGGGCGCGGCGAGCATCTCGCGCTCTGCCTCCACGGCTTCCCCGAGCTGCACTATAGCTGGCGTCACCAGATGCCGCTGCTCGCCGCGCTCGGCTACCGCGTCTGGGCGCCCAACCAGCGCGGCTATGGCGGCACCTCGCGCCCGCCGGCGGTGGCCGACTATACGATGGACCAGATCGTCGCCGACGCCGCCGCTTTGTTCGACGCCAGCGGCGCGCGCACGCTCACGCTGATCGCGCACGACTGGGGCGGCGCGATCGCGTGGAACTTCGCGATCAACCGGGTCCGCCCGCTCGAGCGGCTGGTGGTGATGAACCTGCCCCACCCCGCCTGTTTCGCCGCGGCGCTGCGCCACTGGCCGCAGCGCCGCCGCAGCTGGTACATGAGCGCGTTCCAGCTGCCCTGGCTGCCCGAGCGCGTGATGGCGCTCGGCGACGCCGCGCTGGTGCGCCATGCCTTTCGCGGCATGGCGGTGGACAAGACGCGCTTCCCCGACGCGGAGCTCGACGTCTACGCCGCGGCGGCGCGGCGGCCGGGCGCGCTCAAGGCGATGATCGACTGGTATCGCGCCGCCGCGCGTCACCGCGACCGGATGCGCTTCGGCCATGGCGGGCGAGTCGAAGTGCCCACGCTGATCGTCTGGGGCGAGGAGGATGCCGCGCTCGGGCTGGAGACGCTCGACGGCACCGAGCGCTACGTCGCCGACCTCACGGTGCGGCGGCTGCCGGGCGTGTCGCACTGGGTGCAGCAGGAGGCGCCCGAGCGGGTCGAGGCGATCCTGCGCGAGTGGCTGCCGCGCGGGGGGTGAGGGGTGTGGCGGCGAGCGGGCGATGCTCGTCTCGCGGACGCCGTGCTCCGGCGTACGCCGGATCCCAGGGCGGCGCACGTCACGCCCGCGACCCTGGGTCCCTGCGTCCGCAGGAACACGGGGGACGGTAGCGCCGGTCCGCTCCCGCCCCGCCGTCATCCTGAACTCGTTTCAGGATCTACGGCGCAGCGGGCGCTGCCGCCGCTGGAAAGAAGACGCGGGCGGCGAACGCCCCGTCCTCCACTCGGCCGCGGCGTGAGCGGCCAAGTGGATCCTGAGACGAGTTCAGGATGACGGCAGCGAGTAGAGGAGAGGAAGAACCTCCCCCCCTCACTCCCCGAACGCGCGCCTGATCAGGTCCGCGGTGGAGGCGTCGAAGTCGCCGCCGCCCTTGGCCGCCGCCTTGGCCATCTCCTTGCCCAGCTCGACGCCGAACTGGTCGAACGAGTTGATCCCCAGCAGCACGCCGTTCACGAACACGCGATGCTCGTAGAAGGCGATCAGCGCCCCCAGCGTGCGCGCGTCGAGCCGCTCGAGCAGCAAAGTCGACGACGGCCGGTCGCCGGGGTAGCTGCGGGCCGGGTCGGCGGCGTTCGCGCGGCCGCTCATCAGCGCCGCGCCCTGCGCGAAGGCGTTGAGCAGCAGCTGGCGGTGATGCTCGGGCGGCAGCGTGTCGCCCGCCTCGATCACCGCGAGGAACTCGACCGGCACCAGGTGCGTGCCCTGGTGGAGCAGCTGGAACACCGCGTGCTGCGCGTCGGTGCCCACCCCGCCCCAGGTGATCGGCGCGGTCGGGCGGCCGACCGGCTGGCCGTCGACCGTGACGCCCTTGCCGTTCGACTCCATCTCGAGCTGCTGGAGATAGCTCGGCAACAGCCGCAGCCGCTCGTCATAGGCGAAAGGCGCGCGCGTCTCGGCATGCCGGACCTGGGTGTAATAGAGGTCGGCGAAGGCGGCGAGCGCGGGCGCGTTCTCGTGCAGCGCCGACAGGCGGAAGTGGCGGTCCATCTCGGCCGCGCCCTCGAGCAGCTCCTCGAACTGCTCCCAGCCGAGCGCGATCGCGGCGGGGAAGCCGATCGAGGACCACAAGGAATAGCGCCCGCCCACGCCCTCGGCGAAGGGCAGGATGCGCGTCTCGTCGACGCCCCACTCGATCGCCTTCTCGGGCGAGGCGGTCAGCGCGATCACGCGGCCATACGGGTCCTCGACCCCCGCGCCCGTCATCCACTGGATGACGCTCTCGGCGTTCATCATCGTCTCGGTGGTGGTGAAGGTCTTGGAGGCGACCACCAGCAGGGTCGTCTCGGGGTCGAAGTCGTCGAACACGTCGTCCAGCGCCATGCCGTCGACGTTGGAGACGATCGCCACCTCGTAGCGGTCGCTGCCGCGTCCCAACGCGTCGACCAGCAGGTGCGGGCCAAGCGCCGAGCCGCCGATCCCGACGTGGAGGATCGAGCGCACCGGCCCGAACGCCTCGGCCTCGATCGCGTCGATCAGCCCGCGCATGCGCGCGTGATAGGTGGCGGCGCGCGCGACGCTCTCGGCCTTGCCCTCGCCGCGCTCGGCGGTGTGCTCGACCGGGCGGTCCTCGGTGACGTTGACGTTGGCTCCGTTGAACAGCGCCTCGCGCTTGCCGGCGAGGTCGACCGACTTGGCCAGCGCCTCGAAGGCGGTGAGCGCCTCGGCGGTGAGATGCGTCTTCGACCAGTCGAAGTGGATGCCGGCGACGTCGAGCGACAGCCGCTTCAGCCGATCCGGGTCGTTGGCGAAGAGCGTCTCGAGCCGCTCGAGCGGCAACGCCTCGATCGTCGACCAGTCCGCCATGTCATCTGTCCTTCCGGCTGTCTCGTGTCGCGGCGCACAACGGGTCGGCGGCGCCAAGGCTCCGCTTGACGCGACGCGACGGTTGCGCGACGCGGTGCTTCATGGCCACCCCCACAGCCGCCGGCAAGCCCGCGCGTTCGGAAACCGCCGAGACGATCCGCTTCCTGCTGAAGCTGGCGCTCTTCGTCTTCGTGCTGCGGAGCTTCATCTTCTCGCCTTTCTCGATCCCGAGCGAGTCGATGCTGCCGCGGCTGCTGATCGGCGACTATCTGTTCGTCTCCAAGTGGAACTACGGTTACTCGCGCTGGTCGTTGCCCGGGGGCGTGCCGCTGATCCCGGGGCGCATCCTCGCGCACGACCCCACCCGCGGCGACACGGTGGTGTTCCGCTCGATGGGGCCGGACGACCATGACGTGATCAAGCGCGTGATCGGCCTGCCCGGCGACACGGTGCAGATGCGGAACGGCCAGCTGTTCCTCAACGGCAAGGCGATTCCCAAGCAGCGGGTCGCCGACTTCGTCGTGCCGCTCTCGCCCAACTTCCCCGCCGAGAAATGCGGCGCGCGCTTCCAGGACAGCGACGCGCAGGGTCACCCGGTGTGCCGTTACCCGCGCTTCCGCGAGACGCTGCCGGGCGGGCGCAGCTACACCGTGCTCGACCAGGAGAACATCCCCGTCGCCGACGACACCGACGTATACCAGGTGCCCGCTGGCAACGTCTTCCTGATGGGGGACAATCGCGACGATTCGGCGGACAGCCGCTTCGCCCCGCCGGTCGGCATGGGCTATATCCCGATGGAGCGGATCGAGGGCAAGGCGGTGGTCACCTTCTGGTCGACCGACGGCTCGGCCGAGTGGCTCAAGCCGTGGACCTGGGTCTCGGCGGCGCGCTTCCGGCGAATCGGGGAGGGCTTTTGAGCGACGCCGGCGACGATCTCGCCGGCTGGATCGAGGCGCGCTTCGGCGTCCGCCCCGACGATATCGCGCCCTTCGTCCGCGCGCTGACGCACGGCAGCCACGCCGAGGGTCAGGCCGGCGGCAGCTACGAGCGGCTCGAATTCCTCGGCGACCGCGTGCTGGGCCTGTCGATGGCGGAGTGGTTGGTGGAGCTGTTCCCGGCCGAGCCCGAGGGGCAATTGTCCAAGCGCTTCAACGCGCTGGTGACCGGCTCGGTGTGCGCCGCGGTGGCGCGGGAGATCGGCGCCGACGCGCGCGTGCGGCTGGGCAAGCAGGCGCGCGACGACGGCGCGCAGCACAGCGACAACGTGCTGGGCGACGTGGTCGAGGCGCTGCTCGGCGCGGTCTATCTCACCGCCGGGCTGGCGCCCGCGCGCGCGGCGGTGCGGCGGCTGTGGCGCGACAAGGTCCACGCCGAGGCAGGCGCGCCGCAGCATCCCAAGTCGGCGCTCCAGGAATGGGCCGCGGCCCATCGCCGCGCGGTGCCGGCCTATGCCATCGTCGAGCGCGCCGGGCCGGGCCACGCGCCGCGTTTCACCGTGCGCGCCACCGTGGGCAAGGACGAGATGCTCGCCGAGGGGACCAGCAAGCAGGAGGCCGAGACCGAGGCGGCCAAGGCGCTGCTCGCCGCGCTGTCGGCGCAGGCGCCGGTGCGGGGCAGGCGGCGGCGGTAAAAGGGCGCCCCCCTGCGCATGCAGGAGCCCCGGGCCGCGGCGCCGGCGATAGGGTGGTGGCGGTGAGAAGCGGTGCTCCTGCGCACGCGGGAGCCCGGAGCCGCGAGTGTCGCTTCCCGTGACCCTATGCTCCCGCGTGCGCGGGAGCACGGGGTCTTGTGGAGGAGCGCCACGCTCTCCCTTTCTCTCGCCGTCATCCTGAACTCGTTTTAGGATCCACCGTCTCGCAGGCCCGGCGGTCGCTGGGTCCTCGGCCCCGTGGATCCTGAGACGAGCTCAGGATGACGCCGGAGGGCGGGTCCGTGACCCACCGCGCGTCCCGCGACCGCGGTCCGGAACACCCCACCCTCCCCGCACATTCCGCCCGCATGGCGGGACGCGTGCGGCGCAAGCAGGGACTGGCCGAGGCCGAGCGGCGCGCCGCGGCCGAGGCCGCGCTGCCCGACCGCTGCGCGCTGTGCGGCCGCCCGCTCGGCCGACGCGTCGAGTGGCACCATGTCGTGCCGCGCAGCGAGGGCGGTCGCGAGACCGTGCCGCTCCACCCGATCTGCCACCGCGCGATCCACGCCGCCGCGGACAATGCGTCGCTCGCCCGGGCGGGCACGCTCGACTCGATCCGCGACTGGCCCGCGATCGCGCGCTTCCTCGGCTGGATCGCGGACAAGCCGCCCGACTTCCACGCGCCGACGCGACGCGGCCCGGCGTGACTCAGCCTGAGACCATCCCCCACAGCAGATAGCCGTTGAGCCCGACGATCACCGCCGCGATCCCCCAGGCCAGCGCCGCCAGCCAGCGCGGCGCGGCGAACTCCCCCATCAGCCGGCGGTTGGCGGTATAGGCCACCAGCGGGATCACCGCGAAGGGCAGCTGCAGGCTCAGCACCACCTGGCTCAGCACCAGCAGCTCGGTCGCGCCGCGATCGCCCATCGCCGCCACCACCACCACCGCGGGCACGATCGCGATCGCGCGTGTCACCAGCCGGCGCAGCCACACCGGCAGCCGAACGTCGAGGAAGCCCTCCATCACGATCTGGCCCGCGAGCGTGCCCGTCACGGTCGAGTTCTGCCCGCTCGCGAGCAGCGCCACCGCGAAGACCGCGCTCGCCGCACCCACGCCCAGCATCGGCGACAGCAGCTCGTGCGCCTGCTCGATGTCGGCGATGTCGGTTCGCCCCGCGGTATGGAAGGCCGCGGCGGCGAGGATCAGGATCGCGGCGTTGATGAAGAAGGCCAGCCCCAGCGCGACGGTCGAGTCGATCGTCGCCAGCTTGAGCGCCTCGTGCCGGTCGCGCGCGCCCACGCCATAGGCGCGCGTCTGCACGATCGAGGAGTGGAGATAGAGGTTGTGCGGCATCACCGTCGCGCCGAGGATGCCGATCGCGATGTAGAGCATGGCGGGGTTGGCCACCACCTCGCGCGACGGCACGAGCCCGCGCGCCGCGCCGCTCCAGTCGGGATTGGCCCAGAACAGCTCGAACGCGAAGCACCCCGCGATGATGACGAGCAGGCTGGCGATGAACGCCTCGAGCCGGCGGAAGCCGAAGCGCTGCAGCGCCAGGATCAGGAACACGTCGAGCGCGGTGACCACGACGCCATAGACGAGCGGCAGGCCGAACAGCAGTTTGAGCGCGATCGCCGTACCCAGCACCTCGGCCAGGTCACAGGCGATGATCGCCACCTCCGCCAAGATCCAGAGCAGCCAGGCGACCGGGCGCGACGAATGCCGACGGCACGCCTGGGCGAGGTCGAGCCCGGCGCCGACGCCGAGCCGCGCCGACAGCGCCTGGAGCACGATCGCCATCAGGTTCGACAGCAGCACGACCGAGAGGAGCGTGTAGCCGAAGGCCGATCCGCCGGCGATGTCGGTGGCCCAGTTGCCCGGGTCCATGTAGCCGACCGCGACGAGCCAGCCCGGCCCGACGAAGGCCATCAGCTTGCGCCAGAAGCCCGCCCCCTCGGGTACGGGGACGGTGGCGAAGCTGTCGCCGAGCGAGCGCGCGGTAGATGTCATGCGCGGCGTTGAATGCGGGAGACACGCCGGGGTTTCAATGGGGACGGTGGCGACGGCGCGATGCCGACCGTCCGACCGCCGATCTGCGGGCGTCACGCGGACAGCGGACACGCGCGCGGTGCGCCACGGCGACCGCCGGTCTGGCGCCGGTCTGGCGCCGGCCTAACGCCGGCCTGACGCCGGCTGGCGTCGGTGATGCAGAGGATCGAAGAGGCCGCGCGACGGGAGATTTTCTCGCCCGATCGGCCGTCGCCGACGTGCCGGCAGCCTCCGACGCGATCTTACCCCACCAGTCGGCGCAGCCGCTGCAGCGTCTCGTCGAGCAGCAGCGGCTCGAGCGCCATCGCGCGCGGCGCGACCGCGGGCGTGGAGCGCGCGAGCGCGGCGGGGTCGAACAGGCGCAGCGGCAGGTCGAGATCGCGCGGCAGCGGGCGCTCGGGAGGCGGCGTCAGCCACGCCGGCACCGCCTCGGCGGCGCGCGCATGGCGTCCGTCGCGGCGTCGCAGCCGACGCCACGCGCCGGCCAGACCAGAGAGAGGGGCCGCGGCGGAGGAGGCGGCGGCGGAGCGGGTGAGGACATCGGCGACCATGCGACTCACCCTAGCGGCGCAGTGGTAAGTCGATGGTTAACGCGACGGAAGGCAGCGGCGCCAGGAAGGCGCCAGGAAGGCGCCTCAGGGCGCCGGCGCCACCGCCACCTTGCCCTCGCGGCGCGGGTCGTAGCCGCCGTCGAGCCGGCCGTCGCGCACGATCACACCGTGCAGCCCCGAGTCCTCGCCCTGCCCCGGCCGCACCGTCACGCCGCGCGCGGCGAGCCCGTCGCGCACCGCGGGCGCGAACTCGTCGGCCTCGCCCTGGAACGAGTCGCCGCGCGCGATCAGGTTGGGCAGTGCCAGCGCCCGCTGCATCGTCAGCCCCCAGTCCACCGCGCCGACCACCGCCTTGCCGACATAGGCCAGGATCGCGTTGCCTCCGGCCGATCCGACCGCACCGGCGAAGCGCCGCTGGCGGTCCAGCATGATGAGCGGCGTCATGGACGAGCGCGGGCGCTTGCCCGCGGCGACCGCGTTCGCCGCCGCGCGCCCCTGGGCGTCGCGCGGGCTGAACGAGAAGTCGGTCATCTGATTGTTGAGGAAGAAGCCGTCGACCATTCGCCCCGAGCCGAAGATCGACTCCACCGTGGTCGTCATCGACACGACGTTGCCGCGCGCGTCGCCGATGACGAAGTGCGAGGTGCCGGTCGGCTCCAGCGTGCGGTCCGCGCCGCGCGCGGTGGCGCCCTGCGGTACGCCGGGCGCGGGCGCGGGACCGGCGCGCTCGCCGATCAGCCGCGCACGCCGGTCGAGATAGGCGGGTGCGAGCAGCCCGGCGACGGGCACGTCGACGAAGGCGGGGTCGCCGACGTAGCGGTCGCGATCGGCGTACATCAGCCGGCTCGCCTCGGCGAAGAGGAACCAGCCGCGCGGGTCGTCCGCGCCGTGGCGCGCCACGTCGGTGCGCTCGAGCAGGCCGAGCAGCTCGAGCAGCCCGACGCCGCTGGCGGGCGGCGGCGGCGCGCAGACCAGCAGCACGCGATAGGGTGCGCACAGCGGCTGGCGCACCGCGGGGCGATAGGCGGCGAGGTCGGCGAGCGTCATGCTGCCGGCGAGCGGCCCCTCGTGGACCCGCGCGACGATGCGCCGCGCGGTCTCGCCGGCGTAGAGCGCGTCGGGTCCCTGCGCGGCGAGCCGCCGGAGGAACCCCGCATAGGCCGGATTGCGCAGCCGGTCGCCGGCGCGCAGCAGCCCGCCGCCGGGTCGCGCGAAATAGGCCAGCACGTCGGGCGCGCTCGACTCGGGGAAGCGCCCGCTCGCCAGGAAACGGCCGAGCCGCGGCGAGACCAGGAAGCCCGCGCCGGCGGTCCGCTCCGCCTCGCCGAACAGCGCGCGCCACGGCAGCGCGCCGTGGCGCCGATGCGCCTCGGCGAGCATCTTCACCGCGCCCGGCACGCCGGTGGCGCGGCCGCTCAGCACCGCAGTGGCGAAGGGCAGCGGGCGGCCGCCGTCGTCGAGGAACATGTCGGGGGTAGCACCCGCGGGCGCGGTCTCGCGCCCGTCGTAGACGGTCACCTGCCTGGTGGCGGCGTCGTAATAGGTCATGAAGCCGCCGCCCCCCATGCCCGAGCTCTGCGGCTCGACCAGCGACAGCATCGCCTGCACCGCGATCGCGGCGTCCACCGCCGAGCCGCCGCGGCGCAGCACCGCCAGCCCGGCGTCGGCGGCGAGGGGGTTGGCGGCGACGACGAAGAGCTGCGGCGCCGTCGTCGGGGTGGCGGCGGTGGCGGCGGCGGGTGGCACGGACCCGCGCGCGGCGGGCGGGGGAGTCGCGCAGCCGCCGAGCAGCGCCGCCAGCAGCAGCGCCGCGCTCTTCCCCCACCAGCTCGCGCGCGCTGCCATGGCCGTTCCTTCCGCTACCCGAAGCCGCGCGGGATAGCGGCGAGCGGCGGCAGCGTAAACCGCGCGGACCCTCAGCCGAGCGCGATCGCCCCCGCCGCGGCGAAGCCGGCGAGCGCGAGATAGCCGAGCACGCGCGCCAGCGACTCCTTGCGATAGTCGGCGTAGCGGCGGCGGTGCAGCCAGTAGCGCCCATCCTCGGTCCGCTCGAGCGCGCCGAAGGCGATCATGCGGTCGAACTCCTCGCCGCCGAGGCGCGTCTCGGGCCGCTCGAACGCGGTGGCCGTGGCGGCCGACGTCGCCCCCGCGGAGAGGAAATGCCACGCGATCTTCTTGCGCGCCTTCATGATCACCGTCGCGGCGATGGTACCGGGCATGCTGCGTCTCCTAGCTCGTGAAAGCCCCTCCCCTTCAGGGGAGGGGTTGCGGTGGGGCTTTCCTCAGGCGCTGCGCTCGGGGCCAGGCCCCACCCCCGACCCCTCCCCTCAAGGGGAGGGGAGTTACTTCCGCCCCTGGTGACGGATGTTCCCCGGCCTCCCGCGCCGCTTGAGCACGCGTGGCGGGCGGCGGTCGCTCTCGCGCGCCCGCCCTCCCCCGCCGCCGCCGGCGCCGCCGTAGCGCCCCTCGGGCAGCTCGAAGCGCAGCGCGCCCGACACCGGATTGGCCTCCGCCAACCGCAACTCCAGCCGCTGTCCCTGCGCATAGGTCTCGCCGCTATGCTCGCCGATCAGCCGGCGAGATGCCTCATCATAGCGGAAATATTCGCCGCCCAGGTCGCGCACCGGCATCAGCCCGTCACCCCCGACGCCCTCGACCGTCGCGAAGAAGCCGAAGTTGGTCACGCCGGTGATGCGCGCCTCGACCAGCGCGCCGACGCGCTCGGCCAGATAGGCGGCGACGTAGCGGTCGATCGTCTCGCGCTCGGCCTCCATGGCGCGGCGCTCGAGCTGGCTGATCGTCTCGCCGGCGCGCTGGAAATCCTCGTCGCCCGCCAGCCCGCCGGGGCCGAGCGCGTAGGCGCTCACCAGCGCGCGGTGGACCATGAGGTCGGCGTAGCGCCGGATCGGCGAGGTGAAATGCGCGTAGCTGCCCAGCGCCAGCCCGAAATGCCCCTGGTTGAGCGGGGCGTAATAGGCCTGGGTCTGGCTGCGCAGGATCTGCTCCATGATCTCGGGGCGGAACTCGGCGTCGCCGACGCGCGCGATGATATGGTTGAAGGTGGCGGGACGGATCACCTGGCCGAGCGCGAACGCCACGTCGAAGGTGGCGAGATAGTCCTTCAGCGCGACCAGCTTCTCGCGCGCGGGCGCCTCGTGGACGCGGTACATCACCGGCGCCTTCTTCGCCTCCAGCGCCTTGGCCGCCGCGACGTTGGCGGCGATCATGTAATCCTCGATCAGCCGATGCGCGTCGAGCCGCTCGCGCGCCGCGACCGACATGATGCGGCCCTTCTCGTCGAGCACGACGCGGCGCTCGGGCAGGTCGAGCGCGAGCGGCTCGCGCCGGTCGCGCGCCGCGGCGAGCGCGCGCCAGCAGTCCCACAAGGGAGCGAGCGCGGTGTCGACGAGGGCGGGGTCCCAGGAGGGAGGGGCGACATCCTCCCTGGGACGGAGCATCGGGTCGGATCGTCCCCCGGACGATCCTTGATCATGCGGGGCATGATCAGCCCGATGCTGGAGACCGCCCGGCGTAGCCGGGTGGTGGAGGGGGCTATCCACGGTTGGGACGATGGCGAGAGTCGACTCTTCCGAAGGTAGCGCTCGTGGCGCGCCCCCTCCACCACCGGCTTCGCCGGCGGTCCCCCTCCCCGTTCCGGGGAGGAATGGGGGATCCCCCGCCGCCCGCCCGTCGATCGCGGCCTGCGCCTCCTCATAGGCGATGTTGGCCGCCAGCCGCACCAGAGCGCGCGAGAAGCGCCAGCTCCGCAGCGCGCCGTCCTTGCCGATGCGCAGGTGGCAGGCGAGCGCGGCGCGGTCCTCGCCCGCTTTGAGCGAGCAGACGTCGGCCGACAGGATCTCGGGCAGCATCGGCACGACCCGATCGGGGAAATAGACCGAGTTGCCGCGCGCGCGCGCCTCGCGGTCCAGCGCGCTCTTCGGGCGCACGTAGAAGCTGACGTCCGCGATCGCGACGATCGCCTGCCAGCCGCCCGCGTTGGCGGGATCGTCGTCGGGCGCGGCCCAGACCGCGTCGTCGTGGTCGCGCGCGTCGGCCGGGTCGATCGCGACGATCGGCAAATGGGTGAGGTCCTCGCGCCCCTCGCCGAGCGGCTGGCGCGCGACCCGCTCGGCCTCGTCGAGCGCCTCCTGCGCGAACACGTCGGGGATGCCGAGCCGGTGGATCGCGATCAGCGAGAAGCTGCGCGGCGCGAACGGGTCGCCCAGCCGCTGCACCACGCGCGCGGTGATCCGCGGCGGCCGCCCGGCCTTCTCGGCGAGCACCAGGTCGCCCGCCTCGGCGTCGCCCGCGTCGGACACGGCATACTCGCGCCGCTCCTTCTTCTCGACGCCCTGGAGCCACAGCCGCTCGCCCTCGCGCCGTAGCACCCCGATCAGCTGCTCGGCGGCGGGGGCGAGCACCTTCATCGGGTGCGCGGTCCAGCCCTGACCGGTCTCCTCGGTGCGCGCGAGCAGCCGCTCGCCGACGCCCAGCGCGCCGCGCCGGCGCTCGCGCACGCGGATCCGCGGCACGGGCACGTCGGCCTCCCAGTTCTCGGGCACCGCCCAGACGTTGCCGCCCTCGTCCACGTCGGCGACGCGCAGCACGGTCACCTTGGGCAGCCCGCCCATCTTGTGGAAGGCGCGGCCGGGGGCGGAGTCGATCAGCCCCTCGTCGGCCATGTCCTTGAGCAGCGCCTTCAGCGCGATCTTCTGTTGCGCGGAGAGCGCGAAGGCGCGCGCGATCTCGCGCTTGCCCGCGGGCGTGGTGGCGGTGGCGATGAAGTCGAGCACCTGCTCGCGCGTGGGCAGGCCGGGGGGCGGTTTCTTTGGCACGCGGCGGAGATAGGCGCTCGCGCGGCGCCGCGCCATGCGCGAGTGAGAGGGCGCGCCTCGGGGAGGTGCGCTACGCCGTCACCCGCGCGCGGCGGCGCATGCCCTCAGCGCTGGCGAGGTGGTGCGCGTGGGTGATCGCCACCGCCAGCGCGTCGGCGGCGTCGGGGCCGGCGAGCTTGGCGCCGGGCAGCAGCACCGCCATCATCGCCTGGATCTGGCGCTTCTCCGCGCCGCCGGTGCCGACCACCGCTTTCTTCACGGTGGAGGGGTGATACTCGCCGATCGCCAGGCCCGCGCCGGCGGCGGCGAGCAGCACCACGCCGCGCGCCTGCCCCAGCTTGAGCGTCGATTGCGCGTTGGTGTTGCCCAGCACCTCCTCCACCGCGGCCGAGTCGGGGCGTTCGGCCAGGATCACGTCGGTCAGCGCGGCGTGGAGGTTGGACAGGCGGCGCGGCAGCGGCATCGACGGCTCGGTGCGGATCTGGCCGTTGGCGATATGGCTGAGCCGGTTGCCGTCGGCGTGGATCACGCCCCAGCCGGTCGTGCCGAGCCCAGGATCCAGCCCGAGGATGATCATGCCGCCGTACCGGGGGCGCCCACCGTCAACCCAGTCGCTCCATCACCGCGTCGGAGACCTCGTAATTGCCCCAGACGGTCTGGACATCGTCGTCGTCGTCGAGCGCGTCGATCAGCTTGAACAAGGTCGCGGCCTCGTCCTCGCCGACCTCGACCATCGTCTGCGGCCGCCACGCCAGCTTGGCGCCCTCGGCCTCGCCCAGCACCGGCTCGAGCGCCTTGGCGACCTCGTGCAGGTCGCCGACCGCGGTCCAGATCTCATGCCCCTCGTCGCTCGAGGTGACGTCCTCGGCGCCCGCCTCCAGCGCGGCCTCGAACACCTTCTCGGCGTCGCCCACGCTGGCGGGATAGGTGATCAGGCCGACGCGGTCGAAGGCGTGGCTCACCGATCCGCTCGCGCCGAGGTTGCCGCCGTTCTTCGACACCGCGGTGCGCACGTTGGTCGCGGTGCGGTTGCGATTGTCGGTCAGCGCCTCGATGATCAGCGACACGCCGCCGGGGCCGAAGCCCTCGTAGCGGATCTCCTCGTAGCTCTCCGTGTCGCCCTTGGTCGCCTTGTCGATCGAGCGCTGGATATTGTCCTTGGGCATCGACTGCGCCTTGGCCGCGTTGACCGCGGCGCGCAGGCGCGGGTTCATGTCGGGGTCGGGTAGGCCCATCTTGGCCGCCACGGTGATCTCGCGGCTGAGCTTGGAGAACATGCCCGAGCGCTTCTTATCCTGCGCACCCTTGCGGTGCATGATGTTCTTGAATTTGGAATGGCCTGCCATGACTGCCTCTAGCGGGTAATCCCCAGCCTTTATCCCGCGCGGGGCCGCGATGCCAGTCCGGGAGGGCAAGCCTGAGCGGGTGAACGTTCTGAGACCCACGCGCCACCACCCCTGCGGACGCCGGACCCAGGCGCGAAAACGGACGTGAGGACCGCGACGTCCCCCGATTGGACCCGGCGCCCGCCGGGGTGGAGGCGAATGGCGGCGCCGACCAGCCCGAAGCCCGCCCTACCCGCCATCATCGCGCTTGCCCCGACTCCACCCCATCGGGCACAGGCGGCGGCAATGACCGTCAGCGTGGACATGGGCACCGACACGTCGGGCGCGCCCGTGACAATGGATCTCGAGGAACTGCTCGCCACCCGCTTGCTCGTCCAGGGCAATTCGGGCTCGGGCAAGTCGCACCTGCTCCGCCGCCTGCTCGAGGGCTCGGCCGGGCAGGTGCAGCAGGTGGTGATCGATCCCGAGGGCGACTTCGTCACGCTGTCCGAGCGCTACGGCCATGTCGTGATCGAGGGCGCGGACTATGCCGAGCGCGAGATCGCGCGCATCGCGGCGCGGCTGCGCGAGCATCGCGCCAGCGTCGTGCTCAGCCTCGAGGGGCTGGAGGCGGAGGGCCAGATGCGCTGCGCCGCGGGCTTCCTCGGCGCGCTGTTCGACGCGCCGCGCGAGCATTGGTACCCCGCGCTGGTGGTAGTCGACGAGGCGCAGCTGTTCGCCCCCACGACCGGCGGCGAGGTGGCCGAGGACGTCCGCCGCGCCTCGCTCTCCGCCATGACCAACCTGATGTGCCGCGGGCGCAAGCGCGGGCTGGCCGGGGTGATCGCGACGCAGCGGCTCGCGAAGCTCGCCAAGAACGTCGCGGCCGAGGCGAGCAACTTCCTGATGGGGCGGACCTTCCTCGACATCGACATGGCGCGCGCGGCGGACCTGCTCGGCATGGAGCGGCGCCAGGCGGACGTGATCCGCGACCTCGCGCGCGGCACCTTCCTGGCGCTCGGCCCGGCGGTGTCGCGCCGGCCGCTGACGGTGAAGATCGGCGCGGTGGAGACCCAGGCGCGCAGCGGCAGCCCCAAGCTCGTCCCGCTGCCCAGGGCGGACAGCGTCGACGTCCAGGCACTGCTCGACGTCACGCCCGAGGCGGCACCGTCGCTGCCGCTGTCGTTCGACCCGCGCCCGCGTCGCGTGCCGACCGACGAGCTGATCGCCGACCTCGCCGCCCCCGTCGCGCCGGGCGTCCCCGCGCCGGCGCTGCCCGACCGCTCGGAGGCGGAGGTGGAGGAAGTCTACGCCGAGGTGCTGCGCGCGATCGTCGCCGACGCGGAGAGCGCGGGGCGGCCCGCGGCGGTGCTGTTCCAGGACTTTCAGGTGCGCTGCCGGATGACGGGCGTGGCGCGGCCGGGGCTCGACCTCGCCGCGTTCAGCCGGCGATTGTCGTGCGCGCGCGCGGGGATCTTCGCGCCGCACGCCGAGGAATGGGCGAGCGCGTTGGCGCTGGCGCAGGGGCTGCCCGACGACATGCTCGGTGCCTTCCTGCTGGTGGCGAAAGCGGCACGCGACGGCGAGCCGTGCCCGTCGGACGAGGCGATCGCGCATACCTATGGGACGAGCTCGCTCGGGCGGGTGAAGCGGCTTATCGGCTATATCGAGAGCCGCGACCTGTTCGTCACGCGCACCGACATGGCGGGCAAGCGCTCGATCACCATCCCGCATCTGGGATGGACGACGGGGGCGGCGGAGGCGGCGTAGCGTTTCCGGTGAGGTGGCCGTGTGCGGAGAGCCCCCTCCACCACCGGCTTCGCCGGTGGTCCCCGTCCCCGCCACGCGGGGAGGAGCTAGATCCTCCCCGGCACGGGGAGGGGGACCGCTCGCGAAGCGAGTGGTGGAGGGGGATCTCCCCACACGCTCTGCTTACCCCTTCATAACCTTACCCCGTCTCGAGCTGCGCCTCCGCCACCAGCGGCGGCGTCTGCTGGTGCTGCACCACCGTCCAATGCTCGTGCTCGATCCGGCGATAGGTCGAGGTGCAGTGCGCGACATAGGTCTCGCCTTCGCCCCTGCTCGCCTCGACCTTGTAGGCCGCCACGATCAGCCCCTCCTGCGGGCGCACGATATGCTGCTCGCTGAAGCGCACCTCGTCCCACCGCGGCGTCTTGCTCACCGCCTCGACCGCCGCGGCGCTCTCGAGCACATAGGGCGGCTGCGGGACTACCATCAGCGCCGATTCGTCGATCGACTCACGATAATGGTCCGCGTCGGCGGTCCACAGGCTCTCCTCGAAGGCCCAGACTCGATCGTCTTCCATGCTGTCGGCTCCCGTGCTGCTGCCTCGTCCAAGCGAGGTGGGCGCGGGATCGTTCCGTCGCGCCTCAGCCCGCCGCGCCGCGCCGCCACGGATAGCCGCTGACGCGCGGCCACAGCAGGTTGAGCGCGAGCCCGCCCAGCACCAGCGCGGCGGCGAGCAGCTTCCAGCCCGGCAGCGGCTCGCCCAGCAGCAGCGCCGAGGTGCCCATGCCGAACACCGGCACCAGCATCGCGCTCGGCGTGATCGTCGCCGCTGGATGCCGCGCCAGCAGCCAGCCCCAGGCGGCGTAGCCGAACAAGGTGTTGCCGACCGCCTGCCACGCCACCGCCGCCCACACGCCCGGCCCGGCGCGCTGCATCGCCTCCATGATCGGCGCCGCACCCTCGACCAGCAGCGCGGCGGCGACCAGCGGCGGCACCGCGAAGGCGCTCGACCAGACGACGAAGCCGAGCATGTCGGTGGTGCCGCTCGCCTTGGCGACCTGGTTGCCGCCGGCCCAGCTGATCGCCGCCGCGATCGTCAGCGCGATGCCGAGCGGGGTCGCGGCGCGGTCATTATGGACGAGGATGGTGAGGATGCCCGCGCTCGCCAGCACCAGCGCACCGAGCTGATAGCCGCGCACGCGCTCGCCGCTCAGCGCGATCGCGAGGCCGATGGTGAAGAAGACCTGGCTCTGCACCACCAGGCTGGCCAGGCCGGGCGAGATCCAGCCGTCCATGGCGAGGAACAACAGCCCGAACTGCCCCGCGCCGATCAGCAGGCCGTAGGACGCGAGCGAGAGCCACCTCACCTTAGGCCGCGGCACGACCAGCGCCGGCAGAAAGGCGAGCGCGAAGCGGCAGGCGGCGAAGGCGAGCGGCGGCAGCACGTCGAGCGCGGCGCGGATCACGACGAAATTGGTTCCCCACACCGCCACCACGGCGAGCGCGAGCAGCAGGTGGCGCGGCGGCACCGCGCCCGCGGTGGGCGCGGCCATGCTCAGCCGAGCAGCCCGAGGTCGGTCAGCTCCGCGCGCAGCGCGTCGGTGCCGGCGAACAGGTGCGAGCGGATGCCGAGCGCGCGTGCCGCCGTCACGTTCGCCTCGTTGTCGTCGACGAAGAAGGCCTCGTCGGCGGCGAGGCCGAAACGGCGCAGCGCGAGATGGTAGATCGCGGGGTCCGGCTTCACGACGCGCTCGTCGCCCGAGACGACGATGTCGCGGAAGCGGTCGAACAGCGCCGCCTCGCGCGCGCGGAACGGCGCGAAGAACTCGCCCGAGAAGTTGGTGATCGCGAACAGTGGCACGCCGCGCGCGTCGAGCGCCTCGACCAGCGCGGGCATGCCCGGGATCGCGCCGGGGATCTGCTCGCCGAAGCGCGGCCCCCACAGCGCGATCATCTCGGCGTGCTGCGGATGCGCGGCGCTCAGCTCGGCGCTGGTCTCGGCGAAGGGCCGGCCGGCGTCGTGCTGGAAATGCCACTCGCGCGTGGCGACGTCGCGCAGGAACGAGTCGAGCGCCCGCTCGTCGTCGAACAGGCGCCCGTACAGCGCGCGCGGGTCCCAGTCGTAGAGGACGTGACCGACGTCGAAGATCACCGACGTCGGGGCGCTGGCCGCCGACGTCACGTCCGCCATCGCGCCGGAGGCGATCAGCCCTGGCGCGCCTTGAAGCGGCGGTTCGTCTTGTTGATGACGTAGGTGCGGCCGCGACGGCGGATCACGCGATTGTCGCGGTGACGGTCCTTGAGCGACTTGAGGCTGTTGCGGATCTTCATGGCGGTGGCGCTTCTGTCGAGAGAATAGGGAAAGCGCGCCGCCTAGAGAGCGGGGGGTGGAAAGTCAACCGAGTCGGGGGGCGGTGGCATGCGACGCTCCCCGATCGCGGGGAGGGAAACCACCGCACGTCATTGCGGTGGTGGAGGGGGCGTCCACGAGCGCGGCGCCGCGTGGAGAGCCCCCTCCACCACGCCGCTTCGCATCGCGGTCCCCCTCCCCGCGAGCGGGGAGGATCTGTCCCTCCACAGGCAGGAAGTGACGACTCACCGCGACGCTCCCCTCTCCCCACCCCGGCGGAGCTTGCGACGCGCTGCGGCGTTGCTATGGCGCAACGATCGTTTCCGAAGGATGTGTCATGCGTCGTCTCGTCCTCGTCCTTCTCGCCGCCGCACCGCTGGCCGCCTGCGCCACCGGGCCGCAGCGCTTCCCCGTCGAGGCGACCCGCTTCCACTATGACGCCGTCGCCGAGCGCGGCACCGTGAGCGTCGAGCCGCTCCAGGGCGCGGGCTCCCCCAGCCTCGAGTACAAGACCTATGCCGCCGCGGTCGAGGCCGAGCTGCTGCGCAACGGCTTCACCAGCCCCGCGCCCGGCACCACCGCCCAATATATCGCCACCGTCGGCTTCACCCGCACCGACCGGCCGCTGCCGCCGCGCAGCTCGCCGGTGCAGATCGGTCTCGGCGGCGGCGGCTTCTCGGGCGGGCGGCGCGGCGGCACCGGTCTGGGCGGCGGCATCAGCTTCCCACTGGGCCAGGCGCGCGAGCGGGTCGGCGTGGTGACCGAGCTGGCGGTCCGGCTGCGGCGCGGCCCCAACGCGATCTGGGAGGGCCAGGCGCAGTCGCTCACCGACACCAGCGCGCCCGACGCCGACGCCAACGCGGTCGCGGCGCGGCTCGCCACCGCCCTGTTCAAGGATTTTCCCGGTGAGTCCGGGCGCACGGTCGAGGTGAAATGACGCTACAGATCAACGCCGCCTTCGACGGTGGCAATATCCGCCTGGTCGAGCTCAGCGGCGAGGGCGACGACTGGACCTGCGATCTCGAGATCGTGCGCGACCACCAGTCCGACTTCTACCAATGGTTCTACTTCCGCGCCGCCGGGCTGCGCGGTAAGCGCGTGACCTTCCGCATCGTCAACGCGGGTCAGTCGGCCTATCCGTTCGGCTGGCCTGGCTATCGCACGCGCGCCTCGACCGACCTCGAGGCGTGGCGGATGATCGACACGCGCTACGACGGCGGCGTGCTCACCTTCGACTGGACCGGACACGGCGACCTCGCCTGGTTCGCCTATTTCGCGCCCTTCACCATGGAGATGCACGCGCGACTGGTGGCGCGGATCGCGGCGCGGCCGGGCGTGACCCATCGCGAGCTGGGCACCACGCTCGACGGCCAGGCGATCGATTACCTCCGCTTCGGCAGCGGCGCCAAGCAGGTGTGGCTCTACGGCCGCCAACACCCCGGCGAGTCGATGACCGAATATTGGATGGAGGGCGCGCTCGACTGGCTCACCGGCGACGCGGCGGCGCCGCTGCTGGCGGCGGCGACGGTCCACGTCGTCCCCAACATGAACCCCGATGGCACGCGCCGCGGTCATCTCCGAACAAACGCGGCGGGCGTGAACCTCAACCGCGAGTGGCACGCGCCCAGCCCCGAGCGCAGCCCCGAGGTGTTGTGCGTGCTGCGGGAGATGGACCGCACCGGCGTCACCTTCGCGATGGACGTCCACGGCGACGAGGCGATCCCGGCGAATTTCATCGCCGGCTTCGAGGGCATCCCCTCCTGGACCGACGCCCACGGCGCCAAATTCTACGATTTCGGCCGACGGCTGGCGGCGCACAGCCGCGACTTCCAGACCGAGCTGGGATACGAGCGCTCGGCGCCGGGTAAGGCCAATCTCTCGATGTCGACCAACCAGCTCGCCGAGCGCTTCGGGGCGGTGTCGGTGACGCTCGAGATGCCCTTCAAGGACCATGATCCCCACCCCGACCCCGAGTTCGGCTGGAGTCCCGAGCGCAGCCGCGCGCTGGGCGTGTCGTGCCTCGAAGTGGTGGCGGAGATGATCGACGGGTTATGAGACCCGAGATCCTCCCCGTCGAGCGGGGAGGGTCGTCACGCCGGCCTCACCGTCCGGCGCGGCGGTGCAATTCCCCTTCCAGCTCTCCGATATAGCGGCGGAGCGAGCCGGCGGAGAGCGGGTCGGTCACCATGGTCGCGGCGCGCCGCGCGCGCGCCAGTTCGGTGCGCACGAGCTCGTGCGACGCCTCGCGTAACATTGCTGCAGTTTCCCCGGCCTCACTCGCGCGCTTCATGCGCGAGGGCGCGAGGCGGGGATTGGATAAAATTACCGTCCGGCCGCGATCCGGATCGAAATGGACAAAATCGACCCGGGCCGCGCGGGCTCACTCCCGGCGATAATCCTTGAGCTCGTCACCGATGATACGGACGACGTGGAGCACGTTGGTCGAGCCCGGGGTGCGGAACGGCACGCCCGCCATCACGATCACGCGGTCGCCCGCCTGCGCGATGCCCTGGCGCAGCGCGATCCGCTTGGCCTTGGCGACCATCTCCTCGAACGACTCGACGTCGCGCGTGACGACGTTGTGCGTGCCCCACAGCAGCCCGAGCCGGCGCGCGGTCTCGCGGTTCGGCGTCAGCACCAGGATCGGCACCGAGGGGCGCTCGCGCGCGATCCGGCGCGCGGTCGAGCCCGAGCTGGTGAAGCAGATGATCGCCGCCGCCGAGACGGTAGCGGCGATGTTCTTGGCCGATTCCGCCAGCGCGTCGGCGGTGGTGGGATCGGGGCGCGTGACGGTGAAGTGGATGCGGTCGCCGTGCATCGGGTCGCGCTCCACCGCGTCCCCGATCGCGTTCATCATCGCCACCGACTCGACCGGCCAGGCGCCCGCCGCGCTCTCCGCGGAGAGCATGATCGCGTCGGCGCCGTCGTAGATCGCGGTGGCGACGTCGGAGACCTCGGCGCGGGTCGGCGACGGGCTCTGGATCATCGACTCGAGCATCTGCGTGGCGACCACCACCGGGCGGCCCATGCGCCGCGCGGTCTCGACGATGCGCTTCTGCAGCGGCGGCACCGACTGCGGCGGCAGCTCGACGCCGAGGTCGCCGCGCGCGACCATGACGCCGTCGCACATCTCGACGATCTCCTCAAGCCGCTCGATCGCCGCGGGCTTCTCGATCTTGGCGAGCAGCGCGGCCTCGCCCTGGATCAGCTTGCGCGCCTCGGCGAGATCCTCGGGGCGCTGGACGAACGAGAGCGCGATCCAGTCGACCCCCTGCTCGAGCGCGAACGACAGGTCGGAGCGGTCCTTCTCGGTCAGCGCCGCCATCGGCACCACCACGTCGGGCACGTTGAGGCCCTTGTTGTCGCTCAGCGCGCCGCCGATCTCCACCGTGGTGACGATGCGGTTCTCGTCATGGTCGGTGACGCGCAGCACCAACTTGCCGTCGTCGAGCAGCAGCCGCGCGCCGGGCTCGATCGCGGCGAAGATCTCGCGGTGCGGCAGCCGCACGCGCGTCGCGTCACCCGGCGTGGGGTCATGGTCGAGCGTGAAGGTGCTGCCGTGCTCCAGCATCACGCGGCCACCGTCGAACTTGCCGACGCGCAGCTTGGGACCCTGGAGATCGGCGAGGATGGTCGACGGCCGGTTGAACTTCTCCTCCAGCGCGCGGATCGAGCGGATGATCTGCGCCTTGGACGCCTGATCGCCGTGACTCATGTTGATGCGGAACGCGTCCGCGCCCGCCTGGAACAGCGTCGCGATCATCTCGGGCGTGTCGCTCGCCGGGCCAAGGGTGGCGAGCACGCGGACTTTGCGCGAGCGCGGGGCGATCGTATCGGATGTCTCGGTCACATGCGCCTTCCTGCTTTGCCGCGGCCGCCTTAGCGACTAACGCGCGCGGATCAAATCCGGAGATGCAGATGGACCAGCGCGATCCCCTCGACACGATCGACGACGCCACCGCCGCCGCGGCCTTCCGACGGCTGGTGCGCCACCTGCGCCATCGTACCGACGCGCAGAACGTCGACCTGATGGGGCTGGCCGGTTTCTGCCGCAACTGCCTGTCAGATTGGGTCAGCGAGGCGGGCGACCTGCCCAAGGAAGCCGGCCGCGAGGCGATCTACGGCATGCCCTATGCCGAGTGGAAGGAGCGCCACCAGCAGGAGGCGACCCCGGAGCAACTGGCGCGGATGAAGGAGAGCGTCGCGCGCAACGCGTGAGCGCGCCGGACCGGCCGGCGGCGACCTTGACTCCGCCGGTCCGCCCCGCTACCCGCGCCGCTTCGCAATCGCCCCCGCACCCCGGTGAAGCGGCGGGCCTGCGCTTTCCACCTCGTGGATCACGCAGCGCGATGACCGGGACCAACGTTGTACGCCATTGCTTAGGAACATCTGATGTCGAAGCGCAGCAGCGCCAAGTATAAGCTCGACCGTCGTCTCGGCGAGAACATCTGGGGCCGGCCGAAGAGCCCGGTCAACAAGCGCGAGTACGGCCCCGGCCAGCACGGCCAGCGCCGCAAGGGCAAGATGTCGGACTTCGGCATCCAGCTGCGCGCCAAGCAGAAGCTCAAGGGCTATTACGGCGACGTCACCGAGAAGCAGTTCCGCCACGCCTATGAGGAGGCGTCGCGCATGAAGGGCGACACCTCGCAGAACCTCATCGGCCTGCTCGAGCGCCGGCTCGACGCGATCGTGTATCGCGCCAAGTTCGCGCCGACGATCTGGGCGGCGCGCCAGCTGGTCAGCCACGGCCACGTCCGCGTCAACGGCGTGAAGTGCAACATCGCGTCGCGCCGCTGCGACGTGGGCGACGAGATCACGCTCGGCACCAAGGCGCAGGAGATGGCGCTGGTGCTCGAGGCGCAGCAGCTCGCCGAACGCGAGGTGCCCGATTACGTCGCGGCCGACGGCGCCGCGAAGGTCTCCTTCATCCGCGTGCCGACGCTGGACGAGGTGCCCTATCCGGTGAAGATGGAGCCGAACCTGGTCGTCGAGTTCTACTCGCGCTGACCTGACCTGACCTGCCCGTCGCCCCGGCATCGACCGGGGTGGCCCGGGAGGGCGAGCCCTTCCCAGAGGACCCCGGCCACGTGCCGGGGTTTTTCGTTGGCGCGCTCCGGGGCACGTGCTCCGGGGCACGCCGGAGCTTAGGGCCGCAGGCGTGGCGCTGGTGGCTCTGGGCTCCTGCGTGCGCAGGAGCACGCCGGCGCCGGGCTTGCGCCACCCCGCCCCCGCAACCAACCCGACCCGCTCTCGTTCTCCGTCCACACCGACAGGAGACCCAAGATGGCGGACGCCAACACCGACCCGACCAAGCTCAAGCACGACCTGTGGCAGAAGATGGCGGACAGCCCGTTCGTCATGGTCGGCCCGGCGGACGGCTCGGCGCACAGCGAGCCGCTCACCGCGCAGCTCGACGAGGATCAGGTCGACACGCTGTTCTTCTTCGTCGGCAAGGACAATCGCCTCGCCGGCGGCGGGCGCGTGATGGCGCAGTACGTGTCCAAGGGGCACGACTTCTTCGCCTGCATGGACGGCCAGGCGCGCCTCGACGACGACGCCGCGCAGATCGACAAGCTCTGGAATAAGCAGGCCGAGGCCTGGTTCCCGGGCGGTCGCGAGGACCCGAACCTGGCGCTATTGCGGGTCGACGTCGACAGCGCCGAGCTGTGGGAGACGGATATCTCGCTCTCGGGCCGGGTGAAGATGCTGTTCGGCGGCACGATCAAGCCGAGCGAGTCGGGCAGCCATGCCAAGGTGGCGACGACGGCGGAGAGCTCGCCGGCGTGAGGGTGAAATCCTCCCCGGCACGGGGAGGGGGACCGCTCGCGAGGCGAGTGGTGGAGGGGGATTACCTCACCCGACGCGGTGCGCGCGTGGAGAGCCCCCTCCGTCGGCGCTGACGCGCTGCCACCTCCCCGCGAGCGGGGAGGATCTAACGAAAAGGGCGCCCGGCTCTCACCGGGCGCCCTTCTCGCGTCAGCCGCTCAGCGCGACTTACGCGCTGTAGTACATGTCGTATTCGACGGGGCTCGGGGTCATCTCCCAGCGCGCCACGTCCTGCCACTGCAGCTCGACATAGGCCTCGATCTGGTCCTTGGTGAACACGTCGCCCTTCAGCAGGAAGTCGTGGTCCGCCATCAGCGAGTCGAGCGCCTCGCGCAGCGACGCGCAGACCGTCGGCACCTGTGCCAGCTCGGCCGGCGGCAGGTCGTACAGGTTCTTGTCCATCGCCTCGCCGGGATGGATCTTGTTCTGGATGCCGTCGAGGCCCGCCATCAGCAGCGCGGCATAAGCGAGATACGGGTTGGCCATCGCGTCGGGGAAGCGCACCTCGACGCGCTTGCTCTTCGGGCCCGTGCCATAGGGGATGCGGCACGAGGCCGACCGGTTGCGCGCCGAGTAAGCGAGCAGCACCGGCGCCTCGTACCCCGGCACCAGCCGCTTGTAGCTGTTGGTGGTCGGGTTGGTGAAGGCGTTGATCGCCTTGGCGTGCTTGATGATCCCGCCGATGAAATAGAGGCAGGTGTCGGACAGGCCGGCATAGCCGTTGCCCGCGAACAGCGGCTCCTTGCCGTTCCAGATCGAGAAGTGCGTGTGCATCCCCGAGCCGTTATCTTCCTTGATCGGCTTGGGCATGAAGGTGGCCGACTTGCCATAGGCATGCGCGACCTGGTGCACGACATACTTGTAGATCTGCATGCGATCCGCGGTGGTGGTCAGCGTGCCGAAGGTGAGCCCCAGCTCGTGCTGCGCCGCCGCCACCTCGTGGTGGTGCTTGTCGCACGGCAGGCCCATCTCGATCATGGTCGAGACCATCTCGCCGCGGATGTCGACCGCCGAGTCGACCGGCGCGACCGGGAAGTAACCGCCCTTGGCGCGCGGGCGGTGCGCGAGGTTGCCGCCCTCATACTCGCGGCCGGTGTTGGTCGGCAGCTCGATGTCGTCGATCTTGAAGTAGCTGGTGTTGTAGCTGTTCTCGAAGCGGACGTCGTCGAACATGAAGAACTCGGCCTCGGGGCCGACATAGACCGTGTCGCCGATCCCGGTGGTGGCGACATAGGCCTCGGCGCGCTTGGCGGTGGTGCGCGGGTCGCGGCTATAGCCCTCGCCCGTCGACGGCTCGACGATGTCGCAGAACACGATCAGCATCGGCGTCGCCGAGAACGGGTCGGTGTAGACCGCGTCGAGGTCGGGCTTGAGGATCATGTCCGACTCGTTGATCGCCTTCCAGCCCGCGATCGAGGAACCGTCGAACATCAGGCCGTCGGTCCACTCGTCCTCGCCCATCACCGAGGCGACCATGGTGAGGTGCTGCCACTTGCCCTTGGGATCGGTGAAGCGCAGGTCGACCCACTCGATCTCCTCGTCCTTGATCTTCTGCAGAACGTCTGCGGCCGTGTTCGCCATGATGCTTCTCTCTCTCGCAGGTGCCGTCCCCCGGGCGGGCCGGGCTGGGCGGTAACTCATGATACCGCGGCGCGCGGCCGCGGCGAGGCAGCTCAGATCGCGTCGTTGTCGCGCTCGCCGGTGCGGATACGCAGCGCGGTCTCCACCGGGATCACGAAGATCTTGCCGTCGCCGATCCGGCCGGTCTGCGCCGCGGCGGCGATCGCCTCGACCACGCGCTCGGCGAGACCGTCCTCAACGACCACCTCGAGCTTCACCTTGGGCAGGAAGTCGACGACGTACTCGGCACCGCGATACAATTCGGTGTGACCCTTCTGCCGGCCGAAGCCCTTGGCCTCGGTCACGGTGATGCCGCTGACGCCGATCTCGTGCAGCGCCTCCTTCACCTCATCCAGCTTGAACGGCTTGATGATCGCCTCGATCTTCTTCACGCGATTGACGCCCCACCTCGGATGAAAGACCGATACCCCACGCGGTATCTTGCACCGACCGTGCCAGCCGCGGACGCTCAGGGCAACCCAGTGCGGCGATCGGCGGGGCGACTGCCAGCGATGCGCAAAAAGCAGGCAGACACCCGTCGATTGCCGCCGCTTTGAGCAACCTCGCACTGGCCAATTTGTTAAGCGGCGGGAGAGTAGAGGGCGGCATGCGTATCTTCCGGTCGTCCTGGATCCTCGGCGTGTCGTCGCTCTCGCTGCTGCTCGGCGGCTGTGGCGGTGGCGGTGGTGGCAGCGGCGCGGCGAGCACCCCCGCCGCGGTGGTGGTGACGCCGGCGCCCGCGCCCTCCCCCTCGCCGACGCCGAGCCCGACCCCGCAGCCGACGCCCACCCCCACGCCGGTCTCGGCGGATCCCTCCTCCGCCGCGCCGACCGGCAGCTGGGCGGCGCGCGCCGCCGCGCTCTTCACCGCCCAGCCCGACGTGCCCAACTGCCGCCCGGGGATACTGGCCGACAGCGTGCGCGCCGACGTGCTCGCGCGGCTGAACGCGATCCGCGCGCTCCACCGCCTGCCCGCGGTGACCTATTCCAGTGCCGACGACGAGCAGGCGACCCAGGCGGCGCTGATGATGGCGGCCAACGGCCAGCTCACCCACACGCCGCCGGCGGATTGGAAATGCTACACCGACACCGGCTCGACCGGCGCGGGCACCAGCAACCTCTACGGCGGGCTGATCTCGCCCTATCTCGCTTACTATACCGAGGACATGTACCTCGGCGGCTGGCTCACCGAGACGACCAACCTCGTCGCCAACAACGTCGGCCACCGCCGCTGGATGCTCGACCCCTTCCTCGGCAAGATCAGCTACGGCCGCGTCGCGCAGGTGCTCGCCGACGGCAGCCGCACCGACGCCGCGGCGATGAAGGTGGTGTCGTTCGCCGGCGGCGTGACGGTGCCCGGCGGGCTGCCGCCGTACGTGGCCTATCCCTACGGCGACTATCCGGCGCGCTATTTCGACCCGGCGGCGCTGCTCTCCTTCACGGTGATCGCGGACACGACGCGGCGCGGGGGCGCCAACGCGCAGGTCGATTTCGCCAAGGCGACGGTGCGGGTAGCGAACGGCGACACGGCGCTGACGGTGTCGAACATCAGCTTCGACAACACCGGCTATGGCGTGCCCAACAACCTCCAGTTCGCGGTGGCGGGGCTGGCGAACGACGTCACCTATACGGTGACGATCGACGGCGTGTCCGTGCGCGGCCAGGCGCAGAGCTACAGCTACACGTTCCGGATCGTGCCGTAGACGAGGGTGCATCCTCCCCCTGCGAGGGGAGGATCGATCCAGCGTCGCGGCCCCTCAATACGGCGGCTTGTCGAGCCCCGCGGGCGAGCAGGTGAAAATCTCGCAGCCGTCCTCGGTGATGCCGATCGAATGCTCGAACTGCGCCGAGAGGGAGCGGTCACGCGTCACCGCGGTCCAGCCGTCCTCGAGCAGCTTCACGTCGGGGCGGCCGATGTTGATCATCGGCTCGATCGTGAAGATCATCCCCGGGCGCAGCTCGACACCCGCGCCGGGCCGCCCGACATGCACCACCTCGGGCGCGTCGTGGAACAGACGGCCCAGCCCGTGCCCGCAGAAGTCGCGCACCACGCCGTAGCGGTTCGACTCGGCGTGGCGCTGGATCGCGTGCGCGACGTCACCCATGTGGTTACCCGGGCGCGCCTGCTCGATGCCGAGCATCAGGCACTCATAGGTCACCTCGACCAGCCGCTTGGCCTTCAGCGGCACGTCCCCGACCAGGTACATGCGGCTCGAGTCGCCGTGCCAGCCGTCGACGATCGGGGTCACGTCGACATTGACGATGTCGCCCGACTTCAGCGGCTTGTCCGCGGGGATGCCGTGGCAGACGACGTGGTTGATCGAGATGCAGGTGCTGTGCGCGTAACCGCGATAGCCGAGCGTCGCGGGCACGCCCCCGCCCGCCAGGATGAAGTCGTAGATCAGCCGGTCGAGCGCCGCGGTGGTGACGCCGGGCACCATATGCGGCACCAGCATGTCGAGCGTCTCGGCGGCGAGCCGCCCGGCCCTGTGCATGCCCGCGAAGGCCTCGGGCCCGTGGAGCTTGATCGCGCCGGTGCGCCCGTGCGGCGCGTCGCTGGTGACGGTCACGTAATCGGTCATCGCGGCGATATAGCGTGGCGACCCGTCGAATGCGAGGCTATGCCCGCCCGTCATGGAGACCGAACGCATCTGGACCGCGGCGCTGGTGGTGATCGGCGACGAGATCCTCTCCGGCCGCACGCAGGACAAGAACATCGCCCAGCTGGCGAGCTGGCTCAACGTCCAGGGCATCCGCCTCGCCGAGGTGCGCGTGGTGGCGGACCGTGAGGAGGCGATCGTCGAGGCGGTCAACCAGCTGCGCGCGCGCAACGACTATCTCTTCACCACCGGCGGGATCGGGCCGACGCACGACGACATCACGGTCGACTCGATCGCGGCGGCGCTGGGCGTCGGCGTGGTGCATCATCCCGAGGCGGTGGCGATACTGGAGCGTTACTACGCCACGCGCGGCGGGGTCACCGAGGCGCGCCTGCGGATGGCGCGCGTGCCCGAGGGCGCGACGCTGATCGAGAATCGCGTGTCGGGTGCGCCCGGGATCCACGTCGGCAACGTCTTCATCATGGCGGGCGTGCCGCACATCACCGCGGGGATGCTCGACTCGCTCACCGGGACGCTGGAGGGCGGCCGGCCGGTGGTGAGCCGCACGATCGGCTGCTGGGTGGCGGAGAGCGAGGTCGCCGACCTGCTGCGCGCCACCGAGAAGGCGCATGAGGGCGTCGCGATCGGCAGCTACCCCTTCTTCCGCGAGGGGCGGACCGGCGCCAATTTCGTCGCGCGCTCGCCGGACGCGGCGCTGGTGGAGCGCTGCCTGGCCGACCTGGGCGCCGCGCTGACGGCCGCGGGGCACGAGGTGGTGGCGGGCGGGATCTGAGCGGGGCGTGAGATCCTCCCCTGCAAGGGGAGGGGGACCAGCCGCGGGCTGGTGGAGGGGTGTCGCCGGCGGTGAGTTCCGCGACACTCACCCCCGGCGACACCCCTCCGTCAGGCCTGCGGCCTGCCACCTCCCCTTTCAGGGAAGGATCTCACGTCGCTCCCCCTCAGAACCCGCGTCGCAGCGTCACGAACCACTGGCGCGGCGCGCCGGCGAGCAGGGTCTGGTTGTCGCCGCTCGCGGTGTAGCCGTTGCTGCCGATCGTCGAGACATATTTCTTGTCGGTCAGGTTGGTGACGCTGCCCTCGAGCGCGAAGCCGCGGAAGAAGCCCATGTTCTCGCCGAGGCGCACGCCGATGCTCGCGTCCATCAGCACGCGCGCGCCGACCGACTGGTCGTTGAGATAGGTGAAATAGCGCTTCGACATATAGTCCGCGCCGACTCGGCCGAAGAAGCGGCTGTCATCGTACACGATCTCGCCCTTGGCCATATGCTCGGGCGTGTCGACCACGGTCCTGCCCGCGGTGGCGGTCAGCACCGTGCCCGCGGCATCGACCACGTCGTCCTGATAGGTCGCCTTGTTGTAGCTGTAGCTGGCGAACAGGCTGAGCGGCTGGAACACGCGGTAGAAAGCGGAGACCTCGCCGCCGTAGCTCTCGACGTTGCCGGCGTTGTTGAGCGTCGGCGGGTTGCCCTGGATTCCCGAGCCGTTCTGGAAGGTGAGCAGCCGGTCGTTGAAGTCGATGTAATAGCCCACCGCGGAGAGCTGCAGCCCGCCGGCGCGCAGGCGCACGCCGCCCTCGGCGGTCTTCGACGTCTCGGGCTTGATGCGCGAGCGGATCGCGTCGAAGCCGGTCTGGGTGGTGCCGAACGGCCCGGCCGTGCCCGAGACGAAGGCGCGCATGTTCTCGGTGTAGCTGGCGAACAGCTCGGCGCCACCGCCGAGCGCGAAGACCGCGCCGGCCTGCGGCAGGAACCAGTCCTTCGATTCGATCCTGCCCGCCACCAGCACGCCGGTGAGCAGATTGGCCTGATTCTCGACGCGCATGCCCTTCCAGCCGGCGTTGATCGTCAGCGCGCCGAGCTGGAGCGTGTCGGCGACGTGATATTGCAGCGTCTCGGTGTCGTAATTGCCCGCCCACTGGGTGAAGAAGGGGTTGTCCTGATAGTCGAGCGCGCGGCGGTTCGGCGTCGTGCCGTTGGCCATGCCGTAGAAGCGGCGCGCCTGGTCGAAGGTGTTGCTCTCATACCAGGCGCCGACCTCGAGGCGGTTCGCGCCGAGCTCGAGCGCGGCGTTGGTGAAATTGCCCGCGCGCATGATGCGATATTCGGTGGTGCGGAACGACAGCGCCGAGCCGTCGGTGATCGGCGTGCCATCGGCATTCGGGGCGCCCGCGGGCGTCGGCTGATAGGGCGTGATCCACGAGCCCTGGCCCTTGTTGCGGTGGATATAGCTGGTCGACACGACCGACAGCTGCGGCAGCAGCTGCGCCTCGAACGTCACGCCGCCGAGCCAGTCGCGGCGCAGGCCGGCGGCGTCGTAATAGACGTCGTCGAGCGTGCCGATCCCCGACGGGAAGGCGAGGCCGACCCCCGGATAGGGCAGCGCCGCGGTGGCGCTCGCCGCGCGCGCGGCCTGGTTCTGCGCGATCTGCGCGATCTGCAGCGCCAGCGGATAGTCGTTCGAGATATTGTCGTTGTTCAGCCCGCGGCGGCGGATGATGTCGAGGCTGAGGTCCTGGTAATCGTTCTCGCGGCGATCGGAGAAGTTGAGGAAGGCGGTGATCTTGCCGTGCTCGCCCACCTCCTTCACGACCTTGGCGTTGGCCTGGTGCTGGCGCTGCTCGCCGAAGCCCTTCCACTTGTCGGTCTTGAGGAAGCCGTAGCTGATATAGCCCTTGAGCCCGCCGCCCAGGTCGCCCGACTCGGCGCGGACGAAGGCGCGATAGGTCTGGTCGCTGCCATAGGTGCCCGAGGCGACGAGGTCGGCGGTGTCGGACGGCGCGCGGCTGACGAACTGGAGCGTGCCGCCGAGATTGCTGGTCGAGGCGGTGCCGAGCGCGCCGGCGCCCTGCGCCACGGTGGTGCTGGCGATATTCTCCGAGATGATCGCGCGGCTGATGTGAAGGCCGTTGACGTTGCCGTAGCTCATGTCGCCGAGCGGCACGCCGTCGAGCGTGAAGCCGAGCTGGTTCTGGTTGAAGCCGCGCAGCGAGATGCGGGTCGACCACTCATAGGCACCGAAGGCGTCGGCCGACTGGAAGTTGACCCCGGGGAGCTTCGCCACCGCCTTGAGCGGCGAGGTGCCGGGGGTGAGCCGCTCGAGATCGGCCGAGGTGACGGTCTGGACCTGGCGGCTCTGGCCGAAGCCGAGCACCACCACGTCCTCGCCCTCGGTCGGCTGCTCGGGCGCGGTACGGTCGATCGTCGCGGCGGTGGACGGCGGCGGCGTGTCCTGCGCCAGCGCGGGCGCGGCGAACAGGCACGAGGCGCCGGCGAGCAGCATGAATCTGGCGGTCATCGTCTCTTCCCCCATTGTCGTTAACGGGGGCGCCTGCACTAGGTCCGGGTCGGGCCGATGACAGTATGGTTGCGTTTATGCGACAGCGTGTTGCCGCCGTGCTCCTGCGCACCGAGGAGCACAGTGTCACAGGGCGAGCGTTCGCGACTCCGGGTTCCTGAATCCCCAGGAACACGGAGACGCAACAGAGAACGGCCGCCGCACCCTCCGGTGCGGCGGCCGCCGCATCAGCCGATGACGCCAGACCTCACGCGACCTGCGCGGTCTCCTCGGGCTCGCGCAGCACGTAACCGCGGCCCCACACCGTCTCGATGTAATTGTCGCCGCCGCACGCCAGGCTCAGCTTCTTGCGCAGCTTGCAGATGAACACGTCGATGATCTTGAGCTCGGGCTCGTCCATCCCGCCGTAGAGATGGTTGAGGAACATCTCCTTGGTCAGCGTCGTGCCCTTGCGCAGCGAGAGCAGCTCGAGCATCGCATATTCCTTGCCCGTCAGGTGCACGCGCGCGCCGTCGACCTCGACCGTCTTGGCGTCGAGGTTGACCGAGAGCTTGCCGGTCTTGATCACCGACTGCGAGTGACCCTTCGAGCGGCGCACCACGGCGTGGATGCGCGCGACCAGCTCCTCGCGATGGAACGGCTTGGTGACGTAATCGTCCGCACCGAAGCCGAAGCTGCGCACCTTGGAGTCCATCTCGTTGATGCCCGAGAGGATCAGGACCGGCGTCTGCACCCGTGCGACGCGCAATTTCTTCAGCACGTCGTAGCCGTGCATGTCGGGCAAGTTGAGGTCGAGCAGGATGATGTCGTAATCGTACAGCTTGCCGAGATCGAGGCCTTCCTCACCCAGATCAGTATTGTAGACGTTGAACCCTTCGGTCGACAGCATCAGCTCGATGGCCTTGGCGGTCGTCGGCTCGTCCTCGATCAGCAGCACGCGCATCGGCAAATCCCCGGTTCGTCAACGCGGTAGACCCTGTCACCCGCGTTTCGCTACGTTCATACCCAATGGCTTCTGAACCAGAAAGGTTAATTCACACTTAATCCGGACGTTCCGTTAATGTCGAATCTTCATCCTCAGCCGTCGGGCGCGGCGTGCCCTTGGCGGTGAACAGGGTGCGCTCGCGCGAGCGGGGTATGTCCTCGCCCAGCACTTCGCGCAGGTAGAGGCTGCGCACCAGCGTGAAGCCCACCACGAGGATACCGCCCGAGAAGAACAGGCCGAACAGCCCGAAGACCGCGCCGGTGCCGATGATCGCAAACAGGCTGAGCGCGGGCGGGATCGCGACGACTCGGCTGGTGACGAAGGGCGTGACGAAGTTGGTCTGCACCACGCGCACCACCGCGAAGACGGTGAGCGCCCAGACGAGCTGGTCGGTCCCGCGAGTCGCCGCCAGCCCCAGCGCGGGCAGCATCGCCGCGACCGGGCCAACATAGGGGATGAACTCGGACAGGCCGGTGAGCAGCCCCAGCAGCGCCGGCGAGGGCACACCCGCGATCCATAGGCCGATGCCCACCATCGCGCCCATCGCGGTCATCTGGATCAGCTGCGCGCGCAGCCACAGCAGCAGCGTCGAGGCGACGTCGCCCAGCGCGTCCTCCACCGCGGCGCGCTTCGCCGGCGGGACCAGCAGCAGGAAGCCGCGCTCGTAGATCTTCGGGTCGACCGCGAAGAAGATCGCGCCGAACAGGACGAGCACCGCGTTGAGCAGCAGCTCGCCCGCGCCGCGCACGATCTCGCCGATGTCCTGGGCGACTCGGCTGCCCGCGAAGGCGGCCTGTACCGCGTCCGCCACTTTCTCGCCCACCGGGCTCTGCGACATATAGGCCTGGAGCTGGTCGAGCAGCCCCGGCAGCGACACGACCAGGGTGTTGACCTGGGCGCGGAACTCGACGCCGAACAGCCAGCCGAGCAGCGCCAGGAAGGCGAGCACGCTGGCGATCGCGGCGCCCATCGCGGCGCGCGCGCTCAACCGGGTCCGCGTGGCATAGACCTCGGCGATGGCGTGGATGATGATCGCGATCAGCATCGAGCCGAAGGCGAGGATCAGCAGGTGGCGTGCGAAGTAGAGCGCCGCCAGCGCCGCGACGATCAGCACGAGCCAGAGCACCCGCCGGATGAAGCGCGCGTCGGGCTCGTCGGGGGCGAGCCGGTTCATGCGCGCGCCGGCGCCGCGGGGTGGGATCGTTGCATCGCCGGCACAACGCCCGGCTCGGCGAAAAGGCGCGCGGGCGTAGGGAAAAGCGATCGGTGTCCGAGCCGATCAGCTGGCAGGTCGTTGATCTGGTGTCAGCCGGCCTCACCCGCCTGACGTCGTCCTGGACTCGTCTCAGGATCCACCGCCGCGCGCACTCAGCCGCTTCGGCGCATGCGGCGCAGTGGATCCTGAGACGAGCTCAGGATGACGCCGGGAGGAAGCGACGGCGGCACCTCCGCCCCTTCCCTATGCCGGCAACAGGCTCAGCGGGGGCGCCCAGTGGAGCAGCTGGTGATAGTCCTGCGGCGGGTCGGGCAGGGTCGCGCGCTCGGCCACCGCGGCGGCGAGGCACAGGCCGGCGACCAGCACCATCCAGGCGGGCACGCGGCGGAGCGGGTAGGTGTCGGCGAGCAGCACCGCCGCCAGCGCGGTCGCGATCATCGGCCACAGGTGATAGCGCAGGTCGGTCGCGATCGAGATCGCCAGGAAACTGAACTCGAGCGTCACCGCCGAGATCAGCAGCGCGATGGCGAGCTGGCGTGGCGGCGCGTGGCGCCATCGCCGCGTCCCCACCAGCAGCAGCAGCGCGAGCAGCAGCCAGGCGAAGGGCCAGGCGAGCGGCGTCAGTACCGCCTGCGCGGCGAGCCACATCCACTGCTGCGCCTGCGGCCCCGGGCTGGCGAGACCGAGCGCGTTCGGCTCGCTGCCCCCGACCGGCGCCGCGCCCGCGAGCCGCGCCGGCACCAGCCAGCGCTCGGTCATGTTCCAATGCGCGGCGCGCTGCGCGAGATAGGCGAGCGGGTGGTGGAGCGCGGCGTTGGCGAGCCGCAGGTACAGGTCCCCCGCGCGCTGCGCCCTGAGCGGCACGATCGCGGCGACGCAGCCGGGCGTGTCGCCGAGCGGGTCCCAGAAATAGGGCGTGACACAATGGTTCGCGCGCAGCTGCCGCGCCGCGTCGCGCGACAGCCCGACCGAGTGCGAGCCCGGCGCCCGCACCGCGATGCCGGCGAGGTCGTAGAGCGGCTGGGTCTTCTCCACCCCGCTCGGGCGCGCGCCGATCAGCCGGTGGTTGATCGGCCCCGCCAGCGCGAGCGTCAGCGCGAGCAGGACCGCCGAGCCGACGACCAGCGCGCCCGCGCGCCGCACCGGGAAAAGCCCGGCGATCAGCGGCGCCAGCGCGAAGGCCGCGTTGGCGCGCACCAGCAGCGCGTAGCCGAACAGCAGCGCGGCGAGCAGCGCCGCCGCGGGGGGGATCGGCCGATCGCGCAGCCGCCACCACGCCACCAGCCCGAAGGCGCCCAGCGCCGCGCCGACGAGCTGCGCATCCTTGAGCACCACCGCCTGCCAGCCGAGGAAGGGCGGCAGCAGCCCGATCAGCAGCACCGTCCAGCCCGCGCCCGCCCGCCCGATCCGCGCCAGGGCACCCGCGATCAGCCCCAGCCCGAGCCAATAGCCGGTGAGCTGGAACACCAGCAGCGGGGTGGCGCCGTCGCCGAGCGGCAGCAGCCGGCGCCACAGCCAGGCCATGACGGGCGGGTGCCAGTCGTCATATTGGCCGCTCAGGACCTGGCGGAACTGCTCGACCGAGTCATATTCCGCCACGCCCGGCGCGAACACCACCAGCGAGACGAGCCACAGCGCGGCGGCGACGAGCAGCGGGTAACGGGCGGGGCGCGACGCGTAGATCATACCGCCGATTATAGGACGCCCCCGCGCGCCGCGCGCCGCCGCGGGTCAGATGTGCAATGCGCGGTTGTAGGCGCCGAGCACGCTCTCGTGCATCATCTCGCTCAACGTCGGGTGCGCGAACACCGTCTCCATCAGCTCGTGCTCGGTGGTCTCGAGCTGGCGCGCGACGACATAGCCCTGGATCAGCTCGGTCACCTCGGCGCCGACCATGTGCGCGCCGAGCAGCTCGCCCGTCTTCGCGTCGAACACCGTCTTCACGAAGCCGTCCGCCTCGCCCAGCGCGATCGCCTTGCCGTTGCCGATGAAGGGGAACTTGCCGACCTTCACCTGGCGCCCGCCTTCCTTGGCCTTGGCCTCGGTGAGCCCGACGCTGGCGACCTGCGGGCGCGAGTAGGTGCAGCCCGGGATGTTCCACGTCTCGAACGGGTGCGGGTCCTGCCCCGCGATCTTCTCGACGCAGACGACCCCCTCGTGGCTCGCCTTGTGCGCCAGCCAGGGCGCGCCGGTGACGTCGCCGATCGCGTAGATCCCCTCCACGTTGGTGCGGCCATAGCCGTCGACCTTGATGTGGCCGCGCTCGGTCTGCACGCCCAGCGTCTCTAGCCCGATGTTCTCAGTGTTGGGGACGATGCCGATCGCGACGACGACGTGGCTATACGCCTCGGTCGCGCTCTTGCCGTCCTTCCCCTTGATCGTCGCCTTGACCGACTCCGCACCGGTCTCGATCGACTCGACGCCCACGCCGGTGAGGATGCGGATGCCCTCCTTGGTGAGGCGCTTCTCCATGAAGGCGCTGACCTCCTCGTCCTCCACCGGCAGGATCCGCGGCAGCATCTCCACGACCGTGACGTCCGCGCCCATGTCGTTGTAGAAGCTGGCGAACTCGATACCGATCGCGCCCGAGCCGATGACCAGCAGCTTGGTCGGCATCTCCTCGGGCACCATCGCGTGGCGATAGGTCCAGATGCGCTTGCCGTCGGCCTTGGCGAAGGGCAGGTCACGCGCGCGCGCGCCGGTGGCGACGATGATATGCTTGGCCTCGAGCTCGACCGTGCCGCCGCCCTGCTTGACGCTCAGCCTACCCTTGCCGCTGAGCGCGCCGACGCCCTCGACCACCGTCACCTTGTTCTTCTTCATCAAGCCTTTGACACCGGCGTTGAGCTGGCCCGCGACCTTGCGGCTGCGCTCGACGATCTTGGTGAGATCGAAGCCGACATTCTCCGCCTTGAGCCCGTAATCGGCGGCATGGGTCATGTAATGATAGACCTCGGACGTGCGCAGCAGCGCCTTGGTCGGGATACAGCCCCAGTTGAGGCAGATGCCGCCCAGCCGCTCGCGCTCGACGATCGCGACCTTCAGCCCGAGCTGCGCCGCGCGGATCGCGGAGACGTAACCGCCGGGGCCCGAGCCCAGCACGATGAGGTCGTAGGTGTCAGCCATTGAGCCACTCCCGGGCCGCAGCCCCTGTTTGCCATCTGATGGGTGACGCGGCGTCCGCGCGCACCCGGGGAATCATGTCACGCCGCGGGCGGCACCTCGCGCGGGCGGCGGTCCTCGTCGATCGCGACGAAGGTGAAGCGCGCCTCGGTCACCTTGCGCGACTCCTCGCCGTGGCGGTCGCGCGCCCAGCTCTCCACCTGGATCGCGATCGAGGTGCGCCCGACGCGCTCGATCGACGCGTAGACCGACACCTCGTCGCCGACGTGGACGGGGGCGTGGAACTGCATCCCGTCCATCGCGATCGTCACCGCGCGGCCGCGCGCGCGCCGCGCCGCGGTCAGCCCCGCCGCCGAGTCCATCAGGCTCATCAGCCAGCCGCCGAAGATGTCGCCATAGGCGTTGGCGTCCGCCGGCATCGCGGTGACGCGGATCGTCGGCGCGCTGCTCGGCGGCGCCGCGGCGGGGGCGGTCGCCCCGCTCACGCGCGCGCCCCCCGCCGCGGCTCGTCGCGCTGCTGCACCTCCCACACGTCGCGCGCGCCCAGCAGCGCCACCGCCACCATCGTGCCCGCGCCGACCAGCCAGATCGTCTCCGCGCCCTGCGGGTAGCTCCACGCCGCGCCCTTGAAGACGAGCGCGGTCACGCCCAGCGCGAGCAGCCCCCAGGCCCACTCGCGCCACACCGCGGGCAGCTCCATCTGCGCCATCGCCCGTCCCGGCTCAGGCGAGCATCGCCAGCGGGTTCTCGACGAGCTGCTTGAACGCCTGCATCAGCTGCGCGCCGTCCGCCCCGTCGATCGCGCGATGATCGAAGCTGCCCGTCGCCGACATCACCGAGGCGACGCCGAGCGCGCCGTCCTTGAGCACCCACGGCCGCTTCTCGCCCGCGCCGATCGCCAGGATCATGCCCTGCGGCGGGTTGATCACCGCCTGGAACTGCTTGATCCCGAACATACCCATGTTGCTGATCGAGGCGGTGCCGCCGGTGAACTCCTCGGGTTTCAGCTTCTTGTCGCGCGCGCGCGCGGCCAGATCCTTCATCCGGGTCGAGATGCTCGACAGCGAGGCGGTGTCCGCCTCGGTGATCACCGGCGTGATCAGCCCCTCCGGAGTCGACACCGCCACCGAGATGTCGGCGCGCGCGAAGCTGACGAGCTGGTCGGGCGTGAACATCACGTTGCACTTGGGCACCTGGACCAGCGCCACCGCGAGCGCCTTGATCAGCAGGTCGTTGACCGACAGCTTCACCCCGCGCGACTCCAGCCCGGCGTTGAGCTCGCCGCGCAGCTTGAGCAGCTTGTCGAGCTCCACGTCGACCGTGAGATAGATGTGCGGCACCTGCTGCTTCGACTCGGTCAGGCGGCGCGCGATCGTCTTGCGCATGTTGCTGAGCTTGGTGAGCTCGTGCGGCACGTCGGGGATCTGGGCGGGCCTGGGCGCGGGCGGGGCGGCCCCGGCACCCTGGGCGGGTGCGGGCGCGGCGGTGCTCGCGGCCGGGGCGGCGGCGCCGGCCTTGGCGCCCTCGACGTCGGCGCGGACGATGCGGCCGTTCGGGCCGGTGCCGCTCACCGAGCCGAGGTCGACGCCGCGCTCGGCGGCGACGCGGCGCGCCAGCGGGCTGGCCTTCACGCGCTCGCCCGCGGCGCGCTGCGGCGCCGCGGCCTGCGCCTGCGTGGCGACCGGGGCGGCGGCCTGCGAGTCGGCGGGTTTGCCGTGGTCCTCGACGTCCTCGGGCGCGGCCTCGGCCTCGCTGCCGGTCTTGTTCGGGTCCTCCGGCGACGGGCGCGGCTCGCTCTCCTTCGCCGCCGGGGCGGGGGTGCTCTCACCGGACTCGTCGCCCTCGCCCTCGAGCAGCGCGATCACGGTGCCGACCTTCACGCCGTCGGTGCCCTCGGCGACCGCGATCTTGCTGATCCGGCCCTCGTCCACCGCCTCGAACTCCATCGTCGCCTTGTCGGTCTCGATCTCGGCCATGATGTCGCCCGCCTTGACCTCGTCGCCCTCCTTGACGAGCCACTTGGCCAGCGTGCCCTCCTCCATCGTGGGCGACAGGGCAGGCATCTTGATTTCGATGGGCATCGTGAGTCCTCGAGCGGATCCTGGGAGTTGCCCGCGTCTCTCGCGGACGCGCGACGCAGGGTCAACCCCACCCCCCTTCTCGCCCCCTCCTGCTCCCTTCCCGCCCGCGTCTTGCGCGCCCGCGCCGCGCGGCGGTACACCGCTCGCGACCAGGGGGCCCCGGACCGATGCGCATCTATCTCACCGTCGTCGACGACACCCCCGAGGCGCTGAGCGCGCTGCGCTTCGCCGCGCGCCGCGCGGTGCGGACGAACGGCGGCGTCGAGATCCTCGCGCTGCTGCCGCCGCCGGAGTTCAGCCCGTTCGGCGGAGTGCAGGCGACGATGGAGGAGGAACAGCGCCAGCACGCCGAGGGACTGGTGGCGCGCGCGGCGGGGACGCTGCTGGAGGAATCGGGCGTGCGCCCGTCGCTGACGGTGCGCAGCGGCGACGGCCCCAAGGTGATCCGCGAGATGATCGCGGCCAACCCGCAGATCGCCGCGCTGGTGCTCGGCGCCGCGGCGGGCGGCGCGCCGGGCGCGCTGGTGAGCCACTTCGCCGCCGAGGCGGGTACGCTGCCGGTGCCGCTGATGATCGTGCCGGGCGGGCTGGCGATGGACGCGATCGACCGGGTGAGCTGATCCAGATCCTCCCGGCAAGGGGAGATGGCGGCGCCCCAGCGCTGACGGAGGGGGCGCTCCACGCGCGCGAACGTCGCGTTGGGGGAAGCCCCCTTCCACAACGCCCTTCGGCCCCGGCCACCTCCCCGCGAGCGGGGAGGATCGGGTTCCGTCCCTACGCCGCCGCGTCGAACTGCAGGCTCGCCAGCCGCGCGTACAGCCCGCCGCGCGCGATCAGCGTGGCGTGCGTCCCCTCCTCCACGATCCGGCCGCCGTCCATCACCACGATCCGCGACGCCGCGCGCACCGTCGCCAGCCGGTGCGCGATCACGATCGTGGTGCGCGTCGCCATCAGCCGCTCGAGCGCGTCCTGCACCAGCCGCTCGCTCTCGGCGTCGAGCGCGCTGGTCGCCTCGTCGAGCAGCAGGATCGGCGAGTCGCGCAGCAAGGCGCGCGCGATCGCGACTCGCTGGCGCTGCCCGCCCGACAGTCGCGCCCCGCCCTCGCCGAGGAAGGTGTCGAGCCCCTCGGGCAGCGCGCGCAGGAAATCCGCCGCGTTGGCCGCCTCGGCCGCGGCCCAGACCTGGTCGTCGCTCGCGTCCCAGCGGCCGTAGCGCAGGTTGTCGCGCGCGCTGGTGGCGAAGATCACGGTCTCCTGCGGCACCATCGCGATGCGCGCGCGCACCTCGGTCGGGTCGGCCCGGCGCAGGTCGACCCCGTCGACCAGCACGCGGCCGCCCACGGGCTCGTAGAAATGCTCGATCAGCTGGAACAACGTCGACTTGCCCGCGCCCGACGGGCCGACCACCGCGACCGTCTCGCCCGGCGCGACGCTCAGGGTAAAGTCGTGCAGCGCGGCCATGTCGGGGCGCGTCGGGTAGCGGAACTCGACCCCCTCCAGCGCGACGCGGCCCTCGGCCGGCACCGGGAGCGCCACCGGATGCGCCGGCGCCGCGATGGCGGGGCGCTCGTCGAGCAGCTCGGCCAGCCGCCCCGCCGCGCCCGCGCCGCGCAGCAGGTCGCCGTACACCTCGGTCAGCGCGCCGAACGCGCCCGCGACGATGCCGCCGGTCAGCACGAAGGCGGCGATCGCACCGCCCGAGAGCCGCCCCGCCGCGACGTCGATCGCGCCCTCCCACAGCACGAGCGTGATCGCGCCGAAGACCAGGCCGATCACGATCGCGGTCATCACCGCGCGCAGGCCGATGCGCTGCTTGGCGGCGTCCATCGTCGCCTCCACCGCGCCGGCGAAGCGCGCGCTCTCGCGCCCCTCCTGGCCGAACGCCTGGACGATCTTCATCGCCCCCAGCACCTCGGTGACGATCGTGCCGACGTCGGCGACGCGGTCCTGCGAGGTGCGCGAATACGCGCGCACCTTCCGGCCCAGCAAGGTGATCGGCAGGATCATCAGCGGGATGCCCAGCAGCAGCAGCGACGCCAGCTTGGGCGAGATCGCGAAGAGATAGATCAGCCCGCCCACCGCGGTGAAGCTGTTGCGCAGCGCCACCGAGATGGTCATGCCGACCACCGTCTCGATCTGCCCGGTGTCCGCGGTCAGCCGCGAGGCGATCTCGGACGGGCGGTTCTCCTCGTAGAAGGCGGGGCTGAGCGTCATGAGGTGGCGCACCACGCGCTCGCGGATGTCGGCGACGACGCGCTCGCCCAGCCAGGCGACGAAATAGAAACGCACCGCGGTGCCCAGCGCCAGCACCAGCACGATCATCAGCATATAATGGAACGACGACGCGACCGCCGCGGACGAGCCGTCGCCGGCGGCGAAGCCGCGGTCGATCACGCGCTTGAAGCTGTACGGGATCGCGATCGTCGCCGCCGAGGTGATCGCCAGCGCGGTGAAGGCGGCCGCGATCTGCGCCGGATAGGCGCGCGCGTGCTGCCACACCATCGTGAGGTTGCCCAGACGGCGGGAGGGGGCGACGTCGGGAAGGCTAGCCATGCCCGGCGCCTAGCAGTGCCCGGCAGGCGGCTCAACGTGTGTGGCGTCGCGGACACCATCGCGGCACGATCGCCACTCCTCCCGGCTTCGTGCGTTACCTGTTGGTAGGTTTTGTATTACGACCGATCGAGGCCCATCTCATGGGCGGAAGGAAGCGGATGCTGTACGACGCATATGAGTGGCAGCGGTCGTGGCTCGCCTCGGCGAGCGCGATGGCGACGGTCGGGGCCAATTGGCTCAACAACCCGTCCAATCCGTTCGCCTATCTGGGCGGCGGCCCCGTGATGGCCAGCGCGCTCGAGGTGTTCGCGCATGCCTCCGCCTCGCGCGGCAAGCCCGCTTTCGCGCTCGACACCACGACGGTCGAGGGCCGCGAGGTGGCGGTGACCGAGGAGATCGTGCTCCAGCTGCCCTTCGGCCAGCTCAAGCGCTTCCGCCGCGAGGGGGTCGAGGGCGGGCCGCGGCTGCTGATCGCGGCGCCGATGTCGGGTCATTTCGCCACGCTGCTGCGCGGCACGGTGGAGCGGATGCTGCCCTTCGCCGACGTCTACATCACCGACTGGCGCGACGCGAAGCTGGTGCCGCTGACCGAGGGCCAGTTCGACCTCGACGATTACATCGACTATCTGGTCGCCTTCCTCGAGGCGATCGGCCCCGACGCCGGCGATGCGGAGGCCCCTCGCGGCGCGCACATGCTGGCGGTGTGCCAGCCCTCGGTGCCCTGCCTCGCCGCCGCCGCGCTGATGAGCGCCGACCGGCACCCGTGCCGCCCGCGCACGCTGACGATGATGGGCGGCCCGATCGACACGCGCGAGGCGCCCACCGCGGTCAACACGCTGGCCACCGAGCGGCCGTTCGCCTGGTTCGAGCAGAACGTGATCGCCACCGTGCCGATGCTCTACCCCGGCGCCGGGCGGCGCGTGTACCCGGGCTTCCTCCAGCTCGGCGGCTTCATGACGATGAACCTCGGCAACCACATGATGAGCCACTATGAGCTCTTCAAACATCTGGTCACCGGGGACGGCGAGAGCGCGGACGCCACCAAGCGCTTCTACGACGAGTACCGCTCGGTCTGCGACATGACCGCCGAATTCTACCTCCAGACGATCGACACCGTGTTCCAGGCCCACGCGCTGCCGCGCGGCGAGATGACCCACCGCGGCCGCCCGGTCGATCTCGGCGCGATCACCGACGTCGGGCTGCTCGCGATCGAGGGCGAGCGCGACGACATCTCCGGCCTGGGCCAGACCAAGGCGGCGCTGACCTGCGCCACGTCGCTCCCGGACGCGCACAAGCGTTATCACATGGCCGAGGGTGTCGGTCACTACGGCATCTTCAACGGGTCGAAGTGGCGGAACCGCATCGCGCCGGTGGTCGAGGAGTGGATCACCGCGCATGGGTGATTGAGGGGAGCCGCGGGGCAACAGGCCATCGTTCTGACCCTCGCGCTCGTCTGCTGTCACCGCCGATCGGTGGACCTTCTCGTGCGCCCCCCATCCCACGTCATCCCGCACTTGGTCCGGGATGACGAGGAGCGTGTGGCTCCGGCCCCGCCCTCCAGGAGCAGCCTGTCGCTCGCCCGCGTCGCGATCGCCCACGGCTACGTCAACCGGCTGACGCGCCCGCCGGGGTGGCGCTCCAGCCGCCCGGCGAGTTCGAGCTCGAGCAACACGTCCTGGACCAGCGCCGCGGGCAGCGCGCTCTGCCGCACCAGCTCGTCGGTCGCGACCGGCGCCGCGCCGAGCAGCGACTCGACCCGCGCGCGCTCGACGTCGCCGTAGACGACCGCCGGCTCGCGCACGCTCTCCCACGCCGTGGCCCGCGGGGGCAGCGCGCGCGGGTCGAGCGGGCGCAGTTGCTCGAGCACGTCCGCCGCGCCCTGCACCAGCGTCGCACCGTCGCGGATCAGCGCGTTGCAGCCGCGCGCGCGCGGGTCGCTGGGATGGCCCGGCACCGCCATCACCTCGCGCCCCTGCTCGCCCGCCAGCCGCGCGCTGATCAGCGAGCCCGACCGCGGCGCCGCCTCCACCACCAGGGTGCCGAGCGCCAGCCCGGTGACGATGCGGTTGCGGTACGGGAAATGGCGCGCGCGCGGCTCGGTGCCCGGCGGCATCTCGGCGAGCAGCAGCCCCTCGCGCGCGATCCGCTCCTGCAGCGCGGCGTGCTGCGGCGGGTAGGCGACGTCGATCCCGCCCGCCACCACGCCGATCGTCGCGGGCAGCGCGCCGAGATGCGCGGCGCCGTCGATGCCGCGCGCCAGGCCGGAGACGATCCCGGCCCCCGCCGCGGCGAGGTCGCGCGCCAGCTCGCGCGCGAAGCGGCACGCCGCGGCCGAGGCGTCGCGCGCGCCCACGATCGCCACGGTCGGTCGCGCGGCCAGCGCGAGGTCGCCGCGCAGCGTCAGCACCGCCGGCGCATCGTCGAGTTCGGCGAGCAGCGGCGGATATTCGGGGTCCCCCAGCAGCAGGTGACGCGCGCCGAGCTTCTCGATCAGCGCCTGCTCGCGCTCGATCGTGTCGGGTGCCGGCACGGCGGGCGCGCGGCCGCCACCGCGCCGCGCCAGTTCGGGTAGAGCCTCGATCGCGACGGCGGCGGAGCCGAAGCGCGCGAGCAAGCGGCGGTAGCCGATCGGGCCGATCGAGGGCGTGCGGATCAGCCGCAGCCGCGCCGAACGTTCCGCCGCCTCGTCCATGCCCGGGCGGCCTCTTACCCCTGCTCGGCCGCGTCGGTCGAGGCGGAGCGGCCGACGCGCGGCTCAGTGCCGTCGATCAGCCGTGCGATATTGGCGCGATGCTTCCACAGCACGAGCGCCGCCAGGCCCATCAGCAGCGGCACGAGGTCGAACTCGTCGAGCACCGCCGCGGCGACCGGCGTGCTGATCGCCGCCACCATGCCGGCGAGCGAGGAGATACGCACCAGCGCGAGCAGCCCGAGCCACAGCAGCGCGAACACCGCGCCGAGCGGCCAGTACAGCGCCAGCGCCACGCCCATCAGCGTCGCCACGCCCTTGCCGCCGCGGAAGCGCAGCCACACGGGATAGCAATGCCCCACCATCGCCGCCGCCGCGGCATAGGGCTCGGCGCCCGGCAGCCACCAGCGCGCCAGCAGCACCGCCGCGGCGCCTTTGGCGAGATCGAGCAGCAGCGTCGCCGCGGCCAGGCCCTTGCGCCCGGTGCGCAGCACGTTGGTGGCACCGATGTTGCCCGAGCCGATCTGCCGCAGGTCACCGGCGCCGAACGCGCGGGTGAGCAGCACCCCGAACGGGATCGATCCCAGCAGATAGCCCAGCAGCAGCGCGGCCGCGGGCAGCGTCCAGACGAGTTCGGCGGTCAGCTCCGGTCCCCCATTCGGCCCCCTCTCTAACCGAAACATTTCGGGTACGCTACCACCCGGCGCGCGCGGCGTTGCCGACGGCGGGGAGAGGCCCTAAGCGCGCGGGCGATGAGCGACGCGCGGCCGATCCTGTTCTTCGACTCGGGCGTGGGCGGGCTCTCGGTGGTGGCCCCAACGCGCGCGCTGCTGCCGCACGCGCCGATCGTCTACGCCGCCGACTCGGCCGGCTTCCCGTATGGGACGCGCGCGGAGAGCGAGATCGCGGCGCGCGTGCCGGCGCTGCTGGGGCGGCTGGTCGAGCGCTATCGCCCGCGGCTGGCGGTGATCGCGTGCAACACCGCCTCGACGATCGCTCTGCCCGCGGTGCGCGCCGCGCTCGACGTGCCCGTGGTCGGCACCGTGCCCGCGATCAAGCCCGCCGCGCTGATGAGCGTCAGCCGCGTCATCGGCGTGCTCGGCACCGAGGCGACGGTGCGCCAGCCCTATGTCGACGACCTCGCGGCGCGCTTCGCGGGCGACTGCCTGGTGCTGCGCCACGGCTCGGCCGCGCTGGTCGAGCTGGCCGAGGCCAAGCTGGCGCGCGCGGCGCCCGCGCCGGCGGCGGTGGCGCAGGCGCTGGCGGGGCTGTTCCACCAGCCCGGCGGCGACCGGATCGACGTGGTGGTCAACGCCTGCACGCATTTCCCGCTGCTGGGCGACGAGCTCGCCGCGGCGGCGCCGGCAGGGGTACGCTTCGTCGACGGCGGCCCCGGCATCGCGCGGCGGATCGCGTCGCTCACCGCGGGGCAGGACTGGGCGAAGGGACCGGACGTACTGGTGTTCACCCGGCTGGGCGAGCACGAGCGCCGCGTCGCGGCAGGACTGGACTTCGCCAGGGTAGAGTCGCTGTAGCCGAAGCGCCGGCCTACGCGATCCCCCCGCCCCCGTTCGCCCGCTCCCGTCCGCCGGCTCCGGCGATCGCGCGACGCCCTCGTCTGCCCGCGATTTCCTTGGTCAGCGAAAAGGACTAGGGGGGCGCGATGAACTCCCTCTTTCTCGTCATGGCGGGCGGCGCGGTCGGTACCGCCGGGCGCTACCTGACCGGGCGCGCGATGACCGCCGCGCTCGGACCCGGCTGGCCCTGGGGCACGCTGACCGTCAACCTCGTCGGCGGGCTGCTGATGGGGCTGCTCGTCGGCGCGCTCGCGCGCACGGGCGGCAGCGACCAGTGGCGGCTGCTGCTCGGCGTCGGCGCGCTGGGCGGCTTCACCACTTTCTCCGCCTTCGCGCTGGACGCCGCTGCGATGATCCAGCGCGGCGCCGCGCTCGGCGCGCTCGGCTACGCCCTGGTCTCGGTGGTCGGCGCGATCGCGGCGGTGTTCGCCGGGCTCGCGCTGGTGCGGGTGGCGGCATGAGCGGCGAGGGCGTCCGCCAGTTCACCGTCGCGCTCGACGACGACGGCATCCGCGTCGACCGCTGGTGCAAGCGCCACCTCGACGGCACCAGCTTCACCACCGTCGCCAAATGGGCGCGCACCGGTCAGCTCCGCCTCGACGGCGCGCGAGTCGGCCCGGGCGACCGCGTCCAGGCCGGACAGGTGCTGCGCGTGCCACCGCCCGAGCCGGTCCGCGTCGACGCCAAGCCCGAGCGCCAGCGCGCGCCGCTCAGCGACGACGAGATCGCCTTCGCGCGCGAGCTGGTGATCCACCGCGACGCGCAGGCGCTGGTACTCAACAAGCCCCCCGGCCTCGCCACGCAGGGCGGCACCAAGACCACGGCGCACGTCGACGGGCTGCTCGACGCGCTGCAGGACGAGTCGCAGGGTCGGCCCAAGCTGGTCCACCGGCTCGACAAGGACACGTCGGGCGCGCTGCTGGTGGCGCGCACCGCGCGCGCCGCGGGCTTCTTCGCTAAGGCCTTCTCGGGGCGCACCGCGAAGAAGGTCTATTGGGCGCTGATCGTCGGCGTGCCGTCGATCGACGACGGCATGGTCGAGCTGCCGATTGCCAAGCAGCCCGGCACCGGCGGCGAGAAGATGCACGTCGACGAGGCCGAGGGCCAGGCGGCGCGGACGCGCTACCGCGTGATCGAGCGCGCGGGCAACCGCGCCGCCTGGGTCGAGCTGCAGCCCTTCACCGGGCGCACGCACCAGCTGCGCGTCCATATGGCCGCGATCGGCCATCCCATCGTGGGCGACGGCAAATACGGCGGCCCGGCGGCGTTCCTCACCGGGGGGATCAGCCGCAAGATGCACCTCCACGCGCGGCGCATCCGAGTCGACCATCCCGACGGCGGCGAGATCGACGTCACCGCCGAGCTGCCGTCGCACCTCGCGGAGAGCCTGGCGTCGCTCGGCTTCGAGGCGATGGCGGGCGACATGATGCCGCTCGACGAGCGCGCCCCGCCGACCCGCGAGGAGAAGAAGGCGCGCGCGCGGGCGCATGCCAAGACGGTGCGCAAGGAGCGCCGCGGCGAGCGGCGCGCGCGCGCGGGTGGCGAGGGTCGGCGCGGCACCAGGCGCGGGTGAGGGGTGTAGCGGGCGTGCTTCGACGCCCGGGCGTTGCGCGACGTTCAGCCTCTCGCTGGCGTCATCCTGAGCTCATCCCAGGATCTACCTCGCCGCGTGCGCAGGCATCGCGGCACCTGCGGACCAGTGGATCCTGAGACGAGTTCAGGATGACGCCGGTGGGGTAGGCGAGCCTTGCCATCGCGCCGGCTCCCGCCGCGGATCGGCCGGGCAGGCCCAGCCCCCGGTTGCACCGCTCGGCCGCCCGTGTAGACGCTGGGGCATGGACCTCGACCCGGCCGCCGCGCTCAAGGCGCTCCAGAGCCGCAACTTCGGCGGGCACAGCGCGCGGCTGGGCATCCGCTACCACGATCGCGGCCCCGGCTGGGTCGAGCTGGCGCTGCCCTTCTCGCCCGACCTGGTCGGCGACGAGGACAGCGGCGTGCTCGCCTCGGGGCCGATCATCGCGCTGATGGACGTGGCGACCAGCATCGCGGTGTGGCAGCGCATCGCCGCCTTCGCGCCGCACGCCACGCTCGACCTGCGGATCGACTATCTCCGCCCGGCACGCCCCGGCCAGACCGTGATCGGTCGCGCCGAGTGCCTGCGCGTGGCGCGCTCGATCGCCTTCACGCGCGGCATCGCGCACGACGGCGACCTCGCCGACCCGGTGGCGCATGTCGCGGCCACCTTCATGGTGCCCAGCGGCACCTATCCCAAGGTGGCGCCGTGAAGCTCCCGCCCTATGCCGAGCTGCTCGGCGCCGCGCTCGAGGTCGGCGACGATGGCGCGCCGCTGATCGTGATGCCGTTCGGGGAGGACGTCGTCGGCCGCCCGGGGTTCCTCCAGGGCGGCGCGATCTCGGGGCTGCTCGAGGTTGCCGCGATCGCGGCGCTCCACCACGCGCTCGCGGGCGAGGGCGGCGGTCGGGTCAAGCCGATCAACGTCACGGTCGACTTCATGCGTGGGGGGCGCGATCACGTCACCCGCGCGGCCGGGACGATCACGCGGCTGGGCACGCGCGTCGCCAACGTCGAGGCGGTGGCGTGGCAGGACGATCGCGCCCGCCCGATCGCGGCGGCGCGGATGAACTACCTGATTGAGCGCGACTGAGGCCGCGCGCGATGACGCCGCCGCTCGAGCCCACGGTGCTGCTGCCCGCGTTCGCCCCCTATCTCGACGTCGCGGGGATCGCGGTGTTCGCCGCCTCGGGTGCGCTGGCCGCGGCGCGGCGCGCGCAGACGCCGGTGACGCTCGCCTTCTTCGCGCTGGTGACCGGTGTCGGCGGCGGCACGGTGCGCGACCTGCTGATCGGCGCGCCGGTCTTCTGGGTGCATGACGCTCGGGTCGCCGCGGTGTGCCTCGTGATGGCCGCGGTGATCTGGGCGACGCCCGAGCGCTGGTGGCGCGGCGCCGCGCTCGACTGGTTCGACGCGGTCGGGCTCGCCGCCTACGCGGTATATGGCGTGGCCAAGGCGCTGGGCTATGGCGTGCCGCCGGTGCCGGCGGCGCTGATGGGGGTGGTGACGGGCTGCGTCGGCGGCATCATCCGCGACGTGCTCGCGGGCGAGCCCTCGATCCTGATGCGCCCCGAGCTGTACGTCACCGCGGCGGCGCTGGCGGCGGGGCTGCACGTCGCGCTGCGCCAGCTGGGTGTGCCGCCGGTGGTCGCGGCGAGCGTGGCGGCGAGCGCTGGCTTCGCGCTGCGGGCGGCGGCGATACGGTGGAAGCTGGCGCTGCCGGCTTATGGGGAACGGGAGTAGGCCCTCCCCGTCACGGGAAGGGAACCATGCGAAGCCTAGTGGAGCCGGGTGTCCGCGAGCGCTGCGCTACGGGGAGAGCCCCCTCCAGCACCGCTTCGCGGCCGTCCCCCTCCCCGTGCCGGGGAGGATCTTGGTCTCCTCGCGAGCGGGGAGGAGCTAGGAAACGCTCAGACCCCCGCTTGTGCCCCTGCTAGCCAGCTCACGTCCTGCGCGGGCACGCGCTCCTGCCGCCCCGACACCGACTTGAGGTGCGCGCAGTCGAGCAGCGTGACGCGCTGGCGCTGCCGCGCGATCAGCCCGGTCTCGACCAGCTGTCGGAAGACGCGGTTGACGTGCACCGCGGTGAGCCCGAGATGGTCGCCGATCTGCTCCTGCGTGACCGGCAGCTCGAACTCGCTCACCGCGCCGCCGCCCAGCGTGCCGAGCCGCTCGGCCAGGTCGAGCAGCAGCGCCGCCACGCGCGCCAGCGCCGGCGTGCGCCCGACCGCGGCGAGCCGGTCCATCAGCGCGACACGCTCGCGCTGCGCGCTCAGCAGCATCGCCGCGGCGAAACGCGGCGAGCGCTGGAACAGGTCACCGAAAGCGGCGAGCGGGACGCGGCTGACGCTCGTCGGCGTCAGCGCGGTCAGCGTGTCGGCGGTGCGCTCCAGGCACATGCTCGGCGTCCCGAGCAGGTCGCCGGGCAGGTGAAACTTGGTGATCTGGCGATCGCCGCCCGGCAGCAGCACCGAGGAGGCGACCCAGCCGTCGAGCAGCAGGTAGATATAGCGCGGCGCCTCGCCCTCGCGGCGCAGCACCGCGTGGCGCGCCAGCCGCATCGGCGGCTCGGCCATCGCCTGGATCCGCTCGAGATCGCCGCTCGGCAACACGATCGACTCATTGAACCGGTGGAGGGGCAGGCTGTGAAGCACGTACGATTCCCGCGTAGACCAATCGTTACGCTAGCCGACTCTGATCGGCCAAGACTCTGACGCACTTTAGGATGTCATGGAAAATTCATCCGCGGGCGCAGCGCTTCCCCGCCAGCGTCACACACTCTAACGTCCCGCGCGAAAGGGGAATCGTCACACAATGTCCCAGCGCGCTCTCACCGCCGTCGCCCTCTGCCTCGCCGCCGCCCAGCTCTCGGCTCCCCTCGCGGCGCAGGTCACCCCGCCGCCCAACGACCCGCCGGTGGCGCAGACCCAGGCGCCCGAGGACCAGGCGACCGCGCCGCTGCCCGACCAGGCCGGCCCGCTCCCCCCGCCCCGCCCCACCGCGGGCGCGCCCACGACCGACAGGGCCAAGCCCGCCAAATGGGACGTCAACGCGCCCCGCGGCCTACGCACGCGCGAGGTGCGCATCGCCACCGACGAGGGCAGCTGGATGAACCTCGACGTCTCGCCCGACGGCAGGACGATCGCCTTCGACCTGCTCGGCGACATCTACACCCTGCCGATCGCGGGCGGCACGCCGACCCGGGTCGCCGCGGGGCTCGCCTTCGAGCACCAGCCGCGCTTCTCGCCCGACGGGAAGCGCATCGCCTTCACCTCGGACCGCGGCGGCGGCGACAACATCTGGGTGATGAACCTCGACGGCGGCGACAAGCGCCAGGTCACCAAGGAGGACTTCCGCCTGCTCAACCAGCCGACGTGGAGCCCCGACGGGCGCTTCATCGTCGCCAAGAAGCATTTCACCACCGGCCGCTCGCTCGGCACCGGCGAGGTGTGGCTCTACCATGTCTCGGGCGGCGGCGGGGTGCAGCTGGTCAAGCGCGCCAGCGAGGTGCTCCAGAAGGAGCTGGGCGAGCCGATCTACGCGCCCGACGGCAAGAGCGTCTATTACACGCGCAACGTCTCGCCCGGGCCGATCTTCGAGTACGCGCAGAACTCGCGCACCGACCTGTTCGACATCGAGCGCTACGACCTCGACAGCGGCGAGGTGACGACGGTCGTCTCGGGCGCGGGCGGCGCGGTGCGACCGACGCCGTCGCGTGACGGCAGGCGCATCGCCTTCGTGCGCCGCGACGACAATGTCAGCAGCCTGTGGGTCAAGGACCTCGCCAGCGGCGAGGAGCGCAAGATCTACGGTCCGCTCGACCGCGACGTGCAGGAGACCTGGGCGGTCACCGGCGTCTACCCCAACATGGCGTGGACGCCGCGCGACGAGGCGATCGTCTTCTGGGCCGGTGGCAAATTACGCCGTGTCCCCGCGAGTGGCGGCGCGGCGGAGGTGATCCCGTTCCGCGTCGACGACACGCGCGTGGTGGTCGACTCGGTCCACCCCCAGGTCGAGGTCGCGCCCGCGCGCTTCGCCACCAAGATGCCGCGCTGGGCCGAGGTCTCGCCGGACGGGCGCCAGGTGGTGTTCGAGACGCTCGGCAAGCTCTGGGTCAAACCGGTCGCGGGTGGCGCGGCCAAGCGGCTGACGCGCGGCGACGACGGCTTCGAGCTCTTCCCGAGCTGGTCGCGCGACGGCAAGACGATCGTGTTCGTCGGCTGGCACGACGACACGCTCGGCCAGATCCGCACCGTGGCGGCGAGCGGGGGCGCGGCGCGCACCGTCACCACCGCGGCGGGCACCTACCGCCGGCCGCGCTTCTCGCCCGACGGCCGGACGATCGTGTTCGAGCAGGGCCAGGGCGGCGAGCTCACCGCGCCGCGCGGCAACCCCGGCAGCGGCGTGTACCGCGTCGCGGCCAGCGGCGGCGCGCCCGAGCGGGTCGCGCGCGACGCCGCCGAGCCGCAGTTCGGCGCGACCGGCGACCGCGTCTTCATGATCGCGAACGACGGCGGCAAGCGCCAGCTCGTCAGCACCGATCTGACCGGCGAGAACAAGCGGGTCCACGCCGCGGGCGAGCTGGTCAACGACTATCAGGTATCGCCCGCGGGCGACTATGTCGCCTTCCGCCAGAATTACGAGGCGTTCGTGATGCCGCTGCTGCCCGGCAAGCAGGCGGTCGACGTCGACACCAAGGGGAGCGCGCTGCCGGCGACTCGGGTCAGCGCGGACGGCGCCGACTTCATCCACTGGTCGAACGGCGGCGAGCAGATCCACTGGAGCGCGGGGCCGGTGCTGTACACCGCGCGGACCGCGCAGCTGTTCCGCGCGGCGCCGGCGGACGAGGGAGCGAGAGGTGCGTCCTTCACCCCGCCGCGCACCGGCGTGTCGCTGTCGATGGAGGTGGACGCGGCCAAGCCCACGGGCACGGTCGCGCTCACCGGCGCGCGCGTCGTCACCATGGCGGCGGCGGACGGCGGCATCGTCGACGATGCCACCGTGCTGATCCGCGGTGACCGCATCGTCGCGGTCGGCCCGCGCGCGTCGGTGACGATCCCCGCGGGCGCGACGAGGGTCGACGTCAGCGGCAAGACGATCATCCCGGGGCTGGTCGACGCGCACGCGCACGGCCCGCAGGGCGACGACGAGCTGGTGCCGCAGCAGAACTGGTCGGCGATGGCCAATCTCGCGCTTGGCACGACGACGATCCACGATCCCTCGTCGCGCTCGGCCGAGATCTTCCCCGCGGCCGAGCTGCAGCGCGCCGGGCTGGTGCTCGCCCCGCGCACCTTCTCGACCGGCGAGGTGATCTACGGCGCCAAGTCGCCCGACGTGTACGCGCAGATCGACGACTACGACGACGCGCTGGCGGTGGTGCGCCGGCTCAAGGCGGTGGGCGCGCACAGCGTCAAGAACTACAACCAGCCGCGCCGCGAGCAGCGCCAGATGGTGGTCGCCGCCGCCCAGGCCGAGAACATGGAGGTGGTGCCCGAGGGCGGGTCGCTGTTCACGCTCGACATGACGCTGGTGCAGGACGGCAACGCGACCGTCGAGCACAACGTCCCGCTCGAGACCTTCTACGGCGATGTGGTGCAGCTCTGGTCGCAGACCAAGGTGGGCTACACGCCGACGCTGGTGGTGGCCTATGGCGGGCCGGCGGGCGACCCGTACTGGCGCGCGCACACGGACGTGTGGCGCCATCCCCTGCTGTCGCGCCACGCGCCGCCCGCGCTGCTCGCCGCGCAGAACGCGCGTCGCGTGATCGCGCCCGAGAGCGATTACGTCGACGGCGTCACCGCGCGCGAGGCCAAGAAGCTCGCCGACAAGGGCGTGCCGGTCGCGATCGGCGCGCACGGCCAGCAGCCGGGGCTCGGCGCGCATTGGGAGCTGTGGAGCTTCGTGCGCGGCGGCATGACCCCGATCGAGGCGCTGCGCGCGGGCACGATCGCCTCGGCCACCTCGCTCGGCTATGCCAGAGACGTCGGCTCGCTCGAGCCGGGCAAGCTCGCCGACCTGGTGGTGCTGAACGCCGATCCCACCGCCGACATCCGCAACAGCGACAAGGTGGCGCAGGTGATGCTCGGCGGCCGACTGTACGACGCCGCCACGCTCAACGAGGTGGCGACCGGCACGCGCAGGCGCCAGCCGTACTGGTGGGAGCGCGCCGGCGACACGAGCGGCGCGGCGGGGCGGCCGACGATCGGCCACGGCTTCGGCGACGTGGACTGAGGGAACCGACGCGGCCTGCTGATGGCCCGCGTCTATTCACTTCCGTCATCCCGGACGCGGTCCGGGATGACGGAAGAAGTGTTGCATCGCGCCCGAGCGACAGCACCCCGACTGGCGCGGCGCGCCGCGCTATGTCACGGCGCGCGCATGGAAGACTATGACGCGATCGTGCTCGGCGCGGGCGGCGCCGGGCTGATGGCGGCGGCGATGGCGGGGCAGCGCGGTCGCCGCGTCGTCGTGCTCGACCACGCCGACGCGCCGGGCAAGAAAATCCTGATCTCGGGCGGCGGCCGCTGCAACTTCACCAACCTGCACGCCACCGCCGAGCGCTACCTCTCCGCCAACCCGCATTTCGCCAAGTCGGCGCTGGGCCGCTACACCGCGGCGGACTTTCTCGCGCTGGTCGAGCGTTATGGGATCGCGTGGCACGAGAAGACGCTGGGCCAGCTGTTCTGCGACGGCAGCGCGCGCCAGATCGTCGACCTGCTGCTCGGCGAGTGCGCCGCGGGCGGCGCCACGGTCCGGCTCGGCGCCGCGCTCGGCGCGATCGAGCACACCGACGCGCGCTTCACCGTGGCGCACGGCGCGCGTACCTATCGGGCGCCGGCGCTGGTGGTGGCGACCGGCGGCCCCTCGATCCCCAAGCTCGGCGCGACCGGCGTCGCCTATGACATCGCGCGCCGCTTCGGGCTGAAGGTGGTCGAGCCGCGCCCCGCGCTGGTGCCGCTGACGCTGCCGGGCAGCGAGGCGCTGTTCCGCGCGCTCTCCGGTGTCGCCACCGCGGTGGAGGCGCGCGTCGGCAAGGCGCGCTTCGCCGAGGCGGCGCTGTTCACCCACCGCGGCCTGTCGGGGCCGGCGATCCTCCAGGTATCGAGCTACTGGCGCCGCGGCGAGGCGGTGGCGATCGACTTCCGCCCCGACGCGGCGCCCGGCTGGCTCGTCGAGGCCAAACGCGCGCGCCCGCGCGCGACGCTGGCGGGTGCGCTGGTATTGCCGGCGCGGCTCGCCGAGGCGCTGGCGGAGCGGCTCGGGCTGGGCGAGCTGGGCGCGGCGAGCGACCGCGCGCTGGCCGAGGCGGAGCGCCGGCTGTCGGACTGGCGCTTCCACCCCGACGGCAGCGAGGGATTCGCCAAGGCCGAGGTGACCGTCGGCGGCATCTCCACCGCCGAGCTGTCGTCCAAGACGATGGAGGCGCGCAAGGTGCCGGGCCTCTACGCGATCGGCGAGGCGGTCGACGTCACCGGCTGGCTCGGCGGGTATAATTTCCAATGGGCGTGGGCGAGCGGCTATGCCGCCGGACAGGCGGTGTGAGCGGGAGAGGGCATGGAGAGCACCTTCAACACCGTCCTCCCCGCGGAGGCGGGGACCCAGACACGCTGAGGGCGCGGATCGATCGCGACCGCTGCGTCAAACGGCCTCGGCGTTGGCGCGCCGCTTTCTCGCGCGCGTCAGCGCGTCTGGATCCCCGCCCTCCGCGGGGATGACGGGAGGAGAAGCGGGAATGCCGGGAGGAGAGGCGGGGATGACGGGAGGAGAGGCGGGAATGCCGGGATGAGAGGCGGGGATGACGGTAGAGAGGGCGCGTGACCAGGCAGGTGCGGTGCCGGGCAGGAATCGACCCTGCCTCGCCCCGCCCCCGCATCCTCACGCCGCCAGGCGCAGCTCCAGCCGGTCCCAGATCTCGACCAGCGCCGCGGTCAGATCGCGCATCATCGCCTCGTCGTGCGCCGGCCCCGGCGTGAAGCGCAGCCGCTCGGTGCCGCGCGGCACCGTCGGGTAATTGATCGGCTGCACGTACACGCCATATTCGGCGAGCAGGATGTCGCTGATCTTCTTGGCCTTCACCGGATCGCCGACCATCACCGGCACGATGTGGGTCTCGCCCAGCATCACCGGCAGCCCGGCGTCGCGCAGCATCGCCTTGAGCGCCGCGGCGGCGGCCTGCTGGCCCTCGCGCTCGGCGGTCGACGCCTTGAGGTGGCGCACGCTCGCCAGCACGCCCGCGACCAGCACCGGCGACAGCGAGGTGGTGAAGATGAAGCCCGGCGCGTAGCTGCGGATCACGTCGACGATCGTGCGGTCGGCGGCGATATAGCCGCCCATCACGCCGAACGCCTTGCCCAAAGTGCCCTCGATGATCGTCAGCCGCTCGGCCACGCCGTCGCGCTCGCTGATCCCGCCGCCGCGCGGGCCGTACATGCCGACCGCATGGACCTCGTCGAGATAGGTCAGCGCGTTATACCTGTCCGCCAGGTCGCAGATCGCGCCCACCGGGGCAACGTCGCCCTCCATCGAGTAGACGCTCTCGAACGCGATCAGCTTCGGCGCCGCCGGATCGTCGGCGGCGAGCAGTTCCTCGAGATGCGCGAGATCGTTGTGGCGGAACACGCGCTTCTCGCAGCCGGCATGGCGGATGCCCGCGATCATCGAGGCGTGGTTGAGCTCGTCCGAGTAGATGATGCAGCCGGGCAGCACCTTGGCGAGCGTCGACAGCGTCGCCTCGTTCGAGACATAGCCGCTGGTGAACAGCAGCGCCGCCTCCTTGCCGTGCAGGTCGGCGAGCTCGTGCTCGAGGCCGATGTGATAGTGGGTGTTGCCGCCGATGTTACGCGTGCCGCCCGAGCCGGCGCCGACGTCGTGCAGCGCCTCCTCCATCGCCGCGATCACCTTCGGGTGCTGGCCCATCGCGAGATAGTCGTTCGAGCACCAGACGGTGATCGGCTTGGGGCCGTTGTGCCCGGCGAAGCAGCGCGCGTTGGGGAACTTGCCCTTGTTGCGCAGGATGTCGATGAAGACGCGGTAGCGCCCTTCGGCATGGAGTCGGTCGATCGCCTGCGTGAACACGCGCGAGTAGTCGACGCCGCGCGCCTCTCTGCTGTCGCTGATCATGGCGCCCGCGATTACTCCCCTCCGCCCGCGATAGCCAGCGCAGAAGAGCGCTATGTCTGATCGAGTGCCTGGACAAATTGTCCCACCCCCGCCGCCGGTCAAGGGGGGAAGTGGTGGCAGGCGAGGCGCGCGTCGGTCACGATCGTTCGTTTCCGGCACCGTCTCATCCTTGCAATACACCTCCTCTGCCGCCATCTTGCCGACATGCTCAACCTGCTCTCGATCCTGATCGGCCTCGTCGCGCTGGTGCTCGGCATCGTGCCGTTCCTGCCGTTCCTCGCCTGGGGCTATTGGTTCGTCATCCCGATCGCGGTGGTCGGCGCCGCGGTGGGGGCGTTGTCGTCGCGCAACACCGGGCGCAACCTGAACCTCGTCCTGATCCTGATCTTCGGGCTGCGGCTAATGCTCGGCGGCGGGTTCATCTGACGCGAGACGGGCGCCGGCATCGCTGCCGGCGCCCGTTCGTACGCGATACAGACCGCTCGAGGGCGGTGATCAGCGGCAGACCACCTGACCGCGATCGACCGACTGGCCGAGCAGCGCGCCGCCGCCGGCGCCGATCACGGTGCCGAGCAGGCGCGAACCGCCCCCGGCGATGATGTTGCCCAGCGCGCCCCCGGCGAGACCGCCGACGATCAGCCCGGTCGTGCCGTCGTTGCGCCGGCAGTAATAGCGGTTGTCGGAGCCGCGATAGATGCGGTCGTTGCGGCCAAGCGCGCGGGCGCGATAATAGCGGCCATCGCGATAATAACGGTCGGCATAATAAGCGCGCTGGCCAGGCTCGTAGCGGTTGTAGTCGTAGCGCGCCGAGCGGCGCCAGTCGCCGATCCGGTCGTTGCGGTCACGCCGCGCGTCGCGGACATTGTCGCGATACTCGCGGCGCGCGTCGCGCACGTCGCGGCGCGAGTCGGCGTCGCGCAGATCCTCGCGATATTCCTGGCGCGCGTCGCGCACGTCGTCGCGATATTCGCGATTGGCGCGGCGCGGGTCCTGCGGTGCGGCAGCGGCGGGGACGCTGGCCAGCGTGGTGGCGGCGAGCGCGGCGGCGAGGATGATACGCATCACTTGTCTCCCAGAAGAGTGATGCCGCATGAACGACGCCGCCGTGCCGCGGTTGCGTGAACGGGAAACTACCTCCTGTTCATTTCAGAGACACTTACGACTCCAACTTGTGGGTCAACGTGACTTCCGCGTTCAACACTTTGGAAACCGGGCAATTTGCTTTCGCGTCCTGGGCGATGCGCTCGAACTCGTCGGGTGCGATGCCCGGGATCTTGGCGGTGAGGTCGAGCTTGGACGAGGTGATGGTGAATCCGTCGCCGTCCTTGTCGACGGTGACCCGCGCGCTCGTCTCGAGCGTGCCGTCGCCGTAGCCCGCGCCCGCGAGCGCGAAGCTGAGGGCCATGGTGAAGCAGCTGGCATGCGCCGCCGCGATCAGTTCCTCGGGATTGGTGCCGGGCTCGTCGCCGAAGCGCGTGCCGAAGCCATAGGGCTGGTCGTCGAGCGCCTTGGACTGGGTCGAGGTCCAACCCTTGCCGTCCTTGCCGAGACCTTCGTAGCGTGCCGAACCACCGCGCGTGGGCATGAGATACTCTCCCGCTGAAACCATAAGAGAAAGGGCGCGACCCGCACTCGCGGACCGCGCCCCTCTAACGTCGGTCGGGCCGAAAGGCTCAACCGCGACGTGGCATCAGCGACACTGGCGCTTGCCGCTCCGCTCGATCTCGCGACCCGCCAGCGCGCCGCCGACGCCGCCCAGCACGGTGCCGAGCGTGCGGTCACCGCGCGAGTCGATGGTGCGGCCGAGCAGACCGCCCGCCACCGCGCCGACCACCAGGCCGGTGGTGCCGTCGGGCTTGCGGCAGCGCAGGCGACCGTCGTTGCCGCGCCACTCACGATACTTGTACCGGCGCTGCGCGTCGGCATCGACGGTGGTGGCGACGAGCGTCGGCGCGACCATCGCGGCGGCACCGAAGGCCAGCATCAGCTTACGCATGACTTCATTCTCCCGTTCGAAATTCATGTTGGCGACGTAACGTGTCTCTTCTAGCCCGGTTGCATGAACCGGGAACAACGTGGCGTTCATGGTGTTGCAGGCGTCCCGCGGCGGGGCGGGAGGAGCAGCGGGGGCGCGTCTGGGACAGGGGGGCGTCGCCGCCTCCCCCTTCGCGGATGTCATGCGGAACCCGCTTCAGGATGCGCCGCGTCGTGTCTGCCGCGGCGGCCGCGCCAGCTCGACGGTGGAGCCTGAGACGGGCTCGGGATGACGCCCTTGGTCGTGCGACCTGTCCCCTACCCCGCCTCGCCGAACCGCGCCTCCCGCTTCTCCAGATTGGCGCGCACCGCCTCGACCTGGTTGGGCGAGCGCAGCAGCGCCAGCTGCTCCGCGCTCTCGGCGGCGAGGATGGCGGGCGCATCGGCGTCGGCGGCGAGCGCGAACAGCCGCTTCGCGGCGCGCACCGCGTCGGGGCTGCGCGCGGCGATGGCGCGCGCGATCGCGAGCGCGCGCTCGCGCGGGGCGGGATCGAGGTAGGTGACCAGCCCGCACGCCTGAGCCTCGACGGCGTCGAGCTCGCGCGCGGTATAGACCAGCTCGCGCAGCACGTCGTCGCGGACGCTCCCGCGCCACAGCGCGTAGCCGCCCATGTCGGGCACGAGGCCCCAGTGCAGCTCGCGGATCGCCAGCCGGGTATCGGGGTGGGCGACTCGCACGTCAGCGCCGGCGAGCAGCTGGCAGCCGCCGCCGAAGGCGACGCCGTGCGCCGCCGCGATCACCGGCACGGGCAAGGCGCGCCAGCCGGTGCAGACATATTGCACGTCGTTGCTCGCGCCGCGCGTGCGCTCGGCGAGCGCGAGTCCGGATCCGCCCACCGCCATCGCCGCCATGTCGAGCCCGGCGCAGAAGCCGCGCCCCTCGCCCGAGAGCACCACCGCGCGCAGTCCCGGCGTGACCGCGAGCCGGTCGATCGCCGCCGCCAGCGCGGCGAACATCGCCGGGTCCAGCGCGTTCATCTTGCCGGCGCGCGCGAGCCGCACGTCGGCGACGCCGTCCTCCAGCGCGATCGTCACCCGCTCGTCCATCCCGCCTCCGCTCGATCGTGGTGGCGTATCGAACCGCCGCGCGACCGCGGCTGTCAACGGGTGTTATCGGCGGACGCGGTCAGTGGATCAGAGCGTCTGCCCGGTCGCCAGCCCCCAGGCGGCGTACACCGACAGCGTCGCGGTCAGCGCGCAGGTCGCGCCGAACAGGACATAGCCCACGTAGTTCAGCACCGGCGGGTTCGGCCGCGCCAGCTTGCGATTGTGCGACGCGCCCGAGAGCACGAAGCTCAGCAGCATGCCATAGGTCAGTGCAACGGCTTCCAGCATTCCCCACACCCTCGTGATCGGTCATCCACGCGGCCGCCCCCCGACGCCCGCCCTGGGCTTAACCATATCCGTTCCCTCCTACGAAGGGGTTAACACGCACTCCGCCGCGACGCTCGCACGCCCTGCCGCTGCACCGCAGCATGAACCAGGCTGGCGCTCGCGCGCGGCGCGTCCTAAGCGCGCGGGCATGCTCCCACGTCTCGCGATATTCGACTGCGACGGCACGCTCGCCGACAGCGCGGCCAACATCTGCCGCGCGATGGAGGCGGCCTTCGCCGGCGCGGGTCTCGCCGCACCGACTCGTGACTCGATCCGCGGTATCGTCGGGCTCAGCCTGGTCGAGGCGATGGCGGCGCTCGCGCCCGCGGGCGGCCCGGCGCGGCATGAGGCGCTCGCCGCGGACTACAAGGCCGCGTTCCAGCGGATGCGCGCCGAGGCCGCGCTCGACCCCGAGCCGCTGTACGACGGGCTGATCGCCGCGCTGGACGCGTTCGCGGCCGCGGGCTGGCGGCTCGGCGTCGCCACCGGCAAGTCCGACCGCGGGCTCGCGCTGCTGCTGGCACATCACGGGCTGACCGAGCGCTTCGTCACCCTGCAGACCGCCGACCGGCACCCGTCCAAGCCGCACCCCTCGATGCTCCAGGCGGCGATGGCGCAGGCAGGCGCCGCGCCCCATATGACGGTGATGATCGGCGACACCAGCTTCGACATGGCCATGGCGCGCGCCGCCGGCGTGCGCGCGGTCGGCGTCACCTGGGGCTATCATCGCGAGGCGGCGCTCTGGGCGGCGGGCGCGCATGCCGTGGCGCGGCGCCGCGACGAGCTGCTCGGGTGCTGCGCGTGAGCGAACCGGCGGACCCCGCGTTCGCGCGCTGGCTCGCGATCGCGGGGGTAAGGCTGGCGACGAGCTTCGGCGCGATCCTGGGCGTGGTGCTGCTCGGCCGCGCGGTGACGCTGCCGACACGGCTGCTCGGCGTCGCGATCGTGCTCTCGGCGCTGTGGGTGATGGCGACGGTGCCGCGCGCGCTCGCGGCGCGGTGGCGGAGCGACCGGTGAGGCGGTTCTGGAGCGAGGTGGCGGTCGACGTCGATCGCGTCGTCCGGCTCGACGACCGCCCGGTGCGCACTCCCGGCCGCGCGCCGCTCGCGCTGCCGAGCGACGCGCTGACGGCGCTGGTGGCCGAGGAGTGGCGCGCGGTGGGCGAGACGCTCGACCCGCGCGCGATGCCGCTCACCGGGCTGGCCAACGCCGCGATCGACCGGGTCGCGCCCGCGCGCGCCGACTTCGCCGCCGGGCTGGCGCGCTACGCCGAGAGCGACCTGCTCTGCTATCGCGCCGATACGCCAGCCGCCTTGGTCGAGCGTCAGGCCGCCGCCTGGGACCCGCTGCTCGCCTGGGCGCGCGAGCGCTACGACATCCATTTCACGCTGGTCACCGGCGTGATGCACCGTGCCCAGCCGGCGGCGACGCTGGCGCGGCTCGGCGAGGCGGTGGCGAGCCGCGACGCCTTCGCGCTCGCCGCTTTGTCACCGCTGGTGACCGTCACGGGCACGCTGGTCGGCGCGCTCGCGCTCGCCGAGGGCGCGGTGACCGCCGAGTCGCTATGGGACGCGGCGACGCTCGACGAGCGCTGGCAGGCCGAGCATTGGGGCGAGGACCCGCTCGCCGCGGCTGCCAACGCGGCGCGACGGCGCGATTACGACGCGGGAGTGGCATTTCTCGCGGCGCTGTAGCGCCGCCGCTGCCCTCAGCCCGCCGGCGTGCGCAGCTTGCGGATGAAGCCGATCAGCCCGGTCTGGCGCGAGCGCTTGAGCCGCTCCGCCGCCAGCACCGTCTTCACCTTGGCGAAGCAGCTCTCGACCTCGTCGTTGACCAGCACATAGTCGTAGCCGTCCCAGTGGCTGATCTCGGCGTCCGCGCGCGCCATGCGGCGATCGATGATCTCCTGCGCGTCGGTGGCGCGACCCTCGAGCCGACGGCGCAATTCCTCCATCGACGGCGGCAGGATGAACACGCGCACCACATCCCCGCCCGCGATCTGGTGGAGCTGTTGCGCGCCCTGCCAGTCGATGTCGAACAGCACGTCCTTGCCCGCCGCCAGCATCGCCTCCACCGGCGCGCGCGGCGTGCCATAGCGCTGGTCGAACACGTGCGCCCACTCGAGGAACTCGTGGTTCGCCGCCATCTCGCGGAAGCGGTCGAGCGAGACGAAATGATAGTCGCGCCCGTCCTCCTCGCCGCGCCGCATCGCGCGCGTGGTGGCCGAGACCGACAGCGACAGCTCGGGCTCGCTCGCCAACAGCATCCGCGCGATCGTCGACTTGCCCGCGCCCGAGGGCGAGGAGAGGACGAACAGCACGCCGCGGCGCTTCATATGGTGCGGGTCGGCGGGGGGGGCGGAGTCCATGCCGGCTGATGCCCCGCGCGGTCGCGGCGCGTCAAGGCAAAGCGTCCGCACGGGCCAGCCGCTTAGGCCGCGGCGACCGCCTGGACGATCTCCAGCCCGTTGCGATCGATCCGCAAGGCAGAGAGCACGCCGGTCTCATAGGCGCCGGTGTCGAGCCCGATCCGGTGCGGCAGCAGCACCGGCCGGTCGCTTGCCCAGGTGTGGCCGTGCACCACGATCGTCTCGGCGGGATGCGGGTGATCGAGGAAGTCGTCGCGGATCCACAGCAGGTCGTCGCGCTGCTGCGCGCGCAGCGACACGCCCGGCCGCACCCCGGCATGGACGAAGGTATAGTCGCCGACGCGCACCATCGGCTCGAGCCGCTCGAGCAGGCGGTATTGCGCCACCGGCATGGCGTCGAACAGGCGGTCGCGCAGCGCGGTGAGCGCGGCGGCGTCGGGCTCCTCCTCGGGCGGCGCGACGCCGTAGGAGCGCAGCGTCTCCGACCCGCCGTAGCGCAGCCACTGGCCGTTCGCCGCGGGCCGCTCCATGAACAGGCGGAACATCGCCTCGTGGTTGCCCTCGAGCAGCCGCGCGGTGATCGCGCTGGAGCGCGCCAGCCACGTGAGCGCGGCGAGCACCTTGGCCGACTCGGGCCCGCGGTCGACATAGTCGCCGAGCAGCACCAGCACCGGCGCGGTGCCGGGTGAGCGCTCGGCGGCGTCGCGCGCGACCCAGGCGAGCAGCGCGTGGAGATGGTCGTAGCAGCCGTGGACGTCGCCGATCGCGTACAGCGGCCGGTCGCCGGCGCGCGCGCCCGTGGGCGCGGCGTGGCGCTCGTGGCGCAGCGTGATCAGCGCCACGCGCTCCGCTCGTCGACACGCGTGTCCTCGCCCTCGGGGTCGGTGGCGAGCATGCGCAGGTCGGCGGCGACCATGCCGTAGACGCGCAGCGCCTCGCGCGGCCGGCTACGCCCGACGCGACGCGCGCGCAGCCACTCGCCGCGATAGTCGCGCAGCAGCCGCGCGCTCACGCCCGCTTGGGTGGCCTCGGCATAGGCCGCGGCGACCTCGCCGTCGGCGTCGTACAGCCGCTCGCCGGCGCAATAGGGATCATCGAGGCAGCGCTCCCCGTTGCCCGACGCGGCGCGCACCGCGACCGGACGCGCGGCCGGCGCCGACGGCACGCGCGGGGCCGCCGCGTAGCGCTCGGCGGCGGTGGGACGCGGCGGCGCGGTGTAGCGCGGCGCGACCGGCGCGAGGGTCGCGCGCGCTCGCAGCGGGGCGGCGGGGTCGATCGGCGCGCGCTCGGCGGGGCGCGCCATCTCGGCGACGGGCGGCACCGCCTCGGGCGAGTCGGCGAGCACGGTCGGGGGCAGCGCCAGCGGGGCCGGCCCCGGCGTGGCGTTCGGCACCGCGCTGGGCGCGGCAGCGCGGGTGGCGGCACGCGTGGGCACGGGCGCGGCGGGCGAGCGCGCCACCGGGCCGACCGCGCTGGTACCGGCGAGCACACCGGCGGTCACCGCCACCGCCAGGCCGGCCGCGCCGAGCGCGAGCGAGCGGCGCCGCCCCGATCGCGCGGGCAGCGGGCGCGGCGGCGCCGCCGACGCGGGACGCACCCCCGGCCCGAACAGGGCGGCCATCTCCTCGGCCACGTCGCGGCCGGCGCTACGCTCTGGATCACTCATGCCGCCTCCCGTGCCCTTATGCCACTGAACCGACGCTGTATGCCGGCCGGATCACCGGGCGCGGCATCGACCCGCGGCGCGCCGTAACGTTCCCGACATGCGACCGTCACTGAGCTGACACAGCGGGGCCATAACGCTGGAGCGCGGCGCGGTGGCGCACGACCGGACCCGGTACGTCAGGCGGCGGAGTCCTTCGCTGGCGGGAAGGCGAAGCCTCGGCCGGCACGGCCGGGCCTCACCGCCGCCGCTTCGGACCTGCGCCCCCGCGGCGCCTCACGATCGATCCCAGGAGAACCGCATGATCCCGCGTCTCGCCCTCGCCGCGCTGCTCGCCGCCAATGCCCAGCCGGCGCTCGCGCAGCGCGCCGCGCCCGACCTGTCGCGCGCCGCGACGGGCGATCTCAGCCGGCCCGGCGGCGCGCGGCGCCTGCGCGGCGACATGCAGGCCACCTATCGCGCGCTCGCGGCAGAGGGCGAGGTGCGCAACGTCATCCTGCTGATCGGCGACGGCATGGGCGATTCCGAGATCACGCTGGCGCGGAACTACGCCGAGGGCGCGGGGGGCTATTTCAAGGGCATCGACGCGCTGCCCTTCACCGGCCAGTACACGCATTACTCGCTCGATCGCGCCACGGGCAAACCGAACTACGTCACCGACAGCGCGGCCTCGGCTACCGCCTGGGCGTCGGGGGTGAAGAGCTACAACGGCGCGATCGGGGTCGACATCCGCGGCGCACCGCAGCCGACGCTGCTCGAGCGCGCCAAGGCGGCCGGGCTCGCGACCGGCGACGTCTCCACCGCCGCGATCCAGGATGCGACGCCGGGCGCGCAGCTGGCGCATGTCGTCCAGCGCAGCTGCTTCGCGCCGGCGGAGACGAGCCGGACCTGCCCGGGGAACGCGCTCGAGCAGGGCGGCGCGGGCTCGATCACCGAGCAGTTGCTCGCGACGCGCGCCGACCTGGTCCTGGGCGGCGGCGCCGAGAGCTTCGCCGAGACCGCGCGCGCCGGCACGTACAAGGGGCGGACGCTCCTCGACCAGGCGCGCGCGCGCGGCTATCGCATCGTCCGTACCGCCGCCGAGCTGGACGCGGTGCGCCGCGCCGACGACCGGCAACCGCTGATCGGGCTGTTCGCCGACGGCAACATGCCGGTGCGCTGGATGGGACCGCGCGCCACCCACCACGGCAACATCGACCAGCCCCCGGCGACATGCCGGCCCAACGCCGAGCGCACCGCCGCGACGCCGACGCTGGCGGCGATGACGCGCAAGGCGATCGCGCTGCTGCGCGGTCGGCCCAAGGGCTTCTTCCTCCAGGTCGAGGGCGCCTCGATCGACAAGCAGGACCATGCCGCCGACCCGTGCGGCCAGATCGGCGAAACCGTCGACCTGGACGAGGCGGTGCAGGAGGCCCTCGCCTTCGCCGAGGCGGACGGCCACACCTTGGTGATCGTCACCGCCGACCACGCGCACACCAGCCAGATCGTCGGCAATGGCACGCGCGCGCCCGGACTCACCGCGGCGCTGACGACGCGTGATGGCAGCGTGATCACGGTCAATTACGGCACCGCCGAGGAGGGCTCGCAGGGCCATACCGGCACGCAGCTGCGCATCGCCGCCTATGGCCCGCACGCCGTCAACGTCAGCGGCCTGCTCGACCAGACCGACCTCCATTATATCATCCGCGACGCGCTCGCGCTGCGCTGAACCGGGACGCGCGGCGCCGTTGCGATCGGGGCCGCCTCACTTTAGGGGCAGCGCCATGCTTCCATCAGAGATCGGGCCGCCCCACGCCGTGGGGTGCGGCGGCTATGACGTCGTCATCCCCTGCTTCAACCGTGCGCGCACCGTCGAGCAGGCGGTCGCGAGCGTGCTGTCGCAGGTTCCCGCGCCGCGCGAGGTGATCCTGGTCGACGACGGCTCGACCGACTCGACCGCGGCGGTGCTGCGGTCGCTCGAGGCGCGGCACGCGTCGATCCGCGCGCTCCTGCTCCCGCGCAACACGGGCGCGTCGGGCGCGCGCAACGCCGGTCTCGCGCTCGCCCGGGCCGAGTGGGTCGCCTTCCTCGACAGCGACGACGTCTGGCTCGACGGTGCCGCCGCGACGCTGCTCGGGGCGGGGCGCGACGCCGACGTGGTCGTCGGCCAGTTCCGGCGGGTGTGGCCGTGCGGCGCCGCCGGCGAGCCCGAGTGCGGCTGGGGCGGCGGCGACATCCTCTCCGCGCTGGCGATCACCGGCGCGGTCGGGCCGAGCTGGTCGATCGTGCGCCGCGCCGCCGCGGCCGCGGTCGCCGGCTTCGACCCGTCGTTCCACAATTGCAACGACTGGGACTTCTACGTCCGCCTCGTCGCCGCGGGGGCGCGGTTCGAACGGATCGACGACGTCGTCGCTTTCTACCATGTCGCCGAGGCGAACCGCCTCAGCCACGACAGCGCGATCGGCATCGCCAACGCGCGCCGAGTCCGCGCGCACCCCGTCTTCGACCGGGCGGACCACGCGGCCTGACCGCGGCCGAGGCGGGCGTCCCGCCCGTCATCCGCGCTCAAGCGCGTGCGGCCTCCGGACGGCGGTCGACCGCACGACACGCCGACGCGTTAGCAGCGCAGGCGAGCCGCACCAGCAGGCAGCGCGAGCGACAGCCTGCACCCCTAACCCGACCAGCAGCGGCGCCAGCGCCGGGCCGAACAGCCGGAAGCGACCGAGGCAGAGCGCCGCAGCGAGACAGGGTGAACCGCGCTCGCGTCTCAGCTGCGCCGGATCAGCGCGCGTGCCAGCCGGCGGTCCTCGAGCGAGTGATACAGCCAGATCGCCCCGTCCTCGACCACGACCGAGGCGGCGAAGGCGATGTCGGTGGCGGAGCGATCGGCCACCGGCGGCGGGGTGAGCAGCGGCTCGATCCCGCGCGCCACCACCCGCTCATAGGCCGCGTCGAACGCGACCCAGCCGATCCGCCAGCGCGCGTCGCGCGTCGCGCCGTTGTAGAACATCACCGGCGTCGCGGGATCGTCGGTCAGCAGCGGCCCGGTCGAGAGGTGCCAGTCGTCCCAGCTGTCCGCGCGCGGCATGAACGGGGTCGGCTGCTCGGTCCACGGACCGGACACGCTCGGCCCGACCGCCAGCCCGATCCGCGACGCGGCGTCGGCGGCATATTCGTAGAACAATCGCCAGCGCCCGTCGGCGGTGCGGTCGACGGTCGCCTCCTTGGTGTTGCCCTCCGACTTGGACGAGGCGAGCGCCACGCCGCTCTTGGTCAGCCGGTCGAGCGACGGACCGGTCGCGTAGGAGAGCTCGCCGTGCGCGTGGTCGGCGAGCACGCCCGAGTAATAGACGACATAGCCGCCCGGCTCGCGCACCACCGTCGGGTCCTCGACCCCGCCCGCGTCATGGTCGCCGGGGCCGGGCACGAGCGACGGCGCGTCGAGCATCGTGAAGTGCGCGCCGTCGTCACTCCACCCCGCCCAGATCTGGCCGGTGTCGGTGAGCGGCTCACCGGCGCGGACGGTCGCGCGCACCATCAGCCCCCAGCGACCGTCGTCCTCGCGCCAGACATAGGGGCTCATCAGGTCGCGCGCCATCAGCGCGCGCGGGCCGACCACGGTGACCGGCTCGATCGACTTGACGTTGAAGTCGAGCGGCGCGGTCGCGGCCACGACGGTGTCGCGGCGGTGCGGGTCGGCGATCGCGGCGGTACGGTCCGGCACGGTCATGCGCCGAGCGCCTGCATCAGCGACAGGCCGCCGTCGATGACGATCCGCGCACCGGTGATGTAGCGCGCGCGGTCGGACGCGAGGAAAACGGCGAGATCCGCCACCTCGGCCGGGTCCCCGGCGCGGCCGAGCGGGATATTGCCCTCCAGCGTGCGGCGATAGGCCGGGTCGGCCTGCGCGCGCGCGTTCATCGGCGTGAGGATCATGCCCGGCTCGATCGCGTTGACACGGACCCGCCGCGGCGCCTCCTCGATCGCGAGCGTCTCGACCAGGTTCGACAGGCCGCCCTTCGCCGCACAATAGTCCGCTCCGCCGGCGCGCACCGCATAAGCGTGGATCGACGAGATATGGACGATCGCGGCGTCGCCCACCGTCTCCCCGCGGCCGGTGAGGAAGCGGCGCGAGACGAGGAAGGCCCCGGTGAGGTCGGTGTCGATCAGCCGGCGCCACTGCGCCAGCGCCATCGTGCGGACGGTGACGCCGCTCATGTTCAGCCCGGCGGAGTTGACCAGCACGTCGGCCGGTCCCCAGGCACGTTCCACCGCGGCGAAGGCGGCGTCGACTGACGCCTCGTCGTCGACATGCGCCTGGACCGTGAGCGCCTCGCCGCCGCGCTGCCGCACCGCCGCGGCGCTGGTCTCGGCCGCCACCGAGTCGCTGAAGTAGAGCACGGCGACGCGATCGCCGGCGGCGCCGAACGCCGCCGCGCAGGCCGCCCCGATGCCCGATTCCGCGCCCGTCACCACGATCGTCCTGGCCGCCATCGCCGTCCTCTCCGCTGCCGCCGCATAACGCCGCTCGGACGCGATCGGCCTCAGCTCGCGGCGGTGTTGCGGCGAACCGAGCGCGGCGCCGACCCGCGCCGGTGGCGCGCGCCTCGTAGCGGCCGAGATCGCGCGGCGCCTCCACCACCAACCGCCACGCCGCGGTGGCGTTGACGAGGTCGATCGCGCGCGTCGGTCCGCCCGACACGATCGCGTGATCGGCATAGGCCGCGACGATCTGTTTGTCGGCGGTCACCGCGGGGACGATCTCATCTTGCGCGTTGATCCCTTCAGGGATGAAGCGCACGTCGAGTAGGACGTCGCGGTTGCCCGCCAATACGCCAGATAGCGCGCCAGCATCGCGGCATGCGCCGGCTTGAGTGCGAGCGTCGTTATTTACCCAGGCCTCGGCGGGCGGTCACCGGCGCCGCCGCCGCTTCGCGGTGAGCCTCTCAAGGTATGGTCGTGCCGACGGACACGTCGCCGCCGATCGCGGCACTCGCTCCCGCGGTAACTCCATGCTCGTCGCGACACCCCCGGCCGGCGACGAAGGTACCCCGACATCTCCCCGGTGAGCGACGGCACGGATCACCGACGCGAGCATGGCGGCTATGCGACCTGCGCGCAGTGCAACAGGGCCGTTTGCGGGATTGTCGGACGACGTGGTAAGGCAGATAGTCGGCCGTTGAGAGCGAACATGCGGCTGCGACCGGGAGCACGCCGCTCCCCGCCTGGATGGGACATAGCGACGTTGACAACTGATCGGTCGAGAGGCGCTCCGGAACGCCTCTACATGCAAGTTGCACGACGCCTGCAGCAGTCGATCCGCCTGGGTCACTATCCGGTGAACAGTCGACTGCCCTCCGAGCGCGAACTCGCGGAACTTCTCGGCGTGAGCCGGCCGACGGTCCGTGAAGCCGTCATCGTCCTCGAGCTGCGCGGCGTGGTCGAGATGCGTCACAGCGCGGGCGTCTACGTGGTCGCGACCGAGCCGGAGACCGCGGCATCCGACTTGACGGACAATGTCGGCCCCTTCGAGGTGACGGAGGCACGGCGATTGTTCGAAGGCGAGGCGGCGGCCCTGGCCGCCGGTACGATCGAGGACCTCGAACTGACCGAACTCGAGGGTCTATTGTCGCAGATGGCGGACAATGGATTGGATCAGACCATCCGCGAACGGGCGGACCGCGACTTCCACCTGACCTTGGCCCGTTCGACGCGCAACGAGGCCATCGTCAGCGTCGTACAGACGCTCTGGGACAAGAGGTATAGCTCGCCATTGTGCGTCTATCTCTTCTCGCTCGCGCGACAGATCGGTATCCAGCCGCCCGTGGAGGATCATCTGCGCATCCTCGCCGCGCTACGGGCCCGCGATCCGGACGGGGCGCGCCAGGCGATGCGGGCTCACCTCACGCGGGTCACGGAGAGCCTCTATCGTGCGACCGAGCACGATGCCCGCGAGCGGGCCAGGCTCAAGATGGACGAACGTCGACACGTCTTCGCGCGCCGCGCGGGCGTGTCCGAACCTGCGGGGTGACGATGCCGAGGGCGGACGCGATCGGTCACCGCGCCCACGTCCGGTCAGCGCTCGGGGAAGATGCCCGCGGTGGGCAGAGAAGGTGAGCGCACCTTCTGGAGCGCGCTTGATCGCCCACGGCCGACACGCGAGGTCCGCCGGCGCCTTCATCCTGCCCACCGTCAAGATCCGCCCACCTCCCGCACGATCTCGCTGACCTTACGCCCGACTCTCGCGGCGGCGACGCCGCGCCGTCGCGCAGGGGTCATCTGTAGCGATAGAGTCGAAGCCGATACACTTTCTCGTCGCCGGCATCCTTCGAGAACAATCGCAGCGACTGCCCCTGCCCCGTCTCGTCGCCGTTCAGCCGACGAGCCGTGACGATCTGCCCGTCCCGGAAAACCTGCTCGTCGATGCTCTCCACGCCGACGAGCGGCGGGCCGGGGCGATCGGTGGTGAAGCTGAGTTGCGCGTCGCCGCTGCCCACGACCAGGAACTCGTCGGGGCCGTTCTGCAGGAACATGGCGGCAATGCGACTGGTCTGGTCGACGTCACCCTTCGCGCCCGCTGCGCGCACCATGTTGACGATATACTCGCCGATGCGCCCCCGGCCGGCGCGCTGCGCGCCGCCCTCCATCAGCACGGTCGTGACGCTGCCCTCGGCCTGTTTCCGCAGGATCGTCGGCGCGAGCGGGGCGAGCTGACCGTAGAGCGCTGTCATCGCCGGATCCCCCTCGCCCGCCGCGCTGAGGCCGATGCTGGCGTCCCCCTGCAACACGACCCCTTCGCCATCGATCCCGAACGGCGAGAAGCCGATCGCTTGGAGCGTGCCGAAGCTATAGAGCGCGTTGGCCGCTCCGACCGGCCCGCCGCGCGCCTCCGGTACGAACAGCGGATTGTCAGGGCGCGCGTACTGGGACGCCCAGTCGGCGTAATCCTCGAAATAGATATCGGGCGCCAGGAAATCGAGCGATGGCGCGCCGGCCTTGTAGATATCGATGGCGAACGGCAGCGGTCCGCCCGAATTATACTGGCCAGGCTCGTAGTTCGGTCGGATCAGCGCGGCATTGGTGAACATCGGCAGGCGATAGTGCGCCTTTCCCGCGGCGGTCACCTTCTCGATGAACGTGGCATAGGCCCATGACATGAACAGCGAGTCCGTCATCGCCGCGTCGCCGAACACCTCATGCCACGTTCCCGCGGCGCGTGCTCCAGCGGCCTCCCAGGCGGTGCGCAGCGTCGGGTGCAGCGTGGCGCGATGCGCGGCAAGGTAGCGCAGCAGCGCTTCCGGCACGGGCGCGGCCAGCGCGGCGTCGGCGGCGGCCGAATGGTCCCGCGATTCCGGGATGACGCCGACCTCGTTCTCGACCTGCACCATCACCACGGTGTGCTGCGTCCCGTCGGCGGCGCGCAGGTGTCGCATCAGCTCGCCGAAGGCGCGCGCGTCGGCGTCGCGCGCGGCGGCAGAGAACGGCGACAGTCGCTCCGTCCCGCGCCCGTCGCTGGTCTGCGCGCGCGCGAAGCGTGCCTGATCCCGCTTCACCCATCCCGGCACGTAGCTGGAGTAGGTGTTCTTCCACGCTCCGAACCAGAGGAGGACCAGCCGCAGGTTCTGCGCGCGCGCGCCCTTCAGCAAGCCATCTACGCGACTGAAGTCGAAGCGGCCCTCCTGCGGCTCGATCGTCTCCCATGCCACCGGCACGAGCACGGTGTTGAGGTTCATCGCCTTCAGCCGCGGCCAGATCGGCGCCATGTACGCGAGATCGCTACTGCTCGAGTTGTGGAGCTCGCCGCCTAACATCAGGAAGGGCTCATCATCGACGATGAGCTGCGTTGCCGCTCCGCGCCGCTCGAGGTGCGGGGTGGCCGCGGACTGCGCCTGTGCGGCCGGGACCGCGAGCAGAGCGAGCCCGGCCGCGACGGTGCGGGCGGCGGAGATCAGGCTGAACATCGCGGCTCCTAGGTAAGTCTCGCCCGAAGAGAGGGAGCCGGCCCCCGCGGGAGACCGGCCCAGCGGCGGCACGCCTCGGAGGAAGGACGCGAGACGTGCCGGGACCGATCAGAAGCTGGCGCGCAGGCCGAACAGCACCTGCCGCCCCGGATAATAGACGTTGTACGTGGCATTGTCATAGCCGAAGGTGGTGCGGATCGGCGCGTTGGTGAGGTTCAACATATCGAGCGTGAGCCGCACCGCCTTGTTCATGAAGGGCAACTGATAGCCCGCGGACAGATCGAGCTGGCCGCGCGCGTCCGCCAGCAGGCCGAGCGGCAGGTTGTTCTGCGGCGCGTTCGCGGCGATGACCCCGCCCTGCCAGACATAGTTGAGGCTCAGCGACAGGCCGTAATTCTCGTAATAGCCCTGGACGTTATACTGCCAGCGCGGGACGCCCGCGGCGACCAGCCCGCTGTCCGACTTCTGCGTGATGTGCGTACCGTTGGCCTGGAAACCCAGCCCCTTCGTGAGGAAGTCGAGCGGCTGGTTCCAGGTGCCCTCGACGCCCTTGATCAGGAGGTTGTTCAGGTTGACCGGCAGGTTGACCGTGATCGGCACCGCCGACACCGCCACGCCCGAGGCGGCGGCCCGATCGAGCAGCGCCTGCCGCTGCGTCGCCTGCAGCGCGTCGACCGGGATGTTGAGCTCCGAGAAGGGCGTGGCCTGCTGGATCGTGGCCGTGAAGCCGTTGATGCTCTTCCGGAACAGCGCCACGCCGATATAGCCCGCGCCGCCGGTGTAGAACTCGCCGCCGACGTCGATGTTGTCGGACGTATAGGGCTGGAGCGCGGGGTTGCCGGCGGTGGCGATCTGCGCGCTCGGGTCGGAGAAGGTCACGCCCGGCAGGATCGAGCCGGCGTCGGGCCGCGTCAGCGACTTGGACACCGCGAAGCGCAGCTTGAGGTTGTCGAGCACGTCGTAGCTGAGGTTGGCCGACGGCAGCACCTCCTCATACTCCGAATCGGCGACGATATCGACGATCGCGGTGCCGATCTGGCTCGGCCCCACGACGTGCTGCTTGGTGTAGGTATAGCGGAACCCCGCGTTGGCGCGCAGCTCGCGGCCGAACAGCTCGGAGGTGCCGTTGATCTCGGCATAGCCGCCGTAGACCTTCTCGTCGATGTCACCGGTGGAGCCGCCGGTCACCGCACCGCGGGTCTCGGGCGCGGTATCGCGATATTGCGCGTAGTCGGTCACTTCCTTGAGCCGGTCGAGATCGGGCACGATGAAGCTCGTCACCCCGAAGGTGCCGCGCGACAGATGACCGAAGTTGGTCGCCGCGGTGCGCATCAGATATTGCGGGATCGCGCTGGTCGGCACGCTGCCGCCGTTACCGGTGCAGGGATTGCCGCAGACCGACAGCTGGAACGGGTTGGTATTGTCATAGGCGCGGACGCTGCGCTTGGCCTGATCGTAGGCGGCACCGAATCTCACGTTGAGCGCGTCGTCGCCGACATAGACGTCGAGGTGCGCGCCGCGCGTCTCGGTCTCGCGCCGGACGTTCTGGACGTTGACGCGATACCATTGCCAGCCGAGGTTCGGGTCCCCCAGGTCGACGTTGGCGGCGATGCTGGGCTGCGGGTCGCCGTTGGTGTTGTCGTATGTCACCTCGACGCCCGAGTTGGGCGCGGTCTGGAAGGCGAAGGTCGGCTGCTCGCGGAAGAAGGTGCTCTTGCCGACGTTCGCCGACAGGTCAACCTTCACCGTCTCGCTCGGCTTCCACGACGCGCTCGGCGTCACGTTCCAGAACTTGGTGTCCTGGTTGAAGATGCTGTTCTCGGAGAAGAAGGACGAGTTGGCGAACACGCCCGAGGTGACGACGTTGTTCGAGTCCACCTCGATGTCGAACGGCACCATGCCGCCCGTCGACTGCGGCGAGGTGCCCGGCCCCGAGTTGCGCACCTGCCAGTTCATGTTCGAGCGCAGATAGTCGCGCTTCGACCGCGCCCAGATCCCGTCGAGCGCGAAGTGGAGCGCGTCCGACGGGCGCCACTCGACCGCGCCGACCACCGAGATCCGCTCGCGCGTGCCTTCGGTCAGCACCGGGCGGCCGAGCCGCGGGATGATCGCCTTGGACAGCTGAGACAGCGACAGGCCCGATGTCGCGGCGAGATCGACCGGCGTGCCAGCGACCAGCCCGCGCCCGACGTTGGCGGGCGTGACCGAGGCGAAGCTGAAGCCGTTGCTCTCGGGCGGCGAGACGTTGCAACCGGTGCCGCAGGCGAGGTTGGCGTCGGTGAAGCCGACCGTGTCATAGCCGTCGACGCGGGTCTTCTGCCGCACCCCGGCGACGCCGAGCAGCACGCCGAACGTGTCACCGAACGTGTGGCTGGCGACCAGCGCGCCGCGCGGCCCGACCTTGTCGTTGCTGTCGGTGTAGGCGCCCTGCGCGACCACGGTCAGGTGCGTGCCCGGCTTGTCGAACGGCCGCGCGTTGCGCAGGTTGACCGTCCCGGCGATGCCGCCCTCGAGCGTCGAGGCGGTCGGCGTCTTGGCGACGTCGAGCCGGGTGAACAGCTCTGACGGGAAGAAGTCGAGGTCGATCTCGCGGTTGCCGCCGCCCGAGCCGTTGGTCCCGCCGTCCGAGGCGACCGCGAACTGCGTGCCGTTGAGCAGCACCTTGGAGAAGCTGGGGCCGAGGCCGCGGATCGAGACCTGCGTGCCCTCCCCGCTGATGTCGCGGTTGAGGCGCACGCCCGGGATGCGGTTGAGCGTCTCGGCGAGGTTGGTGGCGGGCAGCTTGCCGATATCCTCGGCGAAGATCGAGTCGCCGAACGCGACCGAGTTACGCTTGGCGTTGGTCGCGCTCTGGAGCGAGGCGCGGATGCCGGTGACGACGATGTCCGCGCCGGGCTGGCCGGCATCGGTAGACTGCTCGACACTCTGCACCGCGCCCTGCGGCACCTGGGCGTCCGGGTTGGCAGCGGTGTCGACCTGCGTCGCGGGGGAGGGCTGCTGACCGCCGGGACCCGGCGCGGTAGCGCTCTGCGCCTGCGCGTCGGCGGCGATGACGGCGATCGCCGCGGCCGCGACAAGTAGCGACAGGCGGGTGGTGTGACGATGATGCACTGACACGGGGCCCCTCCCTCGATGCTGTGACGCCTGCTTCGTAGCGGCAGGCTGTGTAGCGCCGTTAGCGCTATCATGTAGTTCGTATGCCAATGCCTTGATATCGTCAAGCCGAACCGCTTTCTTTGGCCTGACAATATGTGCTCGTGACCTGCCGGGTCGGTCGAGGTCGCGACTTGGCGACTCCGCTGTGGGAGGCGCTGGCGACGACCGGCCGAGCGCGTGTTTGCGCAAGCGCGACCGCGTCAGCGCCGCTGCCCGCCGGCGGCACACACTGGCGGGCGCCGAAGACGGATCGCCGGAACGAGTCTGCGCGTGAGGGTTGTCGGTCGAGCGCGAACTCGCCTGTACGCGGTGCATTTCTACGTTCGCGCGCGGCGGATCGGCTGGCGAATGCTGGCTCTATGCCAGCACCGCCGGGCGGCGCTGCTCGCAGGTCTGCCTGACGACGCGAAGGCGTTAGCGGCTGAAGCCTCGGTGGACGTCGGCGAGAACGCAGGCCAACTTCTCTACCACTCGCATCTTCGGAGCCGAGAACGCGCGCCTTGTCACAAGCCTGAGGGTACGAGCCCCGCGATCGTCATGTTCGCGGCGGCCCGCCGACGTCAGCTAGCAAGTACCTGCGAACACGGAAAGGTCCGACGCGAGGCGACTGGCATCACCTTTCGAGCAGAACGAGATCTCGACCCATTCTCCCCTGGCGGCACTATATAGGTGCCAAGCGCCCTTGAGCCCTTTGCTGCGACCGCTTCTGCCAAGACTGTACGTAGCCAACATGTGGATCGCGGGCTCCTCTAGGAGGGATCGAGCCCTCCTTGTACGCACCGTCGGTCTGCCGAAGATGAAGAGGCTAGCTTAGCGGCGCTTTAACTACTCCGCTTGGGGCCCACCGTCGCGCCTTCCCCATCGTCGCGGACCGCTCGCGCATCTCGCTGTGCGCGCGAGCGGACGACGCGCACACCGGGCCTCTCGGCGGGAACAGGCCGCCTCGCCCTTTGGCAGGGGGCACGCGCGCCGCCTCAATGTTGAACGACGTAGGTGACAAGATCGTAGATATAGTCGCGCCCTCGATACAACGCGTCGGCGGGGATGCGCTCGTTGAGCCCATGCGTCCCCGCGGTGGCGGGATCGTTCCATAGCCCGGGGATTCCGTAGGTCGGGACGCCCATCTTGCTGAGATAGGTCGCATCGGTGGCGCCGGCGGACTGAGTGGGGATCACCGGCACGCCGGGGAAATGCTTCGCGCCGATCGCCGCGATCGGGCGCAGGATGGCGGGGTCGAGCGGCGCGCTCTCCGCCACCGGGCGCTCCTGGATCTTGCTGCGGAGCACCTTCACCTGCGGGTCGGCGACGACCCGCTCGATCGCCGCGCGCGTCTGGTCGGCGGTCTCGCCCGGCACGATGCGGCAGTTGACCGAGGCGGCGGCGCGCTGCGGCAGCGCGTTGGCGGCGTGCCCTGCCTCCAGCATCGTGGCGACGCAGGTGGTGCGCAGCAGCGGGTCGAGCGCGAGGTCGCGCGACACCGCCTCGGCCGCCGCGGCGTCGCCGGGGGCGGCGGCGAGCCGCACCATCGCGGCGCCGGTCGCGTCCTGGCGCAGCGCGCCGGCCTTGGCGAGATAGGCCTGCGAGACAGGGTTGAGCCGCACCGGAAAGCGCAGCGTGCTGAGCCGGGTCAGCGCCGCGGCGAGGCGGTAGATCGCATTGTCGGGGCGCGGCTGCGAGCTGTGGCCACCGCGATCGGTGACCTCGAGGATGAAGTTGCGCGGCGACTTCTGCGCGACCTGGACGCCCAGCGTCTCCGGGCCGCCGCCCGGCGCGGTGCGCCCGCCGCCGCCCTCGTTGAAGGCGAAACCGGCGCGGATCAGCTCGGGGCGATGGTCGACCAGCCAGCCGGCGCCGTTGAGCACGCGCTCGTTCGACCCCTCCTCGCCGCAGGTCAGCGCGAGCTTGACCGTGCGCCGCGGTGCGGTGCCGCGCTGCTTGAGACGGATCATCGTGTCGGCGAAGATCGCCGCCTGCGCCTTGTCGTCGCTCGCGCCGCGCGCGTAGAAATAGCCGCCCTCCTCGATCAGCGTGAACGGGTCGCGCTGCCAGTCCTCGCGCTTGGCCTCGACCACGTCGATGTGTGCGAGCAGCAGCAACGCGGGCCGCTCGGTGTCCGAGCCGGCGAGCGTGGCGACCAGCCCGCCGTCGCGCGGGCGTCCCTCCGGGACGTAGATCGTGAGATCGGAGTCAGCGTAGCCCGCCGCGCGCAGCCGCGCCGCGACTTGGCGCGCCGCCCGGGTGCAGTCCCCGACCGAGGAGGTGGTGTTGGTCTCGACCAGTTCGCGGTACAGCTCGCGGAAGGCGGTGCGGTCGGGGCGCGACGCGGCGGCGGGCGCCTGGGCCGCGGCGGCGAGCGGCTGGAGGAGGGCGGCGGCCGCGGTCGCGGCGGTGACGAGGCGGTACATGGGTTCTCCTCTCGGATGGCGGTAAGGGCGGATCAGAAGCTCTGGCGCACGTTGACCCCGATCGTGCGCGGGCGCGTGCTGACGTAGTAATCGGGCGTGCCCGTCGCCGAGGCGACGCGGTTGAGGCCGTTCTCGTCGAACAGGTTGCTGGCGAAGACATAGGCGCCGAAACCTTGCCCCTCGATCCCGACGCGCGCGTTCACGATGCTATAGTCGCCGATGCGGCGATAGAAGGCATTACTCTCGCGCAGCTCGGTCGTCATCCGGCCGGTATAGGTATAGTCCAGCCGGAACAGCCCGTTGAACCGGTCGTCGATGGGCGGGGCATAGTCGATCCCGGCGGCGGCGGTGGCGCGCGGCACGTAGGTCAGCACGTCGCCCGACCGCCCCGGCGCGGTGATGAAGCCCGTCGAGTCGACCTGATCCGAGGTCAGCCGCGCGTCATTGTAGTTAACGCTGCCGCTCAGCGTGAGGTGGCGCAGCGGACGCGCGCTCGCCTCCAGCTCGACGCCCTCGACGCGGACGCCGGCGAGATTGTAGATGAAGTTGAAATTGCCGCCGCCCTGCTGGAGCGTGGAGACGCTGGTCTGCACCTCGTCCCAGTCGGTGCGATACACCGCCAGGTTGAGCGTCAGCCGCCGGCCGAACCAGGACGTCTTCGCGCCCAGCTCGTAGTTCCACAGCGAGTCGGGGCGATATACGAGATACTGCGCGGGCAGGTTGGGGATGTTGTTGGCGCCGCCCGGGCGAAAGCCTTGCGCGGCATTGCCATAGACCAGCAGGTCGCGCGTCAGCCGCAGCTCGGCGTTGAACTTCTTCACCCAGCCCTTGGCGTTGGCGGTGGTCTCCTCATAGGCGCGCGGTTCCTGGCCGTTGGTGAAATTATAGCCGAGGTACGCGCCGCCCACCGTCTTGGTATAATCGAAGTGGCGCAGCCCGACGGTGAGCGTCAGCGGCGCGAACAGGCGATAGCCGAGCTCGCCGAAGAAGGCGGTCTGCTCGACGCTGGTGAGGATGTTGCGGCCGCCGAGATCGTCGACTGGGTCGCGCTGGCCGCCGGTGATCGGGTCGCCGGCGAAGGGCAAAGTGTCGACCCGGTCGAACCGGTCCTCGTGGAACAGGCCGACGGTATAGGTCAGCGGGCCGGTGCCGTTCGAGCCGAGCCGCGCCTCCTGGAGGAAGTTGCGGACGTAGCGCGGCTGGTAGGCGCCGAACGGCGCCTTGGAGCGGGCATAGGCCTGATACGCGCTGCGCTGCGCCGCGGTGCAGCTGGTGACGGGCACGCCCAGCGCGACACGGGTGTAGAGCGGGCACCAGCGCGCGCCCGAGACCACGCTGGCGAAGGCGGCGTTGTTGTCGTTGGTGCTCTCGACGTCCCAGCGGTACCATGAGGCGCTCGCGATCAGCGTCGCGAAGCCGAGATCGAACCGGCCGACGCCGTTGTACAGCTGCAGTTTGTCGTGCCACGGCTGGAAGATCTGGAAGTCGGCGCGGTACGGCCCCAGCGCCGAGCTGTACTGCGAGGTGCCGGCGATGTCCTGCGTCTGTAGCAGCGCGGTCGCGGTCAGCGTCACCGCGTCGCTCGGCGTATAGGCCAGGATCGCGCGCCCGCCCTCCAGCGTGGCGCGATTGGTGTCGCGGCGGTCGAGCAGCGTATAGTCGACGAAGCCCGGCTGGCGCTCGCGATAGCCGACGACGCGCAGCGCCAGCCGGTCGGCGACGAGCGGCACGTTGAGCGCGCCCTTGGCGACATAGCCGATCCCGCCGTCGCGCGTGCTGCTCGCCTGCAGCTCGACCGTGCCGGCATAAGCGGTCGGGTTGGGCTGGTTGAACAACACGCGCAGCGTGCCGCCCATCGATCCCGAGCCGTACAGCGTGCCCTGCGGCCCGCGCAGCACCTCGACGCGCTCGACGTCGAAGAGGTTGAGGTTGGGCGTGTTGCCCGCCGGGTCCGAGTTGGTGCCGGACGGGCCGGTGAGCGGCGTCTCGCCGTAATAGAGGCCGACGGTGCTCTCGCCGGAGGCCTGCACGCCGCGGATCGAGACGCGCGTGCGGCCCGAGTCGCTCTCGGTGAGCTGCAGCCCGGGCACCTGGCGGATCACGTCGGCGATCGTGGTGGCGCCCAGGCGCGAGAGCTGGTCCTCGCCGAGCGCCGAGATCGCGACGGGGGTGGTCTGCACGGTCGACTGACGACGCAGAGCGGTGACGACGACGTCGCCAGGCTCCTCGGCGGCGGCGGGGGCATCGGCGGCGGCCTCGCCCGCGGCGGGTGGAGGCGGTGCCGCCTGGGCGAGAGAGGGCGTGGGTACGGCAACGGTGGCGAGGAGAAGCGCGGCTGGCCCGATCGGTCGCATGATGCCCCTGACGTCTTGTCTGCGATGCGCTCTGCCGAGCGGCGAGCAGAGACAAGCATCGCCACTAAATCCGATCGGATCAATAGGTTTTCAGTTGCTCGAGCGGCAGCGGCTTTCTCCGATCGGATCGCGCATGGATCGGGAGCCGCGGCCCGGTCCTGACGCCGCCGCTTCGGGCTGAGGCGGCCCGCCCTCCGAGGCAGCCGGCCGAAGAGCCTCGTCCACCTCGTCACAGCCTCGTCGCGGCCGGCCGGACTGGCGTCGCTCGATGGCAGTGCTCGAGATTACTGGCATGCCGTCGCCGAGGGGGCTGCGGTCGTGCCGCCGCGAGAGTATCGCTAGATGATCGATGGCCGCGTCACCGAGGAGCCGATGCCCGTGATCAATACCCAGATCCTGCGGCCGACAGGCCTGCCGGAGGCGCTCGTCATGCCGCTGCCGGGACGCGGCGACCAGATCGAGATGCGCGCTCACCTGCTGGGCACGCGCATCGACATGCGCGCGCTCGTCGACTTCGGCGATCCTGAGACGGTCGCGCTGGAGGGTTCGTGCGCCTTCGTGTTCCGCTACGGCGCCGTCGTCCTCGTCGGCGCGACGTCCGAGGAGGAGGCACGCATCCTGGCGCAGGTCACGCCGCACGCGGTCGACCCGCCGACCAGCCCTGAGATCGAGACCGCCCGAGTCGAGCTGCGCGACGACGGCGACGAGACCGTGTCCGCCGACGGCCGTATCCGCCTGCGCGAAGTGACGCCCGAGCGGCTTCTGCTCGCCGCGACCGTGCTGGCGCGCTCCGTCGTCCTCGCCCGCGACGAGATGCGCATCGAGGACGCCTTCGACCGGATCGAGCCACTGCTCGTCGACATGCGCGAGCACGGTCGTGCCCACCTCCCCATCCGCCAGATCATGCGCCAGATCGGCAGCGTCCTCTCCGCGCAACACCGCGTCGTGGGACGCGCGCGCATCGGCGAGAAGCCGGATCTCCTGTGGGAGCACCCCGAACTCGACCGCCTCTACGGCCGACTCGAGGCGGAGTACGAGCTGGGAGACCGCACGCGCACGATCGAGCGCAAGCTGGAGATGCTCGGCGACTCCGCCGAGTGGCTTCTCGACCTCGTCCAGGACAAGAGGTCGCTGCGTCTCGAGCTCTCGGTCATCGGCCTCATCGCCTTCGAGGTCGCGATCGGGCTCTACGAGATCGCGGTCCGCTGGCCGCATTAGGCCGACGGCTCTGGCGGACCCCGAAGCGGTCGTGCGGATCGCGCCGGCCGCTTCTCGCGCCGTACGGGCTCCATCTACGAGCCAGCAGCTCTGGTCGGGTGGCCGCGGCCGCCCCCCGTCACCGATGTCTGACGCGCTGGAGCTCAGCGACGAGAAACGCCACGGACCAACCCAGCAGCAGCACGCCGTCGATGCCCTCGATCGCGCCGACGAGGCGCCACGGGGCCGCCAACGACGCGTCCGAGAAGCCGATGGCGGCGTAGGTGATCGTGGAGAAGTACACGGACGCCGGGAGCGTCGCCATCGCGCCGATGAGCAGGTAGACGAAGGCGTAGAACCAGATCTCCAGGCCGGACAGCATCAGCAGTCCGAGCACGACCGCGCTGGTGTAGGCGGCGCCGAGCAGCGAGAGCGGGTTCAGCTCGATCTCGGCCGCGCCGCGGTCGAGCGCTCTCAGGGCGCGGCCGATCGCGAGCAGGCCGAGGCCGTGGAAGATCGCGCTCGCGAGCACCAGCACCGTCGACAGCGCCAGCTCGGTCCACATCGACGGGGGCACGGCCGACACGCGCTAGAAGCGTCGCGCCTCGTGACCGATCGTGTCGCACGTACCCCGGAAGCTGTACGAGGCGGAGCCGGCGACGGTGATCCGCCCGGTGCGGCGATCGATCACCACCTTGGGCTTGTTGAGCCCGTTCAGCCGGTAGCTCGCGCGGATGACGTCTGGTCCCTCCACTAGGTCATAGAGGTCCCACCAACCATCGTTGCCGCGCGAGTTGATGGGGGGGATCAGCGAGCGCGGCAGCCGGATGCGCCCGCCACCCTCCCACGTCTGGACCATCAGCAAGGCGTCGAACACCTCGGTCGTCGTCTCATTGTAGCGGCCGTAGTCGTAGCGCTTCTTGTCACGGTTCCACGTCCAGGTCGTGCCGCTGGCGATGCCGGCCTTGCTGCCGTCGCCGAAGCAGACGAGGCCGAGCTCGACGGCACGCCCGTCGACGGTCGGTGCGTCGCCGCCGACATAACTCGGCGCCGCCTGCTGTCGTTCGGGCGGACGCGCGCTGCCGCGGTCGGGCTCGTCGCCGGCGGGTGGGCGGCGCTCGGGCTGTCCGGCGTAGCTCGGGTTGGGACGGAGGCTTGCCGGCTCGCGGCAGTCGGGCGGAAGCGTCGGCTGGATCGAGCTGTAGCGCCCGTCCATCGTGGCGATCGTGACACACTGCCGGCGATCGGCGTTCCACCAATAAGTGTAGGCGCGGTCGTCGCCCTTCTCCGCGCGGACGTCGACGTAGCCGCGTCGACGCACCTCCAGCTCCGCCTGCCCGGCGCGTGCGCCGACCATGTCCTCGAGCCCCGTTGCCTGCGCCGCCGCGGGGCTCGGTAGCCCCGGCAGCAGCAGCGTGGCGGCCAGGATCGGCGAGGCTTTGGTCATCGACATGATACGTCCCCTGTTCACCGGCCGGGTCGCGGCCGGACGGTTGCGCGTCACGGCTGCGGCACCACGGCGTCCATCACCGTCAGCGGCTCGCCCCCGCTCGACCCGACCCGCGACTGCGTGATCAGGATCGTCGTTCCCGGCCGCAACGCGGCGCGGACCTGCTCGTAGAAGCCGCGCGGAAGCCGCAGCCGGTTGATCACGGCCTCGTCGAGCGCGTGCCCGGCTTCCTCCTCATGGCCGGGCAGGCCGATATACACCCAGCGCGGCGCGCCGCCGGCGCCTCGCGTGAGCGTGATGACGTGGCTGCCGGGATCGTCGTCGCTCACCGCCGCGACGCTGCGCCCGATCTCGACGCCGCTGCGCATGACCACGACCTGGCGATCGGATTTGGACACGATGATCGTCATCGGGCCGGTGGGCGAACGCTCCGGCCGCCAGCTGAACTGCTCGCGGTCGAGCAGCGCCGGTGCGATCGGCCGGCCCTTGCTGTCGAACGGTGCGAGCAGGCTGGTCTCGGAGGTGCGGACGTGGCGCGCGGCGTCGCCGTCGATGACGACCGTCGCGCCGAGCGACGTTATGCCGAAGAGCTCGCGCGAGAAGCCGTAGGGCAGATGCACGCAGCCGTGGCTCTCGGGATAGCCCGGCAGGCCACCGGCGTGGAGCGCCACCCCGTCCCAGGTGAGCCGCTGCTGGTACGGCATCGGCGCATCGTTGTACTTGCTCGAGCGGTGCGTCGCGTCCTTCTGCAGGATCGTGAAGACGCCGGTCGGCGTCTCGTGCCCCGGCTTGCCCGAGGAGACCGAGCTGATCCCGATACGCACGCCGTTGCGATAGACCGTGGCGAGCTGGCGCGAGAGGTCCACGTAGACGACGACCTGCCCGTCGGGCGCGACCGCCGGCGCCCAGACCCATTCGCCGGGCCTCAGCCGCTCGGCCATGCGAGCGAACTCGGTGGCCGAACTGGCCCGCGCGCCCTGCGCCATCGCTTGGCCGCTGCACAATGCCAGCGCGAGCGCCGCCGGCACCTTGTTCCAAGCGTGACGCACCCCGCTTTCCCCCGCCGCCTGACCCGGATCAAATAGGCTCGCCCTTTGATTTGCAAGCAGATATTGCCGGAGTGCCGGCCGCTATCGAGGTGCAGCATGGACTTCATGAAGTGGCTCAACTCGCTCGACGAGCTCCTCTACGAGGTGATGAGCTGGCTGCTGTTCTTTCCACTTACGCTGTGGCGTGCCGCCTTTCGCCCGATCCGAACGATGACCGAGATCGAGCGCGAGGCTGCTCTGCCCGACGAGCAGCGATACGGCTCGGTTCTCAGCCCACCGCTGTTCCTGGCCCTCGCGCTCCTGCTCGGGCACACGGTCGCGACCGCGATGGGGCAGACCGACGCGATCATCGCCAGCCACCACGGGCTGGCCGACCTGGTGAACGACAATGCCAGCGCGCTCGTGCTCCGCGTGATCGTGTTCGCGGCCTTCCCGCTGTTCCTGGCGGCGCGACTGGTACGGCGACGCGGCGTCCAACTGGACCGATCCTCGCTCCAGCAGCCCTTCTACGAGCAATGCTACCCGGCCGCCGTCTTCGCCTTGGGCATCAGCATCGGCACGAGCCTCGGCCTTGACGCCCATCCGACCGTGAGGACGGTCGGCCATTGGCTCGCGGCCGGCAGCATCGCCAATTACTGGATCGTCGAGGCCCGCTGGTTCTCGCGCGTGCTGCGGATCGGCCTCCTTCCCGCCATCGGCAACGTGTGCCTCGGCCTGCTCGAGGGCACGATTTTCCTGATCGCCGTGGGGTTTCTCTTCACACGCTGACGCGCCGTACCGAGCGACGAGCCCCCCCTTCCTTCGGCTGGGGACAACGCCAGCATCGCCTCCCGAGCGGCCCCGGCCTCCTTAGAATTCGATGCGTACGCCGAGGTTCACGGTGCGACCGACGGTGTGGATGTCGCTGAACTCCGCCTCGCTTCCCGCATAGGACGCCGGGCCGCTACCACCGTTCTCAGCGACGCATCACTCCGCCTTGGGCCAACCGTCGGCGCCCCAGCGCAGGCGTGCGATCCGCAGGGTCGGCCTGCCCTTCGCCTCCTGATCATAGGCATGATAGACGAGGTAGTCGGTCCCATCCCGGTCCCGCAGATGACCGGCGTGACCGGGCCCCCGGAACCGCTCCTTCTCCGGTAGATCAGCACGAAGCAGGATCGTGCCGCCGCCCTGCATCATGGCGCTGCCGTCGCGGCCGAGATACGGCCCGGTCACCGCGCGCGAGCGCCCGACCACGGTATAGTAGGTGCTGGCGCTGCCCTTGCAGCAATAATCGTAGGAGGCGACCAGCCAGTACCAGCCGCCGTGATCGATCACGAAGGGCGCCTCGATCGGGGCCGGTGCACCCACCGGCGCGGGCCGTCGCGCGATCGCGACCGGCGCCTCGTTCTTGTTCAGGAGCTTGCCCGTGGCACGGTCCAGCGCGAACAGCTTCAAGCCGCTCCAGAAGCTGCCCAGGGCGAGCCATTGCCGACCGTCCCGCGCCACCACCAGGTTCGGATCGATCGCGTTGTAATCGTCCGTCCGGTCGGACATCACCACGGGACCGTCGTCGCGCCAGCGATAGCCGGGCCGCGTAGGGTCGAGCGTGGCGTTGGTCAGCAGCCCGATGGCGGACCGATTGGATCCGAAGGTCGAGACCGAATAATAGAGCCGATACCGCCCGCCGACGAAGGAGATGTCCGGCGCCCAGGCGTTCTTGGCGCCGGGGATGGCCTGGGTCGCCCAGTCAGGCAGTGCCGCGAGGGGCGTCTCCGCCTTGCGCCAGTTCACTAGGTCGTTCGACACGCGGTGGGCGATGATCCGGTCGGGACCGTCACCCAGCCCCGTGGAATAGACGTGGTAGGTGTCCCCTTCGCGGATGATGACGGGATCGTGGGTCGGCGCGATGTCCCCCCGAAGTCGCTCGTTCAAGGTGGGCGCCGCTCTCGCCCCAGCAGGTGTCGCCACGTCTGCCTGGGTGGCCGCGACCGTCGCCAGCGCCGCCACCGCGATCATGGTGGATGGCGCCGGCATCAGAACTTCACCCGCGCGCCGATCTGGACCGTCCGGTCGTACGTCCGCGTGTCACGCGGGGTGTCATAATAGACGCCGGTGACCGAGTTTTTGCCGTTGAACCGATCCTGGTACACGTCATCGAGTATGTTGGTGGCATCGAAGGTAAGCGTCAGCCACTGGGTCGGCGAGTAGCTGCCGGAGAAGTCGAGGCGGCTGACCGGGTCGGCCAGGATCGTGCTCGCCTGGACGCCCCCCGAGTTGTAGCTGTCGACGTAGCTCGACCGCCAATTGTAGGCGAGCCGCGCCGAGATGCCGTATTTCTCGTAGATGGCGACCGTGTTGAACGCCCAGTGGGAGACGTTGACGATCCGCTGCTTGCCGCCGTTGATCGGGTCATCGGTCTTGCCGTCCATGTACGTGCCGTTCAGCTGGACGCCGAAGCCGCTCAGCGCGCCGGGGAGGAAGTCGAAGAACTGCTGATACGCCACCTCCGCGCCGGCCAGATAACCGTCGCCGGCGTTCCGCGGACGGCTGACCAGATAGGTTCCCCCCGCGAACTGCTCGGGCTGCGAGTAGGTCTGTATGTAGCCCGACAGATCACGGTAGAACCCCGCCGCCGTCAGCGACGTGCTGCGCGCGATGTACCATTCGAGCGACGCGTCATAGGCGATGGACTCGATGGGCTGGAGCGCCGGATTGCCGCCGCTGCCGGTGCCGGCATATTGCTGGGTCCCGGTATTGCCGCTGGGCACCAGCGTGATGAGCGGGTTCAGCGCGGCGAACTCGGGCCGCGTGATCGTCTTGCCCGCGGCTGCGCGGAGAAACAGGTTGCTCGTCAGACCGAGCCGCGCGTTGATGCTGGGCAGGACGTTCAGGTAATTCTGTGTGCTGGAGACGTTGTTGCCGTTGAGCTGCTCCACCGTGTTGACCACGCGCGCGCCGACGACACCGTCGAGCGGCATCGAGCCCAGCTCCAGCTTATACCCCAGCTGCCCGTAGAAGGCGTAGGTGTCCTCGCGGTTGAAGAAGGCGAGGTTGGGCTCGAAGGCGCGCGGACCGGTAGGTCGTCCGAAGAGGGTGCGAATGCGGTCCGTGTCGTCGAGCAGCACGTCCGTATCAGCGGTGATGAAGCGATCGATCCCGAGCGCTCCCTTGACTAGCCCGCCAGGCGACAGTGTCGCGAACCCACCGACGGAGGTCAGCGGTGCGCCCTGGTCGGTCGGGAACGCGAGCGGGATCGAGGCAGTCGCCTGCGAGTCGACGTTGCGGTGCGTGTAGCGAGTGCCGATCTTCAACGTCTCGACGATGCCGCTGTCGGGCTTGATCGTCAGGTCGTTGCGCCAGGCGATCTGCTCGCTCGTATCCAACCCGTTGTTGTCGAAGAGCGTGCGGATCGTATAGATCGAGGGGTCGGTCAGGTCGACGCCGGTGAGTGTCACCCTGGGCGTTCCGCCGACATCATAGTCGACGTCGAGCCGCGGCACGTTGAAGGAGGTATCCAGGATCGCGTTGCGGTTCGGCACCTTGCTGTAATTGTACGTGACTTCCGTGTTCAGCACCGCCTGACCCAAGGTCCACTTGCCCCCGACCACGGCCTGATAATTATCCGTGCGGTTGCGGTACGCCTGCTTGCTGGTGAGCGTGAACGCATCGGTGGTGGTGCTGCTGTCGGCGAGGTTCGGATAGTTGGCGTTCGCGGTGACACTCGTCAGCGTCCCGGCTTTCGGCAGGCCGATGAAGAAGTCCACGGCGATCTGGTTGTCGTATCGTGTGAAGACGCCGTCGGCGTAGAACTCGACGTCAGGGGACGGGCGCCACTGGAATGATGCGTTGAGCGCCGTCCGGCGCCGATCCCCGGACGTGTACAGCCCCCCGACCGTGTCGGGCGTCGCAACGGGTGTCCCCGAGGACACGAAGTCGAACGCGGTCTGATCCTGGTAGAGCCGTTTGTTGTAGGATCCGGCGAGCAGCAGACCCATCTCGCCGATGCCGGTCTCCCACCGCTGGCTGATGAGACCCGAGCCGATATATCCCCATTTCTCGGACTGGTCGCTGTACACCGCGCGGCCGCTCGCGGCGATCTGACCATCGGCGAAGTCGAACGGACGGCGGAGCCTTACGTCGATGAGACCCGCCACGCCGCCCTCGATCAGGTCGGGCGTGCTCGTCTTGTACACGTCGACCCCGGCGATCAGCTCGGCGGGTATGTCCTGAAGGGCGAAGCCGCGCGTGACCCCCGTGAACGCCTCGCGACCGTTCAACACCGTGGCCACGTTGGGGAGGCCGCGGATCAGGACCGTTCCCGCCTCGCCGGCGCCGCGCGTCACCTGGACACCCGTCACGCGCTGCAGCGCGTCGGCCACCGTGTTGTCGGGGAGCTTGCCGATGTCCTCGGCGACGATGGAGTCGACGATCTGCGTCGCGTTCTGCTTGATCGACTGCGCGGAGGCGAGGCTGGCGCGAACGCCGGTGACGATGATGTCCTCCGCCCCCGCCCCGGCCGGCGACGCCGCTTCCTGCGGCACACCGGTGCTGTCGGCGGCGCCGACCGCCTCTTGTGTCGACGGAGTAGTGGACTGCGCCGCCCCGGCGCGTGATGCCGGTGTGCCGCTCGCATCCTGCGCGGCTGCCGCGTGCGCGAGCATCGCCGACGCGCACAAAGAGGCCGTCCCGCATAGGCGGCCAAGTCGCTTGTAGCCCATCAACCCTCTCCCCGAACGCCGCTGATCCGGCGAATATTTGTCCTACATTACACCGGAGTAGAAGCAGCAGCAAGAGGCATGTGCGGTCTCAATGTCGGGCTGCTCGGATCGATCTGCGTCCCGATGTAGACGGCGGCGGCACACCTAGGCCGGAGGAGCCTTCGCCCCCGGCTGGGCGGCGACCGAGCCGCGCCTCGCTCATATGTCTGAGATGCGGCGCGCTGGGGAAGGCACGAGAAGGCTGAGGCGGTGCCCCTCTCGACGCACGGCGCGTCGACGCGCGGCGCGCGTCGGACCCACGGACCTCCACGCCAGCGACCGGGTTCGGTCCGGACCGCTCGGCCGAAGCGGGGCCGTCGGACGTGGCCGCACGGCGCTTCCTGTCGCGCGCTTCGGCGACACGACCTCCGGATCACTGATCGTCGCGTGACGACGGTCATCGCCGTCGGGCACCGTGGATCGCGCACGATCACGCCGAAAATCGTTGTTTTCGACCTAATGTATGAGTATTCCGGTCGAGAAGCGAGTGCGCTCAGACACTCGCCTGGATCGAAGAGGGATGAGGTGAAGCAGCAACTTTCCCCGCTTTGGGGCGCGCTGATCCCGGAGACGCTCGCGTCCATGCCGGATGTCGCGCAGCCTGCGGTCAGCACGCCCGCGAAGGGCCAGGCCGGCCCAGCTCACGCGATACTTGCCGCGGCCGACCCGGAGCGGGCGATCTCGTTGCGGGCCGCGTCGGCCGTGATGCCGACCCTGCCGTGAGCGGGTCGATGGGCACACTCACCCGGCGCCTCGTGCTGGCGGGCGGCGTCAGCATCGCGGCGATGCCCGCGCTGGCACAGCGTCGACGCGCCGGGGCGGGCACGATCGTCAACCCTCTGGTGCGGCAGCGCGCGGACGCGCAGGTGTTCCGGCACACCGACGGCTGGTATTACATGACCGGCTCGGTGCCCGAGTACGACCGGCTGGTGCTGCGCCGCGCGCGCACGCTCGCCGGCCTCTCGGCCGCCGCCGAGCGCGTGCTGTGGCGGCACGAGAAGAGCGGACCGATGTCCGGCTTCCTCTGGGCGCCCGAGCTGCACCTGATCGATGGCAAGTGGATCATGTATTTCGCCGCCGGCCCGAGCGGCGGGGGCGAGGACGTCTTCCGCATCCGCACCTACGCGATCGTGTGTGACGGTGCCGATCCGATGACGGGCCGGTGGACGGTGCTGGGCCAGCTCGAGACGCCGTGGGACAGTTTCAACCTCGATTCGACCAGTTTCGTCCATCGCGGCACGCGGTATCTCGCCTGGGCACAGCGCGAGCCGGGCATCGAGACCAACTCGAACCTGTATCTGGCGCCGCTGAGGACGCCGCTGACGCTCGCGGCCAAGCCAGCGCGACTGTCGATGCCCGAACTCGACTGGGAGATCCGCGGCTTCAAGGTCAACGAGGCGCCCGCGCTGCTGGCCCGCAACGGGCATCTGTACATGACCTATTCGGCCAGCGCGACCGACGCCCGCTACTGCATGGGGATGCTCACCGCGCGCGACGACGCCGACATCATGGACCCGCGCAGCTGGGCCAAGTCGCCGGTGCCGGTGCTGAAGACGTCGCGCGAACACAGGGTCTTCGGCCCGGGACACAACAGCTTCACGGTGGACGAGCGCGGCCGGGACATGCTGGTGTTCCACGCGCGCGACTATGAGGTGATCAAGGGCGACCCGCTGTTCGATCCCAATCGTCACACCCGCGTCCAGCCGATCCGCTTCGCCGCGAACGGCACGCCGCTGTTCGACCCGCCGGTCGCGAACGGGCCGCTGCCGCGCGGCTGACGCTGCCGGCGGGGGCGCTGTCCGTCAGCGGCATCAGCATGCCCAGCGGGCAGGCGCCGAGCCGCGCAGCGGCTAAGCGCCCACCCTGCTCGCCCGCTGGTCCAGGACGATGCGCAGTGCCCCTCTCGGCGTCGTGCCGGTGACGATCGCCTGACCGGCGAAACCCGTCACGTCATAGCTGCCAGAGCGGACGATCTGCAGGGGCGTGCCTTTCTTCTGTGGGCAGGCGAGCGTCTGGGCGTAGCGCCCGTCCGCGACACGTTGGCTCTCGACCCGGCATTGTGCCTTCGGATCGGGCGCGAGGAGCGTCTCGACGCCCTGGCCCGGCACAACCCGTTTGTGCTCCGCTTTGCTCTTGCCGCGCGCCATGCGGGCGAGGAACCCGGGCAAGCCCGGCACACTGATGTCGACGATCCTCGACGTCACGTCCCACGCGCCAGACTCCATTCGGGGTGGGACAGTCGTGTCGGGTTGTGCGACGAGGGCGAGGGCGAGCAGACCGATCATCGCTCGAGCGTGTACCGCCAGCCGACACGACGCAACCGCCTGTTCCTACGCCGGCGGTATCGTTCGGCCGAGCCCGACGCCAGCCGCGTGCCAGCACCTCAACACCATGCTCCAGATCACTAAAGTGTTACAAATGCGACATAAAGCGTTGCATTTTTGCCGCGGTCGCGTGACACATCCGCAGAGGACGCGGGCGAGCGCTCGGCCGACAGATCCTGGGGAGGATGGACGATGGGAACGACCTGGAGAGCCGGCGTGTCGCTGACAGCGTTGCTGATCGGCGCGCCGGTGGCACAAGCGCAGAACGTCCAGGCGCCCGCGGTGGGCGCCGGTACGACCGAGACCGGCACAGCCGGTCCCGATCAGGTCCAGCTGACGGACCCGGCGCAGCCCGACGAGGCGGCGGCGGGCGACGACATCGTCGTCTCCGGCCTACGGCGCAGCCTCGAGTCCGCCCAGGCGATCAAGCGCACCTCGGACGGGATCGTGGACGCGATCGTCGCGCAGGACATCGGCAAGCTACCCGACACCTTCGCCTCGTCGGCGCTGCAGCGAGTCGCGGGCGTCGCGGTGACGCGCGGCGGGGGCGAGTCGGCCGGCGTGACGGTGCGTGGCCTTCCCGACCTGACCACGACCTACAACGGGCGCCAGATCTTCACCGCCGAGGGGCGCTACGTGCAGATCCAGGACTTCCCCGCCGGCACGGTCGCCGCGCTGGAGGTCTATAAGTCCGGTCTCGCCGATCAGGTGGAAGGCGGGATCGCGGGCGCGATCAACGTGCGCGGCCGCCGCCCCTTCGACTTCGACGGCTTCGAACTCTCCGGCTCGCTCAACGGCGTGCTGTCGCAGCAGTCCGAGAAGATCGTGCCGAACGGCAATCTGCTGATCAGCGATCGGTGGGACACCGGCCTCGGGGAGATGGGCCTGCTGCTGAATGCCTCGTACGTCGGCGTCAATTTCCTCGATTCGACGCGTGAGCAGTCGCTGGTCATCGCCACCACCGACGCCACCAACGCGCCCGGCGCGCAGAGCGGCCTGCGCTACCCCGACGCGCAGGGCAACTTCCTCGGCTACGGCAATCGCTACCGCCCCTCCGCCAATGCCGCGTTCCAATGGCGGCCGACGCCGGAGCTGGAGATCTACGCCGACGGTCTCTACCAGGGCTTCCGCTCGAAAGACTATAACCGTTGGATGTTCATCCCGATCTTCGGTGATGGCGTGAGACTGTCCGACGTGACGACGATCTCCGGCACCGATAAGATCGCGACGGCGACGGTCAGCGGCGCGTTGCGACCCGAGGGCTATACCGGCTCGTTCAACGGCAAAACGGACACCTATCAGGGCGGCCTCGGCGCGACCTGGAAGAAGGATCGACTGCAGATCTCGGCCGACGTCGCTTACACCGACAGCACCTATACCGCCAACCTGGTCAACGTCGACTATGCCGCGGCGCGTTCGCCGGTCCGCTCCGTCGCGTTCGAGGCGTCGCGAGATGGTGGGCCGACGCAGACGTTCGTCGACTTCGATATCACCGATCCGGCGAGCTTCATCAGTCGCGGCCTCTACCAGGAGCTGACCGTGGTGAGCGGCAAGGACTGGCAGGCGCGCACCGACCTGTCCTACGATCTCGACCTCGGTTTTCTCAAACGGCTGCAGGTCGGTGTGCGCTACGCCGACCGCGACGCCGCGCGCGACTTCGGCAACCTCTACATCAACAACGAACCGGCCGGGATCCCGCTCACCGCGCTGCCCGGCGCGGACGTGAGGGTCAGCCTGCCCGGCTTCACGTACAACGACGTCCAGCGCAACAAGGCCTATGCCGCGCTCACGCGCGACAGCATCCGCGACAATCTGGTCGGGCTCCGCAGCTTCTACGGCGTCCCCGCCGGCACGCCGCCCTTCAACCCGCCCGACAATTTCCGCGCCAACGAGAAGTCCTACGCGGCCTATGGCCAGATCAAATACGGCTTCGACCTGGGCAGTATGATCGTGGACGGCCTGGTGGGCCTGCGCGCGATCAAGACCAAGACGCGGATCAGCGGCTTCTCCCGCGTCGAGGACACCGGCGGCGCGGTCACCTTCCCGCCGATCGCCGCCGAGAACGAATATACCGACTATCTGCCCAACGTGAGCGGGCGCTTCGCCTTCACGGACAAGTTGCAGCTGCGCCTGGCTTACACACAGACGCGTACCCGGCCCAACTTCTTCGACCTGCGCCCGAACACCTCGCTCGGCCAGCCGGTGGTGCTGGCCCCCGGGGACCCCTGCCTGACCGATCCCACGACCGAGGTCTGCGTCGAGCGGCTCCGTCGCGGCGGCTCGGCCGGCAACCCCGATCTCACGCCGCTCACGTCGAACAACTATGACGCGAGCCTGGAATATTACTTCTCGCGCACGGGCTCGTTCACGGCCGCGATCTTCCGGCATGACGCGGAAGGCTTTCTGGCGACGGTCGACGATCGGTCGGCGCCGGGGCTTCGGATCGCGCGCCCGGTCAACCTGGGCCAGACCCGCCTGCAGGGCGCCGAGGTCCAGTTCACCAGCTTCCTCGACATCGACGGCCTACCCGATTGGGCGAAAGGTTTCGGCGTCCAGGCCAACGGCACCTTCATCGATGCGAAAGGCGATCTCCAGCCCAATTTCGCGGCCACTCTGAACGACGAGAAGCAGGTGTTCCCCGGCGTCTCGAAGTGGGCGTACAATGTCGTGGCGCTCTACGAACGGCCGCAGTTCTCGGCCCGGCTCGCGTACAATTACCGGTCGAAGTTCGTGCAACTCTACAGCCTGGAAGCGCTCGACCCCACCGCGCATGCCGTGATCGAGAAAGGCCGCGGCCAGCTCGATCTCTCGACGTCGGTGACCCCGCTGCCGAACGTCACCCTGGCGTTCGACATCGTCAATCTCCTCGGCAACCCACTGCAGCGCTATCGCCAATTCGACACGGGTGACAGCTTCACGCGGCAGGTGTTGTACATCGAGCGGGCCTATTCGCTGGGCGTGCGATTCCGTTTCTGAGGTAACGGGCCGCGACGACGGGTTCTCAGCGGACCCGCGCCGGGAGAGACGATATGGGACGATCACGCTCACGGCGCGCGCTCGCACGCCTGCTCCTCGCCTCCGCCGCGGTGACCGGCATGGCCGCGCCCGCGGCGGCGCAGACGACGACCGTGCCGCCCGGCGCACCCGAGACCCCGTATGTGGCGCCCGATCGCGCCTATCTGTTCGCGCACATGACCAAGGAGCGCTACGGCGTGCTCCATTATTCCGTCAGCCGCGACGGGCTACACTGGCAGCAGCTCAATCGCGGCGCGCCCGTATCGAGCGACTATCACGGCCATGCCTCGATCGCGCGCGGCGGTGACGGGCGCTACTATCTCGTCGGCAATCGCGGCGACGACGACCCGCTGATCCGCTTCTGGGTGTCGGACGACCTGGTGCGCTGGACGCCGTTCGGCACCTACCGGCCGCGTCTCCAAGGCATCGCCGGTCTGGCGCACGCGATGCAGCGGATCGGCGCGCCCAAATTGTTCTACGACGCGCCGTCGCGCCGCTTCCTGCTCACCTGGCACACCCCGACCGTTCCCGGCACGCCCGACGATCCGGAGCGCTACTGGGCCAGCCAGCGCACGCTCTACGTGTCCTCCCCCGACCTGCGGCGGCTCGGCGAGGCGCCGCGCCGGCTGTTCGGCTGGGAGATGGCGACGATCGACACCTTCGTCGTGCCGAACGACGCCGGGACGGGGTACTGCGCCGTGTTCAAGGACGAGCGCTACCCGTCTTACGAGTGGACGACGGGCAAGACGGTGCGGATCAGCTGCGCTCCCACGCTCACGGGGCGCTATGCGCCGCCGGGCCCGCCGCTCAGCCCCAATTTCCGCGAGGCGCCCACGCTGATCCGCTCGCCCGACGACCGCGACTGGCTGCTCTATTACGAGCAATATGCCGGCACGAGCTACGGCCTCTCCAAGGCGCCGCGGCTCGCGGGCCCGTGGTATCAGGTGTCCGGCAACTCCGGTGTCCCCGCCTGGGATCGCTACACCATGCCCGCGGGGCTTCGACACGGCTCGATGATCGCCATCAGCCGACGGCAATATGACGCGTTGGTGGCGGCTTACCCGCCGGCCTGAGCACACCGCGCTGTCCGATGCCCCGCGGCCGGATATCCGCCCGACGCTCGGCGGCGCGTCGGGACGTCACGTCGGCGGCGAGGCAGGCGTCGTGGTCATCGCGGCAGCGCGAAGGCGATCACCGAGCCGCCCGGCCGACGCTTTTGATCCTTGCCGCCGCCCGCCGCGATCGCGACATATTGCCGCCCATCGACCGCGTACGTCGCGGGCGTCGCGAGCCCCGCGGCGGGCAGTTCGGTCGACCACAGCAGCTGGCCGCTGCGCTTGTCATAGGCGCGGAAGCGACGGTCGTAGACGGTCGCGGCGATGAACAGCAGCCCCCCGCGGGTGACCACCGCCCCGCCGTAATTCTCGCTCCCCGTCTCGTCCGGGCCGAGCTCGGGATAGCGGCCGAGCGGCACGCGCCACACCCAGCGCCCGGTGTTGACGTCGAGCGCCGACAGAGTGCCCCAGGGCGGCGTCAGCGCGGGATAGCCGTCGGGATCGAGCAGGCGATGGTAGCCGTCGAAGACGTAGGGCTCGTCGAAGCCCGGCGCCGCGGCGGGGGTGGCGTCGCTCTCGTTGCCGCGCGGTGCCGCGGCGGCACGGTCGCCGCGCAGATAGCCCACCAGCGTCGCCACCTGCGCCGACGACAGGGTCGCGCCGAACCCCGGCATGCGCCCGCCGCCCCGGGTGATCTGGTGCCCCAGCTGCACCGCGCTGAGCCGCGCGCCGACATCGCGCAGTCCGGGCACCTGCGGCGGGTCGCCGGCGCGGTCGGCGCCGTGGCAGGCGGCGCAATGGGTGGCGTAGAGCGCCGCGCCCGAGCTACCCGCCGTGCGCGCCGGGCGGGGCTTGAGCCGCAGCGTCCAGGCCATCTCGTTGGCGTTGACGTAGAGCAGGCCGCTGTCGGGATCGTAGGCCGCCCCACCCCACTCGGCGCCGCCGTCCATACCGGGCAGCAGCACCGTGCCCTGTCGGCTGGGCGGATCGAACGGGCCGCGGTTGCGCAGGCCGGCGAGCTGCGCCGTCACCGCGGCATGCGCCGCCGGCGTCCGCCGCGTCACGATGTCGGGCGTGAGCCGCTGGCGCGCGAAGGGCGCGATCCCGGTGGGCATCGGCTGGGTCGGCCACGCCCGCTCGCCGGGCATGTCGCTGGGCGGGACCGGTCGCTCCTCGATCGGGTACAGCGGGCGGCCGTCGCGCCGGTCGAAGACGTAGACCCATCCCGACTTGGTGGTCTGCGCGATCGCGGGCACGCCGCGCACCGTTACCAGCGTCGGCTGCGCGGGGAAGTCGCGGTCCCAGAGATCGTGGTAGACGCTCTGGAAGTGCCAGCGCCGCCGCCCGGTGCGCGCGTCCAGCGCGACCAGGCTGTTGGCGTACAAGTTGGCACCCGCGCGGGTCGGGCCGTAGAAGTCGCGGTCGCCCATGCCGCTGGAGGCCACGGGCAGGAACACCAGACCGCGCGCGACGTCGACGGTCAGCCCGGCCCAGACGTTGGCGCCGATCTCGGTCTTCCAGGCGTCGCGCGGCCAGGTCTCCGCGCCGGGCTCGCCGTCGTGCGGGATGGTGTGGAAGGTCCAGCGGATCGCGCCGGTGCGCACGTCGAAGGCGCGGACGTCGCCCGGCGTATGGCCGGTCGAACCCATGATGATCAGGTCCTCGAACACCGCCCCGGGCGTGACGTTGTTGACCGTCAGCTGCGCGAGCGGCCTGCCGAAGCCAGCGCGCAGGTCGACGCGACCGTCGCGGCCGAAGCGCGGGTCGGGCCGACCGGTCAGCGCGTCGACCGAGATCAGCTCCTGCCCGAACGTGAACAGGATCCGGCGCTGATCGCCATCCCGCCAGAGGGATACGCCCCGCAGCCGCTGGCGTGTGGCGACCGGCGCGGGCGCCGGGTCATAGGCCCACAGCTCGCGCCCGGTCGCGGCGTCTAGCGCCACCAGACGGCCCTTGGGCGTGACGATGTACATGCGACCGTCGACGACGAGCGGGTTGGCCTGCATGTCCGACTGCGACCCGCCCTCGCCGAAGGCGTCGCCGCTGTCATATTCCCAGGCCTTCACCAATCCCGTGACGTTGCGAACGGTGATCTGGTCCAGCGCGGAGTAATGCGTCGCGGCGGGATCGCCGTGGTAATAGGGCCAGTCGGCGCCCGCCTCGCGCGGCGGCACCGTCCCGCTCCCCAGCAGCAGCGCCCCCGCGAGCACGACCGTCGCCCTCACTCGCTCTCCCGCGCGCGCTGCCATGTGATCCTCCGCCGTTCGGCGGAGCCGACCCGCGCCGCGCGCCAGCCTAGGCCGGCGCACGTCGCCACGCCATCACTGACGCGCGCGTACCGCCTCGACAGACGGTCGTTCCCGGACCAACGAGCGTGTGCGCCCGCGGCGACCTATTCGCGGCCTGTCCCTCCGGCGCGACCCGGTGAGTCGCTGTGTGGCAGCCAGGCGCATCGATCTCACCGGCCCCGGACCTCGTGTCGGCGAGGGCCCGCGACATGGCGCACTGTCGAAGCGACCGTACGGAGCGCGAGCTCATGGCCCCACGCCGGTGCGTCGAATCCGACAGAGCCGTCTGTCGGGACCGAGCCCATCAGAAGCGGGAGGATAGCGAGCGGAGGTGCTGTCAGTCTAATGCGAACTCGTCTCTCCACGATGCACCTCGGGCTTTGCGGGCAACAGATCAGCTGGCGAGCGCCTGCCACTCAGCCAGCGCCGCGGAGCGGCGCTGCTTGTAGGTCTGCCTGTCGACGAGATGGCGTTCGTGGTTGAAGTGGTTGTGGACGTTGGCGTGGACCGAGGCGAACTTCTGTAACGTTCGCATCTGCCGAAACCGCAGCATCGCCCGTTCTCGTCGCCTGAACGGCAGGTGCGAGTTCTCCACCCGGTTGTTGGCCCAGCGACCCACCTCCTGCTTCTCGCGGCTGCCTAGCTCCGTCAGAGCAGCACCTTAGGAGCGCAGACCGTCGGTGGTGATCGCCTCGGGCGAGCCGTGCCGCTTGAGCGCCTTCTTAATGAAGGCGAGCGCAGCCTTCTTGTCGCGCGTTCGGGTGACGTAGCTTTAGAGGATCTCGCCCTCGTGATCCACCGCTCGCCACAGGTAGACCATCTCGCCGTTGAGCTTCACGTACATCTCGTCCAGGTGCCAGCGCCAATGCCGAAAGCCGCGCATGCGGCTCACCCGCTGACGCCGCACCTCGCCCCCGAACAGCGGACCGAACCTGTTCCACCACAGCCTCACCGTCTCATGGCAGATGTCGATCCCGCGCTCGAACAGCAGGTCTTCGACGTTCCGCAGCGAAATAGGGAAACGAACGTACATCAGCACCACCAGCCGGATCACCTCGGGCGAGGAGTTGAAGTAGCGGAACGGACTGGCTGGCTTGCGGAGGCGGGGCATGGCCCCTCCCCTACCCCGCCGGTCGCTGTAGGTGCATCAGCTTTGACAGCGCCCGGGCGGGGCATGCCCCTCCTCTACCCCGGCGAGCGCCGCAGGTGCATTAGCTTTGACAGAGCCATTGTGACGATCCGCTCACCTTTGGTCATCAGACTTGCCGCCTTTTTCGCCGCGAGGAAGGGCGCTCTGACGTTGAGCGCAAAAGAGCGGTCGAACGCGTCATCCGGATAATCCTCAAGCGGTTCTACGATCGCCGTTCCAGCTACGCTCACCAGGATATCAAGGCGGCCGAAATGCTTCACGATGTGATCGATGGCGCCGTTGAGCGCCCCGACGTCGCTGACGTCCGCCTGCACCATGAGGGCTTGATGTCCTGCCGAAAGTAGCTCGTCCGAAAGACGCTCGGCGTCATCTGATCGACTGAGAAAGGTCGCGCCAACCGACGCGCCATCAGACGCCAACCTTCGGCTGATCGCTCCACCGATGCCGCGTGTTCCGCCGATGACGATGGCAACCTTCCTGTCGTGAACTCGCATAGTTTCCCTCGGTAAGCGTGTCGGCCATGGCGCACGGTAGCCGCGTCGCGAGCGCAGCTACAACATTGCCGTTCGACCTTCCCGAATACGAACGGCCAACCTGACGGCGCGGGCGATCTCGGAATCGATCGGGCTTCGGGGATCAGTCTATGAGCAGGCGCTGACGTTACCGGACCTGTCGGCGCAAAGTCTTGCCGATGAGCCAAAAGTGCAGAAGCTGCATCGCGATAAGCGTCGCGCCCATCCCGATCATAGTAGGAAGAACGAGGCCTTCTTCGCCGGCACGGGCCGGAACATAGAGTGCCATGATCGTAACGAAGCCGAGCAAGACAATTGCCAATGCCGGCATGAAGGCAAGGGCAAGACGCCGGGGGGCGGACCATGTCACCTCACCTGTGATCCACCATTGCATCGGCAGTCGCTCTTCGCTGTAGAACAAGGCATCGGCCCGGTAAGCCAAAGCACATACCATCAGGACAGAGATCACCGAAACGATCACGATGCTCATGGAAGGACTCCTTCAGGCGTTAAGCTAGCACTTCGCACGGTCTTCTGAAACCTTTTCGCGATTGAGAACGGCGACGGGAAGGCCAGAGCGTTCTCGGAATCGATCGAATATCGGGAAGCCGAATGCGTTCCCGAAACTCAATCTGTGGGGCTTATGAGAAGGCCTGTGTGGCCACAGGTATCGGCATAACTGGTTATCTCGGCCAGCGCCGTAGTGCCGCCGGGCCAATCTTTTCGATGTCGTCTGTCATTATACTGCCATCGTATTGATCGGGAATAGCATTGAGTTGGACAGGACTGGTAATGCCAGGATCGCCGCTTTTGCTGCCGATCGGCCCCGCCACAATTACCTCGACATCCGCGACTCGCATTCGCTGTAGGAAACGGTTCGGCCATCCCCAGAATGCCCAATGCACATTGATAGGGACGCCAATCGTGCCATGGCGACAGGTTTTAGGAACATAGCCGCTCCAGCCAACAGCTATATACCCTAAGGAACATGCTTTCGCACGATCGACCGAGAGCACCCTAAGATGTGGAGCAATGGCTCGGACTGTATCCAAAACCCGATCGCTAGCGACGATGCTTAAGTGCTCATTGGCCTCCACTCCTCTCACCTTGAGGTATCCGACAAGCTGGTCAGCCTCGTCCGGATCGTTGCTTTTGATGTTGATCAGGAAACGCCTGTTCGGAAACGTAGCCAGCACCTCGTTGAGCGTTTTCATCTGCCCTACAAATTTGCCGCGAAATGGGTAGGTTCTGCCTCCATCCGCCGTATAGCCATAACCAAGATCGAGCGTGCGGAGGTAAGTCATGCTCAACTCACGTGTCACGCCCTTGCCGTTCGTGCGGCACTCAACCGACCAGTCATGAAACACGGCGAACTCGCCGTCCGTAGTGGGATGAACATCCAGTTCAATCTGGTCTGCGCCAAGATCGAAGCTGGCTCGCATCGATGCAATGGTGCTCTCTATGAATGGATTGGTCGGAGGACGCATCCGAATGGCGGTGCAGTCATTCTCCCCCAGGTTTGTCCGATCGAACGTCTGATGCACGCCTCGATGGGCGAGGATGTTCGGTCGCCCTTCTGGTGAAGCGGCAAGCCACGATGCGTTGAACAGATAGAAGCCGGTCAGCCCGACCCCTGCCAAAATTCCCGCGACCCGCCGCTTGCGCATCCACGCCTCCGCCCAATGGTGCAGTTCCGTAGCATAGCTACCGATATCGCTCCGTCAATTTTGACTAAGGCCATCTTCAACGTCGATGACGACCCTTGTGACTACTTCGAGTGGTGCTGTCAGTCTAACGCGAACTCGTTTCCACACGATGCACTTCGGGCTCCGTAGGCGTTGACTCAGCTGACGAGCGCCTGCCACTGAGCCAACGCCGCGGAGCGGCGCTGCTTGTAGGTCTGGCGGTCGACAACGTGGCGTTCGTGGTTGAAGTGGTAGTGGACGTTGGCATGGACCGAGGCGAACTTCTGTAAGGTTCGCATCTACCGGAACCGCAGCATCGCTCGTTCTCGTCGCCTGAACGGTAGGTGCGAGTTCTCCACCCGGTTGTTGGCCCAGCGCCCCACCTCCTGCTTCTCGCGGCTGCCGAGTTCGCTCAGTGCCGCACCGTAGGAGCGCAAGCCGTCGGTGATGATCGCCTCGGGCGCGCCGTGGCGCTTGAGCGCCGTCTTCATGAACGCGAGCGCGGCCTTCTTGTCGCGTGTCTTGGTGACGTAGCTCTCGAGGATCTCGCCCTCGTGATCCACCGCGCGCCATAGGTAGACCATCTCGCCATTGAGCTTCACGTACATCTCGTCCAGGTGCCAGCGCCAATGACGGAAGCCGCGCATGCGGCTCACCCGCTGGCGCCGGACCTCGCCCGCGAACAGCGGACCGAACCTGTTCCACCACAGCCTCACCGTCTCATGGCAGATGTCGATCCCGCGCTCGAACAGTAGGTCCTCCACGTTCCGCAGCGACAGCGGGAAGCGCACGTACATCAACACCAGCCTGATCACGTCGGGCGACGAGTTGAAGTAGCGGAACGGACTGGCCGGCTTGCGCGGGCGGGGCATGCCTCTCCCCTGCCCCGGCGAGCGCCGCAGGTGCATTAGATTTGACAGAGCCCTTGAAGACGATACCATCTCGACCTGCCGTCCTAATCAAGCGATGGTGCCGTCAAACGAAGAAGAAGCTCGCAATCTACAAGTAGCGCTCCGGTGCTCGATCCGCCGCCGTTCCCCTTTCCCGCGCGCGCAACTAAAGTGAGTGCATGATCCTTCGCCCTCTCATCCTAATTGCGTTAGTCGCCACCGCCTCGATCGATGCGGCGCCTCCGCCAGCTGCGATCCACCTAAATCAGCTCGGCTTCCTGCCCGACACCGCCAAGCGCGCGATCGTCGCCGACCCCTCGACCACCCCGCTCCGCTGGACCGTGCGCGACACCCGCGGCGCGACCGTCGCCGCGGGCGAGACAAAGGTGATCGGCGACGACGCCGCGTCGGGCGATCACGTCCATCTCGTCGATCTCGGCCGACTCGCCGCGCCCAGCACCTATCGCCTTAGGGTCGGCAGACAGACCAGCCGGCCGTTCGCGGTCCGTGCCGGCCTCTACGCACCGCTCGCGGCGGCCGCGCTCCATTATTTCTACCACACACGCGCGGGCATCGCGATCGAGCCGCGCTACGCCGGCGACCCGCGCTGGGCCCGTCCCGCCGGACACGCCAAGGAGATCGCGCCCTGCTTCTCCGGCACCGACGAGCGCGGCACGCACTGGCAGGGATGCGACTACCGCCTCGACGTCACCGGCGGCTGGTATGATGCGGGTGACCACGGCAAATATGTCGTCAACGGCGGCATCGCGCTGTGGACGCTGCAGAACCTGTACGAGCGCGAGGCACGCGCCGGCCGCTTCCCCTTCGCTGACGGGCGCGGCACCATCCCCGAGAGCGGCAACGGCACCGACGATCTGCTCGACGAGGCGCGCTGGGAGATGCGCTTCCTCCTCGCGATGCAGATACCCGACGGCGCGCGCGCGACCGTTCCGGTCGGCGCCCCCGGCAGTGCCGGTGCGCCCGTCTTCCGCACGATCGACGCGGGCGGCATGGCGCACCAGAAGGTCGCCGACCGCCACTGGACCGCGCTGCCGACCCGCCCCGTCGACGACCGCGAGGACCGGCTGCTCTACCCGCCGACCACCGCCGCGACGCTCAACCTCGCGGCGACCGCGGCGCAGTGCGCGCGCGTCTGGCGCACGATCGACCCGCGCTTCAGCGCGACCTGCCTCGCCGCCGCGCGCCGCGCTTATGCCGCCGCGCAGCGCGAGCCGCAGGTCTATGCCACCAACAGCTTCACCGGCAGCGGCGGCTATGGCGACGGCGACGTCAGCGACGAGTTCTACTGGGCCGCGGCCGAGCTGTACGCCACCACCGGCGAGCCCACCTTCGCCGCGGCGGTGCGTGGCTCACCGTGGCACGCCGCGCCCGTACAAGCGCCCGACTGGGGCCATGTCGGCGCGCTCGGCACGATCACGCTCGCTACCACGGCGGCCGTATCGGCGAGCGACGCGGCACCGGCACGCCGGGCGTTGATCGCCGCGGCCGATGGCTTCCTCGCCGAGGAGGCGCGGAGCGGCTACCGCATTCCGTACGCCACGCTCGACTATCCCTGGGGATCGAACGCGGTCATCCTCAACCGCGCGATGATCTTAGGGGTGGCGCAGCGGCTCACCGGGGCGGCGCGCTACCGCGACGGCATGGTCGACGCGATCGACTACGTGCTCGGCCGCAACCCGCTCGATCAGAGCTATGTCTCGGGCTTCGGCGCGCGCCCGCTGACCCATCCGCACCACCGTTTCTGGGCGCACCAGCTCGACGCCGCGCTGCCCGGCCCGCCGCCCGGCGTGGTCTCCGGCGGGCCCAACTCGACCGCGATGGCCGACCCGATCGCGGCGGCGATGCAGGGCACCTGCGCGCCGCAGCGCTGCTGGGCCGACGACATTCGCGCCTATGCACTCAATGAGGTGGCGATCAACTGGAACGCGCCGCTGCTCTGGGTCGCTTCAGCGCTCGACGGACCGGGCGCGCGCACCCAGCGCCGCCGCTGACGGAGGAGCCGCGCATGAGCTGGTCGCCGACACGACGCGAGGGACTCGCCGCACTCACCGCCGCGTTGGCGGCGGGGCCCGCCCTCGGTGCGAGCGCCGCGCCCGGGCTCGACGCCGTCGCCCGTCGACGCGGGCTGCGGTTCGGCGCGGCGCTGTCGAGCCGGCCGCGGGGCGCCTCGCCGGACAATCCGAGCTACGCCGCGCTGCTGCGCGCGGACTGCGGCGTGCTGGTCGCCGAGAATGAGATGAAGTGGCAGCACCTGCGCCCCGCCCCCGACCGCTTCGACTTCGCCGCCTTCGACCGGATCGCCGACTATGCGGCGCGCGAGCACATGGCGCTGCGCGGCCACAACCTCCTGTGGCAGCGGCGCAAGTGGATGCCGCGCTGGCTCGAGGCGCATGATTTCGGCGCGCGCCCCGCGACCGAGGCGGCGCGAATCCTGCGCGAGCATATAGAGACCGTGACGCGCCGCTACGGCACGCGCATCACCAGCTACGACGTGGTCAACGAGGCGGTGACGCCCGAGACCGGCGCGCTGGAGCAGACCGCGCTCAGCCAGGCGCTTGGCGGCACCGAGGCGACGCTCGACCTCGCCTTCCGCACCGCGCGCGCGGGCGCGCCGCATGCCGAGCTGGTCTACAACGACTACATGAGTTGGGAGCCGGGCAACGCGGCGCACCGCGCCGGCGTGCTGCGGCTGCTTGAGGGGTTCCGCAAGCGCGGCACGCCGGTCGACGCCCTAGGGCTGCAATCGCATATCGTCACCGCCGGCAGCGACACCGCGGCGAGCGCGCGCACCTACGAGGGCGAGTGGCGACACTTCCTCGATGCCGTCACCGCGATGGGCTATCGCCTGCTCATCACCGAGTTCGACGTGCGCGACAACGGCCTGCCGGCGGAGATCGCCGCGCGCGACCGCGGCGTCGCCGATTACGCGCGCCGCTACCTCGACGTGACGCTGAGCTACCCGGGGCTGCGCGACGTTCTCGCCTGGGGCCTGTGCGATCGCTTCAGCTGGATCGGCCCGTTCGAGCCGCGCGCCGACAAGGCGCCGCGCCGCCCCTGCCCCTATGACGCCGACTATCGCGCCAAGCCGCTGCACGCCGCGGTCGCGCGCGCGCTGGCGGAGGCACCCGCGCGCACGGTCGCTCCCGCGTGACGCGGCGCGAGCGCCCGCCGGAGCGAGATCCGGCGGGCGTACTCCTTAGTAATTGGCGCGGAGGATGATCGAGTAGCGCCGGTCGTTGGTGAAGTAAGAGCGCGGCGCGAGATCGTCCGAGCCGCCCTTATACGCCTGGAGCAGCTTGGTCGTCGTGTTGGTCAGATTGACCCCCTGGACACCGAGCTTCACCCATTTGTTGAGGTTGATGAAGGCCGAGGCGTCGAGCTGCCCGGTCGCGTCGTTGAAGATCGACGTATAGGGGAAGATCACGTCCGCCGCGGTGAGCAGGAAGCGCGAGCGCCAGTTGTACGCGGCGCGCAGCGACACGGGCCCTTTCTCGTAGAAGAGCGTGGCGTTGACATTGTGCTTGGACAGTCCCTCCAGCGGCAGATTGCCCCTGGCGATCGTCGAGTTGGACGAGGGCGTGCCCCCGTTGAGGAAGGAATTCGGCAGGCCCGAGCTGTCGATATAGGTGTAGTTGCCGTTGAAGCCGAAGCCGCCCAAGACGCCCGGCAGGAAGTCGAAGGTCTGCTGGTACGCGACCTCGAAGCCCTTGATCTTGCCCTTGCCGTCATAATTAGCGGGGCCGCGCGCCTGGATATTCTGCGTGATGCCATTGTTGGTGATCGAGCGATTGACCAGAGACTGGTAGAAGAAGCCGTCGACGGTCTTGTAGAAAGCGTCGAGCGAGATCTGACCCACGCGGCCAAAATACCACTCGATCGTCGCGTCGAATTGCCAGGCGGTGGCGGGCTTGAGGTACGGGTTGCCCGCGTTGATCGTCACCGTGCCCGAACCGGGCTCGAGCGTGTAGGTCACGTACGGCCGGATGTTGGCGAAGTCGGGACGCGTCAGCACCTTCGACCCGGCGAGGCGGACGATCAGATCGTTGGTGACGCCGAACTTCAGGTTCGCGCTTGGCAGGAAGTAATTGTAGCTGTTGGTGAAGTTCGCCGGCTGCGAGGCGTAGCCCGGCGTCGCGAAGGTGCGCAGCCGCTCATATTCGGTCTCGCCGAGGTTACACACGCCGCCGGGCTGCGTGACCTGTGTCGTCCCGTCGGGCAGCTGACGGGTGGTCGCGACGCAGCGGGTCGAGAAGGGATCGCTCACGCCGAGCTCGGTCTGGTTGGGCACCGCGGTCTCAGTGCGCGACCGGACGGTGGTGCGGACGTAGCGCACCCCGACGTTGCCCGAGAGGCGGATGCCGCCGAACAGGGGCTCGTTGTCGCCGAACTGCACCATGGCATAGGCCGCGGTGTCCTGCTGGTTGACGTTCGAGACCTCGGACGGGAGGAAGTCAGTCCCCGGGATCGCGCCGACGCGCTGACCCGCCGCGAGGAAGCGGTTGGTCGCGGTGGCACCGTTGGTGTTGCGCCAGATATCGTTCTGCGACTGGAAGAAGCTGGTCGCGCCGTTGTAATCGCCGATCAGGTCGCCGTTGTAGAAATAGGCGCTCGGCGGCGCGGCGGTCTGGCCGCGGAAGAAATTGTCGAAGGAGTAGAGCGACGAGCGGCTGGTGTCGCCCTGGTTGAAAGTGACCGGCGCGCCCGACCATACCTCGCTGATGGCACCCCAATTGTAGGCGGTGTAGCGCACGTCCTGCGTGCGCTCGGCGTAGCGCGCGCCGAACTTGACGCGCTGCAGGAAGTCGCCGTCGTCGAACTTATAGGCGAAGTCGCCCTTCACCTGATATTCCGAGCCGACGCTGTGCTCGATATGGTCCATCGCCGCGCGCCAGAACTGGAAGTCGCGGCTCTGGAAATAGTCCGAGTCGCTCGCCGCCGCCATCGCGGGGTTGGGGCTGGCCCAGTTGGCCGCCAGGGTCAGCGGCTTGTGCGGGACCACGACGGGGATCTTGCCGGTGAGATCGAGTTCCTCGTCGGCGAAGGTCGAACCGAACACGCTCAGGTCGGTGACGTCGTGCTTGGCATAGGTATAGTCGACGTCGAGGTTGATCGACCAGCGGTCGTCGGGGTTGATCTTCAGGTTGAAGCCCGCGTCCTTGACGAGGTTCTCGTCGTACACCTGGCGCCGTGACAGCGACTGCTGCATCCCGCCCGAGGGCACGGTGGTGGTTGCCGAGCCGCTCGACGCGGTGCGCCAGCCGTTGCCGGGCAGCGTGATGAAGCCGCTCTGGAACAGCCCGCTGTCGTCGTAGACGAAGTTGGGATAGGGGCCACCGCCGGGATTATAGCCGTTGCCGCGCTGGTTCTCGCCGAACTGGAACTGGCCCGCGCCGTTCAGCTGGCACTCGGCGCGCGTGGTGCTGTTGCCCGCGCCGTTGAGCGGGCCATTGCCGTTCTGCTGGCAGCCCGCCGGATAGGTGCTGTACTCGGACAGGTCGGGCGCGGTCTCGAACGTGTGCTCGCCCCACGCGCTGCTCGAGTGGGTGCGCAGGAACTGCGCCGTGAAGGTGGTCCGCTCGTCGGTGCTCTGCCACTGCACCGCCAGCGCCTGGCCGTCGCGCTTGCGGTCATAGTCCTGGCTGCGGAACTGACCGCCGATCGGCGCATAGGCCAGCGCGGTCGGGTCGGCGTAGCCGTCCGCGCCGGCCGTGCCCTGCGCGCCGCAGACGTTGGCGGGATTGGGGAAGGACTGGCCGCCGACGCCGTTGACCGTGCCGGGCAGCAGGGTGAAGCCGTCGGTCGTCCCGGGCAGCTGGTTGCGGCACGTCACCGTGGTGTTGGTGCCGGTGCCGGTCGCCGCCTGGACCCCGTCGCGAGTCTGGAAGTTGGTGACCTGGATGCCGTCGGCGCGGCTCTTCAGCCGCGAGTAGGAGGCGTTCGCCAGGATGCCGAACGTACCGATCGGCGTATCCCAGGTGTTCGAGACCAGCAGCGAGCCCGTGGGCGACCATTTCTTGGCGAAGTCACCATAGTTCGCCTCGACCCCGCCGCCGATGTGGAAGCCCTTGTTGTCGAACGGCTTGCGCGTGTTGAGGTTGACCGTGCCGGCGAGTCCGCCCTCGACGAGGTCGGCCGTGGCGTTCTTGTACACCTCGACCGAGCCGAGCAGCTCCGAGGGCACGTCGGCGAAGTTGATCGCCTGCCCGCCGATGCCCGCCGAGAAGGTGTCGCGCCCGTTGAACTCGGAGCGGACGAAATTGAGGCCGCGAACGTTCACACCCGAGCCCTCGACCGAGAAATGGTCGGGGTCGTTGTTGCCGGCGAAGCGGTTGATCGAGACGCCGGGAACGCGCTGCAGTGCCTCGGTCACCGAGCGGTCGGGCAGCGCGCCGATGTCCTGCGCGGTGATCGCGTCGACGACGGTGTCGGAGTTGCGCTTGATGTTCTGCGCGTTGGCGAGGCTCTGCCGGATGCCGGTGACGACGATGTCGTCCGCACCCGCCGCGTCGGTCGCGGGCGTGTCGCCGCTGTTCTGCGCCGCCGGATCCGATCCTGGCGTGTTCGGCGAGGTCGCCGCGCCGGCGGTGTTCTGGCCGCTCGCGGGGCCAGTCTGCGCGAATGCCGGGGAGGCCAGTGCGACGACGCACATCGCGGTCACGGAGACGCCGGTCAGAACGGACCTGTTACGAAGTCGGGTATGGCCACCGCGGGCAGGCTTGTCCTTGATGATCATCACACCCCCTCCTGAATAATCATACTATGATGTCTCTCCGCGGCGATCGCGTGGCATCTTCGATCTACGGGTACGATCGCCGCGGCGACGCTGCAACTGAAATGTTTGCGCTATCATTTTTCCTTATTCTGTGTGGCTTTCCGGCATTCCCAGGGCTGCCGGTTGCGCTATGACAGGGTCGATCGCGGCGCCGGTTCGGACGTGCGCGACAGGCGCCGGAGGCGAATGGAGCGAGCGGAGCGAGCGGAGCGACAGCGCGTGGTGGTGGTCGGCGGGGGAACGTCCGGCTGGATGACCGCGGCCGCGCTCGCCAGGCTGCTGCCGGCGCGCTGCACGGTCGATCTGGTCGAATCGGAGGCGATCGGGATCATCGGCGTCGGCGAGGCGACACTGCCGCACATCCGCGCCTTCAACGAGCGGCTGGGCATCGCCGAGGCCGAGTTCATGGCGGCAACCCGCGCCACCTTCAAACTCGGGATCGAGTTCCGCGACTGGGCGCGGATCGGCGACAGCTACATCCACCCGTTCGGTACCTTCGGGCGCGGCACAGGCGAGGTGCAGTTCCACCATTATTACGCGCGTCTGCTGCACGCGGGTGCGGCGTTGCCGCCGGTCGAAGCTTTCTCGATGGCCTGTTCGCTCGCGCGCGCGAATCGCTTCGGCGCGCCCGCGACCGACCCGCGCCAGATCGCCTCGACCTTCGGCTACGCCTATCAGTTCGACGCGGTCGCCTTCGCGCCCTATCTGCGCCGGCTCGCGGAGGGCCTGGGCGCGCGGCGCACCGAGGGGCGGATCGTCGACGTCGCGCGCGACCCGCTCAGCGGTGACGTCACCGCCGTGGTGCTGGAGGACGGCCGCCGCGTCGAGGGCGACCTGTTCGTCGACTGCTCGGGCTTTGTCGCGCTGCTGATCGGCCAGGCGATGGGCGAGCCGTTCGATGACTGGTCGCGCTGGCTCCCCGCTGACCGCGCGGTGGCGCTGCCGTGCCGCACCGCCACCGCGGTGACGCCCTATACCAGCGCGATCGCGATGCCCGCGGGCTGGCGCTGGCGCATCCCGCTCCAGCACCGCACCGGCAACGGCTATGTCTACTCGAGCGATTTCCTCGACGAGGGCGCCGCCGCGGACGCGTTGGTCGGCGCCGTCGAGGGTATGCCGCTGGTCGAGCCGCGCGTGCTGCGCTTCAAGGCGGGGCGGCGCGCGCGCAGCTGGGTCAACAATGTCGTCGCGGTGGGGCTCGCCTCAGGGTTCCTCGAGCCGCTCGAGTCGACCAGCCTGTATCTCGTCCAGCAGGCGATCACCGCGCTGGTCGAGCTGTTCCCGGAGCGCCGCATCGCCGCGGCGGATCGCGACGAGTTCAACCGTCTGGTCAACATGGAATACGACCGCGTCCGCGATTTCCTCATCCTGCACTATCACGCGACCCAGCGCGACGACTCGCCGTTCTGGGACTATGTCCGCACGATGCCGATCCCCGACAGCCTGGCCGAGAAGATGGCGCTGTTCCGCCGCCGCGGCCGGGTCGTGAAATATCGCGAGGGTGCCTTCCTCGATGCCAGCTGGGTGTCGGTCTATCTCGGCCAGCGCGTCCTGCCCGACGGTCATGACCCGCGAGCGGAGGGGCCGACGCTCGACAGTCTCGCCGCGGGGATGGAGCGGCTGCGCGGCGAGATCGCGGCGGCGGTCGGCGGCATGCCGGACCATCGCGACTTTCTCGCGGGCTATTGCCCGATGCCGGCGGCGGCGTGACGATGCTGGACGACCCGATCCGCAGCGTCGCGGTGGTGGGCGGCGGCATCGTCGGCTGGTCCGCCGCGGTGGCGCTGCGGCGCCGCGTGCCGGGGCTGGCGGTGACGATCCTCGCCACCCCGCCCAGCCCCGACGCGCTCGCCGATCGCCTGCCGCAGACCTTGCCCTCGACGATCGGCTTCCACGACGATCTCGGCCTGCGCGAGGAGGATGCGGTGGTGCGGGCCGGCGGGGCTTGGCGGCTGGGTACTCTGTTCGAGGGCTGGGTCGAGGGCCTGCCGCCCTATGTCCACGCCTACGGTAGCTATGGCCGGCCGTTCGGCACCGCTTCCTTCCACCATCACTGGGTCCGCGCCGCGCACGCGGGCGCCGCCGCGCCGTTCGACTCGCACGCTCCCGCGGCGGCGCTGGCGCGCGCGGGCCGGGTGGCGACGGAGGCGGCCGACCCGCTGCTCGGTGACGTCCAGCCCGGGCTGGTACTCGACGTGGAGCGCTATCGCGCCATGCTCGCCGCGTTCGCGCGCCACCTCGGCGTCCATGTGCGCGAGGGGACGATCGCCGCGGTGCGGCTGCGCGGCGACGACGGCTTCGTCGAGCGGCTCGTGCTCGACGACGGCACGATGCTCGAGGCCGACCTCTACGTCGACGCCAGCGGGCCGGGCGCCATCGTTCGCGGCGCGATTGACCAGGAGCGCGAGGACTGGTCGGCGTGGCTGCGCTGCGACCGGCTCGTCACCGGCGAGGGCGCGCCCGAGCCGCTCTCGCCGCTCGATCGGGTCACCGCCGCCGACGGTGGGTGGCGCTGGCGCAGCGCGGCGCCGGGGCGGACGCTGCACGGCTATTGCTACGCCGCCGCCGCGCTGGACGACGCGTCGGCCGGCGGGTCCCTCGCCGTGGCGGGCGCCAGCGCGATCGCCGCGCCGATCTCGTTCCGCCAGGGCGCGCGGCCCACGCCCTGGGCGCGCAACTGCGTCGCGGTCGGCGACGCCGCGACGGTGATCGAGCCGCTAGACTTCACCAACCTCCACCTCGCGCAGAGCGCGATCGACCGGATCGTCGCGATGCTGCCCGGCCGCGCCTGCCACCCGCTCGAGCTCGCCGACTATAACCGCCAGGCGAGCGCCGAGGTGGCGCGCGTGCGCGACTTCGTGCTGTGCCATTACGCCACCGCGCGGCGGCCCGGCGGCTTCTGGCAGCCGCCCGCGGCGCTGCCCGAGAGCCTCGACCGCACGCTGCGGCTGTTCGCCGAGCGCGGTCGCCTCCCCTTCTTCGAGGAGGAGACGTTCGCGCGCGACGACTGGCTCGCGCTGCTGCTCGGCCAGGGCATCGTGCCGCGACGCGTCGACCCGCTGATCGACGTCACCGCCGCGGCGGACAGCGACCGCGCCATGGCGGCGTATCGCGCCGCGATCGCGCAGGCGGTGGCGCGCTGCCCCACCGCCGACGATTATCTCGCCACCGCACGGGGACGGCTCGCCCGATGAACGACCATACCATCCGCCACGTCGTCATCCTGGGCGGCGGCACCGCCGGCTGGATGGCCGCCGCGGCGCTGTCGCGCTTCCTCAACAACGGCGTGACCCGGATCACGCTGGTCGAGTCGGAGGAGATCGGCACCGTCGGCGTCGGCGAGGCGACGATCCCGCCGCTGCTCACCTTCAACCGCATGCTCGGCATCGACGAGCAGGACTTCATCCGCGCCACCGGTGGCACCTTCAAGCTGGGCATCGAGTTCGTCGACTGGGGCGGGCTGGGCGAGCGCTACTTCCACCCGTTCGGCGCGCACGGCCACGATCTCGGCGGCGTCCACTTCCACCAGCTCTACCTGCGCGAGCGCCAGCGCCGTGTGTTGCAGGACATCTCGGCCTGGTCGATGAGCGCGGTGGCGGCGCAGGCGGGCAAGTTCGCCCCGCCCTCGCCCAACGCGCAGTCGGCGGTGAAGGAGCTGCTCTACGCCTATCACTTCGACGCCGCGCGCTACGCCGACTTCCTGCGCGGCTACGCCGAGCGCAACGGCGTGCGCCGCGTCGAGGGCAAGGTGGCCGCGGTCGCGCAGCGCGCCGAGGACGGCTATGTCACCGCGTTGCGGCTGGAGGACGGTCAGGTCATCGCGGGCGAGCTGTTCGTCGACTGCTCGGGTTTCCGCGGGCTGCTGATCGAGGAGACGCTCGCCACCGGCTACGAGGACTGGCGCCGCTGGCTGCCGTGCGACCGCGCTGTCGCCGTGCCGAGCGCGCTCGCCGGCGAGCCCGACCCTTACACCCGCGCCACCGCGCGCGGCGCCGGCTGGCAGTGGCGCATCCCGCTGCGGGAGCGGATGGGCAACGGCCTGGTTTATTGCAGCGAGTATCAGACGCGCGAGTCGGCCGAGCGCGAGCTGCTCCACCATCTGGAAGGAGCGCCGCTCGCCCAGCCGCGCCACCTCTCCTTCACCACCGGGCGGCGCGCGCTGGCGTGGAACGGCAACGTGGTCGCGCTGGGGCTCGCCTCGGGCTTCGTCGAGCCGCTCGAGTCGACCTCGATCCATCTCGTCCAGTCGGGCATCGCCAAGCTGATCGCGCTGTTCCCCGACCGCCGCTTCGCCGCGGTCGAGCGCGACGAGTATAACGCCCAGATGCACGAGCTGTACGAGGACGTGCGCGACTTCGTGATCCTGCACTACAAGGCGACGCGGCGCGGCGACACGCCCTTCTGGGAACGCTGCCGGACGATGGACGTGCCCGCCAGCCTCCAGCGCAAGATCGACCTGTTCCGCGCCAAGGGCCGCGTCTTCCGCGAGGGCCGCGAGCTGTTCGCCACCACCAGCTGGGTCGCGGTCTGCCTCGGCCAGCATGTCGTACCCGACGAGCACGAGCCCGCGGTCGACGCGCTCGACGCGGACCGCGTCGCGGAGGCGATCGAGCAGATGCGGCGCGACTATCTCGCCGTGGCGGACAAGCTGCCGCGCCACGGCGACTTCCTCCGCCACATCGGCGCCGGCGCCGCGGCGGCCGCTCCGGCCCCGCCCCCTGCGCCCGAGCCGGGACCGACCTTCTCCTTCGCCGCCGAGACGCCGTTCAACTTCTCGGCCGACCCGCTGTGAGGGCGGACTCGATCCGCCGCGTCGTGATCGTCGGCGGCGGCACCGCGGGATGGATGGCGGCCGCCGCGATCGCGCGCGTGCTCGGCGAGATCCCCGGCCTGTCGATCGAGCTGGTCGAGTCCGAGGCGATCGGCACCGTCGGCGTCGGCGAGGCGACGATCCCGCAGATCGTGCTGTTCAACAAGATGCTCGGCATCGACGAGGCCGAGTTCCTGCGCGAGACGCGCGCCACCTACAAGCTCGGCATCGAGTTCGTCGACTGGCTGCGGCCGGGCCATCGCTACGTCCACCCCTTCGGCTTCTATGGGCTCGACATGAAGGGGATCGAGTTCCACCATCACTGGCTCAAGGGCCGCGAGCTGGGCGATGATACCCCGCTCGACGCCTATTCGCTCGCTGTGGTGGCGGGGTTGCAGGGTCGCTTCGCGCACCCGCGCCCCGACCAGCCCGGCTCGCCTTTGTCCAAGCTGGGCTATGCCTTCCAGTTCGACGCCGGCCTGTACGCGCGCTTCCTCCGCCGGCTGGCGGAGGCGAACGGCGCGCGGCGCACCGAGGGGCGGATCGTCGCGGTCGAGCGCGACGGCGAGAGCGGCCATGTCGCCGCGGTGGTGCTCGAGTCGGGCGCGCGCGTAGAGGGCGACCTGTTCCTCGACTGTTCGGGCTTCCGCGGGCTGCTGATCGAGGAGACGCTCGGCGCCGGCTTCGAGGATTGGCGCCACTGGCTGCCGTGCGACCGCGCGGTCGCGGTCCCCTGCGCCAACGGCGGCGACCGCCAGCCGCTGACCCGCTCCACCGCGCGCGCCGCGGGCTGGCAGTGGCGCATCCCGCTCCAGCACCGCATCGGCAACGGCTATGTCTACGCCTCAGAGCACCTCTCCGACGACGAGGCGGCGGCGACCTTGCTCGCCAACCTCGACGGGGCGCCGCTGGGCGACCCGCGCCCACTGCGCTTCACCGCGGGGCACCGCCGCCGCGCCTGGGTCGGCAACACGGTCGCGCTCGGCCTGGCAGGCGGTTTCCTCGAGCCGCTCGAGTCGACTAGCATCCACCTCGTCCAGTCCGCCATCGCGCGGCTGCTGACCTACTGGCCGACACGCCGCTTCGACCAGCGCGAGATCGATCGCTTCAACGCCGCGCACGTCGCCGACTATCGTGACATCCGCGACTTCCTCGTGCTCCACTATAAGGCGACCGAGCGGCGCGACACGGCCTTCTGGGACACTTGCCGCACGCTCGAGCCGCCGCCCGGGCTGGCCGACAAGCTCGCGATCTTCGCCGCCAACGGGCGCGTCTTCCGCGAGGGCGACGAGCTGTTCACCGAGACGAGCTGGCTCTCGGTGATGGTCGGCCAAGGGGTCGCCGCGGGCGGCTACCATCCCGCGGCGGACCTGCTGAGCGACGCCGAGACGCTGGCCCGGCTGGATCATATCCGCCGCGTCGTGGCGGAGACCGCGGCGCTGCTGCCGCGGCAGGACGATCACCTGCGCGGCCTCGGCTGCGCGCTGGTCGGGATGGCGGCGTGACCGCGCCGCTGCCCGAGCTGACCGGCGTCGACCGCCGCCGCTTCGAGGAGGAGGTGCGCCCCGCCGCGCGTCCGGTGGTGCTGCGCGGCATCGCGCGCGACTGGCCGGCGGTGATCGCGGGGAAGACCTCGGCCGAGGCCGGGGTGAGCTATCTCAAGCGCTTCAGCCGCCCCGCGCCGGTGCCGGCGATCCTGGGCGAACCGTCGATCACGGGCCGCTTCTTCTACACGCCCGACCTCAAGGGGCTCAACTTCGTGCGGGGGCAGACCCCGCTCGACCCGTTCCTCGATCGCCTGCTGCGCGACCGCGCCCGCGCCGAGCCCTATGCGATGGCGATCCAGTCGGTGCCGCTGCCCGAGCTTCTCCCCGGCTTCGCCGAGGCGAACGCCTGCGCGCTCGTCCCCCACGGCGTGGTCCCGCGCATGTGGCTCGGCAACGCGATCCGCGTCGCCACGCACTACGACCTGATGGAGAATGTCGGCGTGGTGGTGCTGGGGCGGCGACGCTTCACGCTCTTCCCGCCCGACCAGGTCGCCAACCTGTACATGGGGCCGCTCGAGCTGACCCCCGCGGGCACGCCGGTGAGCCTGGTCGACCCCGACGCGCCAGACCTCGACCGCTTCCCGCGCTTCGCGGAAGCCTTGCGGACGGCGCAGAGCGCCACGCTGACGCCGGGCGACGGCATCTACATCCCGTTCCACTGGTGGCACGCGGTGGAATCGCTCGAGCCGGTCAACGCCTTCGTCAATTACTGGTGGAACCCGGCATTGGCCGGGCTGGGCAACCCCTATGACGTGTTGCTCCACGCGCTGGTCGCGATCGCCGCGCTGCCGGCCGACCAGCGCGCGGCCTATCGCGCGGTGTTCGACCATCTCGTCTTCCGGCCCGACGGCGAACCGGCGGCGCACCTGCCCGACGACGTCAAGGGCGTGCTCGGCCCGCTCGAACCCGGCATCGCCGGGCGAATCCGCGCCACGCTGCTGGACAGCCTGGCACGCGGGTGACCGCCGACAGGCGGCGGCTCACGGGCGGCCGCCGAGCAGCCGGATCAGGAAGCCACGCATCCGCTCGGTCCGCGCCGGGCTGCCCGCGCCGAGGATGCCGCGCGCCGCCTCGGGAAGGTGCGTCGCGGCCTCCCCGGCGTCGGCGCGGAAGACATAATGGTCGAACCAGCTTCGCCACGCCGCTTTCTGCTCGGGCGGCAGGTCGCGCACGCTCATCAGCGCGTGGACCAGCGCGCCGAAGGGCGAGGCCGTCGCCTCCTGCTCCCACCAATAATTGACAAGGACGTTCAGCGGATCGAGCGCGCGCACGTGATGCCACCAGATCGCCGGCACGAAGAGCGCGTCCCCCGGCCCGAGCTCGGCGACCTGGGCGTGACGTCTCGCCTCGGCGAAACGCGGGTAGCGCGCGAGGTCGGGCGAGTCGGGGTCGACCATGCTCGACGGCGGCCCGGCCATCGTGTGGTCGAGTGGGCCGACGTACAGGTTCGCGATCTGGTCTGGCGGGAAGAGCGTGAACCGTCGCCGCCCGTGGACGACGCAGGCGATGTTATTCGACTGATCGTAGTGGGTCGCGACCTGGGTGGCGTTGCCGATCCACAGCCGCGCGGGCGCGTCGCCGGTGGGCAGGCCGAGCGCGTTCTCCTCCTGCCAGCCGGGCAGATGATCGGGGGCAGTGGCCGCGTTGGCGTAGAGCGCGTGCGGCGCCGCGGTCGCCTCCTCCGCGAAGCGGACCAGCTCGCCGAGCAGCTGCCCGAGCGTCACGGTCTGGCGGGTAAAATTGAAGCCGGTCAGCGCCTCGTCGTAGAAGAAGCGCCCCTGGATCGCGGGCGCGCCGATCATCACGTCCAGCGGCCTCCCGCCGCCGAAGCGCGCGAGATAGCGGGCCATCGCGCGATCCCCTCGCGCGCCGGCGCGCACCGCCGCCCAGTGGCTCACCTGTCCACGCAGCACGATCGGGGCATAGCCGCCGACGACCTCTCGCGCGAAGGTGGCGGCGTCGACCGCTGGCGATTCGGTGACGAAGGTGATCGGAGCGGCGACGCTGGCCATGTTCACGCACTACCGCCGGAACACGCGGAAGACGACTCGATTTGGCGCACACCTGTTTTCGGATCAGCTACTCGCCGCAAGGTTGGGAACGCGAGTACGTTGCCGTCTTGGAGGCTCTTCTATATAGCGTCACGTCCGCGCCCTACTTCAATGCCGCCCGAACTCGGCGGAGCGCTGCAAGGTCGCTGGTGGGATCCCCTCGCGACCACGACCAAGTCCGCGAGCATACCGGACTTCGCCGGGCCGATCGCCTACCCGCATCCAACGCGCGTTATTTTGGGTGGCCGAAACTGTGTCGCTACGCAGACGGTCATGAGCCAAATGTCAGGTTGACCCAGAAGCGGTCACTCAGGGCCACCTGGCGTGCTCCCAACTTCGTTGGGGTGGACGCCCCCTGACGGCATCGATGTGCCAGAGTGGAGGTGTTGAAACACCACTGTAGGAGGCGTCCGTGGGTGAGGTTAGCACAGTCGGCATCGATCTGGCCAAGTCGGT
>NZ_JAHXZL010000006.1 GCF_019429525.1 Sphingomonas folli | reverse complement strand
CCCCGGCCGGCACGGTGAGCGCGGCGAGCAGCGGGGCGGGGGCGGGGCGCGCCGGCGCCGGCGCCGGGATGGGCGGCGGCGGCGCGCGCAGCGGCCCCACCACCAGCGCGAGCACCGCGGCGGCGAGCCCGGCGACCGCGAGCGCGGTCCAGCGCCGCCAGCCCGCGCGCGGCGTCGCGCCGGGCGAGTCGATCGCGGCGAGGACGCGCGCCTCCAGCTCGGCCGGCGGCGTCGCCTCGGGATAGGCCAGCGCGAGCGGCGCCAGCCACGCGTCCCAGCGCGCCACCTCGGCGGCGAAGGCGCGGTCGGCCGCGAGCCGCGCGCGCGCCGCGGCCAGCTCGGCGCCGTCGAGCACGCCGAGCGCCAGCTCGGCGGCGAGGGCCTGGTCGTCAGGCGTCATCGGACAGGCACTCGCGCAGCCGCAGCAGCGCGCGGCGGATCAGGCTCTTCATCGTGCCCAGCGGCGTGCCGTCGCGCGCCGCCAGCTCGGCGTAGCTGACGCCGTCGTAGAAGGCCGTGCGCACCGCGTCGCGCGGGCGCTGCTCGAGCGTCTCCAGGCAGTCGGCGATCCGCGCGCGCTCCTCCTCGGCGAGCAGCGCGGCGTCGGCGCGCGGCGCGGGGTCGACGGACTCGGCCGCGCTGCCCGGCTCGGCGAGCGGCGCGGTGGCGCGCTGGCGGCGGCGCCAGTCGATCGCGCGGTGGCGCGCGATCGTCGCCAGCCAGGTGATCGGGCTCGCCCGCCCCGGCTCATAGCCGCCCGCGCGGCGCCACACTTGCACGTATACGTCCTGCAACACGTCCTCCGCGGCCTGTCGCTCGCCGCAGATACGCAGGCAGATGCCGAACAGCTTCGCCGAGGTGAGCCGGTACAGCCGCTGGAAGGCGGCGCGATCCTCCGCCGCCACCGCCAGCAGCACGCGCACCAGCTCGGCGCGCCGCGCCGCCGAGTCGTGCGCCGCGTCGGGGGACGCCGCGGTCACGACTTGGCAGCGTCGAAATTATCCGCCACTCGCTGCATCCTTCGCGTCGCTCCGCCGTATCTGACACAACCTGATGTCAGTTAATCAGTGTGGCAAGCAAGCGGCGTCGGGACAACTAGGAAAGGGCCTGTCATGCCGGATCGTGAGCCGTTGATGGAGACGCTCGAGGCGCGCGCGCGCCGCCGCGAGTCGCGCCGCGACTTCTTCACCCAGGTCGCGGGGGCCGCCGCGATCGGGGCCACCGCCTTCGCCGCCTCGGCGCAGGCGCAGACCTCGCCCAGCCCCACGCCCACCGCCACCTTCACCGAGGCGGACGTGCTCACCTTCGCGCTGAACCTCGAGTATCTCGAGGCGAACTTCTACTCCTTCGCGGCGACCGGCGCGGCGCTCACCTCGACCGACACCAGCGGCAGCATCGGCACCGCCGGCGCGGCGACCGGGGGCCGCGCGGTGAGCTTCAGCGATCCGCTCGTGGCGCAATATGCGCGCGAGATCGCGGCCGACGAGCTCGCCCACGTGCGCTTCCTGCGCGCCCAGTTCAGCGACACCACCCGCGCGGCGCAGCCCGCCATCGACCTCAGCGTCAGCGCCACCAGCGCGTTCAGCCTGGCCGCCCGCGCCGCCGGGCTGATCCAGGCGGGGCAGAGCTTCGACCCTTATGCCTCCGACGAGAACTTCCTCCTCGGCGCGTTCATCTTCGAGGACGTCGGCGTCACCGCCTACAAGGGCGCGGCGCCTTTGATCAGCAACAAGACCTTCCTCGAGGCCGCGGCGGGCATCCTCGCGGTCGAGGCCTATCACGCCGCGATCATCCGCTCGGTGCTGTACCGCAAGGGGCTGGCGACGCCGTCGCTGCAGCTGATCGAGGCGACCACCGGGATCTCGAACGCGCGCGACACGCTCGACGGGAACACCGCCACGACCGACGCTGTGCGCGGCATCGCCGCCGACGACGACCAGGGCATCGCCTCCACCACCACGAGCGACGGCACCGTCTCGAACATCGTGCCGCTCAACGAGAACGGCATCGCCTACAGCCGCTCGGCCGGGCAGACGCTCAACATCGTCTACCTCAACGCCGCGGCGGTGAGCAGCGGCGGCTTCTTCCCCGCCGGCGTCAACGGCAACATCAAGACGAGCGCGGCGTCGGCCTGAGGCGCGTGCGCGCCCCCGATCGCCTTTCCCGTATCGCCCTGACAGAGGGACCGTCATCATGATCAAGGATTCCGTCTTCGCTGCGCTCGATCTCGCCAACGAGCGGCGCGCCGAGCGCCGCCGTTTCCTCAAGCTCGCCGGCGCCGGTGCCGCCGCGGCCGGCGGCCTCGGGCTGCTCTCCGCCTGCGGCAGCGACAACAACAACGACACGCCGTCGCCCACCCCGTCGCCGACCCCGACGCCGAGCACCAGCGGCGTGGCGACCGATGTCGGCATCCTCCAGCTCGCGCTCAACCTCGAGTATCTCGAGGCGCAATTCTACTCGATCGCGGCGTTCGGCCGGCGGCTGCCCGACGCGAGCCTGACCGGCGCGGTCGGCACGCGCGGCGACGTCACCGGCGGGCGGCAGGTGACCTTCTCCGACCCGGTGATCGCCTCCTACGCGCGCGAGATCGCGGGCGACGAGATCGCGCACGTCACCGCGCTGCGCGCGGTGCTCACCGCGGCGGGGTCGACCCTGGTGATCGCGCAGCCCGCGATCAACATCGACGGCGGGGCGACGGGCGCGTTCACCGCGGCGGCGCGCGCGGCGGGGTTGGTCGACAAGACCAGCGGCACGTTCGACCCGTACGAGAGCGACCAGAACTTCCTGCTCGCCGCCTTCCTGTTCGAGGACGTCGGCGTCTCCGCCTATAAGGGCGCGTCACCGCTGATCACCAGCGCCGCCTATCTGGAGGCGGCCGCGGGCATCCTGGCGGCCGAGGCCTATCACGCCGGGCTGATCCGCACCGAGCTGTTCGCGCGCGGCGCGACCGCGCGCGCGGCGGCCAACGCGATCGCGACCGCGCGCGACTCGCTCGACGGCAGCGCCACGCTGGACGGCGGGATCGCCAACGGCGACGGCACCGCCAACCTGGTGTTGGCCGACAGCAACGGGATCGCCTACAGCCGCTCGTCGACCCAGGTGCACAACATCGCCTATCTGCGCACCACCGCCGGGATCGGCGGCGGCTTCTTCCCGGCGGGGACGAACAACTCGATCGAGGCGCTGCGCACCTCGGGCAACGTCAGCTGAGGGGGAGGATCACCCTCACCCTTCCGCGGCTTCGCCGCTCCCTCCCTCTCCCTCTGGGAGAGGGAAGGGGCCCATCGCCGAAGCCGATGGGACGGGCGAGGGTGAGGGTGATCCTCTGGCCACTCTCCCGACCCGACCCCCCTTTGCTTGTGCTCCCATCCCCGCTATGCTGGCGGCTTCCCCGGGGGACCGCCGACGCCGCGGTTGAGAGGAGGGTAGCAGCCCTCGACCCGCCGAACCTGATCCGGTTGACACCGGCGTAGGGAGTGGAGCGGCGTCCCCGGACCACCGTCTTCCCCCGCGACGAGAGGAGAAGACGCATGGCCGACATCCCCGCCCGTACCGAGATCGGTGTCACCACCGGCCCGATCCGCGGTTCGCGCAAGATCCATGTCGGGCCGCTCGGCGTGGCGATGCGGCAGATCCAGCTCGAGCCCGGCTGCGGCGAGCCGCCGCTCAACGTCTACGACACCTCCGGTCCCTACACCGACCCGACCGCGGCGATCGACATCATGGCGGGCCTGCCCGCGCGCCGCACTGCCTGGATCGAGGCGCGCGGCGACGTCGAGCGCTACGCGGCGCGGGAACTCCGCCCCGAGGACAATGGCCAGCTCGGGCCGGACCGCTCGGGCGGCGTTCAGCCCTTCCCCAACGTCAACCGGCGCCCGCTGCGCGCGCGCGCCGGCGCCAACGTCAGCCAGATGCACTATGCGCGCCGGGGCATCATCACCCCCGAGATGGAATATGTCGCCACGCGCGAGAATCTCGGGCGCGAGCGGCTCGCCGGCCATGTCCGCGACGGCGAGGATTTCGGCGCCGTTATCCCCGATTACGTCACCCCCGAGTTCGTCCGCGACGAGGTGGCGCGGGGGCGCGCGATCATCCCCTCGAACATCAACCACCCCGAGAGCGAGCCGATGGCGATCGGGCGCAACTTCCTGGTCAAGATCAACGCCAACATCGGCAACAGCGCGGTCGCGTCGAACGTCGCCAGCGAGGTCGACAAGCTGGTCTGGTCGATCCGCTGGGGCGCCGACACGGTGATGGACCTCTCCACCGGGCGCAACATCCACGACACGCGCGAGTGGATCATCCGCAACTCGCCGGTGCCGATCGGCACGGTGCCGATCTACCAGGCGCTGGAGAAGGTCGGCGGCGTCGCCGAAGAGCTGACCTGGGAGATCTTCCGCGACACGCTGATCGAGCAGGCCGAGCAGGGCGTCGACTATTTCACCATCCACGCCGGGGTGCGGCTGCCGTACATCCCGATGACCGCCAAGCGCGTCACCGGCATCGTCTCGCGCGGCGGCTCGATCATGGCGAAATGGTGCCTGTCGCATCACAAGGAATCGTTCCTCTACGAGCGGTTCGACGAGATCACCGAGATCATGAAGGCGTATGACATCGCCTATTCGCTCGGCGACGGCCTGCGCCCCGGCAGCATCGCGGACGCCAACGACGAGGCGCAGTTCGCCGAGCTCTACACGCTGGGCGAGCTGACGAAGCGCGCCTGGGCGCAGGACGTGCAGGTGATGATCGAGGGCCCCGGCCACGTGCCGATGCACAAGATCAAGCAGAACATGGACAAGCAGCTCGAGGCGTGCGGCGAGGCGCCGTTCTACACGCTCGGGCCGCTCACCACCGACATCGCGCCGGGCTACGACCATATCACCAGCGGGATCGGCGCGGCGATGATCGGCTGGTACGGCACCGCCATGCTCTGCTACGTCACGCCCAAGGAGCATCTGGGGCTCCCCGACCGCGACGACGTCAAGGTCGGCGTGGTCACCTACAAGCTGGCGGCGCACGCGGCGGACCTCGCCAAGGGCCACCCGGCGGCCAAGATGCGCGACGACGCGCTGAGCCGCGCGCGCTTCGAGTTCCGCTGGCGCGACCAGTTCAACCTGTCGCTCGACCCCGACACCGCCGAATCGTACCACGACCAGACGCTGCCGGCGGAGGGCGCGAAGACCGCGCATTTCTGCTCGATGTGCGGGCCCAAGTTCTGCTCGATGAAGATCACGCAGGAGGTTCGGGAATTCGCCGCGTCGCGCGCGGCGAATAGCGACCTGCTGGGGGCAGGTCGCGCTCCCGAACCTCAGAACGCGCCGGTGGCCAGCTTCGTCGCCGCGGAGGACGCCGAAGCGGGGATGGCGGCGATGAGCGAGCGGTTCAAGGAGACGGGCGGCGAGGTGTATCTGGCGGCGGATAACTGATCGGCCGCCGCGATGATGCCTCAGCGGCCGGTATTCGAGCGGACCGGCGCCATTAGCGCCGGCCAAGCCCCGGCCGGCGCGACCGCCTCAGTAATGATAGCGGCATTGCGCCACTTGCAGCACTTGATCGACACCACTGCCAAGGACCCGATAGACGAGTCGATGCTCCCGCGTGATGCGGCGGGACCACCAGCCTGATAGATTGCCGCCCAGCGGCTCGGGTTTGCCTGTGCCGGGGAACGGATGACGGCGACACTCCTCGATCAGGCTATTGAGCTTGGCAAACAGCTTGGCGTCCCGCGCGTGCAGGTCGAGATATTCGACCATGAGCGCGCCGAGAACTGAACCTTCACGGACGTAGAAGTTCGCGCTCCCCACCACCCCCAGCCTCCAGCTCGGCGATGCTCGCCAACAGTCGCTTAGCGTTGACGGGGGAGCGAAGCAGATGAAGCGTCTCTTCGATCGAGGCCCATTCGCTCGCCGAGATCAAGACGGCGCCCTCGCCGCGCTCTCGCGTGATCGCCAGGGGGGCCCGATCGGTGACGACCTTATCGATCATCGCATCGAGATTCTCGCGCGCCTCGGAGTGTGAGATGGCCTGCATGATCGAGAGATGGATAGTCCGCGCTGGGACGTCAACGAGCGCCGCTGCGCCCGCGACCCATTCAGGTGCTCCACGCCACCCGCCCTCGCCCGTGCGCCTCCAGGAACGCGTTCGCCTGGCTGAACGGCCGCGCGCCGAACCAGCCCTTGTACGCCGACAGCGGCGACGGATGCGGCGCGCACAGCACCAGGTGGCGCCCCGCCGTGTCGACCGCGCGCACCAGCCCCGCCTTCGCCTGGGCGTGCGCGCCCCACAGCAGGAACACCACCGGCGCCGCCTTCGCCGCGACCGCGCGGATCACCGCGTCGGTGAACGCCTCCCAGCCGCGCGCGCGGTGCGAGGCGGCGCGGCCGCTCTCCACCGACAGCACCGTGTTGAGCAGCAGCACGCCCTGCCGCGCCCAAGGCTCCAGCGAGCCGTCGCGCGGCGGCGCGGCGCCGAGGTCGCTCGCCAGCTCCTTGTAGATGTTGACGAGGCTCGGCGGCGGCTTCACCCCGGGCGGCACCGAGAAGGCGAGGCCGTGCGCCTGACCCGGCCCGTGATACGGGTCCTGCCCCAGGATGACGACGCGCACCGACGACAGCGGGGTCAGTTCCAGCGCGCGGAACCGCGCCTCGGCGGGCGGGAAGATCGCCTTGCCCGCCGCCGCCTCGTCGCGCAGGAACCCCCGGAGCGCCGCCATCGACGCGCCATCCAGCGCCGCCGCGAGCGGCGCCTCCCAGCTCGGATCGAGACGCGGCGGCCAGCTCATCTCAGCGCCTCCGGACGAACTCGGCGCGCAGCACCAGCCCCTTGATGCCGTCGAACTTGCAGTCGATCTCCTGTGCGTCGCCGGTCAGCCGGATCGACTTGATCAGCGTGCCGCGCTTGAGCGTCTGGCCCGCGCCCTTTACCTCCAGGTCCTTGATCAGCGTCACCTGGTCGCCGTCCGCCAGCAGGTTGCCGACCGAGTCGCGCACCTCCACCGTGGCCGCGGCGGCCCGCTTCTCCGCCGACGCGGCGGCGCTGACCCACTCGCCGCTCTCCTCGTCGTAGACGTACTCGTCGTGGCTCATGTTCGGTCCCTCTACCCCTTCGTGCTCGTGCGGAAGCAGGAGCCCGGCGCCGCGAGCATCACGCTCCGCCGCACTGGGTTCCTGCGTTCGCGGGAACACGGGCGCGCTAGCATGCGCGCGGCAGCACCTCAGTGGCGGAAGTGGCGCATCCCGGTGAACAGCATCGCCAGCCCGGCGGCGTCGGCGGCGGCGATCACCTCCTCGTCGCGGATCGAGCCGCCCGGCTGGATCACCGCGGTGGCGCCCGCCTCCACCGCCGCCATCAGCCCGTCGGCGAAGGGGAAGAAGGCGTCCGACGCGACCGCCGAGCCGATCGTGCGCGGCTGCGCCCAGCCCGCCTTGTCGGCGGCGTCCCGCGCCTTCCACGCCGCGATCCGCGCCGATTCGAGCCGGTTCATCTGCCCCGCGCCGACACCGGCGGTGGCGCCGTCCTTGGCATAGACGATCGCGTTGGACTTCACGTGCTTGGCCACCGTCCAGGCGAAGAGGCAGTCGGCCAGCTCCTGCTCGCTCGGCTGGCGCTTCGTGACGACCTTGAGGTCGGCGCGCGCCACCGCGCCGGCGTCGCGCGACTGGACCAGCCAGCCGCCCGCGATCGACTTGGCGGTGAGCCCGTCGCGGCGCGGGTCGGGCAGCGCGCCGGTGAGCAGCAGCCGCAGGTTCTTCTTGGCGGCGAACAGCGCCAGCGCCTCGTCGTCGGCGTCGGGCGCGACCACCACCTCGGTGAAGATCCCCGTGATCGCCTCGGCGGTGGCGCGGTCGAGCGCGCGGTTGACCGCGATGATGCCGCCGAACGCGCTCACCGTGTCGCAGGCGAAGGCGGCCTGATAGGCCTCGGCGAGCGTCGCGCCGGTGGCGACGCCGCACGGGTTGGCGTGCTTGACGATGACGCACGTCGGGGCCGAGTCGTGGAACTCGGCGACCAGCTCCAGCGCCGCGTCCGCGTCGTTGTAATTGTTGTAGCTCAGCGCCTTGCCCTGGACCTGCCGGGCCTGGCCGATGCCCGCGACGCCGTCCGACGACGCGTAGAAGGCGGCCTGCTGGTGCGGGTTCTCGCCGTAGCGCAAGGGCTCGCCGGCGCGGCGCAGCGTCAGCGGCAGCGTGGCGGGGAAGGTCTCGCCCTGGTCGGTCCCCGCGAACCAGCGCGCGATCGCGCCGTCATAGCCCGCGGTGAGCGCATAGGCCTTGGCGGCGAGCATCCGCCGCTCGGCCAGGTCGGTCTCGCCGCGCGCCACCAGCGCATAGTCGGCGGGATCGGTGACGATCGCGACATAGGCGTGGTTCTTCGCCGCCGAGCGCACCATCGACGGCCCGCCGATGTCGATGTTCTCGACCACCTCGTCGCGCGCCGCGCCCTTGGCCACGGTCTGCTCGAACGGGTAGAGGTTGACGACGACGAGGTCGATCGCGCCGATGTCATGCTCGCGCATCGACCGGGCGTGTGCCTCGTCGTCGCGCACCGCGAGCAGCCCGCCGTGCACCTTGGGGTGGAGCGTCTTGACGCGGCCGTCCATCATCTCGGGGAAGCCGGTGAGGTCGCTGATGTCACGCACGTCGAGCCCGGCGTCGCGCAGCGCCCGGGCGGTGCCCCCGGTCGAGACCAGCTCGACGCCCCTGGCGGCGAGCGCGGCGGCGAGGTCGAGGATGCCGCTCTTGTCGGAGACGGACAGGAGCGCGCGGCGGATCGGGATGATGCTCATGCGCGCGCGCTTACGCGGGCGGGCGCGGTGGCTCAAGCGTCCGTGCGGGTGGGCCGCCCTAGCGGCCGCTCGCCGCGCGGGTCAGGTTGAGGAACACGTCCTCGAGATCGGGCTCCTTGGTCGAGACGTCGACGATGCCATAGCCGTCGGCCTGCACCGCGCCGAGCACCTCGCCCGCGTTCACCCGGTCCTTGGCGTAGGTGATCTCGAGCGTGCGCGTGCCCTTCAGCGCGATCTTCCCGAAACACGCGTTCTCGGGCACCACCATGACGTCGCGGTCGACCGTGACCGCGACCACTTTCTCCTGCGCCTTGCCGACCAGCTCGGCGGTCGGCTCGTTGGCGATGACGCGGCCGCCGCTGATGATCGCGATGCGATCGCACAATTCCTCGGCCTCCTCGAGATAATGGGTGGTGAGCACCACCGTCACGCCCGCGTCGTTGAGGCCGCGGACATAGGTCCAGAGCTGCTGGCGCAGCTCGATGTCGACCCCCGCGGTCGGCTCGTCGAGCACCAGCACCGGCGGCGAATGGACCATCGCCTTGGCCACCATCAGCCGCCGCTTCATGCCGCCCGACAGCGTCCGTGCGTAAGCGTTGGCCTTGTCCTCGAGGTGGACCGCGCGCAGCAGCTCCATCGAGCGCCGCTCCCTCTTGGGCACACCGTACAGCCCGGCCTGGATCTCGAGCGTCTCCACGGGCGTGAAGAAGGGGTCGAACAAGATCTCCTGGTTGACGATCCCGATCGACGCCTTGGCGTTGCGCGGGTGCTCGTCGATGTCGAAGCCCCAGATCTCGGCGCTGCCGCTGGTCTTGTTGACCAGGCCGGCGAGGATGTTGATCAGCGTCGACTTGCCCGCGCCGTTGGGCCCGAGCAGCCCGAAGATCGAGCCGCGCGGCACCTCGAAGCTGACCCCGTCGAGCGCGCGCTTGCCCGGCGCGCCGCCGACCCCGGCGTAGGTCTTGCACAGGTCCCGGATGGCGATGGCGGCGTCGGTCATGCGCGCGGAGGTAGGCGCGCGCGCGGGGCTTGCCAATCCTGCATGGAGCGGCGGCACGGGATTGTCTCGGGCAGCGGCGCTTGCTAATCGCCGCGACCATGCTGCCGCCGCCCGAACTCGTCCGCGTCTCGCAACCCCGCGTCGCCTGCGACGGCGCGAGCGACATCCCCGGCGGCGCCGCGCTGGGCCACCCGCGCGTGTGGCTCCAGATCGACGAGCACGGCTACGTCGACTGCGGCTATTGCGACCGCCGTTTCGTGCTGATCGGCGGTCCCGCCGACGGCGCCGATCACGGCCAGCTGCCCGACATCTCGGAAGGCGCCAGCCCGCAGTAGGCGGGCGCTGCATGGGGGACATTCGATCCTCCCCTGCAAGGGGAGGTGGCACGCCGAAGGCGTGACGGAGGGGTGTCGCGAGTGGTGAGTCGAGCGCGCTTCGCCGGCGGCGACACCCCTCCGTCAGCGCTACGCGCTGCCACCTCCCCTTGCAGGGGAGGATCGAGGAGCCGGTACTGCAATCCCGCCTCATGAGTGGCGCGCGGCCGCCCGCGCCCCTATCTTGGTTCGATGACCGACCCGCGCTCCTTCCTCTACCGCGACACGCTCGATCCCGACGCGGCGCTGCGGCTCACCGCCGCCGCGCTCGACCGCGCCGACGACGGCGAGCTCTACCTGCAATATCGTCGCGCCGAGGCGTTCGGCTTCGACGACGGTCGCCTCAAGACCGCGAGCTACGACACCCACGCCGGCTTCGGCCTGCGCGCGGTCTCGGGCGAGATGACCGCCTTCGCGCACGCCAACGAGCTGAGCGCCGCCGCGATCGAGCGGGCCGCCGCGACGATGCGGCTGATCGATCCCTCGGCGCGGCCGCGCGCCGCCGCGCCGTCGCACACCAACCAGCGCCGCTACACCGACGCCGACCCGCTCGACCTCGTCCCCTTCGCCGACAAGGTCGCGCTCTGCCAGGCGATCGATGCCGCGGCGCGCGCGCGCGACCCGCGCGTGGCGCAGGTGTCGGTCGGTCTGTCGGGGACGTGGAGCGTCGTCGAGATCGTTCGCCCGGACGGGTTCGTCGCGACCGACGTGCGCCCGCTGGTGCGGCTCAACGTCTCGATCGTCGCCGAGCAGAACGGCCGCCGCGAGACCGGCAGCTTCGGCCTGGGCGGGCGCTACCTCTACGACCGGCTGCTCGAGCCGGCGACCTGGCAGCGCGCGATCGACGAGGCGCTGGCACAGGCGCTGGTGAACCTCGAGTCGGTCGCCGCGCCCGCGGGCGAGATGACCGTGCTGCTCGGCGCGGGCTGGCCCGGCATCCTGCTGCACGAGGCGATCGGCCACGGGCTGGAGGGCGACTTCAACCGGAAGGGCACCAGCGCCTTCTCGGGCAGGCTGGGCGAGCGCGTCGCCGCGCCGGGCGTGACGATCGTCGACGACGGCGCGATCGCGGACCGCCGCGGCAGCCTCACGATCGACGACGAGGGCACGCCGACGGGCGAGACGCTGCTGATCGAGGACGGCGTGCTGCGTGGCTATATGCAGGACCGGCTCAACGCGCGGCTGATGGGCGTGGCACCGACCGGCAACGGCCGCCGCGAGAGCTTCGCGCACGCGCCGATGCCGCGCATGACCAACACCTTCATGAAGGCGGGGCAGGACGACCCGGCCGAGCTGCTGTCGCGGGTGAGGCGCGGCATCTTCGCCAAGTCGTTCGGCGGCGGTCAGGTCGACATCGTCTCGGGCAAGTTCGTCTTCTCCTGCACCGAGGCGTATCTGGTCGAGGACGGTCGGATCGGCGCGCCGATCAAGGGCGCGACGCTGATCGGCGACGGGCCGAGCGTGCTGACCAAGGTGCAGGGCGTCGGCACCGATTTCGCGCTCGACGAGGGCATCGGCATGTGCGGCAAGGGCGGGCAGAGCGTCCCCGCGGGCGTGGGCCAGCCCTCGCTGCTGATCGGGGGGCTGACGGTCGGCGGCACGGCGTGAGCACGGGCACGCGGCGCTAAAAGCCGGAGATCAGCATGTCGAGCGCGGCGCCGACCTCATAGTCATGCGCCGCCAAGGACGCGCGGCGCGACCGCAGCTCCATCGTGGGTATGGCGGCGGCGAGATGCGTGAACATCGTGTACGAGCGGCCGTCGATCTGGAAGCGGGGGTTGAGTCGGCGATCCGGACGCCCGCGTATCGTCTCGTCGCCCGCATCGTCGCTCAGGGGGACGACGAAGCGGCTGTTGAGCCCGCTTAGCACGTCCGCCTGGCAATCCAGGACCAGCCCGCCGCGCGTCGTCACGTAGACGTCGAACTTGGCCATTAGAACAGACGATAGCGTTCCAGCGGCAGGCCGTTCTCCTCGACCCACTTGTTGTTCGCCTCGATCCACGCGCGATTGTCGTCGCGCCACCGGCGATCACGCTCCGCCTGCGCGGCCTCGCGGATCGCCGCCTCGGCCACCTGCGACAGGTTGATCCCCGCCTCGCGCGCGGCGGCGACCACGCCGGTGTCGATCGTCATGTTGACCGACCGGCGCTTGCCCGAGGCGAGGCGATCATGTTTCATGCGCGTAGAATATGCGCGTGGATGATGCGCGTCAAACCGGAGCCAGACCGTCATGGCCGAGTTCTTCCCCGCGCTCACCGCCGAGCATCGCGCCTTCGTCGCGCGTCAGCCGGTGTTCTTCGTCGCCACCGCCGCCGAGGGCGCGCGGATCAATCTCAGCCCCAAGGGGATGGACACGTTCCGCGTGCTCGACGACGCCACCGTCGCCTATCTCGACGTCGCCGGCTCGGGGAACGAGACCAACGCGCACCTGCTCGCCGACGGGCGCATCACCATCATGTTCTGCGCGTTCGACAACCCCGCGCTGATCTTCCGCCTCTACGGTCGCGGGCGCGCGGTGCTGCCGCAGGACGCCGAGTGGGGCGCGCTCGCCGGCCATTTCACGCTGCTGCCGGGCACGCGGCAGATCTTCGTGGTGGCGGTGGAGCAGGTCCAGACCTCGTGCGGGTGGGGCGTGCCGCACATGGCGTTCGAGCGCGAGCGGACGACGCTCAACCGATATCACGCCGCCAACCCGGACTCGGCGCGCTTCGCCAAATATGCGGTGCGTACCGCGAGCATCGACGGGCTGCCGGTGCGCAACCCGACCGTGGCGCCGGCCTGATGGCGCTGGTGGAGCTCGGCCGCTACGACCGCAACCTCGCCAACATCCTGGTCGGCCGGCTCGAGTCCGAGGGCATCGACGCGCTCGCCTTCGATGGCGGCGCCTCGATCGCGGACGGCAGCTGGCTGCTGATCCCGGTGCGCGTGATGGTCGACGAGGACGACCTCGAGGCGGCGCGCGCGGTGGCGCAGGGTGCCTGATTTTCGGGCAGTCGCGCGGCGGTGCACAAAAGTTTAACAGTGGTTAACGGGGCCTGGTGAGCTCTCGTCCGAGACCATCCTCACCTCCTGCTCTCCTGAAGACCCTCGACCCACTCACATCGTCATCCCCGCGGAGGCGGGGTTCCAGACACGCGGACGCTGGAGAATAGAGCCGCCACGTCAGCGTTCAGGGATCCCCGCCTCCGCGGGGATGACGACGAGCGGGGAACGGGCGCGGCAAACCGCCCTGCAGCGGCACCGACCGGCCCCGCTGCCAAAGCACCCGTCCCGTCATCTGGCACGCGCCTTGCGAAGCGTTCTCCCGGGTAAACGGAAGGGGGCGCGATGAAGCTGGTCATAGCCATCATCAAGCCGTTCAAGCTCGACGAGGTGAGGGAAGCGCTCACCGCGGTCGGCGTGGCGGGGATGACGGTGTCCGAGGTCAAGGGGTTCGGTCGGCAGAAGGGCCAGACCGAGATCTACCGCGGCGCCGAGTACAGCACCAACATGGTGCCCAAGATCAAGATCGAGATCGTCTGCGGCAGCGACATCGCCGACCGCGTGGTCGAGGCGATCCAGGCCGCGGCCAACACCGGCGCGATCGGTGACGGCAAGATCTTCGTGCTCGACGTCGGCCAGGCGGTGCGGATCCGCACCGGCGAGACCGACGACAGCGCGCTATGAGGGGGGACGCGATGACACTCTCGAAGAAGCTCGCCGCCGCGGGGGCGGTGGCGACGATCGCGGCGCTGGCCGCCGTGCCCGCGCTGGCGCAGACCGGCGGACCGGTGCGCGCGCCCAACGCGACGCAGATGGCGACGATGGTCAACAAGGGTGACACCACCTGGATGATGATCTCGGCCGCGCTGGTGCTGATGATGTCGGTGCCCGGCCTGGCGCTGTTCTACGGCGGTCTCGTGCGCACCAAGAACATGCTCAGCGTGCTGATGCAGGTGCTGATGATCGTCTCGGTCGCCAGCCTGGTGTGGGTGAGCTGGGGCTACAGCCTCGCCTTCACCAGCGGCAACGCGTTCGTCGGTGGCCTCTCCAAGGCGTTCCTGACGGGCGTCAACGCCAGTTCGCTCGCGGCGACCTTCAGCAACAACGTCTACATTCCCGAATATGCCTTCATCTGCTTCCAGATGACCTTCGCCTGCATCACGCCGGCGCTGATCGTCGGCGCTTTCGCGGAGCGGGTGAAGTTCACCCCGCTGCTGATCTTCGTCGTGCTGTGGCTGACGATCGTCTATTTCCCGATGGCGCACATGGTCTGGTACTGGGCCGGCCCGGACTTCCTGGCCGACGCGCCGACCGACGCGGGCCTGCTGTACGGCTGGGGCGCGCTCGACTTCGCGGGCGGCACCGTGGTCCACATCAACGCCGGCATCGCCGGGCTGGTCGGCTGCCTCGTGATCGGCAAGCGCCACGGCTACAAGAGCGAGCCGATGCCGCCGCACTCGCTGACCATGACGATGATCGGCGCCTCGCTGCTGTGGGTCGGCTGGTTCGGCTTCAACGCGGGTTCCAACCTCGAGGCCACCGGCGTCGCCGCGCTCGCCTTCATCAACACCTTCGTCGCTACCGCGGGCGCGGCGGTCGCCTGGGCGGTGATCGAGCAGCTGGTCCACAAGAAGCCGTCGCTGCTCGGCGGCGTGTCGGGCGCGGTGGCGGGGCTGGTCGCGATCACCCCGGCGGCGGGCTTCGCCGCGCCGATGACCTCGATCATCCTCGGCATGGTGGCGAGCGCGGTCTGCTTCTTCTTCGTCACCACGGTGAAGAACAAGCTCGGCTACGACGACACGCTGGACGTCTTCGGCATCCACTGCGTCGGCGGGATCGTCGGCGCGATCGGGACGGGCATCGTCGCGGCGCCGTCGCTCGGCGGGCAGGGCTGGTTCGACTACACCCAGTTCCCCTCGGTCGCGGGCAGCTACGACATCGCGCACCAGGTCTGGACCCAGGTCAAGGCGGTGGTGCTGACGCTGGTGCTGTCGGGCGGGGTCTCGGCGGTGCTGTTCCTCGGGCTGAAGGCCACGATGGGGCTGCGTCCCTCGCTGGAGGTCGAGAGCGAGGGGCTCGACATCAACGAGCACGGCGAGCGCGCCTACAATTACTGACGAGTTCGCGGGCGGCGCCTCGGCCGCCGCCCGCCCACGACGTTCCTCCTGCGGACGCTCCTCGGCCCGGTATGGCGACATACCGGGCTCTTTTTCGTCGGCGCGGGGTGCTGCCGTCGCTGCACCGATGCTGCGCCGCACGATGGTCAAGCCGGCCGCGACGCGCTATAGGAGATACAGAGCCGGGCGACCCCGGGAACCGTGGCCCCGGCTCCGAATAGGAGAGGATGAGCCATGACGACGATCAAACATGTCGGCGAGCAGGGCGCGGTGGTGGTCGGGGCGGCCGCCGCCTTCACCGCCGCCGTCTATCTCGCGCAGTTCGCCGCCGACGCGGTGGTCTTCCTGGGCGAGTGGGTGCTGCGCTGAGCGTGTGATCCATCTGAGATCCTGAGGCGTCGAAGCTCGGCCGACGGTTACACCCATGGGCGTCGCAGATCGTCGGCGATCCTCCTCCCCGTCATCCCCGCGGAGGCGGGAACCCAGACGCGCAGGTCCCGCTGAGAGCCGCGACGTCGGCGTGTATCGGTCCCCGCCTGCGCGGGGATGACGACTGGGTCGGGGCGGCTCGCAAGAACGCGCGGGCTGCGGCATTGCCGTTCGCTCACCCCCATCGACAGAACGGCGCTAGCGACGAACCCGGCACGGGAACGTTCCCAAACCTCATTGTTCTCGCGACGTGCGCCTGCGATACCCTCCGGCAAACGACGTCACGGGAGGGGAACGAAGTGCGACCGATCTTCATGGCGCTCGCCGCCGCGACACTCTCCGCCCCGGCCGCCGCGCAGGCGCCCGCCACCCCCGAGCAGCTCGCCCAGGCGCGCGCGATCGTCGGCGACACCGTCGCGCGCGCGCAGACGCTCGTCCTCGCCGACGTGCCCCGCGCCACCGGCCCGGCGCGCGCGCTGCTGAACGGGCGCGACCTCGCCGGCTGGCGGCCGTGGCTGGGCTATCCCGACCCGTCGGTGACCTATCGCGACTCGCCCGGCGCCACGCCGGTCGGCACGACGCGCGACACCGCGGGCGACTTCGCGGTCCGGCGGATCGACGGCCGCCCCGCGCTGTGGGTCAAGGGCGAGACCTGGGGCGCGCTCGTCCACGAGGCCGACCTGCGCGACTATCACCTGCGGCTCCAGTATCGCTGGGGCGCCCGGCGCTGGGCGCCGCGGCTCGGCCAGCCGCCCAACAACGGCCTGCTCTACCACACGCACGGCGCGCCGGGCGAGGTGTTCGGCACGTGGCAGCCCTCGGTCGAGTTCGAGATCATGAGGGGATCGACCGGCATGGCGGTGGCGGTCGGGCGCGACGTGCGCCTCCGCACCACCGCGGCGCTCGACCCGTCGCTGGTGTCGCCCCCGGTGCGCTATCGCCTCGGCGGCCGCCCGGTCGAGATCGTCAACGGTACGTTGGTGTGGAACGTCGAGAACGCGCGCGACGCCGAGAAGCCGGAGGGGCAGTGGAACACGCTCGACCTCTACGTCCTCGGCGATCGCGCGGTGCACGTCGTCAACGGCGTGCCGGTGATGGTGGTCGAAGGGCTGGCGACGGTCGACGCCGCGGGCCACCGCGCGCCGCTGACGCACGGCAGCGTCCAGCTCCAGTCGGAGGGCGCGGAGACCTGGTTCCGCGACATCACGGTCGAGCCGATCGACCGCCTGCCGCGGGTGGTGGCGAGGGAGTGAGGCGCCACAATTCCTCCCCGGCACGGGGAGGGGGACCGCCGCGCGCAGCGCGGTGGTGGAGGGGGCTCTCCGCGAATTCCGGCGTCCGCGAGTTCGCTTAACCAAGTGCAGCGAGTGAGGAAGCGCCCCTCCACCACCGGCCTGCGGCCGGCGGTCCCCCTCCCCGCGGAGCGGGGAGGATCGTCGTCTTCACGTGGCGCTGTCCTAAACGGCCGCAGCTGTGCCACATGGGCGTCATGTCCGTCCTCGAGCCCGACCGCCGCCCGCGCCCCGCCCGCCGCCGACTCAACATTCGCACCCCGCGCCACCCGCGCCAGCGACTCAACATTCGCAACATTCGCGGCCCGCGCGCATGACTCAGAGCGACGTCCTCATCGTCGGCTCGGGCGCGGCCGGGCTCACCGCGGCGCTCAACCTCGCCGACCGCTTCCGGGTCACGGTGCTCGCCAAGGGCGCGCTCAACGAGGGCAGCACCGCCTGGGCGCAGGGCGGGATCGCCGCGGTGCTCGAGCCCGGTGACACGTTCGAGCATCACGTCGAGGACACGATGGTCGCGGGCGCCGGGCTCAACGACCGCGCCATCGTCGAGTTCGTGGTCGAGCGCGCCCCCGCCGCGATCGAGCGGCTGCGCGCGCTCGGCGTGCCCTTCGCGGAGGAGGGGGGTGCGCTCCACCTCACGCGCGAGGGCGGGCACTCGCACCGTCGCATCGTCCATGTCGCCGACGCGACCGGCTGGGCGGTGCAGGAGGCGCTCCAGCGCGCCGCCGAGGCGCACCCCAACATCACGCTCGTCCCCGATCAGGTCGCGATCGACCTCGCCACCAGCCGCCACGAGGAGCGCTACTCGGGCGCCGGCAACGTCTGGGGCGTCTACGCGATCGATCGGCGCACCGGCGCGGTCGAGGTGCACACCGCGCGCGCGACGATCCTGGCCACGGGCGGGGCGGGGCGCACCTACCTCTTCTCCACCGCGCCGCGCGGCGCCACCGGGGACGGGATCGCGATGGCGTGGCGCGCCGGCGCGCGCGTCGCCAACATGGAGTTCATGCAGTTCCACCCGACCTGCCTGTACCATCTCGAGGTCAAGAACTTCCTGATCACCGAGGCGGTGCGGGGCGAGGGTGGCCACCTGATCAACCCCACCACCGGGCGGCGCTTCATGCCCTGGTACGACGACCGGCTCGAGCTCGCCCCGCGCGACGTGGTGGCGCGCGCGATCGACGCCGAGATCAAGCGCTACGGGCTCGATTTCGTCCACCTCGACATCAGCCACCTGCCCGCCGACTTCGTGCGCGCGCATTTCCCCAACATCCACGAGAAGCTGCTCGGCCTCGGCATCGACATGACGACCCAGCCGATCCCGGTGGTGCCCGCGCAGCATTACACCTGCGGCGGCATCGTCGTGGACCGCGACGGCCGCACCGACCTGCCCGGCCTCTACGCCGCGGGCGAGTGCACGCAATCGGGGCTGCACGGCGCCAACCGGCTCGCCTCCAACTCGCTGCTCGAGTGTTTCGTCTTCGGCGAGGCCGCGGCGCAGCATATCGCGCAGCATTGGGACGCGCTGCCGCCGCCCCCCCAGGTGCGCGGCTGGGACGAGAGCCGAGTCACCGACTCCGACGAGGAGGTGGTGATCAAGCAGAACTGGACCGAGATCCGCCGCTTCATGTGGAACTACGTCGGGATCGTCCGCACCACCAAGCGGCTGGAGCGCGCGCAGCACCGCATCGACCTGCTGCGCAGCGAGGTGGAGGATTATTACGGCCACTTCCGTGTCACGCCCGACCTGATCGAGCTGCGCAACCTGCTCCAGGTCGCCGAGCTGATCGTCCGCTCGGCACTGGAACGCCACGAGAGCCGCGGGCTGCACTATACGCTCGACTGGCCGGCGACGCTCGACGCGCCCGCCGACACCGTGCTGGTGCCGCGCGCCTGAGCCGTGGAGCCCGCCCGCCCCACCGTTCGTCGCGCCGCGGCCAAGGATCGTCGCAGCGGCGAGTCGCAGCACTTTGTGTCCGCGCCATTATTGTCCACAGACGGGAGTCAAGCGGGGTTAGTGGCGGCGGACATGGGTAGTAAGACTTTCGGGCGCCGGGCCGCGATCCTCGGCTGGTCCTTGCTGATCGCCGGTTGCGGGGCGGGCGCCGGCTCGGCGCTCATCCCCGCCGCGCCGCCCCGGCCGCTGGTGTCGATCCCGGTGCCGCTCGCCGTGGTGCCGCCGCCCCCCCCGCCGCGCCGATCGGGCGCGCCGCGCGCGCTCCAGGCGCGGGTCGAGCAGCTCATCCGCAACTTCCCCGGCAAGGCGGGCGCGGCGATCGTCGCGGTCGACGAGGATTGGGTGGTGCAGCAGGGCGGCGAGCTCAGCCTGCCGCAGCAGAGCGTCAGCAAGACCTGGGTGGCGATGACGGTGCTGTCCCAGCGCGACGAGGGCCGCCTGACGCTCGACGATCCCGTGCTGGTCACGCGCGACGATCTCACGCTGTTCCACCAGCCGATCGCGGGGCTGGTCGGCGCCGACGGCTATCGTACGACGGTCGGCGGGCTGCTCACCCGCGCGCTGACGCAGAGCGACAATACCGCCAACGATCGGCTGCTCAACGTGGTGGGCGGGCCGGCGGCGGTGCGGCGCTTCATCGCCAGGCACCAGCTCGGCGCGATCAGGTTCGGACCGGGCGAGCGGCTCTTGCAGAGCGGCACCGCGGGGCTGACGTGGAACCAGTCGATGGCGATGGGGCGCGGCTTCGAGGCGGCGCGCGCCAGGCTCGACCCCGCGGTGCGCCGCGCCGCGCTCCAGCGCTACATCGACAACCCGCCCGACGGCGCCGCCCCGGTGGCGATCGCGGGCGCGCTGGCGCGGCTGGCGCGCGGCGAGCTGCTGAGCGAGACCTCGACGCGGATCCTGCTCGACACGATGATGGCGTCGCGCACCGGCCACGCGCGGCTGCGCGCGGCGACCCCGCCGGGCTGGAAGGTGGCGCACAAGACCGGGACGGGGCAGGATTACGGCGCGCGCAACGCGGGCTTCAACGACGTCGGGCTGCTCACTGCCCCCGACGGGCGGCGCTACGCGATCGCGGTGATGATCGGCGACACCACCGCGCCGATGCGCGCGCGCCAGCAGCTGATCCAGGAGGTCTGCGCCGCGCTCACCGGCGCCCAGCCGCGCGCCGGGGGTGGGGACGAGGACGGGACGTGAGCGACGATCGATCCTCCCCCGCGCGGGCAGGATGAGGGGAACCACAAGCCCGGTTTCCCACGCGGCCAATCCGTTCTAGGGCAGCGCGATGCCGCACCTCTATCTCGTCGACGGATCGGGCTACATCTTCCGCGCCTACCACCGGCTGCCGCCGCTGACCAACAGGCACGGCGAGCCGGTCGGCGCGGTCTACGGTTATACCACCATGCTGTGGAAGCTCGCCGACGAGCTGCACAAGGCCGACGGGCCGACGCACATGGCGGTGATCCTCGACAAGAGCTCGTCCACCTTCCGCAACGAGCTGTACGACCAGTATAAGGCGCACCGCCCGGCGCCGCCCGAGGACCTCGTCCCGCAGTTCCCGATGATCCGCGACGCCACGCGCGCCTTCTCGCTGCCGTGCATCGAGGAACAGGGCTGGGAGGCGGACGACCTGATCGCCAGCTACACCAAGGCCGCGCTGGCGCAGGGCTGGCAGGTGACGATCGTCAGCTCCGACAAGGACCTGATGCAGCTGATGACCGATCCCTCGGTCGACATGCTCGACACGATGAACAACCGCCGGCTCGGCCCCGAGGCGGTGGTGGAGAAGTTCGGCGTCGGCCCCGACAAGCTGGGCGACGTGCTCGCGCTGATGGGGGACAGCGTCGACAACGTGCCCGGCGTCCCCGGGGTCGGCCCCAAGACCGCGGCCAAGCTGATCGTCGAGCACGGCGACGTCGAGGCGGTGCTCGCCGCCGCGCCCGAGATGAAGAAGGGCAAGCTGCGCGACAATCTCATCGAGCATGCCGAGGCCGCGCGGATGAGCCGCCGGCTGGTCGAGCTGGCCTGTGACGTGCCGCTGCCCGACGCGCTCGACTCGCTCGCGCTGCCCGCCGAGGGGATCCCGCAGGCGCCGCTGCGCGCCTTCCTCGAGCATCACGGGTTCCGCTCGCTGCTCACCCGGCTCGGCGAGGTCGCCGAGGCGACCCAGCCCGAGACCGTCGGCGCGCCCGCGGACGACGACGAGCCCGCCTGCGACCACGACGGCTACGAGACCGTGGTCGACGAGACCGCGCTCGACCGCTGGATCCAGGTCGCGCGCCACCAGGGCTGGGTCGCGATCGACACCGAGACCACCGCCAAGGACCCGATGCTGGCCGAGCTGGTCGGCGTCAGCCTCGCGCTCGCGCCCAACCTCGCCTGCTACGTCCCGCTCGGCCATGGCGGGAGCGACATGTTCGCGGAGAGGCCGGCGCAGCTCGACCGCGACATCGCGCTGGCGAAGCTGCGGCCGCTGCTGGCGGACGAGAGCGTGCTCAAGATCGGGCACAACCTCAAATATGACATGATCGTGCTCGGCCGGCTCGGCGTCGACGTCGCGCCCTATGACGACACGATCGTGATGAGCTTCGACCTCGACGCCGGGCGCCACGGCCACGGCATGGACGAGCTCGCCGCGACCCACCTCTCGCACAGCTGCATCGCCTACAAGGACGTGGTCGGCACGGGGAAGAAGGCGCTGGGCTTCCACGAGGTCGATCTCAAGGCCGCCACGCGCTACGCCGCCGAGGACGCCGACGTCACGCTGCGGCTGTGGCGCCGCTTCAAGCCGCGGCTGCCGATCGAGGGCTCGACGCGCGTCTACGAGATGGTCGACCGCCCGCTGGTGGCGGTGATCGCGCGGATGGAGCGCCACGGCGTCAAGGTCGACCGCGAGCGGCTGGCGCAGCTCTCCGACGAGTTCTCCCAGCAGATCGCCGCGCTGGAGACGCAGGTCCACGCGCTCGCGGGCGGCCCGTTCACGATCGGCAGCCCCAAGCAGCTCGGCGACGTGCTGTTCGAGCGGATGGGGCTCAAGGGCGGGCGCAAGGGCAAGAGCGGGGTCTATTCCACCGACGTCAACGAGCTGGAGCGGCTCGCCGCGGAGAAGGACTCGCCCGGCGCCGAGCTGGCCGCGCGCGTGCTCGACTGGCGCCAGCTCACCAAGCTCAAGAACACCTACACCGACTCGCTGCAGGAGCAGATCCACCCCGCGACCGGGCGGGTCCATACCAGCTACTCGCTCACCGGCGCGCAGACCGGGCGGCTGTCCTCGACCGACCCCAACCTCCAGAACATCCCGATCCGCACCGAGGTGGGCCGCCAGATCCGCGACGCCTTCGTCGCCGAGCCGGGCAACGTCATCCTCGCGGCGGACTATTCGCAGATCGAGCTGCGCCTCGCCGCGCACATGGCCGACGTGCCCCAGCTCAGGGAGGCGTTCGCGCGCGGCGACGACATCCACAGCCTGACCGCGCAGGAGCTGTTCGGCGAGGTGACGCGCGACACGCGCGCCTCGGCCAAGACGATCAACTTCGCGATCCTGTACGGTATCTCGCGCTGGGGGCTGGCGGGGCGGCTCGACATCACCGCGGACGAGGCGCAGTCGATGATCGACCGCTATTTCGAGCGCTTCCCCGGCATCAACCGCTATATCGCCGAGACGCTGACGCAGGTGCGCGAGCGCGGCTACACGACGACGCTGTTCGGGCGGAAGACGCATTTCCCGCGCATCCGCAGCAAGGTGCAGCACGAGCGCCAGGGCGCCGAGCGCGCCGCGATCAACGCGCCGATCCAGGGCACCAGCGCCGACATCATCAAGCGCGCGATGGCGCGGATGGAGCCGGCCTTGGCCGAGGCGGGGCTCGGCCACGTGCGGATGCTGCTACAGGTGCACGACGAACTGGTGTTCGAGCTGCCCGAGGGCGACGTCGCCGCGGCGCGCCCGGTGATCGAGCGCGTGATGGCGGGCGCGGCCGAGCCCGCGGTGACGCTCGACGTGCCGCTGGGCGTGGAGATCGGCGTCGGCGCGAGCTGGGGGGCGGCGCATTGAGGGAACGTCGTCGATCCTCCCCGGTACGGGGAGGGGGACCAGCCGCAGGCCGGTGGCGGGGGGGCTCCGCACGCGAGCCGCTCCGTTCCCGGCCGGCCCCCCTCCACCACCCGCTGCGCGAGCGGTTGCCCTCCCCGTGCCGGGGAGGATCGCTGCGCTCCCGCCCGGTGCTCCCGCGCACGCAGGAACCCAGAGCCGTTGACGCCGACGCTCGTGGCCCGGGGGTCCTGCGTTGTCAGGTGCAGGCCGCCGCCGGAACATATGACGCCGCCTCTCCCGCGCACCTTGGCGCGCGGCACTGCGCCGCATGACCGCGACCGACCAGCCCGATGACATCGCCGCGCTCGCCAAGGGCGGGCGCACCAATGTCGCGGGCTTCATCCTCAAGCTGGGCGCGCGCATCCCCTTCCTGTTCATCGCGGGTCACCTCTACGGTGCCGCGCTGGTCGGGCGGTTCGCCATCGCGGTCGTGGTGGTCGAGCTCGCTGCGCTGGTCGCGACGCTCGGCCTCAAGCGCGGGCTGGCGCAGGCGCTCTCCTCGGCCGAGCGGCCGCACAACCATGTCGTGTTCGACGCGCTCGCACTCGCGCTCGTCGCCAGCCTGATCGCCAGCGCGGTCCTGTGTGCCTTCCCCCAGGCGATGTACCCGAACTCGGCGATCGGCGGGCTCGACCGCTTCTTCCCGCTGATCATCCTCGCGCCCGCGCTCAGCGACGTCAGCCTCGCCGCGCTCGCCTATCGCCACGACGTCAAGGCCAGCGTCACCGCGCGCGCGATCGTCGAGCCCTGGACACTGTCGATCTTCGCCTTCCTGTTCTCCTTCTTCACGCTCAAGGACGGGCTGGTGCTCGCCTATGTCGCGTCGATGGTGGCGGCGCTCACCGCGAGCGTCGTGCCGCTGCTGCGCAGCTACGGCGTGCCGAGCGGCTGGTCGCCGCACCTCAGCGTGCTGTGGCAGATGGCGCGCGCCAACACCCCGCTGGCGGGCGCCGACGCGCTCGAATGGGGCAGCCGCAACGTCGACCGGCTGATCCTGGGCACGCTCTTCGCGCCCAACGTGGTGGGCATCTATTACATGGCGCAGCAGGTCGCCTCGCTGCCGCAGCGGCTGAAGACCAGCTTCGACCCGATCCTCGGCCCCGTGGTGACGCGGAGCATCGCGCGCGGCGATCTCGGCGCGATCGCGCGCCAGGTCCGCCAGGTGGCGTTCTGGATCATCGCCGCGCAGCTCGCGCTGGCGCTCACCGCCTCGATCCCGCGCAAGGCGGTGATGGCGACGATCGGCCCGCAGTTCACCAGCGGCGCGGCGGCGATGGTGTTCCTGCTGTTCGCCGAGGTGGCGGCCTCCACCGGGGCGGTCGCGGAATCGGCGCTGGTCTACCTGGCGCGGCACCGCAACCTGCTCATCTCGGCGACGATGCTCGTGATCCAGATCGCGCTCTCCTTCGCCTTCATCCTGGTGATCCGCGACGCCGGCTACGGCATCACCGAGCAGGCGGCGGGCGCGCCGGTGGCGCTGCTGCTGGTGCTGCTGCTCACCTCCTTCGTGAAGGCGCGCGTGCTCGGCCGGCTGCTCGGTACGCCGGTGTCGCCGATGCGCTGGCCGCTGCTGTGGGCGGCGCTGGCGGGGGGCGCGGTGGGCGGCGCGTTCACGCTGCTGCCGCCGGGCTGGCGCTGGATGCAGGTGTCGGTCGGCGTGGTGGCGACGATGGCGGCCTATCTGTTCGTGATCTGGCGCTACGCCTTCGGCCCGGAGGACCGCGCGCTGTTCAGCAAGATGCCGACCGCCGAGGAGGCTACCCTGCCCAACGAGGGCAGCTTCATCCGCTAGCCGCGCGACGCCGCCGCGCTATTCCACCAGCGCCCAGTGCAGCTCGCCCTGGCCGAGCGCGCGGCCGTCGTGGCTCAGCACCGCGACCGGGCGGATCGGGCGGCCGTCGCGCACGTCGACCAGCACCGGCGCGGCGGGGCAGCCGGTCTCCCAGCGCTCGCCCCATTGCCGCAGCGCCACCATCGTCGGCAGCAGCGCCCAGCCCTTGTCGGTGAGGCGATAGGCCACCTTGCGCCGGTCCTCGGGCACCGCGCCGCGCTCCATGATGCCGTGCGCGACGAAGCGCGCCAGCCGGTTGGCGAGGATGTTGCGCGCGATCCCCAGCTCCTGCTGGAATTCCTCGAAATGGTGCAGGCCGTTGAAGGCGGCGCGCAGGATCAGGAAGGCCCAGCGCTCGCCCATCGCCTCCAGCGCGGCGGGCAGGCTGCATTCGGTCAGGTTCTCGCGCAAACGCCGCTGTTCCACACGCCACTCCGTCGCGCGACGCTACCGCGATGGCGCCGCCGGCGATAGCCGCGCCGCCCACCGGGCAACACGCCGACACGTTTTTTTCGGCATCGTTGTTGCATTGTCACCGTGGATGTAAGCACATTGGATAGGTGCTGAGGCAATATGAACTGATCGATCGCGTGCTCGCCTATGATCCCGAGGCGGACGAGGCGATGTTGAACCGTGCCTATGTCTTCTCGGTCAACGCGCACGGCACGCAGAAGCGCGCGAGCGGCGACCCGTATTTCAGCCATCCGATCGAGGTCGCCGGCATCCTCACCGAGCTCCGGCTCGACGACGAGACGATCGCCACCGCGATCCTCCACGACACGGTCGAGGACACGGTCGCCACCCCCGAGGAGATCGCGCGGATCTTCGGCGGCAACGTCGCGCGGCTGGTCGACGGCGTCACCAAGCTCAGCAAGATCGAGGCGCAGACCGAGAACGAGCGCGCCGCGGAGAACCTGCGCAAGTTCCTGATGGCGATGTCGGGCGACATCCGCGTGCTGCTGGTGAAGCTGGCCGACCGGCTGCACAACATGCGCACGCTCCACTTCATCCCCAAGCCGGAGAAGCGCCGCCGCATCGCCAAGGAGACGATGGACATCTACGCCCCGCTCGCGGAGCGGATCGGCATGTACGAGTTCATGAAGGAGATGCAGACGCTCGCCTTCGAGCAGCTCGAGCCCGAGGCCTATCAGTCGATCACCAAGCGGCTCGAGCAGCTGAAGGAAGGGTCGGGCGGCGACCGCATCGCCAAGATCGGCTCGGGGCTGAAGCTGCTGCTCGGTCGCGCCGGGGTGGAGGCGCAGGTGTCGGGGCGCGAGAAGCATCCCTACTCGATCTGGCGCAAGATGCAGGAGCGCCACATCAGTTTCGAGCAGCTCTCCGACATCATGGCGTTCCGCGCGATCGTGCCGACCGAGGAGGATTGCTACCGCGCGCTCGGCATCATCCATCGCCGCTGGCCGATGGTGCCGGGGCGATTCAAGGATTATATCTCGACGCCGAAGCGCAACGGCTATCGCTCGCTCCACACCAGCGTGATCCACGCCGAGAACCGCCGCATCGAGATCCAGCTGCGCACCCCCGGGATGCACGCCGAGGCCGAGTTCGGGCTGGCGGCGCACTGGGCGTACAAACAGTCGCCCGGCGCCGCCGCGCCGGTGCGCCCCGACTCGCAGCAGGACTGGATCCGCGACCTGGTCGAGATCCTCGACACCGCGGCGACGCCCGAGGAGCTGCTCGAACATACCCGCATCGCGATGTACCAGGATCGCATCTTCGCCTTCACCCCCAAGGGCGAGCTGATCCAATTGCCCAAGGGCGCCACCCCGATCGACTTCGCCTACGCCGTCCACACCGATCTCGGCGACCAGGCGGTGGGCGCCAAGATCAACGGCCGCGTCGTGCCGCTGTCGACCGTGATCGAGAACGGCGACCAGGTGCAGGTGCTGCGCTCCAAGGCGCAGACGCCGCAGCCCGCCTGGCTCAAGGTGGCGATCACCGCCAAGGCGCTCGCCGCGATCCGCCGCCACCTGCGCAACACCGAGCGCGAGCAGACCATCGCGCTGGGCCGCAAGCTGTACGACGATATCGTCCAGCGCCTCCCCGCGGCGCTGGCCGACAGCGCGCGCGACGAGGCGCTCAAGCGGCTCAAGCTGCCCGACGAGGCCGCGCTGCTCCAGCAGATCGCGCGCCGCCACCTGTCGGACGCGCAGGTGATGGAGGCGCTGATGCCCGGCTCGGCCGGCGCCGACGTGGCGCAGGCGCCGCCGCAGTCGAGCGCGATCTCGATCGAGGGACTCGCGCCGGGCGTCGCCTATGAGCTGGCGGAATGCTGCCACCCGGTGCCGGGCGACCGCATCATCGGGCTGCGCCGGCCCGACGCCTCGATCGAGGTGCACGCGATCGACTGCGGCGTGCTCGCCGACCTGGCCGAGCGCTCCGAGGACGAGACCGACTGGATCGACGTGCAATGGGGCGACGCCACCGAGGGCGCGACCGCGCGCATCTCGGTCGAGGTGCGCAACGAGCCCGGCGCGCTCGGCATGCTCGCGACGATCATCGGCCAGCACAAGGCGAACATCATCAACCTGCGGCTCGACAACCGCGACATGCGCTTCCACACCAACACGATCGACGTCGAGGTGCACGACGCGCACCAGCTGATGCGCCTGCTCGCCGCGCTGCGCGCCGCCGAGGCGGTGAACGCGGCGGAGCGGGTGTGAGCTGAGCCGGGGCTCTCACCCGTCGGTCACCGCGACGTGACGGTCGGGCTCGATAATCGGTGCATGGTCGCCGAACAGGTCGCTCACTCTCCAAGTCGGTTCACCCGCCGCGCTCGTCCCGCTGCAACCGCGCGCCGGCTGTGGCATTGATGCCGCGACGGGAGGACCAGCCATGTACCGACAGCTCATGCTCGCCGCCGCGCTGGTGGCCGCGGCGCCGGCGACCGCGCAGTCGATCTCGCAGCAGGACCGCGCCACCGGCGCGCAGGCCGACCCGCAGCTCGTCAAGGAGTTCGGCGGGCGGTACAGCGGCCCGCAGGTGGCGCTGGTCGAGCGCGTCGGCCGCCGCGTCGCGGTGCAGTCGGGCCTGTCCAACGCGCAGAGCGACTTCACCATCACGCTGCTCGACTCCCCGGTCGAGAACGCCTTCGCCATCCCGGGCGGCTATGTCTATGTGACGCGCCAGCTGCTCGCGCTGATGAACTCGGAGGCCGAGCTCGCCTCGGTGCTGGGGCATGAGGTCGGCCATGTCGCGGCGCGGCACAGCGCGTCGCGCAACCGCACCGCGACGATCGGCAGCGTGCTCGCGGGCGTGGTCGGCGCGGTCGCGGGCAGTGGCACGGCGGGGCAGCTCGCCGGCACGGTCGCGCGCGGCGGGGCGCAGCTCTACACGCTGCGCTACGGCCGCGAGCAGGAATATGCCGCGGACGCGCTTGGCGTGCGCTACATCACCGCGGCGGGCTACGACCCCTACGCCGCGGCGGACATGCTGGCGTCGCTCGACGCCGAGACCGGGCTGCAGTCGGCGGTGGCGGGGCGCAGCGGGCAGCAGCTGCCGAGCTGGGCCTCGACCCACCCCAACGGCGCCGACCGTGTGCGCCGCGCCGCGCAGCTCGCGCAGCAGACCGGCAAGCCGATGCTCGACCCGCCGCCCGAGGACACCGGCTTCCTGCGCGCGCTCGACGGGCTGGCCTATGACGCCAAGGGATCGGGGAAGCGTATCCGCGTCCGCACGGTGAAGACGGGCGACACGGTCGACACGTTCGCGCGTCAGATGGCCTATGACACGCTCCAGCGCGAGCGCTTCCTCACGCTCAACGCGCTCGACGACGACGCCCGACTCACGCCGGGCCGGTTGGTAAAGGTCGTGACGAAGGAGTGACGGTAAGCTATGGCGGGGACCCATGTTCCCGCCCGCGCCCCCGCCCGCGATCACGCCGCCGGCCGCCGCTTCCTCCGCCCTCCCGCCGTCGCTCGCGGCACCGCGCCCCCGCCCCGCTCTGTCGGTGGTGGTGCCCTGCTACAACGAGGAAGCGACGCTGCCGCTGCTCCACGCGCGGGTCAGCGCCGCGGCGCGCGCGGCGGTCGGGGAGGACCATGAGATCGTGCTGGTCAACGACGGCTCGCGCGACAACAGCTGGGCGGCGATGCAGCGGCTCGCCGCGGTCGACGCGCGCGTGGTGGCGATCAACCTGTCGCGCAACCACGGCCACCAGCTGGCGCTGACCGCCGGGCTGGACCTGTGCGCGGGCGAGCAGATCCTGATCATCGACGCGGACCTGCAGGATCCGCCCGAGCTGCTCGCCGACATGCGCGGCGTCATGGCGCGCGACGCCGCCGACGTGGTCTATGCGGTGCGGCGCAGGCGCGAGGGCGAGACCTTGTTCAAGAAGGCCACCGCGGCGGCCTTCTACCGCGTGCTCGACCGGGTCACCGACACGCCGATCCCGCTCGACACCGGCGACTTCCGGCTGATGAGCCGGCGCGCGCTGGACGCGCTGCTGTCGCTGCCCGAGCAGGCGCGCTTCATCCGCGGCATGGTCGCCTGGGTCGGCTTCCGCCAGGTGCCATTCCCCTATGATCGCGCCGAGCGCCACGCCGGCGAGACCAATTATCCCTTCGCCAAGATGATGCGGCTGGCACTCGACGCGGTGACCGGCTTCTCCACCGCGCCGCTGCGCTGGGCGAGCCACCTGTCGGTGATGCTGGCGGGCTGCTCGCTGCTGCTGCTGTTCTACATCGCCTTCGGCTATTTCAGCGGCGAGCGCGTGCAGGGCTGGACATCGACCATGCTGGTGGTGGTGGTGCTCTCGGCGATCCAGATGTTCGTGCTGGGGATGATCGGCGAGTATCTCGGCCGGCTCTACATCGAGGCGAAGCGCCGCCCCTTGTACCTGATCGCCGACGTGGCGGGCACGCCGGGCAGCCGCGCCACGCTCGGCTTCCAGGCGGCGGTGCCCGGGGAGCGCGTGCAGGGATAAGGGCGCCGACGAGGCGGGCGTCGTCTCGGCCGCGTCCCCGGGGGGTTTGTATCCCCCCGCGCCTTCCCACATAAGGGCCCAGCAATCGCAGGAGCGCCCCTTGGCCACGCTAGGAATGTCACCGGCAGAGAAGGAAGCCGTCCAGCGCTTCCGATCCGAGGTCGTCGAACCGTCGATGACCCACCTCGTCATCGTCGACTTCTGGGCCGAGTGGTGCGGGCCGTGCAAGGCGCTGAGCCCGGTGCTGGAGAAGGTCGCGGCCGATTACGCGGACAAGGGCGTCGTGCTGGTCAAGGTCGACACGGACAAGGACCAGTTCATCGCCGCGCAGTTCCAGATCCGCTCCATCCCGACCGTCTACGCGATGTTCCAGGGCCAGCTGGTCGCCGACCTGACCAGCGCGCGCACCGAGTCGCAGCTGCGCACGATCCTCGACCAGCTGCTGCGCCAGCTGCCCGTCGCGGGCGAGGCGCAGGCGCAGGAGGCCGAGCTCGAGCCGCTGATCGCGATGGGGGAGCAGGTGCTCGCCGAGGGTGACGCGACGCGCGCGCTGTCGATCTTCGACCAGCTCGCCGACATGGCGCCCGATCATCCCGCGGTGCTGTCGGGCCGCATCCGCGCGCTGGTCGCGGCGGGCGAGTCGGACGAGGCCGAGGCCGCGATCGCCGCGCTGCCCGAGGCGGTCGCGGCGCTGCCCGACGTCGCGCGCGCGCGCGCGGCGCTGGCGCTGGCGCGGTCCGCCCCGGCGGTGGACGATCTCGCGCCGCTGGAGGCGGCGGTCGCGGCGGATCCGGACGATTTGCAGGCGCGCTACGATCTCGCCAACGCGCGCATGGCGGCGGGCGACCGCGACGCCGCGGCGGACGGTTTCCTGTCGATCGTCGCGCGCGAGCGCGACTGGAACGAGGGCGCCGCGCGGCAGCAGCTGCTCAAGCTGTTCGAGGTGGTCGGGCTCGAGGACCCCTGGGTGTCGGCGCAGCGGCGCAAGCTGTCGGCGACGCTGTTCGGATGAGCGAGACGACGCGGCTCTCGATCTTCCCGCTGCCGGGTGCCCTGCTGTTCCCGCAGCTGCACCTGCCGCTGCACATCTTCGAGCCGCGCTATCGCGCGATGGTGTCGGACGCGATGGCGCGTGACCGCCGCATCGCGATGATCCAGCCGCGCCCGGACAGCGAGGACCGCGGCCGGCCCGGGCTGTTCGACGTCGGCTGCGTCGGTCGCATCGCCGAGGTGGAGGCGCTCGACGACGGGCGCTACAACCTGGTCCTGCAGGGACTCGCGCTGTTCCGCGTCGTGCGCGAGATCGAGGTGACGACGCCCTTCCGCCAGGTCGAGGCGATGCTGCTGCCGTCGCCGCCGGACGCGACCCTGTCGCTCGGGGCGCGCTCGTCGCTCGAGCTGGAGGCGCGGCGCTTCGCCGAGGCGCAGGGCTATGCGGTCGACTGGAAGGCGGTCGGCCGGCTCGACGACACCAGCCTGGTCAACGGCATCGCGCAGATCGCGCCGTTCGACGTGGCGGCCAAACAGGCGTTGCTTGAGGCCGACGGCATCGCCGACCGCGCCGAGCTGCTGGTCCAGCTGATGCAGTTCTTCGGCCGCCACGACGGCGAGGACCGGGTGACGCTGCAGTGAGCGACGCGCCACCGACGCTCCTCGACGACTGGCTGCTGGCGCGGCTGGTCTGTCCCGCCACGCGTACCCCGCTGCGCTACGACGCCGCGCGCGCGCTGCTCGTCTCGGACGCGGCGCGGCGCGGCTATCCGGTGCGCGACGGCGTCCCCGTGCTGCTGGTCGAGGCGGCGGTGCCGCTCGACGACGCGGGTGAGATCACCACAATGGGTTGACCCGCTTCGGCGAGTTGATATGGAGCCGCTCGACCCGATCGCATGATCTCGGCGCCTGTCGCCATGAGTTGGCCGCTGACCCGGATCGGTGAACAAGTATAGGCCAGCTCCCGTATCGCTAGCTAATATGCCGTAAACGGCATGTGCTCAGCACGTTCGTCAGTCTCTGCTTCATCGATGCCGCCGGATAGCGGCGTTGATCGCTGGAGCAGGGGAGAAGGACGAACGTGATCACGACTCGCAGCGAGGCGCCCATGACAGGTCGCACGCCAGGCCATCGCGCGGGGTGCCGGCGCGCTTCTCCTCTCGCGGGGAGCGGCGTGGGGACACATGCGTCGCGTCCGGCCCCCCGCGGGTCGCGGCGGGACCACGCCTGGACGAGGATCTGATCGGCATGACCACCGCGATCGTGGCGGAGAGCGACCTGTCGCTGGCGAGCCTCGACCGGCTCGCCGCCGCGCTGCGCGACGCGCTCGCGCGCGGCGGCGCGGTGCGGCTCGATCTCGCCGCGGTCGCGGTGCCCGACCTCGCCCTGCTCCAGCTCGTCGAGGCGGCGCGGCGCCAGGCGGCGCGCGACGGCAACGATCTCGCGCTGGCCGCACCCGCCGACGGACCGCTCGCGCGCGCGCTGGAGCGGTCCGGCTTCACCGCCGGCTTCGACGCCGCCGATCACGACTTCTGGTTCCACGGAGACCCGCCGCGATGAGTGCCTCGATCCTGACCGTCGATGACAGCGCCAGCCTGCGGATGGCGATCCGCATCGCGCTGACCGGGGCGGGCTATGCCGTGACGGAGGCGTGCGACGGCGCCGACGGGCTGGCCAAGGCGGCGGCGGTTCGCTTCGACCTGATCGTCACCGATCTCAACATGCCCAACATGGACGGGTTGGCGATGATCCGCGCGCTGCGCGAACATCCCGCGCAGGCGGGGGTGCCGATCATCTTCCTCAGCACCGAGTCGGACGCCGAGGTGAAGGCGCAGGCCAAGGCGGCGGGCGCGACCGGCTGGCTGGTCAAGCCGTTCCAGCCCGAGCAGCTGATCCGCGTCGTGCAGAAGGTGCTGGGCCGGTGAACGCGGAGGACCCCACCGCGGCCTTCCGTGTCGAGGCGCGCGAGCTGCTCGACCAGGTCGAGCAGGCGCTGCTGGATCTCTCCTACCGGCTCGACGACGCCGCGCTGATCGACTCGGTGTTCCGCGGGCTGCACACGCTCAAGGGTTCAGGGGCGATGTTCGGCTTCGACTCGCTCGCCGCCTTCACCCATCATATCGAGGGCGCGTTCGACCGCGTGCGCAAGGGCCGCGCCCGCGCCACCGCCGAGCTGGTCGCGACCGTGCTCGCCGCGCGCGACCATATGCGCGCCTTGGTCGAGGGAGACGCGATCTCCGCCGACGGCGAGGCGATCCTGGCGCGGCTCGCCGCGGCGGTCGACGCGCCCGCGGTCGAGCCCGCCGCGCCGGTGCGCCCTGTCGCGCCGGATACCGCGGCGACGGGGGGCTGGCAGCTGTCGTTCCGGCTGCCGCGCCAGGCGCTGGCGCACGGCACCAACGCGCTCGCGCTGCTCGACGAGCTGCGCGCGCTCGGCGACTGCACGCTGGTGGCGCACCGCGGCGCGATCCCGCCGCTCGACCAGCTCGCCGAGCGCGACTGCCACGTCGGCTGGGCGGCGACGCTGCGCGGCGACGTGCCGCGCGCCGCGATCGACGACGTCTTCCTCTTCGTGCTCGACGACATGGAGCTGAGCGTCACCCCGCTCCCGCCCGTCGGCACGGCGGCGGGCGCGCGCGGCGCGGCGGCCGCGCCCGACCGCGCCGCGCCCGAGACGCGCGCGCCGCGCCGCGTCGCGCGGGCGGTGCAGGGCGAGCTGGTCCGCGTTCCCGCGGCGCGGCTGGACACGCTGATGGACCGCGTCGGCGAGCTGGTGATCGCGCAGAGCCGGCTCAGCCAGCTCGCCGGCGACCGCCACGACCTGGTGCTGCGATCGGTGGCGGAGGAGATCGAGCGGCTCGCCGCCGAGCTGCGCGACACGATGATGGTGCTGCGGATGGTGCCGGTGGCGAGCCTGTTCGGGCGCTTCCGCCGCCTGGTCCACGACCTCGCGCGCGAGACCGGCAAGGCGATCGCGCTCGAGACCGCGGGCGAGTCGACCGAGATCGACAAGACCGTGAGCGAGCGCCTGTTCGACCCGCTCGTCCACATCCTGCGCAATGCCTGCGACCACGGGCTGGAGGAAGCGGGCGAGCGGATCGCGGTCGGCAAGCCGGCGACGGGCATCGTCCGGCTCGCCGCCTATCAGGCGGGTGGCGCGGCGGTGATCACGGTCAGCGACGATGGCCGCGGCATCGTCCGCGAGCGGGTGCGCGCCAAGGCCGAGGCGAGCGGGCTGGTCGCGCCGGGACAGGCGCTCGCCGACGCCGAGCTGCTCGCGCTGATCTTCCACCCCGGCTTCTCCACCGCCGCGGCGGTGACGAATCTCTCCGGCCGCGGCGTCGGCATGGACGTGGTCAAGCGCGAGATCGAGCGGCTGCGCGGCACGATCGAGCTGGTGAGCACCGAGGGCGCGGGCACTACCATCACGCTGCGGATCCCGCTGACGCTCGCCATCATCGATGGGCTGCTCGTCCGGGTCGGCACCGGCCGCTACGTGATCCCGCTCGCGGCGGTGGAGGAATGCCTGGAGCTGACCGCGGAGGAGGACCGTCGCTCGCTCGGGCGCAGCCTGATCACGCTGCGCGACCGGCTGGTCCCGTTCCTGCGCCTGCGCGAGCTGTTCGCCACCGCCGCGCCGCCCGACCCGCACCAGAAGATCGTGGTGGTCGCGACCGGGCGCGAGCGCGTCGGGCTGGTGGTCGATCAGATCATCGGCAGCCACCAGACGGTGGTGAAGGCGCTCTCGCCCTTCCACCAGGGGATCGGCACCTTCTCGGGGGCGACGATCCTCGGCGACGGCGGCGTCGCGCTGATCCTCGACGTCGCGCAGCTGGTGGCGCGCGGTCAGCAGGCCGAGTCGGCGCTGGGGCAGGCGGCATGAGCGACCGTCCCCCGAGCCTGACCGTGCCCGACGCGGCGGCGGTGATCGCCTGGGACTCGCACGGCGAGCTCGAGGTGCTCACCTTCGACGTCGGCGGCGAGAGCTTCGCGGTCGAGGCCGTGCTGGTGCGCGAGCTCGTCGAGCTGCTGCCCGAGACCGCGGTCCCCGGCGCGCCCGCGCTGGTCGACGCGATGGTCAACTTCCGCGGGCGGATCGTCCCGGTGGCCGATCTGCGCGCCGCCTTCGCGATGCCCGCCGCGGGCGCGACCGCGGACAGCCGCATCATCGTGGTGGAGCTGACGGTCGCGGACGAGACGCTGCTGCTCGGGCTGCGCGCCGACCGCGTCCACGAGGTGGCGACGCTCACCGAGGCGAGCAGCGAGGATGCGCCCAGCGTCGGCGTGCGCTGGCCGCGGGCCTATGTGCGGCGGTTGGTGCGCTGGCGCGACGACGTGATCGTCCTGCCCGATCTGGTCGCGATCCTCACGCCGGCGCTCGGCGGCGCCGCGCTGACCTGCTGAGCGGGAGACAATCCGATGCGCGTGACCATCAAACTCAAACTCGTGATCTGCTTCGCGCTCCTGATGGCGATGCTGCTCGGCTGCGTCGCGGCGGGTCTGTCCCGCGTCGCCGTGCTGGACGGGTCGCTCAACCAGACGATCGACGGCCCGGTGCGGCGCGGCCTGCTCGCGGAATCGATGCGGACGCTGCGGAGCGAGCTCGTCGCCAATCAGCAGGCGCTGGCGCTCAACACCGATGTCACCATCATGGACGGTTACGACCGCTCCGTCACGGCCGAGCTGACCGAGCTGGAGCACAAGCTCGCGGACGGCGAGTCGACGTCGACCGAGCGCTATCGCGCGCTGTGGACGCGGGCGCGGCTCGACTTCGCGCGCTGGCGCCCCGTCTTCCAGCATATCCGCCAGCTCGGCTACACGAACCACAACGACGAGGCCGCGCGGCTGACCGAGAGCGAGCAGAAGCCGCTGCTCGACGCCTTCACCGCCTCGCTCGACCGCATCGCGGCGCAGCAGCGCACCGAGCTGGGTTCGGCCCGACGCGACGCCGACGACCTGTACGCGCAGTCGCGCTGGGTGCTGCTGGTGACGGCGGCGGTGGCGGTGGTGATGGCGGTGGGCGGCGCGCTGTGGATCGCGCTGCTGGTGTCGCGCGGGCTGCGCGCGGCCTCGACCGCGATCGAGGCGGTGGCGCTGGGCGACCTGGACCGGGAGGTGCGGGTCAGCGGCGACGACGAGATCCGCGACCTGGTCGAGGCGGTGAACCGCATGACCGCGAACCTGCGCGGCACCGCGGCGCTGGCGGACGCGATCGCGCGCGGTGACCTGACGGTGGAGCACGTGCCGCTGTCCGAGCGCGACCGGCTCGGCCACGCGATGGTGGCGATGGTGACCAGGCTGCGCGGCGTGGTCGGCGACGTGAGCGGTGCGGCGGCGCAGGTGGCCAGCGGCAGCCAGGAGCTGTCGTCGGCATCGGAGCAGGTGTCGCAGGGTGCCACCGAGCAGGCCGCGGCGGCGGAGGAGGCGTCCGCGTCGATGGAGCAGATGGCGGCCAACATCAAACAGAACGCCGACAACGCGACGCAGACCGAGAAGATCGCGCGCCAGTCGTCGCAGGACGCCGAGCGCAGCGGCGCGGCGGTGCAGCGGGCGGTGGGGGCGATGCGGACGATCGCGGAGAAGATCGGCATCGTCCAGGAGATCGCGCGACAGACCGACCTGCTGGCGCTCAACGCCGCGGTGGAGGCGGCGCGCGCGGGCGAGCACGGGCGCGGCTTCGCGGTGGTGGCGGCCGAGGTGCGCAAGCTGGCCGAGCGCAGCCAGGCCGCGGCGGCGGAGATCGGCGCGATGTCGGGCGACACGGTGGCCGCGGCGGGCGAGGCGGGCGAGATGCTGACCAAGCTGGTGCCCGACATCCGCCGCACCGCCGAGCTGGTGGCGGAGATCAGCGCGGCGTGCCGCGAGCAGGACCTCGGCGCCGGGCAGATCAACCTGGCGATCCAGCAGCTCGACCAGGTGACCCAGCAGAACGCCGGCGCCGCCGAGCAGATCTCGACGACCTCCGACGAGCTCGCCGGCCAGGCCGAGGAGCTGCAGCAGAGCATCGGCTTCTTCCGCGTCGACGCCGCCCCCGCGGCCATCACCGGTCCTCCGCCCGCGCGGGGCGCGGCCGGGGTGCGGCAGGCGCCGCGGTCGCGCAGCGCCGGGCTGGCGCTCGACGGGATACGATCCGCGCCCCCGCGGCGCCCGCCGGGGCGCTCGATATGATGTCCCCCTCCCCCACCGTAACGCCCCCTCCATCGAGGACCCCAGTGATGCGTGCCACGATCAAGCTGAAACTCGTCGCCACCTTCGCCGCGCTGACCGTGCTGCTGCTCGCCGTCGTCGCCGTCGCGATCACGCGGATGGCGACGCTCGACACCGCCATGTCCGAGGTCATCGCCGGGCCGACCGAGCGCGCGCTGCGCTCGCTCGCGCTCAACGACGCGCTCGGCGACGTCATGCGCATGGAGAAGAACATGTCGCTGACGTCCGACGACGCGCTGACGCGCTCGTTCGACGAGCGGCTCGGCGGCGATCGCGCCCGCGTCGAGCGGCTGATGGCGGAGGGGCTCGCCAACGCCTCGGAGGAGAACAAGGCGCGCTGGAGCCAGCTGCAGGACGGCTGGTCCGCCTACAAGGTGGTCAACGACCGCATCCGCGCGCTCGCGTTGACCAATAAGAACGAGGAGGCGGCGCGGCTGTCGCTCGGGCCGGCGCTGAAGCTGGCGGACCAGATCAGCGAGACGGTCGAGCAGATGGTCGTCGCCAACCGCGCGTCGATGCGGCGCACCGACGAGGATACCAAGGACCTGTACGCGCAGTCGCGCTGGGTGCTGCTGGTGACGGCGGCGGTGGCGGTGGTGGTGGCGGTGGGCGGCGCGCTGTGGATCGCGCTGCTGGTGTCGCGCGGGCTGCGCGCGGCCTCGACCGCGATCGAGGCGGTGGCGCTGGGCGACCTGGACCGGGAGGTGCGGGTCAGCGGCGACGACGAGATCCGCGACCTGGTCGAGGCGGTGAACCGCATGACCGCGAACCTGCGCGGCACCGCGGCGCTGGCGGACGCGATCGCGCGCGGCGACCTGACGGTGGAGCACGTGCCGCTGTCCGAGCGCGACCGGCTCGGCCACGCGATGGTGGCGATGGTGACCAGGCTGCGCGGCGTGGTCGGCGACGTGAGCGGTGCGGCGGCGCAGGTGGCGAGCGGCAGCCAGGAGCTGTCGTCGGCGTCGGAGCAGGTGTCGCAGGGTGCCACCGAGCAGGCCGCGGCGGCGGAGGAGGCGTCCGCGTCGATGGAGCAGATGGCGGCCAACATCAAACAGAACGCCGACAACGCGACGCAGACCGAGAAGATCGCGCGCCAGTCGTCGCAGGACGCCGAGCGCAGCGGCGCGGCGGTGCAGCGGGCGGTGGGGGCGATGCGGACGATCGCGGAGAAGATCGGCATCGTCCAGGAGATCGCGCGCCAGACCGACCTGCTGGCGCTCAACGCCGCGGTGGAGGCGGCGCGCGCGGGCGAGCACGGGCGCGGCTTCGCGGTGGTGGCGGCCGAGGTGCGCAAGCTGGCCGAGCGCAGTCAGGCCGCGGCGGCGGAGATCGGCGCGATGTCGGGCGACACGGTGGCCGCGGCGGGCGAGGCGGGCGAGATGCTGACCAAGCTGGTGCCCGACATCCGCCGCACCGCCGAGCTGGTGGCGGAGATCAGCGCGGCGTGCCGCGAGCAGGACCTCGGCGCCGGGCAGATCAACCTGGCGATCCAGCAGCTCGACCAGGTGACCCAGCAGAACGCCGGCGCCGCCGAGCAGATCTCGACGACCTCCGACGAGCTCGCCGGCCAGGCCGAGGAGCTGCAGCAGAGCATCGGCTTCTTCCGCGTCGACGCCGCCCCCGCGGCACCCGCCGCACCGCCGCGCCGCGCCGCGCGCGCGGGCGTACCCGCCGCGGCGACGCGCGCGTCCAAGCCGGCGCGGCGCTCCCCCGAGCCGTCGCGTGCGCGCGGCTTCGCGCTCGACCTCAGCAGCGGTGGCCCCGATCGCGAGGACGCCGACTTCGGGCGCGCGGCATGACCGCGGCCGGCGAGTTCCAGGTCGTCGTCTTCGCGCTCGGCGACGAGCAGTTCGCGCTCTCCGTCGACGAGGTGCGCGAGATCCTCGACCGTCGCGACCCCTATCGCGTGCCCAACGCGCCGGTGTGGCTGCTCGGCCTGTGCGATGTCCGCGGCGCCTCGGTGCCGATCATCGACCTGCGCCTGCGCCTGGGCCTGACCCCCGTCGCCGTCACCCCGATGACGCGGATCCTGGTCGTCGAGGTGGCGCTGGTCGGGCGTGCCGCGGCGGTCACGCTGGGCCTGATGGTCGATCGCGTGCTCGACGTGCGCGCCTATGCCGCCGCGACGCTCGAGCCCCCGCCCGAGCTGGGGGTGCGATGGCATGCCGAGCATATCCACGGCGTGCTGCGGCGCGACGGCGGTTTCGCCATCCTGCTCGACCTCGCCAGTATCTTCTCGGGCGACGCCGAGACGGCGCTGCTGGTCGGGTCGGCCGAGGAGGACGGCTGACCCCGCGCCTCGGCGCGGCGACGTCGCGCGTGCGGCCAGGGGCGCGGCGGGGGCGCGGCGGGGCGCCGCTCTATCATGGAAGGGGGCGGCGGCTCGAGGCCCGTCCTCCCCGCGGAGACTATCGACGATGCGACCGACCGACGATCTTCCTATCGCGCGCGGACTGCCGGCGGGCGAGGCGACGACCCTGCTGCCGACACCCGTCGACGGCGGGCGGGCGGGCAGCGCCCCCGCGCTGATCGCGCGTCCGGCCGCGGCGCGCGCGAAGCGCTCGCTCCGCGCGGGCGCGTCGGTGGAGCAGCTGCGCGACCGGCACGGCCCGGCCAGCGGCTCGAAGATCGGCGCGGAACCCGGATGAATCGGGAGCCTCCTCTTAGAATGAGGCGTGGGAGCGGTCCCGACGCTCGACCCGCACCGCGACGTGCGGGGGCGACGCAGGCACGCCCGGCACACTCGGTATCTCTGCCCGTGAGGATCGGCATGCGCGCCACGATCGAGATGAAGCTGGCCCTTACCGTCGCGCTGCCGGCGCGGGTGCTGGCGCTCGGCCGCCTGGTGGATCACGCGAGGGACATCGCGCCGACCGACGAGCTGAACACCGACCGGCGCGGGAACCAGGAGGCGTCGGCACCGGCGAGCAGGATCGACCTGCCGCGCGACGGGACCTTGGCGCGGGGACGGCCGTTCCGGCGCGACGCGACGGCGCCGGGGGAGCGGTCCAGGCCCCATGACGAGCGGGTTCGCGAGATCGGCCCGGTGGATCGCGACGGCGAGGCGGCGCGTCGCGCGCTCGGCGAGAGGGTTCGGGTGGCGCGGCAGTTCACCGCAACGCTGGCCCCACGCGGCGTCGGTATCACGCTGGGGTCCAGCGACGACGTGCTCGCCCTCGTGCCGCGGCCATGATCCGGTCGGCGACGCGTCCGGTGCCCCGCATGGACCCTGACCCCGCGGCGACCTGGCCGCTCGCCGGCGCGCCCGACGATCGGCTCACGGCGCGCGACTTCGCCCGTCTGTCCGACTTCATCCGCGCCGAATCGGGCATCCGCCTGCCCGACGCCAAGACGACGATGCTCGAGGGCCGGCTGCGTCGCCGCGTCCGCGTCACCGGCCATACCACGCTGGCGGACTATTGCGCCACGCTGTTCGAGCGCGGCGGGCTCGCCGCCGAGCGCGAGCATCTGCTCAACGCGGTGACCACCAACAAGATCGACTTCTTCCGCGAGCCGCGCCACTTCGACTATCTCCAGGCGGAGGTGCTGCCGCGGCTGCGCGACTCCGGCGTGGGGCGCATCCGCGCCTGGAGCGCCGGCTGCTCCACCGGGGCGGAGCCCTATACGCTGGCGATGCTGCTCGATTCCTTCGCGCTCGATCACGGCGGCCCCGATTACGGCATCCTCGCGACCGACCTCGACACCGAGGTGCTGGCGGTGGCGCGCCGCGGCGTCTTCCCCAGCGCGCAGCTCGATCCCGTGCCGCCGCTGCTGCGCCAGCGCTACCTGCGCCGCGCGGTCGACGGGGCGCGCGACGAGCTGCGTATCGCACCCGAGCTGCGCGCCGCGATCGGCTTCGCGCCGCTCAACCTGATCGACGATCATTATCCCGTGGGCGCGCCGATGCACCTGATCTTCTGCCGCAACGTGCTGATCTACTTCGAGCGCGACACGCAGTGCGCGGTGGTGCGGCGGCTCGCCGGCTGTCTCGCGCCCGGCGGGCTGCTGTTCCTGGGCCACAGCGAGTCGATCGCCGGGCTCGACCTTCCCCTGGTGTCGGTCTCCGGCACCGTGTTCGCGCGGGCATGAGCGCGGTGCGCAGGACCCGCGTCCTGGTGATCGACGACAGCGCCAGCGTGCGCCAGGCGATGACCGCGATCCTCTCCGCCGACGCCGAGCTGGAGGTGATCACCGCGAGCGACCCCTTCGTCGCGGCGCGGCATATCCAGCAGGCGGTGCCCGACGTGATCACGCTCGACGTCGAGATGCCGCGGATGGACGGGCTGACCTTCCTGCGCAAGTTGATGGCGCAGCGGCCGATCCCGGTGGTGATGTGCTCCTCGCTGGTGGAGGAGGGATCGGAGACGCTGCTCCAGGCGCTGGAGGCGGGCGCGGTCGACGTGATCCTCAAGCCGCGCATGGGCGTCGTCGAGCATCTCGCCGACGCGCACGTGCAGATCCGTGAGACCGTCAAGGGCGCGGCGCGCGCGCGGCTGGGCGCTCGGCCGCCGCGCGAGGCGCCGCCGCGCAGGCTCTCCGCCGACGCGGTGCTGCCGCCGCCGAGCGGCCACGCGATGAGCCGCACCACCGAGATGGTGGTCTGCGTCGGCGCCTCCACCGGCGGCACCGAGGCGCTGCGCGAGGTGCTGGAGGCGCTGCCCGCCAACGCGCCGGGGATCGTGGTGGTGCAGCACATGCCCGAGCGGTTCACGCGCGCCTTCGCGCAGCGGCTCGACTCGCTCTGCGCGGTGGACGTGCGCGAGGCCGTCGATGGGGACACGGTGATGCGGGGCCGCGTGCTGATCGCGCCGGGCGGGCTGAGCCACACCCTGCTCGAGCGGCACGGCGCGCGCTACGTCGTCGCGGTGCGCGAGGGTCCGCTGGTGGCGCGTCACCGCCCCTCGGTCGACGTGCTGTTCCGCTCGGCCGCGCGCAGCGCCGGCGCCAATGCGGTGGGCGTGATCATGACCGGCATGGGCGACGACGGCGCGCGCGGGCTGCTCGAGATGAAGCAGGCCGGCGCGCGCACGATCGCGCAGGACGAGGCGACCTCGGTGGTGTTCGGCATGCCCAAGGAAGCGATCGCGCGCGGCGCGGCGGAGCGGGTGGTGCCGCTGGGGCGGATCGCGCGCGAGCTGCTCCAGGCCGCGGCGCGCTGAGCGAGGAGAGGAAGCATGCTGGTGGCACCGATCACACCCGACCGCGATCTCACCCCGATCGAGCAGCTGGTCGAGGGGCTCAACGCCCTCGCCGGGGGGCTGGAGGAGCGGTTCCGCGGGGTGGGCGAGACGCTCGCCGCGGCGATCGACACGATCGACCGCATGGCGGGCGCGCTCGACGAGGTGCAGCGCGCGCTCGCGCCCGAGCGCGCCGGCGCCGCGGTGGCCGAGCTGCGCGCCGCGGCGGCGCGGCTCACCGAGCTGCCCGAGACGCAGCGACGCCGCGCCGACGACGTCGCGCAGCTGACCCAGCGGACCCGCACGCTGCGCGCGCTGCTCGCGGAGATGGGCGAGGTGATGCGGCTGCTCGGCTGCTACGGCATGAGCATCAAGATCGCCTCGGCGGGCGAGCCGGCCTTCTTCCAGTTCGTCGCGGTGATGCAGGCCAAGCTGGACGGCAGCGAGCAGCAGCTGCGGTGCTTCGCGCAGGAGCTCGAGCGTTTCGGGCGGATCGTCGCGGACGTGCGGGCGACCGACGCGCGGCTGGCGAGCGAGTGCGCCAAAGTGGGTGAGCAGGCGCCCGCCGAACTCGCCGCCAGCGCCGACGCGCTCGAGGTGCAGCTCGCCGCGGTCGCGCGGATGGCGCAGGAGGTGGGCGCGATCACGCGCACGGTCCAGGGCGAGGTGGCACGCGTGCTCGGCGCGATCCAGATCGGCGACAGCGTGCGCCAGCGCGTCGAGCATTGCGTCGCGGTACTGCGCGTGATCGATCCCTCGGCGGGGGCCGGCGGCGAGCGCCCGGCGAAGCCGCCGCGCGGCGCGGTGGCGCATGTCGCGCGGCTGATCGCGGCGCAGATGCGCGCGATCGCCGACGACTTTCGCCACGCGAGCGTCGCGCTGCTCGACTCGCTCGCGCAGCTCGGTCCGCTCGCCGCCGAGCTGCTCGCGCTGGTCGAGGCGCAGGCGGCGCATGTCGCGGAGAGCGCGGGCGAGGGGGCCGGCGACGGCGGCGCGCTGCTGCGGCTGGAGCAGGGCATCGCCGCGCTGGGCGACGTCACCGCGCACCTGTTCGACACCGACGAGCAGCTCGCGATGCTGGCCGCCTTCGTCGAGGAGACGGTGGTGGATCTCGGCCGCGGGCTGCAGGCGATCCGCGCGGTGACGCTCGACGTGCAGGACATCGCCACCAACACGCGGCTGCTCTGCCGCCGCCACGGCGACACCGGGCGCGCGGTGGCGGTGATCGCCACCGAGGTCGACCCGTGCGCGCGCAAGCTCGAGCGGCTGCGCGGCGCGGTGGTCGAGCAGATCGCGGCGCTCGGCGCGGTCGCGCTGGGCGGCGTGGCCGCGGGTGTCGGCGGCGACGCGCGCGCGATGCTGCGCGACGCGCTGGCGGTGGTGCGCACCGCGTGCGAGCGCTCCGACTCGGCCGTGGCGGGCAGCGGCGACGAGGCGCGCCGCATCGCCGCCGCGCTGGCGCACAGCGTCGAGGAGCTGCACGAGCAGCAGATGTTCATCAGCGCGCTCGAGGCGGCGTCGGGCTCGCTCCACGACTGCACCGAGGGACATGAGGCGCTGAGTGACGCCGACGTGGCGAGCCTGCACGAGCTGCTGCCGTGGATCGCCGGCCTCTACACGATGGCGCGCGAGCGCGAGATCCACGCGCCGTTCCTGCTCCCCGGCATGGCGACCCGCACCGGCGACGCCGCGGCGCCCGCGGAGGACGACGACGGGCTGTTCTGAGCCGGGGACGGAACTCGCGGCGTCGGCGCGGCTTGGGTCGAACATCCACGTGACGAAGAGGATGACGCGATGACCCAGCAGGCCACTCTCTACCGCATGGTCCTGCCCGACCATGTCTGCCCGTTCGGCGTTCGCGCCAAGGCGATGCTGGAGCAGGCGGGCTATGACGTCGACGACCGGGTCCTCGCCACGCGCGAGGCGGTCGACACGTTCGAGCGCGAGCAGGGCGTGGAGACCACGCCGCAGGTGTTCGTCGACGGCGAGCGCATCGGCGGCAGCGACGAACTGGAGCGCTGGTTGCAGCGCGGCTGAGGCCAGGGGCGGGGCGGGGCGCGGACGCCCCCGCCCGCGCGCTCAGTGGCCGACCGCCTCGCGCACCTTGTCGGCGGCCTTGGCGAGCAGGCCCTTCTCGGCCTCCTCGGCCTCCTCCTTGGTGCGGAAGGCGGCGCCCTCCGGTTCGGCCGGCGGGGCGTAGACCGAGAAGAGCTTCAGCTCGCCCGTGCCCTTGTTGACGATATTGTGCTGCGCGCCCTTGGGCACGACGACGAGGTGGTTGGGACCGGCCTTGGTCGAGTGGCCGTCGATCACCACCTGCGCGTCGCCGGCGACGATGAACGTGGTCTGGTCGGCCGGATGGGTCTCCATCCCGATCTCCTCGCCCGCCGGGATGCTCATCAGCACGATCTGCACCTTGGCGTCGCGGTACACTTCCTTCTGCCAGAGCGCGTTCTTCGACGCGAGCTCGACCATGTCCTTGTTGAAGATCGTCATCGGACCGTCCTCCTTGATGTGTCGCAAGGCCCGACGATCGAGCCGCCCCGAGCGTTCCCGCGCGCCTCAGCCGCGCCGACGCGCGCGCGTCGGCAGCACCAGCTGCTCGATGAAGTTGCGGATCTCGGTCGAGCGGGTCGCCGGGTCGGTGACCTGCGCGTCGAGGCCGAGCCGCCAGGCGAGGTCGTGCCGGTCGGGGGCGTCGCCGAGCGCCTCCACCAGCGCGGCCTGCGCGACCACATCGGCGTCGTCGCGCGCCAGCCCGTGCTCGACCAGATCGTCGGCCTGGCGCCGCAGCGCGGCGGCGACCTCGCCCAGGTCGATCTCGGGATGATATTGCACGCCCCAGAAGACGCCGTCGCCGTGGCGGATCTCAGCCGCCTGTACCGCGGTCACCGCGTTGCTGGCGAGCAGGATCGCGCCCGCGGGCAGCTCGGCGACCTCGTCGGTGTGGATCGCGGGGGCGTCATAGGCGGGCGCGCGGCCGCGCAGCAGCGGGTGGTCGCGCCCCGCCGCGGTCGGCGTGATGCGGCGCGCGAAGCCCGCCTCGCGGCGCTCGCCCATCGCGCGCACGCGCCCGCCCGCGGCGGCGACGGCGACCTGCAGCCCGGCGCACGAGCCGAACGAGGGCACGCCCGAGCGGAAGACCTCGCGCATGAAAGCGGTGATGCGGCGGCACTCGGGTCTGTCGTCGTAGAGGTGCAGCGGCGATCCGGTGAGGAACACCGCGTCGTGCGCGGCGATGTCGCCGATGCCGAGCGGGTCGGCGCCCTCGTCGGCGGGGGTGACGCGGGTGATCCGCGCGCCCGGCGCGAGCGTCGCGAGCAGTGAGGCATAGGTCTCGCCCGAGCTACGTCCGACGCTGTCGCGCCGGCGCGCCCGCGCCTCGGGCGGCTCACTCTCGGCGACGAGGAAGGACAGGGCTGCGGTGGGTTGATCTGGCACGTCGCGCTGGAACGTGCCGGCGCGCGATCGGGTCCGGCCGCCAGTGGCTCAGCGCGGTCGCCCTGAGGATCGCTCGGCCAGGGCGGCGACGATCTCGCGCTCGGAAGCGACGTGATCCTCGATCACGCAGCGGAAGCCGAGCCCGGGCATGCCATGGTCGCTCGGCACTCTCGCTTGCGCGACGGTGAGCCCGTCGAGCGAGCGGGTGAGGCGCTCGGCGTCGGCGACCACGTGCGGGTGCTGCTCGAGGTGGCGATAGCCGCCGCTGGTGGCGACCACGCGCCCCGCGGGGTCGACGATCGAGATCGTCGCGCGGGAGGCGCGGTTCATGACGCCGATCAGCTCCGCCACCTGCCCCTCGAAGTCGAACTCGAGGTAGCAGATCCCGACGATCACCCCCTCGCAGATCACCGGCGCGACATAGATCAGCACCTTGCGGTCGTTCGACCAGGGATTGACCCAGACCTCGTCGGTGACCCAGCCCGCGGTCGCGCCGCCCGACAGCACGCGGCGGAACTGCGCGAAGTCGGCGAAATGGACGTCGCGCACCGCCATATTCTCATGCGCGCAGACCCGCACCTTGCCCTCGGCGTCGACCAGGAAGGCGTTGAGGAAATAGGGCGAGTAGCCGAGCAGCGCGCGCAGCCGGTCGTGCGCGCGCGCTTCGGCGCGGGGATCGGTGTCGAGCAGCAGGCTCTCGCGGATCGAATGGTCCGAGGCGAGGAAGCGGACGTCGACCGAGCGATCGTACAGCATCCGCGCGAGCGCGTCGGCGATCGACTGCGCCAGCTCGCCGAGTCGCCCGCCCTCGAGCTCGCTGACCAGCTCGGCGGCGATCTCGCTGCCCTGGCGCAGCCGGCCGAGCAGTTCCTCGCGGAAGGCGTGCGACGAGCTGCTCGCCTGCGCCGCGAGCGACTTCACCTCCTGCGCGACGATGCCGAAGCCACGCCCTGCCTCCCCCGCGCGCGCCGCCTCGATCGCGGCGTTGAGCGCGAGCAGCTTGGTCTGCGCCGCGATCGCCTCGGAACGGTCCGCGTGCGCGCGGACCTCGGTGCTGAGCGATCCCAACAGGGAGCGGATACGACGCGGCATGATGATCCCTGTGTCAGGTCGCCGGTTATGCGGCTGAACGGTGAATGCGGGGTAAACCCATCTGCATCAAGCTCGTCCGCCGCTCGCCCGCGCCAGGACGTGCGCGCCCGAAAGTCGTCCGTCGCGCGGCGCCACGGCGCTACTTGTCCATCATTGATCATACTTAATCGGTATAATGTGAGAGAACGTTCACATCATAGCGTCGTGGGCGCTGCTTTGACGCTTGACAGCGCGAGGTCTTGCACGGATTAAATCAATTTGATTGACGTATCGCCGAAGAGCGCGTCTGCCAGGAGGGGATTTATGAAGGGGATCAACGGGTTGAATGCGAGCCGCGCGAAGCTGCTCGCCGCCGTGTCGCTGGTCGGGCTGCTCGGCCTGCCGCTCGACGCGCTGGCGCAGACCGGCGCCGGCACCGCCACCGGGGACGCGGCGACGACCGATCCCGACCGCGTCGCCGCGCCCGATCAGGCGAGCGACGAGCCCGCCGACATCGTCGTCACCGGCATCCGCGCCTCGCAGGCGCGCGCGATCGAGGTGAAGCGCAACGCCGACAGCGTGGTCGAGGCGATCAGCGCGCAGGACATCGGCAAGCTGCCCGACGTCACCATCTCCGACTCGCTCCAGCGCATCCCCGGCGTGCAGATCCGCCGCGACGCGGGCGAGGGCGCCGCGGTCAACATCCGCGGCCTGCCGCAGGTGACCACGCTGCTCAACGGCGAGCAGTTCCTCGGCGCCAACTCGGTGACGACGGTGCAGCCCAATTTCACCGACATCCCGTCGCAGCTCTTCTCGGGCGCGACCGTCTTCAAGTCGCCGACCGCCTCGCTCCAGCAGGCCGGCCTTACCGGCACGATCGACCTGCTGACGCGGCGACCGTTCGACCTCAAGCAGGGCCTCACCTTCTCCGCCGCGGGCGAGGGCCAGTATGGCGACAAGACCGAGAAGTGGAACCCGTCGTTCAACGGCCTGATCGCGTTCCACGGCGACCGCGTCGGCCTGCTGGTGTCGGCCTCGTACAGCGACCTGACGCTGGCGAACAGCTTCCGCGGCGTGCAGGACTATGGCGTCGCGCTGCGCAACGAGTCGGGCAGCGCCACCAACCAGGGTGATTTCGCGGTCGGCAACAACGGCGTCAGCCGCGGCACGCCGGTGCGCGACGCCAGCGGCAACATCACCGGCTACGACGTCAACGGCGACGGCGACGCCAACGACGCGTTCATCACGCCGCAGTCGCACACCGCGTGGAACCGCATCACCGATCGGCAGCGCTTCGGCGCGAACGCGTCGTTCCAGTTCGAGATCAACGACGCGCTGCGGCTGACCGCGGACGGCTTCTACACGCGCCAGACGCAATATGACCGCACCGCCGGCTTCCAGTTCCAGAACATCGACTGGCTGTCGTCGCCCTTCTCGCCGACCAAGTCGCGCGACACCGGCGCCACCTCGGGCGGCTACAACGTCAACACCGTCCAGCAATATACCTACGCGCTGCCGAGCTTCGACAGCTACTCGGAGACCTTCCGCACCAAGAGCGAGTCGCAGAACTACAACGTCCAGCTGGACTGGAAGCCGACCGACACGTTCAAGGCGACCGTGCGCGGCATCTATGGCAAGGCCAACCGCGACCGCGACCAGTCGTACACCCAGTTCAGCCTAACCAACGGACGCCAGTGGGGCTATCAGGCCGACGGGACGCCGCGGAGCACCGGCGTCGCCAACGGCGGGCTCGGCAACTATCCCGCCTCGGTGGGCGGCGACCGGACGTTCAACCCGACCGGCTACCAGGTCTACAGCGACACCGCGACGGTGGACTATTCGAGCGGGACGCCCGTCTTCGGCTTCTCGCCGGGCTTCCTCGCGCAGGCGGGCGACGCCTCGCGCTACGGCCTGAAGACCGTCTCGTCCGAGGGCAACGTCTACCAGAAGGGCGATATCTGGGCGTTGCGCGCCGACGGCGAGTGGCAGCCCAACGACGAGCTCAAGATCGCTTTCGGCGCGCGCTACGGCGAGCGCAGCGTCAACCAGTACACGTTCGACCGCGCCTCGCCGGTCTATGCCGGCAACACCGACAACCCGGCGAACCCGGCGGCGGGCTGCCTGGTCAAGTGGAAGGCGTTCGACGTCAACCTCGACGACAAATACTGCCCGGTGCTCGACGCGCAGGGCCGCGGCTACACCGCCGGGCTGACGCGCCAAGCGACCGATCCGATCTTCGCCGGTCAGATCAAGCAATATCAGCTTCCCGCCGCCGGGGCGCCGACCTTGTGGGCGCTCGATCCGAAGGCGATGGACGACAGCGAGGCCTGGCAGAACAAGTTCTACCCGGGCAGCGTGAACGTCATCAACCCGGCGCTGTCGTTCGACGTCAACACGCGCCAGATCTCGGGCTACGCCCAGGTGTCCGGCGAGGGTGAGCTGCTCGGCATGCCGTTCCGCGCCAACGGCGGCCTGCAGGTCGTCAACACGCGGCTCAACGTGCGGCAGAACATCGTCGGTGTGCCGCAGCCCTACGGCGTCGCGGGTGTGGACGCGGGCGACGTGCGCACCCAGCGCGAGTTCACCGACTTCCTGCCGTCGATCAACATCGCCTTCGACGTGACGGACAAGCTGCGCGCCCGCGCCGCTTTCTCGAAGACGATGACGCTGCTCGACTTCCAGCAATGGGGCGGCGGTCTCAACATCAACTACGCGATCAACACGGCGACCAACCTGTTCGAGGCGCGCACCGCCGACTCGCTCGGCAATCCCAACCTCAACCCGTGGCGCGCCACCAACGTCGAGGGCAGCCTCGAATATTACACGGGTCGGTCGAGCCTGATCGCGGCGGGTGCCTTCTACATCGCGGTCGACAGCTTCATCGATCGCACCACCGAGCTGCGCAGCGACATCCCCGACAATGACGGCGTGATCCGCCGCCAGGTCGTGACCAACACCTTCCGCCAGGGCGAGGGCGGCACGCTCAAGGGCATCGAGCTCTCGGCGCGCCAGTCGCTGGCCGACTATGGCGTCAACGGGCTGTTCGGCGGCTTCGGTGTCGACGCCAACTACACGCTGTCGCTCGGCGACGCCGGGCTCGTCGACCTGGCCGGCAACAACCAGCCGTTCCAGGACAATTCGAAGCACCAGATCAACGCCGCGCTCTGGTTCGAGAAATATGGTCTGCAGGCGCGCGTCGCCTACAATTACCGCTCGAAGCGGCTGGTGTCGTCCAACTACGGCGGGATCGACGGTCTCGCCCAGTATCAGCAGCCGACCAACTATCTCGACGCCTCGATCTCGTATGACGTGACGCCGTTCCTCACCCTCTACGGCCAGGCCTCCAACCTGACCGCCGAGACCGAGCGTTACTATCTCACCTGGCCCGATCAGGTGCTGTACGAGAACATCTACGAGCGGCGCTTCATCGCCGGCGCGCGCGTCCGCTTCTGATCGCCCTGGTCACCGCTCCCGCCCTCGGGCAGGAGCGGTGGCGGGTGAGGGACGCATCATGACGAACGCACCGATCCGCTCGATCACGATCGTCGGCGGGGGCACCGCCGGCTGGATGGCGGCGACCTGGCTGGCGCGCCGCTTCGCGCACCTGCGGCTCGCCATCACCGTGGTGGAGAGCGCCGCGATCGGCACCGTCGGCGTCGGCGAGGCCACCGTGCCCGCGATCCGCGACTTCCTCGCCGCGGTGGAGCTCGGCGAGGCCGAGGTGCTGCGCGAGACCGAGGGCACGATCAAATACGGCATCCGCTTCCGCGACTGGCAGCGCGACGGCCACGACTTCTTCCACCCCTTCGGCCTGTACGGCGTCGCCGCGCGCGGGGTCGCCTTCCACCATTACTGGCTCAAGCTGCGCGCGGCGGGCGATCCGACCCCGATCGGCGCCTATTGCGTCGCGACCCAGCTGGCCGAGCGCGGCCTGTTCCTGCCGCCCGCCGACCGCCCCGCCAACGACCTCGGCGTGTTCAACTTCGCGCTCCACTTCGACGCATCGAAGTTCGCCGCGCTGCTCAAGCGGCTCGCGCTCGCCAACCATGTCCGCCACGTCGAGGGGCGCATCACCGAGGTGCTTCGCGACGGCGAGCGCGGCCTGGTGGACGCGGTGCTGCTCGAGGACGGCACGCGCTTGGAGGGCGACCTGTGGATCGACTGCTCGGGCTTCCGCAGCCTGCTGCTCGGCGACGCGATGGGGGTGCCGTACGTCGACTGGCGCCGCTGGCTGCCGTGCGACCGCGCGGTGGCGATCCCGTGCCGCGCCTCGGCGCCGCACCGCCCGCTCACCACCGCGACCGCGCGCGCCGCGGGATGGCAGTGGCATATCCCGCTGCGCCATCGCACCGGCAACGGCTATGTCTATTGCTCCGACTTCACGAGCGACGACGCGGCCGAGGCGGTGCTGCGCGCCAGCCTGGAGGGCGAGCCGCTCGCGCCCGCCAACCGGCTGCGCTTCACCGCGGGGCATCGCGCGCGCTTCTGGGAGGGGAACGTCGTCGGGCTGGGGCTCGCCTCGGGCTTCCTCGAGCCGCTCGAGTCGACCAGCATCTCGCTGATCCAGTCGGGGCTCGACCGGCTGGCGCCGCTGTTCCCCGACCGCGGCTTCGACCCGCGGCTGGCGGCGACCTACAATCGCCAGTCGGTGCTGGAGTTCGAGCGGATGCGCGATTTCCTGCTGCTCCACTATCTGCCCAACCGGCGCGAGGGCGAGCCCTTCTGGGACGCGATCCGCGCGGTGCCGCCGACCGACGGCCTCCAGGCCAAGCTCGACGCGTGGCGCGCCGCGGGCGAGTTCGTGCGGCGCGAGTGGGACACGTTCCAGGACGCGAGCTGGCTCAGCCTCTACGCCGGCTTCGACGACCTGCCCGCGCGTCCGTCGCCGATGGCGGACCAGTATGACGTCGCGACGCTCACCGACAGCCTGGCGCGGATGCGCGAGGCGATCGCGGGCACGCTGCGGCTGGCCGAGCCGCACCAGGATTTCCTCCGCCGCGTCGCGGGCGGGGGGCAGTGACATCGCGCCGCGGCGCGTACCGGGAAGAGAGACGATGGGGGCGAGAATGAGGAGGGCGGCGTGGCTGCTGGCGGGCACCGGCCTGGCGCTGGGCGCGGGGATGGCGGCGCGCGCCGACGTGCCCGGCAACGGCGGGCCGTACAACGTGCGCAGCCTGGCGGGCGGGATCGGGATCGAGCGTCCGCTCGCGCGCGCCGACGCGCTGGTCGCGGCGGGGGCACCCTACACGCTGAGCGCCTGGGTCCGCCCTGACTCGAGGCAGGACGGCGCGGTCACGCTGATCGCGCTCGGCGCCGCGCCGACGCAGCGCGCGCTGCTGCTCGACGGCGGCCGGCTGGTGCTCCGCGACGGCGAGGCGGCGGTGCGCGGGCCAGCGCTCACCCCGGGCAAATGGGCCCATGTCGCGGCGGTGTCCGACGGGGCGCGCGCGACGCTCTACGTCGACGGGCGCCGCGTCAGCACCGTCGCGGCGCGCTCCGTCGCGGTGACGCCGGTGATCGCGATCGCGCCGCCCGGCGCGGCGCATCTCGGCGGCCAGCTCGTCGGCGCGACGGCGGAGAGCGGCGCGACCGACGCGCGCGCGCTCGCCGCCGCCGCGCGCGCCCGGCCCGACTTCGACACGGTGCAGATGACCGAGATCGGCGTCGGCTGGCCGTTCCAGAAGAGCGCCAACATCGGCCTCACCGTCCAGCAGGACGCCTGGACGCTCCCCCGGTCGCGCGCCGACGCGACGACCAGGCCGGTCGCCAAGCCCGTGCCGCAGCGGCCCGTGATGCAGCCGACCGCGCCCGGCCACTGGCAGCTCAACGGCTGGCAGCTCGCCGCCGCGCCCGAGGTGACCGGCGACGGTGCCGCGCTCTCGCGACCCGGCGCCGCCCGGGGTGAGGCGTGGCGCGTCGCGACCGTGCCCGGCACCGTGCTGCAGACATTGGTCGACCGCGGCGTCTACCCGGACCCCTATTACGGGCTCAACAACCTGCAGATCCCCGAGCGGCTCGCGCGGCAGGACTATTGGTACCGCACGCGCTTCACCGTCCCGCCCGAGGCGGCGGGCAGGAGGCTGACGCTCGTCTTCGGTGGGATCAACTATGCGTCGGAGGTCTGGGCCAACGGCGAGAAGCTCGGCACGACGCGCGGCGCCTTCATCCGCGGCCAGTTCGCCTATACGCCGGTGGCGGGCGAGAATGTCGTGGCGGTGCGCGTCTCGCCGCCGCCGCACCCCGGCATCCCGCACGAGCAGTCGGTCTCGGCGGGGGTCGGCGAGAACGGCGGCCAGCTCGCGATCGACGGCCCCACCTTCGTCGCCACAGAGGGCTGGGACTGGATCCCCGGCATCCGCGACCGCAACACCGGCATCTGGCGCCCGGTCGAGCTGGTCGCGACCGGCGCGGTCAGGATCGGCGACCCACACGTCGTCACCGATCTGCCGCTGCCGCGCACCGACAGCGCCGACGTCTACGTCACCGTGCCGCTCGACAACGCCGGCGCGGCCGCGCCCGTGACGGTGCGAGTCGCCTTCGGCGGCGTCACGGTGGAGCGGCAGGTCACCGCCGCGCCGGGGCACAGCGAGGTCGCCTTCACCCCGCGCGACTTCCCGCAGCTGCGCGTCGCCGACCCGCGGCTGTGGTGGCCCAACGGCTACGGCGAGCCGCACCTCTACGACGTCACCTATCAGGTGAGCGACGCCGCGGGCGTGTCCGACCTGCGCCGGGGCCGCTTCGGCATCCGCGAGGTGAGCTACGACCTCTCGCTGTTCGACCCCGCCGGCGCGCTGCGCCGCGTCAACGTCCAGACCACCGACGGCGCGCTCGCGGGCACGAAGCTGATCGACGTGCGCCACGCCGCGATCAAGGAGTCGCCGCGCGGCTGGGCCGAGTCGCTCACCGCGGCGGGGGCGACGTCGCGGGCGGTGACGCCGATCGCCAAGACGCTCCCCGAGCCGCACCTCACGCTCCGCGTCAACGGCGTCCGCATCGCCGCGCGCGGCGGCAACTGGGGCATGGACGACGCCATGAAGCGCGTCAGCTACGACTGGCTCAAGCCCTTCTTCCGCCTCCAGCGCGAGGCGCACATGAACGTCATCCGCAACTGGATGGGCAACAACGACGAGGAGGAGTTCTTCGATCTCGCCGACGAGAACGGCATGATGGTGCTCAACGATTTCTGGCAGTCGACGCAGAACTTCCAGGTCGAGCCCGACGACCCCTCGCTGTTCCTCGCCAACGCGCGCGACACGATCGCGCGCTACCGCAACCATCCCTCGATCGTCCTCTGGTTCGGTCGCAACGAGGGCGTGCCCTATCCCACGCTCAACGAGGGGCTCGACCGGGCGGTGTTCGAGCTGGACGGCACGCGCTGGTTCACCGGCAGCTCGAACGTGGTCAACCTGCAGGGCTCGGGGCCGTACAACTACCGGCCGCCGGTCGGCTATTTCACCGATCTCGCCACCGGCTTCTCGGTCGAGACCGGCACGCCCTCGCTGTCGACCGCCGAGTCGATCGCGAGCTACGTCCCCGCGGCGGACCGCTGGCCGCTCGGCGACGTGCTGGCGTATCACGACTGGCATGTCAGCGGGAACGGCGACACTAAGACCTTCACCGCGACGCTGGAGCGGATGTTCGGCGCGGGCACCAGCTTCGCCGACTTCGAGCGCAAGGCGCAGATGATGAACCTGGAGACGCACAAGGCGATGTACGAGGGCTTCCTCGGCCATCTCTGGACCAAGAACTCGGGGCGGCTGCTGTGGATGACCCACCCGGCCTGGCCGTCGAACGCGTGGCAGATCTACTCCTGGGACTATGACACGCACGCGGCTTACTATGGCGCGAAGAAGGCGACCGAGCCGCTCCACGTCCAGCTCAACCTGCCGGGCAACGAGCTGGTGGTGCTCAACACCACCCAGGCGGCGGCAACGGGGCTGACCGCGCGCGTGCGCGTCCTCGGGCTCGACAACGCCGAGCTGTTCGCGCGCGAGGACCGCCTCGACGCCGCCGCCAACGCCGCGACGACGCTGGCGGCGGTGCCGCTCGACCGGCTCTTCGCCGCGCACCCGATGGTGCTGGTGAAGCTGGTGCTGGCGGACGCGGCGGGGAAGACGCTGTCGGAGAACCTCTACTGGCGCGGGCGCGACGAGGCGTCGTACCGCGCGCTCGACGAGCTCGCGCCGGTGGCGCTGGCGAGCTCGGCCGAGCGCGCGAGCGAGGGCGAGGACCGCGTGGTGCGCGTGACCCTGGCGAACGAGGGGGCGGTGCCCGCGCTCAACGCCAAGCTGACCCTGGTCGACGCCGCGGGCAAGCGCGTGCTGCCGGCCTATTACGACGACAATTACGTCGCACTGCTGCCCGGCGAGAGGAAGGTGATCGCGATCCGCTATCCCGCGGGCGGGGCCGAGGCGGCGGCGGTGACGCTGGCGGGCTGGAACGTCCGCGCGGCCAAGGTGGCGGTGAAGTGAGGCGCGTGTTCCTCGCCGCGCTGGCGCTGGTGGCGGCGCCGGTCGGGGCGGATGCGTCCGACCTCGATGTCGGCCGGCGGGGTGAAGTCGATGCCTCCGTCCTCCCGGGTCACCACGGACCTGTTTCGGGATCCGCGTCCCCGCGCACCGGTCCCGCGGCGGAGGTGCGGAACGGTGGATCCCGGACCAAGGCTGGTATGACGGCCGTAGGAACGGGCCGGGTTTCGCCCGCCGCCACGAGCACCGTGTTCCTGCGCGCGCAGGAACCCAGGGCTGCGAGCCCCGGCGCGCGTGATCCTGGGCTCCCGCGTCCGCAGGAGCACGGGACCACTGCCGTCGCGCGTACCAGCCTCGGCAGCGTGCGCGGCACCAGCGCGGGCGGCCATCTCGTCTTCCGCGGCCTCCCGTACGCGGCCGCGCCACTCGGCCCGCGCCGCCTCGCCCCGCCGGCACCGCCCGCGCGCTGGCCCGGCATCCGCGACGCCGCCGCGCCGGCCGCCGCCTGCACCCAGCAGGACTATGGCTGGAACCGCGCCGATCACCTCCACCAGTCGGAGGATTGCCTGACGCTCGACGTCGGCACCGAGGCGCTCACCGGTAGCCGCCCCGTGCTCGTGTGGATCCACGGCGGCGCCAATTACGCGGGTTCACCCGGCGACATGGCCGAGTCGCCGATCGTCGCGCGCGGCATCGTCATGGTCGGCGTGCGCTACCGGCTCGGCGCGCTCGGCTTCCTCCATCACCGCGCCGCCGGCGGCGGCAACCTCGCGACGCAGGACCAGATCGCCGCGCTGCGCTGGGTCCAGGAGCATATCGCGCGCTTCGGCGGCGACCCCGACCGCGTGACCATCGCGGGCGAGAGCGCGGGCGCGCAGGACGTCGGGCTGCTCGTCGCCGCACCGGGCGCGCGCGGGCTGTTCCGCCGCGCGATCATGGAGAGCGGCACCCCCGGCTTCGGCCTGCCGTGGCGCTCGCGCGAGGAGGCGCTGCGGCTCGGCGACCAGGTCGACGACGCGCTCGGCGCAGGCGGCGACGCCGCGCAGCTGCGCTCGGTCGCGGCCTGGCCGCTGCTCGTCGCGGGCGAGGCGACGCACGACCAGCTGCTCACCGACGACAGCTACCGCTGGCTGCGCACCACCGTCGACGGCACCGTCTTCCCGGAGGCACCCGACCGGCTGCTCGCCGCGGCGCCGGGCGTGGACGTACTGATCGGCACCAACCGGATCGAGCTCGACCTGCCCGGCGGGCACAGTCGCCGCGACGCCTTCGTCGCGCTGAGCTATCCCGGCCGCGAGGCGCAGGCGCGGCGCTTCTACGGGCTCGACCGGCCCGAGCCGCGCGCCGACCCCGCCGACCGCGACGGCACGCGCGACCAGCGCATCGCCACCGACGCGACCTTCCGCTGCCCGGCGCAGCGCTTCGCCGCGGCGATGCGGGAGCGCGGCGGCAAGGTGTGGCGCTATCTGTTCGACGGCAGCGCGAGCGGCGCGCCGACGCGCCACGCGCTGGAGATCCCCTTCATCTACGCCGACCAGCCGCTCGGCCGGCTGCGTCTGATCGACTATTGGGCCAATTTCGTGAAGACCGGCGACCCGAACGGCGCCGGGCTGCCGGGCTGGCCCGCGGCGGACGCGGCGCAGACCTATCTGGCGCTCGACGCCGCCGGCGCGCGCGCCGCGGTGCCGCCGACCGAGGACATATGCCGCTGGGGAGACTCGCTGTGATCGACCGACGCACCGCCCTGCTGGGAGTCGCCGGCGGGATCGCCGCCGGGGCGCTCGCCACCCCCGCCGCGGCGGCGGACGAGGCCGCCGAGCGCCGGCTCCACGAGGACTGGCCGTGGCTCGGCCGCTATGCCGCGGACAATCGCCGGCTGATCGAGTCGCGCGCCGAGGTGGGCATCGTCTTCCTCGGCGACTCGATCACCGAGGGCTGGGGGAGCAAGCGGCCGGGCTTCTTCACGGCCGGGCGGGTCGATCGCGGCATCGGCGGGCAGACCACGCCGCAGATGGTGCTGCGCGTGATGGCCGACGTGGTCGCGCTGCGCCCGCGCGCGCTCCACCTGATGGCGGGCACCAACGACATCGCCGGCAACACCGGGCCGATGACGGCCGCGCAGACGCGCGACAACGTCACCGCGATCGTCCAGCTCGCGCGCGCCAACCGGATCGCGGTGCTGCTCGCCTCGATCCCGCCCGCGGCCAGCTTCCCGTGGCGGCCGGGGCTGGAGACGGTGGCGCCGATCCGTGCCTTCAACGCCTGGGCCCGGGCGGCGGCGCCGCGGCTGGGCGCGCGCTTCGTCGACTATACCCCGGCGCTGGCGGACGCCGCCGGCGGGATGCGGCCGGGGATGGCCTATGACGGGGTGCATCCGACCGAGCGGGGCTATGACGCGATGGCCGCGGTGATCGAGCCGGTGTTGCGGGGCATGAAGCTGTAGGCGCTGCCCTCGTCGCCGTGATGCTCCCGCGGACGGCTGGGCCCAGCGTGGCCGGCGCCGCTCTCATGGCCCCGCGTCCTGCATCCGGCGGGACCAGGCGAGGAAGGACTCGCCGCGCCTCGCGCAGCGAGGCGAAGACCGGCCGGCCCTATTTCTCGTCGCGCCGGGCGTTCGCGAACAGCACCGCCGCGGCCACCGCGGCCGAGCCGATCCCCGCCGCCAGCCAGGTCTTGCCGCCCTGCCAGCGGCGGTCGCGGCGCCGCTGCGCGGCCTTGCCCGCGCCGGCTTCCTCGTGCGCCTTGGCGGCGGCCACCTCGGCCAGGATCTCGTTGGGTTGGTCGCTCATCGGGTCTCTCCTCTGCCCGCGCCATAACGCGCGCGGAACGCGTTGGCGAACGTCGCCAGCGCGCCCCGCGCGATCGCCGCGCGCAGGTCCGCCATCAACGCCTCGTAGAAGGCGATGTTGTGCTCGGTCATGAGCATCGCGCCCAGGATCTCGCCGCTGCGCACCAGATGGTGGAGATAGGCGCGCGTCCAGGTGGCGCAGACCGCGCAGCCGCACGCGGGGTCGAGCGGCGACGGGTCCTCGTGGAAGCGCGCGTTGCGGATGTTGATCGGGCCGTCGCGCGTGAACGCCTGGCCGGTGCGGCCCGACCGGGTCGGCATCACGCAGTCGAACATGTCGACCCCGCGCTCCACCGCGCCGACGATGTCGTCGGGCTTGCCCACCCCCATCAGGTAGCGCGGCCGGTCCGCGGGCAGCTGCGCCGGCGCATAGTCGAGGCAGCCGAACATCGCCGCCTGTCCCTCGCCCACCGCGAGCCCGCCGATCGCATAGCCGTCGAAGCCGATGTCGACGAGCGCGTCGGCCGAGGCGCGGCGCAGCCCCTCGTCGAGCGCACCCTGCTGGATCCCGAAGATCGCGTTGTGCTCGGCGTGCGCGCCACCCGAGTCGAAGGCGTCGCGGCTGCGCCGCGCCCAGCGCATCGATCGCTCCATCGCCGCGGCCTGCACCTCGCGCGTCGAGGTGGTGGGGACCAGCTCGTCGAACGCCATCACGATGTTCGAGCCGAGCAGCCGCTGGATCTCGATCGAGCGCTCGGGGGTGATCAGGTGGCGCGTGCCGTCGAGGTGGGAGGCGAAGGCGACGCCCTCCTCGGATCTCTTGGTCAGCTCGCTCAGGCTCATCACCTGATAGCCGCCCGAGTCGGTCAGGATCGGTCGCTCCCAGCCCATGAAGGCGTGCAGACCGCCCAGCCGCGCCACCCGCTCGGCGCCGGGGCGGAGCATCAGGTGATAGGTGTTGCCCAGGATGATGTCGGCGCCAGCGCGCTCGACGTCGGCGGGCTTCATCGCCTTCACCGTGGCGGCGGTGCCGACCGGCATGAAGGCGGGGGTGCGGATCTCGCCGCGGTGCATGCGGATCGCGCCGGTGCGCGCCGCGCCGTCGGTGGCGTGGACCTGGAAGGCGAACCGCGGTGTCCCGCTCACCGCGCGCGCCCGGCGAGATCGTCGCGGTCGCCGGGGGGCGGGCCGCGGCGGCGGTCCTTGGCCTTCTCGTCCTTGCCGTCCTTCTTGCCGGGGGGTCGGCGACCCGTGGTCGGCCCCTGCGCGTCGACCGGCAGGGTGCGATAGGTCAGCAGCTCGGCACGGCTGACGAGATGGTCGCCGTCGCGGTCGTAGCGCGCGAACAGCCGCGAGAAATGATCCTCCAGCTCGTCGAGCGTCACCGCGTCGTCGTCGTCGCGGTCGACCTCGTAGGGGCTCGGCAGCGCGTGCTGGTCGCCGAGGAAGCGCTTGGCCCAGTCGGAATAAGCGAGATAGCGGAGCTTGCCGGTCTTGGCGGTGTCGATCGCCGCGAACGAGCGGCGCACGCCCTCCTCCAGCTCGGCGCGGTCGACCATCGCGTCGCCGTTCGTGTCGAAGGTGGCGATCATCATCGCCACTGGCTCGGCGACCAGCGTGGCGGGGGTTTGCGGCGCGGCGGGCAGCGGGGCGCGCACCGTCACGGTCTCGCCCTCCTGCTGCGGGAGCGGCGCGGGCGCGGCGGCGAGGAGCAGGGCGAACGCGAACATGACACCGTCCGTGGCAGAAGCCGCGCCGCGGGCCAAGGGGGGCGCGCGCGCGCGACGGCGGAGGGCGACGACGCACCGTCCGGCCAGGTGGCGGCGGAGCTTGCTCGTCGCCGTGCCGGTCGCCGCCGCGGCGGGCGCGAATGTTGCGAATGTTGAGTCGCTGGCGCGGTTCGCGCGAACGTTGAGTCCGACGCGGGGGGGCGGGTGATCTTGGTCAACGGGCGTCGCTGACCGGGATGGCGGCCGGCGACGATGAGACAGAGCGGCGTGATGGTCGCAGGCCGGCGCGGTGTAGGACAGCGGCGGCGTCGACTTATGCCGCAGCTCCTCCCCGGCACGGGGAGGGGGACCGCCGGCGAAGCCGGTGGTGGAGGGGGCTCTCCGCGGCCGTTGCGCGGCGCGGAGAGCCCCCTCCACCAGCCTTCGGCTGGTCCCCCTCGCCGCGAGCGGGGAGGATCTGAGGAGTTGCTCCCGTGGCCATCAGCCGCTCACCCTGCCACCGCCGCCACCGCCACCGCCACCATCACCGGCCCCGCCGCAGACAGCGCGCTCGTCCTCAACTTCGGCCGGGGACCAGGTGGGGGACGCCCGTGAGTCTCACCACCGCCTTCTCACCCAAGGCGCCGAGCGCGGCGCGCCTGTCACCCCCTGTTCGCCCCGCGCGCGCTCGGCTAAGCGCCGCGCGCCAGAGGGAGCGGAGTTCGACATGGGGGCCGGATCGTCGCGCGTCGCGCTGCCGCTCGCCTGCCTCGCGCTGGTCGCCGCGCCCGCGCGCGCGCAGGACGAGCGCCCGACCGGCTATCCGCGCTCCGCCAACGAGCGGCGCGACGGCACGGTGACGCTGTCCGCGGTCTATACCGCCGACCTCGCCGCCGACGCGGCGGGCGGACGCGCGCGCGGCGTGCGCTACCTCGACAACCTCGACCTACAGGCCGCGCTCGACCTCGACCGGCTGGTCGGCTGGCACGGCGCGCGCGCCTTCGGCTATGTCATCCGCGACAATGGGGCGAGCCTCTCCGCGCTCAGCGGGGACGCGCAGGGCGTGTCGAACATCGAGACCGCGGTGCCGGCCACGCGGCTGTTCGAGGCCTGGGTCGAGCAGGACATCGGCCGCCGCGCCTCGATCAAGGCGGGTCTGTACAACCTCAACGCCGAGTTCGACACCACCGTGAGCGGCGGGCTGTTCCGCCTGTCGTCGCACGGCGTCGGCCCCGAGCTGGCGCAGTCGGGGCGGCGCGGGCCGTCGATCTTCCCGGTGACCTCGCTGGCGCTGCGCGGCGAGGTGGGGTTCGGGAGCCACTGGCTGTTCCACGCGGCGGTGCTCGACGGCGTCCCCGGCGACCCCGGCCGACCCGCCGCGACCGCGATCCGGCTGCGCCGCGGGGACGGCGCGCTGCTGGTCGCCGAGCTCGGCTGGCTCGACCGCGCGACCAAAGTGGCGATCGGCAGCTGGCGCTACACCGCCCCCTTCGCCCCGATCGGGGCGCCCGCCGAGCGGGGGCGCGGCAACGGCGGCGGCTATGTGCTCGCCGAGCGCCAGCTGATCGGCGAGTCGCGCGGGGGCGCCGGGGTGAGCGGCTGGCTCCGCTACGGCGTCGCCGACTCGCGCTACAACGCGATCGCGCGCTACGTCGGCGGCGGCCTGGTGCGCTCGGGCACGTGGCAGGGGCGCGACGACGACCAGCTCGGCCTGTCGTTCGCCTGCGCCTGGTTCGGCGACCGCCACCGCGCGCTCGCGGGCACCGGCGCGCGCGAGCTGGTCGTCGAGGGCGCCTATCGCTGGGTCGCCGCGCGCTGGCTCAGCCTCGAGCCCGACGCGCAATATGTGATCGACCCGAGCGGCCGGCGCGACACGCCCGACGCGCTGGTGCTCGCGCTGCGCGTCAAGGTGGGCCGCTGACGCAAAGTCGTTGCGTTCGGCGGGGTCACTTCATAATGTCCGAGTAATCGTGATCTGGGTGAGCCGCGTCGGGGAACGCGCCGCCGACAACGGGAGGATGGGATGAAGGGACGTCTGTTCGCGCTGACCGGCGCGCTGATGCTGGCGGCGCTCGCGCCGGCGCCGGGTGAGGCGCAGGAGCCCGCCGCGCCCGCCGCCACCGCCACGGTCCACGGCGACCAGCCCGGGGCGACCTACGACCGGCGCATCTTCACCCAGTTCGCCGAGCATCTCGGCGACGGCATCTACAACGGCCTCTACGTCGGCAACGACCGCAGGATCCCCAACACGCGCGGCTTCCGCAACGACGTGATCGGCGCGCTCAAGGAGCTGGGCGTGCCGGTGATCCGCTGGCCCGGCGGCTGCTTCGCCGACGAGTACCACTGGCGCGAGGGCGTCGGCCCGAAGAACAAGCGCCCGGTCAAGATCAACACCCACTGGGGCGGCGTGACCGAGCCCAACAGCGTCGGCACGCACGAGTTCATGGAGCTGGTCGAGCAGGTCGGCGCCGAGCCCTATATCTCGGGCAACGTCGGCAACGGCACCCCGCAGGAGATGGCGGAGTGGGTGGAATATATCACCTCGCCCGCCGGCACGCTCGCCGACGAGCGCGCGCAGAACGGGCACAAGGCGCCGTGGAAACTCCCCTATTTCGGCATCGGCAACGAGCTGTGGGGCTGCGGCGGCAACATGCGCCCGGAATATGCCGCCGACGTGACGCGCCGCTACGCCACCTTCATCAAGGCACCCGCCAACACCAAGGTGCTCAAGATCGCCTCGGGCGCCAACGGCGACGATTATAACTGGACCGAGGTGATGATGCGCGAGGCGGGCGAGCAGCTCGACGGCCTCTCGCTCCATTATTACACCGTGCCGGGCGGCACCGGCTGGCCGCCGCGCGCCTCGGCGACCGACTTCGACGAGGCCGGCTGGGCCGACACGCTCGCCAAGACCTGGAAGATGGAGGAACTGATCACGCGCCACAGCGCGATCATGGACAAATATGATCCGAAGAAGCGCGTCTTCCTCGCGGTCGACGAATGGGGCACCTGGTACGCGCAGGACCCCGGCACGCACCCCGGCTTCCTGCGCCAGCAGAACAGCCTGCGCGACGCGCTGGTCGCCGCGATCAACCTCAACATCTTCGCCAAGCACGCCGACCGCGTGCGGATGACCGCGATCGCGCAGATGGTGAACGTGCTGCAGGCGATGATCCTGACCGACGGCAGCAAGATGGTGCTGACGCCGACGTACCACGTCTTCCACATGTACAAGCCGTACATGGACGGCACGGTGCTGCCGATCGAGCTCAAGTCGCCCTGGTACAACAAGGACCAGTGGGTGATGCCGGCGGTCAGCGCCTCGGCGGTGCGCGACAAGGCGGGGGTGGTGCATGTCGCGCTCGCCAACGCCGACCCGAACCGCGCGATCACGGTGCAGGCCGCGCTCGCCGGGCTCAACGCCAGCGGCGCCACCGGGCAGATCCTCACCGCGCCCGCGATGACCGCGATCAACACCTTCGACCAGCCCAACGCGGTCGCGCCCGCCGCCTTCACGGGCGCGCAGGTGGCGGGCGGGCAGCTCAGCGTGACGCTGCCGGCCAAGTCGGTGGTCATGCTGACGCTGCAGTGAGGGCGCGCGGCGCGGGGGCGACCCGCGCCGCCGGCACGGCGATCGCGCGGATCATGTCGGAGTATTGCGCCGCCCAGATCCGCCGTCGCCCCGCCGGAGCACGGCGCGCCGCCTCCCCCGCCACTCAGCGCAGCAGCGTCACCTTGGCGGTGACTGGGAAATGGTCGGACGGATAGACCCCGCCCGGCCGGTCGGTGACGACCGTGGCGCCGCCGGCGCGCGCGCCGTCGAGGAAGATATAGTCGATCCGGCGGTCGGCCACCCCGGTGAAGTCGTGGAAGGTCATCCCGCCCGGTCGCTTGCCCCAGGCGTCGGTCATGGCGGCGGCGAGGCGGCGATAGGCGGCGCTGTCGGGCGTGGCGTTGAAGTCGCCGGTCAACACCACGGGCACGCCGCGCGCGATCGTCGGGATACGCTCGAGCAGCAGCGCCGCGGCGCGGTCGCGCGCGGCGGCGTCGACGTCGCGGTGCGCGAGATGCGTGTCGATCAGCAGGAAATGCCGGCGCGGATCGCTCCTGAGCGCGAACTCGCCCCAGGTCGCCATCCGCGGCAGGTCGGTGCCCCAGCTCTGGCTGCCGACCGCGTCGGGCGTGTCCGAGAGCCAGAAGTCGCCCTGGCGCAGCAACGTCAGGCGATCGGTGCGGTAGAGGATCCCCATATGCTCGTCGGCGTGCGCGCCCCTGCGGTCGCGGCCGAACCAGCGATAGTCGGGCAGCGCCGCGACCATGTCGTCGCCCTGGCGCTGGAGCAGCTCCTGCGTGCCGACCACGTCGGGGTGGACGCGGCGCAGCATCGCCACCGCGGCGGCCCGGCGCGACGGCCACGGCTGCGGCCCCTCGTCCGAGGCGTAGCGGACGTTGTAGGTCATCACCTTGAGCGACGGCGCGCAGGCGCCGGTGAGCGCGACGAGCGCGAGCGCGGCGGCGGCGCGGGCGGGACGGTGGCGTGCGGTCATGGCATGGGCTCCCTCGGCGCCGCGATGCGCGAGCGAGCGGGCGAGCGCAAGCGCCGCGCGGCCGACGAGGCGGCGCGAGAACGAGAACGGCCCGCCCGACGGGGTCGGGCGGGCCGCTGTCAGCCGTTCGGCGGGCCGATCAGCTCGACGAGGACAGGTTCACCGCGGCGTACTTGCCGCGACGATCGACCTCGATCTCGAACTGCAGCCGGTCGCCCTCGTTGAGCGTCGGCATGCCGGCGCGCTCGACCGCCGAGATGTGGACGAACGCGTCGGGCTGGCCGTCGTCGCGCTGGATGAAGCCGAAACCCTTCATGGCGTTGAAGAACTTGACCGTACCCGTGGCCTTCTCACCGGTCAGCTGGCGCTGCGGCGCGCCGCGCGCACCGCCGGCACCGCCCGGCGCGCCGCCGAAGCCGCCCTCGCGCGGGGGCGCGCGATCGGTCACTGGCATCGGCTCGCCGTCGATCTTGAGGTCGGTCGCCGAGATGCGGCCGCCGCGATCCACCAGGGTGAAGCCGAGCGGCTGACCCTCGGCCAGGCCGGCGAGACCCGCCTGCTCGACCGCGGAGATGTGGACGAACACGTCCTCGCCGCCGTCGTCGCGCACGATGAAGCCGAAGCCCTTCTGCGCGTTGAAGAACTTGACGACGCCCGTGCCCTCGCCGACGACCTGGGGGGGCATGCCGCGGCCGCCGCCGAAGCCGCCACCACCGCCGCCGCCGCTGAACCCGCCGCCGCCGCCGCCGAAGCCGCGACCACCGCCGCCGCCGCCGCCGAAGCCACCGCCGCCGAAGCCGCGGTTGCCGCCACCGCCACCGAAGCCGCCGCGATCCTCGTAGCCGAAGCCGCCGCCACCGAAGCCACCGCCGCCGCCGAAGTCGTCACCGCCGCCGCCGAAACCGTCGCGCTTGTCGCGCCCACGCCCGCCGCGATTGCCGCGGCCGCCCTTGTCGTAACCCATAACCCTGTTCGTCTTCCCGGTCCGCCCGAACATTCTCAACGAGACCACGCGCAGGACGGCGAACGCGGTTCCCCGGGCGCAGATCCATCGCGCCGCATCGCCCGTCATAGCCGAACAATCCAGCCCCGTCGAATCGTTGTGCGAGTCTTTTCTTTGCAGGAGGGCCAGTCACTTGCTTCTTATCGTGCGCGAGCCACCGTCCGTCGCAGGCGGGGCGGAAGGAACGCGTTGAGCCCGTCGCCCGGCCCCGCTACAGCCGCTCGCATGGCTGTCCATTTCCACGAGGAAGATCTGCCCGGCGACGTGTTCGCCCCGGGCGCCGCGATCGCGGTCGATACCGAGACGATGGGGCTGATCACCCCGCGCGACCGGCTCTGCCTGGTGCAATTGTCCGACGGCGGCGGCGACGAGCATCTCGTCCGCTTCAATCCCGGGAGCGACTATGCCGCGCCGGTGCTGCGCGCGGTGCTCGCCGATCCCGGGCGGGCGAAGCTGTACCATTTCGCGCGCTTCGACCTCGCCGCGATCCGCCACTATCTCGGCGTCGTCGCCGCCCCCGTCTATTGCACCAAGACCGCGTCGCGGCTGGTGCGCACCTACACCGACCGCCACGGGCTGAAGGAGCTGGTGCGCGAGCTGCTCGGCCAGGACATCTCGAAGCAGCAGCAGTCGTCCGACTGGGGCGGCCCCGAGCTGAGCGAGGCGCAGCGCGACTATGCCGCCTCCGACGTGCGCTTCCTGCACCGGCTGCGCGACGAGCTCGACCGCCGGCTCGCGCGCGAGGGCCGCACCGCGCTGGCGCAGGCGTGCTTCGACTTCCTCCCCGCGCGCGCCGAGCTCGACCTCGCGGGCTGGCCCGAGGTGGACATCTTCGCGCATGTCTGAGGTGGCGCTGCGCACGCGTTCGGAGCGCCAGCGCTGGGCGCAGCCCGGCGGGCGCCACGATCGCCTGATCGCCACCGCCAACCGCCTGCTGCCGCTCTCGATCGGCGTGCTGTTCGCCTTCCTGGTGATGGCGCCGCTGACCATGGGCGGCGACGCCTCGTTCGTGCTCGACAAGAACAAGGTCGAGGTCGCGCGCGAGCGACTCAAGATCCAGCGCGCGCGCTATCGCGGCACCGACGCCAAGGGGCAGCCCTTCGCGCTCACCGCCGGTTCGGCGCTGCAGAAGAGCTCGGCCGAGCCGGTCGTCAACATCCGCGACCTCGCCGCCGCGATCCGCCTGTCCGACGGACCGGCGGAGATGACCGCGCCGACCGGCCGCTACGACATGGACCGCGAGCAGGTCGACGTCGCCGGGCCGATCAAGGTGCGCGGCCCGAACAATTACGCGCTCGACACCAACGACGCGGTGGTCGACCTCAAGACGCGCAAGCTGCGCTCCACCGCGGCGGTGACGGGCACGGTGCGGCAGGGCACGTTCAGCGCCGACAGCATGCGCGCCGACCTGGAGGCGCGCACCGTCACGCTCGACGGCAATGCGCGCTTGCGGATCGACCCGAGAAAATAGAAAGAGCGCTGGATGTTGCGCCCCCTCGCCCCGGTCGCCTGCCGAGTCCCGCTGCTGGCGCTGCTGCTCGCCGGCGGCGCGGTCGCGCAGACGCGTCACAACAGCGCCGCGCCGATCGATTTCGGCGCCGACCACATCGAGCTGCAGGATCGCGCCAACCGCGCCGTGCTGGCGGGCAACGTCAAGGTGCGCCAGGCCGAGATGACGCTCGACGCGGCGCGGATGACGGTCGCCTACACCGGGCAGGTCGAGGACGGGAACCCGCAGGTGTCGCGGCTCGACGCCGCGGGCGGGGTGACGGTGACCCGGCCCGACCAGACCGCGCGCAGCACCTATGCGGTGTACGACCTCAACCGCCGCGTCATCACGATGCTGGGCGGGGTGCGGCTGACCCAGGCGGGCAATACCGTCAGCGGCGGCCGCCTGACGATCAACCTCGACACGGGGCGCGCGGTGATCGACGGCTCGGCGGTGGCGGGCGGCAGCGGCGGGGCGGGCAACGTCACGCAGGCGCCGAGCGGGCGCGTGACGGGGACGTTCTCGGTACCCAAGCGGAACTGAGGGAACGATCCTGTCCTCCCCTCGACGGGGAGGGGCGAGCGCCCGCCTCGCCCCCGTGGCCGCACCGCTCGTCATGTCCCCCCTTCAAAGCGCGCGCCCGATCGGGCATGCACGTTCCCTGCCAACCGGCGCGCCGTTAGTCGTCCGGTAACCCTGTTATGCGAGGTCGATCGCCGATGGACAGCGTCACCACCCAGCTCGACCGCGAGTCGCTCGACCAGGTCGCGCCGATCCACGAGGCGCCGGCGCGGAGCGGCCTCCAGGTGGTCTCGATCGCGAAGAGCTACGACAAGCGCGTGGTGCTCACCGACGTGTCGGTGTCGGTCGGGCGCGGCGAGGTGATCGGGCTGCTCGGCCCCAACGGCGCGGGCAAGACCACCTGCTTCTACTCGGTGATGGGGCTGGTGAAGCCCGACTCGGGCCGGATCATGCTCGACGGCGACGACATCACCGGCCTGCCGATGTACCGCCGCGCCATCCTCGGCCTCGGCTACCTGCCGCAGGAGACGTCGATCTTCCGCGGGCTGACGATCGAGAAGAACATCCTCACCGTGCTCGAGCTGGCCGAGCCCGACGCCGCCGCGCGCGCCGAGAAGCTGGAGAAGCTGCTGGGCGATTTCGGCCTCACGCGGCTGCGCGACGCGCCCGCGATGGCGCTGTCCGGCGGCGAGCGCCGCCGCGCCGAGATCGCGCGCGCGCTCGCCGCCGATCCCTCGATCATGCTGCTCGACGAGCCCTTCGCCGGGATCGACCCGATCTCGATCGCGGACATCCGCGACCTGGTGTGCCAGCTCAAGGAGCGCGGCATCGGCGTGCTGATCACCGACCACAACGTGCGCGAGACGCTCGACATCGTCGACCGCGGCTACATCATCTACGACGGCAAGGTGCTGTTCACCGGCAGCCCCGAGGAGCTGGTGCGCGACGAGAACGTCCGCCGCCTCTACCTGGGCGAGAGCTTCACGCTGTAATGCCGACGCGCCGCGGACCCGCCCGGTGAGTCTCGCGCCGCGCCTCGACCTGCGCCAGTCGCAGTCGCTGGTGATGACGCCGCAGCTCCAGCAGGCGATCAAGCTGCTGGCGCTGAGCAACCTCGAGATCGAGGGCGTGATCGCCGAGGAGATCGAGCGCAACCCGCTGCTCGAGTCGAGCGCGCCCGCCGAGGACGCGCCCACCGCCGTGCCAGACGCCACCGAGGCGCCGCGCGACGAGCCTGCGGGGGCCGACGAGCTGGTGATGGCGGGCGAGGGCGCGGGCGAGTCGCTCGACGTCGACATCGCCGCCGAGCGGTTCGACGACGGCCCCAGCGAGTCCGCGGCCGAGCGGATCGGCGAGATCGGCGCCGGGAGCAGCGGCAGCGGCGAGGCGATCGACTTCGACAGCTTCGCCGACACCAGCGAGAGCCTCGCCGACGTGCTGCTCGCCCAGGCGGGCGCGAGCTTCGACGACGCCGACCTCTTCGTCGCGCGCGCGCTGATCGACCAGATCGACGAGGCCGGCTACCTCCGCGCGGACCTGCTCGACGTGGCGCAGCGGCTCGGCGTGCCGCTCGCTCAGGTCGAGGCGGTGCTCGCCGCGATCCAGCGCTTCGAGCCGACCGGGGTGGGCGCGCGCGACCTCGCCGAGTGTCTCGCGATCCAGGCGCGCGACGCGGACCGCTACGACCCCATGATGGCGCGGCTGCTCGACCACCTCGACCTGCTCGCGCGCGGCGAGCTGGCGCGGCTCAGGAAGATCTGCCGCGCCGACGACGAGGACATGGCGGACATGATCCGCGAGCTGCGCGGCTATGATCCCAAGCCCGGCTTCCGCTACGGCGGCGACCCGCCCGCGCCGGTGATCCCCGACCTCAACGTGACCCGCGCGCGCGGCGGCTGGGCGATCGAGCTCAACGCCGCGACGCTGCCGCGCGTGCTGGTCAACAAGAGCTATTATGCCGAGCTCGCCGGCGGGGCGCAGGACCGCGCGGGCAAGACCTGGCTCGCCGAGAAGCTCGCCAGCGCCAACTGGCTGGTCAAGGCGCTCGACCAGCGCCAGCGCACGATCATCAAGGTGGCGACCGAGATCGTGCGCCAGCAGGAGGCCTTCTTCCTCCACGGCGTCGCGCATTTGCGCCCGCTGACGCTGCGCCAGGTGGCGGACGCGATCGAGCTGCACGAGTCGACCGTGAGCCGCGTCACCAGCAACAAATATCTCAGCTGCGCGCGCGGGCTGTTCGAGCTGAAGTATTTCTTCACCTCGGCGATCGCCGCGGCGGACGGCGGCGACGCGGTCTCGGCCGAGGCGGTGAGGAGCGCGATCCGCGCGCTGATCGCGGGCGAGGGCGACACGATTCTGTCCGACGACACTCTGGTGGAGCTGCTCGAGGCCAAGGGGTTCGGGATCGCGCGCCGCACCGTGGCGAAATATCGCGAGGCGATGGGGATCGGCAGCTCGGTCCAGCGCCGCCGCGCCCGCGCGCTGCAGCGCGCCTGACGCCGGGTGCGCGCCAAGCTCCTCGCCGCGCAAGAAATGCTTGGATCATCCCCTAGCTTGGTAGAGTATGACCTCGGGCTCGGACGGGCTGACGAGGGGCGCGGGATGAGCGGTGTGGCTGCGAGCGAGGCGGACGAGGGCTCGGCGATCGCGGCGGCGGTGCGGGCGCTGCGCACCGCGCGCGACGACTGGCGTGCCGGCCACCCGTCCGAGGAGGCGCGCTCCTTCCCGTCGCGCCCCGCGCTGGAGCGCGTGGTCGAGACACTCGCCGCCGCGCTGTTCCCGCGGCGACTCGGCCAGTATCGCGGCGGAGCGGGCGACGAGGACGGCTTCGTCGCCGCCAAACTGCTCGCCGCCGCGGGCGAGCTGGAGCGCGAGATCGGCGCCGAGCTGGCCTATTGGCAGGCCGAGGCGCGCAGCGGCACCTTCGATCCCGGGCAGGCCGCGGCGATCGTCCGGCTGTTCCTCGCCACGCTCGGCGAGGTGCGCCGGCTGATCGACAGCGACGTCGCCGCCGCGTTCCTCGGCGACCCCGCGGCGCGCAGCGCGGACGAGATCCTGGTCTGCTACCCGGGCGCGATCGCGAGCCTGCACCATCGCATCGCGCACCCGCTCTACCAGCTCGGCGCGCCGATCACCGCGCGGCTGATCTCGGAGATTGCCAACGAGCGCACCGGGGTCGACATCCACCCCGGCGCGACGATCGGCGCGCATTTCTTCATCGACCACGGTACCGGCGTCGTCATCGGCGAGACCGCGATCGTCGGCGAGCGGGTGCGGCTCTACCAGCACGTCACGCTCGGCGCGCGCACGCCCTTGTGCGACGCGCTCGACCGCCCGCGCGAGCGCTATGCGCGCCACCCGATCGTCGAGGACGACGTGGTGATCTACGCCGGCGCGACGATCCTCGGCCGCGTGACGATCGGTCGCGGCGCGATGATCGGCGGCAACGTCTGGCTGCTGGAGGACGTGCCGCCGGGACGCACCGTGGCGCAGCCGGTCGCGCGCGTGCTCGCGCCCGCCGACGGCGAGCGCTGGCGCGACGGGCTGGCGGGGGACTGAGGATGGCGTCGCGGCGGCCGCTGATCGGGGTGCTCTGCTGCAACGAGGTGGCGCATCGCCCGGTGCAGGCGGTGGCGAGCCGCTTCGTCCGCCCGCTCGCCGCGGTATCGGGCGCGACCGTGCTGCTGGTGCCCGCGCTCACCGGCGCGAACGACGCCGCCGCGCTCGCCGCGCCGCTCGACGGGCTGCTGCTGACGGGATCGCGCTCGCACGTGGCGCCGGCGCGCTACGGCTCCTCGCTGCCGCTCCCGCCCGAGGCGCTCGACCTCGAGCGCGACGAGGTGGCGCTGTCGCTCGCCGACGCGATGATCGCCGCGGGCAAGCCGGTGTTCGGCATCTGCCGCGGTTTGCAGGAGATCAACGTGCTGTTCGGCGGCTCGCTCTCGGCCGAGCCGTGCCGCGGCCGCCACCTGCGCGGCGGGAGCTGGGCGCAGCGCGACTATGCCGAGCTGTTCGCGCTGCGCCACGACGTCCGCCTCGCGCCCGAGGGGCGGCTGGCGCGCGCGACGGGGGAGCGGCGGCTGACGGTCCACTCGGTCCACGAGCAGGCGATCGACCGGCTCGGCGGCGGGCTGCGCGTCGAGGCGCGCGCGAGCGACGACGGCGTGATCGAGGCGGTCGCCGCGCCGGGGTGCGGCGCCGAGGTGCTGGCGGTGCAGTGGCATCCGGAATGGGACGTGGAGTCGAGCGCGGGGAGCCGGGCCTTCTTCGCGCTGATCGGCGCCGCGCTGCGCGGCGAGAGCGAGTGGGTCCACTGAGCGCCGGGGCATGAGGGACGGGCGGGGAGGTGAGGAAATCCTCCCCGCATGGCGGGGAGGGGGACCGCCGGCCGCAGGCCGGTGGTGGAGGGGGCTCTCCCCGGAGCGCAGCGCCTTCGGACTTCCCCCTCCACCAGCCTGCGGCTGGTCTCCCTTATCGCGAGCGGGGAGGATCTCAGAGGCATCGAGAGCGATCACGAGAAGAGCGTTATTAGTATACGATATATTGCGCCCGTCGCCACTCCGTGACACACTCCTCTCGCGCCACCCAAACCGCTGACGAGGAGAGACCATGCCGAGCACGACCCGCCGCGACCTGATGGCGGGCGCCGCGACGCTGGCGCCGCTCGCGCTGCTGCCGGTCACCGCGTCCGCCGCTACCGCCGGGGCGCGCGTCGTCCGCGCGCGCCCGCTGCCGCTCGCCGACGTGCGCCTCGCCCCCTCCGACTATCACACCGCGGTCGAGGTCAACCGCGCCTATCTCCACCGGCTCGACCCCGATCGGCTGCTCCACCATTTCCGCACCTATGCCGGCCTGCCCGCCAAGGGGGAGGTCTACGGCGGCTGGGAGAGCGACACGATCGCGGGCCACACGCTCGGCCATTATCTCAGCGCGCTCGCGCTCGGCTGGGAGCAGACCGGCGACGCGGAGCTGCGCCGCCGCGCCGATTACATCGTCGGCGAGCTGGCCATCGTGCAGGCCAGGCGCGGTACCGGCTATGTCGGCGCGCTCGGGCGCAAGCGGAAGGACGGCACGATCGTCGACGGCGAGGAGATCTTCCCCGAGATCGTGCGCGGCGAGATCAGGTCGGGCGGGTTCGACCTCAACGGCGCCTGGTCGCCGATGTACACCGTCCACAAGCTGTTCGCGGGGCTGCTCGACGTCCATGCCGCCTGGGGCAACGCGCAAGCGCTGCGCGTCGCCACCGGGCTCGCGGGCTATTTCGAGCGCGTGTTCACCGCGCTCGACGCGGCGCGGCTGGAGGAGGTGCTCGGCTGCGAATATGGCGGCATGAACGACAGCTACGCCGAGCTCTACGCGCGCACCGGCGACCCGCGCTGGCTGCGCATGGCGCGCCTGTTCTACGACCATCGCGTGCTCGACCCGCTCGCCGCGGGGGAGGACAGGCTCGCCAACTTCCACGCCAACACGCAGGTGCCCAAGCTGGTCGGGCTCGCGCGGATCCACGAGGTGAGCGGCGGCGATCCCGCCAAGGCCGAGGCGGCGCGCTTCTTCTTCGACCGCGTGACGCGGCATCACAGCTACGCGATCGGCGGCAACGCCGACCGCGAGTATTTCTTCCAGCCCGACGCGGTCGCGCAGCACGTCACCGAGCAGACCTGCGAGCATTGCAACACCTACAACATGCTCAAGCTGACGCGGCACCTCTGGTCGTGGCAGCCCGACGGCGCGCTGTTCGACTTCTACGAGCGCGCCCACCTCAACCATGTCATGAGCGCGCAGGACCCGGCGACCGGCGGCTTCACCTACATGACCCCGCTGCTGAGCGGCGCGGCGCGCGATTACTCGACCACCAAGGACGACGCGTTCTGGTGCTGCGTCGGCTCGGGGATGGAGAGCCATGCCAAGCACGGCGAGTCGATCTTCTGGGAGGGCGACGACGGCACCTTCTACGTCAACCTCTACATCCCCGCCGAGGCGCGCTGGGCGACTCGACGCGGCAGGGTCGCGCTGGCCACGCGCTACCCGTACGAGGGCGAGGTGGCGCTGCGCTTCACCGAGCTGCGCGGCGGTACCTTCCCGGTCGCGCTGCGCGTGCCCGGCTGGGCGGGGGACGGCGCGCGCGTGGCGGTCAACGGCGAGCCCGTCACGCCCACGCGCGCGCGCGGCTACGCGATCGTGGAGCGGCGCTGGACGGCGGGCGACACGATCGCGCTGACGCTGCCGCTCGCGCTGCGCACCGAGAGCGCGCCGGGCGACCCCGACACGATCGCGGTGCTGCGCGGGCCGATGGTGCTCGCCGCCGACCTCGGACCGGCCGAGCGCACCTGGGACGGCGCCGACCCGGCGCTCGTCGGCGCCGACGTGCTCGCCGGTTTCGCGGTGAGCGACGCCGCCGCCGGGCGCTACGCCACGCGCGGGGTGGTGCGGCCGGGCGACATCGACTTCGTCCCCTTCTATCGCCAGTACCGCCGGCGCAGCGCGGTCTATTTCAAGCGCTTCACCGACGCGGGCTGGGCCGAGGCGGAGTCCGCTTACACCGCCGAGCAGGCGCGGCTGCGCGACCTGGCGGCGCGTTCGGTCGACGTCATGTTCCTCGGCGAGATGCAGCCCGAGCGCGACCATCGCCTGACGAGCGAGCTGAGCTACCCGGTGACCTATCGCGGCCGGCAGGGACGCGACGCGCGCTCGGGCGGCTATATCGAGTTCACGATGACGGTGCGGCCCGGCCCGCTGGTGCTCCAGGCGACCTACTGGGGCGGCGAGCGCGCGCGCGACTTCGACATCCTGGTGGATAACGTGAAGGTCGCCACGCAGCATCTCGAGGACGACCGGCCCGGCGCCTTCATCGACCGCGACTATTCGCTGCCGCCGGGGCTCACCGCGGGCAAGCAGTCGGTGCGCGTCAAGTTCCTGCCGCACGACCGCAGCACCGCGGGGCCGGTGTTCGGCGTCCGCCTCTATACCGCGCGCGCGGGCACGGCGGCGTGAGCGACGGCGTCCGGCTGACGCTCGACGAGGTGCGCGACCTGGCGCGGCGGACGCTGCGCGCGGTGGGGCTGGCGCCCGCGCACGCCGAGGCGGTGGCCGAGACGATGGTGGCGGGCGAGCGCGACGGCTGCGCCAGCCACGGAGTCTACCGCCTGCTCGTCGCGGCGCACAGCCTGCGCGGCGGCGCCGTCGCGCGCGACGCGGTGCCGCGGGTGAGCGAGCCCGCCGCCGCGCTGGTGCGGGTCGACGGCGGCGGTGGCTTCGCGCAGCTCGCCTTCGCCGCGGGTCGCCCGCTGCTGGAGGCGAAGGCGCGCGCGAGCGGCATCGCCGCGCTGGCTCTGACGAACGTGGTGCATTTCGCCGCGCTGTGGCCCGAGGTCGAGGCGCTCGCCGCGGCGGGGCTGGTCGCGCTGGCGATGACGCCGAGCCACGCCTGGGTCGCGCCCGCGGGGGGCACGCGCCCGGTGTTCGGCACCAACCCGATCGCCTTCGGCTGGCCGCGCCCCGATGGGCACCCGTTCGTGTTCGACCTCGCCACCAGCGCGGTGGCGCGCGGCGAGATCGAGCTGCACCGCCGAGCCGGCCGCGCGATCCCGGACGACTGGGGCTATGACGCCGAGGGGCGACCCAGCACCGACGCCGCCGCGGTGCTGGCGGGCGCGATGCGCACCTTCGGCGGGCACAAGGGCTCCGCGCTGGCGGCGATGGTCGAGCTGCTCGCCGGGCCGCTGATCGGCGAGATGACCAGCGCCGAGTCGCTCGCCGCCGACGCCGGCCGTGGCGCCTCGCCGCGCGGGGGCGAGCTGATCGTCGCGCTCGATCCCGCCGGCTTCCTGGGTGCCGCCGCGGCCGGGCAGCTCGCGCGCGCCGAGGCGCTGTTCGCCGCGATCGAGGACCAGGGCGCGCGGCTGCCCTCGGCGAGGCGCTACGCGGCGCGCGCGCGGAGCGAGAAAGAGGGTGTGCTGGTGCCGGCCGCGCTCTACGCCGACATCATCGCGATCGGGGAGGTTGAGTGAGGCATCTATGGGCGGCGCTGCTGGGCGCGACGATGACATGGGCGGTGGCGGCGGCGGTGGCGGCGGCGGTGCCGGCGAGCGCCGCGCCTGGGGCGGGAGGCGCCGACGCGACGCTGCGGACGCTCTACACCGACGAATATAGCTGGCGCCAGCAGCAGTTCGCCGCCGACGAGGACAGCCGCCGCGAGGCGCGCGCGCACCTGCCCGACGTCGGCCCCGCGGCGCAGGCGGCGCGATTGAAGCGCTGGGAGGACACCGCGGCGCGGCTGCGCGCGATCCGCCCCACCGATCTCTCGCCCGCGGAGCAGGTCAATTACGCGGTCTATCGCCAGCAGATCGACGCGCTCCTCGCCGAGCAGCGCTTCCGCGACTATGAGAAGCCGCTCACCGCCGACACCAGCTTCTGGGGCGACGTCGCCGCCGCGGCGCGCGACCCGCTGGCGAACGAGAAGGAATATCGCGCCTATCTATCGATGCTGGGCGAGCTGCCGCGCTACTTCGACCAGCAGATCGCCCAGATGCGCGCCGGGCTCAAGCGCGGCTTCACCCCGCCCAAGGTGACGCTGGCTGGGCGCGACATCGGCGTGGCGCAGGTGGTCGAGGCCAGGTCGATCGCGGACAATCCCTTCTACGCGCCCTTCGCCACCATGCCGCGGCAGATCCCGGCCGCGACCCAGGCCGCGCTGCGCCGCGCCGGCGAGGCCGCGATCCGCGACTCGGTGCTGCCCGCGCACCGCCGGCTGCTCGCCTTCCTCCGCGAGGACTATATCCCGGGCGCGCGCACGTCGTTGGCGGCCTATGACCTGCCCGACGGCAAGGCCTATTATCAGTCGAAGGTGGCGGAATATACGACGCTGCCGCAGACCCCCGAGCAGGTCCACGCGATCGGGCTCGCCGAGGTCGCCAAGATCCGCGCGCGCATGCTGCAGGTGATGGCGCAGGTGAAGTTCCAGGGCGATCTCCCCGCCTTCCTCACCTTCCTGCGTACCGACCCGCGCTTCTACGCGACGACCCCGCAGCAGCTGCTCGACCGCGCGGCGTGGATCGCCAAGACCTTCGACGGCAAGGCGGCGCGCTATTTCGGCCGGCTGCCGCGCAGCCGCTTCGCGATCAAGCCGGTGCCCGCCGACGTCGCCCCCTTCTACACCGCCGGGCGCGGCGGGCCGGGGGTGTATCTGGTCAACACCTATGACCTGCCCGCGCGCTCGCTGTACGCCATGCCCGCGCTGACGCTCCACGAGAGCGCGCCCGGGCACGCCTTCCAGATGCCGCTCGCCGCCGAGAACAAGGACCTGCCGCCGTTCCGCCGCGACACCTATCTCTCCGTCTACGGCGAGGGCTGGGCGCTCTACTGCGAGACGCTGGGCGAGGAGATGGGGATGTACGACACGCCCTACGACCTGTTCGGCATGCTCAGCTACCAGGCGTGGCGCGCGTCGCGGCTGGTGGTCGATACCGGGATCCACGCGATGGGCTGGAGCCGCGAGCGCGCCCAGGCCTATCTGCGCGACAACACCGCTTTGTCCGACCACGAGGTGACCACCGAGGTCGACCGCTACATCGCCTGGCCGGGGCAGGCGCTGAGCTATTACACCGGACAGCTCGCGATCCAGCGCGCTCGCGCGCGCGCCGAGCAGGCGCTCGGCCCCAAGTTCAACGTCAAGGCCTTCCACGACGCGGTGCTGGCGCTCGGCTCGGTGCCGGTGGGCGAGATCGACCGCCGCGTCGACCAGCTGATCCGCGACGGCGGCCGGGGGCCTTACCCGGACGAGGAGTAGTCAGACAGGTTGCGCCGGCGCGATCTGTTTAGTATACGATTATGACCAGAGAGAATGAGAAGGCGGTGTCGACGATGGCGATCGGTTGGAAGGGCGTGTTCCCGGCGGTGACGACCCAGGTGCGCGAGGACCTCACGCTCGACCTGTCGGACACGCAGCGCGTGGTCGACGAGCTGATCCGCGACGGCGTCACCGGGGTCATCGCGCTCGGCACGGTGGGCGAGAACAACTCGCTCGACTATGACGAGAAGGTCGCGGTGCTCTCCGCCATCGTCGAGGTGGTCGACGGGCGCGTGCCGGTGATCACCGGCGTCTCGGAATATGACACGCGTCGCGCGGCGCGCTACGCCCAGGCGGCGGAGAGGGCCGGGGCGGACGGGCTGATGCTGCTGCCGCCGATGGTCTATGTCCCCAAGCCCGACGAGCTGGTGGCGCATTTCCGCGGCGTGGCGGAGCAGACCGCGCTGCCGATCATGCTGTACAACAACCCGCCGGCCTATCGCACCGTGATCGACCGCCACGTGCTCGAGCAGCTGGTGCCGGTGGAGAACATCGTCGCGGTGAAGGAGTCGGCGCCCGACACGCGCCGCTTCACCGACTTCCGCAACGACTTCGGCGACCGCTACGTGCTGTTCGCGGGGCTCGACGACGTCGCCTTGGAAGGGCTGTACCTCGGCGCGCAGGGCTGGGTCTCGGGGCTGACCAACGCCTTCCCCAAGGAGTCGGTCGAGCTGGTCGCGGCGTTCGAGCGCGGCGATCACGCCAAGGCGATCGAGATCTACCGCTGGTTCATGCCCTTGCTCCACCTCGACGCGGAGCATGACCTGGTGCAGTCGATCAAGCTCGCCGAGCAGGTGATGGGGCGCGGCTCGGAGCGCGTGCTGCCGCCGCGCTATGTCCTCACCGGGGAGCGCCGCGCCGAGGTGATCGCGATGGTGGAGCGCGCCGCGGCGACTCGCCCGACGCTGTCGCTGCCCGCCGCCGCCTGATAGCCTCGGCCGATGCGCCACACCTTCTTCTGCGTCGACGGCCATACCGCGGGCAACCCGGTGCGGCTCGTCGCCGGGGGCGCGCCGCTGCTGCGCGGCGCCTCCATGTCCGAGCGCCGGCAGGATTTCCTCGCGCGCTACGACTGGATCCGCACCGGGCTCTGCTTCGAGCCGCGCGGGCACGACATGATGTCGGGCGGCTTCCTCTACCCGCCCACCACCGCCGACGCCGATGTCGGCATCCTGTTCATCGAGACGAGCGGCTGTCTGCCGATGTGCGGGCACGGCACGATCGGGATGATCACCTTCGGGCTGGAGCACGGGCTGATCCAGCCGGCGACACCGGGGCGGCTCAAGGTCGAGGTGCCAGCCGGCGTGATCGACATCGCCTATGCGGTGGTGGGCGAGAAGGTGACCTCGGTGCGGATCACCAACGTGCCGAGCTATGTCGCGGCGCGGGGGGTGGAGGTGGAGGTGGCCGAGCTCGGGCGGCTCCGCGTCGACGTCGCTTATGGCGGCAATTACTACGCGATCGTCGAGCCGCAGGGGCGCTATGCGGGGCTCGACGCGATGGGGGCGGACCGGCTGGTCGCGGCGTCGCGGCTGGTGCGCGCGGCGGTGCGCGACAAGGTCGAGCCGATCCACCCGCTCGACCCGACGATCCGCGGGGTGAGCCACGTGCTCTGGGCCGACCGCCCGCGCGGGAACGACGCCGACGGGCGCAACGCAGTGTTCTACGGCGACAAAGCGATCGACCGCTCGCCCTGCGGCACCGGCACCTCGGCGCGGCTGGCGCATCTCGCCGACCGCGGCGACCTCGCGGTAGGCGACCGCTTCGTCCACGAGAGCTATATCGGCAGCCGCTTCGTCGGCCGCGTCGAGTCGACGACGACGCTGGGCGACGTGCCCGCGATCATCCCCTCGATCGAGGGATCGGCGGTGGCGACCGGCTTCAACACGATCTGGATCGACCGCGACGACCCGTTCTGGGCCGGGTTCCAGGTGACGTGAGCGGGGCGGCGACGCTCAGCGCGGATCATCGCGGAAGGCAGTCTGGTCTCCGGCCCGCGGCCGGGCACCTTCCAACGTCGCGAGGATCGAACCGGCATCATCTGCCGTCATCCCGGACTTGGTCCGGGATCCACCCGGCCGCGAGAGCAACGCTGTCAGGACATGCGGAACGGTGGATCCCGGACCAAGTCCGGGATGACGGACGGGAAGGCCGACAGGGTGGAGGCGCCTCACCCCCTTGGCAGGCTTGCGCGGCGGCAGAAGGGCCGAACCACCCGCGCCGCCGCCCGCCGCACCCACCCGCGTAGGAGAACGAACCGCATGCTGGGCCAGCGCAAGTCACTCGCCGACGTCACCCGGCACGAGGAGGGCCGCGCGCTCGCCAAGACGCTCTCCTGGCCGCACCTGATCGCGCTGGGCGTGGGCGCGATCGTCGGCACCGGCATCTACACGCTCACCGGCGTCGGCGCCGAGCGCGCCGGCCCCGCGGTGATCCTCGCCTTCGCCATCGCCGGCGCGGTCTGCGCCTGCGCCGCGCTCGCCTATGCCGAGCTCGCGACGATGATCCCCGCCGCGGGCGGCGCGTACACGTTCAGCTACGCCGCGCTGGGCGAGACCGCGGCCTGGGTGGTGGGGTGGAGCCTGATCCTCGAATATTCGCTCGCCTGCTCGACCGTGGCGGTCGGCTGGTCGGGCTATCTCGTCGGCTGGATCCAGTCGGCGGGCGTGACGCTGCCGCCGGCGTTGCTTGCCGGGCCGCACGGCGGTGGCATCGTCAACCTGCCCGCGGTCGCGGTGGCGCTCGCCGTGATGGGGCTGCTGGTCATGGGCACGCGCGAGAGCGCGACGCTCAACATCGTGCTGGTGGTGGTGAAGCTCGCCGCGCTGGCGGTGTTCATCGTCTTCGCGCTCCCCGCGTTCGATCCCGCCAACCTCCACCCCTTCATGCCCTACGGCTTCGCCGCGGCGGAGAGCGGCGGGCACAAGCGCGGCGTGATGGCGGCGGCGGCGATCGTCTTCTTCGCCTTCTACGGCTTCGACGCGGTCGCGACCTCGGCCGAGGAAGCGAAGCGGCCGGGGCGCGACCTGACGATCGGCATCGTCGGCTCGATGCTGATGTGCACCGCGATCTACATGGCGGTCGCGGTCGCGGCGATCGGGGCGCTGCCGTTCACCCGGCTGGCGAACTCGCCCGAGCCGCTCGCCCTCGTGCTGCGCTCGCTCGGCCAGCCGCTCGCCGGCCACCTGATCGCGCTGGCCGCGGTGATCGCGCTGCCCTCGGTGATCTTGGTGATGATGTACGGGCAGAGCCGCATCTTCTTCGTGATGGCGCGCGACGGGCTGCTGCCGCGCGGGCTCGCCACGGTGAGCGCGCGCAGCGGCGCGCCGACCCGGATCACGCTGCTGACCGGGGTGGCGATCGCGGTGGTGGCGGGGCTGTTCCGGCTCGACGAGATCGCCGAGCTCGCCAACGCGGGGACGCTGCTCGCCTTCATCGCCGCGGGCGCGTGCCTGATGGTGCTGCGTCGCATCGCGCCCGACGCGCCGCGGCTGTTCCGCTGTCCGCTGCCTCATCTGGTCGGGACGCTCGCCATCCTGGGCTGCCTCTACCTGCTGTGGAGCCTGCCGAGCGCGACGATCACGCGCTTCCTGCTGTGGAACGCGGCGGGGCTGCTGTTCTATCTCGCTTATGGGCGCACGCGCGGGCTGCGGCGGGTGGCGGCGTAGCGCGCCTAACCTATGTGAGAGAAACGACGCGTTAACCAGCGGCGCTTAGACTAGCGGCATGACGCGTCGTCTCCCGCTCCCGCTGCTGCTCCACGGCGCGCTGTTCGCGGCGGTGCTGCTGGTGCTGGCGCTGCGGCCGCCGGCGCAGGGGACGCTGCTGGTGGTACCGATCGCCGCGGCGCCGGGCGCGCTCGCCTCGGCCGCGCTCGCCGCCGACGCGCGGCTGGTCGGGCGCGGGCCGGGGCGGAGCCTGGTGGTGCGCGGCGCGCGCGACCGGATCAAGGCGCGGCTTCGCCTGGGCGACGCGCTGCTGCTCGCCGCGCCCTCCCCGCTGTGCGGCGATGACATCGGAGTCACGGCATGACGGTGATCGGCTGGCGCGCGCTCGACACGCTGACCCTCGAGCAGATGCGGCTCGCCGGCATGCGGCTGCTCGTCGCGCTCGGCTGGGTCGCGCTCGCCGCGGTGGCGGTGATCCAGCTCGCGCTGACCGGCGCGGTCGACCCGCTCCTGCTCGGCGCCGGGATCGCGCTGACCGCGGCGCCGACATGGCTGGCCATCAGGGGGCGCACCGACGCGCAGGCGCGCACGATCGCGGGCACGCTCGCCGCCACCGCGCCCGCGCTGCTGGTCTATGTGCTGGAGGGCCATCCCTGGCAGATGGACGGGCACATGTTCTTCTTCGTCGCGCTCGCCGCGCTGGTGGTGCTGTGCGACTGGCGGCCGATCGTCTTCGCCGCCGGGCTGATCGCGCTCCACCACCTGCTGCTCGAGTGGTTCGCCCCGGCCTGGGTGTTCGCGGGTGACGGGCGACTCGGGCGCGTCCTGGTCCACGCGCTCGCGGTGGTGATGCAGGCGGCGGTGCTGTGGCTGGTGACGGTCGTGCTGGAGCGGCTGCTCGAGCGCCAGCGCCTGTCGATCGAGGGCGGTCGGGCGCTGGTCGCGGAGGCGGACGAGGCGCGCGCCGCGGCCGAGCAGGCGCGCGCGACCGCGACCGAGGCGCTGCGCCAGGTGCGCGCCGCCGAGGACGCGGCCGCGGCCGAGCGCGCGCGCGTCCGCGGCGTCGAGCAGGACGCGGCGTCGCGACGGCGCGACGAACTGGTCGCGGTGGCCGAGGCGTTCGAGGGTTCGGTGGCGCAGGTGGTGCGCGCGATCGGCGCCGCCGCGACTCAGCTCGAGCGCTCGTCGATCGCGCTCGACGATCTCGCCGCGGGCGCGGGCACGCAGGCCGCGGCGGTGGCGACCGAGGCGGTCGAGGCGACCGCGCAGATCCGCCACGTCGCCGACTCGATCCGCGACCTGGGCGGCTCGATCCGCGCCATCGCCGACTCGGCCGAGCAGCAGAGCGCGCTCACCGAGGTCGCGCAGGCGGCGGCGGGCAGCGGCGTCGGCCGCATCGGCGAGCTGGAGGAGCACGGCCAGCGGATCGGCCAGCTCGTCGGCGACATCCGCGACATCGCCGAGAAGACCAACCTGCTCGCGCTCAACGCCACGATCGAGGCGGCGCGCGCGGGCGAGGCGGGGCGCGGCTTCGCGGTGGTCGCGGGCGAGGTCCGCTCGCTCGCCGCCGACTCGACGCGCGCGAGCGACCGCATCAGCGCGCTGCTCGGCGCGATCTTCGCCGGTGTGGGGGACGCCGCCGCGGCGCTGACGCGCGCCGACGCGGCGGTGGCGCAGGTGTCGAGCGCGGCGGGCGGCATCGCCGCCTCGGTGTCGGACCAGCGCCAGCTCGCCGCCGGGATCGAGGCGGGGGCGGCGCGCACCGCCAGCGGCGCCGAGCTGATCGAGCGCCGCATCGACGAGGTCGCCGCGGCGGTGCGCACCACCGCCTCGCTGTCGCAGACGGTGCGCGGCAGCGCGGGCGAGCTCGCCGCCAGCGCGCGCGCGCTCGACGGCGCGACCGAGCGCTTCGTCGGCTTCCTCAAGGGCGAGGCGCCGCGGCAGTCGCGGGCCTAGAGCCGACGATGGGCTCCTGCGCCCGCCGGCGCACGATCGGCGCCCGCCGCCTCGAACCCTATCCCTCGTCGATCCCCCAGTTGAGCCCGCGCGAGATCGCGGGATCGGCCACCGCGGTGAGCGCGTAGGCGACGAACTGCTTGCCGCGCTGCCACCACCCCGTCGCGGCGCGATAGGCCTCCGGTGTCACCTCGTGCGACTGCGCGATCTCGCCCTCGACATAGGCGCGCGCGTGCGCGGCGAAGGCGGGGTCGTCGATCCGCAGCATCAGCTCGAGGTTGATGAACAGGCTGCGCATGTCGAGGTTGGCGCTGCCGATCCAGGTGGCGTCGTCGACCACGTACAATTTCGTGTGCAGCTTGGTCGCGGCATATTCGAACACGCGCACCCCGCGGCGCAGCAGGCCCGCGTAGGTGAAGCGCGCCGCCGCGATCGTCACGTTGTTGTCCGATTTGGAGGCGGTGACGACGCGCACCGCTGCGGCACGGCGACCGGCGCGGTCGAGCGCGCGCAGCAGCGTCGGGCTCGGGGTGAAATAGCCCGCGATCACGTCGATCCGCGCGGCGCGCCGCATGTCGTCGCGGATCGCGCGCGCCCAGGGTGACAGCTCGCGGGTGGGCCCGCCGATCAGCCAGCGCAGTCTGCCCTCGTCCTCGCTCCACCGCGCCAGCGCGCGGTTGAGCCGCCGCACCCGCCCGCCGCCGTGGATGCCGTGTTCCAGCGCGTCGAAATAGCCCGCCATCCGCGCCGCGGCGGGGCCCTCGACCAGCAGCCCGAGGTCGCGCCACGCCTGCTCGCGCGGCGTGCCGAAATAATCGTCCTCGATGTTGAAGCCGCCGACGATGATCCGCGCGTCCGCGGTCTCGGCGTCGGCGAGCGCGAGCTTCTGGTGGTTGCGCAGCAGGTAGCGCCGCCCGAAGCGCGCCGAGAAGCGGCATACCGACACGCCTGCCTGCTCCAGCGGGGCGAAGAAGGCGGGGTCGGCGTCGTCGCTGCCGAAACCGTCGACGATCAGCGCCACGCGCACGCCGCGTCCCGCCGCGGCGGCCAGCGCCGCGTTGACGCGCCGCCCCGAGGAATCGTCGGCGTAGATATAATAGAGCACGCGGAGCGAGTGGCGCGCACCGTCGATCAGCGCGATCAGTCCCTCCAGCCGGCGCGGTCCGGTGTCGAGCAGCGTCAGGCGATTGCCCTCCACGGTGAAGCTGGGCTGTGCGGGGGCGTCGTCCATGGCGTCCCAGATGCCGGGTCGGCGCGTGCCGGGCAAGCGCGGCGGTGCGCGACGGGCGGCTTCCTTGACGGCTGGGCGGGGCTCGACTAGATGCGCACTCTTCCCTGAAGTCTACGATAAGAGGATACGCGATGGCGCGCGTCACCGTCGAGGATTGCGTCGACAAGATCCCGAACCGCTTCGACCTGGTCCTGCTCGCCGCCCAGCGCGCGCGGCAGGTGTCGGGCGGCGCCGAGCTGACGATCGACCGCGACCGCGACAAGAACCCGGTGGTCGCGCTGCGCGAGATCGCCGAGGAGACGGTCCGGCCCGACGAGCTCCACGAATCGGTGGTGCAGAGCCTGCAGCGCGTCCAGATCGACGACGAGGAAGAGGCCGACGCGATCGGCAGCCTGGCCGCCTCGGCCGAGGCGCTGCGCCTCACCGCGGTCGCCCCGCCGCGCAACCAGAACCTCGGCGCCGACTACGACGGCTGAGGCGTTCCGTGGCTCGCCTGCGCTCCGGCGCAGGTCGGGGCCGAGAATGACGAGCGTTGCGTGGCTCTAGGCTCCGGCGTGCGCCGGAGCACGGCATGACTTGGGTGAGATAAGCGCTTGAGTGGCGCCGACGGCAGGATTGTCACGGCCGCCTTCCCACCGGCGTCATCCTGAACTCGTTTCAGGATCCACCGCGCGGCAGGAGCCACCGCCGGTAAGAGCGCGGCACCGTGGATCCTGAAACAAGTTCAGGATGACGTTGATAGAGCGGGAGGGCGCAGGCGCCATTCCCCCCCGGTCACCCCACCAGCGTCACGCTCATCGTGATGCGCTTCTCGCCCCCGGGTGCCACCTCGAACACGCCGGGCTTGTCGCGATACTCGCCGCCATAGCCCTCGGGATCGGCGATGCCGTGCCACGGCTCGACGCAGACGAAGGCGGCCCCCGGCTTGGTCCAGATGCCCAGCATCGGCGTGTCGGGGAAGGCGATCTCCAGCTGCGGGCCTGCCTCCGCGCCGTAGCGCACCGACTGCGACCGCACCGAGTCCCACACCAGCGCGTCGTGCGCGAACAGCGCGTCGTCGAGCCGCAGCACGCGGCCGTCGAGCGGCGACTCGACCGTCGCCGCCGCGATCGTGCCGTCCGCGGCGATGCTGCGCAGCCGCGCGGGCTCGTCCTCGGCGAAGACGATGCGATGATCCGCCCGCGCGTGCCCGTAAGGCAGCGGCCAGGCGAAGGCGGGGTGGAAGCCGAAGCTCGCCGGCAGCGGCACGTCCGCCGGGTTCGCGACGGTCGCCTCGATCGCCAGCGTCGCGCCCTCGAGCGTGAAGGCCAGCTCGAGCCGGAAGGCGAACGGATAGCGCGCGCGCGTCGCGGCATCGTCGGTCAGCGCGAACACCGCGCGGGTCGGCGTCGCCTCGATCACCGCGAAGTCGCTACGCCGCGCGAAGCCGTGCTTGCGCATCGGATAGTCGACCCCGTCGACGCGGATCGTCTCGCCCGAGGGCGCACCTACCACCGGGAAGAGGATCGGCGCGCGCCCGTTCCAGAAGCGCGGGTCCGCGTCGGTCATCAGCTCGCGCCCGTCGGCGTCGGTCAGCGACGAGAGCTGCGCGCCATGCGGGTCGATCGCCGCGCCCAGCACCCCGTTCGAGAGTCGGATCCACTCAGCCACGCAAGCTCGCTCCCAGTTTGCCCGCCGCGGCGACCACCTTGTCGGCGATCGCCTTGAGCTCGGCGTCGGTGAAACTCTTCTCGCCCGGCTGGAGCACCACCTCCAGCGCGACCGACTTCTGCCCCTCGGGCACGCCCGCGCCGGTGAAGACGTCGAACACGCGCGCGCGGACGATCGCGGCCTTGTCGGCGCCCCTGGCGGCGCGCGCCAGCGCCTCGGCGGCGAGCGCCGCGGGCGCGAGGAAGGCGAAGTCGCGCCGCACCGGCTGGAGCGCGGGCGGCGCATAGGCCGGGCGCATGAAGCCCGCGCCGCGCCTCGCCGGCAGCGAGTCGAGGTAGAGTTCCACCGCGGCGACCGGGCCGGACAGGTCGAAGGCGCGCGACACCGCTGGGTGAACCGCGCCGAACGCCGCCAGCACCGTCTTGGGGCCGAGCCGCAGCGTGCCCGAGCGACCGGGGTGGAAGGCCTCGCCCGCCTCGGCCATCACCTGGAGGTTGTCGACCGGTGCCCCCGCCGCGGCGAGCAGCGCGAGCGCCTCGGCCTTGGCGTCATAGGCATCGTAGCCCGCGGCCTTGCCCTCGCGCCAGCCGCGCGCGCGGCGGTCGCCCGCGAGCACCACGCCGAGCGTCGCGCGCTCGTGCGGCGCGCCGTCCCTCGCGAGATAGCGCCGCCCCAGCTCGAACAGCCGGACACTCTCCGCGCCCTGGCGCAGGTTGCGCTCGGCCGCGGCGAGCAGGCCGGGGAGCAGCGACGGGCGCATCACCTTGAGCTCCTCGCTGATCGGGTTGGCGAGCGTCCAGGCGCCCCCGCCGAACACCGCGGCGTGGCGCTCCGAGACGAAGCTCCACGTCACCGCCTCGTCCAGCCCGCGCGCCGCGGCGGCGCGGCGGACGCGGCGCTCGACCTTCTGCTCGGCGGTGGCGGTCGGGCGCGCGACCCCGTCCGCGCGCGGCAGCGCCACCGCGGGGACATGGTCGAGCCCCTCGATCCGGATCACCTCCTCGACCAGGTCGGCGGCGCCGTCGACGTCGGGGCGCCAGGTCGGCGGGGTGACCTGCCACTCGGGCGAGACGGCGAAGCCGAGCGACTCGAGGATCGCGCGCTGCCGCTCGGGTGGCACGTCGAGGCCGCCGAGCGTCGCGGCGCGCGACGGGTCGTAGGCATAGCTCGGCATCGTCACCGGCGGCGTGCCCGCGCGGGTGACCGCGCTGGCGGTGCCGCCGCAATATTCCTGGACGAGGAAGGCCGCGATCGCGAGCCCGTCGTCGAGGAACGCCGGATCGACGCCGCGCTCGAACCGCTGGCGCGCGTCGCTGGTCAGCGCGAGTGCCTGGCCGGTGCGCGCGATCGCGTCGGGCGCGAAATAGGCGCACTCGATGATGACGTCGGTGGTCGCCGCCGACACGCCCGAGTGCGCGCCGCCCATGATACCGCCGATGTCGTGCACCGCGACGTCGTCGGCGATCACGGTCATGCCCGCGGCGAGCGCGTAGGTGCGGCCGTTGAGCGCCTCCACGCTCTCGCCGTCGCGCGCCCGGCGCGCGACGAGCCCGCCCGACAGGCGGGCGCGGTCGTAGACGTGCAGCGGGCGGCCGAGGTCGACGGTGAGATAGTTGGTGATGTCGACCAGCGCCGAGATCGGCTTCTGCCCGATCGCGCGCAGGCGGCGGCGCATCCACTCGGGCGCCTCGCCGTTGCTGAGACCGGAGACCGCCTGCGCGTAGAAGGCGGGACAGCCCGCGGTGTCCTCGACCCGCACGTCGGGGCCGGGGCCCTCGCCCGGGACCTGCGGCACGGTCAGCGGCACGAGCGTGCCCAGCCCCGCCGCGGCGAGGTCGCGCGCGATGCCGCGCACCCCCATGCAATCGGGCCGATTGGGCGTGACCGACACGTCGATCACCGCGTCGTCCAGCCCGGCATAATCGGCGAAGGCGGTGCCGACCGATGCGTCCGCGGGCAGCTCGATGATGCCGTCATGGTCGTCGCCCAGCTCGAGCTCGCGCGACGAGCACATCATGCCGTTCGACTCGACCCCGCGGATCGCGGCGACGCGCAGCACCATGCCGTTGGCGGGGACGGTCGCACCCGCGGTGCCGAACACGCCGACCAGCCCGGCGCGCGCGTTGGGCGCGCCGCACACCACCTGGAGCGGCGCGCCGCCGTTGACGTCGGGCCCGGCCTCGACCGTGAGCACCTGGAGCTTGTCCGCCTGGGGGTGCGGCGCGGCGGTGAGCACGCGCGCGACCCGGAAGCCGCCCAGCCGCGCGGCGGGGTTCTCGACCCCCTCCACCTCCAGCCCGACGCGGGTGAGCGCGGCGAGGATCGAATCGAGCGACTCGCCCGTGTCGAGATGGTCCTTGAGCCAGGAGAGCGTGAATTTCATCGGTTCGTCCGGAGCTGAAGGAGGGTCAGGCGGGGGTGCCGACGCCGCCCGACAGCGTCGGGACGTCGAGCGCGGCGAAGCCGTAATGGTGCAGCCAGCGGGTGTCGGCCTCGAACATCGGGCGCAGGTCGTCGATGCCGTATTTCAGCATCGCCAGCCGGTCGATGCCGCAGCCGAAGGCGAAGCCCTGCCACTCGTCCGGGTCGAGCCCGCAGTTGGCGATCACGCGCGGGTGGACCATGCCGCTGCCGAGCACCTCCATCCAGCCCCCCCCGTCGCCGGTGGCGTCGCCGCCGATCACGCGCTTGCCCTTCTCGACCGAGAAGCCGACGTCGACCTCGGCGGAGGGCTCGGTGAAGGGGAAGTAGCTCGGGCGCAGCCGCAGCACGACGTCGTCGCGCTCGAAGAAGGCCCTGAGAAAGGTCTCCAGCGTCCATTTGAGGTGCCCGAGCGTGATTCCCTTGTCGATCACCAGTCCCTCGACCTGGTGGAACATCGGCGTGTGCGTCGCGTCCCAGTCGGAACGATACACGCGCCCGGGCGCGATGATGCGGATCGGCGCGCCGGCGCCGTCCTGGCGGCGCGCGACCTCCACCATGGTGCGGATCTGCACCGGCGAGGTATGCGTGCGCAGCACCAGCGGCGCGGCCTCGTCGCCCTGGCCTCGCGCGACGTAGAACGTGTCCTGCATCGCGCGCGCGGGGTGGGTCTCGGGGATGTTGAGCGCGCCGAAATTGTGCCAGTCGTCCTCGATCTCGGGCCCGGTGGCGACGGCGAAGCCGAGGTCGGCGAAGATCTCGGCCAGCTCGTCCATCACCTGGCTCACCGGGTGGACCGTGCCGCCCGCGGGCAGGTCGACCGGCAGCGTCATGTCGAGCGCCTCGCCGGCGAGCTGCGCGTCGAGCGCGACCTGCTCCAGCACCGCCCTGCGCTCGGCGATCGCGGCGGTGACCGCCTCGCGCAGCTGGTGGATCGCGGGGCCGCGCGCCTGGCGCTCCTCGGGCGACATCGCGCCCAACGTCTTGAGCAGCGCGGTGACCCGCCCCTGCTTGCCGAGCGCCTCGACCCGCACCGCCTCCAGTGCGTCGAGCCCCGCGGCCGCGGCGATCGCGGCGAGCAGGTGGGTGTGGAGCTCGTGCGTGTCGGTCATTGGTCACCCTCGTCGTTCACGCCGCCACGGCCGCTCACGCGGGCCGCGGGGGCGAAGCCGAGGCCGATGGCGAGGTCGCACCACGCCGGGTTCGCCTCCTCGATCAGCCGCAACTTCCAGTCGCGCTTCCACTTCTTCAGCTGTTTCTCGCGCGCGATCGCAGCCTCCATCGTGTCGGCGGTCTCATACCAGACCAGCCGCACCGCTCCGTAGCGGCTGGCGAACCCCGGGATCAATCCTTCGCGATGCTGCGCGATCCGGGCGAGCAGGTTCGAGGTGACGCCGATGTACAATGTGCCGTGCCGCCGGCTCGCGAGGACGTAGACGCAGGGCTGCTTCGGCATGGGGGCAAGGTGGCGAGTAGCGCGACACAGGCATTGTAGGACGCGCGTTCTTATGCCGGACACTATGCTAGCGTCTTTGCCTCCCCGCTTTCTCCTCTTCGTCATCCCCGCGGAGGCGGGGATCCCTACGCGCGGGTCGGCGTGAGAACCGCGACGTCAGCGTATATGGATCCCCGCCTTCGCGAGGATGACGAAGAGGAGGGCGCGGGTCCTCGAAGGCGGTTTCCGGGCGCGGCTCCGCGCCACGCCGCGATCATCCGTGTCGCACACCGCACCTTCGCCCAAGCGAAAAGGGGCGCCGGTGTCACCACCGACGCCCCCTATCTCATCGCGGAGGAAGCCTCACGCCGCCTGCGGCAGCGCGGCCTTCGCCTGGGCGATGATCGCGGTGAAGGCGGCGCCCTCGTTCATCGCGATGTCGGCCAGCACCTTCCGGTCCAGCTCGACGCCCGCGAGCTTCAGCCCGTGCATGAACTGGCTGTAGGTCAGACCCTCGGCGCGGACGCCGGCGTTGATGCGCTGGATCCACAGGCCGCGGAAGGTCCGCTTCTTCACCTTGCGGTCGCGATAGGCGTACTGGCCGGCCTTCTCGACCGCCTGCCGCGCGACGCGGATGGTGTTCTTGCGACGGCCGCGATAGCCCTTCGCCTGCTCCAGGATGTTCTTGTGCTTGGCGCGAGTGGTGACGCCCCGCTTGACGCGTGCCATATGCTATTCCTCCTCGTCGCTCAGTTCAGGCCGTACGGCGCCCAGGCCTTCACCGTCGCGGTGTCGGCCTTCGACAGCACCGTGGTGCCGCGGTTCTGGCGGATGTACTTGGCATTGTGGCTGATGAGGCGGTGGCGCTTGCCGGCGACGCCGTGCTTGAGCTTGCCGGTGGCGGTGAGCTTGAAGCGCTTCTTGACGCCGCTCTTGGTCTTGAGCTTGGGCATTTTCGTCCTTTCTGCTGGAGCGTTCGGCTGAAACGGCCGCGGCAGCCCTGGATGGCCGGGCCGTTCGTCACCGCCGATCGCTCGGAGAAGCGCGCGCCTTAGCCGCGCTCACCGCGAAAATCAACCGCCCGCATCTGGCACGGTGCCGCGGCGCGCGCGCGGAACCGCGCCACCCGTCGCGCGATTGGTCCGGCATGGCAACGATCCCGCCCGACACGGCCGCGCCCGCCACCGCCGCGCGCACGGACGGCGCGTCCGGCGGTACGCCGCCGCCACCGTCGCCCGCCGCCGCGCGGTCGCCCGGGCGCGGCCGGCGGATCGCGCGCGACGTCGCGCTCGGCATCGTCGCGCTGCTCGCCGCGATCTGGCTGGTGCTCTACGTCACCAAGGGCCGGTTCCTGAAGCACCCGTTCGAGCACGTCGTCGGCAAGCTGACCCACCGCCAGGTCACCGTGGGCGGCGACTTCCAGCTCTATTTCGCCCCGCTCAAGCTCAAATTCTACGCCGAGCGACTCGCCGTCGCCAATCCCGCCTGGGCGACCCGGCCGAACCTGTTCGCCGCCGAGCGGATCGACTCGCGCATCGCACCGCTGTCGCTGCTCTTCGGCAAGCGCCGGCTCTACTGGCTCGACCTGGCGAACGGCGCGGTCGACCTCGAGTGGGACGCCGCGCACACGCGCAACACCTGGACCTTCAGCGAGGACAAGGGCTCGGGCAAGCCGCTCGACCTGCCGCGGATCGATCGCGCCACCGTCGCGGGCACGCAGGTGCGCTACCGCGACCCGCGGATGAGGCTGCTCGCCGACCTGACGCTCGACACGATCCGCTCGACCGACGCGCGGATCGGCCAGGCGGTCGGGCTCAGCGGCAGAGGGCAGCTGCGCGACACGCCCTTCACGCTGGCGGCGCGGCTGCTCTCGCCCGACGCGACCGTGGCGCGCGGGCGCAACGAGCTGGTCGCGCGCGCGCGCGCCGCGGGCAACACCGTCGACGTCGCGGGCACGCTGCCGAGCCTCGCCGAGTTCCAGAACGTGCCGCTGGCGGTGCGCGCCAGCGGGCGCAACCTGTCGACCCTGCTCGACGTGATCGGCGTGGTGATCCCCAACACGCGGACGTACCGGCTGCGCGCGCAGCTGGTGCAGAGCGGCAACGAATATCGCTTCACGCGGATGCGCGGCACGTTCGGCGACAGCGACGTCGCGGGGCGACTGACCATCACCAACGGCGCGCGGCTCCACCTCGACTCGGAGCTGACGACGCGACGGCTGGACATCGTCGATGCCGCGCCCTTCATCGGCTACAACCCCGACATCGTCGCGGAGAAGGGCGCGATCGCCGCCGCCGCCGCGACCGGCGCGGCGCCGGCGCGGATCCTGCCCGACGCCGCGCTGCCGGTGGCGACGATGCAGCGCTTCGACGCCGACCTGAAGTGGCACGTCGGCGTGGTGCGCTCGCGCCGCGCGCCGATCGCCGACATCGACATGGTGCTCGATCTCGAGCGCGGGCGGCTGGCGCTGTCGCCGCTGACCTTCGCGATGGCGCGCGGCAACGTCGCCGCGGACGCGATCTTCGACACGCGCGAGCGGCCCAGCGCGGTCAGCTACGACATCCGCCTCGCGCCCACGCCGATGGGGCGGCTGCTCGCGGGCTATGGCGTCGCCGAATCGGGCACGTCGGGCACGATCCGCGGTCGCATCCAGCTCACCGGGCGCGGCGACACGATCCACGACTCGCTCGCCAGCGCGCGCGGTCGCATCGCCTTCGTCATGCCGGCGGGGACCCTGTGGACGCGCAACGTCGAGCTCGCCGAGATCGACCTCGGCACCTTCGTGCAGAAGATGTTCCAGCAGGAGCTGAAGGAACCGGTGCAGATCAACTGCGGGCTGGTCGCCTTCACCGTGCGCGACGGCGTCGCGGCGACCGACCCGATCCTGATCGACACCAAGAACAACGTGATCCTCGCGCGCGGCGGGTTCAGCTTCAAGACCGAGGCGCTCGACCTCGCCTTCCGCGCCGATTCGAAGAAGTTCAGCCTCTTCTCCGGCCAGTCGCCGGTGGGGCTGGGAGGCTATTTCGCGCGGCCGCAGCTCAACGTGATCTCGCCGCAGCTGGTGGCGCGCGCCGGCGTCGGTCTCGGGCTGGCGGTGGTGGCGACCCCGGTCGCGGCGCTGCTCGCCTTCGTCGACCCGGGCGACGCCAAGGCGGCGCAGTGCGGGCCGATCCTCGGCGGCAAGACCGCGGCGGCGCAGCGCGACGAGAAGAACCAGCCGCGCACCGACGTGGGCGACGGCACCACCAGCAAGGCCGAGGCGCCGAAGCGGAAGAAGTTCCTCGGCATCTTCTGAGGCGCGCTCATCGCCACGATCCCTCGGGCCGGTCGACGTCGCGCTCGGCGGCGTCGAGCGCGGCGACCAGCCCGGCGCGGTCGAGCGGCACGCAATAGGCCGGCTTGGCGCGCTCGAACCGCCAGCCCTCCGCCAGCGGGCCGGCGTCGACCGCGGCATAGCCGAGCGAGCCGTGCAATGCCGCGACCTGGGCGCAGGCACCCTCGTCGTCGCCCGCGATCGGCAGCGCGCGGCGGGCGCCACCGGGCAGCACCGGCGGCGCGCGCAGGTCGCGCGCCAGGATGGCGTTGAACGCCTTCGCGATCGCCGCCGCGGGAAAGTGGCGGGCGACCATCTCGCTGGTGGTGGTGGAGCGCGAGTCGAGCGCGGCGATCCGACCGTCGCGGTCGGGGTAATAATTGTTGGCGTCGACCACGGTCCGCCCGGCGAGCAGTTCCGGCGCGAGCCCGAACACCGCGGTGAAGGGGATCGCGAGCACCACCAGCTCGCTCAGCGCGGGCACGTCCTCGGCGCGCGCGGCGGCGCAGCCGATCGTCGCGGCGAGGTCGTAGATCGTCTCGGGCGCGCGCGAGTTGGCGAGCGTCACGTCGTGCCCCGCCAGGACCGCGCGCCGCGCGAGCGCCTGGCCGACCTGCCCCGCCCCGATGATCCCGCCCCGCACCGCCCCGCTCCGCGCTGACCTCAGCGCATTATAGGCGCGGCGCGGACCGGACGTGCCGCCGACTCACGCCGGCGCGGGCGGCGGCGCGGTGGCGGGATCCTCGGGCGCGGCGAGCGGCCGCACCCGCACCAGCAGGAGGCCCCCGAGCAGCGCGATCCCGCCCAGCGCGGCGCAGAAGAGGACCACGCCCGACCAGCCGTGGCGCGTCCAGGCGACCCCGCCGGCCGAGCCGAGCACGCTGGATCCGAGGTAGTAGAAGAACAGGTACCAGGCCGCCGCCTGCCCGCGCGCGGCACCGCCGCGGCGGCCGACCCAGGCGCTGGCGATCGAGTGCGCGCCGAAGAAGCCGATCGTCACCACCGCGATCCCCAGGATCACCAGCCCGAGCGGCGCCGCCGCGGTGAGCGCGACGCCCGCGATCAGCAGCACCACCGGCGCCCAGAAGACGCGCCGACGCCCCAGCCGCCCCGCCAGTCCGCCGAACAGCCGCGAGCTCAGCGAGCCGAGCACGTAGAGCAGGAACACCGCCCCGATCGTCGCCTGCCCGAGGCGATAGGGCGGCGCGAGCAGGTGGAAGCCCGCGTAATTGTAGACGGTGACGAAGGCGCCCATCAGCAGGAAGCCCTCGAGATAGAGCAGGCGCAGCCCGGGGTCGCGGAACAGTGCCGCCGCACCGCGCGGCAGCGCCAGCAAGCCGGCGTCGCTCGGCGCGAACCGCCGCGACGGCGGCGCGAGCCGGCGGAACGCCTCGGCCAGCCCCAGCCCGATCACGCCGACGCTCGCCAGCGCCCAGCGCCAGTCCGCCACCGCGGCGACCAGGCTGGCGACCAGCCGGCCGCCCATGCCGCCGAGCGCGCTGCCGGCGATGTAGAGCCCCATCGCCGCGCCGATCGACGCGGCATCGACCTCCTCGGCGACATAGGCCATCGCCACCGCGGGCACGCCCGCGAGCGCCAGCCCGGCGAGCAGCCGCAGCGCGAGCAGGGCGTGCCAGCCGGGCACCACCGCCGCCGCCACGGTCAGCAGCGCGGCGGCGATCATCGCCGCCACCATCAGCGGCCGCCGCCCGACCCGGTCCGACACCGCGCCGGCGACCAGGATGCCGAGCGCGAGCGGCCCCGTCGCCAGCGACACCGCCAGCGACGCCGCCTCCGCGCTCAGCCGGAAGTCGGCCGCCAGCAGCGGCAGCAGCGGCTGCACCGCGTAGAGCGTCGAGAAGGTGGCGAAGCCCGCGAACAGCATCGCCAACGTGAGGCGGCGATAGGCCGGCGAGCCCGCCGCCAGCGCGGGCGGCACGCGCCTCAGCCCGTGCCCTGCGCGCGCGCGCCGGCGATCATGCGGCGGGCGATCGCGCGCACGCCCGCGTCGTCCTTGCTGTCGTCGTGCGCCGGGTCGCCCAGGTGCGACAGGCTCGCCTCGAGGAAGTCGAGCAGCCCGGGATCGCGCGACTCGACATATTCGATGAGCTTGAAGAGCAGATGCTCGGTGGCGATCTCGCGCTGGCGCGTGCGGCTGATCTCGTCTCTCATGGCGTGCTCCTGTCGAGCAGATCTAACCCGTTCGGAGGAGGCAGGGTCCCGGTCGGAGCACCACCTTCGGCGATGAGCCGCGCCGATCGCCCCGATCTCGCCGGCCATAACGTTCGCAAAACGAACAACGCGCTGTTTATGCTTCATTTTACCTTGATATCGCGGCACCATCCGGCGCGAGGGGAGGCGCGCCCGATCACGTCCCTTTTCGGGAAGGGACATCCCGCTTGGCCGCTTGTCGGTCCGTGGCATTCCCGCATGCTCTCCATGGTTTGTCAGCTAACCTACGGTGACGACGCGAAGAACGAGAGGCCTATCAGCATCACCGCGGCGAACGCGGGACGATCGGCCCGACCGGTCGGGCAACAGGAGAGAGCAATGGTCAGCGTGCTGCACGGCTCCGCCGTCGTCGCGATGGTCGCGCAGGGCCAGGGCGAGGCTCGCGCCGCCAGCGCGCACCCGCCGGAGCGCGTCGCGCCCGCGGCGGAGTCCGACGACCCGCTCGCCGCGCTCGCCCGGGACCATGCGCGCGCGCTCGACGCCGACGCGCTGCTCGTCACCTGGCAGCCCGCCACCGGGGCGCCGGCGGCGCTCTACGCCGGTGGCGCCGCGCTCACGCGCGACCGGATCGACCAGCTCGTCGCCGAGCAGACGGCGCGCCCGGCGCGCGCACCGCGCGAGTGGCGCGCCGCGGCGGAGGGGGCCCAGCTCCTCGCCGTCTTCGCGGCGGGCGAGGGCACCGTCACGATAGCGACATTGTTCGAGCGGCCGAGCGAGGCGGCGCGCGCGCGGGCCGACGCGGAGAGCGCGCGACGTCAGCCGCTGCTCGAGCCCTTCTTCGCGATGTGGGCGCAGCGCGCGCGGGCCCAGGCGCAGGCGCGCGGGCTCGTCGAGGCGGTGAACCACGCCGACGTCGGCGTGCTGCTGGTGAACGCGCGCGGCCAGCTGATGCTCGCCAACGATGTCGCCGAGGCGCTGATGGCGCGGCAGGACGGGCTGCGACGCAGCGGCACGCTGCTGAGCGGCAGCCGGCTGCCCGACACGCTGCGGCTGCAGACCGCGATCGACCATGTCGTCGGCAGCGGCGCGATGCGCGGCCGCGCCGCCGCGCCGGTGATCGCGCTGGGCCGCGCCGAGCGGCGCCCGCTGCTCGTCGCGATCGTCGCCACCGAGCAGCCGCCCGCCAGCGCCGAGGACTGCGCCGCGATCCTCTACGTCTTCGACCCGGCGCAGGAGCTGCGCCGGCTGATCGAGCCGGTGTGCAAGCTCTACGGCCTCTCGCCGGTCGAGACCCGGCTAACCTGCCTGCTCGCCGACGCGCTGAGCCTGGCCGACGCCGCCGCGGCGATGCACGTGCGCGAGCAGACCGCGCGATCGTACCTCAAGCAGATCTTCCTCAAGACCGACACCAACCGCCAGGCCGAGCTGTTGTGGCTGATGCTGAAGAGCGCGGTGCGCGTCGCGCCGAGCTGTCGCACGTCCTTCGTGTGAACACCCCCTGAACGAGGGGAGCGGCTTTCCCCGAACGAGGGCAAGGGAATCACTTATGTCGGGGCAGAGAAGCGCCAGCGGAGTCCGCATACCCGAGGTGTACCGAGGATACGGTGCCGCACCGCTCCTCCGACGACGGCGACGTCGCGCGGTCAACAGGGGGCGTGGCGATCACGTGATAGCGAGGAACGCCGACATGAAAGCACAATTCTTCCGCTCCTGCTCCGTCGCCGCGCTGCTGATCGCGGCCCCCGCGGTGGCGCAGACCGCCGATCCCACCAGCGGCGCCAGCGCGGGGCAGAACGCCGCCGCGGGGGGCTCGACCGCGTCGACCGACAGCTCGAACAGCTCGACCAACGACTGGTCGAACAGCTCGACGAACGATTGGTCGAACAACTCGACCACCGACAATTCGAACAGCTCGACGACGGATAATTCGAACAGCTCGACCAACGACTATTCGAACAATGCGGTGACCACGTCGGACAGCTCGAACAACTCGACCAACGATTATTCGAACAACGCGATGACCACGTCGGACAGCTCGAACAATTCGACGAACACCGCCGACAGCTATAATTCGTCGACGTCGGACAGCTCCAACAACTCGATGACGACCACCGACGCGTCGGACAACTCGACCACCGACAATTCGGTCACCACCAGCGACAGCGGGAACGCCACCGCCTCGTCGGGTCGTGTCGCCGCCAACAACAGCGCGACCGCGACCGACAACACCAACAACTCGACGAGTGATTCCTCGAACAACTCGACGAACACCGCCGACAGCTACAACGACAAGTCGACGACGACCACGACGACGACGGACGCGTCCAACAACTCGACCACGGACAACGCCGATCGCTCGACCACCGACAACTCGAACAGTTCGACGACGGACAACACGAACAGCTCGACCAACAACAGCAACAACGACAGCTCGACGACGACCACCACCGACGCGTCGAACAACTCCACCACCGAAAATTCCGACAACTCGATGACCGACAATTCGAACAGCTCGACCAACGACAATTCGAACAGCTCCACGACCGACAATTCGGACAATTCCGTCAACAACAGCAACAATGACAGCTCCGACAACTCGACCGACAATTCGGTGAGCAACAGCAACAACGACAGCTCGGATCACTCGATCTCGCTGGTGGGCACCTCGGCGACCGCCTCGGCGTCCAACGCCAACGTGTTCGGCGACAATGCGGTGGTCGCGAGCTCGACGCTGTCGAGCTACGTCACCGGCGTCTCGGTGACCTTCGGCGGCGGCGGTGAGGGCGGCACGCCCGGCACGGCCAACCAGCTGAGCAACAGCGGCAGCGCGTTCCAGAACTTCGCCGGCATGCAGGCGCTCAACCAGAACACCGGCGTGGGCGCCTCGCAGAACGCGAGCGTCTCGGTCGCGGTGACCACCGGCGACGTCACCTTCTGATACCCCCTGGGCCGGCGGCGGTGCCCCCGCCGCCGGTCCTCCTTCGTAACGAGGAGCGTGCCCATGCCCCGCCTGATCCCGATCTGCCTCTGGGCATCGCCGCTGATCCTGGCCGGCGCGCTCGGCGCCGGCGACGCCACCGCGCAGACCGCCGCCCCCCCCTTCGCAGCCGCCCCTTTCGCCGCGGCCGCGCTCGACGAGCCGACGCTCGCGCTGATCGCCGGGCGCGAGGACACGCGCCAGTCGGCGCTCGCCGAGCAGAACGCGGGCGTCGCGCACAACAGCGTCGGCGACAATGTCCGCACCGGCGACGCGACGATCGACGGCCAGGCCTTCCAGAACATGTCCGGCCTGTCCGTGCTCAGCGTCAACACCGGCAACAACGTGGCGATCAACGCCGCGATGAACGTCACGATCGCGCTCGCCCCGGCGCCATGAGCCGGTCCGTCCCCGCTTCGACCTGGCTCGCGGTCGCCCTGCTGGGCGCGCAGACCGCGGCCTGCGCCGGCGACGTGGCGCCGGGCTCGCGCTTCGTCGGCGGCGCGGGGGCGGGACCGGTCGGCGACTATCGCGTCGCGGTCCGCTCGATGGCGGAGCGACGCTTCGAAGGCATCGTGCGCCAGCGCTACGATTTCAGCTGCGGCTCCGCCGCGCTGGCGACGCTGCTGCGCTACCATTACGACTTCGACGTGCGCGAGGACCTCGCGTTCCGCGGCATGTGGCTGCGCGGCGACCAGGAGCAGATCCGCCGGCTCGGCTTCTCGCTCCTCGACATGAAGCGCTGGCTGGCGAGCAGGGGGCTGCGCGCCGACGGCTACAAGGTCTCGCTCGACAAGGTGCGCCAGACCGGCGTGCCCGGCATCGCGCTGATCGCGATCCGCCAGTACCGCCATTTCGTCGTGGTGAAGGGCGTCAGCGCGCGCGAGGTGCTGCTCGGCGACCCGTCGAGCGGGGTCAACGTGATGCCGCGCGCCGACTTCGAGCGCGCCTGGAACGGCATCTACTTCGTCCTCGCCGACGACCAGCCGCTCGCCAAGTCGCGCTTCAACCGCGACGCGCAGTGGCTCGCCTACGCGCGCGCGCCGATCGGCGGCCGCTTCTCGGACCCGGTCAGCCAGCAGGCGCTGTCGATCACCGCGCCGTCCTACGGCGACATATCGTGAGCGGCGCGGCGCTGATGCTGCTGGGGCTCGGCCAGGCGCTGTTCGGCGCGCTGGCGCCCGTGCCCGACGCGACGCTGGCGGACGAGCGCGGCGGCTTCATGCTGCCGGGCGGGATCGACGTCGCGCTGACGGTGCAGACGCAGACCGCGGTCGACGGCGCCGTCGTGCTGCGCACCGTCTTCCAGGCGAGCCAGGGCGCGCCGACGCTGACCGTCTACGCCCCGCGCGCGGGCGTCACGGTCGCCGCCGCGCCGGCGGTGGCGGGCGCCGCGGCGGCGACGCGCGCGCCGACCGTCAGCTACGACTCGCGCGGCGGTCTCCAGGTCACGCCCGCGGCGAGCGCGCCGGCGGTCGGCGTGGGCGCGGGCGGTGCCGCGGCGGCGGGAGTGCCGGCGGGGCTGGAGGCGATCGCGGGCGGGATGACCGACCATGGCGTGATCACGCAGGGTCAGCAGGGGGGCACACGGACGGTGGAACTGAGCGGCAGCGATCTCACGGTGACCCATCTCGCGGGCCATGTCTTCGGCAGCGCGATCGCGAACTCGGGCAGCGATCGCACGATCGACACGCAGACCAGCGTCGCGATCGACCTGGGCGCGGCGGGGGCGGAGCTGCTCGCCGGCTCGGCGCTGCTGCGCGTCGGCGAGGTCGCGGGTGCCGCCACCGCGATGAGGGCGCAGTGATGCGGCGAGTCGCGCTCGCGCTCCTCGCCGCCTCGACCCTCACCGCCCCCGCCGCCGAGGCGCAAACGCCGCGCCGCCGCGCCTCGATGCAGCGCCAGCTCGACCAGGCGCTGCGGCTGATCGAGGCGCAGCGCGCCCGGCTCGACGCGCAAGCGGCCGAGCTGGCCGAGCTGCGCCGTCGCGTCGACTCGCAGGCGCAGTCGGTCGCGCGCGCCGAGGCGGCGCCGCTGCCGCAGCTCGCCGCGGCGCCGCCGCGCGCGCCCGCGATCAGCGCGGCGCAGGGCGCGGCGCCCGGTACCCCGGGCGACCCGGCGGGCGTGCTTCAGCCCCCGCTCGAGCGCGTCGGCCAGGCGCCCGAGGACGCCGACCAGCCGATCCAGCTCGCGGTGCTCGACAGCCAGGCGAGCGTGGTGACGCGCAAGGGCCAGCTCACCGGCGAGCTGCAGGTCGATTACGCGCGCGCCGACCGCAGCCGCGCGGTGTTCCGCGGGGTCGAGCTGGTCGAGGCGGTGCTGGTGGGCGTGTTCGACATCAACGAGAGCCGCCAGGACGTGCTCACCGCCTCGGCGGCGCTGCGCTACGGCCTGACCGACCGGTTCGAGCTGGGCGTGCGCGCGCCTTTCATCCACCGCGCCGACGCCTCGATCATCGCGCCGATCGCGGGCAGCACCAACAACGACCAGGCCGCGACGATCGACAGCTCGGTCAAGGGGACCGGGATCGGCGACATCGAGCTGACCGCGCGCTACCAGCTGCTCAGCGGCGGCAACGGCCGGCCCTATCTGATCGGCAACCTCCAGGGCGTGCTGCCGACCGGCAGCAACCCCTTCGCGATCCGCCGCGACGATCTCGGCCGGCCGACCCGCGCCGCGACGGGGGCGGGCTTCTGGGGCATCGCGCCGAGCGTCACCGCGATCCTGCCGAGCGACCCGGTCGTGCTGTTCGGCACGCTCGGCTACACCTTCAACCTGCCGCGCGACGTCGACACGCGGATCCCGCCGGTGGTGATCACCTATGTCGACCCGGGCGACGCGATCTCGGGCTCGGCGGGGATCGGCATCTCGCTCAACCAGCGCACCACGGTGAACTTCGGCTACGCGCACACCTGGGCGTTCGGCACGCGCACCCGCACCATGCTGATCGAGCCCACCGCGGCCTGGCCCGGCGAGCGCGAGACGATCTCGCGCGACCTGCAGATCGGGCGCTTTCTGTTCGGCGTGACCTATCGCGTGACCGATCGCGCCAGCCTCAACTGGTCGGTCGAGGTGGGCGCGACCGAGGACGCGACCGACCTGCGCACGGTGCTGCGCGTGCCGGTGGTGCTGCTGACCGGGGGCTGAGCGGGCGGCGGCGGCTCAGCCCAACTCGCCGTCGGCGTCGTATTTCAGCTCGAGATAGCGGCCGCGCACCGCGATGCCGTCGACCGCGCCGCGGCCCAGCGCCTGGTCGACTCGCGCGATCTCGCCGTCGATCAGCCGCAGGCCGTTCTCGAGCAGGGCGTCGGGCGCGGCGCCGCCGTCCCGCGCGGCGCCGCGCAGCGAGATCGGCACCGCGCGCCAGCCCTCGACCAGGTCGGGCAGCTCGACCGCCAGCAGCGCGCGCACCTGCGCCGCGGCGGGGCTCCGCGGGTCGAGCTGCGCGAGCCGCGGCGCGAGCGCCTCGAGCCGCTGCGCCATCGTCTCGCTCAGCCGCAGCGCGGGCGCGGGCAGGCCGCGGCGCTGCGCGGCGAGCCACAAAGCGGCCTCGGCGGCGAGATCGGGCAGCGTCGCGCCCGCCAGCGCCTCACGGCCCGGCGCGCGCGGCGCCGCGCGGAGGAGGACGAGGATGGTCAGCAGCAGCATCAGCGCCGCGGCGACTCCGAGCGCGACCGCCGGCGCGACCGCGAGCGCGAGCAGCGCCCAGGTCAGCAGCGACGCCGCGGCGGCGAGCGCGAGCCGCACCAGCACGCGACGCCGCCGCCGCGCCCGCGCCTCGCGCTCGCGCCGCGCCTGCGCCCGGCCCTCGGGCGAGACGCGGCGCAGCAGCTCCTCGGCCTGGGTGAGGCCGACGTCGGCGAACCCGGCGGCGACGCTGCGCGCGCGCTCGATCATCGGCGCGTCTCGGCGGGAATCGGGTTCCATCCCCTGAGGTTGCCGCTGTTCGGCGGCGCGGTCCAGTGGATCCGCTCCGCCGCGCGCGCTCACACCTGCGCCAGCCCGCCGTCGGCGAAGACCTCGCCCCCGGTGAGGAAGCTGCTGTCCGAGGAGGCGAGGAACGCCGCCACCGCGGCGATCTCGTCGGGCTGGCCGACGCGGCCGATCGGCGTGCTCGCGCCCAGCTCGACCATCGCGTCGCGGCCGACGACCTCCTGCGCCAGCTCGGTCAGCGTCGGCCCGGGCGAGAGCACGTTGACGCGGATGCCGGTGCCGCGCAGGTCCTGCGCCCAGCTGCGCGCGAAGTTGCGCACCGCCGCCTTGGTCGCGCTGTAGACGCTGAACGCGGGCGTGCCCATCGCCCCGGTGGTCGAGCCGGTGAGGATGATCGAGCCGCCCGCGCGCATCAGCGGCAGCGCCGCCTGCACCGTGAAGAGGACGCCCTTCACGTTGATGTCGAAGGTGCGCTGATATTGTTCCTCGGTGATCTGGCCGAGCGGGACGAGGTCGCCGTGGCCGGCGTTGGCGAACAGCACGTCGAGCGTGCCGCGCTCGGCCTTCACCTGGTCGAACAGCCGCGCGAGGTCGGCGAGGTCGGAGACCGAACCCTGGACCGCGCGCGCGTTGGCACCGAGCTCCTCCACCGCCCGCTCCAGCGGCTCCTGCCGGCGCCCGGTGACGTAGACGAACGCGCCCTCCTCGACGAAGCGCCTGGCGGTGGCGAAGCCGATGCCCGTCCCGCCGCCGGTCACCACCGCGGTCTTGCCCTCGAGTCTCTTCATGATCGTCTGCTCCGTTCTGCGAACTGGCGCAGAGCTGAGGACGTGCCTACCTGTCGACAAGTATGCACCTTTTGGTAAGTACCAGGAAATGACCGATACCCTAGACCTACCCGCCGCCGGCTTCAGCTGCGGGCTCGACGCCACGCTCCGCGTCATCGCGGGCAAGTGGAAGCCGCTGATCATCTATTTCCTGATCCAGGGGCCGAACCGCTACGGCGCGCTCAAGCGCGCGGTCCGCGGCGTGAGTGACAAGGTGCTGATCCAGCAGCTGAAGGAGCTGGAGGCCGACGGCATCGTCACGCGCCGCGACTATCGGGAGGTGCCGCCGCGCGTCGATTACACGCTGACGCCGCTGGGCCACGGCCTCGCCGCCGCGCTGGCGCCACTGTGCGAGTGGGGCAGCGCGAACATGGACGCGGTGACTCGCCTGCTCGAGGAGCGCGCGCGCTGGCCGACCGCCCCGCGCGCCGCCGGCACGGGCTGACCGCGGCGAGAAGATCGTTACTCCCCTGGTAACTTTTACCCCTGTGCCCGCGTTGGCGCGGGCGTATGGTTCGCCGGAACAGAGGGGAGTTCAACATGATGCACCGTCGTGCCGCCGCGCTCGTGATGGCCCTGCCGCTCGCCGCCTGCGGCGTGAACAGCGTCCCCACCGCCGAGGAGAATGCCAAGGCGCGCTGGGCCGACGTGCAGAACGAGTATCAGCGCCGCGCCGACCTGATCCCCAATCTCGTCGCGACGGTGAAGGGCTATGCCAAGCAGGAATCGGACGTGCTCACCCGCGTCACCGAGGCGCGCGCCTCGGCCAATCGCGTGCAGGTGAGCGGCGACCAGCTCAGCGACCCCGCCGCGGTGCAGCGCTACGCCGCCGCGCAGAACGCGGTGACGCTGTCGCTGCAGCGGCTGCAGGAGGCCTATCCCGACCTCAAGTCGAACCAGAACTTCCTCTCGCTCCAGTCGCAGCTGGAAGGAACCGAGAACCGCATCACCATCGCGCGCCGCGACTACAACCAGGCGGTGCAGGACTATAACACGCGCATCCGCACCTTCCCCGACGCGGTCGGCGCCAAGATCTTCTACGGCGCCAAGCCGCTCGTCCCGTTCCAGGCGACGAGCCCCGGTGCCGAGCAGGCCCCCACCGTCAATTTCGGCGGCTGAGCCGCGACGATGATCGCGCGCGCGCCCGGATCGGTGTCCGATCCATCGGAGCGGAAGCGTGCTCCGGCGAGCGCCCGAGCCCACTCCTTCGGGAACGGCGCTCGTGGCTCCGTGCTCCCGCGGGCGCGGGAGCACGGTCGCGTCTCGCACGTGACGGATCGGACCTCGGCGACGGCGAAGCGCTGGTGCGCGCTGCTGGTCGCGGCGCTGTGGCTGATCGCGGCGGCGACCGCGACCGCGCAGCAGTTCCCGCCGCTGACCGGCCGCGTGGTCGACGAAGCGAAGCTGCTCGACGCCGAGCAGGTGCGCCAGCTCGAGCAGCTCTCCGCCGCGGTCGAGAAGGCCTCGTCGCGCCAGCTCGTCGTCGCCACGGTGCCCGGCCTGCAGGGCTATACGATCGAGGACTACGGCTATCGGCTGGGCCGCGCCTGGGGGATCGGGCAGAAAGGCGCCGACAATGGCGTGATCCTGCTGGTCGCGCCCAACGAGCGCAAGGTGCGGGTCGAGGTCGGCTACGGGCTCGAGCCGATCGTCACCGACGCTTATGCCAGCATCGTGGTCAACCAGACCATCCTGCCGCGCTTCCGCGCCGGCGACATGGCGGGCGGGATCGTCGCGGGCGCGCAGCAGCTCGCCGAGCAGCTCAAGCTGCCACTCGAGGCGGCCGAGCGCCGCGCCGCGCAGGCCAGCGCCAAGCCGGCGCGCGCGGAGGACGGGGGCGACTGGATGGTCGTCGCCTTCTGGATCGCGGTGGTGCTCGTCTTCGTGCTGCTGCCGCTGCTGCGCCGCTCCGCGGGCGGCAAGCGCTATCGCGGCGGCTGGGCGCCGGTGGTGCTGTGGGGCGGCGGCGGATCGGGCTGGGGCGGCGGCGGCGGCGGCGGCTTCTCCGGCGGGGGCTTCTCGGGCGGCGGCGGCTCCTTCGGCGGCGGCGGCGCGAGCGGCAGCTGGTGATGGCGCGGCTGGTGCTCACCCCCGCGGAGCGCGCCGCGGTGACCGCGGCGGTGACCGCCGCCGAGCGCGCCACCGACGGCGAGATCGTCACCGTGGTCAGCGAACGGTCCGACGCCTATCACGATGTCGCGCTCCACTACGCGCTGCTCGCCACCTTGGCGGTGCCCGCGGCGGCGGCGCTGTGGCCCGCCGCGCTCGCGCCGGGCAACGGCTGGGGCGAGTCGCGCGCGGCCGCGCTCGCGCTGCTGCTGGTGGCCCAGGCGGCGACCTTCCTCGTCGCGCGGCTGCTGCTCGCCTGGATGCCGCTGCGGCTCGCGCTGACCCCGCGCGCGACGCGGCGGCGGCGCGTTCGGCGGCGCGCGCTCCTGTATTTCCGCCTCGCCGCCGAGCGCCGCACCGCCGGACGCGAGGCGGTGCTGCTCTACCTCTCCGCCGACGAGCGCGCCGCCGAGATCGTCGCCGACCGCGCGGTCCACGCCGCGGTGCCCCCGGAGCGCTGGGGGGCGGCGATGGCGGCGCTGGTCGACTCGGTGCGCGCCGGGCAGCCGGGCGAGGGCATGGTCGCGGCGGTCGGCGCGGTCGGCGCGATCCTCGCCGAGCAGCTGCCCAAGAGCGCGAGCGACGCCAACGAGCTGCCCGACCGCGTGATCGAGCTCTGACGCGGGGACGTTGACCCGGCACCGCGGCGTCGCCACAGGCGCGGCCTATGACCCGCCCCGGCTTCGCCTTCTCCACCCGCTTCCGCGTCCGCTACGCCGAGATCGACGGCCAGCGCGTCGTCTTCAACTCGCGCTACCTCGAATATGCCGATGTCGCCGCGACCGAGTTCTGGCGCGCGAGCGGCATCGCCGAGGCGCTCGGCCCGGTGTGGGAGGAGAGCGAGTTCCACGTCCGCCGCGCCGAGCTCGACTATCTCGCGCCCTTCACCTGGGGCGATGAGGTGGAGGCGCACGTGCGAGTCGAGCGGCTCGGCACCACCAGCATGACGCTGCGCTTCGAGCTGGCCAACCCGGCGACCGGCGCCTTGTGCAGCGTGATCACGATGGTGAGCGTCAACGTCCACCTGCCGACCGGCCGCCCGGTGCCGATCGCCGACGCGGTGCGCGCCTATGTCGAGGCGCTGCCGCGCGGCTAGGGCGCGATCTGGGCTACTGCCCGTCGCTCTCGCCGCGGCCCGCGCCCACCGCGCTGTCCTCGCCGGTGGCGCGGCCGCCGTCCTTCTTCGGATAGGCCTCGGGCGTGGTGCCGCCCTGGTTCTTGACCGCCTGCTCGTCGCCCGCGTCGCGGACCTTGCCGTCCTCGCGGAAGTCACCGCCCGGCTTGTTCGGCTGCTCGCTCATGTCGCTCTCCTTCGCTCCGCCCTCAACGAGCCGGGGGCGCCGAGAGTTCAGCCGTCGCGGCGGCGCTCGATCAGCCAGGGGCGCGGGCGGCCGGTCGGCCTGGCGGCGCCGTCGAGCCGGATCGCCTTGTTGACCCGGACCGGCTCCAGCATCAGCGTGCCCTTCATCCCGCCGCCGGTCGGCTCGGCGAGGATGCGCTTCACCGTCGCCTGCCCCGCCACGACTCGGCCGAAGGCGGCATAGCCCGGGTTGGTCGGGCTCCAGTCCATCGAGGGGATCGCGCCGACCGTGATGAACCAATTGCCGTTGGCCGCGCCGGGCGGGCCGAGCCGCGCCATCGAGATCGTCATGTCGAGGTGCTTGATCCCGGTCTGCTTGGTCGATTCGTGCGGGATCGTGTCGAGGAAGCGGCGCGCGTCGGTGCGGATGCCCGACTGGATGAAGCCGTAGCGCGGGTCGCGCTTGTTGCGCGCGGTGCGATAGAAGCTGACGCCGTCGAACCGACCGTCGTCGACGTATCGCATGAAGTTGGCGGTGGTGATCGGCGCGTGGCGCGCGTCGAGCGCGAGCACGATCGGCCCGTCCGCGGTCTCGAGCCGGACGCGCACCCAGCCCGGCGTGGCGCGGTCGGCGCGCTGCGCCGCGGCGGGCGAGGGGAGCAGCGCGGCGAGCGCGACGAGCGGGAGGAGGGCACGCATGCGCCCGGCGCTAGGTCGCCCGGCGCGCGCGCGCAAGCCGCGCGCGTCCGGCCGGATCAGCGCCTGGCCGAGCGCGCGAGCAGCGCGACGAGATCGTCCTTCCACAGCCGCGCCCAGGTGTGGCTGCCGTGGCCGCGCGTCCCGACGCTCTCGGGGATCAGCCGGAAACGCGCGTCGCGCATCCGCCGCACCGCGCGCTCGGGATAGTCGAGCGCGCGCGGGTTGATGAAATCGTCCGCCGAGTTGATCCAGGTCACCGGCGCGGTGATCGCCTCCAGCCGCGGCCAGGGATCGTAGCTGCGCGACGAATCGAGCGCCCAGATCAGGTCGTTGGCGTCGAGCCCCTTGAGCGAGGCGGCGACTCGCTGGCGCGCGTAATCGGCGGCGGCGTCGCGCGTCGGATAGGCATCCTGCAGGTAGATCGGCGCGCCGCCCGCGACGAACAGCAGCGAGGCCGCGCCGCGCAGCCCGGCGAGCGGCTGCGCCTCGTAGCGGCCCCCGGCATAGGCCGGGTCGGCGGTGATCGAGTCGATCGCGAGCTGGCGCCACATCCGGTTGAGCCCGGCGATCGGCACCGCCTCGCAGCCGAGCGGCATCAGCGCCCGCGCGGCGTCGGGCCAGCGCTCGCCCCACATCAGCGCGTGCATGCACCCCATCGACGTGCCCATCAGCAATCGCAGCCGCTTGATCCCGAGCGTCTCGGTCACCAGCCGGTGCTGGAGCGCGACCATGTCGTCGTAGTCGTAGCGCGGGAAATCGGGACCCGCGCCGTCCGACGGCTTGGACGACCCGCCGTGCCCGATGTTGTCGGGGAGGATGACATAGTAGCGCGCGATGTCGAGCGGCTGGCCGGGGCCGTAGAGCTGGTCGGCGAACTGCGGCTGGAGGAACTGTTTGCCGGTGCCGCCGGTGCCGTGGAGCACCATCACCGCATTGTCGATCGCGCCGCGCGAGTCGCGGTGCGGCGTGCCGAGCGTGGTATAATGGAGCCGCACGCGCGCCATCCGCCCGCCCGCGGCGAAGGCGACGTCGCGCAGCTCGGCGTCGGCCTCGCGCGTCGGCCACGTGCGCGCCGCGGCGGGCTGCGGCGCCGCGGCGGTGAGCGGCGGGCGCTGGCCCTGCTGATGGGCGAGGGCGGGCGACGCGGCGAGCGCGGTAAGGGCGAGGAGGGTACGGATCATGTCCCCTTGTCGGCGCGCCGCCGCGGCGGTGCAAGCGGGGCTCAGCCCGCGGTGCGCGCGCGCAGCCGCCGCACGAACTCGCCGAGCGGGCAGCTCCGCTCCGGCCCGCCGGCGCAGCCCGGGATCGCGAGCCGGGTCACGGCGCCGCCGCGCGCGAGGCGGCGCAGCTGGGTCGGCGACTGGGTGCGATAGGTCACGCGCACGAAGCGCGCCCCGGCGCGGCCGCGCAGCAGCTCCAGCACCAGCGCGCCGCCCGGCGCGACGTCGCCCGCGGCATAGCCGGGCGCGGACAGCGTCACGCCCAGCACCGCGGCGAGCGCGGTGACGTTGGTGTCATGCCCGACCAGCAGCTCGACCGCGGGGCCGTCGCGCGCGGTGAGCCGCTCCTCGACGCGGCGCGCGAGCGGCCCCGCCTGACGCGCGGCCATATAGGGCGGCCGCGAGAAGACGTCGAACAGGGCGGCGTGGAGCGCGCCGAGCTGGCGCAGCGCGGCGGCGTCGACCCGTGCCCAGCGCGTGCGCGCGGTGAGCCCCTCGGCATATTGCAGCAGCAGCACCTGCGCCGTCCCGGACTGGTCGCGGATCGGGCCGCTGAGCTCGATCGAGCGACCGTCGGCGCCGGGGCGCAGCGCCGCGGGCGCGGCCGGGCTGCAGCCCGCCGCGTCGCCGCAGCCGAGCGCGCGGTCGAGCTCGGCGAGCTGGGGGCGGTAGCGCTCCGCCATCCGCTCGACCCCGCCGGTATAGGCCTGGATCGACTCGATCGCGGCGCGCGGGTCGAACGGCGCCGCCCCGGCGCGCAGCGGCTCGAACAGCGGATCGACCTCGCCCGCGCCGCGATGCCCGACCGGCACCGCGCAGCCCGGCGCGAGTCCGTCCACGAGCGCGGCGCCGCTGGCGACGGTGCGCTCGGCGGTGTTGGTCCAGACGCTCAGCTGCCCGGCCGCGGGGCAGCGCCCGCGCGCGGTGAGGCCGAGCGAGTCGAGCCAGCGGCGTGCCAGCGCGCCCTCGATCCGCAGCGCGCGCGCGCCGTGCGGGGTGAGCCGCTCGGGCGCCACCGGCCAGCGCGGCCACGCCGCGTCGGTGCGCGTGCCCGCGGGTACCTCGCCCGGGATCGGCGCGCGCACGCCGTGGCGCACCAGCGCGACCACGCGCTCGACTCGGAGCTCGTGCGGCCGCACCGCGCCGCGCGGCGCGGCGCCGAGCGGGGTGGCGAGCGGGGTGGCGAGCAGGAAAGCGAGGGGTATGAGCGTTCGCGTCCCGCGCGTGATCCGTCCCGTCATACCCGCCTCCGCCTCCACTTGCGGCTTCCATTATAGCCGCGCGGTGCCGGTCACCGTCGCATCGGGCGACGACGTTCCCGTGACACCGCATGGCCGAAGGTGCGTGCGGGCGCGCCGCGGCGACGCGTGGCGCAGGTCGGTCGCGCGGCGCTACACGACCGCGTCGAGCAGCAGCACGAACACCAGCCCGAAGCTGCCGACCAGCGTCTCCATCAGCGACCAGGAGCGGAAGGTGTCGCGCAGGCTCAGCCCGAAATATTCCTTGAACATCCAGAAGCCCGAGTCATTGACGTGGCTGCACATCAGGCTGCCCGCGCCGATCGCGAGCACCATCAGGTTCGGGTTCGCGCCGCTGGTGGCGAGCAGCGGCGCGACCAGCCCGCCGGCGGTGAGCCCCGCCACCGTCGCCGAGCCGAGCGCGATCCGGATCACGCAGGCGAGCAGCCAGCCCAGCACCAGCGGCGGGATCGGCAGCGTCGCCAGCTCGGCGGCGAGCACGCGGTCGGCGCCGCTCTCCACCAGCACCTGCTTGAGCGCGCCCGCACCCGCGATGATCAGCAGGATCGGCGCGATGTCGCGCGTGGCGCCGGCGAAGCTCTCCATCATCCGCGGCAGGGGCAGGCCGCTGCCCGCGCGCAACGCGAGCATCGCGATCGCGATCGCCACCAGCAGCACCACCGTCGGGTTGCCGACGAAGCGCACCGCCGACGCGAGGTCGGGCGGCAGCGCGAGATAGCCCAGCGCGGTGGTGCCCGCGATCAGCCCGACCGGCAGCAGCGCGCACAGGAAGCTCACCGCGGTGCCCGGCAGCCGACGCTCGCCCGCGTCGTCGCTGCCGAACAATGTCGAGGGCGGCGACTGGATGCCTCTCAGTGTCATCGCGAACAGCGGCCCCGCGATCAGCAGCGTCGGCACGCCGACGATCAGGCCGTAGATCAGCGTCTGGCCGAGATCGGCGTGGAGCTGGGTCACCAGCGCGGTGGGGGAGGGATGCGGCGGCAGGAAACCGTGCGCGATCGACAGGCCAGCGAGCAGCGGCATGCCGACATGCACCGGGGGCAGCTTGGCGCGCGCGGTGATCGAGAAGATCAGCGGCACCATCAGCACGAAGCCGACGTTGTAGAACAGCGGGATGCCGACCAGGAAGCCGGTCGCCGCCATCGCCAGCGGCAGCCGCCGCGGGCCGAACAGCGCGATCAGCGCGTCGGCGATCCGCCGCGCCGCGCCGCTGTCCGCGATCAGCTTGCCCGCCATCGCGCCGAGCACCACGATCACGACCAGCGGCCCGATCGTGTCGCCGATCCCCTTCTCGATCGCCTTGGGGATGGTCTCGAGCGGCACGCCGAGCAGCACGCCGCCCAGCAGCGCGGCGACGACGAAGGCGACCAGCGGCGGCGCCTTGGCGAGCGCCACCAGCAGCACCAGCAGCACGATGACGAGGGCGATGGCGAGCAACGTCATGCCGGCCGGGCGACCATGATTATCCTCTCCGCGGGGACGGTTGACGCGCGACCATGGCGGGCACGCGGTGGCACCGCAACCGCGGCTTTGGTCGCGGGGCGGGACGCGCTAGAGCGGCGCGCGTGACCGAGATCGTCCCCGACAGCCAGCACCGCGGCCTCGTCGCCGCGCTCCCGCCGCTACCGCGCGCGCTCGCGCTGCTCGCGCGGCTCGACCGGCCGATCGGCTGGTGGCTGCTGTTCTGGCCCGGCGCCTGGGCGGTGGCGCTCGCCGGCGGCGCGGTGGAGCGCTGGCCGCTCCTGCTGTGGCTCCTGCTCGGCAGCGTGGCGATGCGCGGCGCGGGTTGCGTCTACAACGACATCGTCGACCGCGAGCTGGACGCCAGCGTCGCGCGCACGCGCCACCGCCCGCTCGCCAGCGGCCAGGTCTCGCTCGGCGCCGCCTGGGCGTGGCTGGTGGCGCTGTGCCTGATCGGGCTGGTGGTGCTGCTCCAGCTGCACCTGTACGCCGCGATCGTGTCGCTCGCCGCGCTGGCGCCGGTCGCGGCCTATCCCTTCATGAAGCGCATCACCTGGTGGCCGCAGCTGTGGCTCGGGCTGGTCTTCTCCTGGGCCGCGCTGGTCGGCTGGAGCGAGGTGTGGGGCGCGCTCACGACGCCCGGCCTGCTGCTCTACGCCGGCGCGATCTGCTGGGTGGTGGGCTATGACACGATCTACGCGCTGCAGGACCGCGAGGACGACGCCTTGATCGGGATCGGCTCGTCGGCGCTGGCGATGGGGCGGCACGTCCGCGCGGGCGTCGCGCTGTGCTACGCGCTGGCGCTGGCGCTATGGGCGGCGGCCTTCTGGCAGGTCCGCGCCGACGCGCTGGTGCTCGCCGCCCTGGCGCCCATGGCGCTCCACCTCGGCTGGCAGGCGGCGACGCTGGTGCCAGACGACGGCGCCGGCGCGCTCGCGCGCTTCCGCAGCAACCGCTTCGCCGGGCTGCTGATGTTCCTCGCCTGCGCCGCGGTGGGGACGCGGCTGTAGCCGGTCGCCGCGCGATCGCGGTGGGCTCAGCCCGCCAGGCGCGGGAAGCCGGCGCGGAAGGCGGCCACCTTGGGCTTGTCCCAGCGCACGATGTACGGGTGGTACGGGTTGCGCCGGAAGAAGTCCTGGTGCTCCGCCTCGGCCGGGTAGAAGGCACCGGCCTCCACCTTGGTCGCGATCGGGCGCTGGAAGGCGTGCGCGGCGCCGAGCTGCGCGATATAGGCGTTGGCGACGGCGCGCTGCTCGGGAGTCTGCGCGAAGATCGCCGATCGGTAGCTGGTACCGACGTCGGGGGTCTGGCGGTTCACCTGGGTCGGATCGTGCGCCACCGAGAAATAGACGCGCAGCAGCGTCGCGTAGCTCACCAGGCGCGGGTCGTAGCGGACCCGGATCGCCTCGGCGTGGCGGGTCGTCTCGCTGCTGACGTCGCGGTAATTGGCGGTCGCGGCGGTGCCGCCGGCATAGCCAGCGGTGACGTCGCGCACGCCGCGGACCTGCTGGAACACCGCCTCCATGCCCCAGAAGCACCCGCCCGCGAGCACCGCGGTCTGGAGCCCGGGCGTGGGCGCGACGTCGCGCGCGGCGGCGGGGATCGGCACCGCGCGCTCGGCCTCGGCCGCACCGCAGCTCGCCAGCGAGAGAGCGCCGAGCGCGAGCGCGGCGAGGCGGCGGTGAGGGAGCTTGGTCATGTCGCGGAAGATGGGGAGCGCGCGGCGCGGCGGCAACATGGATCAGCGCATTTCATCGCCCGCGCGCGTGGCGGGCGCTCTGCCCTCGATCAGCGCGCGGCGTGGGTCGCGGCATAGGCGTTGGCGGGGGTCTCGGCCTGGCTGGCATGGATCCCGAGCATCGCCGCCGCGCCGATCAGGAAGCCGCCGGCGAACTGGCGCGCGAAGCTGGACTTGATGAAACGGTTCATGGCGTTACTCTCTTCTCTCCGACCGCCCGCGCGGCCGCTCCGGTTCGACGGGCGCGATGCGCGCCCTTGGGCTGGAGGAATAAGGATCGGTCGATGAACGGCCTCTGGGCGGAGCGTTCATCTGGCGCCCATATAGGCGCGGCGTTCCCGCGCCGATATGTCAACGTTCGAACCGAATCGTTTCCGTTCGTGACCGTCGCGTCACTCAGCGGAGCGCGGCGCACGCCTGCTGGATGCGGTGGCACGCCTCGGTGAGCAGCGCCTCCGACGTGGCGTAGCTGATCCGCATCGCGGGCGAGACACCGAACGCCACGCCCTGCACCGCCGCCACCTTGGCGTCGTCGAGCAGATAGCCGACGAAGTCGCTGTCGGTCTCGATCTTGCGCCCCGCCGGCGTCGCCTTGCCGATCACGCCGCTGACGTCGGGGTAGACGTAGAAGGCGCCCTCGGGCGTCGGGCAGGTGATGCCCTCGGCCTGGTTGAGCAGGCCGACGACGAGGTCGCGCCGGATCTGGAAGGCGGCGGCGCGCTCCTGGAGGAAGGACTGGTCGCCGGTCAGCGCGGCCACCGCGGCGGCCTGGGCGATCGAGCAGGGGTTGCTGGTCGACTGCGACTGCAGCTTGCTCATCGCCTTGATCAGCCACGGCGCGCCGCCGGCGAAGCCGATCCGCCAGCCGGTCATCGCATAGGCCTTGGAGCAGCCGTTGACCGTCAGCGTGCGCTCGTACAGCGACGGGCAGACCTCGGCGATCGTGGCGAAGCGGAAGCCGTCGTAGACGATATGCTCGTACATATCGTCGGCGAAGATCCACACGTGCGGGTGGCGCTCGAACACCGCGCCCAGCGCCCTGAGCTCGTCGACGGTATAGGCGGCGCCGGTCGGGTTGGACGGCGAGTTGAGGATCACCCACTTGGTGCGCGGCGTGATCGCCGCCTCGAGCATCGCGGGCGTCAGCTTGTAGCCGACGTCGGCGCCCGCGGCGACGATCACCGGGGTGGCGCCCGCGAACTGCACCACGTCGGGGTAGCTCACCCAAAAAGGCGCGGGCACGATCACCTCGTCGCCGGCGTCGAGCGTCGCCACCAGCGCGTTGAACAGCGTGTGCTTGCCGCCGACGTTCACGCTGATCTGCGCCGGGGTGTAATCCAGGCCGTTGTCGCGCTTGAACTTGGCGACGATCGCCTCCTTCAGCTCGGGCGTGCCGTCGACGTTGGTGTACTTGGTCTTGCCCGCGCGGATCGCCGCGATCGCGGCCTCCTTGACGAAATCGGGCGTGTCGAAGTCGGGCTCGCCCGCGCCCAGGCCGATCACGTCGACCCCGGCACGCTTCAGCTCCATCACGCGGCTGGTGATCGCCAGCGTCGGCGAGGGATTGATGCGGTCGAGCGCGGCGGAGGTGTGCATGGCGGGCGCCTTCGTTGAGGAAGCGCGCGTGCCTATGCGACGCGCGCCTCCATCATGCAACCGCGAGCGTCGCCGGCATCAGCCCGCGCAGCGCGTTGCCGAGCAGGAAGCCGCGCGCGAGATCGGCCGCGGTGAGATCGCCCTCGACCGCGCGCCCCTGCTCGATCAGCTCGGCGCGCAGCACGCCGGGCAGCAGCGGGCCGGCGCGCGGCGTCACCAGCACGTCGCCGCGCGCGACGAACAGCGTCGTGAAGCTGCCCTCGGTGAGGCGGCCGTCGGGGGCGACGAACACCACCTCGTCCTCGCCCGCGGCGCGGCGCGCGCGGTCGTAGAAGCCGCGGTCGCTGCTCTTGTGGCGCAGCCGCCAGTCGCGCGGCGTCACCGGCAGCGGCGCCAGCGCGACGCGCAGCGGGGCGAGCCGCGGCGCGGGCGGCGCGGTAACCTCGATCGCGACCGCGCCGGACGGCGCCAACACCAGCCGCACGCGCGCGCGCTCGCGCAGCCGAAAGGTCGCCGCCTGCAGCTCGTTGCGCGCGGCGTGGCGGTCGAAGTCGAAGCCGAGCGCCGCCGCGCTGGCCTTCATCCGCGCGAGATGGCGGTCGACCAGCAGCAGCCCCTCGAGCGGGTCGAAGGCGAGCGTCTCGATCAGGTCGGGCGTGGTCACCGCGTGCGCGACGAAGGCCGCCTTGGCGAGCGCCTCGTCCCATTCCTCTTCCGCGCGCGAGTCGGCGACGATCCCGCCGCCGACGCCGAGCAGCGCGGCCTCCGCGCCGGCGGCGAGCGTCAGCGTGCGGATGGCGACGCTGAACTGCGCGTCGCCGCCCGCGTCGATCCGCCCGATCGCGCCGGTGTAGACGTCGCGCGCGCTGCCCCGCTCGATCGCGGCGATCGCCTGCATCGCGCGCACCTTGGGCGCGCCGGTGATCGAGCCGCAGGGGAACAAAGCGGCGAGCACGTCGGCGGCGTCGCGCCCCGGCGCCAGCGCGGCGGTGACGGTGGAGGTGAGCTGGTGGACGCTGGGATAATGTTCCACCGCGAACAGCGCGGGCACCGCGACGCTGCCCGCCACCGCCACGCGCGCGAGGTCGTTGCGCATCAGGTCGACGATCATGAGATTCTCGGCGCGCTGCTTGGCGTCGCCCGCGAGCCGCTCGGCCGCGGCACGGTCGGCCGCGGGCTCGGGCTCGCGCCGCGCCGTCCCCTTCATCGGGCGGCAGGTGAGGCGGTCGCCGTCGAGCGCCACGAACAGCTCGGGCGAGAAGGACAGCAGCCAATGCTCGCCGGTGGCGACGATCGCGCCCCAGCCGGCGCGCGCGTGCGGGCGTAGCCTGGCGTAGAGCGCGAGCGGGTCGCCGAGCACGGGCACGCGCGCGCGGAAGGTGAGGTTGAGCTGGTACAGGTCCCCCGCGGCGATCAGCGCCTGCGCCTGGGCGAACATCGCGTCATAGTCGTCGCGCGTCGGCTCGGGCTCGGGCGCGCCGACCCAGCTCGCCGCCGCGTCGGGCAGCAGCGCGGCGACGTCCTCCACCGTCTGCCAGCCGTCGAACAGGCCGAACCAGGCGAGCGGCGGCGCGTCGGTCGAGCGCGGCGCCGCCCCCGCGCTGGGTTCGAACGCCGCGCCGGCGGCGTAGGAGAGGAAGCCCGCGGCGTCGGCTCCCGCCGCGCCGGCCTCGCGCAGCAGCGCCGGGACCGCCGCGGCCGCCTCGGCGCGCAGCACGCGACGCGGGTTCGTGTAGAGCCGCGCCGCACCCGCGCCCGGGCGCGCGTCGTCGAGCAACACGAAGGGCGGTTCGAGCACCATCAGACGGTTGATGCCCGCGCGCCGCCGCGCGGGCAAGTCGACTCGCCGCGGCTCGTCGCGGCGAAGTCGCGGGAACGACGTCGATTCGAGCTCCCGGCGGCGGTATGCTTGGCTGTGACAAGCGCGCCCGCCGCGGCTATGCGGGGCGCGCGCGGCGCCCCGGACCGCGCCAGGCGCGAGCCCAGGAGCGAGCAATGAGCGATACCCCGCTGCGCGCGGCGATCATCCCGGTCACGCCGATCGAGCAGAATTGCACGCTTATCTGGTGCACCGCCACGATGCGCGCCGCGGTGGTGGATCCCGGCGGCGACCTGCCCAGGATCACCGCCGCGATCGCGCGCGCCGGGGTGACGGTGGAGAAGGTCCTGCTCACCCACGGCCATATCGACCATGCCGGCGCGGCCAAGCCGCTCGCCGCCTCGCTCGGCGTGCCGATCGAGGGACCGCACGAGGACGATCGCTTCTGGCTCGCGCGGCTCGACGAGGACGGCCAGCAATGGGGGATCGAGGGGACCGTCTTCGAGCCGGACCGCTGGCTGGTCGAGGGCGACACGGTCGGGGTCGGCGAACTGGTGCTCGACGTCTATCACACCCCGGGCCACACCGCGGGCCACGTCATCTTCCACCACGCGCCGTCGAACTTCGCGCAGGTGGGCGACGTGCTGTTCCAGAACTCGATCGGGCGCACCGACCTGCCGCAGGGCAATTACCCGCAGCTGATCGAGTCGATCACCACCAAGCTGTGGCCGCTCGGCGACGCCACCGCCTTCATCCCGGGCCACGGCCAGCCGAGCACCTTCGCGCACGAGCGCCGGCACAATATGTTCGTGAGCGACCGGGTGCTCGCGCAATGACCTGCGCCACGGGGGATCCGCGCGGGGCGTGAGGGGCTTGTGCTCCGGCGCCGGCGGCATCAATTGCGCCGCTCGCTCGTTGATGACGCAGCGGAGAGACAGGTGACGGCGACTTGCAACAGTGGCGGAAATCGCTATAGGCGCGGGGCTTCGCGATACGAGCCGATGCCCGGCTGTCCGCCGCGGCCGGCCAACGCGTCGGCCGCGCGGCCTCGGACATCGGCTCGTCGCTGTTACGAACTCTTAGACAGATCAAGGTGCCGCGATGGCCGTCCCCAAGCGAAAGACTTCCCCCTCCCGCCGCGGCATGCGCCGCGCGCACGACGCGCTCTCGGTGGAGGCGTTCCAGGAGTGCCCGAACTGCGGCGAGCTGAAGCGCCCGCACAACCTGTGCACCGCCTGCGGTCACTACAACGGTCGCGAGGTCGTCGCGGTCGACGCCTGACCGCGGGTCTCCCGCGGCTGAGCATCAGGAGTTGGGTCCAGTGATGTCCGACAGGTCCCGGATCGCCGTCGATGCGATGGGCGGCGACGAGGGGCTGGCGGTCATGCTGGCCGGGGTGGCGCGCGCGCGCCGCCGCTTCGACGACGTCAGCTTCCTGCTGGTGGGCGACGAGTCGGCGATCGCCGAGGGGTTGAAGAGCCACCCGAACCTCTCGCAGCATTCCGAGATCGTCCACGCCCCCGACGTGATCGCGGGCGACGAGAAGCCCAGCCAGGCGATCCGCCGCGCGCGGACCACCTCGATGGGCGTCGCGATCGACCTGGTGAAGCAGGGCCGCGCCGGTGCGGCGGTGTCGTCGGGCAACACCGGCGCGCTGATGGCGATGGCGAAGCTGTCGCTGCGCACCATGCCCGGGATCGATCGGCCCGCGCTCGCCGCGCTGCTGCCGACGCTGGGCGACAACGACGTGGTGGTGCTCGACCTCGGCGCCAACACCGAGTGCGACGCGCGCAACCTCGTCCAGTTCGCGGTGATGGGGGCGGCCTATGCGCGCACCACGCTCGACCTCGAGTCGCCGCGCGTCGCGCTGCTCAACATCGGCAGCGAGGACCAGAAGGGTACCGAGGAGATCCGCGACGCCGCGCAGATGCTGCGCGCCGCGGGGCATCTGCCGATGAACTTCGCGGGCTTCGTCGAGGGCGACCGGCTGTCGCGCGGCGAGCATGACGTGATCGTGTGCGACGGCTTCTCGGGCAATATCGCGCTCAAGACCGCCGAGGGCACGGCGCGCTTCGTCGCCGACCTGCTCAAGCGCGCCTTCACCAGCTCGGTCCGCTCCAAGCTGGGCTTCCTGATCTCGCGCCCGGCGACCGAGCTGCTGCGCGACCATCTCGATCCCAACAACCACAATGGCGCGGTCTTCCTGGGGCTGAACGGTCTGGTGCTGAAGAGCCACGGCGGCGCCAACGAGGTCGGCGTCGCCACCGCGATCGGCAATGCCGCCAAGATGGTGAAGGCCGATCTCGCGCGCCGCATCGCCGAGGACCTGCGCCACTTCGAAGCGAAGGCCGCCGCATGATCCGTGCCGTGCTGACGGGGACGGGCTCCGCTCTCCCCGCGCGCCGCGTCTCCAACGCCGAGCTGGCCGAGCGGGTCGACACGTCGGACGAGTGGATCGTCGAGCGCACCGGGATCCGCTTCCGCCACATCGCGGGCGAGGGCGAGACCACCGCGACGCTGGCGCGCGACGCCGCGGTCGCCGCGATCGCCGCCGCCGGCGTGACGCCGCAGGACGTCGACCTGATCGTGCTGGCGACCGCCACGCCCGACAACACCTTCCCCGCCACCGCCACCAAGGTGCAGGCGATGCTGGGGATCAACGACTGTGTCGCGTTCGACGTCGCCGCGGTCTGCTCGGGCTTCCTCTACGCGGTGCAGGTGGCGGACAGCATGATCCGCGCCGGCGCGCATCGTCGCGCGCTGGTGATCGGGGCCGAGACCTTCAGCCGGATACTCGACTGGGAGGATCGCACCACCTGCGTGCTGTTCGGCGACGGCGCCGGCGCGATCGTGCTCGAGGCGCGCGACTCGGCCGACGACAATGCCGACCCGGCCGCGCGCGGCATCCTGGCGACGCGGCTCCACGCCGATGGCCGCCACAACGAACTGCTCTACGTCGACGGCGGCCCCTCGACCACCGGCACGGTCGGCAAGCTGCGCATGAGGGGCCGCGAGGTGTTCCGCCACGCGGTGGTGAACCTCGCCGCGGTGATGGAGGAGGCGCTCGTCGCGGCGGGGCTGTCGACCGACGCCGTCGACTGGGTCGTCCCACATCAGGCCAATGCGCGCATCCTCGACGCCACCGCGCGCAAGCTGTCGCTGCCCGCCGGGAAGGTGGTGATGACGGTGGACCAGCATGCCAACACCTCGGCCGCCTCGGTGCCGCTGGCGCTCGACCAGGCGGTGCGCGACGGGCGCATCCGCCCGGGCCATATCGTCGTGCTGGAGGCGATGGGCGGCGGCTTCACCTGGGGCGCGGCGGTGCTCCGCTACTGACCCTGACTGGTGGTCCCCGATCGACAAGATAACGATTGCATTATAACGGACCGTAATGACAGTCTTTTAGTCTCGAAGGGGGGACGCGGTCATGGTGGATGCTGGCACGCTCACGCGCGCTGATCTGGCGGAGGCGCTGCACCGGCGCGTCGGTCTCTCGCGCGCGGACTCGGCGCGGATGGTCGAGCAGATCCTCGAGAAGATGTGCGGCGCGCTGGCCGAGGGCGAGAACGTCAAGATCTCGGGTTTCGGCACCTTCGTGCTGCGCGACAAGGGCGAGCGGATCGGGCGCAATCCCAAGACCGGCGTCGAGGTGCCGATCGCGCCGCGTCGGGTGCTCACCTTCCGCGCCAGCCAGATGATGCGCGACCGCATCGCGGGCGCCAGCTGACGGTCGTGGCGTCGGACGAGAAATCCGCCGCCGCCTTCCGGACGATCGGCGAGGTCGCCGCGGCGACCGGGGTCGCCCCGCACGTGCTGCGCTACTGGGAGGAACGCTTCCCGCAGCTCCGTCCGGTGACCCGCGCGGGCAACCGCCGCTATTACCGGCCCGCCGACGTCGCGCTGATCGAGCGGATCGCCGCGCTGCTCGGCGCGGAGGGCTATACCATCCGCGGGGTGCAGCAGCTGCTCGCGCGCGAGCGCCAGGCCGGGCGCGGCGGTGCCGCGGCGGCGCGCCGCGACGCGGCCGCGCCGGCCCCGTCCGGCCGGACCGAGCTGCGCGGCGAGGCTGCCACGCTGGCGCGCGTGCGCGTCGTGCGCGACTGGATCGCCGCCGCGCTGCGCGACGACGAGGCGGAACGTGAGATCCATCCGCGCTGAACCGGGCTCCGGCGCACGCCGACGCGCGATCCGTCGGCGCTGAGCCGCATCTCAGTCCGCCGCGGTCGCCACCAGCGAGTCACGCAGCGCCTGCACCTTCGCGTTGAGTGCGGCGAGATCGTCGACCGAGAGCCGCGAGCGCTCGACCAGCCGCTCGGCGAGGCAGCCGCAGCGGTCGCGCATCGTCCGGCCCGCCTCGGTGAGGAACACCTGGACCTGGCGCTCGTCGCTCGGGTTGCGCCGCCGCGTCACCAGCCCGCCCGTCTCCATCCGCTTGACCAGCGGCGTCACCGTGCTCGACTCGAGCGCGAGCCGCTCGGCGATCGCGCCGACGCTGCGCCCGTCCAGCTCCCACAGCGCGTGGAGCACGAGATATTGCGGGTAGGTGATGCCGAGCGCGTCCAGCAGCGGCTTGTACGCGCGCCCCACCGCCATGCTGGCGGCGTAGAGCGAGAAGCAGAGCTGTTGGTCGAGCGGCAGCGGGGCGGGCATCACGTCATCCTTTCCCGCGACATAGCCCATTCCTTATCGCGATACAAATTTGGCTGGACACCGCCTCCGCCGGAAGATAAAGGATACATATCGAGCCAATCATTATCACGATAGGAGATCAACCATGTCCATCGACGTCAAGTACAGCACCCGCGCCACCGCCACCGGCGGACGCGACGGCGAGGCGCGCAGCGAGGACGGCACGTTCGCGGTCGCCCTTTCCACGCCCAGGGAGCTCGGCGGCGCCGGCGGCGAGGGCGCGAACCCCGAGCAGCTGTTCGCCGCGGGCTATTCGGCCTGTTTCATCGGCGCGCTCAAGGTCGCCGGTCAGCAGCTGAAGGTGAAGGTGCCCGCCGATACCAAGGTGACCGCGACCGTCGGCATCGGCCCGCGCTCGGAGGGCGGGTTCGGCATCACCGCCGACCTGCTCGTCGACCTGCCGGGGGTCGAGCGCGGCGAGGCGCAGCAACTGGTCGAGACCGCGCACCAGATCTGCCCCTATTCGAACGCGACCCGCGGCAACCTGGACGTCGGTATCACGCTCGCCTGACGGAGCCTCGGTCGAGCCCGCCCGGCCGGGACCGAGGGTCCGACCCGACGGGCGAGAGGACGCCGTGGACGACTGGCCCTGTTCTCCGGCGCACGCCGGAGCCCAGGGCCGGGAGGAGCGGTCTCGCCGACGCTCAGCGGAACCAGTGGCGCCGCAGGAAATACACCACCGTCCCGGCCGCGATCAGCGCGCACACGCCCGCGATCGCGTCGAACGCCCAGGGCTCCTTGGCATAGGGCAGCCCCTCGACGTTCATCCCGTACAGGCCGGTGAGGAAGGTCAGCGGCAGGAACACCATCGCCGCGATCGCGATCACCAGCCCGCGTTGGTCGAGCTGCTCGGCGCGCAGGTCGGTCAGCGCCTCGTGCACCAGCGCGGCGCGCTCGCGGATCGCCTCCACCTCCTCGGCCATGCGCGCGGCGCGGTCGGCCGCGGCGGAGAGGTGCGCGCGGTCGTCCTCCGCCAGCCAGTCGCCCGGCAGCGTCGCCAGTCTCTCCAGCGCGGCGCGCTGCGGCGCGAGGAAGCGGCGATAGTTGATCGCCTCCGACCGCACCTTGGTGACGCCGCGGCGCAGCTCGAAGATATGCTCCGCCGCCATCTTCTGCTCGCAGTCGTCGAGCCAGTCGCCGAGGTCGGCGACCACGGGGTCGAGGTCCTCGGTGATCTCGGTGGCGAAGGCGCTGATCAGGTCGCCGGGGTCGCGGATCGCGCCGTCGCGCATCTGCGCCACCACCTCGTCGAGCGCGACCAGATGCTTGCGCGAGACGCTGACGACCCGGCCCTTGGCCGCCCAGATGCGGATCGAGGCGAGCATGTCCGAACCGTCCAGCTCCTCGTCGGTGCGCCCGCGCAGGTTGACGAACGCGGCATCGGCCAATTTGTCGGCGCGCGGGCGCGTCTCGGCGGCGGTCAGCGAGTCGACGATATAGGTCGGCAGCCCGGCCTCGTCGCGCAGCCACGTCTGCGCGTGCTCGGCGTTGGTCGTGAGATGGACCCAGACGAACGGTGCGCCGCAGCCGAGCGCGCCCTTGACGGATATCTCCTCGACCTTGCCCTCGCCGGTGAGGCGCCACGCGGTGCCGCTCATCGTTCCTCCTCCATCGCGAGGTCGACCACCAGCCCGGTCGCGGGGGCGAGCGGCGGCGCGCCGCACTCGACCCGCTCGGCGTCGGCGCGCGCGCGATCGAGGATCGCGGCGGGGACATCGGGGCGGTGGGTCACCATGTCCGCCGCGGCGAGCAGGCGCGCCTGGCGCAGGGTCAGCTCGTCGGGGTCGTGCGAGCGCAGCCGCACGCGCGCCAGCCCGGTGGCGGGCCGCGCCGCGATCACCGCCGCGGTCACCTCGTCGAGCGCGGGCGCGCCGAGCGGGTCGAGCGCGCCGCCGGGGGCGAGCGCGGCGCCGATCGCGCGGCGCCGCTCGCCCCCGTCGGGCAATGCCGCGCGCAGCTCGGGCCGCGCGGCGTGCAGCGCCTCGGCGAGCCGGCCCAGCGTCGCGGGCAGCAGCGCCTCGAGCCGCTGGCGCAGCGCCGCCGCCAGCCCCGCCGACACGCCCGCGCTGCCGATCGCGACCAGCACCGGCGCGCGGTCGACGATCGCGGGCAGCGTGAAGTCGCACAGCTCGGGGCGGTCGACCGCGTTGACGAGCACGCCGCGCGCCCGCAGCCGCGCCACCGCGGCCTCGTCGTCGGCGACCACCGCGAGTCGCGCCTCGATGTCCGCCTCGTCGACGATCACCGCGCCGGCGCGCTCGAGCAGCCGCCGCTTGGCCGCGGCCGGCTCGCCGTCGCCGACCAGGATCACGCGTCGTCCCGCCAGCCGGAGGAACACCGGCAGGCTCGGCAGCGCCGGCCCGTCGTCGCGCGGGGCGGTCACCGCGTCACAGCCACTCGGGCACGCGCTCGGCGGCGAGGATCGTCTCCGCCGCGATCCGATCCGCCACCACCGCGAAACGGTCGCCGTCGACCAGCACCTCGGGCACCAGCGCGCGGCTGTTGTAGGTCGAGGCCATGGTCGCGCCATAGGCGCCCGCGCTGCGGAACACCGCGAGGTCACCCTTGGCGACGCGGTCGATCTCGCGCGCCATCGCGAAGGTGTCACCGGTCTCGCACACGGGGCCGGCGATGTTGGCGGTGACTCGCTCGCCGCTCGGCACGACGGGATCGAAGTCGTGCCAGGCGTCGTACAGCGCGGGTCGGGCGAGGTCGTTCATCGCGGCGTCCACGATGACATAGGGGTTCACCACGCCGGGCTTGACCCAGATCACGCGGGTGAGCAGCACCCCCGCGTTGGCCGCGATCACGCGCCCGGGCTCGAACATCAGCGTGACGTCCCAGTCGCGCGTGACGCGCTCGACCATCGCGCCATACTCGGCCGGTGAGCGCGGTTCGTCTCCCTCCCTGTAGCGCACGCCGAGCCCGCCGCCGAGATCGACGCGCGAGACGCGGTGCCCGGCGGCCCGCAGCGCCGCCACCAGCTCGCCGACGCGCCGATACGCGGCCTCCAGCGGGGCCAGATCGAACAGCTGGCTGCCGATATGGATCGCGACCCCTTCGAGCGAGAGGCCGGGCAGCGCGGCGAGGCGCGCGAACATCGCCGGCGCCTGGTCGATCGGCACGCCGAACTTGTTCTCCTTGCGCCCGGTGGAGATCTTGGCGTGGGTGCCGGCGTCGACGTCGGGGTTGACGCGCAGCACCGCGCGCGCGGTCAGCCCGCGCGCCGCGGCGAGCCGGGCGAGCGCCTCGCCCTCCTCCTCCAGCTCGAGGTTGAACTGACCGATCCCGGCGTCGAGCCCGCGCACCAGCTCGGCCTCGGTCTTGCCGACGCCCGAGAAGACCACCGCCTCGGCGGGCATCCCCGCGGCGAGCGCGCGCGCCAGCTCGCCGCCGGAGACGACGTCGGCGCCATAGCCCTCGGCGGCGAGCAGGCGCAGCACCGCGACGTTGGGGTTGGCCTTGATCGCATAGGCGAGATGCGCGTCACGCACGCCGGCCAAGCCGGCGCGGAACGCGCGCGCGTGGTCGCGGAAGGCGTTGGCGGAATAGACGTAGACCGGGGTGCCGACGTCCGCGGCGATGCCCGCGAGCGGCACGCCCTCGCACCACAATTCTCCGTCGCGATAGTGAAAATGGTCCATCGGATCTCTTCTAGCGTGGTTCGCGCGTCGGCGTGACACATACGGTGCAGGTTATCGCTCCCGCCACCGGCCCATCTCCTGGCGTCATCCCGAACTCGTTTCGGGATCCACGGTGCCGCACAACCTTCGGCGGCGGCGTATGCGGGCCAGTGGATCCCGAGACAAGTTCGGGGTGACGGCGTGTAGGTGGAGAGCTCCAGATCCATGCCGCCGCGCCCTCACCGCGGCGGCAGATCGTACTCGTCGCTCTGGCGCTCCTGCGAGCGGGTGAGCACCTCGCCGGTGCGGCGCGGGCGCGCCTGGACGCTGGGGGTGAGCAGATCGTTGATCCCGGGGGTCGCGGCGGCGCCATAAGGCGCCACCGGCAGCGGCGTGCCCGGCGCCGGCTTGAGCGCCTGGGTCGAGCCGCACCCCGCCAGCACGGTCGCCCACGCGAGCGCGACGAGTGATCGGTGCCTCGTCATGCCACCTCTCCCGCCCGCTCCGCGCGCGCGGCGGCGATCGCGGCGCGGACATTGTCGGGCGCGGTCCCGCCGAAGCTGCGCCGGCTCGCCACCGAGGCGTCGACCGACAGCACGTCATACACCGCGTCGGTGATCCGCGCGTCGATCGCCTGCAGCTCCATGAGCGGCACGCGGTCGAGCGTGCAGCCCAGCGCCTCGGCGCGCGCCACCGCGCGGCCGGTGATATGGTGCGCCTCGCGGAACGGCACGTCGGCCTCGCGCACCAGCCAGTCGGCGAGGTCGGTCGCGGTGGCGAAGCCGCTCTCGGCCACCTGGCGCATCCGCTCGGTGCGAAAGGTGGCGCTTTCCACCATCCCGGTCATCGCCGCCAGCGACAGCGCGAGCAGGTCGTGCGCCTCGAACACCGGCGGCTTATCGTCCTGCATGTCCTTGGAATAAGCGAGCGGCAGCCCCTTCATCGTGACCATCAGGCTGACGAGGCAGCCGGTGATCCGCCCGCTGTGCCCGCGCACCAGTTCGGCGGCGTCGGGGTTGCGCTTCTGCGGCATGATCGAGCTGCCGGTCGACCATTGATCGGACAGAGCGACGAAGGCGAAGGGCTGCGACGCCCACAGCACGAACTCCTCCGCGAGCCGCGAGAGATGGAGCGCGCACTGGCTCGCCGCCATCAGATAGTCGAGCGCGAAGTCGCGGTCGCTGACCGAGTCGAGGCTGTTGCGCGTCGGCGCGTCGAAGCCGAGCGCGCGCGCGGTGGCGTCGCGGTCGATCGCGAAGCCGGTGCCCGCCAGCGCCGCCGCGCCGAGCGGGCAGAGGTTGGCGCGCGCGCGATTGTCGGTGAAGCGCGAGCGGTCGCGCCGCACCATCTCGTGATAGGCCATCAGATGGTGGCCGAGCGTCACCGGCTGCGCCGACTGGAGGTGGGTGAAGCCCGGCATCACGCTGGCGGCATGGTCCTCGGCGCGCGCGAGCAGCGCGTCGTCGAGTCGGTCGAGCGCGGCGACGACCTGGTCGGTGGCGTCGCGCACCCACAGGCGAAAGTCGGTCGCGACCTGGTCGTTGCGGCTGCGCGCGGTGTGGAGCCGCCCCGCCGCGCCGCCGATCACCTCGCCGAGCCGCGCCTCGCTCAGCATATGGATGTCCTCCATCGCGAGATCGTCGGGCACGCCCTCGGCGGCGTAGCGATCGGCGACCTGCGCGAGGCCCGAGTCGATCGCGGCGGCGTCCGCGGCGGAGACGATCCCCTGCGCGCCCAGCATCGCGGCGTGCGCGCGGCTGCCCGCCACGTCCTGGCGCCACATCCGCTTGTCGAAGGGGATGGAGGCGTTTATCTCGCGCATGACGGCGGCCGGACCCTCGGCGAAGCGCCCGCCCCACATCTGGTTGGAACCGCTCATGGTCTCGCGTGTCGCGATCGTCTGTCTCCTCGGCGCCGCGCTGGCGGTCAGCGCGTGCGATAAGGGCTCGGGGGGCGGCGGGCAAGCCGCGGGCGGCAACGCCGCCACCACCGCCGCCAGCGCGGACGAGGTGCCCGCCAGCGGCGCGGCACGCCCCGACAAGGTCGACCGCAGCCACAAGGGCGAGGCGGCGCCGGGCGCGAGCTTCACCACGCTGACGGGCGCGCCGACCACCCTGGCCAGTCTGGGCGGCGGCCGGCCGCTGCTGGTCAACCTGTGGGCGACCTGGTGCGCGCCCTGCGTCAAGGAGATGCCGACGCTCGACTCGGCCGCCGGCACGCTGGCGGGCAAGGTCCGCGTCGTCGCGGTGAGCCAGGACATGGAGCCCGCCAAGGCGAAGGACTTCCTCAAGGCGCGCGGCTTCGCCAGACTCGAGCCGTTCCTCGACGAGAAGCTGGCGCTGAGCACCGCTTATGGCGCCAACCTGCCGACGACGATCCTGTACGACGCCGCGGGCAAAGAGATCTGGCGCGTGACCGGCGACCTCGACTGGACCGGGGCGCAGGCCAGGGCGCTGCTGGCCGAGGCGGGCTGAGGACGCGTCCTCCTCCCCTCGCGGGGAGATGAGCGCGTCAGCCCCTCACGCCTCCCCGACGAACGCGACGCCGGGCGCGCGCGCCGCCGTTCCGAACGGCGCGAGCCGCCCGTCGGTCCCGATCCTGAAGCCGTCGATCGTGCCGCTGCGCTCGTTGGCGACGAGCAGCCGGCCGTCGAGCACGCGCAGGTGGCGCGGCCAGCGCCCGCCGCAGGCGACGTGCTGGGTCGGGGCGAGCGCGCCGTCCGCGGCGATGGCGTAGACCGCGACGCTGTCGGCGCCGCGGTTGGAGGCGTAGAGCCAGCGCCCGCGCGGGTCGATCGCGATCGCGCCGGCGCTGCTCTTGCCCGCGAAGCCGGTCGGCAGCGTCGCGTGGCGGGCCAGCGCGGTGAAGCGCGCGTCGGCACCGCGGCGCAGCACCGTCACGCTGTTGTCGAGCTCGGCGACGAGATAGGCGAGCGGCAGCCGCGGGTGGAAGGCGAGGTGGCGCGGCCCGCTGCCCGCCACCGCGCGATAGGCCGCGCGGGTCTCGCCCAGCCGAGTCCCCGCGGCGTCGAGCCGGTGCGCGAAGATCGTGTCGGCGCCGAGGTCGACCGACCATAGCCATCGCCGGTCCGGGCTGAAGCCGACCCAGTGCGCGTGCGGCGCGGCCTGGCGCTCGGCGTCGGGCCCGCGCCCGCGATGCGCCACCACCTGCGCCGCCGCGCGCGGCAGGCCGGTGCGCCGGTCGAGCGGGATCAGCGCGACGCTGCCGCTGCTGTAATTGGCGACCGCCAGCGCGCCGCCGTCGGCGCTCAGCGCGAGGTGGCACGGGTCGGCGCCGCCCGAGCCGACCAGCGCGAGCCGCTGCCACGCGTCGCCGCGCCGGCGGAACACCGCGACCTTCCCGGCGCTGCCTTCCTGGACCAGATAGTGCAGCCCCAGGTCCGGGTGGCGCACGCCCCACGAGGCGTCGGGCGCGGCGGCGACCGGCGCGTACGCTCGCCACGCGCCGGTCGCCGGGACATAGTCGAGCGGCAGCAGCCCGGCCCCGCCCTCCTTGTCATAGCCGCCGGCATAGAGCGCGCGGGTCGCGGCGGGCGCGGCCATTACCGACGACGGCAGCGCCGCGGCGGCCGCGGCGCCGAGCAGGGTGCGGCGGGTGGGTCGGGCGTCGCTCATCATCGTCTCCGGGGTGGCGCTCATCCCGCCGCGCGCCCGACCAGCCGCGCGAGGCAGCCGCGCAGCGTCGCCATGGTCAGCGGCTTGTTGAGGTGGGGCGCGTCGGCGTAAGCGGGATCGCGGTCGGCCGCGTCATAGCCGCTGGCGAAGGCGAAGGGGATCGCCGCGGCGCGCAGCGCGGCGGCGACGGGATAGGCCTTCTCGCCGGCGAGGTTGAGGTCAAGCACCGCGACGTCGGGCAATGCCCCCGCCGCCAGCGCCGCCAGCGCCGCCGCGACCGAGGGCGCCACCGCGACCACGTCGGCGCCGTCGCGCCGGAGCGCGCGCTCGAGCTGGCGAGCGAGCAGATACTCGTCCTCCACCACCAGCACGCGCAGCCCGGCGAGCGCGGTCACGCCGCCGCGCCCTTCGCCAGCGTCTGCGACACCGGCAGCACCATCGCGCAGCGCACGCCGTCGGCGGTGAGCGCATAGTCGACCGTCGCCTCGAGCTGATAGGGCACCGCGCGCTCGATCAGCTCACGCCCCTGGCCGACGCGCTCGGGGGAGTCGTCGCGCGCCGGCATGGCGACGCCGCGCTCCTCCCAGTCGAAGCGCAGCCGCGGGCGCTCGCCCGCGGCGACCGGCAGCAGCGCCCAGCGCACCGACAGCGTCGCGCCGGGCTGGCTCAGCGCGCCATATTTGACCGAGTTGGTGATGAGCTCGTGCAGCGCCAGCGCCAGCGTCTGGATCCCGCCCGAGCGCAGCGGTACGCCGCGCGGCCCGGCGAGCGACACGCGCGCGTCCTCCTCGGGCAGCGCGCCGAAGGCGGCGAGCTCGCTGCGCAGCAGCTGGTCGAAGCCGACCCGCTCCAGCCCCTCGATCCGCGACAGCAGCTGCTGCACGCGCGACAGCGCGTCGAGCCGCGCCGAGAAGGCGCGCGCGAAGTCGGCGAGGTCGGCGCTCGCCTCCAGCGTGCTCTCCGCCACCGCCTGGATCACGCCCATCAGGTTGCGCGTGCGGTGCTGCAGCTCGCCGATCAGCATCTGCAGCCGCGCCGCGGTGTCGCGCTCCTCCGTGACGTCCTGCGCGATGCCGCCGATATGGCTGACGCGGCCGTCGGGCTCGCGCAGCGGGAAGGCGGTGTTCTTGAGCCAGCGCACCTTGCCGCTGCCGGGGATGCGCGCGCGAAAGTCGTGCGTGACGCGCTCCCCCTGGCGGACGCGGCGCAGCGTGGTGGCGGCGACCTCGCGATCCTCCTCCACGATCGAGGCGCGCCAGTCGAAGCGGAGCGGTGCGCCGCGCCCGCTCGCCGCCGCCGCGACGCCGTACAATTTGCGCAGCGGCGGGCTGAGATACTCGAACTGCGCGCTGTCCATGTCGAACAGCCACAGCACGTCGGACGAGGCCTCGGCGAACTCGCGGAAGCGCGCCTCGCTGGCGCGCAGCGCCGCCTCGACGCGGGCGCGCTCGGTCGTCTCCTCCACCACCGCGCCGATGCCGACGACGCGGTCACCGCTGCGGATCGGGAAGAAATGCTCGCGCCAGCTGCGCTGCTTGTCGCTGTTCGCGGGGGTGCCGCCATGGACCTCGACGTCGAGCCACGGCTCCCCGGTGTCGACGATCGTGCGCCACCGCTCCATCAGCGCGTCGATCCCGGCGATGTCGGGCAGCAGCTCGCGCGGGGTGAAGCCGATATGCGCCTCGGGCGGCAGGCCGTTCATCTGCGCCAGGCTGGCGTTGACGCGGACGAAGCGCAGCTCGCGGTCCCAGATCCCGAGGCCGAGCGGGGCGGCGTCGAACAGCGCGTCCAGCGCCGCCGCGGCGCTCGGGGCGGGCGGGTCCGCCGGCGCGCGCGCGGCGAGCGACTCGGCCACCGCGGCGCGCAGCGCCGGGCTCCACCCCGCGGGGGCGCCCAGCGGGGTGGACGCCCAGTCATAGTCACCCAGCGCGGTGACGGCGGGCACAGGAGGATCGGGGACGTGCATGCCGCAACCTATTGTCTCTACGCAACGAATAGCAGGTCGCGCGGGGCTGCCAAGACCGCGCCCGCGCGCTTGACCGCGCGCGCGCGTCCCGGCACCTCAGGCGGCATGACCCGCCGCCTCCCGCTCGCCCGCCGCGCCGCCCCGTTCCTGCTCGCCGCCGCTCTGCCGGGGGTGTTGAGCGCGCAGCGCGCGCCCACCGACACCATGGCGAACGAGCAGGTCGCCGGCTACGACTGGGTCCGCCCCGAGGCCGACTACGTCCGCCGCACCGCGATGGTGCCGATGCGCGACGGCACGCGGCTGTACACGGTGATCGTGTATCGCAAGGGCGCGCACGACGCGCCGATCCTGCTCAGCCGCACGCCCTATGACGCCGACAAGGCGACCAGCCGCAACCGCAGCCAGCATATCGAGGAGATCCTCCCCGTCGCGGACGCCGAGTTCGTCGACGACGGCTATATCCGCGTCTACCAGGACGTGCGCGGGCTGGGGAAGTCCGAGGGCGACTATGTCATGAACCGCCCGCTGCGCGGCCCGCTCAACCCCACCAAGGTCGACCACGCCACCGACGCCTATGACACGATCGACTGGCTGGTGAAGAACGTGCGCGAGAGCAACGGCAAGGTCGGCATCACCGGCTCGTCGTACCTCGGCTTCACCTCGCTGATGGCGCTGATCGACCCGCATCCCGCGCTCAAGGCGGCGGTGCCGCAGAGCCCGATGGTCGACGGCTGGATGGGCGACGACTGGTTCCACAACGGCGCCTTCCGCACCTTCGGCTTCGACTATGACCTGTCGCAGACCGTGAAGTCGGGCGGCGGCGCGGTGCCCAAGGGCGGCGGGGACGAGTACGCCGCCTATCTCGCCGCCGGCTCGGCGGGCGACTACGCGCGCCGCTACGGGCTGCTCGACCTGCCGGTGGTGCGCAAGGTGCTCGAGCATCCCAGCTACGATTCTTGGTGGCAGGGCCAGGCGGTCGACAAACTGCTCGGCGCGCGCAAGCTGACGGTGCCGACGATGCTGGTCGTCGGGCAGTGGGACCAGGAGGACAGTTACGGCGCCCCCGCGGTCTACCAGGCGCTCGAGGGACAGGACCCCGACAACCGGCTCGTCAGCCTGGTGATCGGCCCGTGGCGCCACTCCCAGGTGAATTACGAGGCGCGCGAGCTCGGCCCGCTGAAGTGGGAGGGGGACACCGGGCGCCAGTTCCGCACGCGCTGGATGAAGCCCTTCCTCGACTGCCACCTCAAGACCGACCCGGCGCCGTGCGACACCCCGCCGGTGCTCACCTATGCCACGGGCGAGGACCGCTGGGAGGTGTCGCCGCGCTGGCCCGCGGGCCAGTACACGCCGCTGTACCTCGCGGCGAACGCGACGCTGTCGTGGCAGAAACCGGCCGCGGGGAGCGACAGCTATGTCTCGGACCCCGCCAAGCCGGTGCCGATGCTGCCGCGCCCGATCCACATGCAGGGCGAGGAGTGGCGCACTTGGCTGGTGCACGACCAGCGTTTCGTCGACGGCCGCCCCGACGTGCTGAGCTACACCGGCGCGGTGCTCGACCGCCCCGTCCACATCAAGGGGGCACCCAAGGTCGACCTGCGCGCCGCGACGACGGGGCGCGACGGCGACTTCGTGGTCAAGCTGATCGACGTCTACCCGGAGGAGAATAGCGCGAACCCGGCGATGGCGGGCTATCAGCTCGCGCTCGGGATCGAGATCTTCCGCGGCCGCTACGTCGGCGGCTTCGCGACGCCGGCCGCGCTGACGCCGGGCAAGACCTACAAGTTCGACTGGTCGCTGCCCAACGTCGACCACGTCTTCCTGCCGGGGCACCGCATCATGGTGCAGGTGCAGTCGTCGCTGTTCCCGCTGTACGACCGCAACCCGCAGAGCTGGGTGCCGTCGATCATGGACGCGCGTCCGAGCGACTATGTGAAGGCGACGCAGACGGTGCGCCGGGGCGGCGACGCGGCGAGCGCGCTGTGGTTGCCGGTCGCGGCCGACCCGCCCGCCGGGGCGGCGACCGCGGCGAACTGAGCGCCGCGGCCGCCGGCGCGCGTCAGCCGCGGCCGCGCAGCGTGTTGAGCACCGCGAGCGCGGCGACCCCGACGAACGCGGCACTGGTCCACGGCCGCTCCTTGGCGAAGCCGCGCGCCTTCTCGGTGAGCGGCGCGTCGCCGGTGAAATGCGTCTTGAGCGAGTCGGTCAGCGCGGTCTTCTTGTTCGACGTGGTGGCGGTATCGGCCATGGCCTGTCTCCTGCTGGATCCGGGGGGCACAACGAACGAGGCGCGATGCGGTGCCGTAGAGCGTGAGCTTGGCCGAAGCAGATCCTCCCCGCTCGGCGGGGAGGGGGGGGGCGCTCGCCGAAGGCGAGTGGTGGAGGGGGCTCTCCCCGCAGCGCAGCGTTCGCGGAGCCCCCCTCCACCAGCCTGCGGCTGGTCCCCTCCCCGTGCCGGGGAGGATCTGGTGCGCCTCACCTCAGCCGCAGCGGCGGGGAGTAATCGGTCATCGTCATGAACACGCTGTCGACCTTGGTCACGATCTTGCCGTCGACCTCGCTCGCCGCCGCGACCTTCTGCCACTCGGGGTCGGCGCCGAACGCCTTCCAGTCGGCGTCGCGCGCGGCGCGGTCGGGATAAGCGAGGACATAGACCACGCGGCCCTCGGGATAGTCGGCGCTGGGCAGCTCGTTCCAATAGGCCACGTTGGTCATGCCGTGGCGCTTGAAGATGCCGAGCGTATGCTCGCGGAAGCGCGTGTTGAGGGCGGCCAGCTTGCCGGGGGCGGGGTAATAGGTACGCAGCTCGTACAGCGCGATACGCGGGTCGAGCGTCGCCTTGGGCGCGGCGGCGGTGAGCGCGAGCGGGGCGAGCAGGGCGAGCGTGAGCGCGGTCAGGGCAGGGCGCATGCGGCAGGTCTCCGGAGGGTGGGACCGCAGGCTGCGCCGGTTTTCGCCGCGACGCCAGTGACTCGGATCAATCCGCCGACTCAGCCGTGCGCGCGCACCACCGCCCGGGTGACGTCCCCCATCAGCCGCAGCCGCGCCGACAAGGGCGCGCGGGTGCGCGCGATCAGCACCGCCACCGCGTAGCGATGCCCGTCGGGCGCGGTGAGCAGGCCGACGTCGTTGGTCCCCGTCGCGGTGCCCGCCAGTTCCTGCCCCGTCCCGGTCTTGTGCGCGAGCGTCCAGCCGCGCCCCAGCCCGGCGCGCAGCCGCAGCGGCCCGGTGCGGCTCGCCCGCATCAGCGCGAGCATCCGCGCGGTCGACGCCTTGCTCAGCAGCCGCCCCTGCGCCAGCCGCGCCAGACCGAGCGTGACGCCGTCGGCGGAGGCGCCGTCGGGCGGGCTCGCGACGTAGCGGTCGAGCGCGCGGCGCCGCGCGGCGAGGCTGAGCCGCGCGCGCGCGCGCAGGAAGCCGTCGCCCCCCGCCCAGGAGTCGCGCCACGTCAGGCCGGCGGTGCGCGCCTGGAGCAGCCGCTCGCCCGGACCGAAGGTGACACCGCCGATCCCCTTGCGCGCGAGCGTGCGCCGCACCGCCGCGGGTCCCCCGACCTGGCGCAGCAGCACGTCGTTGCACGTGTTGTCGCTGCGCGTCAGCGCACACTCGAGCAGGCCCGCGATCGTGATGCGCAGGCCGCCCTTGCCGACGCGCGCGCGGATCGGCTGGTGGAACAGGGTGAGGTCGCCGCGCCGCACCGTCACGGTCTGGCGCAGGCCGAGCGCGCCGCGGTCGACCGCGTCGAAGGTGGTGAGCGCGACCCAGAGCTTGCTCACGCTCTGCTGCGGGCGGCGCGCGCCGCCCTGCCAGGAGACGGTCCAGCCGCGATCGACGTCGCGCACCGAGATGCCGACCGCGCCGGGGAAGCGCTGGCCGAGCGCCTCGACCGCGTTGAGCAGCCGCGCCGGCGGCTGCGGGCGCACCGCGCCGCGGTCGCGCGCCGCGGCGGGCGCGGCCAGCGCGAGGGCGGCGAGCATCGCGGCGATCAGGCGGGGCAGGGGCATGCGTCGGGCGATCTCGCTGTCATGATCACGTATCGGCGCGCGGGGTTCCGCGTCGCCGACCTCGCCCTGGCGGCCCTGGGCCCCTGCCAGCGCAGGAGCCCCCATGGATCGACCATGTTCCCGCGCACGCGGGAACCCGGCACCGCGCGCGAGGCGGTGCGGTGGCGGACCTGGGTCGCCCGGGCGCGCCCGCTGTAGCCGCGCCGCGCCAGAAGGGAAGCGTCGACCGGCCCATCACGGCCGATGATCCGGCAGCAGCCCTGGCCTATTGCCTCCGCCGATGGCACGTGCCACCCCGTTGTCATACCAAAAGTTACTATGTTCCCGGAGACGATCCCTTGACCCTGAAGAGCGCGCTGCTGGCGGCGACCGCCGGCCTCCTCCTCGCCGTCCCCGCGCTGAGCCGCGACCAGCAGGCCGCGCCCGCGGCCACTTCGGCGCCGGCGCCCGACGCCGGTGCGACCCGCTACGGCGCCTGGGGCTTCGACCTCACCGGCATGGACCGCGGCGTCCGCCCCGGCGACGACTGGTTCCGCTTCGTCAACGGCGCCTGGGCGGCGCGCACGCAGATCCCGGCGGACCGCTCCTCCTACGGCGCCTTCGCGGTGCTGCGCGAGCTCTCCGAGCAGCGGCTGCGCGCGTTGATCACCGGCTATGACGCGGGCGACGCCGCGCATCCCGACCGCGCCAAGGCGGCGCTGCTCTACACCGGCTTCATGGACACCGCCGCGGCCGAGCGCGCCGACGCCGCGCCGCTGACCGAGCGGCTGCGCCCCATCACCGCGGCGACGAGCAAGGACGATATCGCGCGGCTGATGGGCCGCTCGGTCGGCGGCTTCGGCGCCAGCTTCGTCAGCGCCGGGGTGAGCGACGACGCCAAGCGCCCCGAGGTCTACGCGCTCTACCTGCGCCAGTCGGGGCTCGGCCTGGGCGACCGCGAATTGTACCTCGACGCCAAGTTCGCGCCGCAGGTGGCGCGCTACCGGCAATATATCGCGCAGATGCTGACGATGGCGAACTGGCCCGACGCCGCCGCGGCGGCGCAGCGCGTGGTGGCCATGGAGACCGAGCTCGCGCGGGCGCACTGGACGCGCGCCGAGAGCCGCGACCGCGACAAGACCTACAACCCGATGACGCTGGCCGAGCTCAAGGCGCGCGCGCCGGGCTTCCCCTGGGACGCCTATTGGCAGGCCGCCGGGCTCGGTGCCGCGGACCGCGCGATCGTCGCGCAGAACACCGCTTTCCCCAAGATCGCGGCGCTGTTCGCCGGGACCGACCTCGCCACGCTGAAGGCCTGGGCGGCGTTCCGCACCGCCGACGACGTCGCGCCTCTGCTGTCGCGCCGCTTCGTCGACGCCGAGTTCGACTTCCGCTCCAAGTTCCTCAACGGCCAGCCGCAGCAGCGCGAGCGCTGGAAGCGCGCGGTGGCCTTCACCGAGAACGCGATCGGCGAGAGCATCGGCCGCGACTATGTCGCGCTCTACTTCCCGCCCGAGTCGAAGGCGAAGATGGACACGCTGGTCGGCAACCTGCGCGTCGCGCTCGCCGGGCGGATCCGCAACCTCGCCTGGATGAGCCCCGCCACCAAGACCCAGGCGCTCGACAAACTGCAGGGCTTCACCGTCAAGGTCGGCTACCCCTCGAAGTGGCGCGACTATACCGGGTTGGAGGTGCGCCCCGGCGACCTCGTCGGCAACGCCGAGCGCGCCACCCGGTTCGAGTGGGACTATGACCGCGCCCGCGTCGCGCGCCCGGTCGACAAGGCCGAGTGGGGCATGACGCCGCAGACGGTCAACGCTTATTACAGCTCGGTGAAGAACGAGATCGTCTTCCCCGCCGCGATCCTCCAGCCGCCCTTCTTCGATCCCCAGGCCGACGACGCGATCAACTATGGCGGGATCGGCGGCGTGATCGGCCACGAGATCAGCCACGGCTTCGACGACCAGGGCCGCAAGTCGGACGGGCGCGGCGTGCTGCGCGACTGGTGGACCGCCGAGGACGCCACCAAGTTCGAGGCGCAGGCGGCGCGGCTCGGCGCGCAGTACGAGGCGTACACCTTCCCCGGTCTTCCCGGCGTCCACATCAACGGGCGCGCCTCGATGGGCGAGAATATCGGCGATCTCGGCGGCGTGCTGATCTCGCTCGACGCCTATCACGCCTCGCTCGGCGGCAGGCGCGCGCCGGTGATCGACGGCTTCACCGGCGACCAGCGCTTCTTCCTTGGCTGGGGGCAGGTGTGGCGGACGCTGTTCCGCGACGAGGCCCTGCGCCAGCAGCTCGTCAGCGACCCGCACTCGCCGGGGCAGATCCGCGCGGTCAACCCGCTGCGCAACGTCGACGCCTGGTACGCGGCCTGGAAGATCGACCCGTCGCAGAAGCAATATGTCGCGCCCAAGGACCGCGTGCGGATCTGGTGAGGGGGCGCCGCGGCCCGCGACCCAGGGAGTGGCGCACCACGGCCTCCCTTGCATCCTCCGTCATCCCGGACTTGTTCGGGGATCCACGGTGCCCCGGGGTCTCGCAGCCGTTGCTCTAGCGGACGGGTGGTTCCCGGACCACGTCCGGGATGACCGGAGAGGAGAGACGCGGGCTCTCACTCGGCAGCAGCACCTCACCGTCCGCACGCCACCGTCGCCGGCGCCACCGCCCGCACGTCGCACCGCGGGCGCCCGGCGACGCTGACCTGCGCGCCCTGGATCGCGACCACCGTCGCTGCCTGTGACGCGGCGGCGCGGACGATCGAGTCGCCCGCGCCGCGCACCGTCAGCCGCTGCGTCGCCAGCGCGTGCGCGTCGATCGTGCCGATGCCGTTGGCGATCAGCGTCGCGTCGGGCGCGCGGCCCGCGAGCGTGATCGTCGCGTCGCCTGCCAGCGTCGCGCTGAGTCGTGCCGCGTCGACCGCGGCCACGTCGATCGACCCCGCCGCCGCCGACAGCTCGACCCGCTCGCCGCGCATCGCCGCGATCGTCACGCGCGCCGCGGCATAGGCCGCCACGCCGGCGAGCCGCGGCGCGACCACCGTCACCACGGCGCCCGCGCTGGCCGACCCGCCGCGCAGGACCAGCGTTCCCCCACTGGCCTCGACCTTCAGCGCGTCGAGCGACGCCGGGTCGGGCGCACTCGCCGAGACGCCGGTGCCGGCACCGTCCGACGCTACGGTGACGACCCGCACCGCCGCGGGAGTCTCGACGCGCAGCCGCTCGACCGTGGCGACCGGCCAGCGCCGCTCCGCCGCGGTCGCCGGCGTCGACGCGAGCGCGGGCAGCGCCGCGACGGCCAGGATCAGCCGCCGCACCGCACGCTGCCCGACCCCATCTTGCGCACCGAGCAGCGCGCGCGCGGCCCGAGGTCGACGTCGCCCGAGCCCATCGCCATCACCGCGGCCTGGCCGTCGACCGTCGCGCGGACGCTGCCCGAGCCCATCACCTTGATGTCGGCGGCCTTGGCAACGAGCCGCTCGCCCGCGACGTCGCCCGAGCCGGCGACCGACACCTCGAGCCGGTCGCTCTCCCCCGCCAGCGTGGCACTGCCCGAGCCGGCGACCGACAGAGCGAGCGTGCGCGAGCGGCCGGTGAGCGCGGCGTTGCCCGAGCCGGCGATCGAGACGTCGGCCTCCTCGGCACGCAGCGCCGCCACGGTAAGGTTGCCCGAGCCGGCGAGCTTCGCCTTGAACGCGCGCGCCTCGACGCGGTCGACCGAGAGGTTGCCCGAGCCCGCCAGGTTCGCGCCCGTGATCGCGGGCATGGTCACCAGCACGCGCGCGTGCCCGCGCGAGCGGCCGCTGCGGCGCGACACGCGCAGCGTGCTGCCCTCGCGCGTGATCTTGAGCTTGTCGAGCGCCTCGGCGTCGCCCTCGGCGCGCACGGCGAAGCCGCCGCCGACGCGCACGTCGACGTCGTCGCTGCCGGCCAGCTCGACCGAGTCGAAGCCCGCGACCTGGTAGCTGCGCTGGTTACCGCTGCCGGTGCCCGGGATGCCGGGGCCGTCGTCCTGGGTGAAGCTGTTGCCGCAGGCCGCCAGCGGCAGCAAGGTGGCGACGATGATGGCGCGCATGTGCGGTTCTCCCCTACGTGTGTTGTCACACTAATACACGATCACCGCGCGCGCAAACGAAAAGGGGCGGCCCGACCGGACCGCCCCTCTCTCATCCGACCCGGTACGGCGGCTCAGGCCGGCACCTTGTCCTTGTTGTAGATCGCCGCGGCCTTGCGGAGGATGTCGAGGATCTTCTCCTGCGCGGCCGGCTCGTCGATCTGCTCCATCGCGGCGAGTTCGCGCGCGAGGCGGCTGCACGCGCCCTCGAAGATCTGGCGCTCGGAATAGCTCTGCTCGGGCTGGTCGTCGGCGCGGAACAGGTCGCGCACCACCTCGGCGATCGAGACGAGATCGCCCGAGTTGATCTTCGCCTCATATTCCTGCGCGCGGCGCGACCACATCGTGCGCTTGACCTTGGGCTTGCCCTTGAGCGTCTCCATCGCCTCGCGCATCGTCTTGTCCGACGAGAGCTTGCGCATGCCGACCGACTCGGCCTTGTTGGTGGGGACGCGCAGCGTCATCCGCTCCTTCTCGAACCGCAGCACGTACAGCTCCAGCTGCATGCCCGCGATCTCCTGTTTCTGCAGCTCGATCACACGGCCGACCCCGTGCTTGGGATAGACGACATAGTCACCGACATCGAAATGCAGAGCCTTGGCAGCCATAGGAGGCCTTTCCAATGTTAGGGCTCCCGCAGTCCGCTGCGACCCGCGCCGGCAAGCACCGCGGAACGGACTGACAGGGGGAGCAGAAGGTTTGACGTCTCCAGGGGCGCGAGAACGGATGCGCCCGTGCCGGTCTCATATAGCAACTCGGCAACAAAATTTCCAGCCCAATTGGGGCAGGGAGGCTGTCGCGAAGGAACCTTTTTACAGTTCTGCGTCACCGGCGGCGGTGGCGTGACCCGATATGGTGCTTTGAGCGCGCCTCGCGGGCGGAGGGGGCGGGCAGGTCAGCGTCATCGTTTGAAGCACGCGCTCGCGCCCCACGAGGACGTCGCCGCGAGAACCTTCGCGCTCCTCACCCGCGCCGGGCGCGGCTATTCCCCGTCGGGCCCGAGCGTCGCGTCGATGTCGCGCGGCCGGACGAAGCGGGTCAGCGTCGCGCCGCCGCTCGCCACCGCCTCCCACCGGTCCGCCGCGAAGGTCATCTCGGCCAGCGTGGCGGTGGGATATTTCTCCTCCACCGCGTCGCGCAGCCCGCCCGGCGCCTCGGGCACTAGCGCGAGCACCAGCTCCTCCAGCCCCGGATTGTGCCCGACCAGCAGCACCGTCTCCGCGCGCTCGTCCTGCTCGTGCACCACGTCGAGCAGCGTCGCCGCCGAGGCGAGATAGAGCCGCCGATCCCACTCGGGCGCCAGCGCCCGGCCGAGTCCGCGCTCGACCTCGTCGATCGTCTCGCGCACGCGCACCGCGGGCGAGGCGATCACGCGATCGAAGTCGAGCCCCATCGCGCGCAGCTCGCGCCCCATCGCCTGCGCCGCGCGACGCCCCTTGGGGTTGAGCGGGCGGTCGAGGTCGCGCGGCACGGCGTCGTCCCAGCCCGACTTGGCGTGGCGCAGCAGCGTCAGCGTCTTCATTCGGGCAGCTCCGCTCGGGCGTCGTCGAGGTCGGCCTCATGCCCGATCGGCCCCGCCGTGGAAAGCCGCTGCCGCACGCGGCTCACCGCCTCGTCGAGCGGCACGCGCGCCACGCGCACCCCGGGGGGGAAGGCGTCGAGCAGCCGCGACGGCATCGCCGCCGACAGCAGCACGAACAGGCCCGCGTCGTCGCCGCGCCGGATCAGCCGCCCGAACGCCTGCGCCAGCCGCGCGCGCACGATGCGATCGTCATAGGCGCTCCCGCCCCCCTGTTCCTTGCCCCCCGCGAGCCGGCGCGCGGCGTGGAGCACGGTCGGCTTGGGCCAGGGCACGCCCTCCATCACCACCAGCCGCAGCGACTGGCCGGGCACGTCGACGCCGTCGCGCAGCGCGTCGGTGCCGAGCAGGCTGGCGTGCGGATCGTCGCGGAAGATGTCGACGAGCGTGCCCGTGTCGATCGGGTCGACGTGCTGCGCGTGGAGCGGCAGCCCGGCGCGCGCGAGCCGGTCGGCGACGCGCGCGTGCACCGCGCGCAGCCGCCGGATCGCGGTGAACAGCCCGAGCGCGCCCCCGCCCGAGGCCTCGATCAGGCGGGCATAGGCGTTGGCGAGCGCGGGCACGTCGCCGCGCTTCACGTCCGTGACGATCACCACCTCGGCGTTGCGCGCATAGTCGAACGGGCTCGGCGCGGTGAAGCGGCCGGGCGCGCGTTGCAGGTGCGGCGCGCCGACGCGCGCCTCGGCGATCTCCCAGTCGCCCCCCGCGGTCAGCGTCGCCGAGGTGACGAGCGCGCCGTGCGCCGGCTTGAGCACCGTCTCGGCGAAGGGCAGTGTCGGGTCGAGCCAGCGGCGGTGCAGCCCGACGTCATACTCTCGCCCCTCGCCGCGCTCGACCGCGAGCCAGTCGACGTGGCGCGGGTCCGCCGGGCCGCCGACGCGCGCGAGCAGCGCCAGCCACGCCGCCACGGTCTCGGCGCGCCAGCCGAGCGAGGCGATCGCGCCCTCGACGCGCGCGCGCGCCGGCGCGTCCATCCAGTCGGGCGCGTCGGCGAGCACCGCCTCCAGCCGCTTGCCCAGCGCCACCATCGGTCGCACCAGCGAGTCGAGCGCGTGCGCGGCGGGCGCCGCCGCCTCGATCAGCTCGGGGGTGGGCTCGGCCAGCTCGGTCTCCAGGCCGTAGCCCGCGTCGGCGTCCTGCTCGGCGCGCGCGTAGGCGAGCCCGCGCACCGCGGCGAGCAAGGTCTCGATCGCGCCGAACGGCTGACCCTCGGCGACGCGCTGGAGCCAGCCCTCGGCGGCGAGTGCCTGCGCCGCCGCGACGATCTCGGTGATCGCGCGCGCGCCCTGCTCGTCGTAGCTGGCGAGGTCGGACAGCCGCGCCTGCAGGCCACGCCGCCGCCCGCGCGCGTTGCCCTCGGGGCCGACGATCCAGCGGCGCAGCTCGATCGTCTCCTGCCCGGTGAGGGCGGTGCCGAACATCGCGTCGGCGGCGTCGAACAGATGGTGGCCCTCGTCGAAGACGTAGCGCGTCGGCCGCGTCGCGGTCTCGCGCCCGCGCGCGGCGTTGACCATCACCAGCGCGTGGTTGGCGATGACGAGGTCGGCCTCGGCCGAGGCGCGCGCGGCGCGCTCGATGAAGCAGCGGCGGTAGTGCGGGCAGCCGGCGTAGACGCACTCGCCGCGCCGGTCGGTCAGCGCGGCCGAGCCGTTGCGGCGGAACAGCGTGACGAGCCAGCCGGGCAGGTCGCCGCCCACCATGTCGCCGTCGTCGCTATAGGCCGCCCAGCGCGCGACCAGATGCGCCAGGATCGCGGCGCGCCCGGCGAAACCGCCCTGGAGCGCGTCCTCGAGATTGAGCAGGCAGAGATAATTCTCGCGGCCCTTGCGCGTGACGACGCGCGCCTTGCGCACCGCGCGATCGGGGTGGAGGCGGCGCGTCTCATGCCCGAGCTGGCGTTGCAGCGCCTTGGTGTAGGTGGAGATCCACACCGCGCCGCCGGCCTGCTCGGCCCATAGGCTGGCGGGGGCGAGATAGCCGAGCGTCTTGCCGATCCCGGTGCCGGCCTCGGCGAGCACTAGGTTGGGCATGTCGCGCGCGGCGCGCGGCGCGAAGGCGGCGGCGGCCGCGGCGGCATAGGCGCGCTGCCCGGTGCGGAGCTCGGCGCCGGCGCCGGCGAGTCGCTCGAGCCGCTCGAGCACCGCGGCCTCGTCGAGCGTCACCGCGCGGAGGGCGGGGCGCGGCGCCGCCTCCTGCCACTCGGGCAGGCGCGAGAACAGCCAGCGCTCGTGCTGCGCCGGCTTGGCGACGCGCGGGGCGACGATCGGCGCCCAGGGCCAGCGCGCGCGCGTGAGCGACTGCGCCGCGGTCCAGGCGCCCTCGCGCTCGGGCCAGTCGCTCGCCTGGGTCACGGCGAGCAGCCGCTCCGCCGCGGCGGCGAGGAAGCCGGCGACGTCCTCGTCGCGCGCGGGCACGTCGATCCCGGTCACCTGCGCGATCCCGCGCGGCGTCGGCACCGCGAAGCGTGCGGGGTGGAGGAAGGCGAACAGCTCGAGCAGGTCCAGCCCCGACAGCTCGGCGTAGCCGAGCCGCTGCGCCACCAGCGGCGCGTTGAGCAGGATCACCGGCGTGTCGGCGGCGAGCCGGATCGCCTCGCCGCGCGACAGTGCGCGCGTCTCGCCGGCCCGCGCCACCCACACGCCCGAGTGGCTGGCGTGGAGCGCGGGGTGCGGCAGCGCGGGGAAGGGCGACGTCACGCGCCCGCTCTGCGCCACGCGGAACAGATCGGCAACCGCAAAGGTGGGGACATGGTACGTGGTTCCTTGCCCGCCCATGCGGCGAAACGCTGCCGCGGCGTGCGGCGTCTCCACGACCCGCAACCGTCATCCCGGGCGTGGCCCGGGATCCAGCCTTCCGCGCGAGCTCCGCTTCCGGAATGGGCGGGTCGGTGGATCCCGCACCACGTCCGGGATGACGGAGGTATGTGGGGCTGGTCTACCCGACCACCACTGGCTGCGACACGCCTGCGAGCGGCACGGTATCGGCGGATCCCGGCGCACCGAGTGGACAGCCCATACCACCGCCGACCGGCGCTCGACCCTTGCCCCACATCCGACCGGCAACGCTAATGCTATCGCATCGCAACTGCGGAGTGCGGTTCAGAAAGCCTAAGCGCAGGGTGGATTCCCTTGCCGCAAGCGCCTAAGGCACGCTCCAGTTTATTCTGCCCCGGCTCGGAGACCGCGCATGAACATCCACGAATATCAGGCCAAGGAACTGCTCGCGAAGTTCGGCGTGCCGGTGCCCGCGGGCTTCGCCGCGATGAGCGTGGAGGAGGCGGTCGCCGCGTCCAAGAAGCTGCCCGGGCCGCTGTACGTGGTGAAGGCGCAGATCCACGCCGGCGGGCGCGGCAAGGGCAAGTTCAAGGAGCTGCCGGCCGAGGCCAAGGGCGGCGTCCGCCTGGCCAAGACCGAGGAGGAGGTGCGCCACGCCGCCACCGAGATGCTCGGCAACACGTTGGTGACGATCCAGACCGGCGACGCCGGCAAGCAGGTCAACCGCCTCTACGTCACCGACGGCGTCGACATCGCCAAGGAATTCTACCTCGCGCTGCTGGTCGACCGCGCCACCGGCCGCGTCGCCTTCGTCGTCTCGACCGAGGGCGGGATGGACATCGAGACCGTCGCGCACGACACGCCCGAGAAGATCCACACCTTCGCGGTGGATCCCGCCACCGGCTTCCAGCCGCACCACGGCCGCGCGGTGGCCAACGCGCTGGGGCTAACCGGCGACCTCGCCAAGCAGGCGCACAGCCTCGCCGCCAAGGTGTACGACACCTTCCTCGGCACCGACGCCTCGCAGATCGAGATCAACCCGCTCGCGGTCACGGACGACAACAAGCTGATGGTGCTCGATGCCAAGGTCGGCTTCGACGGCAACGCGATGTTCCGCCACAAGGACCTCGCCGAGCTGCGCGACGAGACCGAGGAGGACCCGGCCGAGCTGGAGGCGTCCAAGTACGACCTCGCCTATATCAAGCTCGACGGCGACATCGGCTGCATGGTCAACGGCGCCGGGCTGGCGATGGCGACGATGGACATCATCAAGCTCAACGGCATGTTCCCCGCCAACTTCCTCGACGTCGGCGGCGGCGCGAGCAAGGAGAAGGTGACCGCGGCGTTCAAGATCATCCTCGCCGATCCCGCGGTGAAGGGCATCCTAGTCAACATCTTCGGCGGCATCATGAAGTGCGACATCATCGCCGAGGGCATCGTCGCCGCGGCGAAGGAAGTGAACCTGTCGGTGCCGCTGGTCGTCCGGCTCGAGGGCACCAATGTGGAGAAGGGCAAGGAGATCCTGTCCACGTCCGGGCTCGCGATCGTCCCCGCCAACGACCTGGGCGACGCCGCGCAGAAGATCGTCGCCGAGGTGAAGAAGGTCGCCTGAGGCGGGAGGGGGCGGCGCCGGTGGTGTTCTTCGTCGTCCGCCATCCAACTCCCTTCCGTCATCCCGGACTTGTTCCGGGATCCACCGGCCCGCGTACCTGATGGCCGGCGAGTGAGCGGAGGAGTGGATCCCGGACCAAGTCCGGGATGACGGCAGGTTGCTGCGAGGTTCCACCGTCAAGCCACGACCGCGAAAATCATCGGGCCTGGACACCATGTCCGGGCCCGATGCGTTTACACCTCTGACGCTGCCGCTACGGCAACCGCGCTTTCCGTACTGAACTTGCGAAAAGCACGGAAAACCGCCATGTGGAGCGCATAACGGGGCCGCGAACGCTCGCCCCGCCCGCAGGATCGGAAGGACGCTGATGAAGGTCTTGGTGCCGGTCAAGCGCGTGCTTGACTATAACGTGAAACCCCGTGTGAAGGCGGACGGCTCGGGGGTCGACCTCGCCAACGTCAAGATGAGCATGAACCCCTTCGACGAGATCGCGGTCGAGGAGGCGATCCGGCTCAAGGAGAAGGGTACCGTCACCGAGATCGTCGCGGTCTCGATCGGCGAGCCCAAGGCGCAGGACACGCTGCGCACCGCGCTGGCGATGGGCGCCGACCGCGCCATCCTCGTCACCAGCGACACCAAGGTGGAGCCGCTCGGCGTCGCCAAGATCCTCGCCAAGATCGTGGAGGAGGAGCAGCCGCAGCTCGTGATCCTCGGCAAGCAGGCGATCGACGACGACAACAACCAGACCGGCCAGATGCTCGCCGCGCTGCTCGGCTGGGGCCAGGCGACCTTCGCCTCCAAGGTGGAGCTCGCCGCGGACGCGGTGACTGTGACGCGCGAGGTCGACGGCGGGCTCGAGACCGACCGCTACACGCTGCCCGCGATCGTGACGACCGACCTGCGCCTCAACGAGCCGCGCTACGCCTCGCTGCCCAACATCATGAAGGCCAAGTCGAAGCCGCTCGTGACCAGGACCGCCGCCGAGGTCGGCGTCGACGTCGCGCCGCGGCTCACCACGGTGAAGGTCGCCGAGCCGGCCAAGCGCACCGCGGGCGTCAAGGTCGCCGACGTCGACGAGCTGGCGGGCAAGCTCAAGTCGCTCGGCATCGCGAAGTAAGGGAGCGCAGCATGAAGACTCTGGTTTGGGTCGAGCACGACGGCAAGGCCGTGAAAGACGCCACGCTCTCCGCGGTGACCGCGGCGGCCAAGCTCGGCGAGGTCCACCTGCTGGTCGCGGGGCAGGGGGTCGACGGCGTCGCGCAGGCGGCGGCGAGGATCGCGGGCGTGGGCAAGGTCCATGTCGCCGACGACGCCGCCTACGCGCACCAGCTCGCCGAGAATGTCGCGCCGCTGGTCGTCGAGCTGATGGGGCATCACGACGCCTTCGTCGCCCCCGCCACCACCAGCGGCAAGGCGATCGCGCCGCGCGTCGCCGCGCTGCTCGACGTCATGCAGATCAGCGACGTGCTGTCGGTCGAGGGCGAGGACACGTTCACGCGCCCGATCTACGCGGGCAACGCGATCGCCACGGTGCAGACGCGCGACGCCAAGAAGGTGCTGACGGTGCGCGGCACCGCGTTCGAGAAGGCCGCGGCCGAGGGCGGCAGCGGCACGGTCGAGGCGGTAGCGGGCACCGGCGACACCGGGCTCGCCACCTTCGAGGGCCAGGAGATCGCGGCGCTGACCCGCCCCGAGCTGACCAGCGCTCGCGTGATCGTCTCGGGCGGGCGCGCGCTCGGCTCGGGCGAAAAGTTCCACGAGCTGATCGAGCCGCTCGCCGACAAGCTCGGCGCCGCGGTGGGCGCGAGCCGCGCCGCGGTCGACGCGGGCTATGTCCCCAACGACTATCAGGTCGGCCAGACCGGCAAGATCGTCGCGCCGGAGGTCTATGTCGCGGTCGGCATCTCGGGCGCGATCCAGCATCTCGCGGGGATGAAGGACTCGAAGATCATCGTCGCGATCAACAAGGACGAGGACGCGCCGATCTTCCAGGTCGCCGACGTCGGCCTGGTCGGCGACCTGTTCAAGATCGTGCCGGAGCTGACCGAGAAGCTGTGAGGCGGGCGAGATCCTCCCCGCCATGCGGGGAGGATCGGCGACCGCGCCCGACTCACGTTGGCCGCCGCGGCCGCCCGGTGTAAGGCGCGGCGATGATCCGGCTCTCCAACCTGCGCCTGCCGCTGCGCCACGACGACGCCGCGCTGCCCGCCGCGCTGCACGAGCGGCTCGGCGTCGCCGCCAACGACGTGCTCGACTGGCAGGTCGCCCGCCGCGGGCATGACGCGCGCGGGCGCGGGCGCATCGCACTGGTCTACTCGGTCGACGTCGCGCTGCGCGACGAGGCCGCGGTGATGGCGCGGCTCGGCGACGACAAGGACGTCCGCCCCACGCCCGACACCGCCTACCGCCCGCCCGTCCTCGCCCCGAGCGGCGGCGCGCGCCAGCGCCCGGTGGTGATCGGCGCCGGGCCGTGCGGGCTCTTCGCCGCGCTGATCCTGGCGCAGGCGGGCTTCCGCCCGATCGTGCTCGAGCGCGGCAAGGTGGTGCGCGAGCGCACCAAGGACACCTGGGGGCTGTGGCGGCGCGGCGTGCTGCACCCCGAGTCGAACGTCCAGTACGGCGAGGGCGGCGCCGGCACCTTCTCCGACGGCAAGCTCTACAGCCGCATCAAGGACCCGCGTCACCTCAACCGCAAGGTGCTGGAGGAGTTCGTCGCCGCGGGCGCGCCGGCGGAGATCCTCACCGACGCGCACCCACATATCGGCACCTTCCGGCTGGTGACGATGGTCGAGCACCTGCGCGCGTCGATCGAGGCGCTGGGCGGCGAGTATCGCTTCTCGACCCGGGTCGACGGGCTCCACGTCGAGGCCGACGCGCGCGGCGAGCGCCGCGTGCGCGGGCTCCACCTCCACGACGGCGGCTATCTCGAGGCCGAGCACGTCGTGCTCGCGGTCGGCCACAGCGCGCGCGACACGTTCGGCATGCTGGTCGAGGCGGGCGTCCACGCCGAGGCCAAGCCCTTCTCGCTCGGCGTGCGGATCGAGCACCCGCAGTCGTGGATCGACCGCGCGCGCTTCGGCGACGACGCCGGCCATCCCGCGTTGGGCGCGGCCGAGTACCATATCTCGCACCATTGCTCGAACGGCCGCACCGTCTACAGCTTCTGCATGTGCCCGGGCGGCACGGTGGTCGCCGCCACCTCGGAGGAGGGGCGCGTCGCGACCAACGGCATGAGCCAATATTCGCGCAACGAGCGCAACGCCAACTCGGGGCTGGTGGTCGCGATCGATCCGGCGCGCGACTTCCCCGGCGACCCGCTGGCCGGCATCGCGCTCCAGCGGCTGTGGGAGGAGCGCGCCTTCGTCGCGGGCGGGCGCGACTATCGCGCCCCGGCGCAGCGCGTCGGCGACTTCCTGGAGGGCCGCGCCTCGACCGCGCTGGGCAGCGTGACGCCGAGCTACCGCCCGGGCGTGACCCCGACCGACCTGGCCGCCTGCCTGCCCGGTTTCGCGATCGACGCGATGCGCGAGGCGCTGCCGGTGTTCGGCCGCCAGATCCGCGGCTACGACCATCCCGACGCGGTGATGACGGGGGTCGAGACGCGCACCTCCTCGCCGGTGCGCTTCACCCGCGGCGCCGACTTCCAGAGCCTCAACACCGCCGGGCTCTACCCCGCGGGCGAGGGGGCGGGCTATGCCGGCGGCATCCTCTCGGCGGCGGTCGACGGGATCAAGGTGGCCGAGGCGGTGGCGGCGCGGATGGTGGCGCGGACCGGCTGACCGGAAACGTGCCGCGGCGGCGGCCGGGGCCCAGGCGGGGGACGCTGATGAGTCTCACCTCCGCCTTCCCAGCTGGGCCCCGGCCTCCGCCGGGGCACATGCGCGCTCGTCTGTCCGACGCGGCAGACTTAAAACCGCCCGTTTCCTCCCCTATCTCGCCGACATGATCCCGCTCGCCCTGCTCCTCGCGCTCGCCCCCGCTCCCGCCGCCGCGGCGGACCCGCTCGCGGGGACGTGGCGCAACGCCGGCGACAGCGTGCGCATCCGCGTCGCGCCGTGCCGCGGCGCGCCCGGCATGTGCGGCACCGTGGTGGCCGCGAGCGAGAAGGCGCGCGCCGACGCCGCCGCGGGCGGCACCGAGCGGCTGATCGGCACGGCGCTGTTCCGCGGCTTCGAGCGCGGCGAGGACGGCGACTATGCTGGCACCGTCTTCGTCCCCGACATCGGCAGCGAGGTCGACGGCACGCTGCGCCTTGAGGGTCGCGACACCTTGGTGGCCGAGGGCTGCCTGTTCGCCGGCTTCGGCTGCCGCGAGCAGCGCTGGTCCCGCGTGACGGCGAGGTGATCCATCTCTCGGTCGCGCTCGGTCGCTTCTTCGAGGCGCTGTTCTACGCGATCCTGCGCGTCGCCGGCGTCATCGCGGCGAGCGTGATCGGCCTCGCGCTGCTCGGCGGCGCCGCCTTCCTGGTGGCGCGCCTGCTGCTCGCGCGGGGGCGGCGCTGATGGGCGCGACCCCCGCCTGGCCGCCGCGCTCGACCCCGCGGCTGTACGTCGAGGCGCCGCTCGGCCCGGGCCCGCGCGCGCTCGACGGCGCGCAGGCGCATTACCTGGTCGCGGTGATGCGAATGCGCGCGGGCGACCCGGTGCGGCTGTTCGACGACGTAACCGGCGAGTGGCTCGCCACCGCGGCGAGCGTCGGCAGGCGGGACCTGGTGCTCGACGTCACCGAGCGGCTGGCCGAGCGCGAGCCGGTGCCCGACCTGTGGCTCGCCGCCGCGCCGCTCAAGAAGGGGCGGGTCGACTGGCTCGCCGAGAAGGCCTGCGAGCTCGGCGTGGCGCGGCTGGTGCCGGTGGTGACGCGGCGCACCGTGGTCGACAAGCCCAACGCCGAGCGGCTGCGCGCGCACATGATCGAGGCGGCCGAGCAGTGCGGGCGCACCGCGCTGCCCGAGCTCGCCGCGATGGTGAAGCTGCCCGCGCTGCTGCGCGACTGGCCCGCGGGGCGCGCCCTGTTCTTCGCCGACGAGACCGGCGGCGTGCCCGCGGCGGCGGCGATGCGCGCGCACGCGGGGCCCGCGGCGATCCTGATCGGCCCCGAGGGCGGCTTCGACGACGAGGAGCGCGCGCTGGTCCGCGCGCTGCCGCAGGCGGTCGGCATCACGCTCGGCCCGCGCATCCTGCGCGCCGACACCGCCGCGGCGGCGGCGGTGGCGCTGTGGATGGCCGCGGCGGGGGATTGGTGAGGCGGAGTCGATAAGATCCTCCCCGCTTGAGCGGGGAGGGGGACCGCGCCCGGAGGGCGTGGTGGAGGGGGACCTCCACGTCGCGCGACGTTTGTGGAAGCCCCCTCCACCAGCCTTCGGCTGGTCCCCCTCCCCGTGCCGGGGAGGAGTGAGGCGGAGGCCTCCTCACCGCGGTCGCAGCACCACCTCGGTCGGCGCCGCGCCCAGCGCGATCGTGTAGCCGCCGCGCGCGAACGTCCCGCTCGCCGGCGCGTAGTCCCGCCCACCGGCGGCGGCGCCCCCGACGAACAGCCGCGCCGCCGGCGTCTCGGGTCGCGCCGGGTCGAGCGTCAGCCGGATCTCGCCGCTCGCCGGCACGTAGCGCGCCGCGGCGATCTTGCCCGCCTCCAGCGTGATCCAGGCCCGCGCCGGCGCCACGAACAGCCGCGCGCGCGCGCCGTCGCGCGGCGCCACGGTCACCGCGCCGTCCTCCTCGCGCAGGTTGCCGCCATAGGCGAGCCAGCCCAGCACCGGATCGCGCACCACATAGGTCGCCGCGGCATAGGCGTGGCCGAACAGTCCCATGCCATAGTCGCCGCTATAGGCGTCCCAGCGCATCATGTCGGGCGCGGAGTGGAAGGCGGCGGAGGAGAAGCCGTCGCGGTCGATGTTGGTGATGCCGCCGAGCAGGCCGCCATAGGCGACGCGCAGCAGGTGCAGGTCGGCGGGATCGCGGCGGAACGAGTCGAACAGCGGCACCGCGTTGAGCGTCGAGCCGTAGTGATGCACCTGGCGCTCGATCCGCGCGACCTTGCCGCCGTAGAGGAAGTCCCAGTAGCGCCGCGCGTTGCCGTTATAGGCCCAGCTCGGGACCGTGGGATCATAGCCGAGGATCACCTCGCGCGTCAGCTCGGCCTGCGGCGCGTGGCCGAAGTAGCGCATCCAGGCATAGACCTCGGGCTGGCCGGTCGAGTCCCACGCCATCTCGCTGCCGAACGGGTAGCGCAGCGTCGTCCAGTGGTCGGCGCGCGCGCGCATCAGCCGCTCCAGCTCGGCGGCCTCGGCGGTCATCCCCTCGCGCCTGAGGTCGTCGAGGATGTCGACGAACACGTCGCCCTCCATCAGACCGAACTGCGCGTAGTGCGGCGCGTCGCGCATCATCGCCACCACGGTGCGCTGCGCCCAGCCGAGATACCAGCGCCAGTCGTGCGCGCGCACCAGCCCGGGGTGGTTGCGGGCGGTGCGATAGAGCACCCAGTGGCCGATCGCGACGTGCGGGTAATTATAGGCGCGCCCGAGGTCCTCGGCGTCCCTCCGCGACCAGGAGGTCCAGGTCGTCCAGTCGACGCGCGGGTCGTAATAGCCGGGGTGGGCCTTGGGATCGTAGGAGAACAGGCTCTTGCGCACCGCGCCCGCGTGCGGCCCCTCGGCGACCTGGAGGCGGCCGACGACGGTGCTGCCGACCAGCCGCTCCAGCCGCGCGATCTCGCCCGCGTCGGGATGGTCGAGCTGCTTCATCATCGCCGCGACCCAGCTGCCCGCGCCGCCCTCGTCGCTCATGCCGGCGATCCACACGCGCGGTTCCTGCGTCACCACCGCGTCGCGCGCGCGGTCGTAGGTGAGGATCGCGGGCGAGCGGCCGAAGGGGTCGCCGCGCCCCTCATACCATTGCCGCGTCGTGGCGAAGCGGCCGAGGTCGGCCATCACCTGGTCGAGCGGCCTGGTCACGAAATAGCTCACCGTCTGCACGCTGCCGTCATCATAGGTGAGTGACACGCGCGCGCGCCCCCAGCCGCGCCCGCGCACCGCCAGCCGCTGCCAGCCGCCGACGCTGCCCGCGCGAGTCACCGTCAGCGCCCCGGCCGGGGCCACGTCGATCGCGCGGATCGCGTGCGGCGCCTTCACGAACAGCCGCGCGTCGAGGTCGGTCGGCACGACATAGCCGGGCACGCCCACCGCGACCGGGCGGTGCTGCGCCGCGAGCGTCGCCTCGATCGCGCGGATCGTCGGCGAGGCGACCAGCCGCACGCCGACGCTGCGCGACTCGCCGGGCGCGAGCGTCAGGCTGGTCGGCGTGTTCCACTGTTCCGCCGCGTCGGCCCACTCGCGCTCGGCGAAGGCCTTGCTGGCGACGGTCCAGTCGTAGAAGCCCTCCGACGTCTGCGCGCGCGGGCTGCGATCGGTGAAGGCCGCGCCGGGCGCCTGCGCCGCGGTGAGGATCGGTCGCCACGCCTCCAGCGGCGTGCCGCGCTCGGGCAGCACCAGCAGCGCCGGCCCGGCGCCGTTGAGCCGCGTGACCTGGAGATAGCCCGCGTCGCGCGCGATCGCCGGGTCGACGAAGCTGGCGCGCGCGTGCGCCTGGTCGAGGTCGCGCCCGCTGATGATATTGTCGAAGACCATCGGCAGGCCGAGCGCGCCGATCTCGACCGGGGCGGTGGCGGTGTTGGTCAGCGTGAAGCGCAGCGCGGGCGCGCCGTCGACGATCAGCCAGCGCCGCACGACGCGCAGCGGGATGCCCGCGCCCATCGTCGCGGTGATGTCCGCGCCCGCGATCATCCCGCGCGCGGGCGGCAGCGGCGCGATCGGGCGGCGCGCGCTTGCCGAGGCGAAGTCGCGCCACGGCGTCCCGGGGGTGCGCAGCCGCAGGTGGAGGTCACCGAGATGGACGTAGCCGTCGCCGGCGCGCTCCGCCTCACGCGCGGCCGGGAGGAAGTCGAAGCCGGCGGCGCGATCGGGGCGCAGGCCCGCCGCGGTCTGCGTGTCGCGGCGGAGCGCCAGGGTGAAGCCGCCGACGCGGTAGCGCGTCGTGGGCACCGGTGCGGCGTCCGGGCGCGGCGCGGCGGCCGCGGGGGCGAGCGCGAGGGCGCCGAGGAGTAAGACTGCGCGCATGACCGTCGTCCCGCTGGATCGTATACAATAGCCTGTCGCACCGCGGCCGCGAGATCAAGCGTCTCGTGCCGGGCGCCCGCGCGATCGGCGACGCGGGCGCGCGATGCGCCCGCGTCGGACCGGCGTCGATCGGCTCTAGCGCGGCCGTTGTTCCGCGCGTAAGCGCGGCGCCATGACGACGAAGACCGTTTCGGATCACAGTGCGGCGGTCATCGGATCGCGCGACCAACTGATCGCCCATCTCGCCTCGGGCGAGAAGCCCGCGTCGCGCTGGCGCATCGGCACCGAGCACGAGAAGTTCGTCTACGCGCTCGGCGACCATCACGCCCCCTCCTACGACGAGCCCGCGGGTATCCGCGCGCTGCTCGGCGAGCTGGTCCAGCACGGCTGGCGGCCGGTCGAGGAGGGCGGCAAGGTGATCGCGCTCAGCGGCGCCGACGGCAGCGTCAGCCTCGAGCCCGCGGGCCAGTTCGAGCTCTCGGGCGCGCCGCTCGAGACCCTCCACCAGACCTGCGCCGAGACCGGCCGCCACCTCGCGCAGGTGAAGGCCGCGGGCGAGGCGCTGGGGATCGGCTTCCTCGGGCTCGGCATGTGGCCCGACAAGACGCGCGCCGAGCTGCCGATCATGCCCAAGGGCCGCTACGCGATCATGCTGCGCCACATGCCGCGCGTCGGCACGATGGGGCTCGACATGATGCTGCGCACCTGCACGATCCAGGTGAACCTCGACTATGCCTCCGAGGCGGACATGGTGCAGAAGTTCCGCGTCGGCCTCGCGCTCCAGCCGCTCGCCACCGCGCTGTTCGCCAACTCGCCCTTCACCGAGGGCAGGCCCAACGGCTTCCTCTCCTATCGCAGCCACATCTGGTCGGACACCGACCCGGCGCGCACCGGCATGCTGCCGTTCGTGTTCGAGCAGGGCTTCGGCTACGAGCGCTACGCCGACTACATGCTCGATGTGCCGATGTACTTCGTCTACCGCGACGGCCGCTACATCGACGCCGCGGGCCTGTCGTTCCGCGACTTCCTGCGCGGCGAGCTGAGCGTGCTGCCCGGCGAGAAGCCGACGCTCGACGACTGGAACGACCATCTCTCCACCGCCTTCCCCGAGGTGCGGCTGAAGACCTTCCTCGAGATGCGCGGCGCCGACGGCGGGCCGTGGGGGCGGATCTGCGCGCTGCCCGCGCTGTGGGTGGGGCTGCTCTACGACCAGGGCGCGCTCGACGCCGCCTGGGACCTCTGCAAGGACTGGACGCTCGACCAGCGCCAGGCATTGCGCGACTCGGTGCCGCGGCTCGGACTGGCCGCACCGCTACCGGGCGGCGGCACGCTGCGCGACGTCGCGGGCGCGGTGCTCGACATCGCCACGCTGGGCCTGCGCGCGCGCGGGCGCACCAACGCCGCGGGCGACGACGAGACCGGCTTCCTGGAGCCGCTGCGCGAGATCGTCCGCGGCGGCAAGGTGCCCGCCGAGCAGCTGCTCGAGCGCTACCACGGCGCCTGGGGCGGTGACGTGTCGAGGGTCTACGCCGAGGCGAGCTACTAGGACGTAGCCGACCGGTGCGCGCCCGAGCGCGCCGCCCTGCCACGCCGCCCTGCCACGCCGCGCAGGAAGGCGGCGTGCCGTCACACCCTTGTTGCCGCTCCCCCGCGCACACCCTACGTAGCGCGGGATGACGCTCCCTCCTCCCGTCGCCGCGACGCGCCCCCATTCCTTCACGCGCCACGGCGTCACCGTCGAGGATCCTTATGCCTGGCTCAAGGACCCGGGCTACCCCGAGGTGACCGACCCTGACGTGCTCGCCTATCTCGCGGCCGAGAACGCCTATTTCGAGGCGCAGATGGCGCCCCACCAGGCGCTGGTGGACCGGCTCTACGAGGAGATGAAGGCGCGCATCAAGGAGGACGAGTCGAGCGTCCCCCAGAAGGACGGCGACTATGTCTACTGGACCGCGTTCGAGACCGGCGGCCAGTATCGCCGATGGTGGCGCAAGCCCGTCGCCGGCGGTTCCGACGAGCTGCTGCTCGACGAGCCGGCGCTCGCCGAGGGCAAGGACTATTTCCGTCTCGGCGCCTTCGCGATCTCGAACGACGCGACGAAGCTCGCCTATGCGATCGACGGCGATGGCTCGGAGCGCTTCACGATCCACGTCAAGGATCTGACCACCGGCGCGCTGCTGCCCGACACGATCCCCGGCATGCTCTCCGACATCGTCTGGAGCGCCGACGACGCGGGCTTCCTCTACGGGCTCGCCAACAAGGAGTGGCGCACCGACAACGCGCGCTTCCACCGCCTCGGCACCGACCCGACGGAGGACGTCGAGCTCTACCACGAGGACGACGAGGGCTATCGCGTCGCGGTCGGCGAGACGAGCGATCGCCGCTGGATCGTGATCTCGACCGGCGACCATGTCACCAGCGAGGTGCGGCTGCTCCCCGCGGACGACCCGTTCGCGGCGCCGATCCTGGTCGCGCCGCGGCGGGAAGGGCGCGAGTATGACGTCGACACGCACGGCGACACGCTGTTCATCCACACCAACGACACCGATCCGATGTGGCGCCTCGTCACCGCGCCGATCGCCGCGCCGGGCGAGTGGACCGAGCGGATCGCGCCGAGCCCGCATTTCTACATGACCGGCGTCGACTGCTTCCTCGACTATCTCGTGGTCGAGGGGCGCGAGGACGGGCTCGACCAGATCGAGATCCATTCCTACGATCCCGACGAGGCGCCGCGCCGCATCGCCTTCCCCGAGGCGAGCTACACCGCCGGGATCGGCGACAATCCCGAGCATGACACGCGGGTGCTGCGGCTCGGCTATGAGTCGATGGTCACCCCCGGTACCGTCTACGACTATGACGTCGCCAGCGGCGCGCTGACGGTGCTCAAGGTGCAGGAGATCCCCTCGGGCTATGACGGCGCGCGCTACGCCACCGAGCGGGTCAGGATCACCGCGCGCGATGGCACCGAGGTCCCCGTCTCGATCGTCTACCCGCGCGACTTCCCGCGTGACGGCTCGCGGCCCCTGTTCCTTTACGCCTATGGCGCCTACGGCCACGCCATCCCGCCGGGCTTCTCGACCGGGCGGCTATCGCTGCTCGACCGCGGCTTCGCTTATGCCATCGCGCATATCCGCGGCGGCGACGACCTCGGCCAGCAATGGTACCACGACGGCAAGCTCGAGAAGCGCGCCAACACCTTCACCGACTTCGTCGACGTCGCGCGCGGGCTGATCGCGGGAGGCTGGACCAGCGCTGGCCGGATCGCGGTCGCGGGTCGCTCGGCGGGCGGCGAGCTGATGGGCGCGGTGGTCAATTCGGACCCCGAGCTGTGGGGCGCGGTGATCGCCGACGTGCCCTTCGTCGACGTGCTCAACACCATGCTCGACGAGACGCTGCCGCTCACGCCGGGCGAGTGGCCGGAATGGGGCAACCCGATCGAGGACGCGGCCGCCTTCCACCTGATCCGCGGCTACAGCCCGTACGACAACGTCCGCGTCCAGGCCTACCCGCCCCTGTTCATCTCGGGTGGGCTCAACGACCCGCGCGTGACCTATTGGGAGCCGGCGAAATGGGCCGCCCGCCTGCGCGCCACCAAGACCGACGACAACCTGCTGCTGCTCAAGACCAACATGGGCGCGGGCCATGGCGGGAAGTCGGGGCGGTTCGAGAGCCTGCGCGAGGCCGCCGAGGAGCACGCCTTCGTGCTGTGGCAGCTGGGGGTCGAGTCATGAGGCGCGACCGGCACCGCGCCTCGTGACGATCGAGGCGATCGTCGCGCGCTACGGGCTGGCGGCGGTGTTCGCCGGCGCCGCGCTGGAGGGCGAGGCCGCGGTGATCGCGGGTGGGCTGCTGGCGCACCAGGAGATGTTCCCGCTCGCCGGCGCGATGGCCGCGGCGGCGGCGGGCTCGTTCACCGCCGACCAGGCCTATTTCTACGCCGGTCGACGCTTCCGCGACCATCGCTGGGTCGCCGCCGCGCGCGAGCGCCCCGCCTTCGCCAGGGCGATGGCCGCGCTGGAGCGCCATCCGGTCGGCTTCATCTTCGCCTTCCGCTTCCTGTACGGGCTGCGCACGATCAGCCCGATCGCGATCGGCACCGCCGGGATCCGCCCGCGGCTGTACGCCGCGGTCAACGCGGTGTCGGCGATGCTGTGGGCGATCACCTTCACGACGATCGGTTTCGTCTTCGGCGACACGTTCGAGGCGGCGGTCGGGCGGCTGCGGCACGATCCGCGGCTATGGTGGCTGGCGGGGAGCGTGGTCGCGGCCGGCGCGGCGGTCGCGCTGGTCCATCGCATCAGGAGCCGCCGCGCGTGACGCCGTTCCGTCGCCAGGTCACCGCCCGGCCCGAGGACATCGACGAGCTCGGCCATGTCAACAATGCGGTGTGGGTGCGCTGGATCCAGGACCTGGCGGTGGCGCACTGGGCGGCGGTGGCGCCGCCCGAGCAGCAGGCGGCGCATGTCTGGGTCGTGACCCGCCACGAGATCGACTATCGCGGCAACGTCGTCGCGGGCGAGACGGTGACGGGCGAGACCTGGGTGCCGGGGGCGCCGCGCGGCGCGCGCTTCGACCGCCATTTCCGCTTCCTCGGCAGCGACGGCCGCGTGCGAGTCGAGGGCGTCACGACCTGGGCGCTGCTCGACCGCGCCACCGGCCGGCTGCTCCGCATCCGCCCCGAGATCGCCGCGCCGTTCCTGGGGTGATCGAAGGACATCCTCCCCGTCCAGCATCCCTCTGCAAAATGTTCTGCATGATGTGTACCGCCATCACCCCCCCGCCGCCTCCTCCAGCCGGTAGTCGCGCCACCGCTCGCGCAGCAGCTTCTTGTCGATCTTGCCCGTCGCGCCGAGCGGGATCGACTCCACCGCCAGCACCGCGTCGGGCATCCACCAGCGCGCGATCTTGCCGTCGAGGAAGGCGAGCAGCGCGTCCGCGTCGCAGCGCTCACCCGGCGCGGGCTGGACCAGCAGCACGGGGCGCTCGCCCCAGGTCGGGTGCGCCACGCCGATGACGGCCGCCACCGCGACCGACGGGTGCGCCGCGGCGAGGTTCTCGATCTCGATCGAGCTGATCCACTCGCCGCCCGACTTGACGATGTCCTTGGCACGATCGGTGATCCGCACATAGCCGGCCTGGTCGATCACCGCGACGTCGCCGGTGTCGAACCAGCCCGCCGCGTCGACCGCCTCCTCCGCTTCGCCGTAGTAAGCGCGCGCGATCGTCGGCCCGCGGATCAGCAGTCGCCCCGCGCTGGCACCGTCGTGCGGCAGCACCGTGCCCGCATCGTCGACCAGCCGCAGCTCGAGCCCGCACACCGGCCGCCCCTGCATCGCCTTGCGCCGCACCTGCGCGTCATAGGGCTGCGCCAGCACGTCCGCGGTCGGGGAGGAGAGCGTCGCCAGCGGCGAGGTCTCGGTCATGCCCCAGCCCTGCACCACCTCGACGCCGTAATCGTCCTGGAAGGCGCGGATCAGCGCCTCGGGCGGGGCGGCGCCGCCGATGATCACGCGCTCCAGCGAGGTGAAGCCCTGTCCGGTGCCGCGCAGGTGCTGGAGCAGCCCGTGCCACACCGTCGGCACCGCGGCGGAGAAGGTCACCTGCTCCTGCTCGATCAGCTCGTACAGCGCGGCGCCGTCCATCCGCTGGCCCGGCAGCACCAGCTTGGCGCCGACCGCGGGCGCCGAATAGACCACGCCCCAGCTGTTGGCATGATACATCGGCACCACCAGCAGCAGGCTGTCGCGCGCGGACAGGCCCATGGCGTCGTGCTGGAGCGCCATCAGCGTGTGGAGCCAGTTCGACCGGTGCGAGTAGAGCACGCCCTTGGGTAGGCCGGTGGTGCCCGAGGTGTAACACAGCCCGCACGCGGCGCGCTCGTCGAAGCCGCCCCAGGGGTGGTCGGTCGGCTGCGCCGCGACCAGCTCGTCGAAGGCGATGCCGCCGCCCTCGGGCAGCGCGTCCGCGCCGCAGAGATAGACGACCCGCTCGATCGTGCCGACCTCGCGCGCCAGCCGCTGCGCCAGCGCGGCACATTCCGGGTCGGCGAACAGCAGCCGGTCACCGGCGTGCGCGGCGATGTAGCGGATCTGCTCGGGGAACAGCCGCGGGTTGAGCGTGTGCAGCACCGCGCCCATGTTGGTCGCGCCGTACCAGGCGGCGAGGTGGCGGAAGCCGTTCCAGCCGAGCGTCGCGACGCGGTCCCCCGGCAGGATGCCGAGCCCGGCGAGCGCGGCGGACACCTGCTTGGCGGTGCGGTGCAGCCCGGCATAGTCGCTGCGGCTGACCGCGCCGGCGGCGTCGCGCGAGACGATCTCGCGGCGCGGGTGCCACTCCGCCGCATGGTCGAGGAAGCGGTCGACCGTGAGCGGCATGTCCTGCATCAGCCCGAGCAGCGGCGGCATCGTCTCTCCCGTGCGCGCGCCGCGTGGGTCGCGGTCGCGTCGTGCCGGCATGATGGCGCAGTAGCGCGCGGCTGTCGCGTGTCGATTGGTGTCGGGCGGCTCAGTGCGGGCGCGTGACGGATCAGAAGGGAGGAATGCGTTCCTCGGTGAGGCGGATCATCTGCGTGCCCTTACCGGCGGGGAGAAGCTCGATGTGCCACATCGTCTCGTAATTGGAGCGCGTATAGAAGGACCAGCCTGCTCCCGTTGGCTCGACCTTATACAGATCCTGCAGCGGCAAGACGGCAAGCAGGTCCTTCGATCGCACCTGGCAACGCTTGCGCCATTCCAGCTTGACGCAAACCACCGTCATGTTGCGATGGCTCGCGCTGCTGCACTGCGACGGTGGCATCGTAGAGCGTCTGAAGCGCGTTCGCCGCGGCCTGTGGGTCAATGCCATGGGGGAGTGAGGTGAAGGATTCGTCCACGACGAGCCCGCAATCTCCGCTCAGCTTGATTCCCTCGAACTGATGAAAAGGGCGGCCCGGCTCGGCGTAGCGTCCGTACAGGGTGTGATAGCCGACGCGGAAGCAGACGTCGGTAGTGAGACGTCGAGAGCGCTCGAACAGCTGCACTCCGATGAGGTCACCTTCCGACGATCTGGTCTCTCTCCCGCCGATGACGCGCGAACGCTGTGGAGAGGTATTTCTTCCATGGCGGCACGAACGAGGGGGCTGGTCGGCGGAGGCGGCAGAGCGGGACCTCCGCCGACCAGCGCGCGCCCGGCCAGTAGCAGTAATACCGGCAGAGCGAGGGCGATGAAGCTAGGCGTCAACATAGGGGACCTCGCACGTAAACAACTAAGTCACCGGATTGGATTTCTCCGGCCCTCCTCGTCATGCCCTGTTGGATGTGTGTCGCTATCGATCTCAGGATCGACAGATGTACCAGAGTTGACGGAGTTGCCGTAATTCACGTCAACATAGGCGTCATGTCCAGCATGAAGCTGGATGACCTTAGCGACATCGTTCGCGATCACCTCGCGTCGCTGCTCGGACACTCAGGAGGCAGATAAAGAGTATTTGGTGCGAGCGGAAGTCGATACGCTTGTCATTGCAACTGACTCCTCGCCTAGAAAAATCAAATGCCCTCTCACTAAGTAGAGGGTGTTCCCGCGAGAGGCCGGCGCATCGTATCATTTTTGAAGCCTGATGTGGCTACTTGAGTAGATTGACCTATCTTGGTCGGCAATACTTCAGAGGTATACGCTGCGAGCCGCGTGAGAACTCCGCTCACCCCCGCCGCGTCGCGCTTCCGCTGTCGAAGCCCGCCGCCTGCGGCTCGGCCAGCTCGGCCTCGCCCGCCATCGCGTGCGAGTCGTCGTGGTCGCGCAGCGTGTCGAGGTGCATCAGGCGGCGCACCAGCGGGCTCACCAGCAGCACCAGCAGCGCGATCCCCATCGCCCACCAGCCGATCGTCTCGTACACCGCCAGCGTGCCGTCGCGCGTCATCGTCCCGCCCTCGCCGCCGCCGGTGGCCTCGCCGATCTTGCCCGCGACGAAATTGCCCACCGCGGTCATGTAGAACCACGCGCCCATGATCAGGCTGGCGAGGTGGCGCGGCGCCAGCCGGTTCATCGCCGAGAGGCCCACCGGCGACAGGCACAACTCGCCCGAGGTCTGGAAGAAGTAGATCATGAAGACGAGGTACACCGGGGTCAGCGCCGCGCCGTACAGCCGCGCGCCCCAGACGAAGAGCAGGAAGCTCAGCGCCACCTGCACCAGCGCCAGCCCGAACTTGGCCGGCGCCGAGGGCTCCCAGCCGCGCCGCCCGAGCGACACCCACAGGCCCGCGAAGATCGGCCCGAGCAGCACGATGTAGATCGGGTTGACCGACTGGAACAGCGAGGCCGGCACGCCGCCGCGGTCGACGAAGCGGTCGGTGTACAGGTTGAGGCTGCCGCCGGCCTGCTCGTACAGCCCCCAGAACAGGGGATTGAGCGCGATCAGGAAGAGCACCGCGAACATCCGGTCGCGCGCGTGCGGCTCCAGCTTGAGCGAGGCGAACAGCACGTAGCCGAGCAGCGCCACGCCCGAGACCATCAGCAGCGTCTCGATCACGTCCTGGTATTGGATCAGCAGCCAGATCACGCCGACGGCGGCGACGCCGATCGCGTAGAGCGACCATTCGAGCGACCGGGCCAGCGCGCGCGGCGCCTCGCCGCGCCCCTTGAGCAGCGGCTTGCCCAGCACGAACACCAGCAGCCCCAGCAGCATGCCGACCCCCGCCGCGCCGAAGCCGTAGGACCAGCCGTAGGTCTCACCGAGCCAGCCGGCCAGGATCGTGCCGAGCGCGGCGCCGGTGTTGATGCCGATGTAGAAGATCGTGTACGCACCGTCGCGGCGGATATCGGTGAGCGGGTAGAGCTGCCCCACGATCACCGAGATATTGGCCTTGAGGAAGCCCGAGCCGACGATGATGAAGCCGAGCGCGAGCCAGAACACGTTGATCGCGGCCGAGGCCTGGCCGCCGTCGCCCTCCACCGCCATCAGCAGGTGGCCGAGCGTGAGCAGCACCGCGCCATAGACCACCGCGCGGCGCTGGCCGAGGTAGCGGTCCGCCAGATAGCCGCCCAGCACCGGGGTGATGTACACCAGCGAGGTATAGGCGCCGTAGATCAGATTGGCCTTGCCGTCGTCGAACAGCCAATGCTTGGTCAGGTAGAAGATCAGCAGCGCGCGCATGCCGTAGTAGGAGAAGCGCTCCCACATCTCGGCGAAGAACAGGACGTACAGGCCCTTGGGATGGCCGGCGAACTCGTCGCCCGGCTTCACCGCGGCGGCGATCCCGCCGCCCAGGAGCAATGCGAGAAAACCGAGCGCGATCGTGGGGATGATGGGCAAGGGAGGGCGGCTCCGGTGAGGGGCGGGGCGCGCGCGGGCGGCGCCGATGGTTGCGCGCGAGACTAGCGATATGGGCGCGGCTGTAAATATCCCCGCGGCGCGCTATCTGTCCCGGCGATGTTCAACGACCTCTCCTCGCCGCTCGCGCTGCTCGCCACGCGCCGCTCGGGCAAGCCGCGCGACCTCGTCGCACCCGGGCCGACGCGCGACCAGCTCGTCGCCATGATCCAGCTCGCCGGGCGCACCCCCGATCACGGCAAGCTGGCGCCGTGGCGCTTCGTGATCGTCCCCGACGAGCGGCGCGACGCCCTCGCGGCGCGGCTGGTCGAGGCCTATCGCGCCGAGCGGCCCGCGGCGGCGCGCGTGGAACTGGAGGCGATGGACCAGTTCGCGCGCCAGGCGCCCGCGCTGGTGGTGGCGCTGTCGTCGCCGCGGCCGGAGAGCCACATCCCTTTGTGGGAGCAGGAGCTGTCGGCCGGGGCGGCGTGCATGAACCTGCTCCACGCCGCGCACGCCCACGGCTTCGCGGCGGGCTGGCTGACCGGCTGGGCGGCCTTCTCCGACGCGGTGCGCGACCTGTTCGGCGCCGCGCCCGAGCGGATCGCGGGCTTCGTGTTCATCGGCACGCCGGGTCGCGCGCTCGAGGAGCGCCCGCGCCCCGACCCGGCGGCGCTGTGGAGCGAGTGGGCGGGGTAGGCGGTATCCTCCTCGCGGTGTCGCGGGCGCGGACGCGACGCCTGCCGTCGGGGGCGCGACGCCGTCTTCCCGGGCGACGAGGCAGGTCGCCGCGATCGTCATGACCGCGCCACGCGGCGGCGCTTCGTCGCCGGCGCCCGATCCCCGTGCCTGCTCCCGTTCGCGTGACGGTGCCATCGAGGAGGCGCGGCCAGGATCGTCGAATGCGTCGGCTCGACGATCAGAGCCGCGCGCCCGGCTCCCGGGCCCGCGGCGACGCGGTCATGCAGTATTTCGCGACGTGCGTGGACGAGAATGAAGCATTCGTGAAGATGATCTCACGGTGTGCGTGGGTTAACGTCTCGAAACCTTCCGGCTTAACCGATCCGAATGAAATGATGGAGTAAGAAGGCGTAGTCCGAAGTCGGCGATCGGTTGGTCCGTCGCTGTGACTTCGTCCCAACGTCTGTCTCTTCGGGGGTTGCATGAAGAAGCTCTGGATCGTGGGCGGGGCCCTGGTGGCCGCGTCGAGTGCGTATGCGGCGACGAACACCGCCAGCGTCACGCAAGCCGCCACCAGCCTCGTCACGGTGGTCGCCGCGCCGGCCGCGACGGTGGCGACGCCCGCCAAGGTGGTGAAGCTCGCCGCCGACGGCCTCCCGGTCGACGCGATCCGCAAGACCGGCCCGTTCGGGCTCGTGCAGCAGCCGTCTTATGCGAGCAACTTCAAGGCGGACGACCTGCTCGTCCCGTCGTGGGGAACGGGTGCGATCCCGCAGTCGGGCGCGCCGGACGTGGTCGGCGCGTTCCGCTTCATCTGCATGCCAGGTCAGGTGCTCAAGGACGATCCGATCGTCTTCCCGGGCCAGCCGGGCAAGTCCCACCTCCACCAGTTCTTCGGCAACACCGGCGCCAATGCTTACTCCGATTATGGTAAGCTTCGTTTCAGCGGCGACAGCACTTGCAACAACAAGCTCAACCGCTCGGCCTATTGGGTCCCGGCGATGCTGAACGGCAAGGGCAAGGTCGTCCGCCCTGACTACGTCTCGATCTACTACAAGCGTCTTCCCGAGAGCAGCCCGGCGTGCCGGATCGAGGGCAAGGCCTGCGTCGAGATGCCGCGCGGCCTGCGCTTCGTGTTCGGCTACAACATGAGCACCGGCAAGAGCGAGAACAACTTCTACTTCAACTGCGACGGCCCGACCGCGACGCCCGGCCACTATCCGGATCTCGTCGCCGCGGCCAAGGCCTGTCCGGTGGGCAACCGCATCGGCGTGGTGATCCAGGCGCCGAGCTGCTGGAACGGGCGCCAGCTCAATTCCGGCGATCACCGCAGCCACATGGCTTTCCCGAGCTACGGCTGGGACGGCATCCTGAAATGCCCCGCGACCCACCCGTATATCGTGCCCACCTTCACGCTGGGCGCCTGGTACACGGTGGACGAGGACCTCGACACCTCGGGCGACTGGAGCGAGGGCAAGAGCACTTGGACGCTCGCCTCGGACTCCATGCCGGGCATGGCGACGCAGCGCCCCGGCAGCACCTTCCACGCCGACTGGATCGGCGCCTGGGACGACAAGGTGCTGCAGATGTGGACCGAGAACTGCATCAACAAGCTGCTCAACTGCTCGGGCGGCGACCTCGGCAACGGCCTGCAGCTGAAGATGCGCGACGACTTCACCTGGAATGCCACGCCGCGTCTCGTCGACATGCCGAAGTAAGCGGGACCATGCGGGACGGGGCTCCCCGTCCCGCACACCGCCGATCACCGCCGCGCCGTACCCGCTCCGACGAGCCGGTGCGGCGCGGTATCGCATGTCGTCGAGCGCGCAGCGCGAGGTCGTGCGCGGGCCGCGGTCGGGGGGCGCGCTACGTCTGGCAGCAGCGTCGAGGCGGCCGCCGACGCCGTATCAGGCCGCGGCGCGATCCGCCCGGCCATGATCCCGACGCGTCCTGCTGCTGTGGGGAAATGGTGCCCAAGGGCGGGATCGAACCACCGACACTACGATTTTCAGTCGTATGCTCTACCAACTGAGCTACTTGGGCGCACCGCTCGCTGAGCGGTGAGGCGCGGTCCCTAGGCGGTGTCGCGCGGCTTGTCCAGCCCCTCCAGCATCTCGTCGTCGATCGGCCGGCCGGGCAGGCGATAGCCCTCGCCGAGCCAGCGCAGCAGGTCGCGGTCCTTGCAGCCGCGGCTGCAGAAGGGGGCATGGTCGGGGTGCGCCGGGGCGGCGCAGATCGGGCAGGGCTGGGTCATCACTCGAAGATAAGGAGCCGGCCGGTGCGGCGCAGCAGCTCCTCCTGCCACGCCGGGGTCGCCAGCACGCGCGCGCGCACCGGCTCGGGCAGGCGGTGGCGCGGCGAGGCGCCCGGCGGCTCGCGCTCGATCCGGCGCAGCGCGGCGCGCGCCTCGGCGCCGACGGGATCCTCGCGCAGCCGCTCGGGCAGCGACGCGCGCGGGCGCGGGCGGACGATCTGGAGGAAGCCGAAGCCGTTGACCGCGGTGCGCTCGAACGGCGGCGGCAGCGCGGCGTCGAGCGCGGCGGCGACCGCCTGGCGCGCCGCCTTGCCGGTGACGCTGGGGAAGTCGACGCCGATCGACCCGCCGATGCCGTGGCGCCGGATCGCCCGCGCCACCGCGGTGGCGGCGCGCAGCGCGAGCGCCTCGGGCGCGTCGTCGCCGTCGACGTCGAACAGCGTCATCGCCGGGGTCGGCGACATCCGCAGCGCGCCGCCGGCGAAGGCGATCTCGCCGGTGCGCGCTTCCTCCAGCACCTCGGACCAGCCCGCCGCCTCGAGCACGTCGGCCTCGTGCGCGCGCGGCGCGATCACGGGCAGCCCGGTGGCGGCGATCCGCTCGCGCAGGCTCGCGCCCGCGGCGGGTGCGGCGTCAGTGACGCGGCCGCGCGCGCGCTTGGCGCGGCCGGGTTCGGGGATCGCCTCGCGCGTCACTTCCACTGCCAGCCGCGCGCCGAGCGTCACGCCCGCGGGCGCGCGGTCGAGCAGCAGCTCGCGCCCATCGTCGAGCACCGCGACCTGCCGCTCGCGCAGCCGCGCCGGGGCGACCGTGCCGACGCGCAGGCCGTCGGGCAGCTCGATCCGCGCGGCGAGGAGTCGCTCGCCCTCGACCAGCGCGGCGCGTGCCTCGCCGATCCCCTCCTCGTACAGCCACTCAGCCAAGCAGGACCCCCGCCGCGGCGAGCAGCGCGCGGGTCTCGAACAGCGGCAGGCCGATCACCCCCGAGTGGCTGCCGGCGAGGAAGCGCACGAACGCCTCGGCGCGGCCCTGGATAGCATAGCCGCCCGCCTTGCCGAGCCCCTCGCCGCACGCGACATAGGCGTCGATCTCCGCCTCGGACAGCGGCTTGAACGCGACGACCGTGTCGGCCAGCCGGGTGCGCGCGCGGCCGTCGGGCGCGATCACGCACACCGCGGACAGCGCGTGATGTCGCCGGCCGGCGAGCAGCCGGAGCAGCGTGCGCTGCACGTCCTGGTCGGTGGCGGGGGGCAGGATGCGACGGCCGAGCGCGATCGTGGTGTCGCCCGCGAGCACCGCCTCGCCCGCGCCGCGTGCCACCGCGCGCGCTTTCTCCTCGGCGAGGCGCGAAGCATAGGCGCGCGGCAGCTCGCGCGCGCGCGGCGTCTCGTCGATGTCGGGCGAGTCGGTCCGCGCGGGCACCACGCCGAGCCGCGCGAGCAGGTCGCGGCGGCGCGGCGAGGAGGAGGCGAGCACCAGCGGCGCGGCGCCGTCGGGCGGCGTCACGCGGTGACCGTCGGCGTCATGGTGGGGCTCGTCCGGCGCGCGGCTCAGGACGGGCCGGGGCCGCCGCGGCCGGGCATGAAGCGATAGGTGATGCGACCCTTGGTGAGGTCGTACGGGGTCAGCTCGACCAGCACCTCGTCGCCGACGAGGACGCGGATGCGGTTCTTGCGCATCTTGCCCGCGGTGTGGCCGAGGATCTCATGGTCGTTCTCGAGCCGGACGCGGAACATCGCGTTGGGCAGCAGCTCCACCACCTGCCCGCGCATCTCGAGGAGTTCTTCTTTCGCCAAACGGTGTCTCTTTCGCGCTGAGTGCGCGCGCCCTTAGCCGAGACGGCGGAGAAAGGAAAGGCGAGCGCGTGGATCGCGCGGCGACCCTCGGGCTGCGGCGCGCCCCGTATATGGACATCGCGGCGGGGTTCGGCAAGCCGGCACGGCGCGGCGTCTATCCGGCCGTCTATATTGGCGCATGGGGGCTACTACCTTCACGCTGCGCTACGAGGACCTGCTGGCGGCGGCGCGCGCGGGCGCGGCGCCGCGCGGGCAGTGGCGCGGGGCGGCCTTGATCGCGCTGCCCTGGCTCGCGCTCACCGTCGCGCTCGAACGCGGCGATCTCGGGCCGGGCGGCGCGGGCGAGCGCGGCGCGATCGCGACGGCGCTGGTGCTCGTCGCGCTCGGCTGGACCGTCGCGACGCTGCTGGTCCCGCTCGCGGCACGCCGCCGGCTGGTGCGGCGGGTCCGTCGCCGCTTCGCGCGCCAGCCCCCGACAGCGCTGCTCACCACGCTGGTCTGGTGCGAGAGTGGGCTCGTGCTGGCCTCGTCGCGCGGCACGCTGCGGCTCGGCTGGGGCGAAGTGGCTGCCGTGGAGCAGGGCGCGCTGCTGCTGTTCCGCCGGCGTGGCGGCGGGGTGCCGCCCTTCGTGCCGCTCGCGCTGCTGACGCCGACCCAGCGCGCCGAGCTGCGCGCGCTGGCGGACGGGCGGCATAGCGGTGGACGGTCGGAGCGGTGACGTGGTCGTCGATACCGCTCGTGCTCCGTGTCAGGCTGGGCGTCGCGCGTGCCGCCGGTCGCCGCCCTCCTAGCTCTGACGTCCCGCCCTCGCGACGCCTGACATCGAGATGACGGACCGCCCCGGCGGACGCCGGGGCGGTATGTGGGCAAATCTCGAACGCATCTCGCGGCAGCTCGCCGCGTCGCAGGATAGTGAACAGCGGCCGCGTTACAGTCTGATCCACCTCATCTGAACCATCAGCGTGCTCCGGCGAACGCCGGAGCCCAGGACCACCAAGGTCGCCGCCTGTGGCGCTGGGGTCCCGCCTGCGCGGGAGCACGGGGCCGCTCGGACGGGATGGGACCCTTGCCTTCCCACCTTCCCCGCCATCCCTCCCGCAGGCCGTTCCCCTACAGCAGCGAGCCCTGGCCGCCGCGCGCCTCGCGCGCGGCCTGGCGGAAGGCGGCGTCGGGGTCGACGTGCGGCAGGTCGGGGCGCTTGCCCGCCATCAGCTCGGCGAGCGTCAGGATCTGCAACCGCGCGTAGCTGCGCCCGGTCGCGCTGCTGGCGAAGCGGCCCACCGCGGCGGCCTCGCGGATCATCGGCTCGGTCGGCGCGGCGCGCGTCACGAACACGCCCGCGACCGCGCGGTCGCGCACCATCGCCGAGTGGAGCTCGCGCACCATCGCCACGCCGACCTGCTCGCCGCTCTTCACCGAGACCAGGGCGCGCTCGACGGTGCGCCCGTCGGGGCGGCAGTAGAGCAGCCCGTCGACCCCGCCGTCGGCGCCCCTGCGCCGCCCGCCCTGCGGCATCGCGCCGATCAGGAACACCACCCACCATTGATATTGGTAGCGGTCGCGCCGCGCCAGGTCCTCGGCCGAGGCGAGGTCGCGCGGCGTGCCCTCGACGGTGAAGCGCGCCTCGGGGAAGGCGGCGTGCAGCCGCTTCTCGATCAGCGCGATGGCGAGATGGGTCACGTCGATCCCGGTCCAGCGCCGCTCCAGCTTCTGCGCGGCGTGGACGGCGGTGCCGCAGCCGCAGAACGGGTCGAGCACCAGGTCGCCGGGCCGCGACGAGGCGGCGATGATCCGCTCCAGCAGCGCCACCGGCTTCTGCGTCGGATAGCCCAGTTTCTCGGCGGAGAAGGACTTGATGTTGGGCGAGTAGAGCGCGGGATCGTCCCACACGTCGTCGAGCGGCTTGCCGAGCGGGTTGCCGCCGCCGCCGCGCCGCTCATATCCCGGGGCGTGGGCGACATATTGCTTGTTGAAGGTCCAGTCGCCCGCGGGATCGCGGACATAATAGAAGATCGTGTCGTGGTTGCGCACCCAGTTGGCGGTGCGCGTCTTGAAGCCGCTCACCCAGCCCGAGCGCCACACGATCTCGCGGCGGAAAGCGTGCGGCGCGAACACGCCATCGAGCAGCAGCTTGAGGTAATGGCCCGCGGTGGGGTCACAGTGGAGATAGAGGCTGCCGCTGTCCTTCAGCACGCGGCGCAGCTCGATCAGCCGGATCGTCATCATCGCGAGATAGGCGAGCATGTCGTTCTCGCCGAGGAAGCGGCGCAGCGAGTCGAGCAGCTGGAAGGCGCTCGCATGGCCGCTCCGCGCGACCTGGTCGAAGGCGTCCGCCGCGGCGTCGTTCCAGTGCCAGCTGTCGTGGAAGGCCTCGACCTGCGCCGCGGTGCCCGCGCCGTCGGGCGCGCGGAAGAGGACATTGTAGCTGGCGTTCGAGTTGAACGGCGGGTCGAGATAGATCAGGTCGACGCTGGCGTCCGCGATCTCGCGCCGCAGCACGTCGAGATTGTCGCCGTAGTAGAGGTGGTTCGTCGGTTGGTTCGTGCCCATGCGCGCGAGCGGAGCGCGGTTGTCACGCCGGCGTCACGAGCTGGTTCGTCCGGAATGGACTGGGGCGGCGGGGCGCGGGGGAAGGAAGGCCCGATGTGGATTAATTTGGGTTGATCGGGTGGAAGATCCTCCCCGGCACGGGGAGGGGGACCGCCGCGCGTAGCGCGGTGGTGGAGGGATTCCCCACGTAGCGCAGCGCCTGCGGACGCCCCCCTCCACCACGCCTTCGGGCGCGGTCCCCCTCCCCGCGAGCGGGGAGGATCTGCCCTCAGCCGCCGCCCCCGGCCAGCGCGGCGAGCAGCAGCAGCGCGACGATGTTGGTGATCTTGATCATCGGGTTCACCGCCGGCCCGGCGGTGTCCTTGTACGGGTCGCCGACCGTGTCGCCGGTCACCGCGGCCTTGTGCGCCTCGGAACCCTTGCCGCCGTGATTGCCGTCCTCGATGTACTTCTTGGCATTGTCCCAGGCGCCCCCGCCCGAGGTCATCGACAGCGCGACGAACAGCCCCGAGACGATCACGCCGAGCAGCATCGCGCCCAGCGCCGCGAACCCGCTCGCCTGGCCGTCGACCGCGGTGACGATGAAATAGAGCGCGATCGGCGACAGCACCGGCAGCAGCGAGGGCACGATCATCTCGCGGATCGCGGCGCGCGTGACGAGGTCGACGGTGCGGCCGTAATTGGGCCGGCTCGTCCCCGCCATGATGCCGGGATTGTCGCGGAACTGCTGGCGCACCTCCTCGACCACCGCGCCCGCCGCGCGCCCCACCGCGGTCATCCCGAACGCGCCGAACAGATAGGGTAGCAGTGCGCCGAGCAGCAGCCCGACGATCACATAGGGGTTGCTGAGCGAGAAGTTGACCGACAGGTCGGGGAAATAGGTCTGCAGGTCGGTGGTGTACGCGCCGAACAGCACGAGCGCGGCGAGCCCCGCCGAGCCGATCGCATAGCCCTTGGTCACCGCCTTGGTGGTGTTGCCCACCGCGTCGAGCGCGTCGGTGCGCTCGCGCACCTCGTCCTCCAGCCCCGCCATCTCGGCGATACCGCCGGCATTGTCGGTCACCGGGCCGTAGGCGTCGAGCGCCACCACCATGCCCGCCTGCGACAGCATCGCGGTCGCGGCGAAGGCGATGCCGATGATCCCGGCGAGCTTATAGGCCGCGACCACCGCGACCACGATCACCAGCGTCGGCAGCGCGGTGGCTTCCAGGCTGATCGCCAGGCCCTGGATCACGTTGGTGCCGTGGCCTGTCTCGCTCGCCTTGGCGATCGACTTGACCGGGCGATAGTTGGTGCCGGTGTAATATTCGGTGATCCACACGATCAGCCCGGTCACCGCCAGCCCGATCAGCATCGAGAAGAACAGGTCGTAGCCGGTGAAGGCGCTGGCCGCGGGCACGCCCGCCACGCCGCTCGCCGCCTGGGTGGTGGCGCCGGCGTCGGGCACCGCGCCGCCGCCGGCGTCGAGGAAGCCCGCGCCGCCGATCACGCGGTGCATGTCGCCGAGCGTCCACTGCGTCACCACCCAGATGGCGGGGATCGACAGCAGCGCCGCGGTCCAGAAGCCCTTGTAGAGCGCGCCCATGATCGAGCCGCCGCCGAGCCGCACCATGTAGGTGCCGATGATCGAGGTGAGGATGCACACGCCGCCGACCGCGAGCGGCAGGCTCATCAGCCGCATCAGCTCGGCCGCGTCGGCCTGGATCAGCAGCGCGATCGACACCATCGTGACGCCGAGCGTGACGACATAGGTCTCGAACAGGTCGGCCGCCATGCCGGCGCAGTCGCCGACGTTGTCGCCGACATTGTCCGCGATCACCGCGGGGTTGCGCGGATCGTCCTCGGGGATGCCGGCCTCGACCTTGCCGACCAGGTCGGCGCCGACGTCGGCCGCCTTGGTGAAGATGCCCCCGCCCAGCCGCGCGAAGATCGAGATCAGCGAGGCGCCGAACGCCAGCGCGGTGAGCGCCTCGACGATCGCGCGGTCGTTGGGCAGCAGCCCCGCCGGCCCGGTGAGATACCAGAAGAACAAGGCGATCGCGAGCAGCCCCAGCCCGGCGACGAGCATCCCCGTCACCGCGCCCGAGCGGAACGCCATCGTCAGCCCGCGCTGGAGCGTGTGGCGCGCCGCCTCGGCGGTGCGGACGTTGGCGCGCACGGAGATCGTCATGCCGACGAAGCCCGCGAGGCCGGACAGGAGCGCGCCGATGACGAAGCCGACCGTCGACAGCAGGCCGAGCGTGACCGCGAGCACGACCGCGACGATCGCGCCGACCACGGCGATGGTGGTGTATTGGCGCCCGAGATAGGCCTTGGCCCCCTCCTGGATCGCGCTGGCGATATCCTGCATCCGCTCGTTGCCGGGCGACGCGGCGAGCACCTGGCGGCTGGTGACGAAGCCATAGAGTACGGCCACCAGGCCGCAGACGATGGCAAGGTAGACGATCGTCATGCCTCACATCCCTCCTTGATGCGCGCCCGGTCTGATGCCGGGAGATGTCGCGCGGGACGCGGAGGCTAACATGCGGGAACGTCAGCGCAACCCGTGCTCATACCCGAGCCGGGCAGGGGGCGGCTCGGGGGCGCCGGCGCGGGTGAGCCGCAGCCCGGCGCCGGGCTCGAAGCGGCCGACGCGGGTCGCCGGCACCGGCGGCACGAGGCCGGGCGCGGCGGCGAACAGCAGCTCGTAATCGTCGCCCGCGGCCGCCGCGGCGAGCGGGTCCGTGACGCCGCGCGCGAGCGGCACGTCGGCGAGCTCCACCGTCACCGCCACGCCGCTCGCCGCCGCCATGCGCGCCGCGTCGATCAGCAGCCCGTCCGAGACGTCCATCATCGCGGCGACCAGCGGCGCCAGCGCGCGCCCCTCGGCGAGCCGCGGCACCGGGCGGCGGTAGCGCGCGAGCAGCGCCGCGTCGCCGCGGCCCGCGCGCGCGATCGCCAGCCCCGCGCCGGCGTCGCCGATCGTGCCGGTGACCCACAGCGCGTCGCCCGCGCGCGCGCCGTCACGCGGCGGCGCGGCGGCGTCGCGCCCGATCGCGGTGAGCGTCAGCACGCGCGGCGCGCCCGCGGGCAGCGCCACCGTGTCGCCGCCCAGCACAGCGCCGCCCAGATCGCGCAGCGCGGCGTCGAGCCCGTCGAGGAAGGCGGCGTCCCAGCCGGCGTCGCGGAGCGGGTAGTTGAGCAGCACGCCCTCCACCAGCGCGCCCTTGGCGGCGAGATCGGAGTAATTGGTCGCGAGCAGCTTCCACGCCACGTCGCCGGCGGGGTCGCCGGGGAGGAAGTGGACGCCCTCCACCAAGGTGTCGGTGGTGAGCGTGTAGCCGCCCAGCGCGGCGGTATCGTCGCATAGCCCGCGCGCGCCGGGATGGAGCGGCAGGCGGCGCAGGCGCGCGAGCAGGTCGGCCTCGGTCATCGCGGCGGCATAGCCGCGCGGCCTGCCGCTGTCGCGCGGCGCGGCCACCGCGCGTTAACGACTGGGTCGTACACCGGGGTCGCGATAGGAGCTGACGATGTCGGGCGTACCGGCGGACCATGACGAGCTGCGCCGGCGGATGGCGCGTTTCCTGCCCCTGATGGACTCGACCGGCCATGCCGGCGGCGTGCTGCTGCGCGAGCGGCTCGAGTTCTCGCGCATCTTCCAGACGCACAGCCAGCGGGAGCAGCGGGAGGTCGCCGCGCGCGCCGCGGCCGAGCCCGGCTTCGCCGCGACCGCCGCGGCCTATCGCGACCGACTCGACCGGCTGCGCACCGACTATAGCGCGCACATCGCGCGCTGGACGCCCGCGGCGATCCGCGACGAAGCGGCGGCCTATCGAGGCGCGGTGGTGACGCTGCAGCGCCGCTTCCACGACCTGCTCGCCTGGGAAGAGCGCCACCTGGCGTGAGGCGGCCGCGCGACGCCGCACGCGCGCTCGCCTCCGTCACTCCTCGCGCCGTCAGTCCTCGCCCGGCCGCCCCAGTGCCGCGCCGTCGAGCGCCGCGTCCTGTCGCGCGCGCGCCTGCCGCTCGGCCAGCTTCTCCGCCTTGGTGCGGCCGTGCGCGACGCGGTTGGCCGCCGCCTGCGCCGCGTCCTCGGCGCGCTTCCGCGCCTTGCGTGCGCGGCTCAGCGAGACCAGCTCGCCCATCTCAGCCGCGCACGTCCTTGGCGATATTGTCGAGCAGCCCGTTGACGAACCCGGCCTCGCGCTTCTGGTAGAAAGCGTGCGCGACGTCGACGTAGGAGCTGATCGCCGCGCCCACCGGCACGTCGTCGCGCGCGAGCAGCTCGTAGCAGCCGGCGCGCAGGATCGCCTTCATCGGCTTGTCGAGCCGCTCCAGCGTCCAGCCGCTGCTCAGCTTGGCCTCGATCAGCCGGTCGATCTCGCCGCGGCGCGCGTCGGTGCCGGTGACCAGGTCGTCGAAGAAGTCGACGTCGGCCTCGGCATATTGCGCCTCCTCGATCTCGGCGCCGAGCCGGTGGTGGTGGAATTCGTGGAGCAGCGCGGGCAGAGCGGTGCCCTCCATCTCGCGCTGGTACAGCGCCTGGACGGCGGCGAGGCGGGCGGCGGCGCGGGCCTTGGTGCGGGCGGCGGTGCGGGACATAAGCGGCGCCCTGTACGCGCGCCGCGGCGCTTCGTCACCCCTCCGCCGCGTTTGATCTCGATCAGCGTGTTCGCGGACCGCCGCGGCGCAACGTCCGCGAGGCCCCGTCGTTCGTGCAGCATCCCCCCGACCCATTACCAGAGGAGCATCACCATGGGCCTGTTCACCAAGGACATCGCGACGCTGCACGACCTGTTCCTGCACACGCTGCAGGACATCTATTACGCCGAGAACCAGATCACCAAGGCGCTGCCCAAGATGATCGAGAAGGCGACCGCGCCCGAGCTCAAGCAGGGCTTCGAGACCCATCTGCGCGAGACCGAGGGCCAGATCGCGCGGCTGGAGCAGGCGTTCGAGGTGCTGGGCGAGAAGGCGAAGGCGGTCACCTGCCCCGCGATCGACGGCATCATCAAGGAGACCAACGAGGTCGCCGGCGACATCGCCGACAAGTCGGTGCTCGACGCGGCGCTGATCGCCTCGGCGCAGGCGGTCGAGCATTACGAGATCACGCGCTACGGCACGCTGATCGCCTGGGCCAAGCAGATGGGCCACGACCAGGTCGCGACGCTGCTGCAGGCGACGCTCGACGAGGAGAAGTCGACCGACGAGAAGCTGACGACGCTGGCCGAGAGCAAGGCCAACCAGAAGGCAGACCTCGCGACCGCGTGAGGTGACGCGGGAGCCGCCCGGGATCGGGCGGCTCGTCAGGTGCGGTATCGCCCTTCCGTCTTGTTCCCCGGCGAAAGCCGGGGCCCAGGTGGGGGACGCTGCTGAGGCACGTGACAGGAGTCACGCCCACGTCTCCGCTTGAGCCGAGGTTGACATGTGGCGACAGTCGCGCGTCACCACCGCGGCTTTCGCAGCTGGGCCCCGGCCTCCGCCGGGTCACAAGCGGCAGGAGTCAGGGGAGCGAGCTGGCGCCGGAGTACCGGCGACCTCGCCGCACCCCTTCATCCCACCCGCACACCCCGCTAGGGCGGGCGGCGTGACCCCGACGCTGCCGATCCACGCCGTCCTGCCCGCGCTGCTCGCCGCGCTGCGCGACGTGGGCGCCGCGGTGCTGGTCGCGCCGCCGGGCGCTGGCAAGACCACCGCGGTCGCCCCCGCGCTGCTCGCCGAGCCCTGGTGCAGCGGCGAGATCATCGTCACCTCGCCGCGCCGCCTCGCCGCGCGCGCCGCGGCCGAGCGGATGGCGCAGCTCGCCGGCGAGCCGGTCGGGCAGACCTTCGGCTATGCCACCCGGCTCGACACCAGGCGCTCCGCCGCCACCCGGGTCACGGTCGTCACGGAGGGCATCCTCACCGCGCGGCTCCAGGGCGACCCCGAGCTGACCGGCGTCTCGGCGCTGCTGTTCGACGAGGTGCACGAGCGCAGCCTCGACGGCGACTTCGGCCTGGCGCTCGCGCTCGACGCGCGTGCCGCGCTGCGCCCCGACCTGCGCCTGGTCGCCATGTCCGCGACGCTCGACGGCGCGCGCTTCGCCGCGCTGCTCGACGGCGCGCCGGTGGTGGAGAGCGAGGGCCGCAGCTACCCGCTCGAGCTGCGCCACCTCGGCCGCGCCGCCGAGGCGCGGGTCGAGGACTCGATGGCGGCCGCGATCCGCGAGGCGCTGCGCGAGGAGCAGGGCGGCGTGCTCGCCTTCCTGCCGGGCGTCGCCGAGATCGAGCGCACCGCCGAGCGCCTCGGCGACCTGCCTGGGGTGCGACTCCACCGCCTCCACGGCAGCCTCGACCCGGCCGCGCAACGCGCCGCGATCCGCGCCGAGCCCGACGGCGCGCGCAAAATGGTGCTCGCCACCAGCATCGCCGAGACGAGCCTCACGCTCGACGGCATCCGCGTGGTGGTCGACAGCGGCGTGGCGCGGCGCCCGCGCTACGACCGCGCCGCGGGCATGACTCGGCTGGTCACCGAGCGCGCCAGCCAGGCCGCGGCGACGCAGCGCGCGGGCCGCGCCGCGCGCCAGGGGCCGGGGTTGGCCTATCGCCTGTGGGAAGCGGCGGCGACCGCCGGCATGCCCCGCTTCGACCCGCCCGAGATCCTCGAGGCCGACCTGTCGGCGCTCGTGCTCGCCTGTGCGCTGTGGGGGGTGAGCGACCCGCGTGACCTGCGCTGGCTCGACCCCCCGCCCGAGGCCGCGGTGGCGGAAGCGCGCGCGCGGCTCGCCGCGCTGGGCGCGCTCGACGCCGACTCGCGGCCCACCGCGCACGGGCGCGCGATCGCGGCGCTGCCGATGCCGCCGCGGCTGGCGCACATGCTGCTCGCCGCGCCCGACCCGCGCCGCGCCGCCGAGGTGGCGGTGCTGCTCCAGGAGCGCGGGCTGGGCGGGCCGGACGCCGACCTCGAGCTGCGGTGGCGGCGCTGGCGCGGCGACCGCTCGCCCAAGGCGGAGAGCGCGCGCGGGCTGGCGCGGCGCTGGGCCGGTCTGGTGAGACGCGGCGCGGACGAGGGCGCGCCCGACTCGATCGGCGCCTGTGTCGCGCTCGGCTTCCCCGATCGCGTGGCGCGGCGGCGCGACGCGAGCGGCGAGCGCTGGGTGTCCGCCGGCGGGCGCGGGTTCAAGCTCGACCCGACGTCGCCGCTCGCCGGCGCCGAGTGGCTCGCGGTGGCGGAGACGCAGGGCATGGCGGCGGGGGCGCGCATCCTCGCCGCCGCGCCGATCCTCGCCGCCGAGGTGGAGGCGCTGTTCGCGGACCGGATCGAGACGCGCCGCACCGCCGACTTCGACCCCGCCACCGGCGCGGTGCAGCCGCTGCGCGAGCGCCGGCTCGGCGCGATCCGGCTGTCGAGCGGGCCCGACAGCGGCGCCGACCCGACGGTGATCGCGGCGGCGCTGGTGGAGGGGGTTCGCGCGCAGGGGCTGGCACTCCTGCCCTGGTCGCGCGCGGCCGAGACGCTGCGCACGCGCGCGGCCTATGCCGGGGTGCCGCTCGACGACGCGACGCTGCTGGCGCGGCTCGACGACTGGCTGCCCGCGCTGGTCGAGGGCAAGCGCCGGCTCGACTCGATCGCGCCGGGCGCGCTGGTGGAGGCGCTGCGCGGGCTGCTCGGCTGGGACTCGCTGCGCGCGATCGACCGAGTCGCGCCGGCGGACTTCACCAGCCCGGCGGGCTCGACCCACGCGATCGACTATGGCGCCGAGGCGGGGCCGACGGTGGAGCTGCGCGTCCAGGCGCTGTTCGGGCTCGACCAGCACCCGGTGGTGGGGGCGGAGCGAGTCCCGCTGGTGCTGTCGCTGACCTCGCCCGCGGGCCGCCCGATCCAGACGACGCGCGACCTGCCGGGTTTCTGGCGCGGCAGCTGGCACGCGGTGGCCAAGGAGATGCGGGGCCGCTACCCACGCCACCCCTGGCCCGACGATCCGGCGAGCGCGGCCGCGACGCTGCGGACGAAGAACGCCGACGCGCGGCGTGGCTGACGCGTTCGGCGCGGCGACTCCTCACCGCCCAGCCCCGCCCCACCCCGCCCTCGGCTCACGCGGCGCGGCGCGGCGCCGGCTGGTTGAGCCGATCCAGGTCGAACGCCGCCGCGAATTCCAGCCCGGCGCGTCCCTCGTCGTCGACCCAGCGGATCGTCGCCGCCAGCGCCAAGCCGTCCTCCAGCTCGAGCGCCACCGGATAGCCGATCGCGGCCGCGGGCAGGTCGACGCCGTCGACCATCGCGCCCGCCGCGGAGATGTTGCGCACGCGCACCTCGGCGCGCTCGCCCGCCAGCTCGATCCGCGCCGAGCGCAGCACGCGGTGGCGCGCGGCGCGGCTGGTCTTGTGCCCGATCGGCACCGCATAGCCTTCCGCCGCGGCGAGCTGGGCGCGCACGTCGTCGGCGCGCGCCGGTCGGCCGTAGACATAGCCCTGGATGTGGCTGCACCCCAGGCCGCGGATCAGCACGATCTCGTCCTGCTGCTCCACCCCCTCGGCGGTGGTCTCCATCCCGAGCGTCTCGGCCAGGCTGACGATCGCGCGGATGATCGCGGCGTTGCGGTTGCCCGGCTGGATCGCGCCGCGCACGAAGCTCTGGTCGATCTTGATCTTGTCGAACGGCGCCTTGCGCAGGTAGCCGAGGCTGGAATAGCCGGTGCCGAAATCGTCGAGCGCGAGCCGCACCCCCAGCGCCTTGAGCGCGCGGAACATGCGCTCCGACGAGGCATCCTCGTTGAGGAACACGCCCTCGGTGATCTCCAGCTCCAACCGCGCCGGCGCCAGCCCCGAGGCGGCGAGCGCGCGGGTCACCAGCGCGGGCAGCTGGGGATTGGCGAACTGGATCGGGGAGACGTTGACCGCGACCCGGACATGGTCGGGCCAGGACGCGGCCTCGGCACAGGCGGTCTCGAGCACCCAGGCGCCGATCGCCTCGATCAGCCCGCATTCCTCCGCCACCGGGATGAACTCGGCGGGGCTGACCGGCCCGCGCTGCGGATGGTCCCAGCGCACCAGCGCCTCATAGCCCATGATGCGCGTGTCCGCGGTCGACACCACCGGCTGATAGGCGAGGTGGAACTGCCCCGCGGCGAGCGCCTGGCGCAGGTCGTCCTCCAGGCGCTTGCGGTTCTGCGCGCCGTGCAGCAGCTCCTCGCGGTAGAAGCGGTGGACGCCGCGCCCGTCCGCCTTCGCCGCGTAGAGCGCGAGGTCGGCGTTGCGCACCAGCTCCTCCTGCGCCGCGCCGTCGGCGGGCGCGATCGCGACGCCGACCGAGCAGCCGATCGACAGCGTCGAGCGGTCGATGTGATAGGGTAGCGACAGCGCCGCGATCACGCGCTGCGCCAGCGCGGCGAGCCGGTCGCGGTCGCCCTCGTTGGGCACGATCACCTTGAACTCGTCGCCGCCGAGCCGCCCGACCAGGCCGGCGTCGCCGATGGTGCGCTGCAGCCGCTGCGCCACCTCCTTGAGCAATTCGTCGCCGACCTGATGGCCGAGCGTGTCGTTCACCGCCTTGAAGCGGTCGAGGTCGAGCAGGAACAGGCCCGTCGGATGGGTGCCGCCCGCCTGGGCCTGCGCCAGCGTCTGCTCGAGCGCGAGCCGCATGCGCTGGCGGTTGGCGATGCCGGTGAGCGCGTCGAACAGGGCGAGCCGCTTGATCTCCGCCTCGGCGCGGCGCTGCTCGGTGAGGTCGGAGCCGGCGCCGATGAAGCCCTGGAAGCGATCGAGGTCGTCGCGCGCGGGGCGGCCCGAGATCGACCACCAGCGTTCCGCGCCGCTGCCCCCCGCGGCCGGGCGGACCGAGTAATCGGTGAAGGAGGTGCGCGACGACAGATGGAAGCTCAGCGTGCGCTCGGTCTCGACCCAGGCCGAGTCGACGCGGAACACGTCGGTGAGCGGCGCGCCGATCGGCTCGATGCCGAGCGCGCGCAGCTCGCGCGCGACCTTGTCGGAGAGATAGGTGAGCCGGCCGCGCCGGTCGCTCTGCCAGAACCAGCCGGTCCCGTGCGCCTCATATTCGGCGACGAGGCGGCTGTCGCGGCGCTCGATCTCGCGGCGCGCACGGCGTTCCCCCAGCGCGCGCTGCCGGACGAGCGCGGCGCGCGTCACCGCGAGCGCGACGAGCGCGGCGGCGCCGAGCGCGAGCGCGGCGGGCAGCGGCGCGGCGCCGGTGAGCGCGAGCGCGGCGAGCGCCAGCGTCGCCACCAGCGCGAGCGTGGCGGCGCGCAGCGGCTGGAGCGCCAGCGCCAGCGCCACGGTCGCGGCGCCCCCCGCCACCGCCGCGGCGGGGTGCAGCGCGCGCGGCAGCGCCGCGGCGGCCTCGGCGCCGAGCGCGAGCGAGAGCGCGATCGCGCTGGCGCCCGCGGCGATCGTCGCGAGGCGCCATTGGGTCGGGCTCGCGGCGGCGCGCGGGTGCGCCGCGACCGCCCAGCAGCCGAGCGCGAGCAGGACGGCGGGGGCGGTGCGCCACGCCAGCGCGGTCGCGGCAGGCGTGCCGAGCGCGAGCAGCACCAGCGCGAGCGGCGCGAGCAGCAGCACCGCGGCGGCGGCGGGCCATAGCGCGGCGCTGGCGGCGAGCGCGGCGCGACGCGACTCCTCGACCAGCGCGTCCGACGCGGGCGCGAGCCCCAGTGCCTCGACGAGCGCGCGCGCGCCGCCGGACGGCTCCTCTCGGTCGGTGGCGGGCGGTCGCATGACACTGCCCTAGCTCGACAACCTTGCTTATTCCTTTGCGCCGCGCGGAGGGGGGCGAACCGTCTCGACGATCCGAGAGTGCCATCATCTGCCCGCCGCCTCGCGCATGCTTGGCACCCTCGATCAGATCGGAGGTCGGCTCTCGAGTTTCGGGGGTCTCCAGCGAGATCGACGTCCGCCCGATCCTCCCATGCAGGGGAGGATTCATCATACCCGTCGTATGTCCATGACGCCCCGGGGCTCCCCCGGTGCGCCCAGCTCCCGCCAGTTGCCCCGCTATCGGCACCGTCGTACAGCCGCGCGCATGACGACGATCCGCGAAGCCGACCTGATCGAGAGCGTGGCCGACGCGCTCCAGTACATCAGTTACTATCACCCGATGGACTACATCCGCGCGCTGGGCGACGCCTATGCCGCGGAGCAGAGCCCCGCCGCCAAGGACGCGATGGCGCAGATCCTCACCAACAGCCGGATGTGCGCCGAGGGGCATCGCCCGATCTGCCAGGACACCGGGATCGTCACCGTCTTCGTGAAATGGGGCCAGGACTGCCGGCTGGAGAGCCAGCGCTCGCTCCAGGAGGTCGTCGACGAGGGTGTGCGCCGCGCGTACCTCCACCCCGAGAACAAGCTGCGCGCCTCGATCCTGGCCGACCCGGCCTTCACCCGCCGCAACACGCGCGACAACACGCCCAGCGTGCTCCACGTCGAGATGGTGCCGGGAGACAGGGTGCACATCGACGTCGCGGCCAAGGGGGGCGGCAGCGAGAACAAGTCCAAGTTCAAGATGATGAACCCGAGCGACTCGATCGTCGACTGGGTGCTGGAGATGCTGCCGCAGATGGGCGCCGGCTGGTGCCCCCCGGGCATGCTCGGCATCGGCATCGGCGGCACCGCGGAGAAAGCGATGGTGCTCGCCAAGGAATCGCTGATGGGGCAGATCGACATGGCGCAGCTCAAGGCGCGCGGGCCGAGGAACGACCTGGAGGCGCTGCGGATCGAGCTGTTCGACAAGGTCAACGCGCTCGGCATCGGCGCGCAGGGGCTGGGCGGGCTCTCGACCATCCTCGACGTCAAGATCCTCGACTGGCCGACCCACGCCGCCTCCAAGCCGGTGGCGATGATCCCGAACTGCGCCGCGACCCGCCACGCGCATCTCACGCTCGACGGCTCGGGCCCGGTGTACCTCGAGCCGCCCAGGCTCGCCGACTGGCCCCAGGTCGACTGGCAGCCCGACAGCGCCGCGATCCGCGTCGACCTCGACGCGCTCACCCCCGAGGTGGTGCAGAGCTGGAAGCACGGCGACCGGCTGCTGCTCAACGGCAAGATGCTCACCGGGCGCGACGCCGCGCACAAGCGCATCGCCGACATGCTCGCGCGCGGCGAGGAGCTGCCGGTCGCGTTCAAGGGCCGCGTGATCTATTATGTCGGCCCGGTCGATCCGGTCGGCGAGGAAGTGGTCGGCCCCGCCGGCCCGACGACCGCGACGCGGATGGACAAGTTCACGCGCATGATGCTCGAGCAGGGGCTGCTCGCGATGGTCGGCAAGGCCGAGCGCGGTCCCGCGGCGACCGAGGCGATCCGCGACCATAGGAGCGCCTACCTCATGGCGGTGGGCGGTGCCGCCTATCTCGTGGCGCGCGCGATCAAGGGCAGCAAGGTGGTGGGCTTCGCGGACCTCGGGATGGAGGCGATCTACGAGTTCGAGGTGAGCGACTTCCCCGTCACTGTCGCGGTCGACGCGGAAGGACAGAACGTCCACCAGCTGGCGCCCCTAGTGTGGCGCGAGAAGATCGCGCGCGCCAGGGAAGCGGACGGGGGATTGCTCCAGCCGGCGTGAGGGGAGGTCGCGGGCGGCGAGCGATGCCGGATCGCCTCGCTACCTCCGGCTGCTCGCCGTCACGCCCGCGCTAGCGCCGCTTGAACGATCCCCGCGTCCACGCCTGGTGCGCGGGCGCGACGATCGCGGCGCAGATCTGGACGATCGCGGCGCTCCACGCCGCCAGGAAGACCGCGATCCAGATATGATCGCCGCGCGTCACACCCAGCAGCGCGACGCTCTTCGTCACCACGCCGCCGATGACCAGCGGCAGACTGAGTGCCAGCGTGGCCATGACCAACAGCGTCCAGCGGTGCCCTTCGAAGTCCTTCATCACCCCGCGCGCCAACCCGGTGCCGCTGACGCTCGCGGCGAGCATGGCGATCATGCCGGCGACCAGCGCGACGCGCTCTCCGCCGCTGAGATAGAGCGTGTCCGCTCCACGCGAGCCGGCGCTCGCGTGATGGGAGATGGCGAGTAGATATTGCAGCGGCACGAGGACGAAGCCGTACAGCATGAAGGCCAGCAGCGTAGCGACGCAGCTCTGGTCCAGTCGCCTGGTCCGCGCGGGATATGTCCGCACGATCCTGTCACGCCGGGCAGCCAGCGCCGCCAGCCAAAGATAAGTGCGCTGCATCATCGCGACATGGTCCTCCAGCCTCATCCGCCGCCCGCCTGCGGAACGGAAGGGTGACATAGTGGGTACGGCAGTGCAACCGCGATCGTCGACACGCTCGCTGGAGACGCGCGCGACGGCCGCTGCCGCCCGGGTTCAGTCGCCAGGGTCACTCGTCCGGCTCAGGCGCGCCGGAACAGCGCCGCCTCGCCCGCGCCCGCGGTAACGCGCCAGCCCTCCGCCTCCAGCGCGTCGCGGTGGCGCGGGGTGACGTAGAGCAGGCGGACGTCGCGCCCGGGCGGCAGCGCCGCCAGTCGCCGCGCCACCGCGCGGATGATCGCCGCCTCGAACGGGTTGAACAGGTAGACGACGAGATCGCCGTCGGGCAGCGCCACCGCGGTGGCGTCGCCGAGCAGCGCGGTCGCGCGCGGGTCGCCGCGGCGCGCGAGGTTGCGGGTCGCGACGGCGTGGAGCTCGGCGGCGAACTCCACCCCGGTGATCGCGCGGAAGGGATAGTCGCAGGCGAGCAGCAGCGCGCGCCCCTTGCCCGAGCCGAGGTCGAGGAAGTGGAAGCGCGCCAGGTCGCCGTCGAGCAGCGCCATCGCCGACGCGAAGACGTCGGGGTCGGAGGCGACGTGGTCGATGCCGTGGCGCGCGTTGGGGCTGTCGATCGCGAGCGTGTAGAGCCGCTGGACGCCGCCGGTGTCGCTGCCGTGCGCGGCATCATAGGCGGCGTCGCGCGCGGCCTTGGCGGCGAGATAGTCGCCGAGCCCCGGGTCGGGCCGCGCGCGCCGCAGCAGCCGCCGCGCCGCCTCGATCGGCCCCTCGTCGGCTACGATCGCACCCAGCCGCCGCGCCGCCTGGCCCCATCGTGCGAGCCTGCCCATGCGCGCTTCCCTCTCACCTGTGCCAGATATGAGAAGAGGTTGCCGGACCCCGCCGAAGCGGCGCCCGACAACCCCTAAACATGGTCAGCGGCCGGAGAGCTCCAGCCCGGGAGACCATGCAGGCCTCCGACAGACCGATCTACCTCGTTGTCTGGGGGAGGATACCCCCCGAGGCAGACCGCACCGTCAGAAGCGCGTCCCCCGAACGAACTGAACCGACCCCATTGCTGAACCATGAGACATCGGATCACCTCCTTTCGCTGGTTGATAACGAGCGCGGCCCTCGCGAACCGCAGGATCAATGTGAGCCGCGCGCGACTCGGATACAAGTCTTGTGTTGCGGGACGGAATGTACGATTCTCGCACGCTCGGCCGCGGCCCTTCCGGTGAACGAGGGGGCGTCGCGCCACGCCGAACTGGATATTCGCGCCGACATCGCCTATGTGCGCGCGATGCTGACAGAGCCGGCCGCCCCCATGCCCATCCCCGGGCACATCGATCCCGTGCCCGTGCCGCGCGCCGTCGCGGCGCGCCCGGATGGCCGGGTCGACCTGATCGGCCTCTCCAAGGACCAGCTGCGCGAGACGCTCGCCGCCGCGGGGCTGGAGCCGCGCCAGGCCAAGTTGCGCGCCAAGCAGATCTGGCACTGGATCTACAACCGCGGCGCCACCGACTTCGCGCTGATGACGGACATCGCCAAGGCGCAGCATCCGTGGCTGACCGAGCGCTTCGTGATCGGCCGGCCCGAGGTGGTCGAGGCGCAGGTCTCCAGCGACGGCACGCGCAAGTGGCTGCTGCGCTCGCCCGACGGGCAGGATTACGAGGCGGTGTTCATCCCCGACGCCGACCGCGGCACGCTCTGCGTCTCGAGCCAGGTCGGCTGCACGCTCAACTGCACCTTCTGCCACACCGGGACGATGCGGCTGGTGCGCAACCTGACCGCGGGCGAGATCGTCGGCCAGGTGATGCTGGCGCGCGACTCGCTCGGCGAGTGGCCCAGCCAACCCGAGGGACGCATGCTCACCAACATCGTGATGATGGGCATGGGCGAGCCGCTCTACAATTTCGACGCGGTGCGCGACGCGCTCAAGCTGGTGATGGACGGCGACGGCCTGGCGCTGAGCAAGCGGCGGATCACGCTCTCCACCTCGGGGGTGGTGCCGATGATGGCGCGCGCGGGCGAGGAGATCGGGGTCAACCTCGCGGTGTCGCTCCACGCGGTGACCAAGGAGGTGCGCGACGAGATCGTGCCGCTCAACCGCAAATACGGTATCGAGCAGTTGCTCCAGGCCTGCGCCGACTATCCCGGCGCCAACAACGCGCGCCGCATCACGTTTGAATATGTAATGCTGAAGGACAAGAACGACTCCGACGCGGAGGCGCACGAGTTGGTGCGGCTGCTGCGCCACTATCAGCTGCCCGCCAAGGTGAACCTGATCCCGTTCAACCCCTGGCCCGGCGCGGCCTATGAGACGTCGACGCCCGAGCGCGTGCGCCGCTTCAGCGAGATCATCTTCGAGGGGGGCATCTCGGCGCCGGTGCGCACCCCGCGCGGGCGCGACATCGACGCCGCCTGCGGCCAGCTCAAGACCGCGGCCGAGCGGAAGAGCCGCGCCGAGCTCGATCGCATCGCCGCCGAGAAGCAGGCGGCGCTTGGCTGATCTCGGTGCGATCGCGCTGGCGGCGGGTGCCGGCGCGGTCGGCGGCGCGATGAACGCGCTGGCGGGGGGCGGCACCTTCGCGACGCTGCCCGCGCTGCTCGGGCTCGGCCTGCCCGCCAACGTCGCCAACGCCACCTCCAACGTCGCGCTGCTGCCCGGCGCGGGCGCGAGCGTCTGGGGCTTCCGCGACGAGCTCGGCCCGGTGGCGGGCGTGTCGCTGCGCCGGCTGGCGGGCGTCACCTTCCTCGCCGGGCTGGTCGGCAGCGCGCTGCTGGTGGTGACGCCCAGCCGCGCCTTCGACCTGATCGTGCCCTGGCTGCTGCTGGTCGCGCTGGTCGCGATCGTGCTCGGCCCCGCTGGCGCCTCGTGGCTGGCGGCGCGGGTCACGATCGGGCGCCGCAGCCTGTTCGTCGCCCAGGCCCTGCTCGGCACCTATGGCGGCTATTTCGGCGGCGGCGTCGGGATCATGATGACCGCCACCTACGGCCTGCTCGCCGGCGCCACCCCGCGCGCGATGTTCGCGCCGCGCACCGCGATGCTGGCGACCGCGAACGGCGCGGCGGCGCTGGTGTTCATCGCGACCGGGCTGGTGCGCTGGGAGGCGGGCGCGCCGATGCTGCTCGGCGGCATCCTCGGCGGCTGGGCCGGCGCGGGGGTGGGCAAGAGGCTGCCCGCGCGCGCGGTGCGCGGCTGGACGATCCTGGTCACCGCCGCCACCACCGCGGTGTTCTTCTGGCGCGCCTATGGCTGAGCCCGGCGCATCGCTCACGATCGGACGATCGGCGCGAAGCGGGCGAGAGAAACGGTCCGCCTCCTAATCTCCGTTGAGGACCCTTGATCGCGGTCGCGGCTAGCCGTCGCGGCGAAGGGAGCCGCCGATGCCGCGCTATTATCTCAACGTCCGCGACGGCGTCTCGCACCCGGACACCGAGGGCCAGGAGTTCGCCGCGATCGACGACGCGCGCGCCGCGACGGTGCGCTTCGCCGCCGACGTGATGCGCGACGAGGCGGGTCCGCTGCTGCGCGGCGAGGACTGGCGCGTCGAGTTGGTCGACGCCGACGGCAGGCTGCTGTTCTCGGTGATCGTCGCGACGGTGGCGAGCGCGCTGGCGGCCTAGCAGTAATCCTCCCCGCTCGCGGGGAGGTGGCAGCGCGCAGCGCTGATGGGAGGGGGCTCCCCGCGCACGCTGCGGGACATGGGAACGCTCGCGATTCCCGTCTGCCGTACCGCCCGCGGCTACCCCCCTCCACCAGCCTTCGGCTGGTCCCCCTCGCCGTGCCGCTAAGGCGTTCGTGTACCCCTTCAGCCCGTCGGCCGCTCCAGCCGGAACAGCTGCTCCGCGGTGATCTCGAAATAATCGGCCGGGCCGCCGCCGCGCGTGATCGGGCGCGCGCGCGCGGTCTGGTAGACGCCGTCCTCGAGCAGCGCGCGGTCGAGGTGGATCGCCACCGCCTCGCCCAGCACCAGCCACGACGGCAGCCGATCGCCCCCGCGCGCCTCGAGCTGCACCAATTGGGTGACGACGCACTCGAACTGCACCGGGCTGGCCGCCACGCGCGGCGGGCGCACCTTGGCCGCGGGCAGCGTCTCCAGGCCCGCCAGCGCGAACTCGTCGGCCTCGGGCGGGGCGGCGACCGAGGAGGCGTTCATCGCCTCGGCGAGGTCGCGCGTCGCCAGGTTCCACACGAACTCGCCGGTGTCGCGCGCGTTGGCCAGCGAGTCCTTGGCGCCCACCGAGCAGAACCCCACGATCGGTGGCTTGTAGTTGAAGAGGTTGAAGAAGCTGTACGGCGCCAGGTTGCGCACGCCGTCGCGCGACACGGTGCTGATCCAGCCGATCGGGCGCGGCGCGACGATCGCGTTGAGCGGGTCGTGGCGCAGGCCGTGGCCCGCGGCGGGCTCGTAGAAATGCCATTCGGTCATGCGCTGACCTCTGCTAGGATGGGCGCATGGGTGCAACCGCCATTCGCCGCCACCGGCTCGCCACGCGACTGTGGCACTGGCTCAACGCGGTCGCGGTGATCGTGCTGATCGGCTCGGGGCTGGGCATCTCCAACGCGCACCCCCGGCTCTACTGGGGGCGCTACGGCGCCAATTTCGACCATGCCTGGGCCGAGCTGCCGCGCTTCCCCGCGTGGCTGACCATCCCGGCCAATTATAATCTCGCGATCTCGCGCCGTTGGCACCTCTTATTCGCGCTGGTCCTGGCCTTCTCGCTGCTCGGCTACATGATCGTGAGCCTGCTCAACCGCCACTTCCAGCGCGACCTGCGGCTGCGCCGCCGCGACCTCGCGCCCGGGCACATCGCCGCCGACGTGCGCGCGCACCTCGACCTGCGCTTCCACGATCCCGAGGCCCCGGGCGAGTATAACGTGCTGCAGAAGCTGAGCTACGTGTCGGTCGTCTTCGTGCTGCTGCCGCTGGTGATCCTCACCGGGCTGGCGCTGTCGCCGGGGATGGACGCGGCCTGGCCGTGGCTGCTCGAGCTGTTCGGCGGGCGCCAGTCGGCGCGCTCGCTCCACTTCCTCGCGATGGCGGGGCTTGCGCTGTTCACCGTGGTGCATCTGACGCTGGTGATCCTCGCCGGGGTCGGCAACGAGCTGCGCTCGATGATCACCGGCTGGTGGCGGGTGCCCGAGTGATGTGGCGTCGGCGCCAGCTGCTCGCGCGCGGCGCGGCCGGGGGGAGCGCGCTGCTGCTCGGCGCGTGCGACCGCGTCATCCAGCGGCCGGAGGTCCGCACCATCCTGTTCAAGGGCGAGGACATCCATCGCGGGCTGCAGCGCGCTCTGTTCGACCGCGGCGCGCTCGCGCCCGAGTTCCGTTCCGATCAGATGTCGCCGCGCTTCCGCACCAACGGCACGCGCGACCCCGGCACCGACGCTTATGCCAGCCTGCGCGCCGGGCGGTTCGCCGACTGGCGGCTGGCGGTCGACGGGCTGGTGGGGCGCCCGCTCGCGCTGTCGCTGAGCGACCTCGGTGCCTTCCCCCAGCGCGCGCAGATCACGCGCCACGACTGCGTCGAGGGGTGGAGCGCGATCGGCAAGTGGCAGGGGCCGCGGCTCGGCGACGTGCTCCGCGCCGCGGGGCTGAGCGACCGCGCGCGCTACCTCGTCTTCACCTGCGCCGACTATTACGGCGGCGCCCCCTATTACGAGTCGATCGACCTGGTGGACGCTTTCCACCCGCAGACGATCCTCGCCTGGGCGATGAACGACCGCTTCCTCGACGTCGGCCACGGCGCGCCGCTGCGGCTGCGGGTCGAGCGCCAGCTCGGCTACAAGCAGGCCAAATTTCTGATGCGGGTCACCGCGGTGGAGTCGCTCGCGGGCGTCGGCAAGGGCCGCGGCGGCTATTGGGAAGACAATGTCGACTACGACTGGTGGGCGGGGATCTGAGCGGGTGAGGTGAAACAATCCTCCCCGGCACGGGAAGGGGGACCGCCGCGAAGCGGTGGTGGAGGGGGGCTACCGCGGGCGGTGCGCCGCGTGGAGAGTCCCCTCCACCACCGGCCTCCGGCCGGCGGTCCCCCTCCCCGCTAGGGGGGAGGATCTTGAGGGTTCGTCCGCCCGTCCCCCCGCCGCCTCAGTGCGACGACGTACACCACCACCGCGACGCCCGCGAACAGGAACCACTGCACCGCATAGGCGAGGTGGTTGTTGGGCACGCTCGACGGGTCGGGCGGCGCGTTCGCCGCCAGCCCCGCCGCGGGTCGGTCGCTCACCAGCATCAGCTCGCGCGCGCGCGGCGCCGTCACCGTCGCGATCAGCGGGCGCGCGTCGGGGGCGTGCGCGATCCAGCCGCTGACCTCTCCGCCGCGCCACGCCGCTGTCGCCTTGGCGTCGCGCGTGGTGCCGAGCTGGACGCGCAGCCCCGGCCCCTCCGCGCCGGTGCGGCATACCGCGATGACGCGGAAGCCCGCCGCGCCCGCGCCGGCGCGCTCGAACGCCACCGGCTCGAGGCAGAAGGCGCTCGCCCGCCGGAACAGCAACGTCTCGTCGGGGAAGCGCGGGAAGGCGACCGGCGGCTTGGTCGGGTTGGCGGCGAGCTGCGCCAGCAGCGCCTCTTTCTGCGGCCGGCGCTCGAGCAATTGCCACAGCCCCAGCGCCACCATCGCCGCCGCGGCGAGTGCGACCAGCAGCGTCGGCACGACCGGCACGCGCCTCATTCCGCCACCCGCCCCTCGCGCGCGGCGTTGCGATATTCGGCCGCGATCAGCCAGCCCTTGGCCAGCCGCAGCGAGCCGACCACGCCGGCGAGCGTCAGCGGCACCCAGAGCAGCGCATGGACCCACCAGGGCGGTGCCATCGAGAGCTCGAGCGCGATCGCCAGCGCGACCACGATCGTGCCCCAGATCAGGGTGAGGAAAGCGGCCGGGCCGTCGCCGACGTTGAACTCGGCGAGGCGCAGCCCGCAGGCGCGGCACCGGTCGGCGAAGCGCAGCAGCCCCGCGAACAAGGTCGGCGCGCCGCAGCGCGGGCAGAGGCCCTTGAGACCGACGTCGAGCGGGCGCGGTGTGACCCTCCCGGGGGGCGCGTCCCGCCCGGGGTCGGTCACGCGCGCCTCAGCCCGCGTGGACCGGCGCGCCCCAGCCGCCCCAGACGTAGATGGTGACGAACAGGAACAGCCACACCACGTCGACGAAATGCCAGTACCAGGCCGCTGCCTCGAAGCCGAAATGCTGGCGCGGCGTGAAGGCGCCGTTGTACGCGCGGATCAGGTTCACGATCAGGAAGATCGTGCCGACCAGCACGTGGAAGCCGTGGAAGCCGGTCGCCATGAAGAAGGCGGCGCCGTAGTTGATGCCCTTGAACGGGAAGGGCGCGTGCATGTACTCATAGGCCTGGATGCTGCTGAACAGCACGCCCAGCGCCACCGTCGCCCACAGTCCCTTGAGCACGCCGTCGCGGTCGCCCACGCCGAGCAGGCCCCAGAAGCCGCGCTTCTCGCCGCCGCGCTGGTCGTGGATCAGCGCGTGGTGCGCCCAGGTGATGGTCGTGCCCGAGCACAGCAGGATCAGCGTGTTGAGCAGCGGGAACTCGAACGGGTCGATGACCTCCAGCCCCTTGGGCGGCCATTGCGCGGCGATCGCCGCGGCCCCCTCGGCGGCGCGCTCCACCTGGCCGTCGACGAACGACATGGCGGTGGGGAACAGCGAGAAGTCGAAGAAGGCCCAGAACCAGCCGACGAAGAACATCACCTCCGAGGCGATGAACAGGATCATGCCGTAGCGGAAGTGGAGCTGCACCACCGGCGTATGGTCGCCGGCGTGCGCCTCGCGGATCACCTGGTGCCACCAGCCGTACATGCAGAACAGCACCGCGGCGAGGCCGATCAGGAAGACCCAGCCCCCCGCCGTCGCCGAGTGCATGTACATGATGCCACCGGTCGCCAGCACCAGCGCCGCCATCGAGCTGAGCAGCGGCCAGGGGCTGGGCGGCAGGATGTGGTACTCGTGGTTCTTGGCACCCGCCATGCGCGGCTCTCCCCGTTACGCTTATCGGCTCTCGTCTAGCCCGCTCGCCCGGCGGAATCCACCGGGTAAAATGTGTAGGAGAGCGTGATCGTCTGCACGTCCTTGGTGTCCGGATCGGTGAGGATCGCGGGGTCGACGTAGAAGATCACCGGCATGCGCTGCGACTCGCCCGCCTTCAGCGTCTGCTGGGTGAAGCAGAAGCACTGGATCTTGGTGAAATACTTGCCCGCGATGGCGGGGGTGACGTTGTAGGTCGCGGTGCCCGTGGTCTCCTGCGCGGCGCGGCTGGTGGCGGCGAAGAAGGCCATGTCGCGCGCGCCGATCTCCACCACCTCCTGCTCGCGCTCGGGCTGGAAGCGCCACGGCAGCTTGGGGCTGGTGTTGGCGTCGAACGCGATCGTGATCGAGCGGTGCACGCCGCCCGGCGCGCGCTCGGCGCGGCCGGTGGTGCCGTTGAGCCCGGTCGCCTGGCAGAACAGGCGGTAGAGCGGCACGCTGGCGAAGGCGAGCCCGGTCATGAAGCAGATGCCCAGCACCGCCAGCAGCGCGGTGCGGCCCGTGCGCGAGAGCCCCAGGAACGATCGCGCGCTCAATGCCCCATGCCCTGGTGGATCTTGGCGATGGTGATGAAGAAGATCAGCACCACGAAGGCGGCGAGCAGCAGCGCCACCACGATCGCGCGCGCCCTCTGCCGCTGCTGGACGAGTCGCTGTTCCTCCGGCGTCATGCCACCCACCGATCCACCACGAGCGCTCCGAACACGACGAACAGGTACAGGATCGAGAAGCCGAACAGCTGCTTCTCGTGGCGCATCGGCCTCACCGCGCTGGTCCGCCCGGCGGCGACCAGGGCGGCGAGCAGCGCGAACACCGCGGTCATCGCGGTCGCCACCACGCCGTAGACCGGCCCCGCCAGCCCGAGCGGCCAGGGCGCCACCGCCACCAGCGCCATCGGGATGGTGTACAGCCCGATCTGGCGCCGCGTCACGCGCTCGCCCGCCACGACGGGGAGCATCGGCACGCCCGCGTTGGCGTAATCGGTCTTCACGAACAGCGCGAGCGCCCAGAAATGCGGCGGGGTCCACAGGAACACCAAAGCGAACAGCAGCAGCGGCAGCAGCGCCACCTCGCCCGTCGCCGCGGCCCAGCCGATCAGCGGCGGGAAGGCGCCTGCGGCGCCGCCGATCACGATGTTCTGCGGCGTGCGGCGCTTCAGCCACACGGTGTAGATCAGCACGTAGAACAGGATCGAGACGGCGAGGATGGCCGCGGCGGCGAGGTTCACCGCCAGCCCCATCAGGATCACCGAGAAGGCGCCGAGCCCGACGCCGAAGTGCAGCGCCGATTGGCGCTCCATCCGTCCGGCGGGCAGCGGCCGCGCCGCGGTGCGCTTCATCACCGCGTCGAGATCGGCCTCATACCATTGGTTGAGCGCCCCCGCCGCGCCCGCGCCTAGCGCGATGCACAGGATCGCGGTGAAGCCCAGCACCGGGTCGACCGCCACCGGCGCCGCGAGCATGCCGCACAGGCCGGTGAACACCACCAGCGTCATCACGCGCGGCTTGGTCAGCGCGAGGAAGTCGCGCCAGTCGGCCGGGGGCAGGAGGGGAGCGGCGGTGGTCATCGCCCGTCGCTCCTACTCCGCCGTGGGAGCGAGGGAAAGGGCGCGCGGTCGGCTTCTCAGCCGACGCGATGCACCATGATATAGCCGCCTGGGCCGCAGGTCTGGCCGTCGTAGCCGATGTTGATCGACTCGTGCGTCGCATAGGCCGTGAGCAGGCGGCTGAGTTCCTGCTGTCGCGCCAGACCCTGGTCGCCGGGGATGACGAAGTACCGGCCCGTGCAGTTCGGCACCTTGGGCATGTGTGCGAAGGCGAACAGGATGGTCGTATCGCCCGTGTAGGTCAGCACCTCGCTGAGTTGCCCCCCACTGTTCATATTGTAGCTGTTGTCCGCCGCCGCGGGTGTCGCCGCGAGAGCGGCGAGCGCGAGCGCGCCGTAGGCGCACCCCCGACCGGCGGAGACCGCGCTGACGAGGCGGTGACAAGGGCTGAACATCGTGCGACCTCCCGGTTTTTGACTCCATCATAGGACGGCGCGGCCGCCTTACCGTGGGGCGGGCCGGCGGTTCGATCGGCCGGCGGACTGGCCAGCGGGCTCGACCGGCGTTCTGCGTCAGGCACAGCGACCATGACGCCGTCGTGCCCGGGCTCCCTCTATGATGGAGATGATCTAGGCTGCGACGGAAGGCTCCCGTGCGATCCCTCATTCTCCTGCCGCTCGCCCTGCTCGCGGGACCGGCCGCGGCGCAGACCCCGCCGGCCAACACCACCACCTACACCTATGACGCGCTGGGGCGGCTGGTGCAGAGCGACGTCACCTCCGACGGGGCGACCGTCGAGACCAAGGTTCAGTACGATCCGGCCGGCAACCGCACGAGCTACACGGTGACCGGCGCGGGGCGCACCGACGACGGCGACGGCGGCGACGGCGGCGACGGCGCGGCCGTGGTGAGGCCGAGCGGCGTGGTGGTCGTGCCGCTGAACGGCTTCACGATCATCCCGTTGGATGGGAATTCCTGATGGTCGCTCGGTCACGGGCCGCCGCGGCGGCGCTGGCGATGGTCGCGGCCGGTGTTCCCGCCCCTGTCGCGCACGCCGCCACCTTCTACTGCGACGCCGACGCGCACGCCTATCTGGGCGTGGGCAGCAACGGCTACGTCTACACCGGCGTGTCGAACGGCAGCGGCATGGTCATCACGGCGATCTGCAGCCTGAGCAGCGCCGACGGCGATGTCACCCCGCAGGCCTGCTCCGCCTGGTACGCGATGCTGCTCACGCAGCGAACCGCGGGTGGCAAGGTGCTGCCGCATTTCGACACCACCCACGCGGGCAACACCGCGCTCACCGGCTGCGCCGACCTGAAGCCGTGGGAGCATCACACGCCGTATTTCATCCCCGCGCAGTGATCGCGGCGTCGGCCGCGCCGACCTGCCCCAGCCCCGTCGCGAGCGCGTCGAACACCGCGCGGTAGCGCGCGCCCCCGCGAAGGTCCTCGTGCATCACGATCCACAGCGGCAGCGCGACGTCGAGCGCCGCGGGCAGCACGCGCACCAGCGCCGGGTCGCGCCGCGCCACCGCGGTCTGGCAGATGCCGATGCCATACCCCGCCGCGATCGCCGCGACATGCGCCGCGTCGCTGTCGGTGCGCAGCGCGAAGGCGACGCGGTCGAGCCCCGGCAGCCAGTGCGCCGCGGCGCGGGTGAACGCGGTCTCGGTGTCGGGGCCGATCAGGTCATGGTCGCGCAGCTCGGCCGCGGTCGCGGGCGTGCCGCGGCGCGCGAGATAGTCGCGGTGCGCGTGGAAGCCGAGCCGCACCTCGCCGACCCGCCGCGCCACCAGCGCCCGCTGTGCCGGCTCGATCATCCGCACCGCCACGTCGGCCTGACGCTGCAGCAGGTCGTCGACCGAGTCGCTCAGCGCCAGCTCGACCGTCAGCCGCGGGTGCGCGCGGCGCAGCGCGGCGAGGATCGGGGGCAGGTGCCACACGCCCACCGCCTGGCTCGCGCTCACCCGCACCACGCCCTCGGGCGCGTCGGGTGACCCACGCCCCGCGCGCCGCAGCGCGGTCGCGGCGGCGACCAGCGCCTCGGCGTGCGGGCGCAGCGCCAGCGCGCGGTCGGTCGGCGAGAGTCCGCGCGGCGAGCGAACGAACAAGGCGCCGCCGACCGCTCGCTCCAGCGCGGCGACGTGCCGCGCGACGCTCGGCTGGGTCAGCCCCAGCGCGCGCGCCGCGCCCGAGAGCGAGCGGTCGCGCAGCACCGCGGCGAAGCTGCGATAGACGTCCCAGCTCGGCTCCCGGCTCATCGATCGGCGTATAGCAGACCCACGGTATTCGGCAATTTTCGTCGATCCCGCACGCCCCCATCCTCGCCGCGACCATGACGAGGAGAAGGATGATGAGCGAGCGACAGGCCCTGATACTCGGCGCCACCGGCGGGATCGGCGGCGCGACCGCGCGGCGGCTGCTGGACGGCGGGTGGCGCGTCCGGGCGCTGGTGCGCGGCGACGCAGCGCGGCTCGACCCGCGCTGCGAGGCGGTGCGCGGCGACGCGCGCGACGCCGCCGCGGTCACCGCCGCGGCGATGGGGGCGGCGGCGATCGTCCACGCGGTCAACCCGCCGGGCTACCGCGACTGGGCGGGGCAGGTGCTGCCGATGCTCGACAGCACGATCGCCGCGGCGCGCGCGTGCGGCGCGCGCGTGGTGCTGCCGGGCACCGTCTATAATTACGGTCCGGACGCCTTCCCGCTGCTGGCGGAGGACTCGCCGCAGTCGCCCGTCACGCGCAAGGGCGCGATCCGGGTCGAGCTCGAGCGCCGTCTCGGGGCGCTGGCGGCGAGCGGCGCGGCCTCGGTGCTGATCGTGCGCGCGGGCGACTTCTTCGGCCCGGGCGCGGCGAACAATTGGTTCGCGCAGGGGCTGGTGACGCCGGGCGCGCGCCCGCGGGTGGTGCGCCAGCCGGGGCAGCGCGGCGTGGGCCATGCCTGGGCCTATCTCCCCGACGTGGCCGAGACGATCGCGCGGCTGCTCGACCGGGGCGACCTGCCCGCCCTCGCGCGCTACCACCTCGACGGGCACTGGGATTCGGATGGGCGGCGGATGGTGGAGGCGATCGTGCGCGTGCTCGGCGATCCCGCGGTGCCGATCCGCCGGCTGCCCTGGTGGCAGCTGCGTCTCGCCGCGCTGGTGGCGGAGACGCCCCGCGAGCTGATGGAGATGCGCTACCTGTGGGAGCGCCCGGTGCGGCTCGACAACGCGCGGCTGGTCGCGACCCTGGGCGCGGAGCCGCGCACGCCGCTGCCGGAGGCGGTGCGCGCGACGCTGGCGAGCCTGGGCTGCGGGTGAGGGGAGGGCGCTACGCGGCGACCGCGCCGCCGGCGAACTGCGCGCGCAGGTCGGCGAGCGTGCCCGCGATATGGTCGTGGAGCAGTCGCGCGTGCGCGGCCGAGTCGCGCGCCATCCAGCTGTCGATCAGCCCCTTGTGCTCGAGGTGCGCGCGCGCGTCGCGCCCGGCGGGGGCCAGATGCGCGACGGTGTAGCGCTCCGCCAGGATGCCGAGCCGCTCGACCAGCTGGGTCGTCAGCCGCCGCCCGCCCGGATGCACCAGCGCGATATGGAAGACGCGGTTGCGCACCGCCACCTCGGCGAGGTTGCTCGACGCGGCCTCGTCGAGCGCGTGGAACGCCGCCAGCGCGGCCTGTCGCCCCGCCTCGTCCGCCGCGAGCGCGGCGCTCGCCGCCGCGGCGGGCTCGATCGAGAGTCGCAGCGCGTAGATCTCGTCGGCCTGCGCCGCCGACATCGGCTGTACCGAATAGCCGCGATTGGCCTGGCTCGACAGCAGCCCCTCCTGCTCGAGCCGCGCCAGCGCCTCGCGCAGCGGGATCTTGCTGACCCCCAGCTCTCCGGCGAGCGCGTCCTGGCGGATCGGCATGTTGCCGCGCAGCTCGCCGGTGACGATGCGCTCGCGCACGATCTCGAACACGCGGTCGGACAGGGTGCGGGCGATGATGCTGACGGGCATGATGGTCCTCGGGAAGCCGCACCTCGGGTGCGTGACGGGCGCATGATCCCAGATGCGTCGTTAACGATCAATCAACAAGACGAGCGCGGCGGCGCGGCGGGCGACGGCACAGCGACTTGTCCCCCACCATCGTATACGATAGAGCCCATGGCGTGAAGCGGCGGGTGACCCAGCGATGCGGATCCTGATCGTCGGCGGCGGCGTGGTCGGATCGACCCTGGCGCTCGCGCTGGCGCGGCGCGGCGCCGCGGTCACGCTGCTGGACCAGCGCGCCGCCCTGCCCGCCGCCTCCTGGGGCAACGCGGGGCATATCGCCACCGAGCAGGTCGAGCCGCTCGCCTCGCCCGCGACGCTGCGCGCCTTCCCGCGACGGCTGTTCTGGCGCGGCGGCCCGCTCAGCCTGCCGCCCGCGCAGGCGCGCGACTGGCTGCCCTTCGCGCTGCGGCTCGCCTGGGCGTCGCGCCCGGCGCGCCACCGCCGCGGCCGCGCCGCGCTGGGCGCGCTGCTCGCCGCGGCGCTGCCGGCGTGGCAGCGGCTCGCCGCGGCGCTGGGGGACGCCGCGCTGGTCCGCGCCGACGGGCATCTCGTCGCCTGGGAGAGCGAGGCGAGCGCGGCGCGCGGCCGCGCGGCGTGGCGCGCGGCCGACACCGGCACCGCCACCGTCCACGCGGTCGACGCGGCGACGCTGGCGCGCGTGCGCGCGCTCGCCCCCGGCGTGGCCGACGCGGTCCGCTTCGCCGGCAGCGCGCAGGTGAGCGACCTCGACCGGCTCGCCGCCGCGCTCGCCGGCGCGCTCGACGCCGCGGGGGTGGTGCGCGCCACCGGCGCGGCGACGCTCGCGCGCGCGGGCGACCGGGTCGCGGTGCCCGGCCATGCCGCCGACGTCGTCGTGGTCGCCGCCGGGGTCGGCTCGCGCGCGCTGATGGCGGCGGCGGGCGAGCGCGCGCCGCTGATCGCCGAGCGCGGTTATCACGTCCGCGCCGCCGCCGAGCACTGGCCCGCCGACCTGCCGCCGCTCGTCTTCGAGGACCGCTCGATCATCGCCACGCGCTACGCCGACAAGGTGCAGCTCGCCGGCTTCGTCGAGTTCGGGTCGGCCGCCGCCGCGCCCGACCCGCGCAAGTGGCGGCGGCTCGAGGCGCATGCCGCCGCGCTGGGGCTGCCGCTCGCCGCGCCGTTCGAGCGCTGGATGGGCGCGCGCCCGACGCTGCCCGACTATCTCCCCGCGATCGGCCGCTCGACCCGCGCCGCCAATTTGTACTACGCGTTCGGTCACCAGCATCTCGGCCTCACGCTCGCGCCGGTCACCGCCGAGCTGCTGGCCGAGTCGATCGCGGGCGCGGCGCCGGCGATCGACCTCGCCCCCTACGACCTCCGCCGCTTCGGGACGCGCGCATGATCATCGGCACCTCCGATCCCGCCACCGAGCTCGCCGCCATCCGCGCCGCGCCCGCGGTGCCGCCCATCGGCGCGGCCGAGCATCTCGCCCGGATCGAGCGCGCGCGCGCGCTGGCGGGGGCGCTGGGCATGGACGCGCTGCTGGTCGGCGCGGGCGCGAGCCTGCGCTATTTCACCGGGGTGAGCTGGGGCGCGAGCGAGCGGATGGTGGCGTTGCTGCTGCCGGTCAGCGGCGACCCGCTGATGATCTGTCCCGCGTTCGAGCGGGGCTCGCTCGCCGCCGAGCTGGCGATCCCGGCCGAGGTGGCGCTGTGGGAGGAGGACGAGGACCCGGTCGCGCTGGTGGCGCGCGCGCTGACGCCCGGCGCACGGCTCGCGCTCGACCCGCTGCTGCCGTTCGGCTGGGGCGAGGCGCTGCGCGCCGCCGGGCTGGCGGTGAGCGACGGCGCGGCGGCGATCGACCGCTGCCGGCAGATCAAGTCCGCCGCCGAGCTCGCCTGCCTCGCCGCGGCCAAGGCGATGACGCTGGAGGTGCAGCGCCGCGCCGCCGCGATCCTGCGCCCCGGCATCGCGGCGAGCGCGGTGAAGCGCTTCATCGACTCGGCGCATCAGGCGATCGGCGGGGGCGGCTCCTTCTTCTGCGCGGTGCAGTTCGGCCGGGCCACCGCTTTCCCGCACGGCCTGCCGGGCGACCAGCTGCTCGAGGAGGACCAGCTGGTGCTGATCGACACCGGCTGCCGCGTCCACGGCTATCACTCCGACATCACCCGAACCTATGCCTTCGGCCGCGTCGCGCCCGACGTGCGCGAGACCTTCGCGGTGGAGCGCGCGGCACAGGCCGCGGCCTTCGCGGCGGCGCGGCCGGGGGTGACGTGCGAGTCGGTCGACGCCGCGGCGCGGGCGGTGCTGGAGCGCGCGGGGCTGGGGCCGGGCTATCGGCTGCCGGGGCTGCCGCACCGCACCGGGCACGGCATCGGCCTGTCGATCCACGAGCCCGCCTATCTGGTGCGCGGCGACCGCACCGTGCTGGAGCCGGGCATGTGCTTCTCGAACGAGCCGATGATCGTGGTGCCCGAGCGCTACGGCGTGCGGCTGGAGGACCATTTCCGCGTCACCGCCGACGGCGCGGCGTGGTTCACGCCGCCGCAGGAGTCGCTCGAGCGCCCGTTCGGCTGAGGTGCTCCTGCCGACGCAGGAGCGCGGCCCCGCTCGGCTAAATCGCACGCTGGCCGATCCCGATCCAAGGAGGGGTTGGTCGACCCTCCCGGGAGGCGTGGCAGCCCGCGGCGCTGCCGGAGCGGTACCGTCGGTGGTACGTCCGTCTGCGCCCGCGAGCGTTGACGCCCCGCGACGCGCGCCGCGCGCCACTTCCCTGAGGGAAGGATCAGCCGAGGAGGCTCAGGCGAGATCCTCCACCCGCGGGATGATGGTGCGCTCCACCGCCTCGTAATAGGTCTCGATCGTGTCCTCGCCCGTGTCGCGCAGCCGCGCCCGGACCTTCTCGACCGGGGACACGGTGATCGCGCCCAGATCGAGCACCGGCGCGAAGGCCGCGCGGCCGCCGCCGAACAGCCCCAGGAAGCCGCGCTTCGCCGCCGCGGGCGGCGTGTCGCGCCAGCGGCCGCCGAGCTGGCGGCGGATCACCTCGCCGACATAACAGCCCGCCTCGGTCGCGACATGCGCCGACTTGCCGCCGCGTGCGCGCCGCCGGTCGTCGAGCAGCCGGTCGACGACCGCCAGGCTGTCGGGCGAGAAGTCCAGTCGCTCCCCGTGGTGCGCCGCCGCGAACCGGTCCGCCAGCCGCGCTACGTCCCCCATCGTCATCACCCCGTCCCTCGTGGCATCAGCGCTCATTATAGGCGGTGCCGCGCGTGGGGGTTCGAGGATGCGTCAGACCAGCACGTCGGCGGCGACCCGGATCACGCGCTCGACGCGCGCGCCGGTCGCCGCCTCCTCGTTGGAGAAGCCGTCGCGCAGTGCCAGCGCGCCGAAGTCCAGCCCGGTGGCGCGCTCCACCGCCGCGACCGAGCGCTGATAGGTCTTGTACGGCCCGAAGATCAGCTCGACCCGGCCGAGGTCGACGTCATGGTCGATCATATAGGCGGTGGCCGAGGGCGTGCCGTCGTCGTGGACGAAGGCGATCACCTTCCAATAGGCCAGCGGGATCGCGACCCCGCGATAGACCGGGTCGTCGGCGCGGAACACCGGGCCGGTGAACACCGTCGCGCGCTCGCGCTGCCGCCGCGTGTTGCCCAGCACCAGGTCCTCGAGCCCGAGCCAGGTCTGCTGGTTGTAGGCGGAGAGCTGCGGCGCGCAGTTGGTGAAGTGGAAGGTGTCGCGGTTGGCCGCGGCGGCGTCCGCGCCCCAGTTCGGGTCCTCGCGGCGGACGAGGTGGCCCCGGTCGAAGTCGTTGTTGGCATAAAGCTCCTCGCCGACCTGCGCGTCGGCGGGGAGGCGGCCGTCGAGCGCCCAGGGATCGCCGCCGCGGGGCACCGACACGCTCTGCGCGCCGTCCAGGTTGGCGGCGGTGAACAGCGCGAGCCGGCGGCTGGCGGAGAGCACGATCGAGAAATGCGTGTAGTCGAGCCGCCCGTCGTCGCGCCCGGGCACCGCGCGCACGTCGCTGCGCAGCGCGGCGGTGGAGGGCAAGGCCACCGCGAAGTCGGGGAGATGCGCGGGGTCATAGCCGGCGCGCCCGGCGAGGTCGCTCGCCGGCGTGGTGCGCGCGAGCGCGGGGGCGAGCGTCGGCGCGGCGCCGGGGAAGACGGCGGGGGCGGGGACGAGCGGGCGCAGGTCGCGCAGGCGGGGGCGGTAGGACGAGGCGGGCATGGTCGGTCTCCTGCGCCGAGGGGCGGACCGACCCGGTATAGCGATTTCCGTGACGCCGCCGCGACGGTGGGGGGCAGGTGATCAATCCTCCCCGGCACGGGGAGGGGGACCGCCGCGCGTAGCGCGGTGGTGGAGGGGGCTCTCCTCCCACGCGGCGGCGCTTGTGCGGAAGCCCCCCTCCACCATGCTGCGCATGGTCCCCCTCCCCGCGAGCGGGGAGGATGCTACTGGCTTCTCCCCTCAGAACTCCGCCGACAGCCCCGCGAAGAAGCTCCGCCCCGCGACGTCGTACACGCCGGGATAGGTGTTCCCGTTGCCGAACGCCGACAGCAGCCCCTGGACGATCGCGGGCGGGTCGCGGTCGAGCAGGTTGTTCACCCCGAGGCGCAGGCTCACGCCCTTCCGCACGTTGGCGGTGAAGGCGAGGTCGAGATAATGGTACGTGCCGATGCGCGAGTTGAGCGTGTAGGCGTCGCCCGCCAGGAACGGGTCGGCGGTGTTGCTGCTCAGCCGCGTGGCGCCGATGTAGCGCCAGTTGAGCGACACCGCGCCCTTGTCGTCGGGGGTGGTCCAGGTCAGCCGCGCCTGGTGGCGCCACTCCGGGCTGGGCTGGCCGCAGGTCGGGCCGAACAGCCCCTTGCAGTCGTAGGAGCCGAGCCCCGGCAGCGGCTCGGTCACCAGGTCGTTGAGCCAGGTGCCGACCAGCGACAGGTCGACGCGGCCGAGCCCGCCGACCGGCACCGCGGCGTTGAGCCCGAGGTCGATGCCCGAGGTCTTGAGCGAGCCGGTGTTCTGCGTGGTCGAGACGACATAGCCGTTCTCGCCGAACAGCGCGCCGTTGCGCGGGTCGCGCTTGAACAAGGCGCAGAAGAACGGGTCGCCGGTGGCGACGCACTGGCTGATCGTCAGCGAGGTCGGGATCGAGGAGATATAGTCGCGCACCTTGATGTTGAAGTAATCGACCGACAGCGACACGCCGCGCAGGAACGTGGGCGAGAGCACGATGCCGGCGGTGTACGTGTCCGCCTCCTCGGGGCGCAGCGCCGGGTTGCCGCCGCCCAGCGCCGAGCAGACGTCGGTCGGGCAGGCGATGATGCGGCCGTATTGCGCGGCGGTGACGCCGGTGAGCGCGCAGCGCTCGGCGCTGGCGACCGGGGTGGCGCCCGAGCACGGGTCCTGCGCGGAGACGTTGCCGATCTGCTGCGCGGCGAACAGCTCGCTGATGTTGGGCGCGCGGATCGCGCGATTGTAGCTGCCGCGCAGCCGCAGCGCGCGCACCGGCGCCCAGGAGAGCTCGCCCTTGTAGGTCGACACGCCCTTCGACAGGTTGCTGTAGTCGGAGTAGCGATAGCCGCCGGTGATCGACAGTTCCTCGGCGAAGGGACGGTCCTCCGCGATCGGCAGCCGGACCTCGGAGAAGAACTCGGTCACGTGGAAGCGGCCGAACGACTCGTTGGTGCCTTTCTGCTGCGCCAGCGCGTCGGCGGTGAAGCGCAGCCGCTCGCGGCGATGCTCGACGCCGAGCACCACGCCCAGGCCCTGGTCGGCCCAGGGCAGCTTGACGCCGTAGCTGGTGAGGTCGGCGTTGATCGAGCCGCTGTAGACCTCCTCCTCGTCGAGCCCGCGCGTGGAGGTGGGCGAGTAGATATAGCCGAAGGCGTTGTCGCTGATGCCGTTGTAGCGGAACACGTCGAGCGGGACGCAGTCGGCGTCGGTGCCGTTCACCACCGAGGTGCAGGTCGGCGTGCCGTTGACCGACACCACCTGGAGCCCGCGGTTGGCGCGCGCCGGGTCGATGTCGTTCATATAGGTCTCGCGGAACAGCGCGCGCGAGTAGAGCCCGCTGACGTCATAGCCGATGCCGCGCGCGATCTCGCCGCGCAGCCCCGCGGTGGCGCGATAGTCGATGCGGCGCAGGTCGTCGCGGCGCGGCCGCGCGTTGCCCGCGACGGGGCGGTAGCCGATGAACAGGTCCTGCGTCGCGCCGCTGCCATAGGCGCTGCCGCACAGCAGCTGGCCCTGCTGCTGGCCGAGCAGCGGGTTGTCGCAGTTGATCGTGTAGGTCGTGCCCTGGAACAGCGCGGACGGCGCCACCTGCGAGAAGGTGTGGTCGTCCATGAACATGAAGCTGCCGTACAGCTCGGCGGCGGGGTCGAGCTCGTATTTGGCGAAGGCGCCCGCGGTGTAGCGCACGTCCGAGCGCTGGAAGTAATTGAGCGGCGCGGTGTTGTAGCGGAAGCTCGAATCGTACGGCACCCAGGTCTTCTGGCCGTCGCGGGTGTTGTTATAGGCGGTGCCGGCGTTGGGGCCGGTGAGCGGCTGGAACAGGCCGTACATGTTGTTGCTCGAGCCGCCGCAGGTGAAGGCGCTGTTGTTGTCCCGCGGGTCGAGCGCGCAGGCCGAGACGTCGCGGTTCGCCTGGATGATCGGCTTCACGTCGCGATAGCCGAAATAGGCGGTGATGTTGCCGCGGTCGCCGAGGTTCTTGCCGACCGCGAGGTTGGCGTCGAGCCGCTGCCCGTCGACCGGCGAGCTGAGCGCGTTGGCATAGCCGTTGCGGCGGACGAGGTCGCGCAGACCATTGTTGTCATTGTGGTGCGCGGCGAAGCCATATTGGACGTCGCCGCGGACGCCGTCGAGATCGTCGCGCAGGATGAAGTTGACCACGCCCGAGATCGCGTCCGAACCGTACACCGCCGAGGCGCCGCCGGTGACCACGTCGATCCGCTGCACCATGAAGCCGGGGATGAAGTTGACGTCGTTGGCCTGCACCGGCAGCAGCCGCTGGCCGTTGACCAGGATCAGGTTCCGGTTGTCGCCCAAGTTGCGCAGGTTGATCCGCGCGGTGCCGTCCGAGCCATTGGAGACATTCTCGTTCGCCGCCGCGGTGACCTGGGGCAGGCGGTTGATCACGTTCTCGATGTTGGTGGCGCCCTGGAGCCGGATCTCGGCCGCGCTGACGTCGGTGATCGGGCTGTTGCTCTGCAGCCCGGGCTGGCGCAGCCGCGTGCCGGTGACGGTCACCTCGCCGCCGGCGGGCTCCGGGTCGGCGGGAGCGGGCGCGGTCGTGATCGAGGGCTCGCCCGCGGGCGGCTGCACCTGCGGTGCCTGGGCGTGCGCCGCGCCCGCGAGGGCGAGCGCGATCGGCGCGGTGGAGCGCAGCAGTCGGTGTGCGAGCATCGGCGAGGTCCCCTATTTTCCCTGCCGCCCACATTATCGTATACGGTCTAACATTGCAAATATGTTATACGGAACGTGTCGTTCGATGTCGTACGCGCGCGTCGGCCGACCACGGCGCGCATCTTTGCTGCGTCACGGAGCGGCGCGCCCCCGCGAAGGGCGCGCCGCCCGCGGCGATCACCCCCGCACGAAGGCGAGCAGGTCGGCGTTCAGCACCTCGTGGTTCACGGTCAGCATGCCGTGCGAGTAGCCGGGGTAGATCTTGAGCGTCGCGTCGGGCAGCAGCTCGGCGGAGAGCTTGCCCGCGTTCTGATAGGGGACGATCTGGTCGTCGTCGCCGTGCAGCACCAGGGTCGGCACGGTGATCGCGCGCAGGTCGTCGGTCTGGTCGGTCTCGGAGAAGGCCTTGATGCCCTCGTGATGCGCCTGGGCGCTGCCCATCATGCCCTGGCGCCACCAATTGTCGACGACCGCGGGCTTCACCTCGGCGCCGTCGCGGTTGAAGCCGTAGAACGGGCCGGCGGGCAGGTCGCGGTAGAAGGAGGCGCGGTCGGCGGCGAGCGCGGCGCGCAGCCCGTCGAACACCTCGATCGGCAGGCCGCCGGGGTAACGCTCGGTCTTGACCATGATCGGCGGCACCGCGCTGACCAGCACCGCCTTGGCGACCCGCCCCTGCGGCAGGCCGTGGCGCGCGACATAGGCCGCGACCTCGCCGCCCCCGGTCGAGTGGCCGATGTGGACGGCGTCGCGCAGGTCGAGATGCTCGGCGACCGCGGCGGCATCGGCGGCATAGGTCGCCATGTCGTGGCCGTGGGCGACCTGCGCCGAGCGCCCGTGGCCGCGGCGGTCGTGCGCGATCACGCGATAGCCCTCAGCCAGGAAGAACAGCATCTGATTGTCCCAATCGTCCGAGGACAGCGGCCAGCCGTGGTGGAACATGATCGGCCGCGCGTCCTTGGCGCCCCAGTCCTTGAAGAAGATCTCGGTCCCGTCCCGCGTGGTGATCGTCGGCATGGCTCGTCCCCTGTTCGTCGCTGTGACCGGAAGGCGTCCGGCGATCAGAGACGTACGCCGACCCGCCGAGTCGCGGCAGCGCGATAAGGTCGCGTCATCCGTTCGAGAAAATGGAACAGCGGCGGCGGGTCCTCTCAGCCGAGCGCGCGGACATGGTCGACGAAGGCGCGCAGCGGCGGCGGCACGAGGCGGCGGCTGGAGTGATAGAGGAACGGTCCCGGGAAGCTCGGCCACCAGTCGGCGAGCACCGGCTCGAGCGCGCCGGCGGCGAAGGCGGGGGCCAGCCACTCCTCGAAGAGGTAGACGATGCCGCCCCCGCCGACCGCGGCGTCGACCAGCAGGTCGGCCGCGCCGGCGACGCGCGCGATCAGCCGCGCGACCGGTGCGATCCGCACCTCCTCGCCGTCGCGCTCGAACTCCCACGGGCTGGCCAGCGCGCCGCTGGAGAAGCGGCCGACGAGGCAGTCGTGGTCGAGCAGCGCGCGCGGGTGGTCGGGTCGGCCGCGGCGCGCCAGATAGGCGGGCGCCGCGGCGGCGGCGAAGCGCTGCACGCGCGGCCCGATCGGGGTCGCGATCATGTCCTGCTCGAGCCGCTCGTCGTAGCGGATGCCGGCGTCGGCGCCCGAGGCGAGGATGTCGACGAACGAGTCCTCGGCGTCGATCTCGACGCGGATGTCGGGATAGGCCGCGAGGAAACCCGGCAGGATCGCGGGCAGCACCAGCCTGGCCGCGCTCACCGGCACGTTCAGCCGCAGCAGGCCCGCCGGGCGGTCGCGCAGCTCGTCCACCGAGCCGAGCGCGGCGGCGACGGAATCGAGCGCGGGGGCGAGCCGCTCGAGCAGCCGCGCCCCCGCCTCGGTCGGCGCGACGCTGCGCGTGGTGCGGTGGAGCAGCCGCAGCCCGACGCGCGCCTCCAGCCGGCGCAGCGCCTCGCTCAGCGTCGAGGCGCTGCGCCCGGTCGCCCGCGCGGCGTCGCGGAAGCCGCGCGCGCGCGCCACCGCGACGAAGACTTCCAGGTCGGCGAGATCGGCATCCATCGTTCGGCTCCCCGCACAGGCCGTGCAGATCCTCCCGGCTAATCGGGACAATCGCAAGCGCCTATCTGCGTGTTCTCGAACGAGGAGACGCAGTATGAGCACGGACATCACCTACCCCCTCGGCCACCGTCGCGTGCGCCGGCTCGGCTACGGCGCGATGCAGCTCGCCGGCCCGGGCGTGTTCGGCCCGCCGCGCGACCGCGCCGCCGCGGTGGCGGTGCTGCGCGAAGCGGTCGAGGCGGGGGTCGATCATATCGACACCAGCGACTTCTACGGACCGCACGTCACCAACCAGCTGATCCGCGAGGCGCTGGCGCCTTATCCCGAGGCGCTGACGATCGTCACCAAGGTGGGCGCGGTGCGCGGGCCGGAGGGGTCGTGGGACCCGGCGCAGTCGCCCGCCGCGCTGCGCGCCGCGGTGCACGACAACCTGCGCAACCTCGGGCTGGAGCAGCTCGCCTTGGTCAACTTCCGAGTCCACGACGGCGGGCACGGCCGCGGCGAGGGCTCGATCGCCGAGGGCTATGGCGCGCTGGCGGCCATGCGCGAGGAGGGGCTGATCCGCGACCTCGGCATCAGCAACGCCACCGCGGCGCAGGTCGAGGAGGCGCGCGCGATCGCGCCGCTGGCCTGCGTGCAGAACATGTACAACCTCGCACATCGCGAGGACGACGCGCTGATCGACCGGCTCGCCGCGGACGGGATCGCCTATGTCCCCTTCTTCCCGCTCGGCGGCTTCAGCCCGCTCCAGTCCGGCGCGCTCGACACGGTCGCGGCGCGGCTCGCCGCCACGCCGATGCAGGTCGCGCTGGCCTGGCTGCTGCGGCGATCGCCCAACATCCTGCTGATCCCTGGCACCTCGTCCGTGGCGCACCTGCGCGAGAACCTCGCCGCCGGGTCCGTCGTCCTGGACGAGCAGGCGCTGGACGCGCTCGACACGATCGGCGCGGCGCGGTGACCGCCCGCCGCGCCGCGTTCTGGCCAAGCGCGGCGCGGCACGGCATAGCGGCGGCGCCATGACCGACTCCGCGCTGGCGCTCTACGTCCACTGGCCGTTCTGCGTCTCGAAATGCCCCTATTGCGACTTCAACAGCCACGTCCGCGCCGCGGTCGACCAGGAGGCGTGGCGCGAGGCGCTCCTCGCCGACCTGGCGCACGAGGCGGCGATGCTGCCGGGGCGTCGGCTCGGCTCGATCTTCTTCGGCGGGGGCACGCCCTCGCTGATGCCCCCCGCCACCGTCGCCGCGGTGATCCAGGCCGCCACCGCCGCCTGGGCGCCGCTGCCAGACCTCGAGGTGACGCTGGAGGCCAATCCCTCCTCGGTCGAGGCGGCGCGCTTCGCCGATCTCGCCGCGGCGGGGGTGAACCGGGTCTCGCTCGGGCTGCAGGCGCTGGACGACGCCGCGCTCTGCTTCCTCGGCCGCGCGCACGACGTCGCCGAGGCGCTGGGCGCCCTCGACGTCGCGCAGCGCCATTTCGCGCGGGTGAGTACCGACCTGATCTACGCGCGCCCCGACCAGTCGCTCGCCGCCTGGGAGGCGGAGCTGGCGCAGGCGCTGGGCTTCGGCACCGAGCATCTGTCGCTCTACCAGCTCACGATCGAGCCGGGCACGCGCTTCCACACCGAGGCGGCGGCGGGGCGGCTGACCATCCCCGACGGCGACGCCGCCGCCGACCTGTTCGAGGCGACGCGCGCGATCACCGCCGCCGCCGGCCTGCCCGCCTATGAGGTATCCAACCACGCGCGGCCGGGCGCGGAGAGCCGCCACAACCTCGCTTACTGGCGCTACCGCGACTATGCCGGGGTCGGCCCCGGCGCGCACGGCCGGCGGCAGGCGAGCGCGACGCAGCGCCACCGCAAGCCCGAGAACTGGCTCGGCGCGGTCGCGCGCAACGGCCACGGCCTCGTCACCGAGGAGCCGCTCGCCCCGGAGGCGCGCGCGCGCGAGGCGCTGCTTATGGGGTTGCGGCTGGGCGAGGGAGTGGATCTCGCGCGGGTGGCGCGGGTGACCGGACTGGCAGTCGAGGCGATCGTCGACGGCGACGCGATCGCCGCGCTGCCGGGGCTGGTCGCGCGCGATGGCGACCGGCTGCGCGTCACCGAGGCGGGGATCCTGCTGCTCGACTCGATCCTGCCGCGCGTGGTGCGCTGAGCGGCCAGGGGGCGCCGACGATCCGCTCGGGCCTGCCGCCCGCGGTCCTCACCGCCGCCCGGCCTTACCCGCGGCAGTCCTCGATCACGCGCGCCAGCTCGGCCCAGGGCGGCAGCACCAGCGGCGCGGCGCCCGGCTGCTCGAGCGTGAACCGCCCGCGGCTGAACACCATCGCGTCGAGCAGCCGGTCGCTCGCCGCCAGCGTCGCCGCCGCGCCACCCGCCACCGCCGCGGCGGGCAGGGTCCGCGCGGTCGCGCTGGTGCGGATCGTGAAGGGCGCGGGCACGCCGCCGACCCGGGTCAGCGTCACCGTGCGCGCGTCGCGGTCGCAGCGCGCCGTGACCACCGCCGCGCCCGCGCCGAAGCTGGCGGTGCTGCCCCCGGGAGCGCGCGCGTAGCGCCACGTCCCGGGCGTGCGCGGCCAGTCCTGCCAGTCCGCCGCGGGTGGCGCGGGCGGGGGGGTGGGCGCGGGCGCGGGGACGGGCGCCGGCGTCGGCGCCGGGGCGGGCGGCGGCGGGGTGACCTGTGGGACGCAGCCGGCGACCAGCATCAGCGCGGCGGAGAGCGGCGCCAGACGCACGCGGTTGGTAAAGTATCGAGCCACGACCGGGGCCTATGCCGGAAGCCGGGGGTCGGCTCAACCGCCGCGCGGAACCGCGGCACGGCGCGGGCGGTTTCCGATGACAACGTTTGTTGATGGAGTTCGCGATGGCCGATGACGTGCCCACCCAGATCCTCGTCCAGTCCAACCTGGGGGAGACGATGAAGGTGGACAGCCGCGACGGCGACCATCTCGGCGCGGTCCACGCCTTCATGGTTCACAAGGCGTCGGGTCGCGCTACCCATGCCGTGCTCAGCCTCGGCGGCTTCCTCGGCATGGGCAAGAGCTTCTACCCGCTGCCCTTCGCGCTGCTGCAGTTCGATCCCGTCCGCGACCGCTACGTCGTGACGATCGACCGCCGCCTGTTGGAGGGCGGCCCGAGCTGGGCCAATAACGCGCCGGTGTTCGACCAGGCCTATGCCGATCGCGTCGCCAGTTACTATCAGGTGCGCGGCGAGAACCTCGCCGCCGAGTGAGGAGAATGGTGATGGCCGAGCGCGACCGCGACGACGCGGTGGAGGAGACCGTCGAGGAACTGCTGACCGACCCGGACGCGCCCGACCACGGCGAACACCCGCGCCCGCCGCAGACCACCGACGCCGAACCGAGCGGGGCGGGGCGACGCGCGCCCTAGCGCGACGCCGTCGGCGCCGGCCCGTGTTCCTGCGGACGCAGGAAAACTGAGTCATGTGGCGCGACCCCGCCTAAACTGGGCTCCCGCTTCGCAGGAGCGGGATCGCCGCGATCGTCCACATACGCGAAAAGAGCCGCCGGCGCTACCGCCCGCGGCCCTCGGCGATCCGGTAGGCGGCGGGGCGGCGCGGCCGCCCCGGAGCCGCTCACTTGATCTTGGCTTCCTTGAACGCGACGTGCTTGCGCACGATGGGATCGTACTTGTTGAAGCTCAGCTTCTCGGTCTTGGTGCGCGGATTCTTCTTGGTGACGTAGAAGAAGCCGGTGTCAGCCGAGCTGACGAGCTTGATCTTGACGGTGGTCGGCTTGGCCATGACCGGTTCCTAAGCGAATGAAACAAGAAAGCGGCGAAGCTCGCCTCGCCGCGTCAGACGCGGGCGCTTGGCGCAAGTGGCGCGCGGAGTCAAGCGCGGGCGGGCATTAAGCCGGTCGTAAGGGTCGCGCGCGCATGCTGCACGCCTCGATCAAGGACCAGGCACATGGACGACATGGATATCCTCGCGATCAGGGCGCATCTGGCGCGGCGCATCGCCGCGATCGACTGGCGCGCCGGCCCGGCGCGGCTCGCGCCCGAGCTCGACGGCATCCGCGTCGCCGCCGCGCAGCACCATCTGCTGCCGGTGGTGACCGTGGCGCAGTCGCTCGGCACCGCGCTGGGCCGCGGCGAGCGCGGCCTGCTGGTGCACGACTGGCTCGGGCTGCTCGGCGAGGCGGTGGCGAGCGGCGCGCAGGACGAGGCGACGTCGCGCGCCTTCGCCGCCGCCTGCGCGGTGCGGCTGGCGGCCTAGGGCGGCGGCCAGAGGAGCGCTTTGTCCCGATCCTCCCCGCACGGCGGGGAGCATCCATGCCGCACGACCACGCTTCTCTCACCGCCCGCTTGACCGGACCCATTCGCGCCCCGCATCGTTTCGCCCCCGAACAGTGAAACGACGGAGCCGCCCGTGGCCGACACCAATCCCGCGCTCGACACACCGACCGACCTGCAGCGCAACGACACCCGCAGCGTCGCCGACGCGCTCAACGCCGCGCTCGCCGACAGCTACGCTTTGTACCTCAAGACCAAGAACTTCCACTGGCACGTCTCGGGGCCGCACTTCCGCGACTATCACCTGCTGCTCGACGACCAGGCGACGCAGATCCTCGGCGCCACCGACGCCATCGCCGAGCGCGTCCGCAAGACCGGCAACACCACGCTGCGCTCGATCGGCGACATCGCGCGGCGCAGCTCGATCCGCGACAATGACGCCGACTTCGTCGCCCCCGAGCAGATGCTGGCCGAGCTGCGCGACGACAATCTCACGCTCGTCCAGCGCTTCCGCGACGTGAAGGAGGCGGCCGACGAGGCCAAGGACAATGCCACCAGCGGCATCGTCGACGACTGGACCGACGAGGCCGAGGAGCGCGCCTGGTTCCTGTTCGAGGCCAGCCGCAAGGGCTGACCTCGCCCACCCACCGTGAAGGAGCCGAGCGATGCTGAGACTGGCCGTGATCTTCCTCGTCGTCGGGCTGGTGCTCGGCGCGCTCGGCTTCGGCGGCATCGGCGGCGCCTTCGTCGGCATCGCCAAGCTGCTGTTCTTCGTCGCGCTGGCGCTGTTCCTGATCTTCCTCGCGCTCGGCCTCATGGCGGGCAAGAAGGTGAAGGACACGCTCGACTGAGGCGCGCGGGGCAGGTCGAGCGTTAGCGCGCCATGCACGCCTTCGCCGCGCTCCTCGACTCGCTGATCTACACCCGCGGGCGCAACGCCAAGCTCAAGCTGATCGGCGACTATCTGCGCGTCACGCCCGATCCCGACCGCGGCTGGGCGATGGCGGCGCTGACGGGCGACCTCGACCTGCCCGGGGTGAAGCCGGCGCTGATCCGCGCGCTGATCGAGTCGCGCGTCGACCCGGTGCTGTTCCGGATGAGCCGCGACTATGTCGGCGACACCGCCGAGACCGTGGCGCTGCTATGGCCGGTGCCCGACCCGCCGCCCGCCGACACCGTGCCGCTGAGCGTCGGCGCGGTGGTGGACCGGCTGATGCACCTGTCGCGCTCGGACGCGCCCGCGGCGCTGGCGGACATGCTCGACCGGCTCGACGCGGAGGAGCGCTTCGCCTTGCTCAAGCTGGCCACCGGCGCGCTGCGCGTCGGCGTCTCGGCGCGGCTGGCGAAGCAGGCGCTGGCCGACGCCTTCGGGCTCGACGTCGAGGCGGTGGAGGAGGTGTGGCACGGGCTCGCGCCGCCCTATCCCACCCTGTTCGCCTGGGCCGAGGGCACCGGCGAGCAGCCGACCCCGGCGGACGTGCCGGTGTTCCGCCCCTTCATGCTGGCGCACCCGCTCGAGGACCTGCGCGTCGATCTCGCCGACTATGTCGCCGAGTGGAAGTGGGACGGCATCCGCGTTCAGCTCGTCCATGTCGCAGGCGCCACGCGGCTCTACAGCCGCACCGGCGACGACGTCACCGCCGCCTTCCCCGACGTGGCCGCGGCGTTCGCCACCTTGGGCGTGGTCGACGGCGAGCTGATGGTACGCGGCGACGCGCAGGGCGGCGGCATCGCGGAGGGCGAGGGTGCCGGCAGCTTCAACGCGCTGCAGCAGCGGCTCGGGCGCAAGGTCGTCTCCGCCAAGATGCTGGAGGAGGCGCCCGCCTTCGTCCGCCTGTACGACATCCTGTTCGACGGCGCGGAGGACCTGCGCGCGCTGCCCTGGACCGAGCGGCGCGCGCGGCTGGAGGCGTTCGCGGCTCGGCTCGACCCGACCCGCTTCGACGTGAGCGGGGTGATCGCGGCGGATGATTTCACCGCGCTGGAGGGCATCCGCGCCGGCGCGCGCGACGCCGCGATCGAGGGCGTGATGCTCAAGCGCCGCGACTCGCCCTATGTCGCGGGGCGCCGCGCCGGGCTGTGGTACAAATGGAAGCGCGACCCGCTCACCGCCGACTGCGTGATGATGTACGCGCAGCGCGGCAACGGCCGGCGCTCGAGCTGGTACAGCGACTATACCTTCGGCTGCTGGACGGGCGAGCAGGCGGGGGAGGGCGAGCTGCTGCCGGTGGGCAAGGCCTATCAGGGCATCACCGACCAGGAGATCGCGCAGCTCGACCGCTTCGTGCGCCAGCACACGCTCAACCGCTTCGGCCCGGTGCGCGAGGTGGAGAAGTCGCTGGTGCTCGAGGTGGCGTTCGACTCGATCCACGAGTCGAAGCGCCACAAATCCGGGCTGGCGATGCGCTTCCCGCGGATCGCGCGGATCCGCACCGACAAGCCCGCCGCCGAGGCGGACACGCTGGCGGGGCTGCGCAAGCTGGTGACGTGAGGGAGGGCGAGACCGGTTAAGGTCTATCCCTCACCCCGCCCTCAACTTCACAGCTTGACGCGCAGGCCGACGTTGTAGCGCGCGCCGGTCTCCTGCTGGAGCAGGTAGCGCTCCTTGATCGCCGACCATTCGTCGATGAACTCGTTGGTCACGTTCACGCCCTGCAGATAGACCTGGAAGTTGGGCGTGAGGTCGTAGGAGACGTTGAAGTCGAGCTGGCCGTAGGAGGAGCGGTTGCGCGGCCGCGACTGGCTGTCGCGGCAGTTGCGCAGATAGTCCGAGCGCCAGTTGTACGACACGCGCGCCGAGATGCCGTATTTCTCGTAGAACACGCTGCCGTTCGCCGAGTGCGGCGAGAGGCCGTTGTAGCCGCACTGGAAGTCCGCCAGCACCTGGTCGCGCTCGGCGCTGCTGGCGACATAGGTGTAGTTGCCGGTGAGGCCGAAGCCGCCGACGAAGCCGCCGAGCGCGTCGAACGAATATTGCCCGCCGACCTCGATGCCCTTGATCGTGCCGCTCTGCCCGTTGCGCGTGCGCGTGTCCTGATAGACCCGGCCGAAGCGCTCGACCGGCAGCGTCTGGAGCTCGAGGAAGTCCGACAGGTCCTTATAGAAACCGCCGACGCTGATGTAGCTGACGCGCGAGAGATACCATTCCAGCGACAGGTCGTAGTTGGTCGAGCGGAACGGCAGCAGGTTGGGGTTGCCGCCGGACGACAGCGGCACCGCGATGCGCCCGCCATAATCGTTGTTGACGCCCAGGTCGGTCAGCGTCGGCCGCGTGATCGTCTGCGAGAAAGCGGCGCGCGCGATCAGCTTCTCGGTCAGGTTGTACTTCACGTTGGCCGAGGGCAGCGCGTTGACGTAGCTGCTGCGCACCGCGATCGCGGTGGCGGGGCCGTAGGTATATTGCAGCGTGTCGTCGCCGGGCGTGTTGGCGATCCCGGTGACGGGCGTGTCGAAGCCCGAGGAGAGCACCTGGGTGCGGATCACGCGCACGCCGGCGTTGCCGGTCCAGCGATCGTTGCCGAACTGCATGCTGATATAGCCCGCGGTCAGCCGTTCCTGCACGTTGACCGTGCCGCGGAGCTGCTCGCGCACCCCGAACGGTCCGCCCTCCAGCGCCTGCACCTGCGCCGCGAACGCTGCCTGCTGCTCGGGCGTGCGCCCGTTCGAGGGGATGTTGAGCGTGGCGGGATCGTTGAGATAGGCCAGGAAGGCCTCGGGATCGACCTGGAACAGCGAGGGCGGGATGTTCTGCCCGCCGCCGAGCAGGTCGCCCCACTCATAGGGCTGGAGCAGGCCGGAGGCGATCGGCACCTGATAGCCGCAATAGGTGCAGTTGGAGTCGCTGTTGTTGAACTGGCGGTTGATCTTGCGCCGCTCGGTGTAGGACCCGCCGAGCGTCACGTTGCGCAGGATCGAGCCGTCGACCGTCCACTTGGTGTCGAAATGATATTCCGAGCCGCGGTCGCGCGAGCGATTGGCGTCGATCCCCATGTAGTGCAGCCGCATCAGGTCGGGGTTGTTGATGATGCCGTTGTCGTAGGAGATCGACGGGATGCCCTTTCCGCCGTCGAGCGAGAACTGGTAGCTGTAGGGCAGCAGCGCGCCGTAGACGTAATAAGCGTTGGGCGAGTTGCGGTTGGCGCCGGTCTTCGAGGCGTCGAAGCGCAGCTCGACGTTCTCCGTCGGGTTCCACTTGACGTTGGCACCGACCTGATAGCTGTCCGACTTGCGATTGGTCGTGTTGTAGACGTGGTCGACCTTGGCGTTGACGCCGTTGTTGGTCAGCGTCGGGTTGGCCGCGAGGAACTGCGGGTTGGCGGCGATGAAGTCGCGCCCCAGCATGGTTAGGCTCGTCGCGGTGTTGGTGTCGTCGAACGTCGGCTGGTAGTAAGGCGCCGCCATGAAGTTATCGAGCCGGCGCGTCACGCCCGAGATGTTGAAGCGCGAGTAGATGCCGTCCACGGTGATCTCGAGCGTGTCGGTCGGCCTGAACTGCACCGCGCCCGAGACGTTGATCCGCTCGCGCTCCTCCTGCGCGCGCTGGTAATAGACGCTCTGCGGCAGGTTGGCGTTGCCGGTGACGGGGTAGCGCGAGTCCGACCCGGTGATCAGCGTCGGCACGCCGCCGATCGTCTCGACGATGTCGGGGCGGCCGTTGATCCAGCCGTCGATCGCGATCTGATCGGTCTGGCTCTTGCGCTTGGTGTAGGAGCCCGCGAGCAGCACGCCGAAGGTCTTGTCGGGGTTGGCGTAGGAGACGGTGGCGGCGAGATCGGGGGTGATCCGCTCGCGCGACCGGTCGTAGATGCCGCCGATCTGCGCCGCGGCGCGGAAGCCGCTGCGACCCTCGAGCGGGCGCGCGGTGACGATGTTGACCGTCGCGCCGATGCCGCCTTCCTGCAGCTCGGGCACCGGCGACTTGAAGACGTCGGTGCGCTGGATCATGTTCGAGGAGAGCACGTCGAACGAGAACTCGCGCCCGGCATTGTCGGTGGCCATCACGCGGCCGTTGACCAGCACGGTGTTGAACTCGGGACCGAGGCCGCGGACGGTGATGAACTGGCCTTCGCCGCCCGAGCGGTCGATCGCCACGCCGGTGATGCGCTGGAGCGATTCCGCGATGTTGGCGTCGGGGAATTTGCCGACGTCGACCGCGCTGATCGAGTCGACGATCTGGTTGGCGTCCCGCTTCGTCTGCGCCGAGGAGCTGAGGCTGGCGCGGATGCCGGTGACGACGATCTCGTCGCCCGCGGCGCCGGCATCGGGGGCGACGCTGGCGCCGCCCTGCTCGGCCGGGGCGTCCTGCCCGACCGCGGCGGCGGGCGGCGTCTGCTCCTGCGGCACCGTCGCGGGAACGTCCGGCGCCGAGCCGGTCTGCGCGAGCGCGGGCGCGCCGGCCAGGGCGCTGCCCAGCAGCAGGCATAGTTTGAGCGACGTTGGCATGACCCGTTCCTCTCCCGTGGAAGCACTGCCGCTCGTCCGCGGCTATTCTTATGATTTCTCGGCCTATGGGAAAAACAAGTTGAGAGATCAACCCGATAATGTAACCGGTTTAGCCGTGAGCGCTAACATCGCCGCACTGGCGTGAGCGCGCCGACATGTTGCGACGGGCGCGCGTCAACGACGCCCGCTCTCGCCGCGCGGATCTTCTGTTGCCCGATGTTGCCCGGCGCTCAGCGCGTCCCCAGCGCCGCCGCCTCCGCCGCGCAGCGCGAGGTCGCGAGGCCCGGCCTCGCGGGGAGCAGTCGCGCCAGCTCGTCGCGCGCGGCCTCCATGTCGGCGCGGAACGCCGCCTCGGCGTGGAGCCGGCTGACCGCGGCCGCTCCCGCCAGATAGCCAGCCTCGACCGCGCTGCGGCTATGCGAGCCGCAGATGTAGCGGCTCTCGCCGAAGCTGCGCCCGCGCGCCAGGATCGCGGTGGCGCGCGAGGGGACCAGCTCGGCCAGGATCAGCGCGCTGATCCAGCCGCCGCTGGTATGGCCCGAGGGATAGTCGCCGTTGGCCGCGAGATGCGCCGTCCGGGGCTCGCAGATCGCGCCGGGCTGGTCGAGATAGGGCCGGCGTACCGCGAAGGCCGCCTTGGCGCGCGACACCATGCCGCCGTCGCCGACGCGCTCGAACAGCCGAGCGGTGGCGGGCGCGCTCGCGGCGTCGAGCGCTCGGCCGAGCGCGCAGGCGAAGACGGTGAAGCGGTCGTCGCCCACGTCGCGCGTCGCGAGCGCCCAGCGCGGCGTGCCGGCGAGGCGGCGCGTGCGGCGGAAGGTGTCGCGATCGTCGCGCGCGCGCGCCTCGTCCCGCGCGGGTGGCGGCGGCAGCACGCGGGTGAGATCGGGCACGTCGGCGCCGTCGAGATAGGGCGGCGGCGGTCGGTCCGCGGCGACCAGCGCGAGCGCGAGCGGGAGCAGCAGGGCGGCGGATCGGAACATGGTCGGCGTCTCCTTCTCGACGGGGCTCACCGCGTCCGAGTCAGCGCCGCGCGCAGGTGGAACACATTGTCGTCCACCTCGTCGAACGCGAACGGCACGCGCATCGTATAGCCGGACACGGCGACGGTATCGGCGAGGCCGCCGAGCAGCATCGCCTGGCGCTCGTCGAGCTCGCGCTGGCCGTGCGCGGGGCGGACGGTCGCGGTGAGCGCGCAGGCGTCACCGGCGCAGGAGACCGCGACGTCGCCGAGCAGCGGGAAGGCGCGCGCCACCCGCGCAGCGACCGCCGCGGGCGCGACGGCCGGCGCGGCGACGCTCGGCGACGGCGCGACCGGGCGGGTGGGGGGCGAGGTCACGCGCGCGTCGGGCGCCGCCACGACGGTGACCGCCTCGTCGCGCGCTGCCCCCGGCGTCACACGCGCGCCCAGCCACAGGAGGAGCGCGGCGGCGAGCACGAGCGGCACGGCGGCCAGTCGGGCGAGGCGCGGGAGCGGCATGCGGCATCCTCCTGTAGCGCGGCCCGGTGACACGGATGCCGCGCCCCGCCGCGGATCGCCGGCGGGGCGCGGCACCGGGGTGATCGACCGCGATCGATCACCCGCTCGGCTCAGCAGATCGTGGCGCCGCTCGGGCAACCGGGCGAGTCGCTGCCAGCGTCCAGGTTGGGGTTGAAGCCGGGCGCGATGTTGCTCTTGTTGGCGTTGGCCAGCGTGGTGGCGAAGCGCGCCTCCTTCACCTCGAAGTTGGCGCCGCCGAAGTCATAGCCGGCCACACGGTCGCGCACAGCGCGCGAGGTATAGCCGTTCCAGCTCACCAGCGGCTGGATCACCCACTGGCCGGTACCGTTCTCGGGCGGCTCGTCGCCGCCGTCGGTCTTGCTGAAGCGGAACAGGTGCGAGAAGCCCCAGGTCTCGTAGTGGAAGACCAGCTTGGCGTGCTCGCCGGTCGAATCGCTGACGAAACGCAGCTGGCCGCCGCTCACCGCGCGCGTGTCCCAGTCGCCGTGGTCGCCGCGGGTGACGCCGACGACGCGGCTGCCGGTGCCCGCGTCGGTGGTCCAGACGATGATCGTCTCCCAGTCATAGGCGTGGCTGAAGTCGGACTGCCAGAAATAGGCGTAGACCCGCGCGCAATAGCCGTTGTTGCAGCGGCTGCGCGAGTAGACGTTGCTGCCACGCAGGTACCCGGCGCTGCGGCACGAGGCCGGGGGGCGCGTGGCATAGGTGGAGGCGGCGGCACTGACGTTGCCGCTCGAGTCGATTGCGGCGACGTTGAAACAGACGTCGGTGTCGAAGTCGATCGCGGGCTGGAAGCGCTTGTCGAGCGCGGTGGCGCGCTCGGGCAGCGGGTTGACCGGGGCGGGCCAGCCCTGCGCGGGGGCGGGGGCGGGCGCGAGCAGCGCCGCCGCGGCGCCGACCGCGGCGACGAGCGCGGTGGGGAAGGATCGTGTCGTCATGGGTCATCTCCCGAGGTCGTTCGTGACAGGCTACGCACACGCACTCCCGCCCGCGGTCCGTGCCGCGGGCGTCGAGGTCAGAAGGTGGTGGTGACGCCGAGCGTGAAGATCCGCCCGCTGGTGGTGTAGACCAGCGTCCGGTCGGCGGTGCGATCGGTGAACTGCTCGATCGCCTGGTTGGTGACGTTGATCCCCTCGGCGACGAAGCGCAGCTTGGGCGTCGGGCTGTAGCGGATCTGGAAATCGACGTTGTTGGTCGGGCGGATGCCCTCGCCGACATTGGCGTTGCCGCCCGCGCCGGTCAGGTAGCGGCTGCGATGGGCGGTCGAGACGCGCGCGCCGAACCGCTCGGTCTCGAAGTAGAGGGTCGCGTTGGCCGCCCAGCGCGACAGATTGTAGAGCGGGATGCGCTCGCTCACGCCGTTGTACACCGCGTTCTGGTCGCCGCTGATCCAGGTGCCGTTGGCGACCGCGCCGAGCCGGTCGAACGGCGCGGGCAGGAAGGTGAAGTCGTGCTGGAACGCCACCTCCACGCCGCGGATGCTCGCGCCCTCGCCGTTGATCGGGCGGGTGTAATTGTACGGCGTCGTGCCGTCCTGCCCGGGCAGCAGCAGCGACACCGGGAAACCGGTGGCGCTGTACGGCACCTGCGACGTCTCCGAGGTGATGAAGCTGTCGAGATCCTTCCAGAAGAAGCCGACCGATGCGAAGCCGTTGCGATCCATGTAATATTCCAGCCCGCCCTCGGCCGAGGTGGAGCGGAACGGGGCGAGATAGGGGTTGCCGACCGAGACCGTGCCGCCGAACGGCGCCACCGTCAGCGTCCCCGCCGCGGCGAGCTGCGCCAGCCCGGGCCGGTTGACGTTGCGCGCCACCGAGCCGCGCGCGACCAGCCGCTGGGTGAGGTCGAGCGCGACGTTGAGCGCGGGGAGCCAATCCTCGCTGCTGGTGCGCGCGGTCACCGGCTCGAGCGCGGTGACGCCGTTGGTGGCGGTGGCGAGCGAGCCGCGCGAGGTCAGGTCGGTGTGATAGTAGCGCACGCCCGCGTTGCCGCGCAGCCGCATCGCGCCGAGATAGGTGTCGAGGTCGAGCTGCGCGAACCCCGCCCAGGTCTTCTCGACGATGCCGAAGTCGCTGCCTGCGGTCAGGTTGGCGCGGGTGAGATCCCGGTTGTTGCCGAGCAGCGCGTAGATGCCGTCGACGTCGCCGCCCACGTAGGGCAGCAGGCTGTCGCGGTCGATCTCATATTTGAGCGAGGCAGGGACGGCGCGGTCCGCGGTCGCCTGGGTGCCGTAGAAGATGTTGGTGAGATACTGATAGCCGCCGTTGGTGAAGCGCTTGTACTCGCCGCCGAGCTCCAGCTTGAGCATGTCGCCGACGTCGTAGACCGCCTGCACCTGCGCGTTGGTATAGTCGCTCCTGATCGTGTTCTCCTGCGTCACCAGCCGCTGCACGTTCCACAGCGACGGGTCCGTCAGGTCGAAGCCGTAGCTGTTCCGCGGGATCGTCGGCCGCATGTCGAAGCCGAAGGCGGTGTTGCGCGCCTGCAGGAACACCTTGTCGAACACCGGCTGGGCGAAGTCGGACTTCTGATAGCCCGCCAGCGCGGTCAGCTTGAGCCGGTCGCTCGCCTGCCAGCCGAGATTGGCGACCGCCTGGTAGAAGTCGGTCGAGTTGACGACGCGGTGGTGCTCGGTGCGCTGGTCGATCCCGGTGTAGCTCGCCGCCACCAGCGAGTTGCCCTCGATCGTGGCGGCGCGGATCACCTGCGTGCCGCTGACGTTGCCGGTCAGCGCGTTATAGCCGCCCGCCGCGATGGCCCAGTCATCGCGGTCGTCCGACAGCCGGCCGTAGAGCAGGTCGACGTCGAGCGTGAACCGCTCGCCGGGATGGTATTGCAGCGCGGTGGTGACGCCGATCCGCTCGCGCTCGGTGTACCAGGTCGAGGGCGACTGCGCCTGGGGCGCGAAGATCGTGCCGCCGCGCAGCAGCGCGCGCGTGGCGTCGTCGATCTCGGCGCCGACGTTGCGCGCGCCGTAGGTGACCTTGCCCCAGTTCCAGTTGCGGTAGCCGTACTCGTTGTTGCGGATCTTCGAATAGGCCACCGAGACGAGCGCGCCGACGTCGCCCTGCCGCTGCGAGAAGAGCGCGACCAGCCGCGGCGTCACGCCGTCGGTGTTGGTGTTGGTCTGGCCCTTGGCGGAGAGCACGACGCGCGGGCCGTCATAGTCGAACGGGCGCGCGGTATAGAGCTGCACCGTGCCCGCGATGCCGCCCTCGTCCTGGTTCGCGGCATAGCTCTTCTGCACGCTGACGCGGTTGAACAGCTCGGACGCGAACAGGCTGAAGTCGAACCCGCGCGTGCGGCTCACGTTGCCGCGATTGTCCATGCCCGAGGCGGTGTTGCCCAGCACCTCCATGCCGTTGAGCTGGGTGCGCGTGAAATCGGGGCCGAGCCCGCGCAGCGTGATCTGACGGCCCTCGCCGGTGTCCCGATTGATCGCCACGCCGGGCACGCGCTGCAGCGCCTCGGCGAGATTGAGATCGGGGAAGGCGGCGATGTCGGAGGCGAGGATATTGTCCTCGGTGCCCACCGCGCGGCGCTTGAGCTGCTGCGCGGCGAGCAGGCTGCCGCGGAAGCCGGTGACGACGATGTCGCCCGGCGCGCCGTCGGCGAGCGTGTCGGGCGCGCCGTCGCTGAGCGGCGCGGGCTCGGGCGCGACCGCCGCGGTGGCGCCGGCGGGGCGCGGCCGCGCCGGTTCCTCGCGGAGCAGCAGCACGCCGTCGCGCGCCATCGGGCGCAGCCCCGAGCCGCGCAGCAGCAGCGCGAGCGCCTCGCGCGGCGTGTAGGTGCCGCTCACCCCCGCGGTGCGGCGGCCCGCGACCAGCGCGGGCGCGGCGATCACCTGCATGCCCGTGACGCTGGAGTAGCGCGACAGCGCCGCGCCCAGGTCGCCCGCCGGGATCGCGAAGGCCAGCGCGGGCGCCTGCGCCGGCGCCGCCGACGCGGCGACCGCCACGGTGAGAGCCGAGGTACCACCCAGAAACGTCATATCATCCCCCAACCGCGGCGCGCCCACGCGCCGCCCGGGAGGAAGACGCGGCGGCTGCCACGATCCGGACAATGTTTTTTCCCGGCTCGGCCCGCGCGCCTTCCCCGGGCGCGGGCGACGCGACCGCGGTCGTCGAGCCGCCTCAGCGCGGCTCCAGCACCAGCTCGCCGTCGCGCTCCACCACGCCGAAGCCGAACCCCGCGCCGATCGCGCCGAGCAGCGCGCGCGGCCGGTCGGTGCGGAAGCGGCCGAAGACCCGGGTCGACGCCAGCGGCTCGCGCGGCGCGGCGACTCGCGCGCCGGCGCGGTCGAGCACCTCGATCAGGTCGTCCAGCCGCATCCCCGCGGTGTCGACCCAGCCCGCGCGCCAGTCCGGCAGGGCGGCGTCGAAGCGCGCCGGCGGTGTCGCCGCGCCGTCGGCGATGCTGCTGCGATAGCCCGCGCGCACCACCACGCCGCGCGCGCCGCCCGGGTCGAAACCGACCGCGCCGCGATAGACCGACAGCGCCACCTGGCGCCGCGTCCGGTCGAGATCGAAGGCGGTGCCGAGCACGCGCGCGCTGGTCGTCCCGGCCGTCACCGTGAAGGGCCGCGCGGCGTCGTGGCGCACGTCGAAGAAGGCCTGGCCGGCGAGCAGCTCGGCGCGGCGCTCGCCGGTGCGGTAGGTCACGCGCACCCGCGTCGCGCCGTTGAGTCGCACGGTCGAGCCGTCCGCCAGCGTCAGCGTGCCGCGCTCGCCCGCGCGGGTCGCCAGCGTGCGCGTCCAGGCGGGGGTGGGGCGCGCCGGGGTGAGCCACGCGGCCGCGCCGAGCCACAGCGCGCCGATCGTCCCCAGCGCGGCGCCCAGGCCGCCGATCCCGCCCGCGACCGCGCGGCGGCGGCGGCGCAGCGCGCGCACCTGCTCGTCGGAGAGCCGGCCGCAGCGCGCCGCGGCGTCGCGCAGTGCCTCGCTGAGCGCCTGCTCGTCGAGGACGAGCGCGTCGCCCGCGCTCACGCGCCGTCCGCCAGCGTGACGCCGCGCCGCGCCAGCGCGCCGCGCAGGTCGGCGAGGGCGCGGACGACATGCTTCTCGACCGCGGCGAGGCTCATCTCGAGCGCGCCCGCGATCTCGGCGGTGGTGAGCCCGTCGAGCCGCTTGCGCAGGAAGATCTCGCGCCGCAGCGGGGGCATGCGCTCGAGCGCGCCGGCCAGCACCGCGACCGCGCGGCGGAAGGCGACCACGCGCTCGGCGCTGGGCAGTGGGCAGGCGAGCGCCTCGTCCAGCTCGACCGTCGCGCCGTGGCGGGCGGCGCGATGGTGGTCGAGCAGCAGGTTGCGCGCGATCGCGAAGCACAAGGCCTTGACGTCGTCGACCCGCCGCCCCGCCTGATAGCCGAGCAGCCGCGCGTAGGTCTCCTGCACCACGTCGTCGCGGTCGGCCGACTGGGCCACCCGCCCGCCGACGAAGGCGCGCAGCGCGCGGTGGAGCGCGGCGTCGGCGACGTCGAGCGCGCGCGCCGACTCGATCGCCGGGCACGCCGCGGCATCGTCGCGCCACCCTGTCGTGCTGCCCATCGCCTGTCCCCCGGAGACGATCGCCGGAGACGATCGCGGGCGGCTTATGGTGCGTTCGTGAAGCCGGCATGACAGCCGACGCGGCGCGGCGGTCGCGTGCCGGCGGCGCTCAGGCGGTCTCGAGCAGCCCTACGATCGTCGCGGGCTCGCGCTGCGGCAGCGGCGGCATGCCGAGGCGGCGCACGTCGATCGCGCTGACACCCGCCAGCAGCGCGTCGCCGAAGCCGCGGTCCGCGGTCTCGACCAGGATGCCCGCCGGTGTCTGGCGCAGCATCGCCCATTCGACCACGCGTGCCCGCACGCGCGCGCCGCGCACCAGCACCAGCGCGATCACGCCGGTCGAGTCGATCACCAGCGCGGCGCGGCCGTCCTCGGCGATCACCGCGTCGAAGCCCGCGAAGCGCGGCAGCGCCGCCGCCGCCGCCTCGATCGCCTCGTCGACCGAGCGCATCATCCGGTGCGCCCGACCGAGACCGAGCCATGCCGCCAGCCCCATCGCGCCGCTCAGCCGCGCCGCGCCACCGCGTCGAGCAGGGGACGCAGGTTGGTGAGGTCATAGCCCGCGGCGGCCGCTCTGGCGGTGAGTGAGTCGGCGTCGTCGCCGCGCGCGGCGCCGGCGAGCGCCCAGAGGTTGCACGAGCGCGTGCCGGAGCGGCAATAGGCCAGCACCGGCCCGCCCGCCTCGGCCAGCGCGGCGGTCATCGCCTCGACCTGCGGCAGCGAGAAGCCGGCGTGGGTGACGGGGATCGCGGTGTAGCGCAGCCCGGCCGCCTCCGCCGCGGCGCGGATCGACTCGCCGTCGGGCTGGCCGGGCTCCTCGCCGTCGGGGCGGTTGTTGACGACGGCGGTGTAGCCGGCGGCGGCGATGGCGGGCAGGTCCTCGGGCCGGATCTGCGGCGCGACCGCGATCGTCTCGTCGATGATGCGCAACATAGGAGCCTGCCTCTAGCGCGGACGGGGCGCCGCGTCATTGATCCCGATCGTCCCGTCGCGGGAGAGGCGGCGCCTTAGCCGGAAGCGGGCGGGTCGGCGAGGGGAGAATAGCGGCCGCTGGGTGAGACAGAAATCCTCCCCGCATGGCGGGGAGGGGGACCACCGCGCGTCAGCGGGGCGGTGGAGGGGGCTCTCCACGAACGCACCGGCTCGTATGCGGAAGCCCCCCTCCACCACGCCGCTTCGCGTCGCGGTCCCCCTCCCCGTGCCGGGAAGGATTTTCAGGGCTCTTCCCGGCCAGACTCACCCCCTCACCCCGCGCCCTTCAGCGCATCCAGGAACGCCTGGCCGTAGGCGTCGAGCTTGCGCTGGCCTACGCCCGCGATCCGCCCGAGCGCGGCGAGCGAGGTCGGGCGCAGCGCCGCCATCTCGCGCAGCGCCGAGTCGTGGAAGATCACGTAGGGCGGCACCCCCGCCTCCTTCGCCAGCTCGCGCCGGCGCGCGCGCAGCGCCTCGAACAAGGGATCGTCGACCGGGTTCGGGATCGCGCCCGCGCGCCCGCCGCGGCGGCGCTCGCGCTTGGGCGGCTCGACCAGCGGCAGCGTCGCCTCGCCCTTGAGCAGCGCGCGCGCCGCCGGGCCGAACTCGAGCCCGCCGTGGTGGTTGGTCCGCAGCGCGTCCTTGAGCAGCAGCGCGCGCCCGACCGGCTTGAGCAGCGCCACCTCCTCGCCGTCGACGATGTTCCACACCGACAGCTGCTCGTGCCCGTTCGTCAGGCTGCGCTCGCTCGACTGGCCGGTGAGCACCTGCTCGATATAGGTCGCGCCGAACATCTGCCCGGTGCGGAACACCGCCGAGAGATATTTGCGCGCGGTCTCCGTCGCGTCGAGCGCGGCGGGCGGGGACAGGCAGTTGTCGCAATTGCCGCACGTCTCGGGCGGGTGCTCGCCGAAGTGGCGCAGCAGGATCGCGCGGCGGCAGCCCGCGGTCTCCACCAGCGCGCCCAGCGCGGCGAGCCGCTGGCGCTCGCCGGGCTGGCGCTGCGGCTCGACCTCGCCGATGCGCTGCCGCGCGCGCGCGAAATCCTCCGCGCCCCAGAAGAGATGCGCCACCGCCGGGTCGCCGTCGCGTCCGGCGCGGCCGGTCTCCTGATAATAGGCCTCGATCGACTTGGGCAGGCCGGCGTGCGCGACGAAACGGACGTCGGGCTTGTCGATCCCCATGCCGAAGGCCACCGTCGCGCACATCACCATGTCCTCGGAGCCGACGAAATCGGCCTGGTTGCGCGCGCGCACCGCGGGGTCGAGCCCGGCGTGATAGGCGCGCACCGGGCGGCCGGTCAGCGCGGTGAGCTGCGCGGCCATCTTCTCGGTCGCGGCGCGGGTCTGGACGTAGACGATGCCGGGGCCGGGAGTGTCGCGCACCACGTCGGCGATCTGGCGCGTAGTGTTGTCCTTGGGCCGGATCGCGTAGCGGATGTTGGGCCGGTCGAAGCCGGCCACGATCATGCCGGCGTGCGGGATGCCGAGCTGCTCGAGGATGTCGGCGCGGGTGTGCGCGTCGGCGGTGGCGGTCAGCGCCAGCCGCGGCACCTCGGGGAAGGCGTCGAGCAAGGGGCGCAGCAGGCGATAGTCGGGGCGGAAGTCGTGCCCCCACTCGCTGACGCAATGCGCCTCGTCGATCGCGAACAGCGCCGGGCGGCCGCGCTCGAGCAGGTCACGGAAGTCGGCGGTGGAGGCGCGCTCGGGCGCGACGTACAGCAGGTCGAGCGCGCCATCGAGGTAGCGACCCCGCGTCTCGGCCTTGTTCTCGTCGACACTGGTGAGCGTCGCCGCGCGCAGGCCGACCGCGGTGGCGGCGCGCAGCTGGTCGTGCATCAGCGCGATCAGCGGGCTGACGACCACGCACGTCCCCTCCAGCATCGCCGAGGGCAGCTGGTAGCACAGCGACTTGCCCGCGCCGGTCGGCATCACCGCGAGGGTGCGCTCGCCGGCCAGCACGCGCGTGACGACCTGCTCCTGCACGCCGCGGAAGGCGGGGAAGCCGAAGATGGTCTGGAGCTGGGGAAGCGGGTCGAGCGCCATGGGCGCGCCCGACCTAGGCGCGCGCGGGGCGCAGGGCAACCGGCGCGGTGACCGGCGATGGGCCGGGGCGGGAACGCGTGGCGGGAACAGGCGGCGGGAACGCGCGACGGGGGCGGGGCGTAGTGCGGGCATGCTGTCCGGACGATCGACCACCCCGCGCGCCAATCTCGCGCTGTTCACCTTCGGCGCGGCGGCGCTGCTCGCCGGCTGCGAGCGCGAGCCGGCCGACGGCGCCGCCGCCGCGGTGGAGACGCGGGCCACCCCCGCCGGATCGGTCGCGCGCGCGCCCGACGCGCCCGCGGCGGCGCCCGGTCAGTGAGCGTCGAGCGAGTCCGCGACAACCGCTCCGAGCAGGAGTTCGAGCTGTCGGTCGCGGGCGAGCGCGCGGTCGCGGCCTATCAGCTCGAGGGCGACACGATCGTCTTCACCCACACGCTGGTGCCGCCCGCGATCGAGGGGCGCGGCGTGGGGTCGCGGCTGATCCGCGCCGCGCTCGACTCGGCGCGCGACCAGGGCCTGCGTGTCGTGCCGCAATGCCCCTTCGTGCGCGCCTTCGTCGAGCGCCACCCGGAGTATCGCGACCTGGTGCGGTGACGTCGTAGGTGAGCGGAGCGACATCGTGCCCTTCTCAGGATGACGGAAGTGGGTGGGCGGAAGCGCGCGTGAGCGAGCGAACCTAGCCCCCGGCCTCACCCCCTCACGCCGCGCGTGCCATCCGCCACGCCGCGGCGATCTCCTCCAGCTCGGCGGCGACCGCGCGGAACGGCTCGCCGTCGGTGCCGATGCTGGCGTCCACCACCTGGCGGCGGCAGCCCGCGTAGAAGCGCGCCAGCGTGCGCGAGACGTCGCCGCCGCGCTCGAAGTCGAGGTTCGCCTCCAGCGCGAACAGGATCGCGGTGGCGCGCGTCACGCGCTCGCTGCGCGTGGCGAACTGGCGGTTGTCCGCCGCCCAGGCGGCGACGCGCAGCGCCTGGGTGAGCTCCTCGTACAGCAGCTGGACGAGCGCGGGCCCGTCGGCCGCGGCGGTGCGGCCCGCGAGATCGATCTCGCGATAGGTGCGCGCCGGGTCGCGCAGCAGGGCGGAGGCATAGGCCATGATCGTCTACTCCCCGCTCAACCCGTCGACTTGGTCCAATTGTCGATCTGCTGCTGCATGAACGACTGGGTGGCTTTGTAGGCGGAGACGCGCGCGTTCATGCTCGAGAACTGCTGCGTCAGCCGCGTCGTCATCTTCGTCGCCTGATCGTCGACGCTGGTCTGCTGCTTGCCCAGGTCCGACTGCGCCTGGCGGTAGCGCGTGGTCGAGGCGGCCAGGCCGTAGATCGTGCTGCCGGTGTTGAGGTCGAGCGACTTCATCGCCGCGTACAGCCCGGTGGCGCCGCTGCTGCTCTTGGCGAACATCGCCTCGATCGCCTCGGGCGCGCTCTTCATCGCGTTGGTCAGCGCGTTGTCGTCGACCTCGAGCTCGCCGGTGCGCGTGGTGCGCACGCCGATCGCGGCCAGCGTCGCGGGCGTGCCCGCGGCGGCGTCGGGCAGCAGCACGCGGCTGGTCAGCCCCTGGAGCGTCCGCAGCAGCGTCTTGGCGGCGGGGTCGGCGCGGAGCTGGCCGTTGATCGGGTCGGTCTGCTCCTTCACCTGCGCCAGCACCTGGTTGTAGGTGTCGACGAAGTCCTTCACCGCGCTGGTCAGCGCGCCGTCGGGCCGGGTGGCGGTGAGGTTGGTGGTGCCGGTGCCGGTCAGGCTCAGCTTCACGCCCGCGATCAGGTCGCTGACCTCGTTGCTGCCGCGGTCGACCGCGACGCCGTCGACCACCAGCTTGGCGTTGCCCGCCTGGCTGGAGACGGTGGTCTTGTTGGTGGTGCCGTAGCCGGTGTCGAACTGCGCCAGCGCGCTCGCCGGGTCGCTCGCCGCCAGCGTGAAGGCCTGGGCCGCGCCGGTGGTGCCCTTGAGCGAGAGATAGGCGCCGCCGTCGGCGTCGTTGATCACCGTGGCGGTGACGCCCCCCTTCTTGGCGTTGATCGCGGCGGCGATGCCCGACAGCGAGTTGTTGCTCGAGTCGATCGTGATCGCGAAGGACTTGGACGTCCCGTCCGCGTTGGTGCCCGCGGTGAAGCCGGTCATCGCGCCGCCGCCGGTGGTGGCGGTGCCGAGCGTGAGCGTCAGCGTGCCGGTGCCGAAGGTGGCGGTCGAGGGCGAGGCGATCTTGGCGCTGGTGGCGATCTGCGCGGTGGCGAGCGCGTTGACCGTGACGCTGCTGTTGAGCCCCGAGGCCGAGGCGCCCGCGATCGGGCTGGCGGTGGCGACGCCGGCGAGCGAGCTGTTCGGCTGGGTCGCCAGCGTGCCGCCCTCGACGAGATTCTCCAGCGCCTTGGTGAAGTCCGAGATGGTGCTCTTGAGCGTCGCCACGCCCGAGATCTGCGCGGTCAGCGTGTCGCTCTTCGAGGTGAGCTGCGCGCGCTTCTGCGCGAACTGCGCCTCGACCAGCTGGGTGACGAGCGCCCCGGTATCGACCCCCGAGCCCGAGCCGAGCGAGGTGAGGACCGAGTTGGCCGCCGACTGGTTGACCGACGCGGTCGACGACGTCTTGGTCGTCGACGTCGTGCCGGTCGTCGCCGTGCTGCTGCTGGTGCTGCTGATCGTCGTCGCCATGATACCCCCTTAAACGACCGCTCGCGGCAGGAATTTACCCCTGTTTCTTGCCGTGCTCGTCGAACCGCGCGGTGAGCGGTACGTCGACCGGCGGCAGGCGCCCGCCGGCGCGCTCGTTGAGCCCGAAGACGAAGGCGAGCACGGTGGCGATCGCGACGTACAGGTCGTCGCGCACCTCCTGGCCCTCGCGGCTGGTGTAATAGACCGCGCGGGCGAGCGCGGGATATTCGAGGATCGGCAGCTGCATCTCGCCCGCCGCCTCGCGGATCGCCAGCGCGGTGGCGTTGCGGCCCTTGGCCACCACCACCGGCACCTGGTCGCGCCCGCGGTCGTAGCGCAGCGCCACCGCGAAATGGGTCGGGTTGGTGAGCACCACGTGCGCCTCGGTCAGCGCCTGGCGCATGCCGCCCGAGAGCAGCGCGCGCTGCCTGGCGCGCAGATGCCCCTTCATCTCGGGGTTGCCCTCGCTCTCCTTGTGCTCGTCGCGCACCTCCTGCTTGGTCATGCGCAGCTTGCGCAGCAGCTGCATCACCTGGGTGGGCACGTCGACCAGCGCGATCGCGACCAGCCCCATCGCCATGACGAGCAGCACGTTGGTCATGGTCGCGCCCAGCCCGGCGAGCGCGACGGGCAGGTTGGACGAGGCGAGGCCGAAGCTGAAATGCGCGGTCTTCCACAGCATCCAGGCGCCGATCGTGCCGAGCAGGATCACCTTGAGCAGCGACTTGCCGAGCTCGATCCAGCCCGACATGCCGAGGATCCGCTTGAGCCCCGAGGCCGGGTTGATGCGCGACGCCTTGGGCGCCATCAGCGAGCCGTTCCAGCCGAAGCTGCCGAGCCCCGCCTGGCTCACCACCGCGGCGGCGACGCTGATCGCGAACAGCGAGCCGAGCGGCGTCGCCAGCTTCCACCCCGCCTCGACCAGCGGGCGCCAGGGCGCGAAATCCTCGACGTCGGCGCGGCCGAAGGTGAAGCTCGACGCCATCACCGCGCGGCAGGCCGCGAGCAGCCCGGGGCCGAAGAACAATAGCCACGCCACGCCCGCCAGCACCACCAGGGCGGTGGCGAGGTCGCGGCTCTTGAGGATGTCGCCCTTGTCGCGCGCGTCCTGGCGGCGCTTCGCGGTCGGGGCTTCTGTCTTGTCGCCGCCCTCCGACATCAGCGCGCCCCCGCGAGCACGAGGCTCTGCGCCGCGGCGAGGCCCTCGCGGACGATCACCTGCATATAGTCACCCATGGCCGGCAGCGCGATCGCGAGGCTCACCACCCCGACCGCGAGGCTGACCGGCAGCCCGACCGCGAACAGGTTGAGCGAGGGCGCCGAGCGCGACACCATCCCCATCACGAGGTTGAGGCACAGCAGCAGGAAGCCGACCGGCAGCGCCAGCAGCAGCCCGGCGAGGAAGGCGTAGCCGCCGAACAGCGCGATGTCGCGCAGCTGGTCGGCGGCGAGCCAGGAGGCGCCGGGCGGCAGCGCGCGGTAGCTGCGCACCACCAGGTCGACCAGCACGAGATGGCCGTCGAGCGAGAGGAACAGCAAGGTCAGCAGGATCGACAGGAACTGGCCGATCGCGGGGCTGGAGCGGCCCGAGTTGGGGTCGATCATGTTGGCGAAGCCGATCCCCATCGAGCCGCCGATGATCTCGCCCGCCACCAGCGGCGCGGCGAAGGCGATCTGGAGGACGAAGCCGAGCGCCAGCCCGACCAGAGCCTCGGCCGCGACCGCGACGAAGGTGGCGAGTGCGAACACCGTCTGCGGCACCTGCACGGGGGTGGTGCCGAGCACCAGCACCGCGATCGCGCCCGACAGCGCGACTCGCACGGTGAGCGGCACCGAGACGTTGCTGAACACGGGCGCGGCGACGAACGCGGCGCCGACGCGGATCATCACGAAGATCATCGCCCACAGCTGGGGCTCGATGGCGAGGCCGAAGCCGAGCATCTAGCGGGCGATATTCGAGCGGATGAGCAAGCGACCTCGTCCCGCCCCCGACCGCCCCGGCGCACGCCGGGGCCCAGTCAGGAGAACGGCAGGGAGAGCGCGCACCGGCCGTCCGACCCGCTGCTCGATGCGTGCGCGCCGGTGAAGGATGACTCCTGCAAGCGATGCCCGCCTTCCCACCTGGACCCCGGCGTTCGCCGGGGTGGCGCAGCGGTCGGGGGAGGAGAGAGGGGCGCAAGCCGTCACGCGCTCACCGCACCAGATCGGGGATGCGCGCGAAGATCTCGGTGGTGAAGTCGCTGAGCAGCCCCAGGATCATCGCGCCGAACACCATGATCGACACCGCCACCACGATCAGCTTGGGGACGAAGCTCAGCGTCTGCTCGTTGATCGAGGTGGCGGCCTGGACCATGCCGAGGATCAGCCCCGACAGCAGCGCCGGGATCAGGATCGGCGCGGCGGCGAGCGCCAGCACCCACATCGTCTGGTTGGCGACGGTCAGGAAATAATCGGCGTCGACGAGCGGCTGCATGCGGGCTTCTCTATGACGTCACCCCGGGAGCGGGGTCGGGACACGCGCGCTATGGCGGAAGTTGGTTAACGCACCTCTACCGTCGCGTCAGGTGGCGAAGCTGTTCGCGAGGCTGCCCATCGTCAGCGCCCAGCCGTCGACCAGCACGAAGAGCAGCAGCTTGAACGGCAGCGAGATGATCGTCGGGCTCAGCATCGCCATGCCCAGTGCCATCAGCACGGTGGCGACCACCAGGTCGATGACGATGAAGGGCAGGAAGACGAGGAAACCGATCTGGAAGGCGGTCTTCAGCTCGGAGGTGACGTACGCCGGCAGCAGCACCGAGTAAGGGATGTCGCGCGGGCTGGCATAGGGGCCGGACTTGGCCATCTCGGCGAACATGGTGACGTCCTTCACCCGCGTCTGCTTCTCCATGAAGGCGTGGAGCGGCGCGCCCGCGGCCTGGATCAGCTGCGTGCCGCCGATTCGCCCCTGCGAATAGGGCTGGATCGCGGTCGTGTTGATCTGGTTGATCGCGGGCGCCATCACGAAGAAGCTGAGGAACAGCGACAGGCCGATCAGCACCTGGTTGGGCGGGGTCTGCTGCAGCCCCATCGCCTGGCGCAGGATCGAGAGCACGATGATGATCCGGGTGAAGCTCGTCATCATCAGCACGATCCCGGGCAGGATCGTGAGCAGCCCCATGATGATGAGCACCTGGAGCGACAGCGACAGCGAGCCGTTGCCGGGGGTCGCCGAGGCGTCCCCGCGCGAGAGCTGGCCCAGCGCGCGGTCGACCGCGTCGCCGACACCCGGCGCGGGGGCCGCGGGCGCGCCGGGCGGCGGCGCGGCCGGGCCGGCCTGGGCGAGCGCGGGTAAGGCGACGCACAGCATCACCGCGATGGCGGCGAGCGCCAGCAGCACGCGCCAGGCGTGGCCGCGCCTGGCGACGCGCGCGCGGATCAGCGCCGCGGTGCCGCCGGTGCGCGTGACGGTGTAATTCTGCTGCATCATCGGCATCCGCATCCTCCTTCCCAGCGTCATCCTGAACTTGTTTCAGGATCCACGTCGCCGACCAGGCCGCGGCTTCGATCCCTGCGGCACGGTGGATCCTGAGACGAGTTCAGGATGACGGAAGGAGAGGGCGCTCTCAACATCCTCCCCGGCACGGGGAGGGGGACCAGCCGCAGGCTGGTGGAGGGGGCTCGCCACGCCGCGCGGCGTCCGCGGAAGCCCCCCTCCACCACTCGCTACGCGAGCGGTCCCCCTCCCCGTGCCGGGGAGGATCGTAGTATGCAACGCGCTCACCGGCGGAACTCCCGCGCCAGCGCGCGCGCCGCCTCGGCGGGGTCGACCGTCGCGGCCGCGCCCTCGCCGGGCGCGGGCGTCTTGTCGACCAGCGTCACCCCGCCGCGCCCGACCGAGACGAGCAGGCGGCTGCCCTCGAAGTCGATCACCGCGAGTCGCAGTCCCGGCGAGATCATCATCGTCTCGCGCACCGCGATCATCCGGGTCGCGGTCTTGCCCGGCAGCCGCGTCTCCAGCCGCCGCCACAGATACAGGCACCCGATCATCAAGCCGCAGACCAGCGGCAGCAGCACCACCAGCTTGAGGATATAGGTCCACATCATCGTCGCGTCGCCCTTCAGCCCCGCTTCTCAGCCCCGCTTCTCGGGCGCGACCAGCTCGGTCATCTTCACCCCGAAGCGGTCGCCCACCGTGACGACTTCGCCGCGTCCGATCAACGTGCCGTTAACCAGAACATCCAGCAATTCGCCCGCCTGGCGGTCCAGCTCGATCACGCTGGCCTCGCCGAGCGCGAGCAGCTCGCGCAGCGACAGCGTGGTCGAGCCGATCTCCACCGTCAGCTTGACGTCGACGTCCTGGAGCATCCGCAGGTTGGCGGCGACCGCCGCGTCGATCGTGAAGCCGCTGGTCATATCGTTCATAGCAGGGGTCCTTCGAGCTTGGAGATGCGGATCGCGGCGCGACCGTTGGAGGTGCCGACCGTGCCCATGCCGAGCGCGACGCCGCCGATCACGATCGGCACGTCGGGGCCGAAGCTGATCGGGATGACGTCGCCCTCCTTGAGGTCCATCAGCTTGGCGAGCGAGATGGTCGGCTCGGCCAGCACCGAGCGCACCGGCAGCCGCACGCCCATCGCGGCGCGGGTCAGCTGGGTGCGCCACTCGGCGTCGACCTCGGCGGGCTTGGCCACCACCTTGCCGGTGAGCGCGACGGTGTGCGGCTTGAGCGTGGCGACCGGGTAGAGCACGTCGACGAACGCCGGCTTGGCGTTGCCGCGGGCGAGCCCGAAGCGGGTGCAGATCACCACCTCGTCGCCCTCGATCCCCTGGATCAGGTTCGAGCCGAGTTCGCACCGCTCCGCGCCAAAGCGCGCGCGCGCCAGCGGCTCCCACGCCGCCTGGAGCGTGCGCGCCATCGCCCCCGCGACCCGCTGCGCCAGCACGTCGGCGGCGGGGGTGAACTCGAGCGCGAGCGTGGGCGAGACGTCGCCGGTGCCGCCGAAGAACAGGTCGAGCAGCTCGGCGACGAACTGCGAGTCGAGCACCACCAGCAGCGCGCGCCCGTCCATCGTCAGCGGCAGATAGGCGGTCAGCTTGTCGCCGCGCGCGGCGCGATAGTCGGCGAGCCGCAGCACCTCGAGCGGCTCGGCCCAGGCGCGGGTCTCGCTGCGCCAATAGCCCTCGAAGGTCTGCCGCACCCCGCGCGCGGCGCGCGCCGAGAGATGCTGCAGCGTGTGGAGATCGCCGAAGGGATGCAGCTTGCCCGCCCCCCCCGACCCGGCGCCGAGGGTGGTCACGCCGACGGGAGAGTCGGTGCGCCCACGCCCGCGCCGCTCGGTGGCGTCGGGCTCCAGGCCGAAGTCGGAGAGGTCGGGCTCGTTAACCATGCCCCGTCACTGAACCACGAAGTTGGTAAAATAGACGTTACTGATGCCGCCGAATCCCTCTTTCTCGCGCAGAGTCTGATTGATCGACGCGACCAGCCGCTTCTGCAGCTGCTGCTTGCCCGCGCTGGTGAAGACCTGGTCCTCGGTGGTGTCGCCCAGCGTCATCAGGATCGCCGAGCGGATCGCGATGTCGTTGGTCTTCAGGTTGTTGACGACCTTGTCGTCGTAGGGCGTGGAGACGGCGATGCCGACCTGGACGAAATGGACCGAGTCCTGGAGGTTGGAGGTGAACTCCTTGTCCATCGCGTAATAGTTGGAGGCATAGGGCTCGCCGCCCGCGCCCTCGGGGGTGGGGGCGCCGTGATCCTCGCTCTTGGCCTCGCCGCCCTCGGCGCTCTCGCCCCCGCCGTGGCCGCCCTCACCGCCCTCGCCGCCCTCACCGGCGCGCTTCTGCTCGCTCTTGGGCACGAGATGGGGCTTGTTGGGGTCCTCCTTGAGCGCGGGGTGCGCGCCGCCGCCGCCGACCAGGCCGGAGTTGGCGGCGTAGAGGCCGGCGCCGACGCCGCCGCCCAGCAGGACGACGACGCCGACGACGCCGACCAGGATCGTCTTCATCTTGCCCTTCTTCTTGGGCGCGGCAGCTTCGGTGTCACTCATCGGTCATTCCCTTCGATCTCAGGCGATACGGTCGTCGGTGGTGGCCGCGTCGGCGACGCGGCGGGCGGGAGCGGGGGCATGCGGCGCGGCGCGCTGCTGCTGCGCCTGGGGCTGCTGGCGGTCGGGCTGCTGGCCCGCGGCGCTGCCCTGCGACTGGCCCGCGAGAGACTGGCCCCCGGGGGACGGGGCGCCCTGCGACCCGCCGGACGATGACGGGTTCTGCTGCGATGTGCCGCCCCCGCCGTTGCCGGTGGTCGCGCCGCCGCCGTGCTGGAGCTTGATGCCACGCTGCTCGGCCATCTCCTGCAGCCGCGGCTGCGCCTCGGCGAGCAGCGCGCGGGTCTGTGGCTGCTCGGCGACGAGCTGGACCTGCACCATGTCGCCGTCGCGCCGGAGCGAGACGTCGATCGCGCCCAGCGCGTCGGGGACGACGCGGATGCGCACGTCGTTGGCGTCGGCCATGTCGCGCAGCATCTCGATGCGGTGGATCATCGCCTCGGGCCAGCGACCGTGCGTCATGTCGAGCGGCTGCTGCGTGGCGGGCTGCGGCGCGGCGACCGCGGCGGCGGTGATCGCGCCGGTCGCCGGCTGCGCGAGCTGCGCGGTCGGCGAGGGCTCGGCCGGCGCGGCGCGCTCGTCGGCGGTGACGGCGCGGTGGATCGCCTCGGCGAAGGTGCGCGCCGCGGTCGCGATCGTCGGTGCCGCGGCGGTCGCGACCGGGGCCGCGGGGGTCGCGAGCGGGGCCGCGGCGGCGCGCGATAGGGCTCGGTCGAGCGGGGCGGCCGGGATCGGGTCGGCGCTCACGGTAGCGTCCGCCGGGGGCGCCGGGGCGTCGCCGGTCGCGCCCGGCGGGGCGGGCGCGGTCGGCGCGGTCGCGGGAAGCGGGAGCGACGCGTCGACCCGCGCCGGCGCCGCGGCCGCGATCACCGGCGCGACGGAGGCGACGGTCGGCGCCGCGCCCATCGGGACGGGGGCGGCGGGCGGCTGCGACGGCGCCTCGGCGACCGGCGTGCCGGGGGCGCGCGCGTCGAGGGTCGCGGGCGGGGCGCGCTCCGCGCCGCGGGCCGGGACGGCAGCGGCGGCAGCGACCGCCGCGTCGCCCGGAACGGCGCGCGACGGCCGGGGCTCGCTTCGGGTCATGGCGTGCACCGCGGCGGCGGACGGGGAGAGCGGTGCGGGGGTGGGCGACGGTGCCGCGGCGATCTCGTCGGCGGTGACGACGGGTGCGGGTGCGGCCGGCGCGGCGACCATCGCACGCGGTGACGCCTCGGGCGCGACCGCGCGGCGCGCGCCGGCGCGTCCCGGCGCGGGGGCGGCGTCGGTCGAGGCGGCCACCGGGATCGGTCCAGCGGTCGACGGGGTGGCGGTGGCGACGTTGCCGGTCGCGACCGGCGCGGAGAGCGGGGCGGCGGCGGGAGACGGCGCGGCCGCCGCCGCGGCGGCGCGCGCGGGAGCGGCCGCGGTGCCGACGACGCGGCTCGCGGGAGCGCGCGCGACGGGCATCGACCCGTCGGCGTCGGCGTCGGCGGAGGCGGCGCTCGGAGCGACCGCGTCGCGCGAGGCTGGCGCGGGCTGCGGCGCCCCGGCCACGAGGGGTGCGGTCGCAGCCGGTGCCCCGACGTGACCGGGGAGAGCGGGACGGGCGTCGGCCGCGGCCCGGGAGAGAGGCGCGCGGGGGCTCGTCGGGGCGACCTCGCGCGCCGCGGCGCCGCGGGCGACGGTCGTCGCCGCGACGGCCGGCGTCGCGGAGACCGCTGCCGCCGGTACGCCCGCGGGCGGCGGCGGGGCGAGCGCCGCGAGCGGCGGTGTCTCGGGGGCAGGCGGCACGGCGGGTGCGAGCGACGCGACGGGCGCGGGCTCGGCCGGCATCGCGGCGGCCACCAGCGTCGCCGCGGGCTCCGCCGCCGTCACGTCCTCGCGCGACGGCGCAACGTCCGGCGCGTCGGCGTCCGCCGACGCGGCGCCGGGGAACGCCTTGCCCGGGTCGACCGCGATCTCGGTCGCGCCCAGCGACCGAGCCGGTGCGGTGCGCCCCAGCACCGCGCCCGACGGCAGCGGCACGGTGCGGCGCGACGCGACGACGGGCATCGCCGCGGTGGGGGCGGGGTCGGGAATAGCCGTGACCGCGGCAAGGTCCGGACTCGCCGCGACCGCGGCGGGGGTGGGCGCGGGCGGCACCTCCATCCCGGTCGCGTCGGCGAGCCAAGCGAGCGCCGCCTCGCCCGCTGGCGCCGCCGCGATCACCGCGCCCTCGCCGGACGCGGCCGGCAAGAGGCTGCCGCCGCCGGCAAGCGCCTGCCGCTCGCCGGGCGCGGGCGCGACATCGGCGGGCGCGACCAGGTCGAGGAAGGTGGTCCCCGCCACCGCGAGCTTCGCGCGCGCGCCGCCCCCGGCGGCGAGCGACTCGCCGGCGGGCGCGCCGGGGATCGCCAGCGCGCCGGGGGCGGTGGTCAGCAGCAGGCTCGCGATCGTGGTCAAGGCAGGCTCCGGGCGCTGATGAGAGGGTGCGACCGGTAGTCAGCAAGAGCCGTGCCGTTTCTGCGGCGGGTCATGATCGGGGGGCGCGGAGCCGCCCGGTGCGGCCGCGCTCCGGCTCTATGAGGTCGCCTTGGCCAGCCTGCTCGCGCCTCAGGACCCGCGCTTCCTCGCCGCCGAGGAGTTCCCGCAGATCGACGTCGGCGCGGAGCTGCGCGCCGGCCTCGACGCCGGTGGCAGCCGAATGAGGGCGGGCGGCTCGCGCGAACCCGCGCGGGCGCAGGACGAGATCTTCCCCGCGCCCGGGGTTCGGCCGCGTGGCGGCGGCTGCCGCGCCCAAGGTCCGGGCATGGCGGTCGCCACTTACGACCGCTCGGTGCGCTACCCGGACGTGACCGTCGAGGCGCTCTCGCCGGGGACGCGCGAGCACGACCTGCGCGTCATCAAGGAGGGTTAGCGCGCGCTGCCGAGCGTCGACACGATCCTGCTCGTCATGCCGGCGAGGAAAGGGTGTTCGTCAGCCAGCGCGTCAGGGCGGATGGACCGAGACGGTGCCCCGCGCCGCGACGCGGCGCCGCGGGCGCTCGACGTCGTGCCGCGCGGGAGAGGTATCCGCGCGCGACCGATCGCGCGCCCGCGCGTTCGGGCGGGATGGCGAACCGCGCACCGACCCCCGGCGACAGCCGAGTCCCCGCCGACAGCATCGTCTTCGGCTATGGGCCGATGCTCCCGCTCGTCGCCGCCGGCATCGGGGCCTGGGTGCTGCCCGAACCCTGGGGCGTGGTCGCGGTGCGGCTCGCGGTCATCTGGGGCGCGCTGATCCTGTCCTTCATCGGCGGGGTGCGACGCGGCTTCGGCTTCGCGCGCGCGGCGGCCTCGACCGCGGTCGAGCTCGCCGCCGCGGTGGCCTATGTCACGATCGCGGGGCTGGCGCTGCTGGTGCCCGACGCCGCCGTCGCCGTGGCCCTGCTGGCCGCGGGCTACGCGCTGGCGGCGCTGCTCGACCGCCGCGCCGCGCTGCGCGGCGATGCCCCGGCGCATTTCGCGCGGCTGCGCGTGCCGCAGCTGCTGCTCGGCTGCGCCGGCCTCGCCGCCTGCTGGGCCTGGGTGATGAGCGGGTGAGGATGGCTCGGCGTCGTCCGGGCGGAGCCTTGCCCGAGCGATGGTGAGCTCCGTCCTGAGTCCGATCCACCACCGATCCGTGCTCCGGCGAACGCCAGAGGCCAGGGTGGCGGGCGCGACGCTCCTGGGCTCTGGGCTCCTGCGTCCTTAGGAGCACCCCGCTGGTCCACATCAGCTAGTATCCGGGGGGTTGCGCGCCGTCGTCCTGCTGGACGCCGGGTTCCCGCCGGGGCGGGACGTCACCCCGGTGAGGAGCCCCGGCGACGCTCTCGGAGCGGGTCCGGGGAAGGAGACCGGCGTCACCCGAGGCCATAGGCCTTGAGCAGGTCGTACAGCGTCGGCCGGCTCACCCCGAGAAGCCGCGCCGCGGCGGCGACGTTGCCGTCGCTCTGCGCCAGCGCGCGGCCGATCGCGCGGCGGTCGGTCGCCTCGCGTGCGGCGCGCAGGTTGATCGGCGCCGCCGCTCCCTCCTCGCCCGAGGCGCCTTGCGCCAGGTCGAGGTCGGCGGCGGTGGCGAGCTTGGCGTCGGCCATGATCGCGGCGCGCTTCACGCGATTCTCCAGCTCGCGCACGTTGCCGGGCCAGTTCCAGGCGTCGATCGCCGCCAGCGCGTCCGGCGCGAACCCCGTGACGTTGCGCCCCAGCGCCCGCGCGTGGCGCTGGAGGAAGTGACGCGCCAGCAGCACCGCGTCCCCGCCGCGCTCGGCGAGCGCTGGGATGCGCACCACCAGCTCGGCGAGGCGATAGTAGAGATCCTCGCGGAACCGCCCGGTCGCCACCATCGAGTCGACGTCCTGGTGGGTGGCGCAGACGATCCGCACGTCCACCGCGATCGCGCGTCGCGCGCCGACCCGCTCGATCACGCGCTCCTGCAGGAAGCGCAGCAGCTTCACCTGGAGCGCCAGCGGCACGTCGCCGATCTCGTCGAGGAACAGGGTGCCGCCCTGCGCCTGCTCGATCTTGCCCGGCGTGGTCTTGACCGCGCCGGTGAAGGCGCCCTTCTCGTGGCCGAACAGCTCGCTCTCGAGCAGGGTCTCGGGGATGGCGGCGCAGTTGATCGCCACGAACGGCCGGTCGCGACGCGGCGAGCGCTCGTGCAGCGCGCGCGCGAGCAGCTCCTTGCCCGTCCCGCTCGCGCCGAGCAGCATCACCGCGATGTCCGCGCCGGCGACGCGCTCGACCGTGCGCGTGACGGCCAGCATCTCGGGCGCGGCGGTGATCAGCCCCGCGCTCGCGGGCGCCGCCGCCGCGAGGCGGCGGTTCTCCGCCTCCAGCGCGTGGACGTGAAAGGCGCGCTGCACGATCAGGCCGAGCTGGTCGATGTCGATCGGCTTCTGGTAGAAATCCCAGGCGCCCCCCGCGATCGCGGCCAGCGCGGCGGCGCGGTCGCCGTGGCCCGAGGCGACGATCACCTTGGTGTCGGGCTTGAGCGCGAGCACGTCGCCGAGCAGCGCCAGCCCCTCGGCGGTGCCGTCGGGGTCGGGCGGGAGGCCGAGGTCGAGCGTCACCACCGCGGGCTCGTGCGCGCGCACCGCCGCGATCGCCTCCGCGCGTGTGCCCGCCACCACCACCTCCTGCCCGTCATAGGCCCAGCGCAGCTGGCGCTGCAGCCCGGGATCGTCCTCGACGATCAGCAGGGTCGCGCTCATGCCGCCACCTCCACCGCTACCGCCACCCGCGCGGCGCGCGGCAGCAGCACGCGGAAGCGGCTGCCCTCGCCCGGCCGGCTCTCCACGTCGATCCGGCCGCCCATCCGCTCGACCAGCTGGCGCGCCTCATAGGCGCCGAGCCCGAAGCCCGCCGGCTTGGACGAGGCGAACGGGCGGAACAGTCGCTCGCGCACGAAGGCCGCGCTCATGCCGGTGCCGCGATCGATCACGTCGACCGCGACCTCGGCGCCGGCACGGTCGCGCACTGCCAGCGTCACGGGCACGCCGGCCGCGCTCGCCTCGACCGCGTTCTGCAGCAGGTGGACGAGCACCGTCTCGAGCGCGGCGGGGTCGACCAGCGCGTGCGCGCCCGACCCGCTCACCGCGACCGGGTGCTGCGCGCGGCGCGAGTCGGCCAGCCGCTCGGCCAGCGCGCGGACGTCGACCGCGCGCGGCGGGGCGGCGGCGGCGTTCGTGGGCTGGGCCTGGGTCAGGCGCGTCAGCAGCGCGGTCATGCGCCGCGACGACTCGCGCAGCGTCGCCACCATGTCGGCGCGGAACTCGGGGTTGTCGGCGTGACGCTCCGCGTTGCGCGCCACCAGCGCGAGTTGGCTCACCAGGTTCTTCAGGTCGTGCAGGATGAACGCGAAGCGCCGGTTGAACTCGTCGAAACGGCGCGCGTCGGCCAGCGCCTCGTGCGCCGCCGCCTCGGCGAGGTAGCTCGCGGCCTGGCGCCCCGCGACGCCGAGCAGGTCGAGGTCCTCCCAGTCGAGCGCGCGCGCGCCCGGTGGGGACGCCAGCACGATCGCGCCGACCAGCCGCTCGCCGTGGAGCAGCGGCACCAGCGCCCAGGCGTCGGCGCGGAGGCGCAACCAGTCGGGCACCAGCGCGGCCTCGGCGGCGGTCGCGCCGTCGCCGCGCACTCCGAGCGCGACGATCCTCCCGCTCCGCTCGAGGTGGCGCGCCAGCGCGGGCGACCCGGCGGCGGCGGGGGCGGGGTCGCAGCGCCACGCCGCGCCCGGCGCCAGCGAGTCGCCGTCCGCGACGAGCAGCAGCGCGGCGGGCGAGTCGGTCAGGCCCGCGACCGCGGTCACCACGCGCTCGGCCAGCGGCGCGCCGTCCGCGTCGGTGCCCGCGCGACCCAGCGTCTCGGCGAAGCGCAGCCACGCGGTGCGATAGTCGTAGCGGTGCTGGAACAGGTGCTTGGCCACGAGGACCCGCGCCCAGGCGCGCAGCCACGGCGTGCCGAGCGCGGTGAGCAGCGCGGCGGCGGTGCCGAAGACCAGCGCGGTCTGCACCACGCGCGCGTAACCGCCCGCGAGCGCGCCGAGATAGCCGGCGGCGAGGCCCGTCGCGACGACGTACAGCCCGGCGCCCGCGGCGAGCGCGGCCTGGAGCGTCAGCGTGCGCGAGGCGCGCAGCGGCGCGTGCGGCGCGCGGTGCAGCGCCAGCGCGAGCGGCGGCACCGCGGCCACCGCGAGTGCGCCGCGCGCCAGCGTCAGCGCGGCGGACCAGCCGTCCGCCAGCCAGGCGAGCGCGAAGACGATGAGGTCGCCGCCCCACAGCAGGGCGAGCGCGGCGAGTACCGGCGCGCGCGCGCCCGCGGTGCCGCCATCGCGCCCGGCGGCGCGCTGCAGCAGCACCAGCGCGGCGGCGGCGGCGAGGAGGCGCAGCACCAGCCAATAGCCGTCGAGCAGCGCGGCGACCGCGCCGCGCGGCGCCGCCGCGCTGGCCACCGCGAGCGCGGCGGCGAGCAGCAGGCACGCGGCGGTGGCGGCATAGGCGCTCAGCCGCGCGCGGGCGGCGGGATCGCGCGCGGCGTCGGTCACGACCGCGAGCAGCGCCAGCCAGGCGAGGTCGCGCGCGCTGCCCGCGACTCGCGTGGCGACGTCGCGCGGGTCGATCCCGGCGGTGGCGAGCGCCCAGAGCGCGGTGAGCGCGCAGGCGGCGGCGAGCGGCACGCGCGCGCGGCGCAGCGCCGGATCGCGCGCGCGCAGCAGCGCGACGCCGCAGTAGAGCAGCGCCACCAGCGCGTAGAGCCAGGTCGCCGCTCCTGAGGCGGTCATCGCGCGGGCCGGGGAGTGGATCGGATGGTCGACACGTGCGGGTCTATCGCGCGATATGACGAAGAATCCCTGAAGGTGGAACAGTTACGCGGCCAACGCCGATTGCCGCACCGCACAAAGGACCGTACGGGACCCAAGCGCCCGCCGGGGTGTTGTCACGGACGAAGCGGGTGCGGTCGCGCCCCGGGGAAAGGGAATAACGTTGACCGAGATCGTGCCGGTGATCCTCTCGGGTGGGTCGGGTACCCGTTTGTGGCCGATGTCGCGGCCCGAGAAACCCAAGCAGCTGCTGGCGCTGACCGCGGACGAGACGATGCTCCAGCTCACCGCGGCGCGCGCGCACGGCGACGCCTTCGCCGCGCCCGTGGTGGTCGCCAATGCCGCGCACGCCGACGAGGTGGAGGCGCAGCTCGCGGGCATCGGTGCCGCGCCCCAAGCACTGATCCTCGAGCCGGCGGGGCGCAACACCGCGCCCGCGATCGCGCTCGCCGCGCTGGTGGCGAAGGGCAAGAGCCCGCTGCTGGTGATGCCGTCGGACCATGTCATCGCCGACCGCGAGGCGTTCCACGCCGCGATCCACGCCGCGCTGCCGTTGGTCGAGCAGGGCTGGCTCGTCACCTTCGGCATCACCCCCGACGCGCCCGAGACGGGCTATGGCTACATCAAGGTGGGCGAGCCGATCGCGGCGGGCGTCCACCGCGTCGCGCGCTTCGTCGAGAAGCCGCAGCGCGACGTCGCCGAGGCGATGGTGGCGGCGGGTGACCATGCCTGGAACGGCGGGATCTTCCTGTTCTGCGCGGAGGCGTATCTCGCCGCGCTGGAGGCGCACCGGCCCGATATCCTGGCGGCGGTGAAGCGCTCGCTCGACGGCGCGCGGCGCGACGGCGCGCGCATCTATCCCGACGCCGAGGCCTTCGCCGCCTCGCCCTCCGACTCGATCGACTATGCGGTCATGGAGAAGGCCGAACGGGTCGCGGTGGTGCCGGTGGCGATGGGTTGGAGCGACGTCGGCAGCTGGGACGCGCTCCACGCGATCAGCGCGGGCGACGCCGGCGGCAACGTCGTGGCGGGAGAGGTGCTCCTGCTCGACACGCGCAACTGCCTGGTGCGCAGCGACGGCGCCAAGGTCGCTATGGTCGGCGTCGAGGACCTGATCGTGGTCGCCAGCGGCAACGACATCCTGATCCTGCCGCGCGGCCGCAGCCAAGACGTCAAGCTGCTGCTCGCGGCGATGAAGGGCTAGGGTCCGCTCCGGCGAACGCCGGGGCCCAGGGCCGGAGGCGTGACGCTCGTGGCTCTGGGCTCCTGCGTCCGCGGGAGCACCCCGCGGGCTCACACCAGATGGATCAGCCTCTAGCGCTCGTCGCTACTTTCGTCGCGACGCCCGCGGCGGAGGCGAGGCGGCCCGATCGGTCACCTCACGCGCTCATCCCGCGGCCTTGCCCGGCACGTTGACCCCCATGCTCTGCAGGTAGCGCTTCACGTTGCGCGCCGCCTGGCGCAGCCGCTGCTCGTTCTCGACCAGCGCGATCCGCACATAGCCCTCGCCGTTCTCGCCGTAGCCGACCCCCGGCGCCACCGCGACCTTGGCATGGGTCAGCAGCTGCTTGGAGAATTCGAGGCTGCCGAGATGCGCCAGCGCGGGCGGCAGCGGCGCCCAGGCGAACATCGAGGCGGGCGGCGCGGGCACGTCCCAGCCGGCGCGCGCGAAGCTCTCCACCAGCACGTCGCGGCGCTTGTGATAGAGCTGGCGGTTCTTCTCGACGATGTCCTGCGGACCGTTGAGCGCGGCACAGGCGGCGGCCTGCACCGGGGTGAAGGCGCCATAGTCGAGATAGGATTTGACCCGCGTCATCGCCGCGATCAGCTTGCGGTTGCCCACCGCGAAGCCGATCCGCCAGCCCGCCATCGAGTAGGTCTTGCTGAGGCTGGTGAACTCCACCGCGACGTCGCGCGCGCCGGGCACCTGGAGGATCGAGACGGTCGGCTTGCCGTCGTAGTAGAGCTCGGAATAGGCCAGGTCGGAGATCACCCACACCTCGTTGGCGCGCGCCCAGGCGACCAGCCGCTCGTAGAAGGCGAGGTCGACCGTCTCCGCGGTCGGGTTCGACGGGTAATTCACCACGAGCACGCTCGGCCGCGGGACGGTGAAGGCGACGGCGCGGTCGAGGCTCTCGAAATAGCGCTCGTCGGGCGTGGTCGGCACCGCGCGGATCGTCGCGCCCGCGATGATGAACCCGAAGGTGTGGATCGGGTAGCTCGGGTTGGGCGCCAGCACCACGTCGCCCGGCGCGGTGATCGCGGTGGCGAGGCTGGCGAGCCCCTCCTTCGACCCCATCGTCACCACCACCTCGGTCTCGGGATCGACCTCCACCCCGAAGCGGCGGCCGTAATAATTCGCCTGGGCGCGGCGCAGCCCGGGGATGCCGCGCGACTGCGAGTAACCGTGCGCGCTCGGCTTCTGCGCCACCTCGACCAGTTTGGCAATGACGTGGTCGGGCGGCGGCAGGTCGGGGTTGCCCATGCCGAGATCGATGATGTCCTCCCCGCCCGCGCGCGCCTGTGCCCGCATCGCGTTGACCTCGGCGATGACATAGGGCGGCAGGCGCTTCATGCGGTAGAATTCGTCGGACACGGGCGGGCACTCCTTTCCGCTCACCTATATCGCCATTCGCCCCGCGCGGCACCCGCTCGACAGAAAAAGCCTGCGCACGCGCTTCGCCGCGCAAGGAGCTTGCGCTATGCCGGGCGCGCCAACGAGGAGCGACGAGCCGTGAGCGCGACGACCAAGCCGCCGATCCCCGACCTCGCCGAGCTCCAGCACTGGACCTGGGTGGCGGGGCGCGCGCAGCAGATGCTGATGGAGGCGGGCGTGCCGCTCGCCGCGCCCGAGAAGGCGGCGGCGCAGGTGCAGGACTTCTGGAGCGACTATCTCGCCCTGTGGCAGCGCTTCGCCGCGCCCGACCGCGACGAAGCGACGCGACCCGAGAAGGACCGCCGCTTCGCCGCCACGGCGTGGCGCGACCACCCCTTGTTCGACTGGATCCGGCAGAGCTACGCGCTCGTCGCCGATCACCTGCTGCGCGGGGTCGACCAGCTCGACGGCGTCGACGAGCGCACCCGCGCGCAGCTGCGCTTCGCCGCGCGCGGCTTCGTCGACGCGATGAGCCCCTCCAACTTCGCGCTGACCAACCCCGAGGTGATCGAGCGCACGATCGCGACGCGCGGGGAGAATCTGCTCGCCGGGCTGCGGCACCTGCTCGACGACCTGCAGCGCGGCCAGGTCACCCACAGCAAGGAGGGCGCCTTCACGCTCGGCGAGGACCTCGCCACCACGCCCGGCCAGGTGGTGAAGCGCACGTCCTTCTACGAGCTGATCCAGTACAACCCGGCGACCGAGCGGGTGCTGGCCACGCCGCTGGTGATCTTCCCGCCGTGGATCAACCGCTTCTACATCCTCGACCTGACGCGCGAGAAGAGCTTCGTCCGCTGGGCGGTGGAGCAGGGCGTCACCGTGTTCGTCGTCTCCTGGCGCTCGGCCGACGCGACGATGGCGGAGGTGACGTGGGACGATTACGTCGCCGCGCAGCTCGACGCGATCGACACGGTGCGCGCGCTGCTCGACGTCCCCGCGGTCCATACCGTCGGCTATTGCGTCGCGGGCACGACGCTGGCGGCGACGCTCGCGCTGCTCGCCGCGCGGGGCGAGGAGGGCCGCGTCGCCAGCGCCACCTTCCTCACCGCGCAGGTGGATTTCAGCCGCGCCGGCGACCTGCTCCACTTCGTCGACGACGAACAGCTGGCCTTCATGGCGTCGCTCAGCCCGCAGGGCTTCCTCGACGGCCGCTACCTCGCCGCGACCTTCAACCTGCTGCGCGGGCGCGACCTGATCTGGAACTATGTCACGCAGAACTATCTGCTCGGCAAGGACCACGTCCCCTTCGACCTGCTCCACTGGAACGGCGACGTCACCAACCTGCCGGCCAAGTGGCACCTCGCCTATCTCACCGACCTGTACCGCGACAACCGGCTCGCCAAGGGCGAGATGAGCGTGGCGGGCGTGCCGATCGACCTCGGCCGCGTGACCACGCCGAGCTACGTCCAGGCCGGGCGCGAGGATCATATCGCGCCGGCCGAGAGCGTGTGGAAGCTCACCGAGCATTTCCGCGGCCCGCTGCGCTTCGTGCTGGCGGGATCGGGACATATCGCGGGGGTGGTGAACCCGCCGGCCGCGGGCAAGTACCAGCATTGGATCAACGAGGCGGACGCCGAGACGCTGGACGGGTTCGTCGCCGGCGCGCGCGAGGTGAAGGGCAGCTGGTGGCCCGACTGGGCGGCATGGCTGCGCGCGCGCGCGCCCGAGGAGGTGCCCGCCGCCGGCGCGCGCGTGCCGGGCGCCGGCACGCTGGCCGCGATCGAGCCCGCGCCGGGCCGCTACGTGCGCGCGCGGTGATGCCTCCTCCCCGCGGGTGAGCCCGCTCGAGGTCTCCATGTGCTCCCGCGCACGCGGGAGCACATGAGGCCCGAGGGTCGCCAGCCGTCATCCTGGATGGCGGCGTGCGCGGGAAAACGGACCGGCGTGCGCCGGGCCACCTTCCCGGCAGCGACAGCGCCCCCTCAGCCCGCCTTCTTCGGGGTGAGCCGCAGCAGCTTGGCCTCGGCGCCGTCCTCGAGCAGCCACAGCGCGCCGTCGGGGCCGCTCACCACCGCGCGGATGCGGTTGCCCATGTCCCAGCGCTCCGCCTCGCGCGCAGTGGTGCCGTCGAAGGCGATCCGCACCAGCGCGGTCGCCGCCAGCCCGCCGACGAAGGCCGAGCCGCGCCAGTCGGGGAACATCGTGCCGTCGTAGAAGGTCAGCCCCGCCGGCGCGATCACCGGGTTCCAGTAGAGCGCGGGCTCGGCCAGGTCGGGCCGCGTCGTCGGGCTCGGGATCGGCGTGTCGTCGTAGTTCGAGCCGTAGGACACCAGCGGCCAGCCGTAGTTCTTGCCCGGCTCGATCAGGTTGAGCTCGTCGCCGCCCTTGGGCCCCATCTCGACCGACCACAGCCGCCCCTGCGAGTCGAAGGTGAGACCATAAGGGTTGCGGTGCCCGCTGCTCCACGTCTCCGCCGGGGTGAGGTTCGGCCCGGGGACGGTGACCTGCCGGCCCTTCGCCTTGGCCGCCGCGCCGGTGTTCTCGGGCGGGTCGATCAGCGACACGGTCGTCGCGCCGGTCTTGCCCTCGCCGGGGTTGCCCGGCGCCGGCTTGCCGTCGAGCGTCAGCCGCAGGATCTTGCCGACGGGCTGGTCGGGGTCCTGCGCCGGCGTCATCCGCATCCGGTCGCCCGCGGCGAGGAACAGGTGCTGGCCGTCGGGGGCGAGCGCGATATAGCCGCCGAACTGGCCGCCCTTGCCGCGCGGCAGCTGGCGCCAGATCACCTGCAGCCCGGTCAGCGCCGGCGCCGCCGCGGCGGGATCGATCGTCGCGCGCGCCAGCGCGAGCGAGTCACCCCCTGTGCCGGGCTCGCTGTAGCTGATGTACACCGCGTGATCGCTGGCGAAGCGCGGCGACACCGCGACGTCGAGCAGGCCGCCCTGGCCCTCGTCGTGGACGGTCGGCACGCCGCTCACCTTGGTCTTGGCGCCGTCCGCGGTGACGAGCCAGATCCGCCCCGGCTTCTCGGTCACCAGCATGCGCCGGTCGGGCAGGAAGGCGAGCGCCCAGGGCTGATCGAAGGTCGCCACGGTCGCGGCGTCGAACGGCTTGGTCGCGGCGGGCTTGGCGTTGCCGTAATTGACCGGCGCGGCCGCCGGGGCCGGAGTCGCCGCGGCGCTCGCCTGCTGCTGGTTGCCGGCCGGGGCAGTCGTGCCGCCGCACCCGGCCACGGCCGCGGAGATCGTCGTGAAGGCCAATAGATTCCGCAGCATAGATCCTCTCTCTCGTCCCTTGTCGGGCGCGACCTTAGTGGCGCCGCGGGCGCTCGCCTAGGCGCGATCGCGATGCCCCGCCGCGCCGCGCGGCGAGTTGCCGTACGGGAAGGCCTAATCTATGCTAGTCAGCATCTTGGACGATCCCTCCCGCGCCTCCCCACCGCTGCTCCCGCGTGAGCCAGACGCCGCGGTGCGCGCGGCGGTGGCCGCCTTCGCCGCGCGCCTGGCGCAGGGCGATCCGTGGGTGGCGGCGTTCGACGAGTCGATCACCGCGATGGCGATCAGCGACCCCACGCTGCCCGACAACCCCCTGCTGTACGTCAACCGCGCGTTCGAGGCGCTGACCGGCTTCGCCGCGGCCGAGCTGGTCGGGCGCAACTGCCGCTTCATGCAGGGGCCGCTGACCGATCCCGCCGAGGTGACTCGGCTGCGCGAGGCGATCGCGCGGTGCGAGCGGGTGGAGGTGGACCTGCTCAACCATCGCCGCGACGGCGCACCCTTCTGGAACCGGCTGACCGTCGCGCCGGTGTATGACGCGCGGGGCGCGCCGCGCTACTTCGTCTCGTCGCAGCTCGACGTCACGCTCGAGCGCCACCGGCTCGCGCGGCTGCAGCGCGACCGCGAGCAGCTCGCCGCCGAGGTGGCCGAGCGCGACGCCACGATCGCCGATCGCGAGGAGCGGCTGGCGCTGGCGATGCGGGCGGGCGGGCTCGGCACCTTCTCGGTCGACCCGCACACGCGCGAGCTGTTCGCCTCGGCCAGCTGCAAGCTGAACTGCGGCCGCTCGCCCGACGCGCCGCTGACGCTCGACGAGCTGTTCGCCTCGATCCACCCCGGTGATCGCGCGCGCGCCGACGCGGCGATGGCCGCGACGCTCGCGCACGGCGAGCCCTACGACATCGAATACCGCCTGCTGACCCCGGCGGGCGAGCAGCGCTGGGTCGCGGTGCGCGCCGAGATGCAGTATCGCGCCGACGGTACGCCGCTGGCGATGGTCGGGTTCACCACCAACATCTCCGACCGCAAGTTCGCCGAGGAGCATCGCGCGGTGCTGGCGCGCGAGCTGACGCACCGGGTGAAGAACATCCTCGCCACGGTCGGCGCGGTGGTGAGCCAGACGCTGCGCGACGCCCCCTCGCTGCCCGCGGCGCGCGGCGCGGTGGCGGGGCGGATCGCCAGCCTCGGCGCGGCGCACGAGCTGCTGGTGCACGACGAGGTCGAGGGCGCCGCGATCGGCGACATCGTCCGGCGCGTGCTCGCCCCGTTCGCGGACCGCGACGGCCGCCGCTTCGACGCGGACGGGCCGGCGATCCGGCTCAGCCCGGAGATCACGCTGGCGCTCTCGATGGCGCTGCACGAGCTCGCCACCAACGCGATCAAATATGGCGCGCTGTCGGTGCCGGAGGGGCGCGTGACGATCCGCTGGGCGCTGGCGGGCGACGACCGCGCGCGGCGCTTCCGCTTCTCCTGGATCGAGCGGGGCGGTCCGCCGGTGACGCCGCCGACCAGCGCCGGCTTCGGCTCGCGCATGATCGAGCGCGTGCTCGCGCCGCATGTGAGCGGGCCGGTGGCGGTGGCGTATCCGCCCGAGGGCGCGCGGTTCGAGGTGGAGGCGCCGGTCTAGCGGGGCGGGGGGCGCGCGACGCACGTGGGGCTCCTCGATGCGGGCGGTGGTTGCCGGACGTCATCTCTCCAACGTTCGTCATCCCCCTAACGTTCGTCATCCCCCTAACGTTCGTCATCCCCGCGCAGGCGGGGATCCAGACGAGCGGACCGGCGAAGGAGCAGCGATCTCGGCCTTCATGGATCCCGCCTGCGCGGCGATGACGGTCCTGGGTTAGCGTCAGCGCGCAGGCTCAGGCGGTCGGGCGGCCGGTCCGATCCCACTAACTAAAGGTTGATCCATCTGGTGTGAACCAGCGGGGGTGCTCCTGCGGACGCAGGAGCCCAGGGCCACGAGCGTCACGCCTGCGGCCCTGGGCTCCGGCGTTCGCCGGAGCACGGATCGATGGAGGTGGATTAGAATCTAAGCCCTCAGCTTCTCCCCGAAACCCTCACCCCAGCCGCCCGCGCGCGCGCAGCTCGTCGCTGGCGGTCGCGCGCAGCCTCGCGGCGACTCGCGGGTCGAGCCCCAGGTCGTCGGCGGCGCGCTCGCGCCCGTCGAGCCGGTGCGGGTCGGTGCCGGTGAGCGTGCCGAACACCATCAGCGCCTCGAGGTAATAACCCTCGGCGCTGGCGTGATACTGGTCCCAGCTCCACAGGTCGACCTGCCCGTAGGCCACGCCGTCATAGGGGTTCGGGTCGGCGAGCCCGTCGCGGATCGCGCGGTTCCACGCGCTGCCCACCGCCACCGCGGCGGTGAGGCCGCCGCCCTCGGCCACGGCGCGGTCGGTGGCGGCGGCGAGTTCGTCCGCCATCGCGTAGATCGGCTGGCCCGACCAGCGCGCGCCGGGGCGATAGGTGAGGTCGGCGCGCGACCAGGTCGCGACCAGGTCGACCACCACCGCCGGGTTGCGCGCGCGGCGGCGACGTGACGCACCGGGTCGCCCGGCCGCGCCGGGTCGAGCGTGCTATAGCCCTGCAGCACCACCGCGTCCCACGGCCGGTCGATCAGCGCGCGCCGGTTCTCGAGGTGCCAGGCGAGCTCCTTGCCGGGCGAGGTCTCGAGGCTGACCTGCCAGTCGAGCCCGGCCTCGTCGGCAAAGGTCTTGAACAAGGCGGGGACGCCGCCGATCCCCTCGCCGTTGAGGTCGGTCACGCGATCGGGGCGGTAGCGCTGCACCGGCGAGTTGGCGCCGAACGTGAAGCTGTTCCCGAGGAAGAGCGCGGTGCGCGCGGCGGCGGCCTGGGGCAGCGCCGCGGCGAGCAGCAGCGCGGCGGCGAGCGCGCGGGGGAGGAGGCGGGTCATGCCGCCCAGACAGCAGACCCGCGCGCCGCTGCCAAGGGTGTCACGCGGCGCCGGTCCCCCCGCATCACGGGAGAACCGGCGCCAACGCGGTTCAGCGGCCGATGCTGGTGTACTGGAACCCCGCCGCGGCGATCTCGTCGGGGGTGTAGATGTTGCGCAGGTCGATCAGCACCGGAGTCTTGAGCAGCGACTTGACGCGGTCGAGGTCGAGCGCGCGGAACTGGTCCCACTCGGTGACGATCGCGAGCGCGTCGGCGCCCTCGATCGCCTCGTACGGGCCCTTGCAATAGACCACGTCGCCGAGCAGCTTCTCGGCCTGCTCCATGCCCTCGGGATCATAGGCCTTCACGGTGGCGCCGGCGTCCTGCAGCGTCTGGATCACCGCGATCGCGGGCGAGTCGCGCATGTCGTCGGTGTTGGGCTTGAAGGTGAGGCCCAGCACCGCGACGGTCTTGCCGCGCACGTCGTCGCCCATCGCGTGGACGATCTTGCGCCCCATCGCGCGCTTGCGGTTGTCGTTCACCGCCACCACCGCCTCGACGATGCGCTGCGGCGCGTCATAGTCCTGGCTGGTCTTGAGCAGCGCCAGCGTGTCCTTGGGGAAGCACGAGCCGCCGTAGCCCGGGCCGGCGTGGAGGAACTTCGATCCGATGCGATTGTCCAGCCCGATGCCGCGGCTGACGTCCTTCACGTCCGCGCCCACCTTCTCGCACAGGTCGGCGATCTCGTTGATGAAGGTGATCTTGGTCGCGAGGAAGGCGTTGCCGGCGTATTTGATCAGCTCGGCGGTACGGCGGCGCGTCACCAGGATCGGCGCGGCGTTGAGGTACAGTGGGCGGTACACCTGGCGCATCACGTCGGTGGCGCGCTCGTCCTCCGAGCCGATGACGATACGGTCTGGCCGCTTGAAATCGTCGATCGCGGCGCCCTCGCGCAGGAACTCGGGGTTGGAGACCACGCCGAAATCGGCGTCCGGCGCGGCCTCGCCGATGATCCGCTCGACCTCGTCGCCGGTGCCGACGGGCACGGTCGACTTGGTGACGATCACGGTATAGCCCGAGATCGCCTCGCCGATCTCCTTGGCGGCGGCGTAGACGTAGGACAGGTCGGCGTGGCCGTCGCCGCGGCGCGAGGGCGTGCCCACCGCGATGAAGACCGCGTCGGCGTCCTTGACGCCGTCCTTGAGGTCGGTGGTGAAGCGCAGGCGGCCGGCCTGGACGTTCCGCGCGACGAGGTCCTCGAGCCCGGGCTCGTAGATCGGCATCTTGCCGGCGAGCAGCCGCTCGATCTTGCCCTGGTCCTTGTCGACGCAGACGACGTCGTGGCCGAAATCGGCGAAGCAGGTGCCCGATACCAGCCCGACATAGCCCGAGCCGATCATGGTGATGCGCAAGACGGTCGCTCCTCGTTGATTGCCGACGGGACGCGATCGGCCCCTCGACGCGAGCGCTACCCGTTACGTTCGCGGTCTGGCAAGCCGCAAGCGGTGCAGTGCAGCAATCAACTGCTTGGATATGGGGCGGCTGGCACAGCGGGGCGGGGACCGCGCGCCACCGCGCGGCGCCAGCGCCGGCGGCGATGCTGCGCCACCGCGGCGACCGCGACCGGCCAGAGCATCGTCAGCGTGACGTCGCCGAGCGTGTCGCGCAGCGTCCATGTCGGGGTGGCGGCGAGCCAGTCGAGCGCCTCGTTGAGCATCTCGGCGGCGAAGACGACGTGGAGCGCGGCCAGCGAGCCGCGCCGCTCGCGCAGGACCAGGCGCGCGAGCAGGTAGATGGCGAGTCCGGCGTGGACGTGGAGCAGCGGCGCCGGGCCGGCGACCGCGACGATCTGGTCGATCAGCTGCTTGTAGGCGCGCGCGAGTTCCATCGCGGGCAGGTGTAACGGGTGGAGGGTTACCGAATCGCTAGGGGATGAGAGGCGCGGTGCGGCGGGGAGCGGTGGCTACCGCTTCCCTCCCGTTACCGTCATCCCCGCGCGGGCGGGGATCCCTACACGCCGACGTCTCGGCTCCATCGAAGACCCGCGCGTCTGGATCCCCGCCGGCGCGGGGACGACGAAGGGGTAAGGCGAAGTTCCACGCCCCCTCCTCAGCCCCCAGACGCCAACCGGCGCCGCGTCGGGGGACGCGGCGCCGGCCAGTGTCTCATGAGGGAAGGCTCGCTCAGTCGATCTTGGGCAGCGTCTCGAACTGGTGGAACGGCGGCGGGCTCGACAGCGTCCACTCCAGCGTGGTCGCGCCGGCGCCCCAGGGATTGTCGGGCGCCTTCTTGCCGGCGAGCAGCGACCAGACGACGTTGACGAAGAAGATCGCCATGCCCGAGGCCATGATCATATAGCCCACGGTCGCGACCTGGTTCCAGTGCGCGAAGGCGTCCGGATAGTCGGGGTAGCGCCGCGGCATGCCCTGCAGGCCGAGGAAGTGCATCGGGAAGAACATCACGTTCACGCCGACGAAGAACACCCAGAAGTGCAGCTGGCCGAGCAGCTCCGAGTACATCCGCCCCGTCATCTTCGGGAACCAGTAATAGAAGCCCGCGAACAGCGAGAACACCGCGCCGAGGCTCAGCACGTAGTGGAAGTGCGCCACCACGTAATAGGTGTCCTGCATATAGTCGTCGACGCCGCCGTTGGCGAGCACCACGCCGGTCACGCCGCCGACGGTGAACATGAAGATGAAGCCGATCGCCCATACCATCGGCGTGGGGAAGCGCAGGCTGCCGCCCCACATCGTCGCGATCCAGGAGAAGATCTTGATGCCGGTGGGCACCGCGATCACCATCGTCGCCGCGGTGAAGTACATCTTCACGTTGACGCTCATGCCGGTGGTGAACATGTGGTGCGCCCACACCACGAAGCCGACCACGCCGATCGCGACCATGGCATAGGCCATGCCGAGATAGCCGAACACGGGCTTGCGGCTGAAGGTGGCGACGATGTGGCTGATGATGCCGAAGCCCGGCAGGATCATGATGTACACTTCGGGGTGGCCGAAGAACCAGAACAGATGCTGGTACAGCACCGGGTCGCCGCCGCCCGCGGGGTCGTAGAAGGTGGTCCCGAAATTGCGGTCGGTCAGCAGCATCGTGATCGCCGCGGCGAGCACCGGCAGCGCCAGCAGCAGCAGGAAGGCGGTGACCAGCACCGACCAGGCGAACAGCGGCATCTTGTGCAGCGTCATGCCCGGCGCGCGCATGTTGAAGATCGTGGTGATGAAGTTGATCGCGCCCAGGATCGAGCTGACGCCCGCGAGGTGGAGCGATAGGATCGCCATGTCGACCGAGGGCCCCGGCTCGCCGTAGGTGGAGAGCGGGGCGTAGACCGTCCAACCGGTGCCCGCGCCGCCGAAGAAGGGCGAGGCCAGCAGCAGCGTGAAGGCCGGGATCAGCAGCCAGAAGCTGATGTTGTTCATCCGCGGGAAGGCCATGTCGGGCGCGCCGATCATGATCGGCACGAACCAATTGCCGAAGCCGCCGATCATCGCGGGCATCACCATGAAGAACACCATGATGAGGCCGTGCGCGGTGACCAGCACGTTCCACAGGTGGAGCGCCTGGTCGAAGCTCTGCTCGGTGCCGCCGTGCAGCATCGCCACCCACTTGGGCAGATACTGGATCCCCGGGTGCATCAGCTCGGCGCGCATCAGCCCCGAGATCGCGCCGCCGATGATCCCCGCGCAGATCGCGAAGAGCAGGTAGAGCGTGCCGATGTCCTTGTGGTTGGTGGACATGAACCAGCGCGCGAAGAAGCCGGGCTTGTGATCGGCGTGCGCGTCATGGTGGCCGTGGTCGTGCGCCTGGAAGGCGGACGGGTGGAGCGCGGTGTCGGTCATCGTCTTAGCGTCCGGCTTCGCCGACGCCACCGGGGTTGCCGGTCGCGCCCTGCGGGGAAGGGGTGGGAGTGTCGGTGCCGTTCTCGGTCGGGCCGGTGAGCGCGTTGCTCATGGCGGCCTCGTCCATCACCGCGGCCGAGCCGTCGGCACCGGGCTGCGGGATCACCTTGTCGGAGAGCTTGCCCGCGGCCGGCATCGAGCCGCCCTTGGCACGCACCCAGGCGGCGAACTGCGCCGGCGGCACCGCCTCCACCGCGATCGGCATGAAGGCGTGGCGCGCGCCGCACAGCTCGGAGCACTGGCCGAAGTAGAGGCCCGGCTTGTCGATGGTGAAGCTGGTCTCGTTGAGCCGGCCCGGGATCGCGTCGAGCTTGATCCAGAAGGCGGGGACCGCCCAGCTGTGGATCACGTCGTTGGCGGTGGTGATCAGCCGGATCGGCACGCCGACTGGCAGCACCACGCGATTGTCGGTGGCGAGCAGCCGCGGTCCGTCGGCGTCGCTGCGCGCTCGCTCGCCCGCGGCGACCTGGCTGCCTTCCTTGAGCATGTTGGCGGTGATCTCGATCCCGCCGTGATCCGGATATTGGTAGCTCCAGAACCATTGGTTGCCGATCGCCTTGAGCGTCACCGCGCCGGCGGGGGCGGGGCGGAACTGCGCCTGGAGCAGCCCGATCGAGGGCACCGCGATGGCGACCAGGATCAGTACCGGCGCCAGCGTCCACACCACCTCGATCACGGTGTTGTGGCTGGTCTTCGACGGCGTCGGGTTGGCGCTCGCGCGGAAGCGGATCACCACATAGACCAGCAGCAGCAGCACGAAGATCGAGATGATCGTGATCAGCGGGAACAGGATGCGATCGTGAAACCAGTGCGCGCGCAGGCCATTCTTGGTGACCTGCGGCTGGATGTGGATCACGCCGTCGACCGGCTGGCCGATCTTGGGCCCCGTGCTGACGACTCGCGCGTCCATCGCGGGGGCACCGTCCATCGCCAGCGCTGGCGCGGCGGGCGCGGCATCGGCCTTCTGCACGGTGCCGCCGGCCTGGCCCTGGTTGGCGTCGGCGGGGCGCAGCCCGCTCGGCGCGGCGGTGGCGCTCGTCGCGGGGCCGGCGCTCGGCGCGGCGGCCTGGGCGGAGGCTCCGCCGGCGACGCCCGCCAGCGCGAGCCCGGCCGCGAGCATCAATCCTGTCAGCGCGCCCCGGCAACCTGCCCCGAAACCTGCCTTGAACCCGGTTGTCAGCATGTTGTGTTCTAAACCCCTCTCTGGCGCACGCGTCAGCGGGCCGGGCAAACCTGCCCCTCCTGCCTAGGCGTATAGCAGACCGACCCCTCGCCTCAAGGCCCTGCGCGCGACGGCGGTTTTCGCGGGCCGGCGCGTTGCGCGCGGGCGCGCTCGCTCCTATGGCCCGATCAGCGCGGCGAGGAGAGTGACGCGACGATGACCGACGACGAGGTGCTGGCCGAGTTCCGCGCCGCCGACGCGCTGCTGGAGGGGCATTTCATCCTCTCCTCGGGGCTGCGCAGCCCGCGCTATCTCCAGTGCGCGCGCGTGCTGATGGACCCGCGCCGCGGCGCGCGGCTGGCCGAGGCGCTGGCCGAGCGGATCCCGGACACGCTGCGGCAGCGGATCAGCGCGGTGGTCGCGCCGGCGATGGGCGGGGTGATCGCGGGGCACGAGATGGCGCGCGCGCTCGGCGTCGAGGCGATGTTCGTCGAGCGGCCGAGCGGTACGTTCGAGCTGCGCCGCGGTTTCCGACTCGCCCCCGGACAGGAGGTGCTGATGATGGAGGACGTGGTCACCACCGGCCTCTCCAGCCGCGAGGCGATCGCGGCGATCGCGGCGGCGGGCGGGCGAGTCGTCGCCGGCGCCGCCCTGGTCGACCGCTCGAACGGCCAGGCCGACATCGGCGTGCCCTTCTTCCCGCTGATCCGGCTCGACGTGCCGACCTACGCGGCCGACTCGCTGCCGCCCGAGCTGGCCGCGATCCCGGCGATCAAGCCGGGCAGCCGGGCCGCCGCGTGATGGCCCTCTCGTCGTCGCCGCTGCGCCTCGGGGTCAACATCGATCACGTCGCCACGGTGCGCAACGCGCGCGGCGGCGCCTTCCCCGACCCGGTCCGCGCCGCGCTGCTGGCGGCCGAGGCGGGCGCGGACGGCATCACCGCGCACCTGCGCGAGGATCGGCGCCACATCACCGACAACGATATCGCGCGGCTCTCCGCCGGGCTGACGATCCCGCTCAACCTCGAGATGGCCGCCACCGCGGAGATGCTCGCGGTCGCGCTGCGCCACCGCCCGCACGCCGCCTGCATCGTCCCCGAGAAGCGCGAGGAGCGCACCACCGAGGGCGGGCTCGACGCCGCGGGGCAGCGCGAGGCGCTCGCGCCGATCGTCGCGGCGCTGCGCGAGGCGGGGGTACGCGTGTCGCTGTTCATCGAGCCGGACCCGCGCCAGATCGAGGCCGCGATCCGGCTCGGCGCGCCGGTGGTGGAGCTGCACACCGGCCGCTACGCCGAGCTGGACGGCGACGCGCGCGCCGCGGAGCTGCGCCGGCTGGCGGACGCGGCGGCGCTGGCGGCGAAGAACGGCATCGAGGTCCATGCCGGCCACGGGCTCACCTACGACAATGTCGCGCCGGTCGCCGCGATCCCGCCGCTGCGCGAGCTCAACATCGGGCATTTCCTGGTGGGCGAGGCGATCTTCGTCGGCCTCGACGCGAGCGTCCGCCGCATGCGCGACGCGATGGAGAGCGCGCGATGAGGGGCGGGCTGAATCCTCCCCCGCGAGGGGAGGGGGACCGCCGCGAGGCGGTGGTGGAGGGGGGGCGCGGCGTCGCGCTATCGTTCCAGGGTATCACGCGACGACGCGTCTGCACGCTGCGCCTCACCAACAGACCGGCACTTGCGCGGACGCCCCCCTCCACCACCGGCCTGCGGTCGGCGGTCCCCCTCCCCGTGCCGGGGAGGATCTTATGATCGTCGGCCTCGGCTCCGACCTGTGCAACATCGAGCGAATCCAGGCCTCGCTCGACCGCTTCGGCGAGCGCTTCGAGGCGCGCGTGTTCACCGACGTCGAGCGCGCCAAGGCGGCGCGGCGGCCGCTCACGCGCGCGGGCACCTATGCCAAGCGCTTCGCCGCCAAGGAGGCCTTCTCCAAGGCGGTCGGCACGGGCTTCAAGGCGGGCGTGTTCATGAAGGACATCGGCGTCGTCAACGCAGCGTCGGGCGCGCCGACGCTGGCGCTGACCGGCGGTGCCAAGGAACGGCTTGACGCGATGATACCCGAGGGCCACGTCGCCCGCGTCCATCTGACGCTGACCGACGATCACCCCTGGGCGCAGGCGTTCGTGATCGTCGAGGCGGTGCCGGTCGAGAGCAAGGGAGCGGCGTGACGCCATGGCCGATGAGATCAGCTTGAGCGGCGAGCCTCCGCTGGAGCGCCACGCCGAGGCGCCGCGCGCGCGCTTCGACTGGTGGGGCGAGGTGAAGGGGCTGGTCGGGCTGGTGCTCGCGGTGCTCGGCTTCCACAGCTTCATCGCCAAGCCTTTCTACATCCCGAGCGAGTCGATGCTGCCCGGGCTGATGGTCGGCGACCGGCTGGTCGTCTCCAAATATGCCTATGGCTGGTCGTTCGTGTCGCCGACGATCCCCAACCCGGTCGCGATCGTCGAGGACCTGGTGTTCCACCGCCCGGTCGACGGCTGGTCAGTCCAGCTGCCCTTCCTCCACGGCCGCGTGTGGGGCAGGCTGCCCGAGCGCGGCGACGTCGTCATCGTCACCCCGCCGGGGCAGAGCAGCGACTATATCAAGCGCGTGATCGGCCTGCCCGGCGACACGCTGGCGGTGCGCGGCGGCGTGGTGTTCCTCAACGGCGTGGCAGTCCAGCGCGGCGAGAAGCATTATCGCGAGCTGCCGGTCGACGCCAACGCCACCTGCGACCCGGCGCAATATCCCGGCGCGCGCGTCGCCCGCGCCGACGGCACGATCGTGTGCCGCCTGCCGATCGTCACCGAGACCCTGCCCAACGGGCGCCGCTACGACACGGTCGATCTCGAGCCCGACAGCCCCGGCGACACCTACGGGCCGGTCAAGATCCCGGCCGACCGCGTCTTCCTGATGGGCGACAACCGCGACCGCTCGGCCGACAGCCGCTTCGCGCTGGGCGGGTTCGAGCGCGGGCTGGGCGGCCCGGTGCCGTACGAGAATCTCGGCGGCCGTGCCGAGTTCATCACCTTCTCGGTCGACGGCGAGGCGACGTGGAACCCGCTCACCTGGCCGCACGCGCTGCGCGCCGGACGCGCCGGCACCTCGCTCCACCCCGAGCGCACCAAGTGACCGACGCCGCGGGTCCGCCCGAGCGCCGCGGCGAGCGGGTGCGCGTGGAGCCGGGCGCCAGCCCGCACGAGGTGCGCGACCCCGCGACGCGCGACGAGATCCGCCGCGCCGCGGTGTGGCTCGGCATGGCCTGCGCGATCGCGCTGGTGGTGCTGCTGGTCCAGCCGCTGCTGATCATCTTCGCCGGCCTGGTCTTCGCCGCGCTGCTCGACGGCGGGGTGCGGCTGCTCGGGCGCGTGCTGCCGATCGCTCGCGGCTGGCGGCTGCTGATCGTCTGCCTGCTGACGGTCGCCTTCCTGCTCGGCACCTTCTATCTCGCCGGCGTGCAGATCAGCGCGCAGGTCACCCAGCTGCGCAGCACGGTCGAGACGCAGGCGATGCGGGTCACCGGCTGGCTCAGCGCGCAGGGGCTGATGCCCGGCGCCTCGGACCTGAGCGGCCTGTCGCGCCAGGCGCTGTCCTCGGTCGGGCGCGTGACCAGCTGGGTCGGCACCGCGGTGGGTGCGCTCACCACGCTCTTCATGATCATGGTGATCGGGCTGTTCGTGGCGATGGACCCGCGCGTCTACGATCGCGGGCTGCAATGGATGGTGCCGGAGGCCGACCGCGCCGAGTTCGCGCTGACCGTCAACCGCATGGGGCGGACGCTGCGGCGGCTGCTGGCGGGGCGGCTGCTCGGCATGGCGTTCGAGGGCGTTCTCGTCGCGGTCGCGCTGTGGCTCGTCGGGGTACCGATGGCGCTGATCCTCGGCATCCTCACCGGGCTGCTGGCCTTCATCCCCAATATCGGCGCGTTCATCTCGGGCGCGCTGATGGTGGCGGTGGGCTTCTCCGCGGGGGTGCATGTCGGGGTGCTGGCGATCATCGTCTATGTCGTGGTGCAGACCTTCGACGGCTATGTCGTGATCCCGATGGTGGCCAAGCGCACCGTCGACCTGCCGCCCGCGCTGACGCTGGGCACGCAGATCCTGGCGAGCGCGCTGTTCGGCATCCTCGGCCTCGCGCTGGCCGACCCGATGACCGCGATGGTCAAGACCGCGATGGAGCGGCGCTCGGAGCGGCTCGACGACGACCGCGGCGGCGACGGCGACTCGGCCTGAGCCGCGCCGCGGGCGGCTGATCGCGCGCGGGACAGTCTCGCCGCGCCCGTCGCTGGCGCGTGCCGCCGCGCGCTGCTAGATGCCGTCGATCCCCGCCAGCGCGCGGGGCAGGACCAGAAGATTGCGCGCCGACGAGCCACTGACCGAGCGAGCCCCCTCCCGCACCGCCGATGCCGCCCCGCCCGCGGACGCGCCGCTGGTCGCGCTCCGCCCGGTGCAGACGCTGCGGCGCCGCTGGCCCGCGCTGCTCGGCGCCGCGGTGACGGTGGCGATGATGATCGGGCTGCTGCACGAGCTGCTCGACCACGGCCTCGCCGGGCTGCGCCGCACCGTGCCCGAGACGCCGGGCTTCTACGTCTATTTCCTGCTGTCGTATCTGGCGCTGCCGGTGTGCGACTATGCCATCTTCCGCCGGCTGTGGGGTGTGCCGCCCGCCGCCTTCCTGGCGCTCAACAAGAAGCGGATCGCGAACGACATCCTGATCGGCTACTCGGGCGACGCCTATTTCTACGCCTGGGCGCGCGCGCGGCTGAAGATGGTGGCGGCGCCGTTCGGGGCGGTGAAGGACGTCAGCATCGTCTCGGGCATCGTCGGCAATCTCACCGCGATCCTGCTCGGCGCGGTGGCGCTGCCGCTCGGCTACGAGCTGATCGACCCCGAGCTGGTGCGCACCATGCTGTGGTCGCTCGGCCTCGCGCTGGCCATCCCGGTGGTGGTGATCACCTTCTCCAGCCGCGTCTTCTCGCTCTCGCGCGGCGACCTGTGGTTCATCTTCGGGATCGACTGGCTGCGCATCACGCTCACCTGCGTGACGATCGCCCTGGCCTGGTCCTACGCGATGCCGAGCGTGTCGATCGGCATGTGGCTGTTCCTGGTGGCGGGCCGGCAGCTCGTCTCGCGCCTGCCGCTCGTGCCCAACAAAGACCTGCTTTTCGCCAACTTCGCGATCCTGGTGATCGGCCATGACCGCACGTTGTCGGACCTCATGGCGTTCACCGGCGCGTCAACCTTGGTGATGCATCTGCTGCTGACGCTCCTATTTGGGGTCGTGTACGTGTGGGAAAGGACGCAGGAATGGCGACATACCGGCGGAGCGTGACGCTCGCCGCGGCTGGCCTGGGGTCAGCGCTGGGGGTGGCACTGGCCGCGACCCCGGGCGCGGCGCAGGTGCTCGGCCAGGACGCCGCCGCCTGCGCTCCCGGCGCGCCCGGCCCCGCGATCCTCGCCAGCGTGTCGGGGATCAAGGACCGCAGGGGCACGCTCAAGCTCGAACTCTATCCCGCGACCGAGGAGGATTTCCTCGCGGGTGACAAGAAGCTGCTGGAGGCGGGCAAGACCTTCCGCCGGATCGACGTGGCGCCGCCCGCGGGCCTCGCGGGGGAGATCTGCATCCGCGTGCCGCGCCCGGGCCGCTACGCCCTGTTCCTGGGCCATGACCGCGACGGCAAGCGCAAGTTCAATTTCTGGAGCGACGGCGCCGGCTTCCCGAGCAACCACAAGATCGGCCGCGCCAAGCCCAAGCTGGTCGACTCGCTGATCGACGTCGGCCCCGGCGTCACCCGCGCCACGATCCGCCTGCAATATCTGCGCGGGCTCGGCGGCTTCAACTTCGCGGACTGAGGAGGCGCGCGATGCGGATCGTCGACGTCAACGAATTCTACTCGCCCACCGGCGGCGGGGTGCGCTCGTACCTCGACCGCAAGATGGCGATCATGTCCGAGCTGGGGCATCAGCAGATCGTGATCGCCCCGGGCAAGGAGGATCGGGTCGAGGAGCGGCCCGGCGGCGCGCTGCTCTATTACGTGAAGTCGCCGGGCATGCCGTTCGACTCCAACTACGGGCTGTTCTGGGACGCCGCGCCGGTCCACGCGCTGCTCGACGAGCTGCGGCCCGACGTGGTCGAGAATTGCTCGCCGTGGCGCTCGGCCGCGATCGTCGCGTCGTGGCAGGGGCCGGCGATCCGCGCCTGGTTCATGCACAACGACAATATGGAAGCCTATCCGAAGCGCTGGTTCGCCAAAATCGCGTCCGAGGGCGCGATCGAGCGGATGTTCGGCTGGTACGACCGGTATATGGCGCGCTGCCTCGCGCCGTTCGACACCGTGGTCACCAACGGCCCGGTGCTGACCGAGCGGCTGCGCGCGCGCGGGCTGCGCGTCGACGCCACGATGACGCTGGGGATCGAGCGCGAGCATTTCTCGCCCGCGCTGCGCAGCCCCGCGCTGCGCGCCGCGCTGCTGGCGCAATGCGGCCTGCCCGAGGACGCGCACCTGCTGATCGGGATCGGTCGCCACCACGCCGAGAAGCGCTGGCCGATGGTGATCGACGCGGCGCGGCGCGCGGGGACGAAGATCCCGGTCGGGCTGATGCTGCTCGGGCTCGGCCCCGACACGCGCACGCTCGAGCGCCACATCGCCGAGAGCCCGCACGTGCGCATGTTCCAGCCGATCTACCACCGCGGCCAGCTCGCCGCGATCATGGCGAGCGCGGACGCCTTCATCCATGGCGGCGACAGCGAGCCGTTCGGCATGGTCGCCTCGGAGGCGCTCGCCTCGGGGCTGCCGATGATCGTGCCCGATCGCGGCGGCTCGTCGGCGGTGGCGCGGCCCGAGTTCGCCGAGACCTATCGCAGCGGCGACGCTTATGCCTGCGCCAAGGCGATCGTGGCGCTGTTCTCGCGCGACCAGCCGCTGGTGCGGCGCGCCGCCGAGGTGGCGTCGCGCACCGTGCTCAGCGACCGCGAGCATGCCGTCGCGCTGGTCGAGCATTATCGCGAGGTGATCGAGCGCAAGCGCGAGGTGCGACTGGCGGGGTGAACCCGGCCGGGCCTCAGAGTCTGATCGACGTCCAACGATCCGCGCTCCGGCGAACGGCGGGGCCCAGCGCCGGAGACGTGACGATCGTCGCTCTCGGCGTCTGCTTCCGCGGGGGCACCCCGCTGGTTCGCATCAAGCGGATCAGCGTCTAGCGCTCGCCCGACCTGTCAGCCGCCTCGGACGCGCGGCAAGTCGCCGCCCGCGTCGTTCTACCCGGTCCGCACGGCATCCAGCACAGAGGCGGACCGGCTTGGGCGTCCGGTCACCCCGAACGCCCTCGCTGTCTGCGACCGGCGTGGCGCCGGGGGATCAGATCCCGTTGGAGAGGTTGGTGTCGGCGTCGTGGGTGCGCATGTCGTCGGCCTTGTTGTCGCCGGTGGCGCGCACCGCGTCGGCCTTGTTCTCCAGCGCGTCCTCCGCGTTGTCGGTGGTGGCGTTGTCCGCCATGTCCTCGAGATTGTCGGCGACCGCGTCGGCGTTGGCCTCGATATTGTCGGCGGCCTGCTCGCGCGGGGTCGAGTTGCACGCGGCGAGCGACACCAGCCCGAGGGCGGCGACGGCGGTGACGAGCTTCTTCATGGCAATCCCCTCTATCGGTCTTTCCGACCGCCCGAAACAATCTCCGACGATTCGGTTTGTTCCACCGCCGCACCGGTCGGACGCCAGCGCGCGGTGGCACTACTCCCTCTGCGCCGGTCGCGCCCGCGCGCGGCGCGCGACACATAGACGCGACACCCCGCGCCAGGAGACAGCGCCATGACCGCCCCCTCATCCCTGCCGCGCCGGGCCGGCGTGGCGCTCAGCGGGCTCGTCGCCGCGGTGCTGCTGCTCGACGGCGCGGTGACGCTGTTCGCGCCCGCGGTCGTCGCGCCCGAGATGACGGCGACCGGCTGGCCCGCGGCGATGGCGCCGGTGATCGGCGCGAGCGCGCTGCTCGGCGCCCTGCTCTACGCGGTGCCGCGCAGCGCGGTGATCGGCGCGATCCTGCTCACCGGCTTCCTCGGCGGCGCGATCGCCACGCACCTGCGGCTCGGCGAACTCGGCTCGCCGCCGCAGCTCGTCTGCGTCGCGCTCGGTGCCGCCGCCTGGGCCGGGCTGTGGCTGCGGCGGCGCGGCGCCGCACGGCCGCTCGATCGCGCCTGACCCGCGCCCCTGCCCGGTCGCTGCAATGAAACTGCAACCCAAATCTCAGGCTACCGTCATAATTAACCCGCACAGACCCCCGGACAATCGAGAGCTTCGGGGGACTTATGAGAGCGATGACGGCGCGCACGCGCCTCATGCTGGGGGCGACGCTGCTGTGCGTCCCGGCACTGGCACAGGCCGGACAGGTGGCGGGCACCGTCTCGGACTCGAGCGGCACGCGGACGCTGCCCTCGGCGCAGGTGTCGATCGTCGAGCTCGGCCGCTCGGTCGAGGCCGACAGCGCGGGGCAGTATCGCTTCAGCGACGTACCCGCGGGCCAGTACACGCTGCGGGTGCGCTACATCGGCGCCGAGGTGGTCGACACCGCGATCACGGTCGACGCCGCCGGCATGGTGACCCAGGACGTCGCGGTCGGCGGCGGGGGTGACATCCTCGTCACCGGCCAGCGCGCCAATCTCGCCAGCTCGCTCAGCCGCCAGCGCGGGGCCGATGGCGTCGAGAGCGTGCTGACGCGCGACTCGATCGGCCAGTTCCCCGACCAGAACGTGGCCGAGTCGGTGCGCCGCGCCCCCGGCGTCAACGTGCTCAACGACCAGGGCGAGGGCCGCTTCGTCGCGGTGCGCGGGCTCGATCCCAGCCTCAACGCCGCCTCGATCAACGGCGTGCGCGTGCCCGCGCCCGAGGCCGACACGCGCTCGGTCGCGCTCGACGTGGTCGCGTCCGAGCTGATCGAGTCGATCGAGATCAAGAAGTCGCTCACCCCCGACATGGACGGCGACACGATCGGCGCCTCGGTCGAGATCAACACCACCTCGGCGTTCGACCGCAAGAAGGACCTGCTCGCGGGCTCGATCGAGGGCTCGTACAACCATTATTCCGGCGAGGTGACGCCCAAGGGCAGCGTCAACTTCTCGAAGAAGTTCGCCGACAATCTCGGCATCTCGGGCGGCGCGTCTTATTACCTGCGCAAGTTCGAGACCGACAATATCGAGATGGACGGGTGGACCACCGACGAGGCCGGGAACGGCTTCGCCGACTCGGTCGAGTATCGCGACTATGACGTGCGCCGGCTGCGCACCGGCGGCTCGCTCTCGCTCGACTGGCAGCCCGCGCCCTCTACCCGGCTGTACGCGCGCGGCATCTACAACCGCTTCTCCGACCAGGAGGACCGCCGCCGCCTGATCTTCGAGCTGGACGCCGACCCGGCCAGCTCCACCGCCACCGGCGCCAGCTTCGACAGCGCCGACGGGCGCGTCCGCGTCGAGCGCGACCTCAAGGACCGGTTCGAGAAGCAGCTGATCCAGAGCTACTCGGTCGGCGGCGAGACCGAGACCGGGCCGTGGCGGCTGCAATATAGCGCGGCCTGGTCGCGCGCCTCGGAGCTGGAGAACGGGTCGATCGACCCGATCACCTTCCGCCGCGACTTCGACGGCGAGGACGGCGACGATCTCAGCGTCGCCTTCGACTATGGCAATTACCTGCGCCCGCGCTTCGCGGTCGGCGGTGCCAGCGCGGCCGCGTTCGACGACGCGGCCGACTATGGCTTCGACAGTTTCGACCGCACGACGCTGAGCCGCTCGGTCGACCGCGAGTGGAACGTCCGCGGCGACGTCACGCGCAGCTTCGCGCTGGCGGAGGGCACGGTCGAGCTCCAGGCCGGCGGCAAGGCGCGGCTGCGCGAGAAGACCTATGACCTCAACGTCGACACGTTCGACGGCTATGACGGCGACTTCACGCTCGGCGACGTGGTCGGGCGCCAGACCTACCGGCTCGCCGCGCTGGGCCCGGTGGTGGCGAAGAAGGGCGAGCGCGGCTTCCTCGCCGACAATGCGGCGGGCTTCGAGCGCGACGACCTCGGCTCCGACTTCGCCTCGCTGGCCGAGGATTATCGCGTCGGCGAGGACATCTACTCGGGCTATCTGCTCGGCCGCTACCAGGCCGGCCCGCTGCGGCTGATCGGCGGCGTACGCATGGAGCACACGCGCAACGACATCCGCGGCAGCACGGTGACGCTGAACGAGGACGGCGAGGAGGGCGAGCAGCTGCTCGTCACGCCCAACCGGATCCGGCGCAGCTACACCAACTGGCTGCCGAGCGCGGTGGTGCGCTACGAGGCGACGCCCGAGCTGGTGCTGCGCGCGGGCGCGTTCCGCAGCCTGGTGCGCCCGAGCATCGGCCAGCTCGCGCCGCGATTCGCGCTGGAGCGCGACGGCGACGACCTGGAGGGCGCGTTCGGCAACCCCGACCTCAAGCCCTATCGCGCCTGGAACCTAGACGCCGGCGCCGAATGGTATTTCGCCACCTCGAGCGTGCTCCAGGCCGGCTTCTTCTACAAGGACATCCAGGATTATATCACCACGGTGACGTTCGAGGACGACGACGCGCCCTTTGACGGCGTGTACCGCGGGATCGCCTTCACCGAGGCGGACATCCCGCTCAACAGCGGCAGAGCGACCATCCGCGGCGTCGAGCTCGGCTTCTCGCAGCTCTTCACGATGCTGCCCGCGCCGTTCGACGGGCTGCTGACCAACCTCAACTACACCTTCACCGACGCCGATGGCGAGACCTTCGACGGCGACACCGACGGCCTGCGCAAGATCCCACTGCCGGCCTCGTCGCGCCACACGTTCAACGCGGTGCTCGGTTACGAGAAGGGGCCGGTCAGCGTCCGCCTCGCGGGGACCTATCGCGACAGATACCTCGATGAGGTGCAGGCGGTGGCCGACGAGGACCGCTACGTCCGCCAGCATTTCCAGCTCGACGCCAGCGCGCGCTACCGCATCACGCCCAACCTCCAGCTCTTCGGCGAGTGGGTGAACATCAACGACGCCAAATATGTCGCCTATCAGAACGCGCCGGTGACGCGCCGCCTGCTGCAATATGAGGAATATGGCTACACGCTGAAGTTCGGCGTGCGGGCGAACTTCTGATGCGCGCGCTGCTCTTTCTCGCCGCCGCGCTCGCCGCCGCCCCGGCGCTCGCCCAAGCCCCCGCGACGCCCGCCGCGGTGCCGCTCCCGCGCACGCCGGGCACGCCCTATGCGCCGCGCTCGATCCCCGACCGGATCGTGCTGACCGCGGGCGCCGACCCGTCGCGCGAGATGGCGGTCGCCTTCCGCACCGACCGCGCGCAGGCGAGCGCGGCGGCGCAGATCGTGCGCGCGGTCGACGGGCCGACGCTCGAGCGCGAGGCGCGCACCGTCACCGGTACGACGCGCGCGATCGAGAGCGCCAACGGCAGCGCCAACTACCATCAGGTGCGCTTCACCGGGCTCGAGCCGGACCGAGTCTACGCCTATCGCGTCCGGGGCGCGGCGGGATGGAGCGAGTGGTTCCAGTTCCGCACCGCCGCTCAGGGCTTCCGCCCGTTCCGCTTCCTGTACCTGGGGGACACGCAGAACGGCATCCTCACCTACGCCTCGCGCGTGATCCGCCAGGGTTTCATGGCGGGGCAGGTGGCGCTGACGGTCCATGCCGGCGACCTCGCCGCGCAGCGCGACGACCTCGACCACGACGACGAGTGGGGCGAGTGGAACCAGGCGGGCGGCTACAATTATGCCTCGACCCCGCAGCTGCCCGCGACCGGCAACCACGAATATGTCGACACCATGCTCCCCGACGGGCGCGAGAGCCGGAAGCTCGGTCCCTATTGGCCGCTCCAGTTCGCGCTGCCGGGCAACGGCGCCGATTCGGTCAAGGCGACGAGCTACTACGTCGACTATCAGGGGGTGCGCTTCGTCGTGCTCGACGGCACCGCCGCGCTCGACCTCGGCGCGCTCGACGCGCAGACGAAGTGGCTCGACTCGACGCTCGCGGCGAGCACCGCGCGGTGGAACGTGGTGCTCTTCCATCAGCCGATCTTCACCTGCGCGCGGCCCAAGGACACCGCGGTGCTCAAGGCGGCGTGGAAGCCGATCTTCGAGGCGCGCCGCGTCGACCTGGTGCTCCAGGGGCACGACCATTGCTACAGCCGGCTGACCGCCGAGGCGGGGCGCGACGCGGCGCGTGCGACGCATGCCCAGGGCGCGGTGCAGGGGCCGGTGTATCTCGTCTCGGTGACCGGCTCGAAGATGTACGGCCTCAACGACCGCGCGCTCAAGCAGCCCGACCGGGTCGCCGAGGCCACAGAGCTGTTCCAGATCGTCGACGTGGCGGCGCAGCGGCTGAGCTTCCGCACCTATACCGCGAGCGGGACGCTGTACGACGGCTTCGACCTGGAGCGCGGCGCCGACGGGCGCAACCGGCTACGCGAGCTGGGCGTGGCGCTGCCCGCGGAGCGCGTGTGCCGCGGCGAGGTGGGGCCGGATGGCGGGGCGTGCGTGTCGCGGGAGAAATAGCGGTCTCCATCCTCCCCGGCACGGGGAGGGGGACCGCCCGGCGCAGCCGGGTGGTGGAGGGGGCTCTCCTCGCGGCGCAGCCTGCGGCAACCCCCCTCCACCGCCGGCCTGCGGCCGGCGGTCCCCCTCCCCGCGAGCGGGGAGGATCCGCGCCCGCTACGCCGCCGCCTCCACCCGCCCGCCGAGCAGCGCCGCGAGCGCGCCCGCCGGCACCGCGGCGGAGAAGAGGAAGCCCTGCAGCTCGTCGCACCCGGCATGCTCGAGGAAGGCGCGCTGCTCGCGCGTCTCGACTCCCTCGGCGCTCACCGCCAGCCCCATCGCCTGCCCGAGTCGTACCACCGCCTGGATGATCGCGGCGGCGTCGTCGCTCTCGCCCAGCCGGCGCGTGAAGCTCCGGTCGATCTTGATCTTGTCCACCTCGAACTTGCTGAGATAGCCGAGGCTGGAATAGCCCGTGCCGAAATCGTCGAGCGCGATGCGGAAGCCCGCCGCGCGCAGCGCCGCCAGGGCGTCGCGCACGCCCTCGTCGTCGTCGAGCAGGATGCTCTCGGTCACCTCCAGCTCGATCTGCTGCGGGCGCGCGCCGGCGCGGCGCACGATGTCGATGAGCTCCGCCGCCACGCCGCGCGCGCGGAACTGCACCGGCGAGAGGTTGACCGCGATCGACAGCGACGGCCAGGCGCGCGCCACCGCGCAGGCGTCGCGCAGCACCCAGGCGCCGAGCTCGCGGATCAGCCCGGTCTCCTCCGCGATCGCGACGAAGGCGTCGGGGGCGAGCAGCCCGCGCTGGGGGTGATGCCAGCGCACCAGCGCCTCCAGCCCGATCACGCGCGTGCCGCCCGCGTTCATGCGCGGCTGATAATGGACCATCAGCTCGCGCCGCGTCGCGATCGCGCGGCGCAGGTCGTGCTCGATCGCGCGCCGCGTCTTGACGCTCTCGTCCATGTCCTCGGTGAAGAAGCGGTGGCCGTCGCGCCCCTCCGCCTTGGCGCGGTACATCGCGATATCGGCCATCCGCATCAGCTCGGAGCGGTCGCTGCCGCAGCGCGGGTGACAGGCGATGCCGATGCTCGCGCCGATGAAGACGTGCGTGCCCAGCACCGTGAACGGCTCGCGCAGCGCCGCCACCATCGCGCCGGCGAGCGCGCCGACCGCGGCCTCGTCGCCGCGCGCGCCGACCAGCACCGCGAACTCGTCGCCGCCGAGCCGCGCCACCACGTCGCCCGCGCCGACGAGCGCCTGCAGCCGCGCCGCGACGAGCTGGATCAGTTGGTCCCCGCCGAGATGGCCGAGCGTGTCGTTGACCTGCTTGAAGCGGTCGAGATCGATCAGCAGCACCGCGCGCACCCCCGCGGCGGGCGCGTGCGCGAACAGTTGGTCGCCCGCCTGGTTGAAGGCGGCGCGGTTGGGCAGGCCGGTCAGCGGGTCGTGATAGGCGAGGTGGTGCGCCTGCGCCTCCTTCGCCTGGAGCGCGAGATGCGCCGCGTTGAGCCGCGCGAGCGTGCGCGCGTCGCTGCGCACCAGCTTGAACACGCCGGCGATCAGCGCGGCGAGCGTCGCCAGCAGCGCGACCAGCGCGGCGAGCGCGCTCGGCGCCATCGTGCGCCACACCGCCGCGCCGGGCCGGTCGGGGCGCCACAGCAGATAGCCGACGCGCTGGCCGCGACTCGACACCAGCGCCAGCGCCTGCTCGTCGAGAGCGCGGTGCGGCGACGCGCTCAGCCGCGCGCCGGCGACGAGCTGGACTCGCGCCAGCCGCTCGACGAAGCCGGTGTCGAGGTAGCGCGCGCTCACCAGCAGCGGCTCGTGCCCCGCGGGATCGGGCGGGGTGCCCAGCTCGGGGATGATCCGCATCACGCTCATGATCGCGGGGCGGCCGCCGATCGCGACCAGGTCGGTGGCGTGGCGCGCGCGCGCCGAGGTGCGCACGGTCGAGCCGGCGGGCAGCGCGTGGCCGGGCAGGCGCTCGTGCGGGTTGGGCGCGGCGTCGCCGCGGCCGCGCACCGCGCGGATCAGCGGTGCCGCCGCGGCGCGCAGCACCGCATAGTCGGCGGCGCCGCGGCGCCGGCCGCCCCGCATCACGTAGCGCGCGCGCCCGTCGGCGGCGAGGATGGCGTCGGCGTCGTGCGCGTAGACGCCGCTCAGCCACTCGCCGACATTGTCGTCGACCCAGGTCCAGTTCGGCGTGGGACGGCGCAGCTCGAGCACCAGCGGCGTCCAGATCGCGACGCCCGCCTGGCTCTGCGCCAGTTCGTCGAGCGCGGCGTCGACCGCGAGCTGCACCTCGCGCTCCTGCCGCTCGACCGACACCCGATCGGCCTGTGTCGCGGCCGAGCGCAGCGCCGACGCGGCGAAGCCGGTGAGGCCGAGCGCGAGCAGCAGCACGGGGGCGAGTACCGCGGCGATGAAGCGCGGCCCGAGATGCCGTTCACGGCGGGAAGACGAGGGAAGATCGCGTGACGGCACTGCGCAGCTCCTCGCCCCGCCCTAGCGCCAGTATCATCGATAAACTGTTAACACGCATCAGGGATGCGGACCTAAGAAACTGGTTTTACTTCCACTTTGGGGTGATCACGGGGCGCTAAAGGCGCGGAACGGCGCGGCGCCTGTCCCGTTCGTCGGGGGATCGCACGGGGGAAAGCGGATGAGCACGGGCGCACGGCTGACGACATTGACGCGGGCGGGCTTCGCGGTACGCGGCGCGCTCTACATCGTGATCGCGTTTCTGATCCTGCGCGCCGGCCGCGCCGAGGATCCCGCCGGCGCGCTGGCCTATCTCGGCGAGGGCGGGGGGCGGCTGCTGCTCGGCCTGATGGCGGCGGGGCTGCTCGGCTATGGCATCTGGCGGCTCGCCGACGCCGCGCTGGACATCGAGCGCCACGGCAGCGACGGCAAGGGCGTGTTCGAGCGGCTCGGCGCGGCGGCGAGCGGCGCGGTGCACCTGTTCCTCGCCTGGCAGGCGGTGCGGCTGATCCAGGGCGTGGCGCTCGCGGGCGACGGGGCCGAGCGCGGCGCGCGCACCGCGCTGGCGCTGCCCGGCGGCAGCGCCCTGGTGATGCTCGGCGGCGCGCTGCTCGCCGCGGTCGGCGCGGTGCAGCTGGCGAAGGCGGCCAAGGGCAGTTTCCTGCGCTACCTCGATCCGGCGGTCGCGTCGCGGCCCTGGGCGCGCTGGAGCGGGCGCGCGGGCTATGCCGCGCGGGGCGCGGTGTTCCTGATCAGCGCCTGGTTCCTGGTGCGCGCCGGGTTCGAGGCGCGCGCCAGCGCCGCGGGCGGCATGGCCGAGGTGCTCGCCTGGCTGGAGCGGCCGTTCGACGTGATCGTGGCGCTCGGGCTGTTCGCCTTCGGGCTGTTCGGGCTGATCGAGGCGCGCTTCCGCCGCCTCCACGACGTGCCCGTGGACGGGCTGGTGCGCCGCGCCACCTCTCGCTGAGGCACGCTCGACTCTCCCGCCGAGTGGTGTGGCGGCGAACGGCGCGGCCGGGTGATCAGTCGAGCCGGCGCAGCGTCGCGTGGAGCAGGTCGATCCCGCGCCGCGCGCGCGCCAGCTGCGCCTCCAGCTCGCGCTCATAGGCGGCGAGCTCCGCCACCGAGCGGCGATCGTGCAGCATGGTCGCGACGCGGCGGACTCGGCGCAGCTCGCGGTCGAGCAGCGCGCCGGCGGCGAGCGCGTCGCGGGTGGGGACGGGGAGAGTAAGGGCGGGCACGTCGGGGTCTCGCATCGGGGGCCCGTCCGTCCTGGACCGCCTATGATGCGCGCGGATGGCGCTTTGTTGCAGCTTTGTCGCGCGATTGTCGCAGCCGACCCGTTGCGGCGATCCGCGCCGCCCGCCATCATGCGCGCTCCGGCGGCGGGAGCGAGGGCGATGGAGACGATCGGGCGCGACCTGCGCGAGATGCAGCGCGTGCCGCTCCACCCCGAGCATGTCGCCGCGATCCGCGCGGCCGGGCACGAGCGAGTCTATCCCGCGGGCACCGAGCTGGTCCGCCCCGGCGACGCGGTGGAGAGCTTCGTCTACGTCGAGGACGGCGAGATCGAGGTCGTCAACAGCTTCACCGGCGAGCGCCACCTGCCCTCCACGCTGGGGCCGACGCAGTTCATGGCCGAGATCGCCTTCCTCAGCGGCGGGAGCTGGTCGATGGCGATGCGCGCGGCGCGCGACACGCGCGTGGTGGAGGTGCCGCGCGCGCGCATGCTCGAGCTGATGGCGCGGGTGCCCGAGATGTCGGACATCATCATCACCGTGCTGGCGGCGCGGCGTCGGCGCCAGCTCGAGTCACACGACAGCTCGCTGGTGCTGCTCGGCGAGGAGCAGGACCGCGGGGTGCGCCGCGTCGCCGAGTTCGCCGCGCGCAACCGCATCCCCTACACCAGCCACGCGCTCGGCACCGCCGACGCCGCGACGGTGGCGACCAGCTGCGCGGTCGACGCCGACCGGCCCGCGGTGATCTTCGGGCGCGACCGCGTCGTCGCCGATCCCACGCCCGAGAAGGTGGCACGGCTGCTCGGGCTCAGCCGCGAGTTCGTCGACGACGAGGAGGTCGACGTGCTGGTGGTCGGCGCCGGGCCGGCGGGCACCGCGGCGGGGGTCTATGCGGGCGCCGAGGGGCTGGGCGCGCTGGTGGTGGAGGACACCGCGATCGGGGGCCAGGCGGGCACGTCGAGCCGGATCGAGAATTACATGGGCTTCCCGACCGGCATCTCGGGCGCGGACCTGGTGTGGCGCGGCGAGGTGCAGGCGATGAAGTTCGGCACGCGCTTCGCCATGCCGCTGCGGGTGGCCGCGCTCGACCGGCTCGACGACGGCCAGTTCTGCGCCACCTTCGACAACGGCCAGCGCGTCCGCGCGCGCGCGGTGGTGGTGGCGACCGGGGTGCAGTATCGCCGCCTGCCGATCGATCGGCTCGGCGACTTCGAGGGCAACGGCATCTATTATGCCGCGACCGAGAACGAGGCGCGCTTCTGCCGCGAGGCCGAGGCGATCGTGATCGGCGGGGGCAATTCGGCGGGGCAGGCGGCGATGTACCTCAGCCGAGTCGCGCGCCACGTCCGGCTGCTGGTGCGCGGGCGCTCGCTCGCCACCTCGATGTCCAACTATCTCACCAGCCGGCTCGACGCCGACCCGAAGATCTCGATCGACTATGGCGCCGAGATGGTGGCGGTGCACGGCGACCGCGCATTGGAGGCGGTGACGATCCGCCAGGACGGCGCCGAGCGTGTGATCGACACCTGCGCCGCCTTCGTGATGGTGGGCGCGGCGCCCAACACCGCCTGGCTCGAGGGCCTGGTCGCGCTCGACGACAAGGGCTTCGTGCTGACCGGCCGCGCGGCGGGAGGCGCGAGTTCCTACGCGACCTCCTGCCCCGGCGTGTACGCGGTGGGCGACGTGCGCGCCGGGTCGGTGAAGCGCGTCGCCTCGTCGGTGGGGGAGGGCTCGGTGGTGATCTCGCAGGTGTGGGCGCATCTCAACGGCTGACTGGTGAGCCGCTCTTCTCGATACCGCCCCCGCGACGGCCGGGGCCCGGGTGGGAAGGCCATCGTGGGACCCCCCGGCGTCCCCCCGGGCGTTCGCCGGAATGGACGCATCTCAGCCACGGCCACTCATCCCGATGCCCCGCTCACCCCGCGGCGCCGTCCCCCGCCACGCATGCCCGCAGCTGCTCCACCCGGTCGCCCCCGATGTCGCGGGTGAGCACCGAGAGCGCGCGGCAGGTGCGCGCGCCGTCCGGCTCGGCCGCGCCCGCGACCACGAAGCCGTGGGCGCCGCCGGGTTGCTGCCACTCGGTCATCGCGCCGCTGCGCAGTGCCGCCGCGACCGCCGCGGCGCGGGTCGCCGGGGCAGGGAGGCTCGGGGCGGGGAGCATCTCCGCCGCGGCCTCGTACGCGGGGCTCGGGCTCGCGCGTGGCGCGGGGGCGGCGTGGCGCACCGCGTGCGGCGCGGGGGTCGCCGGCGGGGCCGGCGCGGTGACGCGCTCGGGCACGGGCACGCTCACCGAGTAGCTCGCGCGCGGCGGCAGCCTGGTCGCGGCGACCGCGAGCCCGCCCACGCTGGTCGCGGCCGTCACGGCGAGCAGCGCGGGCCACAGCCGGCGGCGCGGGCGCACCAGCGCGGGCAGCGTCGTCGGCAGCGTCGACAGCGCGACCTCAAGCGTGATGCGCAGCGGCCCCAGCTCGATCGTGGTGCGCCGCACCAGCCCGGTCATCGTCGTCGGGGCGTGTCGCCAGTGAGGGTCGTGTGCCATCGCGCCACCATCGCGCGGTGCCGCCGCGGTGGCAAGCCGGACCGGCTCGGCCGCGGCGCGCGCGACAGCCCCCGCGCGGCTCAGCCGCGGCGCGCGCGATAGGCCTTGTACCACTCCACCCATCTGGGAATGCCGACCGCGATGGGCGTGGTCGGGCGGAAGCCGAGGTCGTCGCGGATCGCGGTAAGGTCGGCGTAGGTGGCGGGCACGTCGCCGGGCTGCATCCCCTTGTCGACGCGGATCGCCTTCTCGCCGCACGCCGCCTCGATCAGCGCGATCAGCGTCTCCAGCTCCTCGGCCTTGTTGTTCCCAATATTGTAGATGCGGTGCGGCGAGACGCTGCCGCCCGCCTTGACCTGGCCGTCGTCCGCGGGCGCCTCGTCCAGCGCGGCGACGATGCCGGTGACGATGTCGTCGATATAGGTGAAGTCGCGCCGCATGTTGCCGCCGTTGTAGACCTCGATCGGCACCCCCGAGAGGATCTTCTCGGTGAAGCCCCACACCGCCATGTCGGGCCGGCCCCACGGCCCGTAGACGGTGAAGAAGCGCAGCCCGGTCTGCGGGATGCGATAGAGATGCGCGTAGGTCTCGCTCATCAGCTCGTCCGCCTTCTTGGTGGCGGCGTAGAGCGAGATCGGGAAATCGACGCGCTGCTCGACGCGGAACGGCAGGTCGGGGCTGGTGCCGTACACCGACGACGACGAGGCATAGACCATCTGGTCGACCCGGCGCGCGCGCGCCAGCTCGAGCATGTTGACGTGGCCGGCGAGGTTGGACGCGACATAGGCGCGCGGGTTGCTCAGCGAGTAGCGCACGCCCGCCTGCGCGCCGAGATGGACGATGCGCTCGATATCGGTGGTGCCGAGCGCGGCGTCGATCGCCTCATGGTCGCTGAAGTCGAGGTGGTGGAAGGTGAAGCGTTCGCCACCACCGTCCGCCACGATCGCCTCGAGCCGGTCGCGCTTGAGCTGGACCGGGTTGTAGTCGTTGAGATTGTCGATCCCGACCACGGTGTCGCCGCGCGCGAGCAGCCGCCGCGCGACATGGCTGCCGATGAAGCCGGCGACGCCGGTGACCAGAACCTGCATGATCGTCCCCCAGAGACGTGTCGACGTGACCCGCGGCTGCCTTCACCGATAATCGGGCGGCTAGCAACTGCCCAGGAGGAGGACGCAAAAGAGAGGACCGGGCCGGCACGTGCCGACCCGGTCTCCCCCCCTCTCAGCGCGATCGGCTCACACGAAGTGGAAGCCGGTGTCGGTCTTGAGCAGGTGTGCCATGTCGAGCCCCTCGAGCAGCACCGAACTGCCTGAGTCGATCGTCACGAGCACGCCGTCATGGTCCTGCGCCACGGTCGCGACCTTGCCGCCCTTGAGCAGCGCGACGAGGTCGAGCGTGTCGCCGGCGCCGAAGTCGGTGATCGTGGCGTGGCCGGCCTTGGTGAAGACGAACGTGTCGCTGCCGCCCCCGCCGGTGAGCACGTCGGCGCCGCCCATGCCGTTGAGCACATTGTTGCCGCTGTTGCCGATCAGCGTGTTGGCCTGGCTGTTGCCGGTGGCGTTGATGTTGGCGGTGCCGGTGAGCGCCAGCGTCTCGACGAAGGTGGCGGCCAGATTGTAGCTCACCGAGGCGTAGACCGTGTCGTTGCCCTGCGCCTTGCCCTGCAGCTCGACCACCTTGTCGCCGACATGGTCGACATAATAAGTGTCGTTGCCCGCGCCGCCGGTCATCACGTCGGCGCCGCCGCGGCCGTCGAGCACGTTGTTGCCGGCGTTGCCGAACAGCGAGTCGGCACCGGCGCCGCCGAAGCCCGAGAGATCGGCCTTGCCGGTGAGGCGCAGCGTCTCGACGTTGGTGCCGGCGAGGTCGAAGGTGACCGAGGCGTAGACGGTGTCGTTGCCCTCGCCGACATTCTCGACGACGCGGTCGCCGAGGTGATCGACGTAATAGGTATCGTTGCCGAGCCCGCCCGCCATCAGGTCGGCGCCCGCCTTGCCGTCGAGCACGTTGTTGCCCGCGTTGCCGTACAGGGCGTTGTCCTGGCCGTTGCCGGTGGCGTCCAGGTCGGCGGTGCCGGTGAGGTGCAGCGCCTCCACGAAGGTGCCGGCGAGACTGTAGCTCACCGAGGCGTAGATCGTGTCGTTACCCTCGTACTGCGCCTCGATCACCTTGTCGCCGACGCTGTCGACGTAATAGGTGTCGTCGCCGAGGCCACCCGCCATCGTGTCGGCGCCGCCGCGACCGTCGATCACGTTGTTACCGGCATTGCCGGTGATCGTGTCGGCGCCGACGCTGCCATAGGCCTTGAGGTCGGCGGTGCCGGTGAGGCGCAGCGCCTCGACGTTGAGCCCCGCCAGGTCGAAGTCGATCGACGCCTCCACGGTGTCATAACCCTCGCCGGCCTTCTCGATCACCTTGTCGCCGACATGGTCGACTCGATAGGTGTCGTCGCCGGTGCCGCCGGTCATCACGTCGGCGCCCGTGCCACCGTCGAGCAGGTCGTTGCCCGCGCCGCCGTTGAGCACGTCGTTGCCGGCGCGGCCGTGGAGGAAGTCGTTGCCCGCGCCGCCCGAGAGCGTGTCGTTGCCGGCATGGCCGATCAGCATGTCGACGCCGCTGCCGCCGCTGCGGTTCACCACCGTCGTGTCGTTGGCGAAGGGATCGACGCCCTCACCGAAGATCGCCTGGAAGACCTTGCCCGCGTTCGGATACTGGCCGTCGGAGAGGCGACCCTTGAAGTCGGCGTTCGAGTTCCAGTAATTCTGGTAGGTGATATTGTGGTCCTCGAACCACTGCGCCGCCATCTCGATGAACGCGCCCGACGTGTCGGAGTTGACGCCCCACTCGCCGATCGCGGTGGGCTTGCCGTGCGCGTCGGCGAAGTCCTGCTGCCACTGCAGGCCATAGGGCTGGTTGACGAAATAGTTGAACGCCGCGACCGGGTCCTTGGGATCCCACTGCGTGTTGTAGTAGAAGTCGAGGCCGATCACGTCGACGTATTTGTCGCCCGGGTAGACCGAGGCGACGTCCATCCCCTGGCTGCCGATATTGGGCGTCCACTCGAACACGAACTTGTCCGAGACCGAGCGGAAGGTGTCGACGAACTGCTGGAACGCGCCGACATAGGCCTTCTCATGGCCGTTGGCCGACCAGGGGAACCAGCCGTTGCCGTTCATCTCCCAGCCGAGTCGCACGTAGATCTTGTCGTCGCCGCCGGCGTTCGCCACCATGTCCTTGGCGAGGACGAGATAGTTGCCGTTGTACTGACCCTTCGCGGCATTCTCCAGCGTGGCGCCCCAAGGGATGAGGCCGATCGACCATTTGATGTCGACGTCGGCACCGGCGACCTGCTGCGCGATCCACTTGGGCGATTCATTGAAGTCCCACCAGCTGCCGAAGCCGCCGACCAGCTGTATCGCGTCGAGGTGACTGTTGAGCCAGGCCGCGTTCTGCGTGACCGAGTTCATGCTGTTGTCGATGTACACGGAGTTCTGCATTGCCGTCGCCCAATCCAGAGGTGATCTGATGGGCTGGCTATTACGGGACAAGCTGGGAAGGCTTCGTCACCGAACGCGGTTAAGTGCAGATTATTGGTGAACGAGCGTCAATATCTGACGTTCGACTTCGTGACGTTAGTGCAACGGTGAGGGTCCGTCCAGCAGGAGGTGACCCGACGTGACGATCCGACCTCGGTCTTCTCAGATCACGTCACCGGCATAGAACAGGATGCCGATGCTGCTGGCCAACAGGAAGGCGAGATAGATCAGGCCGCCGCGGATCTTCACGCCCGACTTGCCGAAGGTCTGGTCGCCGTTGTCGTCGTGCCTCATGGTCGCTCTCCCGCGCCGGTTCGGCCTCGTAACTCGCTGTACGCGCTATCGATCCGTTCGGAGGGCAGCGGTGTGCAGCACGACGAAGCCGGCCACGCCCGCCAGCAGCGAGCCCGCCAGCACCCCCAGCTTGGCCTCGGCCTGGAGCAGCGGCGCGTCGGCGAAGGCCAGCAGGGTGATGAAGATGCTCATCGTGAAGCCGATCCCGCAGAGCAGCGCGACGCCGAGCAGCTGCGTCCAGCCGGCGTGCGCCGGGAGCTCGGCGAGGCGCAGCCGGATCGCCAGCGCCGAGAAGCCGAACACGCCCACCACCTTGCCGAGCAGCAGCCCGGCCGCGACCCCGAGCGTCACCGGCGCGGCGAGCGCGCCGGGCGGCAGACCGAGGACCGGCACCGCGGCGTTGGCGAGCGCGAACAGCGGCAGGATCACGAACGCGACCGGGGCGTGCAGCGCGTGCTCGAGCCGGTACAGCGGGCCGCGCTCATGCCCCGCGGCGGCGGGGATGGTGAAGGCCAGCATCACCCCGGCGAGCGTGGCGTGCACGCCCGAGCGCAGCACCAGCCACCACAGCAGCACCCCCAGCAGGAGATAGGGCGAGAGCCGGGTCACGCCGGCGCGGTTGAGCATCGCCAGCAGCGCCAGCACCGCGCCCGCCCCGGCGAGATACGGAAGCGCCAGCGCGCCGGTGTAGAAGAGCGCGATGATCAGCACCGCGCCGAGGTCGTCGATGATCGCCAGCGCGGCGAGGAAGACGCGCAGCGATGCCGGCACGCGCTCGCCGAGCAGCGCGACGACGCCGAGCGCGAAGGCGATGTCGGTCGCCGCCGGGATCGCCCAGCCCTGGGTCGCGCCGCCGCGGTTGACCGCCAGGTACAGCAGCGCCGGCGCCGCCATCCCGCCGGCCGCGGCGATACCGGGCAGCAGCCGCCGCGGCCAGGAGGCGAGCCGGCCGTGCAGCGTCTCGCGCTTGATCTCCAGTCCGACGAGCAGGAAGAACACCGCCATCAGCGCGTCGTTGACCCACGCCTCCAGCGCGAGTGGTCCCAGCCGGCGGTGGAGCAGCGCGGTATAGCCGGGGGCGAGCGGCGAGTTGGCGAGCAGCAGCGCGAGCGCGGCGGCAGCGATCAGCACCGTGCCGCCGGCGGCCTGGCTGGTCAGGAAGCGGCGCAGCGCGCTGGCGCGCGGGCGGGGCGGGTGCGGCGCGTGGGTGATGGCTCGGGCTCCGGGCAGGCGTCGGTGCGCTGGCGGCCCGACCAGCACCACACCCTGCCCGCACGCCGAACGGCGCGGGCACCCGCGGCGGGTATCGCATCGGGGGCGCGTCGGAGCAAGGGCGGGGTGAGGAGTGGGGCGAGGCGGGGTCGGGGCGAGGCAGGGTCGGGTCACTCGCGCCGTGGCCCGGCGATCGCCGGAGCCCAGGTGGCGCGGCCGCGCTCCGCGCGTGGCGCCGGCCTCCTGCGCGCGCGGGAGCACGTCGATGGCATCGACGAGATGATCGAGCGGCGACGGGCGCGGCGCTCTCTTCCTCTTCCGTCATGGATGGGGTCCGGGATCCAGCGGGCCGCAAACTCTTGGCCGGGTGCTCGTTGCACGGTGGATCGTGAGACGAGCTCGGGATGACGGCCGTAGGAGGAGCCGACGCGCCCCGGCTCCTCATGCCCGCTCAGGCGATCGCGGACACGAGCGCCTCGCCCGCCAGCCACGCGTCCAAGTTCGCCAGCACCAGCGCCTCCATCGCCGCGCGCGCCTCGCGCGTGGCGCTGCCCTGGTGCGGCGCCAGCACCACCTGCGGCAGCGCGCGCAGCGCCGCGGGAACGCGCGGCTCGTCGGCGAAGACGTCGAGCCCGGCGCCCGCGATCGTGCCGCGCTCCAGCGCCGCGACGAGCGCGGGCTCGTCGACCAGGCTGCCCCGCGCCACGTTGACCAGCACGCCTCCCGCGCCGAGCGCGTCCAGGACCGCGGCGTCGACCACCCGCTCGGTCGCGGCGCCGCCCGGCGCGGCCAGGATCAGCACGTCGCTCGCCGCCGCCAGCGCGGCGATGTCGGGCAGCCGCTCGTACGGCACGTCCTTCGCCGAGCGCGCGCAATAGCCGATCCAGCCGGCGAAGGGCGCCGCGCGCGCCGCGATCGCGCCGCCGATCTGGCCGAAGCCGAAGATGCCCACGCGCCGCCCCGTCGCGCGACGCGCCAGCGGCACCGCCCAGCCGCCGTCGCGCACCGCTCGGTCGTTGGCCACCACCGCGCGCTCCACCGCGAGCCACAGCGCCAGCGCGAGGTCCGCGACATCGTCGGTCAGCACGTCGGGCGTGGTCGTCACGCGCACGCCGCGCGCGCGGGCGGCGCCGAGGTCGACGCCGTCGTGGCCCACGCCGTGGATCGCGACGATCTCGAGCGCGGGCAGCCGGTCGCACGCCGCCGCGTCCCAGCGCAGCGAGCCGCCGCCCACGACCGCGCGCGTCGTCGTCGGCGCGGTGCCGCGGTGGAGCGTGAAGCGCTCGGCCAGCGCCGCCTCCAGCGTGGGTGACTGCGGTTGCGCGAGGAACAGGTCGGGGTTGGTCATGACGGCCGCGATAGCCGCTATCGATCGCCGCCGCAGCCCGCTCCCGCCTCCGCGGGCGGCCAGGATCGACGAAGCGTGCTGCCCACGACCCTTAAGGGCGCCCGCGCGCGCAGGAGTCCTTCAGCCGGCTCAGCCGCGCCGTCGCAGGCCCTGGCACGCCCGGCGGTATCTTTGCGGGCGCCGCCGCGCTAACGCGATCAGCGCATGATCTCCGCCCTCTACCGTGACCCGGCCGAGCTGCCCGCGGCGCTGCGCTTCCTCGCCGGGGGCGGGCGCGCGACCGAGCTGATCCTCGCGCGCGACTGGACCGACCACCCGCTCGGCGGCCCCGCCGACTGGCCCGAGGCGCTCAAGGCGACGCTGAGCACCGTCCTCAACTCGCCCGAGTCGATGATCCTGTGCTGGGGCGCGGAGGAGCTCACCTTCTTCTTCAACGAGACCTATTTCCCGCTGCTGGGCCCGCGCGTGAGCTGGGCCATGGGCGCGCCGTTCCGCACCGTCTGGGCCGACGCCTGGGCGCAGGCGCGGCCGATCATCGAGGAGGCCTTCGCCGGGCGCAGCCAGCGCTTCACCGACCTGCCGTGGAAGCTCGACACCGATCGCGGCCAGGCCGACACCTGGTTCACCTTCTCCTACTCGCGCGTGCTCGACTCGAGCGGCGCGGTGGCGGGGCTGTTCATCTTCACCAACGAGACCACCGAGCGCGTGCTCGGCGACGCCGCGCTGCGCCAGAGCGAGGAGCGGCTGCGCCTGGTGATCGAGGGCGCGAAGGATCACGTCATCTTCACCGCCGACCCCGGCGGCGTGATCACGAGCTGGTCGGCGGGCGCGCAGGCGGTGCTGGGCTGGGCGCCCGAGGAGGCGATCGGCCGGCCCGCGGCGATGATCTTCACCGCCGAGGACCGCGCCGTCGGCGCCGACGTGCGCGAGATCATCGGCGCCGCGCGCGACGGCTGTGCCCCCGACGAGCGCTGGCACCTGCGTCGCGACGGCACGCGCGTGTTCCTCAACGGCTCGGTCCACCCGCTGCCCGCCGACGCGCAGGGGCGCGAGCGCGGCTTCATCAAGATCGCGCGCGACGAGACCGCGCGCTGGCAGGCGCAGCAGGAGCTGGAGCGGCTCAACGCGACGCTCGAGCAGGAGGTCGCGGCGCGCACCGCCGACCGCAACCGGCTCTGGCAATTGTCGTCCGACATCATGCTCGTCGCCGGCTTCGACGGCACGATCGAGGCGGTCAACCCGGCCTGGACGCGGGTGTTGGGCTGGGCCGAGTTCGAGCTGCTCGGCCGCCCGATCTTCGGGTTCGTCCACCCCGACGACCTCGACGAGACGCGCGCCGCCGCGGCGGGGATCGGCGCCGGCCAGGCGTTCGCGCGCTTCGGCAACCGCTATCGCCACCGCGACGGCAGCTACCGCGACATCGTCTGGGCGGCGGGTCCGGGCGACGGCAAGATCATCGCGGTCGGTCGCGACGCCACCGAGGAGAAAGCGCAGGCCGCCGCGCTCGTGCTCGCCGAGGGGCAGCTGCGCCAGGCGCAGAAGATGGAGGCGGTGGGCCAGCTCACCGGCGGTCTGGCGCACGATTTCAACAACCTGCTCACCGGCGTGATGGGCAATCTGGAGCTCGTCCAGGCGCGGCTGGCGCGCGGGCGGCACGACGATCTGGAGCGTTTCGTCCTCGCCGCGCAGGGGGCGAGTCGCCGCGCCGCGTCGCTCACGCAGCGGCTGCTGGCCTTCTCGCGCCGCCAGACGCTCGACCCGCGGCCGACCGACGTCAACCGGCTGATCGCGGGGATGGAGGAGCTGCTGCGGCGCTCGATCGGCCCGACCAGCGCGATCGAGGTGGTGCCCGCACCGGGCCTGTGGACCGCGATGATCGACGCCACCCAGCTGGAGAGCGCGATCCTCAACCTCGGCATCAACGCGCGCGACGCCATGCCCGAGGGCGGGCGCGTGACGATCGCGACCGCCAACCGCTGGATCGACGAGTCGGACGCGCGCGAGCTCGAGCTGGCGCCCGGCCCGTATCTCAGCGTCGCGGTGAGCGACACCGGCACCGGCATGGCGCCGGAGACGGTGGAGCGCGCCTTCGAGCCGTTCTTCACCACCAAGCCGATCGGGCAGGGCACGGGGCTGGGGCTGTCGATGATCTACGGCTTCGCGCGCCAGTCGGGCGGGCAGGTGCGGATCGAGTCGGTGCCGGGCGCGGGCACCACGATCACCATCTACCTGCCGCGCCACGCCGGCGCCGCGCACGGCAGCGAGGAGGAACAGGTCGCCGACGCCGCCGCGGCGGTGCGCGGCGCGACCGTGCTGGTGGTCGACGACGAGACCACGATCCGCCACCTGATCGACGAGGTGCTGGAGGAGGTGGGCTATACGGTGATCGGCGCGGCCGACGGCGCGGCGGGGCTGAAGGTGCTCGGTTCGGACGCGCCGATCGACCTGCTGATCACCGACGTCGGCCTCCCGGGTGGGCTCAACGGTCGCCAGGTGGCGGACGCCGCGCGCGCGCTGCGCCCCGGGCTCAAGGTCCTCTTCGTGACGGGCTATGCCGAGAACGTCGCGGTCGGCGGGGGGCATCTGGAGCCCGGCATGGAGCTGCTGACCAAGCCCTTCACGATGCACGCGCTCACCGTGAAGGTGGCGGAGATGCTGGGCGCCATGGGCTGAGCGGATCGCGGACGGTGCCGGCCCGAGCCGCTCGCTATCACGGGTAGCGATGCGGCAAGCGCGGGGTTGATCCGCGAGGCCACAGGCGTATGGGCCACGCCATCGCGCGCCGCCGCGCGACTCGGAGAAACGCCCACCGATGCCACGATCTAGTCCCTTGTCCGACGACGGAGACAGTCGAAGCACCCGCTTCGCCGTCACCGCACGTCAGTGCACGGGGCCGTCGGTGGCTCGCGGGGTCGGCACGCGCTGACCTGAGCCGACCGCCGCCGGGTCCCGTCACCGGAACCCCGATGGAGGTCGCCATGACCCAGCATGACCCGCGCGCCGCCGCGCGCGCCAGAGAGTTCGATCCGTTCTCCGCCACGGCCCAGCGCGCTCCGGCGCACGCAGCAGCCCAGGGCCACGACCGTCATCCTCGCGGCCCTGGGCTCCGGCGTCCGCCGGCGCACGGCGCGGTCGCGATCGAGCAGGGGCCGGCGGTTCAGGCGCCGGACCAGCGCCTGCTCGACCTCCGCGCCGCCGCCCGCGCGCGCGGCGTCCGCGCGACGCTCGCCGCCGTCCCGCTCCATCGCGCGCGGCTGTTGCGCGCGATGGTCGCCGGCCGTCGCGCCGCCTGACCGGGAGCGGCGCATGATCCACCTCCCGCTCGGCCGCCCCACCACGCCGCCGGGGACCCGCCGGGTCGCGCTCGGCTGGCCCGACGTCGCGCTGTTCGCCCTGCTCGCCGGCGCGGGCGCGGCGGTGGCGGCGGGCGCGCACGACGCGGTCGAGCCGCTGCGTCGGCTCCAGCTCGAGCCGATCACGCTCGACCCGCGTGCGCTGCCCTATTACGCGCTGCTCACCACGCTGCGGCTGTTCGCCGCGCTGGCCGCCTCGCTGCTGTTCAGCGTGGTGGTCGCCACCGCCGCGGCCAAGAGCCGCCGCGCCGAGCTGGTGATCGTCCCCGCGCTCGACATCCTCCAGTCGGTGCCGGTGCTGGGCTTCCTCACCTTCACCGTCACCGCCTTCATGGGGCTGTTCCCCGGCAGCCGACTCGGCGTGGAGTGCGCCGCGATCTTCGCGATCTTCACCAGCCAGGCGTGGAACATCGCGCTGAGCCTCTACCAGTCGCTGCGCCAGGTACCCGACGACCTCGCCGAGGTGGCGCGCGGTTTCGGCCTGTCGCCGCTGCGCCGGCTGCTGCGAGTCGAGCTGCCCTTCGCCGCGCCGGGGCTGGTGTGGAACGCGATGCTGTCGATGTCGGGCGGCTGGTTCTTCGTCGTCGCCTCGGAGGCGATCAGCGTCGGGCGGACCCAGGTGATGCTGCCCGGCATCGGCTCGTGGCTCGGGCTGGCGATCGAGCGGCGTGATCTGAGCGCGGTGGCGCTGGCGGTGGCGGTGATGGCGGCCGTGATCCTGCTCTACGACCAGCTCGTGTTCCGCCCCGCGATCGCCTGGGCCGACCGGTTCCGCGTCGAGCAGACCGCGAGTGTCGCGCCGCCGCGCTCCTGGCTGTTCGAGCTGCTGCGGCGCGCGCGGCTGCTCCCCGCGCTGGTGGCGCCGTGGCGCGCGCTGGCGGGGGCGGTGCTGCTGCTCGATCCCGCGCCGCGCGCCGTCGCGCCGTGCCGCGCGTTCGGCGAGGGCGACGCGACCGAGCGCCGCGCCGCCCGGTCGCGGCGCGCGTGGCAGGTCGCGGTCGCGCTCGCCGCGATGGGTGCCGCGCTGCTGGCGGCGCGCTATCTGGCGGCGCGACTGAGCCTGGGCGACGCGCTGCTGGTCGTGCGGCTCGCTCTCTATACGCTGGTGCGGGTCGCGGTGCTGATCGCCGCGGCGAGCCTCGTGTGGGTGCCCGTCGGCGTGTGGATCGGGCTCCGCCCGCGCTGGACCGCGCGCGCGCAGCCGGTGGCGCAGTTCCTCGCGGCCTTCCCCGCCAACGTGCTGTTCCCGGTGGCGGTGGTGCTGATCGTGCATTGGCACGCCGACCCGGACATCTGGCTGACCCCGCTGATCGGGCTCGGCACGCAATGGTACATATTGTTCAACGTCATCGCCGGCGCCAGCGCGGTGCCGAGCGACCTGCGCGAGGCGGCGCGGCTGTTCGGGCTGCGCGGCTGGGCGTGGTGGCGGCGGCTGATCCTGCCCGCGATCTTCCCTTACTACGTCACCGGCGCGCTCACCGCGAGCGGGGGCTCGTGGAACGCCAGCATCGTCGCCGAGGCGGTGAGCTGGGGCGACACCCGGCTGACCGCGGCGGGGCTGGGCAGCTATATCGCCGAGGCCACCGCGGCGGGCGACGAGGCGCGCGTGCTGCTCGGCATCCTGGTGATGTCGGCGCTGGTGATCGCGATCAATCGGGCGCTGTTCCGCCCGCTCTACCGGCTGGCCGAGCGCCGGCTGCGGCTCTCGTGAAGGAGGCGCGCATGGCGCAGCAGACCCCCCCGCTCGTCACCGTCGAGGCGCTGAGCCACCGCTATGGCGGGAGCGAGGGGCCGCCGATCCTCGACGAGGTCGCGCTGACCGTCCACGAGCGCGAGGTGGTGGCGCTGCTCGGCCGCTCGGGATCGGGCAAGTCGACGCTGCTGCGCTCGATCGCCGGGCTGGTGACGCCGGACACGGGCACGCTGCGCTTCACCCCCGGCGCGGACGGACGCGCGCGCTCGGTGGCGATGGTGTTCCAGTCGTTCGCGCTGATGCCGTGGCTCACCGTGCTGCAGAACGTCGAGCTCGGGCTCGAGGCCAAGAAGGTGCCCGCGGCCGAGCGGCGCCGCCGCGCGCTCGCCGCGATCGACCTGATCGGGCTCGACGGCTTCGAGAACGCCTTCCCGCGCGAGCTGTCGGGGGGCATGCGCCAGCGCGTCGGGCTGGCGCGCGCCCTCGTGGTGGAGCCCTCGCTGCTGCTGATGGACGAGCCCTTCTCCGCGCTCGACGTGCTCACCGCGGAGACGCTGCGCAGCGACCTGATCGAATGGTGGGGCGACGGGCGGCTCGGCATCGCCGCGGTGCTGATCGTCACGCACAATATCGAGGAGGCGGTGCTGATGAGCGACCGCGTGCTGGTGCTCTCCTCCAACCCCGGCCGCATCGTCGCCGAGTTCCGCGTCGATCTGCCGCAGCCGCGCGACCGGCTCGATCCCGCGTTCCGCGACCTGGTCGAGCGCATCTACGCGCGCATGACGCAGCGCGTCGCTCCCGCGGCGGAGGAGGCGCACGCGCCCCCGCCGGCGCTCGGCCGCCCGCTCCAGCCGGTGTCGGTCACCGCGCTTGCCGGGCTGATCGAGGAGGTGGAGGCCGCGCCGTTCGAGGGCCGCGCGCCACTCGCCGACCTGGGCGACACGCTCCAGCTCGAGGTCGACGAGCTGTTCCCGATCGTCGAGACGCTCCAGCAGCTCGGCTTCGTGGCGCTGGCGGAGGGCGAGGTGGCGCTCACCGCGGCGGGCGCGGCCTTCGCGCAGGAGGACGTCGACCAACGCAAGGCGATGTTCCGCGCGGCGCTGCTCGCCCATGTGCCGCTGGCGGGCGCGATCCGCGCCGCGCTCGACTCGCGCGCCGGCCACCAGGCGCCGGCACGGCTGTTCCGCGAGGAGCTGGAGGAGGGGCTGTCGCCCGACTTCGCCGACGACACGCTGCGCGCGGTGACCGAATGGGGCCGCTACGCCGAGCTGTTCGCCTATGACGAGGCGGGTGACCTGTTCACGCTCGACGACCCGGGCTGAGTCACTTCAGCAGCGCGTCGACCGCCTTGGCGTAGATCAGCGCGAGCTTGCCCTGGCCGCCCGCGCCGTTGGCGCCGCCGTCGGTGGGGTGGAGCCCGTCCTTGTAGAGCGCCTTGTCGAGCGGCGCGGTGTCGGGGCCCATCACCGGGTCGGCGGCGAAGTCGATCACCGCGTCGATCTCATGGCCGACCGCGGCGCGCAGCTCGGCGTTGACGGTCTGGCGCCGCTCGTTGTGGAGGCTGGTGTAGCGCGGCTGGTCGGGCATGTTGACCGGCAGCAAGGTGCCCACCGCCACCGTGACGCCGGCGGCCTTGAAGCGCGCGGTGTAGCGGAACAGCTGCTCCAGCCAGGCGCGCGCGCCGCTGGCCGCCTGGAGATCGTTGGCGCCGATCAGCACGGTGAGCAGCCGCGGGTGGAGCGCGAGGTCGGCGTCGGCGCGCGCCTCCAGGTCGTTGACGCCCGAGCCGCCGACCGCCTTGCCGTAGAAGGTCACCTTGGGATGCGCCGCGGCGTAGAGGCCGGTGTGGCTGCCGCCCCAGAGGACCGAGATCGAGTCGCCCTCCGACAGCACGCCGCTGCCGCCGGTGGCGGGCGTCGGGGCCGGCGTCGGGGCCGGGCTCGGCATCGACGCGGGCTCGGTGACCGCCGAAGAGACCGGCACCGCGCTGGGTGACGCGCTCGGCGCGGGAGCGAGGGTCGGGCTGGGGAGCGGCGCCGCGACCACCGCCACCGGCGCGGCGAGCGAGGCGGCCGCCGCGCTGCCACCGCCGCCGCCGCAGGCCGAGAGCGACGCGACGGTGAGCAGCGCGGCGACGCGGCGGAGGGGGCGGCTGGCGGCGGGCGACGTCGCGATCGTCATGGCAAACTCTCTCCTGCGCCGCGCCGCGGCCGTCGGGCGACTGGTTACCGGCTCGTGGTTGACGAGAGGTAAATGGTTCGAGTCGTCATCGCGCCGTTACCGCCACGGTGGGGCACACCATCTCTGTCCAAAACTGGAGCAGATTGTACATTAAAGCAAATGTAAGCCGCTTCGTGCGAGGGTCGGCACGGTGATACGAATCGGTCTGCCGCCAGCGGAGTCTCTCATGATTGCGCCGGCCGCGCGGGGGACTGTAGCGAGCGGGGGCGACAACTTGGCGAGAGGTGACGGCGCGCCCGGCGCGCCGGTGGGACATATCGCGCCGCTCGACGGCATCCGCGCCTGCGCGGTGGCGATCGTGATGCTGTCGCACGCCGGGCTCGAGCGGATCGTGCCGGGCGGGCTGGGAGTCTCCGCCTTCTTCTTCCTGTCGGGCTATCTCATCACCACGCTGATGCGGGTCGAGCAGACGCGCACCATGGCGGTGAGCCTGCGCGGCTTCTACGCGCGGCGCGTGCTGCGGATCGTGCCGCCGATGTGGATCACGCTGGGGCTGGGGCTGCTGCTGGTGCTCGCCGGCGTGCTGCCCGCGAGCGGCGGCGCCGGGCTCGACGCGCGCGCGCTCGCCGCGCAGTTCCTGTTCCTCAACAACTACACCGACAGCTTCGGGCTGAGCGGCGCGGTGCCGGGGATGCCGGTCTGGTCGCTCGCGGTGGAGGAACATTACTACCTCGCCTTCCCGCTGCTGTACGTCGCGGTGCTGCGGCGGCTGCCCAACGCGCGCGCGGCGCAGCTGTGCCTGGGGCTCTGCGTGCTGGTGCTGCTGGTCCGCGGCGCGCACGCGCTCGCCGGCGACCCGATCGACCAGCTCTATTACTGGTCGCACACCCGCATCGACAGCATCCTGGCGGGCTCGTGCCTGGCGCTCCACCGCAACCCGGTGCTCGACCGCGCCGCGGCGTGGCGCCCGCGGCGGCGCGAGACTGTCCTGGCGGCGGCGCTGCTGCTGGCCACGCTGGCGATCCGCGACGAGCTGTTCCGCCAGACGATCCGCTACTCGCTCCAGTCGCTCGCCTTCTTCGTGCTGTTCGCGGCGGTGCTGCAGTCGCGCGGGCGCGTGGCGCGCTGGCTCTCCTCGGCGCCGATGAAGCTGGTCGGCGACTATTCGTACAGCCTGTATCTCTCGCACCTGCTGCTGCTCACGCTGGTGATGGCGCTGAGCGGTAGCGCGAGCCGCGGCGCGGCGGCGGTGGTCGCCTACCCGCTCGCCTTCGTCTATGCCGCGGCGATGTATCGCTGGGTCGACCAGCCGCTGGCGCGGGTGCGGCGCGCGCTCCACCGCGGCGGTTACCGCTTCCGCCCGACGGCGGCGCGCGCCGTGGTGGTGTGAGGGGTGGTGTGAGGGGATAGCCGATCCTCTCCGCGAGCGCGGCGGGAGGCCGACGCCGCGGGCCGGCGGTGGCGGCGGCTCTCCTCGCGGCGCAGCGCCCGCGGAAAGCCCCCTCCACCAGCCTGCGGCTGGTCCCCCTCCCCGTGCCGGGGAGGATGGGGCGGGCTGACCGAGATCCGCCTCACTTCGCCTTCTTCGCCGCGGTCGCGGGCACCACCAGCTTGACCACGTCGTCGGGCGCGTCGTGCAGCTTGAGGTACAGCGCGCCGCCGACCGGGTGCGGCACCGCCAGCTCGCCGGCGACGAAGCCGAGCGGCACGTTCTGCGCCTTGGCGAAGGCCGCGTCGTCGGCCACCTGCGCGATCAGGAACAGCTCCTGCCCGCGCAGGGTGCAGGTCGCGCCGTCGCAGCGCAGCTCGCTCAGCTCGGGCAGCCGCACCACGCGCGCCAGCGGCTGCCAGTCGCCGACCAGCTCGCCCTGCACCAGCCGCATCTTGAGCGGCCCCGTCGCCGCCGCGCCGAGCGCCTCGCGCGGGGTGAGGCTGGCGACCGCGACGTCGCCGCCGATCAGCTGGAGCTTGCCGCTCGCCACGCTGAGCTTGGCGCTGGCGCCGTCGTCGGCGGTGGCCACCTCGATCAGGTCGCCCGCGCTCAGCCGCGTGTTCACCGCGCGCGCCGAGAAGGTGAGCGTCGCCTCGGGCGCCAGCGCGAACTCGGGCAGCTCGAGCGCGAGCCGGTCGGGCACCGCGGGCGACGCGACGCTGCGGCTGACCAGCTCGAGCCGCGGCCGCGGCGGCGTGATCGTGGCGCGCACCGCGGTGGTCCGCCCGTCCTTGAGCGTCACCTTGGCGTCGCTCGTCCCGGTCGGCACCGTCTCGGTGTTGGCCTCGGTGGTGAGCGCGAGCCGGTCGCCCCCGCCCATGTCGCGCGTCAGCGCGCCCGCGGTGAAGGTGAGCCCCGCGACCTCGAGTGACGCGACCTGGTCGAGCCGCGCGCCGACCAGCCGCCCCTCCCTGTCGCCGGTGTAGAGCGTGAAACCCTCCAGCCGGCTGGCCTCGCTCTGGCCCTTGAGCGTCAGCTGCGCGGGCGCGCTGGCGCCGTAATGCGACACCAGCAGGGTGAGGTCGCCCGGGCGCGCGCGCTGGAGCGGCAGCGTCGCGGTGATCTCGTCGGGCGCGCTGGCCTTCCACTCGACCGGCCTGATCGTGCCCGAGCGGTCGCGCAGCGCGACCTGCTCGACGCAGGCGGCGGCGCCGCCGCGCAGCGTCAGCGGCGCGTCGCGGCCTACCACCACCGTGTCGTCGGGCCGCGGCTGCCACGCCGCGGGCGCGCCGTTCTGGAGCGGGAAGCGCGGGCCGGTGAAGCTCGCGAAGCCCCAGCGCCCGGTGAGCGTCGCCTCGCCGATCGCGCTGGCGCCCAGCTTCTGCGCGTCGGGCCCGACCACCAGGCCGCCGCGCTCGGCGTCGGCGGTGACGGGCAGCTCCACCGTGCGGCCGTCGGCGAGCGCGAGCCGCAGCGTCAGCGCGCGCGCATAGTCGGTTGCGAACACCAGCGGCGCGTCCTCGAGCGGCAGCACCAGGCCCGGCTTGGCGAGGCACACCGCGTCCTTGAGCGCGGCGCGCAGCGGCGGGGGCGCCGCCGCACCGATGGGGGGCAGCGGTGCGACCAGCACCGACTTGGGGTTCTGGAACGAGGGCGGCGTGTTGAGCTGGAGCCGCAGCCGCTCGTTCTGCCCCACCGCCAGCGCGGGGGCATATTGATAGTCGGCGCTGCGGAACACGCCGAACAGCCGCGCGAAGTCGCGCGCCAGCGAGATATAGGGGCTGAACTCGCCCGCGCCGCCCTCCTTGGTGGCGGCGAGGCTGTAGGCGAACTGGGTGGTGGTGCCGCCGATCACGTCGATCAGCGAGGCCGCGCCGCCGCCGGTCTGGAGCACCATGCCGTCGCGGTTCTGCGTCAGGCACGAGGCCTGGAGCGCGCGACTGCGCGCGAGACAGTCGGCGTTGAGCTTGATCCCCAGCGTGCCGGCGAGCGCGGTCGAGACCGGGACGAGCCGCTCGGGCGCGCTCTCCTCGACGCGCGCGACGCCGTTGATGAAGGTCTCCAGCCGGGCGCGGTCGAGCGAGGCCTGGTAGAGGTCCTGCGCGGCGCGGACGAACACGCCGGGGCGGCCGCGCACCGCCTTCACCAGCGCATTATAGCCCCCGCCGGTCTCGGGCGCCATCAGCGCGATCGCCTGCTGCGCGCCCTCGGGCACCTTGACGCTGAGCGTCGCTTTCTTCGGGTTCCACGTCTCGGCCTCGTAGAACCAGTTCTTGGGCGGCGGGTTGGTCGCGCCGCGCAGGAAGACGAGGACGAGCAGGTAGCGCGCCGCCTGGTCGGCGGGCAGGTCCGCCCTGAGCTCGAGCTGGTCGCCGACGCGTAAGGAGGGCACCTGGCCGATCGGCAGCGTCACCTTCTCGCGGGTCACCGACATGGTCAGCGCCGGGCCGGCGAGATCGAAGCTGTTGCCCTGCGCGCTCGCCACGACCGGCGAGAGCAGCAGCGAGGAGAGCGCCAGCAGCGCCAGCAAGCGTTGGAGAAGAAGCCGCATCACCCCTCGCTATAGCCCAGCCGCGCGCGCCCGCGCCACCGCCCGTTGGGTGGCGTGCGATCTGGGCGAGGATGCGGCGGCGGGGTGGGGATGATGGGGCGAGCGCGCCGGGTGGGAGGGGGCGAACGTTGAGGAATGTTGGAGCGAATGTTGCGAATGTTGAGCCGCCGGCGGGGTGCATCAGTGATGTCGAGGTATGACGCGAGGCGTATAGGCAGGTCAGGCGCACGGACACATGCAGCACTTGTTCCATAAACGCTTGATGTAGGACAGGGCAGAACCGTCCCCAAAGTTTTGATGTCTGGATGGCGAGGCGACCTCGCCATCCAGGGCGGCGTCAGTCAAAAGTCTTGCAATCACACTAAAAAAACAACCTGAACAACGGAAGAATGAGAAGATTGAAGGAGTATAAATATGTTACCGCCAAGTCCATGGGGAGATGGAAGGTACATCATGTCAAGCGGCTTTAATTTAGTTCGTAACATAACAATCAAACCACTTTTATGGAACAGGCTGAGTTTATACTCATTACCCTCATAAGTTACGGCGGCGAAGCTATTTCTTGCATAGGGTACACTAATTGGCTCACATAGCGCGTCATATGGTCTAGCGGTGGCTAAAGAAAAAGCGCTACACCTAGTCTTTATCCTGACATAATCGGCGCTGACAGGAACATACGTGGCGCCGTTTTTCTCATATCGTACCCCGGCCTGTGTGGTGAAGCCGGAGACGGACAGAGAAGCCTCCTCGATTGCGCATCCAGTAATAATTTGTTCTGCACTTTGTAGGCGGATTGTGGAAGTGCTTGTTTGAAGCGAGGCGTAGCTGCTAATATGTTCACGTAAATCAATAGAGTAAGCAGACTTATTAGAACAACTTGAGTTTTGTGCGTTCGCAGGATTTGCAAAAAGTGCTATAAGACCCAGAGAAAACGGCAGCATTGCTGTCTGCAACACCGAAGTCCGGCAGCAGCTTTTATGTAATATATATTTACGCATACAAATTCAGGGTGCCTCCAACCTTAGTCGTTTCAGTAGGCGATGGATTGACTGAAGCAGATGATGTAACTGCATTTCCATCGTATCCATAGGTCGGACTTGACAATGGTTTGAGGCCGACATCATCTTCGATTGCTTTGGCCAGAGAGTTAGCCAGAACTTCGTTCCCCAAATAGTATCCGTCTGCATCGTTTGTCCCGTTTTTTGTTTGCCATTCGTTTTCCGCTTTGCCCGCTTCTGTGTTATGCGCAAGTTCGTGCAAAATTAGGTAGTCAAATGACTTGTCCTTTTCTGAGCTGTCAGGGCTTCTTGCCTGATAGCCTGTAAGTGTGTCCATTGAAAAATGGGTCACTCCGTTAGCATCGGTTGACGCGCCATTTTTTTTACCATTTGGGTATGTCGTTCCTGGCTTATCAATCTGAAATTCATTGAGGCCCAGAGACTTTTTACCTCGGCTCCTGTAACATTCTTTTATGTTCCATCTGATATCTTGACTTTAAACACCTTTTCGTCTTTTATATTTTTTAAAGACTTATCAATCGCGTTTACCCTATCTCTAAGTTCTTTTACGGCGTCGGCTTGCTCCTTGTTAGGATATTCAACCATCGTCTTGACCTTGCTGACTGTCGCTCCTCCCGGCTTCTTAGGCGGATCGTCAGGGAACGTTTGACCTGTCGATGGGGGTACATTCGATCCCGGGGATGGATCCGCCCCATCGGTGGGCGGGCGCTTGCCGGTCACCGTAACCTCAGTGCCCGAGGGTGAGTCATCAGAATCCGCTGTTGGGCGGAGCATACGGCTGTTTAGCAACGCGTTACCGCTAAGTGATGAGGTCGAGGATAAGGTAGTCGTCATAATAGATCTCCCTGTACGATACGGTGAACTGCGGATCGTACATTCATATTTTAGATAAAAATGGGAGATTGAGCTGACGGAATCCTAGAAATGATCTTGTCTGATTTGGGATTTGACCTCGGTGTCGGTTACTGAGTTGCGGTGTGGTCCACAGCCAAAATCCCGGCTTATAAAGTAATTCCTCATTTTGTAATTTCTGACGGCGCACCCGTCGTTAACCACCCCTCAACCAAATTCCGTCATCCCCTCGCCATCACGGGTCACAGGATCGGGCGAGGGTGATGACGGCGATCGGCGCGACTTCTGCGGCACAGGCGGGCGAGACGGTGGACGTCGCGATCATCGGCGCGGGCCCGGCGGGGCTCACCGCCGCCTATCTGCTCACCCAGGCGGGCTATAGCGTCGCGGTGCTGGAGAAGGACCGGCGCTACGTCGGCGGGATCAGCCGCACCGTCGAGCACCAGGGCTTCCGCTTCGACATCGGCGGGCACCGCTTCTTCTCCAAGTCGAAGGACGTGGTGGATCTCTGGAACGAGATCCTGCCGCACGACTTCATCGAGCGCCCGCGGATGAGCCGCATCTATTACGAGGGCAAATTCTACAGCTACCCGCTGCGCGCGTTCGAGGCGCTGGGGCATCTCGGCATCGTCCGCTCGACTTTGTGCATGGCCAGCTTCGCCAAGGCGCGGCTGCTGCCGCGGCGCCGCGTGCGCAGCTTCGAGGACTGGACCGTCAACGCCTTCGGCCACAAGCTCTACTCGATCTTCTTCAAGACCTATACCGAGAAGGTATGGGGCATGCCGTGCGACGAGATGAGCGCCGACTGGGCGGCGCAGCGGATCAAGGGCCTGTCGCTCGGCAAGGCCGTGATCGACGGGGTCAAGCGCTCGCTCGGGCTCAACAAGCGCCCCAACGACGGGATGCAGGCCAAGACGCTGCTCGAGAACTTCCGCTACCCGCGGCTCGGGCCGGGGATGATGTGGGAGGCGGCGCGCGACCGCGTCGTCGAGCGCGGCGGCAAGGTGCTGATGGGCCACGCGCTGCGCCAGCTCCACCACCACGCCGCGACCGGCCGCTGGACGGTGAGCGCCACCACCGACGCGGGCATCGCCACGCTCGACGCCGCGCACGTGATCTCCTCGGCGCCGATGCGCGAGCTGGCCAGCCGGCTCCACCCGCTGCCCGCCGCGCTGCCCGAGGCGGCCAACCTCAAGTACCGCGACTTCCTCACCGTCGCGCTGATGATCCGCGCGCCCGAGCTGTTCCCGGACAATTGGATCTACATCCACGATCCCAAGGTGAAGGTGGGGCGGATCCAGAACTTCCGCTCCTGGTCGCCCGAGATGGTGCCCGATCCCGCGATCGCCTGCGTCGGGCTCGAGTATTTCTGCTTCGAGGGCGACGGGCTGTGGACGTCGAGCGACGAGCAGCTGGTCGCGCTGGCGACGCGCGAGATGGCGGCGCTGGGCCTGTGCGACCCGTCGCACGTCGTCGGCGGCACCGTGGTGCGCCAGGAGAAGGCCTATCCGGTCTACGACGAGGATTACGCGCAGAACGTCGACATGCTGCGGCGCGAGCTGGAGGGGCGCTACCCCACGCTCCACTGCGTCGGGCGCAACGGCATGCACCGCTACAACAACCAGGACCACGCGATGATGACCGCGATGCTGACGGTCCGCAACATCCAGGCCGGCGCGCGCGTGTACGATACCTGGGCGGTCAACGAGGACGCCGAGTATCACGAGAGCGGGCGCGAGGGCGAGGCCGCGGCGCTGTCCAGCCTGCGCCAGGTGCCCGGGCGGATCGGCGCGGACGTGCGCCGCGCGGCGTGACCCGATGACCCTGCGGCGGCATCCCGCCGCGGCGGTGCTCGCGGGCTGGCTGCTGACGTCGCTGCTGCTGGTGGCGGCGAGCTGGGACGCGATCCGCGTCCGGCTGTTCCTCGACGCCGACGACGCGATGCGGCTGCTCGAGGTGCGCGACTGGCTCGGCGGCCAGGGCTGGTTCGACGTCGCGCAGCACCGGCTCAACCGCGGCGACTTCCCGATGCACTGGTCGCGGCTGGTCGACCTGCCGCTGGCGGGCGCGATGCTGGCGCTGCGCCCGCTGCTGGGCGCAAGCGGCGCCGAGCGGGCGGCGCTGGTGCTGGTGCCGCTGCTGACGCTGCTGGCGGTGACCGCGCTCGCCGCGCTGCTGACGCGGCGGCTCGCCGGGCGCGCGCGCGTGCCCTACGCGGTGCTGCTGGTGGCACTCGCCTCGCCGCTGCTGTTCCAGCTGCGCCCGCTGCGGATCGACCATCACGGCTGGCAGGTCGCCGCCGCGCTCGCCGCCGCCGCCGCGCTGCTCGCGCCGCCGACGCGGCGGAGCGGCGCGCTCGCGGGTGCGGCGCTGGCGGTGCTGCTGACGATCTCGCTCGAGGGGCTGCCGATCGCCGCCGCCACCGCCGCGATCGCCGCGCTCGGCTGGGCGTGGCGGCCCGCGCGCGGGGCGATGGTGGTGGCGCTCGGCTGGACGCTGGCGGGCGGCGCGACCGCGCTCCACCTCGCCACGCGCGGGCCGCTGTGGGCGCAGCCGGCGTGCGACGCGATGGCGCCGGCGTGGCTCGCACTGCTGTGGGTCGCGGCGGCGGGGCTGACGGCGGCGGTGGCGATGGGGCGCGTAATGGGGAGCGGGGCGCTCGCCTCTCCCCCTCCGTCGTCCCGCACGTCCGGGATCCACGGTGCCGCGACCGCTCAGACGGCGAGAAGCGCGGCCGTATGGGCGTCGGAACCCGTCCGGGGTGACGGGGAGGATGACGAGCCGCCCCGTCCCGGCGGTGCTCCTGCGCGCGCGGGAGCCCGGCGTCACCACGCGCACCGCTCGCTGCCCTGGGTTCCCGCGTTCGCAGGAACACCGACGCGACTTGCCCTGCGCCTCCTGCTCCTCGCGCTCGCCGGCGCCGCCGCCGCGGCGACGCTGCTCGCGCTCGCCCCCGGCTGCCTCGCCGGGCCGTTCGCGACGCTGCCGCCGCTGGTCTATCGCTGGTGGTATCTCAGCGTGCTCGAGGGGCGTCCGCTGTGGGACCAGCCGCCCGCGCTCGCCGCCGCCGCCATCGGGCTGCCGCTCGCCGGGCTCGCCGGCACCGCGCTGCACCTGCGCCGGCTGCCGCCGCGCACGCTGGCCGACGCGGCGCGTGATCGCTGGTGGCTGTACCTGCTGCTGCTGCTCGCCGCGACCGCGATCGCGCTGTGGGTGAGTCGTGCCGCCGCCACCGCCAACGCGCTCGCGGTACCCGGTGCCGCGGTGTTGCTGGCGACGCTGCTGGCGCGCGCGCGCCGGCTGACCGCGCCGCTACCGCGCACGCTCGCCACGCTCGGCGCGCTGCTGCTCGCCTCGCCGGGTCAGGTCGCCGCGGCGGCGCTGCTGCTGGTGCCCGGCCCGGTCGAGCGCGCGCGCGACGACTCGCGCCGCCCGAGCTGCGCCGCCGCGACCGACGTGCGCGCGCTCGCCGCGCTGCCGCCGGGCATCGTCTTCGCCCCGCTCGACGTCACCCCCGAGCTGCTGGTGAGCACGCGCCACCGCGCGATCGCGGGCGGCTATCACCGCGGCGCGCGCGCGATGGAGCAGGTGCTGCTCGGCCTCACGCTGCCGCCAGACCGCGCGCGCGCGGCGGTGGTGGCGAGCGGCGCCGACTATCTGATCGCCTGCCCCGGCCTGCCCGAGCTGGCGCAGTATCGCGCCGCCGCGCCCCACGGCCTGTGGGCGCGGCTGGAGCGCGGCGAGCGGGTCGACTGGCTCGCGCCGCTGCCGGTGCGCGGGCCGGTGCTGGCGTGGCGGGTGGTGCGCGACCCCTTGCCCGCGGGGGCCGCGCGCCCGTAAGGCGCTCGCGATGCAGGCAGAGCGGCTCCATTGGTGGCAGACGCGGTGGTTCGTGCTCGCCGCCATGCTGGCGGCGTGCGTGCCGCTGCTGTGGCCCGACATCCCCCCGATCGTCGACCTGCCCGGTCACATGGGGCGCTACCGCGTCCAGCTCGACCGCGGCGCGCACCCCTGGCTGAGCGACTGGTACCAGTTCCGCTGGTCGCTGATCGGCAATCTCGGGGTCGACCTGCTGATCGAGCCGCTCGCGCCGCTGATCGGGCTGGAGCCCGCGGTCAAGCTGATCATCCTCACCATCCCCGCGCTCACTGTCGGCGGGCTGCTGTGGATCGCGCGCGAGGTGCACGGGCGCATCCCGCCGACCGCGCTGTTCGCGCTGCCGCTCGCCTACGGCTATCCGTTCCAGTTCGGCTTCGTGAACTTCGCGCTGTCCATGGCCTGGACGTTGTGCCTGTTCGGCCTGTGGCTGCGCTTGGCGCGGCTGGGGCGGCTGAGACTGCGCGCCGTGCTGTTCGTGCCGCTCTCGTGCGTCCTGTGGGTGTGCCACACCTTCGGCTGGGGCGTGCTGGGTGTGCTGGCCTTCTCGAGCGAGCTGATCCGCCAGCACGACCTGCGCCGCACGGGCGGCGGCGGCTGGCTGGAGACCTGGGTGCGCGCCGGGCTCGGCTGCGTGCCGCTGGCGCTGCCGATGCTGCTGATGGTGGCGTGGCGCTCGGGCGCGGACGTCACCGGCCAGACCGCCGACTTCTTCTTCTGGAACACCAAGATCGCCTGGATCGTGATGGCGCTCCGCGATCGCTGGATGTGGTTCGACGTCGCCAGCGTCGCGGTGATCTACCTCGTGCTGTTCAAGGCGGTGCGCGACCCGCGGATCGGCTACTCGCGCCACCTCGGCCTGTCGGCGCTGCTGATGCTGCTGGTGTACATCCTGCTGCCGCGGATCGTCTTCGGTTCGGCCTATGCCGACATGCGGATGGCGCCCTTCATGGTCGCGGTGGCGGTGATCGCGATCCGGCCCAAGCCGGGCGCCGACCTGCGCCACGCCGCGCTGCTCGCCGCCGCGGGGCTGAGCTTCTACGCGGTGCGCCTCGCCGCGACCACGATCAGCTTCGCGCGCTTCGACGCCGACTATGACGCGGAGCTCGCCGCGCTGCCGCACGTGCCGATCGGCGCGCGGCTGATCAGCTTCGTCGGCCACAATTGCTCGAACGCCTGGCGCATGTCGCGGCTGGAGCATCTGCCCGCGATCGCGCTGGAGCGGCGGCTGGCCTATACCGACGACCAATGGTCGATGGCGGGGGCGCAGCTGCTCACCGTCCACTATGGCGACGCCGGACCCTATGCGCACGACCCGACGCAGATCGTCACCTCGGTCAAATGCCCGTACGAATGGTGGCGCCCGGCCAATTACGCGCTGGCGCGCTTCCCGCGCGACGCCTTCGACTATGTCTGGCTGATCCGCCCGCCGGCGTACAACCCGCGCTTCACCGCCGGGCTGGTGCCGGTGTGGCGCTCGCCGACGAGCAACTCGATGCTGTTCCGCGTCGACCATGACGCGCCGATGATCGACGCGACCGACGAGGAGCTGGGCGTGCCGCGCTGGCTGATCGAGCGGATGCGCCGCCGCAGCGCACGGCTCGAGCGGCTGCGCGAGCGGCAGGAGCGCGAGCAGGAGCGGCTCGAGCGGCTGCGCGTCGAGCAGGAGCGCTGACCCTATGATCCTTCTCTGGAAGGGGAGGTGGCGCGCGCAGCGCGACGGAGGGGTGTCGCCGTTGGTGGGTCCATCGACACTCGCCGGCCGGATCACCCCTCCGTCAGTCCTGCGGCCTGCCACCTCCCCTGCAAGGGGAGGATTCGAACCAGTCACCCCCGGCGGAACGGGGTGAGCTCGCCGAGGAACTCCTGTTCCTGCACCACCGCGGCGCGCTCGCGCACGAGGAAGTCGGCCACCGCGCGGCGGAACGAGGCGTCGGGGATGTAATGCGCCGACCAGGTCGGCACCGGGACATAGCCGCGCGCCAGCTTGTGCTCGCCCTGCGCGCCGGCCTCCACCGTCCTCAGGCCGCGCGCGATCGCGGCGTCGATCGCCTGATAATAGCACAGCTCGAAGTGGAGAAAGGGCACCTCCTCGGTGCAGCCCCAGTAGCGGCCGTAGAGCGCGTCGTCCCCGATCAGGTTGAGCGCGCCCGCGATCGGCACGCCGTCGCGCTCGGCCAGGATCAGCAGCACGCGCTCCCCCAGCGCCTCCCCCAGCAGCGGGAAGAAGGTGCGCGTCAGATAGGGCCTGCCCCATTTGCGGCTGCCGGTGTCCTGGTAGAAGCGCCAGAAGGCGTCCCACTCGCGCCGCCCGATCGCGGCGCCGCTGAGATGGCGGATCGTCAGCCCCTCGACCGCGGCGGCGCGCTCCTTGCGGATCGCCTTGCGCTTGCGGCTGGCGAGTGCGCCGAGGAAGTCGTCGAAGGTCGCGTAGCCCTGGTTCTGCCAGTGATATTGCGTGCCCTCGCGGATCAGCCACCCGGCGCGCTCGAACGCCGCGATCTGGTCGGGCGCGACGAAGGTGGCGTGCGCGGAGGAGAGGTCGTGGCGGTCGGTCACCGCCTCCAGCGCGGCGATCAGCGCGGGCGCGGCATCGGGGTCGCGCAGCAGCAGCCGCGCGCCCGGCACCGGCGTGAACGGCACCGCGACCTGGAGCTTGGGATAATAGCTGCCGCCGGCGCGCTCCCAGGCGTCGGCCCAGCCGTGGTCGAAGACGTATTCGCCCTGGCTGTGGCTCTTGGCATAAGCGGGCGCGATGGCGGCGGGGGCGCCGTCGGCGCCGTCCACCACGACCGGGATCGGCTGCCAGCCGCTGCGCCCGCCGACGCTGCCTGACTCCTCCAGCGCGGCGAGGAAGGCGTGGCCGAGAAAGGGGTTGGCGGGGCCGGCGCAGGCGTCCCACTGGTCGGCGGGGATCGCGCCGACCCCATCGGCGATTCGCGCGGTGAGCGAGGTCATCGCGGCCTAGGTAGGGCGAGCCGGGCGGGGGTTAAAGGACGGAGCGGCGCCGCGCGCGGTTTCCGGGGATACGGCCGCTGGGTTCCGCACGATCTGCCTGCCTCCGCCGGCCCGTCCGTGTTCCGGGGGTCAGTGCGGCGTGCGCACCGCGGTACGGGCATGCGGCCCCGTGGCTTCCGGACCGAGGCCGGGATGACGGAGGGTAGCCGGACGAAGGCGTCGCGCTCCGGCCAGCCCCGCGTCAGAGCGAGGCGGCGACCTCGACGATCGCGTCGACCTCGACCGCGGCGCCGAGCGGCAGCGCCGCCACGCCCACCGCCGAGCGCGCGTGGCGCCCCGCGTCGCCGAACAGCTTGACCATCAGCTCGCTGGCGCCGTTGGCCACCTTGGGCTGGTCGGTGAAATCGGCGGTGGAGTTGACGAACACGCCGAGCTTCACGATCCGCGTGACCTGCTCGAGCGTGCCGAGATGCGCCCTGAGCTGCGCCACCAGCATCAGCGCGCAGCGCTGCGCCGCGTCCTGCCCCTGCTCGAGGCTCACGTCGTCGCCGAGCCGCCCGGTGACGACCGCGCCGTCCTTGAACGGCAGCTGGCCCGAGACGTGGAGCAGCCCGCCCGCGGCGACGACGGGGACATAGGCGGCCACCGGGGCGGCGGCCTGGGGCAGCGTCAGGCCGAGCTCGGCGAGCGCGCGGTCGATACGATCGGTCATGCGCTCCCCCTGCGGCGCGTTCCCGCGCCGGTCAAGCCTGAGGCGGCGCGTTCCCGCGCCGGTCAAGCCTGAGGCGGCGCGTTCCCGCGCCGGTCAAGCCTCGGCCGGCGTCGCCTCGACCGCGGGTGCGGGCACGCCGTCTTCGAAGCGCGCCGCGATCCACGCCTCGGCCGCGGGCCAGTCGTCGATGCGCGCGTGCGCCCGGGGCGCGGGGGGGACGCCCGCGGCGAGCGCGGGCTCGGCGATCATGTGGAGCCGCCACACGCCGGGCGCGTGCTGCGCCACCGATTCATGGTGGTGCGGCAGATCGTCGACGAAGACGGTGACGGGGTCGCCGTATTCGGCCACCAGCCGCGCCACCGGCGCGCCCTTGCCGCCCTGGTTGCACTCGACGCGGTGCGCGATGCCGAACCGCTCGAGCTGCGCCACCCGGTGCGTGCGGCACTGGTCCTCGAGGTTGGTGAGGATGACGATGTCGGCGCGCTCGGCCAGCCGCGCCAGCGCCGCGCCGGCGTGCGGCACCAGCGTCTGGCGCGCCATCTCGGCCGGGAAGAAGCCGCCGAGATAGCCGAACATCTCCGCCTGGGTCAGCGGCGCGCCGCCGCGCCGACGCATGTTCTTGGCCAATTCCCAGCTATCGTAGCGGAACTCGATGTCGTGCGCTTCGTCGAGCCAGGTGGCGAAGTGGCGCACCATGTGGAGTAAGACCTCGTCGCAGTCGCTGATCAGCAGCGGTCGAGTCATCGTGGCGCTTCCTCCAGTCGGGCGCGTGCCGCGACGAGCGCGGCGGGCGTGGTGCCGATCGCCGCGGCGCAGGCGAGGAGATCGGGCTCGTGCGCCTCGAGGAAGGCGAGGCACGCGGCCAGGACGGCGGGTTCGCGCAGGCGCGCGCGCAGATCGTCGGGTGCGAGCCCCGTCACGCCGATAAGTCGTTCGGCGCGCAACGGTTCGTTAAGCGTCCAGGCGAGAGCGTCGAGCGCGATCGTGGTCGCGTCGGACTGGTTTGGATCGGTTCGGACCATTATCTGTCGATGCGTCAGAGGAGAAAGTGGCGCGTGGCCAAACGGGTGCTCGTTGTCGAGGACAATGAACTCAATCTCAAGCTGTTCTGTGACCTGTTGCGGGCGCACGACTTCGCCGTCGAGCCGGTGCGCGACGGGCGCGAGGCGGTGGAGCGCACCCGCGCGTTCATGCCCGACCTGATCGTGATGGACATACAGATGCCGCACGTGACGGGCTATGAGCTGATCCTCGAGCTCAAGGCCGACGCGGCACTGCGCCACATCCCGGTGATGGCGGTGACCGCCTATGCGGGGCGCGAGGACGAGGAGCGGATCCGCGCCGCGGGGGCGGACGCCTATATCTCCAAGCCGATCACGCTGGCGCGCTTCATCACCGCGGTGGGGTCGCTGGTGTGAGCAGCGGCGCGGTGCCGCTCGCCCGCGGCTGAGCGATAGCGCCTGCCTCTTGCCTGTTCCCCAACGGACGCCGGGGCCCAGTTGGGGGACGCTGGCGAGACCCACCGCCGCTCTCTCACCTGGACCCCGGCTTCCGCCGGGGAACAGGGTCGTGAGGGAGGGTCGAGGTCCACGACCGCCCGCCATCGTCCCTACCCTATAGGTCGAGCGCCCAGCCGTCGCGCCCGCGCGGGTCGGGGGCCTGTTCGGGGACGTGGCGGGTCGCGCCCGCGGCCAGCCGCAGGATCGTCCAGTCGCCGCGGCGGTCGACCGCCTCCAACGCGCAGCCGAAGCGCTCGAACGCCGCCACCACCTCGGCGCGCTGCGTCTCGAGCAGTCCGGCGAGCACGATCGCGGCGCGCGGCGCGGCGATCGCCGCCACCTCGGGCGCCATCGAGATCAGCGGCCCGGCCAGGATGTTGGCGATCACCAGGTCGTAGGGCGCGCGCGCCGCGATCGACTCGGCCAGCGCGCCGTCGGCGACCACCAGCGCGATGCCGTCGACCGCGTTGGCCGCCATGTTCGCGCGGGTCACCTCGATCGCGGCTGGGTCGATGTCGGTCGCGGTCACCCGCGCGGCGGGCCAGAGGTGGCGCGCGGCGAAGGCGAGCAGCCCGGTGCCGGTGCCGAGGTCGATCGCGTTGTCCACCGCGCGGTCGGCGAGCGAGTCGAGCATGGCGAGGCAGCCCGAGGTGGTGGCGTGATGACCGGTGCCGAACGCCTGGCCCGCGTCGATCAGGAAGGCGCGCCCGCCCGGCGGTGCCTCCGCCGGGTGCGCGCTGGTGTGGACGACGAAGCGCCCCTCGCTGATCGGCTCCAGCCCGGCCTGGCTCAGCGTCACCCAGTCCTGCGCGGTGAGCGCGGTCACCGCCGGCTCGGTCCCCCCCGCGCTCGGCACCAGCGCGCGCAGCGCCGCGAGCATCGCCGAGTCGGGCGCGTGCTCCATATAGGCGTCGAGCCGCCAGCGCTCGCGATCGTCCTCGACCTCCTCGCTGGTCATCAGCACCGCGTCGATCGCGAGATCGTCGGCGGCGTCGATCGCCTCGGCTTCGGCGCGGGTGCAGGGCAGGGTGACGCGCCAGCTGTCGATCGCCTCAGCGGACATAGCTGGCCCCGTTCACGTCGAGCACCGCGCCGGTCATCGACGCCGGCGCCTCGAGCGCGAGGAAGCGTGCCACCGCGGCCACCTCCTCGGGCTGGGCGACGCGACCGAGCGGGATGTCGGCGAGGAGCTTGTCGCCGCCACGGCTGGCGAGATAGTCCTCGGCCATGCCGGTCATGGTGAAGCCCGGGCAGATCGCGAAGGCGAGGATCTCGTCGCGGGCATAGCCGCGCGCGATCGTCTTGGTCATCGCCACCATGCCCGCCTTGGCGGCGGCATAGTGCCAGTGCGCCGGGCTGTCGCCGCGATAGGCGGCGCGACTGGCGACGTTGACCAGCCGGCCGCCGCGCCCGCCCGCCTGCCAGTGGCGCACCGCCAGCCGGCTCAGCTCGGCCGCGGCGGTGAGGTTGATCCGCAGCGTGCGCTCCCAGCCGGCGACCCAGTCGTCCGAGTCGAGCGGGTTGGCCTCGAACACGCCGGCGTTGTTGATCAGCACGTCGACGCGGCCGCCGAGCCGGTCGAGCGCGGCGTCCCATAGGAGCGCGGGCGCGGCGGGGTCGGCGAAGTCGGCGGCGAGGCCGCTCGCGGTGGCGTGGCGCGCGAGCGTGACGCCGGGGGCGGCGTCGAGCGCGGCGGCGACGGCGGCGCCGATGCCGCGGCTCGCCCCGGTGAGGAGGATGTTGACCATGCGCGCCGCGATAGGACGGGAGCGGGCGCTGGGCCAGAGGCGTCGCGTGGAGGTGGTCCGACCGGCGGGTCGCTCACGCCTCATCCGCCCCTCGCGGTGGAGGATCGCGATCGAGAGAGCCGCAGGGAAAGCGCGCCGCGACCCCGCCCGCTCCCGCTCCGCTCATCCCTCGCTCGCGGAGAAGCTCTCCGCCGAGGCGCGCAGCGTGTCGAACCGGTCGCCGATCTGCTCGAAGGCGTGGCCGAGCGACTCGATCTCGCCGGTGACGTCGTTGGTGTCCTCGCGGATCGCCGCGATGGTGTGCGACATCGAGTCGGCCGCCAGCGCGGTCTCGTCGACCGCGGCGGTGATCGCGGTGACGGTCTGCGCCTGCAGCTGCATCGCCGCGGTGACCTGCACCGCCGAGCGCCGCACCTTGCCCACCGTGTCCTTGATCGAGGCCGAGGTGTCGACCGTGACCCGCGTGGCGGCCTGGATCGCGGCGATCTTGGCGGCGATGTCGTCGGTGGCGCGCGCGGTCTGGCTGGCGAGGCTCTTCACCTCCTGCGCCACCACCGCGAAGCCGCGCCCGGCGTCGCCCGCGCGCGCCGCCTCGATCGTGGCGTTGAGCGCGAGCAGGTTGGTCTGGCCCGCGATGTCGCGGATCAGCCCCAGGATCGACTCGATCGACTTGGCATGGTCGCTCAGCGCCGCGCTGGCGCTCACCGCGTCCTCGGCCTGCGCGTTCGCGTCCTCCAGCGTGGTGGTGCAGGCGCGCATGTCGCTCTGCACCGAATCGATCGCGCGGATCAGCCCCGCCGCGGTGGAGGCGGCGTCGCGCATCGCCACGGCGGACTGTTCGGCCGCGGTGGCGACCTCGCTCGTCTTGTCGAGCATGCCGCGGGTCGAGCCCGCCACGGCGCGCGCCTTGTCGCGCACGACCTGGCCGCGAGTCGCGATCACGCCGATGCCGTCGCTGATGCTGGTGCGGAACGCCGCCGCACGCTCGGCGCGCACCGCGCGTGTCGCGCCCAGCGACAGCTCGCCGAGCCGCGACGCCATCAGGTCCGATTCCATCATCGCCAGCCGCAGCACGACGTTGCTCAGTCGCTGCAGCCTCGCGGCGTCGCCCGCGCAGCCGGTGCCGAGCAGCTCCAGCGTGTGGCCGTGCGCGCGCGTCAGCGCGGCGAGCAGCAGCGTCAGCGGCACGCCATTGGCCTGCGAGACGTCGACCTGGCCGATCACCATCGCGTGCCAGCGCGCGCTGAACGGCTCGGTGTAGCGCAGCCGCATGTAATGGGTCGCGCGGCCGAGCTGGTCGGCGAGCCGCTCCGCGCCGATGCCGCGCGTCGCCGCGGGCAGCGTCGGCAGCGCGAGCAGATGGTCCCAGAAGGTCTGCGCCACCTGGCGCCAGCCGTCGGCGGCGTCGAGCAGCGCGGCGATCTCCCCGCACGCCGGCAGGATGCCGCCGTCCCAGTCGAAGTCGCCGACGCGGTCGGTCAGGCCGCGCTCATCGTGGTGCACCATCCGCATCGACGCTCACTCGCACCCGAAGGAAAAGATCAGGCCGCGACCTTGCTGGCGAAGTCGCCGGCGTGGCCGTCCAGCGCGCCGAGACGGCCAGCCAGCGAGTCGAAGCCCGCCCCGAGCCGGTCGATCTCGGTCGCCACCGTCTCGGTGTCCTCGCGGATCGCGGCGATCGTGTGCGACATCGAGTCGGCCGCCAGCGCGGTCTCGTCCACCGCCGCGGTGATCGCGGTGACGGTCTGCGCCTGCGACTCCATCGCGTGGCGGATCCGCGTCGCCGAATCCTGCACCTCGGCGACGGTGGTGCGGATCGAGGCCGAGGTGTCGACCGTGACCCGCGTGGCGGCCTGGATCGCGGCGATCTTGGCGGCGATGTCGTCGGTGGCGCGCGCGGTCTGGCTGGCGAGGCTCTTCACCTCCTGCGCCACCACCGCGAAGCCGCGCCCGGCGTCGCCCGCGCGCGCCGCCTCGATCGTGGCGTTGAGCGCGAGCAGGTTGGTCTGGCCCGCGATGTCGCGGATCAGCCCCAGGATCGACTCGATCGACTTGGCATGGTCGCTCAGCGCGCCCGAGACGTTGACCGCGTCGCCCGCCTGGCCGGCGGCGCGCGTGGCGATATCGGCGGCGACCTCGACCTCGGCGCGCGCGTCCTCGATCGCGCGGATCAGCCCCGCCGCGGTGGAGGCGGCGTCGCGCATCGCCACCGCCGACTGTTCCGCCGCGGCGGCGACCTCGCTGGTCTTGCCCAGCATGCCGCGCGCCGCCGAGGACGCGTGGGAGGCCTGGGCGCGGAGGTTGTCGCCCTCGCGCGTGGTGTCCTCCACCGTCACCGCGATGCCGTCGCGGAACTCGGCGGCGAGCCGGTCGCGCGCCACCTGCGCGCGGTGCTCGCGGTAGGAGGCGTACATCTCGACCGTGATCTCCCCCTCCAGCGCGGACAGGCGCATCAGCGTGTCGACCAGCTCGGGCAGCCGCGGATCGTCGCGCGCCACCGTCGCCATCAGCACGTCGAGCGCGGCGCGGTCGCTCGCGCTGATCATCGACAGGAGCGCCATCGGCGTGACGTCGGCGGCATAGGCGCCGGCGACCGAGCGCTCGATCGACTCGATCCAGGCGCGCTCGCGGGTGCGCAGGAAGCGGTTCTCGAGGAAGGTGCAGCCCAGGTCGATCATCCGCTCGGTCTCGTGCGTCGCCCACGAGCGGCGGTCGGCGAAGCAGCGCTGCCACTGCTCCCAATAGGCGTGCGCGATCTCCCGGACGCGCGGTGCCAGCGCCTCCCACACGTCGCGCGACGCCTGGGTCAGCCGGCCGTCGACGTCGAACACGCGGAAGCGGGCGGTGAGGTCGAAGGTAGCGGCGACCGATCCGATCGGCGGCAGGTCGTGGGGCAAGGAGCGGCTCCCGGGATGGTCAGAGTCGACGCTCTAGCTAGCGCTCCCGGGTTAACAGTGGGTTAGGCAACGCTCGCCGATTCGACGCCGCGCACCCGGCACCAAGCTTGCATCACGCCGCGGCTGGACGCATAGACCGCGCCAAATCTGTCCGCCGTATCGTCACCCGAGGAACCCAGCGCTTGGCCTCCAAACCCGCCCGCCCGCGCAGCCCGCATCTGTTCAGCGGCCCGCTGCGGCTGCACTATCGCTGGTCGCCGGCGATGACCGCCTCGATCTTCCACCGCGTCACCGGCGACGGCATGGCGACGGTGGGGACGCTGCTGCTGGTGTGGTGGCTCGCCGCGATCGCCGCCGGACCGCAGGCGTACGGCGTGTTCCTCGACGTGTTCACCACCGCGAGCGGGGCGCTCAACCCGCTCGGCTGGATCGTCGGCGTCGGGCTCACCTGGTCGCTGTTCCAGCACATGATGAGCGGCATCCGCCATCTCATCCTCGACACCGGCGCGGCGTTCGAGCTGAAGGTCAACCGCACGCTGGCGCTGCTCACCTTCGTCCTGTCGGTGCTGCTCACCGCCGGCTTCTGGTTTCTCCTCCTGGGGCTCAAGTAATGACGACCGAGATCGGCCGCGTCCGCGGGCTGGGCAGCGCGCACGCCGGGGCGCATCACTGGTGGCACCACAAGATCACCGCGGGCACCAATTTCCTGCTGCTGGTGTGGTTCCTGGCGTCGATCGCGATGCTGCCCTCCTATGACCACACCACCGTGCGGCTGTGGCTCTCCTCGGCCTGGGCGGCGGTGCCGATGGCGCTGCTGATCGCCTCGGTCTTCTATCACTTCCGCCTCGGGCTGCAGGTGGTGATCGAGGATTACTCGCACAAAGAGAACCGCTTCGTGCTGACGATCCTGCTCAACCTGTTCACCGCCGCGACCGCCGGGGTCGCCATCTTCTCGATCCTCAAGGTCGCCTTCGGAGCCGCCGCCTGATGTCCGACGCGTACAAGATCATCGACCACACCTATGACGCGGTGGTCGTCGGCGCGGGCGGCTCGGGGCTGCGCGCGACCATGGGGATCGCCGAGAGCGGGCTGAAGACCGCCTGCATCACCAAGGTGTTCCCGACGCGCAGCCACACCGTCGCGGCGCAGGGCGGGATCGCCGCCTCGCTCGGCAACAACTCGCCCGACCATTGGTCGTGGCACATGTTCGACACCGTCAAGGGCTCCGACTGGCTCGGCGACCAGGACGCGATCGAGTATATGGTGCGCGAGGCGCCGGCCGCGGTCTACGAGCTGGAACATGCCGGCGTGCCGTTCAGCCGCAACGACAACGGCACGATCTACCAGCGCCCGTTCGGCGGCCACATGCAGAACATGGGCGAGGGCCCGCCGGTGCAGCGCACCTGCGCCGCGGCGGACCGCACCGGCCACGCCATGCTCCACGCGCTGTACCAGCAGAGCCTGAAGTATGACGCCGACTTCTACGTCGAATATTTCGCGCTCGACCTGATCATGGAGAACGGCGCCTGCCGCGGCGTGATCGCTCTGTGCATGGAGGACGGCTCGATTCACCGCTTCCGCGCGCACGCGGTGGTGCTCGCCACCGGGGGCGGCGGGCGCGTCTACCAGTCGGCCACCTCGGCGCATACCTGCACCGGGGACGGCAACGGCATGGCGCTGCGCGCCGGCCTGCCGCTGCAGGACATGGAGTTCGTCCAGTTCCACCCGACCGGCATCTACGGCGCGGGCGTGCTGATCACCGAGGGCGCGCGCGGCGAGGGCGGTTACCTCACCAACTCCGAGGGCGAGCGCTTCATGGAGCGCTACGCCCCCAGCGCCAAGGACCTCGCCAGCCGCGACGTGGTGGCGCGCTCGATGGCGATGGAGATGCGCGAGGGCCGCGGCGTCGGCAAGGAGAAGGACCATATCTTCCTCCACCTCGACCATATCGACCCCAAGGTGCTGCACGAGCGGCTGCCCGGGATCACCGAGACGGGCAAGATCTTCGCCGGCGTCGACCTGACGCGCCAGCCGCTGCCGGTGACCCCGACGGTCCATTACAACATGGGCGGCGTGCCGTGTAACTATCACGGCGAGGTCGTGCGGCTGAGGGACGGCGACCCTGACTCGGTCGTCCCCGGGCTGTTCGCGGTCGGCGAGGCGGCCTGCGTCTCGGTCCACGGCGCCAACCGGCTCGGCTCCAACTCGCTGATCGACCTCGTCGTGTTCGGCCGCGCCACTGGGCTGCGGCTGAAGGAGACGCTCAAGCCCAACACGCCGCACAACCCGCTGCCCGCGGGCTCGGAGGAGATGGCGCTGAGCCGGCTCGATCATTTCCGCCACGCGAGCGGCGGTACGCCGACCGCCAAGCTGCGCGGCGAGATGCAGCGGACGATGCAGCGCCACTGCGCGGTGTTCCGCGACTCGGCGCTGCTCGCCGAGGGCGTCGAGAAGATCGAGGCGATCTACCAGGGCGTGCAGGACGTCGGCGTGACCGACCGCTCGCTCGTCTGGAACACCGACCTGATCGAGACGCTCGAGCTCGACAACCTCATCGGCCAGGCGGTGGTGACGATGAAGAGCGCGGCCAACCGCAAGGAGAGCCGCGGCGCGCACATGCACGAGGACTTCCCGGAGCGCGACGACGCCAACTGGATGAAGCACACGATCACCACGTTCGAGGGCTGGGGCGGCAAGAGCGGCGCCACCGCGATCGACTATCGCCCGGTCCACGACTACACGCTCACCGACGACGTCGAGTACATCAAGCCGAAGAAGCGCGTCTACTGATCAGCGGACCTCGACCAGGCGCTCGCCGGCGGCAAGGGCCTGGTCGATCATCGGCCAACGCGGTGTCAGCCAGGCCACGAGGCCACGGTTGCTGGCATTTCCGACGCGAAGCCACAGTAGGGCGAAGCGATCGGGCAGGCGAAGGTAGCGGAAGTCCTCGTCCTTGGTGACGAGCACCGCCTGGATCCGCTCGGCTTCCCTCGCGATGACGGCGTCGGGCGCGGCGGCAAGACCCTGGTCGCTGACATGGTGAGCGATGTGATCGCGCACCCGGAGGAAGTCGCACAGCCGCGGCGGCAGCTGCGCGTCGACCAGGAAGATCATCCCTTCGCGGTAACGACCGGGTGGTCCGTGTCGCGCGCGGCGAAGGCGAGCGCGGCGGCGACGTCCTCGGCGCTGACATAGGGGAAGTCGGCGACGATCTCACCGACGCTCGCCCCGCCCGCTAGCATGTCGAGCACGTCGCTGACCCGCACGCGTGTGCCCGCGATGACGGGGCGTCCGCCGCAGACCGCCGGATCGACGCTGACGCGCGGATGAATGAGCGAGGCCATGGCGGCCAAGATCGGGCGCCGCGACAGAGCGGTCAAGCGGGCATCGACTTTATCGACCCACGACAGGGAACCCTCCTCCTCCCTGTCGCTTACCGCCGCCATGACCGACAGCAACGCGGCCCGCTACCCGCTCCTCGCCAACCCGCACATCCAGCTCCACGGCACCGTGGACGATTCCATGTACGCGCGGTTCAAAGAGCAACTCGCGCTGGCTCCGGCCGACGGCCCGATCGTCGTCTCGCTCACGACGCTCGGCGGCGACCCCGAGATGGCGCGCGCGATGGGCGACTCGATCCGCCTGCTACGCGAGTATACAGGCCGCGAGGCGCTGTTCCTCGGCAAGGTCGCTGTCTATTCGGCCGGAAGCACCTTCATGTCCGCCTTCCCGGTCGAGTGCCGCTTCCTCACGCGCAACTCCCGGCTGATGATCCACGAGCGCAGCATGACCAGCACGCTCCAGCTCTCCGGCCCGCTCAACACCATCCCGCCCGTGCTGAAGGCCAAGCTCAACGAGATCGCCGACTCGATCCGAATCCAGGAGGAGGGGTTCGCCGACCTCGTCCGCGGCAGCCGGGTGACCCTGGACGAACTGAAGCGCCGCGCCCCTGACAATTGGTACATCGAGGCGAACGAGGCGCGCGAACTCGGGCTCGTCCTCGACGTCATATGACGCCCGCGCCGCGCCGTCAGCCCCCGCGCTGACCCGTCCCGGCGAGCGTCAGGCGAAGGCCGGCGCCTGGCGGAGCTGGTGGTAGGCGCCGATCACCTTGGCCAGCATCGCCTCGTGGCTGCGATCGCCGCCGTTGCGGTCGGGATGGTAGCGGCGCACCAGCTCGGAATAGCGGCGGCGCAGCGCGGCGCGATCGGCGTCCGCCGCCAACCCGAGCGTCTCGAGGTTGCGCCGGTCCTCGCCCGACAGCGGCCTGCCGTCCGCCCGCTCGGGCGCGGCGGTGCGGCGGAAGCGCGCACCGATCGCGTCGAGCGGGTCGGTGAAGTCGGCCCAGCGCGGGCCCTGGTCGCCCGCGGCGGCGCGCGCGAAGGCGCGGGTCTCGCGCTCCCACCCCGCCAGCGGGCGCTGCGCGTGGTGGATCTCCTCCGCGGTCATGCCGTCGAAATAATTGTAGCCCGCGTTGAACGCGCGGATATGGTCGAGGCAGAACCAGCGGAAGCGCGGCGGCCCCTCGGCGTTGGCGGGGCCCTCCAGCGGCGGCGCGCGGAACTCGCCCGCCTCGGCGCAGCCGGGATGCGCGCATTCCTGGGCCGCGCCCTCCACGCGGCCGTGGAAACGCGTCTGTGGTCGATCCTTGTTGAGCTTCACTGGACTGCCGTCGCTTCCCCGACAAAGCGCTGTATATGGGGTGGATGACCGACGCTTCCACCGGGCCGATCGCGGCCGAGATCACCGCCCGTCTCACCGCCGCGCTCGCCCCGTCGCACCTCGAGGTGATCAACGAGAGCGCGCTCCACCGCGGCCATGCCGGCGACGACGGCAGCGGCGAGAGCCATTTCCGCGTGCTGGTCGAGAGCCCCGCCTTCGCCGGCCGGTCGCGGGTCGAGCGGCAGCGCCTCGTCAACCGCGCGCTCGCCGCGCTGCTCGCCGACCATGTCCACGCGCTGGCGATCCGCGCCACCGCGCCGGGCGAGCCGGCGTGAGCGGCGTCTACAAGCTATGGTATTGGCCGACGATCCAGGGGCGCGGCGAGTTCGTCCGGCTCGCGCTGGAGGCGGGCGGGATCGACTATGAGGACAGCGCGCGCGTCCACGGCGTGGAGGCGATGCTGGCGGACATGACGGCGCGCCAGCCGCGCGCGCCGTTCGCGCCGCCCTATCTCGCGCTCGACGGCCACGCGGTGGCGCAGGTGGCGGACATCCTGCTGTACCTCGGCGACCGTCACGGGCTGGCGCCCTCCAGCATCGCCGAGCGCTACTGGGTCCACCAGCTGCAGCTCACCGTCGCGGACCTGGTCGCCGAGGCGCACAACGTCCACCACCCCGTCGCAGCGATGGCCTATTACGAGGAGCAGAGACCCGAGGCGGCGCGCGCCGCGGCGCCGTTCCGCGACGAGCGGCTCCCCAAGTTCCTCGACCATTTCGAGGCGGCGACTCGCGCCTCCAGCGGCGAGTGGGTCACGGGCGGTCGCTGGAGCTACGTCGACACCTCGCTGTTCCAGGTGATGGCGGGCCTGCGCTACGCCTTCCCGCGGCGGATGGCGACGCTGGCGCCGCGCTACCCCGGGCTGGCGGCGCTGCACGACTCGGTCGCCGCGCTCGCCGGGGTGAGCACCTACCTCGCCGGCGCGCGGCGGCTGCCGTTCGGCGAGGAGGGCATCTTCCGCCACTATCCCGAGCTCGACGCGGCGTAGGGCGATCCTCGCCGGCACGGGAAGGGGGACCCGCCGCAGGCTGGTGGAGGGGGCGCCCCGCGAACGCCGCGCCCGCGGGGAGAACCACTCCACCACCAGTCCCGCCGAGCGGGATGGGGCCAGCCCCTCAGTCGCGCAGCGACGCTGGCACGGTGCCGCCGTTCTTCTCCAGCTCGCGCATCACCGCGCGGTGGAGCCAGATGTTCATCTCGGCCGAGCCGTCGAGCGGGCCGGTATAACCGAGCTCGGTGGCGAGCTCCTTGCGGTTGGACAGGTTCGAGTCGATGTCGAGCAGCTTCATCAGGTCGACGATCGAGGTGCGCCAGTTGAGGTCGGGGTTGCCCTTGCGCTGCTGGATGCCGGTGAGCACCTGCTCGACGTCGACCGGGGCGGCGGGCGCCGCGGGAGCGGCCGGTGCACCGGGCGTCGCCGGTGTCGCGGGAGTCGCCGGAGTCGCGGGCGGTGCGCCCGGGGCAGGGGACGGTGCGGCGCCCGCGGGGGCGTCCTTGTGCCCGCCGAACTGGCCGCCGAGCGGGCCCTTGTCGCCGAAGATCGCCTTCTTGATCGCGCCGAAGATGCTCATCTCATCGTCTCCCATCGTGTCCGGATCGTCCCCGGCAACGTCGCGCCGCGGCGAAGGTTCACCCGTGCACTCGATCATGAAGGCGGCGGTGTCGTCGGCCTCGTCGTCCCACGTGTCCGCCTCCTGCCACAGCGCCCAGGCGCTCTCCTCCTGCGGCGACCGCGGCGCACGCGCGGCGACCCGCAGCCGGTGGAGCAGCTCGATGCTCGCCGGCCCGAGCGGCTTCCCGCCGCGGCGCGCGTCCCACGCGCCCGCGGCCTGCTCGGCATGGGTGCTGCGCGCGGTCGGCGGGGCGGGGACGTCGGCGCGCGCGGCCGCGGCGGTGAACCAGGCGTCGCGCGCCTCGACCAGCGAGTCCCACTCGTCGTCGCCGATCCGGTCCGGCCCGGGCCCCATCACGCGCGCCTCCGCCGGGGTGAGCGCGCGCGCATAGGCGCGGTCGCCGGGGACGCCCTGTTCCTCGCCGGAGAAAGCGTAGGGCGGCGGGAAATGCGTGCGCCAGTCGCGCGCCCCCGCGTCCCACCACACGCCCGAACGTTGCGAATGTTGAGCCTCGGGCGACGTCTCCGCCGATGTCGGATCGGGCGCGGGCGGGGCGAGCACCACCAGCCCGGCCGCCTCGGCGCGCGCCCATTGCGCCGCGCTCCACGCGTGGCGCGCCGCGGCGTCGAGGTCGGCGACGTCGACCTCCGCGGCGCGCGCGGCGCCGCCCTCGGCCGCGACGAGGTCGAGGAAGGCGTCGAACTCCTGCGCGACCAGCCGCGCCGCCTGCGCGTCCGCCTCGGGCGCGGACTCGACCTGGCGGTCGAGCCGGTGGAGCAGCCCGAGCGCGAGCCGGTTGTCGTGGCGGTGGCGCGTGACGGTGGAGCCGTCGGCGCGGACATAGGTGTCGGTCTGGCCCTCGATCGCGCGCGCCATCAGCGTCTCGGCGACGGTCTCGCGCGCGACCAGGGTGGCGGCGCGCCAGCCGAGCGCGAAGGCGCTGCCCTTGGCCGAGCGGCGGAAGGCGAAGGCCGAGGTGGCGGAGAGGCCGACGCGCGCGGCGGCGCGTTCGACGCCATGGCCCTCCGCGATGGCTTCGAGGAAGGCGCGCTGGCGCTCGGCGGACCAGCCGTCGGCGCGGCGCGAGGGGATGAACGGGGTGGCGAGCGGGTCGGGGGCGGGGGTGGGGGGCGTCTCGGCCCGGCGTGCGGGGGCGGTGATGCCTTCCATCGGTGACATGACGGTCATGGGGCGCGGCTCGCTGCGGCTAGGGGAGGCGGCGAGGGTGCGCGGTGTTGGACGGTGTAGGACAGGGGGGCGCGCGCCGGCTGACCGGAGGAGCGTCGCCGCTCGCCAGATCGGGTCAGCGCGGACGATGGCAGGCGGACGGCACCGCGCTACGTTAAAGGCGGCGGTCTTGCCTCGATTGCCCCCTCAGCCGGAGCGAAACGCAAGATGGGCTGCTGCCGCGGGGTTGGCGGTCATCCTGACACCCGAAAACCGCCACTCTCACCCGAGATGCTACTCAGAGCGCTGTTGTATAAGTGCTGACAAAATAGAGCGTTGGCTGCTCGTAATTTCATGTAATTCGCGTTCAACGACGACAAGTCGCGCCTCTACGTTACGTTCATAACGTTCGAGAACCGCAGCCATACGGCTGACCGCATTGTCTAACTTCAAATCCGCCTGTTTTGTTAAGCTGCAGTCGTCTCCATTTGCAAGCGCGCGTTCTGCAGCTTCCCTCATACGAAGGGAGACCCAGCTGCCGATTTTCATTCCTTCCTTATTTGCCGCCGATCGCATTAGCGTGACTGTCTCGGCTTCTATGCCTTTGACGGTATACTGGCGCTTCTCGGGGGACCGATCGTCCCCATGATCGTATGTCCCAACGCCCGTACCCCCCGAGCCTGCGTGAAACATGTGATTCTCCCAGATACAAAAACGCGAGCTGACGCAATCAACGCCAACCCAACGAGATTGTTTACCTATGGGCATCCTATTGGGGTCCAGTGTCAACGTTATCGCCGGGCGTTCTGCGTCGAATGGAGCGTGAGGAGCGGCAAACCGAAGGTTGGAACTTCTTTGGCACGGTTGCGACAGGAGTGCTTAACGGGTACCTAAGGATCCCGAGGGAGGCCGGGGACAAACATTTGAACAGGGGGCTTTATGCCGGTCAGTGAGACATTCCCGGACGTTCAGATTGACCTACTGGGTCGCCTTGAGGATGGGGCAGCGAAAGCGTGCGCCAAGCTCACGAGTTACACCTGCGGCGATGGTGCGCACGCTGCCGAGTTAAATGGCAAATTCTACGATGCAGTCGCAAGCGTCGGTTCTGTGACGATCAAGTCGCTCGCCGCATCTGCTGGCGCGTTTATGCTCAACGGCGGCGTTCTGGCGATTGACGAAGAGCCAGTATCCCGCATTCTTAGTGCTGTCGTAGAGGTTGTGCGGCGAGAGTTCGACGAACGGGGTGAGGTCTTGGACGTATCCGAGTTACCTGCCTTGCTGGAAAGAGTGTTCGTCACTTATCTGTTTCACGAGATCCGCCACACCTCGCAAGGCCTTTCACTCCATGGGAACGTGAAGGAGCTCAAAAGTATAGCTGGTCCAAGCGTCATGGCCGAGTATGACGCTTTGGCCGACCGCGATGCCGCACTCGCGTTCTCCGCCATCTATGCGGAGAGTGATACGCGCGAAAGTCTCCTTGCTACTCTTCGCGAGGCTCTATTTTACTCTACTCAGTTTTTCTTCCGGGCTTTTCCTGTTCCGGAAAATAGGCCGGACAAGATAGCGCGTGCGATGGCTGTGCTCTTCATGGCGGCACGCTTAGTCGACGAGAAATCTTCCGGGATCCCTGAGGAGAATAGCGAGTTTCCGCTTGATTCGCCCTTATATGTAACGCTCTCAGCGTGCAGGCGGAAACTCGCAATTCACCGCGGCGAACCGTTTAAAACCCTTATTGGCTTTGCGAACGACGAAGAGGGGGTGAGCGCTCTCTCTTCTCATATTTGCAAGGGTGAAATGGTAGCGGCTCTCGCATTGGCTACTGAGATAATGAAGAAGGTAGAGTTCGAGACAGCATAAGCTATTCTGACTGTCTACCTCACTCCGCCGCCTCGGCCTCCGCCTTCACGGCCACCCCGCGCTTCCCCAGCAGCGGCGCGAGATACCGCCCCGTATAGCTCCGCGTCTCCTTCACCACCTGCTCCGGCGTGCCCTCGGCGACGATCTCGCCGCCCTTGACGCCGCCCTCCGGCCCCAGGTCGATGATCCAGTCGGCGGTCTTGATCACGTCGAGGTTGTGCTCGATCACCACCACGGTGTTGCCCTGCTCCACCAGAGCGTGAAGCACCTCGAGCAGCTTGCGCACGTCCTCGAAGTGCAGCCCGGTCGTCGGCTCGTCGAGGATGTACAACGTGTTCCCCGTCGCGCGGCGCGACAGTTCCTTGGCGAGCTTGACGCGCTGCGCCTCGCCGCCCGACAACGTCGTCGCCTGCTGGCCGACCTTGACGTAGCCGAGCCCGACCTCGACCAGCATCGCCATCTTGTCGCGGATCGGCGGCACGTTGGCGAAGAAGCCCGCGGCGTCCTCCACCGTCATGTCGAGCACGTCGGCGATCGAGTGGCCCTTGAACTTCACCTCCAGCGTCTCGCGGTTGTAGCGCGCGCCGTGGCACACGTCGCAGGTGACGTAGACGTCGGGGAGGAAGTGCATCTCGATCTTGAGCACGCCGTCGCCCTGGCACGCCTCGCAGCGCCCGCCCTTGACGTTGAAGCTGAACCGGCCGGGCTTGTAGCCGCGCGCGAGCGATTCCGGCAGCCCGGCGAACCAGTCGCGGATCTGGGTGAAGGCGCCCGTGTACGTCGCCGGGTTCGAGCGCGGGGTGCGGCCGATCGGCGACTGGTCGATGTCGATCACCTTGTCGAGGTGCTGCAGCCCGGTGATCTTGTCGTGCTTGCCCGCCAGCACGCGCGCGCCGTTGAGCTGGCGCGCCGCCCCCGCGAACAGCGTGTCGATGGTGAAGCTCGACTTGCCCGAGCCCGACACGCCGGTCACGCAGGTGAAGGTGCCGAGCGGGATCGACGCGGTCACGCCGGTGAGGTTGTTGGCGCGCGCGTTGTGCACCGTCAGCTTCTTGCCCGAGCCCTTGCGGCGCTTGGGCGGCACCGGCACCGCGCGCACGCCGTTGAGATAGTCGGCGGTCACCGAGCCGGTGCTGGCGAGCAGCTCGGGCAGCGTCCCCTGCGCCACCACCTCGCCGCCGCGCACGCCCGCGCCCGGCCCCATGTCGATGACGTAATCGGCGGTGCGGATCGCGTCCTCGTCATGCTCGACCACCAGCACGGTGTTGCCGAGGTCGCGCAGCCGGCGCAGCGTGGCGAGCAGCATGTCGTTGTCGCGCTGGTGCAGCCCGATCGAGGGCTCGTCGAGCACGTACAGCACCCCCGACAGCCCGCTGCCGATCTGCGAGGCGAGGCGGATGCGCTGGCTCTCGCCGCCCGAGAGCGTGCCCGAGGTGCGGTCGAGGTTGAGATAGTCGAGCCCGACGTTGTTGAGGAAGCCGAGCCGCTCGATGATCTCCTTGAGGATCCGCTCGGCGATCGCGCGCTGCTGGTCGCCGAGATGGTTCGGCAGGTCGGTGAAGAAGGCGAGCGCGTCGACCACGCTCAGCCGCGTGGCGTGGCTGATGTCCTCGTTCGCGATCTTCACCGCGAGCGCCTCGGGCTTGAGCCGCGCGCCGTGGCAGGTCTCGCACGGCTGCGACGACTGATACTTGCCCAGCTCCTCCTTGATCCACGCGCTCTCGGTGGAGAGCATGCGGCGGTTGAGGTTGCCGATCACGCCCTCGAACGGCTTCCTGACGTCGTAGCTCTTCTTGCCGTCGATGAAGGTCAGCGTCACCGGCTGCCCCTCGGTGCCGTAGAGGATCTTGTCCGCCACCTCGGGGTGGAGCTCGCCCCAGGGCGTGTCGAGCGAGAAGCCGAGCTCGCGCGCCAGGCTCGCCATCACCTGCATGTAATAGGGCGAGGGCGGGTTGCTCTTGGCCCAGGGCACCACCGCGCCCTTCTTGATGCTGAGCTCGTGGTTGGGGACGATCAGGTCCTCGTCGAACACCAGTTTCTCGCCGAGCCCGTCGCACGCCGGGCAGGCGCCCTGCGGCGCGTTGAACGAGAACAGCCGCGGCTCGATCTCGGCGATGGTGAAGCCGCTGACCGGGCAGGCGAACTTCTCCGAGAAGACGATCCGCCCCGGGGGCGCGTGGTCGCCCAGCACGACGCTCTCGGGCGTGCGCGGCTCCACCGCGTCCACCGGGTCGACATAGGCGAGCCCGTCGGCGAGCTTCAGCGCGGTCTCGAAACTGTCGGCGAGGCGCGTCGCGACGTCCTCGCGCACGACCAGGCGATCGACCACCACCTCGATGTCGTGCTTGTACTTCTTGTCGAGCGCGGGGGCCTCGTCGATCTCATGCACCGCGCCGTCGATGCGGACGCGGGTGAAGCCCGCCTTCTGCCACTCGGCCAGCTCCCTGCGATACTCGCCCTTGCGCCCGCGCACCACCGGCGCGAGCAGGTACAGCCGCGTCCCCTCGGGCAGCGCCATCACGCGGTCGACCATCTGGCTGACCGTCTGCGCCGCGATCGGCAGCCCGGTGACCGGCGAGTAGGGCACGCCGACGCGCGCCCACAGCAGGCGCATGTAATCGTAGATCTCTGTGACGGTCGCCACCGTCGAGCGCGGGTTGCGGCTCGTCGTCTTCTGCTCGATCGAGATCGCGGGGGAGAGGCCCTCGATATGGTCGACGTCGGGCTTCTGCATCAGCTCGAGGAACTGGCGCGCATAGGCCGAGAGCGACTCGACGTAGCGGCGCTGGCCCTCGGCGTAGATCGTGTCGAACGCCAGGCTCGACTTGCCCGAGCCCGACAGGCCGGTGATCACGGTGAGCGTGTCGCGCGGGATGTCGACCGACACGTCCTTGAGATTGTGCTCGCGCGCGCCGCGGACGGAGAGGGTGGTGAGGGCCATGCGGGTGTCTGTTCCAGATTTGTTCGAGCAGGTCCAGCGCGGGGCGCTTGCCCGCGCGATGTGGGACGCTAGGCTGCGCGCGACAAGGCGCGGCGGGGCACGCGCCGGCAGGGGAGCAAGCGATGGGGCGGGGCGGGCGGCGGGGCGGGCGGGGGCGCGGGCGAGCGGACGGAGGTGAGCGGCGACGCGGGATGATCGCGGCGGCGCGCGCGCTGGCCGGCGCGGCGCTGGCCGGCGCGGCGCT
>NZ_JAHXZL010000005.1 GCF_019429525.1 Sphingomonas folli | reverse complement strand
CGACCATGGCGGAGTCGCGCGCCGCCGAGCCGGCGCCGGCTGCCGCGGCGCCGCCGCCGCCCGCGCCCAAGCCCGCGCCGGTGCGCGCCGCCGCGCCCGCACCCGCCGCGCGCCCGGCCCCACCAGCCTTCGCGACCGAGTCGAGCGCGGACGCGGCGGCGGCCGGTGCGGACGACGAGTCGACCGAGGAGGCGGCGCCCAGCGCGCCGCCGGCGAAGCGCGAGCCGGTGCTGCGCTCGGTCGGTCCCGGCGGCTTCGTGCGCCAGGCCCCGGGCGAGCAGCAGCCGCCGATCGCGCCCGCGCCGCCGCGGCGGCTGGTGCCCGCGCGCACCGCGCCCGAGTTCGCCAACAAGACCTCGCTGCTCGATCTGAACGACAAGATCTGCAAATGGCCGCTCGGCCACCCGGGCGAGCCCGACTTTCACTTCTGTGGCGACAAGGTGAACCCAGGCTTCCCCTATTGCGTCGACCATTGCGGCCACGCCTATCAGGCACAGCTGCCCCGCCGCGACCGTCGCGCCCCCCCGCTGCCGTTCGGCGGCCCGCGCCTGCGCTGAGGGCAAGCGACGGCGAGAGGATGGGTGCTGTGCCCCGGTGAAGGCCGGGGGCCGGTCGGGTGCGCTTGTGGGACGCACCAGGCCCCCCATCTGGGGCCTGGCCTTCGCCGGTGTACGAGGAGGAGGGGCGGGCGCTCGTCCGCGGCCGCCCCGATCACCTCAGAAGCGGAACGCCGCGGTGGCGCGCAGGCTGTGCCAGCGGAACTTATCGTCCGAGCGGCGGAAGTCGGTGCCCTCGATCGTCCCGCCGTTGGCGGCGTTGGTGAAGGGCGTGGCGGCCGGCCCGGCGGCACGGACGCGATAGTCGTCGTCCTGATACTGGTGATAGACGTACTCGAGCCCGACCGAGAAATGGTCGCCGAGGCGCTGCTCGATGCCGCCGCCGCCCTGGAAGCCGAACTGGTCCTGCCGCCCGCGCGCGGTGAAGCTGTTGGTGCTCTGGCTCGAGGAGAACTCGCTGTCGATCCGCGCCAGCGAGGGCCCGAACGTGCCGTAGAACAACGTCGAGTCGTTGGGCGTGTAGCCGGCGCGCGCGCGCACCGCTGCCTCCCAGTTGACCTGGCGGTACATCACGTAATTGGCCGGGGTGGAGGAGAAGCCGGTGGTGCTGTCGTTGATATGGGTGCGGCCGAACTCGCCGACCACGCCGTAGACGATCGGCCCGCTCTGCTGGTCGAAGCCGACGCGGCCGTAATAGCTCCAGCCGTCGCGGTCCTTGGCGCAGCCCGGGCCGCCGTTGCGCGGCCCCTGCGCGGCGCGCGCGCGGCCGCCGCAGAAGCCCGGCGCGAAGGCGTCTGCCCCGGTACCGGTCAGCACGGTGTCGCCGAAGCGGCCGTCGAGGTTGCGGTCGAACTCGATGCGCGAGCCGCCGTCATTGGGCTGGACGTCATAGCCGCCCGCGGCGCCGGCGTAGATGCCGGAGAAACCGCCGCTCACCGAGGGATCGCCCGTCGTGGTGTCCCGCGCCGCCGCGGGGACAGCCGCCAGCGACGCCGCGATCGCCGCGGCGGCAAGATATACTCTCATGTAGGTCACTCCCTGATCGAACGATCCGCGAACGACCCCGGTCCCGCTTGGGTTTCGTGAGAAATCATTGCCGCGGCAACCGTCGGCGGCGCTTGGGTCGACGGCGCCGCGTGGTTATATGACCGTCATGGCCGATCTGTTCGCTTCCCCCTCCGCCGGCACCCCCGCCTATGACGCCTCGTCGATCGAGGTGCTCGAGGGGCTGGAGCCGGTCCGCCGCCGGCCCGGCATGTACGTCGGCGGCACCGACGAGCGCGCGATGCACCATCTCGCCGCCGAGGTGCTCGACAACGCGATGGACGAGGCGGTAGCGGGCCATGCCACCCGCATCGAGATCACGCTGGAGCCGGGCAACCGCCTGACGATCGTCGACAACGGCCGCGGCATGCCGGTCGACCCGCACCCCAAATTCCCGGACAAGTCGGCGCTCGAGGTGATCCTCTCGATGCTCCACTCGGGCGGCAAGTTCGCGGGCAAGGCCTATGCGACCTCGGGCGGGCTTCACGGCGTCGGCGTGTCGGTGGTCAACGCGCTGTCGAGCGACACCGTCGTCGAGGTCGCGCGCGACCGGCAGCTGTACCGCCAGCGCTTCAGTAAGGGGCAGACGCTCGGCCCGCTCGAGACCGTCGGCGCCGCGCCCAACCGGCGCGGCACCTCGGTGGCCTTCACCCCCGACACCGAGATCTTCGGCCCCGAGCTGCACTTCAAGCCGGCGCGGCTCTACAAGCTGGCACGCTCCAAGGCGTATCTGTTCGCCGGCGTCGAGATCCGTTGGCATTGCGCGCCCGAGCTGATCCCCGACGGGGACCGCGAGGGCGGTATCCCCGCCGAGGCCGTGTTCCAATTCCCCGGCGGCCTGTCGGATCATCTGCGCGAGCAGATCGCGGGCCGCGACTGTGCCACCGCCGACTTCTTCGCGGGCCAGCAGGATTTCCCCGACCAGCAGGGGAAGGTCGAGTGGGCGGTCGCCTGGCCCCTGTGGAGCGACGGCAGCTACAGCTGGTATTGCAACACCATCCCGACCCCCGATGGCGGAACGCACGAGCAGGGGCTGCGCCAGGCGCTGGTGCGCGGTCTGCGCCAGTTCGCCGAGCTCGTCGGCAACAAGCGCGCCAAGGAGCTCACCGCGGACGACGTGATGGTGGGCAGCGAGCTGATGCTCAGCGTCTTCATCCGCGAGCCGCAGTTCCAGTCGCAGACCAAGGACCGGCTGACCTCGCCCGAGGCCGCGGGGCTGGTCGAGAAGGCGATGCGCGACCATTTCGACCACTGGCTCGGCCACAATATGGAGCGCGGCAAGGCGCTTCTGGGTTATGTGCTGGAGCGGATGGACGAGCGGCTCCGGCGCAAGGCCGAGCGCGACGTCAAGCGGAAGACCGCCACCTCGGCGCGGAAGATCCGGCTGCCCGGCAAGCTGACCGACTGTTCCGCGGACAGTTCGGACGGCACGGAATTGTTCATCGTCGAGGGCGACTCGGCGGGCGGCTCGGCCAAGCAGGCGCGCGACCGCAAGACTCAGGCGATCCTGCCGATCCGCGGCAAGATCCTCAACGTCGCCTCGGCCACCTCGGCCAAGATCCTCGCCAATCAGGAGATCGCCGACCTGATCCAGGCGCTCGGCTGCGGCACGCGCAAGGACTGTCGCCCCGAGCAGCTGCGCTACGAGAAGATCGTCATCATGACCGACGCCGACGTCGACGGCGCGCATATCGCGACGCTGCTGATGACCTTCTTCTTCCAGGAGATGCCCGAGCTGGTCCGACAGGGGCACCTGCACCTCGCGCAGCCGCCGCTGTATCGCCTGACGGTCGGCGCCAAGTCGCTCTACGCGCGCGACGACGCGCATCGTGCCGAGCTGGAGCGCACGGTCTTCAAGGGCAAGAAGGTGGAGGTGGCGCGCTTCAAGGGTCTGGGCGAGATGAACCCGCTTCAGCTGCGCGAGACGACGATGGACCCCGCCAAGCGCAGCATGATCCGCATCACGCTGCCGCAGGAATATGAGGAGCGCGCCGGCGTGAAGGATCTGGTCGACCGGCTGATGGGAACCAACCCGGCGCACCGCTTCGCCTTCATCCAGGAGAATGCGGCGCGCATGGACGAGGAAGCGATCGACGCGTGACCCGGCATCCACGACGCGAATGGTGGCTGGCGATCGCGCTGGCGGCGCTGGCGGGCTATGTCGACGCGATCGGCTTCCTGCGGCTCAACGGGCTGTTCGTCTCCTTCATGAGCGGCAACTCGACGCGGCTGGCGGTGGCGCTGGCGGGCGGTTCGCCGCTGGCGCTCACCGCGGCCGCGCTGATCCTCGCCTTCGTCGCGGGCGTGGTGGTCGGCGCCACCGCGGGCGCGGCGCTGGGACGGTGGCGGCGGCCGGGGGTGATCGTGCTTGCCGCGGTGCCGCTCGCGGTGGCGGCGGCACTGCCCGAGTTCGGCCCGCTCGGCGGGCTGGGCACGGTGCTGCTCGCGCTGGCGATGGGCGGGCTCAACACCGTGTTCCAGCGCGACGGCGAGGTGAGCGTGGGGGTCACCTACATGACCGGCGCGCTGGTCAAGCTGGGCCAGCATCTCGCGGGCGCGCTGATGGGCGAGGGCGCGCGTTGGGACTGGCTGCCCTACCTGCTGCTGTGGTCGGGGCTGGTGGCGGGAGCATTCCTCGGGACGGCCGACTATGCCGCGCCCGACAATGTCGCGCTGTGGCGCGCGACGGGGGCGGCGCTGGGGATCGCGCTGCTCGCGGCGGCGACGACGGAGCGCGTGCCGCGCGAGTGAGGAGCGTGGAGGGGGCGCGTGGCAGGTCCTCGGCCCGTCACGCGCGCAGCTCCGCCCCGCGTTCGCGCGGCCGCGCGAGGATGGCGCGCGCGTCGCCGGGCGTGCGCGCCTCGCCGTGCGGGCCACCGGCCGCGGCGATCACGCGGTCGAGCAGCTCGAGCCCCTCGGGCCAGCGGCCCAGCCCGCTCGCCGCGTTGATGTGCCCGCAGGCGCCATAGTCGATGAAGTGGCTGCCCCAGTCGACCGCGAGGCTGTGCGCGCGGTCGAGCGTCACCCAGGGATCGTCGCTCGACGCGACCACGATCGAGGGGAAGGGCAGCGGCTGTTTCGGCGTGGGGGCAAACGGGGCGAGCTCAGGCGCGACGCCGGCGCGATCGACGTCGGCGGGCGCCACCAGCAGCGCGCCCGCGACCGGCCAGCCGTAAGGCTGCGGGCTGAGCGACGCCCACCACGCCACCGCGACGCAGCCGAGGCTGTGCGCGACCAGGATCACCGGCGCGCGCGCGCTCGCCACCGCCTGGTCGATCTTGGTGACCCAGGCGTTGCGATGCGGCCGATCCCACATGCCCAGCTCGATCCGGGCGGCGTCGGGGCGGCTCTTCTCCCACAGGGTCTGCCAGTGCGCGGGCCCCGAGCCACCCAGCCCGGGGACGGTCAGGACGGTCGGCTGCACCGACAGGTCGAACGCGGAATGTCCCATGACACACCTCCTCTGGGTGAGGCCGCGACGATCAGTCTAGGGGTCGGCAGCGCCGCGGCCTCGGACCTTCAGCTATAACCTACTAAATCGATCGGCAATCCTGCAACGCAGCATTTGACGCGAACCGACCCGGCCGAGCGACGAGCGGTTGCGGCGCCGTCCCGGGGGCGCGATAGGGCGGCATGCCCAAGCAGCGCGTGGACCAGATGCTCGTCGATCGTGGCCTCGCCGAGTCGCGCACGCGCGCGCAGGCGCTGGTGATGGCGGGGCTGGTCTTCGCCGGCGAGCGCAAGGTCGACAAGCCCGGCCAGGCGCTCGCCGACGACGTGCCGCTGGAGGTGCGCGGGCGCGATCACCCCTGGGTGTCGCGCGGCGGCATCAAGCTCGCCCATGGGCTCGACCAGTTCGGCTGGGCGGTGGCCGGCGCGACGGCGATCGACGTCGGCAGCTCGACCGGCGGCTTCACCGACGTGCTGCTCGGCCGCGGCGCGGCGCGGGTCTATGCGGTCGACAGCGGCACCAACCAGCTCGCCTGGAAGCTGCGCCAGGACGAGCGCGTCGTCGTCCACGAGCAGACCAGCGCGCGGCTGCTCACCGCTTCGCACGTGCCCGAGCCGATCGACCTGGTGGTGTGCGACGCGAGCTTCATCGGCCTGGCGAAGGTGCTCGAGGTGCCGCTCGGCTTCGTCCGGCCCGGCGGCCGCGTGATGGCGCTGATCAAGCCGCAGTTCGAGGCCGGCCGGGCCGAGGTCGGCAAGGGCGGGGTGGTGCGTGACCCGCTGGTCCACGCGCGCGTCTGCGGCGAGGTGGTCGCATGGCTGGAGCAGCGCGGCTGGCAGGTCCAGGGCGTGGTCGAGAGCCCGATCACGGGGCCCGAGGGGAACGTCGAGTTCCTCGTCGCCGCGGCGCGCGGGTGAAAATGGTACAAGCACCATTTACCTGAGTAGGGCGTTGCGGCAGCAGTACCGGGACGGACCGATCAGGGAGACGAGCGTGGGGGTTGTCGCTTCCAGGGAGCAGCTGCGGATGTCTTTCCTGCGCTGGGCGGCGCTGGCGGTGCCCGGCGTGCTGCTGCTCGGCTTCCTGTCGGGGCGGACGGTGCCCTCCGGTGACTCGAACGGCTGGTATCGCGCGCTCGCCAAGCCCGAGCTGACGCCGCCGGGCTGGCTGTTCCCCGTCGCCTGGTCGCTGCTCTACGTCATGATGGGCGTGGCGCTCGCGCTGGTGCTGAGCGCGCGCGGGGCGCGGCTGCGGTGGCTGGCGGTCGCCCTGTTCGCGGCGCAGTTCGCCGGCAACCTGGTGTGGACGCCGCTGTTCTTCGGCGCGCACCAGGTGTCCGCGGCGTTCCTGCTGATCGTCGCGATCCTCGGGCTGACGATCCTCACCACCTTCGTCTTCGCGCAGGTGCGCCGCCGCGCCGCGTGGCTATTGGTCCCGTATATGATGTGGCTGGGTTTCGCCGGCACGCTCAACTGGCGTATCGATCAGCTCAACCCCGACGCGGAACGGCTTGTGTCGCCGGCCGCGGCGTCCCAGATGGTCGGTTAATCGCCTCTACAGGAAAATGATCTTATGCAGTCCGAGAATCATCTGTTCGGCGACCTCGCCAAGCTCTTCAACGGCGCGGCCGGCACTCTCGCCGGCGTCGGGCGCGAGGCCGAGGCGAACGCGCGCGCGCGCGCGCGCGAGTGGATCGGTGGGCTGGATTTCGTCGCGCGCGACGAGTTCGAGGTGGTGAAGGCGATGGCCGCCGCGGCGCGCGACGAGAATGACGCGCTGCGCGCGCGGATCGAGACGCTTGAGGCGGCGCTGGCCGCCAAGTCGGGCGTCTGATCGCGTCGCGCCAGGAGAGGGGGCCGCGTGCCTAGCGATAAGACACTGATGCTCGACGAGGCGGACGACGACAATGCGGGCGAGGCACCGCTCGACATGCTTGAGGCCTATTTCCTCGCGCATGGTTGGCCGTGTGAGCGCGGCGAGGACGAGATCACCGCCTCGATCAAGGGCAGCTGGACCGAATATGAGCTGCGCGCGCTGTGGCGCGAGGAGGACGGCGTGCTCCAGCTGCTCGCCTTCCCCGACGTGAAGGTGGCGGAGGGCCGGCGCGCGCCGGTCTACGAGGTGCTCGCGCTCGTCAACGAGCAGCTGTGGATGGGGCATTTCGAGATCTGGTCGAGCAGCGGCATCCTGCTCTATCGCAACGCCACCGCGATCGAGGCCGAGGACGGCGACGCGACCATGGCGCTGAGTACCGCCGAGCTGTTGGTCGAGTCGGCCATCGACGAGTGCGAGCGCTTCTACCCGGTGTTCCAATTCGTACTGTGGGGCGGCAAGTCCCCGAGCGAGGCGATCGCCGCGGCGATGGTCGAGACCGCGGGCGAGGCCTGACGCGCGATGCGGCTATGGATGATCGGCTGCGGCAACATGGCCTCGGCGATGCTGCGGCGCTGGCTGGCGAGCGGGGTGGTCGCGGCCGAGGACGTCGACGTCGTCAATCGCCAGCATCGCGTGCTGCCGGTCGGCGTGCGCCAGGCGCGCGACCTGCCCGACGCGCCGCCGCCCGACGCGGTGATCCTCGGCATCAAGCCGCAGCAACTCGACGCGGTGGCGACGGTGCATCGCGCCCCGGTCGGCGCGGCGCCGCTGCTCGTCTCGATGCTCGCCGGCGCCGATCCGGCCCGCTTGGCGGCGGCCTTCCCGGGCCCCGTGCCGATCCAGACCATGCCCAACCTCCCGGTCGAGCTCGGCCGCGGCGTGGTCGCGGTGCACGCGCCCGCGGCGCCGGCCACGGCGCGCGCGGTGGTGGATCGGCTGCTCGCGCCGTTGGGGCTGGTGGAGTGGTTCGACGATGCCGCGCGCTTTGCCGCCGCGGGCGCGCTGTCGGGCACCGGTCCCGCCTTCCTGTTCCGCTTCGTCGACGCGCTGACCGATGCCGGGGTCGCGATCGGCCTGTCGCGCGACGAGGCCGCGGCGGTGGCCCTCGCCACCGTCGACGGCGCGGCGGCTATGGCCTCGGCGAGCGAGCGTGGCCCGGCCGCGCTGGCCGACGCGGTGGCGAGCCCCGGTGGCATGACTCGCGCGGGGCTCGACGTGCTCGACCATGATCGCGCGCTGACGGCCCTGCTCGAGCGGACGCTGCACGCGGTGGCGCGGCGCGGCGCCGAGATGGCGGCGGGCACATCGGGCGGGGTCGCGGCTACAGCGGCAGCGCGGTCGTCGACTTGATCTCCTGCATCGCGAAGGAGGAGCTGACGTCGTGCAGCGGCGCGACCTTGATCAGCTTGCGGTAGATCCGGTCATAATCGGCGATGTCGCGCGCCACGACCTTGAGCAGATAGTCGACCTCGCCGCTCATCCGGTAGAATTCCACCACCTCCGGGATGCGCGCCACGCCCTCGGCGAAGGTCTGCAGCCACTCGTCGCTGTGCTGCGTCGTGCGCACCGCGACGAAGACGGTGACGTCGAGACCGAGTGCGGCGCGGTCGAGCAGCGCGACCCGCGACCGGATCAGCCCGACCCGCTCGAGCCGCTTGACTCGCTTCCAGCACGGCGTCGCCGAGAGGCCCACCCGGGCGGCGAGATCGGCCACCGAGATCGCGGCATCCTCCTGGAGGAGACCGAGCAGCCGGCGATCGGTCGAGTCGAGGGAGATATTCTCCATGCGAGCTCGATCATAGCACGAAATGGCCAAATCCACCCCTGAAATGCTGATAGAAGAGACGCTCATCGCCGATGATCGGCGCTATCCTCCTCGCCGAGTGGAGGAGGGGGCGAGATGCTCAGTCGGATGTTCGTCGATCACCCGCGCGCCGTCGGGGAGAGCTATCTCGCGCACGCGCGGGTCGCCTCACGCTTCGGGATCACGCTGCTGGGTGCAGGAACCGCATGTCTGGTCCACGCCGTGGTACCGGGGCTCTTCCGCTCGACCGGCAGCAGCGCGGTGGAGCGGCTCTATCAGGAGATGGCGGCGCGCCGCCGCGCCGGCTGAGACGGCTCGCGGCCGGCGACGCGCCCGGGCGAGCCTCGCGGGCTCGAACGGGCCCGGCGATCAGTGGCCGTAACGTTTGATGCCGCGACGACGAAGCTTCTGGCGGTGGCGCCGGCGCAGTATGACGATCGCGCTCGGGATGCCGACCAGCAGGACCGCGCCGATGATCGCATAAGCGACGAGTTCGCGAGTGACGTCGATCATGGCGGGCCTGTGACATAGTCGATCGCCGCTGTCATCTAGCGAAAACGGTGGGAGAAAAGCTGGTACCCAGTTCGGCGAACGGGCGAGCGCTTCCCTGTGCGTCGCGGGATCGAGTAGGATGTACCTCTGTCCCAGCCCGGAGGACCGTCATGTTCATCCTCTTCATCCTCGGAGCGACGCTGATGACCAATGCGCCCGATCAGCAGCCACACGGTCGCTCGCGTCTCCCGCCGCCCGGCGCGCAGCAGCGACGGCTCGCCGGCGCCGGGGCGGTGTCGGGGTGCGCCGGCGCGGATCTCGTCGGCAAGCGATGGTCCGAGGACATGCGCGCGCCGCTGCTCGGCGGCGGTCACCGAGAGGTGCGCGTGCTCCGCGTCGGCCAGCCGCGGACGATGGACCTGCGCGAGGATCGGCTGAACGTGATCCTCGATTCGGCGGGGCGCGTCGTGGAGATCACCTGCGGCTGATTGGAGCGCGCCCGTGCGGGCGGCGAGCCACTCAACCTCGCACGATCGTTGCGTCTGATCCCTCTCAGAAGAAGTATCGCGAAAGTTTCCGTCGATGACGCTTTATTGCGGCGGTGAAATTCTGCGCCTTGTCAGCTTCCTTCACCATAGTTAACCTCATTCTTGCTCGAGCAACAACGTGCGTCCGACCAGTCAGGGAAGGGGCGGCGACGACAACGGCGGCCCCACCGCCGGGCGTTCGTGCATCCTTGGCCGGCCGACCTTCACCGGGAGTGAGACAGGCATGGCATCGAAGCTCAACATAGCGTCGCGTACCGCCGGGCAGCGGATCGATCAGGGTACATACGGCCCCGGCGACATGGCCGCGCTCGCCCCGGCGCGCGCCGCCGCGACCGGTCAGCGCGCGACGACCGGGCCACTCGATGCTGCCGGGCTGAGCGCGCAGCCGGGCGTCGTCCCCGCGGCCGCCGTCGCCGCCGGGCCGATCCCGGCGTTCGACCTCTCGACCGGCAAGGCGGTCACCACCGCGTTCAAGCTCTACGCGATCGACGTCGCCGACCCGCTCGCCAAGGATCAGTGGCACCTCCAGCGCCTCGGCGACCTGCAGACCGTCTGGAAGGACTATACCGGCAAGGGCGTGACCGTCGGCGTCTACGACTCGGGCGTGCAATATGCGCACTGGGACCTCGACGGGAACTACGACGCCTCCAAGCAGGTGGTGGTCGACGGCAAGGTCTATGACGGCGACTATCGCCCCGCCTCGGGCCCGCACGGCACCTCGGTCGCCGGGCTGATCGCGGCCGAGCGCAACGGCGCGGGCGGGGTGGGCGTCGCTTATGGCGCGCACCTCACCGGCGTGAACATCTTCGACCCCTATTCGGAGGACGATTCGAAGGAGGGGATCTTCGTCAACGGCGCCGACCTCACCAAATTCTTCGAGGCGGTGAAACAGTCGGCGCGCTACGACGTCACCAATCACAGTTGGGGCGGGCTCGACTATGTCACCACCGCCGCGGCGCGCACCACCGCCGGCTCGTTCGCCAACGGCATGGTGACGGCGCTCGGCTACGGCTCGGCCGAGGGACGCGGCGGGCTGGGCACGACCCACGTCGCCGCCGCCGGCAACGACGTGATCGACGGGCAGGCCGACAGCTGGAAGAGCGACCGTCACGTCATCGCCGTGGGGGCCTATCGCGAGGTCGACGGCAGCTCGTCGCAATATGTCGACAGCGGCGCGCACCTGCTCGTCTCGGCGCCGTCCAACGACTATGCCGAGCTCGGCGGGACGGGGCAGGTGACCACCGACCTGCTCGGGCGCGACGGTTACAACACGCTCGCCAAGCCCGGCGGCGCCGAGGACTATACCGACACGTTCGGCGGCACCTCGGGCGCGACCCCGGTGGTGAGCGGCGTCGTCAGCCTCATCCTCGACGCCAACGGCGAGCTCGGCTGGCGCGACATCAAGGACATCCTCGCCGCCTCGGCGAAGCTCCCGGTCGCCTTCGACACCGGCCAGACCGCGGCGACCTCGACGATCAGCGGCCTCACCTATGTGCTCAACAACCGCCAGTTCCAGCTCAACGGCGACGACGCCGGCTGGAACGGCGGGGCGATGCACTACAGCAACGATTACGGCTACGGCGCCGTCGACGCGTACAACGCGGTACGTCTCGCCGAGGTCTGGTCGCTGTTCGGCGCGGCCAAGACCAGCGCCAACGAGGTGAGCGCCTCGACCGGCACGATCCGCGTCGGCAAGACCTCGGTCGCCACCGCGGCCGACACCGCGCTGACACAGTTCCACGACTTCGTGGGGACGCCGACCAGCTTCCAGTTCCGCGTGACCCAGGACGTGGACGTCGAGCATCTCGATCTCACGCTCAACTTCTCGACGCTGCTCGGCGACGGCACCTCCTCGTTCAACGCCAGCGCGGTCGGGCTCAAGATCAAGCTGATCGCGCCCGACGGTACCGAGGGCTATATCGACCTCAGCGACACCAACGCCACCACCGTCACCGACGCGTCGCAGACCTTCACCTTCGGGCTCAGCGGCTTCCGCGGTGTCGACACGCTCGGCACCTGGACCTTCCAGTTCGAGCAGACCGCCGGCGTGTTCGGCACCTACGACGCCAATCGCACGACGGTGAACACGCTCAAGCTCGACATGTACGGTGCCGCCCCGGGCACCGGCGACGTCTACACCTACACCAACGAGTTCTTCACCATGGCCGCGATCGCGGGCGAGGACGGGCGGCACATGCTGGTCGACAGCGACGGCGGCACCGACTGGATCAACGCCGCGGCCATCGCCAGCGACGTGACGATCTCGCTGAAACAGGGCGGCGTGACCAGCTTCGGCGGGACGCGCGCCTTCACCATCGCGTCGGGCACACAGATCGAGAATGCGGTGAGCGGGGACGGCAACGACACCTTGCTCGGCAACGCGTTGGCCAACGAGCTGCACGGCATGCGCGGCAACGACAGCCTGTTCGGCGACGCGGGCAACGACCTGCTGCTCGGCGGATGGGGCGACGACCGGCTCGACGGCGGCAGCGGCGCCGACGTGCTGCGCGGCGAGCAGGGCAACGACACCTATTACGTCGACAATCGCGGCGACGTCGTGATCGAGGACCCCAATCAGGGGATCGACACCGTCTATGCCGCGATCGACTATACGCTGGGCTCGCAGGTCGAGAAGCTGTACCTCCTCGGTGCAGCGCGCCTGGGCACCGGCAACGGTCTCGACAATGAGCTGTACGGCAGCCGCGGCGACGACACGCTGTACGGTCTCGACGGCAACGACCTGCTGCGCGGCTGGGACGGCAATGACAAACTCTACGGCGGCAGCGGCAAGGACACGCTGTACGGCGGCGCGGGCGACGACCGGCTCGACGGTGGCAAGGGCGACGACACGCTGCGCGGCGAGGGCGGCAACGACACCTATGTCGTCGATAGCCGCGGCGACCAGGTGATCGAGCTCAGCGGCGGGGGCATCGATACCGTGCTCGCCTCGGTCGACTATCGTCTCGCCGCCGAGGTCGAGAATCTCACGCTCGGCGGCGGCGCCTACAGCGGCACGGGCAACGCGCTGAACAACGTGATCCGCGGCAGCGACGGCGCCAATGGACTGAGCGGCGAGGCGGGGAACGACACGCTGGTCGGCGGTGCTGGAAACGACATGCTCACCGGCGGTAGCGGCAGCGACCGCTTCGTCTTCGCCGACGGCTTCGGCAAGGACACGATCCGCGATTTCGGTCGCGGCGACACGATCGACATCGCCGCCTATACGCTCGACGGCACCCCGGTCGTCACCGACGTCGGCAGCGACACGCTGATCGATCTCGGGGACGGCAACACGATCCTGCTCAAGGGGATCCAGCCGGGCCAGCTGAGCTTCACCGGCGACGCCTTCGGTTACGTCGGCTGAGGCCCGGGGGGCCGGGCGGGCGCGGCTCGCCCGGGCCGCTCAGGTGATCGTCCAGGGATCGACCGGTGCGGCGCGGATCCATCGCGTCGCCAGCCATTTCGCACCCTGGGTGACGGGCCGCCCGGCGTGGCGCGCCGCCGCGTCGGGGCGGCCGTCCGCGCGCGTGTTGGCGAACAGCAGCGCGTCGCCCCCGCGCGGCGTGACGGTGACGCCCGCGTCGGGGAAGTGCGTCTCACCTCCGCCGAAGCCCTGGTTGAGGTAGAGCAGCACGGTCACGATCCGCTGGTTGGCGGCGCCCTGGATCGTGTCGAGGTGGGGGCGATATTCCTGACCGGGGCGATAGCGCAGGACCGTCAACGGCTCGCCCTGCGCGACGGTGGTGCCGCTGATCGCCGCCACGCGCGCGTTGATCGCGCGGACGACGAGATCCTCGCGCGTCGGCCCGATCGCGCCGCCGTCGGAGGTGCGGATCGGATGCGCCACCCAGGCGCCGGTGCGCGGGTCGATCACGCGCGCCGGCTCGAGCAGCGCGGCGCCCACGGTGGCGAGATGCGCGCACTCGGCGGGCGTGAGCAGCGCGGGATGGCGAACGATGCGCGGCGCGGCGCTCAGCGTCTCCGGGGCGGCCAGGCGGCTCGGTTGGCCGTCGTCGTCGAGCGCCATCGCCCGCAATAGTGCCAGCTGCGCCGCGGCGACGGGATCGTTCGCGGCGGCGGTGCGAAGCAGCGCGAGCGCGCGCGGCCAGTCCGCCGGCGCGCCGCTGCCGTTGGCGGTGAGCGCCACCTCGGTCAGCGCGGCGTCGACGTGGCCGAGCTCCACCGCGCGGCGCAGCCAGGTTCGCGCGGCCGGAAGGTCGCGTCGCAGCGGCGTGCCGCGCAGCAGCCACACCGCCAGCAGCATCGCGGCATCGGCGTCGCCGCCGCGCGCGGCGGCGGCGAGCAGCTCGGCGGCGGCGACCGCCTGCCCCGATGCCGCGAGCCGCTCTGCTTCCTCCACCGCCATCTGCCGCTCCGTACCGAACGAAAAAAAGGGGCCGGGCAGATGCCCGACCCCTCTTCCCTAACACGCTGATCCGCGCATCAGAACTTCGCGGTAAGGCCCATGTAGATGAAGCGGCCGCGATTGTCGTAGATGCCCGAGCCCAGGCCGATGCCGGTGAGGCCGTAGGGCGGCTTGACGTCGCCGATGTTGGTGGCGCCGCCGTAGAAGTTGAACTGGTCGTTCACGTCGAGCGAGAAGCGAATGTCGTTGTACGTGACGGTCGGATACTTCTTGATCGGCGCATAATCGGCGTTCTGCGGCGGCTCGCCGTTGACGCCATTATAGTCCTCCCAGGTGTTCAGGTACATGCTGTCGATCCACCGCAGCGTGTGGCCGATCGTGAACGCGCCGAACTTCAGGTTGGTGCTGATGTTGAAGCGATCGGACGGCGTGCCGAGCTCGTCGGTGATGACGTTCTTGAAGTTGGGGTTGGACGGATCGGTGAAGTCGTCCCGCTGCAGAATGTGGGTCCACACACCCTCAAGGGAGGCGCGAACGATGCCGAAGTCGTGGTTGTACGCGACCTGGGTGTCGATGCCGCGCGCGCGCAGCTGAGCGTAGTTACGCGGCGAGTCCTGGTACGACCCCTCGATGATCCGATACGGCTCCTCGCCGTTCGGACCACCATCCGCGCCGGCGCGCTGGAACAGTGCGCAGAACTGATTGTCCAGCGACGGCGCATCGTAGCAGGCATTCAGTGCCTGCTGCACGTCCGGCGAGGTGATCACGTTCTCGACCTTGATGTCGTAATAGTCGACCGACACCGACAGGCCGCGGACGAAGCTCGGCTGGAAGACCGCGCCCAGCGTGATCGACTTGGACGTCTCCTCCGACAGGTTGCGGTTGCCGCCGCTGTTGATCTCCAGTGACGAGGAGTAGACATAGTCGTAGCTGGTCGGGATGCCCGCTGCGGCGCAATTGGCAGCGCGGTTGGCCGATCCTGTGCCGATGTTACGCGCCGAGCAGGGATCCGCCGGCGCCGGCGTGAAGTTCTGGCCGGCCGGCGCGTAGGTCTCGCCGAGATAGGGCGAGCGCACCGACTTGGCATAGCCGCCGCGCAGCTGCAGGTCGTTGATCGGACGCCAGACGGCATTTCCGTTCCATGCGAACACGGTGCCGACCGAACCCTTATAGTCGGCGACGCGGCCCGCGCCCGAGAGCGTCAGTTCCTTGATCAGGAACACGTCCTTGATCAGCGGGACCGAGATCTCGCCATACGCTTCCTTCACCTCGAACGCGGGCGCCCGGAAGCTCGGGATCGCGTTGTAGAAGTTGTAGCCCGCCTGAGTCAGCGGATCGAGGTCGTAGGTCAGCGTCTCGCGACGATATTCGGCGCCGACCGAGAAGCCCACCGGGCCGCCGGGCAGCTCGAACAGCTGGCTGAGATCACCGGCGACATAGCCGCTGGCGACGAACTGGGTCGCTTTGCCCTCGGCAGTGGTCGGGTTGATCAGGTACGCGCGTGCCGCGTCGCTGACCGAGCCCTGCCCGAACGGGTTGAGCGGGACGCAGGCGGCGATATCAGCGGCGAGACGCGAGGGATCGCCGCCGATGTCCTCGCCGGCATAGGCCGGGTCGACCTGTGAGCGGCACACGATCTGGCCGGCGGCGTTGCGCGTCGTGTCCACCGCCAGCAGGTAGCGCTGTGTGTTCACGTTGCCGGTGATGACGCTATTTTCTTTGTGCTGGCCGTAATTGGCCGACACTTCATAGTGCCAATCGTCGTTGAAGTCGCCGCGCACGCCGACTACGGCGCGATAGGTGTCGCGTACCATCCGCTCGTCGCGCGTGCCCAGGTCGACCCAGTTGCGGCGCAGCGAGAAGCGGTAGGTGCCCGCCGCCACCTGTGCCAGCGCCGCCGCCTGGTTCGCGGCCGCGTTGGCGCCGGTGAAGGCCGCGCCCGTGTTCGGGTTCACGCCGGAATTGATCGCGGCGATCAGCTGCTGCGAGATCGTGCCGCGCGCGGCGTTGTCCAGGTACGGGTTGTCGAGACGGATGCCCTCGCGGTTCGTCACGGAGCCGGCGTTGGAGTAGGAGCGATCGGCGAAGCCCGCATCGATCCCGTCGGCCAGCGTGGTCCCCTGCGAGAAGAACGGGCCGCTCTGCGAGCCGAAGGCTTCGGTGCGGACGTACTTGGCCTCGATGAACGGCACGAACGCGGGCGAGACCTCGAAGTGGCCGATCACGTTGACGACGTAGCGCTTCAGATCGGGCGATAGGACCAGGAGGTTCCCCTCGCGGCTGGTGGTGCCGTTGCCGCCGACGAAGTTGCCGTTCGGCGCCAGGCCGACGCGGGTGCCGGTCTGTGCCGCCAGCGCGCCGCCGGGCTGGAAGAGATAGCCGCAGGTGAAGGAATTGCCGACCGAGTCCGCGCCGCACGGCGCGGTACCCGCGCGGTAGCGGATGCCGACCTGCCCGCCGAGCGAGATCGTCGCGCCGCGCAGGTCATTGTAGAAGGTACGGTCGAACACGCCGTCGGACGGCGCGCTGGCGGCATCGGTGTCAGTTACAATGAAGCCGTTGTTCTGACGCAGGTTCGGCCGGCCGGACGCGTAATAATCCTGCTGGTGCGCGAACTCGGCATTGACGGCGATGTTACCGCGCCCGTCGGCGAAGTTCTTTCCCGCCAGCGCCGATACATATTGGTTGCCGGCGTCACCATAGGTGCTGATGCCGTTCTGCGCGTGGAGCTGCAGTCCGTCGTAGCTGTCCTTGAGCACGAAGTTGACGACGCCCGCGATCGCGTCCGACCCGTACACCGACGAGACGCCGCCGGTGACGATGTCGATCCGCTCGACCAGGTCGGTCGGGATGGTGTTGATGTCGACGGCATTGCCGTTGTTGATGATGTCGGCCGAGACGTGGCGGCGGCCGTTGACCAGCACCAGCGTGCGCGAGCGGCCGAGGTCACGCAGGTCAAGGAAGTTGACGCCGCGCGTGCCGAGCCCCGACGTCGAGTTCTGCGAGCCGAGCGACGGTCGCAGCTGCGGCAGCTGGTTGAGCGTGTCGCCGATGGAGATGCGACCGGTCTCGAAGATGTCCTGTGCGGTAATCGTGGTGATCGGAATAGGAGAATCGTCGTTCGGGCGGCGGATGCGCGAGCCGGTGACGACGACGTCCTCGGCACCGACCTCAGTGGTGCCCGGCGCGGTGGCGTCCTGCTCCTGGGTCGGCGACCCTGCCTGGGCCAGCGCGGCGCCCGGGAGCGCGACGACGGCCCCGGCGATCGCCGTGGCGCAGAGAAAACGCGACAATCTCATGGTGGTACCCTTTTTATCGATTGGGTCCACTCAAACCGGTGGGGCTCGGAGAAACAAGCCTGGTAGCGCTGCCGCAACACCGCGGTAATAAATTTGCAAAACCCTGTGACATTCTTACAACGACGCGACATGTCGGGGCAGTGGCTTAGCCGAGCGTGAACGAGGCGCCGAGCCCCTGCGCCTCCGCAGAAGGTGCGACCCACAGGCGGAAGGTGCCGGGCTCGACCGTGCGCTCGAGCTCGCGCCCGACGAACAGCAGGTCGTCGCGGCGCAGGACGAACGTCACCGTCTTGCGCTCGCCCGGCGCCAGCGCGACGCGCTGGAACGCCTTCAGCTCGCGCACAGGCCGGGTGACGCTGGCCGCGACGTCGTGGACGTACAGCTGCACCACTTCCTCCGCGGCGTGGCGCCCGCGGTTGGTCACCGTGGCGCGCACCGTGAGCGAACTCCCCGGGGCGAGCCGCTCGCCGCTCAGCGCGAGGTCCGAGTAAGCGACGTCGCCGTAGGTCAGGCCGTGGCCGAAGGGGAAGAGCGCGCTCTGCTCGAACTCGCGATAATGTGCCTTGAACGGTTGGAGCGGCCCCGGCGGGTTGGGGCGCCCGGTCGACTTGTGCGCGTAGTAATAAGGCGATTGGCCGGTCGCGCGCGGGAAGGAGACGGGCAGGCGCGCCGAGGGCGGGACCGCGCCGAACAGCATGTCCGCGATTGCCGGGCCGTCCTGGGAGCCGAGGAACCAGGTCACCGCGATCGCGCGCGCGTCGAGCACCGTGGCGTCGAGCGCGAGCGCGCGCCCGGTGCGCAGCAGCACCACCAGAGGCGTGCCGGTCGCCGCGACCGCTTGCACCAGCGCGAGCTGCGGCTCGGGCACCACCACCGCCGAGCGCGACTGTGCCTCGCCGGACATGTCCTGCGCCTCGCCGATCGCGAGCACCGCGACGTCCGCGGCGCGCGCCGCGGCGACCGCGGCGGCGATCCCGCCGGGCAGCGGTGCGTGGACCGCCGTGCCCGGCGTGACGCTCACCTGCGCCGCGTCGCCGACCACGCCGCGCACCGCGGTGGCGAGGTCGGTCGCGCCGGCATCGCTGCCGTAGACGTTCCACGGGCCGATCAGGTCGTGCTGGCCGGACACGAACGGGCCGATCAGCGCGACGCGCTTGCCCGAGCGCGGCAGCGGCAGCAGCTGGCCGTCGTTCTTGAGCAGCACGATCGAGCGCGCCCCGGCCTCGCGCGCCAGCGCCAGCGTGACGGGCGTGCGCACCTCGGCACGCTCGCGCGCGGGGTCGATGCGGCGGAACGGGTCGTCGAACAGCCCCAAGGCCACCTTGAGCGCGAGCACGCGCCGCACCGCCTCGTCGAGCCGCGCCGCGGGGACCTCGCCCGTCGCGACCAGGTCGGGCAGGTGCCGGAGGTAGAAGCCGCTCTGCATCGACATGTCGACGCCGGCGAGGAAGGCCAGTCTGGTCGCCTCGCGCGCGTCGGCGGCGAGGCCGTGCGCGATCAGCTCCTCGTCGCCGGTATAGTCGGACACGACCAGCCCGCCGAAGCCCCACTCGCGGCGCAGCACCTCGGTGAGCAGCCAGTCGTTGGCGGTGGCGGGGACGCCCGATATCTCGTTGAACGAGGCCATGACCGTGGGCGCGCCCGCCGCCAGCGCCGCCTCGAACGGCGGGAAATAGACTTCGCGCAACGTCCGCTCCGAGACGTCGACGCTGTTATAGTCGAGCCCGCCCTCGCCCGCGCCGTACGCGACGAAATGCTTGGCGCAGGCGGCGACCGCGCGCGGATCGGCCAGCCCGTTCTCGCCCTGGAAGCCGCGCACGCGCGCCGCCGCCATCAGCCGCCCGAGCAGCACGTCCTCGCCCGCGCCCTCGACGCCGCGGCCCCAGCGCGCGTCGCGCGCGATGTCGACCATCGGCGCGAAGGTCCAGTCGATCCCCGACGCCGCCGCCTCCGCCCCCGCGGCGCGCGCGGTGCGGCGCGCCAGCTCGGGGTCGAAGCTCGCCGCCTCGGCCAGCGGTACCGGGAAAACGGTGCGGAAGCCGTGGATGATGTCGGCGGCGAACAGCAGCGGGATCTTGAGCCGCGACTGCGTCGTCGCCGCGCGCTGCATCCGCTGCGCCATCGCCGTGCCATTGCCGTTGAACACGCCGGTGAGCCGGCCGCGCCGCACGTCGCGCAGCTGTCCCTCGAAGCTGGCGCCCGCGCCCGCCGGGTTGAGCGCGGTCGCCGCGCCGCCCGCCCAGGCCGCGGCCATCAGCGTGAGCTGACCCGCTTTCTCCTCCACGGTCATGCGTGCGACGAGCGACTCGACCGCGGCGGGCAGCGGCGCCGGTGCGGCCTGGGCGAGCAGCGCGCGCGCCGGACTGGCGGCCCAGGCGAGCGTCGCGCCCGCTCCCATCAACCAGGCGCGGCGCGACGGCCGTGATACGTCCTGAGCCATGTCCTCTCCTCGACCCCGGCAGGATTGATCGTCTCGATTGTTACGTGTAAACGGTTACATCAACGACGGCAATGCGCGACGTGCGCGCCGTTCCGGGAGAGGGTGTCCAGCCGGCGCATGCCGAACGCTACGATCCGTGACGTCGCCCGGGAGGCGCAGGTGTCGGTCGCCTCGGTGTCGCGCGCGCTGAACGGGCACGAGCGGGTCCGGCCCGAGCTGCGCGCGCGCGTGCAGGAAGCGGCGGCGCGGCTCGGCTATGTGCCGCACGCCGGCGCGCGCAGCCTCAGCCTGGCGCGGACCTCCGCGATCGGCGTGGTGCTGCCCGATCTGCACGGCGAGTTCTTCTCCGAGCTGCTGCGCGGCATGGACCGAGAGGTGGCGGCGCAGAAGCTCGCGCTGTTGCTCACGGTGCTGCAGGACGGGCGCGGGCTCAACACGCTGGCGGCGCTGCGCGGGCAGGTCGACGGGCTGGTGGTGATGGCGCCGCAGCTCGGCGCGGCGGAGCTGCGCGCGCAGCTCCCCGCGGGGCTGCCGGCGGTGTTCCTCAACTGCGCGCCCGGGCTCGCCGGCGCGGCGCTGCGCGTCGACAATGCGGCGGGCGCGGCGGCGATGGTGGAGCATCTCGTCGCCGCCGGCGCGCGCGCGATCGCGCATGTCGCTGGGCCGGTGGGCAACGTCGACGCCGAGGAGCGTCGCGCCGGCGCGGTCGCCGCGGCCGCGCGTGCCGGTGTGGCGCTGACGGTGATCCAGGGCGACTTCAACGAGGCGAGCGGCGCCGCCGCGGCGGTGCAGGTCGCGCGCGGCGAGATCCAGGCCGACGCGCTGTTCGCCGCCAACGACGCGATGGCGATCGGCGCGCTGGTCGCGCTCAAGGGTCACGGCGTCGCGGTGCCGGCACAGGTGCGAGTCGCTGGCTTCGACGACATCCCGCTGGCGCGACTGGTGACGCCGGCGCTGACGACGATGCGGGTCGATATCGCGGCGCTCGGCGCACGCGCGGTGCAGCTTCTGGCGCGGCGGATCGTCGCGCCGGCTGAGGGGTTGGTTGAGGTCGGCCCGGCCGACGCGGAGGCGATCGTCCCGCGTCTGGTGGTGCGCGACACGACAACAGAAACGGACAGGGAGAGACAGTCATGATCATGGGCTCGAGCCGGCGCAGGACGATGCGCGGGGCGATGGCGCGCGCGACCGCGCTCGGCGCTTTCGGGGCGCTCGGCGCCACGCTCGCCGCGACCTGGAGTGCGCCCGCGGCGGCACAGGTGGGGCAGGCGTCGCTGCGCGGCGTGATCCGATCGACCCCCGACAATCCCGTCACCGAGGTGACGATCGTCGAGGTCGCGACCAACTACCGTCGGTCCACCGTGGTCGGGCCGGACGGCAGCTACAATTTCGCCTCGCTGCGCGCGGGTGCCTATCGGCTCGAGATTCGCACCAAGGCGGGCGTGCGCAACTCGGACCAGTTCACGCTCCGGGTGGGCCAGAACGCCGGGCTCGACCTCGATCTGTCCGCGCCCGCCGCGCCGACGACGGCGCCGGGCGCTGCCGCGGAACCCGCCCAGGGCGCGACCGGCGACGCGACGACCGAGGAGCAGGGCGGGGCGACGCCGCAGGCGGAGCCGGGCGACATCATCGTCACCGGCAGTCGGCTGCGCTCGCTCTCGGGCGGGCAGGTCGGCATCAACGTAACCCAGCGGCTGATCGAGCAGCTGCCGCAGAACAGCCGCAACTTCCTCGCCTTCGCCGATCTTGCGCCGGGCGTGCGCTTCATCGAGAGCGCCGACGGCAGCTCGCGCATCCAGGGCGGCGCGCAGGGCAGCAACTCGGTCAACGTCTTCATCGACGGCGTCAGCCAGAAGGACTACGTGCTGCGCGGCGGCCTCACCGGGCAGGACAGCTCGCCGGGCAACCCGTTCCCGCAGCTCGCCATCGGCGAGTATCAGGTGCTCTCGTCCAACTATAAGGCGGAGTTCGACCAGGTCGGCTCGGTCGCGATCGTCGCCGGCACCAAGTCGGGCACCAACGAGTTCCACGGCGACGGCTTCTTCGACTATACCAACCAGAACCTGCGCGATCGCCGCCCGACCGAGATCTTCCCGAGCAAGATCGACAAGGTGGCCTCCACCGACAAGCAATATGGCGTGGCGCTGGGCGGCCCGATCGTCAAGGACGTGGCGCACTTCTTCGTCAGCTACGAGGGCAAGCGCCGCGAGATCCCGGTCGACATCCTGCCCGGCAACGGCATCGCGGTGAGCAGCCTGCCGGCGGAGTATCAGGACCTGTTCGGCTCGTTCAACTCGACCTTCAAGCAGGACCTGTATTTCGGCAAGATTGACCTGACGCCGACCGACAAGGACCTGTTCGAGATCACCGGCAAGTATCGCAACGAGTCGGGCTATCAGATCAGCAACGGCATCGCCGCTTTCTCCACCGCGACGCTGACCAAGGTCGAGGAGATCCGCGCGATGGGCCGGTGGCAGCACAGCGAGGAGAAGTGGGTCAACGACTTCCGCGTCTCCTACGAGGACGTCAGCTGGTCGCCGCAGCCCGCCACCGACGGCATCAGCCAGCAGTTCCGCGCCACCTCGCGCACGCCGACCGGGGTGAGCACCTTCAACCTGTTCCGCGACGGCGCCGGGTTGAGCCTGCAGGACAAGGGGCAGACCGGCTGGACCGTGCAGGACGATTTCACCTGGACCGGCTTCGAGGGGCACACGATCAAGGTCGGCGCCAAGGCCAAGTGGGTGAAGCTCAACTCGCTCGAGCAGAACCTGATCAACCCGCTCTACTCGTACGACACGACGCTGCCGAGCGCGAGCGGCTTCAACAGCGCGATCCCGTACAGCCTGGAGTTCGGCGCCAACGGCTCGCTGGGTGACCCGCGCATCCGCTCGAACAACTTCCAGTTCGGCGCCTATATCCAGGACGACTGGGACGTCACCGATCGGCTGACGCTCAACCTCGGCGTGCGCTGGGACTATGAGCGCACGCCGGCGTTCCTCAACTACGTCACCTCGGCGGAGGATCTCGCCGCGGTGTCGCCGGCGAACTATCCGAACCTCGTCAGCGCCGACTATGACATCAACGACTATATCTCGACCGGGAACAACCGGAAGGCGTTAAAGGGCGCGTGGCAGCCGCGCGTCGGCTTCACCTACCGGCTCGACGAGCAGGGCCGCTTCACCGTGTTCGGCGGCTATGGCCGGTCGTACGACCGCAACCAGTTCGACTTCCTCCAGCAGGAGCTGTCGAACGGCCGCTTCCAGCGCCGTCAGTTCCTGTTCCAAGGCGCCGATACGGTCAATCCGTGCACGCCGAGCGCGACCTGCATCCCGTGGAGCGACGCCTATCTCACTGAGGCGGGGCGTCAGCAGCTGGCGGGCAACGGCGTGCCGGGCGGGCGCGAGTTCCGCTTCATCAAGAATGACCTCAAGATCCCTTATTCGGACCAGTTCAGCCTCGGCATCCGCGGCCGCTTCAACCCGGTGGAGCTCGAGCTGGGCTATACCCGGATCGTCAGCAAGGACGGTTTCGTCTACCTGCTCGGCACGCGCCGACCCGACGGCTCCTTCTTCGCGCCGTCGTCGACGACCGGCGCGCCGCAGGGCCCCGACGTGTCGTTCGCTCCCTCCGGCTACGGCGCGATCATCATCGGCGACAACGGGCTCGAGACCAAGGCGGACTCGGCCTATGTCAAGCTGACCAAGGCCTATTCGGCGGCCTCGCCGTGGAGCCTCGACGCGACCTACACCTTCACCGCGGCGACCGACAACCGGCCCAACAACGATCAGGCGGCCTACTTCCTGCTCGATTTCCCCAGTGCCTCGGATTACCCGATGCTGCGCTCGGGCGTGGTGCCGCGCCATCGCTTCGTCGTCGCGGGGAGCGCCGACACGCCGATCGGCGTGACGCTGTCGGCCAAGTTCCAGATCGAGTCGCCGCTGTTCCAGCGCGCGCTACTCGACACCGCGACGCCCTATGAGCGCCAGATCGTCGGCTCCGAGGTGTTCGGGCTGGGCGATCGCTGGGGCCGGCGCCAGCTCGACCTCGCCTTCACCAAATATGTGCCGCTGGGCTTCCTCAGCGACCAGACCCGCGTTCGCCTGCGGGTCGACATCCTCAACGCGATGAACGACCGCAACTATGTCGATTACAACAACGACCCCACCGACACGACGCGCACCGCGGCCTCGCCCAGCGTCTACCGCGAGCGCTCGACCTACAGCATCGGCGGCAACCCGCCGCGCACGGTGAAGCTGTCGGCCGGGTTCAGCTTCTGACCCTTGCCATGGCGGACGGCGCGCGCCACGCCGTCCGCTTCTTCCCACTCGCAGGAGGTGCATGATCCTCGATCGACGTGACATGCTGCGCGCCGCCGCCGTGGGCGGCGCGGCACTGGCCGGGGGCTGCGCCGCCCCCGTACCGCGCGTGCCGCGGCTCGCTTTCCCCGGCGTGCTGCCCGAGCTGGGCACCACCCCCGCCTCGGCGAGCGACCCGCTGATGGACGACATCCAGAAGCGCACCGTCAGCTTCTTCTGGAACACCACCGACCAGGTGAGGGGGCTCGCGCCCGATCGCTGGCCGACGCCCAGCTTCGCCTCGATCGCGGCGGTCGGCTTCGCGCTGACCACCTATCCGATCGCGGCGACGCGCGGCTGGATCACGCGCCCCGCCGCGGCGGAGCGGACGCTCACCACCCTGCGCTTCTTCGCCGAGGCGCCGCAGGGGCCGGGCGACGACACCAGCGGCTACAAGGGCTTCTTCTACCACTTCCTCGGCACCACCAAGGGCCATCGCTTCGCGCGCTGCGAGCTGTCGACGATCGACACCGCGCTGCTGCTCGGCGGCGTGCTGTTCGCGCAGACCTGGTTCGACGATCCCACCGACGCGCGCGAGAAGCAGATCCGCGACCTCGCCGACCAGATCTACCGCGCGGTCGAGTGGGACTGGATCACGCCGCGCGCGCCCTTCGTGGCGATGGGCTGGCACCCGGAGAGCGGCTTCATCGGCTCGGACTGGAACATCTACAACGAGAGCCTGATCCTCTACGTGCTCGCGCTCGGCTCGCCCACGCACGCGCTGCCGCCGACCACCTGGGTCGAGTGGACAGACCGCTTCGATCCCTCGTGGGATGAGAAGTACGACAATCCTTTCACCGCCTTCCCGCCGCTGTTCGGGCATCAATACAGCCAGGTGTGGCTCGATTTCCGCGGCGTGCGCGACGCCTATTCGGTGCGGCGGGGGCTCGACTATTTCGAGAACAGCCGCCGCGCCACCTACGCGCAGCGGCGCTACTGCATCAACAACCCGCCGGGCTGGCGCGGCTATGACGAGAACGTCTGGGGCCTCACCGCGTGCGACGGCCCGGGCGACTTCGTCCGCGAGATCGACGGGCGCAACCGCGAGTTCTTCTCCTACTCGGCGCGCGGCCCGGGCGACCGCGACGACGGCACGATCGCGCCGACCGCGGCGCTGGGCTCGATCGCCTTCGCGCCCGAGATCGTGCTGCCCGCCGCGCGCGAGATGTACCAGCGCTACGGCACCGCGATCTACGGGCAGTACGGCTTCTTCGACAGCTTCAACCCGACGCTGACGATGCCGGGGCTGCCGCTGAAGCACGGCAAGGTGGTGCCCGGCATCGGCTGGGTGGCGAGCGACTATCTCGGCATCGACCAGGGGCCGATCGCCTGCATGATCGAGAACTGGCGCAGCGGGCTGATCTGGAAGACCATGCAGCGCAACCCGTACATCCGCGCCGGGCTGGAGCGCGCGGGGTTCAAGGGCGGGTGGATGGGGAGCTGAGAGCGACGTCGCCTGCGGAGGGGGGCGCCTCTATCCCTCTTGTACCGTCATCTCGGACTCGAGCCCGCGTCCCTCTGTCCGCGCACGCGACGCTCGCGGCGTCATGGATGCCGGGTCAAGCCCGGCGTGACGGGAGAGGCGCGCGGGTCTGGCCGGCGCCTCGCGCCCTTCTCATGCTCCCCCGTACGCCCCGATCTCCGCCACGGTGAGCTGCGGCGCGGGCAGCGCCACCGCGTCGAACGCCACGCGCAGGTAGCGCGCGCGGCGGGGCGTGAACGCCACCCGCTGCGTCGACAGCGCATAGGCGATGTTGCCGAACTCGCCGCTGGCGGCCGGCTGCCACGTCGTGCCGTCCGCGCTGGTCTCGCAGCGATAGCCGCGCGGCGGCGCCGCGTCCTTCGCCACGGTGCGCGAGGGCGTGAGGCTGAAGCCGGTCAGCGTCAGCGGCTTGGCCAGGTCGATCGTCACGCTCGCCGGTGCCGCCGCGGAGGGCGCGGGGACCGTCCAGCGCGTCGCCGCGTCGCCGTCGATCAGCGCCTCGGCGCCGGCCCCGCTCGCGGCGACGATGCGCCAGCCGTCCTTGGCGAGCACGGTCGGGTCGGACGAGCGCACCGGCGCCACCGCGGCGGGCGCGACCTGGCGGAACAAGGCGATCTCGCTGATCGCGGGGCAGGCCGGTGCCTCGACCACGCGCAGCCGCAGCCGCCGCGCGTCGCTCGGGCGCGGCAGGCGGATGATCCGCTGTGCGCCGATACATTCGTGCTCCGCGACGGTGCGCCAAGCGCCGCCTTCCTCCAGGTCGAGCGCGAAGCGGGTCACGCGCACGCCGAGCGGCAGGTGCTCGCGCAGCCGGATCACGTCGAAGCCGCGGCCCGGCGGCAGGTCGAGTGTCAGCGTCGGGCTCGTGATCGCGTCGGGGGTCGACCAATAGGTGTCGCGCCGCCCGTCGAGCACGCGCGCGGCGGCGAAGGCCGGCCCGCGCTCGGCGCTGGCGTGCGCCACCGCGCCGCGCGCGAGGTCGGTCGCATAGGTCGCGGCCTGTGCGTCGCCGAAGCTCTTGAGCACCGCGACGTCATGGTCGTGGAGCCGGCCGCGGCGGTCGGGCGGCAGGTTGAGGTTGAGGTTGGTGCCGCGCCCGACCGACTCGTCGTATAGCCGCAGCAGCCGAGCGGGGTCCTTGACCTTGGCGTCCTCGTCGGCGTGGTAGAACCAGCCGGGGCGGATCGAGACGTCGGTCTCCGCCGGCCACCACAGAGGCGCGCCGCGCACGCCAGAATTTCCCTCGCTCTGCACATAGGGGTGGTTGGGCATGGTCGGCCAGCACGGGTCGCCCGCGACGCCGTCCTCGTTGCCGACCCAGCGCACGTCGGCGCCGAGCGGGTCGAAGGTGCAGGCCATCGGCTGGTGCTGGTGGACCAGCGCCACGATCGAGGGCCAATTATAGTAGCGCGGCGCGTCGATCTTGCGCGTCTCGCGCGCGCCGCCGTAATAGCCGTCACCACCGTTGGCACCGTCGAACCAGAATTCGAACAGCTCGCCGTAGCCGGTGCAGAGCTCGACCACCTGCTTGCGGAAATAGTCGATGTAGCCGGGCCGCCCGTACTCGGGATGGTGGCGGTCCCAGGGCGAGAGATAGAGGCCGAAGGCGAGCCCGGCGCGGCGCGCCGCCTGCTCCATCTCGCGGACGATGTCGCCCTTGCCCTGTCGGTACGGGCTGTTGCGGATGCAATGCTCGGTCAGCTGGGTCGGCCAGAGGCAGAAGCCGTCGTGGTGCTTGGCGGTGAGGATGATGCCGCGCATGCCGCCCGCCTTGGCCGCGGCGACGATCTGGTCGGCGGAGAAGTCGGTGGGATCGAAGAGTCTCGGGCTCTCGTCGCCATAGCCCCATTCGCGATCGGTGAAGGTGTTGATCGAGAAATGGACGAAGGCGTACTGCTCGCGCGCGTGCCACGCGAGCTGGCGCGGCGACGGCGTGGCGCCCCAGGGCCTCGGCGCGGCGGTGCGCTGCGCGGCGGCGGGGAGCGCGGCGCTGGCGGCACCGGCGGCGAGCAGCGTGCGGCGGGTGAGGTCGGTCATGGGCGGCTCCGATCTGGGCGCGACGTGAGAGGATAGCACCACTCCGGCGAGTGCCGGCGTCTTATCGGGTGAGGTCGCCGCGTCTCGCGTGCGGCGCACACCTGGACCCCGGCGTTCGCCGCGGTGGTAAGAAGAGGGATGGCGGCTCTCACCCCGGCACCCGCCCGAACGACGGCGGCCGATCCGTCACCGCGCGGCCGAAGCCGGGCACCGGCGTCGCGCTCATCGTGAAGCGCAGCGTGCCGCCCTTCACCAGCTCGGCGTGGCTGATCCAGCTCTTGCTCCACGGCCGCCCGTTCCACGTCACCGCGGCGACATAGGGCGTCTCGGCGCGGTTGCCCGGCGCCTCGATCACCAGCCGCTTGCCCGCGCCGACCCGCAGCGTCGCGCGCTCGAACAAGGGTGAGCCGAAGACATAGGCCGCCTCGACCGGGTCGACCGGGTAGAAGCCCAGCGCCGAGAACACGAACCAGGCGCTCATCTGCCCGCAATCGTCGTTGCCGATCACGCCCTTGGGCGCGTTCTGGTACATCTCGACGCAGAGCCGGCGCACCATCGCCTGCGTCTTCCACGACGCGCCGGCATAGGCGTAGAGATAGGGTGCGTGCTGGTCGGGCTCGTTGCCGTGCGCGTACTGGCCAACCAGCCCGGCGATGTCGGGGGGCGCGTTGGCGGGCAGGGTCGAGGGCGCGGTGAACAGCGCGTCCAGCTTGGCCTCGAACGCGCGGTCGCCGCCGAGATGGCGGATCAGGCCGTATACGTCGTGCTGGTTGAGGAAGGTCGCCTGCCAGCCGTTCGCCTCGGTATAGTCGCGCCACCACGGCTTGGGCATGTGGCCGAGCTGGATCGGGTCATAGTCCTTCCACCAGCCGCCGTCGGCGAAGCGCGGGCGCGCGAAGCCGATCGAGGGGTCGATCACGTTGCGCCAATTGCCCGAGCGCTTCGCCAGCCGCTCGGCGTCCGCACTCTGCCCCGCGGCGCGCGCGAGGTGCGACGAGGCCCAGTCGTCATAGGCATATTCCTGCGTCCGGCTGACGCTCTCGAACCAGACGTCGGCGGGCACATAGCCCTTGGCGTCGTACAGGTCGCGACCCTTGCTGTTGTCGAGGTCGGGCGCGGCGAAGTCGAACGAGCGCCTGCGGATCGCCGGCCACGCCGCGGCATAGTCGGCGGGGATGCCCTTGGCCTGCGCCTCGGCGAGCACCGAGACGCCGTGCCAGCCCATCATCGTCCCGGTCTCGACGCCCTGGAGCGGCCAGACGAGCGGGCCGTAGGGGCTCTGCTGCGTCTGGCGGACGAGGTCGCGCACCAGCGCGCCGGCCTGGTCGGGGGCGACGAGCGTCAGCAGCGGGTGGAGCGCGCGATACGTGTCCCACAGCGAGTAGGTCGAGAAGGCGCGCTCGCCCGCGGGGACGCGCTGCGGCTTGCGGTCGAGCCCGATGTAGCGGCCGTCGACGTCGGAGAAGAGCGTCGGCGCGACCATGGCATGGTAAAGTGCCGAGGCCATGATGACGCGCTGGTCGGCGCTGCCGCCCTCCACCGCGATCGCGCCGAGCTGCTCGGCCCAGCGGCGCGCGGCGGCGCGGCGGACCGAGTCGAAGTCCCAGCCGCGCGCCTCGGCGGCGAGGTTGGCGCGCGCGCCCGCGACGTCGACCGCGGAGATGCCGCAGCGGACCAGCAGCGGCGCGCCGCCTGCCTCGTCGAAGTGGAGCACCGCCTTGACTCGCCTGCCCCGCACGCCGCTGGCGCCGGCCGGCTGCTCCTCGTCGTCGTCGCCGTAGAAGGTGACGCGGTCGGGCCGGCGTGAGAGCTGGAGCGCGAAGTGGATGCGCCGCCCCTTCGCCCAGCGATGGACGCGGCGGCTGCCGGTCAGCGTGCCGTCCGCGTCGAGCAGCAGCGATGCCTCGTCGATCAGCGGCTTGGCGTCGCTCTTGTCGAGCACGAGATGCGACAGGTCGACCAGCACGTGCGCCGCGCCCGCGGGGAAGGTGTAGCGATGCCAGCCGGTGCGATCGGTGACGGTGAGCTCGGCGCGCACGCCGCTCTCCAGCCTCACGCGGTAATAGCCGGGCTCGGCGTGCTCGTCCGAGTAGCGCTGGCGGTAGCCCGCGTCGGGATCGGCGAGCGGCCCCGGGGTGAGCTTCACCGCGCCGCGGGTGGGCACCAGCAGCACGTCGAGCATGTCGCCGATGCCGGTGCCCGAGAGGTGCGTGTGGCTGAACCCCATGATCGAGGAGTCACCGTGGTGATAGCCCGAGCAGGTGTCCCAGCGCTCGACGTCGGTGTCGGGCGAGAGCTGCACCATGCCGAAGGGGAGCGTCGCGCCCGGGTAGGTGTGGCCGTCGCCGCCGGTGCCGACGAAGAGGTTGGGCGCGGTTCGTGTGGCGCGCGCCGCGGCGGCGAGGGGGAGCGGGGCGGCGAGCGCGGTGCCGGCAGCGGTGGCGAGCAGCGTGCGGCGGCTGAGCTGGAGGCGGGGGACGGTGAGCGAGTCAGCGGCGCGACCTTCGCCTGTGCCCCGGCGAAGGCCGGGGCCCAGCTGGGTAGGCCGTGGTGATCCCTGCGCAGCGTCACCCACCTGGGCCCCGGCCTCCGCCGGGGCACATGTGATCGCGGCGAGCGTCTCGACCCCGTTCCGCCCCATCACAAAGCCTCCGCGAGCAGCGCGGGCCGCGTGGTCGCCAGCCGCACGATCAGCTCGCCGAAGAGCCCGTTGGCCCAGGCGAACCAGTGGCGCGTCCACGTGGTCGGATCGTCCTGGTCGAAGCTCTCGTGGATGAACCCCGTGCCCGCGTCGGTGTCGCGGATCGTCCTGAGGCAGGCGCGGATCACCGCCGGGTCGTTCGTCGACAAGGCGCGCACGATCAGCGACATCGGCCAGATCTGCCGCACCCCCGCGTGCGGACCGCCGATCCCCTCGCCGGCGCGGCCGCGGAAGAAATAGGGGTTCACGTCGCTCCACGCCGCGGCCTCCGTGCGGCGCCACAAGGCGTCGTCGGGGGCGACGCAGCCGAGATAGGCGAGCCCCGACAGCGACGGCACGTTGGCGTCGTCCATGAAATAGGCGTTGCCGTAGCCGTCGACCTCATAGGCCCAGACCTCGCGCCCGTCGCGCAGCCTCATCGTGCCATAGGCGCGCAGCGCGGCGTCGACCTCGTCGGCGAGCGCGCTCGCCTCCTGCGCCAGCGCGGCGTCGTGCTTGGCCGCGTTCGCGACCGTCGCCAGGCCGCGCAGGGCGCTCACCGCGAAGAGGTTGGACGGGATCAGGAAGGGATATTGGCACGCGTCGTCCGACGGGCGGAAACCGGAGACGATCAGCCCGACCGGCCTCATCGGGTTGCCATAGCCGCGCAGCGGCATCGTCTCGGTGTTGCGGTCGGACACGCGCAGGAAGCGGTACGGCCCCGGCCCGTCCTTGCGCTGCTGCTCGCGGAAGGTGCGGATGCTCGCGCGCGCGCCCTCGGCCCAGGTCGCGTCGAACGGGCGCGCGTCGCCGGTCGCCTGCCAATATTGCAGCGCCAGCCGCATCGGGTAGCAGAGCGAGTCGATCTCCCACTTGCGCTCGGCGACGCCCAGCTTGAGCTCGGTGACGTCCTTGAGCGACCATTCCAGCTGTGTCTTGGCCTTGGGATCCTCCAGGAAGGCGTTGGCGTAAGGATCGATCAGGATGCAGCGCGCCTGGCGCGCGATCAGCCCGCGGAACAGCTCGGCCAGCCGCGGGTCGGCCTTGGCGAGATGAACGTATGGCGCCACCTGCGCCGAGCTGTCGCGCAGCCACATCGCGTCGATGTCGCCGGTGATCACGAACGTGTCAGCGCGGCCGTCGATCGTGCCCAGCCGCACCGTGGTGTCGAGCGTGTTCGGGTAGCAGTTGCCGAACATCCAGCGCAGCTTGGGATCACCGATCTTGGTCGCGACGCGCCGCATCTCCTGCTCCACCGCGCGGCTGGTGAAGCGGCGCTCGCCGAGCGGCGGGCGCTTGCTGGCGAAGGCCGCGGGAGCGGCGGCGCGCGCGGCCGCGGGGGCGGCGGCCAGCGCCGCGGCGGCGCCCACGAAGGTGCGGCGGTCGATCGTCATGTTCAGTCTTCTCCTAAGCCGTCATCCCGGACTCGGTCCGGGATCCACCGTGCCGCGCACGCCGCGATCGCGAGGTGCGCTGAGAGGTAGGCCCCGGAACGTGTCCGGGGTGACGAGGTGGTAAGGCGAGGCGCCCTCACTTCGGCAGGTCTTCGTCCTCGCCCGTTAGAGTCACGTCGACCCAGTTTCCTGCCGCGTCGCCCGGCTGACCGCCGCCGACCCAGACGCGATAGGCACCCGGCGGCACGTGGCGGCGGCCGTCGCGCTCGACCACGCTGAGGAAGCGCGGGTCGATCGTGAGGCGCGCGGTGCCGCTCTTGCCCGGCCCGAGCGCGAGCCGCGTGAAGCCGGCGAGCTGCCGCTGCAGCACCGGCGCGGTGAAGCTGCCTCCTTTGATGGCGGGCGGCACGACATAGGCCTGCACCACCTCCTCGCCGGCGCGCTGGCCCTGGTTGGTGACCCGCGCGGTGAGCGTCAGCGGCGCCCCGGCGGCGAGCGCGGCGGGTGCGCTCACGCGATCATAGCCGAAGCGGGTGTAGCTCAGCCCGTGGCCGAACCCCCACAGCGGCGTGCCGGTGAAATAGCGGTAGGTCCGCTCCTTCATGCCATAGTCGACGAAGGCGGGCAGGTCGGTGGTGGCCTTGTAGTAGGTCACCGGCAGCCGGCCCGACGGGTTGGTCGCGCCCGACAGCACGTCCGCCAGCGCGGTGCCGCCCGCCTCGCCGGGGTACCACAGGGCCAGGATCGAGTCCGCCACCGCGGGATCGACCGCGACCGCGCTGCCGCTGGCGAGCACCAGCACGATCGGCTTGCCGGTCGCCTTGAGCGCGGCGAGCAGCCGCTGCTGCGGCGCGGGCAGCGCGATGTCGGTGCGGTCGCCCCCGACGAAGCCGGGCACCTGTACCTGGAGCGCCTCGCCCTCGAGGTCGGGCGAGAGCCCGCCGACCACCACCGCCACGTCGGCGGCGCGCGTGGCGGCGACCGCCTCGTCCAGCAGCGCGTCGGCGGGCGGCAGCCACAGCAGGCGGAAGCTGTCGTCCTCGCTGCGATGGTCGAGCACCAGCTCGAGCGGCTGCGCGCTGCCGTCGCTGTCATAGTCGATCTCGACCCGACCCTTGGGCAGCGCGCCGTCGTGGAGCACGCGCCCGCCGATCGTCAGCCGCGCGCTGTCGTGCGTGGTGCAGTTCTTCCAGCACTGCGTCTGGTCGAGCACCAGCCGGTAGCGCCCCGCCGCGGGCGGCTGGAGCGCGCCGGTCCAGCGCGCGACATAGCCGGTCGCCGGCAGATCGGGGGCGGGGGCGGCGCGGTTCAGGTCGAGGTCGATCGTGCGCGCGGGCGCGGCGGGGACGGTGCGCTCGCCCGCGGTATAGCCGACGGTGAGCCCCTTGAGCGCGGTCTCGGGCAGCACCACCGGCGCGCCGTCGGCGAGCACCGAGCCCTGCGCGTAGGTCGCGCCCGGGAAGCGCGCGCGCACGCCCTGGAGCGGCGTGACCGGCGCCGCCGCGGTGCCGTGGTAATTGCCCTGGAGCACGCCGAGATCGTCGGCGTTGGCGCCGATCACCGCCACCTTGGTGCCGGCCGCGAGCGGCAGCCGAGCGCCGTCGTTCTTGAGCAGCACGATCGCCTTGCGCGCCGCCTCCAGCGCGGTCGCGCGGTGCGCGGGCGTGCCGACCTCGCTCGCCGCGATCCGGGACCAGGGGCTGGTCGCGCCGAAGGCGATGCCGAGCGCGCGGCGCGCCTCGAGCGAGCGGACGAGGGCGCGGTCGACCTCCTGCTCGCTCACCAGCCCGCGCCTCACCGCCTCGGGCAGCGCGGCATAGGTGTTGCCGCAGTTGAGGTCGTTGCCGCCCCGCACCGACACCGCGGCGGCGCCGGCGGCGTCGAGCCGATAATGGTGGAAGAGGTGGACGTTGGCGACCGCGTCGCAGTCGGAGACGGTGAAGCCGGTGAAGCCCCAGTCGCGTCGCAGCCGGTCGTTGAGCAGCGGCGAGGAGGCGCAGGCGGGGACGCCGTGGATCGAGTTGTAGGCGCACATCAGCGAGCGCGCCTTGCCCTCGGTAATCGCGAGCCGGAAGGCGGGGGTGTAGGTCGCCTCCAGGTCCTGTGGGCTCGGGTCGACGTCGAAGCCGTCGCGCCCGGCCTCTGGGCCGCTGTGCACCGCGAAATGCTTCGGGGTGGCGATCACCTTCGGGTAGAGCGGGTTCGGCCCCTGCAGCCCGGTGATGAAGGCTACGCCGAGCTTGCCCGTGAGATACGGGTCCTCGCCGTAGGTCTCCTGCCCGCGGCCCCAGCGCGGATCGCGGAAGATGTTGATGTTGGGGGACCAGATCGTCAGCCCCTGGTAGATGCGGCGATCGGCGTCCACTGCCTGCGCGTTGAAGCGCGCGCGCGCCTCGGTCGCGACCACGTCGCCGATGCGGTGCACCAGGTCGGCGTCCCAGGTCGCGGCCATGCCGATCGCCTGCGGGAAGACCGTGGCATAGCCGTTGCGCGCCAGCCCGTGCAGCCCCTCGTTCCACCAGTCATAGGCGGGCAGCTTGGCCTTGGCGTCCGCCGGCGCGGTGCTCTGCAGCTGCGCCGCTTTCTCCTCGATCGTCAGGGTCGCGACGGTCGCGGCCACCGGGTCGGCGGCCTGCGCGAGTAACAGCCAGATCACTTGCTTCCTCCCAGCGAGCGCAGCACCAGCGCGCGCCTCAGCGCGGCGGGCGATGCCGCGGACTCGATCGTGATGGTGCGGCTCTCGCCCGGCAAGAGGTCGAAGCCGTCGTCGGACGCCTGCGCCGCGGTCGCGCCGAAGTCGAGCATCACCGCCTGCGCCAGCTTCCGCGCGGTGACGGTGACGGTGCGCCCGTCCCAGCGCGCGCTCAGGCCGGGATCGGGCCAGCGCATCGCCTTGGGCAGCACGCGCTCGACCACGCGGCGGCTCACCACCGCGCCATCGACGGTCAGCTCGGCGACCGCGTAGCTCGCCTCGGGCGGGGCGGCGGCGAACAGCTCGGCGTCGGCGAGCGACGCCACCTCGGCGGCGGCCAGCGGCGCCAGCGTGAGGTCGCCGCCGCGCTCGCCCAGCGCGCTGCCGTCGGTGGCGAAGGCGCGCACGCGCCAGCGCGCCGCGATCGGCTGGGTCGCGTCGGAGACGACCGCGATCCGAAGCCTGCCGTCGCGATGCTCGGCGACGATCGCCTGGGGCGCGAAGAAGCGGCGCGCGGCATAGTGGAGCAGCTTCCATCGCCCCGAGTGATCGATGCTCGACCAGGAGATCGCGGGCCAGACGTCGTTGAGCTGCCAGTAGAGCGAGCCCATGTTGGTCGGCCGGCAGGCGCGGTGGTGCAGCGCGGCCAGCTCGATCGCCTGCATCTGGTTGACCTGGGTGAGATAGACGAAGTCGGCGAAGTCGCGCGGTTCGCCGAGCCGCTCGCGCAGGTAGAACATCAGCCGCTCGTTGCCCGCGCCCGCGAGGAACTTCTGGTGCGCGCGCATCACCGGCGCGTCCGGCGTGAGCTTGCGCGTGCCGGCGAAGTCCTCGATCGTGGCGAGGTCGGGCGCGGCCTGGAAGCCATATTCGCTCATGAAGCGCGGGCAGCTGTCGAGATAATTCTCGACCGGCTTGGAGCCGGACCAGACGTCCCAGTAATGGCGGTCGCCCGCGGCGTCGGTGTCGACCGGACCCTCGTAACCGGTGGAGGGCGAGCCGGGCCAGTACGGCACCGCCGGGTCATAGTCGCGCACCGCGTCGCGCAGCACGCGGTCGAACAGCACCGCCATGCCGGTGCCGATCCGCTCCTGCTCGTCGGCCCCGACGCGCTTCTTGAATGCCTTGCGATCGGACCAATTCTCCCAGCCCGACAGCACCTCGTTGCCGCCCGCCCACAGCACGATCGAGGGGTGGCCCGAGAGGCGCGCGACCTGCTCCTCGGCCTCGACGCGGACGTTCTCGCGGAACGCCGCGTCGGGCGGGGTGACCGAGCCGCCGAACATGAAGTCCGACCAGATCATCAGCCCCATCTCGTCGGCGGCGTCGAAGAACGAGTCCGGGAGATAATGGCCGCCGCCCCAGATCCGCAGCATGTTCATGTTGACCGCCTTGGCGTCGCGCAGCAGCCCGCGCATCGTCGCCGACGTCACGCGCGACGGGAAGCTGTCGAACGGGATCACGTTCGCGCCCTTGGCGAAGATCGGGATGCCGTTGACGCGGAAGCCGAAGGCGCCGCCGCCGCGGATCAGCTCGACGGTGCGCAGGCCGATGCGACGCTCGGCGCTGTCGCTCGCGGCGCCGTCCTCGACCAGCGCGCCGCGGACGCGGTACAACGGCTGCGCGCCATAGCCGACCGGCTGCCAGCGCCGCGGCGACGCGATCGCGAGCGGCACGGTGACGCGGTTGAGCCCCGGCGCGAGCGACACGGTCTGCTCGGCGGTGACGGTCCCGCCGTCGGGGCCCGTCACCTGTGCGCGCAGCGTCGCGGCGCGCGCGCGGTCGGCGATCACCTCGAACTTGGCGGCGAGCCGCGCCTCCCGGTCGTTGAGCGCGACCTGCTCGACCAGCAGGCGGTCGAGCCGCGCCTCGTCCCACGCCTCCAGCCGCACGTCCTGCCACACGCCGATGTTGACGATGCGCGGGCCCCAGTCCCAGCTGTAGTGGTATTTCGGCTTGCGGATGTACGGCGAGGTCTGCTTGCCCTTGGGCTCGTCGCCGAACGCCGAGTCATACTCGCCCGGCAGCGGGTTCGCCTCGGCGAGCACCATGGGCTGCAGCTTCCGGATCGGCGAGGCGAAGGCGATCGTCACCTCGTTGCGCCCGGGCCTGAGCCACCTCTTGGCGTCGACCCGCCAGCGGCGATGCGCGTTGTCCGCGGTGAGCGCGACCCGGCCGTTGATCGACACGGTCGCGAAGGTGTCGAGCCCGTCGAACACGAGGTCGAGGTGGTCGCGCGCCAGCATCGCGGGCGTGACGTCGAGCGCGCGCTGATACTGCCAGGCGGTGAGCCCGGCCCATTGGATCGCGGCCTCGTTGGTGCGCAGGAACGGGTCGGGTACCTGCCGCGTGGCGATCAGGTCCTGCTGGACGCTGCCGGGGACCGTGGCGGCGAACCATGCGGCGGCGCGGGGATGCGCCTTCGCCGCGGCGGCGTCGGCGGGGTCGATCCGCACGCGCCAGCCGGTATCGAGCGAGGTGACGGTCTTGGGAGCGGCGGCCGCGGCGCCGGCGACGAACAGGAGCGGCAGGCAGAGCAGGGCGGTACGACGCATCAGCGACGGTCCGTGAGGCTGACCCGCTCGATCGCGTACAGCGGCTCGGTGAGCGGGGAGGTGAACTGGAAGCAGAGGTCGCGATCGCCCTCCATCGCCGGCAGCGTGCCGGTGAACCGCTGCCGCTGCGGCGCGCTCGCCGGATCGGGCAGCGGGAAGCTGGCGGCGATCACCGGCCTGGGGGCGTCGGGGACGGGCTTGCCGTCCTTCATCGCGGGGCAGCCGACCATCACCAGCAGCTCGCCGTGCGGCGTCACGTTGAAGTGGCGCCGCACCTTGTCGACGTCGTGCGCCAGCCCGTGGTTGCGCGCGAGCCGCGCGACCTCGACGGTGAAGCCGCCCGCCACGTCGAGCGGCGCGGCGGGGTAGACGCTGCACAGGTTGAAGATGTTGACGTCATAGGTCGGCGTGTTGGCGGTCGCGTCGGCGGTGAGCGGCACGCGCAGGCCACGGGTCTCGCCGGGGCAGGCGGCCAGCTCGCCCGACACGCGCGTGAGCAGCGCCTCCCGCCCGGTGTCGAACGCGCGCGGCGCGGCGAGCGCGACGCCAGCGGTGTCGAACGGCGCGGCGCGGACCGTCTGCCCGGAGGCCAGCGACAGCGGCGCGGCGTAGCGCCGCGACTTGGGCGTCGGCGCCGAGCCGTCGAGCGTGTAGCGGATCGTGCCCTGCGGCGCGTCCTGCGCGAGCGTCAGCTTCACCCCGTTGCCGCGCAGCGTGTCGCCGCGCGAACCCGGCAAGGCGAACGCCACCGCCGCGGCACTGTCCGCCACCTCGACCCCGCCGCGCTTCCAGCGCGCCACCTGCGGCTGGAGTCGCGTCAGGAAGCCGGCGAAGTCGCGCGGCCGCTCGATCCAGCTGTTCTCGGCCAGCGCGGCGAGCCGCGGGAAGATCGAGTGCTGATACTGGTAGGGCGTGACGAGATACTCGCTCCACAGGTTCATCTGCGCGCCGAGCACGTGCCCCGCCTTGGCCGGATCGAGCCCCTTGGGCATCGGGTCATAGGCGTAGGTGTCGGCGAGCGTCTGCACCTGGATCGGGCCGGGCGGCTCGTCGGCATGGTGGCTCTGGAGATAGTTGATGTACATCGTCGGCGCGGGCGAGAGCACGACGTCGTGGTTCTGGTTCGCCGCGTCCACCGCACCCTTCTCGCCGCGCCATGACATCACCGAGGCCGAGGGAGGAAGGCCGCCCTCGAGGATCTCGTCCCAGCCGATCAGCCGCCGGCCCTTGCTCGACAGATAGGTGCCGAGCTCGTCGATCAGCCAGCTCTGCAGCGCGTTCTCGTCCTTGAGGTGGAGCGCTTTGATCTGCGCCTGCACCGCGGGGCTGCGCTCCCACTGGTCCTTCACCGCCTCGTCGCCCCCGAGATGGACATAGGTGCCGGGGAACACGTCGATCAGCTCGTCGAGTACCTGCTTGACGAAGGCGACGCCCTCCGGCCCCGGGTTGAGCAGATAGGGGAAGATGCCCCAGCCGTTGCCGGTCTCGGGTCGGTCGCCGAGCACGCCGAACTCGGGGTAGGCCGCGACCAGCGCCTGCGCGTGGCCCGGCAGGTCGATCTCGGGGACGATCGTGATGCCGCGCTCGGCGGCGTAGCGGACCAGGCCGCGCAGCTCGTCCTGCGTGTAGAAGCCGCCGTAGCGCTGGGTCGGTGCCGCGCCGCCGGTGGAGGGCGGGGTGCGCCACGCGCCGACCTCGGTGAGCTTCGGGTAGCGCTTCACCTCGAAGCGCCAGCCCTGGTCGTCGCTGAGATGGAGGTGGAGCGTGTTGAGCTTCACCGCCGCCATCTGGTCGACGATCTTCTCGATCTCGGGGAGCGGGAGGAAGTGGCGCGCGGTGTCGAGCATCAGCCCGCGCCAGCCGAAACGCGGCGAGTCCTCGATCGTCACCGCGGGCACGCGCACCGCTTGGCCGAGACGCGCGTCGGGGCTGAGCAGCTGCACCAGCGTCATCGCGCCGTGGACGAAGCCCGGCGCGGCGGAGGCGGCGACGCGGACACCGTCGCGCGCGACGGTGAGACGATAGGCCTCGTCGCCCTTGATCGAGGCGTCGGCGACGAAGCGAACGCGGGCGGCCGCGGCGTCGGCGGGGGCGAGCGCGATCCCGCGCGCGGTGCGGACGTGATCGATCAGCAGCCTGGCCGCTGGCTCGGCGAGCGGCGTCTCCGCGGCCACACCGCTGCCCGCGGCGACGGTCAGCGTGCCCGGCCCGCGCGTGATCGAGCGCGGCATGGGCAGCAGCCTGGGGACGTCGCCGTCGCGCTGCGCCGTCGCCGGTGTCGCGACCACCAATGCCGCCCCGATAGAGGCTCCCAGCGCGCTGCGGATCATGCCTACCCCTTGGTTACGTTTTGGTATTACGAGGTATCATGGCCGATGCGCTGCCGGGCGTCCATGCCTCGGCCACAAAAAGAAAGAGCGGATGGAGGCGGGGGAACGGCTGATCACTGCCGCTCCCCCGCCTGTTGCCGGCGAGGGCCGAGGCCTAGTCGGGGGACGCTGGTGGATGTCACCGACGCCTTCCGATCTGGGCCCCAGGCGGCGCCGGGGCACGACGAGCGTCCTCACATCCGGAAGGAGACGCTCCCCACGAAGGTGCGGCCGTTCTTGTAGAAGGCCGACGGCCGGTCGCGCGTGTTGCTGTACTGGAGATAGGTCTCGTCGAGCAGGTTCTGCGCGTTGAACGTCAGCGTGATGTTCTTGTTGAGGTTGATCGAGGCCGAGGCGTCGAGCTGACTGTACGGCGCGACCTTCTCGGGCGAGCCGAGACGGCCGATCGTGCGGAAATAATCGGTCCGGTAATTGTAGCTGACCCGCGCCTGGAACGGCCCGCTCTCGAAATACGGGATCACGTTGACGGTATGCTTCGACAGATAGGGCAGATCGAAGGTCGCGTCGATGCCGGGGACCGGGTCGGTGCTGCTGTCCTGGTACGAATAGTTCGCCTGGATGCCGAAGCCGCCCCAGATCTCGGCCTGCCCGTTGACCAGCACGCCGTTCACCTTGGCGCTGCCGGCGTTGACCGGGCGCTGGACGGTGTAGGTGTTGATCACGCGGCCCGCGAGCGCGTTGTAGAAGGACTGACCCTGCTCGCGGATGTTGAGGATGTAGTTGGAGATGTCGCGGCGGTACAGCTCGAGCGAGAGCAGCGCGCCCGGGCGCGGGTAATATTCCGCGGTGATCTCGTAGTTGGTCGCCTGGTACGGCTTGAGCGTGGGGTTGCCGCCGCCCGCGTCGAAGGTGACGTCGTTCTGCGAGGTGGTCGCGGCGAGGTCCTGGTAGCGCGGGCGCGAGATCACGCGCGCCGCCGCGCCGCGCAGGATCAGCTGCGGCGTGATCTCCCAGGCGATGTTCACGTTGGGGAGGAACTTGAGATAGTCGGTCGAGGTGCTGGTCGGCACCGGCTTCACCGGCGCGGTGCCGTTCGGGTCGGTCGCCAGCGTCAGCGCGTAGCGTGACACGTCCTTGGTGTAGACCATGCGCCCGCCGATGTTGCCGCGCACCGGCCCCTGGTCGAAGTTGAGCTGGACGTAGCTCGCCGCGGTGCGCTCGGTCACGCTGGTCGAGGCGCCGACCTTCTCCACCAGCGGCGTGTTGATCGCGTTGGTGAGAATGTCGATCACCGCCTGCTCGGACAGGTTGAGGAAGCGGGTGGCGTTGCCGCTGCCGCCGGTGCCGTCGAAGATGCCGTCGGGGGTCACGCCGGTGTCGACGCCGAGCTGCGAGCCGAGCCGCGACTGCTGCAGGTACGTGTTGATCCCGCGCGCGTCGATGCGGTTGACGTGGTCGGTCACCCGCGCGCCGAGCAGCAGTTCCTTGAACACGCCGCCGAGCGGGATCGTCGCGTCGAAGCCGCCGTAGATGTCGCGGTCGGTGGTGACGCTATAGTCGAGCCCGCCGATCTGCGCCGCTACCAGCTGCTGGCCGTTGACGATCACCGGATCGCCCTCGATGAAGGCGTTGTTGTTGTTCGGGTTGCTGAAATAGGCCGCCGGGTCGGTGATGTCCTGGGTGAAGTTGACGGTGGCCGAGCTCGGCGTGAAGGAATAGCTGAACGGCGACTTGGTCTGCACGTTGAACAAATATTCGGGATTGCGCCCGCCGGTGGCCTTGCTCCAGCCGCCCGCGAACGAGACCTTGGCGCCGCTGTCGCCCTCCCAGTCCGCGTAGAAGTTGAGATTGTCGGTCTTCAGCTTGGTCTTGCGCACGAGCGTGTCGAGCTGCGCGCTCTGGCTGGTGGCGCCGGCGAAGGTCGCGTCGGTCACCACCCCGTTAGCGATCGTCGCGGATTGCAGCACGTCGCCGGTCCACGCCCCCGGGATGGTGTACATCGCCTGGCTGTAATTGTTGTAATTGCCGTCGATGTGCAGGCCGTTGAGCGTGAGCGTCAGGCCGTCGGCGGGGCGGAACTGCACCGTGCCCGCGACGCTGGCGCGCTCGCGCTGCTGCTGGAAATAGGCATAGTTGATGCCGAACGGCGAGGCGGCCTTGTCGAGGTCCGCCGCGGTGCCGCCGCTGATCACCGCATTGGGGTTCTTGAGCACGCGCTGGCCCGCGGCGTTGGTGGTCAGGAACGGGCTGCCGCTGCCGTCGGCATTGTCATAGCCGAAGAACTCGACGCCCGAGCGCACCAGGTTCTGCTTGTCGTACGTGGCCGCGATCAGGAATCCGAAGGTCTCGGCGTCGTTCTTCCAGCTGTACAGCCCGGAGCCGCGAATGCTGCCCTTGTCGGCGCGGTCGTTGTAGGTGTAGCCGCCCGAGGCGAAGACGCTGTTCTTCTCCAGCTCGAGCGGGCGGCGCGTGCGCACGATCACGGTGCCGCCGAGGCTGCCCTCCTCGATCCGCGCCTCGGGCGACTTGTACACCTCGAGCCGGTCGACCAGCTCGGGCGCGAGCAGCGAATAGTTGAAGGTGCGGCTGCTGGGATCGTTGTCGTTGCCGCCCCAGTCGGCCGAGGCGAGCCCATGGCCGTCGAGCAGCATGCGGTTGAGCGCGGGGTCGGTGCCCAGGATGGCGACCTTCTCGCCCTCGCCGAAGCGGCGGTCGATCGACACGCCGGGGATGTGCGACAGCGACTCGGCGACGTTGCGATCGGGGAACTTGCCGATGTCCTCGGCCGAGATCGCGTCCACCACCGCGTTGGCGCTGCGCTTAACCTCGATCGCCTGGCGCAGGCTGCGCGCGTAGCCGGTGACGACGACGTCCTCGCCGGTGGCCTCGCCCGGCGCGTCGACCGGCGGCGCGGCCTCGCTCGGCGGCGTGGTGGCGGGCGGTGTCTGCTGCGCCTGCGCGGTGCCGGCGAGACCGGTCAGCGCGGTCGAGAGTAGGACCAATTGCCGCAAACGCATCGTCTTCTTCTCCCCTTTGAGCGCCGCCGCGATGGCCGTCCGCCCGATGTGAAAGCCCGTGTCCGCCCTGCGACCGCACCGTCGGGTTGACCCCGCTCCCGCGATTTCAGCATGATATAACCAAAGTATACCAATCATGCGACAAGAAATTTCATTTTGGTTACGCGATGTGTATTCACCACTAAGTCGCTGGCGAGGCGTGCTTTCCTCGTTCAGCAGCGATGGGAACGATTGCGTCGCCGAAGCGCGGGCGGCGGGTGGCACCGAGTGGTCCTATCGTCCGCCGCTGGGCGATTGTGACACCTGGTCGCTTCAGGTACGCTGCTGTTATCCGGCGATGACGGCCGGCAGGGGAGAAGAGAATGGGGTTCGCCGAGGAGATCGGAAAGTTCCGGCGGGGCAATGCGGCGCCACTCTACCTCCAGCTGCAGCAGGTGATCCGCGACGGGATCGGGGGCGGCAAGCTCCAGCAGGGCGACGCCATCCCCGCCGAGCGCGACCTGGCGCTGGAATATGACGTGTCGCGCATCACCGTCCGCAAGGCGATCGGCGGGCTGGTCGAGGAGGGGCTGCTGACGCGGCGGCGCGGGGCGGGCACGTTCGTCGCGGGACGGGTCGAGAAGAGCTTCTCGAAACTCTCCTCCTTCACCGAGGACATGGCGGCGCGCGGCAAGGTGGCGTCGAGCCAGTGGATCCTGCGCGCGGCGGGGACGGTAAGCCCCGAGGAGTCGATGGCGCTGGGTCTCTCGCCCGGCGCGGCGGTCTATCGCTTCCACCGGCTACGCAGCGCCGACGACGAGCCGATGGCGCTCGAGCTGTCGACCATCGCGGGCTACTGCCTGCCCTCCGCCGAGGCGGTCGGGGACTCGCTCTACACCGCGCTCCAGGCGGCGGGCAGCCGGCCCGCGCGCGCGCTGCAGCGGCTGCGCGCGGTGCCGTTCGGGGGCGAGCACGCGCGGATGCTCGGCGTCGAGTCGGGCCATGCCGGGCTGCTGATCGAGCGCCGCGGCTTCTTGCGCGATGGGCGCGCGGTGGAGTTCACCCGCTCTTACTATCGCGGCGACGCGTACGACTTCGTGGCCGAGCTGTCCGATCTCTGATGCATCGTCGTGACCTGCTGCGCGGCACCGCCGCGCTCGCCACCGTCGCGGGCGCGCCGCTCGCCGCCGCGCCGATCGCGCGGCGCACCGCCGGCGACGGGCTGCCGATGCCTGCGCCCAGCCACGCGCTGCCGCCGCGCGCGTTCGTCGGCGATCCCACGCGGGTGCGGCTCGAGCGCGGCTGGCTGTTCCACGAGGGCGATATCGCGCTGCCGCGGCTCGACACGCACAACGCGACCTATCTCAGCGTCAAGGCCGGCAATGCACAAGGCGCGGCGGCGATCGACTATGACGATTCCGACTGGCAGCGGGTCCGCTTGCCGCACGACTGGGCGTCGGCACAGCCGTTCGTGGAAAGCGCCAACGTCGCGCAAGGCTATCGCCCGCGCGGCATCGGCTGGTACCGCCGCCATCTCGCGCTCGACGCGCGCGACCGCGGGCAGCGGATCGAGCTGCACTTCGATGGCATCGCCACCAACGCGACGATCTGGGTCAACGGCAGCGTCGTGGCGCATCATTGGTCCGGCTACACCAGCGTCTACGTCGACCTGACGCCGTTCGCGCGCTTCGGCGACGAGCTCAACACGGTGGCGATCCGCGTGGACGCCGAGGCGATGGAAGGCTGGTGGTACGAGGGCGCGGGGCTCTACCGCCATGCCTGGCTCGTGCGCCGACCGGCGGTGTCGATCGCGAGCGACGGCGTCCACTGCGACCCGCGCCGCGGCGACGACGGCGCCTGGCGGGTCCCGGTGGCGGTGACGCTCACCAGCGTCGCGCGCGACGAGCGCGCGGTGCGAATCGCGGCGCGGCTGCTCGATCCCGACGGGCGCGAGGTCGCGCGGGCCGAGACCGACGCGACCGTCACCGCGCTCGACGAGGCCGAGGCGCGGCTGACGCTCGTCGCGGGGACGCCGCGGCTATGGGCGGCCGAGCGCCCGACGCTCTACACCGTCGTCACGCGCGTGACGGGCGAGGGGATCGTCGACGAGCGCCGTACCCGCATCGGCTTCCGCACCGCTCGCTTCGACGCTCAGGAGGGATTCTTCCTCAACGACCGGCCGGTGAAGCTGAAGGGCGTCTGTCTCCACCAGGACCATGCCGGGGTCGGCGTCGCCATGCCCGACTCGCTGCACCGCTGGCGGCTCGAGCGGCTGAAGGCGATCGGCTGCAACGCGATCCGCTGCTCGCACAACGCACCCGCGGCCGAGTTCCTCGACCTGTGCGACGAGCTGGGCTTCCTTGTCATGGACGAGAACCGCCAGTTCAACCCCGCGCCCGACTATATGGCGCAGCTGCGCTGGCTGGTGCGGCGCGACCGCAATCACCCGTGCGTGATCCTCTGGTCGGTGTTCAACGAGGAGCCGATGCAGGGCACGCCCGCGGGCGTCGAGATGGTGCGGCGGATGGCGCACGCGGTGCGCCTGCTCGACGACAGCCGCCCGGTCACCGCGGCGATGAACGGCGCCTTCTTCGAGCCCGACAGCGTGTCGAGCGTCGTCGACGTCACCGGCTTCAACTATTACCAGGGCGATTATGACCGGTTCCACCGGCTCTTCCCGACGCGCGCGATGACCAGCTCGGAGGACACCAGCGCGTTCGAGACGCGCGGCGCTTATGCCAGCGACCCGGCGCGCCACGTCATCTCCTCCTACGACGACGAGGCGGCGAGCTGGGGCGGGACGCACCGCGCGACGTGGCGCGCGATCGCCGAGCGGCGCTTCGTCGCGGGCGGCTTCACCTGGACCGGCTTCGACTATCACGGCGAGCCGACGCCTTATGCCTGGCCGACGATCTCGAGCTTCTTCGGCATCATGGACCTCTGCGGCTTCCCCAAGACCGCCTATGATGTGCACCGCGCGCACTGGGTTGACGACGCGGCGGTCGTGTCGATCGCGCCGCACTGGACCTGGCCGGGGCGCGAGCGCCAGCCCGTCCGCGTGCTGGTGATGAGCAACGCCGAGGAGGTGACGCTGTCGCTGAACGGTCGCGCGCTGGGCACGCAGCAGGTCGACCGGATCATGGGCAACGAGTGGCACGTGCCGTACGCGCCCGGCCGGATCGAGGCCGTCGCGCGCCGCGGCGGCCGCGCGGTGGCGCGCGCCGCGCACGAGACCGCGGGGGCGCCGGTGGCGCTGCGGCTCACCCCGGCGCGGCGCGTGATGCTCGGCGACGGCGAGGACTCGCTGCCGGTGACGGTCGACGCGACCGACTCGCGCGGCCGGCACGTGCCGACCGCCGACCTCCCCGTGCGCTTCGCGGTCGACGGCGCCGCGATCATCGGGCTGGGCAACGGCGATCCCAACAGCCACGAGCCTGAGCAGGGCGTCTCGCGCAGCCTGTTCAACGGACTCGCGCAGGTGATCGTGCGGGCTAGCGTGGGCGGCGGCGCGGTGATCCTCAGCGCGACCGCGCCGGGGCTCCGGGGCGCGCGCGCGACGATCGACCGGCACGCGGTGGTGCCGCCGGCCAACTGGCCCGAGCAGCGCCGCGCGCAGCCGCTCGCCGAGTGGCGCCGCTCGCCCGCGTCGCGCGAGCGCCCCGCCGCGGACGCCGCGCCGCCGGACGGCGACAACAACAGCTGGGCGTTCGTCCGTCCCGGCGCGCTGGTGCCCGGCGAGTCGGGCGCGGACTGGCGCGCGTGGCGCGCGGTGGTGCGGCCGTGGCGGCGGGTCGGCGCCGAGGGCGGGATCATCCGCTTCGAGAAGGTCTCGGGTCGCGCCGAGCTGCTCGTCGACGGCCGCCCGGTCGCGAGCAAGCGCGACACGGCGCCGGGGCCGCTCCAGGCGCGCGTGCCGGCGGGGGCGGGCGAGCGGGTCGTGCTGCTGCTGGTCGAGGGCGAGGCGCCGGCGGGGATCGCGGGTCCGGTGACGCTGGGCGCGGACTGAATCGTCGACATGAGCTCATCCTCCCCTTGCAGGGGAGGTGTCAGGCCGCAGGCCTGACGGAGGGGTGACCCGGCCGGCGAGCGTCGGCGGACTCACATCCCGCGACACCCCTCGGACGTGCTGCGCGCGCCACCCCCCCTTGCAGGGGAGCATCCACCGCGCCCCCTGTCGGTCGCTACGATCCCGTCCCGGCGCGGCCGCCGCGCCGCCTCAGCTGCGATAATCGGCGTTGATCGAGATGTAGCCGTGCGTGAGGTCGCAGGTCCACACCGTGGCGCGTCCCTCGCCGAGCCCGAGGTCCACGCCGATCTCGACCTCCTGCCCCCTCAGGTGCGCCGCGACCGGCGCCTCGTCATAGCCTTCCACCGCGAGTCCGTCGCGCGCCACCTGGGTGGCGCCGAAGCGGATCGACAGCCGGTCGCGCTCGGCCGGCTCGCCCGCCTTGCCCACCGCCATCACGACGCGGCCCCAGTTGGCGTCCTCGCCCGCGATCGCGGTCTTCACCAGCGGCGAGTTGGCGATCGACAGCGCGACGCGGTGCGCCGAGGCGTCGCTCTCGGCGCCCTCGACCGTCACCTCGATCAGCTTGGTCGCGCCCTCGCCGTCGCGCACGACCAGCAGCGCGAGCTGGCGGCAGACGTCGGCGAGCGCGGCGCGGAAGGCGTCGGCGCCGGGGCTGTCGTCGTCGGCCAGCGGCGCGTTGCCCGCCGCCCCGGTCGCGAAGGCGAGCACGGTGTCGCTGGTCGAGGTGTCGCCGTCGACCGTGATGCACGAGAAGGTGCGCGCGTTCGCCGCGGCGAGCGCGGCCTGGAGGAACGGCGCCTCCACCGCGGCGTCGGTGAAGAGGAAGCCGAGCATCGTCGCCATGTCGGGCGCGATCATCCCCGATCCCTTGATGATCGCCGCGATCGTCACGGTGCGCCCGTCGACCACCGCGGTCGCGCTCGCACCCTTGGGATAAGTGTCGGTGGTGCCGATCGTCTCGGCGGCGTCGCGCCAGTTCGCCTCGGGCGCGGCGAAGGCGGCGGCGACGCCGGCCTGCGCCCGGTCGATCGGCAGCGGCACGCCGATCACGCCGGTGGAGGCGACGAAGATATCGGACGGCTGGCAGCCGAGCTGCGTCGCCGCCTGCGCCGCGATCGCCTCGACCGCGGCGCGCCCGCGATGCCCGGTGAAGGCGTTCGAGTTGCCCGCGTTGACGACCAGAGCGCGGGCCTGGCCCAGCACCAGCGCGGCGCGGCACCATTCCACCTCGGGCGAGGGGCATTTGGACCGGGTCAGCACGCCGGCGACGGTGGTGCCGGGGGCGAGTTCCGCGAGCGTGAGGTCGGTGCGGTCCCACGCCTTGTAGTGCGCGCGCGCGACCCGCAGCGTCACGCCGGCGACGCTCGCCATATCGGGGAAGGGAGTGGCGAGCGGGGACATGGACGTCGACATGGCGCCCTCTTAGGCGCGGCGTGGAGGCAGGCAAAGGGGCGCCGTGGTGCAGCATCGTGGGGAATGCAGCATGTCGACCGGCGGGAGCGCCGGGGCGCGCGGGGCGCGACGTGTTGTCGCGCTATACGCGGCCGTCATGGCGGCGACCGCTCTCCGCGGAGCGCCGCTCGAGAACGGACAGCGGCTCTATGCGGAGCGATGCGCCATGTGCCACGGCGCCGACGCGCGTGGCGACGGCCCGCTGTCGCGCAAGAAACATCCGCCCACACCCGACCTGACGACCGAGGCATTCAGGAGGCGCCTGGCCGCTTACCCCGGCGTCATCGTCTCCTCCATCATCCTGCAGCCGAACGGAGACCTGATCCCCCGAACATTGCGCGAGAACGGCGTCCGGGTGCCGCCGCACGTCTGGACTATCCGCGACTTCCGGGACATCGACGCCTATATGAAGCGCGTCATCGGTACCGCTCGACCACGCGACGGGACGCCCAGACGCTGACAAATTGATGGTTTACTCGACGAGGCGCCGGTGGACGCGCGCTTCGTCTCGTCTTATGTCCAAGCCCGTGAACCTGTTGCTGCTCCTCTCGGCCCTGCTGTCCGCGCTGACCGGCGTGGGGACGAGCGCGCGTCAGGCGCAGCCGGCGCAGGCGGTGGCACAGCAGGCGCGCGCCGCCGCGATCGTCTCGGCCGCGCGCCGCGTCGCGGTACGCCCGGCGCAGGCGCTCGCCGCGCTGCCCGCCAGCGCCGCCGCGCCGCGCGCCACCGCGCTCGCGCTGACGCCGCGCGAGCCGATCTTCGCGGGCCGCCGGCGCGTCTAGCGCCGCGCCGCTCCCGCTCTCCCCCATAGATCAGCGTGCGCGCGCCGAGGACGGCGCCGCGGCGCGCCCCAGTTACAGGATCAAGCCCATGTTCGGCGGCCTTGCCAAGACCCTCTTCGGTTCGTCCAACGACCGTTACGTCAAGTCGCTCAGCCCGACGCTCGCCAAGATCGCCTCCTACGAGCCGGCGCTCGAGGCGATGGACGACGCCACGCTCGCGCAGCAGACCGTTCGCTTCCGCGAGCGGTTGGCCGACGGCGAGACGCTCGACCAGCTGCTGCCCGAGGCCTTCGCCACGGTGCGCGAGGCGGCGCGTCGCGTGCTCGGCCAGCGCCACTATGACGTGCAGATGATCGGCGGCATCGTGCTCCACCGCGGCGAGATCGCGGAGATGCGTACCGGCGAGGGCAAGACGCTGGTGGCGACGCTGGCCACCTATCTCAACGCGCTGCCGGGCGACGGCGTCCATGTCATCACCGTCAACGACTATCTGGCCAGCCGCGACGCCGACTGGATGGGCCGCGTCTACCGCTTCCTCGGGCTGACCACCGGCGTGATCGTGCCCAACCTCACCGACGAGGAGCGCCGCGCCGCCTACGCCGCCGACATCACCTACGGCACGAACAACGAGTTCGGCTTCGACTACCTGCGCGACAACATGAAATATGAGCGCCAGCAGATGGTGCAGCGCTCGTTCGCGATGGCGATCGTCGACGAGGTCGACTCGGTGCTGATCGACGAGGCGCGCACCCCGCTGATCATCTCGGGGCCGACCGACGACAAGTCCGAGCTGTACATCAGCGTCGACGCGATCGTGAAGCAGCTCGCGCCCGAGGATTACGAGAAGGACGAGAAGCAGAAGACGATCGTGCTCACCGAGGACGGCACCGAGAAGGCCGAGCGTATGCTCGAGGCCGCCGGGCTGCTCCAGGGCGCCAACCTCTACGATTTCGAGAACACGCAGGTGGTCCACCACCTCAACCAGGCACTCCGCGCCAACGTGATGTTCAAGCGCGACACCGACTATATCGTCAAGGACGGCAAGGTCATCATCATCGACGAGTTCACCGGCCGTATGATGGACGGCCGGCGCTGGTCGGACGGGCTGCACCAGGCGGTGGAGGCGAAGGAGGGCGTCCAGATCGAGCCCGAGAACCAGACGATGGCCTCGATCACCTTCCAGAACTATTTCCGCATGTACCCCAAGCTGGCAGGGATGACCGGGACCGCCGCGACCGAGGCCGCCGAGTTCTTCGACATCTACAAGATGAACGTCGTCACCATCCCGACCAACAAGCCGGTGCACCGCGTCGACGAGGAAGACGAGTTCTACAAGGACACGCAGGACAAGTTCCGCGCGATCGCCAAGAAGATCCGCGAGCATGCCGAGAACGGCCAGCCTGTGCTGGTCGGCACCGTCTCGATCGAGAAGTCCGAGCTGCTGAGCGAGTTCCTGCGCCAGGAGGGCGTCGACCACTCGGTGCTCAACGCGCGCTACCACGAGCGCGAGGCACATATCGTCGCGCAGGCCGGCCGGCTCGGCGCGGTGACGATCGCCACCAACATGGCGGGCCGCGGCACCGACATCCAGCTCGGCGGCAATCTCGAGATGCGCGTGGAGGACGAGCTCGCGGGCATGCCCGAGGGTCCCGAGCGCGACGCGGCGATCGAGCAGATCCGCGCCGAGATCGCGGCGGAGAAGCAGAAGGTGCTTGAGGCGGGCGGGCTGTTCGTGCTCGCCACCGAGCGGCACGAGAGCCGCCGCATCGACAACCAGCTGCGCGGCCGCTCGGGGCGCCAGGGCGACCCCGGCCTGAGCCGCTTCTACCTGTCGCTCGACGACGACCTGCTCCGCATCTTCGGGCCGGACACCTTGTTCGCCAAGATGATGCGCAGCAACATCGCCGACGGCGAGGCGATCGGCAGCAAGTGGCTGACCAAGGCGATCGAGACCGCGCAGAAGAAGGTCGAGGCACGTAACTACGACATCCGCAAGCAGGTCGTCGAATACGATGACGTGATGAACGATCAGCGCAAGGTGATCTACGAGCAGCGCGCCGACATCATGGACGCCGAGACCGTCGGCGAGGTGGTCAGCGACATGCGCGCCGAGACCGTCAACGCGATCGTCGGCGAGTCCTGCCCGCCCAACTCCTATCCCGAGCAGTGGAACATCGAGGGGATGAAGGCGCGTCTCGCCGACATCCTCAACCTCGAGCTGCCGATCGACGAGTGGCTCAAGGAGGACGCGATCGATCCCGAGATCGTCACCGAGCGAGTCCAGGCCGAGGCCGATGCCGCGGTGGCGAGCAAGTCGGCCGACCTCGAGCCCGAGACCTGGACCCAGGTCGAGAAGTCGATCCTGCTGCAGAACCTCGACCATCACTGGAAGGAGCATCTGTCGACGCTCGACGCGCTGCGCCAGGTGGTCCACCTGCGCGCCTATGCGCAGAAGACGCCGATCAACGAGTATAAGCAGGAGGCGTTCAACCTCTTCCAGCGCATGCTCGACGCCATCCGCGAGGACGTGACCAAGACGATCGCGCACGCGCAGTTCCGCATGCAGGAGCCGCCGCCGCTGCCCGAGCTGCCCGACTTCATTACCACCCACTTCGACCCGTTCACCGGCGAGGACAATTCCAACGACATCGACGCGGGCACGCTCGGGCTGGTGACGACCCAGCTGCCGCCGTTGCAGATCCCGCAGCCGACCGCCGCCGACCTGGGCGCGGATCCGGCGAGCTGGGAAGGGCAGGTCAGCCGCAACGCGCCGTGCCCGTGCGGCTCGGGTCGCAAGTACAAGCACTGCCACGGCGCCGCCTGACGCGACCGGCTCCCGCGGGCGCGGGCGCCGAGGTCGCGCGGGCCGGCACGTCGGCCGCGCGCGTCGAACGGACCCACGACGATCGCGCGAACCAATCGCCGTCACGTTCGTTGGCATCGCGTAACGACGGGCCGTGCGCCGAGGGGTAAGATGACGAAGATGATCGCCGCGGCGCTCGCCGCGGCGGCGCTGCTCGCGACGGGCGCGGCGCGTGCGCAGCAGGTCGACGTGGGGGCGTCGCCCCCGGCCGACGCGGCGCAGGCGCCCGCGCCGCAGGGGACACCGCCCGCGCCCGACGCCACCACGCCCGGTCCGGCCACCGCGACCCAGTCGGGCGACACGCAGCGCCGCCCGCGCGCGCCGGTCCGTCGCCGCGCGGGCGATACCTCGCCCTCGTCGCTGATCGGGGACACGCAGAGTTCGCCGCCGCCCGGCCTGATCGGTGACTGGCAGGAGATCCGCACCCGACTCGGCCGCCGCGGCATCGGCCTCACGGCCCGTTACGCCTCGGAGAGCGGCTACAATGTCGCGGGCGGCGAGCGGCGGCTGTTCCGCGAGACCGGGCAGTTCGACGTCGGCGCGCTGCTCGATCTCGAGCGACTGGTCGGCCTGGCCGGCGGCGCCTTCCAGGCGACGGTGACGTGGCGGCGCGGCTATGATCTCACGACCGACGCCGGGCTCGGCACGCTGCAGCAGGTGCAGGAAGTCTACGGCCGCGGCCAGACCGTGCGTGTGACGCAATTGTGGTGGGAGCAGAAGCTGGGCGAGCGCACCGAGGTGAAGCTCGGCCGCACCAACCCGGGCGAGGACTTCGCCGCTTTCTCGTGTCACTTCATGAATCTGAGCTTCTGCGGCGCGCAGCCGGGCAATCTCGCCGGCGATTATTGGTACAATTGGCCGGTGAGCCAATGGGGCGCGCGCGTCCGCGTCGCGCTTGACGACCGCCATTATGTCCAGGGCGCGGTCTATGAGATCAACCCGCGCAACCTCGACACCGGCTTCTTCGTCGGTCGTTTCAGCGGTGCGACGGGCGTCCTGATCCCGCTGGAGGGCGGGCTCACGCGCGGGGGCGACGAGGGCAAGGTCGGCTCGTACAAGGTCGGCGGTTGGCTCGCGACCGCGGACGGCGACGACGTGCTGCTCGATCGCGACCATCGCCCGCTCGTGCTCACCGGTACAGCGCCGCTGCGGCGGTCGAGTCGCTACGGCGTGTACCTGTCGATGCAGCAGCAGCTCACCGGCACGTCGAAGGACGGCAAGGCGCTGAACGGGCTCAGCATGTTCCTCAATGTCACCCAGGCGGACCGGAAGACGAGCATCACCGACAATCAGGTCGCGCTCGGCCTCTTCTACAAGGGGCTGGTGCCGGCGCTGCCCGGCGACGTGCTTGGGCTGGCACTCGCGCGCACCAACGTCAACGGCCGCGCCGCGCGCGCCGACAGCTTGGTCCCCGGCACCCCCGCGCGCGACGCCGAATATGCCGCCGAGGTATATTACAGCCTCCACCCCGCCGACTGGCTCGAGCTGCGCCCCAATCTGCAATGGGTCTGTCAGCCGGGCGGCATGCGCGGGGTAGACGATGTCGGCGTGGTGGGATTGAAGGCGGCGATCACGCTGTGATCCCCGCGGCAGCGGCCCGGCCTCGCACACCGGCGTTGAACATGTAAAACATTCCGCCTCGACAGCGTCATGTCCGCGCCGTATCGACGGTGGCACCATGTCGCAGCGAAGGTGACTCATGCCCCAGGCCAGCAAGGTACTCGACCGTGTCCTCGTGCTCGAGATGGTGCGGGTCACTGAGGCGGCGGCGATCGCCGCCTCCCAACTGACCGGCCGCGGCGACGAGAAGGCCGCCGACGCCGCCGCGGTGGAGGCGATGCGCGCGGCGCTCAACGAGCTCGACATGGACGGCACCGTGGTGATCGGCGAGGGCGAGCGCGACGAGGCGCCGATGCTCTACATCGGCGAGAAGGTGGGCACCGGCCAGGGTCCCGCGATCGACATCGCGCTCGACCCGCTCGAGGGCACGACGATCTGCGCCAAGTCGGGGCCGAACAGCCTGGCGGTGCTCGCCATCGCCGAGGCGGGCGGGCTGCTCAACGCGCCCGACGTGTACATGGACAAGCTCGCGGTCGGCCCGGGCCTGCCCGCGGGCGTGATCGACCTCGATCGCACGCCGACGCAGAACGTCGAGGCGATCGCCGCCGCCAAGGGCGTGCGCGCGCAGGACATCGTCGCCTGCGTGCTCGACCGGCCGCGGCACGAGGCGCTGATCGCCGAGCTGCGCGCGCTCGGCTGCGGGGTGGTGCTGATCGGCGACGGCGACGTCGCGGGGGTGATCGCGACCAGCGACCCGGACACGACGATCGACGTGTACATGGGCTCGGGCGGCGCCCCCGAGGGCGTGCTCGCCTGCGCCGCGCTGCGCTGCGTCGGCGGCCAGTTCAAGGGCCGGCTGCTGTTCCGCAACGACGACGAGCGCGCGCGCGCGCGCAAATGGGGGATCGAGGATCTCGACCGCCAATATGACCTCAAGGAGCTCGCCAAGGGCGACTGCATCTTCGCCGCCACCGGCGTCACCGACGGCTCGCTGCTGGAGGGCGTGAAGCGCCGCCGCGACAAGATGACGACCGAGAGCGTGGTGATGCGCGCCTCGTCGGGCACGGTGCGCTGGGTCAAGGGCGAGCACCGCCTCGAGCGCTGACCCGATGGGGCAGGTGGCGGCGGCCTTGTGGCTGGCGGTGGCGCTGGCCAGCCTGGCGCTGTTCCTGCGCGGTGGCGCCCGCCACTATCGCTGGCTCTATCGCCCCGGCGGCGATGCGCGGCGGCGTCGTTTCCTGCTGCGCGCGCTGCGGCCGACGCTTCACTTCGCGCTGGTGAGCCTGGTGGCGCTGGCTGCGCTGGGAAGGCTCGACACGCTGGCGGAGCTGCCGCCCGAGTTCGCGCCCGCCCGGGTGGCCGCGATCGAGCTCGTGGGCGGGACGATGCCGCTCGACCTGCTCGCCTGGTCGACGCTCGGCGGTCTGGCGGTGGGCGGGGTGATCGCCGGGCTGGTCGAGCGCTGGCGCGGCCGATCGGTGACGCTCGGCGACGTCGAGTCGGTGCTGCCGACCACGCGCGGCGAGCTCGCCTGGGGCGCGTTGCTGTCGGTGAGCGCCGGGGTGACCGAGGAACTGTTCTTCCGGCTGCTGCTGCCGCTGCTGTTGGTGCTGTGCGGCGCGCCCGCGCTCGTCGCGGCGGCGGTAGCGTGCGCGCTGTTCGGCGCCGCCCACGCGTACCAGGGCGCGACGGGGGTGATCGCCACCGCTCTGGTGGGCGCGGTGCTGACGCTCGCCTATCTGCTCAGCGGCTCGCTGGCGGCGGCGGTGCTGCTCCACGTCGCGATCGACCTCAACGCGCTGGTGGTCCGGCCGGTGCTGTCGGGGCGGGTGCGGTGAGCGGCGCCAGTACCGCTGCGGAGGCGGGAACCTAAAGAGGCGAGCGCGACGACGGCGACACTGGGCACCCGCGCGCGCGGGAGCACTGCCGGATCGCTCCCGCTCAGCTCTTCAGCCGCCACCCCGTGCGGAAGATCGTCACCACCGTCGCGAGGCACAGCGCGCCGAAGCCCGCGGTCACCGCCACGCAGGCGAGCACGTCGACGTCGCTGACGCCGAAGAAGGTCCAGCGGAAGCCGTTGATGAGATAGGCGACCGGGTTGAACAGCGTCACCGTGCGCCACGGCTCTGGCAGCACCGACAGCGAGTAGAAGGCGCCGCCGAGGAAGGTCAGCGGCGTGATCACCAGCAGCGGGATCACCTGCAACTGCTCGAAGCCGTTGGCCCAGATGCCGAGGCAGAAGCCGAACAGCGAGAAGCTCGCCGCGACCAGCAGCAGGTAACCGAGCATCAGCAGCGGGTGCGCGATGTCCAGGTCGACGAACAGGTGCGCGGTGGCGAAGATCACCAGCCCGATGACCATCGACTTGGTCGCCGCCGCGCCGACATAGCCGATCACCGTCTCCACCGCCGACAGCGGCGCGGAGAGCAGCTCGTAGATCGTACCCGTGAACTTGGGCATGTAGATGCCGAGGCTGGCGTTGAAGACGCTCTCCGAGAAGATCGTCAGCAGCATCAGGCCGGGCACGATGAAGGCGCCGTAGGGCACGTCGCCGATATTCCTCATCTGCGAGCCGATGGCCGAGCCGAAGACGATGAAATACAGGGTGGTGGTGATGACGGGGGTGGCGAGGCTGGTCCAGATCGTGCGCCCGAAGCGCGCCATCTCGAAGCGGTAGATCGCCCAGATGCCGTGCAGGTTCATGCGCGCTGCCCCACCAGGTCGACGAAGATGTCCTCGAGGCTCGACTTGCGCGTCTCCAGGTCCTTGAAGGCGATGTGCTGCTCGGCCACCGCGGCGAGCAGCTCGGGGATGCCGGTGTTCTCCGCCTTGGCGTCGAAGACGTAGCGCAGCGTGTGCCCCTCGTCCTCCAGCGTCGGCGACCAGCGCGCGAGCGCCTCGGGCACCGCCGCGAGCGGCTCGACCAGGGTGAGGTCCATCTGGCGCTTGCCCAGCTTGGCCATCAGCGCCTCTTTCTCCTCGACCAGCAGCAGCTCGCCGCGCGAGATCACGCCGACGCGATCGGCCATCTCCTCGGCCTCCTCGATATAATGCGTGGTGAGGATGATCGTCGCGCCCTGCTCGCGGAGGCGGTGGACCAGCTTCCACATGTCGCGCCGCAGCGCGACGTCGACGCCCGCGGTCGGCTCGTCGAGGAACAGGATCTCGGGCTCGTGCGCCAGCGCCTTGGCGATCAGCACGCGGCGCTTCATCCCGCCCGACAGGTCCTTGATCTTGGCGTGGCGCTTCTCCCACAGCGAGAGGTCGCGCAGCACCTGCTCGATATAGTCGGAATGACCCGAGCGGCCGAACAGGCGGCGCGAGAAGGTGACGGTGGCGAGCACGCTCTCGAACTGGTCGGTGGCGAGCTCCTGCGGCACCAGCCCGATCGCGCGGCGCGCCGCTTTATAGTCGCGCACCACGTCGTGCCCGGCGACGGTGACGCTGCCCGAGGAAGGCGTGACGATGCCGCAGATGATGCTGATCAGCGTGGTCTTGCCCGCCCCGTTGGGGCCGAGCAGCGCGACGATCTCGCCGCGCTGGACGCTGAGGTCGACGGTCTTGAGCGCGGTGGGACCGTTCCTGTAGGTCTTGGACACGCCGGCGACGGTCAGGATCGGTTCCGGCATGTCGTCTCCCTGCTTCGCCCGTCAGTTAGGGTGCGGGGCGGGGGGCGGCAAGCGGCGAAACACGGCGTTTCGCGATGGGGTCGCGTGCCAAAGAGGGGGCGTACGGCTTTCCGTCGCGTTCGTTGCCTACCAACCGTTCCCATGGCCGTCATCCCCGCGGAGGCGGAATCCATACACGCTGACGTTGCGCCTCCATCGGCAGGTCCGCGCGTCTGGATCCCCGCCTGCGCGGGGATGACGGTGGTAGGCGTGGGTGGGTGAGAGGGTCGATGAGGATGACCCGATCGGTCGTGAGGCTCCGATGGGAAGCCTAGGATACCCGCGCCTTGGCGATCGCGTCCCTGAGCCGCTCGATCGGCAGCGCGCCCGACAGCAGCTCGTCGCCCACCACCCAGCTCGGCGTGCCGGTGATGCCGAGCTTCTGCGCCAGCTCCAGGTTGGCGCGGATCGTCGAGTCGGCGTCGGCGGGGAGCTTGGCCAGGTCGACCCCGCTCGCCCTCGCCGCCGCCGCGATCGTCGCCGCGCTCACCGGCCCGGCGGCGTAGAGCGCGTCGTGGAACGGCTTGAAGCGCCCCTGTGCCGCCGCGGCCAGCGCCGCGCGCGCCGCCAGCCGGCTGCTGTCAGCGAGCACCGGCAGTTCCTTGAACACCACGCGCAGGTTCTTGTCCTCGGCGACGAGCTGCTCGATCGTCGCCAGGCTGGCGCGACAGAAGCCGCAGTTATAGTCGTAATATTCGACCAGCGTGACGTCGCCCTTGGGGTTGCCGATCCAGGCGCCGGCATAGGGCTCCTCGATCGCGCCGCGCGACGCCGCGATCGCGCGCGAGGCGTCCTTCGCCTGCAGGCGCTCGATCGCCTGGGGGATGATCTCGGGGTTGGCGAGGACATAGTCGCGCACCACGCGCTCGATGCGGATTCGGTCGCCGTCGGCGAGCGGGGCGGGGGCGACGCGCCCGGCGAGCCACATGCCGGCCGCGCCGAAGAGTGCGCCCAGCACCACCATGCCGAGCAGCCACAGTCTGTTCACCGTCGCTTCTTCCTGTTCTTGTCGAGCCCGTCCTGCGACGTCATGGCGATGTCCTGCGCGCGGATCCAGTCGGGCGTGTTCTTGGGCAGCCCGGCCATGGCGTAGCGCGCGCGGTCGGCGGCGGTGCGGTCGTCGCCCATCATGCTGGCGCGCTCGGCGCTGGCGAGCGCGGCGCGCGGCTCGTCGCCGGTGAGCTCGTAGACGGTGCCGAGCTGGAACCAGGCGAACGGATTCTCGTCGTCGCGCCCCACGGCCGTCTTCAGGATGCGCTTGGCCTCGTCATAATTCTTGGGATCCTCGGTCGCGATCAGCGCGTGGCCGTAGGTGGTCGCGATCAGCGGGTCGGAGCGCGACCCCTCGGTGGCGCGACGCAGCGGCGCGATCGCCAGCTTGGGCTTGCCGGCCTCGAGCAGGATCTGGCCCATGATCTCCTGGAAATAGGGGTCGTTGGGCTCCTTGGCGACCAGCGCCTCGGCCTCGGCGTCGGCTTTGTCGGGATAGCCGGCGCGATGATAGGCATAGGCGCGCGCGTAATGCGCGTAGACCGTCTGGTCGCTGTCCGGATATTTCTGCAGCGCCTGCGCGGGCGGCAGCAGATAGCCGTCGAGCTTGGCGCGGATCCGCTTGAACCGCTCCTCCATCGCCGGATCGAGCGGCTTCTTCCACGCCGGCGAGCCCTGCAGGTCGGCGGTCATCGTCTGGATGCGCGTGCCCGACAGCGGGTGCGACTGCATGAACGGATCGATGTTCTTGGTACCGTAGCGGTATTCCTGCTGCTGCAGCTTCTTGAAGAACTCCAGCATGCCGCGCCCGGTGATGCCCGCGGTGTTGAGATAGCGCACCGCCGAGGCGTCCGCGGTCGATTCCTGCACGCGGGAGAAGGCGAGATACTTGCCCATCGCGGCCTGCTGGCCGGCGGAGAGGATGCCCGCCCCCGCCTCGCCGCCGCCCGCCGCCATCGCGGCCAGCCCGAGCACCATCGAGAGCAGGTAGATCCCCATCGCTGGGCGCTGGCCCTCGCTGCTGGTGATCACGTGGCCGTCGGCGATATGGCCGAGCTCGTGCGCGATCACGCCCTGCACCTGATTGGCGGTGTCCGCCGCCTGGATCAGCCCGGAGTGGACGTACACGGTCTGGCCGCCGACGACGAAGGCGTTGATCGAATCGTCGTTGATCAGCGCGATCTGCACGTCGCGCGGGCGCAGACCGGCGGCGGTGACGAGCGGCGCCGACATGTCGCGGAGCAGCGCCTCGGTCTCGGCGTCGCGCAGGATCGACTGCGCGTGCGCGGGCTGGGCGAGGAGGAGGATCGCGGTCGCGGCGGCGGCGACGAGGCGACGCCACGCACGGACGGGGGCGAGCGACGTGCGCGCCCGCACCCACCTGCCGTCATCCCGGACGTGCTCCGGGATCCACCGCGCCGCGTTCCCCCCGGTCGGCGAAGGCGCGCATGTCTGGGCTCCGGAGCGGCTCGGGAGTGATGGGGAGGGACGAACGCCCGATGCAAACGGTCCAGCCGCGCGAGCGAGCGGCCGAAACGATCGGCTCCGCCGCGCGCGGCCCTGGGTTCCTGCGTGCGCAGGAACACGGCGGCTGTCGGTGGCAGACGTCACGACGACGCTCTCCTCACGATCGTCCGGGAGGGGCGGCGCCGGGAGGAGCATCGATGAGGTCATGCGCCGGGCGTCCTGCCGCGGTCCCACTGAACCGCGGCTGAAGCCCGGCGCACGACGTCAGGCGCCGAAGGTGCGCTGCCACCAGCCGCGACGCGGCGTGGCCTCGCCGTCGGCGGTCGCGGCTTCCGCCTCGGCGTCGGGCTCGGGCGCCGCGGCCGCCTCCGGCTCGGCCGCGGCGGGTGCCTCGGCGACGGGCGCCGCGTCGGCCTTCTTGCGGCGCGTGCGCTTCGGCTTGGCGGGGGGCTCGACCGCCTCGGGCTCGTCCGCGTCGGGCGCGGGCAGGCCGTCGTTGACCGGGCCGGCGTCGGCCGCCTCGGCGATCGGCTCGACCGCCTTCTTGCGACGGGTGCGCTTGGGCTTCGCCGGTGCCTCGTCCGCGGCAGGCGCCGGGGTCGGCGTCTCCGCCTCGGGCTCCTCGGCCTCGACCTCGGCTTCGCTCACCGGCGCGGCCGCGGCGCGCGCGCGCGGGCGACGACGGGTCTTCGGGGCCGGCGCTGGCTCGGGTGCGGTGTCGGCCTCGGGCTCCGCCTCGACGACGTCCGCCACCGGCTCGGCGGTCAGCTCGGCCGGCGCCTCGCCGGGCGCGGCGGCCTCCTCGACCCGGTCACCCTCGCGACGCCGGTTGCGACGACCGCGGCGACGGCGACGGCCGCCCTCGCGCTCGCCTGCCTCGGCCGGTGCCTCGGCGTCGACCTCGACGGTCTCCTCCTCGTCCTCGGCGGACCCGGCGGCCTCGGCGAGCTCCTCCTCGTCCTCGGCCTCTCCGGCCTCGACGTCACCGTCGCTCTCGCCCTCGGGACGCGTGCGACCGCGACGACCGCGACGACGGCGCCGGCGACGATTGCCGCGGCCGCCCTCGTCGTCGCCCTGGTCGGCGCGCGCGCGCGGCTCGGCGGCGGTCTCCTCGACCTCCTCGTCCTCGAACTCCTCCTCGACCTCGTCCTCGATCAGGTCATCCTCCACCTCGACGATGGGGCGGTCGAACTTGGGGGCGTGCGCGGGCGGCGGGCCGTTGGCCTCGACCGACATGCGCGCACCCTCCTGCTCCTCGTCGGGGATGATCTCGACCTGGACGCCGTAGCGGTCCTCGATCTCGGCGATGTCGGCGCGCTTGCGGTTGAGCACGTAGAAGGCCGCCTCCTGGCTGCACCGCAGCGTCAGCAGCGAGCCGCGCCCGCGCGCCGCCTCGTCCTCGATCAGGCGCAGCGCCGAGATCCCCGACGACGAGGCGGTGCGGACGAAGCCGGTGCCCTCGCAGTGCGGGCAGGGGCGGGTGGACGCCTCGAGCACGCCGGTGCGCAGCCGCTGGCGGCTCATCTCCATCAGCCCGAAGCTGGAGATGCGGCCGACCTGGATGCGCGCGCGGTCGTTCTTGAGCGCCTCCTTCATCGCCTTCTCGACCTTCCGGACATTGGAGCCATTGTCCATGTCGATGAAGTCGATGACGACCAGGCCTGCCATGTCGCGCAGCCGCAGCTGGCGCGCGATCTCATGCGCCGCCTCGAGGTTGGTCGCGGTCGCGGTCTGCTCGATATTGTGCTCGCGCGTCGAGCGGCCCGAGTTGATGTCGATCGACACCAGGGCCTCGGTCGGGTTGATGACGAGATAGCCGCCCGACTTCAGCTGCACCACCGGGTGGTACATGGCGGCGAGCTGCTCCTCGACGCCGGCGCGCTGGAACAGCGGCACCGGGTCGCTGTAATGCTTCACCTTCTTGGCGTGGCTCGGCATCAGGAGCCGCATGAACTCCTTGGCCTGGCGATACCCCTCGCCGCCCTCGACGATCACCTCGTCGATGTCCTTGTTGTAGATGTCGCGGATCGCGCGCTTCATCAGGTCGCTGTCGCCGTAGATCAGCGCGGGGGCGCTGCTCGACAGCGTCTTCTCGCGGATCTCGTCCCACAGCCGCGCGAGGTAATCGAAATCGCGCTTGATCTCGGTCTTGGTGCGCTGCAGCCCGGCGGTGCGGACGATGCAGCCCATCGAGGGCGGCAGCGCCAGCTCGGCCATGATCGTCTTCAGCCGCTTGCGATCGCCCGCGTTGGAGATCTTGCGGCTGATCCCGCCGCCGTGCGACGTGTTGGGCATCAGCACGCAATAGCGGCCGGCCAGGCTGAGATAGCTGGTCAGCGCGGCGCCCTTGTTGCCGCGCTCCTCCTTGACGACCTGCACCAGCAGCACCTGGCGGCGGCGGATGACGTCCTGGATCTTGTAGCGGCGGCGCAGCGACATGCGGCGCTGGCGCAGCGCCTCGACCTGGTCGTCGTTGACGCTGGCGCGGCCGCGGCGACGACGCGGCTGGCGCGGCTCGGCGCCGGCGTCGTCCTCGGGCTCGCCCGTCTCCTCGGCGGCGTCGTCGACCGCGTCGTCATGGTCGTGCTCGTCGGAGTCCAGCTCGTCCTCGTCGCCGTCGAACTCGGCGTCGTCGAACGCGTCCTGCTCGGCGCGCAGCGCGGCCTCCTCGGCGGCGTGCTCGGCCTCCTCGCGCAGCAGCGCGTCACGATCCTCCTTGGGGATCTGATAGTAATCGGGGTGAATCTCGCTGAAGGCGAGGAAGCCGTGGCGGTTGCCACCATAATCGACGAACGCCGCCTGGAGCGACGGCTCGACGCGCGTCACCTTGGCGAGATAGATGTTACCCTTGAGCTGCTTGCGCTCGGCGCTCTCGAAATCGAATTCCTCGATCCGGTTACCCTTGACGACGGCGACCCGGGTTTCCTCCCGGTGGCGTGCGTCGATCAGCATACGCATGGTCATTGAACGGTCTCCACGCGCCGCCACGCCCGACAAGGGCGGCGGCGCGACGATAGGGCGCTGCCGGCCGCCCGTGAGGGCCGGCCGCGCGGATGGTGATGGGTGCTGCTGTCGCGTGCCGCGCCGCCCCGCGCGAGGTGCTGGCGGGGCGACCCGCGACCGCGCGACCGCCGGCAGAGGCCGGGCGGGGCAGCGGTCGGGCGGGGTGCGGCATTGCGAGCGTCAACCTGATGACCCGGGGCCGGCGTCGCGCCGGGCGGGCAGTGGCGCCGGAGCTGCGTCGCGCGTGGATCGCGCAACATTCCGGTCATGATCCCGGTAGCATCGCCGAACCGCCGCATCAACCGGCACGATTCACGCCGCTATTTCCTCGCGCGGCCCAGTTCGTTAACCAACGCGTGAGGTTCGGCGCGATAAGGGGCGGGGATGATACCGCGAACGTACCGCACGCCACGGTGGTGCACGGGACAGACGAGGCGCGGCGCCGCGGCGCTGGCGCTCGCCGCGCTGGTGGCGCTCGCGCCGATCGCCGCCGCGACGCCGCGCGACGCCGACGGGGAGGCGCCGTCGCTCGACTTCCTGCCGTGGAAGTCGCGCGCCGACCGCGACGCGCACCGCGCCGGCTACAAGGTGTCCGTCGCCGTGCCGCCCCCCGCGCGCGGTCTGCGCCTGCCCAAGGTGGCCGGCGCCGAGGGGCGGCCGCTGGTGGTGATCGACGCGGGTCATGGCGGGAACGACCCGGGCGCGATCAACCCGCGGGCGGCGCTGCGCGAGAAAGACGTGACGCTCCGGATCGCCAAGGCGATCCGCGACGCGCTGCTCGATGGCGGCCGCGCGCGCGTCGCGCTGACCCGCGACGACGACCGCTACATCCCCTTGCGCGAGCGATTCGGCATCGCGCGGCGGCTGCGTGCCGACCTCTTCATCTCGGTCCACTGTGACAGCGTCGGCGCGGGCACGCCGACCGGCGCCACCGCCTATACGCTCTCCGACATCGCCTCCGACAAGGAGGCCGCGCTGCTCGCCGCGCGAGAGAACAAGTCGGACGTGATCGCGGGTGTCCAGCTCGGGCGCGACGCCGACGTCACCTCGATCCTGATCGACCTCACCCAGCGCGAGACGATGAACGCCTCGGCGGGCTTCGCGCGGCTGCTCGGGCGCGAGGCCAAGCCGCTGATGCCGGTGAAGACCAATTTCCATCGCACCGCCTCGCTGATGGTGCTCAAGGCGCCCGACATGCCCTCCGTGCTGTTCGAGACCGGCTATATCTCGACCCCGGCCGACGCCGCCTTTCTCGACAGCCGCGCCGGCCGCGAGAAGATCGCCGAGACGGTGCGCCGCGCGGTCGAGGTGTATTTCGCGCGCCGGCTGGCGGTGCGCTGACCCCGTCCGGCCGCCGCGCCGCCGCGCGCGGCTTCCCCCGCGCCGCGAACCTGCTAAACGCCGTGCGCGATGGCTTCCGATCCCCTCGATGTGCCCGGAGAAGCGGCCCCGCGCGGCGGCCGCTGGCGCGGGCTGTGGCAGCGCCGGCTGGTGCGCTGGGCGACCTACCTCCTGGCGCTGCTCGTCGTCGCCTTCGGCGTGTTCTGGCTGGTGTTCGCGCGCGACCTGCCCTCGGTCGAGAAGCTCAAGGCCTATGAGCCGCCCTTGCCGACCAACGTGCGCGGCGCCGACGGCGCGCCGGTCTATTCCTACGCGCGCGAGCGCCGCGTCGAGCTGGCCTACAACGAATATCCGCCGCTGCTGGTGAAGGCCTTCCTCGCCGCCGAGGACCGCACCTTCTTCGAGCATCACGGCGTCGACTTCCCCGGCCTCGCCGGCGCGGTGGTCGATTACGCGCGCAAGTTCGGCAGCGGGCAGCGCGCCAAGGGCGGCTCCACCATCACCCAGCAGGTCGCGAAGAACCTGCTGATCGGCAACGCTTACTCGCCGACGCGCAAGATCCGCGAGGCGCTGCTCGCCTATAAGATCGAGGAGACGCTGACCAAGCAGCAGATCATTGAGCTGTACCTCAACCAGATCTTCCTCGGCCGCAACGCCTACGGCGTCGAGGCGGCGGCGCACGCCTATTTCGACAAGGAGCTGGGCGAGCTGACGCTGGGGCAGATGGCCTATCTCGCGATCTTGCCCAAGGGACCGTCCAACTACGACCCGTTCCGCGACACCGATCGTGCGCTGACCCGGCGCAATTACGTGCTGCGCGAGATGGTGCGCAACGGCTTCGTCACGCAGGAGCAGGCGCGCGTCGCCGCGGCCGAGCCGATCGGCGCGATCACGCGGCGCACGCCCAAGTTCGAGCGGGTCGGCGGCTATTTCGTCGAGGAGGTGCGGCGCGAGCTGATCGACAAGTTCGGCGAGACGTCGCAGGACGGGCCGCACAGCGTCTACGCCGGCGGCCTGTGGGTGCGCACCTCGCTCGACAAGCGCATCCAGGGCTTCGCCGCGGAGGCGCTGCGCGACGGCCTGCTGCGCTTCGACCGCGGTCGCGGGTGGTCGGGGCCGCTGCGCCACGTCGATGTGGACGGCGACAATTGGTACGGCGCGCTGCTCAACACCAACATCATGCTCGACTATAGCGACTGGCGCGCGGCGATCGCGATCGCGCGCGACGGGGCGGCGTGGCGGATCGGCTTCGCCGACGGCACCACCGGCGAGCTGCCGCGCGACGCCGCGCAGATGCCGGTGCGCAACGTCGGCGGCGCGGCGTACGACGCGATCGCGCCGGGCGACATCATCGCGGTGGCGCCGGCGGGGCGCAGCTTCGCGCTGCGCTCGGTGCCGAAGATCTCGGGCGGGTTCGTCGTGCAGGAGCCGATGACCGGGCGGATCCTCGCGATGCAGGGCGGCTTCGACTCGAGCGTCCAGTCGTTCAACCGCGCCACCCAGGCGCTGCGCCAGCCCGGCTCGACGATCAAGCCGATCGTCTATTCCGCCGCGCTGGAGAACGGCATGACGCCGGCCTCGATCATCGTCGACGGGCCGTTCTGCGTCTACCAGGGCGCCGCCCTGGGCAACAAATGCTTCCGCAACTTCGGCAACTCGCGCGGCGCGGGGCCGCACACGATGCGCTGGGGCATCGAGCAGTCGCGCAACCTCATGACGGTGCGCACCGCCGCCCAGACCGGCATGGGCAAGGTGGTCAAGCTGATCAAGGCGATGCAGATCGGCGACTATGCGCCGTATCTCAGCTACGCGCTCGGCGCCGGCGAGACCACGGTGGAGAAGATGGTCAACGCCTATGGCGTGCTCGCCAACTGGGGGCGCTGGCATGACCCGACGCTGATCGACTTCGTCCAGGACCGCCGCGGCCAGGTGATCTGGCCCGAGAACTGGCGCGCCTGCGACGGCTGCAACATGCCCGACTGGAACGGCCGCGCCATGCCGCGGCTGCCGGTGCGCGGCCACCAGGTGCTCGACGCGATGAGCGCCTATCAGATGGTCCACATCACCGAGGGCGTGGTCCAGCGCGGCACCGCCACCGCCTTGCGCGACCTGGGGCGGCCGATGTTCGGCAAGACCGGCACCAACAACGGCCCCACGGACGTGTGGTTCATCGGCGGCACGCCGCAGATGATCGCTGGCCTGTATCTCGGCTTCGACACGCCGCGCAGCCTCGGCGGCTACGCGCAGGGCGGCACGGTGGCAGTGCCGGTGTTCAAGGAATGGGCGCAGAAGGCCTATGAGGGCCTGCCGGTGCTGCCGTTCCGCGCGCCCGCGGGCATCCGCATGGTGCGGATCGACCGTGGCTCGGGGCGGCCGGTCTACGGGACCTTCCCGACCGGCAACGACCCGAAGCCCGCGGTGATCTGGGAGGCGTTCAAGCCGCAGAGCGAGGCGCGCCGCGCGCGTCGCACCGCGCCCACCGCCGCGCCGACCGCGGCGCCCAGCGCCGGGACGAGCGGCGCGCCCGCGAGCGACAGCGACTTCTTGCAGAGGCAGGGGGGCATCTACTAAGTCGTCGGGCTGAACATTCTTTCGTCATCCCAGCGTCGGCCGGGATCTCCGGCCACGATGCGATCCCCGTGCCGCGCGAGATTCCGGCGCCTGCTGGATGACGTGACCGCTGGAGATACCCTATGCGCGCCGAAGCGCAGGCTCATGTCGACACCATCAACGCGGCGCTGGCGCTGCTGCGCCAGTCGCTCGACTGGGACCGCGCGCTGCGCCGGCTCGACGAGCTGAACGCGCGCGTCGAGGACCAGTCGCTCTGGAACAACCCGAGGGAAGCGCAGGACGTGATGCGCGAGCGCCGCCGCCTCGACGAGGCGATCGGCGCGACCCGCGCGATCGAGCGCGAGCTGGCCGACACGGTCGAGCTGATCGACATGGCCGACGCCGAGGGCGACGCCGAGATGGCCGACGAGGGCACCACCGCGCTCGCGCAGCTGGCCGAGCGCGCCCAGGCCGACAAGGTCAAGGCGCTGCTCTCGGGCGAGGCCGACGCCAACGACACCTATCTCGAGATCAACGCCGGCGCGGGCGGCACCGAGAGCCAGGACTGGGCCGAGATGCTCCAGCGCATGTACACGCGCTGGGCCGAGCGCCACGGCTACAAGGTGGAGCTGGTCGACTATCACGCCGGCGAGCAGGCCGGGATCAAGTCCGCGACATTGCTCGTGAAGGGCGAGAACGCCTACGGCTATGCCAAGGTGGAATCGGGCGTCCACCGGCTGGTGCGGATCAGCCCCTACGACAGCTCGGCGCGGCGCCACACCAGCTTCTCCAGCGTCTGGGTCTACCCGGTGATCGACGATTCGATCGACATCGAGATCAACGACAGCGAGCTGCGCATCGACACCTATCGTGCCTCGGGTGCGGGCGGCCAGCACATCAACACCACCGACTCGGCGGTGCGCATCACCCATCTGCCGACCGGGATCGTGGTGGCGTGCCAGAACCAGCGCAGCCAGCACAAGAACCGCGCCGAGGCCTATAACCAGCTGCGCGCGCGCCTCTACGAGCACGAGCTGCGCAAGCGCGAGGAGGAGGCCAACGCGGTCAACGCCACCAAGACCGACATCGGCTGGGGCCATCAGATCCGCTCCTACGTGCTCCAACCCTATCAGCTGGTGAAGGACCTGCGCACCGGCGCGACCTCGACCTCGCCCGGCGACGTGCTCGACGGCGACCTCGACACCTTCATGGCCGCCGCGCTGTCGCAGCGCGTCACCGGCGAGAAGGTCGCGGTGGAGGACGTCGACTAAGTGGCGCGCGCGCTCGCCCGCCCGGCGCTGCTCGCCGCCGCGCTGCTGCTCGCCGCGTGCGACGGCACGCAGCCGTTGATCAAGCACGAGCCGAAGCAGCCCGGTCCCTTCCCCGAGGCCGACCGGCCGGTGGCGACGATCGTCTCGTCGCGCTGGTCGACCGAGGAGGCGCGCGATCGGCTCAACGAGGCGAGTCGGGTGATGGACCTGGCCGAGATCCGCAAGGGGATGTCGGTCGCCGACCTGGGCGCGGGCGAGGGCTATTACACCACGCGCCTGGCGAGCCGGGTCGGGGCGGAGGGACGCGTGCTGGCGGAGGACATCGTGCCCGCGGTGCGCGACGCGCTGGCCGAGCGCGTGACCCGCGAGCGGTTGGAGAATGTCAGCGTCCGGCTCGGCATGCCGGCGGACCCGCGGCTGCCCGAGAATAGCTTCGACCGGATCCTGATGGTGCACATGTACCATGAGATCGAGCAGCCCTATGAGTTCCTGTGGCGGATGCGACCGTCGCTGCGGCGCGGCGGGCTGGTGGTGGTGGTCGACGCCAACCGCCCGACGCGCGACCACGGCACCCCGCCGGCGCTGCTGAAGTGCGAGTTCGCGGCGGTCGGTTACGCCCAGGTCGATTTCCGCGAGATGCGCTCGGCGGGCGGCTATTTCTCGACCTTCCGCGCCGCCGGACCGCGCCCCGATCCAGCCGCGATCAGGGCGTGCCGCATCAACGACGAGGCGAAGGCGGGATAGGCGAAGGCCGTACCAGGCCGCCATCGATGCGAGAGCTATCCTCCACCCCGGCGGGCGCGAGGGTGGAGGGGGAGAGCAGAGCATCTCGGCGCGGGAGATGACGCCCGCCCGCGCATCCGCTACCACCCGCCGCATGCCCCATCCCGAACAGCCTTACCTCGACCTGATGGCGCAGGTGCTCGAGCGCGGTGACGAGCGGCTCGATCGCACCGGCGTCGGCACGCGCTCGCTGTTCGGCGCGATGCTGCGCTTCGACCTCGCCGACGGTGCCGCGCCGATCCTCACCACCAAGCGGGTCTATTGGAAGACCGCGGTGAAGGAGATGCTGTGGTTCCTCACCGGCGGCACCAACATCCAGCCGCTGCTGCGCGACAACGTCCGCATCTGGACCGACTGGCCGCTCGACGCCTATCGCCGCGCCACCGGCGAGCCGATCGCGCAGGAGGAGTTCGAGCGCCGCATCGTCGCCGACGACGCCTTCGCGGCGCGCTGGGGCGAGCTCGGGCCGGTCTATGGCAAGCAGTGGCGGCGCTGGCTGGGGGCGGACGGGCGCGAGTACGACCAGATCGCCGACCTTGTCCGCACGCTGCGCGAGAACCCGGCGAGCCGGCGCATGCTGTTCCACGCCTGGAACGTGCCCGAGCTGGGCGCGATGGCGCTGCCGCCGTGCCACATGGTCTATCAATATCACGTCAGCGCGGGCGGGCGGCTCAACTGCCTGCTGTACCAACGCTCGGTCGACCTGCTGCTCGGCGCGCCGTTCAACTTCGTCGGGGCCGCCGCGCTCCAGCTGATGCTGGCGCAGCAGGCCGATCTCACGCCCGGCGAGCTGGTATGGGTTGGCGGCGACGTCCACCTCTATCTCAACCACCTCGAGCAGGCGCGCGAGCAGCTGCGCCGCGTGCCGCGCGCGGTGCCGCGGATGCGCCTCGTGCGCCGGTGCGACACGATCGACGGCTATGACATCGGGGACTTCGTGGTGGAGGGCTATGACCCGCACGGCGCGATCAAGGCCGACGTGGCGGTGTGAGCGCGCGCGGGGCTTATGACGTGCGTTCACCGGCCGGGCGGGCGCTGACCCACGAAGTGGCTCAGTCGTCGGGGCCGAGCAGGTCGCGCGCCGCCGCCTGGAGCAGCTCCTCCACCGTGGGATGATACCACGCCTGGTCGGCGAACGTCGCCACGTCGGTGCCGCGGTCGATCGCCAGCGCCACGAGGTGGCCGAGATGCTCTCCGCTCGGCGCCGCGATCGCCGCGCCGATCAGCCGTCCCTCGGCGTCGCCGTAGAGCCGGACGAGCCCCTGGTCCTCGCCGTCGACGGTGGCGCGGCCGTTGTCGACGACCTTGGCCGCGCCGATCCGCGCGCCCTCGGGCAGCGAGTCGAAGCCGCATCCCACCGACACCAGGTTGGGCTCGGTGAAGGCGATCGCGAACGCGGGTAGCTCGCGCGGCGGCTCGCCCCCGGCGGCGACATCGCCCGCGATCCGGCCACCACGCGCGGCCTCGTGGAGCACCGGGCGCCACGCGCCCGCGTCGCCGGCGACGAAGATCGCGCTGTCGCCGCAGCGGTGCGAGCGCGGGTCGACCTCGGGCGTGCCGTGATCGTCGAGCGCCACTCCGGTGGTCTCCAGCGCCAGTTCGGCCAGGCTGGGCGGGCGTCCGGTCGCGGCGAGGATCAGGTCGACGACGGCCTCGCCTCCGTCCCACGTCAGCCTGGCGCGGCCGTTGTCGGTGGCGGATGCCTCCGCCTCGACACCGAGCGCGAGCGTCATCTCGCGCCCGAGCGCGGCGATCGCGGCCTCGTTGACCTCCGGGTCCTTGAGCCCGCCGACACTCCGCCCGGCGTCGATCACCGTCACTGCCACGCCGAGCCGGGCGAACGCCTGGCCGAGCTCGAGCCCGAGCGGCCCGGCGCCGAGCACCGCGAGCGCGCGCGGCAGCGTCTCGAGCTCGAAGATCGTCTCGTGCGTGCGCACGAGATCGCGCACCGGCTCGAGCAGCTCGGGCATCACGGGGCGGCCTCCGGTCGCGATCACGATCCCGCCGCGCGCGGTGACTCGCGTGTCGCCGACCGTCACCGTGTCGGCGGCGAGGAAGCGCGCGACGCCGTGGATCACGCGGTCGGCCGGGATCGCGTGATAGTCGTCCAGCACCGCCTCGACGAAGCGGTCGCGCTCGGCGCGCACCCGCCGCCACACGCGGGCCGAGTCGATGGTCACCGCGCCGATGTCGACGCCGAACTCCGAAGCCGCGCGCGCCTGATGCGCGGCGCGGCCCGCGGCGATGAGCAGCTTGGAGGGCATGCAGCCGACCCGGGTGCAGGTCGAGCCGCCCGGCCCGCGCTCGACGATCAACGTGTCGGCGCCGCGCGCGGTGGCGGCCTTGTAGGCCTTCAGCCCGGCCGTACCGGCACCCAGGATCAGCACGTCGCAGTCACGCGAGTCCATCGTCATCCTCCACGCGGGGGTTCGGCGTGGATCGGGACGGTCACGCTGCCGCTCGAACGTGCTGACGTCAGCTTATGTTGCACATAAGTTAGGATTTTCGCGGCGGGGCCGCGCGGCTCAGGGGATCAGCCGCGCGGCGCGCAACCGCTCGAACAGCGCGAAGAAGGCGTCGTCGGTCGGCTGGTAGGCGGTGAAGCCGAGCCGGCGGCTCTTGCCCATGTCGGTCACCACCTCGATCGGGCGGCCGAGGTCGGCGTCGGTATGCCACGGCGAGGCGAGCCGCGCGAGCTCGGGCTCCGCCAAGCCCTCGCGCAGCGCCAGCTCGCGCCACACCGGCGCGTCCTCCGCCATCTGCCGCTCGAGCGGGTGCATCGTGCCGTCGAACGGCGCTGGCGCCAGGCCGAACCAGCCGGCGATCCGTTCCCACATCCACTGCCAGCGGAAGACGTCGCCGTTCACGACGTTGAACGCCTCGTCGTGCGCCGCCTCGGTCTCCGCCGCCCACAGCAGGTGCCGCGCGAGCAGCCCCGCGTCGGTCATGTCGGTCAACCCGGCCCATTGCGCCGCCGAGCCGGGGAAGGCGAACGGGCGGCCGAGCGCGCGGCACAGGGTCGCGTAGACCGCCAGCGTCGTCCCCATGTTCATCGCGTTGCCGACCGCCATGCCGATCACCGTGTGGGGGCGGTGGACGCTCCAGCTGAAACCGTCGCGCGCCGCCGCGGCGAACAGCTCGTCCTCCTGCGCGTAGTAGAAGTTCTCGACGTTGAGCCGACCCTGCTCCTCGCGGAACGGCGTCTGCGGCAGCGTGCCCTGGCCATAGGCCTCGAACGGCCCGAGATAATGCTTCAGCCCGGTGACCAGCGCGACGTGCCGCGGCGCACTCGGCGCCGGGAGGGCGTCGAGCAGATGACGCACCATCGCCGCGTTGACGCGGATATTCTCCGCCTCGCTGTCCTGGCGCAGCCAGGTGGTGATGAAGACCGCGTCGGGCGCGAGAGAACCGATCGCCTCGCGCGTCGCCGCGGCGTCGCGCAGGTCGGCCGCGACCGGGGTCACGCCCGGCAGGTCGACCGCGCGCCGCGCGAGCCCGTGCACCGTCCAACCCTGCTCCACCAGCAGCGCCGCGGTCGCGCCGCCGACGATCCCGCTCGCGCCCACCACCAATGCCGTCTTCGCCACGTCAGATCCTTTCGCTTGTCCAGCGTCGCTAAGGAGCTAGTCAGCCGGGCCGACAGCTTCTAGACGGCACCCGAACGTGCCCTAGGCACCAGGAGGTGACCATGGACGCCGGCAGCCGTGACGACGAATGGCGCGAGGATTGCGCGCCGCGCCGCGTGCTCGAGCTGTTCGCCACCAAATGGACCAGCATGGTGCTCCACACGCTGCACGCGCGCCACGGCGGCGCGGCGCGCACCGGCGTGCTCCAGCGCAGCCTGCCCGGCATCTCGAAGAAGATGCTGACCCAGACGCTGCGTGAGATGGAGACGAGCGGGCTGATCACGCGCCACGTCGAGACGGTCGTGCCGCCCGCGGTGGAGTACCGGCTGACGCCGCTGGGCGAGCGCTTCGTCGCGCCGGTCGAACTGCTCTACGCCTGGGGGCGCGACAACGCCGACGCGCTCGACGCGCTGGTGCCGCGGCGGGGCTCGCGGCGGCGCTGAGGGGGTGGGTGCGAGTCGCGCGACGCCGTCGACGGCGTCATCCTGAACTCGTTTCAGGATCCACGGTGCCGCGCACTCACACGCGGCGGCGCTCGCGGGCCGGTGGATCCTGAAACGAGTTCAGGATGACGGAATAAGATGGGATGGCGACGGGCCACGCTTCAGGCGCTCACCGATCCGGGCACTCCCGCGATCCCAGGGCGTTAGGGCGCGGTACCCGTCAGGAGATGCCGAATGCCGAACGTCGCCGAACTGCTCGTCGACACGCTCGCCCAGGTCGGCGTGCGCCACGTCTTCGGGATCGTCGGCGACGCGCTCAACCCCTTCACCCACGCGATCGAGCAGGACAGCCGGATCGAGTGGATCGGCGTCCGGCACGAGGAAGGCGCCGCGCTTGCGGCGGCGGGGCAGGCCAAGCTCACCGGCCGGCTCGCGGTGTGCTGCGGCACCACGGGGCCGGGCGGCAACCACCTCGTCGCCGGGCTGTACGAGGCGCGCAAGGACCATGCCCCGGTGCTCGCGATCACCGGCGGCGTGCCCGGCGCACATCGCGGGACCGACTATCTGCAGGAGGACTCGCCCGACCTGCTGTTCCGCGACGTCGCGGCCTACACCCAGACGGTGGCGGCGGCGGAGCAGGCCCCCGCGGTGTTCCACCAGGCGATCGCCGAGGCGTATGGCGCGCGCGGCGTCGCCCACCTCAACATCCCGCCCGACGTGTTCGCCGCGGGCGCGCCCGGCGCGGTGCCGAGCCTCGCGACCCTGCGCCCGCTGCCCGAGGTCGCCCCCGCGGACCAGGACGTCGCCGCCGCGGCCGCGCTGATCGCGGAGGCGAGGAGCGTCGCGATCTTCTGCGGCGCGGGCTGCCGCGGCGCCGCCGAGGAACTGCGCCAGCTCGCCCAGCGGCTCCAGGCGCCGCTGCTTCATACCTATCGCGGCAAGGAGATCATGGCCTATGACGAGCCCTATTGGATCGGCGGCGTCGGGCTGATCGGCGGCACCGCCGGGACCGACGCGGTGCAGCAGGCCGAGCTGCTGGTGATGCTCGGCACCGATTACCCCTATGTCGACTTCCTGCCCAAGCACGGCAACGTCATCCAGGTCGACGAGCGCGCGCTGGCGATCGGGCGGCGCGCGCCGGTCAAGCTCGGCGTCGTCGGCTCGGTACGGCCGACGCTGCGCGCGCTGCTCGAGCGGCTCCCCCAGCGTACCGACACCGCCTTCCTGGACCGCGCGCAGGAGCGCCGCGCCGCCTGGGACCGGATGCTCGACGAGCGCGCCGATCCCGCGCGCTCGGGCGACAAAATCCACCCGCAGGCGGTGGCGCGCGCGGTGAGCGACCGCGCCGCCACCGACGCGATCGTCGTCACCGACACCGGGGAGGTGACCCTGTGGGCCGCCAACTGGCTGCGGCAGACGGGTCGGCAGCGGATCACCGGCTCGTTCAACAACGCCGCGGTGGGCACGGGCATGGGGATCGCCAACGGCGCCCAGCTGCTCGATCGGCAGCGGCAGGTGATCCTCCACGTCGGCGACGGCGGCCTGACGATGCTGCTCGGCGAGTTCATGACCGCGGTGGAGCACGGGCTGGCGGTGAAGGTGGTGGTCTACGACAACTCGGGCTGGGGCCTGGTCCACCTCGAGATGGAAGGGGCGGGGCTGCCCGCGGCCAAGGGCACCGGCTTTCCCAACCTCGACTTCGCCGCCTTCGCGCGCGCGTGCGGCGTACCGGGATTCACCGCGCGCGACGCGGCCGCGCTGGACGCGACCGTGGCCGAGTTCCTCGCGGTACCTGGGCCGGCGATCCTCCACGCGCTGGTCGACCCGGCCGAGGTGCCGGCGATGCCGCACGTCGACGCCAAGCAGGCGCTGCGCTTCGGCATCGCCAAGGTGCGCGAGCTGATCGGGCGGTGAGGGCGCAGAACGACCCGAACGGCGTCATCCTGAACTCGTTTCAGGATCCACGGTGCCACTGGTCCGTCGTCGGCGGCGCCTGCCCGACAGTGGATCCTGAAACAAGTTCAGGATGACGCCTGTGTGGGGCGAGCCGCTCGGCGGCAGACAAGCAGGGCGCCGAACCACTGGCCCCCGCCACCGCCGCCCGCTACCACCCGCGCGCATGATCACCTTCGTCCTCGCGCGCGCCGACAACGGCGTCATCGGCGTCGACGGGCGACTGCCCTGGCATCTGCCCGCCGATCTCAGGCGCTTCAAGGCGCTCACCATGGGGCAGGCGATGGTGATGGGGCGCAGGACCTTCGAGAGCTTCCCGGCGCCGCTGCCGGGGCGCCGCCATATCGTGCTCACGCGCGACCCGGCGTGGCATGCCGCGGGCGCCGAGGTGGCGCACTCGCCCGAGGCCGCCCTCGCGCTCGCCCGCGCCGGCGACCCGGACGCGCGCGTCGCGGTGATCGGCGGCGCCGAGATCTTCGCGCTGCTGCTCGACCGGGCCGATCGGGTCGAGCTCACCGAGGTCCATGCCGAGCCGGCGGGGGACGCGATCGTCCCCGCGTTCACCGGCTGGCGCGAGCTGGCGCGCGAGTCGCACCCTGCCGAAGGCGACCGCCCCGGCTACGACTTCGTCACGCTGGCACGGTGACGCTGGCACCGCGCCGGCCGAGCCGCTAAGGCGCCGCGCATGGAGCGGCTTGACGGCGGCTCGGCGGTGCCGGCCGGGCTGGCCGGCGGGATCGTCGCGCTGGGCAATTTCGACGGTTTTCACCTCGGTCACCAGGCGGTCGTCGGCCGCGCGGTGGAGCGCGCGCGCGCCGAGGGGCGGCCCGCGCTGGTCGCCACCTTCGATCCCCACCCGGTGCGCTACTTCCGCCCCGATACGCCGCCGTTCCGGCTCACCACGCTCGACCAGCGCGCGCGCCTCTTCGCCGCCGCGGGCGCCGACGCCATGGTGGTGTTCCATTTCGACGAGACTCTCGCCGGGCTCCACGCCGACGCCTTCACCGCCGAGCGGCTGGTCGGCGCGCTGCGCGTCGGCGGGGTGGTGACGGGGGAGGACTTCACCTTCGGCCACCGCAAGAGCGGCGACATCGCCACGCTGCGCGCCGCCGGCTCGGCCAACGGCTTCTCGGTCGACACCGTGGGCGCGGTGATGCTCGGCGGCGAGCCGGTCTCCTCCACGCGGATCCGCTCCGCGCTCGGCGCGGGAGATCCGCGCGGCGCGGCGCGGCTGCTCACCCGGCCGTTCGCGATCGAGGGCGTGGTGCAGCACGGCGACAAGCTCGGCCGCACGATCGGCTATCCCACCGCCAACCTCGACATGGGCAAATATCTGCGCCCCGCCTACGGCATCTACGCGGTGCGCGGGCGGCTGGCGGACGGGCGCGTGCTCGACGGCGCCGCCAATCTCGGCATCCGGCCCAGCTTCGACCCGCCCAAGGAGCTGCTCGAACCCTTCTTCTTCGACTTCTCGGGCGATCTCTACGACCAGACGCTCGAGGTCGAGCTGATCGACTTCATCCGCCCCGAGGCGAAGTTCGACACGCTCGACGCGCTGGTGGCGCAGATGGACTCGGACTGCGCCGCGGCGCGGGCGTTGCTGGCGCGCTGACGCGGCGCTAAGGCCATGCCCCACATGGCCGACGCACCCGACACGCCGCGCGACTGGCGCGCCACCGTCTTCCTGCCGAAGACCGACTTCCCGATGAAGGCGGGGCTCGCGCAGAAGGAGCCCGCGATCCTCGACCGCTGGAAGCGGATCGGGCTGTACGAGCGCCTGCGCGAACAGCGCCAGGGGCGCGAGCGCTGGATCCTCCACGACGGTCCGCCCTACGCCAACGGCGACATCCACATGGGCCACGCGATGAACAAGGTGCTGAAGGACGTGATCGTCCGCAGCCGCTCGCTGATGGGCTATGACGCGCCCTATGTGCCCGGGTGGGACTGCCACGGCCTGCCGATCGAGTGGAAGGTCGAGGAATCCTACCGCGCCAAGAAGCTCGACAAGGACCAGGTGCCGGTCGCGCAGTTCCGCGCCGAGTGCCGCGCCTATGCCGACAATTGGGTGCAGATCCAGAAGGAGCAGTTCCAGCGGCTCGGCGTGATGGGAGACTGGGACCATCCCTATCTCACCATGCGCTACGAGGCCGAGGCGGTGATCGCGGGCGAGCTGCTCAAGTTCGCCGAGAGCGGCCAGCTCTACCGCGGCGCCAAGCCGGTGATGTGGAGCCCGGTGGAGAAGACCGCGCTCGCCGAGGCCGAGGTCGAGTATGAGGACGTCGTCTCGACCCAGATCGACGTCGGCTTCGAGGTGATCGACTGCCCCGAATACCCGGGCCTCGCCGGCACGCTGGCGGTGATCTGGACGACCACGCCCTGGACGATCCCGGTCAACCAGGCGCTCGCCTACGGTTCGGCGATCGACTATCTCCAGTTCGAGCACGACGGCCGGCGCTATCTCGTCGCCGAGCCGCTGATGCCCGCCTTCACCAAACGCACCGGCATCCCGATGGGCAAGATCGTCGCGCTCATCAAGGGTCCGGTGCTGGAGGGCGCGACCGCGCGTCATCCGATGCACCAGCTCGGCGGCTTCTTCGCGACGCCGCGGCCGTTCCTCGAGGGCGACTTCGTCACCACCGACGCGGGCACCGGGCTGGTCCATATGGCGCCCGACCACGGCGAGGACGATTTCCTGCTGTGCAAGGCCAACGGCATCGAGCCGGTGTTCGCGGTCGACGCCGCGGGCTTCTACCGCGCCGACTGGGCGTGGCTCGGCGGGCAGGGCAGCGTCATCAACAAGAAGTTCGTGGCTAGCGGGGGGCCGATCTGCGCCGACCTGCGCGCGGCGGGCGCGCTGCTCGGCGCGAGCGACGACTTCCAGCACAGCTATCCGCACTCGTGGCGCTCGAAAGCGAAGGTGATCTTCCGCGCGACCCCGCAATGGTTCATCCCGATGGACGTGGCGAACGGCGCGGCGGCGGGTGACTCCGCCACTGCCGGGACGGCTGCGGCGAACGAGGCCGAGCGTGGCAACGGCGCCACCCTCCGCCAGCTCGCGCTCGACGCCATCGCGCGCACCCAGTGGGTGCCGCCGCGCGCGGAGAACCGCATCCGCTCGATGGTGGAGGGCCGCCCCGACTGGGTGATCAGCCGCCAGCGCGCCTGGGGCGTGCCGATCGCGCTCTACGTGAACCGCGCCACCGGCCAGTATCTCAACGACCCGGCGGTCAACGCGCGCATCGTCGCGGCCTTCCGCGACGGCGGCGCCGACGCCTGGTTCACCGCCGACCACCAGCTGCTGCTCGGCGACGCGCACGACCTCGCCGACTATGAGCCGGTCAACGACATCCTCGACGTGTGGTTCGACTCAGGGTCCACCCACGCCTTCGTCGTCGAGGCGCGCTACGGCGCGGGGACTCGCGCCAACCTCTACGTCGAGGGCTCGGACCAGCATCGCGGCTGGTTCCAGTCGTCGCTGCTGGAGAGCTGCGGCACGCGCGGGCGCGCGCCCTATGACGCGGTGCTCACCCATGGCTTCGCGCTCGACGGCCAGGGCCGCAAGATGTCGAAGAGCCTCGGCAACGTCGTCGACCCGCTCAAGGTGATCGGCGAGTCGGGCGCGGACATCCTGCGGCTGTGGGCGGTGTCGACCGACTATTTCGACGACATCCGCATCGGCAAGGAGGTGCTCGCCACCGCCTCGGACGCGTACCGCAAGCTGCGCAACACCTTCCGCTACCTGCTCGGCGCGCTCGACGGCTTCGCCGAGGAGGAGCGCGTGCCGGTCGCCGAGATGCCCGAGCTGGAACGCTACGTGCTCCACCTGCTCCACGCGCTCGACATGGAGCTGAGGGAGGCGGCGCGCGGATTCGAGTTCAACCGCTACGTCCGCCTGCTCGCCGACTTCGCCAACGAGGACCTGTCGGCCTTCTTCTTCGACGTGCGCAAGGACTCGCTCTACTGCGACGCCGCCGACGACGTGAAGCGCCGCGCCTATCGCACCGTGCTCGACGTGCTGTTCCACGCGCTGGTGCGCTACGCCGCGCCCGTGCTGGTCTTCACCGCCGAGGAGGTGTGGCAGACGCGCTTCCCCGACGAGGCGAGCTCGGTGCACTTCCTGGAATGGCCGATCCTGCCCGATCCCGCCGCGGAGGACATCTCGGCGCGCTGGCAGGCGGTGCGCGCGCTGCGCGTCCGCGTGACCGAGGCGATCGAGCCGCTGCGCCGCGAGAAGATCGTGCGCTCCAGCCTGGAGGCCGAGGTGACCGTGCCCGACCTGCCGCTCGACGCCGCGCAGCTCGCCGAGACGTTCATCGTGGCCAAGGTGACCCCGGGCCATGGCGTCGACGTGACCCGGACCGACTATCACAAGTGCGGCCGCTGCTGGCGTCACCTGCCCGAGGTGACGGTGGACGACGCGCTGTGCGACCGCTGCGCCGCCGTGGTGGGGACGGGCGCGTGAGCCGCTCGCTGCCGCGCCTCGGGCTGGCCATCGCGCTCGTCGTGTTCGTGGTCGACCAGCTGGTGAAATGGGTCGTCACCGGCCCGCTCGCGATCGACTTCCTCGGCGCCTATCGCGAGATCCTGCCGATCTTCGACCTGCGCTTCACCAAGAACGAGGGCGTGTCGCTCGGCATGCTGCGCGCCGAGACCGACACGATGCGCTGGCTGCTCGTCGCCTTCACCGGCGCGATCGCGGTGGCGGTCGCGGTGTGGATGTTCCGCGAGGAGAAGACCGGCGAGCAGGCCGCGCTCGGCCTGGTGCTGGGCGGCGCGGTCGGCAACATCCTCGATCGCGTCCGGCTGGGCTATGTGGTCGACTTCGCCGACCTTCATTTCGGCGAGTGGCGGCCCTTCCTGGTCTTCAACGTCGCCGACGCCGCGATTACCATCGGCGTGCTGATTCTGCTGGTGCGCGCGCTCCTGATCCGCGAGAAGCGCCCCGATCCTTCGGAGAATGTCCATGCGTAAGTCTGTCGTCGCGGTGTCCGGTATGGCGATGCTCGCCCTGCTCGCCGGCTGCGGCAAGCGCGGCTACGACCGCGCCCGCCCCGACGAGTTCGCGGTGGCGCGCCAGGCGCCGCTGATCATCCCGCCCGATTTCGCGCTGGTGCCGCCGCAGCCGGGTGCCGCGCGCACCCAGGGCAACAACCCGCAGGCGCAGGCGCTCGACGCCTTGTTCGGCGGTCCGGCGCAGCGCAGCGCGGCCGAGGCCGGCGTGGTCGACCAGGCCGGCGGCACCGGCGCGGCGCCCACGGGCATCCGCTCGGAGGCGGGCGACCCCAAGACCAACGTCGTCGACAAGGGCCAGACCACGCGCGACATCATCGCCGCGCCGCAGGGTGACGGCCAGGACGCGCGCGCCAGCGCGGGTGCCGCCGCTGCGGCGCCGGCCGCGCCGGCGGCCACGCCCGCGACGCCGACGCCGCAGCAGTAAAGGGGCGGGGACGGCGGGCGATCTCGTGGGGAGGTCGGTCCGCGTCTCGGTCGAGCCGGCTGACTGATCGCCAATTCAGCGATTTGCCATCGATCCTCCCCTGCGAGGGGAGGTGGCGGGCCGGAGGCCTGACGGAGGGGTGTCGCGGGTGGTGAGTCCACCCTCCGACGCCGACGGTGATACCCCTCCGTCGCGCTGCGCGCGCCACCTCCCGTTGCAGCGGAGGATCTTGCCAGCCTCCCGCATCCCGGGAGAACGGATCGTCGCTACCCCGCCACCGCCCCGCGCCACGCCGCCAGCCCGCGCTCCAGGTCGGCGATCAGGTCGTCCGGGTCTTCGAGGCCGATCTGCAGCCGCACCAGCGGCCCCTCGAACGCGCACTCGGTCGCGCTGCGATGGCGCTGCGGGTCGATCGGCACCGCCAGGCTCTCGAACCCGCCCCAGCTATAGCCGATGCCGAAATGGTCGAGCGAGTCGATCAGCGCGGTCCGCGCCGCGTCGCCGCCGCCCGCCAGCACGAACGAGAACAGCCCCGACGCCCCCGCGAAGTCGCGCTTCCATAGATCGTGTCCCGGGCAGGACGGCAGCGCGGGGTGGAGCACGCGCGCCACCTCGGGCCGCGCCTCGAGCCAGCGCGCCACCGTCAGCGCGCCGCGCTCGTGCTGCGCCAGCCGCACCGCCATCGTGCGCAGCCCGCGGCTGCCGAGGAAGGCGTCGTCCGCGCTGATCACCTGGCCGAGCTGGAAGCTGGTGTCGCGCAGCGCCGCGAACCGGCCCGGCGCCGCGGTCACCGAGCCCATCATCACGTCCGAGTGGCCGCCGATATATTTGGTGCAGGCGAGCACCGCGTAATCGACGCCCAGCCCGATCACCGGGAAGAGCAGGGGCGTCGCCCAGGTATTGTCGATCACCGTCGCCACCCCGCGCGCCTGGGCGGCGGCGACGATCGCGGGCACGTCCTGCACCTCGAACGTGAGGCTGCCCGGGCTCTCCATGAAGATCGCGCGCGTGCGCTCGCCGATCAGCGCGGCGATGCCCGCGCCGATCAGCGGATCGTAGTAGCGCGTCGTGATCCCCATCCGCGCGAGCAATCTGTCGGCGAGCGAGCGGGTCGGGTCATAGGCGCTGTCGACCAGCAGCAGCTCGTCGCCGGGTGAGAGCAGGGTCAGCAGGCAGGCCGCGATCGCGGCGACGCCCGAGGGATAGAGGAAGGTGGCCTCGGCGCCGGGCTCGAGCTCGGTGAGCGCGTCGGCCAGGCTCCACTGCGTCGGCGTGCCGCGGCGGCCGTAGAAGAGGCGGTGGTGCGTGTCGCGCGCGCCGGTCGCGCGCAGGTGCGCGACGTCGTCGTAGAGGATCGTCGAGGCGCGCCACACCGGCGTGTTGACGACCCCGCCGGTCCACTCGTCGCGCCGCCCGGCCTGGACGACGCGCGTGGCGGGCTTCACTGGTCGGTCGCTCATGCCGCCCCCGTCGCCTTGGGCGTGCTCGGGTCCGCGCCCCACTCGGTCCAGCTGCCGTCATACACCGCGGCGTCGCGGCCGAGCAGGTGCGCGCCGAAGGCGAGCACGCTGGCGGTGATCCCCGAGCCGCAGGTCATCACCATCGGTCGGTCGAGATCGATCCCGGCGTCGCGGAAGGCGGCGGCGAGCGCCTCGCCGCGCTTCCACCGCCCGTCCTCGTCGAACAGCCGCTTGTAGGGGAGGTTGCGCGCGCCCGGCATGTGACCGGGGGCGACGCCCGCGCGCGGGTCGGGCTCCTCGCCGGTGAAGCGCGCCGCGGAGCGCGCGTCCACGATCTGCTCGCTGCCGTCGCGCTGGATCGAGCGCATCGCGGCGAGATCGCGCAGCCCCGCGGTGCCGGTGCCGGTGCCGGCGTCGACCGCGCGCGCTGGCACGGCGCCGTCGCCCTGCTCGAGCGGGAGCCCGGCCCGCTTCCACGCCGCCAGGCCGCCGTCGAGCAGCGCGACCCGCTCATATCCGAACGCGCGCAGCATCACCCAGGCGCGCGCCGCGGTATGGTGGGGCGCGTCGTCGTAGAGCACGATCCGGCTCGCGGGCTCGATCCCCAGCCGCGCCGCGCGCGCGGCGAACTGAGCCGCGCCCGGCATGGTCGAGGGAAGGTCGCTCGACGTATCGGAGAAGCCCGCCAGGTCCATGAACAGCGCGCCCGGCACGTGGCCGGCGCGGTATTCCGCGGCGTGGTCGCGCGGCGGCTCGCCGGGCAGCAGCGCGTCGTAGCTGGCGTCGAGCACGCGCAGGTCGGGCGCGCCGAGCTGGTCGGCGAGCCAGGAGGCGGGGACGAGCGGTTCCATGACCTCTCTCATAGCCGCGCCTGCGAGGCCGGCAACAGGTCGCATTACGCGGCGCGCGCGCTTATGTGCGCGCGCATGACCCCGATGCATCTTGGCCAGAACAGCCCGCTCCCCGCCTCGCCGCTGGAGGCGGTGCTCGACTATGTCCCCAATCCGCGCCTCGGCCAGACTTATCTGGTGCGCTTCACCCAGCCCGAGTTCACCTCGCTCTGTCCGGTGACCGGCCAGCCCGACTTCGCGCACCTCGTGCTCGATTATGTGCCCGGCGAGACGATCGTCGAGTCCAAGTCGCTCAAGCTGTTCCTGGCCTCGTTCCGCAATCACGCGGCTTTCCACGAGGATTGCACGGTGGGGATCGGCCAGCGACTGTACGAGGAGATGCGCCCGCGCTGGCTGCGCATCGGCGGCTATTGGTATCCGCGCGGCGGCATGCCGATCGACGTCTTCTGGCAGTCGGCCGCGCCGCCGGCCGATCTGTGGCTGCCCGACCAGGGCGTCGCACCCTACCGCGGTCGCGGCTGATCTCGATCAGCGACAACCGGCCTGTCGCGGCGCAGCAAAACTGCAACCAATCACGCCATGGCTGGTTCAGAGTGGGAGCGCGCGCCCACGTGGCCCGCGTGCTGCACCAGCGAAGGTAGAAGGATGCACCAGTCGGCCGTTCCGCAGGACGTCAACCATATCGCGCTGATCGGGAACTTCCTGCCGCGACAGTGCGGGATCGCGACGTTCACGACGGACACCTACCAGGCGCTGCGGGCGCGATTCCCCGACGTTCAGGTCGACGTCTACGCGATGGACGATCACCCGGGCCGCTACGATTATCCCGAGGCGGTGACCGCGGCGATCCCGCAGCACGACCTCTCCGCCTATGTCGCCACCGCGCGGCGGATCGAGGCGAGCGGCGCGCAGGTGCTGTGGCTCCAGCACGAATATGGCATCTTCGGCGGCGAGGCGGGGGCGCACATCTTCTCGCTGCTCGACCGGTTGTCGATCCCGCTGATCGTGACGCTTCACACCGTGCTCGAGAAGCCGAGCGCGTCCGAGCGCACGGTGCTGGAAGGCCTGCTGCGCCGCGCCTCGAAGGTGATCGTCATGGCCGAGCGCGGCCGCGAGATCCTCGAGCGTGTCTACGGCGCGAGCCCCAAGTCGATCGCGACGATCCCGCACGGGGTACCTGACCGGCCCTTCGCCGAGCCCGACGCGTTCAAGGCGCGTTTCGGCTGGGACGGCAAGCGCGTGATCCTCACCTTCGGCCTGCTCGCGCCCGGCAAGGGGATCGAGACCATCGTCGAGGCGATGCCCGCGGTGGTCGAGAAGAACCCCGACGCGATGTACATCGTGCTCGGCGCGACCCATCCGAACCTCGTGGCGCACGAGGGCGAGAAGTATCGCGACTCGCTCAAGGCGCGCGCGGCGGAGCTCGGCGTCGGCGACAACGTCGCCTTCATCGACGCTTTCGTCGATCATGACGACCTGATCGACTATCTCCAGGCGGCGGACATCTACGCCACCCCCTATCTCAACCCGGCCCAGATCACGAGCGGCACGCTCAGCTACGCCGTCGGCGTCGGCAAGGCGGTGATCTCGACCCCGTACGTCCACGCCACGGAGATACTGGCGGACGGTCACGGGGTGCTGGTCGACTTCCGCGATTCCGCCGCCTTCGCGCGCGAGATCAACAACCTTCTGGGCAGCGCCCGCAATCTCGGACGTCTGTCCTCGCGTGCCTATGCGCGTGGCCGAACGATGATCTGGCCTCGTGTAGTGGAGCAAGCAATGGAAGAGATCGTGACGAGTATCGCGACCCAGCCACGGCGTCTCCGCGGCAATGCGGAGACGGATACAAAGGTGTTGCCTCCCGAGATCGCCGCGGTCGAGCGGATGAGCGACTCGACGGGCATGTTGCAGCACTCGATCTACTCGGTGCCCGACCGCCGCCACGGCTATTGCATCGACGACAACGCGCGCGCGCTGATGCTGATGAGCGCCGTCCCCGAACTCGACGCGGCGACCCGCGACAAATGGATGACGGTCTACGCCTCGTTCCTGCAATATGCGTGGAACCCGGAGGCGCGGCGCTTCCGCAACTTCATGAACTTCGACCGCACGTGGTGCGAGGACGTCGGTTCCGAGGACTCGAACGGCCGCACGCTCTGGGCGCTCGGCGTGACCGCGCGCGACGCGCACGAGGCCAAGCACCGCGACTGGGCGCGCGCGATGTTCGACTCGACCGCGACGCTCGCGCTGGAGCTGGAGAGCCCGCGCGCCCAGGCCTTCGCGATGCTGGGCGCGGCGGCGATGCTGCAGGCGTCGCCGCGGCACGACCTGTCGACGCAGATCCTGCGCCGCTTCCCCGACGAGCATCTCAAGCTGCTCGACGAGGCGCGCCGCCCCGAATGGGGCTGGTTCGAGATCGTGCTCGCCTATGACAACGCGCGCCTACCCGAGGCGATGTTGCGCGCCGGCATCGCCCTGCAGCGCCAGGACCTGATCGCGTGCGGCGTCGACACGCTGGAGTGGATCATCGCCAAGCAGACCGCGCCGGAGGGTCATTTCCGCGCGGTCGGCTCGGAGAGCTTCGGCCGGGTCTACGCCGAGCCGCTGCCGTTCGACCAGCAGCCGCTCGAGGCACAGGCGACGATCGACGCCTGCGCCGCGGCGTTCGACGCCACCGGCGATACCCGCTGGTACGACGAGGCCAAGCGCGCCTACGACTGGTACCTCGGGGTCAACGACCTCGACCTGCCGCTGGCGACGCACCGCGACGGCGGGTGTTTCGACGGGCTGATGCCGACCGGGCTCAACCGCAATCAGGGCGCCGAGTCGATCCTGGCGCTGCAAATGGCCTCGTGCGCGATTTCGGGGCTTTCAATCCGCGCCGGAAAAGTGGCAGGGACGCAGCGCGACGTCGCCTGAGCGGCGGCGCGCGCGTACCGACGTTCACTAAGGCGAGGCTGGTCCTTGGAGCTGTTCAACCACCGGCTGCGTCTGCATGCCGATCCGTCGCGCGTCGTGGTGCGGCCCTTCCACATCGGCTGGATCGCCAATGCCAATGGCGTCAGCCGCTCGGAGCGGCTGATCGCCGAGGTGCTCGACATGCCCCCGCAGGAGGCGCGCGACCAGCTCGACCTCGTGCTCAAGGACTTCGAGGCGCGCCACTGGCAGACCCGCCGCGTGTTCATGACTCGCTACGACGAGATCGCGACCGCGCACGGGCTCGACGGCAGCCGCATCAGCGACGAGAAGCGCCAGCTGATCGGCGCCTATTTCTGCCACGAGTACAGCTACGCGGCCGCGGCGCTGATGAACCCCAGCGCGGTGCCGCACCCCGACCAGAGCGGGATGGAGGACGGCGCGCAGCGGATCCTGATGAGCCTGCGCGCGGTGGGCGAGGGGCACATCTCCTCGGTCGCCTTCCGCGAGGGCATCATCACGTCGGATAATGAGCTCAAGCTCGCGCCCGAGCCGCCCTTCGCCACCGCGACCGACGCGATCGGCACCGACGAGGAAGCGCCGCCGACCGGGCCGGTGACGGTGCATCGCCACCGCGACAGCACGCTGTCGGGCACGGTGATCTTCCCGATCACCGACGCGCAGTCCAAGGGGCTGGAGGACCTGCGCCTCGTCCATTTCGAGCACGACGACGGCAGCGTCGAGTGGCTCGGCACCTACACCGCGTACAATGGCGCGACGATCCAGTCCGAGCTGCTGCGCACGCGCGACTTCCGCGCCTTCGATCTGGTGCCGATGACCGGCAGCGCCGCGCGCAACAAGGGCATCGCGCTGTTCCCGCGCAAGGTCGGCGGCCGATATCTCTCGATCGGTCGGCAGGACGGCGAGAACCTGTACCTGCTCAAGACCGACGACCTGACCCATTGGGACGAGGGCGAGCTGATCCTCAAGCCGGTCTTCCCCTGGGAGTTCGTCCAAATCGGCAATTGCGGGCCGCCGATCGAGATCGACGAGGGCTGGCTGCTGCTCACCCACGGCGTGGGCGCGATGCGCAAATATTCGATCGGCGCGGCGCTGCTCGACAAGGACAATCCCGCGCGCGTGATCGGCCGCACCCGCTCGCCGATCCTGGCCGCGGCGGACCAGGACCGCGAGGGCTACGTCCCCAACGTGGTCTATACGTGCGGCGCGATGAAGCACGGCGACAAGCTGTTCATGCCCTATGGCATCGCCGACAGCTCGGTCGGCTTCGCCTTCGTCTCGATCAGCGAGCTGCTCGACAAGATGTGACCGCCCTTATCCTCCCCTCGCAGGGGAGGATGAAGGCCCTCACCGCGCCGCCAGCCGCCGCGTCCGCCGGTACAGCCCCCACGCCACCGCCGCGAACAGCAAGGTCCCCGCGATCAGCGTGACCTGCTCGTGCCCGCTCACCAGCGCCAGCGGCGAGTCGGTGCCGCTCTCGTAGACGATGCCCGCGAAGACGACGTTCCACAGGCTCTCGCCGACGATCATCCCCGTGGCGGTGAGCACGCCGAGCCGCTTCGACGCCTCCGCGTCGGCGGTGCGCTCCGCCCAGCGATCGTAGAAGTGGCCGATCAGCGCGCCGACCACGACGGTCAGCGTCGCCGACATCGGCAGGTAGATGCCGAGCCCGACGCCGAGCGGGGGCAGCCGCATCCGGCCGGCGCGCCCCAGTGCCTCGTCGAGCAGTACGAACACGCCGCCCGCCGCCGCGCCCCAGCCGATCATCGTCCAGTTGAGGTCGCCGCCCAGCACGCCCTGCGCCAGTGCCGAGATCAGCGCCGCCTGCGGCGCCGCCAGCGCGTTCGGCCCGGCGCCCGGCATGCCCGCGAAGCCGAACGAGGTGTACAGCAGCTGCATCACCGGCGGCACCACCAGCGCGCCGAAACACACGCCGATCACCAGCGCCACCTGCTGCTTCCACGGCGTCGCGCCGACCAGCTGCCCGGTCTTGAGGTCCTGCAGGTTGTCGTTGGAGATGGTGGCGATGCCGAAGACGATGCCGGTGACGATCAGCGCATAGGCGACCAGCGCCTCGGTCTGGCCCTGGTCGCCGCCGCGCCCGAACCAGCCCGCCAGCAGCGCCGCCGCGGCGAGCACCGAGAGGATGCCGATCCCCGACACGGGCGAGTTGGAGGCGCCGATCAGCCCCGCCATATAGCCGCACACCGCCGCGATCACGAGGCCGACGACCAGCACGAAGAGCAGGCTGCCCACGATCAGCAGCCACTCGCTGCCCGCCAGCGGCCCGCCCGCGATCACCGCGTGGAGCAGCAGCGCGATCGGCACCAGCGTCGCCAGCGTCCCCGCGGCGACGACCCAGAAGGGCAGGTCCTGCTCCTCCACCGCCATGTCCGCCCCGCGCGTGGCGCCGAGCGAGGCGCGCAGCCCCGCGGCGACGGGGGCGGCGATGCGGATCAAGGTCCAGATCGCGGCGACGCCAATCACGCCCGCGCCGAAGAAGCGCACGTCGGTGCGGAACACGCCGTTGGCCCAGGCGGCGACGTCGCCCGCCTGCGGTGCCATCGCGGTGAGGATCGGCAGCACCAGCCACCAGCCGACCGCGACGCCGAGCAGGATCGCCATGCCCGCGGAGAGGCCGATCAGATGTCCCGCGCCGAGCAGCGCGAAGGACAGCCCGCCGGTCACCCCGGTCGCGCCCGCGCCGACGCGGAAGAAGGTCGCCGCCTCGGCCGCGACCAGCCGCGTCTGGGTGAGGATGGCGAAGCCGGCGGAGGCGAGCGTGCTTCCCAGGATCGCGGCGAGCCCGCGCGCGCTCTCGCTGCCGCCGGTGCGGCTCTCCTCGCCCACCTTGAGCACCTCGGCCGCGGCGCGCCCCTCGGGATAGGGCAGCGGCGTGTCGACCACGAGCGCGCGGCGTAGCGGCACCGAGAACATCACGCCCAGGATCCCGCCGGTGGCGGTGATCGCCGCGGTGGTGAGGAAGGGGAAGCCCTGCCAATAGCCGATCATCACCAGGCCGGGCAGCACGAAGATGATCGCCGCCAGCGTCCCCGCCGCCGACGCGACCGTCTGCACGATGTTGTTCTCGAGGATCGAGGCGCCGCGGAAGGCGCGCAGCACCGCCATCGAGATCACCGCGGCGGGGATCGAGGTGGCGAAGGTGAGCCCGATCTTGAGCCCCAGGTAGACGTTGGCGGCGGTGAACAGCAGCGTGATGACACCGCCGAGCAGGATGCCGCGGAGCGTGAGTTCGGTGGTGGGCGTTCGGCCGGCGTCGGCGCGGGGATCAGTCATCGCGCGACCGTGGCACAGCCCGCGCCTCGATGACAGAGCCGCACCAGGTCGATCGAGTCGATCGAGGCGGCGGATGATGGCCGGCCCGTGCCGTGGCCGACACGCTCGCCCGGGAGGGGGCGGCCCCACGCCGCCCCCTCCGCTCGCACGCCGGTCCGACCGGCTGCATCCTATCCATCCTGCCCGCGCGCTTATTGTTGTCGAAGAACTGCGGCGACTCGGACCCTAGCCGCGGCGACGGCCAAAAAAAAGGCCGGGCAGAGCCCGGCCGGAAAGTTTTTAGGAGAGGATGCCTGAAAGGCACGGCTTTTGTGCATCGCACCACGGGATGACGCAAGTGCAATATTTCCAATCCGAGTTGCGTTAACTGCAATCGTCCGCCGGGGGCCGCCCTGCTCGACAGCCGCCATCCGACCGCCTAGCACGCTCCGGCGAACAGGAGGCACGGGGATGGCGCAGGCGCTGCGGGTGGCATTGGCGGGGCTGGGGACGGTCGGCGGCGGGGTGATCCGCGTGCTCGACGCCAACCGCGAGCTCATCGCGCGCCGCGCCGGGCGGCCGATCGAGGTCGTCGCGGTCTCCGCGCGCGACCGTAGCAAGGACCGCGGCGTCGATCTGTCGCGCTTCGCCTGGGTCGACGACACCGCCGCGCTGGCCGAGGCCGAGGCCGACGTGGTGGTCGAGCTGATCGGCGGCGCCGACGGCCCGGCGCTCACGCTCGCGCGCCGCGCGCTGTCGACGGGCCGCCATGTCGTCACCGCCAACAAGGCGATGCTCGCGCATCACGGGCTCGAGCTGGCCCAGGCCGCCGAGGCGAGCGGCGCGGCGCTCAAGTTCGAGGCGGCGGTCGCCGGCGGCATCCCGGTGATCAAGGGGCTGCGCGAGGGCGCCGCCGCCAACGCGATCGCGCGCGTCTACGGCATCCTCAACGGCACCTGCAATTTCATCCTCTCCAAGATGGAGGCCGAGGGACGCGACTTCGCCGACGTGCTCGCCGAGGCGCAGGCGCTCGGCTATGCCGAGGCCGACCCGTCGTTCGACATCGACGGCGTCGACGCCGCGCACAAGCTCTCGATCCTCGCCAGCCTCGCCTTCGGCACCGCACCCGCCTTCGCGCAGGTCGCCGCGAGCGGCATCCGCCACCTGCTCGCCGCGGATATCGCCGAGGCCGCGGCGCTGGGCTATCGCGTCCGCCTCGTCGGCGTCGCCGAGGCCGATAACGCGGGGCTGTTCCAGCGCGTCCACGCGCATCTGGTGCGCTTCGACCACCCGCTCGCGCACGTCACCGGCGCCACCAACGCGGTGGTGGCCGAGGGCAATTTCGTCGGTCGGCTGCTGTTCCAGGGTGCCGGCGCGGGCGAGGGGCCGACCGCCAGCGCGGTGGTGGCCGACCTGATCGACATCGCGCGGGGCGAGTTCGGGCCGCCCTTCGCCATGCCCGCCGCCGCGCTGACCGAGGCCGCCGCCGCGCCCAGCGGCGAGCGCCGCGGCCGGGCCTATCTCCGCTTCGCCGTGGCGGACCGCGTCGGCGTGCTCGCCGAGATCGCCGCGGCGATGCGCGACGCGGGGGTGTCGATCGAGAGCCTGATCCAGCGCGGTGCGCTCGCCGACGGCAGCGTGCTGGTGGCGATCGTCACGCACGAGGGGCCCGAGCGCTGCGTCGCCGCCGCGCTGGAGCGGCTGCGCGGCTCGCAGAGCCTGCACGGCGAGCCGATGTGGATGCACCTGCTCGACTGAGCTCGGCGAGATCGCGCGCCTGCACGAGCATCGGCGATCCTCCTCTCGGCAGGGCAGCATGCGCCGAGGGTCGAGCCAGCGGCGATCACGGTCGAACGCGACCCGTCAGGTCCGGCTCGTCGAGGTCGATCGCTACACGCTCGCGCCTCGGCGACCCGCCGCCGCCACGGAACGCGCCGGCGACGTCGCGCACCAGCCGGCCGGGATCGGTCGCCTCGCCCGGCTCCTCGCAGCAGCTCCCCGGCGCGACCAGCTTCTGCACGCCGCGCACCAGCGCGGTGCCGATGCCGAGGAGGTTGACCCCGGTGGTACACCCCCCCTGCATCGTCGCGCACGGCGACGCCTCGGCGTGAAGGGCACCCAGACCGGTGAGATCGCGATTGATCGGTGTCGGCCCCGGCGGCGTCGCCTCGGCCGGGAGCGGCAGCGACTGATCGGGCAGCGCCCCCGCGCAGACGGTCACCTCGGCGTCGTCGTGCCCGCGCGCGCAGCGCTGGTCGGCGACGGGCACGAGGATCGAGATGCGCTCGGGCGGGGCGGTGGCGGGCGGGGCGGCGCCGGGCACGGCCTGGAGCGCGAGGAGCAGCGACAGCATCGCGTCGGACGCTGGACCCCGCGGCCGATACGGTCAAGCCGTGCGGGCCTGCGTCACCCCGCGCACGGCTCGGCGGTGGAGACGGCGACGAGTGCGCGCCTCTCCGTCCATCGCGACGTCACCGGGACCTCCGTCAACGCGACGGGGCGGAAGACGGGGCGGAAGCTGACCGCGCGCGCGGCCACCGCGCACGACGATCGCGGTGATGATTGTCCACCCCGTCGCACGGTGGCACGCTCATAGGCCGCGACGCTCGCCTGCGCCTGCGCCGCGGCGCGGACGATCGTGGCATCGGCGGTGCCGTGCTGCGGCGAGCCGCAGGCAGTCCCCAGCAGCGGTGCCGCGATCAGGCCGGCGTAGCGCGCACCCGCGCGCGCCCCGCGCACCGCGATCATGGCTTCAGCGCGATGTCGTCGCGGTCGTCGAGCTCGTCGTCGTCGACGCTGCCGTCGTCGAACTCCTCCTGCACCTCGTCCTCCTCGACGTCGACCGCGTCGGGTTCGGCCTCGCCGTCCTGCTCGGCGACCTCGTCGTCGACCATCTCCAGCTCGTCCTCGTCCTCGGACTCGTCGTCCTCGCCGGTGTCCGGGTCGAGATCGGTGATGATCGTGCCGTCGCTCGGGCCGTCGCGGGTCGCCTCGAGGATCTCGGCGCGCTGGCTCTCGTCGTAGCCGTCCTCGTCATAGCCGTCGTCACCTGGCCCCTGGCCGTGGATATGCTGCCCGCCCATGCCGATCTCCTCATCTACGCTGTCGCAACGAACGGCAGGCGAGGGCGCGCGGTTCCGTCAGCGCGCGGCGAACAATCGGCCGCGCTCGGTCACCAGTACGATCGCCAGCGCGATGACGCCGGCGCAGAGGAAGCCGGCGTTGAGCGGCACCGTCGTGCCGTCGAAGTGCTGGCCGATCAGCGCGCCGATCGCGGCGCCGACGGTGACGCTGGTGAAGCCCTGCACGCTCGAGGCGGTGCCCGCGATATGCCCCATCTTCTCCATCGCCATCGCCGAGAAGTTCGAGCTGGAGAGGCCGAAGCAGCCCATCGCCACCGCCTGCAACACGGCGAAGGCGAGCAAACTCTCGTGCCCGGTCAGCGCCAGCAAAAGGTGGAGCGCGGCGACGAGGATCAGCGTCACCACCGCGGCGTGGCCGAGCCGGCGCGTGCCGACCCGCATGACCAGCCGCGCGTTGGCGAGATTGGCGACCGCCATCGTCCCCGCCGTCGTCGCGAAGATCAGCAGCAGCAGCCGCGGCCGCCCGAACACGTCCGCCATCACCTGCTGGATCGAGTTGATATAGCCGTACAGCGCGCCCATCAGCGCGGTCGCGGCGAGCGTGTAGCCGAGCGACCAGCGGTCGCTGAGCGTCAGCTTCCACCCCGCCGCGAGCCGCGCGACCGAGAAGGGGTGGCGGTCCTCGGCGTGGAGCGTCTCGGGCATGCGGAGCGCGAACCAGCCGAGCACCAGCAGGGTCGCGCCGCCCACCGCCCAGAAGATGTCGCGCCAGCCGCCGAACAGCAGCACGATCGTGCCGAAGCCCGGCGCCAGCACGGGGACGATCATGAAGACGATGAAGGTCATCGACATCACCCGCGCCATCGCGCGCCCCTCGAAACAGTCGCGCACGATCGCCACCGTCGTCACCCGCGCCGCCGCGATCGCCAGCCCCGCGACGACCCGCGCGGCGAGCAGCAGCGCGAAGCTGCCGGCCAGCGCGCACAACGCGTTCGCCACGGCGTAGACCGCCAGCGCGGCGAGCAGCGAGCGCCGCCGCCCGAACCGATCGGCGAGCGGGCCGTGGAGCAGCTGCCCCGCGCCGAACGCGATCAGGAAGGCGCCGATGACATATTGCCGCTCGTTCGCGCCCGGCGCCCCCAGCGCGGCGCCGATCGTCGGCAGCGCGGGCAGCATCGAGTCGATCCCCAGCGCGGTGAGCGCCATCAGCGCCGCGATCAGCGCGACGAACTCGGGCAGCGGGATCGGCGGCGCGGCGGCGGGCGACGCGGGGGGCGGGGCGGCGGGCGTCGACATGCCGCGCGCCTTAGGTGGCGGGCGCCGCGCTGTCACCTCGAAGCGCGCGGGTAGCAACCCGGAACGGGAAGGTTTATCTGGCCTCCATCAACCGATTGGACCGACGTCATGCTCGATACCCCCGCCGCCGCGGTGCCCACGCTCAGCCTCGCCGACCAGGAGCGCGACCCCGACGGCTTCGCCGCCGCGCTGGGCGGCTCCTTCGAGCGGTTCGGCTTCGCCATCGTCGCCGACCACGGGGTGCCGCAGGATCTGATCGAGCGCGCCTGGGGCGAGACCGCCGCGCTGTTCGCGCTGCCGGAGGAGGAGAAGCGCGGCTATCACGTCCCCGGCGCGGGCGGTGCGCGCGGCTACACGCCGTTCAAGACCGAGATCGCCAAGGACGCCCGGCACGTCGACCTCAAGGAATTCTGGCACGTCGGCCGCGAGCTGCCGGCGGGGCACCGCTATGCCGCGGATATGCCGGCCAACGTCTGGCCAGCGCGCCCCGCGGGATTCAAGGACACGTTCCTCGCGCTGTTCGAGGCCTTCGACCGCGCCGGCGACCGGCTGCTCTCGGCGATCGCGCGCCATCTCGGGCTCGCGCCGGACTGGTTCGACCCGGCGGTGAGAGACGGCAACTCGGTGCTGCGCCTGCTCCACTACCCGCCGATCCCGGCCGACGCCGAGGGCGTGCGCGCCGGCGCGCACGAGGACATCAACCTGATCACGCTGCTGCTCGGTGCCGAGGAGGCGGGGCTGGAGCTGCTCGAGCGCGACAGCGGGCGCTGGCTCGCGATCAAGCCGCCCGCCGGCGCGATGGTGGTCAACGTGGGGGACATGCTGCAGCGGCTGACCAACCACGTGCTGCCCTCGACCACGCACCGCGTCGTCAACCCGCCGCCCGAGCGCCGCGGCCACTCGCGCTACTCGATGCCCTTCTTCCTGCATCCCGCGCCGGACTTCCTGATCGAGACGCTGCCGCAGACGATCAGCGCGGAGAACCCGAACCGCTATCCGACGCCGATCACCGCCAACGGCTATCTCCACGAGCGGCTGGTCGAGATCGGGCTGATCAAGAAGTAGGGGGCGCCGGAGATCCTCCCCGCTCGGCGGGGAGGGGGACCGCCGGCCGCAGGCCGGTGGTGGAGGGGGTTCGCCACGCAGCGCAGCGCTGGCGGAAAGCCCCCTCCACCAGCCTGTGGCTGGTCCCCCTCCCCGTGCCGGCGAGGATCCCCGTCCGCGTGGCGTAGGCCTGCGCTCGACCACCATCGCCTTGACGACCCGCCCTCACGCGATCCGCTCTGGCCTCTCAGCGGCGTCGGCGGCGATCGCGCTGTCGGGCGCCATCGCCTCCCAGGGGAAGACGAACCAGTCCTTCGTCACCGCGCGGTCGATCACGCGCGCGGCATAGTCGACCCGCTGCGCCGAGCCGACATTGTCGATCAGCGTGGCGAAGCGGACGCTGCCCGCCGCCGCGCCCGCGCGCGCGAGCATGGCGCGCAGGTGGCCGATGGTGCGACCCGAGTCGTTGATATCGTCGACGAACAGCAGCGGCTCGCCCGCGCGCGTGCGCGCCGCCAGCCGCCCGATCGCGTCGGCGGCGAGCGCCTCCGACTGCGAGGAATAGTCGACCGCCAGCATCGGCAGCCCGGTGGCGTGGCTGAGGTAGACCGCGGGGATCAGCCCGCCGCGGCCGATGCCGATGAGATGCGCCGGGGCCCAGTCGGAAGCGGCGAGCGACTCGGCCAGCTTCCGGACGGCGGCGACGAGCTCGGCGTGGGTGACGGCGGTGTAGGTCGGCATCGCGGGCGTGTAGCGCCGATGCGCGACGGGGGCGAGGGGGTGGATCGTGCCCCATCGTCCCCCTGCGCGCGCCGCCACGGCAAACGCCGGGGAGGAGGCCGTCGGCTGAGCCACTAGGGTCTGGTCCACCTCCATCGATCCGTGCTCCGGCGAACGCCGGAGCCCAGGCCCGGAGACGTGACGCTCGTGGCACAGGGCTCCAGCGTCCGCGGGAGCGCCCGCTGGTTCGCACCGGATGGACCAGTCACCGAGGTCTCCCTGCTGGACCCCGGCGTTCGTCGGGGTGGAAGCGCCCTGATGGGACGTACCGGCATCGCCGCCGTCCCGCTCACCGCCCCCACATCACCGCCGCAGCAAGCCCCCCAGCACCCCGCGCACCACCGAGCCCAGCAGCCCGCCCGAGGCGCCGCCGCGCCGCCCGCCGCCAAGCACCGCCTTGGTCACCTCGTTCGCCACCGTCCGGCCCAGCGCCGAGGAGGCCGAGCGGGACGCCGAGGTCATCGCGCGGTTCCACGGGTCGTTGGCGCGCTCGCGCTCCGCGGCGCGCTGGCTGCGCTCGGCCTCGCGCTGCGCGGCGGCGCGCTCGCGTGCCTGCCGCGCCTCCTCCTTGGCCTGGAGCGCGGCGGCCTTGCCGGCCTCGTCCTGCGCGGCCGCCGCCGCGCGCGCGGCCGCGGCCTCCTGCGTCTTGGCCGAGAGCAATTCCTCCGCCGACTCGCGATCCACCAGCATGTCGTAGCGGTCGCCGATCGCGTCGGTGGAGAGCAGCACCTTGCGCTCCTCAGGCGTCACCGGGCCGACGCGGCTCGACGGCGGCCGCACCAGCGTGCGCTCGACCGGGCTGGGCGAACCGTCGGCCTGGAGCAGCGATACCAGCGCCTCGCCGGTCTTCAGCTCGGTGATCGCCGCCGCGACGTCGACCCCGGGATTGGCGCGGAAAGTCTGCGCCGCCGCCTGCACCGCTTTCTGATCGCGCGGCGTGAAGGCGTTGAGCTTGTGCTGCACGCGGTTGCCGAGCTGGCCCGCGACCTTGTCGGGCACGTCGATCGGGTTCTGCGTGATGAAATAGACGCCCACGCCCTTGGAGCGGATCAGCCGTACTACCTGCTCGATCTTGTCGAGCAGCGCGTCGGGCGCGTCGTCGAACAGCAGGTGCGCCTCGTCGAAGAAGAAGCACAGCTTGGGCTTGTCGAGGTCACCCACCTCGGGGAGCTGCTCGAACAGCTCGCTCAGCAGCCACAGCAGGAAGGTCGAGTAGAGCCGCGGCGCCGCCATCAGCTTGTCGGCGGCGAGTATGTTGACGAGGCCTTGGCCCTGGTCGTCGTGGCCGAGCAGGTCGCCCAACTCGAGCGCGGGCTCGCCGAAGAAATGCGTCGCGCCCTGGCTGCGCAGCTGGAGCAGCGAGCGCTGGATCGCGCCGACGGACTGTTTGGAGACGTTGCCCCAGCGCGAGGTCAGCTCCTGCGCGCGCTCGGCGCAGTGCGCCAGCACCGCCTGGAGGTCGTCGAGGTCGAGCAGCAGCAGATGCTCCTCGTCGGCGAGCTGGAAGGCGATCGTCAGCACGCCCTCCTGCACCTCGTTGAGTCCCATCAGCCGCGCGAGCAGCAGCGGCCCCATCTCGCTCACCGTGGTGCGCACGGGATGGCCCTGCTCGCCGAACAGGTCCCAGAACTGCACCGGGCAGGCGGCGTAGGACCAGTCGGTCAGCCCGATCTCGGCGGCGCGCGCGGCGAAGGCGGCGTGGGTCTTGGCGGTCGCCGCGCCGGGCAGGGCGAGACCGGAGAGATCGCCCTTCACGTCGGCGACGAAGCAGGCGACGCCGGCACGCGAGAAGCCCTCGACCACGCCCTGGAGCGTGACGGTCTTGCCGGTGCCGGTCGCGCCCGCGATCAGCCCGTGGCGGTTGGCGCGCGCGAGCTGGAGCCATTGCGGGTGCGCGCCGCCCGCGTTCGCGCCGATGAAGATGCCGTCCGCCAAGGTCGTCGCTCCTGCCGCTGGTCTCGCTCACCTATGTCATAGGACGCGGCGGAGGCGACGTCACGGGGGCGGCGGGCGGCACCGCGCTGCTCGGCCGGGGGCGACGGTACCGACCCGATCTTTTTTCGTCCGCACGGCAAGCGCCATCGCCGTACAGCGTTCGGCGCGCCTCTTACTTCGTCATCCCCGCGCGGGCGGGGATCCAGAAACGCTGACGTCAGCGATCAAGCCGAGAGGTCCGGGCGTCTGGATTCCCGCGTTCGCGGGATTGACGGCGAGGGGGGCGGGGCGACGACGAGGCACCGCACCGAAAGCGGGCGCCCGCGCGGAGAATGCTGCGGCAAACCCCGTGCGCGCGCATGACGCGCGTTCGCGAAACAAAGGCCTGGCGTCGTCCCGCCCTCCTCGACCGCCGACACGCGAAGGGCCGCCGCACCCCTCGGCGCGGCGGCCCTTCCACCCTGCCGATCTACCCCGACCTTACTTGATCTTCACCGGGATGAAGACGCCGCTGGTGCGCCCGCGCGTGACGTTGAGCAGCACCTGCGGCCGCCCCGCCGCCTTCGCCGCCGCGACGACGCGCGCGACCTCGGCCGCGCTGCGCACCGGCTGCGAGTTGACCGAGGAGATCACGTCGCCGCGCCGCAGCTTCTGCGCCGCGTCGCTTGACGGGTCGGTCGCCGCGACCACCACGCCCTGAAGGGTCGAGTCGACCCCGATCGAGCGCGCGATCTGGGGCGTCAGCGGTTGCACCGTGATGCCGAGCGAGCTCGTCGCGGGCGCGGTCTGCTGGCCATCGTCGTCGCCACCGAAGCTATCGTCGTCGTCACCGCTACCGCCGGTCAGCGCCGCCATCTGGTCCTCGGAGGGACGGGTGCCCACCGTGGCGTTGAGCGTCTGGCGCTTGCCGTCGCGGATCACGTCGAGCCGGATCGTCGAGCCCGGCGCGGCGTTGGCGACGAGGTAGGAGAGGGTCTTGTCCGGCGTCACCGGCTGACCGTTGATCGCGCTCACGACATCGCCCGCGCGCAGCCCCGCCTTGGCCCCAGGCCCACCCGGCTCGACACGCCCGACGATCTCGCCCGAATCCTTCGCCAGGCCGAGCGCCGCCGCCATGTCGGCGTTCACCGGCTGGATGCTGACGCCGAGATAGCCGCGCTTGACCGGCTGCCCCTTCACCAGCGTGTCGATGATCGGCTTGGCCTCCGTCGCGGGGATGGCGAAGCCGATCCCGATATTGCCGCCCGACTGCGAGTAGATCTGGCTGTTGATGCCGATCACCTCGCCGTTGAGGTTGAACATCGGGCCACCCGAATTGCCCTGGTTGATCGCGGCATCGGTCTGGATGAACGTGTCGAACGGTCCGGCGCCGGTCGAGCGATGCACCGCCGAGACGATGCCCGCGGTCACCGTGCCGCCCAGGCCGAACGGCTGCCCGATCGCCACCACCCAGTCGCCGACGCGCGCGCGGCTCGAGTCACCCAGCCGCACGAAGGGCAGCGGGGTGGGCGAGGTGATCTTGAGCACCGCGATGTCGCTGGTCGGGTCACGGCCGACGAGCTTGGCGGTATATTCCTTGCGGTCCTGCAGGGTCACCGTGATCGACTCGACGGTGGCGCCGCGCGACGCGGGCGCGATCACGTGGTTGTTGGTGACGACATAGCCGTCCGCCGAGATGATGAAGCCCGAGCCCAGCGACGTGCCCTCGCGCGTCACCGGCGCACCGCCGCCGCCGCCGCCACCGAACTGGCCGAACAGGTCGCCGAAGGGCGTGCCCGCGAACGGGTTGGCCGACTGCTGGACGGTCACCTTCTGCGTGGTGGAGATGTTCACCACCGCGGGCTGGAGCTTGGCGACCATGTCGGCGAAGCTCATCGGCGCGCCGCCGCGCGGGGCGGCGGCGCTGATCGCGCCCGGCTCGTTCTGCGCGACCTGCGCGGTCGCGGGGTTCTGCAGCGTCAGCGACGCAGCGGTGCCGCCGAGGAGAAGGGCGCCGGTGAGGGCGTAGGCGTAACGCACTTTCTTCATGTCCTCTGAATCACCCTGTCGAATAAAGCGGGAACGCTACGTCCTGTGCCGAACAAGCGATGAACGTCGATTGAATATGAACGCGCGACATCGCCGCGGGTTCTATCGCCGACCGCCCTCGAACTCGCGCAGGTAGCCGTTGTTCGGGCTCATGATGATGTTGGTGCTGCCCTCGGGCTGGGGCCCGCCGTCGGCGCCGAAGGTGTGGCGGTAGCTCTGCATCGCGCGATAGAAATCGTAGAAGTCCGCGTCCTTGCTGAAGGCGTCGGCGTAGATCCGCGCCGCCTGGGCGTCGGCCTCGGCGCGGACGATCTGCGCCTGCTTCTGCCCCTGCGCGCGGATCGTGTTGGCCTCCTGCTGGCGCGCGGTGCGCATCCGCTGCAGCGCGCTCTCGAGCGGGCTGCCGTCGGGCAGGTCGGCGTGCTTGATCCGCACGTCGACGATCTCGGCGCCATACTGCTTGGCGGAGCGACCGAGCGACTCCTGGATCTCGTCCATCACGCGCCCGCGCTCGGGGCTCAGCAGCGTCGCGAACGGCACCTTGCCGAGCTCGTTGCGCAGCGCGGTGCCGAGCAGCGGGCGGAGCTGGTCGGCGACCCGCTCCTCGGTGTTCGAGGTGCTGCCGGTCGAGGTCACCGCGCGCAGCGGATCGACGATGCGGAAGCGCGCGAAGGCGTCGACGTTGAGCCGCAGCTGGTCGGTCGAGAGCACCAGCGTGTTGTCGAGGTCGGCGTCGAGCACGCGCTTGTCGACCCACACGATCTTGTCGACGAACGGGATACGCGCGATCACGCCGGCACCGGTGCGGCCGATCGACTGGCCCGGCTGCCACTGGTTGATCAGGCGCACCGGGTTGTTGAGGCGGAGCACCACCGCCTGCTGCGTCTCGGGCACGATCGCGAAGGTCGCCGCGGCGACGATCACGAGCGCCAGCGCGAGCAGGCCGGCGGCGACGGGGTTGCGGAGCCACACGGGCATCAGCGCGCCCCCCCGTTGCTCGGCTGGGCCGTCGCGGTGCCGCCCGCGGCCGCGTTCGGCTCCTGCAGGCGGCGCGCGCGGTCGAGCGGCAGGTACGGGGTCACGCCCGGGGTCTCGACGATCGTCTTGTCGGTCTTGGCCAGCACGGCCTCCATCGTCTCATAATACATGCGGCGGCGAGTCACCTCGGGGGCGAGGCGATATTGCTCGTACACCTGGTCGAACGCCGAGGCCTCGCCCTGCGCGCGCGCGATCACCTGCTGCGAGTAGGAGCGCGCGTTGTTGAGGTTGCCGACCGCCTCCTGCTGCGCCGCGGTCACCGCGTTGAAATCGTCGGCGAGCTGCGACGGCGGCGCGGCCTGTTTGATCGACACGCCCTGGACCTGGACGCCGGCCTGATAGCTGGTGAGGATCTGCTGCATCGTCTCGGCGACGCGCGCCTCGATCTCGGTCCGCCCCGCGCCGATCGCCTGGTTGAGCGTGGTGGTGGCCAGCACCGAGCGCATCGCGCTCTCCGCGGTGGCGCGCACCGTCTCCTGCGGATCCTTGATCTCGAAGACGTAGTTGCGCGCGTCCGAGACGCGCCAGCGCACCGTATAGGCCAGGTCGATGATGTTCTGGTCCCCGGTCAGCACGGTCTCGCCGCCGTCGCGCGAAAACTCGTCGGTGCGGACCTGCTCCACGTCCACCTTGGTGACGTTGACGATCGGCGCGGGCAGCGTGACCCGGATGCCGGGCTCGAGCATGCCCGAGTAGCGGCCGAAATAGGTGACCACGCCGCGCTGCTGCGGGCCGATCTGGTGGAGCGAGGTGAGCACCAGCCAGATCACCACCAGCACGCCGACGCCGAGCAGCCACAGCATCCGCGCGTTCGCCCCGATCGGGAAGTGCGGCCCGCCGCCCTCGCCGCCGCCGCCGCCACCCCCGCCACCGCGCGCGCGGCGGATGAACTCGTCGAGCGCGGTCGGCTTGGCACCGGCGCGCTTCGCGCTGGGCGGTACCGACCAGGGATTGCGCGGACCGACGTTGTCGTCGTTGCCCCAGGGCCCGTTGCTCTGTGCCGCGAGGGGGATGGGGGCGGCGAGGGGGATGGGGCGCCGAAGCCAGCGTCGCGAGATGATCATCCCGCCTTTATAAGTGCGGATCGGCCGAAAAACAGTGGCAAGCCGCGACGCGAGGCGTAACGGATCATGTCCATGGACGAGAATGACGTGAGGCAGGCGGTCCGCGCCGTCGCGGGCGAGCGCGCGACCGTGCGCGTCGAGGGGCAGCGGATCGGCGTGGTGATCGACGCCAGCGGGCTCGACGCGCCCGCGCGCGACGCGCTGGAGGCGGCGGTGCGGATGGCGGCGGCGCGGCCGGGCCATGACGTGCGCACCGTCGTCACGGCCGAGCGCGCGCGGCGCCGGCTGATCGCCGTGGCGAGCGGCAAGGGCGGGGTCGGCAAGTCGACGCTCTCGGCCAATCTCGCGATCGCGCTGGCCCGCGGCGGGCGCCGGACGGGGCTGGTCGACGCCGACATCTACGGCCCGTCGCAGCCCCGGCTGATGGCGGTGGAGGGCACCCGGCCGGAGGCGCGCGACAAGGTGCTGCTGCCGGTGGCGACGCCCTACGGCGTGCCGCTGCTGTCGATGGGGCAGCTGGTCGAGCCCGGCCGCGCGATCGCGTGGCGCGGGCCGATGACCGCGGGCGCGCTGGGGCAGCTGATCGACGCCGACTGGGGGCTGACCGACACGCTCGTGGTCGACCTGCCGCCGGGGACGGGCGACGTCCAGCTCACCATGGTGCAGAAGCATCGCCCCGCCGGCGCGGTGATCGTCTCGACCCCGCAGGACCTCGCGCTGATCGACGCGCGGCGCGCGATCGACCTGTTCCAGAAGGCGGGCGTGCCGATCATCGGGTTGGTGGAGAACATGGCGGGCTATATCTGCCCGCACTGCGGCGAGGTGTCCGACCCGTTCGGCCGCGGCGGCGCCGAGGCGGCGGCGCGCGAGGCGGGCATCGCCTTCCTCGGTCGCGTGCCGCTCGACCTGGCGATCCGGATCGCCTCGGACGCGGGCGAGCCCCCGGCGGCGCGCGACGACGACCGCGTCTTCGCGCCGATCGCGGCGCAGGTCGCGGCGTGGCTCGCGGCGAACTGAGGGAGGTAGGCTCCCGCGGACGCGGGAGCCCAGGTCACTGGATGTAGCGTCTGTTACGCTCGGTTCCTGCGCGCGCGGGAACTACGGCGCCGGCCTGCGCAACCGTCAGGGTAACCGCTCGTTCGTCCCGACAGAGGCGCCACGGGCGCCGCGACCGAGGAGAGCGCCGATGCCGCTGACCGCCGACGACGATATCCGCGAGCTGCTCGAGGAGACCCGCACGATCGCGCTGGTGGGCGCGTCCGACCGCCCAGACCGGCCCTCGAACGGCGTGATGAAGACGCTGCAGGCGCACGGCTATCGCGTCATACCGGTCAACCCGCAGCTCACCGGCGAGCATATCCACGGCGAGTTCGTCTTCCGCGAGCTCGCGCAGCTGGGTGACCCGATCGACATGGTCGACATCTTCCGCCGCTCCTCGGCCGCGGGTGAGGCGGTCGACCAGGCGATCGCGATCGGCGCCAAGTCGGTGTGGCTCCAGCTCGGCGTGATCGACGAGGCCGCCGCGGCGCGCGCCGAGGCGGCCGGGCTCAAGGTGGTGATGGACCGCTGCCCCGCGATCGAGCTGCCGCGGCTCGGGGTCGCGCGGCTAGGCGGGCCCGCCGCGCAGGACTAGGCTGGCGTACCGCGACTCGGGCGCCGACCCGCGGCGGCGCGTGAGAAGGGGAATAGCGGATGATCGCGTTGCTCCTGCTGCTGCCCGCCCCGCAGGCGGTCGAAGCCGCGCCACCCACGTTGCTCAGCATGGCGCGCGACCGGCTCTCCGCCGGCCCCGCCGACCCGGTCGACCCCGCCGCGCGCTTCCGCGTCCAGGCTGACGCCAGCGTCGAGGACGGCAAGGCGCGCGCGCTCAACACCACCGGCGGCCAGTGCCAGGTGGTCGGCGCGCGCCTGTGCACGCGCAGCCCGCGCACCTGGCTCAAGGCGCCGCTGGGGCAGTGAGGCGCCGCACCGGGTCGCCGGCCGGCTGGCGCCCGGCGACCGCGAGCGCGACCCTTCCCTCCTCGTCGTCGCGTCTGTTACGACCGCCGGACGAGAGGGAGAGTCCATGTCCACATTGTTCCGGCGCAAGCCGGTCGCGATCGATCACCGCGGCGGCACCGTGCTCGCGCGCACCTTGTCCTGGCCGCACCTCGTCGCGCTCGGGGTCGGCGCGATCGTCGGCACCGGCATCCTGACGCTGATCGGCGTCGGCGCCGAGCGCGCCGGGCCGGCGGTGATCCTCTCCTTCGTCATCGCCGGCGCGATCTGCGCCTGCGCCGCGCTGGCCTATGCCGAGATGGCGACGATGATCCCCGCCTCGGGGAGCGCCTATACCTACAGCTATGTCGTGCTGGGCGAGGTGATCGCCTGGGTGATCGGCTGGTCGCTGATCCTCGAATATTCCCTCGTGGTGTCGACCGTCGCGGTGGGCTGGTCGGGCTATGCCTCGGCGCTGCTCACCCCGCTCGGCTTCCCCGCCGCGCTGACGCAGGGGCCGGCGCTGGGCGGCGTCGTCAACCTGCCCGCGGTGTTCATCATCGCGGTGGTCGCCGCCTTGCTCTCGCTCGGCACCAAGGAGAGCGCGACGCTCAACGCGGTGCTGGTCGCGATCAAGCTGGTCGCGCTCGCGGTGTTCGTCGCGGTGGCGGTGCCGCATTTCGACTCGGCCAACCTGCACCCGTTCATGCCCTACGGCTTCGCCAAGTCGGTGAGCGCGGACGGCGGCGAGCGCGGCGTGATGGCGGCGGCGGCGATCATCTTCTTCGCCTTCTACGGCTTCGACGCCATCTCCACCGCGGCGGAGGAGACCAAGGATCCCGGCCGGGACCTGTCGATCGGCATCGTCGGCTCGATGCTGGCGTGCGTGGTGATCTACATGGGCGTGGCGGTCGCGGCGGTGGGGGCGCTCCACTTCTCGCGCTTCGCCGACTCACCCGAGCCGCTCGCGCTGATCCTGCGCGGCATCGGCCGCCCCGGCTTCGCCACCTTCCTCGCCGCCAGCGCGGTGATCGCGCTGCCGACGGTGCTGCTCGGTTTCCTGTTCGGGCAGAGCCGTATCTTCTTCGTGATGGCGCGCGACGGGCTGCTGCCGCAGGCGCTCGCCAAGGTGTCGAGGCGCGGCACGCCGGTGCGGATCACGCTGCTCACCGCGGTGCTGGTCGCGGTGATCGCGGGCGTGATGCCGATCGACGCGATCGCCGCGCTCGCCAACGCTGGCACGCTGGCGGCGTTCGTCGCGGTGTGCGTGTGCATGCTGGTGATGCGCCGCCGCGCGCCCGAGGCGGAGCGGACGTTCCGCACCCCCGCCGCGCCGCTGGTCGGCGCCATCGGGGTGCTGGGCTGCGCCTATCTGTTCCTCAGCCTGCCGCAGCGGACGCAGCTCTACTTCCTGCTGTGGAACCTGCTCGGGCTGGCGGTCTACCTGCTGTGGGGCCGCCACCGCGCGGCGATCGCGGCGGCGGCGTAGAGGGGCTCACGCGAAGACGCGAGCGCGCGAGGTAGAAGGGGTGCACGCCGAGGCGCGGAGGCGCGGAGGTGTCGCGGTTCTGGGCGCGTCAGCGCCTTTCACATGCCTGATGAACAGGCGCCGCGCGCCGGTCTGACCTCCTCCGTGTCGTCGCGCCGTCGCGTCAATCACCCTCCTTCGCGTCCTGGCGTGACCCCATCCTTCACATCCCCGCGGCGCCCGAGCCGCCCTGCAGCTTGGTCGCCTCCGCGAGATGGCGCTTCACGATCGCCACCGCCGCTTTGGCCGAGGCCTTCAGCGGCGCCTTGTCGCCGCCCGAGGCGTAGCTCTGGTTGAGGTCGAGCGCCGCCTGGTGCGCGGGCACCTGCTGGCCGAGGTACAGGCGGTCGAAATCCGCCCCCGACGCGCTCTGGAGCTCGTTGATCGAGGCGGTCGCCCCGGCGTCGAGCGCGGGCGGCGCGGGGTTCAGCCCGGCCTTCTGCGCCGCCTTCACCGTCGCCGCGGTGGTCTTCTGGTGATGGTCGATCATCATCTGGGCGAACTTCTTCACCGCGGGGTTCTGCGATCGCTGCAGCGCGACCTGGCTGGCGTTGATCTCGTAGAGGTCGCTCATGCCCGCGGCGGTGACATAGGCGTCGGCCATGGTCTTCGCCTCGGCGGGCGGGGGCGGCGGCGGGGTCTGCGCGGCGGCGACGAGCGGCGCGGCGGACAACACCGCGCCGATCAGCAGGTGGAGGGGGCGGTTCATGGCAATGCTCCTCGTCGATGTCTCGCCAGAGCGGCGGGGAGCAAGCAAGGTTCCGTTACAATACAGTAACTTGCTTTCGATCAGCCGGTTCGGTCGCGGGTCTCGGGCATGGCCAGCGCGTAGAGCAGCAGCCCGCCCCCCGCGATCGCCGCGAGCGTGAGGAAGGTCGGCGTGTAGCCCGCGCCGACGATGATCGTCCCCGCCAGCGTCGCGCTCAGCGCCGCGCCGAGCCCCTGCGCGGTCGCCACCGCGCCCTGCGCGACGTTGAAGCGCCCGCTGCCGCGCGTCAGGTCCGCGATCACCACCGGGAACAATGCGCCGAAGATGCCGGCGCCGACGCCGTCGAGCGCCTGCACCGCCACCAGCCACCACGGGTCGCGCGACACGGTGTACAGCGCGCCGCGCGCGCCCAGCACCGCGAAGGCCGCGAGGAACAGCGGCTTGCTTCCCCAGGAATCGGCCTTGCGCCCGACCAGCAGCGCCATCGGCACCATCACCAGCTGCGCCGCGACGATGCAGGCGGCGGTGAGCGAGGTCGCCTGGTCCTTCCCCACGGTGCGCGCGAGCAGCTGGCTCACCGAGGTCAGCATTGCCGCGTTGGCGAGGTGGAACAGGAAGGCGAGCGCGGCGAATAGCAGCAGCGCCTTCTGCTCGAGCAGCACGCGCCAGCCGGGCGCGGGGTCGCACTCGGCCTCGCCCTCGTCGGGCGCGCAGTCGAGACCGCGCGCGACCTCATCGTCGATCTGGCGCGAGTCGATCCGCAGCGCGGCGAAGACGCTCGCCACGGTCAATCCCGCCATCAGGTAGAAGACCACCACGGGCCCGAACCGCCACGCCAGCACCCCGGCCAGCGCGGCCGAGACCGCGTTGCCGGCGTGGTTGAACGCCTCGTTGCGCCCGACCCGCGCGGAGAAGGCGCGCGCGCCGAACAGCCCCAGCGTGATCGCCGCGATCGCCGGCGCGAACAGCGCGCCCGCCGCGGCGGCGAGCGACTGGGTGACGACGACCGGGCCGAAGCCGCTGACGAAGGGCAGCGACACGCCGCCGAGCGTCACTACCAGCGCGGCGGCGATGACGATCGCGGGCTTGCGCGTCGACCGGTCGATCATCCAGCCCGCCGGGGTCTGCGCGAGCAGGCCGACGATGCCCGCGATGGTGAGGACCAGCCCGGCGGTGGCCTCGTTCCAGCCGTGCGTCGGACCGCGCACCGCGACGAGGTAGATGGCGAGATACGGGCCGAGCCCGTCGCGCACGTCGGCGAGGAAGAAGTTGAGCGCGTCGAGCGCGCGTCCGGGCGGGTGCGGCGCGGCGTCTGGCGGTGCCGGGCGGGTGGGGGCGAGCGTGGCCATTCGATCCGGGCTCCGCGGGAGGGTTCGCGGGCAACGTTCCGTCACGAGGCGCGATCCGGGAGCGGCCGGGCTTGCGTTAGGTTAGGGGAGGGAAGTGGTTGAGAAGTCGGAGCAAGTATTTTTGTGAGCAGATCCTCCCCGCGCGCGGGGAGGGGGACCGCTCGCGAAGCGAGTGGTGGAGGGGGTTCTCCACGGAGCGCAGCGTCTGCGGCGAGCCACCTCCACCAGCCTGCGGCTGGTCCCCCTCCCCGTGCCGGGGAGGATTTAGCGCCGCGGCCAACCGCATCCCCGAAGAAAAAGGGAGGGCCCCTCGCGGAACCCTCCCCCTCTCATCCCGTCGCTGACGCCTCGCCTCAGGCGGCGAGCTTGCGCAGCACGTACTGGAGGATGCCGCCGTTGAGGAAATATTCCAGCTCGTTGACGGTATCGATTCGGCAGCGAGTCGCGAACGTCTCGGTCGAGCCGTCGGCGCGCTTCAGCGTCACGGTGACGTTCTGGCGCGGGCGCAGCCCCGCCACGTTCTCGATCGTGAACGTCTCGTCGCCGGTCAGCCCGAGCGACTGACGCGACACGCCCTCGGCGAACTGCAGCGGCAGCACGCCCATGCCGACCAGGTTGGAGCGGTGGATGCGCTCGAAGCTCTCCGCGATCACCGCGCGCACGCCGAGCAGGTTGGTGCCCTTCGCTGCCCAGTCGCGCGACGAGCCCGTGCCATATTCCTTGCCCGCGACCACGACCAGCGGCGTGCCGTCGGCCTTGTGGCGCATCGCCGCGTCGTAGATCGGCATGACCTGCCCGTCGTAGCGGCTCATCCCGCCCTCGATGCCGGGCACCATCTCGTTCTTGATGCGGATGTTGGCGAAGGTGCCGCGCATCATCACCTCGTGGTGCCCGCGGCGCGCGCCGTAGCTGTTGAAGTCCTGGCGCGAGACCTGGTGCTCCTGCAGCCACGTCCCCGCCGGGCTGTCGGCCTTGATCGAGCCGGCCGGCGAGATGTGGTCGGTGGTGATCGAGTCACCCAGGATCGCCAGCGGCTTGGCATCGACGATGTCGGTCGTCGGCTTGGGCGTCATCTCCATGCCCTCGAAATAGGGCGGGTTGGCGACATAGGTCGAGCCGGCGCGCCAGCCGTAGGTGTCCGAGCCGGTGACGTCGATCGCCTGCCACTTGTTGTCGCCGGCGTAGACGTTGCCGTAGCGCGCGCGGAACATGCCGTCGTCGATGTTGGCCGCCATCAGCTCGGCGACCTCCTGGTTGGTCGGCCAGATGTCGCGCAGATAGACGTCGCCGCCGTCGGTGCCCTGGCCGATCGGCGTCTCGTTCATGTCGGTCGTCACCGTGCCCTTGAGCGCGTAGGCGACCACCAGCGGCGGCGAGGCGAGGAAGTTGGCGCGCACGTCGGGCGAGACGCGGCCCTCGAAGTTGCGGTTGCCCGACAGCACCGAGGCGGCGACCAGGTCGTTCTCGTTGATCGCCTTGCTGATCGGCGCGGCGAGCGGGCCCGAGTTGCCGATGCAGGTGGTGCAGCCGTAGCCGACCAGGTTGAAGCCGATCGCGTCGAGATCCTCCGACAGGCCGGCCTTGTCGAGATAGTCGGTGACCACCTGCGAGCCGGGCGCGAGGCTGGTCTTGACCCAGGGCTTGGGCGTCAGGCCGCGCGCGCGCGCCTTGCGCGCCACCAGCCCGGCGGCGACCAGCACCGAGGGATTGGAGGTGTTGGTGCAGCTGGTGATCGCCGCGATCACCACGTCGCCGTCGCCGATGTCATGGCCGCGATCGTCGACCGCGACGCGCGCCGGCTTCTCCTTGTGGTAGAGCTTGAACAGGTCGCCGTTGAACACCTCGTCGACGGTGTCGAGGCTGACCTTGTCCTGCGGGCGCTTCGGGCCGGCGAGCGACGGCACCACGGTGCCCATGTCGAGCTCGAGCGTGTCGGTGAAGACGGGATCGGGGCTGTCGGCGTAGCGCCACATGCCCTGCGCCTTGGCGTAGGCCTCGACCAGCGCGATCACCTCGTCGGGGCGGCCGGTCAGGCGCATATAGTCCATCGTCTTGTCGTCGACCGGGAAGAAGCCGCAGGTCGCGCCATATTCGGGCGCCATGTTGGCGATCGTGGCGCGGTCGGCGAGCGTCATCTGGTCGAGCCCGGGGCCGTAGAACTCGACGAAGCGGCCGACCACGCCCTTGGCGCGCAGCATCTGCGTCACCGTCAGCACCAGGTCGGTCGCGGTGATGCCCTCGCGCAGGGAGCCGGTCAGCTTGAAGCCGACCACCTCGGGGATCAGCATCGAGACCGGCTGGCCGAGCATCGCCGCCTCGGCCTCGATCCCGCCGACGCCCCAGCCGAGCACGCCCAGGCCGTTGATCATCGTGGTGTGGCTGTCGGTGCCCACCAAAGTGTCGGGATAGGCGATCGTCGCACCGCCCTTGGCGTGGTCACCCGTCTCCTCCGAGGCCCACACGGCGTGGCCGATATACTCGAGGTTCACCTGGTGGCAGATGCCGGTGCCCGGCGGCACCACCTTGAAATTGTCGAGCGCCTTGGAGCCCCATTTCAGGAACTCGTAGCGCTCGGCGTTGCGCGCATATTCCAGGTCGACGTTCTCCTCGAACGCCTTGGGCGTGCCGAACTCGTCGACCATCACCGAATGGTCGATCACGAGATGGACCGGCACCTGCGGGTTGATCTTGGCGGCGTCGCCGCCGAGCTTGGTGATCGCGTCACGCATCGCGGCGAGGTCGACCACGCAGGGTACGCCGGTGAAGTCCTGCATCAGCACGCGCGCGGGGCGATACTGGATCTCGCGGTCGCTGCGGCGCTCCTGCTGCCAGTCGACGATCGCCTTCACGTCCGCCTCGGTCACGGTCACGCCGTCCTCGAAGCGCAGCATGTTCTCCAGCAGCACCTTCATCGAGAAGGGCAGGCGCGAGATGTCGCCGAACTTCGCTTCCGCGGTCTTCAGCGCGAAATAGTCGTAGGTCTTGCCCCCGGCCGTCAGCGTGGTGCGGGCGTTGAGCGTATCGTGGCCGATGGCCGTCATGGGCAGCTGTCCTTCCTCGTGGGAGCCTCGCGCCCGCGTCGATGCGGCACGGCCGCGTGCGCGCGGGGGCGGGCGAAACTCTCGATCGCCGCGGGCGATAGCAGCGGGGGACCGGGCGGGGAAGGGTGGAACGGCACGGCAACGTAAGCGATTGTGGCCGCGGGGGGCGGTCACGCCCGGGAGGCGAGGGATGGCGCGCAAGCTAAAGGTGTTCCGCACGCCCGCCGGGTTCCACGACGCCTATGTCGCGGCACCGAGTCGCAGAGCCGCGCTGGTCGCCTGGGGCGCCGACGCCGACCTGTTCGCGCGCGGCGTGGCGGAGGAGGTGACCGACGCGGCGCTGATGGAGGAGCCGCTGGCGCACCCGGGCGAGGTGGTGCGCCGCTCGCGCGGCAGCGCGGCGGAGCAGCTCGCGGCGCTGCCGCCGGATCGACCCAAGCGCGCGCGGGCGGCGGCGGCGGCGGAGGAGGAGGGGCCGCCGCGGCGGGGGCGGGCGGCGCGCGCGAAGGCCGCGACCAAGCCGCCCGCGCCGCGCCCGAGCCGCGCCGATCTGGAGGCGGCCGAGGCGGCGCTGGAGCAGGAGGACGCGCGCCGCCGCGCCGAGGAGAAGGCGCTGGCCGAGCGCCAGGCCGCGCTCGACCGCGAGCGCCGCGAGGCGGGACGCCGCCACGAGCGCGAGCGCGCGAGGCTGGACGCCGCGCGCGAGCGGGCGGCGGGGGCCTATGCGGCGGCGGTGGAGGCGTGGCGGCGGTAGGGACTAGGTTGCCGGCTCGCCTTCCCGTCCGCGCTGAGGAGAGGCTGAGCTTGTCGAAGCCTCGTCTCGAAGCGCGGCCACGAGCGGGGCGCCAAGTGCTTCGAGACGGCGCTTCGACAAGCTCAGCGCCTCCTCAGCACGAACGGGGGTGAGGGAACGAACCTTCACCTTACCTCACCTCCGTCATCCTGAGCTCGTCTCAGGATCCACCGTGCCGCATATCCAGCCGCGCATGGGTGAGCGGAAGGGTGGATCCTGAGACAAGCTCAGGATGACGCAGGGATCGGAAGGTGAGCCCCGCACCCCCGCCACCCCGCCAGCACCCCCATCTTCTTGACCCGGCGCACCCCCCATCGCATAGCCGCCTGATGGAGCAGGACATCGAGACGCTGTCGTTCGAGGCCGGCCTACGCGAGCTCGAGGCGATCGTGGCCCGGCTCGAGTCGGGCGATACCCCGCTGGAGGAGGCGATCCGGCTCTACGAGCGCGGCAGCGCGCTGCGCCAGCGCTGCGCCGACCGGCTCGACGCCGCGCAGGCGCGGATCGAGGCGATCCGGCTCGGCGCCGACGGCCGCCCCGCCGCCACCGAGCCTTTCGCCGCGGGATGACCATCACCGCCACCGCGTCGCCCCGGTTGCAGGCCGCGCTCAAGGAAGTCGCGGCCGAGATGGACCGTCGCTTCGACGCGCTGCTCCCGGTGCCCGACGATCCCCGCGCCGACCTGTACCGCGCGATGCGCCACGCCACGATCGGCGGCGGCAAGCGGCTGCGCCCGCTGCTGGTGTTCGCCACCGCGCGGTTGTTCGACGTGGCGCGCGACGGTGCCGCGCGCGCCGCGGTCGCGCTCGAGGCGATCCACGCTTACTCGCTGATCCACGACGACCTGCCGGCGATGGACGACGACGACATGCGCCACGGCAAGGCCACCGTCCACAAGGCGTTCGACGAGGCGACCGCGATCCTGGCGGGCGACTGCCTCCACGCGCTCGCCTTCGAGGTGCTGGCCGACCCGGCCACCCACGCCGACCCGTTCGTCCGCGCCGAGCTGGTCGCCGACCTCGCGCGCGCCTCGGGCCCGGGCGGCATGGCGGGTGGGCAGGCGATGGACCTCAAGGCCGACGGCGCCGCCTTCGACCTCGGCACCGTCACGCGGCTCCAGCAGATGAAGACGGGCGCGCTGATCGGCGCGGCGGTGGAGGCGGGCGCGATCCTCGGCCGCGTGCCGCCCGAGGGGCGCCGCCACCTGCGCGGCTACGCGCACGACCTCGGCCTCGCCTTCCAGATCGTCGACGACCTGCTCGACGTCGAGGGCGACGAGCAGCTCGCCGGCAAGAAGCTGCGCAAGGACGGCGAGAAGGGCAAGGAGACGTTCGTCTCGCTGCTCGGCGTGGACCGCGCGCGCCAGCAGTCGCAGATGCTGGTCGACCAGGCGATCGATCACCTGCGCAGCTACGGCGACGAGGCCGAGCTGCTGCGCGCGATCGCGCGCTTCGTCACCGAGCGGCGCGGGTGAGCGGCGTGGGCGCGCGCGTCGGCGTCTACCCGGGGACGTTCGATCCCGTGACGCTCGGCCACATGGACATCATCCGCCGCGGCGCCAAGCTGGTCGACCGGCTGGTGATCGGCGTCACCACCAATCCCAGCAAGTCGCCGATGTTCAGCGTCGCCGAGCGGATGGCGATGGTGCAGCGCGAGGTCGCCGCGATCGGCGGCGAGATCCACGTGGTGGAGTTCGACTCGCTGCTGATGGACTTCGCCGAGCGCGAGGGCGCGACGATGATCGTGCGCGGGCTGCGCGCGGTCGCCGACTTCGAATATGAGTATCAGATGGCGGGGATGAATCAGCAGCTCAACGACCGGATCGAGACCGTCTTCCTGATGGCCGACGTCGGGCTGCAGCCGATCGCCTCCAAGCTGGTCAAGGAGATCGCTTTGTTCGGCGGCGACATCCGCAAGTTCGTCACCGCCGCGGTGTGCCGGGAGGTGGTCGACCGCGTGGCGCTGGTGGGGCGGCGCGGCGGGTGAGAGGCGGCGTCACGCTGCCTGACTCTCCCGCCATCCCGCTCTCTTCTCCCGTCATCCCGGACTCGGTCCGGGATCCACCGTTCCGCAAACTCACCGGCCGCGCGATATGCGGAGAGATGGATGCCGGACCAAGTCCGGGATGATGGAAGTGGGGATGACGATGGGATCGCCTCGTGCAGGCGTGGCCGCACCGCACCGCCTCCGCCATTCAGTTTGGCGCAAGCGTGAATCTGGTCTAGACGCCGCCGCTGACTCCCTCCCGACAGACCCGAAAGCACCGATGCGCCCGTCCGCCCTCCTGTCCGCCCTCTTCGCCGCCGCCGTGCTCACCGCCGCCCCCGCCGCGGCGCAGGAGCGGCTCGCGCCGCCGCCGCTGGGCGACAAGACCAACATCTGGCTGCTCGACCTCTCCACCGGCGGCCGCGTCGAGATCGCGCTGCGCCCGGACGTCGCGCCCAAGATGGTCGAGCGGATCAAGCAGCTCACCCGCCAGCATTTCTATGACGGCCTCGTGTTCCACCGCGTGATCGACGGCTTCATGGCGCAGGGCGGCGATCCCAAGGGTGACGGCACCGGCGGCAGCCAGCTGCCGGACCTGCCCGCCGAGTTCAACTATCTGCCGCACGTGCGCGGATCGGTCGCGGCCGCGCGCGCGGAGAAGGAGGATAGTGCGAACAGCCAGTTCTACATCATCTTCCAGCCGCGCTTCTCGCTCGACAAGAAGTACACCGTGTTCGGCCGCGTCACATCGGGGATGAACTACGTCGACGCGATCGAGCGCGGCGAGCCGCCGGCCAACCCGTCGCGGATCGTCCACGCCTATATCGCCTCGGACAACCCGCCGGCCTATCAGCCGCTGCCCGCCGCCGCGCCGGCCACGCTGCCGACACTGCCGGGCACCACGCCGACGCTGCCGGGGACGGCGGCGGGGGCGGCGACCACTGCCCCGGCGTCCCGCCCCAGGCCGGCGCCGCGCCGCCGCTGAGCCGGCGCGCGCGACGCCGATGAACGTCGACCTCTTCGACTTCGACCTGCCGCCCGAGCGGATCGCGCTGCGCCCGGCGAGCCCGCGCGACGCCGCGCGGCTGCTCGCGGTGCGCGGCGACGGGCTCGACGACCGCGTCGTGGCCGACCTGCCCGAGCTGCTGCGCGCGGGCGACCTGTTGGTGTTCAACGACACGCGCGTGATCCCCGCGCAGCTCGAGGGCACGCGCGGCGCGGCGCGGATCGGCGCGACGCTGCACAAGCGCGAGGGGCCGCGCCGCTGGCGCGCCTTCGTGCGCAACGCCCGGCGGCTCCGCGACGGCGACGCGATCGACTTCGGCGCGGGCGTGAGCGCCACCGCGCGCGACCGCGCGGACGACGGCAGCTGGGCGCTCGACTTCGCCGGCGACGCGCCGGTCGAGCTGCTGCTCGAGCGCGCCGGGCGGATGCCGCTGCCGCCCTATATCGCGGGCCGGCGCGCCGCCGACGCGCGCGACGCCGAGGATTACCAGACGATCTTCGCCGCCGCGCCCGGCGCGGTCGCGGCGCCGACCGCGGCGCTGCACTTCACGCCCGCGCTGCTCGAGCGGCTCGCCGCGGCGGGGGTGGAGCATGCGACGCTGACGCTCCACGTCGGCGCGGGCACGTTCCTGCCGGTCAAGGCGGAGGACACCGCCGACCACCGCATGCACGCCGAATGGGGGCGGATCGACCAGGCCACCGCCGACCGGCTCAACGCGGTGCGCGCGCGCGGCGGGCGCGTGATCGCGGTGGGCACCACCTCGCTGCGGCTGATCGAGAGCGCCGCGGGGAAGGACGGGCAGGTGCGGCCGTTCGAGGGCGACACCGCGATCTTCATCACGCCGGGCTATCGCTTCCGCGGCGTCGACGGGCTGATGACCAACTTCCACCTGCCGCGCTCGACCCTGTTCATGCTGGTCTCGGCGCTGATCGGGCTGGAGCGGATGCAGGCGGCCTACGCGCACGCGATCGCGCGAGAGTATCGCTTCTACTCGTATGGGGACGCGTCGCTGCTGCTGCCGTGAGCGTGCCGGCCGCCTCTCGCGGCGATACCTCTCGCACCTGTCGAGGTTCTGGACTGCCGCGGAGGCGCCAGGCGCGCGGTAGCGCCTCGACGCTTGCCCCTGGGCTCGGGCGCGACGTGCGTGGCCCCGCGCTCCTGCGCGCGCAGGAACACGCTGGAGCGGACGTCTCACGAGCACAGTCTGATCGGTGGCGGCGACTGTCCTACGCTGCGCGCGATGTGGCAGGAGCGTGGACGCTCTGTCTCATCGCCGGCGCGTGCGCCGGTGCCCGGTACCATGACGATCGCCGCGCGCGTCGCCGCGAACGCGCCAGCGACTCAACATTCGCAACATTCGCCGAAGGCTGCCGCGAGGGCCACGCGGGCGAAAGGAAGTGACTCCAAGCGCTTGACGCCCGTGCCGCGGCGACGACCGGGCGACGCGAATGTTGAGTCACGTTGGAGCGGCGCCGGCCGACCGCGGGCGAATGTTGAGTCATGTTGGAGCGACGTGGGGCGACGCGGCGCATACGGTGGGCCACCTGGGGCGAAGCGCGGTCACGCCATGGCACGGCGGCTCGAACCGAGGTGGCGCAGCGGCCCGCGGACAGCGGGCTCAGCCCGCGCCCGCGTCGCCACCGCCACCGCCGGCGCGACCCGCGCGCCGGCGCCGCGCCTCAGCGCGCGATGCCGCCCGCGGCGAGCACCGCCAGCGTCACCAGCTCGCTCGCGGTGGAGGTCATCGGCGCGATCTGCACGGGCTTCTCCATGCCCACCAGCATCGGCCCGATCATGTCGTCGCCGCCCAGCTCGCGCAGCAGCTTGGCCGAGATGTTGGCCGACTGCAGCCCGGGCATGACGAGGATGTTGGCCGGCCCCGACAGCCGCGCGAAGGGATAGTTGGCCAGCTGCTTCGGGTTGAGCGCGACGTCGGGCGCCATCTCGCCCTCATACTCGAAGCCGACCTGGCGCTGGTCGAGCACGTTCACCGCCTCGCGGATATTGTCGAGCCACTGGCCGGTCGGGTTGCCGAAGGTGGAATAGCTCAGGAAGGCGACGCGCGGCTCGTGCCCCATCTGCCGCGCCACGGTCGCGGTCTGCTCGGCGATGTCGGCGAGCTCCTCGGCGTTGGGGCGCTCGTTCACCGTCGTGTCGGCGATGAAGACGGTGTGCGACTGGCCCACCAGCACGTGGATGCCGAAGGCGGTGCGGCCCGGCGCCGGGTCGATCACGCGCTTGATCTCGCGCATCGACTGCGCCCAGGGGCGGGTGACGCCGGTGATCATCGCGTCGGCCTCGCCGAGCTGGAGCAGCACCGCGCCGAAGATGTTGCGGTCCTGGTTGATCATCCGCTCCACCTCGCGGCGCAGGAAGCCGCGGCGCTGGAGCCGCTGGTAGAGGAAGTCGACCATCTTGGGCACCAGCGGCGAGACGCGGCTGTTGTGCAGCTCGTACTCCTCGGGGTTGTCGATCCCGAGCGCGCGCAGATTGTCGTACACGTCCTCGCGCCCGACCAGCACGGGGATGCCGTAGCCGCCCTCCTTGAAGGCGATGGCGGCGCGCAGCACCACCTCTTCCTCGCCCTCGGCGAAGAGCACGCGCTTGGGGTTGGCCTTGGCGCCCTCGTAGGCGAGGCTCAGCACCGCGGTGGTGGGGTTGAGCCGCGCGCGCAGCGTGTCGCGATAGGCGTTCATGTCGGTGATCGGCTTGGTGGCGACGCCCGAGTCCATCGCCGCCTGCGCGACCGCGACCGACACCATCTCCATCAGCCGCGGGTCGAACGGCGCGGGGATGATATACTCCGGTCCGAAGGTGTGGCGCGTGCCATAGGCGACCGCGACCTCCTCGGGCACGCGATCGCGCGCCAGCTCGGCGATGGCGTTGGCGGCGGCGATCTTCATCTCGTCGTTGATGCCGGTGGCGCGGACGTCCAGCGCGCCGCGGAAGATGAAGGGGAAGCCCAGCACGTTGTTGACCTGGTTCGGATAGTCCGACCGGCCGGTGGCGACGATGGCGTCGGGGCGCGCCGCCTTGGCGAGCTCGGGGCGGATCTCCGGCTCGGGGTTGGCCATGGCGAAGATGATCGGCGCGGGCGCCATGTCCTTCACCATCTCGGGCTTGAGCGCGCCCGCGGCGGAGAGGCCGAGGAACACGTCGGCGCCGTGCAGCGCCTCGGTGAGGGTGCGCCGGTCGGTGTTGGCGGCGTGCGCGGACTGCCACTGGTTCACGTCGTCGCGACCCTGGTAGATCACGCCGGTGCGATCGCAGATCAGCACGTTGTCGGCGCGCACGCCCATCGCCTTGATCAGCTCGGTGCAGGCGATCGCGGCCGCGCCCGCGCCGTTGACGACGACCTTGACCGAGGACAGCTGGCGACCGGTGAGCAGGCAGGCGTTGATCAGACCGGCGGCGCAGATGATCGCGGTGCCGTGCTGGTCGTCGTGGAAGACGGGGATGTTCATCCGCTCGCGCAGCGTCTGCTCGATGATGAAACACTCGGGCGCCTTGATGTCCTCGAGGTTGATGCCGCCGAAGCTCGGCTCCATCAGCTCGACCGCGTCGATGAAGCGGTTGACGTCCTCGGTCTTCAGCTCGATGTCGATCGAGTCGACGTCGGCGAAGCGCTTGAAGAGCACCGCCTTGCCCTCCATCACCGGCTTGGAGGCGAGCGCGCCGAGATTGCCCATGCCGAGGATGGCGGTGCCGTTCGAGATCACCGCGACCAGGTTGCCCTTGGCGGTGTAATCATAGGCGGTGGCGGGATCGTCGGCGATCGCCTGCACCGGCACGGCGACCCCGGGGGAATAGGCCAGCGCCAGGTCGCGCTGCGTCGCCATCGGTTTGGACGCGACGATCTCGATCTTGCCGGGGCGCCCCTCCGAGTGGAACAGCAGGGCCTCGCGCTCGGAGAACTGGTCGTGGCGCGTCTCGGTGGCGGTGCGATCGTCGGTCATGGCCTTCCTCTAGGGAAGGCCGGGGGCTTTGGGAACCTTCGCTAGCGTCGCTCGTGCGTGAGCAGATGTTGCTTGGCGGCGAGCCCGCCGGCGAAGCCGGTGAGCGTGCCCGAGCTGCCGATGACGCGGTGGCACGGCACCACGATCGAGAGCGGGTTGCGCGCGTTGGCGGCGCCGACCGCGCGGCTGGCGGTGGGGCGGCCGATCGAGCGGGCGATCTCGCCGTAGCTGCGCGTCTCGCCGTGCGGGATGGCGGCGAGCGCGGCCCAGACCGCGCGCTGGAAGGCGCTGCCGCTGGGCGCCAGCGGCAGGTCGAAGGCGCGGCGCTCGCCGGCGAAATACTCGCCGATCTGGGTCACCGCGCCGGCGAGCACGGGATGGTCGGGGCGGTCCTCGGTCGCGGCGAGGCGGACGCGGCCGGGCGCGTCGTCGGGCCACAGGACGGCGACGAGTCCCTCGTCGCTGGCGACCAGGGTGAGCGTGCCGACGGGCGAGTCCATGGTGGTGCGGTAGAGCATGCGAGCGGTGTAGCGGGAGCGGGGAGGGGGCGCATCCCGCCGTTTGCGGTCAAAGCGGCGGTGGTGGTGTCGGGTCAGGGAGTGTAGGGAGGGCGCATGGCGCGCGAGCACGGCATCTTCGACCACGATGATGAGCTCGCGGAGGCAGCGTCGATCGCGCGCGCTCGCGCCGACGTCGCGGCCGGGCGCGTCTACCCCCACGCGATCGTCGCCGAGTGGATGGAGACCTGGGGCAAGCCGGGGCGTACCACGTTCAGGGAGTGGCTCGCGCAGCGGGATGGCTGAGGTCATCCGGTCGGCGGCTGCGCTGGCTGAGGTCGATCAGATCGTCGCCTATATCGAGCTGTTCGACCGCGCCGCGGCTGAGCGCCTGAAACAGCGCCTTCACCGCGTGGCGGACAGCCTAAGCGACTTTCCGAAACGAGGGCGACCCATGCGCGACGGCTCACGAGAGCTGGCGACGGTGCCGCCCTATCTACTGCGGTATGACGTCGCCGGCGACATGGTCTATGTCCTGTCCGTCCGCCACGGTGCACGACGTCCAAGCTGACGCCAGCCGCTCGCAGCCGACTGGCAGAGGGAAGACCGCGTGGCTATGTTCCGACAGATGACGAGTCCCGCCGTGACCGATGACCAGAGTGTCGACGAGCTGCTGCCGCAGGCGATCGCGCGCGCTCGCGCCCGCTATGCGGACGGCGTCGAGCAGCGTGTCGTCGCCTTGTGGCGCGCGAGCTGGGGCATGCCGCGGCGCCAGGCGTTCGGAGAGTGGCTCGCTGCCTCGGATGGCTAGGAATATCTGGCGCAATGCGGTGCTCGATGATCTCGACCGCTTCTTCCACTTCACCGCTCCTCATGAGGATCAGGCCGCGCGGCGGGTCGCTGAACGGCTGATCGCCCGCGGAGCGAGCCTGCGGGCTTTCCCGCGCCCCCGGCCGGGTGCCGATGGTCGTCGCGAGATGACGACCGTGCCTCCCTCTATCCTGCGCGATGAGATGAACGGGCCGCGGGTCTTCGTGCGTCCGACCCGTCACCGCGCCCGCCTCCCGGATCAGACCGCATGACCGCCCCCACGCCGATGATGGCGCAATATCTCGCGCTCAAGGCGGAGGCGGCGGACTGCCTGCTGTTCTACCGCATGGGCGATTTCTTCGAGTTGTTCTTCGACGACGCGCGCGTCGCCGCGCAGGTGCTCGACATCGCGCTCACCTCGCGCGGCGAGCATGCGGGCGAGAAGATCCCGATGTGCGGCGTGCCCGTCCACGCCGCGACCGCTTATCTCCAGCGCCTCATCAGGGCGGGGCACCGCGTCGCCATCGCCGAGCAGACCGAGACGCCCGAGGCGGCGCGCAAGGCACGCGGCTCCAAGGCGCTGGTCGATCGCGCGATCGTCCGCGTCGTCACCGCCGGCACGCTGACCGAGGAGACGCTGCTCGACTCGCGCGCCGCCAACTGGTGCGTCGCGGTGGGCGATGCCGGGGGCGAGGTGGCGCTCGCCGCCGCGGACGTCTCGACCGGGCGCTTCGAGGTGATCGCCTGCGACCGCGCCGGTCTGGCCGCCGAGCTGGCGCGGCTCGGCGCCGCCGAGGTGATCGCCGCCGAGGAGAGCGATGCCCCCGCCACGGTGCGGCGCCCCCGCGGCGAGTTCGACAGCGGCGCGGGCGAGGCGCGGCTCAGGCGGCTGTTCGGGGTGGCGACCCTCGACGGCTTCGGCCAGTTCGGCCGCGCCGCGCTGGCCGCGGCGGGCGGGCTGGTCGCCTATCTCGATCATACCGCCAAGGGCCAGCTGCCGTTCCTGCGCCCGCCGGTGCTCGCCGCCGCGCGTGACGCGATGGCGATCGACGCCGCCACGCGCGAGAGCCTCGAGCTGACCTGCACCGCCGCGGGCCAGCGCAAGGGCAGCCTGCTCGACGCGGTCGACCGCACCGTCACGGGCGCGGGCGCACGGTTGCTCGCCGCCGACCTCGGCGCGCCGCTGATGGCACGCGAGGCGATCGAGGCGCGTCTCGACCTCGTCCAGCTCCTCCACGACGACGTCGGCCTACGCGAGCGCGTGCGCGCCGCCCTGCGCGCCTTGCCCGACATCGGCCGTGCACTCGGGCGGCTGGCGGCGCGGCGCGGCAGCCCGCGCGACCTCGGCCAGCTCCGCGACGGGCTCGACGGCGCCTGGACGATCGGCGAGCGGCTCGGCGCGCTGGAGCCCGCGCCCGCGCTGCTACGCGAGCTGGCACCGCGGCTGCGTGGCCACGGCGCGCTGATCGATCTGCTCAAGCGCGCGCTCGTCCCCGCGCCGCCGATCGAGGCGAGCGACGGCGGCTATATCGCCGCGGGCTACGACGCCGCGCTGGACGCGCTGCGCGAGACCGGCAGCGGTGGGCGCCGCGCCATCGCCGCGCTGGAGGCGCGCTTCCGCGAGCGGACGAAGATCGCCGCGCTCAAGATCCGCCACAACGGTGTGCTCGGCTATCATATCGAGGTGCCCGCGCGCGCCGCCGACCCGCTGATGCGCGCCGACTCGGGCTTCACGCACCGCCAGACGCTCGCGGGCGTGGTCCGCTTCAACGCGCCCGAGCTCCACGAGGTCGCCGCCAGCGTCACCCAGGCCGGCGCGCACGCGCTGGCGGCGGAGGCGGCGCACCTGGAGGAGCTCACCGCCACCGCGCTTGCCGGCCGCGAGGCGATCGCCGCGACCGCCGACGCGCTCGCCCGGCTCGACGTCGCCGCTGGCTTGGCCGAGCGCGCGGCGGAGGGCGCCTGGGCGCGGCCGAGTTTCGCCGAGGAGGCGTGCTTCGACGTCCGCGAGGGTCGACACCCGGTGGTCGAGGCCGCGCTGGCGCGAAGCGGCGACCGCTTCGTCGCCAACGACTGCGCGCTCGGCGGCGAGGCGGCGCGGCTGTGGCTCGTCACTGGCCCTAACATGGGCGGCAAGTCGACGTTCCTGCGCCAGAACGCGCTGGTCGCGGTGCTGGCGCAGGCGGGCGCCTATGTCCCCGCCGCCTCGGCGCGGCTCGGGCTGGTCGACCGGCTGTTCAGCCGCGTCGGCGCCTCGGACAATCTCGCGCGCGGGCGCTCCACCTTCATGGTCGAGATGGTCGAGACCGCGGCGATCCTGGCGCAGGCGACCGAGCGCAGCCTCGTCATCCTCGACGAGGTCGGGCGCGGCACCAGCACCTATGACGGGCTGGCGATCGCCTGGGCGGTGGTGGAGGCGATCCACGAGGACAATCGCTGCCGCTGCCTCTTCGCCACGCATTATCACGAGCTCACGCGGCTGGCCGAGCGCTGCGAGTCGCTGTCGCTCCACCATGTCCGCGCGCGCGAGTGGAAGGGCGAGCTGGTGCTGCTCCACGAGGTCGCCGACGGGCCGGCGGACCGCAGCTACGGGCTGGCGGTGGCGCGGCTGGCGGGGATGCCGCCCGCGACGGTGCAGCGCGCCAAGGCGGTGCTGGCCAAGCTGGAGGCGGGGCGCGCCCGGACCGGCGGGTTGGCGGCGGGGCTGGACGACCTGCCGCTGTTCGCCGCCGCGGCGCAGGCGGAGGAGGCGCAGTGCGACGCTATCCGCGCCGAGGTGGAGGCGCTCGACGTCGACGCGCTGACCCCGCGCGAGGCGCTCGACACCCTGTACCGGCTGAAGGCGCTGGCCCGCGAGGGGTGAGGCGCCCGCGGTCGCGCGCTCATCGGCGCCTCACGTCAGGGCGCGATGCCGTAGCGGCGATAGTCGCGGTCGATCTGCGGGTAGACCAGCCGCGCGTTGGCCAGCGCGGCCTCGCTCTCGCCCTTCCGACCCAGCCGACCGAGCAGCACGCCGCGCATGTACAGGCTCGCGGCGAGGTCCGGCGAGTCGGTCAGCGCCGCGCTCACGTCGGCGAGCGCGTCCTCGAAGCGGTTCATCCGGTAGTAGATCATCGCCCGGCTATCGAGCGCGGCATCGGGATTGTCGGCCAGCTCGATCGCCTTGGTGCAGTCCTTGAGACCCGCTTCCAGCGCGACGTTGCCGGTACCACGCAGCCAGCAGCGCATGTTGAGCAGGTCGGCGTTGCCCGGACGTTCGGCGATCACCGTGTCCAGCAGCGCCAGCGCGGCATCGCGCTGGCCGGCATCCGCCATGACACTGGCCTTGGAGACGATCCAGCCATAGCGATCCTTGCTGCCCGCCCGCTCGATCCGTTGGTCGAGCATGGCGACGGCACCGGCACCGTCGCCGTGATTCGCCCGGTAGTTCGCCAGCGCGCTCAACACCTCGTCCGCCTCGGGGTCGAGCTTGTAGGCGGCGTCGAGATCGGCGTGCTGGCGGGTCTCGTCGCCGAGCGCGGCATAGAGCGCGGCGCGCGAGAGGTAACGCCCCGTCCCCGGCTCGATCGCGATCGCGCTGCCATAGTCCGCGATGGCGCCGGCGCGGTCGCCGGTCGCCGATCGATAGCGGGCGCGCCAGGTGAGAGCGTCCGCGTCCTTCGGATCGTCCGCGACGACGCGCGCGAACATGGCGTCGGTCGGCGCCAGCGCCCCCGCCTTGCGCGCGCTCTCGTAATAGGCCCGCGTGCCCGCCGGACCGGTCGGCGCGAGCACGGTGAGGAGGCGGCTTCGCGCCTGCGCCACCGCGGCTCGGAACGCGGGGATCTGCGCCACCTCGATCTCGCCGCCGACCTGATCGATGCGGTCCTCAATCGTCATCGTGTCACCGCTCATGACCAGCGAGCGCTTCAGCCTCGTGCCGGCCAAGGTTTCCGGTAAGGTGCGGTCGCCGTCGACCGCGAAGCCCTTGCCGCCGTCGGGGAGGTGCAGGGTCGTCCGATAGACGATGCTGGCGGGACCCGACAGCGCCACGGGGATGGACTGCCACGCGGCGCGCGCGCGATCGGGCGTGAAGTCGAGCTTCCCGACCGCGGCGTCCAGCACCAGCCGATAGCGGCCGTCGCGCCGGGTCCAGCGTGTCGAGGCGATGCCGGTCGCGCTGACCACGGCGATGCCCTCGGCCGGGTCGTAGCGGATCGTCGGATCGATGTAATTGCCGTTGCCGACCTGTTGCCCCAGCAGCCGCTTCACCATCTCGGCGCGCTGGGTCTGGCTCGCCTGTGCCGCGGCGGTCCCGACCTGTTCGGCGAGACGCCCCCGCAGCGTGATCGCGGCCTTCACGATGGTCGGGGTGTCGAGTGCGCCGCGATCGTCCAGATCCACCGCGATCGTCAGGTCGGGACGCGCGTCGGCGTGGAGTACCACGGGCATCAGCGCTGCTCCCGTGGGACGCAGCGGCAGCACCGATCCGAGCCGGGGCGTGTCTCCGAGATCGGCGAGCCGCGTGCCCGCGGCGGTGCCGTCCAGCCAGAGCGACTTGCCGTCGATCGTCGCTCGCACCAGCACGTGATCGAAGGCGCCGAGGCTCGGCAGCCGCTCGGACGCCATGTCGCCCATCTGCAGGTTCGCCGCGACGGGCTCCGCCTCGATCTGCAACGCGCGCAGCAGCGCGAGCAGCAGCAGCGTCTTGGCCTTGCAGTCGCCGTAGCGGCGCTCCCAGGTCTGCGCCGGGGTCTGCGGGATGTAGTTGCCCGTATCCATCCCCAGCGACAGGTAGCTGATCTTGTCCTGCACCAGCTGCACCGCCAGCGCCGCGCGCTCGAGCGGCGAGGGCTTCGCGCGCTCGATCTGGCGCACCTCGGCGGCGAGCGGCGAGCCGGCGGCGATCAGGCCGTCGGTGGCGTAGAGCGGTGCCATCGCCCTCGACACGGCGGCCCAGTCGGCGAAGGACGTGGCCTCGAGCAGCGGCAGCTTGCGGAAGCGCGCGGGCGCATCGTCGGGCAGCTCGGGCTGCTTGGCGAGCGGTAGCGCGATGTCGAGCGTGCGATAGCCGCCGGCGGTCACCGGCTTGGCCTCGACCCCGGCGGCATAGGACTTCCAGCGGATCTCGCTGGTCTCCGGCCAGCTCAGTCGCACCCGCCCGAAGCCGATCGACACGGGCTCGGCGAGCAGCGGTGCCGCCGTCTGGACATCGCCCTTGAGCGTCGGATCGGCGTGAGTCACCGAGAAGGCGACGCGGAGCACGTCGCCGACCGCCAAGCCCTCCGCGGCGAGCGTCGCCGTCAGCGAGCCGTCCATCATGCGCTGGTCGAGCTCGGTCTCGCGGCGCAGGACGGTGAAGGGAGAGCCACGCTTGATCAGATCAATGTGCTGCGACCCGCGGATGATCTCCACGGCGTGGACGATCAGATCGCCCTGCGAGGGCTGCCATGCCAGCTTGATGTTGCCGATCTCGGCGAGCTGCTGCGGCGAGGCCGCACGGGTCGCGGTGTCGAAGTAGCTCCATACGCGCCCGCCCTCCAGCCGCTGCTGATTGTCGAGCCGGAGCAGAACCGGCGAGCCCTCGGTCAGCGTGGCGGCGTCGATCGCGGGTGCGGCTAACACCCATGACGGGGCGCCCTCATAGAGCGGACGCTCGCCCGCATTCGCCCGCGGCGCGAACGCGACGCCCACCAACAATGCTGCCACGAACGCTGTGCGTCGCATCCCGACGTGCCCCCCGATAGTCCCCGCCCCCAGGCTTATAGGGCGGGTGCACCTAGGGGAAGCGGTCGCGCCGTTGCGGTTCTTCTCCTTTCGGGTCAGCCGCTCGTCGCCGCGCGCTCCTGCCAGGCGAGCGGGTCGACAGGCCAGCGATCGTGCTACTGCCCGCCCTGGTACAGACCGACAGCGCCGAACAGCGTCGTCAGCCCGGCACGCTCCGCCGCGGTGAGCTCCGGGCGCCACACCTCGAACAGCAGCACCACGCGGGGCTCGTCGCTGTCGTTCCACGCCTCGTGCTCGATCGAATCGTCGAAGATCATCAGCTCGCCCGCGCGCACCGCGCGCTCCTCGTTGCCGACGCGCAGGCGGCAGCGCTCGGGTACGATCAGCGGCAGGTGGACGATCAGTCGCGTGTTGAGCATCCCGTTGTGCGCGGGGATGTGGGTGTGCGGCCGCAGCACCGAGAACAGCGCCATCGGCGAACGTCCCGCGATCCGCGGCAGCGGCGCGCCGGCCAGCGCGGCGAGCGTCGCGGGGCAGCGCGGCGCGTTATCGGCGTGGGGCACGCCGTTCTCGAGGAGGTGGAAGGCGCTCCAGCGCGGGTCGTCGAGCAGCGCGTGGCCGCGGCTGGCGCGCGTCGGATCGGCCTGGACGTAGGGCGCCGAGCCGCTGCCGCTTGCGATCAGCGCCTCCAGCTCGGCGCGGATCGCGGGCGCGGCGTCGACGAGCGCGGGCGCCCAGTCGAACTCGTCCGCGTCGAAGAACTGACGGTGCGGCAGGCCGGGGAAGAAGAAGCTCGTCGGCTGCTGCAGGTACAGCTGCTTCTCGCCCGTCACCAGCGCCACCGCCTCGGCGAAGCGCGGCCCCGCGTCGGCGGCGGCGACCTGTGCGCGCAGGTGATCGGCGAACCGCCGCGACGCCGCCGCGAGCCGCTCCTGCGCGGCGCGGAGCAGCGGCTGCGCGCGCTCGGCCTCGGGCGCGCCCGACAGCGCCAGTGCGTAGAAGGAGCAGGCGGCGCGATCGTCCTCGGCATAGTCGCCGCGCAGCACCAGCGCCTGGCGGTGGCGCGGCTCGGCCGCGAGCACGCGATCGAGCGCGGCGGCCACCGCGGTGCGCTCCGCGCCGGTGCCCGCGCGCGCCTGGGCGAGCAGCAACCACAGCTGCGGTGTCGCCACGCCTGCCGCCGCGACGCCCTCGAACGCGTCGCGCGCCGTGGCCGCATCGCCGCGCTGCAACGCCGCATATCCCGCCTGCGCCAGTCGCGCGTGCTCGCTCTGTGCTGCCATGCGGCGGATGGTAGAGCGGGACGGCGCGGGATTGAAGGCGCTTGTGGGCAATCTCGGGTCGGGCGTGGCTCGACCATTCGCGGCCTCCCCCGTCATCCCGGACCAAGCCGGGACAAGGCTGGCGGGAGTGCGAGAGCCGCGCGCCATCCGGCGAGGCGAGACGGGGGGCGACTCGCTCACCTCCGGGTCTTATGGGAGCGCGCATGACCGGGCGTTTCGACCATCTTCCCCACCGCCGCGCGATCGTCAGCCGCCGCGCGCTCGCCGAGGCCGCCGCGGCGCTTCCCGGCGACGACCCCGCGACGCTGCGGCGCGGGCTGAGCCAGCTGCTTCGCGAGGCGCTCGATGCCGGCCGCGCCGAGATCGCGCGACGCCTCGCCGCGACGCCGTCGCGCGGGCTCGAGGCCGCCAACGCCCAGGCCTATCTGGTCGACCAGCTGCTGATCGTTCTCGCCGAGGTGACGACGCAGCGGCTCTACCCGGTCCACAACCCGACCGCGGGCGAGCGGCTGCTGCTGATCGCGGTGGGGGGCTACGGCCGCGGCGAGATGGCGCCTTTCTCCGACGTCGACATCGGCTTCCTCACGCCCGGCAGGCAGACGCCCTGGGCCGAGCAGGTGATCGAGTCGATGCTCTACACCCTGTGGGACCTGGGGCTGAAGATCGGCCATTCCAGCCGCTCGCTCGACGAGATGGTGCGCCAGGCCAAGGCCGACGTGACGGTCCGCACCGCACTGCTGGAGGGCCGCTACGTCTGGGGCGACGAGGCGCTGTACGCCGAGGCGGCGAAGCGCTTCAACGAGGACGTGCGGCGCGGCACCGAGCGCCAGTTCATCGCCGACAAGCTGGCCGAACGCAACGCGCGCCACGTCCGCATGGGCGACACGCGCTACGTCGTCGAGCCCAACGTCAAGGAAGGCAAGGGCGGGCTGCGCGACCTGCACGCGCTCTTCTGGATCGGCAAATATGTGTATGACGTCCAGCGCGCCGCCGAGCTGGTCGACATCGGCCTGTTCACCCGCGTCGAGTATCGCGCCTTCCATCGCGCCGACAATTTCCTGTGGGCGGTGCGCTGCCATCTCCACCTGATAGCGGGCCGCGCCGAGGACCGGCTGACCTTCGACTATCAGCGCGAGATCGCCGAGCGGATGCGCTACGCCGCACGTCCGGGCAAGCCCGCGGTCGAGCGCTTCATGCAATTCTACTTCCTCCAGGCCAAGGCGGTGGGCTCGCTCACCGGACTGTTCCTCGCGCATCTGGAGGAACGGTTCGCGCCGCGCCGCCGCTATGGTCTGCCGCGGCTGCGTCGCGCCCCGCGCAAGCTCAACGGCTTCACCGTGGAGGGTGGCCGGATCGCGCTGCCCGACGACGACTTCCTCCGCGCCGATCCGGTGCGGCTGGTCGAGCTGTTCGCGCTCGCCGCGCAGCAGGGCAAGGAGGTCCACCCGCTGGCGATGCGCGCCGCCACGCGCGACGCCAAGCTGGCCGCGACGGTGCGCCGCGACTCGCGTGCCAACGCGCTGTTCCTGGAGCTGCTCGCCGGCGACGCCGACCCCGAGCTGGCGCTGCGCTGGATGAACGAGGCCGGCGTGCTGGGCCAGTTCGTGCCCGACTTCGCCCGCGTCGTCGCGCAGATGCAGTTCGACATGTACCATCACTACACGGTCGACGAGCACACCATCCGCGCGCTGGGCCTGCTCAGCCGGCTCGAGCACGGCCAGCTCGCCGAGGAACACCCGCTGCCCAGCGCGGTGATCGAGCAGATCGTGTCGCGCCGCGTGCTCTACGTCGCGGTGTTCCTCCACGACATCGCCAAGGGGCGCGGCGGCGATCACTCGATCCTGGGTGCCGAGGTGGCGGAGCGGCTCGGGCCGCGCTTCGGCCTCAGCCCGGCGGAGACCGAGACGGTCGCCTGGCTGGTACGCCACCACCTGCTGATGAGCGCCACCGCCTTCCGGCGCGACCTCACCGACTTCAAGACGATCCTGGACTTCACCGAGGTGGTGCAGAGCCCCGAGCGGCTGCGGCTGCTGCTGGTGCTCACCGTGGTCGACATCAGGGCGGTGGGGCCGGGGACGTGGAACGGCTGGAAGGGCCAGCTGCTCGGCGACCTCTACGATCGCGCTGAGGAGGTGCTGCGGCTCGGCCACAAGCAGAAGGGCCGCGGCGAGCGGCTGCTCGCCAAGCAGGACGGGCTGCGCGCGGCGATGGCGTGGAGCGAGGTCGATCTGGCCGCCTATGCGCACCGCCTGCCCGAGGCCTATTGGATCGCCGAGCCCGGCGACGTGCTCGCGCACAACGCCGCCTTCGTCGCGCGCGCGGGCGACGCGCCGCTGTCGATCGACGCGCAGGTCTATCCCGAGCGCGGTGCGACGCTGGTGACGGTCTATGCCGCCGACCATCCCGGGCTGTTCAGCCGCATCGCCGGCGCGATCCACGTCGCCGGCGGCAACATCATCGACGCGCGCATCCACACCACGCGCGACGGCATGGCGCTCGACAACTTCCTGGTGCAGGACCCGCTCGGCCGCCCCTTCGACGAGGCGGGGCAGCTCGAGCGGCTCAAGACCGCGATCGAGGACGCGCTGGCGGGGCGCGGCAAGCTGACCGACCGGCTGCGCGCCAAGCCGCTGCCGCGCGCGCGCGCCGACGCCTTCCGCATCGAGCCCAACGTGCTGGTCGACAACAAGGCCTCCAACCGTTTCACCGTCGTGGAGGTGGCGGCGCGGGATCGGCCGGCGCTGCTCAACCAGCTGGCGCACGCGCTGTTCCTGTCGAAGGTGACGATCCACTCGGCGCATGTCGCCACCTATGGCGAGCGCGCGGTCGACGTCTTCTACCTGACCGATCTCACCGGCGACAAGCTGGCCCCGGGGGCGCGGCTGCGCGCGCTGGAGAAGCGGCTGCTCGCTGCCGCGGCCGGGGTGCCGTACGAGGAGGCGGCCTGACGCCTCTCCCACGTCGGGGCGACGCCCCTGAACCCTCCGCGGCTTGGGCGCGGCCGGGTCAGCCGAAACGGACGGGAAGCGATCAAGCGTCAGGTTCCGCCGCCGCGGCGGTCGCGGCGGCACGCCACAGCACGCCATAGCCGAACAGCCCCGACACCAGCGACGCCGCCAGCACCGCCAGCGCGGCCATCTCGGTCAGCCCGGCGTCGGCGAAGGCGAGCTCGGCGATGAACAGCGAGATGGTGAAGCCGATCCCCGCCACCGCGCCGATGCCGAGCACCATCCGCCAGGTCACCCCCTCGGGCGGCCGCGCCTGTCCTATCCGGGTCGCCAGCCACGTCGCGCCGAGGAAGCCGATCGGCTTGCCCAGCGCGAGCCCGACGACGATGCCGAGCGCGAGCGGCGAGTGGAGCGCGCCGCCGATCAGCTCGCGCGAGAAGTGGATCCGCACGTTCGACAGCGCGAACAGCGGCAGCACGATATACGACACCCAGGGCGTGAGGATGCGCACCAGCCGCTCCGCCGCCTCGTCGGTGGCGGCGGCCATCTCGTGGAGATAGCCGAGCGACTGCTGCGCCTCCCCGCGATGCTGCTCGGCCTCCCCCTCGTCGCGCGCCTGGTCGGCCGCGCGCTGCGCCGCCTTGAGCTCGTCGACCGGCTGCTGCACGCGCTCGACGAAGCGCTTCTCGGACAGGCGCGAGCTGGTGGGTAGCAGCAGCCCGATCGCGACCCCCGCGATCGTCGGGTGGACGCCCGAGCCGAGCACGCCGACCCACACCACCAGCCCGCAGGCGACGTAGAGGATCGGCGCCACCCAGCGCAGCCGCAGCAGCACGACCATGGCGCCATAGCCCGCCGCGGCGAGCAGCAGGAAATGGGCGTGGAGCGCGCTGGTGTAGGCCACCGCGATGACGAGCAGCCCGAACACGTCGTCGATCGCGGCGAAGGCGAGCAGCACGGCGCGCACCGCGGGCGGCAGCCGGGTGGTGAACATCGCGACGATGGCGAGGCTGAAAGCGGTGTCCATCGCCGCCACCACGCCCCAGCCGTGCTGGGTCGGGGTGGCATAGTTGAAGGCGAGGTAGAGCGCGACCGGCACCACCAGTCCGCCGATCGCGCCCGCGACCGGGAACACCGCGGTCTGCCAGGAGCTCAGCGCCCCTTTGACGAACTCGCGTTTCACCTCGGTGCCGATGATCAGGAAGAACAACGGCATCAACGCATCGTTGACCCATTCGGCGACCGATCGCTCGATCGCCCAGCTGCCGTAGCTGACCCGCAGCGGCCGATCCCACAACCGCGCGAAATCCGCGCTCCACGGCGAGTTGATCGCGACGAGCGCGACCAGCGAGGCGATCAGCAGCGGCCCGCCCGAGACCTGGCCGATCGCGAAGAAGGGTTCGACCTTGCGCAGCAGCTTGGCGGCGGGCGAGTGATGCGCGCGCGCGGCGACCTGGCCGGACAGGCGCGGGCTGAGCGCCATGGATGCGTTCTCCCGCGGGTGACTGAGGATGAGGATACGGGTGAGCGGGGCGGGGCGTTCCCTTCGCCGCGGCCAGGCTGACGCGGATCAATGACGGGGACCCAGATCATCTCGCCGTCCACTCGGACGCGGTCCGGGATGCGCCACGCCGCGCTGGCGGCGAGCGCGCTCGACCGCTCGCGCGCGCTCGGCCGCGGCCGCGGGCCGGGCCATGTCACCGGCGGCAGTCTCGTCGGTATATCTCAACCATCATGCGCCCGGATCGCGCGACGGCGCGTTGAGGCAATAAGCGGAGGCGCATCATCGTCGCGGCGAACGACCCAGCACGCGCGCCGCGCTCGCTGCCGACGATCGCGACCGATGCGGCCGCCCGGCCCGGGACTTCGCCCGCGCCGGCGAGGAGGAAAAGATGATGCGCGACAGCGAGACCTTCACCGCCAACGCCGACCGCTGCCGCGAGGAAGCGGCATCGGCGACGCTCGACAACGTGCGTGACCGCTGCCTGCGCGCCGAGGCCGCCTGGATCGCGATGGCGTCGCGCAGCCGCCGATCCGAGAAAGCGCGCGACGAGCGGGTCGCCGCGGTCGCCTGACCGTCGCGGCTAGACGCCGCCGCGCTCGCGCGTGATGCGGCGTACGGTCGACACCAGCGCCGCCAGCGCCGGATCGCGGATCGGCTCGGCGACCTGCAAATCGCGGCTGCGGCCGTCGATCGTCAGCCCGATCGTGTAGGTGCGTGCGTCGGGACGCGCCACGGCGGGCTCGGGCGCGCAGTCGAAGAAGCCGGCCGCGTCGGCGAGTCGCGTCAGCTCGGCGCGCTCGTCACCGGGCAGTCGCTCGAGCGGCACGCACGAGTCGCTCGCGCGACCGGGCAGATGCGCGAAGCCGCCGTCCACCCGCATCCGCGCCTCGCCGCCGCACCCCGCCTCGTCCGTCATCAGCTCACTCCGACATCGCTCCACGCCGCGCCGACCGCGGTCGCATCGGCGCTGCCCGCCCCGTACAAGCGCCCGGCCACGTCCACCGTCACGCGCGCGAAGCCGGCGAAATCCGTGTTGGCCCTGACATTGGGGTCGAGCAGCGCATTATACCAGATCGTCCCGGCGCGGTCCCAGGCGTTCCCGCCGATCGCGGTCGCGGCGAGGTAGAAGGCGCGGTTGGGGATGCCCGAGTTGATGTGGACGCCGCCATTGTCCTGGTTGGTGCGGACGAAATCGTCCATGTGGGCGGGCTGCGGGTCCTTGCCGAGCACGGGGTCGTCATAGGCGGTACCCGGCGCCTTCATCGAGCGTAGCGCGCTGCCCTTCACCTTGGGCGTGAACAGCCCCTCGCCGATCAGCCAGTCGGCGGCGGCGGCGTCCTGGCCGAGCGCCTTCTGCTTGACCAGCGAGCCGAACACGTCGGAGATGCTCTCGTTGAGCGCGCCCGACTGGTTGAAATAGGCCAGGCCCGCCTCGCGCTCGGTGACGCCGTGGGTCAGCTCGTGGCCGATCACGTCGAGCGCGAGCGTGAAGCGGTTGAACAGCTCCCCGTCGCCGTCGCCGAAGACCATCTGCGTGCCGTCCCAGAAAGCGTTGTCATAGTCCTGGTCGTAGTGGACGGTGGCGTCGAGCGGCAGGCCGGCGTCGTCGATCGAGTCGCGCTGATAGGCTTCCCAGTAGAGCGCGAAGGTGGCGCCGAGCCCATCATAGGCCTCGTCCACCGCGGGATCGCCGGTCGGCGCCTCGCCCTCGCGGCGGACCACGGTGGCGCCGGGCGCCTCGGGCTTGCCCTTGGCGTCGCGGATGGTGCGCAGCGGGCTCGGGGTCAGGACGTTGCCCGCGGCGCTGCGTAGCCGCGCGACGCTGCCGATGACCGGACCCGCGGTGGTGGCGCGCACCATACGGATCGAGGGGTCCACCAACAACGCGCGGATCGCCTTGCCGCGCAGCTCGGGCGAGCCGTGCTCGGCGATGCGCGAGAGGATGTAGGGTGGCAGGATACAGTGGATCGCGTGGCGGTGGGTGAGCGTGCACATCGGCGTCTCTCCTTGGTAGATCAGCGGCGGGGGCAGATCAGCGGCGCGCGCGGCGCAGCAGCAGCGGCGCGAGCGCGACCCAGATCATTGTAGCGAACGCGAGCAGCTGGCGCGTCTGCTCGGCGCCCCCGGGCAGGTAGCCGAAGCCGCCGAGCGAGGCCGCGTAGAGCAGGAACGAGGCGAGCGCGACCGCGATCGCGGACGGGTCGGGCTGGCCGCCGCTGTCCTGCGTGCCGAGCCAGCGCAGCGCCACGACGAACAGGCCGATCACCGCGATCAGGATCAGCCGCAGCGACCGGTCCTCGCCCGCGATCGTCTGGGCGAGCGGGTAGAGCGCCACCGCCTCGACCGGGAACAGCTTGGCGAGACTGGTGTAATAGGGCTCGGCCGGGATAGTCGCCGCGGGCAGCCCCAGCGTCGGTCGATCCGGCGGGGCGGGCGCGCGGTCGAGCCGCAGCGCGCCGCGCAGCAGCGGCGCGGCCGGGGCGGCGGCGGCGCCGGGCAGCTCGGCGCGCAGCGCGGCGGTGGCGCGTGACACCGCGGCGGCGTAGCGCTCGACCGCCACGTCGCTGGGCATCAGCCGCTCGCCCTCGCGCCGCGCCTCGACGGCGCGGTCGAGCACGGCGGCGAACACCGCGGCGTCACCCGGCACCGTGATCAGCGTCGCGGCGAAATGGTCGAGCGCGTCGCCCAGCGCGGTGCGCAGCCCGAACAGCCGGTCGAAATAGCGCGGCAGGAAGCGCCCGTCGGCGACATAGGATTGCACCTGGTCGGCGAGCGCGTTGGCGGCGGCGAGCGCCTCGGAATAGCGGGTCATGCCGTCCTCCTCACAGCGGGCGCGCGATCGTGGCGACCAGGCCGAGCGCGCGCGCGATCCGATCGAGGTTGAGCTTGGCGGCGGCGCGGCGCTGCGTCGGGGTCAACCGCCCCGTCAGCGCCGCGCGCAGGTCGGCCTGCGCGGTGGCGGCGAGCGCCAGCGCGTCCGCCACCGCGGCGACGCGCGCGGGGCCGGTGCGCGCCGCCTCGCGCGCGGCGAACACGCGCGCGGCGAGTTGCTCGCGCTGCTCGGCGGTGAGGTCGGCGCGCTGGCGCAGATAGGTGCGGAACAGCGCGTTGCCGTAGAGGTCCTCGGCACTGCGCGCCGCGGTGCGGCCCCAGCCCTCCACCTCGCCGCGCAGCTCGGCGAGGGCGCGGTCGACCGTGTCGCCGCGCGCTTCCACCAGCGCGCGCACGCGACCGGCGGTACGCGCCTCGTGCGCCAGCTCGGCGGCGAAGGCGGCGAGCGCGACCAGGCCCGCGCCGCGCGGCGACGCCGGGTCGGTGTCGGGCATGCCCGCCGCGGCGGTGACCCGGCCGACCCGCTCGGCGAAGGCGGTCAGCTCGGACGAGACGTCGGTTTTGGGCTCGGCGAGGATCGTCGCCAGCGCCTCGATATAGTCGCCGACCGCCGCGATCAGCGCGACGCGCGGCGCGAGCAGCGCGCGCGGGCTGGTGCCGACGTCGATGCTCAGCGCGGTGTAGCCGGGGGCGGGGGTGTCGCCGTCGAAGCAGAGCGGCGCCGGCGGGGGGGCGGCGCTCGTCGGCACCTGGATCCGTAGCGGCGTGGCGGGGAGGCAGCTGGCGTCGCTCGCGACCAGCGCGGCGGCGGCGTCGCGGCGGCGCTGCTCGACCGAGTCGAGATAGGCGGCGGTGGCGGTGACCGCCTCCCCCCCACGCGCGGCGACGTCGCCGGCGGCCTCGATCCGCACCGCGTTCGTGGCGCAGCCGGTGAGTAGCAGCGCGACGGCCAGCGCGGCTGAGGGCGGAACGGGTCCTCGCATGGCGGTCGGCTTACCTCCGTCGCAGCGGGCGTGATCGCCGAATCGGGTCACGCCGTCGACTCCATGTTCCACGCTTGTTCCGTGTAGGACAGCGCAAAGCGGTGGGTCGCGACGGAAAAACGGCATGCAGTCCGACGGTTAGATGCAGGCGGGGGCCGAGTCGGGGGAGGTGAGCGGGTCGCGGAACCGCCGTCCCAGCCGCGCCGCGGGGCTGCGCTGGGCCACGGCAGCCTGCGCCGTCGCGCGCGGCATGGTCGCGCGGAGCGAGCACATCGGCGGCATCGGCGGGAGCAGGCGCTGCTCCCCCAGGCCGCTGGCGCTACGCCGCGGCCGAGGCCGCGCCGAGCAGCCAGGCCTCGGCCTGCTCGACCGTCTCGAAATAACAGGCCTCGCGCTCGGCGGCGGCGCGGCGGATCTGCGAGCGCGCGAGCGAGCGCGCCACCACGAAGGCGAGGCGGCGCGAGGCATGGCGAGGATCCGCCAGCACCGCGCGGAACTGCGCGACGCTGTCCTGTGCCTGGATGTCCATCGCGCGGATGTCGACCAGGGTGAGATGCGCGTTGGCCGGGCAGGTGAGCCGGGCGTGCGCGGCGTCCCGCGCGGTCACGAAGCGCGCGATCGCGGGCGCGTCGAAGAAGCCCGCCATCGTGATCCGTATCAGCGCGTGCGGCACGTCGACGTCGATGAGGAACTGCGCGGTCATCACCTCGCCCTAGGGCGAGGCCGTTAGCGCACGGTTAGCGACGCGGTGCGACCTTGGTCGAAGCGCCTCAGCGCTCGTCCACCGCGCACCCCGTCGGCCGTCGCACCGGATTGCAGCGCGCCACGCCGCCGCCGGGCAGCGAGACTCGATACCCCCCGGCGAAGCGCGGGTCGGGCCACAGATAGTCGGTCGACACATAATGCGCCCCGCTCGCCAGCGCGGTGTCGCGGCGGCGCGTGTCGTTGCGCCGTGCCTCGCGCGTCTCGGCGTCGGCGCGGGTGCGCACCAGATAGTTGGCGGCGACGTCGCGGCGGATCCGCGCCGCGTCTGCCATCGTCTCGTTGAGCGTCAGATAGGCAGCGGCGGGCGAGGCCTCGTCGGTGTTGATGAAGAACACGCGCCCCTCGAGCGAGCGCCGCGCGCCGCGGTACAGCGCCACCTTCGCGGGTGTCTCGTCGAGCGCGAACAGGATCTTGCCGCGCGCCCTCGCGAGCGTGGGCCAGTTGTTCGCCAGCACCGCCGCGCGCAGCGTCGGGTAGCGGCCCTGCACGTCGTCGGGCGTGATCAGCTTGGACGGCGGCAGCACCGAGCGGATCTCGGCGTCGAGTGCGTCATAGCCGGCGGCGTCGGGCACCACCGAGTCGATGCCGCCGCGCGCCGCGTTCTGCTCGTCCTTGACGTTGAACATCAGCATGATCGGCACGTGGCGCGGGTGCGCGTCGGACCAGCGGCGGATGATCGTGAGGCACTCGGTCAGCAGCACGCAGCTCGATGAATTGTCGATGGCCGGGATGTGGAGCACCTTGTAGCCCCGCCGGCGTAGTTGCGGGTCGTCCGACCCGCGCGCGTAATGGCCCCCCTTCGGGTCGTAATTGACGTCGATCTCGAGCTGACGCGCGCCCTTGTCGAGCTGCTCGTCGAGGTTCCGGTGCGCGTAATCGAGCGCGTCCGCGAGCTTCGGGTCGGCGGCGCGCAGCCGCGCCATCGTCGCGGCGGGCATCGCGCGCTTGTAGCTGTTGTGCGTGCCGATCACCTGCAGGTCGTTGAGCCGCAGGGGGGCGGCGTCGCGCGCGGCGGCGGCGGTGGGGAGCAGGGCGGCGAGCGCGAGCGCGCGGGTGAGACGGATCATGGGTGCGGCCCTAGGAAGGGCGCGTGAAACTGGCGTGACACCGTCGCCGCGCCCGAGTCCTCCTGAGCTTTGGCCTCTACTTCAGCCACTTGCGCGAGACCGCTTGTGCGGTCGCGGCGTGGTATTATTGTCAGACAACAGCGGGATGGCGGACGGCCATCCGCTGGGGGAGGAAAGAGGGAATGCGCTCGCTGTTGCTCGCCGGCGTTGCCGCCGCTTCGTTGGTCGCGCCACTGGGTTCGGAGGCCGCCGCGCAGGACGTGCCGCAGGTACAGCCGGTGCAGGTCGACCCGTCGCGGCCCGATTGGGAGAACCCGGCGGTGAACGCGCGCGGCAAGATGCCCGCTCACGCCACCGGCTTCCCGTACGAGACTCGCGCGCTCGCGCTGGCGGGTGCGGAGGCGCGCTCGTCGCGCTACGTCACGCTCGACGGGACGTGGAAGTTCGCTTTGTCACCCAGCTCGGACGACCTGCCCGCGGGCTTCGAGAAGCCGGCCTACGACGTGGCGGGGTGGAAGGACATCAAGGTCCCCGGCGACTGGCAGGCGCAGGGCTTCGACCAGCCGCGCTACAACAACGTGACGTATCCTTTTCCCGCCAACCGGCCGCTGATCCCGCGCGCGACCAACCCGGTGGGCTCCTACCGCCGCGACGTGGAAGTGCCCGCGGGCTGGCAGGGCAGCGACGTGATCCTTCACGTCGGCGCGGCGGGATCGGCCTATGAGGTCTGGGTCAACGGCGCGGCGGTGGGCTATTCCGAGGATTCCAAGCTGCCGAGCGAGTTCGACGTCACGCGCTTCGTCAAGCCGGGCCGCAACACGGTGGCGATCCAGATCCACCGCTGGTCCGACGGCAGCTATCTCGAGGATCAGGATTTCTGGCGCGTCTCGGGGATCGAGCGCTCGGTGTATCTGCTCGCCGCGCCGAAGACGCGCGTGCGCGACGTGTTCGTCCACGCCGGGCTGGACGAGGCCTATCGCGACGGCACGCTCGCGGTCGAGGTGGCGGTCGGCGGGACCGGCGCGGCCAGCGCCCGCTACGTGCTGATGGACGGCGACCGCCTGCTCCAGCAGGCGCGCGCCGCGGTGCCGGCCGGCGCGGGCGCGCGCGCGGTGACGCTGCGCGGCACGGTGGCGAACGTGCGCCCCTGGACCGCGGAGACGCCGAGCCTCTACACGCTGCTGGTCGAGCTGTACGACGCCAAGGGGGCACTGATCGAGTCGAGCGCGCGCCAGATCGGCTTCCGTACCGTCGCGATCATCGACGGACGCGTGACGGTGAACGGCAAGCCGATCACGATCCGCGGCGTCAACCGCCACGAGCATGATCCCGAGACCTTCCACACCATCACGCGCGAGTCGATGGAGCGCGACGTCCAGCTGATGAAGCGCAATAACATCAACGCGTTGCGCATGTCGCACTATCCCAACGACCCGTATATGTACGAACTCGCCGACCGCTACGGCCTCTATGTGATGGACGAGGCGAACGTCGAGAGCCACGCCTATATGGAGGCGGGCAACAACCATCCCGACGACCGCGCCAAATATCAGATCGGCTTCGATCCGGCGTGGAAGGACGCGCACGTCAGCCGCGTGACCAACATGATCGAGCGCGACAAGAACCACGCCTCGATCATCTTCTGGTCGCTCGGCAATGAGGCCGGGATCGGGCCGAACTTCGAGGCGGGCGCGGCGGCGGCCAAGCGGCGCGATCCGTCCCGGCTGCTCAGCTACCTCGGCTGGGGCACGTGGGAGGGCGTCCACGACCATCGACCCAATTACTTCGCAGACATCTACGCGCCGATGTACGACACCGTCGAGAAGATGCGCGACTATGCGGTCAACTGGCGCTTCAAGCAGCCGATGATCCAGTGCGAGTACGCGCACATGATGGGCCAGACCGGCGGCAATCTGAAGGAATATTGGGACACGATCTACGCCCATCCGGACAAGCTGCAGGGCGGCTTCGTCTGGGACTGGGTCGACCAGTCGATGTATCGCTACACCAAGGACGGGCGGCGCTACTGGGGCGACGGCGGCGAGTACGGCCCCAACCCGGGCGGCGATATCGAGTTCGGCGACGGGCTGCTCCAGTCGGACCGCACGCCCAACCCGCAATTGTACGAGCTGCGCAAGGTCTACGCGCCCGCGCAGTTCGACGGCTTCGATCCCGCCACCGGCCGCGTGACGGTGCGCAACCGGCACGATTTCCGCGACCTGTCGGGCTTCACCTTCGACTGGGAACTGGAGGAGGACGGCGTGCCGGTCGCGAAGGGCGCGCTGGCGCCGCTCGCCACGCCCGCGCGGGGCGCCGAGACGATCACGCTGCCGCTCTCCGGCTATCAACGCCGGGCGGGGTCGGAGTATTTCGTCACGGTCAACGTCCGCGCGAAGGAGGCCGCGATCCCCGGCGTGGCGGGCGGCACCCTGCTCGGCTTCGAGCAGTTCCAGGTGCAGCCCGGGGGCGCCGGCGCGGCCGCCGCGGCGACGGGCGCGGTGACGCTCCAGCAGGCACGCGGCGCGGTGACGCTGTCGGCGAACGGCGCGACCCTCACGATCGATCGCGCCACCGGACTGGTGCGCGACTATGCGCAGGGCGGGCGCACCGTCGCGAGCGGCGGCGCGCCGCATTTCTGGCGCGCGGTGACCGACAATGACATCGGCATCGGTACCGACCGCAAGCTCGCCATGTGGAAGGCGATGAGCGAGACGCGACGCGTCACCGCGGTGCGCAGCGCGCGCTCGGACGCGGGCGCCGAGGTGGCGGTCGACTATGCGCTGGGCGACGGCGCCGCCACCTTCACCACGCGCTACGCCATGGCGGCCGACGGCAGCGTCGCGGTCGACGGCCAGTTCACGCCGGTGAAGACCGACCTGCCCGCGCCGTTCCGCGTCGGGCTCGCCTTCGCCATGCCGACCGACGTGACCGAGGTGGAATGGTACGGCCGCGGCCCGCACGAGAGCTATGTCGATCGCCGGACCTCGGCCCCCATCGGACTGTGGCGCGGCATGATCGCTCAGCAGAACCACGACTTCATCCGCCCGCAGGAGACCGGCAACAAGGTCGACGTGCGGTGGATGGAGCTCTCCGGCGGCGGGCGCGGCGTACGGGTGCAGGGCGACCAGCCGCTGATGATGAACGCGCTGGCCTTCCCCTACGCCGACCTCGACCGCCACACGCCGGGCACGTGGAAGTCGACCGACGTGGTGCCGCACGGCCAGGTGACCCTGCTGGTCGACTCGGCGCAATGGGGCGTCGGCGGCGACACCGAGTGGAGCCAGGCGGGGCTGCCGATGCCGCAGTATCGCACCAGGCTGGAGCCGACGCGGGTGTCGTTCCGCCTCACGCCGTTCGTGGGCGAGGGCACCACGCCGGATCGCGCCCGCGCGGCGAGCGCGACCGGCGAGGACTGATCGCCCGCCTCGCATCGCTTCGCCGCCGTCGGCGTTGGCCCGGTGGCGCCGCGAGCGACGGCGCGGTGAGGAGAGTGATCATGACGACGAGCGTGCGCGAGACGTGGCATAAGGAAATGCGCGTCCTTCTCGACCGGGTGGCGCACCACCCCTCCGCCGACCTCGCGCGCGAGCGCGACCGGATCGCGGTGCTGCAACGATTGATCCGCGCGGTCGAGCCGGGCTCACTCGGTTGATCGGGCGTTATCCGCGGTCGTCAGCGTGAACAGTGACGCATATCGGTGATTTCGGGGAAGAGAAACTGATAAGAACGTGCGGCTATTCAGTAGCTTGGCTTTTCCATCTCTTTCGGTTCTTTCTCTGATGCCGCAACGCATCTCCTAAACTGACTTATCATAGGTGCGCCAGCTACCGGGGGCGCGCCGTGCATTTCAAGACTTTGCTTCTGCTTACCTGCTTGCCGACCGCGATCGGCGCGCCGCAGCCCGTCGCGGCGCAGCAGGCACCCGCCGGCGACAGCGACGAGCCGACGCCGCATGCCGGCGAGACGTCGCCGCCGCGCCGCGACGTGGTCGTCACCGCGGTGGCGCGCGGGCGCGATCGGCTCGACACCGCGGTGTCGACCAGCCAGCTGCTCGCCAGCGACATCGACAGGATCGCGCCGCGCTCGGTCGCCGAGATCTTCCGCAACATCCCGGGCGTCCGCTCGGAGAGCTCGGGCGGCGAGGGCAACGCCAACCTCTCGATCCGCGGCCTGCCGATGGCGACCGGCGGCGGCAAGTACCTGCAACTGCAGGAGGACGGCCTGCCGCTGGTTGAATATGGCGACCTCGTCTTCGGCAATGCCGACATCTTCCTGCGCGCCGACCTCGGCATCGCCAGCGTCGCCTCGGTGCGCGGCGGCTCGGCCTCGACCTTCGCCTCCAACTCGCCCGGTGGGGTGATCAACCTGATCTCGAAGACCGGCGAAGAGGATGGCGGCGCGGTGCAGCTGCTCACCGGGCTCGACTATGGCGAGCACCGCCTCGACATGGATTATGGCGGTCGGCTCGACGGCGGTTGGCGCTTCCACGTCGGCGGCTTCGTCCGCCAGGGCGAGGGACCCCGCCGGATCGGCTATGACGGCAACCGCGGCGGCCAGATCAAGCTGAACCTCACCAAGGAGTTCGACGGCGGCTATGTCCGCGTCTACGGCAAGGCGCTCGACGACCGCGCGGTGAGCTACCTGCCCAATCCGGTGCGGGTCACCGGCACCGACGCCGATCCGCGCTATGAGAGCCTGCCGGGCTTCGACATCGGCCACGACGCGCTCTACTCGCGCTACGCGCTGCGCCACGTCACGCTCGACGGCGCCAACCGCCGCCGGGTCCACGACCTGCGCGACGGCATGCACCCGGTGGTCGACTCGATCGGGGTCGAGGCACAGGCGACGCTGGCCGGCTGGACCGTGACCGATCGCTTCCGCTTCACCAGCATCACCGGCCGCTTCATCGCCAACTTTCCCGCGACGATCGACGCCGCGAGCGACATCGCGACGGCGCTCGGCGGCGCCGGCGCGACGCTGCGCTACGCCAGCGGCGCGCAGCCCGGCCAGATCGTCGCGCGCCCGGGACAGCTCGGCGGGGGCAACGGCCTGCTCGCCGAGAACATCGTCTTCGACGCCAAGATCAACAGCTTCGGCAGTATCATCAACGATCTGCGCGCCAGCCGCGTCGATCCGATCGGGCGCGGCGAGCTGACCAGCACCATGGGCTTCTATCGCTCGCGCCAGGACGTTCACACCGACTGGCTGTGGACGTCCGATCTGCTGGAGGTGCGCGGCCGCGGTATCGCGGCGATGATCGACGTGTACGACGCGCGGGGCGTGCCGGTCACTCAGGACGGCGTCTATGGCTACAGCGCCAGCTTCTTCGGCGACTGCTGTCGTCGTAAGCACCGCGTCGACTATCACACCAACGCGCCGTTCGGCTCGCTCAACTACAAGCTGGGCCGGGTCTCGATCGGTGGCAGCCTGCGCTACGACTTCGGCGACGCCGCCGGGCTGATCTACGGCGCCGACCTGGGCGGCGGCCGCGCCAGGCTGGTCGCGCGCGACATGAACGGCGACGGCACGATCGCGGCGGCGGAGCGTCGGGTCGCGGCGCTGCCGCTCGGCAGCCCGGCGCCGGTCTTCTACGGCTGGCATTACCTGTCCTACTCGACCGGCATCAACTGGCGCGTCGCCGAGCCGTTCGCGATGTTCGCGCGCTACAGCCGCGGTGCGCGCACCAACTCGGACCGCCTGCTGTTCGGCCCCGGGCTCGACGTCGCCACCGGCGCGCTGACCAACCGCCGCGCCGCGATCGATCGGGTCGAGCAGGTCGAGGGCGGGCTGAAATATCGCCGAGACGGCGCACGGCTCGACCTCACCGGCTTCTGGGCGCGCACGGGCGAGCAGAACGCGCAGATCACGACGCCCGGATCGTTCATCGATCGCGTCTATCGCGCGCATGGCGTGGAGGCGGAGGGTGCGCTCACCGGCAAGCTCTTCAGCCTCACCGCCGGCGCGACCGTCACCGACGCCAAGATCGCGACCGACCAGATCAATCCCGCCACCGTCGGCCATATGCCGCGGCGCCAGGCGCGCTTCATCTTCCAGACCACGCCCGAGCTGACGCTCGGCCCGGTCGAGCTCGGTGCCAATGTCGTCGGCACCACGAGCAGCTTCGCGCAGGACGAGAACAAGCTGAAGCTGCCGGGCTTCACCACGGTCAACGCCTTCGCGACCTATCACCTCAGCGAGCGGCTGCAGCTCTCGCTCGACTGCAACAACGCGTTCGACGTGCTCGGCTTCACCGAGTCCGAGAACGCCACCATCCCCCCCGACCAGATCGTGCGCGCACGCTCGGTCAACGGCCGGACGACCTCGCTCGCGCTGCGCCTGCTGCTCTGAGCGCGGCGCCGCCCCCGGACGACCTCCACCTTCGATCACGGACACCCACTGACATGCGTATGAAGACCCTCCTGCTCGTGGCGGCGGCTCCCCTGTCGATCGTCGCGCCCGCGAGTGCGCGCGCCCAGGCCACGCCCGATGCCCCGTCCACGACCGCGGACACCAGCGCCCGCGAGGAGCGCGCCGAGCAGGAGGCGCCGCGCCGCGACGTGGTCGTCACCGCGGTGGCGCGCGGGCGCGACCGGCTCGACACCGCGGTGTCGACCAGCCAGCTGCTCGCCAGCGACATCGACAAGATCGCGCCGCGCTCGCTCGCCGAGGTGTTCCGCAACATCCCCGGCATCCGCTCGGAGAGCTCGAGCGGCGAGGGCGGCGCCAACCTCTCGATCCGCGGCCTGCCGATGGCGACGGGCGGGGGCAAGTATCTGCAGCTCCAGGAGGACGGCCTGCCCGTGCTGGAATATGGCGACATCGTCTACGGTAACGCCGACCTGTTCATGCGCGCCGACCTCAACTTGGCGACGATCGCCTCCGTGCGCGGTGGCTCGGCTTCCACCTTCGCCTCGAACGCGCCCGGCGGCGTGATCAACCTGATCTCCAAGACCGGCGAGACCGAGGGCGGCGCGGTGCAGCTGCTCGAAGGCGTCGACTACGGCGAGCACCGCCTCGACGTGGATTATGGCGGGCGGCTCGGGGACACGTGGCGCTACCATTTCGGCGGCTTCCTCCGCTACGGCCAGGGGCCGCGCAGGATCGGCTACGACGGCAACCGCGGCGGCCAGCTCAAGCTGAACCTCACCCGGGAGTTCGACGGCGGCCACGTGCGACTGTACGGCAAGGTGCTGGACGATCAGACCGTCGGCTACCGGCCTTACCCGGTGCGGGTGACCGGCACCGACGCCGACCCGCATTACGAGAGCCTCGCCGGTTTCGACATCGCGCATGACGCGCTCGCGTCACGTTACGCCCTGCGCGCGCTGACCCTCGACGGCGACAACCGCCCGAGCATCTTCGACGAGCGTCGCGGCCGCCGATCGGCGGTCTACTCGGTCGGCGCCGAGGCGCAGGTGACGCTCGCCGGCTTCACCGTGATCGATCGCTTCCGGTACAGCACCATCCGCGGCCGCGCCGGGGGCGACTTCCCGGCGGCGGTGGGCGCCGCGAACGACATCGCCGCCACCATCGCCGGGGCAGGCGCGACGATGCGCTACGCCAGCGGCCCCGGCGCGGGGCAACCGGTCACGCGCCCCGATCTCCTTGGGGAGGGGAACGGATTGCTTGCCAAGGCGGTGATCTTCAACGCCAAGCTCGACCGGCTGGGCAACATCGTCAACGATCTGCGGGGCAGCCGCGTCGATCCGATCGGCCCGGGCGAGTTGACCGCTACCCTCGGCCTCTACGACTCGCGACAGAGCATCGACACCGATTGGCTGTGGATATCGCGGGTGATGGAGGTGCGCGGCCACGGTGACGGTGCGCTGATCGACGTCTTCGACGCGAACGGCGTGGCGGAGACCCAGGACGGCGTCCATGGCTATAGCGGAAGCGCCTTCAAGGGGAACTGCTGTCGGCGGCGGCACCGGGTCGACTTCTACACCAACGCACCGTTCGGCTCGCTCAACTACAAGATCGGCCGGGTCTCGATCGGTGCCAGCGTGCGCTACGATCTCGGTCACGCCCAGGGGCTGATCTACAGTGCCGACCTGGGTGACGGTCGTGTCGGCCTCGTCGCACGCGACATGAACGGTGACGGCAGGATCTCGCGCGCCGAGCAGCGCGTGGCGGTGGTCCCGCTCGATCGCCCGGCGCCCGTCGATTACGACTGGGATTACGTCTCCTATTCGTCCGGCATCAACTTCCGCGTCGCCGAGCCGTTCGCGGTCTTCGCGCGCTACAGTCGCGGGGGGCGGACCAACGCGGACCGCCTGTGGTTCGGCCCGTCGCTGAACACTGTCACGGGGCGCCCGACCAATCCCACCGCCGCGGTCGACCGCGTCGAGCAGGCGGAGGCGGGGCTGAAATACCGCCGCGATAAGGCGCATCTCGATCTCACCGGTTTCTGGGCGCGCACGGGGGAGAAGAACGCCCAGATCACGGCGCCGGGTGAGTTCGTCGACCGCGTCTACCGCGCGCATGGCATCGAGGCCGAGGGCGGGCTCGACCTCGGCGTCTTCCGCCTCTCCGCCGGCGGCACCTACACCGATGCCAAGATCGTCGCCGATCAGATCACCCCCGCCTATGTCGGCCATGTCCCGCGTCGCCAGGCCCGCTTCATCTACCAGGCGACGCCGGAACTGGCGCTCGGCCCGATCGAGCTCGGCGCCAATGTCGTGGGGACGACCAGCAGCTTCGCGCAGGACGTCAATCAGCTGACGCTCCCCGGCTTCGCCACCGTCGGTGCCTTCGCCACCTGGCACCTCGGTGAACGGCTGCAATTCTCGGTCAATAGCAACAATCTGTTCGATACGATCGGGTTCACCGAGGCGGAGGACCCGTCCATCCCCGCCACCGGGATCGTGCGGGCGCGCTCGATCAACGGCCGAACGACCTCGCTCGCGCTGCGCCTGCTGCTCTGAGAACCGCGAGCCTTGTCCGCCCGTCGCGGCGCGGCGTGCTCGCCCCGATCGCGGCGTACCAGGCTGACTCCAACGGCGGCGCGGCGCGGCGGCTGGCGGCGCCACGGCCTCGGGATCGTCGAGGCGGATCGCCACCGCGACGCGCGTCGTTTCGTCGAGCGGCGACGCGCGGGCGTCGCGTGACGGGAGACGACGATGCCGCAGCTCAACGGGGTACTCGAGACCGCTTTATACGTCGACGACAAGCCGCGCTCGATCGCCTTCTTCCGCGACGTGATCGGCTTGGCGATCCTGCGCGACGAGGAGCGGCTCACCGCCTTCGACGCCGGGGGCGGGAGCGTGCTGCTGATCTTCGCGCGCGGCCGGTCGACCGCGGGCGAGGACACGCCGCAGGGCCATATCCCGGGCCACGACGGCGCCGGCCCGCTCCACATGGCGTTCAAGACCGCGGCGTCGGACTATGACGCCTGGCGCACGCACCTGCGGGAGCACGGCGTCCGCGAGCTGAGCGAGATCCACTGGCCCGCGGGCGGGCGCAGCGTCTACTTCAACGATCCCGACGGCCACGTGCTCGAGATCGCCACGCCGGGGCTGTGGCCGAACTATTGAGAGCGCTACCGTCCCGAGGAGGTCAGGCCGGCGCGGCGGCGGCCATGGGTTGCGCGCGTCGCCACGGCTGTCACAACGGCCGAGGAACAAGGGGAGGGAAGGATGATCCGCACCGCACGCCGGCTCGTCGCCGCGGCGCTGCTGCTCGCGGCGCCGGCGCAGGCGATCGACGCCGACCGGGTGGCGCGCGAGCGCTTCGGCAACGACGCACCCTGGTATCGTGACCGCATCCCTTTCTTCGAGTCCGCCGACGCGCGGCTCGACTCGGTCTATTACTATCGCTGGCAACTGTATCGCGCGCACCAGCGCGACCTCGGCGAGCGCGGCTATATCTCGACCGAGTTCCTCGACGACGTATCGTGGCAGCTCGAGCCCTGGGCCAGCCTGAACGATGCCACCGGCTTCCACCTCGGCGAGGGCCGCTGGCTGCGCGACCGGCGTTTCGCCGACGACTACATCGCGCACATGTACGCCGGCGGGAACGACCGCCATTTCACCGATTATATGGCGGACTCGGTGTGGGGCCGCTACCTCGTCGACGGCGATCGTGCGGCGGCTACCCGTCATCTCGCCGCGATGCGCGGGCTGTACGACGCCTGGGACGATCACCGCGATCCGGCCAAGCGGCTCTACTGGGTCGAGCCGCTGCTCGACGCGACCGAGTACACGATCTCGTCGATCGACGCCTCGGGCGGGAAGGACGGGTTCCGCGGCGGCGACTCGTTCCGCCCCTCCGTCAACAGCTATATGTTCGCCAACGCGCGCGCGCTGTCGCGACTGTACGCGCTGGCGGGCGACCGCGGCGCGAGCGCCGACTTCGCCGCGCGCGCCGCGACGATCAAGGCGCTGGTGCAGCGCGACCTGTGGAGCCGGGCGCTCGGCCATTTCATCGACCGCTACAAAGTGGAGAACCAGTATGTCCGCTACTGGGCGCCGATCCGCGGGCGCGAACTGGTCGGCTACGTCCCCTGGACCTTCGACCTCCCCGACGACGACGCACGCTTCGCCGCGGCGTGGCGCCACGTGCTATCGCGCGACGAACTCGGCGGGGCGGCGGGGCCGCGCACCGTCGAGCCGAGCTATCCCCATTACATGCGCCAGTACCGCTACGAGGGCAGCGCACCCGAGTGCCAGTGGAACGGGCCGAGCTGGCCGTTCCAGACGACGCAGCTGCTGCTCGGCATGGCCAATGTGCTCGATCATTACGACCAGCGAGACGTGTCGCGCTCCGCTTATCTGCGGCTGCTGCGGCAATATGCCGGGCTTCACTATCAGGGTGATCGGCTCGACCTGGAGGAGGATTATCATCCCGATACCGGCCGACCGATCGTCGGGCTCGCGCGCAGCCACCATTATTTCCACTCGGGCTTCGTCGACCTGGTGCTCGGCGGCCTCGTCGGCATCCGCCCGCAGGCGGACGATACGGTCGCGGTCAACCCGCTGCTACCCGCGGTGGGCGACCCGCAGGCGCTCGCCTGGTTCCGCGTCCAGGATGTGCCCTATCACGGCCACCGCCTCGACGTGACCTGGGACGCCGACGGACGCCACTATGGCGAGCGCGGGCTGACGGTCGAGCTCGACGGCCGGCGCCTGGCGCACCGCGCGACGCTCGGACGGCTGACCGTGGCGGTGCCGCGCGCCGCGCCGGCGCCGATCGCGCGGCCGATCGATCGCGCGGTGCAGCTGGTGCGCGGCCAGTTCCCCAACCCCTCGGCGTCGAGCGGCACCGCGGCGGAGAACCTCCACGACGCGGTCGACGGGCGCGTGTGGTTCTTCCCCGAGCTGCCCAACGGCTGGTCCTCGGACGGCGGCGGACCCCAGTGGTTCGCGGTCGATCTCGGGAAGCCGACCCGGCTCGAGCGCGCCGAGCTCGCCTTCTTCGCCGACGACGCGCGCTTCGCCGCGCCGCGAGGCTACAAGGTTCAGGCGTGGGACGGCGCGCGATGGCAGGACCTCGCGGCGCGCGGTGCTGCGCCGGTCGCGAACGGCATCACCCACGCGACGTGGCGCCCGATCATTGCCAGCCGCGTGCGCGTGCTGTTCGACGTGCCCCCGGCGCGCTCGATGCGGCTGGCGGAGATCAAGCTGTTCTGACGTGACGGTGTCCCTCCGCCCGCGGAACCACGACACCCAATAATCTGACAATTCTCTTTCCTTTATCGGATCGCCTGTGCCATCTCGCTGACAAGATGGGCGGAACGCCTCGCAGGGAGAGAGATATGAGCAAGCTGGCCACCATCCTCGCGGCGCTCGCCGGCGCGGCGACCTCGCCACTGGCGGCGGCGCAGGCTGGTCCCGCGGCGCCGGCGGGCAAGGTCTACACCAGCGACCTCGTCACGCGCTGGGGTCGGGCGGTCACCCCCGACAATGCCTGGCGCAGCTACCCGCGCCCGCAGATGAAGCGCAGCAAGTGGCTCAACCTGAACGGCCAGTGGGACTATGCGGTGCGCCCCAAGGCGGCACCGCAGCCGGCAGAGATGGACGGCAAGATCCTCGTCCCCTTCGCGATCGAGTCGCGCCTGTCGGGCGTGGCGCGCCCGGTCACCCCCGAGGACCGGCTGTGGTACAAGCGCCGATTCGCGGTGCCCGCCGACTGGCAGGGCCAGCGCGTGCTGCTCCACTTCGGCGCGGTCGACTATGAGGCGAGCATCATGGTCAACGGCAGCCTCGTCGGCGCGCATCGCGGCGGGTCGGACGCGTTCAGCCTCGACGTCACCGATTATCTGAAGCCCGGCGACAACGAGCTGGTGGTCCAGGTCACCGACCCGACCTCGACCGGCGCGCAGCCGCGCGGCAAGCAGGTGCTCAAGCCCAACAGCATCTGGTACACCCCCGTCACCGGTATCTGGCAGACGGTGTGGCTCGAGCCCGTCCCCGCGCTCCACGTCGAGGACATGAAGATCACCCCCGACATCGACCGCGGCACCTTGTCGGTCGACGTCGCGCTCAACCGCAGCGCCGCCGACGACGACGCGGTGCGGATCACCGCCTCGCAGAAGGGCCGCACCGTCGCGACCACGCTGGTGCGCGGCAACCGGCCCGCGACGCTGGCGATCCCCGACGCGCATCTGTGGTCGCCCGACGATCCCTACCTCTACGATCTCAAGGTCGAGCTGGTGAAGGTGCGCAGCCCGTACACCGGTCCGGACAACAGCCCGCATCGCCAGCGCGGCGACACGATCCTCACCGCGCAGGAGGCGGCGCTCTATCGCACCGCCGCGGTGCAGGGCGGCGCGCGCGACACGGTCGACGGCTATTTCGCGATGCGCAAGAGCTCGATCGGCGCGGGGAAGGTGCCGGGTCAGCCGGTGATGATGCTCAACAACAAGCCGCTCTTCCAGAACGGCACGCTCGATCAGGGCTGGTGGCCCGACGGGCTGCTCACCCCGCCGTCCGAGGAGGCGATCCGCTTCGAGATCGACTATCTCAAGTCGTCGGGCTTCAACATGCTGCGCAAGCATATCAAGGTCGAGCCTGCGCAATATTACTATGAGGCCGATCGCATGGGCATCCTGATCTGGCAGGACATGCCCTCGGGCGAGGAGGACGAGAGCCTCGACCAGTTCGTCCGTCCCTCGTCGCAGGGCGAGGCGCTGATGCCGCAGGAGACCACCAACGAGTTCGAGTACGAGCTCACGCGGATGATCAGCGACCTGCGCAACCATCCCTCGATCGTCACCTGGGTGGTCAACAACGAGGGCTGGGGGCAGTATGCCTCGACGCGGCTCGCCAAGATGGTCCACGAGCTCGATCCCAGCCGGCTGGTCAACAAGGTGTCGGGCTGGCTCGACACCGGCGACGCCGGCTCGGACCTCTACGACATCCACACTTACGAGGACGTGCCCAAGGCGCCGACCCACCAGACGCATCGCGCGATCGTGATCGGCGAGTTCGGCGGCATCGGCCTGCCGGTCACGGGGCATCTGTGGTTCCCCGCGCGCAACAACTGGGGTTATCAGACCGCCAAGGACAAGGCCGACTATCAGGCGCGCTACGAGCGCAAATATGGCGAGGTGATCCGCCAGGCGCGCGAGCTGGGCCTGAGCGCGGCGGTCTACACCCAGACCAGCGACGTCGAGGGGGAGATCAACGGCCTGCTCACCTACGACCGCGCCGAGAGCAAGTTGCCGCCCGCCACCTTCGCGCGAATCCACGCGCCGCTCCACGCCGTCGAGCCGGGGGAGGGGAAATAGGGTCGCTCGCTGGAGACGGCGTCACGCGCGAGCCGTGCGCCTGCGCCCGCTGGAGCCCGGGTCGACGGCGTGCGACGGTCTTGGCCCCGGCCTCCTGCGTGCGCAGGCGCACGACCGCTCAGTTCCTCCGTCCGCCGCCGCGCAGCAGCGCGGTCCAGCGGCGCCAGCCGGTCGGGCGGTGGAAGGTATCGAGCCCGCGATCGTCGAGGGCGCGGACCAGGTCGCGGGTGAGCGAGCGCAGCTGACGGTCGTTCACCACGAGGCTCACGCGCTCATAGTCCTGCCGGCGCACGTCCTCGGCCGAGCGCGCCAGCTGCAGCGTGACGACGAAGCCGTGACGCGTGCGGTCGCGCTTCCAGCCGACCAGGATCGCGGGCGCATCGGTCATCATCTCACCCCCCGGTGACGTCATCGCGTTCAGCCGGCGCCGTCGCGGGGCGATGCTGGGCGGGGCGTTACGCTAAAGCAAGATCATGGCTCGGCGGCGGTCGCCGCAGCCGCTCGTCTCGGCGTATCCCGAGCCCGGCCCTTCAGACATAGGTCGAAAGCGCGACGGTCCACGCGTGTCGCTAGCACCTGCTTAACCAGGTCGGCCGCTGATCGCTCCCGCACGCTCATGAGGGGTGAGAGGCAGGGGCACGACGATGGCGGTCGCACGGGGTAAGTTCGCGGGGAAGGCGGTGATCCACGCGGCACCGACGCGCGCGTCGTCGCGATCGTGTCCACCGTCGACAGAGGCGACGCGGCGGCGACGCTCGCCGCTGGCGCGAGCGCGCGTGTCGGGTGCGCGGTGCCCCGCGCGCGGACGATCACGTTGGGCACATAGGTGATGGGCGTCGAGCTGCGACATGATCACGGCCGGCGATTCGAGCTCGGCGTGCGGGGCTCGGTGCCGCGCGGCATCTCCGGCCACGCCTCGGCGTTCGGCGCCGGATCGGACGTGGCCGTGTCGCCGGCACGTGACCTGTGGATCGGCGCGGGCTATAAGGTCAGTGGCTATCGCGACCGCGACGTCGGTCAGGATCGCTGCACGCGGCGGGGGCCGTATGTGACGCGGCGGCTGACCTTCGGCCGCGACGGCGTCGGATCATTGTTGGGGCGGGCAGGATGACGATGTACGCGGCGCGCATGACGGAGGACGGGATGACCCAGGGGGCCGACCAGGTGCCGTCGCGCGGGGGCGAGGAGCAGCGCGCGGCGCCGCGCGAGCGCACGCTCTACGCGCTCGGCCGGCTGATGATCGCGGGGCGACAGCATGTCTGCACCGTGCGCAACCTCGGGCCGGGCGGCGCCGGGATCGAGCTCGACCCGCCGCCCGCGATCGGCACCGCGGTGACGATCGAGACGCGCGGGCTGATCGCGCGCGCCGCCGCGGTGCGCTGGGTGCGCGAGCCGATGGTGGGGCTCACCTTCGACGAGCCGCTCGGCGAGGAGACGCTGCGCGCGGTCGCCGAGACGCCGCGCAGCCCGCGTTTCAGCTATGACGGGCCGGTCGAGCTCGTCACCGACGCGCGGTTGACCGAGCACCGCGCGATCGACCTCGGGCTGGGCGGGGTCCGCGTCGCCGGGTCGCCGCCGGCCGACGCGGGCAGCGCGATCGAGGTGGTGATCGACGCCGAGCTGGTCGTGCGCGGCAAGCTCGCCTGGAGCCGCGACGGGGCGTTCGCGATCGAGTTCGCCGCGCCGCTCAGCGTGCGCCAGCTCGCCGGCGCGATCGCGCGGCTGGAGGCGACGCTCAGCCGCTGAGCAGCGTCCGGATCTGCGCGGCGAGCGACATCGGGTCGAACGGCTTCACGATCACGCCGCGCGCGCCGAGCTCGCGCAACCCCGCGACGTCACGCTCGCGGCCGCGCGCGGTCATGAAGATCACGGGCAGGTCGGGGATGCGGTCGTGCAGCGCCGCCAGCAGCGCGGGGCCGTCGATGTCGGGCATCGACACGTCGAGCAGCGCGGCGTCGGGCGGCGCCGCGGTGAGCATCTGCAACGCGTCCGCCGCGCTGGCGGCGACGCGCAGGGTAATGGTCGGGTCGAGCCCGAGCGCGAGCTCGACGATGGTGCGGATGTCGGCGTCGTCGTCGACGAACAGCAGCCGCAGCACCGCCATCAGGCGTCCGCCCCCGCGCGTTGCTCGGCGAGCAGCCGCCGCACCGTCGCCACCAGCTCGGGCAGGTCGTGTCGCCCCTTGGTGAGCACCGCGGCGGCGCGCGCGGCGAGCGCGGGCGGTACCGCCTGGCCCGAGTAGATCACCACCGGCACGGGCGCACCCTCGGCATCGACCAGGTCCGGCATCAGCTCGGGGCCGTGCCCGTCGACCACCTGCATGTCGAGCAGCGCGAGCCGCGGTGCTCGCTCGCGCAGGCGCGCGCGCGCCGCGGTGAGGCTGGCGGCCGGCACCACCCTGGCGACCTTCGCCAGCGCGGCGGCGACCGTGGCACGGACGTCCGGGTCGTCGTCGAGGTGGAGCATCAATGGCAGTGGCGCCTCGGACCGACGGGCTAAGGTGTCGGGCGCGCCGAGCAGCGGCAGCGAGAAGGCGAAGCGCGTCCCGCCGCCGACGCGATCCTCGAACCAGATCGCGCCCTCGTGGCGACGCACGATCTCTCGCGAGATCGCCAGCCCCAACCCCGAGGCCGGGGCGTGGGTGGCGGCGCGGCCGCTCTCGAAGCGCTCGAACAGCCGCGGCCGCACCGCCGCGGGGATGCCGCCGCCGCGATCGTCTACCGCGACGAGCGCACGGCCGCCCTCCACCAGCGCGGCCAGTGTCACCGTCGCGCCAACGGGCGAGGCGTGGATCGCGTTCGACACGAGGTTCGTGACCACCTGGAGCAGCCGCCCCGCGTCGCCCTCGACCGGCACGGGCATGTCCGCCGATGAGTCGGCGAGCGACACCTCGCGGCTGCGCGCCAGTCCGTCGCTGTCGAGCGCCGCGCGCGCCACCACCTCGCGCAGGTCGATCGCCTCGCGCGCCATCGCGAGCTGACCGGACTCGATCCGATCGACGTCGAGCAGGTCGTTGATCAGGCGGATCAGCCGCCGTGCGTTATTGTCGGCGATGTCGACCAGCCGCGCCATCTGCGGCGGCAGGTCCGCCGCCGCACCGCCGCGCAGCAGCGCGAGCGACCCCACCACGGAGGTGAGCGGCGTACGCAGCTCGTGGCCGATCGTGGAGATCAGATCGTCCTTGGCGCGCTCGATGCGGGCGCGCTCGGAGGCGTCGCGGAGCGATAGCACGAGATGGTCGCCGCTCGGCACGCGCATCACGCCGATCGCGACGTCGACGTGCCGCTCGCTGGCGTCGCGGTGGCGGGCGACTCGGTCGGTCAGCAGCGCGCGCTCGAGCCGACCGTCGCGCAGCCCGATCCGCTCGTGGAAGGCGCCGCTGCCCTCGGCGATCCGCAGCACGGTGGCGACGTCGCGCCGCTCGAGTTCCTCGGGGGCATAGCCGAGCAGCGCACTCGCGGCGGCGTTGATCATCTCGATCGTGCCGCTGGGATTGAGGATCAGCAGCGCGTCGCTGGTGCCGCGCAGGATCGCGGCGTTGCGTTCGCTATTCTCATAGGCGTCGAGCGCGGCGTCATAGGCGTCGCGGCGGGAGCGCCACAGCGAGCGCAGCGTCACCGCCAGCGCGAGCGTGAGCACCGCACCGGTGGCGAGGAGCAGCAGCCGCAGCTGGCGCCGCTGCCGCTCGAAGGCGGCACGGCGCTGCGCGGTCAGCGCGCGCTCGCCGGTGCCTGCGCGCGCGAGGGCGAGGCGCAGCCGATCCATCACGCGGCGTCCTTCGCCGTCGGCCACCGTCGCGCGCGCGGCCTCATGCTGCCCGGCGCGGAACAGCGCGAGCGTGCGGTCGAGCTCGGCGAACTTGGCGTCGATGAGCGCGGCCACCTCGGGGGAGGCGACCCCCTCCACGCCGCGTAGCCGGGTCGCGGCGCGGCGCGCGGGTGCATAGGGGCCGAGGAAGGCAGCGTTGCCGGTGAGCAGATAGCCGCGCTGCGCGGTCTCGGCGTCCTTCACCGCGGAGAGCAGCATCACCTGCGCGCGCTCGCGGTCGAACGATCGGGACGCCGCCGCCTGCAACCGTAGCGAGCGCGCATATTCGCTGTCGGTCCACACCACCAGCGCCGCGATCAGCAGCGGGACGAGCGCGGCGACCAGGAGGAAGCGCCGGGGCGAGGGCGGCCGCGGGCGCACCGCCGCGCTCATCCCGGTGCGGCGCCGAGCAGCGGCTGTACCGCGAGCATCGCCTGCGCGCGGTTGGTGACTCCCAGCTTGCGGAAGATCACGGTCATATGCGCCTTGATCGTCGCCTCGGTGACGTCGAGGTCGCGCGCCAGCTGCTTGTTCGAGCGGCCGTCGGCGAGCGCGAGCAGCACGCCGCGCTGCGCCGGCGAGAGCGTCTCGATCCGCGCGCGCAGGTCGCCCAGCTGAGGCGCCGCGCCGCTGATCGGGGGAAAAGCGGTGTGTCCGGTGTCGACGCGGCGCAGCCGCTCGGCCAGCGTGTCGAGCGCCAGGCTCTTGAACAGATAGCCCGCCGCGCCGAGCGCGCGCGCCGCCTCGATCAGCGAGGGCTCCTCGCTCGCGGTGACGATCACCACCGGCGTGCGCGGCGCGTGCATCTGGAGGGTCAGCAGGCCGGAAAAACCGTTCGCGTCGGGCAGGTGGAAGTCGAGCAGGATCATGCGCAGCGGCCCGCGCGCCGCGACGTCGCGCGCCTCGCGCACCGTGCCCACCGCCGTGACCGCCACCCCCGGCAGCGCCGCCCGCGCGGCGAGCGACAGCCCCTCGCGCGTGAGAGGGTGATCGTCAGCGACGAGGGCGCGTCCCCCTAATCTCGGCTCCTGTTCCGCCATCATACCGATTTACTTATCTTTTTTGCGGTACAAAGGTTTCCCGCCGAGACGGGGCTGTCGAGCGGTTTTTGGACCGTAATGGCGGGAACTTTAATGCAGGTCATGAAGACTCACTGTCTATTGCTCGTGGGAACCGGCTCGGACCCACCCGCGGTGCCCGGTTGGCAGGTGGGCGTGCGCTGCCCCGCGTCGTTGCCCGCGCTCGACGAGATCGATGTCGCGCTGGTGGCGGTGGGCGGCGGCACGGTCTCACCGAGTGCGCTGCGTGCGCGGCCCGGGGCGTCATGCCTCCCGATCATCGCGCTCGCGCCCGTCGACTGGATCGAGCGCGAGGACTGGCGCGCGCTCGGCTATGACGGTGCGGTCGCGGCAGACGCGTCGCCCGCGGCCATGGCAGACGCGCTGGCGGACTGGCACCGCGCCGGCACGCTGGCGACTCTCGATCGGCTCGAGTCGAGTTTCGGCGCCGCCGAGATCGAGTCGCTGCTCGGACGCTTCGGCGTGATGCTGGCGGCGGTGCGCGCCGAGCGCGACCCGACCGCGCTGGCGGGAATGGCGCATCGCGTCGCCGGCATCGCGGGCACGCTCGGCTTCGCCGCGCTGGGCCGGCTGTGGCTGCGCTTCTCCGAGGGCGAGAGCGGGCTCGCGGGAAGCGCGCGCCGCGCCGCGGCCTATGCGATCACCACGATCGCGCGACGTGGCTGAGCCGGCGGCTCAGTCCGCCAGCGGCGCGACGTCGACGCTCACCTCCATCGCCTGTGCGCCCGATCCGAGCACCACGCCATCGACCGGCGCGATCTCGGCATAGTCGCGCCCGATCGCCACGACGACATGGTCGCTCGCCATCCATATGCCGTTGGTCGGGTCGAGCCCGACCCAGCCGCGCGCAGGACCGCACCACAGCAGGACCCAGGCATGCGTCGCGTCGGCGCCGACCAGCCGCTCCTGCCCCGGCGGGGGCAAGGTGCGGATATAGCCCGAGGCGTAGGCGGCGGGCAGACCGGCGGCGCGCAGCCCCGTGATCATCACCTGCGCGAAGTCCTGGCACACGCCGCGGCGCTGGCGGAACGCCTCGTGCGGCGGCGTGTCGACCAATGTGGCGGCGGGATCGAAGACGAAGTCGCGCTGGATCCGCCGCGCCAGCGCGATCCCCGCCTCCAGCGCGTTGCGCTCGGGGGCGAGATCGGCGCGGCAATAATCGGCGATCGCGGGATCGAGCGGGATCAGCGGCGAGGGGAAGAGATAGGCCGCCGGTCCCGCGGCGGAGAGGTCGCCCGACGCGCGCGCCAGCGCCGCCACCTCGGCGAGGGTTGGGTCGCCGGACTGGGGCACGGGCACGTCGCGCTCGATCGTGACGCGCGCGCGGCTCTCGATCGTCAGCGAGCGCACCGGCTCCTCGATCACCAGCCGCGCGACATGCGCCAGTCCCGCCTCGGCGCGCGCGGGCTGGACGCGGCCGGTGGGCGCGACCGTCAGCGCGTAGGACTCGACCCGCTGCCCCGGCCAGTCGATCGGGCGCAGGCGCAGGTTGCAGCGCGCGAACTTGACCGCGTTGCCGTACTCGAAGCGCGTCACGTGGACGATGTCGTAGCGCATGGCGTGCCCCGGGTCGGTAGCGAGCGACGGCGACGCGAGCACCTCGCTCATGCCAGCGTCAACCCGCCCGCGCGCAGCGGCTCGGCGCCCTGCAGGAAATAGCGCCGCGCCACCGCGTCGGACAGCCGCCCGAGTCGTCGCTCGACCGCCAGCAGCAGCTCGCCGGTGAGCGTCGCCGCCTGTTCGGGCGCGACCATCGCGTAGAGCTCGGTCGCCTCGATCTGCTGCGCCTCGGCCATGCCGTCGTCCTCCAGCACGGGAAGCCGCGCGAGATGGTCGCGGATCGCCTCCACCTGGAAGGCGAGCGCGCGCGGGTTGCCAGGGTCGAGCACCACCAGGTCGAGCACGGGCACGCGCGCGATCCCGGTGAGGTAACGCTGGCGATAGCTGATCTGGCTGTCGCCGAGGTCGAGCAGTGTCGAGAGGTCGTCCAGCCCCGCGCCGACGGTGCCGAACACGCGCGCGGCGCGCGCGATCGCCTGGGCGCGCTCGATGCGGCGGCCGAGGTCGTGGAAGCGCCACGCCGCGGTGCGCCCCATATGCTCGGCCGATAGGCCGGCGATCGCGGCATAGCGGCGCTGGAGCGAGCCGGCGCGGTCGAGCAGCCCACGGTGCGTGGGGAAAGGGGCGTCGAGCAGCCGTATCATGTCGGCGGAGAGCCGGTCGCGCGAGCCTCCCGCGATCCGCTGCGCGTGCGCGTTGATCGCGGCGACCGACTGCCAGCCGTCGGCGCGCGCCTCCATCGCGGTGCGCGCGAACTGGGTGAGGTCGGCGCGGCGCAGCGAGGGCGGAGCGGGCGCCGCGCCGGCGCCGACCAGCTCGTCGACCAGTTTGGCGACCGTCGCGGTGCCGAGCGCGGCGCCCGCGTCGGCGTCGATCGAGTTGCCCAGCATCACGCGGATCACCGCGAGCATCGCCTCGCCGCGCTCGAGATAGCGGCCGAGCCAGAAGAAATTGTCGGCGACCCGACTCGGCAGCGTGCCGGGATTGCGGCGGACGTGGAGCGTGTCGACCGCGGGCAGCAGCGACACCGGCGCGACCGGCTCGCGGCCGTGGACGCAGACGTCGGCGGACCAGCTGCCCTCGCCCATCACCGCGGCGCGCGAGTCCGGGTGCGCGCCGATCCGCGCGAAGCCGCCGGGCATCACCTGCCAGCGCCCGTCGCGGTCGCGCGCGGCGAAGACGCGGAGCGTGAAGGGGCGCGGCTCCATCCGGTCGGCGATCACCACGGGCATGGTCGAGAGGCGGACGATCTCCTGCCCGACATAGTCCTGCGGGCGCGCTACCATCGCCTCCAGCAGCGCGGCACGCTGCGCCTCGGAGAGGTCCGCGCCCGCCACCGGCGCCTCGCCCGGCAGGCCGAGCGTGCGCGCACCGAACGCGGAGGAGAGCAGCAGCGACGACAGCTCGGCGGCGACATGCTGCGCCTCGCGCGGTTGGCCGCACCACCAGGTCGCGATGTTGGGCAGGATCAGGTCCGCCCCGGTCAGCCGCGTGGCGAGCTGGGGCAGGAAGGCGCCGAAGGCGGCGCTCTCCAGCACGCCGGCGCCCGGGGCGTTGGCGAGCACCACGTTGCCCGCCGCCCAGGCGTCGATCAGCCCGGGCACGCCGATGCGCGAGTGCGAGTCGAACGCGAGCGGGTCGAGCAGCCGCGGGTCGAGCCGCCGCCACAAGGCGTCGACCCGCTTCAGCCCGCCGATGGTGCGGACGTAGAGCCGGTCCTCCAGTGCGGCGAGGTCGTCGCCCTCGACCAGCAGCAGCCCGAGGTAGCGCGCCAGATGCGCCTGTTCGGGGTAGCTGGGATTGTAGCGACCCGGCGTGAGCAGCCCGATGCGCGGGTCGCTGCGGCGGCAGGCGGCGGCGAGCCCGTCGCGGAAGGCGGCGAAGAAGGGCGCGTGGCGCCGCACGTTGAGCCGGCCCTGCAACCCGCCGAGGGTGCGGCTCACCGCCAGCCGGTTCTCCAGCGCATAGCCCGCGCCGGTGGGGCTGCGCAGCTGGTCGGCGAGGACGCGCCACTCGCCCGACGGCCCGCGCCCGAGATCGACCGCGACGAAGCGCAGGTGATAGCCACCCGGCGGCTGAAGGCCGACGAGCGGGCGGAGGAAATAGGGGCTGCCGGTGACGAGCGTGGCAGGCAGATGGCCGCGCTCGACCAGCTGCGCCGCGCCGTACAGGTCCTGGAGGATCGCCTCGAGCAGGTCGGCGCGCTGCGCGACGCCGCGCTCGATCCGCGACCATTCGTCGGCGTCGAGCAGCAGTGGGATCGGACTGACCGGCCAGGGGCGCTCGCTGTCCTCGCCGATGATGCGGAAGCCAGTGCCGATGTCGGCGGCGTGGCGCTGCACCCGCTCGCGCGCGTGGCCGAGGTCGTCGCCGGCGACCGCGGCGAGTTCCTCCAGCATCGCGAGCGACGCGCGGTGCGCGCCCGCGCGCATCGCGTCGTCGGCGCGCCCGGCGTAATCGTCGAGCCAGCGGCGCGCGTTCGTGCCGGCATCGAACAGGGCAGGCTGGGTCGCCACTCGGTCCTCCGTGCACGGGCAGGGGGGACCCTAGGCGATGCCGCGGTGCAGTGCAAAGCCGCGGCGCGATGATTCAGCGCGCGACCGGGGGCGCGGGGTAAGCGAGCACCGCGCCGGTGTAGCGCTCGACCACCGCGCTGATGGGGACGCCGTCGGGGAGCAGCAGCACCGCGTGGTTCTCTATCACGGTATCGGCCACGTCGACCTCGGCGCGCCGCGGCCACCGCCACGATGCCAACGTCTCCCATCGGCGCGGCAGCGGCGACCACAGGTGCTGGCTGGACAAGGTGTAGCGACGGAAGCGGAGCGGCTGCGCGGCGCGGCCGAACGGCGTGTCGCTGGTGTCGAGCTGGCGGTTGATGTCGGTGGTGAGCCGCGCGGGGACATACCAATTGTCCGCGTCCGACAGGACGTGCGTGCCGCAGCGCAGCCGCACGTGGCGATAACCGAGCCGCTCGGTGGCGGAGGCCTTGAGCAGGGTGCGGATCTCGGGCGGCGCGGGGCGCTCCTCGCCGCGGACCCGCTCGGCGGTGATCTTCGGGTTGGCCGCCATCTGATGCTCGGCGCACCAGCCGTCGAGCACCAGCGTGGCGCTGTCGCTGGCGGCGAGCCGGTCGCTCAGCGCGTGGAGCGCGGCATCGGCGGCGAGCCGGCCCTGCACCGTGCCGACCCAGCTGGGCGGGAGCGTCGCGGCGGCAGCGGGTGTGACGACGAGGAGGAAGGCTGCGAGGAGGAGGGGGTGGTGCATGCGACCATTATAACGGGACTGGACCGTGCGAGCCCGATGTGATCCGAGATCCTCCCCGGCACGGGGAGGGGGACCATGCGCAGCATGGTGAAGGGGGGCTTCCGCGGGCGCTGCGTGAGGGGAAAGGCCCCTCCACCACTCGCTTCGCCAGCGGTCCCCCTCCCCGCGAGCGGGGAGGAGTGAGCCGCCGCCGCCTCACACCTCCGGCAGCACCTGATCCGCCACCCCCCAGCCCTTGAGCGAGCGGCCGTTCGCGCGGGCGATCAACTCGGCGGCGTCGGTGACGTGCCAGCGCGCGGCAGTGTCGAGGTCGCGAAGCTCGGTCCAGGAGACCGGCGCGGCGATCGGGGCGCCCGCCCGCGCGCGCGCGGCATAGGGCATGATCGCGGTCGCGCCGCGCTGGTTGCGCAGATAGTCGATGAAGATGCGGCCCGTGCGCTTGGCCTTGCTCATGTTGGCGACGAAGCGATCGGGCTCGGCCTGCGCCAGCGCGCGCGCGAACCGCTCGGCGAAGTCGCGCACCGCGGGCCATGCCGCCGCCGGCGTCAGCGGCACCACGACGTGGACGCCCTTGCCGCCCGACAGCAGCGGGAAGCTCGTCAGGCCGAGCTCGGCCAGCTGTTCCTTGAGATGCTCTGCCGCGCGCTTGGTATCGGCGAAGTCGAGCCCCTCGTCGGGGTCGAGGTCGAACACCAGGCGGTCGGGCCGCTCGAGCGACTCGACCGTCGCGCCCCAGCCGTGGAACTCGATCGTTCCCATCTGGACGCAGGCGACGAGGCCGTCGGCCGAGTCGACGTACAGGTAGTTCTCGGTCGAGCCGTCCTTCTCGCGGATCGGCACCTGGTGGACGGTGTCGCCGAACGAGCCGGCGTCGTGCTTCTGGAAGAAGCAGTGTTTGCCGCGCCCCTGCGGGCAGCGCACCAGGCTGATCGGGCGGTGGCCCGCCCAGGGCAGCATGATGCCCGCGACCGTCAGATAATAGTCGGCGAGGTCGCCTTTCGTCACCTTGCTCTCGGGGAAGATGACGCGGTCACGGCTCGACACCTTGATCGAGGTGCTCGGCGTCGAGGTCTCTCGCGCCGACGCCGGGCGCTCCACCACCACCTCGCGCGCCGGCTTGTCGCCGCGCAGGCCGAGGAAGCTCGAGTGGCGCAGCACGCCGTCGGGGGTGGTCTCGGCGAAGGCGATCTCGGCCACCAGCTCGGGCCTGACCCAATGTGCGCCGCGCACCGCCGCGCGCGGCGCCTCGACCGTCGGCGTCTTGCGCTCGATCTTCGCCAGTCTCGCGCCCAGCTCCTCGATCAGCGTGGCAGAGAAGCCCGTGCCGACCTTGCCGGCGTAGCGCAGCGCGCCGCCCTCGTTGACGCCGAGCAGCAGCGAGCGGAAGCCGCGGCGCTTGTCCGACGAGGTCCAGCCGACGATCACGAACTCCTGCCGGCGCGTGCACTTCACCTTGAGCCACGCCTGGGTGCGTTTGCCGCGATAGGGCGCGTCGGCGTTCTTCGACACGACGCCCTCGTATCCCTCTCGGCACATCGTCTCGAACAATTGCTCGCCCGCGCCGACGACATGCTCGGCGAACTGGAGCCGCTCCTCGCCCGCGCCGAGCAGCGCGCGCAGCCGCTCCTTGCGCTGGACGTTGGCGAGCCCGCGCAGATCCTCGCCGTCCTGCTCGAGCAGGTCGAAGGCGAAGAGCGTCATCGCGCCGCCGGCGGCGATGGCGTCCTTGAGCGTCGAGAAATCGGGGCGCCCATCCTTGAACGCGACGATCTCGCCGTCGAGCAGCGCGCTGCCGATCGGGAGCGCCGCGGCGGCCTCGGCGATGCCGGCGAACTTGTCGGTCCAGTCGAGCCCGTTGCGCGTATAGACCCTGGCCGCGCCGTCGGCGACCGCGACGAGCGCGCGATAGCCATCGTATTTCACCTCGTGGATCCAGTCGCTGCCGCTCGGCACCGAGTCGACCAGGGTGCAGAGCTGCGGCGGCTCATAGGCGGGGAGCGCGGCCTTGCGGCCGCGCCTCGCGGTCCTCGTCTTCGTCTTGGGCGTCTCGGCCCCCTCGTGCGGCGCGGCGCCCTCGGCGATCTCCTGCATCGTGCGGCCGGTGGCGACGCTGGTCAGCGCGGTCTCGACCAACGTGTCGGTGCCGCCGGTGTAAGCGTCGTCGACCTTGCGCAGCAGCCAGTTCTCGCCCTTCTCCTTGCCGCGCGGGCGCAGCCGGATCAGCAGCCACTCGCCCTTCATCCGCTCGCCGTCGAGCACGAAGTGGAGGTGGCCCTTGTCGAGGTCGTGCGCGCTCTTGCCCGCGATCGGCGACCAGGTGCCGCGGTCCCACAGCATCACCGTGCCGCCGCCATATTCGCCCTTCGGGATGGTACCCTCGAAGGTGGCGTAGGAGAGCGGGTGGTCCTCGGTCCGCACCGCCAGCCGTTTCTCGTCGGTGTCGAGGCTCGGGCCGCGCGTGACCGCCCAGCTCTTGAGCACGCCGTCGAGCTCGAGCCGGAAGTCCCAGTGGAGGCGGGTGGCGTCGTGCTTCTGCACCATGAAGCCGTTGCCATGGCCCGGCGCGAGCGTGCCGGCGGGCTCGGCGGTGCGGGTGAAGTCGCGCTTCGCGTTGTAGCGCGCGAGCGGGTCGGCCTGGGGCGCAGGAGCGGCGACCGAGCTGCCTTCGGCCTTCTTCTTCGTCACGTGGCCCACTCCTCACACGGGCGGCCGCCGCCCTGCGCGGATGTCCCAGCGACTACCGTCATCCGGGATCCACCGCGCCACGTGCTCATGAAGGGTCGATGCCGCCGACGAGTGGATCCCGGGCCAAGTCCGGGATGACGGATGAGTGAAGCAACCCTCACGCGCTCTTCTTCGCCGCTGGCTTCCGCGCCGCCGGCTTCTTGGCGGGCGCCCGCTTCGCCGCCGGCTTCGCGGCGGGTTTGGCCGCGGCCTTGTTCTCGTTGGCCGCGCCGCGCGAGCCCTCCATCGACTTCTTCAGCGCCGCCATCAGGTCGACCACGTTCGACGCCGAGCGCGCGTCACCCGAGTCCTTGTCCTCGATGATCTTCCGCCCGTGCGCCTTGCGCTTGCGCTCGATCAGCCCGCGCAGCGCGTCGACGTAGCGGTCATGGAACTCCTGCGGGTCGAACGCGCCGCTCTTCTTCTCGATCAGCGCCTCGGCCAGGTCGAGCAGCTCGGGGTCGGGCTTCTGATCGGGAATGTCGCGGAAATAGCCCTGCGCCTTGTTGACCTCGTCGGCGTAGCGCAGCGTCTCCAGCACCATGCCGCGGCCGCACGGCTTGAGGCTGACGACATATTCGCGCCCGCGCATCGCCAGCTGCCCCAGCCCGACCTTCTTGGTCCGGCGCAGCGCCTCGCGCAGGACGATGAACGCCTCCTCCGCCAGATCGTCGGCGGGGACGACGAAATAGGGCTTCTCATAATAGAGCACGTCGATCTCGCTCGCGTCGACGAACTGGGTGAGCTCGAGCGTCTTCTTCGACTCGAGCTTCACCGCGTCGATCTCGTCCTGTTCGAGCAGGACGTACTCGCCCTTCTCGACCTCGAAGCCCTTGACGATCTCGTCGGTGTCGATCGGCCCCATGCCGGGGACCACCTTCTCGTATTTGATCCGCTTGCCCGAGGGTTCGTGGATCTGGTGGAAGCTGACCTGGGCGCCCGACTTGGTCGCCGAGTAGATCTCCACCGGGATCGACACCAGCGCGAGCCGGATCTGTCCCTGCCAATATGCCCGCGCGGCCATGTCGCTTCCCTTGTTCCGGAGGCGATTCAATCATTTGCTGACGAGCGGGTTCCCTCGTCGCCGTGCCGGCCCGATCGGGCGTGGAAATCGAGCGCTTTTTCGCCTAGATGCGCGCGATGGCCGACGATCCGATCGCGCTCTTCGACCGCTGGCTCGCCGAGGCGGAACAGAGCGAACCCAACGACCCCAACGCGATGGCGCTCGCCACCGCGGACCCCGCCGGCCGCCCGTCGGTCCGCATGGTGCTGCTCAAGGGGCACGGGCCGGACGGCTTCGTGTTCTACACCAACCGCGGCAGCCGCAAGGCCGAGGAGCTCGGCGCGAACGCCCAGGCCTCGCTGCTCTTCCACTGGAAGTCGCAGCGACGCCAGGTGCGCGTCACCGGCGCGGTGACGCGCGTCGGCGACGCCGAGAGCGACGCCTATTTCGCCTCGCGCGGGCGCGACTCGCAGCTCGGCGCCTGGGCCTCGGACCAGTCGCGACCGCTCGACTCGCGCGCCACGTTCGAGGCGCGGGTCGACGAGATGCGCGCGCGCTTCGACGGGCAGGACGTGCCGCGCCCGCCGTTCTGGGGCGGCTATCGCGTCGCCGCCGAGGAGATCGAATTCTGGCAGGACCGCGCGCACCGGCTGCACGAGCGCCGGCTGTTCACCCGCGCCGACGATGCCTGGAACGAGGGTTTGCTCTTCCCATGACCAACGAGGAACGCCGCCGCGCCGTGCCCTTGGCGATGCGCGCCGCGCTCGCCAGCGTGGCCATGGCCACGTCGCTGCTGCTGGTGAAGGGCTATGCCGCCTGGCACACGGGCTCCGTCGCGATGCTGGGCAGCCTGGCGGACACCGGGCTCGACCTGCTCGCCAGCCTGGTCACCCTGTACGGCGTCAAACTGGCGGCCGAGCCCGCCGACCACGACCATCGCTTCGGCCACGGCAAGGCCGAGGCGCTCGCCGCTCTGTTCCAGGTGGTGCTGATCACCGCCTCGGCGATCGGCATCGCGGTGCGCGCGATCCAGCGCTTCTCCGCGCCCGCCGCCAACGAGGACGCGGGCCTGGGCATCGGCGTCTCGGTACTCGCCATCCTCGCCACCTTCGCGCTGCTCGCCTATCAGCGCAGCGTGATCCGGCGCACCGGCTCGGTCGCGATCCTGGCGGACAACGTCCATTACCAGTCCGACGTGCTGCTCAACGTGGCGGTGATCGCGGCGCTGGTGCTCGACCAATATGTCGGCCTGTCGGGCGCAGACCCGGTGTTCGGCATCGCCATCGCCTTGTGGCTCGCCTGGGGCGCGTTCCAGGCGTCGAGCCAGGCGATCGACATGCTGATGGACAAGGAATGGCCCGAGGACCAGCGCGCCGCCTTCATGGAGGTGGCCGCGCGCCAGCCCGGCATCCGCGGCATCCACGATTTTCGCACGCGTCGCGCCGGCAGCCACGATTTCGCACAGTTCCACATGGAGGTCGATCCGACGCTCACGGTGCGCGACGCGCATGACATCGTCGAGCGGGTCGAGATCGCGCTGCGTGAGACCTTCCCGCGCGTCGAGACGCTGATCCACCTCGACCCCGAGGGGCACGTCGACACCGACAATCCCCTGGTCGAGGCCGATGTCACCCCGCATTGGTTCGGCAAGCGAGTAGGTTACTGATGCGCATCCCCTTCGCCCAGATCGACGCGTTCGCCGACGCCGCCTTCGCGGGCAATCCGGCGGCGGTGATGCCGCTGGCGAGCTGGCCAGAGGACGCGCTGCTCCAGCGGATCGCGCAGGAGAACAACCTGAGCGAGACCGCCTTCCTGGTGCCCGACGCGAGCGGCGAGAGTGATCTCGAGCTGCGCTGGTTCACGCCCGCGGCGGAGGTGGCGCTGTGCGGTCATGCCACGCTGGCGAGCGGCCACTTCGTGCTCTCGTCGGACGGCGACCGCGACTCGGTGCGCTTCCGCACGCGCCGGGCGGGCGTACTGGAAGTGACCCGCGCCGAGGGGGCGCCGGGCGCCAGCTACGCGATGGCGCTGCCGGCCTGGGGCCCCACGCCGCGCCCGCTGCCCGAGGTGGTCGCGGCGCTGGGCGTCGAGGCGGTCGAGACGCTGTGGCACGAGAAAGGCTACGCGCTCGTGATCGTCGCCGACGAGGCCGCGGTGCGTGCCGCCGCACCCGACGGTCGCGCGATCAAGGCGCTCGGCCCGATCGTCCATATCGTCGCGGCGCGCGGCGAGACCGCCGAGGTCGTCAGCCGCGTCTTCACCGACTTTTTCGACATTCCCGAGGATCCGGTGACCGGCTCGGCGCACGCGGTGATGGTACCTTATTGGGCCGAGCGGCTGGGTCGCGACTCGTTCGGCGCGTATCAGGCGAGCGCGCGGGGCGGGCGGGTCGGCTGCCGGCTGGAGGGCGACCGCGTGATCCTCCGCGGCGACTGCGTCACCGTGATCGAGGGTACATTCCTCCTTCCCTGATCCTCGTCCTACAATGAGGATAGCGGGTGCGTGTCACCCGCACGCGCGGCGCCGCGCGGGCGTGCGTCTGTGTGTGTGGTGGTAGCGCTCGCCTTCGTGGGTCAGCTTCCGCATCTACTCTCTTGTTTTCCGATCGGAGCAGTATAGATTGGCGTTGACGGCGCGAGGCGCCGCCTATCTGAAGGGGATCGGAGTTGATGAAGAAGATCGTCGCCGGTGTGACCGGGATCAGCCTGGCGCTGGCGCTTGCCGCCTGCGGTTCGAAGACCAGCAACGACACCGCCGCCAACGAAACGCTGGCGAATGAGACGGTGCTCAACGAGGAACTGCCCGCCGACGGCAATTTTGCCTCGGTCGGCAACGGCACCGATCTCGGTGCGCTGCCCGCCAATGCGACGGGCGAGAACGTGAGCGCCGCCGCGGGCAACACGCTCTGATCCGAGTTTCGGCGCCTCTCCCACGGGCGCCGCACCAGACCGTCTAGTGCTCCCTAGACCAACCTCCGCCCGGCGCCCCCGCGCCGGGCGCTTGTTGTCGGCTCCCGTGACCGTCGCCGCGGCCAAGCGCCCCGTTCCGGCGTCGGCCGGCGCTTGCTCCCATCGCTTCGGCTGAGTAACCGCGGAGCGAGCCTCCGCAGCCCGGGACCGAGCGTGCAGTACGTCGAGCAGTTACGCCCGCGCCGCGCGCCCAACGTGTTGCCGCGGCTGATCTATCTCTGGCGGTTCGGGCGACTGCCCGATCTCGCCGTGCCGCGCCGCTTCAGCGAACTGGTGTACGCGCGCAAATTGTTCGAGCGTGACCCGCGCTGGCCCGCGCTCGCCGACAAGGTGGCGGTGAAGGCGCATGTCGCCGCGGTACTCGGCGACGACTGGCTGATCCCGACGCTGTGGCATGGCACGACGCTGCCCGACGCGCCGCCCTGGCCGCGCCCGTTCGTGCTCAAATCGTCGCATGCCAGCCAGCAGAGTGTGTTCGTCCGCGCCGGCGAGCCGCTCGACTGGGAGGCGGTGCGGCGCCGGGCCGCGCGCTGGCTGCGTCGGCCCTACGCGCCGCTGCTGCACGAGTGGCTCTACTCGGAGATCGTGCCGCAGCTGCTGGTCGAGCCGCTGATCGGCTGCGGCCGCGTCCTGCCGGTCGACTATAAGTTCTTCGTCTTCGGCGGACGGGTCGAGTTCATCCAGGTCGACCTCGACCGCGAGCACCACCATCGCCGCGTCATGTTCGACCGCGCGTGGCGTCGGCTCGACCTCGCCTTCGAGTTCCCCGCGGACCCTCGTCCCGTGGTCCCCCCGGCGTCGCTCCAGCGGATGATCGCGGCGGCGGAGACGCTCGGCACACCGCACGATTTCGCGCGGGTTGATCTCTACGACGTCGGTGAGCAGCCCTATTTCGGCGAGTTCACGCTCTATCCCGGATCAGGCCTCGACCGCTTCCGCCCGGGCAGCTGGGACCTGCACTTCGGCTCCTACTGGGCCGATCAGCGTCCTGCGTCCGGTCAGGCGGCGAAGCGGTACGGCTCCGCCGTGGGCGCGGAGACGACGGCGGCGGGCACCGGGGCGGTGGCGCGCGCGCGCTCGGCGCCGCGATGGCTGATGATGAGGTAAACGAGCGAGAACATGGACGACCTCTAAGGCGAATGCTGCGCTGCAGCACTAGCGGGCATGTGGTCGGCCCGTGACGAGCGCGCAATTGCAAGCTCTTGGTTCGTGGTTGCAGCGCGCGCAATCGCGTCGCGGAGCGCCGGCAACGCGAGCGGCAGGCCGGCGAGCCACACCGGCGCCAGCATCAGCCCCCAATAGCTGTTCTCCGGCCGGCCGATCAGCAGCGCTGGCACCAGCCAGGCCGCCAGCGCGAGAGTGACGCGCCGCGCATAGCCGCCCGGCGCGCTCGCCCAGCCGTAGAGCGCGAGCGGCACCAGCAGCGCCGTCGCGGCGGGGACCAGCGCCAGCGGCGTGGTCGCGCGCGCCATCGCCAGGTCGAAGGCCCAGCCACCCGCGCGGACCCAGCCCTGCGACTCGCCGTCACCCGGTCGCAGCACGGTCGCCACCGCCGCGGCGTGCGCGGCGAGCGCGAGTACGGCGACGACGGTCGCGGCGATCCAGCCGAGCACCTCGTCGCGGCGCCGGTCGAGCGCCGCGACGAGCGCCATCACCGCCAGGTAAGGGAGCGCGAGCTCGCGCACGAGCGCGGCGGCCAGACCGAGCAGCGCGGCCACGCGCCAGCGGCGGTTGTCCCGGCACGCGAGTGACAGGGCGACCAGCAGTCCAGCCCAGCACTCGGGCCAGAGCGCGACCACGGGGTTGGCGAGCGGCAGCGTCGAGGCCGCCGCGATCGCGCTCGCGCCGCCCCAGAGCACGCGCGACCCGGCTGCGGCGCGCAGGCGGGACGCGGTGGCGAGCGCGGCCAGCAGGGCGAGCGCGCGCAGCCACCACAGCGCTGCGTCCTCGCCGACCAGACGGTAGAACCAGGCGCGACTCGGCAGCCGCACCGCCACCGCGGGCCGGAGCGGGAAGTCGCGCGCGCGATGCTCGGCGGCGGCGGCGGTGTAATATCCCTGCCCGGCGGCGAGGCGTCGATCGATCGCGCGATAGAGCGCGGCGTCGCCGCGATCGGCGGACGTAGCGGGGCGCGCCGCGGGCAGGGCAGGGGAGAGCAGGCCGACCACGATCAGCAGCAGCGTCGCTGCCAGCAGCCATCCCGCGGCGCGGCGACGGGCCGGCAGCGGGGCGGGGGAGGGCAGGCGCGCGACGGACATCTGCCATCCCTGCGCGCCGGGTAGTTAACGCGCGGTCAACCCGCCGGCGATCAGCAGCCGGGGTGGCGCAGGTGGAAACGATACGCCCATAGCAGCAGGGTCGCGCCGCCGAGCAGCAGGCTGGACCGGGAGCGCGGCCGGCACCAGGCGCACAGCAACAGCGCCACCACTGGCACCAGGGTGAGCGCGGCGAGCAGCGGTCGAGCCGGGTCGCGCGCGCCGAGCACCGCGCAATGCGACGCGGGCGATAGCTCGTCACCCCCGCCGACCCACTCGAGCGGGCTGGTCGAGAGCGTCACGATCGAGAGCGCCGCCGCCAGTGTCGACAGCACGAGCACGAGCCGCTTGGCACGGGCGAGCTGCCATAGCGCGCGATCGCGTCGGCTGCCGGGCGCTCGGCTGACGGGTGCCGTCGGCTCATCCTCGGGCTTCGGCGCGGGCGACGCCGGTCGCGCCGCTTGGCCGCGACGCGCCGCCATCGCTCAGCAGGCGTCGATCAGCGCGCGGAGCGCGGGGTCGCGCACCTCGAGCACGTCGAACAGGCCGATCGCGCGGAGCACCGGCACCGCTCGCGCGATCGCCTCGGTGAGCAGGGCGCGTTCCGACCCGGCGATGTCCGGCTCGACCCAGCGGCGGGCGTTGCGCAGGAACGCCGCGACCGTGCCCTTTCGCGCGCTGAGCCCGTCCAGGTCGGTCTGATCGACACCGTCGGCGAGGATGTCCTCGGCGCGAACGGGGCGGGGCGGCTGGTCGATCACGCGCTGGCTCCGTCAGGGATAACCCTCTCATCCTAGGACGCTCCGCCGCTCGACGGCCGCCCCGAGGCACAAAAAAGAAGCCGCCGCCCGGCATTCCGGGCGGCGGCTCGATCAGGTCGGCGGCGCGGCTCTCACCGCCGCCGCGTCTCACTTCTCGTTGAGATACTCGCCCGCGTCGGCGTCGGTGCCGGTGCCCGAGGGCACCACCGCCGCCAGCGGGTCGCTGCCGGTGCCGGCGTCGTCGCGCGGACTGCGCGCTTCCTCGGCGGCGCGGGTCTGCGACGCGGTGCCGGCCGAGCCCGCCGCGATCATCGCCTCCTGCAGCTTGCGCTGCTGGACGCGCAGCGCGGCGTCACGCGACGAGGCCGCCACGCGCAGGCGGTTCATGCCCGCGCCGGTGCCCGCCGGGATCAGCCGGCCGACGATCACATTCTCCTTGAGGCCCATCAGCGTGTCCTGCTTGCCCTGGACCGCCGCCTCGGTGAGGACGCGGGTGGTCTCCTGGAACGAGGCCGCCGAGATGAAGCTGCGGGTCTGCAGCGACGCCTTGGTGATGCCCAGCAGGATCGGCTTGCCCGCCGCCCGCGCCTGGCCGTTCTCCAGACGATCGTTGATCGCGTCCATCTCCTCGCGGTCGACCTGCTCACCGACCAGCAACGTGGTGTCGCCGCTCTCGATGATCTCGACCTTCTGGAGCATCTGGCGGACGATCACCTCGATGTGCTTGTCGTTGATCTTCACGCCCTGGAGACGATAGACCTCCTGGATCTCCGACACGAGGTATTCCGCCAGCGGCTCGATGCCGAGCACCTCGAGGATGTCGTGCGGGTCGGGGCTGCCGCCGATCAGGTTGTCGCCACGCTTGACGTAGTCGCCTTCCTGTACGTCGATCACCTTCGACTTGGGCACGAGATACTCGACGACCTCGCCGCCGTCCTCGGGCTGGATGCCGATCTTGCGCTTGGCCTTATAGTCCTTGCCGAACACGACGCGGCCCGAGACCTTCGCGATGATCGCGTTCTCCTTGGGCTTGCGCGCCTCGAACAGCTCGGCGACGCGCGGCAGACCGCCGGTGATGTCGCGCGTCTTGGCGGACTCGCGCGCGACGCGGGCGAGCACGTCGCCGGCCTGCACCGTCCCATTGTCCTCCACCGAGAGCACCGCGCCCGGCGCCAGCAGGTAGCGTGCCGCCTCGCCCGAACCCTCGTCGAGCAGGGTCATGCGCGGGCGCAGATCCTCCTTCGACTTCGTGGTCGCGCGATACTCGATCACCACGCGCTGCGCGATACCGGTCGCCTCGTCGACCTGCTCGGTGAGCGTCTTGCCCTCGATCAGGTCCTGGAACTTCACGGTACCGCCGGTCTCCGTGATCACCGGCATGGTGAACGGATCCCACTCGGCCATGCGGTCGCCCTTGGAGACGATGTGGCCGTCGTCGAACATCACGTACGCGCCGTACGGGATCTTGTGGACCGCCAGCTCGCGCCCGTCCATGTCGACGATCGCGATCTCGGCCGAGCGGCTCAGCACGACGCGGCGGCCGCGCTGGTCCTCGATCACGCGCACGTCGCGGAACTCGACGGTGCCGTCCACCGGCGCCTCGAGGTTCGACTGCTCGTTGAGCTGCGCCGCGCCGCCGATGTGGAAGGTCCGCATCGTCAGCTGGGTGCCCGGCTCGCCGATCGACTGCGCCGCGATCACGCCGACCGCCTCGCCGATGTTGACCGGGGTGCCGCGCGCGAGGTCACGCCCGTAGCACTTGCCGCAGACGCCGACCTTGCTCTCGCAGACCAGCGGCGAGCGGATCTTCATCGCCGGGATGCCCAGCGCCTCGATCTGCGCGATCATCGGCTCGTCGAGCAGCGTGCCGACCGGGATCACCACCTTGCCCGTCTTGGCGTCGACGATGTCCTCCGCCGTGGTGCGGCCCAGGATACGCTCGCCGAGCGACGCGATGGTCGAGCCGCCCTGGACGATCGCCTTCATCTCGAGCGCGCGCTCGGTGCCGCAATCCTCCTCGATGATGACGCAGTCCTGCGACACGTCGACGAGGCGGCGGGTGAGATAGCCCGAGTTAGCGGTCTTCAACGCGGTGTCCGCGAGGCCCTTGCGGGCGCCGTGGGTCGAGTTGAAGTATTCGAGGACGGTCAGGCCTTCCTTGAAGTTCGAGATGATCGGGGTCTCGATGATCTCGCCCGAGGGCTTGGCCATCAGCCCGCGCATACCCGCCAGCTGCTTGATCTGCGCCTGCGAGCCGCGCGCACCCGAATGCGCCATCATGTAGATCGAGTTGATCGGCTTCTCGCGGCCCGTCTCCGGGTCGACCTTCACCGCCTTGATCTCGTTCATCATCGAGGCCGCCACCTGGTCACCGCAGCGGCTCCAGGCGTCGATCACCTTGTTGTACTTCTCCTGCTGCGTGATCAGGCCGTCCTGATACTGCTGCTCATAGTCCTTCACCTGGTCGCGCGTCTCGTCGACCAGCTTCTCCTTGTCGCCCGGGATGATCATGTCATCCTTGCCGAAGGAGATGCCGGCGCGGAAGGCGTGGCGGAAGCCGAGCGCCATGATCGCGTCGGCGAACAGCACCGTCTCCTTCTGGCCGGTGTGGCGATACACCTCGTCGATGACATCGCCGACGTCCTTCTTGGTCAGCAGCCGGTTGACGACGTCGAAGGGCACCTTGTGGCTCTTCGGCAGCGTCTCGCCCAGCAGCATGCGGCCGGGAGTGGTCTCGAAGCGCTTGAGATACTGCTTACCCTGCTCGTCGGTCTGCGGCACGCGGCTGACGATCTTGGTGTGGAGCGTCACCGCCCCGGCGTAGAGCGCCTGGTGCACCTCGGCCATGTCGCCGAGCAGCATGCCCTCGCCGGGCTCGCCCTGCTTCTCCATCGACAGGTAATAGAGGCCCAGCACCATGTCCTGCGAGGGCACGATGATCGGCTTGCCGTTCGCCGGGCTGAGGATGTTGTTGGTTGACATCATCAGCACGCGCGCTTCCAGCTGCGCCTCGAGGCTCAAGGGCACGTGCACGGCCATCTGGTCGCCGTCGAAGTCGGCGTTGAACGCCGAGCAGACCAGCGGGTGGAGCTGGATCGCCTTGCCCTCGATCAGCACCGGCTCAAACGCCTGGATGCCGAGCCGGTGGAGCGTCGGCGCGCGGTTGAGCAGCACGGGATGCTCGCGGATCACCTCGTCGAGGATGTCCCAGACTTCCTTGCGCTCCTTCTCGACCCACTTCTTCGCCTGCTTGAGCGTCATGCTCAGGCCCTTGGCGTCGAGGCGCGCGTAGATGAACGGCTTGAACAGCTCGAGCGCCATCTTCTTGGGCAGTCCGCACTGGTGCAGCTTGAGCTCGGGGCCGGTCACGATCACCGAACGGCCCGAATAGTCGACGCGCTTGCCGAGCAGATTCTGGCGGAAGCGGCCCTGCTTGCCCTTGAGCATGTCGGACAGCGACTTGAGCGGGCGCTTGTTGGCACCCGTGATCGTGCGGCCGCGGCGGCCATTGTCGAACAGCGCGTCGACCGCCTCCTGCAGCATGCGCTTCTCGTTGCGCACGATGATGTCGGGCGCGCGCAGCTCCATCAGCCGCTTGAGGCGGTTGTTGCGGTTGATCACGCGGCGGTACAGGTCGTTGAGATCCGACGTGGCGAAGCGGCCGCCGTCGAGCGGCACCAGCGGGCGCAGCTCGGGCGGGATCACAGGGATCACCTCGAGGATCATCCACTCGGGCCGGTTGCCCGACTCGAGGAAGCTCTCGACGACCTTGAGCCGCTTGATGATCTTCTTGGGCTTCAGCTCGGACTTGGTGGTCGCGAGCTCCTCGAGCAGCGCGACCTTCTCGCCCTCGAGATCGAGGCTCTCGAGCATGATGCGGACGGCTTCCGCGCCGATGCCGGCCGAGAAGGCGTCCTCGCCATACTCGTCCTGCGCCTCGAGCAGCTCGTCCTCGGTGAGGAGCTGATACTTCTCGAGCGGGGTCAGGCCCGGCTCGATCACGATATAGGCCTCGAAGTACAGCACGCGCTCGAGCTGCTTGAGCTGCATGTCGAGCAGCAGGCCGATGCGGCTCGGCAGCGACTTGAGGAACCAGATGTGCGCGACCGGGGCGGCCAGCTCGATATGGCCCATGCGCTCGCGGCGGACCTTGGAGACGGTCACCTCCACGCCGCACTTCTCGCAGACGATGCCCTTGTACTTCATGCGCTTGTACTTGCCGCACAGGCACTCATAGTCCTTGATCGGACCGAAGATGCGCGCGCAGAACAGGCCGTCACGCTCGGGCTTGAACGTGCGATAGTTGATCGTCTCGGGCTTCTTGATCTCGCCGAAGGACCAGCTGCGGATCTTGTCCGGCGACGCGATCCCGATCTGGATCTGGTCGAACGTCTCCGGCTTGGCGAGCGGATTGGCGAAATTGGTCAGTTCGTTCATCTTGATGAACCTCTTTCAAATCTCTCCTCTCCCAGCGGGAGAGGAAGGGGCCCGCTCGGCATCGCCGAGTGGGAAGGTGAGGGCGGCGCGCGGCGCGTCACTCCCACCCTTCCGCGGCCTGCGGCCGCTCCCTCCCTCTCCCGCCGGGAAAGGGAGGGCGCTTGCTCATTCCGCTGCGATCGCGACGCCGTCCTCGTCCACGCCCAGGTCCATCGTCTTGAGATCGACGTTGAGACCCAGCGAGCGCATCTCCTTGACCAGCACGTTGAAGCTCTCGGGGATGCCGGCCTCAAACGTGTCGTCGCCCTTGACGATCGCCTCGTAGACCTTGGTGCGGCCGACGACGTCGTCGGACTTCACCGTCAGCATCTCCTGCAGCGTGTAGGCGGCGCCGTACGCCTGGAGCGCCCACACCTCCATCTCGCCGAAGCGCTGGCCGCCGAACTGCGCCTTGCCGCCCAGCGGCTGCTGGGTGACGAGCGAGTAGGGCCCGATCGAGCGCGCGTGGATCTTGTCGTCCACGAGGTGGTGCAGCTTGAGCATGTAGATGATGCCCACGGTCACCTTGCGGTCGAACTGGTCGCCGGTGCGCCCGTCGAACAGGTCAGACTGGCCCGAGCGATCGAGCCCGGCGAGCTCCAGCATCTCGGCGACATCGGCTTCCACCGCGCCGTCGAACACCGGGGTCGCCATCGGCACGCCCGCCTTCAGGTTCTGCGCCAGCTCGACGATCTCGTTGCCGTCGCGGGCGCGGATGTCGTCGAGATAATGCTCGCCATAGACGGTCTCGAGCCGCTCCTTCACCGCCGCGGGCATCTCGCCCGCCTTGGCGTCGGGGTTGGCCTCGCGCCAGTCCTCGAGCGCGTGCGAGATCTGCTGGCCCAGGCCGCGCGCGGCCCAGCCCAGGTGGGTCTCGAAGATCTGCCCGACGTTCATGCGCGACGGCACGCCCAGCGGGTTGAGCACGAGGTCCACCGGCGTCCCGTCGGCGAGGAACGGCATGTCCTCGACCGGCAGGATGCGGCTGATCACGCCCTTGTTGCCGTGACGGCCGGCCATCTTGTCGCCCGGCTGCAGCTTGCGCTTCACCGCGACGAACACCTTGACCATCTTGAGCACGCCCGGCGGCAGCTCGTCGCCGCGCTCCAGCTTCTCGCGCCGATCCTCGAACTTGTCGCGGATCTTCTTGGCGGCCTCGTCATACTGCGCCTTGACCGCCTCCAGGTTGGCCTGGACCGCGTCGTCCTGCACCGCGAACTTCCACCACTCGTGGCGGTCGACGCTGTCGAGCAGGTCCATGTCGATCGTGGCGCCCTTCTTCAGGCCCTTCGGCACCGCCGTGGCGACCTGGTCGAGCAGCATCTCGCGCAGGCGCGACCAGGTGGCGCGGTTGAGGATCGTGCGCTCGTCGTCCGAGTCCTTCTTCAGGCGCTCGATCTCCTCGCGCTCGATCGCCATCGCGCGCTCGTCCTTGTCGATGCCGTGGCGATTGAAGACGCGCACGTCGACGATCGTCCCGGCGACGCCCGGCGGCAGGCGCAGCGAGGTGTCACGCACGTCGCTGGCCTTCTCGCCGAAGATGGCGCGGAGCAGCTTCTCCTCCGGCGTCATCGGGCTCTCGCCCTTCGGCGTGATCTTGCCGACGAGGATGTCGCCCGGCTCCACCTCGGCGCCGATGTAGACGATGCCCGCCTCGTCGAGGTTGCGCAGCGCCTCCTCGCCGACGTTCGGGATGTCGCGGGTGATGTCCTCGGGCCCGAGCTTGGTATCGCGGGCCATCACCTCGAACTCGTCGATGTGGATCGACGTGAACACGTCGTCCTTCACGATCCGCTCGGAGATGAGGATCGAGTCCTCGTAATTGTACCCGTTCCACGGCATGAACGCGACGAGCGCGTTGCGGCCCAGCGCCAGCTCGCCGAACTCGGTCGACGGGCCGTCCGCGATGACGTCACCGACGTTGACCACGTCGCCCACCTTCACCAGCGGGCGCTGGTTGATGCAGGTCGACTGGTTCGAGCGCTGGAACTTCATCAGCGTGTAGATGTCGACGCCCGACTCGGTCGCGCTGACGTCACCCGTCGCCCGGATCACGATGCGGCTGGCGTCGACCTGGTCGATCACGCCGGCGCGCTTGGCAGCGATCGCCGCGCCCGAGTCGCGCGCGACGGTCTCCTCCATGCCCGTGCCGACGAACGGCGCCTCGGCCTTGACCAGCGGCACCGCCTGGCGCTGCATGTTCGAGCCCATCAGCGCGCGATTGGCGTCGTCGTTCTCGAGGAACGGGATCAGCGACGCCGCGACCGACACGAGCTGCTTCGGGCTCACGTCCATCAGCGTGATCGTCTCGGGGAGTGCCATCAGGAACTCGCCCGCCTGACGCGCGGAGACCAGCTCCTCGGTCAGCCGGCCGCTATCGTCGAGATCCGCCGAGGCCTGCGCGATCGTGTGCTTGGCCTCCTCCATCGCCGACAGATAGACCACCTCGCCGGTGACCTTGTTGTCGACGACCTTGCGGTACGGCGTCTCGATGAAGCCGTATTTGTTGACCCGGCTGAAGCTCGCGAGCGAGTTGATCAGGCCGATGTTCGGGCCTTCCGGCGTCTCGATCGGGCAGATGCGGCCATAATGCGTCGGGTGGACGTCGCGGACCTCGAAGCCCGCGCGCTCGCGGGTGAGACCGCCCGGCCCGAGCGCCGAGACGCGCCGCTTGTGCGTCACCTCGGAGAGCGGGTTGGTCTGGTCCATGAACTGCGACAGCTGCGACGAGCCGAAGAACTCGCGCACCGCGGCGACCGCGGGCTTGGCGTTGATCAGGTCGTTCGGCATGACCGTCGACACGTCGACCGACGACATGCGCTCCTTCACCGCGCGCTCCATGCGCAGCAGGCCGACGCGATACTGGTTCTCCAGCAGCTCGCCGACCGAGCGGACGCGGCGGTTGCCGAGATTGTCGATGTCGTCGATCTCGCCCTTGCCGTCCTTCAGGTCGACCAGGGTCTTGACGACCGCCAGGATGTCCTCGGTGCGCAGCGTCGTCACCGTGTCCTCGGCGTCGAGGTCGAGGCGCATGTTGAGCTTGACGCGGCCCACCGCCGACAGGTCGTAGCGGTCCGGATCGAAGAACAGGCCGGCGAACAGCGACTCCGCGGTCTCGAGCGTCGGCGGCTCGCCGGGGCGCATCACGCGGTAGATGTCGGACAGCGCCTGCTCGCGCTCCTCGGCCTTGTCGGCCTTGAGCGTGTTGCGGATCCACGGGCCCGTCGTGACATGGTCGATGTCGAGCAGCTCGATCCGGTCGATCCCGGCCTTGTCGAGCTTCTCGAGGCTCTCCGGCCCCATCTCGTCGCCGGCCTCGACGTAGATCTCGCCGGTCTTCTCGTTGATCAGGTCATAGGCGGAATAGCGGCCGTAGATCTCCTCGGTGGGGATCAGCAGTGTCTGCAGCCCGTCCTTGCCCGCCTTGTTGGCGGCGCGCGGGGTCACCTTGGTGCCCGCGGCGAACACCACCTCGCCCGAGGCGGCGTCGATCAGGTCGAACGTCGGCTTCACGCCGCGCCAGTTCTCGGCCGCGAACGGGATCTGCCAGCCACCCTCGCCGCGCACGTAAGTGACGCGGTTGTAGAAGTGGTTGAGGATCTCCTCCGAGTTGAGTCCCAGCGCGTACAGCAGCGCGGTCACCGGCAGCTTGCGCTTCCGGTCGATGCGGACGTTGACGATGTCCTTGGCGTCGAACTCGAAGTCCAGCCAGGAACCGCGATAGGGGATGACGCGCGCCGCGAAGAGATACTTGCCGCTCGCGTGCGTCTTGCCGCGGTCGTGATCGAACAGCACGCCCGGCGAGCGGTGCATCTGCGAGACGATCACGCGCTCGGTGCCGTTGATGAAGAAGGTGCCGTTCTCGGTCATGAGCGGCATGTCGCCCATGTAGACGTCCTGCTCCTTGATATCGAGCACCGAGCGGGTCTCCGTATCGGGATCCACCTCGAACACGATCAGGCGCAGCGTGACGCGCATCGGCGCGGCATAGGTGATGCCGCGCTGGCGGCACTCCTCGACGTCGAACTTGGGCGGCTCGAGCTCGTAGGTCACGAAGTCGAGCTCGGCGGTGCCGGCGAAGTCACGGATCGGGAAGACGCTGCGCAGCGTCTTCTCGAGACCCGAGACATAGCCGATCGAGGGATCCGAGCGCAGGAACTGCTCGTAGCTCTCGCGCTGGACCTCGATCAGGTTCGGCATCTGCACGACTTCGTGGATGTTGCCGAAGACCTTGCGGATGCGCCGCTTGCGCGTGCCGCTGAGCCGGTCGGAGCGCGCGGAGCCCGCGTCGATCGCCTTGGTTGCCATAGGAGCGTGTGCCTCGTCAGCCAGAATTTACGGGCGCATGGGACCGAACGGCGAAAGGCCGCGCGTCTGATCCCGGCGAACGGGAGACGGCGACCTTCAGCGTCCTGAACCCCTCGATCCCATACGTATGGCGCGCTGCGCGACGGCGCGTCATGTCCCGGAACCGAAGGAAGAGGGCGGGATATAGGCTCGTCGCGGCGGAGCGTCAACCGGGCCGGCGCGGGGCGGCGGCGCGCGGGCGGGCGGTTGACCTCGGCGGTCGACACGGTAGCGGTCGGGCGATGTTCATGCGTGACACTGCCTTCCTGCTCGCGCTCGCACCCGTCGCGGCGCCGGCCGCGGCGCAGCAGGCGACTCCGGCGCCGGCCACGACGGTGCCGCCCGCTGCCTCGGCGGTGCCCCCGCCGATCAGCTGGTCGCTGCCGCCGGGACCGGGGTCGCCGCCGAACGTGCCGCCCGTCGTCGCGCCCGTGCGGGTGGCGCCGACGCCGCGGCCCACGCCGCGCCCGACCGCGACGCCGCGTGCGACGGTGAGCCCGCGTGCGGCCGCCGCGCCGCGGCCGCGCGCCCTCGCGACGCCGACGCCGACGCCGAGCGCGCCGCTCCCCACAGCCGCGCCGCTCGCCGCGCCGACGGCCTCGGCGCCGATCGACGTTCCCGCGCCGACGCCGAGCATCCCGGCCGCGGTGCCGGTACCGGTGCCGCCGCCGGCCTCGGCACCGCCGGCGCCGCTGTGGCGCGCGGACTGGCTGATCGCCGGTGCGCTCGTCCTGCTCGCCGGCGGGGCGTTGCTGCTATGGTGGCGCCGTCGTCCGGTAGCCGGCGCCGGGGTGGAGGACGTCGCGCTCGTGCCAGCCGAGCCGATGCCATTATCACCCCCGCTGCCGCCGCGTCTCACAGAGCCGCTCGTCGGCGTCGGCGGTGAGCGCGCGCGGCTCACGTTGGCGCTCCGCCCGCGCCGCGGCGGGATCAACCTGCTCACCGCGACGCTCGACGCCGAGCTGGAGATCGTCAACGCCGGTGCCGCGCCCGCGACCGCGGTGCACGTCGCGGCTCGCCTCTTGAGCGCGCACCGCGACCAGCAGGCCGAGCTCGCCGCCTCGTTCGCGCAGCCGCTGGGACGGCCCGCCGTCGCGCCGTTCGCGCTCGCGCCGGGCGAGCGGCGCGTGCTGCCGTTGCTGCTGACGCTGCCCCGCGCATCCATCGTGCCGATCGACATGGCGGGGCGCGCGATGTTCGTGCCGGTCGCGGCGGTGGACGTGCGCTACGCCAGCGGGGAGGGGGAGGCGCAGAGCGCGGCGGCCTTCGCCGTCGGGGTGGAGCGGGAGGGGGCGGCGAAGCTCGCGCCCTTCTGGCTCGACGCGCCCGCGCGGATGCACGAGAGGCTCGGCGTTCGCGCGCACGGCGAGCCGGTCACGCGCTGACGGCTGATCCGGATCTATCGCAGCGATCGCGCCAACATTCGTTGGATCGCGCGGTGACCCTCAACTTAAGTCCGGGATGACGGCGAGAGGAGCGCGATGGCGGCGCGCAGCGCGTCAACCGCCCGCGGGAGACGGAGCGTCCGCGGACACGCGCCGTCGCACCAACGCGAACGGGGCGACCTTCCGCCAGGAAGACCGCCCCGCCACTGCTGAGTCCGTGACCCGCGGGCGAGCCCGCGGGATCCGGTGATCGGCTTACTTGAGCTCGACGGTCGCGCCGGCTTCCTCGAGCTGCTTCTTGACCTTCTCGGCCTCGTCCTTGTTCACGCCTTCCTTGACCGGCTTCGGCGCGCCCTCGACCAGGGCCTTCGCCTCGGTCAGGCCGAGCCCGGTGAGCGCGCGGACCTCCTTGATGACGTTGATCTTCTTGCCACCGTCGCCGGTCAGGATCACGTCGAACTCGGTCTTCTCCTCGACGGCGGGAGCCGCCGCACCGGCGCCACCGGCGGCCGGGGCCGCGACCGCGGCGGCGGCCGAGACGCCCCACTTCTCTTCGAGCAGCTTCGAGAGCTCGGCGGCCTCGAGGACGGTCAGCTCGCTCAGCTGGTCAACCAGCGCGTTCAGGTCTGCCATGATCGTACTTCCTATCAAGCGGGGACAGGTGCCCCATGTTCACAAATGAATGCCGGTCAGCTGCCCGATCAGGCGGCTTCCTTCTCCGCGTAGGCGGAGAGGACGCGCGCGATCTGCGCGGCCGGAGCCTGGGTGATCGTCGCGATCTTCGTGGCCGGGGCCACGATGAGGCCGACGATCTTGGCGCGCAGCTCGTCCAGCGACGGGAGCGTCGCCAGTGCCTGCACGCCGGCCAGGTCGAGCGCGGTCGCGCCCATCGCGCCGCCGACGATCTCGAACTTGTCGGTCGTCTTGGCGAAATCGACCGCCACCTTGGCCGCCGCGACCGGGTCGGTCGAGGAAGCCAGGCCGACCGGACCCGTCAGCATGTCGCTGAGCGAGCCATAGTCGGTGCCGTCGAGCGCGATCCTGGCAAGCTTGTTCTTCGAGACCTTGTAGCTCGCGCCGGCGTCCCGCATCCGGTTGCGCAAGTCGGTCGACTGCGCCACCGTCATCCCGAGGTTGCGGGTGACGACCACCACGCCGACCTTCGAGAAGGTATCGTTCAGCTCGGCGACGGCCGCGGTCTTCTGACTACGATCCATGCCATTCTCCACGTTGGGACAGGGGGCCGGGGCCGCCTGTCCGGGTACGAACCGCCGCGCGCGAGCGCCCGGCGGTACTGTCCAGCGATGGGGAATGGGAGCCCGTGCGGGCGGCGACAGCGCGCGCCATCGATAGGCGCGTCGCGACCGCGTTGTTCCTGTCCCCGTCTCGGCGGGGAATTAAGGCCCTGGGGCCACCCGCTGTCTCGGACGGTGCGTCATCGCCCTGGGGCGGGACGCGCGGGGCGGCTCATAGCGGATCACGCAGGGTAGTCAAGCACGGACGGGTGTCACGGATACGTAACGGTGGCGTCATCCAGCGCTCATCAAACTGTCGCGCACGTGCCTTGGAGCGCCGCCAATAGGCGTCGGTACAAACCGATAGCGCCCAGGGAGCGTCATGACCGACCAGCAGCTCAGCCTCGCCACGCCGTCCTACGACGACGGTGACGTCGACACCAATCCGACCCACAACCCGCATCTCAGCGACCTGGTCGCACGCCGCTACTCGCGCCGACAGATGATGGGCGGGATGAGCGCGATGACCACCGCGGTGTTCGGCGGCGCGCTGCTGTCCGGCTGCGACGACAACGGCAACGACGTCATCACCGTGTCCGACGGCGTCAACGTCCAGACCCAGGGCGGCCACGTGGTGACGCTCACCGCCACCGCGACCGACAATGCCAGCACCACCAAGTTCACCCAGGTCAGCGGCCCGACCGTGCCCGTGATCGCGAGCGGCAACTCGATCACCTTCACCGCGCCGAACGTCACCCAGTCGACCGCGCTCGTCTTCGAGTTCACCGCGAGCGGCGGCAGCGGCTCGAGCAGCGCGCGCTCGACCGTCACCGTGCTGCCCGCCACGCTCGCCTTCACCGCGGTGGCGAAGAACCTCAACGACGTCGTGACCGTCCCGTCCGACTATCAGGTGACCGTGCTGTACCGCCTCGGCGACCCGATCGCGTCGAGCGTCGCGGCCTATGCCAACAACGGCACCGACACCAATTTCGCGCAGCGCGCCGGCGACCACCACGACGGCATGTCCTATTTCGGCCTCGCGGCGAGCGGCAACGCGCCCGACACCACCAACAACACGCGCGGCGTGCTGGTCCTCAACCACGAGAACATCACCCAGGCCTATCTGCACGCCAACGGCCCCTCGCCGTCGCCGCGGCCCGAGAGCGAGGCGATCAAGGAGATCGAGGCGCACGGCGTCTCGGTGATCGAGGTCACCCGCGCCAGCAACACCGGCGCGTGGAGCTACGTCCAGGGCAGCGCGCTCAACCGCCGCATCACCCCCAACACGCCGGTGCAGTTCAACGGGCCGGTGCGCGGCAACGCCGCGCTGCGCACGCTCTACTCGGCCGACGGCACCACCGGGCGCGGCACGATCAACAACTGTGCCAACGGCTACATGCCCTGGGGTACCTACCTCACCAACGAGGAGAATTGGGCGGGCTATTTCCGCCGCAACGCGGGTGACGCGGCGATCCGCACCGCCGCCGGCAACGCCAAGCAGAACGTGTCGCTGACCCGCTACGGCATCAGCGAGGGCCGCGCCGGCAATTACGGCTGGACCACCGCGACCCCGTCGGACGCGTCGAGCACCGTCTTCGCGCGCTGGAACGCCAGCGCCACCGCCAGCGCCACCGCCGACGGCACCGCCGACTTCCGCAACGAACCGTTCCAGTTCGGCTGGGTGGTCGAGATCGACCCCTACACACAGACCTCGACCCCGCGGAAGCGTACCGCGCTCGGCCGCATGAACCACGAGGGCTGCATGGCCGGCCGCGTGATCGCGGGCGTCCGCCCCGCCTTCTACATGGGCGACGACGCGCAGAACGAATATATCTACAAGTTCGTCTCGGCGACGCCCTGGGTCGCCGCCGACGCGACGCCGAGCGACCGGCTCGCCACCGGTGACAACTATCTCGACACCGGCACGCTCTATGTCGCGCGCTTCAACGCCGACGGCAGCGGTACCTGGCTGCCGCTGACCTTCGGCCAGAACGGGCTGACGGCGTCGAACGCGACCTACGCCTTCGCCGACCAGGCCGACGTGCTGATCAACACGCGCCTCGCCGCCGACGTGCTCGGCGCGACGCGGATGGACCGGCCCGAGTGGACCGCGGTCAACCCGGTCAACGGCGAGATGTACTGCACGCTGACCAACAACTCGTCGCGCACCCCGGCGACCACCGACGCCGCCAACCCGCGCGCCTACACCGATCCCAAGCTGCCGCAGGGCGACGTCGTCAACGCCGACCCGCCCACCAGCGCGCAGGCGACGCGCGGCAACGCCAACGGCCATGTCATCCGCCTGCGCGAGACAGGCGACACCACCGAGGCGACCGGCTTCACCTGGGACATCTACGCCTTCGGCTCGGGCGCCGACCTCGATCCGACGAACATCAATCTCTCGGGGTTGGACGCGAGCAACGATTTCTCGTCGCCCGACGGCCTGTGGTTCGGCCTGCCGAGCAACGCCAGCGGCCAGGTGGCGCCGGTGCTGTGGATCGAGACCGACGACGGCGCCTACACCGACGTCACCAACTGCATGCTGCTCGCGGCGATGCCCGGCAGCGTCGGCGACGGCGGCACGCGCGTGGTGAACAACACGCTGACCACCGCGGCCAACGCCACGACGACCAGCACCACCACCACCCGCATCGGCGCGGCGCCGGGCAGCAAGCTCAAGCGCTTCCTAGTCGGGCCGAAGGAGTGTGAGATCACCGGCATCACCACCACGCCGGACGGCCGCTCGCTCTTCGTCAACATCCAGCACCCGGGCGAGAACGGCGGCCCGGCGAACATCACCTCGAGCTGGCCGGCGAACCAGGCGGGGGCGGTGACCACGCCGTCGCGCCCGCGCTCCGCGACGATCGTGATCACCAAGACCGACGGCGGCGTCGTCGGCCTCTGACCGCATGTGAGAGGAGTACCGCCGCCCGGCCGAGGGCGGCGGCGGTGTCCTCTCGAGATCAGCTCGGCAGCTAGGGAGCTGCGAACCCTCGTTATCTGTGGCACCGTTTCTCTTCCGTCGCCCCGGCGAAGGCCGGGGCCCAGTCGGGTGACGTGTCGCTGGAGCCACGACCGCCGTCGCGACTGGACCCCGGCCTGCGCCGCGGTGACGGTGAGAGGGAAGGGGTTCTATCCGGGCCCTTTGTCACCGTCACCGCCCCGCGCGCGACCAGCCGAGCATCGCCGCCGCCAGCGCCGCGGTGGCGGGGTCGTGCCCCGGCGCGATCACCACGAATTCCATCACCGGCAGCGCCGGCAGCGCCGCCCCGGGCGGCAGCACGGCCAGCCCGGCGGGCAGCAGCCGCGCCGAGTGCGGCATCACGCCCAGGCCGGCGCGCGCCGCCGCGCTCAGCCCGGTCAGGCTCGCGCTGGTGAAGGCGACCCGCCACGTGCGCCCGGCCGCCTCGAGCGCCGCGATCGCGCGTGCCCGGGTCACGCTCGGCGGCGGGTAGAGCAGCAGCGGCAGCGGCGCGCCCGCCTCGGCGCGCCAGCCCTCGCGCCCGACCCAGGCGATCGGCTCCTCCCACGCCACCGTGCCGCGACGGTCACCGGCGCGGCGCTTGACGAAGATGAGGTCGAGCTGCCCCGCGTCGAAGGCCTCGTAGAGATGCTCGCTCAGCCCGGCGCGGAGCTCGAGGTCCACCTCCGGGTGGCGGCGCGCGAAGCCGGCGAGCACGTCGGGCAGCGCCGAGAGCACGAAATCCTCGGACGCGCCCAGCCGCAGCCGTCCGCGCAGCGGCACCGCGGCGAGGTGGCGCGTCAGCCGCTCGCTCGCCGCCAGCACCGCGCGTGCCTGATCGAGCAGCGCCTCGCCGTCCGCGGTGAGCGCGACGCGATGCGTGTCGCGGTCGATCAACCGCCGACCGGCCTGGTCCTCGAGCCGGCGGATGTGCTGGCTCACCGTCGACTGACGGAGATCGAGCGAGCGCGCCGCGGCCGTGAAGCTGCCGGCCTCCGCGACGGCGACGAAGGTGCGGAGCAGGTCGAGCGCGATGTCGGACATGATCATCACGTTAGATGATAAGCGATATCGCGGCGATCGGGTTTGTGCATGAGCCGCAATGGCCTAGATGAAGTGGGAAGCGACGCCATCCGCCTCCTTCCGTCATTCGACCGAAAACGGGGAGCCAGACGCGCGGACCCCACGTCCAGAGGCGCGACGCCAGCGTCGATGGATCCTCGCCTTCGCGGGGATGACGAGAGGGCGGCGGGCTGCCGAAGGTATGAAGGAGTGACGTCGCCCGGAGGCGGACCGTCGAAGCATTGCACGCGAGAAATCACACCCGAAAAGGGTCTCCCACGAGGCGCATCACTGCCAGCGCCGACCTGGCGCAAACAGGTCTTCACGAAACGACGCCATCACGAACGAAAGGCCCCGCATGTTCTCCCGTCCTCTCCGTTGGCCGCGCGTCGACCGCTACCTGCTGCTGCTGATCGCCACCGTCGCGCTCGCCGCGCTGCTGCCGGCGCGCGGCGCCTTCGCGGGCGTCGCCGACGGCGCGGTGACGGTGGCGGTGGCGGCGCTGTTCCTGCTCTACGGCGCGCGGCTCGCGCCCGAGGCGATCTGGGCGGGGCTCACCCACTGGCGGCTGCAGGCGCTGGTGTTCGCCAGCACCTTCGTGCTGTTCCCGCTGATCGGCCTCGCCGTCGCGGCGGCGACGCGACCCTTCCTGCCGGCGCCGGCGGTGACCGGGCTGCTGTTCCTCACTCTGCTGCCCTCGACCGTCCAATCCTCGATCGCCTTCACCTCGATCGCGCGCGGCAACGTCCCCGCGGCCTTGTGCAGCGCGTCGCTGTCGAACCTGATCGGTACCTTGCTGACCCCGCTGCTCGTCGCGCAGCTGCTGCCCGCGGCGAGCGGGGGCGTGTCGCTGGTGGCGCTGGAGCAGATCGCGGTGCAGATCCTGCTGCCCTTCGTCGTCGGCCAGCTGCTGCGCCCGCTGATCGGCCCGTGGCTGCTGCGCCACCCGAGGCTCACCGCGACGGTCGACCGCGGCTCGGTGCTGGTCGTCGTCTACGCCGCCTTCAGCGCGGGCATGGTCGCGGGGATCTGGACCCAGGTATCGGTGCTGGACCTCGCCGCCATCGTCGTCATCGCCTGCGTGATGCTGGCGCTGGTGCTCGCCGCGACCCGCGCCGCGTCCCGCGCGCTCGGCTTCGCCAAGGAGGACGAGATCGCGATCGTCTTCTGCGGCTCGAAGAAGAGCATGGCGAGCGGCATCCCGATGGCCGCGATCCTCTTCCCCGCTGCCTCGGTCGGGCTGATCGTGCTGCCGCTGATGCTGTTCCACCAGATCCAGCTGTTCGTCTGCGCGGTGCTGGCGCGGCGCTACGCCGAGCGCGCGGCGACACCGGCGCCCGCGCCGAACGCGGTCACGGATAGCTGACGGTCTTCGGCACCTCGGGGATCGGGATCCACTCCTTCTCGTCGCCCGGCACGCGCGCGAACTCGCCCGCCATCCAGGCGCGCTTGGCCTCGCGGATCGCGTCGCGCGACGAGTGGACGAAATTCCACCAGACGTGGCGCTTGGTCGCGAAGGCGGCGCCGCCCGCCAGCATCGCGCGTCCGCCCAGCGCCGAGCCGAGCGTGGCACGCGTGCCGGGGCGCAGCACGTAGAGCTTGCGCGGCTCGAGCGCGAGCCCGTCGAGCGAGGCCTCGCCCTCGGCGAGATAGAGCGCGCGCTCGTCGGTGCTGACGTCGATCGGCACGCTGGCGCCGGGATCGAGCACGACGTCGGCGTAGATCGTGTCGGCATAAGTGGTGGTCGGCGCGCGCGCGCCCCACAGCGTGCCCATGATGACTCGCGCGCGCGCGCCGCCCGCCTCGACGATCGGCAGGTCGCCCGCGCCGACATGCTCGAACGCGGGCGCGATGTCCTCGTGCCCGTCGGGCAGCGCGAGCCACGTCTGGATACCGGCCAGCGCGGGGCCATCGGCGCGCACGTCGGCGGGCGAGCGCTCCGAGTGGACGATGCCCGTGCCCGCGGTCATCAGGTTGACCGCGCCAGGGGTGATCCGCGCGTCGGTGCCGAGCGAGTCCTTGTGCTGGAACGCGCCGTCGAAGAGGTACGTGACCGTCGAGAGGCCGATATGCGGGTGCGGGCGGACGTCGACGCCGTCGCCCGGGGCGAGATGCGCCGGGCCCATCTGGTCGAAGAAGAGGAACGGCCCCACCATCGTGCGCTCGCGATGCGGCAGCGTGCGATAGACTTTGAAGCCGCCGAGATCGTGCGTGGCGGGCTCGAGCGTCTGCAGGATCAGGTCGTCGCGGGTCGACATGGCGCGTCTCTCAGGTCGGGAGCCGCCGGGCTAGCAGGTTGGCGGCGCGGCGGAAACCTCGGGGACGTTCGGGCGGGAACGCGCGCGGGCGCGGGCCGTTGACGCGCGCATGACCCAGAAGAGCAAGCCCAAGAGCAAGAGCAAGCGCGGCTACAAGCCGGACCATCATCGCCGCGACCGCGCGATCGCGGCCGCGGGCCTGATCGGTGCGGTCGCCGCGGGCATCGGTGCGGCGTTGAAGTTCGGCTGGTTCGACCGTTACTTCCCTGGCGACGACGCCGAGCATGCCGCGCCCGACCTCGCCGCCGACGCGCCGACGCCGGGCACGAACCGCGCGCCGGAGGCCTTCCGCCCCGACCCGACCGCGCCGGTGCCCGCGTCCGAGCGCGAGTCGCTCCGGCCGGCGACCGGGCCGGCGCCGACGCTCGCCGCGACGCGCGGCGAGATGGCGAACCAGACGGGCGCGGCGAACTGAGGCGGCCGGCGCGCGCCTTGTCCTTATGCCCCGGTTAGGGCGGGGGCGCAGGTCGTCAGGCTTTGGTCGGTCTCACGAGCGACTCGCGACTGAGCTCCGATCGTCGCCTTGGCACATGTCGAGAGTTCGGCGACGAGCCACTGGGTCAGAACCACCGCATCACAGCCGTGGGAAAGGGCGTCCACTGCCCGACGCGCACGCCGGCGCTGGCCAGCGTGTTCCCGGTCCACGCATTGCACGTCGTCACCGCGTCGTACCGCCCAGCACCGGGGTAGAAGACGTCGTGATCATAGTAACCCCGCACCGCCGGCCCAGGGGCACGGCTCGCCCGGATCGCTTCCGCCAGGCGGCGGTATTCCTCCGGCCGCAGCACGATCGCGCGCACGTCGTCGCCGAGCAGCGGGCGCGGGACGTGCTCGACATGGACCAAGGTCGAGTCGCTGCCGAATGCCGCGCCGAGCAGCACCCCGGGGCGGACATCCCACCAGGTCGGCGTCCCCAGATAGAAGCCGCGCTCGCCCCAGCCGATCGCGACATGGTCGTAGGCAGCGTAGCGCGGGTCGGCGAGGTCGGCGGCCGGGAAGTCCGCGGTCCAGTCCACGCCGGCCGCGCGTTTAGGGAGCACCAGTCCGGTGTGGACGCCATTGTCCTCCACCCAGATCGTGACGCCGCGCGACGGCGGGCGCCAGCCGGGATTGCGCGGGATCAGCCCGCCGACCGTGCCCGCCACCGCGTAGCCGAACAGCAGCAGCGCCAATGCGGCGAGCAGGCGACCGAGCGAGGCGGATAGTCGGGCCACGCGGCCATGCTATACCGTCTGGCATGACCGAGGAAACACACGTGCTCGATTCCCTGCCACCGGGCGCCGCGGCCGACTGGACCGTCGCGCAGGACTGGTCGCATTACACTGCCGAGGAGCATGCCACCTGGGACACGCTGTTCCAGCGCCAGCGCGCGCTGCTGCCGGGCCGCGCGTCCGAGGCCTATCTGCGCGGGCTCGACGTGCTGCGGCTCTCCAAGCCGGGCATCCCCGATTTCGCCGAACTGTCCGATCGACTGATGAAGCTGACCGGCTGGCAGGTAGTGGCGGTGCCGGGGCTGGTGCCCGACGACGTCTTCTTCGACCATATGGCCAACCGCCGCTTCGTCGCGGGCAATTTCATCCGCCGCCCCGACCAGCTCGACTATATCCAGGAACCCGACGTCTTCCACGACGTGTTCGGCCACGTGCCGATGCTCGCCGACCCGGTGTTCGCCGACTATCTCGAGGCCTATGGCCGGGGCGGGCAGCGCGCGCTGGAGCTGGGTGCGCTCAAGCAGCTGGGGCGGCTCTACTGGTACACGGTCGAGTTCGGATTGATCGACGAGGGTGACGGGTTGCGCATCTACGGCTCGGGCATCGTCTCCTCCGCCGCGGAGACGCGCTTCGCGCTGGAGAGCGACAGCCCCCACCGCATCGCCTTCGACCTGAAGCGCGTGATGCGCACCGACTATCGCATCGACGACTTCCAGCAGAATTATTTCGTGATCCCGAGCTTCGACGCGCTGCTGCGCGCGACGGTGGAGACCGATTTCGCGCCGCTCTACGGCGAGATCCTGGCGCAGCCCGACGTGGCGGTGGCGACGATCCTGCCCGAGGACGAGGTGATCACGCGCGGCACCCAGACGCACGCGCGCGCGTGAGCGCCGCCCGGCCGGTGCACTACCCTGTCGCACCGGCCACGGTCGGTCACGCGGTCAGCGATCGTCCGGCGGTAAAGTGGCGTCGCCGATGTCTCGGGAAAGTTCCCGGTAGAATCTGATAAAGGCTTGTTTTGACTGCCTCGCCCTGGGGCAATCGCGGTTAAGAACGTGATCACGCCGATCGGCGGTCTCGGGCATTCTGACCGACGGCTTCGCACAGCGGGGTCGTGTTCAGTCAGGGAGTTCGTATGAGATCTGTCGTCGCTATCGCCGTCGCCGCCGCGGTCGGTGCTGCCGTCCCCGCCGCCGCCGCCACCTTCCCGGTCGGGTCGCCCAATTTCACCGCCACGGCGGGTGCGGGTGGCACCTTCTCCGGCGCCTTCAACAACACCGGTATCGCATCCGGCACCTTCTCCGACACGTTCACCTTCACGCTGCCGACCAACGGCCTGGGCAGCGGCACGGTGACCACGAGCGTCACCGATCTCGGCTCGGTCAACGATCTGGACTTCACCTCGGTCACGATCAACGACATCGCCGCGACGATCACGCGCATGTCGAACGGCGCGTTCGAGGTCGCCTTCATCAACAACGTGCCGATCGTCGCCGGCGAGCTCAACCGCCTCGTCGTGAACGGCGTGTCGCGCGGCAACGGCGCCTATGGCGGCCAGGCGACCTTCACCCCGGTCAACTCGGCGGTCCCCGAGCCGGCGACCTGGGCGATGATGATCATGGGCTTCGGCGTGGTCGGCTACGCGATGCGTCGCCGCCGCACGGCGGTGCGCTTCAGCCAGGCGGTCTGAGGACCGGCTCGCCGCGCATCGACGCGTATCGGGGGCGGCGCCGTCGCGCGGCGCCCCCACCCCGTGCCGGTGCCTCCGCCGGCGACCAGGACCATCGCACCATGCTGAGCCGATCGACCCCCGCGCCGGCGCTCGCGGGGATGACTCGAGTCACTTATTGCCAGGACAAGCCGAAACGCTTCCTCTGCGAGCGCGACGAGGCCTGCCTCCCGACGGCGGGCGGCTATGTCGCGCTGGGCGACGCGCGCTACGCCGTCCGCCGCGTCGAGCGGATCGCGCGCGAGGCGCTGGCCTATGTCATGCCCGACTGATCCTCGCGTTCGCCACCGCGCTGGCCTCTACGGGCCGTCGCCGGTATCAGCTCGGGCATGAGCGCCAGCGGCAGCATCGTCATCCTCACCGGCGCCGGGGTCTCGGCCGAGAGTGGCATCGCCACCTTCCGCGGTCCAGGTGGGCTGTGGGAAGGGCAGCGGGTGGAGGACGTCTGCACGCCCGAGGCGCTCGCGCGCGACCCGGCGCTGGTGCACCGCTTCTACGATCTGCGCCGTGCCGCGCTCGACACCGTCGCGCCCAATGCCGCGCATGAGGCGCTGGCGCGGCTGGACGCCGCCTGGCCGGGCGAGCTGCTGATCGTCACCCAGAATGTCGACGACCTGCACGAGCGCGCCGGCGCGCGGCGGCTGCTCCACATGCACGGCGAGCTGCGCTCGGCGCTGTGCGCCGCCTGCGGTACGCGTCGTCCGTGGCGCGATCCGCTGCCGCCCGCGACGCGCTGCCCCACCTGCGGCGCGGCGGCGCTGCGCCCCGACATCGTTTTCTTCGGCGAGATGCCCTACGCCATGGAGCGGATCGAGGCGGCGCTGGCGCGCGCCGACCTCTTCGTCTCGATCGGCACCTCGGGCGCGGTCTATCCCGCGGCCGGCTTCGTCCGCGGCGCGGCGGCGTCCGGCGCCGCGACGCTCGAGCTCAACCTCGAGCGCTCGTCGGGCAGCGCGTGGTTCGACGAGACTCGGCTCGGGCCCGCCGGCGCGCTGGTGCCGGCCTGGGTCGACTCGCTGCTGGCCGCGTGAGCGCGGACCGGTCTCCGATCCGCGCGGCGCCACGCGGGTAGCGGTAAGCTCCGCCAGCACATGACGGGACGCGAGCTGCCGGCGAGCGCCCACCGCGCCGGATCGGCTCGCCGCGCGCCGGCTCTCAGCCGTGGCGATAGTCGACCAGCGTCTCCGGCCGCATCTCGATCGAATAGCCCGGCGCGGTCGGGGCCTGATAGGCGCCGTCGCGCACGACGCAGGGCTCGAGGAAATGCTCGTGGAGATGGTCGACATATTCGGCCACGCGACCCTCGGCGGTGCCCGCGAAGCAGAGATAGTCGATCATCGCGAGATGCTGGACGTACTCGCATAGCCCCACGCCGCCGGCGTGCGGGCAGACCGGCAGCTCGGCCTTGGCCGCCATCAGCAGCACCGCGAGCACCTCGTTGACCCCGCCCAGCCGGCAGGCGTCGATCTGCACCACGTCGATCGCGCCCTCGGCGATGAACTGCTTGAAGACGATCCGGTTCTGGCACATCTCGCCGGTCGCGACCTGCACCGGCGCGACGCCGCGGCGGATCGCGGCATGGCCGGCGACGTCGTCGGGGCTGGTCGGCTCCTCGATGAACCAGGGCCGGGCGAAGGCGAGCGCGTTGACGTGGTCGATCGCCTGGCCGACCTCCCACACCTGGTTGGCGTCGATCATCAGCACCGCCTCGTCGCCGATCGCGCGGCGCGCGATCCCGACGCGCCGGACGTCGTCGTCGAGGCTGACGCCGACCTTCAACTTGACGTGGCGGAAGCCCTCCGCGATCGCCTCGCGGCACAGTCGCTCCAGCTTCTCGTCCGAATAGCCGAGCCAGCCCGCCGAGGTGGTGTAGCAGGGATAGCCCGAGCGCTCGAGCTCGGCGATCCGCTCCTCCTTGCCCGCGGCGCGCGCGGTGAGCAGCGCCAGCGCCTCCTCCTCGGTGATATAGTCGGTGAGATAGGTGAAGGGGATCTGGCGCACCAGCTCGGCAGGGGTCATCTCCGCGACCAGCCGCCACAGCGGCTTGCCCGCCTCCTTGGCGATCAAGTCCCACACCGCGTTCACCACCGCACCCGTGGCGAGATGGATCACGCCTTTGTCGGGGCCGACCCAGCGCAGCTGGCTGTCGCCGGTGACGCGGCGCCAGAACGCGGCGCCATCGGCGCGCACCGTCGCGAGGTCGAGCCCCACCACCAGCGGGCGCAGCGCCTCGATCGCGGCGCAGCACAGGTCGTTGCCGCGCCCGATCGTGAAGGTGAGGCCGTGGCCGGCGAGCCCGGGCGCATCGGTCTCGAGGATGCAATAGGCCGCCGAATAGTCCGGGTCGGGGTTCATCGCGTCCGAGCCGTCGAGCGAGGCCGAGGTGGGGAAGCGCAGGTCGAGCACCCGCAGGCCGGTGATCACGGTCATGCCGCCGCCCCCGGCGCAGGCACGTCCGCGGTCGCGTGATGATAGCCCAAGATGATGTCGCCTCCCCCGAATGTTTGCGGGTGCTAACAACTTTCAGGGATGCGCACAACGGGGGCGCAGCGGCCCTCATCGCCGCATCTCACCTGCCGGCGTCATCCTGAGCTTGTCTCAGGTGCTTGCCGCGACGTGAATCCTGAAACGAGGTCAGGGTGACGCTGATCGAAGGGTGAAGATACCCGCCCCTCAATACAGCCGGTTGTCCGCCTCGACGAGCTGCGCGGAGATCGCGTCCGCCGCCGCGCGCACCGACCTCGCCGCCGCGCGCGGCATCAGGTCGGCGCCGATCTTCTTCAGGAACGGCACGGTCAGCGCGGCCGCGGCGGCGCCGCCGCGCATCACCGGGGCGGAGATGTCGGTCACGCCGGTCACGAACGGACTGGGCGTCAGCTCGACGCGCCGCTGGCGCACCGCCTCGGCATGCGCGCGGAAGGCGGCGAGTTCGTCGGGCGTGAGCGGCGGATCGAGCAGCGCCTCCCAGCGGCGCCGCACGTCCTCGGGCTGGAAGGCGTAGAGCACCGCGCCCGACGCCACTTGCGCGAGCGGCTTGCGATAGCCGACGCGCACCGAGAAGCCGAGCTGCTCGCTCGACTCCATCCGTGCCACCACCACCATCTCGCCCAAGGTGTGGAGCGCGAGGTGGCACGATTGCTGGATGTCGAGCGCGAGCTGCCGCATCACCGGCAGCGCCACCTCGACGAGGCTCCGCGTGCGCGGCTGCTTCATGCCGAGCGAGAACAGCCGGTCGGTGAGGAAATAGCCGTCGTCGGCCGGGTCCTGGTCGAGATAGCCGCGGAACTGCAGCACCTGCACCATGCGGAACAGCTCGCCGTGGCTGCGGCCGAGCCGATTGACGATCGCGGTGAAGGTGAGCGGCGTGGGCGCGGCGGCCAGTAGCTCGAGGATGTCGAGCCCCTTCTCCAGCGCGGGCGCGCGATAGCGACGCTCCTCCTCGCCCGCGCTGTCCTCGGTCATCTGCGTCCCCTCCCGTGGCGCGCCGCGGCGCGTCTGTCTCTCGCTGTGTAGGCGGGGGAGGGGGCGCGCGGTCAAGGGGGCTGGCAGATCCGCGTCGCAGAGGGAGGGGGGGGCAAGCCGTGTCACCCCTCGGAGAGCGGGGAGAGCCTCACCGATCGCGACCCCGATTGCCGGGCCCGCGGCCGGCTACCTCCCCTTGTCGGGGAGGATCGGCTCGGCAGCGCTACCGCCCCACCACTTTCACCAGCGCCGCGGCCGACTGGCCGGTCGGCAGCGCGCCCGTGGCGGTGAGCCGCCCCGACGCCTCGTCCCAGCGGAGGGTCGCGCTGCGGCCGCCGCTCTTCTTATACGCCTCGGTGGTGCCGTCGTCGTCGTACAGCCGCGCGGTCGCGTCACGCCCGGGGAAGACGCGGATCTCGGCGAGCGCCTGCTTCTCCGACGTGTTCGCCACCGGCGCGCCGATGGGAACGATCGAGCCCGCGCGGACGAACAGCGGCATGCGCTCGATCGGCGCGGCGGCGTCGATCCACTGGCCGCCGGCATGCTTCTGGTTGGTCCACCAGTCGTACCAGTCGCTGCCCGCGGGCAGGTAGACGCGACGGCTGGTCGCGCCCTGCTCGGTCACGGGCGCCACCAGGAAGGCCGGGCCGAACATATATTCGTCGCCCACCGTCGCCACCTGCGGGTCGCTCGCGAAGTCCATCCACAGCGCGCGCATGAACGGCGCGCCGGTCTCGTAGGTGGTCCGCGCCAGCGGGTAGATATACGGCAGCAGCGAGTAGCGCAGCCGCGACCAGCTCGCCAGGATCGGCTCCGCCGCCGCGCCATAGTCCCAGATCGCCGTGGCGGGGCGCTGGCCGTGGATGCGCAGCGTCGGCGTGAAGCTGTTGTACTGGAACCAGCGCACGAACAGCTCGGGATAGTCCGGGTAGTTCGCGCCCATCGCGGTGGCGCCCGCCGGGCTGAGCAGCGGCGCGTGCGCCGGCTTGCTGCTGCCGGGATATTGCCAGCCGCCGGTGTCGCTCGACCATAGAGCGATACCCGAGGCGGTCATGTTGAGCCCGGTCGGCACCTGGCGGCGCAGCGCCTCCCAGGTCGACTGGATGTCCGATGACCAGAACAGGCAGCCGTTCGCCTGGGTGCCGAGATAGGCCGCGCGGCACAGGATCATGTTGCGGAAGTCGGGGCGATCGCGGCGCGAGCCCTCGGCCGCGCCGGCGGTGTGCAGCAGCGGGAAGACGTTGTGGTAGCGATCGCCCGAGCCGATCGAGTAGAAATAGCCGTCGGGCACGAGGTCGGGCTCGGTCTCGTCGAGCCACAGATAGTCGAACCCCTGGCTCAGGATATTGTCGCGCACCTTGCCCCAGAACCAGCCGCGCGCCGCCGGGTTGGTCGAATCGATCAGCGCGCCGGCGCGGTCGGAGCGCACCGGCAGGCCGTCCACCGTCTTGCCGTCGGCGTCCCTGAGGAACCAGCCCTTGGCGTCCAGCTCGTTGAAGTAGCGGCTCTCCTTCTCGAAACGCGGCCAGACCGAGATGATCGAGTGCAGCCCGCGCTGGTGCAGCTCGCGGTTCATGCCGGCGGGATCGGGGAAGAAGTTCCGGTCGATGTCGAGCTGGCCCATGCGCGTCCAGTGGAACCAGTCGAGCACCATCACGTCGAGCGGATAGCCGCGGCTGCGATAGCCGTCCGCCACCGCCATCAGCTCCTGCTGGCTCTCGTAGCGCGCCTTGGACTGGATCAGCCCGAACGCCGCCTTGGGCGGCAGCGGGGTCTTGCCGGTGAGCTTGGCATAACCGGCGTACAGCTCGTCGCTCGAGCTGCCGGTGATGACGAAGAAGCTGACCCGGTCACCTACCTTGCTCTGGAAGCGCGTCTGGCCGTGGATCCCGGGCGAGACGCTGGTGGCCGAGGGATTGTCCCAGACGATCGCGTAATTGTGGCTGGAGACGAGGACGGGGACGCAGACCTGCTCGCCCGCGGGCGCGTCATACCAGTGGCTGCAGTCGATCGTTCGCCCGCGCAGGTCGAGGATGCCCTCCTGGTTCTGCCCGAGGCCGTAGAAATGCTCGTCGGCGTCGGCGTCGAAATTGGCGCCGACGAGGAAGGTCTTCTCGCCGGAGACCGTGTGCGGGGCCATCGACCAGCCGCCCATGGTGATCGTGCGCCCGTCCGGGGTGGCGATCGCGACCGAGACCGGCGGCAGCGCGGGCGCGAAATAGCGCGCCATCTGCGTGGGCGCGCCGGGCCAGGGCTGCGCCTTGACGGTGACGGTCAGCGCGCTCGAGGTGAAGACGTCGCCCGCCTGGGTGGTGCCGTGCGACCAGCCCGCCGCGTCTGCGGCGGCGCTGATGCCATAGCCGGGCCTGCCGTCGGCCTGGTCCCGCTCGGTCGCGATGGTGACCCGTACGATGTTGGGGGCATAGGGCTCGACCGCGACGAGGCTGCCGTTGCGGTCCACCGTCGCGACCGGCTCGGCCGCCGCCTGCGTGCCGAGCGCGAGCAGCCCGAGCGGTAGCGTTCGCGCCCAGCGCGCGGTCCTGCCGTTCATCGTCATCCCCTCCGATTAGTCGGATAGCTTCTGCCGCTGTGAACGTTCTTTCACAAGGGGGTTCGGTAGCGGTACCATGATCCCGCGATGAGCGCCGTGCGTGCGGAGAGGTCGCGGCGCGGTCCGCCGTCGCCGCTCGCCTTCAGATCGCCCGTGCCGCCCCGCTTCCACGCCGCCGCTTCCTACAATGGGACGGAGGCGCGTCATCGCCGTCGCGACCGGCCAGGGTGACGCGCCCCACAGCAGAGCGAGGGCGCAGCAGCATGGACGATCTGATCATCAACTTCGCTCCCACCGGCATGGTGCCGACCAAGGAGCACACGCCGCATGTGCCCATCACGGTCAGCGAGATCGTCGATGACGTGCTCGCCGCGCACGACCTCGGCGCCGGCATCGCGCACCTGCACGCGCGCGACGCGCTCACCGGGGCGCCCGAGGTCGATCCCGACACCTTCGCGGCGATCATCGAGGGCATTCGCCGCGACGCGCCGGAGCTGGTCGTCTGCGTGTCGCTGAGCGGTCGCAACGTCAGCGACCCGGAGGTGCGCGCCGCGCCGCTGCGGCTCGACGGCGAGCTGAAGCCTGACATGGGCTCGCTGACCCTGTCGTCGCTCAACTTCGTCCAGCAGGCCAGCGTGAACAGCCCGTCGACGATCCAGTTTCTGGCGCGGCGGATGCACGATCGCGGCATCATGCCCGAGCTGGAGGTCTTCGACCTCGGCATGATCAATTATCTCAGATATATGCGCTCGCGCGCGATGCTGACGCCGCCCTTCTACTGCAACGTGCTGTTCGGCAATATCGCCGGTCTGCAGGCGAGCGCGACCGAGTGGGGCGCGGTCGAGGCGGTGATGCCCGAGGACATCATTTGGGCGGCGGCGGGGATCGGCGCGGCGCAGACACCCGCGGTGTCGCTCGCGGTCGCGCTGGGACGCCACGTCCGCGTCGGGCTCGAGGACAATATTTGGCTGGACCGCGGGCGCGCCACGCTCGCGACCAACCGCCAGCTGATCGAGCGCGTGGTCCGGCTCGCCGCGGTCGCCGAACGCGCGCCGATGCGGCCCGCCAAGATACGCGAGTTGCTCGGGCTGGCGCCCGGGAACGGACGGTACGGTCGGGCGTGACGTAGCGGAGGTAGACACACAGCGGACGCCGGTGGCTCAGTGCCCCTGCGTGCGCGAGAGCACGGGCGGATACGAGCGAGCGCCGCGATGGATCGCGCGGCCCGGATCAGTCCTGCGCCGCCAGGTCGAAGATCAGCGCGGCCGGCACCCATTTCTCTCCCGCCGCCGCCCAGGGCAGGCGTCGCTGGAACCCGTCCATCAGCGTCTCCCAGGCGACGACGTCGGGGTCGGCGGCGTCGGCGCGCGCCTTCGTCGCTGGATCGAACGCATCGGTGACGTCCATCACCATCACCAGCCGGTCGCCGCTGCGGAAGATCTGCATCGCCGCGATGCCGGCGGCGCGGATGCTCGCCACCACCGGCTTGGGCACCGCGCCGGCGGCGTGCCACGCCTCGTAGCGCGCGATCTTGTCGGGCTCGTCGACCAGGTCGAGCAGCAGGACGTGGCGCCGGGTCAATTGATCCACCCGCCGTCGACGATATGCGCCTGGCCGGTGGTGAATGCGGACTCGTCGCCCGCGAGGTAAAGGGCCAGCGCCGCGACCTCCTCGGGCCGCCCCAGCCGCCCCATCGGCTGGCGCGCGGTGAAGTCGGCGCGCGCCTTGGCATAGTCGCCGGTGTCGTGGAGCCGCTGCTGGAGCGAGGGCGAGTCGACGGTGCCCGGGCAGATCGCGTTGCAGCGGATGCCCCGCGCGACGAAATCGGCCGCGATCGACTTGGTCAGGCCGATCACCGCGGCCTTGGTGGCGCCATAAGCGAAGCGATTGGGGATGCCCTTGATCGAGCTGGCGATCGATGCGACGTTGACGATGCTGCCGCCGCCGCGCTCCAGCATCGCGGGCAGGAAGGCGCGCACCGTGCGGTACATGGCGGTGACGTTGAGCTCGTTCGAGAAGGCCCAGGCGGCCTCGTCGCAGTCGAGGATCGTGCCGCTGTGGACGAAGCCGGCGCAGTTGACGAGCACGTCGACCGTCCCGGTGCGCCCCGGCAGCGCGGCGACCGCGGCGGCGTCGCGCACGTCGAGCGCGAGGGTCTCGGCGTCGAGCCCCTCGAGCTTGGCGGGATCGATGTCGCTGGCGATCACGCGCGCGCCCTCGCGCGCGAACAGCTCGGCGGTGGCGCGGCCGATGCCCTGGCCCGCCGCGGTGATGAAGGCGGTCTTGCCCGCCAGTCGGTCGCTCACTCGATGGTCTCCGTTCGATGGTCGTCGAGCGCGGCGCGACAATCGTCCCACAGCGACTCGGGGATATGGTGGCGGGCGTAGCGGAGCGTGTCCGCCACCTGCGCTTCGCCGACGAGGCCCGGGATCACGCCCACCACCGCGGGCGCGCGCGTCGGGAACTGCAGCGCGGCGGCCGGCAGCGGCACGCCGTGGCGCGCGCACGCCCGCTCCAGCGCGGCGACGCGCGCGATCACGTCGGGGGGGGCGGGCGCATAGTTGAAATGGCCCCGCGAGGCGCTTCCCTCGACCAGGATCCCGCTGTTGTACGGGCCGCCGATCACCACCCGCGTGCCGAGCCGCGCGCAACGGTCGAGCAGCGCCGCGGCGGCGTCGGGCTCCAGCAGCGTGTAGCGGCCGGCGAGCAGGATGACGTCGAGCTCGACCTCGTCGAGCAGCCGGTCGCACACCGCGATCTCGTTGACGCCCAAGCCGATCGCGTCGATCGCCCCGGCGTCGCGCAGGTCCCGCAGGGCGCGGTAGCCGCCGTCCAGGAAGGCACGGAGATGGTGCTCGGCGTCGGTGCCATGGGTCACCTCGCCGAGATCGTGCGCGAGCAGCAGCGCGACGCGGTCGCGGCGCAGCCGCGCGAGGCTGGCCTCGTGGCTGCGGAGAACGGCGTCGCGCGAATAGTCGAACACGGGCTCGAGCGGCGGCGCGGCGACGAAGCCGTGGCGCTCGCGCGCATCATCGTCGGTCGGCACCAGCAACCGGCCGACTTTGGTCGAGACGATCGCGCGCGCCCGGGCGTCGTGGCGCGCCAGGGCGCGGCCGAGCCGTTCCTCCGCGAGCCCGAAGCCATAATGCGGCGCGACGTCGAAATAACCGATCCCGGCGGCGAGCGCGGCCGCGACCGTGGCGTCGGCGGTGGCCTCGTCGACCTCGCGGTAGAGGTTCCCGATCCCGGCACAGCCCATGCCGAGCGACGGCAGCGTCAGCGTCATGCGATGATCCCATAAGTGGCGCGCGCGGTGGCGTCGAACACCGCGCGGTGATGCTCGGGCGGCACCAGCGCGCGCGCCTGCGCCTGCCAGCCGGCATAGTCGCCCGCGAGCGCGAGCACGGGCCAGTCGCTGCCCCACATCAGGCGGTCGGGCGCGAACAGCGCGACGAGCGCCGCGGCGGCGGGCGCGATCGCCTCGGGCGGGTCGCCGGGGCGGCGCTCGGTGAGCAGGCCGGAGAGCTTGCATCGCACCCGCGGCAGCGCGGCGAGCGCGGCCAGGTCGGCGCGCCAGGGAGCGAGATCGTCGAGCACCGGCTTGGCGCCGTGGTCGATCACGATCGCGAGATCGGGGTGGCGCGTCGCGAGCCGCACCAGGCTCGGCAGATGGCGCGGGCGCACCAACGCCTCCAGGACCAGCCCGGCGCGCGCCATCGCGTCCCACACCCGATCGCGCGCGGAATCGTCGTACCAGTCGGCGGCGAGGTCCTGCACCATCGGGCGCAGCGCGCGCAGCTTGGGCGCGCGCGCCAGCCGCTCGACGGTGGCGACCGCGTCGGGCGCGTCCGCGTCGGCCCAGCCGGTGACCGCGAGCACCTGCGGCGCGCTCGCCGCGACCTCCAGCAGCCATGCGGTGTCGCGCGCGTCGGGCTGCGACTGGACCAGCACCACGCCGTCGACCGCCGCGGCGCCGGGCAGCGCGCGCCAGTCGTCGAGCAGGAAGTCGCGGTGGATCGCGGGAAGGTCGGGCGTCGGCCAGCTGTGGCCGTTCGCGCCGATGCGCCAGAGGTGGACGTGCGAGTCGATCACGCGCGCCCCCGTCGCAGCGACAGCGCGTACAGCAGCACCACCGCGAAACAGGCCGCGGGCACGACCATCGCCAGCACGATCGAGCCGCTGCGATCCGACACCAGCCCCATCAGCGCCGGGAAGACGGCGCCGCCCACGATCGCCATCACCAGCAGCGCCGCGGCGGACTTGGTCAGCGCGCCGAGGTCACGCACCGCCTCGGCGAAGATCGTCGGGTACATGATGGACATGAAGAAGCTGGTCGCCACCAGCGCGACGATGCCGATCCCGCCGCCGAGCAGCGCGGCCGCCAGCGTCAGCGCGCCCGCGATCGCGGCGAAGGCGGCGAGCAGCCGTGCCGGCGTCACCCGCGCCATCAGCGCGGTGCCCGCGAACCGCCCCGCCATGAACAGCACCAGCGACAGCGTCAGGTAATTGGCCGCGGTGCGCTCGCTCGTGCCGGGCACCGCCACCTCGCTGTAGCGGATCAGGAAGCTCCAGATGCCGACCTGCGCGCCGACGTAGAAGAACTGCGCCGCCACGCCGCCGCGCACCCGCGCCGATCGCACCACCGCGGCGAAATCGCCCGCGGCGCCGACGCCCTCCTCGACGTCGCGCTCGGTCGCCACCGGCGGGAAGGGGGTCAGCCGGATCAGCGCCGCCCAGGCCAGCACGCCCAGCCCGATCACCAGATAGGGCAGTTGCACCGCCGCCGCCTCGGCCGCGCGGGCGGCGTCGGTGGTGACCGGCCCCGACTGGCCCGAGAGGATGAAGTGGCTGCCGATCAGCACGCCGGTGATCGAGCCGAGCGGGTTGAACGCCTGCGCCAGGTTGAGCCGGCGTGCCGCGCTCTCCTCGCTGCCCAGCTTCGCCATCAGCGGATTGGCCGAGGTCTCGAGGAAGCCGAGCCCGCTCGCGATCACGAACAGCGCGAGCAGGAAGGCCGGGTAACTCTGCCACGCCGCGGCGGGCCAGAACATCAGCGCGCCCGCGCCGTACAGCAGCAGCCCGAGCAGCACCGCGGCACGATAGCCGAACCGCCGCATCGTCAGCGCCGCCGGGATGGCGAGGCAGAAATAGCCGAGATAGAAGGCCGACTGCACCAGCCCCGCGCCGAGGTCGCTGAGCACGAACAATTTCTTGAAGTGCGCGATCAGCACGTCGTTGAGGTTGTTGGCCACGCCCCACAGGAAGAAGAGCGCGACGACCAGGACCAGCGGCAGCCGCCGTATCGACGCGCCGCTCATGCCAGCCCGTGCCCGTCGATCCGCGCCACGGGGACGAACCCGCCCGGCGCGCGCCCGCCCAGGTCGAGCTCCAGCCCGCGCGACGTCTGGCGGTGCGCCACCGTGCCGCCGCCGAGCAGCGTCACGCGCTCGACCACCGGCGCATCGGGTCGCGCGGCCAACGCGGCGACGCGCGCGGTGCCGGCGGGCGGTCTCAGGAACAAGGCGTAGAGCGCGCCGCCACGCGTGGTGAAGCGCACGTCCTCGGCGGTGAAGGGCTTGGCCGCCTCCTCGTTCTGCGCGCCGGCGGCGACCTTCGTCGGCCCCTCGCCGTAGACATGCCACGGGCGCGAGGCGAAGATCGCCTCGCCGTTGATCGCCATCCAGCGTTCCATCGCGTCCAGGATCCGCTCCTCCTCGGCGTCGAGCGCGCCATGACCCGGCTGGGGGATCGAGAGCAGCAGGTTGCCGTTCTTCGAGACGACGTCGGCGAGCCGTTGCACCACGTCCTCCGCGGTCTTGTAGCTGCGGTCGTTGAGCCTGGCGACATTGTAGAACCAGTCGCCGATACAGGTGTCGGTCTGCCACGGCTCGGCGCGCAGCCGGTCGCTGAAGCCGCGTTCGACGTCCTCGACGATCCCCCCGAGCTCGTGCGGCGCCAGCTTCTTGCCGGTGAGCACCACCTCGGGCGCGCCGTGCCACTGGATCGCGCGGTTGTAATAGTCCGCCGCCGCCTCCAGTCCGATCGCGCCGAAGGGAAGGCCCGTGTCGTCCATGTAGCAGAGGTCGGGCTTGTACTTGGCCATCAGGTCGGCCTGGCGCAGCAGCCACCGGGCGGCGTAGCGCGGGTCGGCCGGCGGCGGCGTCTCGATCCACTGGCCGTCATGCGCCTCGTGCCACTTGCCCATCGCCGCGGCGCTGCGAATGCCGTCCGGTGCGACGATGTGGCGGCCGGTGTAGAGCTGCTGCGGGTCGAGCCCGTCCCACCAGGTGCCTCGGCCGTCGGCGCGGGTCAGACCATAGGCGTCGTAACGCTCGCCCGCGCGCGGTCCCTCCGGGTCATAGGCGTAGGCGGTCTGGTACCAGTGCCAGGCGTGCGCGGCATGGTTCGACACGCCGAACTTGAGCCCCGCCCGCCGCGCCGCGCGTTCCCAGGTGCCGACCACGTCCCGCTTGGGGCCGACGCGCAGCGAGTTCCAGGCGTGATAGCGGCTGTCGTAGCAGTCGAGATTGTCGTGGTGGCAGGCGAGCGCCATGAAATATCTCGCGCCGACGCGCTTGTAGCGGTCGACCAGCGCCTGCGGGTCCCAGCGCTCCGCCTTCCACAGCTCCTGGATGTCCTTCATCCCGAACCTGGTCGGATGGCCGTAGGTACGCAGGTGATGCTCGTAGACCGGATGCCCCTGCATGTAGAGGAAGCGGCCGTACCAGTCGCCCTGCTCGGGTACCGCCTGTGGCCCCCAATGCGACCACAGCCCCAGCTTGGCGTCGCGGAACCACTCGGGCACGCGATAGTGCGAGCGCAGCGACTCCCACGTCGGCTGGACCGGCCCGCGCACCGTGCCGGTCGGGCTGGCGGCGAGGCCGGCCCGCGCGGCGAGCACCGCGGCCGAGCCGGCGAGGAAGGCGCGTCGCTCGATCGCGGCCACGCTCAGCGCCCGAGCGCGCGTCGGATCGAGTCGAGCGCGACCGGCGCCATCGCGGCATAGCCCGCCGCGGTCGGGTGGACGCCGTCGCTCGCCAGCCCCTCGCGCATCGCGCCGTCCGGCGTGGCGAGCACCGGGTGATAGTCCACCCAGGTCGCGCCGCTGCGCCGCGCGTAGGCCTTGAGCCAGGCGTTGAGGGCCGCGATCTGCGGCGCCGGGCGCTTGTCGGGGCTCCACGGGAAGGCCGCGGCGGGCGGGACCGAGGCCAGGATCACCTTGATCCCGTTGGCGCGCGCCAGCTCGGCCATGCTCTGGATATTGCCCTCGACCGTCTCGATCGCGGTCGCGCCGGTGTTGCCCGCGACGTCGTTGGTGCCCGCCATGATGTGGACCGCGCGGGGGTGGAGGTCGATCACGTCCTGGCGGAAGCGCAGCAGCATCTGCGACGTCGTCTGGCCGCTGATGCCGCGGTCGACCCGGCCGTCGCGCCAGAAATCGGGCGCGAGATTGATCCAATTGTCGGTGATGGAGTCGCCCATGAAGACGACGCGCGGCCGCTCGGGCAGCGCGCGGTTGGCCGCGGCGTAGCGGCACAGCTGCCCGTGGTCGCGCGTGAGCATGTGGAGATTGGCCATCGTCCCCGCCGCTTTGTCCGCCGGCCTGGGATGCGCGGGGCAGGGGTCGGCGACGATGCCCGAGGGATCGTCGGCATAGGGATCGCCTTGTATCTTGGTCTGCGCCGGAGCGACGGCGGCGGAGGCGAGCAGCGCCGCGGCGGCCACCCAGCTGATCGATGCGCGCAACGCTTCCTCTCCCCTCGGCAGGCGCCGCCGATCGGTTGGGCAGCGTTCCTGACGCGACGCTACAACGGGGGACGGGGCAGGCGCAACGGGCATGAAGCTAGTTTTCACTGGTGAAGTGGTATGCCGTCGAGAGGAGACGGGGAGAGAAGGCGATCAGGGCGGTCGAGCACGCCCCAGGGCTCCTCCCGACGGCCGCGATCACGGACGGTGACACGCACGCGTGCGAAGGCTAACTTGCCGTCCCGACGCCATTATTCGGCGCGGCAGGGGAGGATCTCACATGCGTCACGCGCGGGCGGCGATGATCGTCGCGGCGTTCGTTTCGGTCGGCGCGCACGCGCCCGAGCGGCCGCCGATCACGGGTGTCTCGCACCTGGCGGTGTACAGCCGCGACCTCGCCGCCTCGGAGCGCTTCTACGTCGGCGTGCTCGGCGCGCGGAAGGTGGCGGACCCCGAGAACGCCGCGGGCGCGCGCTTCCAGGTCAGCGGCACCCAGTTCGTCGAGGTGTTGCCCGCGCCGGCGGATCTCGGCGCCAGCCTGTTCGCGCACGCCGCCTATCGCACCCCCGACGCCGCCGCGCTGCGCTCCTGGCTGATCGCGCACGGCGCCGCGGGAGTCGGCGCGCTCGCGCAGGGCGCGGGCGAGCGCCGCTTCGGCGCGCGCGACGCGGAGGGCAACGAGGTGCAGTTCGTCGAGTCGAGGGCCAGCGCCGCGGCGGTACCCGGCGCGGTGAGCGGCCGGATCATCCATATCGGCCACGCCGTGCGCGACCGCGCCAAGGAGGACGGCTTCTACCGCACCCTGCTCGGCTTCCGCCCCTATTGGTTCGGCTCGTTCGAGCCGCCCAAGGTCGACTGGGTCTCGCAGCAGACGCCGGACGGGCGCGACTGGCTCGAATATATGATGGTCGGCCAGGGATCGCGCGTGAGCGAGGAGTCGCTCGACGCACGACAGCTGGGCGTGCTCAACCATCTCTCGCTCGGCGTGCGCAACATGCAGGCGGCGGTGACCGAGCTGTACCGCGGCAAGAAGATGACCGGCCGCCACGATGGCCCGCAGATGGGGCTGGACGGCAAGTGGCAGGCCAACCTCTATGATCCCGACGGCACGCGGGTGGAGCTGATGGAGTATCACGCGGTGACCGAGCCGTGCTGCTCGCCCTTCACCGCGCCCGACCCGGAAGGGTGAGCCGGCTCCGCGCTACATCCTTCCTAGGAAGCGGGGATGGTCGCGAGATCGGCCAAGCTGAACGTCACGCGACCGTGTTCCGGCGAACGCCGGAACCCAGGGTCAAGCAGGACGACGCTCCCGGTGCGTGCGGCTCTGGGCCCGTGCCTTCGCAGGAGCACAGAAAAGGGCGCCGCAACACCCCCCCGAGAGGAGGACCTCCCGTGCGCGGTCTCTCACCGCGCGAGCAGCGCCAAGAGCAGCGTCAGCGTGCCGAGCCCGCCCGAGAGCGTCAGCCGCAGGCCCCACCAGCCGGGCAGCTCGCGCACGGTGGACGAGGTGGCACGGTCGGCGAGCGGCGAGATCAGCACCGCGGCGCCGAGCGCGAGCAGCGACGAAGCCGGCGGCGCGCCGCCGAGCAGCCACGCCAGCAGCGCCGCCCACGCGACCAGGCTCGGCGCCACCGCCAGCACGTAGGGCGCGAGGGCGGTGACTCGGCGCTCGAGCGAGTCCATCCACCACAGCCCGCCGAGGAACGACAGGATCACAGCGGCATAGAGGCCGCCGACCAGAGTCGCCGTGGGCTGCAGCGCGGGCAGTGCGAGCGCGACCGCGACGCAGCCTGCCGGCGGCAGCAGCCCCGACAGGCCGAGCCAGCGCGGCGCGGCGGGGAGCGGCCGGGGCGTCGGGTCGCGCAAGGCGATCAGGCGGGCTGCGCCGCGCCGACCGGCCCGATCTCGGCCGGCTCGCCGCGCGAGTAGGTGCCACTCATCATGCCCGCCGCGACCACCCGGCCGCGCAGCGCCTCCAGCACCGCGCTGCGCCCCGGGCTGACGTCGAGCGCGGCCGCCTCGCTCAACGCGAACAGCTGGAAGACATAGTCGTGGCTGCCGTGGCCGGTCGGCGGGTCGGGCGGCAGCCAGCCCTCCTGCTGGTAGCTGTTGCGGCCGACGTCCGAGCCGTCGAACGCGCCGCGCCCGTCGGCCGCGACCGCGCCCTCCTCGAGCCCCGGCGAGTCGGGCGGCAGGTTCCACACCACCGCGTGAACCAGCGGGTTGGGCGCGGGCGCGTCGGGATCCTCGACCAGGAGCGCGAGCGCGACCGCGCCGGCGGGCACGCCGGTCCAGCTGAGCGGCGGCGACACGCCCTCGCCGTCGGCGGTGAAGCGCTCGGGCAGCCGGGCGCCGTCGGCGAAGGCAGGGCTGGAGAGCGTCAGCTGCGCGCCGCCCGCGGGCACGATCCCGTCCTGCACGATCACCAGCTTGGCATGGCCCGCGCGGACGTTGTGCAGCAGGCTGCCGAGCCAGTGGGGAACATGTTCGAGCATAGCGCCTCCTCCAGTGATGCGGACTGAACCGCCGGCGCGCCGGCTGGTTGCGGGGGACGGCTCGGCTGACGCGCGGTCGAGGCTCCTGCGGACGGAGGAGCCCAGAGCCAGGAGCGTCACCCCTGCGGCCCTGGGCTCCGGCGTTCGCCGGAGCACGGATCAATGGAGATGGATCAGACCTCAGGCCCCTGCACGCGCAGGAGCACGCCGGCTCTCCAGCGTGATGGGTAGGACCTCAGCCCGCCAGCACCGCCAGTAGCGCGAAGGTGGCGAGCCAGTGGCCGCCCATGTAATCGTCGTCGAGGTGCGGCAGGCTGGCGGCTAGGTGCGCCTCGGCGACGTGGAGCATCGCCGCAGCCACCGGATGGCGCGGGCCGAGCGCGGCGGCGAGCTGGCGCCAGCACCAGGCGCGGCTGAGATTGAGCCCGTCGAGGTGCGCGATCTTGCCGTCGCTTCGGTCCGAGACGTGCGCGGGGCGGAACAAGGTCGCCGGCTCCCCGTGCGCGACGTCGGGGAGGAAGGCCTCGAACCAGGCCGCGAACTCGGCCGCGGGGAGCACGCGGCTCATCAGCAGCGCCTCGCACAGCGCGGAGGAGAGGAAGTCGTCGCCCGAGGGCTCCCACGCCTGGCAGCCCCGGTCTTCGCCAAACCAGCCGCGCGCGCGCGCGTCGATCAGCTCGACCAGTGCGGGGTCGTGGCGGAGCGCCCAGTCACGCGCTAGCACCAGCGCGAAGCTGGTGTTGAAATGCGTGCCCACGCGCACCGCATAGGTCAGCTTGGGCAGGTAAGCGGCGAAGCGTGCCGCGAAGGCGCGTGCCAGCGGCTCCAGCGCGGCCCCCCAGGGCCCGGCGTGGCGCGTCGCCTCGCCGTGGAGCGCGAGCAGCCACGCCCAGCCATAGGGTCGCTCGAACCCGACGCTCGTCGGCCGGTCGAGATAGGCGAGCTCACCCGCGACCTTGGCGGGCACCAGCGTCGCGTCGGCGCGCGCGCGGATCGCCTCGGCCTCCGCCAGCGCGGGGAACAGGCGGCGGATCGTCAGCAGCTGCCACCAGCCGTGGACGCAGCTGTGCCAGTCGAAGCTGCCGTGGAAGATCGGGTGGAGCGTCGCGGGCGGCACTGCGTCGTGCGCGCCGGTGAGCACATGGTCGAGCTTGTACGGATAGGCGCGCCCGACATGGTCGAGCGTGATGCGAGCGAAGCGCGCGGCGAGCGCGGGGTCGAGCCTGGTCATCGGATCACCCACCATAACAGCAGCACGTTGAAGAGGAGCAGCGGCAGCGCGGTCGGCGCCTGGGCGCGGATCACGCCGTAGCGGTCGCGCAGCTCGAGCAAGGCGGCGGGGACGATGTTGAAGTTCGCCGCCATGGGGGTGAGCAGCGTGCCGCAGAAGCCCGCCAGCATGCCGATCGCCGCCACCGCCGCCGGGTCGCCGCCGTATTGCCGCACCAGCAGCGGCATGCCGACCGCCGAAGCCATCACGGGGAAGGCCGCGAAGGCGTTGCCCATCACGATCGTGAACAGCGCCATGCCGAGGCCGTAGGCGATCACCGCGCCGAGCACGCTGCCCGCCGGGATCGCGCCGCCGACCAGCCCGCCGACCACGTCCCCCACGCCCGCGAGCGCGAACACCGCGCCCAGGCTGGCGAGCAGCTGCGGCATGATCGCGGCCCAGCCGATCTCGTCGAGCAGCCGCCGCCCCGCGCGCACCCCGGCGAGCGGCGGCGCGCGCAGCCGCCAGTGGCCGAGCGCGAGCGCGACCAGCACGCCGAGCGTCAGCGCCACCAGCGTCGCCTGCTGCGAATCCACCAGAGTCGGCAGGCGCTTGAACAGCAGGGTGCCGCCCAGCGCGGCGGCGGGGATCACCAGCGCCAGCGCGAGCAGCGGGCCGTGCGGCGCGCTCGCCGCGATGGGCTCGCCGCGCCGCATCTTCCCCGAGGTGGCGGTGGCGACGAGCGCGAGGACGAGCACGCCGTTGCCGAGGTCACCGATCACGTCGCCCGCGACGAACGACAGCGCGAGCAGCGCGTGGAACAGAGCGTTGGCCCAGCGCCGGTCGACCGCGCCGAGCAGGGCGCAGGCGGCGAAGAACAGTCCCGCGACCGCGTAGACGAGGTTGAGCCCGATCATCGCGCGCGTCGCTTCAGCCGGCGGTCCAGCCACCACAATCGCGCGCCGTGGACGAGGAAGGCGGCGAGCGCGGTCGGGATCGCCCAGACGGAGAGTTGGAACGGCTCGACGCGCACGCCATAGCCCTCGAGCACGCCGCGCATCAGCAGGATCGAGCCGATCGCGATGAAGATGTCCTCGCCGAAGAACAGGCCGATATTGTCGGTCGCGGCGGCGAGCGCGCGGATCGGCTCGCCGTCCTGCTCGCGCTCGTCCCCGCTCTGTCGCGCCGCGGCGGCCTCGGCCATGGGCGCGACGAGCGGGCGGACCGTCTGCGCCGGCCCCGCCACCGCGTTGAGCCCGAGCGCGGCGGAGAGCTGGCGCAACAGCAGATAGCCCGCGAGCAGCCGCCCGACCGTAAGCCCGCGCAGGCCACCGACGAGCCCGCGCGCGCGTTCCTGCAGCCCGGCGCGCTCGAGCAGACCGATGACGGGGAGCACGATGTAGATCGCGGTGACGTAGCGGCTCTGGTTGAAGGCGTGGCCGAACTTGGCGAGCACGGTGAGCGGATCGAGCCCCGCGGCGAGCCCGGTCACCGCGGCGGCGACGACGATCACCAGCAGCGGGTTGAAGCGCAGCAGGAAGCCCAGCGCGATCACCGCGACACCGGCGAGGACGAGCATCAGCGGCGGGACCGGGTGGGGAGAAGACGATGGTCGCGGATCATCTCTGAGCCCGGCCGCGCGTTCCGCCACCCCGGCGCACGCCGGGGTCCAGTTGGGAAGGCTGATGTGAGAACCACCCACGTTCCCCAGCTGGACCCCGGCGTCCGCCGGGGTGGAGGCTTGAAAAGGAATGTCCCTCTACCCCATCCGCACCCCGGCGGAGGCCGGGGCCCAGATGGGATGGCTTCAGCGGCTCACGCGAGCGTCCCGAGACTGGACCCCGGCCTGCGCCGGGGTACGGGCTCGATAGAAAAGGCGGCGCTCCCACCATGGTATCATCCTGACCCGCACCTCTCAGACGACACCGACAGCCCCACCCGCTCACGCCGCATCCCCGTAGCCACCGCCGCCGGGCGTCTCGATCACGAACACGTCCCCCTCGCCGAGCTCCACCGAGGCGGTCGCGCCGAACGCCTCGACTCGCCCGTCGGCGCGCTCGACGCGGTTCGCCCCGACCGCCCCGTCGCCGCCGCCCGCCAGCCCGAACGGCGCCACGATCCGGTGGTTCGACAGGATGTTCGCGCGCATGGCCGCGCGGAAACGCACACGCCGCACCGCGCCGTCGCCACCCGGCCAGCGGCCCGCGCCACCCGTGCCGCGCCGGATCGCGAAGGCCTCCAGCAGCACCGGGAAGCGCGTCTCCAGCACCTCGGGATCGGTCAGCCGGCTGTTGGTCATGTGCGTCTGCACCGCGCTGGCGCCCGCGAAGCCGTCGCCCGCGCCGGCGCCGCCCGCGATCGTCTCGTAATATTGGTGGACCGTGTCGCCGAAGGTGAAGTTGTTCATCGTCCCCTGCGACGCGGCCATCGCGCCCAGCGCACCCATCAGCGCGTCGGTGACGACCTGGCTGGTCTCGACGTTGCCCGCCACCACCGCCGCGGGGAAGCGCGGGTTGAGCATCGAGCCCTCCGGCACGATCAGCGTCACCGGGCGCAGGAAGCCGTCGTTGAGCGGCGTGTCCTCGCCCACCAGCGTCCGCAGCACGTAGAGCACCGCCGCGCGCGTCACCGCCAGCGGCGCGTTGGTGTTGCCCGGCCGCTGCGCGCTGGTTCCGGTGAAGTCGACCGTCAGCGCGCCGGCGTCGCGGTCGACGTGCACCGCCACGCGCACCTCGGCGCCGTCGTCGGTGGCATAAGCGAAGGCGCCGTCCGACAGCGACCGCACCGCGCCGCGCGCCAGCGTCTCGGCGTGCGCCTGGACGTGCTCCATGTACGCCGCCACGACCGCGAGTCCCTGCTCGGCGACGAGCCGCTCGAGTCCCGCGGCCCCGCGCGCGCAGGCGGCGAGCTGCGCGGCGAGGTCGGCCATGTTCTGGTCGATCGCGCGCGCCGGATGCGCGCCGCCCGCGAACAGGGCGCGCAGCTCGGCGTCGCGCAGCCGCCCCTCGCCCACCACCAGCACGTCGTCGAGCACCACGCCCTCGTCGGCGAGCGTGCGGCTGTCCGCGGGCATCGAGCCCGGGCTGGTGCCGCCGACGTCGGCGTGGTGCCCGCGCGCGGCGACGAAGAAGGCGGGCGAGTCGTCGCCGGCGAACACCGGCTGGACGACGGTGATGTCGGGCAGATGCGTGCCGCCGCGATAGGGATCGTTGACCGCATAGGCGTCGCCCGGGCGCATCCCGCGCCCGTCCGCGCCACGGCTGGCGATCAGGTGGCGGACGCAGTCGCCCATCGAGCCGAGATGCACCGGGATGTGTGGGGCGTTGGCCACGAGATGCCCGTCGGCGTCGAAGAGCGCGCAGGAGAAATCGAGCCGCTCGCGGATGTTGACCGAGGCGGCGCTGCGCTGGAGCGCGGACCCCATCTCCTCCGCCAGCCCCATGAACAGACCGGCGAAGATCGCCAGCCGCACCGGGTCGACAGCGGCGTCGCCCGCCCCCGCCGCGAGCGCCGCCACGCGGGTGAGCCGCAGCGAGCCGTCGCCCAGCACCGCCGCCTCCCAGCCCGGCTCGACCGCGACGGTCGAGGTCGAGTCGACCAGCAGCGCCGGCCCGGCGACGCGCGCGCCCGCGCCGAGCGTCGCGCGGCGGTGGAGCGGTGCGCGATGGGTCGCGCCCGCCATCGTCACCGCGATCGCCTCGGGCACCGCCGGGATCGTCTCAGGCGCTACCGCCTCGGGGGCCGCGCTGGCGCGCACCGCCTCGACCTGGAGCCGCTCGACGATCAGGACGTCGTCGCCGACGAAGCCGAACCGCTCGCGATGCGCCGCCTCGAACGCGGCGCGCATCGCCGCGGCGTCGCCGACCGCGACCTCGATCCCCTGGTCGGTGCGCTCATAGCGCAGCGTCGCCACCGCCTCGATCGTCGTCCCGGCCGTCACCTCGCCGTCGAGCTCGTCGCGCGCCTCCGTCGCCAGCTGCTCCAGCACCGTCCGCCACGCGCCCGCGTCGAGCGGGGCGGCCACCGTGCGCTGGCGCACCGCGCGCCGGTCGGCGAGCGCGATCCCCCAGGCCGAGAGCACGCCCGCGAGCGGGTGGATCAGCACGTCGCGCATCCCCAGCGCGTCGGCGACGAGACAGGCGTGCTGCCCGCCCGCGCCGCCGAAGCTCATCAGCGCGTAGCTCGCCGGATCATGCCCGCGCGCGACCGACACCGACTTGATCGCCTTCGCCATGTTGGCGACCGCGATCGCCACCAGCCCCTCCGCCGCGGCGAGCGCCTCGGGGCGCGTGCCGGTCGCGGCCTCCACCGCGTCGAGCAGCGCCTCGAGCCGGGCGACCGCGGCGGCACGGTCGAGCGGCTGGTCGCGCCCCGGGCCGAACACCGCGGGGAAATGATCGGGCACGATCTTGCCGAGGATCAGGTTGCAGTCGGTCACCGTCAGCGGCCCGCCGCGGCGGTAGCAGGCGGGCCCGGGATCGGCGCCGGCGCTCTCGGGGCCGACGGTGAAGCGGCCGCCGTCGAAGCCGCAGATCGAGCCGCCGCCTGCCGCGACCGTGTCGATCCGCAGCATCGGCGCGGCCACGCGGACGCCGCCGATCACCGCTTCCTGGCGCCGCTCGAACGTTCCCGCCCACAACGAGACGTCGGTAGAGGTGCCGCCCATGTCGAAGCCGATCACGCGCTCGACCCCGGCGGCGCGCGCCGCCGCGGCCATGCCGACGATCCCGCCCGCCGGCCCGGAGAGCAGCGCGTCCTTGCCGCTCACCGCGCGCGCGGCGGCGAGCCCACCCGACGACTGCATGAACAGGGGCGCGCCGCCGAACGCCGCCTCCAGCCCGTCGACGTAGCGGCGCAGCACCGGCGACAGATAGGCGTCGGCCGCGGTGGTGTCGCCGCGCGCGACCAGCCGGATCAGCGGCGCGACGCGGTGGCTCACCGAGACCTGGGTGAAGCCGATCGCGCGCGCCAGTCCCTCCAGCGCGCGCTCGTGCGCGGGGTAGCGCCAGCCGTGCATCAGCACGATCGCGACCGCGCGCAGCCCCGCGTCGTGACCGGCGCGCAGGTCGCGCTCGGCGGCGGCGAGGTCGAGCGCGCGCACCGATGCGCCGTCGACGTCGACGCGCTCGTCGATCTCGACCACGCGCTCGGGCAGCGGCGGCGGCCGGACGATCGCGCGCGCGAAGATGTCGGGCCGATCCTGGTAGCCGATCGTCAGCGCGTCGCCGAAGCCGCGCGTGATCGCCAGCAGCACCGGTTCGCCGCGCCGTTCCAGCAGAGCGTTGGTCGCCACCGTGGTCCCGATGCGCACGTCGAGCGGGGGCAGCGCGCCGTCGCGCACGCCGGTCAGCCGCCGCACCGCCTCCACCGCGGCGTCGTCGTAGCGGCCGGGATCGACCGAGAGCAGCTTGACCACCGCGATCGTGCCGTCGGCGCGCTCGGCGACCACGTCGGTGAAGGTGCCGCCGCGGTCGATCGCGATGCGGCGGAGCGGGGCGGGGGACGCGGTCGGCACGGTGCGAGCTATCGCAGCCACGCGATGGCTTGTCGATCGGTGCGCGGCGGCTTGCCCCTGCCGACGGCCGCGCTACACTCTGTCCATGGTCACAAGGCGACAGGTCATCGGCACTTCCCTCACCCTCGCCGCGAGCGCGGCCGTCGCCGGGCCGGCGACGCCGACGAAGAAGCGGCTGAAACAGTCGGTCAGCCGCTGGTGCTACGACAAGATCCCGCTCGATCAGCTCTGCGCCTTCGCCGCCAAGATCGGGCTGGACGGCATCGACCTGCTCGAGCCCAAGGATTACGACGTGCCGCGTCGCCACGGCCTGCGCTGCACCATGGGCTATGCCGCGGACGTGATGCAGATCCCCAACGGGCTCAACCGCACCGAGAACCACGCCGCGATCGAGGCGCAGTATCGCGTCGGCATCCCGCAGGCGGCCAAGGCGGGCGTGCCCAACGTCATCGCCTTCTCGGGCAACCGCAAGGGCATGTCGGACGAGCAGGGCGCCGAGAACACGATCGCCGGCCTCAACCGCGTTAAGAAGATCGCCGAGGACAATAACGTCACGATCTGCCTCGAGCTGCTCAACAGCAAGGTCGACCACAAGGACTATATGGCGGACCACACCGCCTGGGGCGCGCGCGTGATGGAGGCGGTGGGCTCACCGCACGTCAAACTGCTGTACGACGCCTATCACATGCAGATCATGGAGGGCGACCTGATCGCCACGGTCCGCCAGAACATCCGCTGGATCGGTCACGTCCACACCGGCGGCGTGCCGGGGCGCCACGACCTCGACGACACGCAGGAGGTCAACTGGGGCGCGTTCGCGCGCGCGCTCGCCGACACCGGCTTCGACGGCTATCTCGCGCACGAGTTCGTCCCCAAGGGCGACCCGCTGCCCGCGCTCGCGCGCGCGGTGAAGACCTGCGCGGCGTGACCGTTCGCTGACCAGGCCTACGTGGGTCGCTCCGTCGACCGCGATGGGCGCGGTCCTGAGATCGTCTCAGGATCAAGCGCGCCGCGAGTTCGTCGGCCGCCGGACATGCGGCACCGTGAACCCTGGGGCGAGCCCGGGATGACGGCGGGAGAGGGCGATGCGGCTCGGTCTCCGGCCAGGCACCGCTCCTACCGTCTCAGTGCAGCTTGGCGATCGAGAGGCCATCCTGCTTGGCCCGCTCCTTCACCGACTCCTCACTGCGCGTCAGCGCCTTGGCGATCGCCTTCAGCGCCATGCCCTTCTTCGCGAGGGTGTGGAGCTTCTGGATCTCGTCGGGGCGCCAGGGCTGGCGGTGTCGTTCGAAGCGGTCGGCCATCCCTCCGTGCTACGCGGTCCGCGAGGCGCTGACCAGCGTCTCGGCCGCCGGCATCGCGGTGGCGCGACGGGCGCACCCCGGCCCCGCGCGCCCTGCTGCCACCACGCTGGCAGCAGGGCGCGCCTACACCGTCCCCACCGGCCGTCCCGGCCCCAGGAGACGTACCATGCTGACGCTGTTCCACGCCCCGCGGTCGCGCTCGACCCGCATCATCTGGCTGCTCGAGGAACTCGGCGTGCCCTATCAGCTGCGCTACGTGACGATCCGCTACCGCGATGGCAGCGGCGACGGCCCCGACGCCGCGAACCCGCACCCCGACAAGAAGGTGCCCGCGCTGCTCGACGACGCGATACTCGTCACCGAGTCCGCCGCGGTGGCGACCTATCTCGCGGACCAGGCCGACGGCGCCGGGCTGGCGCCCTGGATCGGCGACCGCGACCGCGGGCCGTATCTCACCTGGCTGAGCTGGATCGAGGGCGAGTTCGGCCCCGCCATCGGCGCGCGGCTCGGCGCGCCCGAGGCCGATCCCGAGCCCGCTTTCACCGCCGCGGTCGCGCGGATCGAGCGGGCGCTGGCGGAAGGACCGTGGCTGCTCGGCGAGCGCTTCAGCGCCGCCGACGTGATGCTGGGGGCGACGCTCGCCTGGGCGCAGCATCTGATGCCACGCGACGGCGCGATCCCCGCCTATCTCGCGCGGCTGTCGCAGCGCCCCGCCTTCCAGCGCGCCATGACGCGCGACGCGGTGCCGGCGGCATGACCGCGCGCGACCTGCGCTGGGCCGCGACGGGCTTCGTCGTCACCGCGCTGCTCATCCTGGCGAGCGTCGCGTCGCCGCTCGTCGCCGCGCTCGCCTCGCCGCTCGCGCGCCTCTAGGCTGTGCCGCATGCGCCGCGCCGACCGCCTGTTCGAGATCGTCCAGCTGCTCCGCCGCGCGCCCGGCCCGATGACCGCCGACGCGATCGCGGCCGAGCTCGAGACCAGCCGGCGCTCCGTCTATCGCGACGTCGCGGCGCTGGTGGCGCAGCGCGTGCCGATCCGCGGTGAGGCGGGGATCGGCTACGTGCTGGAGCGCGGCTTCGACATGCCGCCGCTGATGCTCACCTCCGACGAGGTCGAGGCGGTGGTGCTCGGCGCGCAATGGGTGCTGGTCCACGCCGACGAGGGGCTGGCGCGTGCCGCCGCGGACGTGCTGGCCAAGGTCGCCGCGGTGATCCCGGAGCGGCTGCGCGGCGCGATCGACGAGCCAGCGGTGATCACCCCGCCGTCGTGGGGCGAGCGCGCCGACGCCGGGGTCGACGTCGCGCGGCTCCGCGCCTGGAGCCTGCAGGGGCGCAAGTTGCGGATCGGCTACGCCGACGCCGCGGGCGCGCCGAGCGAGCGGACGGTGTGGCCGTTCCTGGTCGGCTACATGGACGGCAAGCGCGTGCTGATCGCCTGGTGCGAGCTGCGCCGCGACTTCCGCATGTTCCGCACCGACCGGCTGGCGGGGGTCACCTTCCTCGACGAGCGCTACCCCGAGCGCCGCGCGGCGCTGCGGCGGCGCTGGCTGGCGATGATGGCGGCGCGGCGCGAGGCGGCGGTCCAGGTGCCGGCCAGCGATCTCTGACGAGCGCTCGCTCAGCCCCTGGGAGGAGGGCCGGGTTCGCCGTGGCCCAGTTCGCCGAGCCAGCGCGCGAGTACCGCGGCGGCGGCGTCGCGCAACGCGGCGTCGTGTCGGGCGGCGTCGCGTGCGATCTCGGTCGGGTCGACCCGCGCGCCGCGCAGCTCGTCGGCATGGCCAGCGAGCCAGCGCTCGATCCGGTCCGCCTCGAGGTGAAATTGCAGCGCGAGCGCGTACGGTCCCAGCGCGAAGGCCTGGTGATGGTATAGCTTCGTCGAGGCGAGCAGCACCGCGCCGGCGGGCAGATCGAAGGTGTCGCCGTGCCAGTGCAGCACTGGCTGACCGGCGCGCAGCGCGGAGAGCGGCGACCCGTCGCCCGCCGGGGTGAGCGTCACCGGCGCGTAGCCGATCTCCTTGGCCGGCCCGGGATAGACCCGCGCGCCGAGCGCCGCCGCGATCAGCTGCGCGCCGAGACAGAGCCCCATCGTCGGTCGCCCTGCCGCCAGCCGCGCGCGGAGCAGCGCGAGTTCGTCGCCGAGGAACGGGTGCTCCGCCGCCTCGTAGACGCCCATCGGGCCGCCGAGCACGACCAGCAGGTCGGGTGCGAGCGGGTCGAGCGCGGCGACGCCGCCGCCCGCCGCCTCGACGTAGCGGATCGCGTAGCCGGCGGCACGCAGCGGGGCGTCGAGATGCCCGAGGTCCTCGAAGGCGACGTGGCGGATCGCGACGGCGGTGAGCGGCATCGGTGACCTCGGCGGGAGTGGGCGACGCGGCGGCGATTCGGCGCGTCCTCTCACCCTATCCTTAGCCCCGCCGCGCCGGCGCGCCATGATGACGCGCCGCCGCGCCCGGCTGAGTATCGCGCCGCGGCGAAAAACGGCGCGCGCTTTCCGAAAGTTGGTATAGGTTAACGCGGCGGCCACGCCGCATCGGAGAGGTCGGGAGAAGCCCTTATGTCGCTCATCGTCAACGGGGAGGCGGTGGCGCTGCCGTCCGACCCGCGCGTGTCGCTGCTGGATCACCTGCGCGAGACGCTGCATCTCACCGGCACCAAGAAGGGCTGCAACCAGGGCGCGTGCGGCGCCTGCACGGTGCTGGTCGACGGCGAGCGGATCCTGTCCTGCCTCGCGCTGGCGGTGCAGTACGAGGGCCGCTCGGTCACCACGATCGAGGGGCTGGCGGGCGAGAACGGACTCCACCCGCTGCAACAGGCCTTCATCGAGCATGACGGCTTCCAGTGCGGCTATTGCACGCCGGGCCAGATCTGCTCGGCGATCGGCATGGCGGCCGAGGCGGAGCGCGGCGTGCCCAGCCATGTCAGCGCCGACCTCACCGCCGCGGTCGCGCTCACCCGCGAGGAGGTGCAGGAGCGGATGAGCGGCAACCTGTGCCGCTGCGGCGCGCACAACGGCATCGTCGACGCGATCCGCGCCACGGTCGCCGCGGAGTGGGCGGCATGACCCCCTTCTCCTACGCCCGCGCGGGCGACGCCGCCGAGGCGCTGCGGCTCGGCGCGGCGGGCGCCACCGCCTATCTCGGCGGCGGCACCAACCTGGTCGACCTGATGCGCGAGACGGTGGCGCGACCCGAGGCGCTGGTCGACGTCACCGGCCTCTCCGCCACGATCGAGGAGACCGACGGCGGCGGGCTGCGGATCGGCGCGGCGGCGCGCAACACCGCGCTGGCCGAACATCGCGCGGTGCGCGAGCGCTACCCGATGCTGTCGCGCGCGATCCTGGCGGGTGCCTCGGCGCAGATCCGCAACATGGCGACGGTGGGCGGCAACCTGCTCCAACGCACGCGCTGCACCTATTTCTACGACACCGACGGTTCGCGCTGCAACAAGCGCGCGCCGGGCGAGGGGTGCGACGCGCGCGAGGGCTTCAACCGCATCCACGCGGTGCTCGGCGCGTCCGAGGCGTGCGTCGCGACCCATCCCAGCGACATGTGCGTCGCGCTGGTGGCGCTCGACGCGCGGGTCCATGTCGCGGGCGCTGGCGGCGAGCGGACGGTGCCGATCGCCGACTTCCACCGCCTGCCGGGTGACTCGCCCGAGCGCGACACGGTGCTGGCGCCGGGCGAGCTGATCACCGCGATCGAGCTGCCCGCGCTGCCGCTGGCGGCGCGCTCCACCTATCGCAAGGTGCGCGACCGGGCGAGCTACGCCTTCGCGCTGATCTCGGTGGCGGCGGCGATCGAGCTCGACGGCGAGCGCGTCGGCGACGTCCGCGTGGCGTTCGGCGGGGTGGCGCACAAGCCGTGGCGCGCGCTGAAGGCCGAGGCGGCGCTGCGCGGCGGGCCGGCGACGCCCGAGGCGATCCACGCCGCCGCGGCGCTGGAGTTCGCCGACGCCGCGCCGCTGCGGCACAACGCGTTCAAGCCGGCGCTGGCGGGGCGGACGCTCGCCGCGGTGCTGGGCGAGCTGGTCAAGGGAGAGGCGGCATGAGCATCGTCGACACGGTCAAGCAGGGCGCGCAGGGCCTGGTGCAGGGCGCGATGACCAAGCTGGTCCCGCTCGCGCCCGACAGCTGGATCCCCGGCGGCGTCCCCGACCCGCTGATCCAGCACAAGCACGGGCTGATCGGCACGTCTGTCTCGCGGCTCGACGGGCCGCTCAAGGTGCAGGGCGGGGCGCAGTTCGCGGCGGAGTTCCGCTTCGAGAACATGGCCTATTGCGCGCTGGTCTACGCCACCATCCCGCGCGGCCGCATCACCGCGATCGACGGCGCCGCGGCCGAGGCGGCGCCCGGCGTGGTGCTGGTGATGTCGCATCTCAACGCGCCGCGGATGAACAAGCCGCCCGCGTTCGGTTCCTCCCCGAACGGCGTCGGCCCCGCCGACCTGACGATCTTCCAGGACGATCGCGTTCACTGGAACGGTCAGCCGATCGTCGCGGTGCTGGCCGACACGCAGGAGCAGGCCGACCATGCCGCCGCGCTGGTCGAGGTCAGCTACGCCCCCGAGCCCTCGACCACCTCGCTCGCGGGCGCCAAGGCCAATGGCATCGCGCAGGGCCTGTTCATGGGACAGCCCTTGCTCAACGAGATCGGCGATGCCGAGGGCGCGCTCGCGAAGGCCGCGGTGAAGGTCGACGCGACCTATCGCACGCCGCGGCATAACCATAACCCGATCGAGCCGCACGCCGCGACGATCGCCTGGGTCGGCGACGAGCTGGTGATCCACGACGCCAGCCAGATGGTGACCCAGCAGGCGCAGACGCTCGGCGAGGTGTTCGACCTGGCGCCAGAGCAGGTGCGGCTGACCTCGCCCTATGTCGGCGGCGGCTTCGGCAGCAAGGGGCTGTGGGACCATCAGGTGATCGGCGCCGCCGCGGCGAAGATGGCCGGGCGGCCGGTGCGGATCGCGCTCTCGCGCGAGGGCGTGTACCGCGTCGTCGGCGGGCGGACGCTGACCGAGCAGCGGGTCGCGATCGGCGCCAGCGCGGACGGACGGTTCGAGGCGCTGATCCACACCGGCCTGTCGGTGATGACGCCGCACAACAATATGCCCGAGCCGTTCATCCTCGGCACCCGCGCCGGCTATGCCTGCCCGAACATCAAGTTGCAGGTGGAGGTGGCGCAGATGAACATGCTCGCCAACACCTTCATGCGCGCGCCGGGCGAGGCGGTGGGCACCTTCGCGCTCGAGTCCGCGATCGACGAGCTGGCGGAGGCGCTGGCGATCGACCCGGTCGAGCTGCGGCTGCGCAACGAGCCCGACAAGGACCCCACCACGGGGCTGCCCTTCTCGTCGCGCCACATCGACACGGCGTGGCGCGACGGCGCCGCGCGGTTCGGCTGGTCGGACCGGGGCGCGGCGGGGACGCGGCGCGAGGGCGAGTGGCTGGTGGGCACCGGCTGCGCCACCGGCACCTACCCGTACTATCGTATGCCCGGCGCCGAGGCGCGGATCACGCTCCGCCGTGACAGCGACGGCGTGCGCGCGCTGGTCGAGGTGGCGGCGGCCGAGATGGGGATGGGCACCTCCACCACCACCGCGATCGTGGCCGCCGAGCGGCTCGGCCTGCCGCTCGACCGGGTCGAGGTCGCCTACGGCGACTCCGCCATCCCCGGCGCGATCATGGCGGGCGGGTCGCAGCAGACCGCCGCGATCGGCGCCGCGGTGATCGCCGCGCACAACGCGCTGGTGGCCGAGCTGCTGACGCTGGCGGGCAACGACTCGCCGCTCGCCGGTCTGTCGGCGGCCGACGTCGGCAGCGAGGAGGGCGGGCTGGCCAAGCTCGACGACGCGGCGCGGCGCGAGAGCTACGGCTCGATCCTGGCGCGCGCGCAGCGCGACCAGGTGACGGTGACCAAGGCCGGCACGCCGCCGCTCGAGCTGATGCACTGGTCGATGCACTCGCACAGCGCCCTGTTCTGCGAGGTAAAGGTCAACGCGGTGACGGGCGAGACGCGGGTCAGCCGCTTCCTCGGCGCGTTCGACTGCGGGCGCATCCTCAATGCCAAGACCGCGGCGAGTCAGTTCCGCGGCGGCATCATCATGGGGCTGGGCCTCGCCCTGATGGAGGAGACCCAGTTCGACGAGCGCAACGGCCGGATCATGAACCCCAGCCTCGCCGAATATCACCTGCCGGTGCACCTCGACGTGCCCGAGATCGACGTGATCTGGACCGACATCCCCGACCCGCACACGCCGATGGGCGCGCACGGCGTCGGCGAGATCGGCATCACCGGCGTCGGTGCGGCGGTGGCCAACGCGATCTACAACGCCACCGGCCGGCGCGTGCGCGACCTGCCGATCACGCTGGACAAACTGCTATAGCGCCGCGGTGGGGAGGGCGCTCGGCGGCGCGTTCGCGGCGGCGCCCGCGCTCGGCTTTCTGGCGCGGCGTGCGGGTCAGCCTGGTCAGCTCGGCCTTCGTCTGCGCGGCGGTCGCCGCGGCGGGCTATTTCGACCGCGAGGCGGTGCACGTCTACCCGGCGCGGCCGCCGGTGCGCGACGTCGCGGTGGTCAACGTCTCGGGCGACATGGGGCTTCGCTTCCTGCTCGGCGCCTCGACCTCGCGCGGGCTGACCGAGCATCATATCGGCGTGGTCGGCATCTCCTCGCCGGTCTATTTCCGTCGGCGCCGCACCCGCGCCGAGGTCGACGCCTTCGTCGCCGAGGCGGTGCGCACCGCGCTGGCGCGGACCGGCGCGCGGCGGCTGGTGGTGATGGGCCAGTCCTACGGCGCCGACATCGTCCAGACCGGGATGGTGCACCTTCCGGCCGAGCTGCGCGCGCGCGTGGCGGGGGTGATCCTCGTGCTGCCCGGCGACGCGGTCTATTACCGCGCCGACCCGACCGGCTGGGCCTATCACGGCACGCCCGACAGCGTCGCGGTGAGGACGGCGCGGACGCTGACCTGGACGCCGCTGACCTGCATCTACGGCGCGGAGGAGGACGACAGCCTGTGCCCGCTGCTCGACCTGCCGAACGTGCGCAAGGTCGCGATGCCGGGCGGGCACAATATCAACCACGACGCCGAGGGGCTGCTGCGCCACGTGCTGGCGGCGGTGGCGCGGGCGGACCAGCGCTGACTGTGACGCGTGCGCGAGGTCGCGCGCTGAGATCCTCCCCGGTACGGGGAGGGGGACCGCCCGGCGCGGCCGGGTGGTGGAGGGGCGTGGCCCCAGACGGACCGGTCCGTGCGCGGATAGCCCCCTCCGTCAGCGCTGACGCGCTGCCACCTCCCCGCGAGCGGGGAGGAGTAGAGCGGCTCACACCTCCCAGCCGCCGCCCAGTGCGAGGAACAGCTGGACCTGGTCGGCCGCCAGCCGGCTGTCCGCCGCGGCGAGCGTCTGCTCGGTGCCGATCAGCGTGCGCTGCGCGTCGAGCACCGGCAGGAAGCCGGTCCGCCCCGCGGTGAACAGCCGTTCCGAGTCGCTCGCCGCGCGCGCCGCCTGCGCGCGCGCCTGGGCCAGCGCCGCACGGCGGTCGAGGTCGCGCGCGTAGACGGTCAGCGCGGTCTCGGTCTCGCGCAGCGCGGCGAGCACGACCCCGTCGAAGCGCGCCACCGCGGCGTCGGTCTCGGCCTGCGCGCCCGCGATCCGCGCGCGCACACGGCGGCGGTTCGGGAACTCCCAGCTGATCAGCGGCCCGAGCGAGAATTTATAGGTGTCGCCCGCGAGGGCGTTGCGCAGCAGCCCGACCGATCCGGCCGAGGCGCCGAGCGTCACGCGCGGATAGAGCGCCGCCTCCGCCACGCCGACCCGCGCGGTGGCGGCGTGGAGCAGCAGCTCGGCGCGGCGCACGTCGGGGCGACGGCGCAGCAGCGCGGCGCCGTCGCCGATCGGGATGGGACGCTCCAGCCGCGGCTCGAGCGCGCAGGCGGCGACGTCGCGGTCGAACTCGGCGGGCGGCCGCCCGGTGAGCGTCGCCAGGCGGAACAGCGCCACCTGCCGCGCGGCGAGCAGCGTCGGCAGCGTCGCGCGGACCTGCTCCTCCTGCGCGCGCGACCGAGTCGCGTCGAGCGAGATGCCGCGCCCGGCGCGCACCAGCCGCTGCGTCAGCGCGGTGGTGCGCTGCTGCAGCGCGAGCGCGCGCTGCGCCACGCCGATCTCGCGCCCCGCGGCGCAGGCGTCGACATAGGCGCGCGTCGTGTCGGCCACCACGGTGACCTTGACCGTGTCATAGGTGGCACGCGTCGCCGCGACGTCGGCGGTGGAGGCCTCGATTGCGCGGCGCACCTGCCCGGCGAGGTCGAGCTGGTAGGAGACCCCGACCCGGCCCGCGTAGACCGGGGCGGCGGGCAGCGCCGCGCCGGGCAACAGCTCCTCCTCGGCGGAGCGCTGCGCGTAACCCGGCGCGAGCTCGACCTGCGTCTGCGGGGCGCGATCGGTCTCGGCGAGGTCGAGCGCGGCGCGCGCGCGCGCGATATTGGCGTCGGCGACGCGCAGATCGGTGTTGTGTGCGATCGCGGCGGTGACGAGCCGGTCGAGCACCGGATCCCGGTACAGCCGCCACCAGTGTTCGGGCAGCGGTGTCGGCGCATAGGCAGCCTCCTCGCCCGAGACGAAGGCGCCGGTCGCGCTCGGCCGCTCGATCACCGCGGTGGCGGGCCGGTGGTAGTCGGGGCCCGCCGCGGCGCAGCCGGCCAGGAGCGCGGCGAGCAGCGCGGGGGCGAGGCGACGCGGGCTCACGCGCGATGCTCCCTGGCGGCGGGGGCGCGGGGAACCACCTCCACCGTCGCGGTGCGGCCGACCACCAGCGCGGTGCCCGCGGGCAGGCGGTCGATCGTCACGCGCACCGGGATGCGCTGCGCCAGCCGCACCCAGCTGAAGGTCGGGTTGACGTTGGCCAGCAGGTTGGCGCCGGCGCTGCGGTCGCGGTCCTCGATCCCGCCGGCGATGCTCTGGACATGGCCGGCGAGCGCGCCGTCCTCCCCCATCAGCCGCACGCGCACCGCGTCCCCGACGTGGATACGCGGCAGCTTGGTCTCCTCGAAATAGCCGATGACGTGGAGCGAGGCGCGGTCGATGATCGCGAAGGCGGGGTGGCCCGCGCTGGCATAGTCGCCGGGGCGCAGGTCGAGGTTGGTCACCGTGCCCGCCACGCCCGCGCGCACCAGGGTTCGCGCCAGGTTGAGCTCGGCGGTGTCGAGCGCGACGCGCGCCTGCGCCAGCGTCGCCTCGAGCTGCGCGACCTTGGCGAGGCTCTGCTCGCGCACCTCGCCCGCGACCAGGTCGCCGAGCGCGCGGTCGCGCCGCGCCTCGCGCCGCGCCTGGGCGAGCTGCACCTGCTGCGCCGCGATCGCCGCGCGCGCCTGCGCCACCGCGAGCCGGTAGCGCGGCCGGTCGACCTCGAACAGGGGCGTCCCCGCCGCGACCGGCTGGTTGTCGCGCACGAACACCTGGGTGACGAGGCCGGACACGTCGGGGGCGACCTGGACCACGTCGGCGCGCACGCGGCCGTCGCGGGTCCAGGGTTCCTCCTCATAGTGGATCCACAGCCGCTGCGCCGCGAGGCAGGCGACGGCGACCACGACCAGCGTGACGGCGACGCGGAGGATGACGATCTTTCTCATATGTCCTAGCCGAAGAGAGCGGCGGGCGCGGTGCCGCCGAGGAGCGCGGCGCAGCCGGCCCAGAGGATGACGGTGAGCGCGACGTCGAACAGCCCGCGGTGCCAGACGAAGCGGTAGAGGCCGAGCCGCGCCAGCGCCCAGCCGATCGTCTCGGCGGCGACGAAGGCCAGCACCGCGGCGAGCAGCAGCGGGTGGACGTATACGCCCGCGAGGTCGATCTCGCCGCTCATGCCGCCGCGCTCGCGGGATCGAGTTCGCGCGCGGCGGGGAAGAAGTTGCGGCGCAGCCCGGTCAGCGCGGCGAGGCGCGCGCGCGGGGCCGGCGCTTCCGCCAGCGCCGCCGCGATCGCCGCGTCGAGCCGCGCGAGCAACGCCGGATCGGGCGCCCCGGTCTGACCCCGGGCGAGCGCGCGATAATGCGCCGCGACATCGGCGCGCAGCGCGGCGACGGTGTCGCCGCCGGTGTCGTTGGCGGGAGCGAGCTGCGCCAGGTTCACGCCGACGCGCAGTTCGCGCAGCGCCGCCATGCCCGCGTCGCGGTCGCCCTGCTCGAGGTCGCCGACGCGCGCGCCGAGCAGCCCGACGCGATCGAGCATGCGGCTCTGCCAGGCCGCCAGCGGGGCGGGGCCGGACCGCGCCGCCAGCTCGGCGAGCTCGCGCCAGCCGGCGCGGCGCAGGCGGCGCAGCGCGGTGCGCGCGCCGAGGCTGCGGCACAGCCGGGTCGCCACCATCGCCGCGGCGACGCCGGCGAGCTGCGCGACGCTGCCGTTGAAGAAGGCGGCGGCGTCGGCGGTGAAGCCGTTGGTCAGCGCCAGCCCGCCCGCCAGTCCGATCAGCAGCGGCATCATCCGTCCGTACCAGCGCGGCAGCGCCATCAGCGCGCCGGGCACCAGCAGCGCGGGCGCGAGCAGCAGCGCGAGCGTCTCGAAGCTGTGGACCAGCGGCAGCAGCGCGAAGAGATAGAGCGCGACCAGCGGCAGCGACGCCGCGGTCCAGATCAGGAAGCCGCGCTGTGCCGGCACCGGGTCGTCCATCGTGGCGAAGAAGCAGCATACCACCGCCGCGATCATCGCCGCGACCGCGCCCTCGGGCCAGGCGGTGATGATCCAGAAGCCGCAGCACGCCAGGATCGCGGCGAAGGTGGCGAGCGCGGACAGCAGGGCGAGCGGCAGGTCGCGGTGGAGCGGCCGCCGCCGCCGCTCGCTCAGCAGCGCGCGCACCCGCCCCGGCGGCGCGGCGGCGGGATCGATCGCCTGCGCCGCGACCAGCCGCGCGGTGTCGAGCGCCTCGACCAGCTCGCGCAGCCGGTCGAGCAGGTTGGCGATGAGCAGCCCGCGCCAGTCCGCCGGCGTCCGTGTCGCGGCGAGCGCGTCGGCGCGCGCGACCAGGGCGGCGGGGTCGTGCGCGCCGGCGTCGCTCGCCCAGGCGCGCACGTCCTCGACCAGCGCGGCCACGTCGGCGGGCACTTCGCCCTCGGCCGCGACGGCGCGGAGCCGGTCCTCGACCGCGGAGACCAGCGGCAGCAGCAGCACGAAGCGATCCTGCAGCGCGCTCAGTAGCGCGCGGGTCGGCCGCGCCGCGGCGGTGTCGAAGGGGACATGCGTCGCCATCACGTGCAGCTCGGTGACGTCGCCGGCGAGGCGGCGACGCTCCCGGTCGGCGCGCTCCAGCGCGGCGGGCGCGAGCGCGTCGGCGACCCAACGCTCGGCCTCGGCCAGGAGCGTTCGCACCCGGGCGCCGAGGAGCGCGGTGACGCTGCGCGGCCACACCGCGGCGTGGACCAGCGCGGCGCAGGTCACGCCGATGCCGATCTCCTGCGCGCGCAACACCGCGACCTCGAAGATCGCCTCCGGGTGGCCGACGGTCGGGAAGCCGATCAGCGCCGCGGTATAGCCAGCGAGCATGAAGAGATAGGAGCGCGGCGTGCGATCGAGCAGCGAGACGAACTGGCACGCGGCGACCCAGCCGGCGAGCGCGAGCGACAGCAGCAGCGGGGCGTCGACCAGCAGCGGGACCATCACCACCGCCGCGCTCGCGCCGACGACCGTGCCCAGCAGGCGGAACACCGCCTTGGAGCGCACCGCGCCGCTCAGCGGCTGGCTCGTGATGTAGACGGTCGCCATCGCCCAGAACGGACGGTCGAGCCCGAGCGCGAACGAGACGTACAGCGCCAGCATCGCCGCGGCGAAGCAATTGGCCGAGAAGACGACCTCGCGCGGTCCGACCCTCATCGCGTCACGCCTCGTCGGCGGCGGCGAGCGCGCGCGCGAGCCGTTCCAGCACCCTGCCGGCGGTCGCGATCTCGTCCGGGTCGATCCCGGCGAACAGCGCGGCGCGGATCTCGGCCGAGCGCGCCTCCGCCTCGACGGCGAGCGCACGCCCCGCGGCGGTGAGATGGAGCGTCCTGGCGCGTTTGTCGGCGGGGTCGACGCGGCGCTCGGCGAGGCCGGCGCGCTCGATCTGGTCGAGCATCGGCACCACCGTCGGCGGTTCCACGCCGAGCTGCTCGGCCAGCGCGCCCTGGCGGACACCATCCTCCATCCGGCCGAGCAGCATCACCGCCAGCGCCGAGGAGTGCGATAGCGACAGCTCGGCCAACCCGCGGTCGAGATGGCGGCGATAGGTGCGCGCCAGTGGGACGAGCAATGTGGTGAGGTGACGCGCGGTCACGAGGGCGGGATCGGACACGTTCGTTAGTTAGCTATCTATCCAAAGACGTGCAAGGGAGCTAGCCGAGTTCCTTCACCGCGCCGCCCGGACGGCGCCGCCCACAAGTCGTTGGGCTGGTCACCAGCGGATACCAACGCCGGTTAAGGTGGGTCTTTAGAGAAGGTAGATAGTTGCTGCGCATGAGGAAGTTATGGCGCGTTTGATCCACCGGCTGCGGCAGCTGCGACATTCGGACGAGCGGATCACCGCGGCGGTCCGGGCCACGCTGGTCGAGTCGCTCTACGCCTCGCCGCAGTCGCTGGTGATCGGCGCGCTGACGAGCAGCGTCATCGCCACCGTGGTCGCCCTGGTCAGTCGCGACGCTTGGCTCGCCGGCTGCGCGGTGATGATCGGCCTGGTCGGGGTGGTGCGGATCGTCGACGCGGTGCGGTTGCACCATCAGGCGGTCGCGGGGGCGGCGGTGCGACGGCAGGAGCGCGGCTACCGGCTCGGCGCGCTGAGCTATGCCGGCCTGCTCGGGCTGTTCGGGCTGCTGACGCTCACGCGCACCGATCACGGCGTGCTCCAGCTGCTCGCGGTCACCACCGCGATCGGCTATGCCGCCGGCATCGCCGGGCGCAACGCCGGGCGCCCCTCGATCGCGCTGAGCCAGCTCTGCGGCGCCTCGCTGCCGCTCGTCATCGGGCTGCTGATCGCGCTCGACCCGCTCAAGGCCGTGCTCGCCGCGGTGATCCTGCTGTTCGTCGTCGCGATGATGGAGATCACGCTGCAGACCTATGAGGCGATCCTGCGCGCGGTGCTCGTCTCGCACGAGAAGGCCGCCCTGGCCGAGCACAATGCCAGCATGGCGCGCCGCGACGACCTGACCGGCCTGGCCAATCGCACCGCCTTCCGCGAGCAGTTCGAGGCGCGGCTCGGCGAGGTGGAGGCGAGCGGCGGCGTGCTCGCCCTCCTGTGGCTCGACCTCGATCGTTTCAAGGAGGTCAACGACACGTTCGGGCATCTCGCCGGCAACGCGCTGCTGATCGCGGTGGCGGAGCGGCTGCGGCGCACCTTCGCCGGCTGCGGCACGGTGGCGCGGCTCGGCGGCGACGAGTTCGCGATCGTCTGCGCGCTCAACCGCCCCGAGGAGGCGGTCGCCATCGGGCGGCGGCTGCTCGAGGTGGTGGCGGAGCCGGCGCAGTGCGACGGCCACCGCCTGCGCTCGAGCGTCTCGGTGGGGGTGGCGGTGGCGCCACGCGACGGCACCGACGCGGACACGTTGCTGAAGAACGCCGACCTCGCGCTGTACCGCGCCAAGGAGAGCGGGCGCGGGCAGATGTCGCTCTACGAGCCCGCGATGGACGAGAAGATCGAGCGCCGCCGCGAGCTCGCCGCGGAGCTGCATGGCGCGCTGGACCGCGGCGAGTTCCACCTCGTGTATCAGCCGATCTACGATCTCGCGGGCGAGCGGATCGGCTCATGCGAGGCGCTGCTGCGCTGGACCAATCGCCGCCACGGCGCGGTCTCCCCCGCGGAGTTCATCCCGATCGCGGAGGACAACGGCCAGATCGTCGCGATCGGCAACTGGGTGCTCCACCAGGCCTGCCGCACCGCGCGCGACTGGCCGGCGCACGTCTCGGTCGCGGTCAATCTCTCGCCGGTGCAGCTGCGGGCGAGCAACCTGCCCGCGGTGGTGATCAGCGCGCTCGAGTCGACCGGACTGGCGCCGGGGCGGCTTAGTCTGGAGGTGACCGAGTCGGTGCTGCTCGAGGACGTGGAATCGTCGCTGGCGGCGCTGAAGGCGCTCAATCGGCTGGCGGTGAACACCACGCTCGACGATTTCGGCACGGGCTATTCTGCGCTGAGCTATCTCACGCGTTTCCCGTTCCAGACGCTGAAGATCGATCGCTCCTTCATCACCGACCTCGACCATAGCCCGGCCTCGATCGCGATCGTGCAGACCGTGGTGGAGCTCGCGGCCAAGCTGGGGATGCGGACCGTCGCGGAGGGCGTGGAGACGATAGGGCAGCTCGACCAGCTGCGCCGCACGCGCTGCGACGCGGTACAGGGCTATCTGCTCGCGCGACCGATGCCGGCGGACATGGTCGCGGCCATGTTCGCCGGCACCCGGCTGCGCGCGGGGAACGCCTAGGCCGCGGCGCGATCGAGCAGGCGGGTCTGCGCGCCGGTCAGCCGCCGCATCAGCTTGAGGTCCGATTCGCTCAGCCGCAGCGCGGCGTCGGCCCAGAGCTCCACCACCGCCTCCAGCTCGGCGAGCGGCAGCGGGTTCACCGCGCGCGACGCCTCGTAGATCGCGCAGTGCGCGCTGTGGCGGCGACGGTTCTGGCGGATATAGTCCGCCACCATGCCGCGCCCCTCGCCCGGCGCGGCGAGCGCGTGCACCAGGCCCATGTCGTACAGCTCCTCCGCGCCATAGGTGCGTCCGCTCAGGATCATCTGCTCGGCGCGGGCGGCGCCGAGCCGGCGCGACAGGAAGCAGTGCGCGCCCATGCCCGGGAACAGCCCGAACAGCGTCTCGGGCAGTCCGAAGCTAGCGCCGCGCTCGGCGATCACGACGTTGAACGACAGCAGCGCCTCGAACCCGCCGCCCAGCGCGTCGCCCTCGACCAGCCCGATCGTGACGATCGGCCGGTCGAGCCCGGTCATGTTGCGGTGGAGGATCTGGACGCAGGCGCGGCCGTAGCGCACCAGCGACTCGCGATCGCCCGCGCGGATATGCTGCGCGAACAGGCCGAGGTCGCCGCCCAGCGAGAACACGCCGGGGAAGTGCGAGCCGAGCACGAGGTAGCGGATCGGCATCACGCCGCTGGCGCAGGCGAGCGCGATGTCCTCCTGCCAGGTGACGAAGTCGCGCAGCAGGTCGGGGTTGAAGCTGGGCCGCGTGCGCGGGCGCATATAGGTCCACAAGGTGTCCAGCGCGGGGTCGAAGCTCACGTCGAGCTGGTCGAGCCGGAACAGCGGCCGCGCGCCCGCTTCGGCCGGGTCGGCGTGCTGGAGGCGGTGGCGCGGCCCGGGGACGACCGGAGGATGTTCGACAGTCATGGTGTTTTCCTCTTCTCTTGCAGCACCTTGCTGCGTGAGAAGAATATCCCGGAGCGGCCGCGGATGCTGGCGCTGTTATGCGTCCCGCGATGATCCGTCAGTCGTATTCCTGTAACGCGACCACCTCGAACTCGAAGGAGCGCCAGCCGCGCTGGCGCGCCGCCCCCTCGGCGGGGACGCGCTTGGCGAGCGCCGCGCGGCGCGACGATTCATGTCCCCAGAACACCTCGGTGCGGCCGTCGTGGAGCGTCGCGACGATGCGCCAATAATGCGTCAGCGGCGCCGCGGTCGGCCCGATCGTCTTGACGTAGCCGTCGGCGAGCGTCGCGGTCAGATAGCGTTTCCTCCTCGCCATGACGGATGCCCCCTCTCGATCGCCGCGCGGATCGCCGTCTATGCCGGGCGATCCGCATCGGTCCACCCCAGGGTAGAGAAGGGGGCCGCGTCTCGTCGTGCAGGCCGGGAGCCATGGCCGGCACGCGTGGCGCGCGACCCACCGGGGCGATCGGGTCCCGGCGAGGCGAAGCCTGAGGCCTGGGCCAAGCTACGATCCAGCCCGGGAGGGCCCGATCAGCGCGGGCGTGCAGGCGGTCACCGGTGAGGCGGGGGCCGGCGCGCTGCCCTGGACAGCGCCCGCACCGGCGCGTATCGGGCGCGCCTTCGCGGCCTCTCCCGGGTTTCCGGCCGCGGCCTCCTCCCCGAGCCCGCGACAAGGAACCTCTCATGGCGTGGCTCATCCTCGGCGTTGCCGTGGTCACCGAGATCATCTGGGCGCTCAGCCTCAAATGGGCGGCGATGCGCCCCGGCCTGCTCGTCTCGACGATCCCGATCGTGCTGAGCTTCGTCAACATGGGGCTGCTCGCGCTGGCGATGCGCGGCCTGCCGGCGGGCACCGCCTATGCGGTGTGGACCGGGTTGGGCGCGGTCGGTGTGACGGTGCTCGGCGTGGTGCTGTTCGGCGAGACGCTCAACCTGACGCAGGTCGGGTTCATCGGGCTGATCATCGTCGGCGTCGTCGGCACCAAGCTCTTCGCGGTCGCGTGACGACCGGCGCGCGTGACGACCGGCGGCGCCTCGGGTCGAAGGCGCCGCTCAGCGAGGGCAGGGCCGCGTGGCGCACGCTGACGTGCCGGTACGCGAGCGGCGCGATCGATCGGGGCCCGTCGTCGCAGATCCGCATCCGGAAGCTTCCGCGTCACTCCGCCTCGTGGGACGGGTCGTCCGCAACGAAGGCTTTCCTCGTGGGTTCCTAACCCATATTAGGGATTTTGACGGCGACGACTCGGTCGCTGTCGGGGGACGTTCGGACTTGCCCGATTTCAAGGAAGAGGCGCGGATCATCCGCGAGCTGGTGCGCGCGGGGAACGGGCCGGACCCGTTCTCCTCGGCCGTCCGCGCCACGCGCATGCCGATGCTGATCACCAACCCGCGCCACGCGGACAATCCGATCGTGTTCGCCAACGCCTCGTTCGCGCGGCTGACCGGCTACGATCGCGCCGAGATCATCGGCAGGAACTGTCGGTTCCTGCAAGGCCCCGCGACCGACCGCGACGAGGTGGCGCGGCTGCGCGCCGCGATCGACCTGCGCAAGCCGATCGAGCTGGAACTGCTCAATTATCGCAAGGACGGCACCACCTTCTGGAACAGGCTGCTGGTCTCGCCGGTGTTCAGCGACGACGGCGTCCTCACCTTCTTCTTCGCCTCTCAGTTCGACGTCACGCCCGAGCGCGAGCGGATCGCCCGGCTCCAGCGCGACCGTGACGAGCTCGAGGCGGAGGTCTCGCGCCGCACCGCGGAGCTGCAGGCGAGCGAGCAGCGGCTTCGGCTGGCGCTGGAGGCGGGGCGGCTCGGCACGTGGAGCCTCAACCTCGAGACCCGCCACCTGATCGCCTCGGACAGCTGCAAGGCGATCTGCGGCCGCCGCCCCGGCGACTCGCTCAGCCTGGAGGAGCTGCAGGCGACGATCCACCCGGACGACCGCGCGACGCAGGCCGCCGCGATCGAGCGCGCGATCGACGAGGGCACGATGCTCGACGCCGAATATCGGCTGACGCTGCCGTCGGGTGAGGAGCGCTGGGTGCAGGTGCGCGGCCAGACCAACCGGCGCGCCGACGGCACGCCGATCGCGCTGGTCGGCACCACGCAGGACATCACCGAGCGGCGCCGCGATCAGGGCCATCGCGCGCTGCTGGCGCGCGAGCTGAGCCATCGCGTCAAGAACACGCTGACCTCGCTTCAGGCGGTGGTGGCGCAGACGATCCGCCGCGCCAGCTCGCTCGAGGACGCGGGCGAGTCGATCGCGGCGCGCATCCAGGCGATGGCGGCGGCGAACGAGCTGCTCGTCAGCGAGGCCTTCGCCGGCGCCTCGGTCCGCGACCTGCTGGAGCGCACGCTCGCCCCCTTCGGCATCGACGATCGCCAACGCTTCGTCCTGAACGGCCCGGCGATGAGCCTGCCGCCGCATCTCGTCGTCGCCTTCGCGTTGGCGCTGCACGAACTGGCCACCAATGCCACCAAATATGGCGCGCTGTCGAACGCCGAGGGCGTGGTCGAGGTCACCTGGGAGGTGATCGACCGCGCCACCCCGACGTTGCTGCGGCTGAACTGGACCGAGCGCGCCGGCCCGCCGGTGGTCGCGCCCGAGCGCAGCGGCTTCGGCACGCAGCTGATCCGCCGCGTGCTCGCCAGCGAGGCGGGCGGCAGCGCGGAGATCGACTATCGCGCCGACGGCGTGGTCTTCACCGCGGTGCTGCCGCTGTCGCTCGACTGAGGCGCCGGCCCTCGTCGCACCGCGACCCTTCGCCTCAGATCTGTGAGTAAGCGGTCGGGCTCAGGATCTGATTGTCCGCGGCCGAGGTGATCTCGGGGTCGGTCAGCCCGGGCGTGGTGATCAGCTTGCGCCACGCCGGATCCGCCACGAACGTCGCCCAGTTGCGCTCGCGCGTCGCCAGGTCGGGGAAGGTCAGCAGATAGGTCAGGCTCGGCAGGTGCGCGCCGGTCAGGTCCTGCGCGAAGAACACCGGGGTGAGGCCGGTGCGGCGGAAGATGTCGATCTCACCGCCCGTGTCGAACATGCCGATCTTGGTCGCGCCCGCGCGCTCGCTGTGGCTGTAATAGGTGCGCAGCTCGAAGATCCGCGCCTTGTTCCCCGCCGTCGCGGCGGGAAGCTCGACCCGCGGGAAATGCGGGAAGGCGCGCATCAATCTCACGTCGAGCGACACGTACGGTGGTGCCTCCGGCGTGCTGCCGAGGAAGGGCGCGGCGGCACCGGTGTAGCGCGGGTCGGCCGCCAGCCGGTCGGGCAGCGCGGCGAAATCGGCGATCGTGGGGTGCGGCACCAGCACCTGCACCCCCGGCGTGCCATAGCCGATCGCGACCGTGAAGACCCCGATCGGCCCGCAGCCGGCGCGGCGCGCGGCGGGGATGAAGGCCTCGCGCAGATAGGTGTCGAGCCGCTCCCGCATCGGGCCGCGCACCAGGTGATAGGTGCGCAGCTCATAGACCTCGGGCGCGGTCGAGGCGGCGCCGCGCTGCGCGATCGCCTCGCCGGTGCCCAGCGCCATGCCGCCGATGGCAGCGCCCGCGAGCAGCGAGCGTCGTTGGATCGAGTGCGTCATCTGGTCCTCTCCGCGGCGCGAGCGCCTGTAGGAGCCGATGTGATGCGCGCCGTCAATCCATCATGGGCGGCCACCGCCGCCACACCATCGCCCGGGCGACCTCAGACGTCGAGATTGGCGACGCTCAGCGCATTCTCCTGGATGAACTCGCGGCGCGGCTCGACCACGTCGCCCATCAGCCGGGTGAAGATCTCGTCGGCGACGTCGGCCTGATCGATCGCCACCTTGAGCATCGAGCGGTTCGACGGATCGAGCGTGGTCTCCCACAATTGCTCGGCGTTCATCTCGCCCAGTCCCTTGTAGCGCTGGATCGCCAAGCCCTTGCGCCCCGCCGCGAGGATCGCGTCGAGCAGCTGCGACGGCCGCGCGACGAGCGACTGGCCGCGTCCGACGGTCACCGTCTCCTCGCCCTCCTCGTCGGTGGCGATCGCGTCGGCCGGCGTCTCGGTGGCCGCTCCCTTGACCGGGACCAGCTTGGAGGCGTGCGCGAAGCTGTCGGCCTGTTCGGCGGCGAGCGTGTGGAGCTTGCGCGCCTCGGCCGAGGCGAGGAACGCCACCTCCACGATATGATGGTCGGTCACGCCGCGCCACAGCCGCTCGAAGTGGATGCCGCCCTCGTCGGTCAGCCGCGCGCTCCAGGTCGCCTCGCTGTCGCCCTGGTCGAGCCGGCGGGTCACCTCGGCCACCGCGGCGGCGCGCGCCTCGCGCGCCAGATCGGGCGCGAGCGCGCCGCCCAACGCCAGCGTCTCGATGATCACGGGGTCGTAGCGCCGCGGCACGTAGCGCATCAGCGTACGCATGCGGCGCGCATGCTCCACCAGCGGGCGCAGGTGCGCGCCGGTGAGCGACTCGCCGCCGCGGTCGAGCGCCATCGCGGTGAGCCCGGCGTCGACCAGATACTCGTCGAGCGCGGCGTCGTCCTTGAGGTACACCTCGGACCGGCCGCGCGTCGCTTTGTAGAGCGGCGGCTGCGCGATGTAGAGGTGCCCCTGCTCGATGATCTCCGGCATCTGCCGGTAGAAGAAGGTCAGCAGCAGCGTGCGGATATGCGCGCCGTCGACGTCGGCGTCGGTCATGATGACGATCTTGTGGTAGCGCAGCTTGGCGAGGTTGAAGTCGTCGCGCCCGATGCCGGTGCCCATCGCCTGGATCAGCGTGCCGATCTCCTTCGAGCCGAGCATCCGGTCGAAGCGCGCGCGCTCGACGTTCAGGATCTTGCCGCGCAGCGGGAGGATCGCCTGGAAGTGGCGGTCGCGCCCCTGCTTGGCCGAGCCGCCCGCCGAATCGCCCTCGACCAGGAACAGCTCGGACTTGGCGGGGTCGCGCTCCTGGCAGTCGGCCAGCTTGCCCGGCAGCGAGGCGATGTCCATCACGCCCTTGCGCCGCGTCAGCTCGCGCGCGCGCTTGGCCGCCTCGCGCGCCGCGGCGGCGTCGATGATCTTGCCGACGATCGATCGCGCGTGCTGCGGGTTCTCCTCGAGCCACTCGGCCATCTTGTCGGCCATCAGGCTCTCGAGCGGCTGGCGCACCTCGGACGAGACGAGCTTGTCCTTGGTCTGCGAGCTGAACTTGGGGTCGGGCAGCTTGACCGAGACGATCGCGGTGAGCCCCTCGCGCATGTCGTCACCGGTGAGGCTGACCTTCTCCTTCTTCAGCAGCCCCGACTTCTCGGCGTAATTGTTGAGCGTGCGCGTCAGCGCCGCGCGGAAGGCGGCGATGTGCGTGCCGCCGTCGCGCTGCGGGATGTTGTTGGTGAAGGCGAGGACGTTCTCGTAGTAGGAGTCATTCCACTCCAGCGCGACGTCGATGCCGATCTGGTCGCGCATGCCCGAGACCGAGATCGGGTCCGGGAACAGAGGCTGCTTGTTGCGATCGAGCCACCGCACGAAGGCCGCGATGCCGCCCTCGTAGAACAGCTCGACCTCTCGGGGCTCCTCGTGGCGCGCGTCGGTGAGGAACAGCCGCACGCCCGAGTTGAGGAAGGCCAGCTCGCGGAAGCGATGCTCGAGCTTGTCGAAGTCGAACTCGACGATCTTGAACGTGGCGGGGGAGGGGAGGAAGGTGACGCGCGTCCCCTTCATGCCCTCGGCCTTGCCGACCACCTTCAGCGGCGCGACCGCGTCGCCGTGGGCGAAGCGCATGTAATGCTCCTCGCCGTCGCGCCAGATCGTCAGGTCGAGCCACTCGGACAGCGCGTTGACCACCGAGACGCCGACGCCGTGGAGCCCGCCCGAGACCTTATAGGCATTGTCGTCGCTGCTGTTCTCGAATTTGCCCCCGGCGTGCAGCTGGGTCATGATGACCTCGGCGGCGGAGACGCCCTCCTCGGGGTGGATGCCGGTGGGGATCCCGCGGCCGTTGTCGGTCACCGAGACCGAGCCGTCGGCGTTGAGCGTGATGTCGATCCGATCGCAGTGACCGGCGAGCGCCTCGTCGATCGCGTTGTCGCTCACCTCGAACACCATGTGGTGCAGGCCCGAGCCGTCGTCGGTGTCGCCGATGTACATGCCGGGACGCTTGCGCACCGCGTCCAGGCCCTTCAGCACCTTGATCGAGGAGGCGCCGTACTCGCTGGAATTCTGCTGTTCTGCCATAGCGGGCATATAGGCACGGCGCCCTCCTAACGGAAGCGAAATGGCGCCCCGCTCAGCCGAGGAAACGGTCGATCCGTGCCAGCACGCGGTGGCGGATCGGGTCGGTCTCGCGCAGCAGCTCGTGGCCGCGCCCGGGCAGCAGCTCGAGCTCGCCGAGCGGCAGCACGCGGGCGGCGCGGGCCACCGCGCGCGGCGCCACGATCGGGTCGCGCCGCGACACCAGCAGCAGCGCGCGCGTGTCCACCGCGGCGAGCGCGGCGGGGCGAAGCCGTGCGATCGAGGCGCAGGCGGCGCGGGTCCAGCCCCAGCTCGGCGCGCCCGAGGCGATCTGCGGGTGGTTCGTCTTCCACCAGACCTTGTCGGCCTGGCGCTCGGGGCAGGAGGTCATGCGACCGCCGACGTTGCCCGCGTCGCCCTCCCACACGCGCCGCTCGCCGCGGCCGGCGCGAGTCGCCGCGGCGGCGAGCGCGGCGATCGCGGGGGTGCCGAGCGGCCCCGCGCGCAGCCCGAGCATCGGCGAGGACAGTATCGTGGCGTCGAAGCGCGCGCGCTTCTCGGCGAGCAGCCGCAGCAGGAGGTGCGCGCCCATCGAGTGCGCCACCGCCACCGCCGCCGGCCGCGCCGCGACGAACTCGGCGAGGTCGTCGAGCAGCGGCTCGAGGCTGTCGAGATGGTTGACCAGAGGGTCGCGCCCGATCCGCCCCGATCCGCCCTGGCCGCGCCAGTCGAAGCCGGTGACGCTCCACCCGCGCTCGCGCCAATACGCCATCGCCTCCAGGTATTTCTCGGCGAAATCGCCGCGGCCGCCGAGGAACAGCAGCCGCCCGCGCGACGCCGGCGCGGGCCAGTCATAGGCGCGCAGGTCCCAGCCGTCGCGCGCGCGCCAGCTGGTGAAGGCGAGCCCGGGCGGGTGGCGGCGGCGGTCGAGCATCGCTCAGCCGGCGGTGCGCTGGCGCAGGGAGAGGAACAGCAGCGCCGCCGCCACCATCGCGCCCGCACCGAGTGCGAGCGCGAGGTCATAGGCGCCGGTCGCGTCGCGCAGCCGCCCGAAACCGACCACGCCGGCGGCGGTGCCGAGCAGCGCGATCACCAGCAGCGAGCCATAGGTCTCGCCATAGGCGCCGACCCCGAACAGCCGCGCCGCGAAGAAGGGCAGCAGGTCGTTCTCGGCGCCGTTCATCAGCCCGGCGAGGAAGACGATCAGCCACAGCGCGGCGAGACCGGGGGCGCGCAGCTCGAGCAACGCGAACCCTGCCGCGGACAGCAGCGCCACCGCGGCGGCGACGCGGTGCGGCGCCAGCCGGTCGACCAGCGCGCCGATCACGACTCGCGCCACCAGCTGCGCGCTGCCGAAGGCGGTGACGAGCAGCGCCGCCTCGATCGCGCCCAGCCCGCGCTCCAGCCCGAGCGGCACGAGCTGGGTGACGAGGCCGACGGTCGCGAAATTGACGCAGAAAGCGGTGAGGCCGAGCCGCCAGAACCGCCCCTCGCGCCGCGCCGCGCGCGCGCTCGGGCCGCTTCCAACGGTGTTCGGCGCGACCGGCCGCGCGCGGCGCAGCGCGAGCAGGGTCAGCGGCAGCGCGACCGCGACGACATAGACGGCGAGCACGACGAAGCCGCTCCGCCAGCCGTGCCGCGTGATCGCCGCCCCGACGAGGGGCGGCATCAGCAAGGTGGTCACTGACAGGCCCGAGGTGGCGACGCCGAGCGCCAGCCCGCGGTGCGCGACGAAGCGGGTCGCGATCAACCGGCCATAGGCCACCGCGCTGGTGCCGGGCACGCCGAGCGCGAGGCACAATACCATGACCTGATAGTGCCACAGCTCGCCCGCCAGCTGGGTGAAGCAGAGATAGGTCGCGCCGAGCAGCAGCAGCGAGAAGGCGACGATAGGGATCGGCCCGGCGCGGTCGATCGCGCGGCCGAACAGCGGGATGACGACGCAGCCGAGCAGCCCGACGCCCGCGGCGGTCGCGATCTCGCCGCGGGTCCAGCCGAACTCGGCGATCAGGCCGGGGATGAACAGGCTGGAGATGTTCTGGAACAGCCCGGGCCCCGCACCCATGCCGACCAGCCCGCCCAGCACGAGCGGCCAGCCCGCACGCCACTCGGCGCCGGCGCGGTGATTCGGTATACCCATCGGCGTCCAGCCCTAGGATGGTTGGCCGGCACGCTGCCAGCGCGCGCGTGGTAAATTTCGGTTCGTCTTGGGTCGGAATGGCGGCGCGTGCGGCGAGACTTAGCCTCGCCGGGTCCAGCGGTTCTCCTCGACCGGCGTCAGAGCGACTCGCGCCCCGGCAATGCGCGATCGGGGAGCAGCAGGAAGCAGGCGCAGGCGAGCAGCAGCGCGATCGCGCCGCACGCCAGCGCGGGCGTGTAGGTGCTGGTGGCGTCGTGCAGCCGGCCGAAGCCGATGATCCCGATCGCGGTGCCGGACAGCGCCAGCGGCATCGCGGTGCCGTAGATCTCGGCGTAGGCACGCAGCCCGAACAGTCGCGCCGCGAAGAAGGGGAGCAGGTCGTTCTCCGCACCGTTCATCAGCCCGGCGAGGAACACCAGGAGCAGCAGCGTCGCCTGGCCCTGCGGCGCCAGCGCCAGCAGCCCGAACGCCACCGCCGAGATCAGCGCGAACCCCGCCGCGACGGGCTGTGGCCGCAGCCGGTCGACCAGCACGCCGACCAGCAGCCGCCCCGCGATCGCGCTCGCGGCGAAGGCGGTGAGCAGCAGCGCCGCCTGTCCCGCGCTCTGGCCGAACTCGATCCCGATCGGCACCAGCTGGGTCACCAGGCCGGTGGTGGCGGCGTTGATCAGCAGCGCCGAGGTGACCAGGATCCAGAAGCGCCGGTCACGCCGCGCGTCGCGCGCGGACACGCCGCTCGCCTCGGCCGACGGAGCGCGCGGCGCGACGATCGCGCGTGGCGCGCGGCGGATCGCGAGCAGGATCAGCGGCAGCGCCAGGACGGTGCTGCCCGCCGCCAGCGCGACGAAGCCGTAGCGCCAGCCGTAGCGCCCGATCACCCAGCCGAGCGCCGGCGCGGCGACGATCGTGGCGAGCGCCAGCCCCGAGGTGCCGAGCGCCAGCGCGAGCCCGCGGCGTCGCTCGAACGCCGCCGCGATCAGCTTGCCATAGGCGAGGCTGCTGGTGCCCGGGATGGTGAGCACCAGCATCAGCACGCCGAGCTGGTAGCGCCAGATCGCGCCGCCGATCGAGGCGAGCCACAGATAGGCGACGCCGAGCAGCAGCATCGAGCCGGTGATCACCGGCCGCACCCCGAAGCGGTCGGCCGCGCGCCCGATCAGCGGCGCCGCGAGCGCGCCGAGCAGCGCCAGCCCGGCGGCGGTGGCGATCTCGCCGCGCGACCAGCCGAAGCTGCGCTCCAGCCCCGGCGTGAACAGGCTCGACAGGTTCTGATACAGTCCAGGACCCAGCCCGGCGCCGAGCATCGCCGCCGAGACCAGCGGCCACCCCCGGCGCCACTCGCCCGCGCCCGACGGGGCGCGCTCGGTCGCGGCGGCGGAGGCGGTGTCGGTCAGCGGCGTGGTCCTGCGTGCGGCGCGCGCGGCGCCGGATGGTCAACGCGGCCTGCGCGCTTTTGTTGTGCGACGCAACGCCGCTGCGATGCGCCGATCGCGCCGGCGGATCACAGCGCCAGTCGCGTCGCCTCGCCCGCGGCGGCGAACAGCTCGGGCTCAGTCCCGGTCATCCACACCTGGCCGAGCGGGGCGAGCCGCTCGAACAGCGCGGCGCGGCGCGCGGGATCGAGGTGGGCGGCGATCTCGTCGAGCAGCAGCAGCGGCGCGCGCCCGGTGGCGCGCGCGACCAGCTCCGCGTGCGCGAGGACGATGCCGAGCAGCAGCGCCTTCTGCTCGCCGGTCGAGGCGCTCGCCGCCGGTCGCGCCTTGTCGACGTGGGTGACGAGCAGGTCGGCGCGATGCGGCCCCGCCAGCGCGCGCCCCGCCGCGGCATCGCGCGCGCGCCCGTCGCGCAGCGCGGCGGCGAGCGTCTCGGCGTCACCGACCCAGCCGGCCAAGGCCAGCGCGGCGCGGGGCACCGCTCCCGCCGGCTGCGCCGCCAGCGCCTCGCCCAGCGCGGCGACGGTGCGGCGGCGCGCGGCGTCGAGCGCGGCGCCGTGCTGCGCCATCTGCGCCTCCAGCGCGGCGAGCCACTCGCGGTCGGGCGTCGGCTCGGCGAGCAGGCGGTTGCGGTCGCGCATCGCGGCCTCGTAGCGCGTGCCGTGGCGCGCGTGCTCGGGCGCGAGCGCCAATGTCAGCCGGTCGAGGAAGCGGCGGCGCTCGCCCGCCGCCTCGGTGAACAGCCGGTCCATCGCCGGGGTGAGCCACAGCACCGCCACCCGCTCGGCCAGCGCGCCCGCGCCCGCGGCGGCGCCGTTGACCCGCACCACCCGCCGCTCGGGCGCGGTCGCCAGCGCGCCGGTGGCGAGCTCGACACCGTCGTCCAGCGTCGCGGCGACGCCGAAGCCGCCCGGCCCATCGGCGCGCGCGATCTCGGACAGCGGCGCGCGGCGCAAGCCGCGGCCTGGCGCGAGCAGCGACACCGCCTCGAGCACGTTGGTCTTGCCCGCGCCGTTCGGGCCGGTGAGAATGACGAAGCCCGGCGCGGGAGCGAGACGCAGCGCGGCGTGGTTGCGGACATCGGTGAGGACCAGGCGCGCGAGCATCACCCGCGGCTGTAGGCGGTGTGACCTGGAGCGGCAACGCGCGTCAGGGTACCGTGGCAGGCGGGGCGTGCGCAAGCCGGAGCGACCAGCCTGGGTCACCATCAAGGCGCGGCGACTTGCCTCATTCGCGGTGCCGGGCGATGGCGCGGGGCATGTCCGATCGTCCCGCCTCCACCCGCACCGGCCTGCTGCTCGGAGTCGGCGCCTTCGTGTGCTGGGGGTTGCTGCCGCTCTACCTGCACCTGCTCGACGCGGTGCCGGCGCTGCAGGTGCTGGCCTATCGCGTGATCTTCTCGCTGCTGCTGCTCGTCGCGATCGTCGCCGCGCTGGGGCGCGGGCGCGCGATCCTGGCACAGGCGCGCGGGCGGACGCTGGCGCTGCTCACCGCGACCGCGCTGCTGATCGCAATGAACTGGTTCGTCTACATCTGGTCGGTGCAGAACGGCCACGTGCTCGAGGCGAGCCTCGGCTATTTCATCAACCCACTGCTCAACGTGCTGCTCGGCGTGGCAGTGCTGCGCGAGCGGATCACCCGCGTACAGGCCGGCGCGGTCGCGCTCGCGGGCGTCGGCGTGGTGCTGCTCGCGCTCGACGGCGCCGGGGCGCTGTGGATCTCGCTGGCGCTGGCGGTGAGCTTCGGCCTCTACGGGCTGATCCGCAAGGTGGTGGCGATCGACGCGCTCGGCGGTCTGCTGATCGAGACCGCGCTGCTGTTCCTGCCGGCGGCCGCGATCGTCGCCTGGGCGCACGCGCACGGCGACGGCGCGTTCGGGCAGGACCGGCGCCTCGACCTGCTGCTGGTGCTCGCCGGCGGGGTGACCGCGGCGCCGCTGCTGATGTTCGCCGCGGCGGCGCGACGGCTGCGCTACACCACGCTGGGCCTGCTGCAATATATCGGGCCGACGCTGCAGTTCCTCGAGGCGGTGCTGATCTTCGGCGAGCCGCTGCGCCCGGCGCAGCTGCTGAGCTTCGCGCTGATCTGGCTCGCCTGCGCGCTGTACGCGGTGGCGGGCTGGCGCGCGGCGCCGGCGGTCGAGAGAGACTGAGCGCGACGACCCCAATCTCTATCGTGCTCCCGCGCAGGCAGGAGCCCAGGGCGGCTCAGAGGGAGCGGCGCGCCGCGGCGACCTGCCGCCCTCACGCCGCCGCGCCGCGCGCGCCGCCGAACGAGTCGATCGCGGCGCCCACCTCGCGGCGCGCGCGGCGATAGGCGTGCGGCTCGCCGATGCCGAGCCGCGCGCGCGCCGCGGCGAGCGGCTCGTCGAGCAGCGCGCGGGGGTCCTCCGCCACCAGCCAGGCGGCGGCCCGACCGTGGCGATAGCCCTCCCACACCGCGCGCGCGAACAAGGTGCTGCGAGTCACGGCCAGGCTCTTGAGCGCGGCGGCGACCGCGATCAGCGCCCAGCCCAGCCCGCCGACCTGCGCGAAGCTGAACGCCACCAGCGCCGCCTCGCCGAGCGGGTCGTCGGTCCGATAGCCGGTGAGCACGTGCCACAGATCGTGCAGGTCGCGGATGCGGCGGCCCATCCAGCCGTAGGGATGTTCGGCGCCCCAGGCATCGGCGTGGTCGGCCTCGCTGACCGCGACCAGCCCGTCCGCGGTATAGCCGGTGGCGGCGAGGAAGTCGCGATAGGCGGCGCCCACCGTGCCCGGCGCGTGGCGCGCCACCGCCTCCGGGTCGGCGAGCAGCGCGACGAGCTCGGCGCGCTCATAGGCGATCCGGCCGCCGGCCGCGGAAGCGATCAGGCGCGCGTAATTGGCGGGCGCGTTGCCGGTGTTAAGCGCGCGCATGATGCGGAACACCTGCCGCGTGTCGTCGGGGTCGCGCATCAGCCGCCGCACCGCGTCGAGCGCGCCGCGCCAGTCGCGCCGCCCGCTGGTGCCGGGGTAGGGAGGCAGGCGGGTCATGGGAGAGGCTCCTTACTGACAGATGTGTCAATAAAGGAAGCGGTGGGCCGCGGTCAAGTCCCGGGGCCGGGCGGGCTCGGCGTGTCGTCCGCGTCGCCGCGTCGGCCGAGCAGCGCGGTCGTCGCGATGTCCATCGTCACGTTGCCGACGGTGCGGATGATGTCGGGGATCGTCTCCACCGCCACCAGCAGCCCCAGCGGCGCGATCGGCGCCCCGATCGTGCCCGCGATCGGCGCGATGGCGCTGACGTAGCTCACCGTGCCCGGCAGGCTGACCGAGCCGAGCGAGGTGAGCGTCGCCACCACCACGCCGATCGCCAGTGTCGCCGGCGACAGCGTGACGCCGAACCAGGTCGCGACGTAGATCGCCACCGCCAGGTTCATCGCCGGTCCGGTGGCGCGGAAGATCGCCACCGCCAGTGGCAGCGTCACGCCGGCGACCCGGACCTCGACTCCGAGGTCGCGCGCGCCCTCGATCATCGCGGGCATCGAGGCGAGCGAGCTCTGCGTGCTGATCGCCACCGCCTGCGCGGGCAGCGTCGCGCGCGCGAACCCGCCGAGCGGCACGCCCGCGCCCAGCCGCGCGATTGGATAGGCGAGCAGCATGACCGCCACGCCAGAGGCGCTGACGATCAGGATATAGTGGATCAGTGCGCCGAACGCCCCGGCGCCCGCGCGCGCGCCCACCACCAGCGCCAGCGCCAGCACGCCCGCCGGCGCGATCCACAGCACCCAGTCGATCACCACCAGCATCGCGTCGCGCAGCGCGGTGAACAGCCGCACCAGCAGGTCGCGCTGCTCGCGCTCGATCCGCGCGATCGCGAAGGCGAGGACGAGCGTGAAGATGATCAGCGACAGGAACGCGTCGCTCGCCGCGGCCTGAACCACGTTGGTGGGCACGATGCCGGCGAGGAACTCGCCGAGCGGCGGTACCGCGGGCACCGCGCTCGCCCCCGACAGCGCGCGACGCAGCGCGGCGGCCGAGGCGGCGGGCAAGGGCGCGAGCACGAGCAGCAGCGGGGTCAGCAGCGCCGCGATCGTCGCCGAGGCGGCGAGCAGCGCGACGTAGAGCGCGATCGCGCGCGCCGCCAGCCGCCCCGCACGCGCCGCCTCCGCGGTCGCGGCGACGCCGGTGATCAGCAGCGACACCACCAGCGGCACGATCGTCATCTGCAGCGCGTGGAGCCAGGCGGTGCCGAGCGGCTCGGCCACCGCCACGACGTTGGGCACCGCGGCGGGCGCGACGCGCGCCAGCGCGACGCCGGCGGCGAGGCCGGCGATCAGGGCAAGGAGGATACGGGTGGCCTGCGACATCGGCGCGCTCTTCGCCCTTCGTTCGTGATCGTTTATGGGAGCCGACCAGCGGAGCGAAGGTAAGAGGCGATGGCAAGAAAATATTTCGGTACCGACGGTATTCGCGGGCTCACCAACACCGGGGCGATGACCGCGGAGATGGCGATGAAGGTGGGCATGGCCGCGGGCCGCCACTTCCTGCGCGGTTCGCACCGCCACCGCGTGGTGATCGGCAAGGACACCCGCCTGTCGGGCTATATGCTCGAGAGCGCGCTTCAGGCCGGCTTCACCAGCGTCGGCATGGACGTCACGCTGGTCGGGCCGATGCCGACCCCCGCGGTGGCGATGCTGACCAAGTCGATGCGCGCGGACATGGGCGTGATGATCTCCGCCAGCCACAATCCCTTCGCCGACAACGGCATCAAATTGTTCGGGCCGGACGGGTACAAGCTCTCCGACGAGGACGAGGAGGCGATCGAGGCGGCGATCGACGGCGAGGTCGCGCTGGCGTCGGCGGGCGAGATCGGTCGCGCGAAGCGGATCGACGACGCGCGCGGCCGCTATATCCACTTCGCGAAATCGACCTTCCCGAGCGACCTGCGGCTCGACGGGCTCAAGGTGGTGGTCGACTGCGCCAACGGCGCCGCCTACCAGGTCGCGCCCGAGGCGCTGTGGGAGCTCGGCGCCGATCTCGTCCAGATCGGGGTCAGCCCCAACGGCCTCAACATCAACGACCGTATCGGCTCGACCCATCCCGAGGCGCTGTCGGCCGCGGTGGTGGAGCATGGCGCCGCGATCGGCATCGCGCTCGACGGCGACGCCGACCGGCTGATCGTGGTCGACGAGCGCGGCCGCGTGATCGACGGCGACCAGCTGATGGCGACGATCGCGGCGGGCTGGGCGCGCGCCGGGCGGCTCGCCGGCGGCGGGCTGGTCGCGACCGTCATGTCCAACCTCGGGCTGGAGCGGCACCTCTCGGCGCAGGGGCTCGGGCTGATCCGCACCAAGGTGGGCGACCGCTACGTGCTCGAGGCGATGCGGCGGCGCGGCTACAATGTCGGCGGCGAGCAGTCGGGCCACATCATCCTGTCGGACTATGCCACCACCGGCGACGGCCTGGTCGCCGCGCTGCAGGTGCTCGCCGAGCTGTGCCGCGCCGGCGCGCCCGCGAGCGAGGTGCTGCACCGCTTCGAGCCGCTGCCGCAGTTGCTCAAGAACGTGCGCTTCGCCGGCGGAAAGCCGCTCGAGCACGAGGGGGTGAAGGCGGTGATCGCCGCGGCCGAGGCCGAGCTGGCGGGCACGGGCCGGCTGGTGATCCGCCCCTCGGGCACCGAGCCGGTGATCCGCGTGATGGCCGAGGGCGACGACCCGCAGCAGGTCGAGCGCGTGGTCGACCGCATCTGCGAGGCGGTGCGCGCCGCGGCCTGAGCGCGTGGGGGCAGTGTCCTCCTCCCGCGCCGCGCGCATGGCTACATCGTGCGATCCGACTCGCTCGAGCCACCGGCGTGCTGCTGCGCGGGCAGGGGCGCAGTGCCACGAGCGTCGTCTTCCACGGCGCTGGGCTCCGGCGTGCGCCGGAGCACGATCCGGCGGGGGCGATCGAACGTCAGGGGCGATCGAACGACCAGGGGCGGCGACCGATCATGTCTGGGCGGTCGGTATCGCCATGGTGGGGAAGGCCGTGACCCGCAGCTTGGGCGCGGCATAGGGCATCAGCGTGACCGGGCGCGCCGCTCCCGAGACGGTCGGGCTCTCGGGCGGCGGCGCGGCGGCGCCGTCCACGATCGCCCAGCCACTGACCGGATAGGCGGTCGTGGTCAGCACCACCGCCGGGCTACGCCGCGAGAAGGGGACCGGGCCGACTGCGCGCTCGACCCGCTCGATCGCGGCGCCGGGCGCGACCGCGACCGCCCAGTCGCTCGCGGGCCGCACCTCATAGTCGGCGGTGAGCCCGCGCGGGCGCAGCGTGGACCAGCGCTCCTCGACCGGCAGCGCGAAGACCAAGGCGCCGTCCTCGAAGCTGGTCCAGCCCTCCGCCGAGCGCACCGCGCGCGGCAGGCTGGCGAAGGCGAGCTCGACCCGATCGCCGCGCCGCCAGGTGCGGTCGAGCCGGACGAAGCCCTGCGCCGCTTTGGCCGGCTGCTCCTGCCCGTTCACCGTGACGGTGGCGCGCTCCGCCCAGCCGGGCACGCGCAGCCGCAGCGGGAAAGCGACCGGCCGCTCGGGCTCGAGCGTGATCGCGACGGTGTGGCGGAACGGATAGTCGGTCTCCTGCCGAAGGGCGACCGGCACGTCGCCCACGCGGGTCTCGACGGTGCAGGGCGCGTAGAGCGTCGCGGCCAGTCCGCCGTCGGCCGAGGCCATCCACAGGTGCGTCGTCAGCTTCGGCCAGCCCTGGTGGAAGTTGGCGGTGCAGCAGCCGAAATGCGGCTCCAGCCCGAACATGTTCGATTCTGGCCCATTGGTGGTCCAGGGGCCGGGGCCGTGGACGCACCGCACCTGGTTGGGCTGCTGGTCGTACTGGTGCGCCCACATGTCGTCGGTGAAGGTGGCGGGCAGCGCGTTATAGGCGAGCCGCTCGATCCGGTCGGCCAGCGCGGGGTCGCCGGTGATCGCCAGCGCCTGCTCGAGCGAGTACATCGCCTCGACGATCGCGCACAACTCGACGCCCTGGCTCGGGCTGCGCCCGGCGAGGTGCTCGTCGGCCGAGTAGATGCCGATCGGCAGCCCGTGATAGCGGTCGAGCGCGCCGAGCTGGCGCCGGATCGCGGCGCGGTCCGCGGCGTCGCCCGACACCACCGACCAGACCGGCGAGGCCTTCAGCGCCTGCGCGTTGTTGACGCCGTGGACCGACAGCGCCGGGTCCCTGAGCCCCTCCGGCACCTCCCCGGGCACGTCGGGCCGGTCGAGCCCGATCGCTCGCTTGCTGGTCTTGGTGCGATAGGGATAATCCGCGAACAGCCCCTGCCAGTCGTAGCCCTGGCGCTTGAGCAGCGCGGCGAGCTCGAGCAGCCCGGCGTCGCCGGTGCGATTGTACAGCCAGACCACCGAGACGACCTGGTCCTGCCAGCGGAACTTGCCCCAGTCCTTCAGCGGGCGCGCGGGCAACGCCTTCAACTGGTGCGCGAAATAGGCGCTCATCAGCCGAAGCACGCGCGGGTCGCCGGTCAGCTCGTGATATTGGGTGAGCGCCTTGAGCATCACCATCCGCGGCCACCAATCGTCGTTGCTGGCGGGGCCGAACATGCCGTCGGGGCGCTGGCTCGCCAGCGTCCACTCGACGAAGCGCTGCGCCTTGGCCTTGAGCGCGGCGTCGTCGAGCTGCCACGCCAGCGGCAGCAGCCCGTCGAGGAAATAGGGACCGCGCTCCCAGCTCTCGCCGGTGCCGCCGAGCCAACCACTGTTGGCGCCGACGTCGGGCCAGGTCTCGTCGAGCCGCCCGCCCATGCCGCGCGCCTGGATCTCGAGCTGGCGGCGCAGCCAGCCCGCCGGCCGGATCGCGCCGGTCGGCAGCGGCTGGAACGGCTGCGGCGCGAGCGGCGCGCGGTTGTGCGTCAGCGGCGCGGCGGCGGGTGCGGCGCGCGGCGCGGCATGGAGTGGGGCGAGCGGCGCCATGCCGGCGAGCGCCGCGCTGGCAGTGGTGGCGCGGAGCAGCGCGCGGCGGCTGATCGGATGGGGCATGTCTGTCCTCCTCGCTGTCCGGCTCACTTGGCGGCGCGCGCGGCCCATTTGCGCCACAGCGCCGGGTCGTCGAGCATCTTGATGTACACGCCGCCGACCACCGCGCGCGCCTGGAAGCCGACCTGCGCGCCGTCGGTCGTCTCGTACCAGTCGCTCAGCGGCACGCGCGTGGGCGTCTCCTGCATGTAGCGGTGGAGCGGCTCGACCAGCGCCGCGAAGGTGGCGCGATCGTCGGCCAGCGTGGCGCTCCACGTGATCCAGTCGAGCTTGGTGTACGTCTTGCGGCTGTCGAGCGGCAGGCCGTACTTGCCCTGGTGGCGCTGGTAGAAGGCCAGCTCGCTGTGCCGGAGCGAGGCGGGGAACAGCCCGCGGCCCAGCACCTTGTCCCACACCAGATTGTATTTCTGGCTCCACGTGCCGGGCTGGTCGAAGGCCAGCCTGGTGTGGTCGCCGTCCTGCGCCATCACCTGCCAGCGCGCCGCCATCTGCTTGGCGGTGGTGCGATAGCGCGCCGCGTCCTGCTTCTTGCCGAGCAGCCGCGCCAGCTCGGCATAGGCGTCGAGCGCGCTGATCGCCTTGATCGACAGGTTGGTGTTGTGCGCGAGATGCCCGGCGAAGTCGTCGGTGCTGAGCTGGTTCTCGGGGTCGAGCCCCTTGTCGCGCAGGAACTCGGCCCAGCGCGTCAGCAGCGGCCAGTAGCGGGCGGCGAAGTCGGCGTTGCCCTGCACCTTGGCGAGCGCGGCGATCATCAGCAGCATGTTGCCGCTCTCCTCGACCGGCATCTGGTCGTCCTCGCTCCGCTCGCCGCCGCCATAGACCTGCCCGTTGGCCTGGGGATAGGTGCCGATGTCGTGCGGGGCGAAGGGGAAGCGCCAGCGCGTCATGCTCGCGTAATCCAGGATCGGGCGCAGCTGCGCCTCCAGCAGGCGCGGGTTGAGCAGCAGGTAGAAGGGCGAGGTGGGATAGGTGATGTCCACCGTCGCGATGCAGCCGTTGCTGAAATTCTCCTTGGAGAAGTACAGCGGCGTCCCATCGACGTCGGCGACCAGTTTGTGCGCGGCGAGCGTCTGGCGATAGGCCAGCACGGCCAGCTCGGCATAGGCGCGCCCGCCGGCCCGCTCGAGGTCGGCGGTGAGCTCGCGGTCGAAGGCGGCGGCGCGCTCGCGCAGCATCGGCTCGTCGCGCTCGGCCGCCTGCAGCAGCTGCGCCATCGTCATGCCGTCGCGGCGCCAATAGGCGGGCAGGCGGCGCTTGAAATATTCGATCGAGTCGATGTCGTCATAGGCGAGCATCGCGCGCCGCGTCACCGCCTCGGCGCCGACGCTGCCGAGATCGAAGCGCGCCCCCAGCAGCGGGCGGTTCTGGTGCGCCAGTCGCGGCATCGCGAGATCGTCGGACACCGGTGCGGTGCCGTCGCGGAAGGCGGCGCGCTCGCCCTCGCCGATCGTCGCGGTGGTGGTGCCGGGCTGCTCCGGCACCGCGAGCTGCGCCCAGCCCCAGTCGATCCGGACATTGTCGCCGACCTTCTGGAGCACCTGCTGCGACGTCGTGCCGACGCGCAGCACGCTCATGTCGCCGACGCGGCTGCTGCCCCACACCACCTGCTGCTGGTCGTCGTTGACCGCGAGCTGCGCGCTGGCGTCGACATAGACCTGTACCGCGTGCGCGCGCCCGTCGGTCGAGCGCACCGTCCAGCTGAGATAGGTGACGGGGCGCGAGACGAGGTCGAGGTCGTCGGGCAGCGCGGGCGAGAGGAAGGTGGCGGTGAGCCGCACCCCGCCGCCCTCGAAGTCGTAGCTGGTGCGCGTCGGCGTGAGCTCGCGCGACAGCTGCGTCATCGTGTCGCCGCGCCCGCCGCCCATGAAGCGCAGCGCCTTGCCGTCGACGCGGACCCAGCCGCTGATCTGCTGCTCGCTGCCGGTCCAGTGGCGCGTGGGCGCGTCGTTGAGCTTGTCCGTGAGACTCCACAGGCTGAAATACGGGTCGTGCGCGACCAGCGGGGTGGCGGGCGTGCGCGTGGTGACCGGTGCCTGCGCGTGGAGCGGCGCGGTGAGCGGCAGCGCGACGAGGCAGGCGAGCGTGAGCGCGCGGGCGGCGAGACGGGTGGCGGGCATCCTGGCTCCTGCGTGGGGGTGGTCGGACGACATCAGAAGCGGAAGCGCGCGCCGAGCGAGAAGGTCCGCGCCTCGTAGCGGATATCGCGCGGGTAGCTCTGCGTGTCGGAGAAATTGCGGACGTTCTGGAACGGCACGCCGGTCAGGTTGGTGGCGTCGAAGGTGATCGTCAGGAACTCGACCGGGGTGACCGCGGCGGAGAAGTCCAGGCGCGCGGTCGCGCGCGTATACTCGCCCGCCACCGCCGACTCGCTCTCGGTGTTGTTGTAGAAGTTCACCCAGTCGGTGCGGTAGTTGTACGCCAGTCGCGCCGAGACGGGCCCCTTCTCGTAGAGCAGGTTGGCGTTGTACGTCCATTTCGAGGTGTTGGGGACTCGCACCAGCCGGCCCTGCTCGCCGAGCACGGTCGGCAGCGCCTGCTTGCCGTCGAGATAGGTGGCGTTGAGCTGGGTGCCGAGGCCGCTCAGCACACTTGGCAGGAAGTCGAAGAAGCTGGTGAAGGCCAGCTCGACGCCCTGGATGCGCCCCTCGCCGGCGTTCTCGGGCCGGGTGACGCGGATGTTGCCGAAGCCGGGGACCTGCTGGAACACCGTATAGTTGCTGATGAAGCCCTTGAGGTCGCGGCGGAACACCGCGCCGGTCAGCGATCCGGTGCGGCTGAAATACCATTCCAGCGAGGCGTCGTAGTTCTTCGACTGGATCGGCTCGAGATCGATGTTGCCGCTGCTGCCGTTGTAGTCGCCGAGGTTCACCGAATCGCGCTGGAGCACGAAGGCGGGGTTGCTCTGGCCGAAGGTGGGGCGCGTGCGGGTCTCGGTGGCGGAGGCGCGGAACTGGAGCTGGTCGGTGAGGCGCGCGCGCAGGCTCACATTGGGCAGCACGTCGACGTAATTCTTGCGGTCGTCGGTGATGCGGACATCGCCGTCGACCGAGCCCAGGCCGACCGTCTCGATCGTGGTGTTGACGACGCGTGCGCCGACCACGCCGTCGAGGGGGATGCCGCCGAGCTCGAAGCCATAATGGAGCTGGCCGTAGAAGGCGTAGGACTTCTCGTCCGCGGCGAACTGGGTGGTGTACGGCGGCAGCGCCGGGTCCCACAGCTCGGGCTGCTGGTCGGCGTTGCCGAGGTTGCTGATCCGCAGCCGGTCCTGCGCGAAGGCGCGGAGCGCCTCGATATTGTCGAACACGTCCTGGCCGCTGGGGGCGTACCATTGCCGCGTCGGCTGCGCGTCGCTGCCGCGAAAGCCTTCCTTGACCAGCCCGCCCATGCCGATCGGCGCCGCGGTGAGCGGTACGCGCTGCGCGCGGATGTTGGCGTAGCGGGTGCCGTCGGCGAAGGTGCTCTTGCGCGTGGTGTAGCGCGTGCCGAACTGGAGCTTGTCGATCCCGTCGAGGTCGAAGTCCAGCTCCAGGTCGTTGCGCCACTGCCAGCCCGATCCGCGCCCCTCGCGACGCCGGTCGAAGATGCCGCGGATGACGTAATTGTCCGGGTTCGTCAGATCGAAGCCGGGCAGCGAGAACTCGACCCCGCCGTAATCCCGGTCGATGTCGAACGCGATGTCGGCCGTCGCCGGGTCGCGCGCGGCGAAATCGAAGCCGTAGTCGGTGAAATAGTTGCGCGTGTCGGTATAGGCGAGGTCGGTGCTGAACTTGGCGTGCTCGCCCTTGATGCTGCCGCCGCCCGCGAACTGATAGGTGTTCGTGGTGCTGTGCGGCACGCCGCGGAACAGGTCGGTGCCGATCGATCCCTCGCCGCCCGAGCGGGTGAGGCTCGTCACCTTGCCGGGGTCGTCCGCGTCGAGCACCACGTTGCTGAAGGTGGGGTTGCCGTTGCGCAGCCGGATCGCCAGCTCGCTGTTCTCCTCGCGACTGCGATAGCCCTGGTACAGGCCCTCGAGGTACAGCTCGATATTGTCCGCCGGGCGCCATTGCAGCGAGCTGTTGACCGACGGCCGCCAGCGCTTGCCGTTATTGTAGAAGATGCCGACCGATTCCGGGATCTTGAAGTCGCGGCCGACGCCCGGCGTGGTGATCACCTGCCCCTCGACCGGGGTGTCGACGTCGCCGCTGTCCCAGCGCGCCGAGGTGAGATAGTTGGTCTGGGTGTAGGAGACGTTGATCAGCGCGCCGAACTCGCCGATCGGCGTGTCGAAACGGTCGGTGACCAGCAGGCTGCCCTGCGGATCGACCTTGCGCGCCTGGTCGCCGTAGATGCCGCGGATCGAGCCCGCGATCTCGAAGCCGTCGAAGTCGAACGGCCGGCGCGAGCGCACGTTGACCAGCCCGGCGATGCCGCCCTCGACCAGGTCGGCGGTGGTCGCCTTGTAGACCTCGAGCCCGGCGAGCGAGGCGGCGGGGAAGTCCTGGAACGCCACCTGGCGCCCCTCCGCGGTGTAGAGCTCGCGGCCGTTGAAGGTGGTGGTCACGTCGGGCAGGCCGCGCACCGAGACGCCGTTGGCCTCGTCCTGCGAGCGCGACACCTGCACGCCGGTGATCCGCGCCAGCGCCTCGGCGGCGTTGTTATCGGGCAGCTTGCCGATGTCCTCGGCGACGACCGCGTCGAGGATCTGGTCGGCGTCGCGCTTGAGCGCCTGCGCGCCCTGGACGCTGCGGCGCAGCCCAGTGACGACGATGTCCTCCTCGCCGACACTGGGCGAGGCACTCGCCGCGGCGGCGGGCGCGCCGGCATCGCCCGAGGGTATCACGCCGGCGTCGCTCGGCGTTCCTGCCTGATCCTGCGCCGTCGCGGTCGCCGTGCAGCACAGCGCGCACGCGACCGCGAGCACGGACGCGGAGTCCCTGATTGTCATATTTACCCTCTCCCGTGGCCGTTTTTCCAACGGCTTAGGGGCTTGGGTATAACGCTCCGATGATAAAAGAAAGCATATAATCAGATTATTCTGGAAGCGTTCTCATGGACTTGACCGCTCAGTCCGCTGCATGCCGAGCGCTGCCGACGATCGGCCCGGGGGGACGCGTCGAGGTCACGCCCTCGTGCGCCTCAGTCCTTGCCCTCGACGTAGCTGCCCTTGTCGCCCTGGATGCGGTGAACGACGTTGCGCCCCTTCGACGCCGCGGTCGCCACCGTGCGCGCCGACGCCGAGGCGGTGTGGAGCACGCGCGTGCGACCGTGCACCAGGAGGTTGTAGCCGACGAACCACATGCCCGCCGAGACCAGCAGCGCCGCGCCGAAGAACACGCGCTTGCGACGCCGCTGTCGGCCGCCGTGGGTCAGCGCGCGCGCGTCGCACCAGGCGCAGCGGTGGACCGTCGTGCCCGGTCGCAGGGTCGGGTGGCTCTGCCAGCGGTGCAGGCCCAGGGTACACAGGATACTCATGGGAGAGAGACTTATGCCCCACGGCCCGGGCTCGGCAACGCCGCGCCGCGCGGCGTCGCCCCATAACGCTACGCCCCGCCGGCGCGCGCGGTGGCGAGATGATGGAGCACGATCCCGGAGGTGGTCGCCACGTTGAGCGAGTCGAAGCCCGCGGCCATCGCGATCCGCAGCGTGCGCGCCCGCGCCATCAGCGTCGGTGCCAGGCCCGGGCCCTCCGCGCCGAGCAGCACCGCGCTGCGCGGCGCGGGGCGCCAGTCCAGCAGCGGCGCCGTGCCCGCCGGGCTGAGCGCGACCGCCTCGATGCCGTGGCGCGCGAGCAGCGCCAGCGCGTCCTCGCCGCGGCCGAGCCGCGCGAACGGCACCGTCAGCGCGGCGCCGACCGAGACGCGGATCGCCTTGCGGTAGAGCGGGTCGCAGCAGTCGGCGTCGAGCAGCACCGCGCCCACGCCGAAGGCCGCGGCGTTGCGGAAGATCCCCCCGATATTGTCATGGTTGGCGATGCCGCACAGCAGCAGCACGTCGCGCGGCGGCGGCGGCGTGCCGCCGAGCAGCGCGTCGGCCGAGGGTTCGCTGCCGCGCCGCCCGATCGCGAGCACGCCGCGGTGGAGCGGGAAGCCCGCCACCGCGTCGAGTACGCCCGGCGCTGCGAGATAGACCGGCGTGTCCGCGGGCAGCCGTGCCAGCAGCGGCGCGAGCGCGTCGGCGCGCTTGTCGGCGATCAGCAGCGAGTCGGCGCGGTGAGTCGCGCTCTCGACCAGCTTCTCCAGCACGACCGTGCCCTCGGCGACGAACAGGCCGCGGCGCCCGACCAGGTCGCGCTCGCGGATGTCGCGATAGGGCTCGACGCGCGGGTCGGCGGGGTCGACGATCGGGATCAACTGGGGCACGGCGGTGCCCGTATAGCATCGGGCGCGCCGTGCCACCCTCGGCCCGCGCCATGGCGGAGCGACGGCGGATGAGTGACGATCACGCGCGCGGCCAGCGCGACGGGCTGCGGCTCGCGCTCGCGATCCTCGCGGCGGAGGAGCAGAAATGGGGGGCGCTGCTGGGCGAGAGCCGCTCGGGGCGGACCAACCAGGTGCGCGCGGTGCGGCACAAGACGCTGCAGGTGGCGCAGCGCCGCGTCCAGACTGCGCTCAACCGGCTGACGCCGCGCCAGGGCGAGACGATCGACGCCGAACTCGCCGCGGCGCTCGACACGATCGGTCTGTGAGGGAGGCCGCGCGTAGGCGGTCCGAGCATCGGCCGAGCGCGCGCTCGTCGCCGTGCCGCGATGGCCTTTCGCTAGAGGCTGATCTGTCTGATGTGAACCAGCGGGGTGCTCCTGCGGACGCAGGCGCACGGCTCAGCTCGAGGAGCGATGGATCAACCACCCAGCGCCTTCCCGACCGTGTTCCACGCCCCGCGTCGCGGCGGCTCCCGCCGTCGAGGGGAGCGCGGCGCGGTGGATCCGGGGTGACGTCGAAATGACGACTGTAGCGGCGCGACGCGTGCCGCCTCATCGCGCGCGTTTCGCCCTCACTCGGTCACCGCCGCCGCTCAGCGGCGGCGCGTGCCGCGCCCGCGTGTCATCGGGTCGGGCCGGGGCGGCGGCGTCCAGCCCGGCGGCGGCGACACGCGCTGCTGGCTCGTGCCCAGTCCCATCGCGCCGGGGCGCTGGCGCTCGATCCCGCTGAGGTCGGCGGCGGCCGCCGCGTCCGCGCTCGCGCCGCCGCGCAGCAGCGCGATGCGGTCGCGCAATCGGCGCGCCTCCTCGAAGTCGAGCGCGGTGGCGGCGGCCTCCATCGCGGCGTGCAGCTCGGCGATCGTCTCGCTCATACAGCCCTCATAGTCCCATCCGGGTCAGTCGCGCGTCGGCGAGGTCGAGCTCGCGGCCGAGCTGCTCCGCCAGCGTCAGCCCGATCTCGCGGCGGCGCCCCAGCTCGAACAGCGCCTGGCGCTCGGCGCGCACCGCGGCGAGGCGGAGCTCGCGCTCGATCTCATTGTCGTGCGAGCGCTCGTCGCGCGCGCCGCTGTCCTCGTCGAGATAGGCGATGCGATCGCGATACTGCGCCATCAGCCGCGCCGCCACGTCGGTGTAGCGGTCGGCGTCGCCGCGGTCCTGCGCCATGGCGTGCTGGGCCCGCTCGATCTCGGCGATCGCGGCCTCGGCGGTGACGACGCGCGCGCGGTCGCGCTCGCCGGCGGCGCCCTCCTCGGCGGGGAAGGTCAGCCCGCGCAGCAGCAGCGGCAGGCCGCCCGCGGCGATCGCGAGCGAGGCCAGGATCACCCCCGAGGCGAGCAGGATGACGAGGTCGCGCGCGGGGAAATCGGCGCCGCCCGGCAGCGCGAGCGGCAGCGTCAGCGCGCCCGCCAGCGTGATCGCGCCGCGCGCCCCCGCCACCGACATGGCCGCGATCACGCGCCGCGGCGGGCTGCCCGCCGCGCCGTCGCCGCGCTGCTTCGCGCGGTAGAGCGTGAGCTGCAGCGCCACCCACACCCAGCCGAAGCGCAGCGCGGCGAGCACCGCCACGATCGCGGCGACATAGCCGAGCAGCCACCAGCTGCTGTCGTGCCCCGCCCCGGCCACCGCGGCGCGTGCGCCAGCGAACAGCGCGGGCAGCTGCTCGCCCAGCAGCACGAAGATCACGCCGTTGAGCGTGAACTGCAGCATGTCCCACACCGCGCGGCGACGGATGCGGGTCGCCGCGCTGACGGTCACGCCGCTGCTGACGAAGGTCATCGCGATCCCCGCGGCGGCGGCGGCGAGCACGCCCGAGGCGTGGACATGCTCCGCGGCGAGATAGGCGCCGAACGGGATCAGCAGGCTGACGAGGATGTTCGAGCCCGCGTCGTCGCCGCCGGCGCGACGCGCCACCAGCGCCTTGCCGCTGATCGCGAGCCAGGTGACGCCGGCGCCGAGCGCGACCCCGGCGAGCGCCATCCAGGCGAAGGTGCCGAGCGCCTCGCCGAGCGAGAAGGTGCCGCTCAGCGCCGCGGCGATGGCGAAGCGCAGGCAGACCAGGCCCGAGGCGTCGTTGAGCAGCGACTCGCCCTCGAGGATGTGCATCATGCGCTTCGGGATCGTCACCTTCTGCGCGATCGCGCCGACCGCGATCGGGTCGGTGGGCGAGACCACCGCGGCGAGCGCGAAGGCGACCGCGAGCGGCATCGCCGGGATCAGCCAGTGGACGAAATAGCCGAGGCCCAGCACGGTGAGGAACACCAGCCCGAGCGCCAGCCCCAGCACCGCGCCGCGATCGCGCAGCAGCTCGTCCTTGGGGATCCGCCAGCCGTCGAGGAACAGCAGCGGCGGCACCAGCAGCAGGAAGAACAGCTCGGGATCGAGCTCGACGCGGATGCCGGCGAACGCGCCGATCAGCGCGCCGAGCGCGATCTGGACGAGGGGCCGGGGAAGGGCGGAGGGCAGAAGTCGCGAGACGGTGCCGCTGACGACGACCGCCAGCAGCAGGAACAGGCACAACGTGACGACTTCCAACTTCAGGGTCTCCCACCGATACGCTCTTCTAAGACGCGCGCGGCGGTGGGGTTCCGTCGGCGACGTAGAAGATCGATGCTCGCTGCCGGAGCACCCCTGCCGCGCGCGCGCCTCGCCGGCAGGATGGGACGGCCGGCTGAGCCACGAGCGGGGCCCGTTGCCCGGCGAGACGGGGTCCAGGCGGGGCGGCCACCGTGAGACTCACGTGTGCCTCTCACCTCGGCCCCAGCTCTCGCAGGGGGCAGGACAGGCGGCGGAGCGGCATCGGCGGCGTGAGGCACGTTCCGCCGCTCATTCCCTCACAGCCGCGGCAGCGTGACCCCGCGCTGGCCCATGTATTTCCCGGCGCGGTCGGCGTAGCTGATCTCGCACGGCTCGTTGCCCTGGAGGAACAGGAACTGGCACGCGCCCTCGTTGGCGTAGATCTTGGCGGGCAGCGGGGTGGTGTTCGAGAATTCGAGCGTGACGTGCCCCTCCCAGCCCGGCTCCAGCGGGGTGACGTTCACGATGATGCCGCAGCGCGCGTAGGTCGACTTGCCCAGGCAGATCACCAGCACGTCGCGCGGCACGCGGAAATATTCCACCGTGCGCGCCAGCGCGAAGCTGTTGGGCGGGATGATGCACACGTCGGTCTTGCGATCGACGAAGCTGTTCGAGGCGAAGTCCTTCGGGTCGACGATGGCGTTGTCGACGTTGGTGAAGATCTTGAACTCGTCGGCGACGCGCGCGTCATAGCCGTAGCTCGACAGGCCGTAGCTGATGCAGCCGTCGCGGCGCTGCGCCTCGACGAAGGGCTCGATCATGCCCTCGCCCTGCGCGCGCTCGCGGATCCAGCGGTCCGACAGGATCGACATACAGGCTCCCCCCAGTGAGGCGGACGCTTTCGGCGCTGCGGGGGTGGAGTGCAAGGGGGGCCGTCTGTCGTCAGCACATCCCCAACTCGAGCCGAACGGAAGGGGCCGAGCCGGACGGAGGCGAACGGCTCAAGGGCCGACGCCAGGCACCGTGCTCAGCCCCGCGGCAGCGTGATCGTCGCCACCAGCCCGCCGCCGTCCCGGGGACCGAGCACGATCGCGCCGCCCGCCTCCTCGACGATCGCGCGCGCCAGCGCGAGCCCCAGCCCGATCCCCCCGGTCTCGCGGTTGCGCGAGGTCTCCAGGCGGATGAAGGCGCCGAACACGTCGTCGAGCCGCTCGGCCGGGATGCCCGGGCCGCGGTCGGCGACGACGATCGCGGCGCTGGTCGGCTCGGCGCGCAGCGACACCTCGGCCGCACCGGCGTATTTGATCGCGTTCTCGATCAGGTTGCGCACCGCGCGGCGGATCAGCGACGGGCGCAGCCGCATCCGCAGCCGCGCGGCCTCCTCGAAGGCGACGTCGTCGCCGAGGTCGCGAAAATCCTCCACCACCGCGTCGACCAGCGCGGCGAGGTCGACCTCGGTCTCGGGCTCGCTCGGCCGCCCGAGCCGCGCCAGCGAGAGGATGTCCTCCAGCGTGCGGTTCATCTCCGCGATCGTGTCGGCCATGCGCGCGCGGTCCTGCTCGTCCTCCACCGACTCGATCCGCACGCGCAGGGCGGCCAGCGGGGTGCGCAGGTCGTGGCCGATCGCGCCGAGCATGCGGTCCTTCTCGTCGAGCATCGCGGTGACCCGCAGGCTGAGCGCGTTGAACGCGGCGATCACCGCGGCGACGTCGGGCGGTCCCTCCTCCTCGAGCGGGCGCGGCGGGGTGCGCGGCGAGTAGGCGCGCGCCGCGGCGGCGAGTTCTCGCAGCGGGCGCGAGATGCGCCGCGCCACCCACAGCACCGGCAGCAGCACCATGCCGTAGAGGATCAGCGTCTGCGCGAGCAGCCGCCAGAACAGCCGCGTGTCGCCGCGCGGCAGCCCGCCCGCCAGCACCAGCCAGCGCCCGCCGGGCTGCTGCGCGGCGACCACGATCGTCTCGGGCGGCGGCTCGGGGCCGTGGCGCGCCGCCATGCGCCGCTCGAACCGGCTGAGCGGCACCTGATAGGTGCCGGGCGGCGCGATCGCCACCTCCACCCGGCGCATCCGCACGCCGAACTCGTCGAGCTGCGCGCGCACCTCGCGCGCCATCTCGGGCTGTGGGTCCATCGCCGCGGTGATCGGGCTGCGCGCCGCGACTCGGACGCGGCCGCGGTCGGGGGCGATGCGGCGCCCGCTCGCCTCCTGGTCGATCGCGTCGGCGAGGCGGAAGGCGGCGGGGCGCGACGCCTGGGCGACGCGGAAGCTGCTCCGCTCGCGCAGCAGCAGCGCCAGGTTGATCGCCTGCGCCACGAACAGCGCCAGCGCGACCAGCAGCGCCATCTGCCCGGCGAGGCTGCGCGGCCAGGGCAGGCGCCGCCAGGTCACGCGGCGCTCACAGCCGCGTCACGTCGGTGGAGAGCGCGTAGCCGCCGCCCCACACCGTCTTGATGATCTCGGGCGCCTTGGGATCCGCCTCGATCTTGCGCCGCAGCCGGCTCACCTGATTGTCGATCGCGCGGTCGAACGCCGCCGCCTCGCGCCCCTGAGTCAGGTCGAGCAGCTGGTCGCGAGTCAGCACCTGTCGCGGGCGCTGCACCAGCGCGAGCAGCAGGTTGTACTCGCCCGTCGACAGCGGCACCGACACGCCCTCGCGGTCGACCAGCGCGCGCTCGCCGGTCTTGAGCAGCCAGCCGGCGAAGGCATAGGCGCCGCTCTCGGGGGCGTGCTGGCGAACCGCGCCGCCCGCGGCGCGACGCAGCACCACCTTGATCCGTGCCGCCAGCTCGCGCGGCGAGAAGGGCTTCACGACGTAATCGTCCGCGCCCATCTCGAGCCCGACGATGCGGTCGGTCTCCTCGCTCTTGGCGGTGAGCAGGATCACCGGCGTCTCGCCGGTGGCGCGGATGTGGCGGCACAGCGACAGGCCGTCCTCGCCCGGCATCATGATGTCGAGCACGACCAGATCGATCGCATAGGCGGCCATGCGCGTGCGCGCGCTCTCCGCGTCGCCCGCCTGGGTGACGCGGAAGCCCTGCTTGGTCAGGTAGACGGCGAGCGGCTCGCGGATCGAGCGCTCGTCGTCGACCAGCAGCAGGTGGGGGGTGTCGGCCATGTCGTCGGGGCCTGCCATAGCTCGTGCCTCGATGGGAAGGGCCGGGCGTCAGTCGCGCCCGGGGGCGGCGCCGTCGCCTTCGCCCCCGCGCGCGTCGTCGCGCTGGTCGCCGCGCCGGCCGGGGCCGCGCAGGTCGCCGTCGGGGCCGATCCGGCGCGCGCGCATCATCAGCCGCATCGCCTCGCGCTCCTGCTGGTCGACCCGGCCGTCGTGGTTGGCATCGGCGCGGTCGAACATCCGCAGCGCGCGCTCGCGGAACTGCGCGCGCGTGATCTCGCGCGGCTCGCGGCGGTGACGGCGCTCGCCGCGGTCGCCGCGGTCGCGCTCGGCGCCCGGGGGCGGCGGCGGGGGCACGTCGCCGCCGGGCGGGGGAGGCGGCGGCGGACCGTCCTCGCCCGGCGGCGGCGCCATGTCGCCGCGCGGCGGATGCGGTGGGCGGAAGGCGCGGCGCTCGTCGCGGTCGATCTTGCCGTCGCCGTCGGCGTCCATCGCGGCGAAGCGGCGGTCGGCCTCGGCGGCGGCCTCCTCGCGCGTCACCACGCCGTCGCGGTCGGCGTCGGCGGCGCCGAGCGGGTCACGCGGCCGCATCGCACCGGGGGCCGGCGCGTCGCCGCGCGCGGCGGGCGGGTCCTGCGCGAGCAGCGGCGCGGCGCCGGTGAGCGCGACGGCGCCGAGCGCCGCGGCGGAGAGCAAGGTCTTCATCGGATATACCCCTCGACACGATCGACGGGGCTCGGGCCCCGTCCGTGTCGTCCTGCTAGGCCGCGGCTGTCGCGCGGGGATGTCGAAGTGCCGGAATATTGTCGCGATTTGTATCAGCCGAAGACCGCGACCGACTGCACCTGCTCGGCCACGGCGCGGCCGTCGGCGGCCCAGATCGCCATGCGCTGCGACGAGGCACCGTCGCGCGCGTGATCGGTGGTGGAGCGCAGCAGCCACCAGCCGTCGCGCGTCGCGGGGGCGGGGTCGAGCAGGTTGAGCTGCCACGTCATCGAGCTCACCGGCGCGCCGAGGCCGAGCAGCCGCAGCGCGGCGGGCGGCAGGCAGTCGCCGATCGCCATCAGCTCGACCTCGGGGTGGAGCCCGTCGCGCTCGGCCAGCCGCGCCCAGCGCAGCCACGCCGCGGGATCGTCCTGGCCGGGCGGGTCGACGAACTCGAAGTGGCGCGTGAACGCCACCTGCGGGTGGCCGCCGCGGAGCACGCGGTCGTCTGGGCCGGGGGGTGCCGTCGCCGGTGCCGAGCCGCGCTCGTGCGTCAGCGCCTGCGAGAGCGCGCGCATGAAGACGAAGGTGCAACGCACGCCCAGCCCGGCCTCGCCGCTCACCTCGGCGGCGACGAAGGCGGCGTTGCGCCCGCGTCGCAGCAGCGCGGCGGAGACGGTCACCGCGCCGGCGATCGGGCCGACGAACGCCACCTGCGCCGAGCGCAGCGGCGGCAGCTCGGGCTCGAGGGCGCGCGCCGCGTGCAGCGCCATCGCCGCGGAGAGGCCACCGAAGGCGGTGCGACCCTGCTGCCAGTCCGGGGGAACCGTGCCGTGCCAGCGCGCCGCCGCGCCGTCGCGGGTGAGCGCGGCGAGCAGCGCCGCGAGCGGGGTGGCGGGGATCGGGTCGGTCATCGCCCCAGGCTAGCCGCGGATCCGCGCGGATCAATGCCGTGCGCCATCGCGGGGCGACAAGAACTGGCCGCCCGGCCCGTCGCCGCGACCGCGCGCGCTATGAAGGAGGCTGCGACGACGAGGAGATGACATGAGGCGCACGCTGCTGGTGATCGACGTCCAGAACGCCTATTTCGCGCGCGGCGCGCTGCCGCTGTGGCGCGCCGAGGCGGTGGAGGAGCGGATCGTCGCCGCGATCGTCGCGGCGCAGGCCGCGGGCGATCAGGTGGTGCTGGTGCGCCACGTCGCCGCGGGCGGTCCCTTCGCCGAGGACGAGCCGGGCAGCGTGATCCGCCCCGCGATCATGGCGGTGGCGGAGGGCGCCGCGGTGATCACCAAGAACTTCCCCGACTCGTTCCAGGAGACCGACCTGGGCGCGCACCTGCTCGACACCGGCGAGCTCTTCGTCTGCGGCATGATGACGCAGAATTGCGTGACCTATACCGCGCTCGCGCCCGAGGCGACGATGCTCGAGCGCCGCGTGATCGGGGACCTGTGCACCGCGCCGACCGACTTCGTCCATCAGGTGGCGCTCGCCGCGCTCGGCTCGAAGATGCCGGTGGTCACCGCCGCGGAAGTGTGGCCGACGCGAGAGGGGGGATGAGGACCGCGACGACCTAACACCTCCGTCATCCCGGACCACGCCCGGGACGACGGCAGGAGTGGACGCGACGAGAAAGGCCAGCGCCGGTGTCGGCGTGTCCGCCTACGCCTAGCGCCTGCCTTCTCGCGTGATGATCAACCCACCCTATCGCGCGGTCTGGCCGAACAGCACGCGGCGCTGCTCGTCGCTCATCTCCGCCGGCTGCGCCTGCACCCGTGCGCCCTGCTCATAGGCGCGCACCACCGCGGGTCGCGCCTTGATCCGCGCGTGCCACGCCGCGACGTTGGGGAAGTCGTTCATGTCCTGCCCCTGCGGCTCGGGCAGGATCCAGGGGAAGCACGCCATATCGGCGACCGTGTACTCGCCGCCCGCGACATAGTCGCGCCCGTCCAGCCGCCGCTCGAGCACGCCGTACAGCCGGTTGGTCTCCTTGAGATAGCGCTCGATCGCATAGGGGATACGCTCGGGCGCGTAGCGGGTGAAATGGTGGTTCTGCCCCAGCATTGGGCCGAGCCCGCCGACCTGCCACATCAGCCACTCGAGCACCTCGACGTGCGCGCGCGGCGTCGCCCCGCCGAACTGGCCGGTCTTGTGCGCGAGATACAGCAGGATCGCGCCGCTCTCGAACACGCTCACGGGTTCGCCACCGTCGCTCGGCGCGTGGTCGACGATCGCGGGCATGCGGTTGTTGGGCGAGATCGCGAGGAACTCGGGGCGGAACTGCTCGCCCTGGCCGATATTGACCGGGTGGACGGTATAGTCGACCCCGGCCTCCTCCAGGAAGATCGTGATCTTGTGGCCGTTGGGCGTGGGCCAGTAATGCAGGTCGATCATCGCGCGTCTCCGTCGTGTGCGCGAAGGGTGGGGACGCCGAGCGCCACGATCAATGCCGCCGCGCCGATCAGCGTGCCCGCGACGACGAAAGCGAGCCCGTCGAAGCCGCGCCGCGCCCCCCAGGCGAGGCTCTGCGTCGCGATCAGCGGCCCGATCACCGCGGCGACCGAGTTCATGCTGCCGAGCCCGCCCTGCAGCGCGCCCTGGCGCGTCGCGTCGACCAGCCGGCTGAGCAGGCCGTTCATCGCGGGCCATGCCAGCGCCCCCAGCGCGCCCACCAGGAAGAAGGCGTAGACCTGCCAGCCCGCGGTCACGAAGGCATAAGCGAGCAGCGTCGCCGCGCCCGCCACCAGCCCGATCAGCGCGGCGCGGCGCTCGCCCAGCCGCGCCACCGCACGTCGCGTCAGCAGGAGCTGGACGAGCAGCTGGAGGAAGCCGACCCAGGCGAGGCTCCAGCCGATCGCGGCGGGGCTCCAGCCGAAGCGCAGCGTCGCCCAGAAGCTCCACACCGCGGGGTAGACGATGCCGCCGAGCTGCCACAGGAACCAGGCCAGCAGCAGCGGCGCGGCATTGCCCGCCGCGAACAGCGGACGGAAGGCGCCGATCACGTGCGCGTCGTGCCACCGGAACGGGCGGCGATGGTCGCGCCCCAGCGTCTCGGGCAGGAAGAGCAGCATCGCCAGCGCGTTGAGCGCGGCCAGCGCGGCGGCGAGCGCGAACGGCGCGCGCGGCCCCCAATGCGCCACCAGCCCGCCGAGCGCGGGGCCGACGATGAAGCCCAGCCCGAACGCGGCGCCCAGCAGGCCGTAGCCCGCGGCACGCTGCTCGGGCGGGGTGACGTCGGCGATCACCGCGCCCGCTGGACCGTAGCTCGCGCCCGCCGCGCCCGCGATCACGCGGCCGAGGAACAGCCAGGCGAGCGACGGCGCGCCCGCCATCAGCGCATAGTCGAGCGCGAAGGCGATCATCGCGGCCACCAGGACGGGCCGCCGCCCGAAACGATCGCCGAGATTGCCCAGGATCGGCCCGGCGACGAACTGCGCCAGCGCGAAGGCGGCGAGCATCCAGCCGCCGATCAGCGTGGCATGCGCCAGGTCGGTGCGGCCGAGCGCGACGATCAGCCCGGGCAGCACCGGCATGACGATGCCGAAGCCGATCACGTCGACCGTGACGGCGGCGAGGACGATCGGCACGGCGCGATGCGCGAAGCGAGGCATGCCCGATCATACGACGGTGCGCCGTCGCTGTCGCGGCCCGGCCGACCGACTGATCCATGTCAAAAGAATATAGGTCAGAGCGGGACTAAGGCTTGCCCCGCCCGGTCGGTAAGGTAATGAGATGTAAATAAGGGTTGCTGGGGGGCAGCGGTGGGGGACCATGAGAGCGTCGGGGTCGCGTATCACCGCCCGAGCGACGCCTTGACGCAGCACGTCACGGGCTATCATCGCTTCGCCGCGCCGGTGGTGCCGGGGCACGTCTTCCACGACGCCTTCTTCCCGAGCGTCGCGACGATCCGCGTGACGCTGGCGGGCAGCCCGCCCTGGTCGCTCCGGATCGGCAGCCGCAGCTATGATCCGATGCCCACGGTCGCGCTGACCGGGCCCACCAGCTACGCCGGCTATGTCACCACCTCGGGCGGGATCCTGGTCGGCGCGGGCCTGCTGCCCTATGGCTGGGCGCAGCTGTTCGGCGGCGACGTGTCGCGGCTGTCCAACCGCGTCGTGCCGCTCGACGAGCTCGACCCCGGCGCCGAGATGCTGCGCGCCGCGCTCGAGGCGGGCGAGCCGTTCCAGCAGGTGTTCGACGGCTGGCTCGAGGCGCGGCTGCAGCGTCGCGCACCGGCCGACCCGCGGATCGACCGGCTGTGCACGATGCTGCGCGACCCCGCCACCACGCGGATCGAGGCGGTGGCCGAGTCGCTTGACATGACCCCGCGCGCGCTCGCCGCGCTGACCCGCTTCAATTTCGGCTTCACCCCCAAGCTGCTGCTGCGCCGCACGCGCTTCCTGCGCGCGCTGAGCGCGATGCTGACCCAGCCCGAGGCGGCGCCGATGGCACTGGAGGAAGCGGGCTATTGGGACCGCTCGCACTTCCTGCGCGACAGCCACCTGTTCCTCGGCTGCTCGGTGCGCGAGTTCTCGCGCCGGCGCGGGCCGCACAACCAGCTCGCGATCCGCGCGCGGACCGAGGCGCTGGGCGAACCGGTGTAGGGGGACGCGCGGCGCTGGCCGATGCCCCGCTCGGACAGCCGGTGCGCGCCCGCGCACGCAGGGGCCCGCCGCCAGGAACGCCGCCCCCGGCCGCCCCGGGCCCCGGCGTCCGCCGTCGCGCGGCCAGGCTCACCCGCTCACCCGACCAGCAGGCGGTCGTCGAACATCCCGAACAGCAACGTCGAGGCGTAGAGACCCGCCGCGCGATCCGGCGCCATGGTCGAGGCCCACTTCCGCATGTCGAAGGCGGCGTTGAGCAGCGCCATCACCGCCTGGCTGGCGATCAGGCTGTCCACCGCGCGGATCGTCCCCTCCGCCGCGCCGTCCATCAGCGTGCCGGCGAAGCGGCGCGCGATCCGGGTCGAGCGATCGACCATCTGCTGGCGCTCGCCCGGCGGCAGGCCGCTCAGCGCGGTGGTGCGCAGCAGCGAGCCGCTGTCGGAGAATTGCACCGTCACCAGCGTCGCCACCGCGTCGCACAGCCGCTGCCAGTGCGTCCCGCCGCGCGCGTCGGCGCTGCGCTGCGCCGCGGCGATCGTGTCGAAGCTGCGGCGGTAGCAGGCCGCGACCAGATCGTCCTTGGCGTCGAGATGGTGGTAGAAGCTGCCCTTGGTCACGTTCAGCTCGGAGGCGATCCGCTGCACCGAGGCGCCGCGATAGCCCAGCTCGTTGATCAGCCGGGTCGCCGCCAGCAGGAAGGCGTCGCGCCCCGGCACCGCGTCGTCGCGCTCGAGCGTCAGCGCGCGCGGCGCCCAGCGCGCGCCCGGGCCCGCCAGCCCGTGGCGGAACAGGTCCATCAGCCGCTCGGCGGCGCGCGGATATTGGTCGGCGTCGTAGCGCGGCAGCCAGGCGGGCAGCCAGAACATGTTCTCCAGCAGCACGTGCGCGCGCGCGCCGGCGAGGTCGACCGCGCCGCGCGCGCGCTGCTCGCCCCACAGCGCGCGGGTGCGGCGGAACACCTCGCGCCAGCGCGCCATCAGCCGCGCGCGCACCGGCTCGTCCATCGCGCGCAGGTCGGACAAGACCGCGAACGCACGTTCCTCGCCGCGCTCGATCCGCGCCAGTCGCGCCAGGTTGAGCGTGACCAGCCGCTCGACCCGCTCGGGCGCGGTCGACTCGGCCGCGGCCTCGTCGAGCATCGCCAGCAGATAGTCGAGCGTGTGCTCGAACGCCGCCGCGGCGAGATCCTCCTTTCGCTTGAAGTAATAGGTCACGCTGGTGGTGTTGAGCCCGACGCGGCGCGCCACGTCGGCGAAGGTCATGCCCTTGGCGCTCTGCTCGTTGATCGCATCCGCCGCGGCGGCCAGGATCGCCTCGCGCTTCTCGCGGAAGCGCCGCGTGGCGGTGGCGTCGTCGGTCCTCAGATCCCCCATGGAGCGACCGGTAGCACGTCGCTTTCGAAGATACAGTCCCTTTTCGATCTGCCCGGATCGAAGCTGCGGGGGCGCGACGAACCGCGCTTTACCGAATACGCGGTATGGCCTAAGCCGGGTCGCGACCGATGAGGAGAGGGTGGCGATGGACTTCACGCTGAGCGAGCGCGAGACCTATTTCCGCGACCGCGTCCGCGCCTTCATCGCGCGCCACATCGCACCGCGCGACCATGAGTATGAGCGACAGCTGGCGAGCGGCGAGCGCTGGAAGGTCGTGCCCGTGATCGAGGAGGTCAAGCGCGAGGCGAAGGCCGACGGATTGTGGAACTTCTTCATGCCGCCGCACTCGGGGCAGCAGCACGTCGACGACACGTTCGCGTTCGAGGGCACGCAGCTGACCAACCTCGAATATGCGCTGTGCGCCGAGGAGATGGGCCGGATCGGCTGGGCCAGCGAGTGTTTCAACTGCTCCGCCCCCGACACCGGCAACATGGAGGTGCTCCACCGCTACGGCACGCGCGCGCAGAAGGAGGCGTGGCTGCGCCCGCTGATGGAGGGCGAGATCCGCTCGGTCTTCCTGATGACCGAGCCCGCGGTGGCCTCGTCCGACGCGACCAACATCGAGACGCGGATCGAGCGCGACGGCGATCACTATGTGATCAACGGGCGCAAATGGTGGTCCTCGGGCGTCGGCGACCCGCGCTGCCGGATCGGCATCCTGATGGGCAAGACCAGCCTCGAGGGCTCGCGCCACCAGCAGCAGAGCCAGGTGCTGGTGCCGCTCGACACGCCGGGCGTGAAGGTGGAGCGGCTGCTCTCGGTCTACGGCTATGACCACGCGCCGCACGGCCACGGCGAGGTGAGCTTCACCGACGTGCGCGTGCCGGTGGAGAACGTGCTGCTGGGCGAGGGGCGCGGCTTCGAGATCGCGCAGGGGCGGCTCGGGCCGGGACGGATCCACCATTGCATGCGCACGATCGGGGTCGCCGAGGTGGCGATCGAGAAGATGGCGCGGCGGCTGCTCTCCCGCGTCGCCTTCGGCAAGCGCATCGCCGATCACAGCGTGTGGGAGCAGAGGATCGCGCGCGCGCGGATCGACGTGGAGATGACGCGGCTGCTCTGCCTGAAGGCCGCCGACATGATGGACAAGGCGGGGAACAAGGCGGCGCAGCAGGAGATCGCGATGATCAAGGTGCAGGCGCCGACCATGGCGTTGCAGATCCTCGACGACGCGATCCAGGCGTTCGGCGGCGCCGGCGTGGCCGAGGACGCCGGGCTGGCGCACGCCTGGGCGTCGATGCGCACGCTGCGCTTCGCCGACGGGCCGGACGAGGTCCACTGCCGCGCCATCGCGCGGCACGAGTTCGGGAAGTATGGCGACGCCGGCGGGCGCGCAGCACCGTCGAGCGGCGACGTCGGGGCGAGCCGGTGAGGGGGATGGGGGCTTTCTCGTCCTGCCTGTTTCGGCCTCGACCTGAACCTGTTCGAGGATCCACTGTCCCGCGTTCACCCGGGGTGGGAAGGTGCGCCACCTTCCCCCAGTGGCGTCATCCTGAACTTGTTTCAGGATCCATCCTTCCGCCGGTACTGCGTCGTCTGAGTACGTGGCGCCGTGAATCCCGAAACGAGTTCGGGATGACGCCAGGGGAGGGCGCTGACGGCCCGCAAGCGTTCCAGCTGGCCCACACATGAGAGCCGCCGTCCTCACCGCCGCGCGCGCGCCGCTCGCGATCGCCGACGTCACCGTGAGCAAGCCGCTCGCGCACGAGGTGCTGATCCGCACCGCCGCGGTAGGCGTGTGCCGCTCCGACCTGCACTTCGTCGACGGCCTCTACCCGCACACGCTTCCGGCCATCCCCGGCCACGAGGCCGCCGGCGTGGTCGAGGCGGTCGGCAGCGAGGTGCGCACCGTCAGGCCCGGCGACCATGTCGTCACCTGCCTCTCCGCCTTCTGCGGCCACTGCGAGTTCTGTCTCAGCGGGCGGATGTCGCTCTGCGTCAGCGGCGAGACGCGGCGGCCGCGCGGCGCCGAGCCGCGGCTGCGCCTCGCCGACGGCGGCGCGGTGGCACAGATGCTCAACCTCTCCGCCTACGCCGAGCAGATGCTGGTGCACGAGCACGCCTGCGTCGCGATCGACCGCGACATGCCGCTCGACCGCGCCGCGCTGATCGGCTGCGCGGTGACGACCGGCGCGGGGGCGGTGTTCAACACCGCCGACGTCGCGCCGGGCGAGACGGTGTGCGTGGTCGGCTGCGGCGGGATCGGGCTCGCCGCGGTCAACGCCGCGCGGATCGCGGGGGCGGGGCGCATCGTCGCGCTCGACCCCGTGCCCGAGAAGCGCGCGCTCGCCGAGCGGCTCGGCGCGACCGACACGTTCGACAGTGCCGCCGAGGGCGTCGCCGCGGCGGTGGTGGAGGCGACGCGCGGCGGCGTCCACCACGCGATCGAGGCGGTCGGCCGCCCGCAGTCGGCCGCGACCGCGGTGGCGGTGCTGCGCCGCGGCGGCACCGCGACGATCCTCGGCATGCTCCCGCCGGCGGAGTCGGTCGGCCTCTCCGCGTTGGACCTGCTCTCGGGCAAGAAGCTCCAGGGCGGGCTGATGGGCTCGAATCGCTTCCCGATCGACGTGCCGCGGCTGGTCGACTTCTACCGGCGCGGGTTGCTCGACCTCGACACGCTGATCGCCGAGCGGCTGCCGCTCGAGCGGATCAACCACGCCTTCGACGAGCTGCGCCGCGGCGACTCGACTCGCAGCGTGATCGTCTTCGCGTGAGCGACGACCCGTCGCTCCAGCGCGAGCTCGCCGAGCGCGACCGGCTCGATACCGCGCGGCTGAGCGGGTGGCTGACCGAGCACGTGCCCGGCTACGCGGGGCCACTCGACTATGCCAAGTTCGCGGGCGGCCAGTCGAACCCGACCTACCGGCTCGACACGCCGGCGCGGCGCTACGTGCTGCGGCGCAAGCCGATGGGGGAACTGCTCCCCTCGGCGCACCAGGTCGAGCGCGAGTATCGCGTCATCGCCGCGCTCCACCCCACCGGCTTCCCGGTGCCGCGTCCCTACGCCCTGTGCGACGACGCGGCGGTGATCGGCTCGGCCTTCTACGTCATGGAGATGGTGGAGGGGCGGACGATCTGGGACGGCGCCATGCCCGAGCTCTCCCCCGCGTCGCGCCGGGCGCATTATCACGCGATGATCGACACGCTGGCCGATCTCCACACCGTCAATCCCGGCGCGATCGGGCTCGGCGACTATGGCCGGCCGGGCAATTACTTCGAGCGGCAGGTCGCGCGCTGGACCAAACAATATCGCGGCGCCGAGACCGAGACGCTGCCCGAGATGGAGCGGCTGATCGAGTGGCTGCCGCGCACCGTGCCGCCGCAGACCCGCACCGCGATCGTCCACGGCGACTATCGAGTCGACAACATGCGCTTCGCGCCCGGCGAGGAGGCGCGCGTCGCGGCGGTGCTCGACTGGGAGCTGTCGACGCTGGGCGACCCGGTCGCCGATCTGACCTATTATCTGATGAGCTGGGTCACCGAGCCCGAGGGGCGCTCGGGCGTCATGGGGCTGACCGGCGCGGCCACGGGCATCCCCACGCTGGAGGAGATGCTCGAGCGCTACGCCGCGCGAACCGGGCGCGCCGAGCCGATCGCGATCGACTGGTACTTCGCCTTCAACCTCTTCCGGCTCGCCAGCATCGTCCAGGGGATTCGCAAGCGCGTGCTGGTCGGCACCGCCGCCAACGCGCGCGCGCAGGAGACCGCGGCGCGGCTGCCGCTGCTGGTCGGCGCGGCCTGGCAGTTCGCCGAGCGCGCCGGGGCGTGAGCGGTCAGGGGGGAGCGATGCGGTTCGCGGGCAAGTCGATCGTCGTCACCGGCGCTGGATCGGGCATCGGCCGCGCCGCCGCGCTGCTGTTCGCGCGGGAGGGCGGTCGGGTCGTCGCCGCCGACGTCAGCGCGGGCGCGGATGCGACCGTCGCCGCGATCGCCGAGGCGGGTGGCACCGCGGTGGCGTTCCGCGGCGACGCCGGCGAGGAGGACGATGTCGCGCGGCTGGTCGCGCTGGCGGCGGAGCGGCACGACGGGTTGGACGTGATGTTCGCCAACGCCGGCATCTCGGGCGGGCTCGCCAACCTGTTCGACACCGACGTGGCGCTCATCACCGAGGTGCTGCGCGTCAACCTGATCGGCCCGTTCCTCGCCATCAAGCACGCCGCGCCGCTGATCGCCGCGCGCGGGGGCGGCGCGATCGTGCTCACCGCGAGCGTCGCGGGGCTGCGCTCTGGCGCGGGCTCGCCGGCCTATTCGGCGAGCAAGGCGGGGGTGATCAACCTCGCCCAGGTGGCGGCGCAGCAGCTCAGCGGCAGCGACGTGCGGGTCAACGCGATCTGCCCCGGGCTGACCGAGACGGGGATGACGCGGCCGACCTTCGACTATGCGCGCGACGCGGGCAAGCTCGACCGGCTCGGCCGGCTCAACCCGCTGCGCCGCGGCGCGCAGCCCGAGGAGCTGGCGCGCGTCGCCCTGTTCCTCGCCAGCGACGAGGCCAGCTACGTCAACGGCCAGGCGATCGTGGTGGACGGCGGTCTGTCGTCGAGCCACCCGGTGACGCGGCAGGACTATGGCAAGACCGCGGTGTGAGGTGACCGCCGCCCGATCGCGGCGCGGCCGTCAGCGCGAGGGTTCCAGCGCGCGGCGTGGAGAAGCGGCGTGCCGCGACGCGCGCGGTCGGCCGCGTACCGTGCGTGCCCAGGCCGCGCCGCGGCTCAGCCGCCGCGTCAGCCACGCCCATGCGGCATAGGCCAGCGCGCCGACCGCCAGCGCCGCGACCAGGTTGGGCGCCAGAGCGGTGATCCCGAGCCGATCGCGCAGCAGGTGGATCGTCAGCCCCTGCGTCAGATAGGCGAAGAAGCTGCTGCGCGCGAGATAGCCCAGCAGCGCGGCGGCCTCGTGCCGCAGCAGCACCCGCGGCGCGAGGACCAGCGCGGCGACGAGCGCGACCGCGATCAGCGCGTGCGAGTCCGCCGCGCCCCAGTCGAGCGCGGACACCAGCGCGGTGACCAGGATCACGGTGCAGCGCTGCGCCCCGGTCTCGGCGTAGCTCGCCAGCCAGCCGAGCGCGATCGCATAGGCCCAGGCGTCGGTGCTGAAATCGTCCGCCGGGACGGCGCCGCGCAGCGCCAGCCCGGCGACCTTCACCGCGAACGCCAGCGACAGCAGCGGGAAGCCGACCTCCCAGCCCGATCGCTCGGCGCGGCGCCGCACCGGCGGGATCGCCAGCAGCAGCAGCAGTGCCAGCGTGCAGTGGAACAGCGCCGGGATGAACCAGAACTGCGCCATCGTCCGCACGCCGGGATCGTGGACCAGGTTGCCGAGCAGCAGCAGCGTCTCCCAGCCGAAGCGGTTGGGGGTGAGCGCGCGATAGACCAGCAGGATCGCGAGATAGGGCGCGACCACGCGCAGCAGATAGTCGCGGACCACGCCCCAGCGCGCCGCGCCGAGCAGCCGCCGCGACTGGAAGCGCGCCAGGCCGTAGCCGGCGAGGATCATCAGCGCGAGCGCGCCGCCCTTGATCGCGCGGTTGGCGGGGTCGCCGAGCACGTGGCTCGCCACCACCAGCGCGATCGCCGCGGGGCGCAGCAGCACGTCGGTCGCGACCCAGCGGAAGCCGGGTTCGGGGCGCGGTGCCGGCGCGCGCGCGCGCGCCTCGAGCTGCGCCACCGTCAGGTCCTCCCAGCGGTCGGGCAGCGTGCCGAGCACCTCCTCCACCGCGAGGCTGGCGCGGATGTAGCTCAGCGAGTCGCCCGCGAGCGAGCGGAACGTGTCCTCGTCCTCGACCCGCTCGCGGCCGAGCGCCTCGGCGAGCGCGGCGCGCAGCACGCCCGCGGGGGCGGTGTCCGCGGCGGAACGCGCCGCGCGCCCCGCGGCGAGCAGCGCGGGATAGTCGACCTTGCCCGAGGCGTGCCGCGGCACCGCGTCGAGCGCGAGCACCGCGCGGTGGCTCGCCGGCAGGCCGATCGAGCCGGCGACGAACCGCTCCGCGGCGGCGGTATCGCTCTCCGCCAGCACCCCCACCACCAGCAGCGAGTCGTCGCCCGCGGCCACCGCCGGCACGCCCGCGGCGGCGAGCCGCTGCTCGACCGAGTCGAGCGCCACGCGCAGCCCGAATGGCTTGATGAAGCGGCCGAGGCGCCCGGTCACGCGATAGCCGCCGTCGGGCAGGCGCTCGGCGAGGTCGCCGGTGCGCAGCGCGGCCAGCTCGTGGCCGCGCGCGAGGTCCTCCGCGGCCTCGGCATAGCCCATCATCACGTTCGGCCCGGTATAGACCAGCTCGCCCGCGCGCATCGCGGGCGCGCCACTGTCGGGGTCGACCAGCGCGAGCGCGCCGCCCGGGATCGCGTGACCGATGCCGCCGGGGACGACGCGATCGGGGTCCACCTCCAGCGCGGCGATCCGCGCCACCGCCTCGGTCTGGCCGTACATCACCACGAAGCGCTTGCCCGCCGCGTTCGCGCGGGTCGCGATCGCGGCGGTCAGCTCGGGCGCGAGCCGGCCGCCGGCCTGGGTCAGCGTGCGCAGCGTCGCGGGCAGCGAGTCGAGGAAGCCGGCGCGCTCCAGCAGCTCATAGCTGTGCGGCACCCCGCCGAACGAGGTCGCGCCGTGGCGCTCGATCGCGGCGCGGAAGCGCGGGTCGATCACCGTGCCGGCGTAGAGGATCGTCGTCGCCCCCACCGCCAGATGCGAGTGGATCACCGACAGCCCGTAGGCGTAGCTCGGCGGCAGCGTCGTGATCGCGCGCTCGTCGGCGGTCAGCGCGAGGCTGGCGGCGATCGCGCGCGCGTTGGCGTCGACGGCCCTGCCAGACAGCCGCACCAGCTTGGTCGCGCCGGTCGAGCCCGAGGTCGACAGCAGCAGCGCGAGCTCGGGGTGGGTCGCCGGCGCGTCGGCCGCGTCGCGCAGCCTCTCCACCCCGCGCGTCGGGGACCAGCGCGCGGCCGGGCGGAAGGCGGCGGCCAGCCGGTCGGCGCGCTCGCGATCGGCGGTGGTCTGCCCGGCGGCGGTGAGGATGGCGGGGAGGCCGCGCCGCAGCGCGCCGAGATAGGCGATCATCGCGGCGAGCTCGTTGTCGAGCGCGAGCAGCACCGGTGTGCCGCGCGGCAGGTCGAAGGTCGCGTCGGCGCGACGGGCCAGCGCGGCATAGTCGAGCGCCACGCCGTCCTCGGTGACGAAGGCGACGCGGCCGGCGTGCCGCTCCAGGTCGTGCCAGAAGGTCATCGTTCCCCCACGCGCGACTTGTAGCGCGCCGCGGGCGGGGGGCGTGGCGGCGGCGCGACTCTTTGCGCGCTCAGGCCTCGTGCAGGCGCGCGAAGAAGGAGGACAGCGCGCCGTCGATCACCGCCGCGCTATGCTCCACCAGGCTGGCGTCGCCCTGCACCTGGCGCGCCAGCCCGTCGACGGCCCCGGCGGCGCGCGCCACCTGCGAGGCGCGCGTGCCGATCAGGTCGAGGTCCTGCGCCGCGCCGGTGACGTTGCGGTTGATGATGCGGCCGCTGCCGGCCTGCTCGCCCATGCCGCCGGCCAGCTCGGTCGAGCCGCGCGCGATCGCCGCGATCGTGCCGCCGATCTCCGCCAGGCTGTCACCCGCGTCGCGCGCCGCCTGCTGCATGCCCGCGACCTGCTCGGCGATGCCGTCGGTCGCGTGGGCGGTCTGCCCGGCCAGCGCCTTCACCTCGCCCGCGACCACCGCGAAACCCTGGCCCACCGCGCCGGCGCGCGCCGCCTCGATGCTGGCGTTGAGCGCGAGCAGGTTGGTCTTGCGCGCGATCTCGCCGACCAGCTCGACCACGGCGCCGACGCGCGCGGCGTCCTCCTGCACCTGCGCCATGCGCGCGGCGAGCACCTCCACCTGGCGCGCCGCGGCGGCGCCGAGCGCGGCGGACGAGCGTGTGCTCGCGCTACAGTCGCTCAGCGCCGCCATGAACTGGTCGGTCGCCGCGGCGATGTCGGTGGCGCCCGCGGCGGCGCGCGCCACCGCGGCGTCGACCGCGTCGAGCTCGCGCGTCGCCGCGGTCGACTGGCCGTTGAGGTCGGCCGAGGTGGTGGCCAGCTGGCGCGCGGCGCCGCGCAGCCGCGCCAGCGCGTCGGCGACCTCGCGCTCCAGCGTCTCGGCGGCGCGGCCGAGCCGCTGGTCGCGCTCGGCCTCGAGCCGCTCGGCCGCGCGGCGCGCCTGCTCCTCGGCGAGCTGGCGGCGGATGTCGGCGGCGCCCGCCGCGGCCTTCTCGGCCTCCAGTCGCTCGCGCTCGCGCGCCGACAGGCGGAAGACCTCGATCGCGCGCGCCATCCGCCCGATCTCGTCGGCGCGGTCGCGGTGCGGCGCGCGCGCCTCGGTGTCGCCGCCCGCGATCCGTTCCATCGCGCGCTCGATGTCGAACAACGGCCGCACCACCGAGCGCCGGATCACCGCCAGCGTGGCCCAGGCCGCGAACAGGAACAGCAGGACGCTCGCCAATGCCACTGCCAGCGTGGCGTCGCGCTCGAGCGTCCGGGCGCGCGCCACCTGCGCGTGCAGCGCCGCCGCCTGCGCGTCGATCAGTCGGTCGGCGATCGCGGAGGCGCGGCGCTCGGCGGGGCGCAGGCGGTGGCGGAACGCCTCGAGCGCGGCGGCGCGTTCGCCGCGGTCGGCGCGGGCGGCGATGTCGCCGAGCAGCGCGACCACGCTCGCCTGCGTGCGCGCGTAATCGCGATCGGCGGGGGTGGCACGCGGCGCCAGTTCGGCGGTGATCCGGCCGAGCAGCAGCGAGAGGGCGCGCGACCGCCCGCGCAGCTTGGCGTGGATGACCGTCAGCTCGGCGGGGTCATGTTCGAGCAGCAGGTTGAGCGCGTCGCGCTGCAGCGAGCGGCTGAGCGAGCGCGCCTCGATCAGATCGACGCGCAGGTCCTGCCCGCGCGCGACCGCGGCGCGCGCCGCGCCGAGCCGCGCCTGCGACACCGCGGTGACCAGCCCGAGCAGGCACACCAGGCACAGCATCAGCGCGACGGGCACCATCATCCGCGCGACGATGCTGCGGGACCACAAGGTAAGAAGCTGTCTCGGCACGAGCGGCGCGCTAACCCGCGGTTCTTAACCGCGTGTGACAGTCCCGGCGCGATCTCGCCGGCTTGTCAGCAGGCGGCGCGGCGGCGATGCTGCGCGCGGACGAGGGAGGATGATCCATGAGGCCGATCCGCGCGCTGCTCGCTTTACCCGTGATGATCGCCGCACCGCCCGCGCTCGCGGACGTGCCGGCGGAGCGCACGATCCAGGTCACCGGCACCGCGGCGGTGCGGACCCCGCCCGGGATCGCGCTGCTCGTCGCCTATCTACGGGGCGAGGGGGCGACGCCCGAGGCCGCGACGCGCGCCATCGCGGACAAGCAGCGCGCGGTGGGCGACGGCGTCGCGGGTTTCCTCGGCGCAGGCGCGGAGATCAGCACGAGCGAGGTGATCGTGATCGAGGCGCGCGGCGCGGGCTGCACCGACCAGCGAGGCTATGGCAGCCAGCCGCGGCTGAGCAGCGGCGACTGCGCGGTGGTCGGCTATATCGCGACGATGCAGACGAGCGTCCGCACCCCGGCCGTCGACAAGGCCGCCACCGCCGCCGCGCTGGCCGCCCGGCTCGGCGCGAGCGACGCGCGCGTCACCGGCTTCCTGCTGACCGACCCGCAGGCGGCGCAGGCGCGCGCCAACGCGGCGGCGTTCGAGGACGCGCGTCGGCGCGCCTCGGCGCTGGCCGGCGGGGCGGGGGTGCGGCTCGGGCCGATCACGTCGGTGCGCGACCAGGCGAGCTACGACCAGGTGATGTACGGGGCGATGCAGCGCGCCGCGGTGCCGCCGCCACCGCCGCCGCCCGCGCCCCCCGCGGTCTCGACGGTGACGCTCGACACCCGGCCGGCACCGATCGAGACGCGTGCCCAGGTCTACGTCACCTACGCGATAGCGGGCTGATCGGACGCGCTGTCCTACCCGCACTCGATCTGGCAGATCCTGCCGGCGACGGGGCGACGGAGAGAAGAGAATGCTCAACCATGTCATGGTCGGATCGAACGACCTCGCGCGATCGGCGCGCTTCTACGACGCGGTGCTCGGCGTGCTCGGCGCTCCCCCGGCGCGGCGCGACGTCGCGCCGAGCGGGCATGAGCGCCTGTTCTATCGCCACGACGGCACCATGTTCGGGGTGAGCCAGCCGATCGACGGCGCGGCGGCGACCGTGGGCAACGGCAGCACGGTGGCCTTCCGCTGCGACTCGGCCGAGCAGGTGCAGCGCTTCCACGACGTCGCGGTCGCGCACGGCGGCACCTCGATCGAGGACGCGCCCGGGCCGCGCCAGACCAGCGTCGGCCGCGCGGTGCTGGCCTATGTCCGCGATCCCGACGGCAACAAATTGTGCGCGGTGAGCCGGGGATGACCGCCTATGTCGCGCTGCTGCGGGCGGTGAACGTCGGCGGCAGCGGCGCGCTGGCGATGGCCGAACTGCGGCGGCTGTGCGAGGCGGCGGGCTTCGCCGCGGTGCGGACCTATATCGCCAGCGGCAACGTGGTCTTCACCAGCGCGCTCGACGCGGCGGCGGTGAAGCGGCGGCTGGAGGCGGCGCTGCACGACGCCATGGGGCGGGAGGTAGGTGTCGCGGTGCGCACTGCGGCCGAGCTGGCGGCGGCGCTCCGCGCGTCGCCCTTCGCCGACGCGCCCCCGTCGACCACCGTGATCATCTTCCTCGACGCCGCGCCGCCGGCCGACACGATCGAGCGCGCGGTGGCGCCGGACGGCGAGCGCCTCGCGCTCGGCGAGCGCGAGATCCATGTCGCCTACGGCGCCGGCATGGGGCGGTCGCGGCTCAGGCTGCCGGCCGCGGCGGGAGGGACCGCGCGCAACGTCAACACCGTGGCCAAGCTGGTGGCGATGGCGGCGCAGGCGGCCGCCGAGTGACGCGGAACGCGGCGCCACGCGTCGTGAGACCCCCGCCGCGCGCCGGCCCGGGCGCGCTCCGGTCGACTCGACAGGCGCGCCATCGGCGGACGCGAACCCCGCCAGGGACTCAACATTCGCAACATTCGCGCCCCTTCCAAGCCCGGGGCGCAGCCGCTACAGGCCCGCCATGGAGCATCCCGACAGCATCCTCATCGTCGATTTCGGCAGCCAGGTGACCCAGTTGATCGCGCGCCGCGTGCGCGAGGCGGGGGTCTACAGCGAGATCGCGCCGTTCCAGTCCGCCGCCGCGGCGTTCGAGCGGATGCGGCCGCGCGGCGTGATCCTGTCGGGCGGCCCGGCCTCGGTGGTCGACGAGGGCAGCCCGCGCGCGCCGCAGTCGGTGTTCGACTCGGGCGTGCCCGTGCTCGGCATCTGCTACGGCCAGCAGGTGATGAACACCCAGCTCGGCGGCCGCGTCGAGAAGGGCAATTCGGGCGAGTTCGGCGAGGCCTATGTCGAGGTCGACGCCGCCTGCGGGCTGTTCGACGGGCTGTGGCAGGCGGGCGAGCGGCACCAGGTGTGGATGAGCCACGGCGATCACGTCGCGGCGCTGGCGCCGGGCTTCGCGCCGGTCGCCTCGTCGAGGGGCGCGCCCTTCGCGCTCACCGCCGACGAGCAGCGCCGCTACTACGGGATGCAGTTCCACCCCGAGGTGGTCCACACGCCGGACGGCGGCAAGCTGATCGCCAATTTCGCGCGCCACGTCTGCGGGCTGGCGGGCGACTGGTCGATGGCCGAGTTCCGCGCCACCAAGATCGCCGAGATTCGCGCGCAGGTGGGCGCGGGGCGGGTGATCTGCGGCCTGTCGGGCGGGGTCGACTCGGCGGTCGCGGCGGTGCTGATCCACGAGGCGATCGGCGACCAGCTCACCTGCGTCTTCGTCGACCACGGCCTCCTGCGCGCCGGCGAGGCGGATCAGGTCGTCGGGCTCTTCCGCAACCATTACAACATCCCGCTGGTGCACGTGAACGCGGAGACGCTGTTCCTCGGCGGGCTGGCGGGGGTCACCGATCCCGAGGCCAAGCGCAAGTTCATCGGCAAGACCTTCATCGACGTGTTCGAGGACGAGGCGCGCAAGATCGGCGGCGCCGAGTTCCTCGCGCAGGGCACGCTCTACCCCGACGTGATCGAGAGCGTGAGCTTCACCGGCGGCCCGTCGGTGACGATCAAGAGCCACCACAATGTCGGTGGCCTGCCCGAGCGGATGAACATGAGGCTGGTCGAGCCGCTGCGCGAGCTGTTCAAGGACGAGGTGCGCGCGCTGGGCCGCGAGCTGGGCCTGCCCGACGCCTTCGTCGGCCGCCATCCGTTCCCGGGGCCGGGCCTGGCGATCCGCATCCCGGGCGAGGTGAGCAAGGAGCGCTGCGACATCCTGCGCAAGGCCGACGCGATCTACCTCGAGGAGATCCGCGCGGCGGGGCTGTACGACACGATCTGGCAGGCGTTCGCGGTGCTGCTGCCGGTGCGCTCTGTCGGCGTGATGGGAGACGGGCGGACGTACGATTCGGTGCTGGCGCTGCGCGCGGTGACCTCGACCGACGGCATGACGGCGCAGGCGTTCCAGTTCCCGGGCGATTTCCTGCCGCGCGTGGCGACGCGGATCATCAACGAGGTGAAGGGCATCAACCGGGTGACCTACGATTACACCTCCAAGCCGCCGGGGACGATCGAGTGGGAATGACGCGGGACGAGCGAGCGGCCGGGGGCTGCCCGCCCGCGTCATTCGGCGGCGCGCGCCGCCGCGCGGGGATCGGCGCACTCGGGGCCGGCCCGCTCGAGGTGGATCGTGCTCCGACGAATGCCGGAGCCCCGGGCCAGTCGCAGGACGCGCGCGGGCTCCCGCGGGCGCAGGAGTCCGCGGGCGTCTCGCGCGACTGGCAGCGGAGATCGACGAGGAGAGCGCCCGCGATCCGGATCGCGCTTCCTCTCGCCGCGGCCGCGCTCGCGCTCCCCGCCGCGCCGCTCGCCGCCGCGAGCGACGATCCCCCCGCGTGGACCCGGCCGCGCCCCCCGCTGCGGCTGATCGGGCCGATCACCTATGTCGGCACGCGCGGGCTCGGCGCCTATCTCATCCGCACCAGCGCCGGCGCCATCCTGGTCGACGCGACGATGGCGCAGAACGTCCCCGCGATCGAGCGCAACATCCGCTCGCTCGGGGTGCGGCTCAGCGACGTCAAGCTCATCCTGGTCAGCCACGCGCATTACGACCATGTCGGCGGGCTCGAGCGGATGCGGCGCGACACCGGCGCGCGCGTGCTCGCGGGCCGCGGCGACGTCGCCGCGCTGCGCGCCGGGGTGCCGCCGGGCGAGACCAACTACGGCGTCCGGCGCTTCGCCCCGGTCGCGCGCGTCGCTGCCGTGAAGGACGGCGAGCGCGTCACGCTGGGCGACGTCACGCTGCGCGCGGTGGCGACCGCCGGCCACACGCCCGGCTGCACCAGCTGGGTGATTCGCGTGGTGGATCACGGGCGCCCCCGCGAGGTGGTGTTCGCCGGCAGCATGACCGTCGCGGGCAACCGACTGATCAACAACCGCCGCTACCCCTCGATCGTGCGCGACTATCGCGCCACCTTCGACCGGATGGAGCGGCTGCGCGCCGACGTCGTGCTGCCGATGCACCCGGAAGCGGCGGACGTGTTCGCGCGGGCGCGCTCGGGTACACTGGTCGCGCCGCGGCTGCTCGGTGACATGGCACGCGCGGCGCGAGGCGATCTCGAGCAGACGCTGCGCGGGCGGACGCCCTGAGCAGCGTTGCGCCGGCGCGGCGCATGGGCTTGAGTGCGCGCGGGTCGCACCGGCGCCGGCCGACGATCGGGCGGCGCGGACGAGAAGGAGAGACACGATGCGAAATCTGACGAAGGCCGGCATGGCCGCGCTCGCGCTGACGCTGGCCGCGACGCCCGGGCTGGCGCAGCGCGGCGCGGCCGCGACCAACACGCTCAGCGCCAAGGAACGCGCCGCCGGCTGGACCTTGCTGTTCAACGGCCGCGATCTCACCGGCTGGCGTTCGTTCAAGGGCGGTGCGCCGACGCCGTCCTGGGTGGTACGCGACGGCGCGATCGAGCTCACCGCCGCGGGCGGTCACATGAGCGGCGCCGACCTCGCCACCGCCGAGATGTACGGTCCGTTCGAGCTGACGCTCGACTGGAAGGTGGAGAAGGGCGGCAACAGCGGCGTGATCTATCTCTCCCGCAACGTGCCCGGCACCAACCAGAGCTACGAGACCGGGTTGGAGATGCAGGTGCTCGACGACCAGGGGCATCCCGACGGCAAGATCCCGTCGCACCGCGCCGGCTCGCTCTACGACATCACCGTGCCGCCGGCGGGCGTGTCGCGCCCGGCGGGCAGCTGGAACCACGCGCGCCTGCTGGTCGAGCCCGGCCGCATCCGCCAGTGGCTCAACGGCGTGCCCACCGCCGACGTGTCCTACGGCGACGCCGCGTGGAAGGCGCGCGTGGCCAAGTCCAAGTTCGCCAAGATGCCGCTGTACGGCACCTTCACCAGCGGCGTGATCGCGCTGCAGGACCACGGCGAGCCCGTCGCCTATCGCAACATCAAGGTGCGGCGGATCGGCGCGGCGCGCTGATCCGGCGCCGGGGCAGTGGCCGCGCGCGGCGCTGCCCCGGCGCACCACCCGGAACGATCGCCTTCCCCCGGGCTTCTGAGCGGCATGGCTCTGTTTTATTTTCAGTTCGCCGGCCGCGAGCGGGACGCGACCGGGATCGAGTGCGACGATGTGGCGGAGGCGCGCAGCGAGGCGGTGCGCCAGCTCGGCGGCTATCTCTCCGAGCACCCCGGCTATGCCGAGGAAGGGCATTGGCGCGTGACGGTGGAGGATGCGAGCCGTCGCCCCTTGCTCAACGTGATCGTCGCCACCGTGGGCGTGCGCGGCGCGCCCGACGAGTGAGGCGGCGCGGGCGACGTATACGGTCGCGCGAACGAATCCTTAAGTACGAGTGACTTAGAAGTGAGCGACGGGGTCGTGGACCTCATGTCGCCGATATCTCCGCGAACGGGGAGGGGCGATCGGCTTTCCCCGCTCGCCGCGCGCGCCAGCGACGCGTCGGGCCCCGACGCGGTCGCATGCGCATGACGAACTTCTCCTGGTTGACCCGTCTGGCGCGCGATCGCGGCGCGAACGTCGCGGCGATGATGGCGGTGGCGATGATCCCGCTCGCGGCGCTCGCGGGTTCGGCGCTGGACGTATCGCGCATGTACGTCGTCAAGTCGCGGCTGCAGCAGGCGTGCGACGCGGGCGTGCTGGCGGGGCGGCGGTTCATGGCGAGCGACGGCAGCGCGTCGCTTGACGCCACCGCGACCGCGCAGGCGAAGACCTTCTTCACCAACAATTTCGGTGCGGGCTATTTCGGCGCGACCAACCCGACCTTCACCCCGGTCAAGACGAGCGACCAGCAGGTGGCGGGTACCGCGACGGTGCAGGTGCCGATGACGGTGATGAAGATGTTCGCGATGGCGGCGTCGAACCTCACCGTGACGTGCAAGGCGCGCTACGACATCGCCGATACCGACATCGTGTTCGTGCTCGACACGACCGGCTCGATGGCGTGCCGCCCGGAGGACACGGACGCGCAGTGCAACAGCTACACCAGCGCCAACCCGGCTCAACCGTATACGCGTCCGAGCAGCGATCCGGACGCGATGCAGGGCTATCTCGGCTCGACGAGCTACGCCGTGCCAGAGACCACCGCCGGCAACGGCTCGCGCATCAAGGCGCTGCGCCAGGCGGTCAAGGACTTCGCCGCGGTGATCGCCTCGTCGGTGGATAGCAGCACGCGCGTGCGCTACGGCTTCGTCACCTACACCTCGACGATCAACGCCGGCAAGGCGATCTATCAGGTGTCTCCTGCCTATCTGCTGGGCGGTACGACGTCGGACAAGACGTGGTCCTATCAGACTCGCTCGTTCAACGGCGGCGAGGCGCAGGAGAGCGCGACCGGCAGCCCCAACTCGAAGTCGCAGACCGACTGTACGACGGTGATGGGCACGCGCTCCTACGGCACCGCCGGCACCTTCAACACCACCGCCACCGCGACCTACTCCGGCGGCCAGCTGTGGAGCAGTGGCAGATGCTACGGCAACGTCACCCGCAACATGGTGCCGACCTATGATTACGCGAAAAAGGAGCTGGACATCTCCAAGTTCCTCACGGGCGTGTCGGTCCCGGATCCGAGCAAGATCACCGGCGCGACCTCCATCTGGGACGGTTGTATCGAGGAGCGCTATACCCAGGCGGGCACGACCGACTTCACCTCCGACTCCTATGATCTCACGCCGGAGCTGATCCCTACCAGCGATGTGAAGACCCGGTGGCGGCCGATGTGGGCCGACGTCGAGTATAACCGGACGAACTTCAACGGGGAGACCGGCAACGGCGAGGATCATAACAACCTCGGTGGCGCCAGTCGGCGGCAGCTCGGCTATTATTCCTGCGGCAAGCCGATCCATCGCCTGTCGGCGATGACGACCTCGGAGATCGCCAATTACGTCGATGCGCCCGACTTCAAACCGCTCGGTGGCACGTATCACGATACGGGCATGATCTGGGGAACGCGGCTGCTCAGCTCCGCCGGCATCTTCGCCGCGGACAATACCGGCCGCACCGGCCAGCCCGCGCCGCGTAAGGTGATCGTCTTCCTCACCGACGGGGACATGTCGCCGAACGCCTCGTTGTACGGCCTCTATGGCGTGGAGAGCCTCGACCGCCGCGTCAGCAACGGCGACACCGGCAATCTCACCAACTATCACAACGCGCGCTTCCTCTACGAGTGCGGCCGCGCGCGCCAGCTCGGCATCGACGTCTGGACCGTCGCGATCGACACCAGCTCGAGCGACCAGCTCACGCAATGCGCGCGCAACAGCTCGCAGGCGCTGTACACCACCACCGGCAGCGGGCTGACCGCGATCTTCCAGAAGATCGCCAAGCAGGTGGCGATGCTGCGGATCGACCAGTGAGCGCGCGCGCGCGCCTCGGCCGCGACCGGCGCGGCGTGAGCACGATCGAGTTCGCGCTGCTGGCGCCCGTGCTGTTCATGGTCGTGCTCGGGCTCTTCGACCTCATGTACGGCGTCTACGTCCGCTCCGTGCTGGAGGGCGCGGTGGTCAAGGCGGGCCGCGACAGCGCGCTGGAGAACAACGCCGCCGACCAGGGCGCGATCGACGCCAAGGTGCGCACGATGCTGGCGTCGCTCGGCGGCGGCATGACGATCACCACCGCGCGCAAGAGCTACGCCAGCTTCTCGCTGGTCAAGCCCGAGGCGTTCGACGATCAGAACAGGAACGGCGTGCGCGACGCCGGCGAGTGTTTCGACGACGTCAACGGCAACGGCGTGTGGGACGCCGATCCCGGCGTCGGCGGGCAGGGCGGTGCCAACGACGTCACCAACTATACCGTGACGCTGACCTACAACCGCATCTTCCCGATGGCGGCGCTGCTCGGCTGGCCCAAGGTGCAGTCGCTGTCGGCCAGTACCCTGCTCAAGAACCAGCCGTACAAGACGCAGACCAACACCGTGGTGAAGTCGATATGCACCTGAGCCTCGCCCCGCTCGCCGCACGGCTGCGGCGCGACCGCTCGGGCGTGTCGATGATCGAGTTCGCGCTCACGCTGCCCGTCGTGCTGACGCTCGGCTGCTATGGCATCGAGACGAGCAACCTGGCGCTGACCTCGCTCCAGGTGAGCCAGATGGCGCTCAACCTCGCCGACAACGCGTCGCGCGTCGGCAGCATGCAGAGCGACAACTCGACCCAGCTGCGCGAGGTCGACATCAACGACGTGCTGACCGCGGCGCGGCTCCAGGGCGCCAAGCTGGGGCTTACCACGCGCGGCCGGATCATCGTCTCCTCGCTGGAGGAGAACAACGGCAAGCAATATATCCACTGGCAGCGCTGCCTCGGCACGCAGGGTGGCGCGGCCAACGACTCGCACTACGGCACCACGCCGACCGACGCCGGCACGCAGAGCGGCAGCGGCTATGCCGGTACGGTGGTGACGGGCATGGGCAATCCCGGCGCGCAGGTCACCGCGCCGCCGGGCACCGGGGTGATGTTCGTCGAGGTCAACTACCTCTACAACCCGATCATCAGCAGCCGCTGGCTGAGCGCGGGGGTGCAGCAGATGCGCTATACCGCCTCGTTCATCGTGCGCGACCGGCGCACCTTCGACCAGATCTACAATCCCGCGCCGGCGGCGCAGCGCTACACCTGCGACCGCTACACCGCGTCCTGAACCGGCGTGACCGCGTAGCGCAGGTGGAGCGCGCCGTGGTCGAGCTGGTCCACGCCGAGGAACTCCAGTCGTACCTTGCCCTTGAGCCCGGCATCGCCCGCGACGATCGCGCGGCTGTCGCCGCCGTCGAGCGCGGGTGCGAGCACGAGCTCGAAGTGGTCGACCAGCCCGGCGGCGAGGAAGCTGCCGTTCACCCCGCCGCCGCCCTCGAGCAGCAGGTGGCGCGCGCCGAACCGCTCGCCCACCATGTCGAGCGCGGCGGCCAGGTCGAGCTCGCCGTCGCGCTCGTCCACGACGACGTACGACACGCCGTCGCCGACCAGTTCGGCCAGGTGTCGGTCGGGCACGTCGGCGCCGAGCAGCACGATCACATGGTCACCGTGCAGCTCGCCGGCGGTGAAGTGGAGCTTGCCGCCGCGGTCGAGCGCGATCGCATAGGGTCCGCGGTCGCGCGCGACGTGGAGCGGGCGCGGCGGCGCGCCCGCGCCGGCGGGCGGGTGCGGCTCGCCCTTCGCCATCTCCGCCATGGTGACGCGGCCGACGATCCAGCCGTCGGCGTCATGGCGGTCGTGGATCGCCTCATAGGCGCCGGTCCAGTCGGCGGCGGTGCCGTCGGGGCTCTCGGTCCAGCGGCTCGGGTGGAGGCGGCCGTCGAGCGAGCCCGCCATCAGGCAGGTGAGGCGGGGGCGGGTCATGCCGCCGCCTCGCCGCGATAGTCGGCGTCGCCGACCGGCTCGAGCCAGGTGACCGCGCTGCCATCCTTCTTCTCGGCGATGGCGACGTGCGTCATCGCGGTGTCGGGCGCGGCGCCGTGCCAGTGGCGCTCGTCGGGCGCGAAATAGACGATGTCGCCCGGGCGCACCTCCTCGATCGCGCCGCCGTCGCGTTGCACCCGGCCGCGGCCGGACGTGACGAGCAGCGTCTGGCCGAGCGGGTGCGTGTGCCAGTTGGTGCGCGCGCCGGGCTCGAAGGTGACGGTGGTGCCCGCGAGCCCGCCGCTCCCCTCGAAGGGCATGTCGAGCCGAACGGTGCCGGTGAAATAGTCCGCCGGGCCGCGCGATGAGGCGATGGCGCCGCTGCGTGTGATCTTCATGGGATGGTCTCCGCGAGGATGATGCGCGCACAACGCCGCGCGCGCGCACCGTCTCCGTCATCCCACGATGAGCGGCTCACCGCGCGGCGATGAGCCGCGTGCGTCAGCGCGCCGCGCCGGCGTCCGCCGCGGCGTTCACGCCCGCCTGCGCGAGGTAGCGCGGCGCCACTCGCGCGTTCGCGCGCTGCTCATAGGCATAGCCCGCGCCGAGCACCGCCTGGTCGCCGCCGCGCGTGGCGATGAAGGAGAGCCCGACCGGCAGCCCGTCGGCCAGGCCCATCGGCACGGTGAGATGCGGGTAGCCCGCGATCGCGGGCAGCTGCGACGCCGACGGGCCGCCATATTGGTCGCCATAGACTCGGTCGCTCGGCCAGGCGGCGTCGTAGCTCGGCTCCACCAGCAGCGTGGCGCGCGCCTGGCGCAGCATCGCGTCGATCCCCTGCGCGCCGGCCAGCCGCAGCGAGGTCGCGCGCGCGGCGCGATAGGCGGGGTCGTCGAGTCCCTTGGTCTGCTCGGCGGCCTCGAACAGCTCCTGGCCGAAATAGGGCATCTCGGCGTCGGCGTGCGCGCGGTCGAAGGCGATCACGTCGGCGAGCGTGCGCGTCGTCACCCCCGCGGGGGTGGTGGCGAGATAGGCGTTGAGATCGGCCTTGAGCTCGGTCTTGAGCACCAGCAGCTCGGCCTCGCCGAGCCCATCGAGCTTGGGCGGCGTGACCTCGACCAGCTCGGCGCCCGCCGCGCGCAGCACCGCCAGCGCGGCGTCGTAGCGCGCGGCGAGCGCGGGGCGCAGCTCGGGTGAGCGGATCACCGCGACGCGCGCGCCGCTCAGCGCGCTGGTGGAGAGCGCGGCGGCATAATCGGTGGCGCCACCCGTCATCGCGCCGAGCAGCAGCGCGGCATCGCGCACGCTCCGCGCCATCGGGCCGGGCGTGTCCTGGCTGTGGCTGATCGGCACCACCCGCTCGGCACTGACCAGCCCCAGCGTCGGCTTGAGCCCGACCACGCCGTTGGCGGAGGAAGGGCAGGTGACCGAGCCGTCCGTCTCGGTGCCCACCGCCGCGGCGGCGAGGCTGGCCGCGACCGCGGCACCCGAGCCCGAGGACGAGCCGCAGGCGGTGCGATCGAGCGCATAGGGATTGCGCACCAGCCCGCCAGCCGCGCTCCAGCCGCTCATCGAGCGGGTCGAGCGGATGTTGGCCCATTCGGACAGGTTGGTCTTGCCGAGGATCACCGCCCCCGCGGCGCGCAGCCGCGCCACCATCGGCGCGTCGCGGCGCGTCACGTTGCGCGCGAGCGCGAGGCTGCCCGCGGTGGTGGCGATCGGGTCGGCGGTCTCGATATTGTCCTTGATCAGGATCGGCACGCCGTGGAGCGGCCCGCGGACGCGGCCGGCGGCGCGCTCGGCGTCCAGCGCGCGCGCCTGGGCGAGCGCGTCGGGGTTGAGCGCGATCACGCTGCGCAGCGTCGGGCCCGTGCGGTCGATCTCGGCGATCCGCGCGAGATAGGCGCGGGTGAGCGCGACGCTGCTGGTCCGCCCGGCGGCGAGCTGCGCGCCGAGCTGTTCGAGCGACACTTCCTCCACCTTCGGCGCCGCGGTCGCCGGCCATGCCAGCATGGCCGAGGCGAGAACCATCGCCGTCATCGTCGCGCGCATCAGCTGCCCCTCACCCGTTCGCCGACATCCTGGCGCGTTCGCGGCCATCAGGGCAAGCGCTCCCGCGATCGGGCGAGATGGACTTCCGCTCCCCAGCGGCTAGGTACCCCGACGACCGCGCCCCGGCGCGTCCCCATCTCCCGCAGCGGAGCCGCGCATGAACGACGACCTTCGGGCCCTGATCCGCACCATCCCCGACTTTCCCAAGCCCGGCATCCAGTTCCGCGACATCACCACGCTGCTGCTCGATGCCGCCGGCCTCGCGGCCTGCGTCGAGCGGATGGTGGCGGCGACCGAGGGGCCGGTCGACCTGGTCGCGGGGATCGAGGCGCGCGGCTTCCTCTTCGCCGCCGCGCTGGCGGTGCCGCTGCGCGCCGGCGTGCTGCTGATCCGCAAGGACGGCAAGCTGCCCGGCGCGACCATCGCCGAGGACTATGCGCTCGAGTATGGCAGCGACCGCATCGCGATCCACGCCGACGCCTGCGCGCCCGGCGCGCGCGTGCTGTTGGTCGACGACCTGATCGCCACCGGCGGCACCGCGCGCGCCGCGGTGCGGCTGCTGCGCAAGGCCGGCGCCGCGGTGCGCCAGGCGCAGTTCCTCGTCGACCTGCCCGAGCTGGGCGGCGCCGAGCGGCTGCGCGCCGAGGGCCTCGCGGTGAGCGCGCTGGTGGCGTTCGAGAGCCACTGAGCCGCACTGGAACTCGCGCCGGGCCCGCGCCGTTGGCATCGCACCGGCGGCGCGTATTCGCCGCTTCCTCCGGTGTATGGAGTGTTCCGATGAGATGGACCCACATCGTCGCCGCTGGCCTGCTCGGCGGGCTGGCGGCCATGACCTCTGCCTGCTCGACCGGCTATGGCTATAGCGGGGTCGGCTTCGGCGTCGGCAGTGGCGGCTATTACGACGAGCCGTACGGCAGCTATGGCTACGGCGGCTACGGCTATGCGCCGAGCTATTACGGCTGGAACGACGGCTTCTATTATCCCGGCACCGGCGTCTACGTCTACGATCAGTATCGCCGCCCGTACCGGTGGAACGGCAACCAGCAGCGCTACTGGCAGCAGCGCCGCTACGGTTACCACGATCGCGACGTGCGCGACAATTGGCGCGACTTTCGCCGCGACGTCGGGCGCGAGCGGCGCGACTATCGCGGCGACCTGCGCACCAACCGCGACGCCTATCGAAGCGGCACGATCACGCGCGACCAGTTCCGCCAGGGGCGAAGCGACGCGCGGCAGGAATATCGCGGCGATGTGCGGCGCGAGTATCGCGAGCTGCGGCGCGAGAACCGGGCGGAGGGCTATCGCACGCCGCGCCCCGGCCGTGGGGCGGGAGAGCGCGGGCCGGGGCCCCGGCGCGGGGAGCGCCCGCGCTGACGGCTCAGTTGTGCTTCTTCAGGCCGCGCACCCGGTGCCAGACGTAGAAGGCGATCGCCGCGACCAGCACCACGCCGATCGCCGCGTCGGCGCGGTGGAAGAACGCCTTCAGCCGCGGGTCGCTGTTCCACTTGTCGCCCAGCGTCATGCCGATCCAGGCGAGTAACAGGCAGAACGGCCAGGAGCCCAGGAAGGTGTAGAGGTGGAAGGGGATCAGCTTCATCCGCGCGACCCCGGCGGGGAAGGCGATGAAGGTGCGGACCACGGGCAGCATGCGCCCGATCAGGATCGCCCAGCCGCCCCAGCGGTTGAAGAAGCGATCGGCGAGGTCGAGCTCGCCCGGGCCGACGAGCACGTAGCGGCCGAACTTCTCCGCCATCGGCCGACCGCCACGTCGCCCGATCTCATAGGCGACGACCGAACCGATGTTGCACCCGATCGCCCCCGCGGTCGCGGCGAGGAACAGGTTCAGCTCGCCGGTGGAGACGAGATAGCCCGCGAACGGCATGATGATCTCGGACGGCAGCGGGATGCACGCGCTCTCGATCGCCATCAGCAGCGCGATGCCGAGATAACCGCCGCGGGAGATCACGGCGATGGCGAAGCCGGCGAGCGCGGCAAGGATCTTCTCGACCATGATGCCGCGCTTGCGTCACGCGGGTGCGAAAGGGAAGCGGCAAAGTGGAACCGCGTTGTTCAGCAACGGTTCGACGCGCATGACCGATCTCACGCTCAACGACGGCCGCGCCATGCCCCAGCTCGGGCTCGGCACCTATCAGATCCCCGATTCGCAGGTGGCGACGGTGGTGCGCGCGGGGCTCGATCTCGGCTTCCGTCTCGTCGACACCGCGGCGCTGTACCACAATGAGCGCGGCGTCGGCGAAGGGCTGGGCCACGACGACGTGTGGCTCACCACCAAATTGTGGCACGACCAGCACGGCGACGCCGAGGCGGCGCTCGACGCCAGCCTGGCGCTGCTCGGGCGCGACCACGTCGACCTATATCTGATCCACTGGCCGCATCCCGAGGGCGAACGTTACGTCGCGGCGTGGCAGACGTTGGTCGAGCTGCGCGAGGCGGGCAAGGCGCGCTCGATCGGCGTGTCCAACTTCCTGCCCGAGCATCTGGACGCGATCATCGACGCGACCGGCGTGGTGCCCGCGGTCAACCAGATCGAGCTGCACCCGACTTTTCAGCAGCGCGAGGTGCAGGCGTACAATCGCGAGCGCGGCATCGTCACGCAGAGCTGGTCGCCGCTCGGCCAGGGCGAGACGCTGCGCGACGAGCGAGTCGTCGCGATCGCGGAGCGGCTCGACGCCACGCCAGCGCAGGTCCTTATCGCCTGGCACCTCGCCAAGGGGCTGGCGGTGATCCCCAAGGCGGGGAACCCGGAGCATCTCGCGAGCAACTGGCAGGCGACCGAGTTGCGGCTGAGCGAGGAGGACGTCGCGGCGATCGACGCGATGGACGATCCGGATGGCCGGATGGGGCCGGACCCGCGCGAGCTGTGAGAGCGGCGTAAAATCCTCCCCGCTTGGCGGGGAGGGGAACCGCTCGCCATAGGCGAGTGGTGGAGGGGGCTCGCGGCAGACGCGCCGTTCCGTGTGCGGCGATCCCCCTCCACCACCGGCTCCGCCGGCGGTCCCCTCCCCGTCCCGGGGAGGATTGCTGTTCGGATCACCCCAGCGCCGCGTGCGCCATCCGCAGATCCTCGACGAAGCGCTCATACTCGCTCGCCTTCGCCGCCTCGTCGGGGAGGCGGAGGAGGTAGCTCGGGTGCACCGTGATCCACGCCGCGCCGCCGTCGGGCAGCCGCTGCTCACGACCGCGCTCGCGCCCGATCGTCATCACCTTGCCGAACAGGCTGCGCGCCGCGGTGGCGCCGAGCGCGACGGTCACCTTGGGGCGCAGCAGCATCTGCTCCTGCTCAATCCACCAGCGACACGCCTCGATCTCACCCGCGTCGGGCTTGGCATGGATCCGTCGCTTGCCGCGCGGCTCGAACTTGAAATGCTTGACCGCGTTGGTGACATAGGTCTCCGCGCGGGTGATCCCCGCGGCGGCGAGCGCGCGGTCGAACACCTGACCGGCGGGACCCACGAACGGGTGACCGGCGAGATCCTCCTGGTCGCCGGGCTGCTCGCCGACGAACATCATCGTCGCGTCGACCGGACCCTCGCCGAACACCGTCTGCGTCGCCGGCTTGTAGAGGTGACAGCGCGTGCACGCCGACGCCTCGTCGCGCAGCGCCTCCCACGCCGCCTGCGCGTTGTCGCCCACCGCACTCTCCCGCGCGCGCGCCTTGTCGATCATCCCGCTCTCCCGTGCCTGCGCGCTCGCCAGCAGCTGCGGCACCAGCGCGGTCTCCGGCATGTTCTTCCAGTATTTACGCGGCATCTCCCGCAGCATCGTGCCGACCTTGACGCGCGCGGGATTGAAGATGCTGGCGTAATAGGTCTTCCACACCTCCTCGATCGGGTCGCCCTCGGGCGCGTCGCCGCGCGCCGCCGGCGGCCCCTCGTGGAGCGCCGCGCCGTCCCAGTGGAGCGACAGCTCGGGCGTCAGGATCGACCACCGCATGCTGGCGAAGCGGTTGACGAAGAAGGCCGCGTTGGCGCGCACGATGTGGTGCTCTGGCTCAAACCAGGCGACGTAGCGGTCGCCGTCCGCCTCGGTGACCGAGCGGAAGCGGACGAAGGCGCGCATCTTGTGGATGTCGCGCCGCACCGACTTGGCGAGCGTCTCGATCCGGCGGACGAGCGGGTCGGCGTGATCGTCGGTCAGCCGCGGCATGTCGCGCAGCCGCCACAGCATCGCGTAGAGCAGCGCGAAGCGCTCCGGGTCGCGGTGCAGCGCGGCGCTGTTGGCGAGATCGAGGAAGGCGCGCGGCACCCGCATCGCCGGCGCGGTGGCGTCGTGACGCGGGGCGGCGGGCGGCTCGGCGACCGCCGCGGCGAAGAGGTCGGTGGCCGCGGCGCCGACCTGCCACACGACCGCGTCGGGCGCGACATGCTCGGCGAGCAGCGCGCGCGCCGCGTCGCGCCAGCCGTCGACGTCGTCGGGCGCGGAGAGGGTGACGACGCGCAAGGCTAGCGCACGTCCGAGCCACTCCCCGGGAGGGGAGGGGTAGGGGTGAGAGCTCTCCGCGAGCGCTGCTTCCGCGGCGACGGCGCGCCCCCGGCCCCTCCCCTGAAGGGGAGGGGAGAGGCAGGCGTCTCCTCTGGACGAGATCGGACAATCACCCCGCCACAGCGCGCCACCGCGACGATGCGTTTCACCCGCGAGTCACTCTCACGCGGCGAACAGCTCCAGCTGCTGCGTCTTGACCTTAGGCGCCACCAGCGGCTTGAGCTCGGCGCGGTCGGCGAGCACCACCGGCCGCCAGTCCTCGCAGACGATGAAGGGCCGCACCCGCGCGATCGAGACGGTGAGCCGCGCCACGTCGTCGAGCCGCAGCCGTCGCCAGCGCCGCGCCGCCAGGATGCTCTTCACCGCCTTGGTGCCGAGCCCCGGCACGCGCCACAGCAGCTCGCGCGGGGCGCGGTTGACGTCGACCGGGAAGCGGTCGCGGAACTTGAGCGCCCAGGCGAGCTTGGGATCCACGTCGAGCGGCAGCATGCCCGTCGCCTCGTCCGCCGCGGCGACCACCTCGTCGGTCGAGAAGCCGTAGAAGCGCATCAGCCAGTCCGACTGATACAGGCGGTGCTCGCGCATCAGCGGCGGGCGCTGCAGCGGCAGCACCGCCGAAGCGTCGGGGATCGGACTGAACGCCGAGTAATAGACGCGTCGCAGGCCGAAGCGGTCGTACAATGTTGACGCCTTGCGGACGATGTCGCCGTCGGTCGCGGCGTCGGCGCCGACGATCATCTGCGTCGACTGGCCCGCGGGCGCGAAGCGCGGCGCGGACTTGTAGCGGGTGCGCGCGTCGGCGGTGTCGGTGATCGCCGCCTTCATCTCGCCCATCGCCCCCTCGATCCGCGCCCCGTCCTTCTCGGGCGCGAGACGGCGGAGGCCGCCGACGGTGGGCAGCTCGACGTTGATCGACACGCGGTCGGCGTACAGCCCGGCCTGGTGGACCAGCTCGGGATCGGCGTCCGGGATCGTCTTGAGGTGGATGTAGCCGCGGAAAAGATGGTCCTCGCGCAGCGAGCGCGCGACCTCGACCAGCTGCTCCATCGTGTAGTTCGAGGTGTTGATGATGCCGGAGGAGAGGAACAGTCCCTCGATGTAATTGCGCCGGTAGAAGGAAAGGGTGAGGTTCACTACCTCCTGCGCCGTGAAACGCGCGCGGCGCACGTTCGAGCTCTTGCGGTTGATGCAATAATGGCAGTCGAACACGCAGCTGTTGGTCAGCAGGATCTTGAGCAGCGAGATGCAGCGACCGTCGGGCGCATAGGCGTGGCAGATGCCCATGCCCTCGGTCGAGCCCAGCCCCTTGCCGTCGGCCGAGGTGCGTTTGGCGGTGCCGGACGACGCGCACGACGCGTCATACTTCGCCGCGTCGGCGAGGATCTCCAGTTTCTGGCGGACGTCGAGCTGCGCCATGTGTTCGATCTATGTTCACTCGCCCCGCTTGTCGAGGGCGAAGCGACCTGCCATGGATCAGTCCCGTGCGCAGGATCATCGATCGGCTCGGGCCTAACGGACCCTATCTCGCGCTGGCGCTGACCTGCCTCTTCGGCTGGGGTTTCAAGGCGCATTGCGGCGCCGCCTGGAGCGGCGGCGAGCAATATGTCACCGGCTGCTACAGCGACGCGGTGCCCTTCTGGGGCCAGCGCGGGCTCGCCGCGGGGCAGGTGCCCTATTTCCAGGCGCGGATGGAATATCCCGTGCTCACCGGCGGGCTGATCTGGCTCGAGGCGCTGCTCGCGCGTCTGATGGCGGGGACGCGCGCCGATGCCGCCGACTTCCTCAACGCGGTCACACTCGGCAACGCGCTCCTCGCTTATGCCGTGCTGGAACTGATCCGCGGGACGGGGGCGAGCCTATGGCGGCAATATGCCTGGGCGCTGGCGCCCCCGCTGGTGCTGTACCTCGGCCATAACTGGGACCTGCTCGCCGTCACCTTCGCGGTCGCGGCGATGCGGGCGGCGTCGCGCGGGCAGGCGCCGCGCGCCGCCGCGTTCGCGGCGCTGGGGGGCGCGGCCAAGCTGTTCCCCGTCCTGCTGCTGCCGCTCCTGGGATGGGGCGCGCTGCTGAGCGGTGGCGACGGCGCGGCGCGCGTCCGTCGCGCGGCGCTGCTGGCCGTGATCGCGGTCGGCGCCTGGGGCGCGGTGAACCTGCCGGTGGCGTGGCTCGCCTTCGACCGTTGGCGCGAGTTCTACGCTTTCTCGAGCGAGCGCGGCGGCACCGCGGCGAGCCTGTGGGAGCTCGCGGATCAGTTCGGCTGGTGGCGGACCGACGTGGCGACGCGCAACCTGTGGTCGCTGCTGCTGTTCCTCGGCGGCGCGGCGACGATCGTGGCGGTCGGCTGCCGCCGCCACGGCGCGCGACCGTGGCTGCTGTTCACCCCGGTGCTCGCCTGGTTCCTGCTGACCAACAAGGTCTACTCGCCGCAGTTCGACCTATGGCTGTGGCCGCTGCTGGTGCTCACCGCGACTCGCGCGCGCCCGCTCGCCTTGTTCCTGCTCGGCGACCTCGCGGCCTATTTCGCCGAGTTCTGGCTGTTCGCGGGCTGGGAGGGGGCGGCAATGTCGGCGACGCAGGCGGACGTGCTCGTCGCCGCGAGCGTGCGCGCGGTGGCGCTGCTGTGGCTGATCCACGCCGCGGTGCGCGATCCCGCGCCGGGATGGGTGAGTGGGCAGGGGGTGGTCGAAGCAGGAACGACGCCGAAGCAGGTCGAAGCGCGCGCTCTCCGCGGAACCGTCATCCCCGCGGAGGCGGGGATCCAGACACGCTGAGGTCGCGCCTCTCGCACGGGCCTGGGCGTGTCTGGATTCCTGCCTGCGCAGGAATGACGGAAGAAATGCGCCGAAGTCGGGGCGTCAGCGGTGCAGGAAGGATGCGCGGGGCGCCCCGACGCATCCTCCCCGCCGCGCCTCTCAGCGCGGCACGTCGCCGCGCTCGTGCCGGTCGCGGTAGAATTGCTGCACCACCGCCCAGCCCTCGGCCGCGCTCTCGACGTAGCGGAAGATGCCGAGGTCGCGCTCGGACACCACGCCTTCCTCCACCAGCGCCTCGAAGTTGATCACGCGCTCCCAGAACTCGCGCCCGAACAGCAGCACGGGGATCGGCTCGACCTTGCCGGTCTGGATCAGCGTCAGCAGCTCGAACAACTCGTCGAAGGTGCCGAACCCGCCCGGGAAGGCCGCCAGCGCGCGCGCGTGGAGCAGGAAGTGCATCTTGCGCAGCGCGAAATAGTGGAACTGCGTGCTCAGCGCCGGCGTGACATAGGGGTTCGGCGCCTGCTCGTGCGGCAGCACGATGTTGAGCCCGATCGACTCGGCGTGGACGTCCGCGGCGCCGCGGTTGGCCGCCTCCATGATCGAGGGGCCGCCGCCCGAGCACACCACGAAGTGGCGCTTGCCCGCCTCGTCGCGCGGGAAGTTGGAGCAGAGCTGCGCCAGCTCGCGCGCCATCTCGTAATATCTGCTCTTGGCCACCAGTCGCTCGGCGACGCGGCGGCTCTTCTCGTCGGTGGCGAGATCGAGCAGCGCCTGCGCCTTGCTCGGCTCTGGGATGCGCGCCGAGCCGTAGAAGACGAAGGTCGAGCCGATATGCGCTTCCTCGAAGATCAGCTGGGTCTTGAGCAGCTCGAGCTGGAAGCGGACGGGCCTGAGGTCCTCGCGCAGCAGGAAGTCCATGTCCTGGAAGGCGAGCCGATAGGCCGGGCTCTCGGTCTGCGGGGTGGAGACGTTGGTCTTGGCGACCTCGGCATCCTGCTTGGCGCGCGGGAAGACGCGGCTGGGTACGCGGGTATCTGTCATCGCGGATCGATAGGACGGGAACGTGACGGTCGCAAGAACATGGGCCGGCTCACCGGCAGAAGCGCGCGCCGTCGTCCTCCAGGTGAAGGTGGTCGCGGTGCACCGCGTTATAGTCGGGCGACAGCACCGTGCCGAAGCGCCGGCAGGCGGAGGCGTGGACGGTGCGCAGGAACTGCTGCACCGCCGGGTCGGGCGAGCGCCAGTCGTTCAGGATCGAGATGCGGCGCCCGTCCTTGAGCTCGAACGCGGCGATGTCGATCGCGTTGGCCAGCGCATGGCCCGAGCGCCGCGCCGGGCCCTTGGTACCGATCGTGTTGCGGCAGGCGTAGCTGCCCATGCTGACGATGCGTGACAGCTCGGCGCCGAGGATCTGATAGGCCGCGGGGGCGACGCCGTTGCGCGCCCAGGCGGCGTAGGTCCGTGCCTCGCCGCAGCGCACCGCGCCGAGGTTGGCGGTGGGCACGCCGATGTCGAGCAGCTTGACCGTGCCGACCAGCGCGCAGCCGCCGCCATATTGCTTGTCGGGCAGCGGCTGGAAGTCGACCCCCAGCGCGCGCAGGTCGGCGAAGCACTGGCGCGTCTCACGCAGGCTGGGGCCTTCCAACTCGCCGCGCGCGCTCGGCGGGGCGGGGCGCTCGGTCCGCCCGCAGGCGGCGAGCAGCAGCGCCGCCAACAGCATCGTCCGACCAGATCGTCGCATGGGCCGGCTGTGCGGCACGCGCCGGCCCGCGACAAGCCCTCGGGGCGGAGCGGAGTCGTCGGTGCGACAATCGGTTGCCAAGGTGGGTCGGCACGTCTAGGGCCGCCGGCGGGCCACGCGGTCCCAACGCCGCGCGTGCTCTCTGTAAGGAGAGTCAGACATGACTGATACGACCGCCGCCGACGCCACCCTCGCGCCCGCGAAGCCCGCCACCCGGCCGGCCCGCCCGCATTTCTCGTCCGGCCCGTGCGCCAAGCCGCCCGGCTATGATCCCGCCAAGCTCGCCACCGACGTCCTCGGACGCTCGCACCGCTCGAAGCTCGGCAAGCAGCGACTCCAATATAGCATCGACCTGATGCGCGCGCTGCTCGACCTGCCCGACACGCACCGGATCGGCATCGTCCCCGGCTCCGACACCGGCGCCTATGAGATGGCGATGTGGACGATGCTGGGCGCGCGCCCGGTCACCGCACTCGCCTGGGAGAGCTTCGGCGAGGGCTGGGTGACCGACGCGGTCAAGCAGCTCAAGATCGATCCCACCGTGATCCGCGCCGACTACGGTCAGCTGCCCGACCTCGCGCAGGTCGACTGGAGCCACGACGTGCTGTTCACCTGGAACGGCACCACCAGCGGCGTGCGCGTGCCGGACGGCGACTGGATCCCCGCCGACCGCGCGGGGCTGAGCTTCGCCGACGCCACCAGCGGCGTGTTCGCCTACGATCTGCCGTGGGACAAGATCGACGTCGCCACCTTCTCCTGGCAGAAGGTGCTGGGCGGCGAGGGCGCGCACGGCGTGCTGATCCTCGGGCCCCGCGCGGTCGAGCGGCTGGAGAGCTACACGCCGGCCTGGCCGCTGCCCAAGGTGTTCCGCCTCGTCTCCAAGGGCAAGCTGACCGAGGGCGTGTTCAAGGGCGAGACCATCAACACGCCGTCGATGCTGGCGGTGGAGGACGCGATCTGGTCGCTGGAATGGGCCAAGTCGCTGGGGAAGGGCGGGCTGATCGCGCGCTCGGACGCCAACGCCGCCGCGCTCGACCGGATCGTCGCCGAGCGCGACTGGCTCGGGCACCTCGCCGCGGACCCGGCGTCGCGTTCCAAGACCAGCGTGTGCCTGACGGTCGACGCCGAGGAGGCGGTGATCAAGAAGATGGTGTCGCTGCTCGAGGCGGAGGGCGCCGCCTATGACATCGGCGGCTATCGCGACGCTCCCCCCGGGCTGCGCATCTGGTGCGGCGCCACCGTCGACACCGCCGACATCGACGCGCTCGGTCCTTGGCTCGACTGGGCCTACGCCACCGCCAAGGCGGCAGCGTAACCCCTCCCCGATCGTCATCCCGCCTCCACTTCGTCATTCCCGCGAAGGCGGGGATTCAGACACGCAGGTCGTCGCACGGGCCGCACCGTCAGCGGCTCTGGATCCCCGCCTCCGCGGGGATGACGGCTGGTAACGCAAGGAACTACCCATGCCCAAGGTACTCATCTCCGACAAGATGGACCCCCGTGCCGCCGAGATCTTCCGCGAGCGCGGCGTCGAGGTGGACGAGATCACCGGCAAGACCCCCGACGAGCTCAAGGCGATCATCGGCCAGTATGACGGCCTCGCGATCCGCAGCTCGACCAAGGTGACCAAGGACATCCTCGAGCACGCCACCAACCTCAAGGTGGTCGGCCGCGCCGGTATCGGCGTCGACAACGTCGACATCCCCGCCGCCTCGGCCAAGGGCGTGGTGGTGATGAACACGCCGTTCGGCAACTCGATCACCACCGCCGAGCACGCCATCGCGCTGATGTTCGCGCTCGCGCGCCAGCTGCCCGAGGCCGACGCCTCGACCCAGGCGGGCAAGTGGGAGAAGAACCGCTTCATGGGCGTCGAGGTCACCGGCAAGACGCTGGGGCTGATCGGGGCGGGCAACATCGGGTCGATCGTCGCCGACCGCGCGCTCGGCCTGAAGATGAAGGTGATCGCGTTCGACCCCTTCCTCACCGAGGAGCGCGCGGTCGAGCTGGGCGTGACCAAGGTGACGCTCGACGAACTGCTCGCGCGCGCCGACTTCATCACGCTCCACACGCCGCTGACCGACCAGACGCGCAACATCCTCTCGGCCGAGAATCTCGCCAAGACCAAGAAGGGCGTGCGCATCGTCAACTGCGCGCGCGGCGGGCTGATCGACGAGGCGGCGCTGAAGGCAGGGCTCGACTCGGGCCATATCGCGGGCGCCGCGCTCGACGTGTTCGTGGCCGAGCCCGCCAAGGACAGCCCGCTGTTCGGCACGCCCAATTTCGTCTCGACCCCGCACCTCGGCGCGTCGACGACAGAGGCGCAGGTCAACGTCGCCATCCAGGTGGCCGAGCAGATGGCGGACTATCTCGTCTCGGGCGGCGTCACCAACGCGCTCAACGTGCCGAGCCTCTCCGCCGAGGAGGCGCCCAAGCTGCGCCCGTACATGGGACTGGCCGAGAAGCTCGGCTCGCTCGTCGGCCAGCTCGCCACCGGCGCGATCGACCGCGTGTCGATCCACCGCGAGGGCGCCGCGGCCGACCTCAACCCGAAGCCGATCACCTCGGCGGTGCTCACCGGCTTCCTGCGCGAGCAGACCGACACGGTGAACATGGTCAACGCGCCGCTGCTGGCGCGCGAGCGCGGCATGGAGGTGCGCGAGATCCGCACCGAGCGCGAGGGCGACTATCACACACTGATCCGCGTCGCGGTGCGTACCGCCGACGGCGAGCGCTCGGTGGCGGGGACGCTGTTCGGTGACTCGGCGCCGCGGCTGGTCGAGCTGTTCGGGATCAAGGTCGAGGCCGATCTCACCGGCGCGATGCTGTACGTCGTCAACGAGGACGCGCCGGGCTTCATCGGCCGCATCGGTACCTTGCTGGGCGAGGCCGGGGTCAACATCGGCACCTTCCACCTGGGGCGGCGCCAGGCGGGCGGAGAGGCGGTGCTGCTGCTGTCGGTCGACCAGCCGGTCGACGCCGCGCTGCTCGCGCGCGTCAAGGCGCTGCCGGGCGTGAGGACCGCGATGGGGCTGGCGTTCTGAACGGGCGCCGAGAGTCGCGCTAGCATCTACAAAGACGTGATCCTCCCCGCTCGCGGGGAGGGGGACCGCCGCGCGCCAGCGCGGTGGTGGAGGGGGCTCTCCCCGCAGCGCAGCGCCCGCGGACGCCCCCCCCTCCACCAGCCTTCGGCTGGTCCCCCTCCCCGTGCCGGGGAGGAGTTGAGTCGCATACCTGACACTCCCTCCCTTTTAGGGGAGGGCATGGCGGGGCGCTTCCTCGAACGTCTCGCCTGCGGTGACGCCCCCTCCCCTGAAGGGGAGGGGAGCATTTCACCGGTTCGTCCGGATCCGCAGCGCCACCGACTGCGCGTGCGCGGGTAGCCCTTCCGCGCGCGCCAGCGCGATCGTCGCCGGGCCCAGCTCGTTGAGCGCGCTCTCGTCGAGCTGGAGGAAGCTGGTGCGCTTCATGAAGTCGGTCACGCCCAGCCCGCTGGCGAAGCGCGCGCGGCGCCCCGTCGGCAGCACGTGGTTGGGCCCCGCGACATAGTCGCCGATCGCCTCAGGCGTGTGCCGCCCGAGGAACGCCGAGCCGGCGTGACGCAGCAGGTCGAACAGCGCGCGCGGGTCGTCGCAGGCGAGCTCGACGTGCTCGGGCGCGAGCCGGTCGACCAGCGGCATCGCCTCGGCCAGCGTCGGCACCACCACGATCGCGCCATTGTCCTCCCACGCCACCCGCGCCACCGCCTCGGTCGGCAGCGCGGTGAGCTGGCGCTCGACCGCGTCGGCGACGCGCCCGGCGAAGGCGGTGTCGTCGGCGAACAGGATCGACTGGGTGGTGGTGTCGTGCTCGGCCTGGCTGAGCAGGTCGGCCGCGATCCACTCGGGATCGTTGGCCGCGTCGGCGACGACGACGATCTCGCTCGGCCCCGCCACCATGTCGATCCCCACCACGCCATAGACTTGGCGCTTGGCCTCGGCGACCCAGGCGTTGCCCGGCCCGGTGACGACGTCGACCCGCGCGATCCGCTCGGTGCCATAGGCGAGCGCGGCGATCGCCTGTGCCCCGCCGACGCGCCACACCTCGTCCGCGTCGGCGAGATGCGCCGCGGCGAGCACCAGCGGGTTGATCGCGCCGTCGGGCGTCGGCGTCACCACCACCAGCCGCTCCACGCCCGCGACCTTGGCGGGGATCGCGTTCATCAGCAGCGTCGACGGGTAGGCGGCGCGTCCGCCCGGCACGTACACGCCCGCGGCGTCGACCGCGCGCCAGCGCGCGCCCAGCCGCACGCCCGCGGCGTCGGTGAAGTCGGTGTCGGTCGGCCGCTGCCTCTCGTGATAGGCGCGGATGCGCGCGGCGGCGAGCTCGAGTGCGACGCGCAGCTCGGGCTCGAGCGCCTCGAACGCCGCGGCGCAGGCGGCAGGGTCGACGCGCCAGCCGGTGCGGTCGAGGTCGTGGCGGTCGAGCTTCTGCGTGAAGGCGTGGAGCGCGGCATCGCCCTCGTCGCGCACGCTGCGCACGATCGTGGCGACGTCGCGCGCGACGTCCACCGCGGTCTCGCGGCGCGCGTCCACCAGTGCGTCGAAGCGCGCCGCGAAGTCGCCGTCGCTTGTGTCGAGCCGGATCATGCCGCGCCCCTCACGGCGGCCGCCCCGGCCGCGGCGCGGAACGCCTCGACCAGCGGGAAGACGTGCGCGCGCGTCTTCATCGCGGCGCGGTTCACCACCAGCCGCGCCGAGACCGCCATGATCGGCTCGACCTCGACCAGGCCGTTCTCCTTGAGCGTCCGCCCCGAGGAGACGAGGTCGACGATGCGCGCGGCGAGCCCGAGCGTCGGCGCCAGTTCCATCGCGCCGTTGAGCTTGATGCACTCGGCCTGCACGCCCCGGCGGGCGAAATGCTGCGCGGTGACGTGCGGGTATTTGGTCGCGACGCGCACGTGGCTCCAGCCGCGCGGGTCGTCGCGCGCGGCGAGCTCGGCGGGCTCGGCGACCGACAGGCGGCAGTGACCGATGTCGAGGTCGACCGGCGCGTACAGCTCGGGATAGTCGAACTCGGCGAGCACGTCCGAACCGACGATGCCGAGCTGCGCCGCGCCGTGCGCGACGAAGGTGGCGACGTCGAAGGCGCGGACGCGGATCAGCTCGATGCTGGGATCGGCGGTGCGGAAGCGCAGCGCGCGGCTGCTCTCGTCGCCGAAGGCGGGCTCGGGCACGATCCCGGCGCGCGCGAGCAGCGGCAGCGCCTCGCCGAGTATACGACCCTTGGGGACCGCGATGACGATCGGCTCGGAGTCGGGGGGCTGAGACATGGCGGGGCTTTACGGCGGGGGCCGCGCGGGAGCAACGGGCAGGGGGCCGCGCCCGCTCTCGTCTACCGCAGCCGCCCCACGTCGATCGCGACGTGGCGGACGCGCTCGCGGTTCCACGTGTAGGTCACGTGGACCAGCCCGTCGCGCGCCTGGATCACCGCGGGATAGGCGTAGCCGTCCGGCCGCGGCTCGCTCTCCAGCGTCAGCACCTTGCGCCAGCGCATCCCGTCGTCGGACAGCGCCACCGCGAGCGGCCAGCGCGGGCCGGTGTCGCTGCCCGGGCGGTTGGTGTTGTCGTTGTAGACCAGCAGCTGGCGACCGTCGGCGAGCGTCACCGCGTCGGTTCCCGCGTTCGGGTTGGGCAGCGACAGCGCGGCCAGCGGCGACCAGTGGCGTCCCGCGTCGCGCGACCAGCTCGCCGCCAGCACGCCCTGCCGCGTCCGCGCCACCGCCATCAGCCGGCCGTCACGCAGCGTCAGCAGGCTCGGCTGGATCGCCTCGAGCCCGCGCGGCGCGGCGATCGCGGGCAGCGCGCGCCACGTCCGCCCGCGGTCCGTCGAGCGCTCGACCACAGCATACCAGCGGTTGTGCGCGGCGCTGCCGACCTCGCGGCTCGACGGCGCCAGCCACGCGCCGTCGCGCGCGACCACGGGCTTGTTCTTGATCGGGCCGAGCACGCCCCTGGGCAGGCGGCGCGGCGCGCCCCAGTGGCGGCCGCCGTCGCGCGACTCGATCACCATGCCCCACCAGTCGCGCGGGTTCGGCCCGACCTTGTAGTACAGCCGGAGGGGCGCGCCCGGCGGCTGGAACAGCACCGGGTTCCACGTCGGCTGACCGTCGCCGGCGGCGACCGCGCGCGGTTTCTCCCAGCCGGAGGCGGTGCGGCGCGCGTACCAGATGCGCACGTCGGGGCGACCCTCGCCGCTGCCGCCGAACCAAGACGCGGCGAGCGCGCCGTCGGCGAGCTGGACGATCGTCGAGGCATGCGCCTGCGGGTAGGGCGGGGCGGGGTCGACGAACTCGGCGGCGACGATCGCGGAGGGCGCCGTCGCCGCGAGCGTGGGGGCGGTGGCGAGCGCGAGTGCCAGCGCGCGAGGGAGAGTCATGGCAGCGCCTCGGTGACGGAGGCGTGGGGTGTAGGCGGCAAGAAAGAAAGCGTCACGATACGAGCGCTTCGCTCCCCCCTCTTTTTCAACCCGGCGAAAGCCGGGGCCCAGGTGGGGGACGTCGGTGAGTCTCACTACGGCTTTCCCGACTGGGCCCCGGCGTTCGCCGCGAGGACAGGAGTAGCTGCGAGGCACGCTCCCGCGCGGCCCCGTGGCCCTCTCACCGCCGCCTTATCGCCCTACCGCCGCCGCGGCCCGCGCGCGGTCGGCGCGCCGTTCGGCCGGCGCTGCGGCACGCGCGCGGCGCGCGGCGGGGCGGCGCCGTCCATCGGCTCGATCCGCACGCCGTTCTCGTCCTCGCCGTCGCTGTTCGCCGAGGCGCGCACCGCCGCGGCGAAGCGCCCCGCGAGCGCGCGCGGCACCTGGAACTGCGTCTCCATCGGACCGATCCGGATCGCGCCGATCTCGCTCTTGGTGACGTGCCCGCGGCGGCACAGCAGCGGGAGCACCCAGCGCGGGTCGGCGTTCTGGCGGCGCCCGATGTTCATGCGGAACCACACCACGTCGTCGAAGCCCTCGCGGTGCGCCTTGGGCGCGTCACTCGGCGCCTGGCCGGTGAGCTCCTCGGGTGCGGGCAGCGCGGCGCGCTGCGCCGCCACCAGCGCGGCGGCGATGTCCTCGGGCGAGCGCTGCGCCAGCAGCTCGCCGGCCAGCGCGCGATCGTCCTCGTCGACCTCGACCGGCGCGAGCAAGGTCTCGAGCAGCCGCTCGCGGTCCTTGGCACGGATCGCCTCGGCGCTCGGCACCTCGGCCCATTCCGCCGCGATGCGCGCGCCGCGCAGCATCGACTCGACGCGGCGCCGGCGCGGATAGGGCACGATCAGCACCGCGGTGCCCTTCTTGCCCGCACGCCCGGTGCGCCCGGAGCGGTGCTGGAGCACCTCGGCGTCGCGCGGCATCTCGACGTGGATGACGAGGCTGAGCGTCGGCAGGTCGATCCCGCGCGCGGCCACGTCGGTGGCGACGCAGACGCGCGCGCGGCGGTCGCGCAGCGCCTGGAGCGCCTGGTTGCGCTCGTTCTGCGAGTGCTCGCCCGACAGCGCCACCGCGGCGAAGCCGCGCTCCACCAGCCCGGCGTGGAGGTGGCGGACGTTGTCGCGCGTCGCGCAGAACAGCATCGCGGTCTCCGCCTCGTAGAAGCGCAGCAGGTTGATCACCGCATGCTCGATGTCCGCGGGCGAGACGGTGACCGCGCGATAGGCGATGTCGCCGTGGCCGCGCTGCTCGCTGACGGTGGAGATGCGCAGCGCGTCGCGCTGGTAGGTCTTGGCGAGCTGGACGATCGGGCGCGGCAGCGTCGCGGAGAAGAGCAGGGTGCGGCGCTCGGTCGGCGTCTGGTCGAGCAGCGCCTCGAGGTCGTCGCGGAAGCCCATGTCGAGCATCTCGTCGGCCTCGTCGAGGATCGCGACGCGCAGCTTGCCGAGGTTGAGCGCGCCGCGCTCGGCGTGGTCGCGCAGTCGGCCCGGCGTGCCGACGACGATATGCGCGCCGTGGTTGAGCGCGCGCCGCTCGCGGCTGGCGTCCATGCCGCCGACACAGGTGGCGATGCGCGCGTCGGCGTAGAGCCACGCCAGCTCCTTGGCGACCTGGAGCGCGAGCTCGCGCGTCGGCGCGATCGCCAGTGCCAGCGGCGCCGCGGCCGGGGGCAGCGCACCGTCCTCGCTCAGCAACTGCTCGGCCATGGCGAGGCCGAAGGCGACGGTCTTGCCCGAGCCGGTCTGCGCGGAGACGAGGAGGTCACGGCCGTGCGCGGCCTCGGCCGTGACCTCGGCCTGAACGGGGGTGAGCGCGGTATAGCCACGCGCGGCGAGCGCGCTGCCCAGCGCGACAGGAAGATTCGGAAAGTCCATGAGGACTGCGCACATGGGCGCGATCCGCCGAAAATGCCAGTGGGAACGGCGCGGGGACCCGGGACGTTCGGCGCTTTTCTCCCTATCACCGCAGGATAGACGCGACATGGCGCTCGTCAACGACCCCGTCTGGTTCATCACCGGCTGCTCCACCGGCTTCGGGCGCGAGCTCGCGCGGCTGGTGCTGGAGCGCGGCTGGCGCGCGGCGGTGACCGCGCGCGACTCGGGCCGCGTCGCCGATCTCGTGGAGCAGTTCGGGGATCGCGCGCTCGCGCTGTCGCTCGACGTGGTCGACCAGGCGCAGGTCGACGCGGCGGTGGCCGCCGCGACCGAGCGATTCGGCCGGATCGACGTGCTCGTCAACAACGCGGGCTACGGCTATCAGTCGAGCATCGAGGAGGGCGAGGAGCGCGAGATCCGCGCGCAGTTCGACGCCAACGTCTTCGGCTTGTTCGCGTTGACCCGCGCGGTGCTGCCGGGCATGCGCACGCGCCGCGCCGGCGCCATCGTCAACGTCACCTCGGTCGCCGGGCTCGTGGGCTTCCCGTCCTCGGGCTATTATGCCGCGTCGAAGCACGCGGTGGAGGGCTTCTCCGACGCGCTCGCCGCAGAGGTGGCGCCGCTCGGCATCGCGGTCACCTGCGTCGAGCCCGGGCCGTTCCGCACCGACTGGGCGGGCCGCTCGCTGCGCCAGACGCCGAGCACGATCGCCGACTATGCCGACACGGCCAAGGCGAGGATGGAATCGACCAAGGGCTATTCGGGCAACCAGCCCGGCGACCCGATACGCGCCGCGGCGGCGATGATCGAGGCGGTCGAGCGCGACACGCCCCCGCGCCACCTCGTGCTCGGCCGCTGGGGTTATGACGCGGTGACCGAGCGGCTGCGCGCGCGAGTCGCGGAGATCGAGGCGCAGCGCGACGCCGCGCTCGGCGCCGACTTTCCCGAGGACGTCACCAGCGGTAGTTGAAGCTGACGCTGACCCGCTCTTGCTTGGCGGTGCTGGGCATCACCTCGTGGCGCAGCCAGCTCTCCCAGAGGAAGAGCGTGCCCGGCGCCGGCTCGGCGTAGACGAAGGTACCCTCGCGCGGCGGCGCCGCCATCAGCATCGGCAGCCGCGGGTCCTCCAGCTTGAGCGCGCCCGAGCCGGGCGGTACCGCGACGTAGAAGGTGCCCGAGACGGCGCTGTGCGGGTGGAGATGGCCCGAGTGGGTGCCGCCCGGCTTCATCACGTTGACCCACAGGCTGTCCAGCCTGAGCTTGCGCCCGCCGAGCTCGAGCCCGGCCTCGGCGGCGAAGGCGGCGACGTGGCGGTCGAGCAGTCGCTTCAGGTCGGCGAAGGCCGGGTCGCGCTGGGGCAGGTCGTCGAGCGAGGCGTAGCTGGTGTAGCCGCGATAGCCGTGCGCCTTGGACCAGCGCTTGCCGGCCATGTCCTCGGCGGCGAGGGCGGCACAGGACTCGGCTAGCTCGGCGAGCAGCGCGGGCTGGTCGAGCCGCGCCTCGTAGAAATGCGTGGGGAAGAGCTGGCGGGTCGGCATGATGGGTCCTTGGCGATCGGGCGGAGGCTTAGCGGGGTAGGGGACTGGCCAAAATCCTCCCCGGCACGGGGAGGGGGACCGCTCGCCGCAGGCGAGTGGTGGAGGGGGCTATCCGCACGCGCATCGCCTCGTTTGCGGAAGTCCCCTCCACCACGCCCTACGGCCGCGGTCCCGCCCCGCGGCCGAGGAGGATCTGCTCACCCGCCCAGCCGCAGCGCGACGTCGTTCATGAACCGCACGTCGTCGCTTTTGGCCAGCCAGCCCGCCTCCGCCGCCACGGCGCCGAGCAGGTCGCTGAGCGGCTCGATCTCGCTCTTGGCGTAATTGCCGAGCACGTGGCCGGTGACGCGGTCCTTGTGGCCGGGGTGGCCGATCCCGATCCGCACGCGGCGGAAGTCGGGCCCGAGATGCTGGTCGATCGAGCGCAGCCCGTTGTGCCCCGCCGTCCCGCCGCCCTGCTTCACCTTGACCTTCATCGGCGCGAGGTCGAGCTCGTCGTGGAAGACGGTCAGCGCCTCGATGCCGAGCTTGTAGAAGCGCAGCGCCTCGCCGACCGAGCGGCCGCTCTCGTTCATGAAGGTGGCGGGCTTCAACAGCAACACCTTGGTCCCGTCGACGCGCCCCTCCTGGAGCCAGCCCTGGAACTTCTTCGCCGGCGTCGCGAAGCCGTGCACCTCGGCGATCGAGTCGACCGCCATGAAGCCGACATTGTGCCGGTGCATCGCATATTGCGCGCCGGGATTACCCAGGCCCACCCAGAGTTGCACGGTGATGGTCTCCCGATAGGCGCAAGCGGGGCGACGGGCCCGGCCCGGAAAGCGAAGGGGCAGGGGAGCGTCGCCGCTGCCCTGCCCCCGTACGGCTCACGCGGAGCGCGCGGCTCAGGCCTCGCCCGACGCCTCGCCCTCGGCCGCGGTGTCCTCGGCCTCGTCGGCGGCGCCCTCGGCCTTCAGCGCCGACGGCGCGACCAGCGTCGCCACGGTGAAGTCGCGGTCCTCGATCGCCGGGGTCGCGCCGTTGGGGAGCGTCACCTCGCTGATGTGGATCGTGTCGCCCACGTCCTTGCCAGCGACCGACACGGTGATCTCGGTCGGAATGTTGCTGGCGTCGACCACCAGCTCGAGCTCGTGGCGCACGACGTTGAGCACGCCGCCCTTCTTCAGGCCGGGCGACTCCTCCTCGTCGGCGAACACCACCGGCACCGCGACGGTGACGGTCGCGTCGGCGGCGATGCGGAAGAAGTCGACGTGGGTCGGGCGGTCGGTCACCGGGTGGAAGGCGACGTCCTTGGCCAGCGTGCGCTGCCCGTCGACCATGATCACCGAGTTCATGAAGTGGCCGGTCATCAATGCCTTGACCAGCGCCTTCTCCTCGAGGTGGATCGCCGACGGCTCCTTGTTCTGGCCGTAGATCACGGCGGGGACGCGGCCTTCGCGACGCAGCGAGCGGGAGGCTCCCTTGCCAACCCGGTCACGCGTCTCGGCCGCGAGCGTGATGGTATCGCTCATGTTGGTGCTCCGAAACGTGGAATGACTGATATGCTCCCGCCACGCCTCCAGGGATGACCATGACGGAAGTGCGCGCGCTTAGCCGCGACGCGCCCGGAACGCAATCAGTAGTTCACCCGCACCGCCTTCAGCCGATACGCGCCGAGCTGCGCCTGGACGCTCTGCGCGCCGGCGAGATGCCCCGCGCCGACCGCCACGAACACCGTCCCCGGCCGCTTCATCCGCTCGGCGATCCAGGCGGCCCAGCGCCTGTTGCGGTCGACCAGCAGCGCCTTGGCGACCTCGGGCGAGTCCTTGAGCGAGTCGTTCATCTCGCTCGCCACGCCGTCGGGATCGCCCTTCGACCAGGCGGTGACGAGCCGGTCGAAGGTACGCTCGGCGGTGGGCAGCTCGTCGAGCGTGCTCTCCAGCAGCTGGAGCTGCGCCGGCTGCGACAGCGTGTCGAAGATCCCGAGCTGGCCCTCGAACGTCTCCAGCCCGACGACCTGTTTGCCCGCGGCGCGCGCCGCCTCGGTCAGCACCTTCTCCGGGCCGTTGGCGGCCTGGTAGCCGAGCTTCTGCACTGGCAGCAGCGACAGCGTCACCGCGGCGAACCACGGGCGCATCCGGTCATAGGCCTGGGCGGTGACGCCGCCCTCGCCCATCGCCTTGGCGAAGGCGGGGCGGTAGTTGGGCGGCAGCTGGCTCGTCAGCGCGCTGCCCGCGGGGGCGAACGCCTTGGCCGCCACGATCTGCTGCGCGGTCTGCGGGTCGGGCTCGACCATCTCGAGCACCAGGGTCTGCGAGCGGTCGAACGCCTTCCTCACGCCCTCGTCGAACCAGGACAGGCCGGGCCTGAGCACGTGGATCGTGCCGAACAGATAGATGGTCGTGTCCGCGTCCTTCACCACCCACAGGGCGGGGTCGGCGTCGGCCGGCGCGGCGGGGGCGGGCGCTTGCTGCGCGCAGGCGGGGAGCGCGAGCAGCAGCGCGAGGGCGGAGAAAGCGGTCTTCATGGCAGCGTTCATGCGGCGGCGTCCCGGCGAAGGAAAGGGTGCGCTATCGGCGCCCGCGCCGCGTCGGGCAAGCGCGGCGCGGGGCCTCGGCGCGGGCGCGCTCAGCCGCGGCAGAGCTGCGCGGCGACCGACTCGAGCGCGCGGTTCGCCTCCCCGCGCACCGTCACCGGCAGCCGCGCCTTGCCCGCGACCCGCTGGCGGACCTGGTCGGCCTGGTGCCACAGCGAGTCGGCCTGTTCCGGCGTCAGCGTCCGCGCCCTGCGCGCGTTGCCGATATCCGCCTGGAGCATGTTGGCGCGCGCCGCCAGCACCGAGGTCGCCGGCACGACCCCGGGGGCGAGGCCGAGCGGGCGGCAGGCGGGGCGATCGCGCGCGAGCCGGGCCGGGATCGCCGGCGAGGACGAAGGTACGGGCGCCGGCGGCACCGTGCCGGCGAGTAGAAGGGTAGTGAAGAGAAAGGGATACGCCAAGATGTGCACTCCTTCCGTTGATCTGGCGGCGTGCGGCGTAGCAGCGTGTTGCTGAACAATCGCCGACTCGATTGGTCGATCACGGACCTGTCCTGACGCCGGGCTCGGTTTCTTCTGCGGCATGGCGCGGCAGTTCTCTCAACTACTTGGTGTTGGCAGGCCGTCGGTGCGCGCCGTCGCCACGCGGGCCACTCGCTTGATTCCCCGCCGGGCTTCCGCCACAGCGCCGACGTGACCGACGCCAGCACCGACCGCCCGCTCAGCTTCCAGGCGATGATCCTGCGGCTCCACCATTATTGGTCGGAGCGCGGCTGCGTGATCCTCCAGCCCTATGACATGGAGATGGGCGCGGGCACCTTTCACCCCGCCACCACGCTGCGCGCGCTCGGGCCCGACACGTGGAACGCCGCCTTCGTCCAGCCGTGCCGCCGCCCGACCGACGGCCGATACGGCGAGAACCCCAACCGGCTCCAGCATTATTACCAATATCAGGTGATCCTGAAGCCGAGCCCGCCCGACCTGCAGGAGCTGTACCTGGGCAGCCTCGCCGCGATCGGCGTCGACATGGGCGTGCACGACATCCGCTTCGTCGAGGACGATTGGGAGAGCCCGACGCTCGGCGCCTGGGGGCTCGGCTGGGAGGTCTGGTGCGACGGGATGGAGGTGACCCAGTTCACCTATTTCCAGCAGATGGGCGGTTATGACATGAGGCCCGTCGCGGGCGAGCTGACCTACGGGCTCGAGCGGCTGGCGATGTACATCCAGGACGTCGACGACGTCTACGACCTGCGCTTCAACGACTCCGGGGTAAGCTACGGCGACGTCTTCCTCGAGAACGAGCGCCAGATGAGCGCGTGGAACTTCGAGGTGGCGGACACGGACGCGCTGTTCGACGCCTTCCGCAAGGCCGCGGCCGAGTGCGAGAACAGCCTCGCCGCGGGGCTGCCGATCCCGGCCTATGAGCAGGCGATCAAGGCGAGCCACACGTTCAACCTGCTCCAGGCGCGCGGCGTGATCTCGGTGGCGGAGCGCCAGGCCTATATCGGCCGCGTCCGCGACCTCGCGAAGGGCGCGTGCGGCGCGTGGATGGAGAAGAACGGGTGGGCGGCGTGAGCCGCTTCGGGGACGGCGCGGGCGGTGCGGCGGGCGCTTTGCCCGCGGAGAGCCCCCTCCACCACCCGGCTGCGCCGGGCGGTCCCCAGCATCGGGTTGACCATGCCCCGCATGGTCAAGGATCGTCCGGGGGACGATCCGACCCGCTGCTCCGTGCCGGGGAGGATCGGTCCGTCGCCGCGGGAGCGACCGAGAAGATCCTCCCCGCTCGCGGGGAGGGGGACCGTCGCGCGCAGCGCGATGGTGGAGGGGGCGCGCCGCGGGCGCTGCGCCCCGAGTTAGCCACCGCCCGGCGCCTCCGCCGCGAGATGACGCTGCCCGAGGTGCTCCTGTGGCAGCGCGTCAGAGGTGCCGCGGCGGGCGTGAAGTTCCGCCGCCAGCACCCGCTCGGGCCGTATGTCGCCGACTTCTACTGCGCCGCCACGCGCACGATCGTCGAGGTCGACGGCGAGGCCCATGGCCGCGGCGAGCGGCCCGAACGCGACGTAAGCCGCGACGCCTTCTTGCGCACTCAAGGCTATCGCGTGCTCCACCTACCTGCGGCCGAGATCCTCCGTGACGCCGACGCGGCGGCCCAAGCGGTCGCCGCGTTCGCGGCCATCCCCCTCCACCAGCCTTCGGCTGGTCCCCCTCCCCGTGCCGGGGAGGAGCTGATCCTCCCCGCTCGCGGGGAGGGGGACCGTCGCGCGCAGCGCGATGGTGGAGGGGGCTCACCTCACATGAAGCGTCCAGAAGCATGACCGACTTCCTGCTCGAACTCCGCTCGGAGGAGATCCCCGCCCGCATGCAGGCGAAGGCGCGCGAGGATTTACGATGGGCGTTTGAGACAGAGATCCGCACGGAGGGTGCGCTTTTTCAAGGCAAGGTGCGAACCTATGCAACACCGCGTCGGCTCGTCTTGATCGCAGAAGGGCTTGCTGAGAAAACCGAGAGCGACACTAAGGAGTTCAAGGGGCCGAAAGTTGATGCGCCAGAAGCGGCGATCGAGGGCTTTCTAAAGAAGGTTGGCCTGTCGCGCGGCGAGCTGTTTGAAAAGCCGGACGGCAAAGGCGTACTTACTTATTACGCGCAGACGACCACACCGGGACGTTCGACCGTCGATGTGCTGGCGGCCATCATCCCCCGCATCCTTCGCGCCTTCCCCTGGCCCAAGTCGATGCGCTGGGGCGCGGAGTCGCGCTCGACCGAGAGCCTGCGCTGGGTCCGCCCGCTCCACGGCATCGTCGCGCTGTTCGGCGAGCAGGTCGTGCCGGTCAGCGTCGCGGGGGTCGAGAGCGGCGCGGCGACGCTCGGCCACCGCTTCCACCATCCCGGCGCGATCACGATCGGCTCGGCGTCGGACTATGTCGAGAAGCTGCGCGCCTGCCACGTCATCGTCGACCAGGACGAGCGCGCCGCGCTGATCCGCGATCGCGCCGCCGCGCTGGCGGCGGGGGCGGGGCTGCAGCTGGTCGAGGACGAGGGGCTGGTGGCGGAGAACGCCGGGTTGACCGAGTGGCCGGTGCCGCTGCTCGGCCGCTTCGACCCCGCCTTCCTCGACGTGCCGCCCGAGGTGATCCAGCTCACCGCGCGCGTGAACCAAAAGTATTTCGTGTGCCGCGACGGCGAGGGGCGGCTCGCGGACGCGTTCGTGTGCACCGCCAACATCGCCGCCAGCGACGGCGGGGCGAAGATCGTCGACGGCAACCGCAAGGTGCTGGCGGCGCGGTTGTCGGACGCGCGCTTCTTCTACGAGACCGACCTCAAGGTGCCGCTCGAGCAGCAGGCGGAGAAGCTCGGGAAGATCGTGTTCCACGAGAAGCTCGGCACGGTGGCGGACAAGGTGGAGCGGGTCGCCCAGCTCGCGCGCTGGCTGGTGGAAGAGGGGGTGATCCTCCCCGGCACGGAGTATCGGGTTGAACATGCCCCGCATGTTCAAGGATCGTCCGGGGGACGATCCGACCCGATACTCCGTACCGGGGAGGATCTGAGGTCACTTGCGGAGCAGGCGTATCGCGCCGCCACGCTCGCCAAGGCCGACCTCGTCACCGGCATGGTGGGCGAGTTCCCCGAGCTCCAGGGCCTGATGGGCGGCTATTACGCCGCTACGCAGGGCGAGCCGGCCGCGGTCGCCGAGGCGGTGCGCGACCATTACAAGCCGGTCGGGCAGGGCGACGAGGTGCCGACCGCGCCGGTGACGGTGGCGGTGAGCCTCGCCGACAAGCTCGACAGCATCACGCAGTTCTTCGCCGCCGACCTGCGCCCGAGCGGTTCCAAGGACCCGTTCGCGCTGCGTCGCTCGGCACTGGGCGTGATCGCGCTGATCCTCGACAATGGCCTGCGCTTCCCGCTGGGCCAGGTCGCATCGCGCGAGGTGCTCGACTTCTTCGCCGACCGCCTCAAGGTACAGCAGCGCGAGGCGGGCGTGCGCCACGACCTCATCGACGCCGTCTTCGCGCTCGGCGGCGAGGACGATCTCGTCCGCCTGCTCGCGCGCGTTCGCGCGCTCCAGTCGTTCGTCGGCACCGAGGACGGCGCCAACCTGCTCGCCGGCTACAAGCGCGCCGCCAACATCCTCAAGAAGGAAGGCATCCTCGACCGTGCTCCCGCGAACGCAGGAGCCCAGGATGGCGACGCACCCGGTGACCCTGGGCTCCTGCATGCGCAGGAGCACGCGCCCGCGGAGCGGCACGCGCCCCTGTCCTACACGCCCGAGAAGGACGAAGCCGCGCTCATCGCCGCGCTCGATTCGGCCGAGCCCGCCGCCGCCGCCGCGGTCGCGCGCGAGGATTTCGAGGGCGCGATGGCCGCGCTCGCGACGCTCCGCGCCCCGATCGACGCCTTCTTTGACAATGTGACCGTCAACGACCCCGATCCGGCCAAGCGCGCGGCGCGGCTGGCGCTGCTCGCGCGCGTCCGCGCCGCGGTGCATACCGTCGCCGATTTCGGCCGGATCGAAGGTTGAGTCACACCGCGCCAGCGACTCAACTTACACAACATTCGCCCGTCCGCCCGCGCCGAAACAAGGACTTGCAAGCATGACCGAGCAATATGTCTATCGCTTCGGTGGCGGGGTGTCCGAGGGCAAGGCGGGCGATCGGAACCTGCTCGGCGGCAAGGGCGCCAACCTCGCCGAGATGGCCTCGATCGGCCTGCCGGTGCCGCCGGGCTTCACCATCTCCACCGCGATGTGCGCGCGCTACTACGAGGAGGGCGAACGCTTCCCCGAGTCGCTGCGCGCCGAGGTCGCGACGGGGATCGCGCATGTCGAGGGGATCACCGGCAGGCGCTTCGGCGACGCGGCGGACCCGCTGCTCGTCTCGGTCCGCTCCGGCGCGCGCGTCTCGATGCCGGGGATGATGGACACCGTCCTCAACCTCGGCCTCAACGACGCCACGGTCGAGGGGCTGGCGGCGGCGAGCGGCGACGCGCGCTTCGCCTGGGACAGCTACCGCCGCTTCATCCAGATGTACGCCGACGTGGTGCTCGAGCTCGACCACGGCGCGTTCGAGGAGGCACTGGAGATCGCCAAGGAGGACCGCGGCTACACGCTCGACACCGAGCTGTCCGCGGACGACCTGCGCGGGCTGGTCGCGGAGTATAAGCAGCTGGTGGAGCAGCTCTGGGGGAAGGCCTTCCCGCAGGACGTCCACGACCAGCTCTGGGGCGCCGTGGGCGCGGTCTTCGGCTCGTGGCAGTCGGACCGCGCCAAGGTCTACCGCCGGCTCAACCACATCCCGGGCGACTGGGGCACCGCGGTGAACGTCCAGGCGATGGTGTTCGGCAACATGGGCGACACCAGCGCCACGGGGGTCGCCTTCACGCGCGACCCCTCGACCGGCGAGCGCGCCTATTACGGCGAGTTCCTCATCAACGCGCAGGGCGAGGACGTCGTCGCGGGCATCCGCACGCCGCAGTATCTCACCCGCGCCGCGCGCGAGCGGGCGGGCGCGCGGCCGCTGTCGATGGAGGAGGCGCTGCCGCCGGTCTATGCCGAGCTGGCGCGCGTGTTCGACACGCTCGAGACGCATTATCGCGACATGCAGGACATCGAGTTCACGGTGCAGCAGGGCGTGCTGTGGATGCTCCAGACGCGCTCGGGCAAGCGCACCGCCAAGGCCGCGCTCAAGATCGCGGTCGACATGGCGGAGGAGGGGCTGATCACGCGCGAGGAGGCGATCGCGCGGGTCGACCCCTCCGCGCTCGACCAGTTGCTCCACCCGACGCTCGATCCCGCGGCGGCGCGCGACGTGCTGACCAAGGGGCTGCCCGCCTCCCCGGGCGCCGCCTCGGGCGCGGCGGTGTTCGACGCCGACACCGCCGAGCGCTGGGCCGCCGACGGGCGCGCGGTGATCCTGCTGCGCACCGAGACCAGCCCCGAGGACATCCACGGGATGCACGCCGCCAAGGGCATCCTCACCGCGCGCGGCGGGATGACCAGCCACGCCGCGGTCGTGGCGCGCGGCATGGGGCGGCCGTGCGTCTCGGGCGCGGGGGCGCTGGCGATCGACGCGCGCGCGAAGGTGGCGCGCGTCGGCGGCCGCGAGCTGCGCGAGGGCGACGTGCTGACGATCGATGGCGCCACCGGCGAGGTGATGGCGGGTGAGGTCGCGACGATCCAGCCCGAGCTGGCGGGCGACTTCGGCACGCTGATGGTGTGGGCCGACGCGGTGCGCCGCCTCAAGGTGCGCGCCAACGCCGAGACGCCGGCGGACTGCCGCACCGCGCGCGACTTCGGCGCCGAGGGCGTCGGGCTGTGCCGCACCGAGCATATGTTCTTCGAGAGCGACCGGATCACCGCGGTGCGCCAGATGATCCTGGCGAGCGACGAGCGCGGCCGCCGCGCCGCGCTGGAGAAATTGCTGCCCGCGCAGCGCGCCGACTTCACCGCGATCTTCGAGGTGATGGCGGGTCTGCCGGTGACGGTGCGGCTGCTCGACCCGCCGCTCCACGAGTTCCTGCCGCACGAGGAGAAGGAGTTCGCCGAGGTGGCCGAGGCGGCGGGGGTGGCGGTGGATGTGCTCCGCCGCCGCGCCGCCGAGCTGCACGAGTTCAACCCGATGCTGGGCCATCGCGGCTGCCGGCTGGGGGTGACCTATCCCGAGATCTACGAGACCCAGGCGCGCGCGATCTTCGAGGCCGCGCTCGACGTCGCCGGGAAGAGCGGGGAGGCGCCGATCCCCGAGGTGATGATCCCGCTGGTCGCGACCAAGCGCGAGCTCGACCTCATGAGAGCGGTGGTCGACCGCGCCGCGGAGGCGGTGTTCGCCGAGCGCGGGCAGCGCGTGGAGTATCTGGTCGGTACGATGATCGAGCTGCCGCGCGCCGCGCTCCGGGCCGGCGAGATCGCCGAGAGCGGCGAGTTCTTCTCCTTCGGCACCAACGACCTGACGCAGACGACCTTGGGGGTGAGCCGCGACGACGCGGCGCGCTTCCTCGGCGCCTATGTGGAGCAGGGCATCTACGCGCGCGACCCGTTCGTCAGCCTCGACGTCGAGGGGGTGGGCGAGCTGGTGGCGCTGGCGGCGGAGCGCGGGCGCGCGACGCGGCCGGGGATCAAGCTCGGCATCTGCGGCGAGCACGGCGGCGACCCGGCGTCGATCGCCTTCTGCGAGCAGGTCGGCCTCGACTACGTCTCGGCCTCGCCCTATCGCGTGCCGATCGCGCGGCTCGCCGCGGCGCAGGCGGCGCTGGCGAACCGCGCCGGGTGAGATCGGCCGCGCGCGCGTCACACGTGCGCTCCGCCGCTCCCCCCCGATCTCACCCCAGCGGCCGGCGCTCGCGGATATGGTCGGCGAGCAGGCGCAGCGCGGTCGGCACCTGGCGGCGGCTCGAGTAATAGAGATGGTAGCCGCCACCCACCGCCGCCCAGTCGTCCAGCACCAGCCGCAGCGCGCCCGCCGCCAGCGCGCCCGCGAAGACCGGCTCGGGCCCGTACATCAGCCCGGCACCGCCGCGCGCGAGCGCCAGCCCGATCTCGGTGTCGTCGATCGTCAGCGCGCCGGGCACGTCGATCGCCAGCGCCTCCTCGCCGCGCTCGAACTCCCAATGGTAGATCCGCCCCGCTCCCTGGCGCAGCCGCACGCAGCGGTGCCCCACCAGGTCGCGCGGGTGCGACGGCGTGCCGAAGCGCTCGAGATAGGCCGGGGCGGCCGCCACTACCCAGCGGATGTCGCGCGAGAGCCGCAGCGCGATCATGTCCTCGGGCACCGTCCCGCCGTAGCGGATGCCCGCGTCGAAGCCCTCGCCGACGACGTCGACCAGCCGATTGCTCGCCACCACGTCGACCTCGATGTCGGGGTAGCGCTCGACGAAGCCGGGCAGCACGGGCGCCAGCAGCAGCCGCGCCGCGTCGACCACCACGTTGAGCCGGATCCGCCCCGCCGGCGCGTCGCGGAAGCGGTTGAGCGCCTCGATCGCGCCGTCGATCGCGCGCAGCGGGTCGCTGATCGAGTCGCGCAGCTGCTCGCCCGCGGCGGTCAGCGTGACGCTGCGGTTGGTGCGGTGGAGCAGCCGCACGCCGAGCCGCGCCTCCAGCGCCTTCATCGAGTGGCTCAGCGCCGAGGCGGTGACGCGCAGCTCCACCGCCGCGCGCGCGAAGCTGAGGTGGCGCGCGATCGCGAGGAAATAGCTGAGGTCGGGCAGGTCGGCGCGGCCGGTGGACATGGCGCTGATGTGCGACCTTGCCGGGGCGCTGGCAACCGCCTCAGCGCCGCGCACGCACCAGCGTCACCGCCGCGGTGCCGAGCGCGGTGAGCACCGCCAGCACCGTCAGCAGCAGCGCGAAGTCCCGCGGCGTGGCCAGCGACCAGGTCAGCAGCGGGCCGAGCAGCGATGGCAGCGTGTTGGTGAGGTTGAGCAGCCCCAGATCGCGCCCGCGCCGCCCGGGGTCGGGCAGCAGCTGCAGCGCGAAGGCCGAGTGGAGCGCGAGGAACACCGCCGAGCCGATCGAATAGGTCGCGAAGCCGACCGCCGCGGCGGTGGTGCCGCCCGCCAGCGCCATCGCCGCCAGCCCGGCGACCGCGACCGATCCCGCGGCGACCAGGAAGGGCTGGCGCCGCCCGACTCGGTCCGACCAGCGTCCGACCAGCAGCGCGAGCGGCAAGGGAAGGAGGTAGCAGATCGTCAGCAGCGTCCCGACCTGGCGCGCGAGCACGAGCGGGCGTTCGCCCGGCGCGACGCTCTCGAACACGTAGAGCAGGTAGAGCGACAGCGCGGCGTTGGCGAGCTGCATCAGCAGCCGCGCCGCGGCGGCGATCAGCAGGTCGCGGCGCGGCAATCGCGGCGCGGTCGCCGGGGCAGGATCGCCCGCGCCAGCGTCGCCGCGAAGGAGCAGCAGCGGCAGCAGCGTCAGCGCGGTGAGCAGCGGCAGCAGCGCCAGCCGCGTGGCGTCGCCGAGCGCCTCGTCCGCCACCAGCAGCGCCGAGACCAGCGCCGCGACCGGGTTGCCGAGCGCGATCAGCCCGGCGGCGAGACCCTTGCGCGAGTCGGGCACCTCGTCCGCCAGGATCGGCAGCAGCGGCGCGAGCACCGCGTTGATCGCGACCTGGAACAGCACCACCGCCGCCACGATCGTCGCCGCGCCCGGCGCCGCCGCCACCAGCGCGTAGCTCGCCGCGGTCGCGACCAGCCCGCCCGCGATCCAGCGCCGCCGGCCGCCGCCGCGCACCACCGAGCGGTCGCTCAGCCAGCCGAACAGCACGTTGGACGCGCTCGCCGCCACCGCGCCGCAGATCGCGGTGAGGCTCAGCAGCGGGATGCGCGCGTCGCCCGCGACGGCGTGGATCTTGAGCGGCAGCAGCAAGGTGAGCAGCGGCAGGTAGCCGATCACCCCGCCGGCGTTGGCGAGCGCGAAGGCGAGCAGGAACCACGCCGGGCGCGCTGGTCGGGGAAGGGCGGTGAAGGCCATGGACTCGCGCATGATAGGCCCAGGTGCCGGGTGCGCCACCCCGGACCTCAACGCGATGGCGGGGCGCCGCGGGCTTGGCTATGGCAGGCCGACCGGAGTGACCGGCGTTCGGGGGAGCACAGATGGCACGGCGGCGTCAGTCGGTCACGATCAAGCATGTCGCGGCGGACGCCGGCGTCTCGCTACAGACCGTCAGCCGGGTGATCAACAACGAGCCCAACGTCCGCCCGGCGATGGCCGAGCGCGTGCGCGAGGCGATCGCCAGGCTCGGCTATGTCCCCTCGCTCGCGGCGCAGCGCATGGGCGGCTCGCGCAGCTACCTCATCCTCGCGCTCAACGACCGCGACCGCACGATCAGCGACTGGCGCGCGCGGCAGGGCACCGACTGGGTCGACCAGATGCTGCTCGGCGGCATGCTGACCTGCGCGCGCCACGGCTATCGCCTGCTGCTCGAGCTGGTCGACACGCACGGCGACCGGATCGAGCGCGAGCTGGCCGCGACGATCGCCGCGCTCCAGCCAGACGGCGTGATCCTCACCCCGCCGCACTCGGACAACCCGCTGATCGCCGAGCTGCTCGACCGCCACGACATCGCCTTCGCGCGGATCGGCGCGCAGGGCGGAGGTGCGGGGATCGTGCTGTCGATGGCGGACGAGGCGGGGGCGCGGCGCGCGACCGAGCATCTGCTCGCGCTGGGCCATCGCCGCATCGGCTTCGTCGCCGGACCGGACGATTACACCACCAGCGCGCAGCGCGCCGACGGCTGGCGCGGCGCGATGCGCGACGCCGGGGCGAGCTGCGAGGGGCTGCTCGAGGTCGGCAACTTCGATTTCCCGAGCGGCGAGGCGGCGGCGCGCCGGTTGCTCGGTGCCACGGTACCGCCGAGCGCGATCCTGGCGAGCAGCGACCAGATGGCGCTGGGCGTGCTCGCCGCGGCGCGCGAGCGCGGTCTCGGCGTGCCCGAGGATCTGTCGGTGGTGAGCTTCGACGACACGCCGATCGCGCGCTTCGCGCACCCGCCACTCACCGCGCTGGAGCAGCCGATCGCGGCGACGACGGCGCGCGCGGTGGAGCTGATCATCGCGCAGCTCGGCGGGCGCGCGCGCCCCGCCGCGCCGGTCGTGATCGCGGGCGAGCTCAAGGTCCGCGCCTCGACCGCGAAGCCGCGGTGAGAGGGGCGCTGTTGATCCCATGCGGACAGGTCGCCTATCTCGCTCGCCTCATCCTGAGATCATCGGGATCAACAGGGCCGCACTCCTGAAGCGTGAGGAGCTAGCGCGGCGGTGGACTCCGAGACGAGTTTAGGAAGACGGAAGAAAGGGAGTCGGCATCTCGCGCAGCATGCCGAACTAGGCCGCCTCGCGCCGCCGCTGCCAATCGCGCACCAGCGCCGCCGCCGCCTCGGCCTCGACCGGGGGCGAGAACAGATAGCCCTGCACCGCGCCGCAGCCGATCCGCAGCAGCGCGTCGAGCTGCGCCTCGGTCTCCACTCCCTCGGCCACGCATTCCAGCGCGAGCGAGCGGCACAACGCCACCACCGCCGCCACCACCGCCCAGCCGCGCGACGCTTCCACGTCAGCGAGGAAGCTGCGGTCGATCTTGACCTTGTCGAGCGGTAGCTGGTGAAGGTTGCTGAGGCTGGAGTGGCCGGTGCCGAAATCGTCGAGCGCCACCTTGATGCCGCGGGCGCGCAGCTGTGTCAGCGCGCGCGCGGCGGCGGGCGGGTCGCGCATCACCGCGGTCTCGGTCACCTCGATCCAGATTCGCTCTGGCGCCACGCCCGAGGCGGCGATCTCGCGCTCGATCGCTGCCATGGTCGCGGGCGAGTGGAGGTCGCACGCCGAGAGGTTGAACGACAGCGCCAGGTCGCCCGGCAGCGCGTGCGACGCCGCCAGCCCCTTGCGCACCACCGCCAGGGTGATGCCGTGGATCAGCGACGATCGCTCGGCGATGGCGATGAACTCGGCCGGCGGCACCTCGCCGACCAGCGGACTGCGCCAGCGCGCGAGCCACTCCACCGCGACCACGGTACCGCTCGCCGCGGCGAGGATCGGCTGGGCGACGACGCGCAGCTCCTCGTCGAGCGCGCTCGCCTGAAGCGCCGCCTCGATCGCGCGGTCGGTGCGGATCGCGCGCGCCATGTCGGGGGTGAAGACGCAGGTGCCCCCGCCGTTGACCCGCTTGGCATGATACAGCGCGTAGTCGGCGCGATCGAACAGCTCGCCCGCCGGCTTGACGGGTGCGCCCGCATCGCCCGACAGCGCCAGCCCGAGCGAGCCGCCGACCGCGACGCGCAGCTCGCCGACGCTGAACGGCGCGGCGATGCTCTGGCACAGCCACTCGGCCGCCGCGACCGCCTCGTCGCGCGCGCCGACGGTGAGCAGCCCGAACTCGTCGCCGCCGAGCCGGTAGACGGTGGTGGCGCCGCCCGCGATGGCGCACATCCGCCGCGCCAGCTCGACCAGCAGAAGGTCGCCGACCTGATGGCCATAGGTGTCGTTGACCGGCTTGAACCGGTCGAGGTCGAGCAGCCCCACCGCGAAGGGCATCTCGTCGCGCGCGGCGGCGAGCAGGTCGAGGTCGTGGTGGAACTGGCGGCGGTTGGGCAACGCGGTGAGGCTGTCGGTCAGCGCGAGCCGGCCGTTCTCGGCGTTGAGCCGTACCAGCTCGGCGTGCTGACGCTCCAGCGCGGCGCGCGCCGCCACCTGATCGCGGAAATAGTCGAAGCTGTTGAACAGCACGCGCAGCAAAACGGCGACCACCAGCGCGACGTTGGTGGCGATCACCGCGAACATGACCTGATAGTGCGCCAGGCAGGCGGCGATGAAGGGCGGCACCACCATCATCGCCACCAGCAGCGCGGCCTGGGGCAGCGACATCAGGCAGAAGACGCATCCCATCACCGTAGTGGAGAGATAGACCGCGGCATGGGTCTGCTGCGCCGCGCCGCCGTATCCCATCAGCAGCAGCGACCACACCATATAGGCGGTGGCGACCGGCGCCGCGGCGGCGGTGATCGTGCGCAGCTGTCGCCGCGCCGTCGCGGGCGAGGGCACGACGCCGCTCCGCCCCGCGCGCGCCCAGCGCACCAGCCGCACGAACGTTACCACGAACAGCAGCGCCGGGATCGTCACGGTCAGCGACGCCGGCGCGCTGTCGCGATGCGTCACCGCGACGGCGAAGGAGTTGATCAGCAGCAGGCCGTAGAGCAGCGGCACCTGGCGATAGAGGTTGGTGACCTGCGCGATCGCCAGCCGCGGATCGTCCCCGATCCCGGCGTACCAACGATACAGCCGCCTCACCATCGCACCCCCGATCGCGTGCCCGCGCCTTCCCCGCGTCGAGCCATAGAGCGGATGGGCTGACGATACACTAACCCGGTGCCCGCGATTCCTTCCAATTGCCCGAACGTTGCGGAGCCGCAGTGATAGTGGGCTCCGTGTTCGAGAGCCCCCCTGTTCGGAGGGGGGAGCGCCGCGTACGCACATCCGATCTCTCGAATCCGATGCTGGATCCATCCGACTCCATCGTGCCGACCCGATGTCCTCGCCTGTTCGAGAAGAGCGGCGCCACACACCTCCGTCACCCCGGACTCGGTTCGATCACGGGGCGGACTCGCATAGCGACCGGCTAAGCGGAGGGGCGCCGCTCGTCCCCCGGCAGGTCGGCCCGAACCAGGCCGCTCGCCGCGTCGCGCGAGAGCAGCTCGAGCCGTTGCGGCACCGTGCCGAGCTCGATCCCTTCCTCGCGGAAGCGCCGCAGCAGCACGGTGAAGATCGCGCTGCGGGCGCTGTACGCGGCGCGGGGTGAGCCGACGTGCGCGAAGCAGTTGAAGAAGATTCGCCCGTCCACGATCGAGTCGATGAAGATCGCGGGAGCAGGATCGTCGAGGATCGCGCTCTCGTCGGCGAAGGCCTGGGCGACGATCGCACGCACCCGGTCGGCGTCGCTCTCCAGCGGCACCGAGAATTGCACCTGGATGCGGCCGAGCGGGCTCGCCAGCGTCTTGTTGAGCACCGATTTGGTGATCAGCTCGCTGTTGGGAACGATCAGCGTGGAATGATCGGGCAGCGCGATCTCGGTCGAGCGCACGCTGATGCGCTTGACGTCGCCCTCGTCGGTGCCGACGCGGATCCAGTCGCCGATCTTGATCGGCCGCTCCGCCAGCAGGATCAACCCCGACACGAAGTTGGAGGTGATCGCCTGCAGGCCGAAGCCGATGCCGACCGACAGCGCGGAGAGCAGGAGCGCGATCCGCTCCACGCCGATGCCGAGCGAGGCCAGCGCCCAGATCACCGCCAGCGCCACGCCGACGTAGCGCGCCACCAGGCTGACCGAGTTGCGCCCCGACCCGTCGAGGTCGGTGGCGGGCAGGTAGCGCTGCTCGAGCCAGCGCATGAAGCCGCGCACCAGCGCCAGCCCGACGAACAGCACGACGATGCCGCGCAGGATCGTCCCCGGCGAGATCGCGATCCCGCCGACCTGCACGCCCTGCGCCAGCGTCCCCAGGCGGGAGGCCAGCGCACCGACGCCGTTGCCGCCGTTGAACGGCGAGAAGAGCAGCCCGAAGGCGGTCAGCGCGAGCACCAGCCGCAGCACGCCCGAGGCGAGCACGCCGAACTGCTCGATCAGGGCGCCCCGCACGCCGAGCGCGCGCGACAGCGTCCGCCCGAGTCCGCCGTCGCGCGCGAACACCGTGGTGGCGACGTCGTCGATCGCCGCCATCAGCAGGAAGGTGGCGCTGCCCAGCACCAGCCCCCAGGCGACCAGCTGCCCGGCGAAGCGCGCGAGCCCGAGATAGCCGAGCAGCAGCGCGAAGGTGGCGACCAGCACCACCACCCAGGCGACCAGTGCCGCCGCGCCGAGCCCCGCGCGCGCGGGCGCCTCCTCGTCCTCGGCACGCGCGGCGCGCAGCCGCCCGAGCGCGACCAGGGCCGCGGCGAGGAGCGCGAGGTGGAGCAGCGCCTCGATCGCCTGGGTCGCGCTCAGCGCGGCGGCGCTGGCGCCGACCAACGTGTTGAAGCGCTCGACCATGATCGCGAAGAAAGCGACCGCGGCGAGCAGCCAGCTGAACGGGCGCAGCCGCCGCGCGACGTCGTCGGCGATCGGCGCGACCCGCCAGCTCGGCTGGTGGCGCATCAGCACCGCGCCGGTGACCGCGACGGTGAAGCCGGCGAAGGAGGTCGCCTGGACGAACGAGTCCGCCAGGTCGCTCCACACCGCGGGCACCAGCCCGGACCAGCGCAGCCCCTGCACCAGCGCGAAGCTGGCGAGCAGCGGGGTGAGCGTGCCGACCAGTACGCGCCAGATCGCGTTGCCCGAGCGGCGCACGCGATGGCCCGGCGCGTCGTCGATCAGGAAGCGCAGCCCGACCCGGACCGCCGCGGCGCGCCCCGGCAGGGCGATCGCGAGCGCGACAAGCAGGCCGAGTAGCGCTGGCCAGATCGGCGCGTCGCGCCAGCCCGCGGCGAGCTGGCGCGTGCCGAGCGTGAGCATCACCTCGATCCGGCGCAGGTCGCGCGGTGCCGCCTGGAGCACCGCTCCCCAGAAAGCGGGCGACAGCGGCGAGGGAACGCGCGCCGCGATCGTCTGGCTGAACTGCTCGGCCTCGGTGCGGTCGATCTCCTCGACCAGTTGCTGCGCCTCGACCGCGATCAGTCGCCCGCGCTTGCTGTTCGAATCGATCGCGGTGCGCTGGCGCGCCAGCCGCGCGCGCTGCGCGGCCAAGTCGGGCGCCTCGCTCGCGGCGGCGGGGCCGAGCTGCGCGGCGCGCGCGTCGACCAGGGCGAGCTGGTCGGTGAGGTCGTCGGCGGCGGCGGCGGCGTCCTCGCGCGCGGCATTGACTCGCTCGCGCAGTGTGTCGCGCGCCTCGCGATCGGCCGACTGGTCGAGCGCGCCGTCGACCGCGCGCACTTCCCGCTCCGCCTTGATCAGCCGCGCGGTGGCGGCGGTGACCGGGTCGACCTCGGCGGCGGCGAGTGGCGCCGGCAGCAGTGCCAGCAGCGCCAGCAGCGACAGCGCGGCGGCGACGCGCGCGCGAGCGTACAGCGAGGAGCAGGTCATCGCCGCGGCGATAGCAGAGCCGGGAGGGGCGCGGCCAGTGCGGGTCGGGGTGAGATCGGCGCGCTTGGTCCTGGATCCTCTTCTCGTACCATCGTGCACTCGTCCCAGGATGACCGCGGCGCGAAAGCGGCGCGGGCACGAAGTGCATCGCACGCGTGCCCGCTCCCCTAATGCCGCGTTCCGCTCTACACCGGTGCCGGAGAGGAGACCGGCGTGGCGGAGCGGGAGCGGGTGAGGCGGGTGGTGATCCTCGGCGGCGGTACCGCTGGCTGGATGACCGCGGTCGCGCTCGCACGCCAGCTCGGCCGCTCGGTCGCGATCACGCTGCTTGAGTCGGAGGAGATCGGCACGGTCGGCGTGGGCGAGGCGACGATCCCGACGATCCACTGGTTCAACGAGCTGATCGGCCTCGACGAGCCCGCCTTCCTGCGCGCGACGGGGGCGACCTACAAGCTCGGTATCGAGTTCGTCGACTGGGCGCGGCCGGGGCATCGCTACTTCCACCCGTTCGGCCAATATGGCGCGGCGCTGCCCGGCGTCGCCTTCCATCACCGCTGGCTGCGCGCCCGCGGGGAGGGACTCGACCTGCCGCTCGCGGCGCTGTCGCTCACCACCCGGGCGGCGCTGGACGGGCGCTTCGCCAAGCCCGCGGCGGAGCAGCGCTCGATCCTGTCGACGCTCGGCTACGCCTATCATTTCGACGCCGCGCGCTACGCCGCGCATCTGCGCGCGCTCGCCGAGGCGGCGGGCGTGATGCGGATCGAGGGGCGGCTCGGCACGGTCGAGCGCGACGCGGAGGGCGGACGGATCACGGCGCTGACGACGCGACGCGGCGAGCGGCTCGCGGGCGAGCTGTTCGTCGACTGCTCGGGCTTCCGCGCGCTGCTGATCGCGGGTGAGATGGGCGTCGGCTACGACGACTGGTCGCGCTGGCTGATGTGCGACCGCGCGGTGGCGGTGCCGTGCGCGGCGACGCGGCCGACCTTGCCCTACACGCGCTCGACCGCGCTGGCGGCGGGTTGGCAGTGGCGGATCCCGCTGCAGCACCGCACCGGCAACGGCTATGTCTACGCCTCGGCGCATCTATCCGACGACGAGGCGGCGGCGACGCTGCTGGCCCGGCTCGACGGCGAGGCGCTGGCCGAGCCGCGCTTCCTGCGCTTCACCGCGGGCGCGCGGCTTGAGCCGTGGCGCGGCAACGTGATCGCGATCGGGCTATCGGCGGGCTTCCTGGAGCCGCTCGAATCCACCAGCATCCACCTGATCCAGAGCGGCATCGCCAAGCTCCTGACGCTCTTCCCCGAGCGCGGCGACGACGCGGCGCTGGCGGCACGCTACAACCGGCTCATGGCGGCGGAGATGGAGCGGATCCGCGACTTCCTGATCCTCCACTATCACGCGCAGCGCGGGAAGCCCGAGCCGCTATGGGCGGCGTGTCGGGAGATGGCGCTGCCCGCGGCACTGGTCGAGCGCGAGGCGCTGTACCGCCGCGGCGGGCGGCTGATGCTGGAGCCCGACGAGCTCTTCCGCGAGGCGAGCTGGCTGGCGGTGCTGGAGGGGCAGGGGATCGCGGCCGAGGGCTACCACCCGCTCGCCGACGCGCTGGACGGTGCCGCCAACGCCGAGCAGGTACGCGCGCTCGCCGCGCTGATCGCGCGCGCCGCGCCGACGCTGCCCGCGCACGACGCCGCGCTGGCGGCGGCGATGGGGTGAGGCGCCGGCGAGGCGGTCACAGCGTTGCGCGCTCCGGCGGACCCCGAAGCCCAGGGGCGCGGCGCCGTGGCTCTGGGTGCCTGGGTGCGCAGCAGCGGTGGCGCGCTCAATGCGGCGGACGCACCGCCAGGTACACCGTGCTCCACAGTTGTGCCGCGTTGGATTCGTCGACGTCCTTCTTGCCCGCGCCGAACGCCACCACCTTGTAGCGGCCGTCTGCATAGGCCCAGGACCACAGTTCCGAGCTCTGCGTCGCGCGGGTCGCCGCGATCGCGCGCCACAGCCGCGCCTGCGCCTCGGTCAGCACCGTACGGGTCGAGGCGGGCAGGTCGCGCCGCTTCAGCTGGCGCTCGAGCCCAGCGGCGAACAGCGCCTGCTGCCACGACCACACCACCGCGCCGTGATACGCCGCCGGCGTGAAGCGCGCCTGGGTCGCGGCGTCCGCCAGCGCGGCGTTGGCGACCAGCATCCCGACATCGGTCATCAGCCCGGCCGGGAAGGGGCGCATCAGCGCGGCGACGTCCCGCTCGAGCTCGGCCGCGGGGGGTGCGCCGAACAGCAGCGCGAAGCCCTCGTCGGAGTTGAGGATCGGCACCGGCCGGCCGCGCTCGTCGAGCGACAGCGCGTGATAGACCAGCGGCGTCTGCCCCAGGCTGGACAACGCGGGCCCCGCCGACACGCCGAGCGCGCGCGCATAGGCCGCGATCCTCGGGGCCGCCTCGCGCGCGGGCAGCTCGACGCGGAACAAGGCGGGCGCGCGCTCGCGCCACGTCGCCGCCATCGCCGCGGCGCGCGCCAGTCCGTCGCGATCGGCGGCGCTCGCATAGGGCTCGAGCAGGCCCGCCGCGCTCAGCCGTGCCGCCGCGTCGAGCGCGGCGGGCACCAGCACCGCGTTGACGTCATAGGGGTAGCGCCCGCGCCCGAGCCCCTCCTCGCTGTCGCGCCACTGTCCGGTCATGCGGCCCGGGCGCAGCGCGACGAGCCGGTCGACCGCGGGCGCCTCGGAGAAGCCGCGCGCGCGCTCGATCACCAATCGCAGGTTGCGCAACAGCGAGGCGCCCGCCGGCTCGCTGGTCCCGGGGCGCGCCTCGCTCGCGATCGGCCGCGCCAGGAAGGCGCTCGCGCGCGATGGGTCTGCGTGCTCGAGCAGATAGGCCGCGGCCACCGGCGCTAGCATGAAATCGTCGTCGATCATCGCATAGTCGAGCGTCGCGGCGTCGCCGTTGCGCCCGGCCTTGCGGTTCTCGAGCAGGGCGAACTCGGAGAGGCCCTCCTCGTGCGCGACGTCGCCGTCGGCGGCGAGCCGCGCCAGCACCGCGCCGAGCCCCGCCTCCACGGCGGTGGACTGGAGCGCGGGCATCAGCAGCCGCACCGACATCAGCGTGTCGCGCCCGAAATAGGTGTCGAAGCGCCACGAGCCCGCCAGGAACTTCTCGCGATAGCTGAGGAAACGCAGCGCGTCGCGCGCGGCGGGATCGTCGGCGGCCGCGGCGTTGAGCAGCTCGGGCAGCGCGATGCCGGTGAGCGGAGTGTCGCCGGTGAGGGCGGTGATCTCGACCCGGATGCGGCCGTCGCGCCCCGCCACCAGCGTTCCGCGTTCGACCCGGCCGGCGAGCACCCGCAGCGTCAGTCGATAACCGGGTGCACCGTCGGCCCGGTCGCGCGCGTAGGTGATCGTGTCGCGGTTGACCCGCGGCGCCACCGCGACCTCGGACGGGAAGCGGCCGACCGACTGATAGTCGCGCAGGAACCGGACGTTGGAGAGCACCGCCTGGCGCAGCGCCAGCCGCGGCGCGGCGAGGCTGGCGACGGCGCGGATACCGTGGAGTGGGCGCCCGCGGGCGTCGGGCAGCGTGATCGCCGCGGGCGCACGGTCGAGCCGCCACGTGACCGGCGCGGCGGTGCGCGCGAACCACAGCCCGACCCCGCTGTTGCCGGCGGGGAAAGCGACGAGGATGCGAGGCTCCGCACCGTCGCGCAGCAGCAGGTGCGCCGCGGTGGCGCCGTCGCGCAGGAAGGCGTTGAGATTGTCGCCCTCGTTGAGCTGATAGGCCAGCTCGGGCGGCCGCTGGGCGAGCGCGACACCGGCGCTGCCCGCGAGCAGCAGCGCGGCGAGAAGACGGGCGGCGCGGGTCATGGTCGGGCTCCGGATGAGAGGGGCTGCAGCATCAGCATAGTAGCGCCCGGCGTGCTCCTGCGCACGCGGGAGCCCAGGATCGCGGCCGGCGCGCGGTCGACGCGGGACTCCTGCGTGCGCGGGAGCACGGTTCGGATCCCGTGGGGCGGCTCGCGCGCGACCCTCGAGGGTAACGGCCTCATGTGACCGCGTGGACGGGAACGCGGGGTGGGGGCGATGCGACACCGCTTGCCCCCCATCCACTCAGAAGCGCAGCGTCACCGACCCGCCATAGGTCGGGCCGACGATGCCGCGGGCGTAGAAGTAGCCCTCGGTGATCGCCTGCGTCTGCCCCTGGCGCGGGTTGCCCTCGGTCAGGCCGACGACGTTGAAGATGTTCTCCGCGTTGAAGCTCACCTGCAGCTGCGGCGTGACGTTGACGTTGATGCCCGCGCTGGTGACGCCATAGCCCGGCAGCGCCACGCCGTTGCCCGCGTCGGCGAAGATCTTGCCGACATATTTGTAGCGCGCGTAGATGTCGCCCAGCCCGTTGGGCAGCTGGATCGCGGGGGTAACGGTCCACAAGGTCGAGGGCGTCCGCTCGGGTCGATTGCCCTCATAGCCCGCCTGGGTGGCGCCATCGAGCTGGAGGTTCTCCAGCCGCGGGTCCTGGAACACCGCCTGGCCGTCGATCGAGAACCAGCGCACCGGGCGCAGCATCAGGTCGACCTCGATGCCCTTCGTGCGCAGGTCGGCGTTGATGTTCTGCTGCTGCGCCGGGTTCTCCGGGTTGGCGAAATTGTAGTTCTGGTCGTCGAAGTTGGTGCGGAATGCCGTGACCGAGCCGCTGAAGAAACGCTCATACTGATAACGGATCCCCGCTTCGTACAATTTGATCGTGGTGATCGGGTCGGCGCTGTTGGTCTGGAAACCGTCGGCGTAGCGGGCGTAGATCGAGAGGTTCGGCGTGATCAGGTAATTGGCGCCGACGGTCCAGGCGATCTTCTCCTGCGTGCGGTTGAGCGTGGCATATCGACCGGCGAAGGTCGGGCCGACCGTCGGCACGAGGCCGGCGGTGCCCTGTGGTACCAGCTGCTGGAACACGCCCGGGCGGATCTCGACGATGCGGTTGGCGGCGTCGATCGCGGCGGCGTCGATGCCGTCGCGCGCGGTCGACTGGATGTTCTCGAAGCGGATGCCGCCGTCGATGCGCAGCTTGCCGATCGCCAGCTCGTCGTTGGCGTAGAGCGACACGGCGTTGTCGTCGCGCACGCGGATGCCGTTGCCCCAGTCACCGTAGGAGACCAGCCCGTTGTCGCTCAGCGTGCCGATCACGTTGTTGCCGCCGTCGAGCGCGACGATGTCGTAGATGTCGCTGTCGTTGCGCACGTCGTTGACGACGCTGGCGACCGCCGACTGGTTCTGGCGGCGGTGGACGGCGTAGTACATCATGCCCGCGGTGAGCGAGTTGGTGAAGCTGCCGCCCTGATATTCCCAGCGCCCGCCCAGGTTGAGCCCGAAGTCGTGCGCGTCGAGCCGGTCGTGGTTGAGCGTGGTGCGCTGGAGGAAGCCGTTGCCGTTGAGCGCGTTGAGCTCGCTCGTCTGGTTCGAGCCGAGCACCGTGCCGGTGCGCAGGTTGCGGATGCCGAAGCGTGCGGTCGTCGGGAAGGCGAACGAGCCGAGCGACAGCAGGTCGCTGATCGGCGAGCCGCTGCCCGGCGTCAGGTAGCTGACCGCGCTCGCCAGACCGGCGTTACCGGTGCCAGAGCCGGGGAATAGGCCGTTGAAATCGTATTTGTAGTCGAGATAGCGGCCGCGCAGGAACACGTCGAACGTGTCTGTCACGGGCTTCTCGAAGTCGACGCGGAACTGGTTGGAGATCGCCTTGATGCCCTGGTCGTAACGGAAGTCGCGGATGCCGTCGCTCTCCACGAAGGTCGATACCGGCACCGCGATGTTGCGGAAGGCGTCGCCGCCGATATTGTCGCGCTGTGTGTCGAGGCCCGGGAAGCCGCTCGGCTTGCCGTTGTCGTAGCGGTACGGCATGCTGGCGTAATAGGCCGTGTTCATGTCGCCGCGTTTGGCGGAGAGCCGCAGGAAGCCGCCGTCGTCGAAGCGGTATTCCAGCATCGCCTTCACGCGATAGCCGTCATAGTCGAACGGGTTGCGCCGCACCCCCGGGCTGCTCTGATAATAGCCGCCGATGCTGAAGGCGAGATTCTCGGCGAGCGGCGCGGAGACGTAGAGGTCGGCGCGCTTGAGCCCGTAATTGTAGTAGGTGCCGCGCGCGATCGCCTCGAAGCGGTCCTGATTGGGGCGCTTCGAGATGAAGTTGATCGTCGCGCCCGCGCCGTTGACGGTGAGCACGCCCGACGAGCCGCCCTTGACCGCCTCGAGCCGGTCGATCGTGAGGTCCTGCTGGAAGAAGAAGTCGGCGCCACCGCCGCCGTAGAGGATCGGCATGCCGTCCTCCTCGAGCTGGACGAAGCGTTGCCCGCCACCCTGGAGGCCGCGCACCGAGTAATTGTTCGACGCCTCGCCCGCGGTGCCCTCGACGAAGATGCCGGGCACCAGCTCGAGCATGTCGGCGGTGGAGCGTGGCGCGCGGCGATCGATGTCGTCCCGGGTGGCGTAGGTGATGTCGGCCGAGGAGGTGATCAGCGGGCGGTCGCGCGAGGTCTGGCCGGTGACGACGATGTCCTGCAGCCCGTCGGCGTCGTCGGCCGCCGGCGCCGCGGCGGGCGCGGCGCCCGGCGCGTCCTGCGCGGCGGAGGGCGCACCGGCCTGGTCAATAGGCTGGGTCGCGGCGGGCGGATCGGTGGCGACGGTCTGCGCCGACGCGGGCGCGAGCGGCAACAGCGCGGCGCCCGCCAGCAAAACGGCGCGGCGCGAGGTGAGTAGCGGCATCTTCCCCTCCTGACGGACGTGAGTCGCGCTGCTCTCTCGATGGTGGCAGCGTCGAGCTGGCTTTATGCCCGCGTTAATCGATTTCAAAGAGCCGGCGGGACCGGTCCGGGACGATCGCGCGCGGGCTGTGGCCGGCGCGCAACGGTGGCGCCTCGGCCGTGCGGGCGCAGGCCGAGGCGGCGCCGGCCACCCCGCGCCGCGCTTGCCGACGGTTTGCGCCCCGCTCGTCGACCATGGCATTGGCACGTCAGGTCGGCGCGCGGGCAGGGTCGTCCGATCGCGCCAGCCCCTCACAGGAAGGGGCGGCCGCCGGTGACCGCGATCGTCGCGGCCAGGATGTAGCTCGCCTCGTCGCTGGCGAGCATGACATAGGCCGGCGCCAGCTCGGCGGGCTGGGCGGCCCGGCCGATCGGCGTGTTGTCGCCGAAGCTCCGCACCTTCTCGGGCGGCATGGTCGATGGGATCAGCGGCGTCCACACCGGACCCGGCGCGACTGCGTTGACGCGGATCCCACGCGCGGCGAGCATCTGTCCCAGCCCGGCAGTGAAATTGTGGATCGCGCCCTTGGTGGTGGCATAAGCGAGCAGCTGTTCGTTGGGCTGGTCGGCGTTGATCGAGGTGGTGTTGATGATCGACGACCCCTCGCGCATGTACGGCACCGCGGCTTTCGACAGGTAGAACATCGCGTGGATGTTGGTGGCGAAGGTGCGCTGCCACTCGTCGTCGGCGATGTCCTCGATCGACTGGAAGCTGGCCTGGTGCGCGGCGTTGTTGACGAGGACGTCGATGCGGCCGAACGCCTCGACGGCGCGATTGACCACGGCGCGCGCGTGCGCGGGGTCACTGATGTCGCCGGGGACCAGCACCGCCCGGCGCCCGGCCTGCTCGACCAGTCGCTGTGTCTCGCGCGCGTCCTCCTCCTCGCTGAGGTAGGAGATCAGCACGTCGGCGCCCTCGCGCGCGAAGGCGAGCGCGACCGCTCGGCCGATCCCGCTGTCGCCGCCGGTGATGATCGTCTTCTTGTCGGTGAGCCGGCCCCGGCCGACATAGCTGTGCTCGCCATGGTCGGGGCGCGGGTTCATCGCCGCGGTGGTGCCGGGCATCGGCTGCTGCTGCTCGGGATAGGGCGGGGCGGGGCGGTCGGTCACGGCGCGATCTCCATCATGGGTCGGGCGGTCAACCGATCGGAGTGCGGGTGACGTTCCGACCATTGACGTGAATCAGCCGGTCTGTCCGCTGGATGGCTCGTGCGACGAACTGACATCTCGGCGCCAAAAAACTGTCATCGAATCGCTTGACCCCTTTGTGTGTGCTGCATATATGCGTCGTCACCGGACGGGGCGGGCTGCTGAGGCAGCGTTGCTTGGTCGGTCGTCAGATAGGAAGGACGCTGTTCTCCCCGGTAGGGATACGGGGGATGGGCGGTTGTCCGGTTTCTTCGTCGGCGGCTCTTTGACATTGTAGGTTATAGATGAAGGGACATGTGGACGGTGGTCTGCGGGTCTGGCGCATTCAAGGTGCGTTGGGGTCGTCAGAGTTTAAGCCGTTTCATGTGTCTTTCACGTATCCATATGTGAAGTGCAGGAACGGCTCCTTGAAGTGAGCGGTGCATATCTGGTTATTCCGCCGGGTGTGTATCGAGCATCAAACTTGAGAGTTTGATCCTGGCTCAGAACGAACGCTGGCGGCATGCCTAACACATGCAAGTCGAACGAAGGCTTCGGCCTTAGTGGCGCACGGGT
>NZ_JAHXZL010000004.1 GCF_019429525.1 Sphingomonas folli | reverse complement strand
CCCGAACTCGGACGTGAAACCCGACCGCGCCAATGGTACTACTGCCTAAGCAGTGGAAGAGTAGGTCGCCGCCAGGCATTGAAGCCCGCGCGCTCACATCATCCCATCCCTCAAGAACCCATTCACAACGTCCTGCCGCGCCGAGCGGTATCGCCGTCGCGATCCGTCCGCTTGCGCCGAGAGCGACAGGCGGGCCAAGGTCCGACCATGCGCCCGCTCCATCGCCCGACCGCCATCCTCGCCTGTCTCGCTGCCACCGCCGCGAGCGACGTGCCCCAGCAGCCGCTGCTCGGCTCGGGACCCGACCCTTATGTCGTCGCGGACGGCGGCTGGTATTATTTCATGGCGACGCGCGGCGACCGGCTCGCGATCCGCCGTACCCGCGACCTGTCGCACCTCGCCGACGCGCCCGAGCGCACCGTCTGGCAGCCCCCCGCGCGCGGCGCCAACGCGCGCTCGATCTGGGCGCCCGAGCTGCACCATATCCGCGGTCGCTGGTACATCTATTACACCGCCGCCGCCGACGACCACGACGACGACGCCCACCGCGGCGTCTTCGTGCTCGAGAATGGCGCCGCCGACCCGCTCGGCGGCAGCTGGATCGATCGCGGTCGGGTGAACACCCGGCTGCCGGGGCTCGACGGCACCGTCTTCACCGCGCGCGGCCGGCTCTGGTTCGTCTACTCGGCCTATGACGGTCCCGACAGCGTCCTCGCCATCGCGGCGATGCGCGATCCCTGGACGCTGGAGGGACGCGAGACCGTGATCGCGCGCCCCGATCGCGCCTGGGAGCGCCAGGGCGGCCGCCAGATCCTCGAGGGCCCGGCCTTTCTCCAAGGCCCGCGCGGCGACCTCTATCTCGCTTACTCGGGCAGCGCCTGCTGGTCCGACGGCTACGCGGTCGGGCTGCTCCGCGCCGCGCGCGGCGCCGACCCACTCGACCCGCGCAGCTGGACCAAGGCCCCGCGCCCGATCCTCGCCACCACGCCGGCGGCGAAGGTCTATGCGCCCGGCCACAACGCCTTCTTCCGCGCCGCCCCGGGCCAGACCTGGATCATCTATCACGCGAACAGCGCGGCGGGGCAGGGGTGCACCGCCGGCCGCGCCCCGCACGTCGCGCGCGTGCGCTGGGACGCGAGCGGGACGCCGACTGTCCCCCTCTCGGCGACCGCGACCCCGCCGACCCCGCCGCGCGGCTGAGCCCGATCCTGCTTCAGGTCAGCGACGTCGAGGTGACGCTTCGTCTATTTGTCTGATAAGTACAGTGACATAGCGGGCGGCGGCGCGAACGCGCGTGCGGCTCGACGACGAGGTCAGGAGAGGTCCCATGCGTACGAAGCTCGCGCTATCCGTCTCGCTCGGCGCGCTGGTCGCCGCCGCTCCCGCGCTCGCGCAGCAGGGTAACACGCCCCCCGGCGCGCGCCCGGCATCGCCGTCGACTGACGCCGCGGCGCCGCCCGCGACCGATGTCACGCCGCCGCCCGGGGCCGACGCCGCCACTTCACCGCCGGCCGCACCCGACGCGGCGACGACCGGCGACGAGATCGTCGTCACCGGCATCCGCGCCAGCCTCGCGCGCGCCGCCGAGATCAAGCGCTCGGCGCCGCAGGTGGTCGACTCGATCGTCGCGCAGGACATCGGCAAATTCCCCGATCCCACCACCGCCGCCGCGCTCCAGCGCGTGCCCGGCGTGCAGGTGACGGTCGGCGGCAACAATGAGATCGTGAGCCCGCTGGTGCGCGGCCTACCCGACATCCTCACCACGCTCGACGGGCGCGAGATCTTCACCGCCGAGGGGCGCGGCTTCGCGTTCCAGGACCTGCCCGCCGAGGCGGTGGCGCGGGTCGACGTCTTCAAGTCGAACACCGCCAACCTGATCGAGGGCGGCGTCGCCGGCACGATCGACCTGCGGCTCAACAAGGCGTTCAACTATACCGAACCGACGATCGCGCTGAGCGGCAAGCTGAACTATCCGTCCAACGCGGAGAAGCTCGGGCCGCAGGTCAGCTTCCTCGCGACCGACCGCTGGGACACCGGCATCGGTGAGATCGGCGCGCTGATCAACCTGTCCTGGTACGACATCCCCTATAACCGCCCGTATAATTACGTCGCCGACCGCCGCTCCGGCGCGGGTGGGCCACAGGGTGCGAGCGGGCTGCTGCTGCCGATCTCCACCGGCGGCCTCAACGAATATGGCCGCTACCAGCGGCCGCAGGCCAATGCGTCGCTGCAATGGCAGGCGAGCCCCGCGCTGGAGGTCTATGTCGACGGCCTCTACTCGGCCTATCGCAGCAAATTCACCACCGGCTTCTACGAGTATCGGCTCGGCACCGCGGCGAGCGTCACCGGGGTCGATCGATCGGACCATTGCTTCACCGCCGCTGTCGGGCCCGACGGCTTCAACCCCAACGCGACGACGAACGCGAGCCAGATCACGCAGCAGAACCTGTGCGCGTTCGACGGCGCGACCTTCAACGACCTCGAGGCCTTCACCTCGACCCAGGCGCACGACAATCGCACCGACACCTGGCTCGCCGCGGGCGGCTTCCGCTTCGATCAGGGGCCGGCGAAGGCTAGCCTGGACCTCAGCTACGAGCGGTCGATCACCAACAACGCCAATTTCATCGTCGACATCGGCAAGCGCGTGCCGAGCGTCACGCTGGGGCTGACCAACGGCGACCAGACCGCCGCGGTCAGCGCACCCAACAACCCGATGGCGGACCCCGCCGGCTTCACCTTCATCAACGCGCTGTTCCAGGATTATTCGCGCGCCAGCGGCGGGCTGTTCGCGGCCAAGGCCGACGCCAGCTACGAGTTCGACTCGATCCTCAAGACGATCGAGGTCGGCGGCCGCTACGCCGATCGCACCGCCAATTTCCAGCAGGTGCAGCTCGGCGTGTCGCCGCCGCCGGACGGTGCCTCATTCGTGACGCCGATCACCGCGACCGAGCTGCCGCTCGAGCGCGCGCCCGGTATCCCGCAGATCAACAACGGCGCACCCTTCCTGCTGCCGTCGCGCGACTATCTGCTGTCGGGCGCGGGGCAGGAGTCGCTGCGCGCCTTCTTCGGCGCGCCCGCGGGGCAACCGGCATTCGACCCGACGAGACGCTTCGACGTCGCCGAGAAGAGCTACGCCGCCTACGCGCAGGCGGGCTACGAGGTGCCGTTCGGCGACGGGCCGGTGGTGCTCGACGGTCGCCTGGGCGTTCGCCTGAGCAAGACCGACCGTGAGATCAGCGGCACCGGCGTGGTGAGCGGCGCGCCGGTCACCACCACCTCGAAGACGAGCGACACCGACTGGCTTCCCAACGCCAGCGCGCGGCTCCAGCTCGGCGGGGGCCTCCAGCTCCGCGCGACCTATGCCAAGACGCTGGCGCGGCCGGCGTTCGGTTCGCTCAACCCGGGGCTCAACTATATCGTCTCGACCAATCCCAACATCCGCAACAGCGGATCGGGTGGCAACCCGCTGCTCCGGCCGCAGAAGTCCGACAGCTACGATGCCACCGTCGAATATTATTGGAAGGACGGCTATCTCGCGATTGCGGGCTATTATCGCGACATCACCGACCGAGTCCTCAACGCCACCACCGCGGAGGTGATCGCCGGGGTCACCTACAATATCGCGCGCCCGCGCAACGTCGGCACCGCCAAGCTGAAGGGGATCGAGGTCAGCGCACAGACCTTCTTCTCCTTCCTGCCGGGCGATCTCGCCGGCTTCGGCGCGTTCGGCAATTTCACGCTGGCGGACTCGGAGGTGGGCGGCGACGATCCACTCGCGGGCTATGCGCTCCAGGGCGTGTCCAAGTACAATTACAACGCCGGCCTGCTCTATGACCGTAAGGGCATATCGGCGCGCCTCGTCTACACCTATCGCTCGAGCTATTTCGACGAGGACCGCACCGGCACCGGCGATGTCCGCCCGGTCGATACGCCGGTGTGGCTCAACTACGTCCGGCCCAACGGCCGGCTCGACTTCAGCCTGGGCTATGATGTGACGAGGAACGTGACGGTGACCGTGGAGGGCAGCAACATCCTGCGCTCGCGCTACCGCAGCTACATCAACGAGGATTATCTCTGGCGCGACACGCGCACCGACGACAGCCTGTATGCGGTGAGCGTCCGGACCCGCTTCTGAGCGGGCGGTGCCGCCGCGCCCGCGATGGAAGTGGCGGCGTACCGAGCGATAATCGCGCCGAGCGGTGTCGTAAGGTCACGAGACGCATCGTTTCACTTGCAGCGGCGTTGGCTCCGTGGGCAGAGTAAGCACGCAGAGCATCGGCCGATGCGCCGTGGGGACCCATTCTGCGGAAAGAGGAGAGTGTGATGGCACGATCAGCGGAGAAGCGCGGCAAGGACGAGACCGCCGCGGCCGAGAAGAAGGTCAAGTCGACCGGCAAGGCCGCCGGCGGCGCACGCGGCGGCATCACGGCCCCGGTCACCCCGTCGCCCGAGCTCGCCGAGATCGTCGGCAAGAACGACCTGCCGCGCAGCGAGGTCGTCAGCAAGGTCTGGGAATATATCAAGAAGCACAACCTTCAGGACGAGAAGGACAAGCGCCAGATCAACGCCGACGCCAAGCTGGAGAAGATCTTCGGCAAGAAGTCGGCGAGCATGTTCGAGATGAACAAGCATCTCAGCGCGCATCTCAGCGCCAAGAAGGCCTGATCCCGCCGGTCGCCGGGCCGCGCATCGCCCACGCGATGCGGCCCGGCGCAGCGATCCCGCTTGCGTCCGCGGGGCCGCGCGATACGCTTTGTCCTCCAGTGACAAAGGGGCATCGTGCATGGCGATCGGGCGCAATCTCTTCCTTCTCGGCGCGACGCTCGCGCTGACGGCTGCGCCCGGCACGGCACAGACCCCGCCGAGCGACACGGGCGCGATCGGTTCGGACGCGCAGGCACTCGGCATCGCGAAGCGCGCGATCGCCTTCCGCAGCGTCGCGGGACCCGGCAACCAGACGCCGCAGCTCGCCGCTTACCTCAAGTCGGTGCTCGTCGCCGGCGGGTTCGCCGATGGCGACGTCACGATCACCCCGGTCGACGACACCGCCTATCTGGTCGCGCGCTGGCGCGGCAGCGACCCCGCCGCCAAGCCGCTGGTGGTGTCGGGCCATATCGACGTGGTCGAGGCCAAGCCCGCCGACTGGCAGCGCGACCCGTTCACCCCGGTGGTCGAGAACGGCTATCTCTACGGCCGCGGCGCCACCGACATGAAGCTGGACGCCGCGGTGGCGATGACCGCACTGCTACGGATGAGGCGGGAGGGCTACAAGCCGCGCCGCGACATCGTGCTCGAGTTCTCGGGCGACGAGGAGACGCGGATGAAGACCAGCGCGCTCATCGCCGAGCAGCTGAAGAACGCCGAGCTGGTGATCAACATCGACGGCGGGGGCGGGCGGTTCGCCGAGGACGGGAGGCCGCAGTTCTTCACCTGGAACGGCGCCGAGAAGACCTACGCCGACTTCGAACTGACCGTCACCAATCCCGGCGGGCATAGCTCCGCGCCGCGGCCGCAGAACGCGATCAACCAGCTCTCCGCCGCGCTGGTACGGATCGGCCAGTACCGCTTCACCCCGCAGCTCTCCGACGTGACGCGTACCTTCTTCCGCGAGGCGGCCAAGCAGAAGACCGGCGAGCTCGCCGCGGCGATGCGCGCCTTCGCGGAGAACCCAAGGGACGAGAAGGCCATCGCGGTACTCGCCGCCGACCCCGCCTATGTCGGGCAGATCGGCACCACCTGCGTGTCGACGATGGTGTCGGGCGGGCACGCGCTCAACGCGCTGCCGCAGCGCGCCACCGCCAACATCAACTGCCGCATCTTCCCCGGCGTGAAGCCGGCGGACGTGATGGCCACGCTGAAGCAGGTCGCCGCCGAGCCGGCGCTGACGATCCGCGACGTGAGCGAGGGCTCGGTCGCCAACGACGCCTCGCCGATGCGCCCCGACTTCGTCGCGGCGGTGACCAGGGCGGTCGGCAAGGCCTGGCCCGGCGTCCCGGTCTTCCCCAGCATGTCGGCGGGGGCGAGCGACAGCATGTGGTTCCGCTATCACCACGTGCCGAGCTACGGCGCGAGCCCGACCTTCATCAAGGAGTCGGACGATTTCAGCCACGGCCTCAACGAGCGGACCGAGGTGCGCAACATCGCGCCGGGTATCCGCTACTACGTGTCGCTGTTCGGCGACCTGGCGAAGTGAGGCCGAGGGTGGCCCATCGGTGTGATCAGCCGCCTGGGCGGGTGAGTAGTCGAGTCCGGATGATACGCTCCGCCTGACCTCATACCGCCCCGGCGAACGCCGGGGCCCAGTTGGGGGACGCCGCTTGCTCCCACGACGGACTTCCCCACTGGACCCCGGCGTGCGCCGGGGTGGCGGGACATTAGAGTCGCCGGACGCGCGCACCCCCTCCCTCACACACCCGCCAGATACTCCGCCACCACCGCGCGCGCCTCCGCCGCCGAGAACGCCCCCGGGGACAGGCACAGCTCCAGCCACAGCCCGTCGACCAGCGCGGTGAGCCCCACCGCCGCCAACCGCCGCCGATCCGCCGCCACGCCCGCCTCGCCCAGCAACCCCTCCAGCCGCGCGCGATAGCCGGCATAGTGGCGCGCGTGGCTCGCCTGCATCGCCGCGCCGCCCTGCGCCAGGCTCCAGAAAGCGATCCAGGTCGCCAGCAGCGCGGGGTCGGCGATCGGGGCCGCGAAGCTGGCGTCGAGATAGGCCGCCAGCCGCGCGCGCGGCGACTCGCCCGCCGCCGCCACCGCCGCCTCCAGCGCCTCGCCGACGCGCGCGGCGACATGGTCGTAGGTCGCCTCGACCAGCCGCTCGACCCCGCCGAAATGATGCGTCACTAGCCCCGGCGACACCCCCGCCGCCGCGGCGATGATGCGCACCGACGCCCCCGCCGCGCCGCGCGTCGCCAGCACGCGCGCGGTCGCGTCGATCAGCTCGGCGCGGCGTGCCTCGGGGGCAGCGCGCTTGCTCACGCCGCCACGTTGTTATACGCTCGTGCAACAACCACGTGGAGGGCCTCCATGCATCGCTCGACCGATCTGCCTTACGCCGATCCCGACGCGGATTGGAGCCTGCCCGGCTGGCTCTACACCGACCCCGAATATTTCGCGCTGGAGTGCGCGCGCGTGATCCGCCCGTCGTGGCAGATCGTCTGCCACGAGAGCGACATGGCCGAGCCCGGCGCGTGGCGGACGCTCTCCTATCTCGGCGAGCAGCTCGTCGTCGTGCGCGGGCAGGACGGCGCGGTGCGCGGCTTCCACAACGTCTGCCGCCACCGCGCGATGCGGCTGGTGGAGGGGGCGAGCGGCTGTGCCAAGAAGCTTGTCTGCCCCTATCACGCCTGGGTCTACGAGCTCGACGGCCGGCTCTCGGGCGTGCCGATGAAGCGCGACTATCCCGCCTTGCGGGTCGAGGAGAACGGGCTCGCGCCGGTCGAGGTGGAGGTGTGGCGCGGCTTCGTCTTCGTCCGGCTGGAGGACGACGGCGGACCGAGCGTCGCGACGATGATGGCGCCCTATGACGCCGAGGTGGCGCCCTACCGCTTCGAGGAGATGCGCCGGATCTCGGACGTGCGCGAGCGCGAGCGGCGCGTGAACTGGAAGAACGTCGGCGACAATTACTCGGACAACCTCCACATCCCGGTCGCGCATGACGGGCTGACGCGGCTGTTCGGCAAGAGCTACGCGATTGAGGCGGCGGGCTGGGTGGACCGCATGTCGGGCGAGCTGGTCGACCGCCCGTCGAGCGACCCGTGGGAGCGCTTCTACCAGGCGCATCTGCCGCGCGTCGACCATCTGCCCGCGGCGAGCCAACGGCGCTGGCTCTACTACAAGCTCTGGCCCAACATGGCATTCGACATCTACGCCGACCAGATCGACTTCATGCAGTGGCTGCCGCTGACGCCGACCACCAGCCTGTTGCGCGAGATGGCGTTCGCGCTGCCCGACGCCCGGCGCGAGATGAAGCTGGTGCGCTACGCCAACTGGCGGATCAACCGCACCGTCAACGCCGAGGACACCTGGCTGATCGAGCGCGTGCAGGAGGGGATGGCCTCGTCGAGCTACACCGCGGGGCCGATCGGGGCGAGCGAGGTGTGCCTGCGCAGCTTCGCCGCCAAGATCCGCGCGCGCATCCCCGAGGCGCGCCAGCACCGCGCCCCGCCGCCGGGCTGGTCGCGGCGGGTGCGCGGGGTGTGAGGGGGCTGCCGTGGGTGGGCACGGGCGCCCTTCACCACATCCGCGGCGTGATCCTGAACTCGTTTCAGGATCCACCGCGCCGCGCGAGCCGAAGCAGCTGAGTGTGCGGGGCAGTGCCTCGAGACAAGCTCGAGGTGACGCCATGAGTAAGGAAGCGTGGCGACGAGGACGTCGGTACGACACGAACGAGGGGGCACCATGACGCAGCGCTACGACGCCATCATCATCGGCGGGGGTCACAACGGCCTCGTCTGCGCCTTCTATCTCGCGCGCGCGGGGCTCAAGGTGCGCGTGCTCGAGCGGCGCCACGTCGTCGGCGGCGCGGCGGTGACCGAGGAGTTCCACCCCGGCTTCCGCAACTCCACCGCCAGCTACACCGTCAGCCTGCTGCGCCCCAAGGTGATCGCGGACATGCGGCTGCACGACCGCGGCTATCGCATCATCGAGCGCACGATCAGCAACTTCTTTCCCTTCCCCGACACCTATCTCACGCTGGGCGGGGGCACGCAGCGCACCCAGGCGCAGTTCGCGCGCTTCAGCCAGCGCGACGCCGACGCCTATCCCGCCTATGACGCCGCGCTGGAGCGCGTCGCGCAGGTGTTGCGCGACCTCGCGCTCGAGATCCCACCCAACGCGGGCGGCGGGCTGCTCGAGCTGGTCAGCGCGGCGCGCCAGGCCTGGCCGCTCGCCAGGCTCGACATCGCCGCGCAGCGCGACCTGCTCGACGTCTTCACCAAGTCGGCGCGGGACTTCCTCGACGGCTGGTACGAGGACGATCACGTCAAGTCCGCCTTCGCCTTCGACGCGGTGGTCGGCAATTACGCCGGCGTGTCGACGCCCGGCTCGGCCTATGTGCTGCTCCACCACGTCTTCGGCGAGGTGAACGGCAAGTACGGCGCCTGGGGCCACTCGGTCGGCGGCATGGGCGCGATCACCCAGGCGATGGCGGCGGCATGCCTCGCCGAGGGCGTCGAGATCAGCCTGGACGCGCCGGTCGCGCGCGTGCTGGTCGACGGCGGACGCGCCGCCGGCGTGGTGCTGGAGAGCGGCGAGGAGATCGCCGCGCCGGTCGTCGCCGCCAATGTCGGGCCGGCGATGCTGTACCGCCAGATGGTCGCCGGCCACGAGCTGCCCGAGGATTTCCGCCGCCGCATCGCTGGGTTCAAGACCGGCTCGGGCACGTTCCGGATGAACGTAGCACTCAGCGAGTTGCCCGACTTCACCGTGCTGCCCGGGCGCAAGCGAGCCGAGCATCACACCGCCGGGATCATCATCGCCCCCGGCATGGACTATATGGACCGCGCCTATGACGACGCGCGCGTCCACGGCTGGTCGCGCCAGCCGATCGTCGAGATGAAGATCCCCAGCACCGTCGACGACAGCCTCGCGCCGCCGGGGCAGCACGTCGCGAGCCTGTTCTGCCAGCAGTTCGCGCCCGAGCTGCCCCCCGGTCCCGACGGGCAAGCGCGGAGCTGGGACGCGGTGCGCGAGGAGGTGGCCGACCACATCATCGACACCGTCACCGCGCACGCGCCCAACTTCAAGGCGAGCGTGATCGCGCGCCAGATCCACTCGCCGCTCGACCTGGAGCGCAAGTTCGGGCTGATCGGGGGCGACATCTTCCACGGGCGGATGAGCCTCGATCAACTGTGGTCGGCGCGCCCGGTGCTCGGCCACGGCGACTATCGCGCGCCGATCCGCGGCCTCTACCTGTGCGGCTCGGGGGCGCACCCGGGCGGCGGGGTGACCGGCGCGCCCGGCCACAATGCCGCGCATGCCATCCTCGCCGACCGCCGGCTCAGCGCGCGCTGGCGCCGCCGCGCCTGACCGCGAGATACACCGGCACGCCCGCGAGCAGCAGCACCAAGGCCCAGCCGTTCGCCTCCGCGCCGAGGCCATAGGAGAGCCAGCCGACGAACACCGCCGAGACCGCGCCCACGACGCGCGCGGCGGGATCGTCGCGCAGCAGCTTCACCGCGGCGAGCGCGCTGGCGAGATAGGCGAGCATGCCCGAGGCGAGCGAGACCGAGGCGACGAAGGCGAACAGGTCGCCCATGCCGCGCGTGAAATTGGCGAGCGTGACGGCGGTGACGAGCAGTCCGGCGACCAGGTGCGCGCGCGCGGGCGTGCCCTGCGCGGTCTCTCGCGCGAACCAGCGCGGGAACACCCCGCCGCGCGCCATCGCCAGCGGCACCTCGCCCTGGAGCAGCACGAAGCCGTTGAGTGCGCCCAGCGCGCTGATCGCGGCGAACAGCGCGACGACCTGCGCGACGCCGTCCCCGAAGGCGATCCCCAGGAACGCCGCGATCGGCGCGGGCGAGGCCGCGACCGCCGCGCGCGGCATCAGCGCGGTGATCGCGCTCGACACGACCAGGTAGATCACGCCCACTGCCGCGGTGCCGATCAGCGTGGCGCGCGGCACGGTGCGGCGCGCGTCGGCGACGCGGTCGGCCGGCACGGTCGCCGACTCGACCCCGAGGAAGCCCCAGAAGGTCAGCGCCGCCGCGCCCGCGACGCCCGTCACGCTCAAGGGGACGGCGACCTCGTGCGCCACCGCCGCGTTGCCCCGGGTCAGCAGCAGCCAGCCGGCGAGCAGCACCACCGCGGCGAGCGGGACCAGCTTGATCAGCATCGTCGCCATCTGCAGCTTCACCGCACCGCCCACGCCGCGGACGTTGATCAGCACGACCAGCCATACCAGCCCCACCGCCGCGATCGCGGCGTGCGGCGCGAGCGCCGGGAAGGCGAGGCTGAGCGCGCTGACCGCCGCGACCGCGACCGCGCCATTGCCGGCCCAGACGAGCGTCCAATAGCTCCACGCCGTGGCGAAGCCGATCACGGGGCCGAAGGCGGCGTCGGCATAGGCATAGGGTCCGCCCGCGCGCGGGATCGCGGCGGCGAGCCGCGCGAACACGAACGACAGCCCCATCGCGCCCGCGATCGTCACGATCCAGCCGAGCGTGGCGTTGGCGCCGAGCGGTGCCAGCGTCGCGGGCAGCAGGAAGATGCCCGAGCCGATCAGATTGCCCATCACCAGCGCGAGCAGCCCCCAGAAGGTGAGCGTGCGGCTTGATCGCGCGTCGTCGCCGTGATTGTCTCGGTCTTCCATGTCCCTCGTGTCTGTCCGCGAACCCCGGCGCCTGCCGCCCCTGCTAGTCGACGCGGCGCTGGCGCTCCACGACAATCGGCTGGAGATCGCCGAGCCGCTGCTCCGCCGCTATCTCAAGCAGGATCCGTTCGACGCGCGCGCGATCCGCATGCTCGCCGAGCTGGCAGGACGGCTCGGGCGCAACCGCGACGCCGAGACCTTGCTGCGCCGAGCGCTCGAGCTGGCGCCGGGCTTCACCGCGGCGCGCGCCAATCTCGCGATCGTGCTGTATCGCCAGAATCGCCCGACCGAGGCGCTCGCCGAGCTCGACTCCCTGCTCGCGGCCGAGCCCGAGCATCTCGGCCATGCCAATCTCAAGGCCGCGGCGCTGGGCCGGCTCGGCGGCTTCGAGGAGGCGATCGCGCTGTACGAGCGCGTGCTCGCCGCCGCCCCCGCGCAGCCCAAGGTGTGGATGAGCTTCGGCCACATGCTCAAGACGGTGGGGCGCCAGGCGGACGGCGTCGCCGCCTATCGGCGAGCGATCGCGCTTCGGCCGGTGCTGGGTGAGGCGTGGTGGAGCCTCGCCAATCTCAAGACGGTGCGCTTCGACGACACCGACGTGGCCGCGATGGAGCGAGCGCTGGCGGAGGCGAGCGAGGACGAGGACCGCTTCCACCTCGACTTCGCGCTCGGCAAGGCGTGGGAGGAGCGCGGCGACCCCGATCGCGCCTTCGCGCATTACGCCGCCGGCAACGCGCTGCGGCGGCGCGGGATCACCTATGACGCCGACGCCACCACGGCCTTCGTCGACGCCGGTGTCGCGCTCGCCGCGCCCGACTTCTTCGCCGCGCGCGCCGGCTGGGGCTGCCCGGCGCGCGACCCGATCTTCGTGCTCGGCATGCCGCGCGCGGGCTCGACGCTGGTCGAGCAGATCCTCGCCTCGCACAGCCAGGTCGAGGGGACGACCGAGCTGCCCGACCTGCCCGCGGTGGCGCGCCGCGTCGCCGACTATCCGAACGGCCTCGCCTCGCTCACTGCCGAGCGCGCGCGCGCGCTCGGCGAGGATTATCTGCGGCGCGCCGCGGTGCAGCGCCGCACCGATCGGCCGTATTTCGTCGACAAGCTTCCCAATAATTGGGCGCATGTGGCGCTGATCCGGCTGATCCTGCCCAACGCCACGATCATCGACGCGCGCCGCGAGCCGCGTGCCTGCTGCTTCTCCAACTACAAGCAGCATTTCGCGCGCGGTCAGGGGTTCAGCTACGACCTCGACGACATGGGACGCTATTACCGTGATTACGTGCGGCTGATGGCGCGCGTCGACGCGGCGCAGCCCGGCGCGGTGCATCGGGTGATCCACGAGCGACTGGTCGAGTCGCCCGAGCCCGCGATCCGAGCGCTGCTCGCGGCGTGCGGGCTGGACTTCGAGGCGGCGTGCCTCAGCTCTCACGCCACGGAGCGCGCGGTCCGCACCGCCTCGTCCGAGCAGGTGCGCCAGCCGATCTTCCGCGGCGGCGACCGCGCGTGGCGGCCCTTCGCGGCGCATCTCGCGCCGCTGGAGCGCGCCTTGGGAGAGGTGGTGACGTCCTATCCCGCGGCGCCGGCGGGATGGTGAGCGGCGGCGGTCAGGCGTCACCTACCCGTGTCAGGGCAGCGCGCGCGCCCTCGCGGACGCTGCCACGCGTTCAGGTCGACGCCGGGAAGGGGCTTCGACGAGGCACCGTCCGCTACGCCGCCAGCCGCGCCGCCGCCGCGCGCGCCAGTCGCTGGAGCGCGCGGCACTGCTGCTCGGGCGGCGCGGCGCGAGGGCTCTGGTCCACCGCGCACAGCATGCCGAACGCGGCCCCGGTCCCGCCGACCAGCGGCGCGCCGACGTAGAAGCGCACCGCCTCGGGCCCCTGCGCGATCGGCATGGCGGCGAACCGCGCGTCGGCCTGGAGATCGGGGATGCACAGCACCCGGTCGGACTGGGCGATCCCGTGCGCGCAGACGCACTCCTGCCGCTCGAGGCCGTGCAGCCGCGTGTTGAAGCGCCCCGCTACCCACATCCGCTCGTCGACGATGGTGACGAGCGCCGCGGGCGTGCCGATCAGCCCGGCGGCGGCGGCGGCGATCTCGTCGAGTTCCTCGGCGACGCCCTCCCAGTCGGCGCGCATTGGGTGTGCGACCGCGGTCGGCGAAGGCGAAGGGGCACGCGGGGGCGACCAGAGACGCATGTTCACTCGCCTGAGCAGGATCGCCCCGGCGTAGCGCGCGGGCGTGAACAAGCCGTTCCCGCGTCGCTATCAGGAAATTAACCACGTGCCGTTACGCCGGCCGCCATGCGCCGCTCGCCCGCTCTCGCCTCGCTCAAGGGCTCGGGACCCTCGCTCGTCGCCGGCTTCACCCTGCTGGTCAGCTGCGGCTGCAGCGCCGCGCTGCTGGCGGTGCAGAGCCGTTCGGCGTTCGGCTGGGTGCAGCACACGTACGAGGTCGGCGCCACGCTCGACACGGTGCAGATCCAGGCGATGCGGGCCGAGATCAACCGGCGCGGCTATGTCATGACCGGCGATTCGGCGCAGCGCGCGCTGTACGCGCGGTCGGTCGCGCGCGCGCGACCGGCGCTGGCGCGGCTCGAGCGGATGGTGGCGGACAATCCGACCCAGCGCGCCAACGTTGCCGCGCTGCGCGGCCAGCTCAGCGGCCGCTTCGACGAGATGGCGCTGGCGGTGCGCTGGCGCGCGGCGGGCCGCACCGCCGACGCGGTCGCGCTCACCGGCTCGGCGGCGGGCAAGCACGACACCGCGGCCGTGGTCGCCGCGCTCGACCGCGTGCGCGACGCCGAGCAGCGGCTGCTGGTGGCGCGTCGGGCGCGCACCGCGCGGCTCGAGCGGCTCGGCATCGCCACCGGGCTCGCCAGCGCCACGCTGCTGCTCGCGCTCGCCGCCTTCGTGTCGCGCGAGCGCCGCCGCCAGTTCGCCGACCTGGAGCGCGCGCACGTCCGGCTCGAACGCGACATGCGACTGCGCGAGCGCGCCGAGGCCGAGCTGGCCCTGCTCGCCGCCAACGCCACCGACGCGGTGATCCGGCTCGGGCGCGACGGCGTGTGCCTCTACGCCTCGCCCTCCGCGCAGGAGACGTTCGGCGCGCCGCCGGCGGCGCTGATCGGCGAGCCGCTCCATCGCTTCGTCCACCGCGACGACCGCGCCGCGGTGGCGGCCAGTTTCGCGCGGCTGGTCGCGGGCGAGGCGGTGCGCGACGTGGTGACGTGCCGCCAGACCCCGCGCGAGGGCGGGGACGACCAGCCCCCGCGGTGGCTCGAGGCGAGCGTCCGCGCCATCGTCGACGTGCCGGGGCGGCCGCCGCGCGGGGTGATCGCGGCGGTGCGCGACATCACCGCGCGCAAGCGCCTCGAGCTGGCACTGGAGGCGGCGCGCGCCAGCGCCGAGGTCGCGACCCAGGCCAAGTCGAGCTTCCTCGCCAACATGAGCCACGAGATCCGTACGCCGATGAACGGCGTGCTCGGCTTCACCGACCTGCTGCTCGCCACCGCGCCGACCGAGGAGCAGCGGCGCTACCTCGAGCTGATGGCCGATTCGGGCCGCGCGATGATGCGGCTGCTCAACGACATCCTCGATCTCGCCAAGGTGGAGGCGGGGGAGATGCGGCTCAGCGAGGAGCCGCTCGACCTGCGTCACGTGCTGCGCCGCTGCGTCGGGCTGATGACCGCGGTGGCCGAGCAGAAGGGGCTGGTGCTGCGGCTCGAGCTGGCGCCGGAGCTGCCGCCGCGCCTGCTCGGCGACCCATTGCGCTACCGCCAGATCGTGCTCAACCTGCTCGGCAACGCGATCAAGTTCACCGCCGCGGGGGAGGTGGTGGTGCGCGCCGCGGTCACGGGCGGGCGCCTGCGGGTCAGCGTCGCCGACACCGGGATCGGCATCGCGCCCGAGCGGCTGGGCGCGATCTTCGAGGAGTTCGCGCAGGCGGATCGCACCACCGAGCGGCAGTATGGCGGGACCGGCCTGGGCCTCGCGGTGAGCGCGCGGCTGGCGGCGCTGATGGACGGTGCGCTCGACGTCGCGAGCGTGCCGGGGCAGGGCGCGACCTTCACGCTCGACGTGCCGCTGCGTGCGGCGGAGGCGGCGGAGGAGCGCGCCGCGCCGGCGACGATGCCCGGCGGGACCGGCCCGGTGCGCGCGGCACGCGTGCTCATCGCCGAGGACCATGACATCAACCAGGAGCTGGTGCTCGCGGTGGCGCGCCAGATCGGGCTCGACGCGACGCTGGTGAGCGACGGCGACGAGGTGCTGCCCGCGGTCGCCGACGCGGCGGCGGCGGGGCGGCCCTATGCGCTGGTGCTGATGGACATGCAGATGCCCCGCGTGGACGGGCTCGAGGCGACCCGCCGGCTGCGCGCCGCCGGCCACGACGCCGCGACGCTGCCGGTGGTGGCGCTGACCGCCAACGCCTTCGCCGACGACATCCTTGCCTGCCGCGCCGCGGGGATGCAGGCGCACGTCGCCAAGCCGCTGCGCGCCGCGGAGCTGGCCGAGACGGTGCGCCGCTTCGTCGCGGCACCGACGACGCCGACGCCGCCGATGCACTCGGCGATCAGCCCGGCGCTGCGCGCGCGCTTCGCCGCCCGCACCGAGGAGACGCTCGCCGCACTGGAGGCGGTCGTCGGCGGCGCGGGCAGCACGGCGGAGGCGCTCGACGGGCTCCACAAAATGGCGGGGACGGCGCGGCTATTCGGCCTGGAGCGGCTCGGCGAGCTCGCCGCCGCGCTGGAGGAACGGCTGTCGGGAGGGGCGATCAGCGAGGAGGAGCTCCGGTCGGCGCTCTCGGACCTGCGGCGGGCGGCCTGAACGCTGTTCCCGCGCGTCCGCGCTGGCGGACGGGATTCTGAACAGACGGGGCGCTCCTGCGGGCGCAGGAACCCAAGGCCGCGAGTGTCACGCCTGTACCCTGGGCTCCGGCACTCGCCGGAGCACGGATCGATGGAGGTGAATCAGTCTCTAGTGATCGCCGTCGTCGGTCCCGGTGACCGGGTGCCCGTCGCCGCCGCTGCGGTCCTCGTCGAAGTCCTCGCCCGGGTTCCCGCCGCCGGCGCCGGCGCCACTGCCGTGCACCGCGCCGGTCGCGGGGTCGAACGAGGCACGCCGCCCGTTCTCGGGCGGGAGCGCGAGGTCGTCCTCGTCGACGCGTGTTCCCTGCGGTGCGACCGAGCCGGCCGGCATCTGCTCGCCGAGCGCGCGCTCGTCTTCACGGCTGTAGCCCTGCCCGAATTTGCCCTCGTCCTTGTCGAACGCGGGCTGGCGGCGATGGTGGGGATCGGTGTGGCGGTCGTCGGTCATGGTGGCATAACGCACCGCCTATGCGCGGCGATCCGCCGGGTCACGCGACATGGGTGACGCCAGCCCCATGTTCATCGCTCGGCAATGATGCTAGAGACTCGCAATAGCGATACGAGGAAGTAACATGAGCGACGCGACTCTCCCGCCGACGTCTACGGCGCGGCGACACGCGAGGCGGCTATCACGCCTGGGCGGGTCGTGGGAGCGGCGGTCGTGAGCGAGGCGGTCCCGCTTCCGGCCGTGCTGATCGTGCGGGCGGCGCGCTGCTGGCGACGGGCACGTGACTCGCACGACCCGGTGCAGCAGCGGCTTCACGCGCTGCTCGCGCCGCTCGGCTATGAGATGATGGCGCCCGTGATCGACAGCGTCATGACGCTGGGCGAGGCCTGCCTCGGCCGCCCCTTGTGCCGCGGCTGCCCGCTCGGTCCGGACGGCGACGAGGCGCTGCTGTGCGCATTGCTGGCCGACCCCGCGCGGCTCGACCGGCTGCCCTGCTGCCTTGGTCGGCGCGACCTGTTCGCCGGGGCGTTGAGCTCGGCACGGGTGATGGCCTCGCTGGCATGACCGCGGCGTCTTGTGCCGCTCGGGGAGGGGCGCTGCCGCTCGACCTGACGCGCACGCGGCTTGCCCGCGCGCCCGGCTGACTCGCGCGCCGCGCTGGCCTAAGCGCGGTGGCGGAGACCCGCCGATGAGCCCTGCGACATGACGATCGACCTCGTGTGCCTCGATGCCGACGACACGTTGTGGCACAATATGCGCTTCTTCGACGCCGCCGAGCGGGCGTTCGCCGAACTGGTCGCGCCTTTCGCCGAGGCGCCGGCGGCGCGCGCTCGGATGGAGGCGATCGAGGTGCGCAACCTCCAGCATTACGGCTATGGCGCGAAGAGCTTCACGCTCTCGATGATCGAGACCGCGCTCGAGCTCGCCGGCGACGACCTGCCCGCCGCCAGCGTGCGCCGACTGCTCGAGATCGGGCGGACGCTGCTCGACCATCCGGTCGAACTGCTCGACGGCGTCGCCGACACGCTCGAGCGTCTCGCTGCGACCGCGCGGCTGGTGCTGGTGACGAAGGGCGACCTGCTCCACCAGGAGGTCAAGCTCGCCGCCTCGGGACTGGGGCAGCTGTTCACCGGGGTGGAGATCGTCAGCGACAAGCGCGCCGACACCTTCGTGCGCGTGTTCCATCGCTACGGCTGCGCGCCCGGGCGCGCGGTGATGGCGGGCGACTCGATGCGCTCGGACGTGCTGCCCGCGCTGGAGGCGGGGGCGTGGGGGGCGTACATCCCGCAGCCGCTGGCATGGAGCCACGAGGCCGCAGCCGCGCCGGTGGAGCACCCGCGCTTCCGCCAGCTCGCACGACTGGGCGAGCTGCCGGACTGGATCGCGTCGCTCTGAGAGCGGGCGAGGGGTCGCGTCGCGCGTCGTCCCGTCCCGGCCGGCGGTCCGCTGAACCCCAACGCGTCGCTCGCCCCACCCGTCATGGCGACGCGCGATGTCGCGGCGCGCACCGCCGGCGACACGCGCCGCGCCTCGTCGCCGCTCCTGCCGCAACTTATGATCGCGCCGTTAACCTTCCCTTCGGGTTCGCGCTGCTAGGCCACCGCGCATGGACGGGGGGAACGTCATTCGCTGGATCGCGCGCGCGCTCACGCTGCTCGCCGCCTGGGTCTCGCTCGCGCCGCCCGCGGCGGCGTTGGCGGGCGCGCCGCTCACCACCTGCTACCGCCGCGCGCTCCCCGACGAGCGGGCCGCCGCGGTGCTCTCGCACCCGCGCGGCTTCGACTGCACCGGCGACCAGCGCGCCGCCGGACCGGGCGATTACTGGGTGCTCGCGCCGCGGCTGCCCGCGATGGCGACCGACTCGCTGATCCGCTCCGCCAGCGTGTGGCAGGACGCCGCGACGCTCCACGTGCGCTACGCCGACGGGGCGGTCCGATCGACCGGCTTCACCAGCGCCACCGCGTGGCAGCGGCTCAAGCTCGGCGCGGTGTTCGAGCTGGCGCTGCCGCCGCACCCCGCGCGCGCGACCGCTTTGCTGTGGCACGTCCGCGGCGCGCCGGTGACCCGCGGCATCGTCATCGACCCGCGCGTCGCCACGCCGGCGCAGTCGACCCGGATGGAGGTGGCGATGGCCGGCTTCTACGCCGCCTTCGCCGGGCTGTGCGTCGCGCTGCTGATGTCCAACCTCGCGCTCGGCGCGGCGCTGCGCCAGCGTTTCCACCCACCCTATTGCGCGATGGTGCTGTGCCTGCTGGCCTATGGCGTCAGCTCCTCGGGGCTGCTCGGCCAGCTCACCGGCATGGACAACAACCTGCGGCTGCGGCTCAACACCGCGCTGCTGTCGCTCGCGCTGAGCTTCGCGATCCTGTTCGCGCGGCGTTTCTTCCACCCGCGCGTGTTCGCCGGCTGGGTCGGGCGCGCCGCGACCCTGGCGGTCGGCGCGGTGCTGGTGACGGCGACGCTCTACTGCGCGCTGATGCCCTGGGCGGCGCACTGGCTAGACGCCGCGCTGACCGCCAGCTTCGCCGCCGCGGCGGCACTCGCACTGCCGCTGCTGTGGCGCGGCTGGCGCGCCGATACGCCGCACGCGCGCGTGTTCATGCTCGCCTGGGGCTCACCCTTCGTCCTCGCCGGGCTGCGCATCGCGCAGGCGGCGGGGCTGGTGCGCTGGAACTTCTTCATCGACAATTCGACGCTGCTGGCGATGGCGCTGGAGGCGTCGTGCAGCGCGCTGGTGATCGCGTGGCGGATCAAGCTGGTGGTGGAGGAGCGCGACGCCGCGCGCGAGCAGGAAATGCTGGCGCGGCTGCTCGCCGACAGCGATCCGCTGACGGGGCTGATGAACCGCCGCAGCTTCCTGCGCGAGGCGATCGGCCGCGCGGACGCGCAGCTGCTCGTCTTGATCGACATCGACCATTTCAAGCTGGTCAACGACACGCTCGGCCACGACGGCGGCGACGAGGTGCTGCGCACCTTCGCACGCGCACTGCTCGCGGTGGTGCCCGACGACGCGCTGGTGGCGCGCGTCGGCGGCGAGGAATTCGCGGTGCTGGCGCGCGCCGGCCTCGACGCGCTGCCCGACCAGATCCTGGGCGCGGTGCGCGCCGCGCGGATGCCCTTCGACCTCACCGTCACCGCCTCGCTCGGCAGCGAGCGCGGCACGATCGCGACCGAGGCGGAGTGGAAGCGGCTGTACCGCCGCGCCGACGACGCGCTCTACGCGGCGAAGACCGCCGGCCGCGACCGCGCGCGCTGGGCCGCGGCGGCGTAGGGAGAGGCAGCGGCGCCTTCCTGACGCCCCGGCTCGACACGGCTCCGATCCTCATTCGCGCGGGGCGGTGATCCATGAACGCCGACGTTCGGGCTCTATGCCATGGTTCCGCGGACCTGGATCCCTGCCTGCGCGGGGATGACGGGCCGTGGGCCGACGAATGGCGAAGGCCGGATGGGGCGAGGAGTATGTTCGGCCAAGACGAGCGGGCGGGAAGAAGGGCGGCCGGGTAAGGCAGGACAGCTTCCGACGAGAAGGCGATCGCCAAACGGCGAGACCCTCGCACCCGACGCTTCCTTACACCCCCGCTTCCCGCGCGGGCACACTCGCGCTAAACTCCCACCGCACGACGGAGAGTCCCGAGATGAGCCAGCCGCCCGACCTACGCCGTCGCCGCGCCGTGATCGGCGGCCTGGCGCTGCTGCTGCTCGCCATGGCGCAGCGGGAGACGCCGCTGATCGGCTCGATCACGATCCACGCCGAGGGCGCGCACCTGCCGCGCGTCTCGGCCGACGTGGCCCCGGCGCTGCGCCCGCTCGCCGCCGCGGTCGTGCTGCTCGGAGACTATCTGGTACGCTGACCGCTTGTCGCTGGCGGCGCGGTTGCTTACAGCGATGTCAATGACGGACGAGCACGCCTGGCAGGACGCCTATCGCCACCCGGTGCCCTGGGCCACCGGCTTCGCGCCGCGGTCGATGATCGACCTGTTCGACGATTCGGTACGCCAGCGCGGGCAGCGGCGCGCGATCGATTTCCTCGGTCGCCACTACAGCTACGACGAGCTCGCCGACGGCGTGCGCCGGGTCGCCACCGGCCTGGCCGCGCTCGGCTATGGCAAGGGCGATCGCATCGGGCTGTTCCTGCCCAACACGCCGCACTATCTCGCCGCCTATCACGGCGCGCTGCGGCTCGGCTGCACGGTCGTCAATTTCTCGCCGCTCTACACCGTCGACGAGCTGTGCCACCAGGTCGAGGATTCTGGCACGCGGCTGCTGTTCACGCTCTCCGCCACGGCGCTGCTGCCCAACGCGCTCGCGGTGCTCGACAGGAGCGGGCTGGAGCGGCTGGTCGTCGGCTCGGTCGCGGGCGTGCTGCCCGCGGCCAAGTCGGTCGCCTACCGCCTGCTCAAGCACCGCGAGGTAGCGCCGCGCCCCGCCGACGCGCGCGTGCTCGCTTTCTCGCAGCTGATCGCCAACGACGGCGCGCTGCCCCCCGCCGCGATCGCGCCCGAGCGCGACGTCGCGCTGATCCAATACACCGGGGGCACCACCGGGGTGCCCAAGGGCGCGATGCTGACCCATGCCAACGTCTCGGCCAACGCGCGCCAGGTCGCCTGCCTCGACCCGCACCCGGACCAGACCGACCGGATCCTCGGCGTGCTGCCGCTGTTCCACGTGTTCGCCAACACCTGCGTGATGAACCGGACGATCGTGACCGGCGGCGAGATGGTGCTGCTGCCGCGCTTCGACGCGGCGCAGGCGCTGGCGGCGATCGCGCGGACGCGGCCGACCTCGCTGCCCGGCGTACCGACGATGTACCAGGCGCTGCTCGACCATCCCTCGCTGGGCAAGACCGACCTCACCAGCCTGCGCGTCTGCATCTCGGGCGGGGCGCCGCTCAACGCCGAGCTGAAGACGCGCTGGGAGGCGGCGACGGGTTCGGCGCTGGTGGAGGGCTATGGCCTGTCGGAGAGCACCGGCGTGCTCACCACCAACCCCTATGATCCGCCGCAGAAGCCGGGGACGATCGGGCAGCCGCTGCCCTCCACCCGTATAAGGCTGGTCGACAAGGAGGACCCGACGCGCGCGGCGCCCGCGGGCGAGCCCGGTGAGATCGTCGCGCTCGGGCCGCAGATCATGGCGGGCTATTGGAACCGGCCCGACGCCGACGACACCACCTTCGCGCTCGACGCGCAGGGGCGGCGCTGGCTGCGCACCGGCGACGTGGGCTCCATCGACGCCGACGGCTTCATCGCCATCGTCGACCGGCTCAAGGACATGATCTCGGTCGGCGGCTTCAAGGTGTTCCCGAGCCAGATCGAGGCGATCCTCTACCACCACCCCGCGGTCCGCGAGGCGCTGGTGATCGGCATGCCCGACACCTATCGCGGCGAGGTGCCGCGCGCCTATGTCACGCTGACCGACGCGGCGGGCGCGGTCGAGGGCGCCGCGCTGCGCGACTGGCTCAACCCGCAACTCGGCAAGCACGAGCGGGTCGACCGGGTGGTGGTGCGCGCCGCTTTGCCCAAGACGATGATCGGCAAGCTCAGCCGCAAGGACTTGGTGGCGGAGATCCGCGCCGAGATGGAGTCGCCGCCAATCACGCCGAGCTGAGCGATCGCTACCTGGGCGAGGCGGCATCGAGGAAGGACGTGTTGCCGCGCACGCGGGGGCCCAGCGCCTCGAGCAACATCGCGCGCTCCCGCGCGTAGGAGAGGGTCGGTTCCCTTACTTCCCCCCGAGCGCCGCGCCGATCGCGTCGGCGGGGCGCGAGAGCAGGCCGTAGACGCCCTGCGCCGCGATCACCGCGAGCGTCACGCCGACCAGGGCCATGACGATGAACTGGAACGCCGAGGCGAAGGCGCGCGAGCGCTCCACCTTGCGCGCCATCTGCGCCTCATGCGCGAGGCGGCGCTCGGCGCGGCGCTCGCCCGCGTCCGGCTCGCTCTTCTGCTGCGGGCGACTGGCGAGCCGCGGCTCGTCGACCAGCGCCTTGACCGACAGCCGCTCCTGCGACTTGACGCCGAAGAAGCGGCCCTTGGCCCATTGCACGCGGCCGACGATCACGATCGTGCCGCGGCGGATCTCGATGTAGCTGCCCGGCTGCGGCGCCTCGTCGCTGCCGCCCATGAGCCCGCGCGACGAGACGTTGTGGATCACGACGTCGACCCATTTCGCCCCCAGCCGCATCCGCGACGGGATCAGGACCGTGATCCGCTCCTCGCGGGGGCGAAGGCCAGATTGTAGCGCCGCGAGCACCGTCGTCGCATTCCTCATCGCTGAACCAGGTGGCCGCTATGGCACCGGCCGGGCGAAGAAGGCGTTAACGCGACAGCGATCATGACCCGTTTCGGCGATCAGATCATGCCGAGCGCCTGCATATATACCTCGAGGATCGACTGTTCTTCTTGATATTCCTCGCGCTTTTTCTTCCTGATCTGCATTATCTTGCGCATCGCCTTGGCGTCATAGCCGCGGCTCTTGGCCTCGGCGAAGACGTCCTTGATGTCGTCGGCGATGCCCTTCTTCTCTTCCTCGAGCCGCTCGGCGCGCTCGATCAGCAGTCGCAGCTCGTCCGCCGCGACCGCGCCGCCGCCCATGCCCTCGCCCCGCTCTTCCGCCATGTCGCTGTATTCCTTGAGAGATGACGCCGCCCGCGGGCGCAGGCGAATCGCACTGCGGCGGACGGCGAGGTTCGACCCCGATCGGGTGAGGGGGCGCCTCTATCCGCGCGCGCGCGCCGGCTCAAGTGTGGCGGTGAGGACGCAGTCGGTAAGGGCGCCCGCGTCGCATGCGGTTCGCTCTCCCCCTCCCGTCCGGCTCTAGCAGCGATCGAGCCGGTCGGGAACGCGCGGCGGGAGCGCGCCGTCGGCGGCACCTTCCCGCCACGCCATCTCGATAGGCTCGGCGGCTACTCGACTCGAATAGACAGGGGAGAGCGGGCCGCTGCGCTCATTCGCCCTTCGCCACCACGCCGCGGTGCATGACGAAGGCGACCGCCTCGAGCCGGCGCACGTCGTCCAGCGGCGAGCCGGTGACCGCGATCAGGTCGGCGCGCTTGCCCGGCGCGATCACGCCCAGGTCGTCGCGGCCGAGCAGGTCCGCCGCCGCCACCGTAGCGCTGCGGATCGCCTGCGCCGGGGTCATGCCGAGGTCGACCAGATGCGCGAACTCGGTGGCATTGTCGCCGTGGCGCGAGACGCCGCTGTCGGTGCCGAACGCGAACTTCACCCCCGCCGCCCAGGCCTTCTTGTGGTTGGCATGGAGCGCCGCCGCCGCGGCCTCTGCCTTGGGGATGGTGGCAGGGGGCAGCGCGCCCGCGCGCGCCTGCGCCAGCGCGGCGAGCGGGGCGATCTCGGTCGGCACCAGATAGGCGTCATGTGCCTTGAACAGCCGGATCGTCTCGTCGTCGAGATAGGTGGCGTGCTCGACCGAGTCGACACCCGCCTCCAGCGCCGCCTTGGTCCCCTCGGCGGCGTGGCTGTGTGCGGTCGCCTTGCGTCCGAGCGCGTGCGCGGTCTCGACGATGGCGCGCATCTCCTCGGGCGTCATCGCGCGGCCGAGCCCGCCGGCGACGTTGGACAGCACGCCCCCGGTCGCGGCGAACTTGATCACCTGCGCGCCCAGCCCGACCTGCGCGCGGACCGCGCGGCGGCAGTCGTCGGGCCCGTCGCACACGTTGACCTGATGCGCGTGGACCGCCTCGGCCCATTCCTCGGCGAGCCCGTTGCCCGCGTCGCCGTGGCCGCCGGTGACCGAGATCATCGACCCGGCGTTGACGATCGTCGGCCCCGCCACGTCGCCGCGCTCGACCGCGTCGCGCAGCGCGCGGATGCCGCGCGGGTCGCCGCCGAGGTCGCGGACCGTGGTGAAACCCGCCTCCAGCGTGCGGCGCGCGTTGACCAACGCGGTCATCAGGTCGTCGGCCGAGTCGGTGTTGAGCCGGGTGAGCCGCTCGCGCAGCGGGTCGCCGCCGATGCCCCAGAGGTGGACGTGCATGTCGATCAGCCCGGGCAGGACGAAGCGCCGCGACAGGTCGATCAGCCGCGCGCCGGCGGGCGGCGGGACGAGCCCGTCGCGTACCTCGGCGATCACGCCGTCGCGCACGATCACTGTGCTCGGCCCGCGCGGGCGCTCACCGGGCCGGTCGAGCAGCTGGCCGGCGTGGACGTAGATCAGCACGGGCGCGGGCGCGGGGGTGGACGCGGTCGGGGTCGCGGCCGGAGCCGGCTGTTGCGCGCCGGCGCCGGCGGCGAGCGCGAGTGCGAGCGTGACGGCGAGTGTTCTCAGCATAAGGCCCCCTGTTATCGTGGGGCGAGGCTAGGCTGGCGCGGGGCGTTCGTCACGGGGGTGATGGTGGGTGAGCGACGCGACGCCTGATCCGAGCCCTGCCTCGTCATCCGCGCCGTGCCTCCTCAGCCGCGCCTCACCTCGTCGTGGCCGCGGTCCACATCGTCAGCCCCGCCTCATCGTCAGCCCCGCCTCCACATCGTCATCGCCGCCCTCACATCGTCATCGCCACCTGCCTTCGTCATCCCCGCGGAGGCGGGGATCCAGACACGCGGACGCTCGGGCACGAGCCGGAACGTCAGCGCCTATGGATCCCCGCCTCCGCGGGGATGACGAAGGGGGGAGGCGGGATGAGGGGCGAGGGGGGCGGGATGAAGGGGGGCGGGATGAGGGACGAGGGGGGCGGGATGAAGGGAGGCGGGATGAGGGGCGGCGGGGATGAGGAGGGAGGCGCGGATGGCGCGAAAAGCGGGGATGACGACCGGGCGGGGATGACGACCGGGCGGGGATGACGAGCGGGAGGGGGCGGGCAGGGCGGGCCGCCTGGTAGCCAGCGGGACGCGGCTCCCGCCGCCTTCCGCGCGCCGCCCCGGTCCCCCTTTACGCCGGGATCTGCTGCGAGATGCAGTGGAAGCTGCCCCCGCCCGTCAGGATCGCGTCGGCGCGCAGCCCCATCACCTCGCGATCGGGGAAGAGCGCGCGGATCGCGGCGACCCCGGCCCCGTCCTGCGGCGTGCCGTAGACGGGCACCACCACCGCGGCGTTGCCGACGTAGAAGTTCATGTAGCTCGCCGGCACCACCTCCTCGTCGCGCAGCACGCGGCCGGGCGAGGGGATCTCGACCACTTCCACCCCCGCCGCGCGGGCGCGCGCCGCGGCGTCCTGGTAGACCCGCCAGTTGGGGTCATTCTCCGCGCCGACCGGCAGCGCCAGCCGGTTCGGCCCGACGAAGCGCGCGAGATTGTCGACATGGCCGTCGGTATGGTCGTTGAGCAGCCCGTCGCCGAGCCACAGCACGCGGGTATAGCCGAGGTCCGCGGCGAGGCGCCGCTCCACCACCTCCTTCGTCAGTGCGGGGTTGCGGTTGGGGTTGAGCAGGCACTGCTCGGTGGTGACCACCAGCCCGGTGCCGTCGCCGTCGATCGCGCCGCCCTCGAGCACCCAGTCGCACGGCAGCACCACCAGCCCACGCGCGCGCGCCAGCCGCGCGCCGATGTCCTCGTCGCCGGGCAGGTCGTATTTGCCGCCCCAGCCGTTGAACTGGAAGTCGCGCGCGCGCCCGTCGCCGTCGACGATCGGGGCGGTGTCGCGCAGCCAGATGTCGCCGAAGGGCTGCACCAGCACCTCGGCGAACGGCACGAGCGCGCGCGCCGCCGCGGCCGCCTCGGCGTCGGCGGCGACGAGCAGCACCTGCTCGCCGCGCCCCTCGGCGTGGACCGCGCGCGCGAAGGCGACCACCTCGTCGCGCGCCTGGTCGAGATCGTCCTGCCACAGCTCGGGGTGGCTCGGGAAACCGATCCACACCGCCTGGTGCGGTGCCCATTCGGGCAGCGGGGTACGGGGCACGTTCGTCACTCCTGTTCAGCGCGCCGCGGCGCGGCTGCGGTCGCGGATCGCGCGGAACTCGTCGCCGGCGACCCAGTTGGGCCAGGCGTCGCTCTCGGCGAGCGCGCGGCCGATCGAGTAATAGAGCTGCACGTCGCGCACCGTTCCCGCCCAGTTCCAATTGGGATCATATTCGTCCTTGGGGCCGTGGTAGCGATGCTCCTCGTAATCCTTCGCCGCCGCCGCACCCGCGGCCTTGCCGCCCGCGACGAGATCGTCGCCCGCGTCGAAGTAGATCATCGGCACGCCGCGCTTCGCCAGGCTGAAATGATCGGAGCGATAGTAGAAGCCCTTCTCCGGGGTCGGTTCGTCCGAGGCGTAGCGGCCCTGTGCCCCGAGCGCGGCATCGAGATACCAGTCGAGCTCGGACTTGCCCTTGCCGACCACCACGACGTTCTTCGCCGGGCCGGCCAGCGACAGCGCGTCCATGTTGACCCCGCCGACGGTGCGCGCCAGCGGGTAGAGCGGGTTGGCGGCGTAATATTCGGAGCCGAGCAGCCCCGATTCCTCCCCCGTCACCGCGACGAAGACCTGGCTGCGCGCCGCCGGCCCGGCCTTCGCATTGGCCTCGGCGAGCGCGACCAGCGCGGCGGTGCCGCTGGCATTGTCGATCGCGCCGTTGCAGATGTCGTCGCCGTCGGGCGCGGCCTCGCAGTGGCCGAGATGGTCCCAGTGCGCGCTGTAGAGGACATAGTCGTCGGGGCGGGTCTTGCCCGGCAGCACGCCGACCACGTTGCGCGACATGTGCTTGCGCACCGTCTCGTCGAACGAGACGGAGGCGGTGACGCCCTTCAGCGGCACGGCGCGGAAGCCCTTGCGCGAGGCTGCGGCGGCGAGCGCGTCGAAGTCGAGCGTCGCGCGCGCGAACAGCGCCTTGGCCTGGTCGTACTGGATCCAGCCGACCGCCGCGCTCTGGTCGGCATGGCCGTCGGCGGCGTCGGCGACCTGCTGCGCGCCGGTCCAGCTCGACTGGACGACGTTCCAGCCATAGGCCGCGGGCTCGGTCTGGTGGACGATGAGCGCCGCCGCGGCACCCTGCCGCGCCGCCTCCTCGAACTTGTAGGTCCAGCGGCCGTAATAGGTCATCGCTCGGCCGTTGAAGGTGCCGCCGACCGTGGGCGTGCGCCAGTCGGGGTCGTTGACGAGGATCAGCACCGTCTTGCCGCGCACGTCGATCCCGGCATAGTCGTTCCAGCCCTTCTCGGGCGCGTTGACGCCGTAGCCGACGAACACGACCGGGCTGTCCTTCACCTCCTCGCGCGGCGCGACGCGGTAGCTGCCCACCACCATCTGCGGGCCATAGCGCAGGCTGAGCGGTGCGCCCGCGCCCGTGAAGACGAGCGGCGAGACGTCATGCGCGGTCAGCTCGACCAGCGGCACGTCCTGGTACCAGCTGCCCTTGTTGCCCGGCTTCAGCCCCGCCGCGGCGAAGCGCTTGGCCAGATAGGCGACCGTCTTCTCCTCGCCCGCGCTGCCCGGCGCGCGGCCCTCATAGGCGTCCGACGATAACTCTTTCGTCACCTCTTTCAGTGTCTGCTCGGAGATCGGCGCGGTCGGCACTTTCTGCGCCGAGACGGCGCTCGCCGCGGCCAGCGCGAGCAGGGACAAAGAGGAGAGACGCAGACGCATGGACGGACTCCGGGAGGATGCCGGCGCCTTCTGCCAAGCTGGGTCACCGCTGTCCACGCGGGCCTTGCGGCGCGCGCGGCGCCGGATAGATTTGAGACGGGGAAACAGGGGGACGACGGGATGAGGGGGAAGGCGGGGGCGGCGCTGTGCGCGCTGCTCGCGGGGCTCGCGGGCCATGCCGCGATGGCGGCGCCGCTCGGGACGGACGGCGCGCCCGCGGCGACGACGCCCGCGGGAACGACACCCGCGACGAGCGACCTGGCGAGCCGCTTCGGCGCGCGCGAGCATGTCGGCCAGATCAGCCTGGCGCCGGATGGCGCGCATATCGCCTATATCAGCGCGACGCTGGGGCGCGGCAGCGCGGTGCGGCTGATCGACGTCGCCAAGCAGCGCGAGGAGATGGTCGACCTGGGCAACGGCGAGCGGCTGACGCCCTCGTCCTGTGGATGGGCCTCCTCCGCGCGGTTGATCTGCAAGTTCCACGGCGTCGCCGACTATCTCGACAAGCGGGTGGGCTTCTCGCGGCTGTTCGCCTTCGACGCGGACGGCGGCCACCCGCTGTATCTCGGCCGCAAGAGCCGGATCGGCGCGACCCGCCTCAACCAGTTCGACGGCGACGTGATCGACTGGCGCGGGGGTGACGGCTGGGTGCTGATGCAGCGCGACTTCATCCCGGAGCGGGGTGACTCGGGCTTCAACGCCAGCTCGGTGTCGCGCGACGGGCTCGGCGTCGAGCTGGTCGACAGCAGCACGGGCAAGGCGCAGCTGATCGAGCGGCCGGTGTCCGACGCCGAGGATTGGCTCGCCGACGGCCAGGGTCATATCCGCGTCCGCGAGACGATGCCGCGGCGCGAGGACGGCGAGCTCAAGGGCGACACGGTCTACAGCTATCGCCCGACCGGCCAGACCGCGTGGAAGCCGTTCAGCACCGCCCGCCAGGACGGGCCGAGCGTGCTCGAGCCGCTCGCGGTGGACGGCACGCGCGACATGGCCTTCGCGACCCAGCGGCTCGACGGGCGGCTCGCGCTGTACAGCGTCGCGCTCGACGGATCGATGAAGGCCAGCCTGGTGTGGAGCAATCCCGAGGTCGATGTCGGCGGCATCGCGCGGATCGGCCGGCACGGCCGCGTCATCGGCGCCACGTACGTGACCGATCGCCGCCAGACCGATTATTTCGACCCGGAATACAAGACGCTCGCGGCCAAGCTGGCGAAGGCGCTGCCGAAAGCGCCGCTGATCGGCCTGGTCGGTGCCACCGCGGACGAGAGCCGGCTGCTGGTCTATGCCGGCAGCGACGTCGATCCCGGCATGTACTATCTCTACACCAAGGCCAGGCGCACGCTCGACCCGCTGATCGCGGCGCGGCCCGAGCTGGAGGGCGTGCCGCTCGGGCAGATGACGTCGGTCAAGTTCCCCGCGGCGGACGGCACGATGGTGCCCGGCTATCTCACGCTGCCGCCCGGCGGCGCGACCAAGGGGCTGCGCGCGATCGTGATGCCGCACGGCGGGCCGGCCTATCGCGACGAATGGGGCTTCGACTGGCTCGTCCAGTTCTTCGCCGCGTCGGGCTATGCGGTGCTGCAGCCGCAGTTCCGCGGCTCGACCGGCTACGGCGACGCCTGGTTCGCCAACAACGGCTTCCGCTCGTGGGAGCTGGCGATCGGCGACGTCAGCGACGCCGGCCGCTGGCTGGTCAAGCAGGGGATCGCCGATCCGGCCAAGCTCGGCATCGTCGGCTGGTCCTACGGCGGCTATGCCGCGTTGCAGAGCAACGTCGTCGACCCCGACCTGTTCAAGGCGGTGGTGGCGATCGCGCCGGTGACCGACCTCGGCCGCACCAAGCAGGAGGCCGAGGGCTTCAGCAACCGCGCCATGGTGGAGCGTCAGATCGGCTCGGGCGAGAATATCGGCAAGGGCTCGCCCGCGCGCCACGCCGACCGCTTCAAGGCGCCCGTGCTGCTGTTCCACGGCGACCGCGACCTCAACGTCGGGGTCGGCCAGTCGCGGCTGATGGACAAGAGGCTGCGCGGCGCCGGCAAGGCCTCGACGCTGGTGGTGTTCGAGGGGCTCGATCACCAGCTCGACGACGAGCGCGCGCGCGCCGAGATGCTGCGCCAGAGCGACGCCTTCCTGCGCGCGGCCTTCGCGGGCAAGTGACGGAGGGCGGGGGCTTTTTATTCTCCTGTGATGGTCGGTCCAGCTGACCCTCCGCCATCGCGATACCACCCGGGCGCCCGCCGGGGTCCGGTTGGGCGACGCGTGATGAATGACAAACAACGCTCTCCCACCTGGGCCCCGGCGTGCGCCGGGGTGGTTCACTCCTCTTCGCCGAGGCCCGGTGCCGCGAAGGTCGCTCCGCGGCTCCCGACCTCACGTGCGCACCGCGTCAGAGTCTGATCCATCTGGTGTGAACCACTGGGTGCTCCTGCGGACGCAGGAGCCCAGAGCCACGAGCGTCACCGCTGCGGCCCTGTGCTTCGGCGTTCGCCGGAGCACGGATCGATGGAGGTGGAGCAGATTCTAGCGCTCAGAGGTCGGGAACGTGCGGCCCCCTCACAGCACCTCGAACAGCCCCGCCGCGCCCATGCCGCCGCCGACGCACATCGTCACGACGACATATCTCGCGCCGCGGCGCTTGCCCTCGATCAGCGCGTGGCCGGTCATTCGCGCGCCCGACATGCCATAGGGATGGCCGATCGAGATCGCGCCGCCGTTCACGTTGAGCAGCTCGTCGGGGATGCCGAGCGTGTCGCGGCAGTAGAGCACCTGCACCGCGAACGCCTCGTTGAGCTCCCACAGGCCGATGTCGTCCATCGTCAGCCCGTTCTTCTCGAGCAGCTTGGGAACCGCATAGACCGGGCCGATCCCCATCTCGTCGGGCGCGGTGCCCTGCACCGCCATGCCGACGTAGCGGCCGAGCGGGGTGAGCCCGCGCCGCTCGGCGAGCCGCTCCTCCATCAGCACGCTGGCCGAGGCGCCGTCCGACAGCTGCGAGGCGTTGCCCGCGGTGACGTGGCGGTCGGGGCCGACCACCGGCTTGAGCGCGCGCAGCCCCTCGATCGTGGTGTCGGCGCGATTGCCCTCGTCGCGCGCCAGCGTCACCTCCTCGTGGCTGACCGCCTTGGTCTCCTTGTCGACATGGGCCTTGGTGGCGGTGACCGCGACGATCTCGTCGTCGAACTTGCCCGCCGCCTGCGCCGCCGCGGTGCGCCGCTGCGACTGGAGCGCGTACTGGTCCTGCGCCTCGCGATCCACGCCGTAGCGGTCGGCGACGATCTCGGCGGTCTGGAGCATCGGCATGTAGATGTCGCGGTGCATCGCCAGCAGCTCGGGGTCGGGCGCGACGCGCATCGCGGGGGTCTGAACCAGGCTGATGCTCTCGACCCCGCCGCCGATCGTCACGTCCATCCCGTCGACGACGATCTGCTTGGCCGCGATGGCGATCGCCATCAGCCCGCTGGCGCACTGGCGGTCGACCGACATGCCCGGCACGCTGGTCGGCAGGCCGGCGCGCAGCAGGCTGGTGCGCGCGATATTGCTCGCCTGATGTCCCTGCTGGAGCGCGGCGCCGAGGACGACGTCCTCGATCTCGGCGCGGTCGACCCCGGCGCGCTCGACGGCGGCGGCGATGGCGTGGTGGGCCAGCGTCGGCGAGGGCGTGTCATTGAACGCGCCGCGATAGGCGCGGCCGATCGGCGTGCGCGCGGTGGAGACGATGACGGCGGAGCGCATAAGAGGAGTCCTTCGGTGAGGGTCAGGGGAGGAGGTGCGAGCCGGAGGATCGGGTCGGCCCGAGCGCGCGGTCCGGGACGCCTCTTTCACTAGCTGCCGTCATCCCGGACTTGATCCGGGATCCACCCGTCCGCGAACCAAGCGGCGGATGAGCGCGCGGCACAGTGGATCCCGGGCCAAGTCCGGGAGGACGAAGGGGAGAGGGTGGCGTTGCTCGCGAACGGCCCGACTCGACACGACCGGCACGCCGCTCACCCCTCACACGAACACCTGCGTGATCCACTCCGCGACCATCGCGGGCTTGTCCTGCCCCTCGATCTCCACGGTCGTGGCGGTGGTGTACTGATAGACCCCCGGCCGCTTCTCGGCGAAATCGGCCAGCACCGAGCGCGCGCGTACTCGCGACCCTGACGGCACCGGCGCGAGGAAGCGCACCTTGTTGCCCCCGTAATTCACCCCCATCGTGACGCCGTCGAGCCGCGGCGCGTCGGGGGTGCGCGCCGCCAGCAGCGGCAGCAGCGACAGGGTGAGGAAACCGTGCGCGATCGTCGTGCCGAAGGGCGTCCGCGCCGCGCGCTCGGGGTCGACGTGGATGAACTGGTGGTCGCCCGTCGCCTCGGCGAAGCGGTCGATCATCGCCTGGGTCACCTCGACCCAGTCGGAGACGCTCTCGCGCCCGACCGCCTGGCTCATCTCCTCGGCCGTCACCGCGATTCCCCTCCGCCATGCGACGCGCTACAGCGCGCGCATCTGTCTAGGCGCGGCGCCGCCGTGCCCGCAAGACACAACGAACCGAAAGCACGAAGATGGCCGCTGCCGTACCGTCATCCACTCTCGCCCAGCTCCGCGCGCTCCACCGCGCCAGCGAACCCGATGTTCTAAAGCCGCTGCTGGAGCGCGCCGCGGCGGGGGCCGACTCGCGCGCTCGCATCGTCGACACCGCCTCGGGGCTGCTCGCCGACCTGCGCGCGGCGCAGGCGCGCGGCTGGGTCAACCAGTTCCTCCAGGAATATCGCCTCAACTCGTCCGAGGGCGTCGCACTGCTCAGCCTGGCCGAGGCGTTCCTGCGCGTGCCCGATCCCGAGACCGCCGACCTGCTGATCGCCGACAAGCTGGGCGACGCCGACTGGCGCGCGCATGCCGGCCAGTCCAACTCGCGGCTGGTCAACACCGCCACCTGGGGTCTGGTGGTCGGCCGCGCGCTGGTGGGCGAGGGCGAGACCGGGCCGCTCAAGCGGCTGCTGAGCCGCGCCGGCGAGCCGTTCGTGCGCCAGGCGGTGGGCGCGGCGATGCGGATGATGGGCGAGATCTTCGTGATGGGCCGCACCATCGACGAGGCGATGAAGCGGATGCGCCGTCCCGATCACCGCGGCTTCACCGCCAGCTTCGACATGCTCGGCGAGGCGGCGCGCACCAGCGCCGACGCCGAGCGCTACTTCCAGGCCTATGTCGACGCGATCGACGCGGTCGGCAGCGACCCGCGCGCGGGCCACTCGGTCTCGGTCAAGCTCTCCGCGCTCCACCCGCGCTACGAGGTGGCGCGCTGGGACGAGTGCGTCCCCGCGCTGACCGAGATGCTCGAGGCGCTCGCGCTCCAGGCGGCGGCGCGCGGCATCGCGCTCACCGTCGACGCGGAGGAGAGCGAGCGGCTGGAGATGAGCCTCGACATCATCGGCGCCGTGGCTGCCCTGCCGCGCCTGCGCGACTGGGACGGGTTCGGCATGGCGGTGCAGGCCTATGGCAAGCGCGCGCGCCCGGTCGTCGCCTGGGCCGGCTCGCTCGGGCGGCTGATGAACGTCCGGCTCGTGAAGGGCGCCTATTGGGACAGCGAGATCAAGCGCACCCAGGTCGAGGGGCTCGACGACTACCCGCTGTTCACGCGCAAGGCCGCGACCGACGTGAGCTACCTGGCGGTGGCGCGCGACATGCTCGACGCGCGCCACATCCGCCCCGCCTTCGCCAGCCACAACGCGCTGACGGTGGCGACGATCGTCGAGTGGGCGGGCAACGGGCGCGAGTTCGAGTTCCAGCGGCTCCATGGCATGGGCGACGGCCTGTACGAGCGGCTGGTGCGCGACCAGGGCTATCACTGCCGCATCTACGCGCCGGTCGGCGGCCACCGCGACCTGCTCGCCTATCTGGTCCGCCGGCTGCTCGAGAACGGCGCCAACTCCAGCTTCGTCCACCAGCTCGCCGACGCTCGGCTGAGCGAGGCCGACATCCTCGCCGACCCGGTCGCCAAGATCGCCGCGGTCGGTGGCTCGCGCCACCCGAGTATCCCGCTGCCAGTCGAGCTGTTCGGCGCCGAGCGGCGCAACTCGCGCGGGCTCGATCTCGGCGACCGCGTCGTGCTGGAGGACACGCGCGCCGCGGTGAACCGGCCGATGACCGAGCCGGTCCCTGCGCCGGCAGCGGACGTCGCCGCCGCGGTGGCGCGCGCGCGCGCGGCCTTCCCGGCGTGGCAGACGACGCCGGTGGCGGCGCGCGCCGCCTGCCTCGACCGGCTCGCCGATCTGCTGGAGCGCGACCGCGACCGGCTGATGGCGATCTGCGTGCAGGAGGCGTTCAAGACCATCCCGGACGCGATCGGCGAGGTGCGCGAGGCCGCCGATTTCTGCCGCTATTACGCGGCGCGGGCGCGCGCCACGCTCGGTTCGGTCGAGCTGCCCGGGCCGACCGGCGAGCGCAACACGCTCCATCTGGAGGGGCGCGGCGTCTGGGCGACGATCGCGCCGTGGAACTTCCCGCTCGCGATCTTCCTCGGCCAGACCGTCGCCGCGCTGGTGACCGGCAACACCGTGGTCGCCAAGCCCGCGCCGCAGACGCCGCGGATCGCCGCCGCGGCGGTGGCGCTGGCGCATGAGGCGGGGGTGCCGCGCGACGCGCTCGTGCTCGTGCCGGGTGGGCCCGAGGTGGGCGCCGCGCTGGTGGGCGACTCGCGCGTGCAGGGCGTCGCCTTCACCGGCTCGACCGCGACCGCGCGCTCGATCGCGCGCGCGCTGCTCGCGGACGACGATCGCCCGATCGTGCCGCTGATCGCCGAGACCGGCGGGATCAACGCGATGATCGTCGACTCGACCGCGCTGCCCGAGCAGGTCGTCGCCGACGTGGTCACCAGCGCGTTCCGCTCGGCCGGGCAGCGCTGCTCGGCGCTGCGGCTGCTGCTGGTGCAGGAGGATATCGCCGAGGGGCTGATCGAGATGCTCGCGGGCGCGATGGACCTGCTGACGCTCGGCGACGCGGGCGACCCGCGCACCGACGTCGGCCCGGTGATCGACCGCGCCGCCTACGATCGGCTGATGGCGTATCGCGAGCAGGCGCGCGCGCGCTGGGTGAAGACGGTGGGGGCGCCCGCGGACGGGCTGTTCGTGCCGCCGACGCTGATCCGGCTCGACTCGGTCGAGTCGCTCGACCGCGAGTGGTTCGGGCCGCTGCTCCACGTCGCGACGTGGAAGGCGGGCGCGCTGGAGGAGACGATCGCGCGCGTCAACGCCAAGGGCTACGGGCTGACGATGGGGCTGCACAGCCGCATCGCGCGCGCGGCCGAGGTGACCGAGGCCGCGGCGGCGGTGGGCAACCTCTACATCAACCGCTCGATGATCGGCGCGGTGGTGGGGTCGCAGCCGTTCGGCGGCGAGGGGCTGTCGGGGACGGGGCCCAAGGCGGGCGGCCCGCTGTACCTCTATCGCTTCTGCGCCGAGCGCGCGGTGTCGGTGGACACGACCAGCGCGGGCGGCAACGCCACGCTGCTGAGTTTGGAAGAGGGCGGGATCTGAGGGCAAGCGATAGCGCGCGATCAGGGCGCTTAGGGGAGCCTTAAGATAAACGAGCCCCTCCTTTTCAGGGGAGGGGTTGGGGAGGGGCGTCTCCGCGGACGCCGCCCCCGTGGGAGCGCCCCACCCCCGCCCCCCCCCCCCGAAGGCGAGGGGTCGGGGATGGACCTCGTCACCTCAGCGGCACTTCACCTTGCCGCGATCGATCGAGCGACCCAGCAGCGCGCCGCCGCCCGCGCCCAGCAGCGTGCCGAGCGTGCCGCCGCCGACCAGGTTGCCCAGCACGCCGCCGCCGACGCCGCCGATCACCAGGCCGGTGGTGCCGTCGTTGCGCTTGCAATAGGCGCGGCCGTCGCGGCCGCGGTAGATCTGGTCGTCGCGGCCGAGCGCGCGCTCGCGCCGGCTGCTGCCGCGGCGATAGTCGCGCGAGGGCTCCCAGTCCTTGTCGTCGCCGTGCCAGCGATAGTCGCGGTCACGGTCGCTGCGCTGCGCCTGGGCGGCGGGCGCGAGCATCGGGGTGGTGGCGGTGGCGAGCGCCAGCGCGGCGAGCAGGGCCTTGTTCATGGCATGTGTCTCCTTCTGTCGCCCACGAACGTCGCAGGCGATCAGGAGTTCACTTCGCGCCGGCGCGATCATGCCGGCACCGTATCGTGGCGGGGCAGCGGCGCCATCGTGCCCTCGGGCGCGAGCATGTTCTCGCGCTTGGCCACGATCAGCGGGACCAGCAGCTGCCCCGCGACGTTCACCGCGGTGCGTCCCATGTCGATGATCGGGTCGATCGCCAGCAACAGCCCGGCGCCCTCGAGCGGCAGGCCGAGCGTGGTGAGCGTCAGCGTCAGCATCACCAGCGCGCCGGTCAGCCCCGCGGTCGCCGCCGAGCCGATCACCGAGACCAGGACGACCAGCACATAGTCCGAGGCGTGCAGCGCGATGCCGTAATATTGCGCGACGAACAGCGCCGCCACCGCCGGGTATATCGCGGCGCAGCCGTCCATCTTGGTGGTCGCGGCGAAAGGCACCGCGAAGGCGGCATAGTCGCGCGGCACGCCCGCGCGCTCGGCCGCATCCTCGGTGACGGGCAACGTCGCGATCGACGAGCGCGACACGAAGCCGAGCTGGATCGCGGGCCAGGCGGTGGCGAAGAAGCGCGGCACCGACAGCCGGTTGAGCGCGAGCAGCGCGGGGTAGACGAGGAACAGCACCAGCGCGAGCCCGAGGTACACCGCGCCCGCGAAGCTGCCGAGCGCGGCGAGCGAGGACCAACCGTAGCGCACGATCGCGGTGCCGATCAGCCCGGCGGTGCCGATCGGGGTGAGCTTCACCACCCAGCGCAGCAGCCGACGGAAGATCGCGAGCAGCGAGGCGTTGGTGGCGAGGAAGGCGCTGCCGGCCTCGCCGACGTTGACCGCCGCCGCGCCGACCGCGATCGCGACGACGATCAGCTGGAGCACGTTGAACGACAGCTTGGTGGCGGCACCGCCCTCGGCCAGCTTGGTGCTCGCCTCCAGGCCGAGGACGTTGCCCGGGATCAGCCCGCGCAGGAAGTCGAGCCACGAGCCGGTGGTGGCGGGCAGCGCCGCTGCGGACGGGTCGACCCCGCTGCGCAGGCCCGGCTCGAGCAGGGTGCCGAGCGTGAGCCCGATCGTCACCGCGATCAGCGCGGTGACGGCGAACCACAGCAGCGTCTGCCCGACCAGCCGCGCCGCGTTGCCGAGGTCGCGCAGCGCCGCGATCGACGCGACGATGGCGGTGAACACCAGCGGCACCACCAGCGCCTTGAGCAATTGCACGAAACTCTCGCCGGTGAGGCGCAGTGCCTCGGCGAGCGCGGGCAGGTCACGCGCCGCGAAGCCGAGCGCGACGCCGATCGCCATGCCGGCGAACACCTGCACGGTGAAGGAGGGGGTCTTCATCGCCCGGAGGTGCGATCCCGCGCCGCGCTTCGCCAGCAACTTTCCGTTTCAATCGGCCGAGCGGGCCTTTCGTCGCGTCGTTCGCGACGGAGCCGCGGTGGGTGGCCGCGGCTCGCCGCGCCGCACCCAAGAAAATGCTGCGTGGCACCCAGGCCGCCGGTCTGTTAGCCCCTCGGCATGCCCGTGTCTGCCGCCCGTTCCGCCCGCGAGATCCTGGTCAACCTGCACGACGTGATGGCGGCGCGCTCCAACGCGCAGGCCAAGCTCAACTCGGTGGTCGAGATCATCGGCGAGGCGCTCGACAGCGAGGTGTGCTCGATCTACCTGCTGCGCGAGGGCGTGCTCGAGCTGTTCGCCACGCGCGGGCTGGCGCCCGAGGCGGTGCACGTCACCAAGCTGGCGCTGGGCGAGGGGCTGGTCGGCACGATCGCGCAGCACAACGAGGTGCTCAACCTCGACGAGGCCACGAGCCACCCCGATTTCGCCTATAAGCCCGAGACCGGCGAGGACCGCTATCACAGTTTCGCCGGCGTCCCGATCATCCGGCGCGAGCGCGCGGTGGGCGTCCTCGCGGTGCAGCACGCCGACCCGCGCAAGTACGAGGACGTCGAGATCGAGGCGCTGCAGACGGTGGCGATGGTGCTGTCCGAGCTGATCGCCAACGCCGGGCTGATCGACCAGGGCGGGCCGAGCGATCGCCCGCAGTCGACCGGCTCGACCCGGATCGGCGGGCAGAAGCTGGTCGACGGCATGGCGGTGGGCTGCGCGGTGTTCCACCAGCCGCGCATCCATATCGAGCATACCGTGGCGGAGGACACCGAGGCCGAGCGCCACCGCGTCTACGCCGCCTTCGACAAGATGCGCGAGCAGATCGACCGCATCGCGCGCGAGGCCGAGTTCGGCGTCGGCGACGAGCATCAGGAGGTGATCGCCACCTACAAGATGTTCGCCTACGACGAGGGCTGGGCGCGCCGCATCAACGAGGCGATCGACAGCGGCCTCACCGCGGAGGCCGCGATCGAGCGCGTGCAGCAGCGCACCCGCCAGCGCATGCGCGAGATCGACGATCCCCTGCTCGCCGACCGCATGCACGACCTGGAGGACCTCTCCAACCGGCTGCTCCGCATCGTCTCGGGCCAGATGGGGACGGCGGCGCAGCTGGGGCTGCGGCAGGACACGATCCTGATCGCGCGCAACCTCGGGCCGGCCGAGCTGCTCGAGTACGACCGGCGCCGGCTCAAGGGCGTGGTGCTGGAGGAGGGCTCGCTCACCGCGCACGTCACGATCGTCGCGCGCGCGATGGGCGTGCCGGTGCTCGGCCGCGTGCGCGACGTGCGGCGGCTGATCGCCGAGGGCGACGCGCTGCTGCTCGACGTCACCGAGGGAACGCTGACCGTGCGCCCGACCGCGGCGATGGAGGAGGCGTTCGAGGCCAAGGTCGCGGCGCGGCAGAAGCGCAAGGCGGCCTATGCCGCGCTGCGTGACCTCGCCCCCGAGACGCGCGACGGCCATCGCGTGACGGTGATGGTCAACGCCGGGCTGCGCGACGACGTGGCCGTGCTCGACCTGACGGGCGCGGACGGGATCGGTCTGTTCCGCACCGAGTTCCAGTTCCTCGTCTCGGCGACGCTGCCGCAGCGCGAGCGGCAGCAGCGGCTGTACCGCGAGGTGCTCGACGCCTCGGGGTCGCGCCCGGTGATCTTCCGCACCGTCGACATCGGCGGCGACAAGGCGCTGCCCTATCTGACCCACACCGGCGAGGAGGAGAATCCGGCGATGGGCTGGCGCGCGCTGCGGCTGGCGCTGGAGCGCGACGGGCTGATGAAGGCGCAGGCGCGCGCGCTGCTCGAGGCCGGCGCCGGCCGGACGCTCAACGTGATGTTCCCGATGGTGTCGGAGCCGTGGGAGTTCGACGAGGCCAAGGCGCTGTTCGAGGCGCAGCGCGCCTTCCTCCACCAGCGCAACAAGCGCCTGCCGCTGGAGGTGCGCTACGGCGCGATGCTGGAGGTGCCCGCGCTCGCCTATCAGCTCGACATCCTGCTGCCCAACGTCGATTTCCTCTCCATCGGCACCAACGATCTCACGCAGTTCCTCTTCGCCGCCGACCGCGCCAACCCCAAATTGGCCGACCGCTACGACTGGCTGTCGAGCTCGATCCTGCGCTTCCTGCGCCGCGTGATCGTGCCCGCGCGCGAGGCGGGCGTGCCGGTGGCGGTGTGCGGCGAGATGGGCGGGCGGCCGCTCGAGGCCATGGCGCTGATCGGCATCGGCCTCGATCGCCTGTCGATCACGCCCGCGGCGGTCGGGCCGGTGAAGGCGATGATCCGCACGCTCGATCGCGCCGCGCTGACCGCGTACATGGACGAGCTGCTGGTGCACCCGCCGCGCGACATGCGCGGCGCGCTCGCGGCCTGGGCGACCGAGCACGGGGTCGAGCTGGCGTGAGGCCGCGACGAACCGAGTCGGATCGTGTGAAGCCCCTCTGTTGACACTGTTGCTCGTGTTTGAAACACGAACGCACGCCCGCATGATCGCTGCGGGCGCGGGGCGGAGAGAAGAATGAGCGACGGCGAGCTACCCGCACAGGCACCGATGCCCGGCTCGATCGGGGCGCGGCTGCGCGCGGCGCGCGAGGCGCAGGGTCTGTCGCTCGCCGAGGTCGCGGCGCGCACGCGCGTGACGCAGCGCTTCCTCGAGGCGCTCGAGATGGACCGGCTCGACCTGCTGCCCTCGCCGACCTACGCGTCGGGCTTCGCGCGCGCCTACGCCCGCGCGGTCGGGCTTGACCAGGCCGACGTCGGTCGCGCCATCCGCGGCGAGCTCGCGCGCGGCGCGATGCCGCTGCGCCAGCATCATATCGAGGAGATCGCCGACCCGTCGCGCGCGCCGTCGCGCGGGCTGGTGATCGTCGCCGCCGGCTTGGCGCTGGCGGTGCTGGTGCTGGGCGTGCTGTGGCTCTCCACCGGCATGTTCCGCGGCACGACCGAGCAGGCCCCCGAGGCGACGCCGAGCGCGCAGGTCGCCTCCAGCAAGGAGGTGCCGCCGCCCGCGCCGACCCCCGCCGCCGCCGGCAAGGTGGTGCTGACCGCGCGCACGGAGGTGTGGATGCGCGTGTACGACGGCGCCAAGCAGCGACTGTTCGAGGGCACGATGAAGCCGGGCCAGGCGTTCGAGGTGCCCGCCGGCACCGACCGGCCGATGATCAACGTCGGCCGCCCCGACCAGCTCACCGTGACGGTCGACGGCCGCGAGGTCGCGCCGCTGGGCGACGGCAAGCGCGCGATCAGGGACGTCGGCATCAGCGCCGAGGCGCTCGCCGCGCGCGGCCTGCCCGCGCCGACCCCGAGCGCGAGCGCGCCGCCGGCGGCGACCGCATCGAACGCGGCGACGGCGCCGGGCGACGCGGGCCAGCTCGCGGCCTTCCGCGACGTGGCGCGGTGACGGCAGCGGGCTCACTCTGGCGCGTGGGTGACGTGACGGGGACGGGGTGCAGCCCCGCCGCCCGTTCGTCACGCCGCACTCGATCCGGGGAGCGCGCGCACCGGGACGGCGGCGCTCGCGGACGGATCGATCCCGGAGCACGCCCGGGATGACGGTGGGACGGTCGCGATGGATATGCGTTATGGGAGCGTGGGCCGTCGCGCCAGGGACCTGACCGCGCCGCGCTTCAGCCTGGCGACAGCTCTTTTCTATAGAGAGGTGCGGAAGGTGCGCACCGGGGACGACACATGATGACCAAGTGGATGGTGGGGAGCGCGCTGGCGCTGGTGGTGGCGGGATCGGCCGCGGCGCCGGCGGCGGCGCAGATCGAGGGCCGCGTCGGCAAGCTCGAGGCGGAGATGCGCGCGGTGCAGCGCAAGGTGTTCCCCGGCGGCGCGGGCGCGATGGTGGAGCCGCAGATCGCGCCCCCGACCGCGCCCGTCGACGCCGCGGGCGTGCCCGCGACCAGCGCGCTCACCGACATCACCGCGCGGGTCACCTCGCTCGAGCAGCAGATGGCGAGCATGACCGGGCAGATCGAGCAGACCCAGTACAAGCTGCGCCAGCTCGAGCAGCAGTTCGAGGACTATCGCAAGGCCACCGACGCCAAGCTGACCCAGCCGGTCGCGCCCGCGCCGGTGCCGGGCGCGGACGCCGCGGGCGGGCCCGACGTGACCGTGCCGCAGGCCCCCGAGCCCGTGGGCGGCGCGGCGGCGGCGAGCGCTGCCCCGAGCAGCGGCGACCCGGCCGAGGACGGCTATCTCGCCGGCTATCGCCTGTGGCAGGCGCGCGACTATCCCGCCGCCGAGGTGCAGCTCAAGAAGGTGGTCGCCACGTATCCCAAGCACCGCCGCGCCAGCTTCGCGCAGAACCTGCTCGGCCGGTCCTATCTCGACGAGGGCAAGCCGAGCCTGGCCTCGATCGCCTTCTACGACAATTACAAGAAGTTCCCCGACGGCGAGCGCGCCCCCGACAGCCTCTATTATCTCGGTACCGCGCTGCTGAAGCTCGACAAGCCCGACGACGCCTGCAAGGTCTACGGCGAGCTGACCGACGTCTATGGCGGCAAGATCTCGCCCGGGCTCAAGGCCGATGTCGCCAAGGCGCGCACGGCCGCCAAGTGCAAGTGAGCTGAGCGTGGCGCCGCTGCCCGCGGCGGCGGTGGCGCGCTTCGCCGACGACCTGCGGCGCGGGCTGGCGCGCGCGCACGACCTGGCGGCGGTCGGCGACGCGGCGCGGGTCGGCGTGGCGGTGTCGGGTGGACCCGATTCGGTGGCGCTGCTGCTGCTCGCCGCCGCGGCCTTCCCGGGGAACGTGGTCGCGGCGACGGTCGATCACCGGCTCCGCCCCACGGGGGCCGAGGAGGCGGCGATGGTGGCGGCGCTGTGCGAGCGGAGGGGGGTGCCGCACGCGACACTCGTCCCCGCGGTGCCGATCGCGGGCAGCTCGCTCCAGCGCCGCGCGCGCGAGGCGCGCTACGCGCTGCTGACCGCCTGGGCGAGGGAGCAGGGCGTCGACGCGCTGCTCACCGCGCACCACGCCGACGATCAGGCCGAGACGCTGCTGATGCGGCTCAACCGCGCCTCCGGGCTGGCCGGGCTGAGCGCGATCCGCGCGGTGCGATGGGATCTCGGCACGCTGCTGCTGCGCCCGCTGCTGGGGTGGCGCCGCGCCGAGCTGCGCGCGCTGGTGGAGGCGGCGGGGGCGCCCTTCGTCGACGACCCGTCGAACGCGGACCCGCGGCACGATCGAACCCGCGTCCGCGCCGCGCTCGCCGCCGCCGCGCCCGCGCTCGACCCGGCGGGGCTCGCGGCGTCGGCGGGCTATCTCGCCGAGGCCGAGGATGTGATCGCGGGGCTGGCCGACCGGCTGTGGGCCGAGCGCTGGCACGGCCCCGACCGGCCCTTCGCCGTCGATGACGCGCCGCGCGAGCTGCGCCGGCGCCTGCTCCGCCGCGCGCTCCACGCGACTCGGGCGCAGCACGTCATCGTGCTGCCGCTCTTCACCGATTCGTCCAATATCGAGCCACTGCTCGACGCGCTCGCGGCACGCCGCGGCGCGACCCACGCCGGGGTGAAGGTGGAAGTGTACGGGGAAGGCTGGATTTTTCGCCCAACACCGCCGCGTCGATCACTCTGACCGACGCTGTTCCATTGCCATTAACCCGTCGTGCCTTACATTGCGTTCGTTGGAAAGGTACCCGATGAACGACAACGACAGGCAGCGCGGGAACGGCGGCGGCGACAATGGTGGCGGCGGCAACCCTAACCCCTGGATGAAGAGCCTGCTGATCTGGGTCGGCGTGCTGCTCTCGCTGGCGGTGGTGGTGACGCTGTTCGACGGTCGCACGACCACGGCGCAGGGCAATACCGTGGCCTATTCCACCTTCCTCGACAAGGTCGACGAGGGCACGGTGAAGGACGTCAACGTCAGCCGCGACATCATCACCGGCAGCTTCTCGAACGGCGACAAGTTCCGCACCTATCCGGTGCAGGACTCCGGCCTGATCGAGCGGCTGCGCAAGGCCGGCGTGGAGGTGGCGGGCAAGCCGGAGGAGGGCCCGTCGATCTGGATGGTGCTGCTCTACCAGTCGCTGCCGTTCCTGCTCTTCCTCGGCATCGCCTTCTTCGTGCTGCGCCAGATGCAGAAGGGCGGCGGCGCTGGCGGCGCGATGGGCTTCGGCAAGAGCCGCGCGCGCATGCTGACGCAGAAGGAAGGCAAGGTCACCTTCGACGACGTCGCGGGCATCGACGAGGCGCGCGCCGAGCTCACCGAGATCGTCGACTTCCTCAAGGACCCCACCAAGTTCGCCCGCCTGGGCGGCAAGATCCCCAAGGGCGCGCTGCTCGTCGGCTCGCCCGGCACCGGCAAGACGCTGCTGGCGCGCGCGATCGCGGGCGAGGCGGGCGTCCCCTTCTTCACCATCTCGGGCTCCGACTTCGTCGAGATGTTCGTCGGCGTCGGCGCGAGCCGCGTCCGCGACATGTTCGAGCAGGCCAAGAAGTCGGCGCCGTGCATCGTCTTCATCGACGAGATCGACGCGGTGGGTCGCCACCGCGGCGCGGGGCTGGGCAACGGCAACGACGAGCGCGAGCAGACGCTCAACCAGCTGCTGGTCGAGATGGACGGCTTCGAGGCCAACGAGGGGATCATCATCGTCGCGGCGACCAACCGCCCCGACGTGCTCGACCCCGCGCTGCTGCGCCCGGGCCGCTTCGACCGCCAGGTGGTGGTGCCGCGGCCGGACATCGACGGCCGCGTGAAGATCCTCGAGGTCCACATGAAGAAGGTGCCGCTGGCGCCCGACGTCGACGCGCGGGTGATCGCGCGCGGCACGCCGGGCTTCTCGGGCGCCGACCTCGCCAACCTCGTCAACGAGGCCGCGCTGATGGCGGCGCGCAAGGGCAAGCGCCTGGTCGCGATGGCCGAGTTCGAGGAGGCCAAGGACAAGGTCATGATGGGCGCCGAGCGCCGCTCGATGGTCATGACCGAGGACGAGAAGCGCATGACCGCCTATCACGAGGCGGGCCACGCGATCGTCGCGCTGCACGAGCCCGCGTCGGACCCGATCCACAAGGCGACGATCATCCCGCGCGGCCGTGCGCTGGGCATGGTGATGCGCCTGCCCGAGCGCGACAGCTACAGCTACCACCGCGACAAGATGTACGCGAACCTCGCGGTGGCGATGGGCGGCCGCATCGCCGAGGAAGTGATCTTCGGCTATGACAAGGTGTCGAGCGGCGCGAGCGGCGACATCCAGTACGCCACCGGGCTGGCGCGCGACATGGTCACCAAATGGGGCATGTCGGACAAGGTCGGGCCGGTCGAGTATGCCCAGCCCGAGGGCGAGAGCTTCCTGGGTTACTCGTCGAGCCAGCCGGTGCGGATGTCGAACGCCACCGCGCAGCTGATCGACGACGAGATCAAGGCGATCGTCGAGGGCGGGCTGCACCGCGCCAAGCAGGTGCTGACCGATCATCTCGATCAGCTTCACTCGCTGGCCGGCGCGCTGCTCGAATATGAGACGCTGACCGGCGAGGAGATCAAGCGCCTGATCGCGGGCGATGACATCGGCCGCGCGGACCAGGGGCCGAAGGCATCCGCAGTGCCCGCGGCGGGGACGTCGATCCCGAAGACCAAGCGCCCGTCGGGCCCGTTCGGGAGCGCCTCGCCCGCCGGGGCGTGAGGCGACACTCCGACCGGAAGATAGGGGAGGGCGGCCTGCGGGTCGCCCTTTCTTCTTGGAGAGCTGGAGCCTGGGTCCCCACCACCCGTCATCCCGGACTTGGTCCGGGATCCACCCGGCCGCATACTCCTCGACCGGTGGGTACGCGGATGAGTGGATCCCGGAACAAGCCCGGGGTGACGTTAGGCAGAGAGGGAGGGGGCGATCAGGCGAGGACCGCGTTCTCCCTTCGCCCGAGAGCGCAGCCGCTCACCGAAGGCGATGCGCTCCCGCGCACGCGGGGGCCATGGGCTTCGAGCGACACCGCCTGAGACCTGTGCTCCTGCGTCCGCGGGAGCACGGCAGCGGTGTGCCGCGCCCGCGCCCTGACCTCCTCAGCCCGCCGCGGCGGCGACGATCGCGATCCAGCCCGCCTCGTCGACGACGCGGATGCCGAGCTCGGCCGCCTTCTTCGCCTTCGACCCCGCGCCCGGCCCCGCCACCAGCAGGTCGGTCTTCTTCGACACCGAGCCCGAGACATGCGCGCCGAGCGATTCCGCCTGCGCCTTGGCCTCGTCGCGGCTCAGTGTCTCGAGCGTGCCGGTGAACACGACGGTCTTGCCCGACACCTCCGACGTCACCGTCTCGACGCGGAAGTCGGGCGGCGACACCTCGGCGAGCAGGTCGTCCCACACCGCGCGATTGTGCGGCTCGTGGAAGAAATCGGCGAGCGCGTGGCCCACCGCGGCGCCGACATTCTCCACCCCGATCAGCTCGGCGATCGCCTTGTCCAGCCGGGTGCGCAGCTTGCCCTCGTCCTCCCCGAGCGCGGCGATCGTGCGCTCGCGCAGCGCGATCAGCTCGTCCGCCAGCGCCGCCACCGCTGGCAGGGTGACGTAATGCTTGAGCAGGTCGCGCGCGGTGACGATGCCGACGTGGCGGATACCGAGCCCGAACAGCAGCCGCGCCGCGTCGGGCCGCCGCCGCGCCTCGATCGCGGCGAGCAGCGCGTCGACCGATCTCGCCTGCCAGCCCTCGCGCCCGACCAGCGCCTCGCGGTGCGCGGCGAGGCGGAAGATGTCGGCGGGCTCGGCGATCCAGCCGAGCGCGACGAACTCGACCAGCGTCTTCTCGCCCAGCCCGTCGATGTCGAGCGCGCCGCGGCCCACGAAATGCTTGAGCCGCTCGAGCCGCTGCGCCGGGCAGATCAGCCCCCCGGTGCAGCGCACGTCGACCTCGCCCTCCTCCGCCACCGCCTCGCTGTCGCAGCGCGGGCAATGGTCCGGGAAGACGTAGGGCGCGCGCTCGGCGTCGCGGGGCAGCACCTCGACGATCTGCGGGATCACGTCGCCGGCGCGCTGGAGCAGCACGCGGTCGCCGACGCGCGCGTCGAGGCGCGCGATCTCGTCGCGGTTGTGCAGCGTGGCGTTGGTGACGACGACGCCGCCGACCGTCACCGGGATGAGCCGCGCGACCGGGGTGAGCTTGCCGGTGCGGCCGACCTGGATATCGATCGCCTCCAGCACGGTCTCGGCGCGCTCCGCGGGGAATTTGTGCGCGATCGCCCAGCGCGGCGCGCGGCCGACGCTGCCGAGCCGCTGCTGATAGTCGAGCCGGTCGACCTTGTAGACCACGCCGTCGATGTCGAAGGGGAGGTCGGCGCGGCGGTGCTCGATCGCGCGATAGCGCGCCAGCGCAGCCGCGGCGTCGTCGCAGCGCGCGAAGGCGTCGGCGATCGGGAAGCCCCAGCCGCGCAGCGCCGCGACCACCGCGTCCTGCGTCTCGCCGGGCACCGCGCTGGCCTCGCCCCAGCCGTGCGCGAGGAAGCGCAGCGGGCGCGCCCGGGTGACCGCGGCGTCCTTCTGGCGCAGCGAGCCCGCGGCGGCGTTGCGCGGGTTGGCGAAGCGGCGCGCCTCCTTGCCGCTCGCCTCGGCCTCGGTGGCGAGCCGCGCGTTGAGCGCGGCGAAGGCGGCCTTCTCCATATAAACCTCGCCGCGCACCTCGAAGATGGCGGGTGCGTCATCGGGAAGAGTGCGGGGAATGTCGTCGATCGTCAGCACGTTGGCGGTGACGTCCTCGCCGGTGGTGCCGTCGCCGCGGGTCAGCGCCTGGACCAGCCGGCGGTCCTCGTAGCGCAGCGAGCAGGACAGGCCGTCGATCTTGGGCTCGGCGGTGAGCGCGACGGGCTCGTCGTCGGCCAGTCGCAGGAAGCGGCGTACGCGCCGGACGAACTCCTCCACCTCCTCCTCGGCGAAGGCGTTGTCGAGGCTCATCATCGGCCGCGCGTGCGCGACCTTGGCGAGGTGCGCGGCGGGCGCGGCGCCGACCTGGCGGCTGGGGGAGTCGGCGCGGACCAGCGCGGGGAAGGCGGCCTCGATCGCGGCGTTGCGGCGGACCAGCGAGTCATAGTCGGCGTCGCTGATCTCGGGCGCGTCGTCGGTATGGTAGAGCCGGTTATGGTGCGCGATCTCGCGCGCGAGCCGCTCGAGCTCGGCGGCGGCGTCGGTCTCGGTGCTGGGCAGCGGCGCGTCGATCATCCCGCGATGGGTAAGCGGGGCGCGGCGATGGGTCTAGTGGGACGGCGAGTGGCCCCGTCATCACCGCCGCGTCGCACTGACTTCGTCATTCCCGCGCAGGCGGGAACCCGGACGCGCTGACGCTGCGGCGAGAGGAGAGACGTCGGCGTGTCCGGATCCCCGCGTTTGTGGGGATGACGAACATGAGGCAGTGTATTGACGGAGGGCCGAGGCGGAACCGAGATCGGCCAAGCTCGTGTGTACCGTGTCAATCAACGCGCGCCGCCTCGCCTCAGGCCGCGACGAGCTGGTTCGCGGTCGCGTCGGCCAGGCTGGTCCCGTCGAGGATGCGCGCGGTCTCGTCGCGCACGCGCATCATCGCGTGGCGGATGGCGCACTCGGCCTCGCTCTTGCAGTCCTTGCACGAGCGGTACGCGGTCCGGCTGACGCACGGCACCAGCGCGAGCGGCCCCTCGATCACGCGGATCACCTCGCCGAGCGAGATCAGGTGCGCCGGCCGCGACAGCACATAGCCCCCCATCTTGCCGCGATGGCTGTGGAGCAGGCCGGCGTCGCGCAGGTCGGCGAGGATCAGCTCGAGGAACTTGCGCGGGACATTGGCCTCGGCGGCGATCCGAGTCATCGGGATCGGCGGCGACCCGGCCGGCGCGCCCGCCAGGAACAGCATGGAGCGAAGGGCGTAACGGGACCGCTGGGTGAGCATAACGCAGTATATACAGGGATATTGTGGCGGGCAAATGGCCGCGCGGGGCTTTTCCCGCGCCGCGCGCCCGCCTATATGACTCGCGTCGGGTTTCACCCGGCTATGGCGATAAACTGCGGCGTACAATAGGCGCAGCGGACCCGGGGGCAGTACCCGGCGGCTCCACCACCGCGGCTGCGCGCAGCCGCGCTGACGGGGCCGAACCAGGATCGACGTGTGTTGAAAAGCGCTGTTTTCGCTCGGAATGGGACCACCGCGACGGCCCATCACACAAGTGCCAACGACAACGAAGCACTCGCGATTGCGGCGTAATTGAGGGCCTAACGGCCTGACGTTACACCAAAAAAGCGCGGTCGGACCCCACCGGGCAACAGAAGGGGAATCCAGCGGTACGGGAGGCACCGGGCAACAGAAGCCTCCCACTCTCCCGATAGAACATGCACCTCGGACCCGCCCGCGCGCGGCGGGCGCTCGGTCGCCCGGGTGCGGCCTCGGCCCGGCGACCTGACCGTCCCATGCCGAGCATCGCGCGACTGTCTTTCCCGCGTCCCGCGTGGCAAGGCGCGTCGGGGCTCACCCCTCTCTCCGAACGAGTGACGCGACATGACCGCCATCGGCATCTACGGCAGCAACGGTCGCATGGGGCGCGCGATCGCGACGATCGCGGAGGAGGAGGGCTGCACCGTCGCGGGCGGGGTCGATGCCGGCGGTGACCCGCTGCCGCTCGCCCAGGCCGCCGACGTGCTGGTCGATTTCTCCACCCCCGCCGCGCTCGAGCCGCATCTCGCCGCGGCGGTCGCGGCGCGCACCCCGATCGTGATCGGCACCACCGGGTTGAGCGCCACCCATCACGCGCTGATCGAGCAGGCGGCCGCGGTGATCCCGGTGCTCCAGACCGGCAACACCTCGCTCGGCGTCACGCTGCTGCAGACGCTCGTGCGCGAGGCGGCGGCGCGGCTCGGCGCCGACTGGGACATCGAGATCGTCGAGATGCACCACCGCCACAAGGTCGACGCGCCCTCGGGCACCGCGCTGCTGCTCGGCGAGGCCGCCGCGGCGGGGCGCGCGACCCGGCTCGCCGAGGTGCGGGTCGACAGCCGCGCCGGGCTGGTCGGCGCGCGCACCGAGGGGACGATCGGCTTCGCCTCGCTGCGCGGCGGCTCGGTGGTGGGGGACCATTCGGTCGTCTTCGCGGGCGAGGGCGAGCGGGTCGAGCTCGGCCATCGCGGCGAGGACCGCAGCATCTTCGCGCGCGGCGCGGTGAAGGCGGCGCTGTGGCTCGCCGGCCGCGCGCCGGGGCGCTACGCCATGGCGGAGGTGCTCGGGCTGTGACCCGGCGCGAGGTCGCCGAATTCTACCGGCGGCTGGCCGAGGACAACCCGCATCCCGAGACCGAGCTCGAGTCGGTCAACGTCTACACTCTGCTGGTCGCGGTGGTGCTCTCCGCCCAGGCGACCGACGCCGGGGTCAACCGCGCCACGCGCGCGCTGTTCGCCGAGGTCGACACCCCCGCGGCGATGGTCGCGCTCGGCGAGGACGGGCTCAAGCGGCATATCCGCACGATCGGGCTGTTCAACACCAAGGCCAAGAACGTCATCGCGCTGAGCCAGGCGCTGATCGAGCGGCACGGCGGGCAGGTGCCGCGCGACCGCGCCGCGCTGGAGGCGCTGCCCGGGGTCGGGCGCAAGACCGCCAACGTCGTGCTCAACGTCGCCTTCGGCGAGGAGACCTTCGCGGTCGACACGCACATCTTCCGCGTCGGCAACCGCACCGGGCTGGCGCGCGGCAGGACCGTGCTCGCGGTGGAGAAGCGGCTCGACGCGGTGACTCCCGCGCCGTTCCGGGTGCACGCGCACCATTGGCTGATCCTGCACGGCCGCTACGTCTGCAAGGCGCGTCGCCCCGAGTGCTGGCGCTGCATCGAGCACGACCTCTGCGCGTTCACGCCGAAGACGCCGCCGCCGCCCGACCGGGCCGCGGCGCGCGCGGGCTGAGGAGGCGGCGATGCGCTTGGGCTTGGCGATGACGGTGTTGATGCTGTCCGGCGCGGCGCTGGCGCGCGACCGCGGGCCGGCGGTGCCCGAGGCGGTACCCGCGGGCGCGCCGCGCACCTGCGTGCCGATCAGCGCGCTGCGCGAGAGCCTGGTGCGCAGCGACCGCGTGATCGACTTCCATACCGTCGGCGACCGCTATTACCGGGTGACGCTGCCCCAGGCCTGCCCCGGGCTCGGCTTCGAGCGGCGCTTCGGCTACGCCACGTCGATCGGGCAATTGTGCGCGCAGGACATCATCACCGTGCTCTACACGACCGGCGGGATGCGCGGCGCGAGCTGCGGCCTGGCGCCGTTCCAGCCGGTGACGATCGCGCGCCGCCCCGCGAAAAGCGGGTAGCGCGACGCCGCGCACCCTGCTAGTCGCAGCCGACCGGCACCCGTAGCTCAGCTGGATAGAGCGCTGCCCTCCGAAGGCAGAGGCCACAGGTTCGAATCCTGTCGGGTGCGCCAGCTTCCCGCCGCCATCATCCGTAGCGTTCCGCCCGCCACGGGTCGCCGCGCATGTGATAGCCGTTGACCTCCCAGAAGCCCGGCGCGTCGCGGCCGAGCAGCTCGATTCGCCGGATCCACTTGGCGCTCTTCCAGAAATACAGGTGCGGGATGATCAGCCGCGCGGGTCCACCATGCTCGCGCGACAGCGGGCTCCCCTGCCAGGCATGCGCCACCAGCGAGTCCGCCGCGGCGACGTCCGCGAGCGGCACGTTGGTGGTGTAACCGTCATAGCCGTGCAGCATCACTGCCCGCGCCTCGGGGAGGGGCGTGACCAGGTCGAGCAGGTCGCGCGCGCGCACCCCGGTCCAGTCGTTGTCGTAGCGCGACCAGGTGGTGACGCAGTGGATGTCCGAGCGCGAGCGGGTCTGGGGCAAAGCGGTGAAGCCGGCCCAGTCGAGCGCGACCGGCCGCTCGACCAGGCCGCCGATCTCCAGCCGCCAGCGCTCGGTGCCGATGTCCGGCGTCTCGCCCAGGTCGAGCACCGGCCAGCCGGTGACGAGGTGCTGGCCGGGCGGCAGCCGCTCGCGACCGGTGGGTGGGGTAGCGTCGGCGAATTTGTGCTCCTCGGCCCAGCGCCGCTTCGAGCGGGTGAGCTTGCTGTCGGGGGGTAGGTCATCCATCGCGCGCGACTCCTCCGCGCAAGATGGCGCGCGCGGCGGTCGCGGCCAAGCCCCGCTGTCTTGCGCCGCGGTGCGCGAACCCTACCTCGGAGACGGTGGAGACGTTCGACCAGCTCGTGGCGCGGGTGCGCGCCTGCACCGCCTGCGCGGCGGAGCTGCCGCTCGGCGCGCGGCCGGTGATCCAGGTCTCGCCCCACGCGCGGCTGCTGATCGCGAGCCAGGCACCGGGCAGCAAGGTCCACGCCAGCGGCCGCCCGTTCGACGACGCCTCGGGCGACCGGCTGCGCGCGTGGATGGGGATCGACGCGGCGACCTTCTACGACGCCCGCCGCGTGGCGACGCTGCCGATGGCCTTCTGCTACCCCGGCCGGGGCGCCGGGGGCGACCGCGCGCCGCCGCGCGGCTGCGCGGCGCGGTGGCGTGAGTCGCTGCTGGCGGCGATGCCCGAGGTGCGGCTGACGCTGCTGGTCGGCGGGTACGCGCAGGCGCACGTGCTGGGCGCGGGCGCACTGACGCCGCGCGTCGCGGCCTATCGCGCGCACCTGCCCGCGCTGTTCCCGCTGCCGCACCCGTCCTGGCGCTCGCAGTCGTGGATGCGGCGCAACCCGTGGTTCGAGGCCGAGGTGCTGCCGGCGCTCCGCGCGGCGGTGGCGGGGGCGTTGGGGTAGGTCACCGCCTGCCTCCCGCGAGGGGCGGCAGGATCCGCGTCACGTCCCCCGTGTTCCCCGCGCCGGCGAGGATGACGGGCGATCGGATGGTGACGGGTGGGCGCCGCAAGCGGTGATCGCGACGTCGGCACCCGAGCGACGCGGCGCCGCTGCGGTACGCCGCCCCCGTTCTCTCCCCGGAAGTCCTCCCTCCAGGGACGGAACCAACCCGCCCTCCCGCGCGGTTGCGGCCTTCCTCGAACGGAAGCAGCGGAGACAGGCATGAGCATCGCGTCGGCACTGGGGCTCGGCGGGCGCAAGGTGCGCTACGCCGTCGTCGGTCTGGGGGATATCGCGCAGGAGGCGCTGATGCCCGGGGTCAAGCACACCGGCAACTCGGAGATCACCGCGCTGGTCTCGGGCGATCCGGTCAAGCTCACCAAGCTCGGCAAGGCTTATGGTGTCAAGCACCTCTACGGCTATGAGAATTTCGCGGCGCTGCTCGGTACCGGCGCGATCGACGCGATCTATCTGGCCACCCCCAACTGGCGCCACGCCGAGTTCGCGGTGCCAGCGCTCGAGGCCGGCATCCACGTGCTGTGCGAGAAGCCGCTCGAGGTATCGAGCGAGCAGGCCCAGCGGATCGCCGACGCGGCCAAGCGCGGCAAGGCGAAGCTGATGACGGCCTATCGCCTCCACTTCGAGCCCGCCACGCTCGACGCGATCCGCCGCATCCGCGCGGGCGAGATCGGTGAGCCGATCGCCTTCACCTCGCTGTTCGCGCAGCCGCTCGATCCCGCCAACCACCGCGCGCATCACGGCATCGAGGCGGGCCCGCTGTTCGACATGGGTGCCTATCCGATCAACGCGATCCGCTATCTGTTCGGGGCCGAGCCGGTCGAGGTGGTGTCCGCCGTCGGCGTGCGCCACCCGTCCGCCGGGCTGGGCGACCTCGACGACACCGTCGCCGCGACGCTGCGGCTGCCCGGCGGCAAGCTGGCGCAGTTCACGGTCAGCTACGCCGCCGACGCGGTCGACAGCCTCATCATCGTCGGTACCAAGGGTTCGATCGAGATGAATCCCGCCTATGGCTTCGGCCAGGGGCTGGAGCAGTTCCGCAGCGTCGGCGGCAAGGACTCGCACGAGACCTTCGCCGCGACCGACCAGTTCGGCGGCGAGCTGCGCTATTTCTCCGACTGCATCCTCGAGGGCCGCGACCCCGAGCCCGACGGCGAGGAGGGGCTCGCCGACCTCGCGGTGATCGAGGCGGTGGTCGCGGCGATGCGCAGCGGCAAGGCCGAACCGGTGAAGGTGATGCAGCGGACACGCCGGATCGACCCGGAGTCGCAGCTGCAGACGCTGCGCGCGGTGTCGGCGCCCGAGCCGGTCAACGCCTCCTCCCCGACGCGCGACTGAGGCGGCGATGACCGACCCCGCACGGCCGCTCGCCGGCCATAGCGCGATCGTCACCGGGGCGAGCTCGGGGATCGGACTCGCGGTCGCCGAGGCGCTCGCCGGTGCCGGCGCGGCGGTGGCGGTGAACTATCGCTCGCAGCGCGCGCCCGCGGAGGACCTCGTCGGGCGGATCGAGGCCGCGGGCGGCCGCGCCGTCGCGATCGCGGCCGACGTCGCGCGCGAGGAGGAGGTGATCCGCCTGTTCGACGAGGCCGCCGCCGCCTTCGGCCGCGTCGACGTGCTCGTCGCCAACTCGGGGGTGCAGCAGGACGCCGCCGTCGCCGACCTCTCGCTCGACCAGTGGAACGCGGTGATCGGCGTCAACCTCACCGGCCATTTCCTCTGCGCGCGCGAGGCGGTGCGCCGTTTCCGCGCGCAGCCGCGCGACCGCCGCCCGGCACGGAGCGCGGGAACGATCATCGCGATGAGCTCGGTCCACGAGGTGATCCCCTGGGCGGGGCACGTCAACTACGCCTCCGCCAAGGGCGGGGTGCGGATGCTGACGCGCTCGCTCGCGCAGGAGGTCGCCGGCGACGGCATCCGGGTCAATGCGATCGCCCCGGGCGCGATCCGCACCCCGATCAACAGGGAGGCGTGGGAGACCGACGAGGCGCTGGCGAAGCTGCTGCGGCTGATCCCTTACGGGCGGATCGGCGAGCCCGAGGACGTCGCGCGCGCGGCGGTGTGGCTCGCCTCCGACGACGCCGACTATGTCACCGGCACCACGTTGTTCGTCGACGGCGGGATGACGCTCTACCCCGAGTTCCGCGACAATGGCTGAGCGCGCCGGCCGGCGCGTGCCGCCCCGCTCGATCGGCGACCGCGGCATCATCGGCGACCTGGAGACGGCGGCGCTGGTCGCGCGCGACGGCACGATCGACTATCTGTGCTGGCCCGCGCTCGACAGCCCCACGATCTTCGCCGACCTGCTCGACGACGGGAAAGGCGGCGGCTTCTGGCTCGCCCCCCGCCTCGCCGACGCGCGGCGGTTGCAGCTCTACCTGCCCGACACCAACGTGCTGGTGACGCGCTGGATGGCGCAGGCGGGCAGCGCCGAGGTGATCGACCTGATGCCGCACCCCGACGCGGTCGGGACGCTGGGCGGTCGCTGCGTGATCCGCCGTGTCACGGTGACCCAGGGGACGGTCGGCTTCGACGCGCGCTGCGCGCCGCGCTTCGATTACGCGCGCGAGGTGCCGCGGGTCGAGGCCGCGGGCCGGACCGCGCGGTTCGTCGGTGCCGGGCTCGCGATGCGGCTCCACGCCTCGATGCCGCTCGTCGCGGGCGAGGGCGAGGGCGGGGGCGAGGCGGCGGCCGACTTCACGCTGGCGGCGGGCGACAGCGCCTGGTTCGTGCTCGGCGACGACTCGCTCGCCGCGCCCGACGCCGAGGCGGTCGACGCCGCGGTCGAGGCGACCGCGCGGGCGTGGCGCGGCTGGCTCGGCCACGCGAGCTACAAGGGGCGCTGGCGCGAGCAGGTGCTGCGCTCGGCGCTCGCGCTCAAGCTGCTGACCTCGGCGCGGCACGGCTCGATCGCCGCGGCGGCGACCTTCGCGCTGCCCGAGGCGACCGGGGCAGGGCGCAACTGGGACTATCGTGCCACCTGGATCCGCGACGCCTCCTTCACCGTCTACGCCTTCATGCGGCTCGGCTTCGTCGACGAGGCCGAGCATTTCCGCCGCTGGGCGGGCGAGCGCGTGATGCAGGCGGATGAGGAGCATCCGATCCGCGTGATGTACGCGATCGACGGCTCCGAGGCGGCCGACGAGCGCGAGCTCGACCATCTCGCCGGCCACGCCGGCAGCCGCCCGGTGCGGATCGGCAACGCCGCGCACGCGCAGACCCAGCTCGATATCTTCGGCGAGCTGCTCGACAGCACGTACCTGTCGAACAAATACGGCGCGGCGATGAGCCACGCGGGCTGGCAGCACGTCCGCGGCATCGTCGATTTCGTGATCGCGCACTGGCAGGAACCCGACGCCGGCATCTGGGAGATGCGCGGCGCGCCGCGCCACTTCCTCCACTCGCGCGTGATGTGCTGGGTCGCGCTCGATCGCGCGATCCGCCTCGCCAAGAAGCGCTCGCTGCCCGCGCCGCTGGTCGCCTGGGCGGAGGCGCGCGACGCGATCGTCGCGGACGTCTGGGCCAATTTCCGCCACCCGGTGCACGGCTATTTCGTCCAGGAGCGCGGCGGCACCGCGCTCGACGCCGCGCTGCTGATGCTGCCGCTGGTGCGCTTCGTCTCGTCCACCGACCCGGTGTGGCTGAGGACGCTCGACGCGATCGGCGAGCAGCTGCGCGACGACGGCCTGGTCTATCGCTACCGCGACGACGACGGGCTGGAGGGTGGCGAGGGCGCCTTCACCACCTGCACTTTCTGGTACGCCGAGTGCCTCGCGCGCGCGGGGCGGCTGGAGGAGGCGCAGCTGATGCTCGAGAAGGGGATCGCCTACGGCAACCACCTCGGCCTGTTCGCCGAGGAGCTCGACCGCCGCGGCGAGGCGCTCGGCAACTTCCCCCAGGCGCTGACCCACCTGGCCTTCATCAGCGCGGCCTATTTCCTCGATCGCCGGCTCGATCCCGGATATCGGCCCAACTGGCAGCCGTGAGGGGGAGCGGACGCGCCGGGGCGCTCCGGGCTCGCTGGGGCAGCGGATCGCTCGCGCCGCTTCCCCCCGCGCCGCCGCCCTACGCCCGTCGCGCCCGGCTCACGCCCGCACGTAGAACAGATGCGTCCCCACCCGCGCGACCTTCACCAGCGAGTTGCGCCAGTACGGCACCATCCAGTCGGTGTGGTAGTGAGTCGCGCGCCCGACCTCGGTGTCGACCTCGCCCGCCAGCGCGCGCCGCGCCATCCGCCGCGCGCCGGTCCAGCCGACACGGACCGGGCGGCGCGCCACCGAGCCGTCGCAGGTGAAGGAGAATTGGCAGCCGGTGTCGCGCGTCGCGCCCTGATAGACCACGCCGCACACCGTCTTGGGATAGCCCGGCGCGCGGACGCGGTTGAGCACCACCTGCATCACCGCGCGCTGCCCGCGGCGGTCGTCGCCCGCCTCGTACAGCGCCGCGGTCGCGAGGCACTCCACCGCCTGCGCGCGCGCCGCCTCGCCGCCGCGGAACCGGTAGCGCGGCGCGGCGCGGCGGCGCTCGGCGTGGAGCGGGAAGGCGTCGTTGGACACGCGCGCGGCCTCGGCGCTCATCGGCACCGCCGCGGCGCGCGGCGCGCGCGGGTGCCAGCTGTCGAGCCAGCCGAGCGTCACCGCGGCGAGCGCGAAGGCGGCGACGACCAGCGGCCAGGTGAAGCGCACGCGCGCGCCGCGCCGGCCGCGCCGACGTGCCGGCCGCCGCCGCGCGGGAGAACGGGAGCGTCGCTGCGCCATCGCCGCGCTGTACCGCGCCGCGCCGCGCCGGGGAAGCGGTGGCCGGCCGGATCGCGCGCTCGGCCCCATCGGGACGAGCCGTGGCGCGCTCCGGCGCACGTCGGCGCGCAGAGTCGTGGGCGCGGCGCCCGCCACCCTGGGCTGCCCTTGCGCGGCAGCATGTCGACGGCTCGGACCGATGGTCGGGCCTCAGCGCCGCGTGAGATGCGCGACGAAGGTGTCGGCGGCGAGGCGGTCGCGACCGAAGCAGATCGACGAGCGCCGCGCCACCTCGTGCGGGTCGAGCCGGTAGAACAGCGCGACCCGCCAGCCGCGCCAGTCGCGCCGTGTCCGTACCGCCGCGATCTGCTCGGGCGCGAGCCGCACGATATGATAGGCGGTGGAGCGGTCGGCCAGCCACACGCGCCGTCCCTCCGCCAGCGCGACGGCGCCCGGCCCGGTGCGGCACCAGCCGTGCGCCACGGCGGCTTGGCAGCCGGCGGCGAGCCGTGCCGCGAGCGCGCGCGCGCGCCGCCGGTCGAGCCGGCGTGCCACGCCGAGGAGCGCGGCCGCCACCGTGATCATGATCGCCGCGGCGAGCGAGGCGCCGCGCGCCAGCGGCGGCAGTGCCGCCGCGGCCAGGACCGCGGCGGCGACGCGGCACCGGCGCGGGTACCGGCCGGCGCGCTCGCCGGGGGGCAGCGGCACGAGCGCGGGATCCGGGTCGGGGAGCGGCGCGGCGCGGTGGAGCATCATTCTCCATCCTAGCCGCGCCGCGGCGCGACGCGCGCACGCGCTCGCCTGATCGGGTCGCGCGCCGCGCGCTCCACGTCACGCCGGCCGGTCGCGCGGCCGACGCGCGTCGGGTTCAGGCCTTCACGTGCTGCGAGATGTACTTGTTCATCTCGAACATCGTCACCTTGTCGCGGCCGAACACCTTCTTCAGCTTCTCGTCGGCGACGATCTCGCGCTTGTTCTCCGGGTTCTGCAGGTTGTTCGACTTGATATAGTCCCACACCTTGCTGATCACCTGGCTGCGCGGCAGCTTCTCGTTGCCGACGATCGCGCCGAGCTCGGGCGAGGGCTGGACGGGCGCGTGGATGCCGCCGGTCTTGGTGCCGGTGGTGGTGGTGGTCGCCATGTTCTTCCTTCCTGTTCGTGCCGGCCGAGCGGGCCGGCCCTGCAAAGCTGACGCCGTCGCGACGCGGCGGCGCTTGTGCGCCGACCCGCGCCGCTTGTCACGCATCGACGATGCGCGAGCGTAACGGTGCGCCGCGCACTGGATCGCCGTCGCCGCGCCGTCTAGGGGAAAAAGCATGAGCGACGACACGCGACACACGCCCGACGACGGCGACCTGGTGGCCGCGACGGGCAAGATCCCCGTCCCCGACGAGGTGGCGGAGGCGGTACGCACGCTGCTGCGCTGGGCCGGCGACGACCCCGCGCGCGAGGGCCTGCGCGATACGCCGCAGCGCGTCGCGCGTGCCTGGAAGGAATATTGCGCCGGCTATGCCGAGCACCCCGAGGTGCATCTCGCGCGCGTGTTCGAGGAGGTCGGCGGCTATGACGAGATCGTGCTGCTCAAGGACATACCGTTCCAGTCGCACTGCGAGCATCATATGGCGCCGATCATCGGCAAGGCGCACATCGCCTATCTGCCGCGCGACCATGTCGTCGGCATCTCCAAGCTAGCGCGCGTGCTGCACGGCTTCGCGCGGCGGCTGCAGGTGCAGGAGCGGCTCACCGCCGAGGTGGCCGACTGCATCTGGCACCACCTGCGCCCGCAGGGCGTGGCGGTGGTGATCGAGGCGAGCCACGCCTGCATGACCGCGCGCGGCGTGCGCACCCCCGGCGTGGCGATGGTGACGAGCCGGATGATGGGCGTGTTCCGCGACGACGATCGCAGCCGCAAGGAAGTGCTGGCGCTGATGGGCCTGTCGTGACCGCACGGCGCGTGCTGGTGACCGGCGGCGCCAGGCGGCTGGGCGCCGCGATCGCGCGCGCGGTCGCCGCGGCGGGGCACGTGCCGGTGATCCACTACGGCCGCTCGCGCGACGACGCCGAGGCGCTCGCCGCCGAGCTGGGCGGCGCGACGGTGCAGGGCGACCTCGCCGATCTGGGCGACCTCCGCGCGCTGCTCGACCGCGCCGGCGACGTCGACTCGCTCGTCAACAGCGCGTCGCAGTTCGACTATGACTCGCCCCGCGCGGTCGACCCGGCGCTGGCGGCGCGGCTCCACGCGGTCAACGCGGTGGCGCCGGCGATGCTCGCCGCCGCGCTGGCCGAGCGCGCCGGCGCGCGTGCGGTGGTCAACCTGCTCGATCAGAAGCTCGCCAACCCCAACCCCGATTTCTTCAGCTACACGCTCTCCAAGGCGGCGCTGGCGAGCGCGACCGAGCTGATGGCGCGGGCCTTCGCGCCGCGCGTCCGGGTCAATGCGGTGGCGCCGGGGCTGACGCTGCCGAGCGGCGACCAGAGCGACGAGGAGTTCGACGCGGTCGCGCGCGCCAACCTGCTGCGCCGCCCGGTCGGAGCCGAGAACGTCGCCGCGGCGGTGATGTATCTGCTCGAGGCGGAGAGCGTCACCGGGCAGACGCTGTACGTCGACGCGGGCCAGCGCTTCTGCCCGAGCGACCGCGACGTCATGTTCGCTGGCCGGGACTCGGCGCCGGGGCGCGGCGATGGCTGAGTACACCACGCTGATCGAGGACATGGCGGTGGCGATGCGGCTCGGCATCCACCCGCACGAGGCCGCGCCGCAGCGGGTGCTGCTGTCGGTGTGGCTCACGGTCGACTATCCCGGCGTGCCCGCCGACGCGATCGAGGCGGTGCTCGACTATGATCGCGTCCACGACGGGATCCGCGCGTTGGCGGACGAGGGCTTCGCGCTGCAGGAGACGCTGGTCGAGCGGGTCGCCGCGCTGTGCCTGGCGGATACCCGCGTCCGCCAGGTGCGGGTGCGCTCGGTGAAGGCGGACGTGTACCCCGACGCGCGCGTCGGCTGCGAGATCGTGCGCGCGCGGTGAGCGCGTGGCGGGGGGGGGGGGGCACGCACTCACGATCCCGGCGTCGCGGGCGCGCGGCGGCGGCGCCTCGGCGGGTAGATAAACGATCGACGGTGGGTGGGGAGGTGTCGCGGGCCGCAGCCGGCGACGTGGCTGGTCTGGGATCGTCGCCGCTGAGTCGAACCGAGATCCTCCCCGGCACGGGGAGGGGGACCGCCGCGCGTAGCGCGATGGTGGAGGGGGCTCTCCACCCAGCGCAGCGCCCGTGGAAGCCCCCCTCCACCAGCCTCCGGCTGGTCCCCCTCCCCGCCATGCGGGGAGGATCTTCTCGCTGTCCTACACACGTGCGTTCCCGCTATGTTCCCTCCTCCGACCAAGCCAGGAGGACCCATGATCGACGAGCTCATCGACGCGGTGATCGACCGCGAGGGCGGCTATGTCCGCCACCCCGCCGACCGCGGCGGCGCGACCCGCTACGGCATCACCGAGGCGGTGGCGCGCGCCAACGGCTATTGCGGCGACATGCGCCAGTTCGCGCGCCCCGCCGCGGTCGCGATCTACCGCCGCGCCTATTGGCAGCAGCCCGGCTTCGACCGGATCGCGACGCGCGCGCCCCGGCTCGCCGCCGAGCTGTTCGACACAGGGGTCAACATGGGCCCCGCGACCGCGGTGACCTTCCTCCAGCGCGCGCTCAACGCGCTCAATCGCGGCGCCAGCGACTATCCCGACCTGCCGCTCGACGGCCGCGTCGGCCCGGCGACGCTCGCCGCGCTCGACCGCTTCCTCGCGACGCGCGGCGCCGCGGCGCAGGCTGTGCTGGTCAAGGCGATCGACTCGCTCCAGGGCGAACGATACCTGTCGCTCGCGGAGAAACGTCCCGCCGACGAGGCGTTCCTGTACGGCTGGCTCGCCCAGCGCGTCGGCTGAGGGGAGGGCGACATGGCACTTCTCGACGGACTGGTCGCCCCGGTCGCTGGCCTGCTCGACAAGCTGATCCCCGACCCGCGCGCGCGCGAGGCCGCCAAGCTGGAGCTGCTGCGGTTGCAGGGCACGCAGGAGCTGGAACAGGTGAAGGCGCAGCTCGCCGCGGTGGTGGCGGAGGCGCAGTCGGCCGATCCCTGGACCAGCCGGGCGCGGCCGAGCTTCCTCTACGTGATGTACGCGCTGCTGCTGTGGAGCATCCCCATGGGGCTGATCGCGGCGACCCGGCCCGACATGGCGAGCGCGATCGCGCGCGGCATGAACGCCTATCTCGCCGGCCTGCCCGAGCCGCTCTACACGCTCTTCGCCACGGGCTACCTCGGCTACACCGTGGCGCGCGAGTGGGGCAAGGCCAAGGGGCGGTGACGTGAAAATCCTCTAGATCCTCCCCGCATGGCGGGGAGGGGGACCAGCCGCAGGCTGGTGGAGGGGGGGCGGCCACAGGCGGTGCGCTGCGGGGAGAGCCCCCTCCACCACCCGGCTGCGCCGGGCGGTCCCCCTCCCCGCCAAGCGGGGAGGATTTTCTCACCCGTGTCGCGCCATCCGCTGCGGGTCCGGCGGCAGGCGCATGTGCGCGCCGTGCGCCGCCTCGAGATATTGGGTCGCCATCTCGTAATGCGCCTGGCAGACCGCGTGGTCCCGGGCCTCGGCGGCCAGCTTGAGTTCGGCTTCGGCGCGGCCCTGGAAATACAGCCGGTCCCTGTCGGTGATCATCGCTACTCACTCTCCGGCGCCCGCTATGCCGCGGTCGGCGCCGCCCCGCTACGGGTGGGTCGTGGATTTCGTCCTTTCCAGGTACACTTGCCGACACCCCGCCGCGCTCCCCATATCGCGCGCCATGAGCGGGAACGATCCACACGCCGCGCCGGTCTGGCACGGCACCACCATCCTATCGGTCCGACGCGGCGGCAAGGTCGTCGTGGTCGGCGACGGCCAGGTCTCGATGGGCCAGACCGTGATGAAGCCCAACGCGCGCAAGGTGCGCACCCTCGGGGACGGCAAGGTGATCGGCGGCTTCGCCGGCGCCACCGCCGACGCCTTCACCCTGTTCGAGCGGCTCGAGGCCAAGCTGGAGCGCCATGGCGGCCACCTGATGCGCGCCGCGGTCGAGCTCGCCAAGGACTGGCGCACCGACAAATACCTGCGCAACCTGGAGGCGATGATGATCGTCGCCGACAAGGAGGTGACGCTGATCCTCACCGGCAACGGCGACGTGCTCGAGCCCGAGGCGGGCATCGCCGCGATCGGCTCGGGCGGCAATTACGCCCTCGCCGCGGCGCGCGCGCTGGTCGATTACGAGCAGGACGCCGAGACGATCTGCCGCCGCGCCATGGCGATCGCCGCCGAGGTGTGCGTCTACACCAACGACCGGCTGACGATCGAGACGCTGGACAGCGCGGGCTGAGCCGCGCGCGCCATCTCCCAGCGACTCAACTTACTCAACATTCGCCGACGAAGGCTTTGATTTCCCATGAACGATAATCTCACCCCGAAGGCGATCGTCGCCGCGCTCGACGCGCATATCATCGGCCAGAAGGAGGCCAAGCGCGCGGTGGCGGTGGCGCTGCGCAACCGCTGGCGACGGCAGAAGCTGTCGCCCGACCTGCGCGACGAGGTGACGCCCAAGAACATCCTGATGATCGGGCCGACCGGCTGCGGCAAGACCGAGATCAGCCGCCGTCTCGCCAAGCTGGCCGACGCGCCCTTCGTCAAGGTGGAGGCGACCAAGTTCACCGAGGTCGGCTATGTCGGCCGAGACGTCGAGCAGATCGCGCGCGACCTGGTCGAGGAGGCGGTGCGGCTGGAGAAGGAGCGCCGCCGCCTCGCGGTGAAGGACAAGGCCGAGGCCGCGGCGATGGATCGGCTGCTCGACGCGCTGGTGGGCAAGGACTCGAGCCAGGCGACGCGCGAGAGCTTCAAGCAGCGCTTCCGCGACGGCCATCTCGCCGAGACCGAGATCGAGCTCGAGCTCCAGCAGGCACCGGCGATGCCGTTCGAGCTGCCCGGCGGGCAGGGGTCGGTGGGCATGATCAACCTGTCCGAGATGATGGGCAAGGCGTTCGGCGGCGGGCCGAAGCAGCGCCGCAAATTGCTGGTGCCGGCGGCGTGGGAGAAACTGGTCGAGGAGGAGGCCGACAAGCGCCTCGATCAGGACGAGGTCAGCCGCGTCGCGCTGGCGGACGCCGAGGCCAACGGCATCGTCTTCCTCGACGAGATCGACAAGATCGCGGTGAGCGACGTGCGCGGCGGCTCGGTCAGCCGCGAGGGCGTGCAGCGCGACCTGCTGCCGCTGATCGAGGGCACGACGGTCTCGACCAAATACGGCCCGATGAAGACCGACCATATCCTCTTCATCGCGTCGGGCGCCTTCCACGTCGCCAAGCCGAGCGACCTGCTGCCCGAGCTGCAGGGCCGCCTGCCGATCCGCGTCGAGCTCAAGGGGCTGACCGAGGACGATTTCGTCGCGATCCTCTCCGACACCAAGGCGTCGCTGCCGGCGCAGTATCGCGCGCTGATCGCGACCGAGGGCGTCGACGTGAGCTTCACCGAGGACGGCATCCGCGCGGTGGCGCGGATCGCGGCCGAGGTGAACGGCGAGATCGAGAATATCGGCGCGCGCCGGCTCCAGACGGTGATGGAGAAATTGCTCGAGGAAGTGAGCTTCGACGCCGAGGACCGCGCCGGCGAGGCGCTGGTGGTCGACGCCGCCTATGTCGACCGGCAGCTGGCGAGCGTGGCGCGCAACTCGGACCTCAGCCGCTTCGTGCTGTGAGGAGGTGGTGCGGCGGGGTGCGGGCGCAGCAACACGGATCTTGTCCTCGAAGCCTCACCCCGGCGTCTGCCGGGGTGGTGCTCGGCTATAGGGCTAGCATATCGCCAGCGCCTAACCGACCGCGATGATCGCGATCTGGCGGCCGTAGGCGGGCTCGCCGCGGTGGGTCGAGCGGCGGTAGCTGAAGAAGCGGCGCTCGTCGGCGTAGGTGTCGAGGCCGAGCGTCTCGACCCGCACCACCCCCGCCGCGGCGAGGCGGTGCGCGACATAGCCCTCGAGGTCGAAGCGCGCGTGCCCGGCGCGGCCGTCGGCGAAGAAGCGGTCGTTGGCGGCGTCGTCGTCGAGGAAGCGATCGCGGAAGCCCGCGTCCACCTCGTAGCTCGCGCGCGCGACGCAGGGGCCGACCGCGGCGACGATCCGCTCGCGCACCGCGCCCAGCGCCACCATCGCCGCGACGGTGGAGTCGGTCACGCCCGCCAGCGCGCCCTTCCACCCCGCGTGCGCGGCGCCGACCACGCCCGCGACCGGGTCGGCGAGCAGCACCGGGGCGCAGTCGGCGGTGACCACGCCCAGCGCCAGCCCCGGGGTCGACGTGGCGAGCGCGTCGGCGCGCGGCCGCTCGGCGACGGGGGCGTCGACTGTGGCGCAGTCGGCGGAGTGGACCTGGTAGGGCGTCACCAGGCGCGCGCCGGGCGCCACCGCGGCCAGCGCCGCGTCGCGGTTGGCGGCGACCGCGGCGGGATCGTCCTCCGAGCCGATCCCGCAGTTGAGCCCGGCATACAGCCCTTCCGACGCGCCGTCCTCGCGCCCGAGGAAGCCGTGCGGCACCGCGCCGAGCAGTCGCGCGCGGAAGGGTTGGGGCCCGGTCACAGCGCGCGGCGCATCACGATGTCCTCGTCGGCGTGGGTGCCGACCATGAACTGGTACGGCCCGACGTCCTCGAAGCCGTATTTGGCGTAGAAGCGCCGCGCGCGCAGGTTGTCGGTGAAGACCGACAGGTACATCGCCTGGTGGCCGCGCGCGCGCGCCTCGGCCAGCGCCCATTCCATCATCTCGGGCCCGAGCCCCGAGCCCTGCCACGGCTTCAGCAGGTAGAATTGCCGCAGCTCGATCGCCCCCTCGGGCGGGGTGAAGGGCAGTTTGGGCGGACCGAGCTTGATGTAGCCGACCGCGACATGCCCCATCTCGACGATCTGCACCGCATAGGCCGGGTCGTCGACCTCGCGCGCCCAGTCCTCGGGCGTGTGCTGCTCGAGGAAGACGGCGAGGTCGGCGGCCGAGTAGAGCGTGCCGAACGTCTCGGTGAAGGTGGCGCGCGCCACGCCGGCGAGGCTGGCGGCGTCCTCCACCGTCGCGGGGCGGAGCGTCGGGCGCGGCATCATGCGAAGCCCGCCGGGCGCGGCCATTGGTCGTGAGTCACGGCGATCACCTTGAACAACTCCCCCATCTGCTCGACCAAACGGTCGCGATCCTGTGTCACCCGCTCGCCGAGCGCCGCGGCGCGCTGGTCGATGCCGAGCGCGCGCAGGAAGGCGCCCTGGCCGACCGGCCCGTCGAGCCGCGCGCCCGAGGCGGTGGCGACCAGCCCCAAGGTCGCCACGTCGACGTGTGCGGTGAGATCCTGCTCGCCCGGCGCCTCGAACGGGTTGGCGAAGGCGTGCGCGCGCACCGCCTGGAGCGTGTCGCCGATCGCCGGGCCCTCATAGCCATAGTCGATCACCAGCGCCGCGCCGCCCTGCGCGACGATCCGCGCGGCGAGGTCCGCCATCACCGCGACGCTCGCGGGCGAGGTCTCGATCACCGCGCCGGGGGCGGCGTCGCGCAAGCCCGGCGGCACGATCGTGTCGGGCACCGAGGTGCCCGCGACGGGCACGAACAACGTGTCCTGGCAGGCCACAAGCCGCTCGTGCCAGGCACCGGCGCGGCGGACGAGCTGGCGGATCGGCAGCGCGTCGAAGAACTCGTTGGCCACGACCAGCAGCGGCACGTCCTCGGGCAAGGTGTTGAGCGAGTCGTGCCAGGTCGCGCTTGGCAACCGCTCGGCCTGGGCGGCGCGCAGCGTCGCGCTGGTCTCGACCAGGTGGACCGGCGGAGTCAGCCCGGCGCGCGCCATCACGCGCAGCGCGTCGGCGCTGAGCGTGCCGCGGCCCGGCCCGAGCTCGACCCAGGCGACCGAAGGGCGGCCGGCACGGTCCCACAGGTCGGCGGCCCAGGCGCCGATCAGCTCACCGAACATCTGGCTGATCTCGGGCGCGGTGGTGAAGTCGCCGGCGGCGCCGAGCGGGTCGCGCGTCGCGTAATAATGCGCGTTGGCGGCGGCCATGAACTGGCTGACCGGGATCGGCCCGCCCAGCGCGATCGCGCGCGCCAGCCGCTCGGCGAGCAGCGGCTCGCTCACGCCACGCTGTCCAGCCCGACCGTGGGCTCGACGCGCTGGCGCCGACGCGGCGCGGTGACGATCAGCGCGACGCCCGCCAGGATCATCGGCACACACAGCCACTGCCCCATGTGCAGCCCGGTGTGCTCGGCGAAGGCGCGCAGCTGCGCGTCGGGCTCGCGGAAGAACTCCACCGTGAAGCGTGCCACGCCGTAGCCCGCCAGGAAGATCCCCACCAACTTGCCCGGCTGGTAGCGCGCGTCGGTGCGCCAGAAGAAGAACCACAGCAGCAGGAACAAGGCGATGCCCTCGAGCCCCGCCTCGTACAGCTGGCTCGGGTGGCGCGCCGGCTCGGGCACGCCGTAAGGGACGGTACGCTCGAACACGATCGCCCAGGGCACGCTCGCCGGCTTGCCCCAGAGCTCGCCGTTGACGAAGTTGGCGAGCCGCCCGAAGAACAGCCCGAACGGCACGGCGCAGGCGACATAGTCGTGGACGCGCAGCCAATTCAGCCCGTTCTTCCGCGCGAACCAGATGATCCCCAGGGAGGTGCCGATCACGCCGCCGTGGAACGACATGCCGCCGTCCCACAGCCGCAGGATCGACAGCGGCCGCGTCAGCATCTCGGGCGCGTAGAACAGCACGTACCCGATCCGTCCGCCCAGGATGATGCCGAGCGTGGCGTAGAAGACGAGGTCGTCGGCGTGCCGCCGCGCCATCGGCGCGCCGGGTTGGGCCAGCAATTTGAGCAGATACCACCAGCCGACGACGATGCCCGCGATATAAGCGAGGCTGTACCAGCGCAGCGTGAAGACACCGATCGAGAAGACGTCGGGATGCAGCCCGAGATCGGCGAACCGGACGTACTCGGTGGCGGGGCCGGCACCCGGAGCGGCGGCGGCGAGGGCGGACAGGATCAAGGCTTTCCCCTTCTCAACGGCGCCTGCATAAGGGGAGGAAAGCATAGAACCAAGCGGAGAGAATGATGGCTTCCGAGCTCGACCGGCGGATGGACGCGGTGATGGCGGCGCTGACCGGCAGCGGCGGCCAGCTACCGCTCGGAAGCGTCGAGCGTTTCGGCCGGACGCTGCCGATGATCGCCGCCGCGCCGCCGACTCTCCCGGCCTATTTCGCGCATTTCTGCCAGCAGCATCGCGACGCCGAGTTCCTGGTCGCGGGCGACGAGCGGCTGAGCTTCGGCACCGTCCACGCGCTCGCGACTCGCGCCGCGCGCGCGCTGGTCGCGGGCTATGGCGTGCGCCGCGGCGACCGGGTGGCGATCGCGGCGCGCAACTCGCCGTCGTGGATCGTGCTCTACATGGCGATCATCATGGCGGGTGGCGTGGCGACGTTGCTCAACGGCTGGTGGCAGGCCGAGGAGATGGCGGCCGCGCTCGGCGAGGTCGACGTCGCTCTGGTGTTCGCCGACGCGCCGCGCGCGCGCCGGCTCGCCGCCATCCCCGGCGGCGCCGCGGTCCGCGTCGAGACCTTCGACGATCTCCAGCCGATCGAGACCGCGCTGGCCGACCTGCTGGCGCACGCGGAGGAGGATGCCGGCGACGGCGCGGGTGCCGCGCTGCCCGAGCTGAGCGGCGACGACCGTGCCACCATCCTCTTCACCTCGGGCTCGACCGGCCAGTCGAAGGGGGCGCTATCGACCCACGCGCAGGTGCTGCAGGGCACGTTCAACTTCCTCGCCTCGGCGCTGATGATGATGGGGATCGCGGCGCAGGACGGCACGCTCACCGGGCTGCAGCCGGCGACGCTGCTCAACCTGCCACTGTTCCACGTCACCGCGATGGTGCCGACGCTGCTGCAGAGCTTCGCGATGGGGCGCAGACTGGTGCTGATGCCCAAATGGGACGCCGAGGAGGCGATGCGGCTGATCGAGCGCGAGAAGGTGACCTATTTCGTGGGCGTGCCGCTGATGAGCTACGAGATGGTCAATCATCCCGAGCGCGCGCGCTACGACCTCTCCACCGTCACCGACTTCGCCGCGGGCGGCGCGCCGCGGCCGGTCGAGCACGTGCGCCGGCTCGACGCCGAGCTGACCGGCGCGCCGCTGATCGGCTACGGCCTCACCGAGACCAACGCGATCGGCACCGGCAACTGGCGCAGCAACTATCTCGCCAAGCCCGACAGCGCGGGGCGCGCCTCCGCGCCGTTGGTCGAGCTGGCCATCCTCGCCGAGGACGGCACCGCGCTGTCGCAGGGCGCGACCGGCGAGATCGGCATCCGCTCGGCCGCCAACTTCCAGGAATATTGGGGCCGCCCCGCCGACACCGCGGCGGCCTTCACCGCCGACGGCTTCTTCCGCACCGGCGACCTCGGCTATCTCGACGCGGACGGCTATCTCTTCATCGTCGACCGCAAGAAAGACATCATCATCCGCGGCGGCGAGAATATCAGCTGCCAGGAGGTCGAGGCGGCGCTGTACGCGCACCCGCTGGTGGCGGAGGCGGCGGTCTTCGGGCTGGCCGACGCGCGCTACGGCGAGGTGCCGGGTGCGGCGGTGCATCTGAGCGAGCCCGGCGGCGTGGCGTGCGAGGACCTGCTCGCCTTCCTCGCGCAGCACGTCGCCGCCTTCAAGGTGCCCGCGCGGCTGTGGATCGAGGACGCGCCGCTGCCGCGGCTCGGCACCGAGAAGATCGACAAGATCGCGCTCCGCCGCCGCTACCGCGCCGTCGCCGAGGCGGAGGCCGCCGCGGCGGCGTGAGCGGACGAATTTGGCTTGCCGGGGGCAAGCTACGGCCTGATCCACCTCCATGGATCCGTGCTCTGGCGAACGCCAGAGCCCAGGGCCGCGGGCGTGAGGCGTGAGGCGTGAGGCGTGACGCTCGTGGCTCTGGGCTCCTGCGTCCGCAGGAGCACCCCGCCGGTTCACCTCAGATGGATCAGCCTCGAGAGCGCGCGCCGCGCGCAGCGGGTGATGGAGGGGTGTCGCCGCCGGCAAGCTCGTCGATCCTGGCGCGCCGGGTCACCCATCGTCAGCGCTGACGCGTAGCGACCTCCCCTTGGCCGGGGGAGGAGGATCAATCGCCTCACGCCCCCAGCGCGCGCTCGGTATCCAGCCCCGCCTGCGCGATCAGCCGCTCGGTGACGACGCGCGCCGCCGTGGCGTCGCCGTTGGCGATCGCCTCGAACAGCTCGCGGTGGAGCGGGATCGGGTCGCGATACTGAAGCGGCACGCGATATTTGAAGAAGGTAGTCCAGCGCACCGCGGCGGCGATGCTGCTCGACAGGCTCACCAGCAGCTCGTTGCCGGTCGCCTCCAGGATCGCGGCGTGGAAGCGTTGGTCGGCGGTCTGCCCGTCCTGCGTGCGCAGCCCCTGCTGCGCCATCACCTCGACCGCGTGTCCCATCCGCGACAGCTGCGCCGCGCTGCGCTGGACCGCGGCGAGCTCGGCCGCGGCGGGCTCGACGATCATGCGCAGCTGGAACAGGCTGCGCACGAAGCCGAGCGACGGCGCGCCCTCGAACATCCAGGCGAGCAGCTCGGGGTCGAGCAGGTTCCACTGCGCGCGCTCGCGCACCCGCGTGCCGGCCTTGGGACGGCTCTCGACCAGCCCCTTCGCGCTCAGCATCCGCAGCGACTCGCGGATGACGCTGCGCGACACGCCGAACTGGCCGGCCAGCTCGAGCTCGCCCGGCAACACCGTACCGCTGGGATAGTCGCCGGTGACGATCGCGACCCCGAGCGTGCGCGCGAGCGTGACATGCGCGGGCCCTCGACGCTCTCCGTTCACCACCGCACGTCTCCCTCCCGGACCGGCAGTCTAGGCGGTCGCGACCGGTCGGCAAGTTAATTGTCTAACAATTTCCGTCGAGATCGCGCCGGGCGCCGCCGCGCGGAGCTCACGCCGCCGCGAGCGCGGCCTCGGTCGCGGCGATCCAGCCGCCACCCAGCACGCGGTCGCCCTCGTACAGCACCGCGGCCTGGCCCGGCGCGACCCCGTATTCGGGCGAGTCGAACACCAGCCGGTCGCCGTCGAGCCGCGCCGGCACCGGCCTGGCCATCGAGCGCACCTTGGCGGTGAGCGCGCCGCCGAGCGGACCGAGCACGTTCATCCGCTCGAGCCGCGCCGCCGCGACCGCGAGCGCGACGCGCGGGCCGACGACGACGCGCCGCGCCGCCGGCTCCAGCCGCACGACGTAGAGCGGCTCGGCGCTGCCGCCGATCTCGAGCCCGCGGCGCTGGCCGACGGTGTAATGGACCAGCCCGCGATGCTCGCCCAGCTTGCGCCCGGCGAGGTCGACGATGTCGCCGCCGATCGCCGCCGCGGGGCGCAGCCGCTTGACGAGGGTGGCATAGTCGCCGTCGGGGACGAAGCAGATGTCCTGGCTGTCCGGCTTGTCGGCGACGAGCAGCCCCATCTCGGCCGCGAGCGCGCGCACGCGCGGCTTGGGCAGCGCGCCGAGCGGGAAGCGCAGATAGTCGAGCTGCGCCTGCGTCGTGGCGAACAGGAAATAGCTCTGATCGCGCGCCGGGTCGGTGGCGCGGTGGAGCTCGGCGCCGTTCGCGCCGACGACGCGGCGGACGTAATGGCCCGTGGCGAGACAGTCGGCGCCGAGGTCGCGCGCCAGCGCGAGCAGGTCGGTGAACTTGGGCCCCATGTTGCACTGGACGCACGGGATCGGGGTGCGGCCGGCGAGATAGTCGTCGGCGAACTGGTCGATCACCCCGGCGCGGAAGCTGCTCTCGTGATCGAAGACGTAGTGCGCGATGCCGAGCCGGTCGGCGACCGCGCGCGCGTCGCGGATGTCGCGCCCGGCGCAGCAGGCGCCGGCGCGCTTGGTCGCCTCGCCGTGGTCGTAGAGCTGGAGCGTCACGCCGATCACCTCGGCGCCGCTGCGCGCGGCGAGCGCGGCCACGACCGAGCTGTCGACCCCGCCCGACATCGCCACGACGATGCGCCGCGTACCCGGCGCGAGCTGGAAATCCACGCTGTCCATGATGCGGCCCCGGATACTCCCTCCGGGCCGGTGGCGTAAACCCAGATGAACGAAGCGTTGCGCCGCACTTTACGCGACCTTCAGACCATCGGCGCTACAGCACGCGCCATGTCACTCGAACCGACCCACAACGACCCGCCGCTGCTCACCGCGCTCCGCCAGCGCCAGCTCGCGTCGCGCACCGCCCAGGTCGCACGCGCGCTCGACACGGCGCAGGGCGAGCGCGGCGCGAGCGGCACCTTCAACGCCACCGCCGCGGCGGCGCTGAGCGATTGGAGCAGACGTGAATAGCCCGTTTACCGGTCCACTTTAGGACCCGTTCAACCAGCGTCCGTTACGGATGAGACACAACAAGGGTCCAGCGTGGCGAGGGGGAACACCCCCGGAACCGAGGTAAGGAATGATCGAGAACCAGAAAATCCGTCCGGCCAAGGTGATCGGACCGCTCGGCGAGCCGCTCACGCTCGATTCGCTGCCGCCGGCGGACACCACCCGCTGGGTGGTGCGGCGCAAGGCCGAGGTCGTCGCCGCGGTCAACGGGGGGCTGTTGACCGTCGACGAGGTGTGCCAGCGCTATGGCCTGACGGTGGAGGAGTTCGCCGGCTGGCAGCGCGCGATCGACCGCTCGGGGATGCCGGGGCTGCGCGTGACGCGGATCCAGCACTATAAGTCGCTTTACGAGCGGCAGCAGAACTTCTAACTCGTTCGTCCCATTTTCAGAATTACGGGGCCGGAACAATGCGCCGGCCTCGTGAGTATTCCCCGGCAGAGCCCGTCACCGTGTGGGCGCATCGCAGGGGAGTAACATCATGGGTATCATCATCTGGCTCGTCATCGGCGGTGTGATCGGCTGGCTCGCCAGCATCGTCATGCGCACCGACGCGCAGCAGGGCATTTTCCTGAACATCGTGGTCGGCGTGGTCGGCGCGTTCCTCGGCGGCCTGCTGTTCACCGGCGGCTCGATCAACAACGCGCCGCTGACGATCTACTCGTTCCTGGTCTCGCTGGTCGGCGCGATCGTGCTGCTCGCGATCGTCAACCTGGTCCGTCGCGGCCGGGTGCGCTGAGCGGACGACGCTGAACCGGCGCCGCACCTGCGGCGCGCGCTGAGCTGACCGAGGCGGTCGCCCCACGCGGGGCGGCCGCCTCTTTCGTAGGAGAACGGCTAGATCCTACCCGCATGGCGGGGAGGGGGATCGCAGCGCGCTAGCGCGGCGGTGGAGGGGGGGCTCGCCACGCAGCGCAGCGCTCGTAGAGGCCCCCCTCCGCCACCGGCCTGTGGCCGGTGGTCCCCCTCCCGTGCGGGGGAGGATCGTGTGGCGCCCTGGCCTCAAGCACCCCTCACTTCAGCAGGAAACGCACGTTGAGCGTCGCGCTCAGCTCGCTCTCGCCCGGCAGGACCGCGCTGTCCGCGGCCGCGGGTGCCGCCGCCATGCGCATCTGCGCGAACGGCCGCGGCGGCTCACCGTCGCTCTCGCCGGCCTCGCCGATCGACACGATCCGCGTCACGGTCAGCCCCGCCGCCTTGGCATAGAGCGTCGCGCGTGCCCGAGCGCGCGCCACCGCGTCGGCGCGCGCCTCGTCGAGCGCCCCCGCCGCGTCGGCGAGCGACAGCGTCGGCCCGTCGATCTGGTTGACGCCGGCGCGCACTAACGCGTCGAGCACCGGTCCTGCCTGGGCAACGTCGCGGAAGCGCACCGTCACCGCGTTGCTCGCCTGATAGCCGGTGATCGCGGGCGGCTGGTTCTCGGCGTAGCGATATTGCGGCGAGAGCGCGACGCGGCTGGTGGCGATGTCGCGCGGTGCGATCCCGGCCTTCTTCAGCGCGGCGACCACCGCGGCCATGCGATCGGCGTTCTGTTGCATCGCGGTCGCGGCGACCGCGTCCTGCGTCACCACCCCGGCGCGCACGGTGGCGAGATCGGGCACGCGCGACACCTTGCCGACCGCGGTGACGTCGAGGATCGTGCCCTCGGGCACCACCGTCGCCATCGGCAGCGGCGTTTGCGCGCTCGCCGTAACGGGTAGCATAGCGACCGATAGCGCCAAGCTAACCAATGCCCGATTCATCTTCTCAGTCTCCCGTGGTTCAACGACTTGCGCTGTGTTGGACCGCGATGGAACGCAAGCTGAACGCGATAAACTACGTTGTCGCTTGCACAAAATGTCGCGCTCGGGCAGCGCCGGACTTGTACGCGGTGATGTATGCAGGTAATACACGCCGGCCGGAGGGGGTTGGATGACGTACGAGGCTGGTACTCTGCAGGGCGAGCAGCTGATGATCGAGGATGGCACGCCGCGGCGTCGCCGCCGCTGGATCCTGATCGCCGGCATCGCGCTGCTGGCCGCCGCGCTCGCCGGCTATTTCCTCACCCGCCACAAGGACGCGCCGCACGCCGCGCCGGCCGACCAGGCGCCGACCGTGACCGTGCTGGTGCCGGGCGCCGCGGCGGTGGCGCGCCAGGTCAGCGCGACGGGCTCGCTCGCCGCCAAGCGCGAGATGCCGGTCGGCGTCGCGGGCGAGGGCGGCATGGTCAGCCGCGTGCTGGTCGAGCCCGGCCAGTGGGTCCAGGCCGGGCAGGTGCTCGCCACGATCGACCGCTCGGTCCAGGTGCAGACCGCCGAGTCGCTCGCCTCGCAGATCGCGGTGGCGCGCTCCGATCTGGTGCTGGCGCAGGCCGAGCTGGAGCGCGCGCAGAGCCTGGTCGACCGCGGCTTCATCTCCAAGGCCGACGTGCAGCGCCGCATCGCGACGCGCGACGCCGCCGCGGCACGGCTCAAGGTGGCGGGCGCGACCTATTCGGAGCAGCGCGCGCGCAACGCCCGACTCGATATCCGCGCCCCCGCCAAGGGGCTGATCCTGACGCGCGGCGTCGAGCCGGGGCAGATCGTCAGCTCGGCCTCGGGGACGCTGTTCCGCATGGCGCGCGACGGCGAGATGGAGATGCGCGCGCAGCTGGCCGAGAACGACCTGCAGGGCGTCCGCGTCGGCTCCGCGGCCAAGGTGACGCCGGTCGGCGACTCGCGCTCCTTCGCCGGGTTCGTCTGGCAGATCGCGCCGGTGATCGACACCCAGACGCGGCAGGGCATCGCCCGCATCCAGCTAAGCTACGACCCCGCGCTGCGCCCGGGCGGTTTCGCCTCGGCGACGATCACCGCGGGAGCGGAGAGCGAACCGTCGCTGCCGCAGTCCGCTTTGCTGAGCGACGACCGCGGCAATTACGTGTACGTCCTCGATGCCGAGAATCGCGCGCAGCGGCGCGACGTGAAGCTCGGCACGGTGACCGAGGATCGGGTCGCGATCGCCAGCGGGCTCAAGGGCGACGAGCGCGTGGTGCAGTCGGCGGGCGCGTTCCTCAACCCGGGCCAGAAGGTCAAACCGGTGCGGGCGCGGGTCGCGGCCCAGTAGAGCGAGATCAGGTCCATGGGCTTTCGCAACATCTCCGCCTGGTCGATCCGCAACCCGGTGCCGGCGATCGTCCTGTTCGTGATGCTGACGGTCGCGGGGATCGTCAGCTTCATCCGCATGGACATCAACGACTCGCCGGACATCGATTTCCCGGCGGTGTCGATCACCATCACCCAGCCGGGCGCGGCGCCGAGCGAGCTCGAGACCCAGGTGACGCAGCGGGTCGAGGCCGCGGTGCGCACGCTCGAGGGGGTCGACGAGATCCAGTCGTTCGTGTCCGAGGGCAATTCCACCACGATCGTGCAGATGGCGATCGGCCAGTCGGTCGACCGCGCGGTCAACGAGTCGCGCGACGCGATCACGCAGATCCGCGGCAACCTGCCCGAGGGTATCCTCGAGCCCCAGGTCAGCCGCGTGAAGATCAACGACAATGATCTCGGCAGCTACAGCGCGATCGCCACCGACATGACGATCGAGCAGCTCAGCTGGTACATCGACAATACGGTGACTAAGGAGCTGCTCTCCGTTCCCGGTATGGGCGGGGTGGAGCGCAACGGCGGCGTCAGCCGCGAGATCCGCGTGATCCTCGATCCCGCGCGGCTGGCGGCGCAGGGGCTGACCGCGAGCCAGATCAACCAGCAGCTGCGCCAGGTGAACCTCGACGCGCCGGGCGGCCGCGCCGAGATCGCGGGCGCCGAACAGTCGGTCCGCGTGCTCGGCAACGCGCGCACCGCCTATGACCTGGGCCAGACCCAGATCAACGTCGGCGACGGCCGCACCATCCGCCTCGCCGACGTCGCCACGGTACGCGACCTCTACGCCGAGCAGCGCTCCGCCGCGGCGGTCGACGGCAAGCCGGTGCTGAGCTTCGACTTCAAGCGCGCCAAGGGGTCGTCCGACGTCACCGTCTTCCGCGAGGGCAAGAAGAAGCTCGAGGAACTCGAGAAGCGCAACCCCCGGGTCAAGTTCCGGCTCCGCGTCGACGGCTCCAAATACCCGCTGGAGCAGTATAAGTCGGCGATCCATGCGATGCTGGAAGGGGCCATCCTCGCCGTCGTCGTCGTGTTCCTGTTCCTGCGTGACTGGCGCGCGACGGTGATCTCGGCGCTGGCGATCCCGCTCTCGGCGATCCCGACCTTCTGGTTCATGGAGCTCATGAACTTCACGCTCAACGAGATGACGATGCTCGCGCTGAGCCTCGTGGCGGGCGTGCTGGTGGACGACGCGATCGTCGAGATCGAGAACATCGTCCGCCACATGCGCATGGGCAAGACGGCCTATCAGGCGGCGATCGACGCCGCCGACGAGATCGGTCTCGCGGTGCTGGCGACGACGATGGCGATCGTCGGGGTGTTCCTGCCGGTCGGGCTGATGCCCGGCATCTCGGGCCAGTTCTTCAAGAATTTCGGCCTCACCGTGGTGGTGGCGGTGCTGATGAGCCTCGCCGTCGCGCGGCTGATCACGCCGATGATCGCGGCCTATTTCCTGCGCGCCGGCGGCCATGTCGAGCATGGCGGCGGGCCGGTGATGAGCTTCTACCAGCGCGTGCTCGCCTGGACGCTCGACGAGGGCGGCGCGCCCGCGGCGCGCGCCAGGGGCGGGGTGCATCGCGCGCTCGGCTATTGGCGCGATCATCGCCTGTGGGTGGTGATGATGGGGGTGGGCGCGTTCCTCTTCACGCTCTTCCTGTTCACGCAGATCCCGATGTCGTTCCAGCCCGCGTCGGACCAGCCGCGCAGCACGGTGACGATCACCATGCCGCCGGGCAGCACGCTGGAGACCACCCAGGGCGTGGTCGACCAGGTCTATGAGCTGATCCGCAAACAGCCCGAGGTGGAGAGCGTCTACACCCGCACCTTGGTGGGATCGGGCCGCGTCACCGCGCAGCTGCGCGAGAAGCGCGAGAAGACCTCGACCGAGTTCGAGCGCGCCCTCGCGCCGGAGCTCGCCAAGATCGCGGACGCGCGGGTCAACTTCCAGTCGCAGTTCGGCTTCGGCGACAACAATCGCGACATCTCGGTGACGCTCGGCGGCGACGACCCGGTCGTGCTGCGCCAGGCCGCCGACCGCGTCGTGCAGGACATGGCGAAGATGCCGGGGCTGATCGCGCCGCGCATCGCCGGTGACCTCAACCGGCCCGAGATCATCATCAAGCCGCGGCTCGACCTCGCCGCCAACCTGGGCGTGACCACCGCGGCGCTGTCGAGCGCGATCCGCATCGCGACGATCGGCGACATCGATCAGAACAGCGCGCGCTTCTCGCTGAGCGACCGGCAGATCCCGATCCGCGTCGCGCTCGAGCAGAGCTCGCGCTCGCGGTTGGCGACGATCGAGAACCTGCCGGTGCAGACGCAGAGCGGCGGCTCGGTGCCGCTCAATCTCGTCGCCGAGATCGGCTTCGGCTCGGGCCCGACCCGCATCCAGCGGATCAACCAGCAGCGCCAGCTCACCATCGGCGCCGACCTCCAGCCGGGCGTCGCGACCAGCGTCGCCTTGCCCAAGATCAAGCAGCTGCCGTCGATGAAGTCGCTGCCGGTGGGCGTGCAGGAGCTCAACGTCGGCCAGGCCAAGTGGCAGCTCGAGATGCTGATGAACTTCGTCACCGCGGTGGTGTCGGGCGTGTTCCTGGTCTTCTCGGTGCTGGTGCTGCTGTACCGCCGGCTGCTGCCGCCGCTCGTCAACATGGGCTCGCTGCTGCTGGCGCCGCTGGGCGGGCTGCTCGCGCTGCTGATCTCGGGCGACGCGCTGTCGATGCCGGTGTTCATCGGGCTGCTGATGCTGCTCGGCATCGTCGCCAAGAACTCGATCCTGCTGATCGACTTCGCGCTGGAGGAGATGGCCGCGGGCGTGGCGCCCTATGCCGCGATCGTCGACGCCGGACGGAAGCGCGCGCAGCCGATCGTGATGACGACGGTGGCCATGGTCGCGGGCATGGTGCCGACGGCTTTGTCGCTCTCGGGCGACGGCGCGTGGCGCGCGCCGATGGGGATCGTGGTGATCGGCGGGCTGACCGTCTCGACCATGCTGACGCTGCTGATCGTGCCCGCCGCCTTCTCGCTGGCGATCGGGGTGGAGCGCCGCGTCGGCCCGTGGCTGGGCCGGCGCCTGCTCACCTATCGCCCCGGAGACGAGGGCACGCTGATCGAGCACGCGCCGCACCCCGCCATCCCCGCGCCGCCGGGGCGCATCGGCTTCCACGAGGACGGCACCAGCCCCGCAGAGTGAGGGGCCGGAGTTCGAGCGGGGTCGCGGCCGCCGCGCGCCGGTGAGACCGCCGTGGCGCGGGCGGGGGCGCGGCCGCCCCCGCCCGCGTGACCCTCAGTTGAAGCGGCCGGCGATCGACACGCCCACCACGCGCGGCTCGTTGAACACCGCGGCGTTGTAGTTCTCGATCACGCCCTTCAGGTTCTTCTCGTCGGTGATGTTGCGCGCGAAGGCGGCGATCTCATATTTGCCGTCCGCCGTCGTGTAGCCGACCTTGAGCCCCAGCTCGAGGTTGCCGTCGGCATAGAACTCGCGCGTCTTGTACAGCACCAGGTTGGTGTAGCCCTGCACGTTGAGATCGCTCGAGACGAACAGATTGCCCTCGTTCGTCAGCGGGATGTCGTAGCGAACCGCGGCGTCGAGCTGCCAGCGCGGGGCGTTGGGCAGCGGGTTGCCGTCGATCTGCGCCAGCACCGCGGGCGCGCCGAAGATCGTGCGCGTGATCGTCGGATCCTGCACCGTGCAGGTCACCGCGCCGCCGAAGGCGCAGACCTGGGCGTAGACGCGCTTGTCCTTGATCTCGGTGTGGATCGCACTGCCGCCGAGCGAGAAGGTGATGTTGCGGATCGGCCGCCACTCCAGCTCGGCCTCCATGCCATAGGCGTTGGCGTGGTCGGCGTTGAACAGCACGCCGTTGCCGTTGGCGTCGTTGCCGTTGAGCTGGATGTCGCTCACCCGATAGGTGAAGGCGGTGGCGTTGAGGCGCAGGTTGCTCGTCGGCCGCGTCTTCACGCCCGCCTCGTACGACATGATCGTCTCCGAGTCGGCGGTGGTGAAGGGAGTGTTGAACACCGCCGAGCGCCCCTGGATCGTCGGCCCGCGGAAGCCACGCGCGACACGGGCGTAGACGCTGGTGGCGTCGTCCAGCTCGTACAGCGCCGAGACGTCCCAGCTCGGCTCCTTGCCGGTCAGCTTGACCGTGCGCGGCGCGCTCGCCGGGAAGGTCTCGGTGGTGCCCGCGGCGTTGCGGCCCGAGCGGACCAGCTCGGTGCGCTTGTCGTCCTCGGTGTAGCGCGCGCCCGCGGTCAGCGTCAGCCGGTCGGCGAGGCGGTAGCTCGCCTGGCCGAACACCGCCCAGCTGGTGTTGACGTTGTGCAGCCGCACCCAGTTGTTCGGGTTGTAGCCGGCCGCGGTCGGCAGCAGGAAATAGCCGCGCTGGTAGAAGTCAGTGACGTCGCGGCTGTCGAAGTAGAAGCCGCCGAACTGCCATTTGAACGCGCCGTCGCCGCTGCTCGCGAGGCGCAGCTCCTGGGTCCACTGGTCGAGGTCGCGGATGCGGCCCTCGCTCTCGCCGAAGCCGACGCCGCCGAAGTTCACCGCCGCCCCGCCGTCGGTGTCGCCGCGGCTGTAGCCCGAGGTGGTCTCATAGCCGGTGATCGAGGTCAGCGTCGCCGCGCCGAAATCCCAGGCGGCGTTCACCGAGCCGCCATAGGTCTTGTAGGCCTGCGGGTTGCCGTCGGCCTCGTCGAGCGCGATGCGGTCGCGCGGCTCCCGGTTGATGTTGTTCTGCCCGCGCAGCAGCGCGCCGCGGTGGAAGATCGTCGACGTGCCCTCGTACGAGCGGACGTGGCCCGAGACGTTGACCGACAGGTCCTCGGTCGGGGTGAACAGCAGCTGGAGCCGCGCGTCGCGCTCGTCGAAGCCGCCGAGCTGATCGCGCCCGCCGCGCGTGCCGTCCGCGCCGGTGCCGGTGAAGGTGTTGTCGACCCAATCGTCGCGGTGCTGGTACAGGCCGGAGAGGCGGATCGCGATCTTGTCCTGCACGATCGGGCCGCCGACGCCGCCGTCGAAGGTGACGGTGTTGTAGCTGCCGTAGGACGCGTTGAAGCGGCTGCTCCACGTCTGGCCCGGGCGGATCGTGTCGAACTTGATGATGCCGGCGGTGGTGTTGCGCCCGAACAGCGAGCCCTGGGGGCCGCGCAGGACCTCGACGTTGGCGACGTCATAGACCGGGTTGGACTTCAGCACGACGTGCTCGAGCACGATGTCGTCCTGGATGATCGACACCGGCTGCGACGCGCCGAGGTAGAAGTCGATGTTGCCCAGGCCACGGATGTAGAAGCGCGGGAAGATGCGGCCCGTGGTGGTCTCGGCGTAGAGGCCGGGGACGCGGCCGGCGAGCGCCAGCGAATCCTCGCCGCCGGCCTGGAAGGTGCGCAGCGAGTCACCGTCGACCACCGCGACCGAGACGGGCACGCGCTGGATGTTCTCGCTGCGGCGCTCGGCGGTCACGACCACCTCGCCCAGGCCATCGTCGGCGTCGCTGCCCGCGCCGGTGGTATCGGTCGCGGCGGCGGGCACGTTCTGCGCCAGCGCGGGCTGGGCCAGCGCGACGAGGCCGGTGGCGGCGGTGGCGAGCAGGATCGACTTGGACGATGAACGCATGGCTTCCCTCTTGTCTGTTCGCGGCAAGAGGCATGGGGCGACGCCGCGGCGCTGTCGGCGCACCGGTTCACCGTCGCACGAGGCCCCCTGGCGGCCCCTCGATCCATGCGGCTCCCCCCGCCAGCCTCGCGCTAGGGCGCGATTGTGTCGGCATCGTGAAATGTTGCGGTCTATTTCTCGGCGGAGGCGCTCGCTCCTGCGCCGTCGCTGAGACCGCCCGTGTGCTCCTGCGCGAGCAGGAGCCCAGGGCAACGAGTGCCGCCCCCGCGGCGCTGGGCTCCGGCGTTCGCCGGAGCACGGTTCGGCGCGATGGCGACAAGGGAGCGGCGCGATGCGATCTACTGGCGCCATGCCGGGGCTGTTCCCGACTCGCCGCTCCGTGCGTTATACTGACCGCGGGGGCTTCTGAGACGAACGAGGTAAGGTCATGCGTTTCCTCCCCACCTTCGCCGCGGTGGCGTTGCTTAGCGCGGGCGCGATCGCCGCCGCCCCGCGCGACCGTGCCCCCGACGCCGACTATCAGAAGCTCGTCGCCGGCAAGACCGCGGGCAAGCCGCAGGATTGCATCGACACGCGCTTCACGCGCCCCGACCTCTCCGCCTATGGCACCAAGCTGGTCTACCGGGTGAGCAACAAGCTGGTCTATGTCAGCGAGACCGGCGGCGGCTGCGAGCGGGTGCGCCGCGGCGACGCGCTCGTCACGCGCCAGTTCCAGACACGGCTGTGCCGCGGCGACATCGCGCAGACGGTCGATCTGCCCGCGCGGATCCCCACGGGCAGTTGCGCGCTCGGCGCTTTCGTGCCCTATCGGGCGCCGTAAGTATCAGGAGAGACGATCGCATGGCCGACGAACCCACTGAGCAGGAGCTGACCGGGGTCGAGACCCGCGTCTCGCCCAAGCCCGAGGTCGACGCGATCGGCGGCCGCAAGCTCAAGCCCGCGACGCTGATGATGGGTCACGGCTACGACCCGACGCTGTCGGAGGGCGCGCTCAAGCCGCCGGTGTTCCTCACCTCCACCTTCGTCTTCCCCAACGCGGCGGCGGGCAAGCGCCATTTCGAGGGCGTCACCGGCAAGCGCCCCGGCGGCGCGGCGGGCCTGGTCTACTCGCGCTTCAACGGCCCCAACCAGGAGATACTGGAGGACCGGCTGGGCATCTGGGAGGGCGCCGAGGACGCGCTGACCTTCTCCAGCGGCATGGCCGCGATCGCCACTTTGTTCCTCTCGCTGGTGCGGCCGGGCGACACGATCGTCCACTCGGGCCCGCTCTACGCCGCGACCGAGACGCTGATCGCGCGCGTGCTCGGCCGCTTCGGCGTCCACTGGCTCGACTTCCCCGCGGGCGCGACGCGCGAGGAGATCGACTCGGTGCTGTCCAAGGCCGCCTCCGGCCGCGTCGCGCTGATCTACCTGGAGAGCCCGGCGAACCCGACCAACGCGCTGGTCGACGTCGAGGCGGTCGCCGCCAGCCGCGACGCGATCTGGGACAGCGCCGCGGAGAAGCCGCCGATCGCGATCGACAACACCTTCCTCGGCCCGCTGTGGTCGCAGCCGCTCCAGCACGGCGCCGACGTGGTGGTCTACAGCCTCACCAAATATGCCGGCGGCCACTCCGACCTGGTCGCGGGCGGCGTGCTGGGGTCCAAGGCGGTGATCGATACGATCCGCGCGATGCGCAACACGATCGGCACGATCTGCGACCCCAACACCGCGTGGATGCTGCTGCGCAGCCTCGAGACGCTGGAGCTGCGGATGAGCCGCGCCGGCGAGAATGCCGCCAAGGTGTGCGCCTATCTGCGCGACCACCCCAAGGTGGAGCATGTCGGCTATCTCGGCTTCCTCGCCGAGGCGGAGGGACGCCAGGCCGACATCTATCGGCGCCACTGCACCGGCGGCGGCTCGACCTTCTCGCTGTACCTCAAGGGCGGCGAGGCGGAGGCGTTCCGCTTCCTCGACTCGCTCAAGATCGCCAAGCTGGCGGTCAGCCTGGGCGGCACCGAGACGCTGGCGAGCCATCCCGCGGCGATGACCCACCTCTCGGTGCCCGACGCGCGCAAGCAGGCGCTGGGGATCACCGACAATCTGGTGCGGATCTCGATCGGCGTGGAGGATGCCGACGACCTGATCGCCGACATGGAGCAGGCGCTGGCGGCGATCTGAGCCGCCGGCGCCTCCCCCTCGCGCGCGTGCGACACGGCCCGCTCAAGCTGAAGGCGCAGCTGCTGTGCGGCGACTCGATCGCGTTCGGGCCGGGCAAGGCCGACCTGCTCGACGCGATCGACGCGCACGGCTCGATCTCGGCGGCAGGGCGCGCGCTGGGGATGAGCTACCGCCGCACCTGGCTGCTGGTCGACGAGATGAACCGCTGCTGGCACGACCGACTGGTGGCGACCGGACGCGGCGGCGGGGGCGGGGCGCGGCTGACCGACGCCGGGCGCGAGGTGCTCGCGGCCTATCGTGCGTTGGAGGCGGCGATCGACGCCGCGGTGGAATCGACCGCGGCCTTCGCGCGGCTGGGGCGAGGGCTGCGCGACGCGCCGCTACCGAGCGGGGCCGAGCCGACGATGACGCGAGGGGGCGACGGCGCCTGACCCTAATATAGTTGGTCGTGGTGAAGTTGCGGTAGCGGCGATGCTAGATGTAGAAAGATGAAAATAAGATGAGATGAAGAAGTCGCGCGCTGTCATCGCATTGTCACGATAGCGCCGCGCAACCTTCCTATCCGCCCTGGCAAGGCCAAGGGCCATAGAGGGGTTGAAGTTCATGTCATGTATCTCGCGTCGCCGCCTGCATCTGCTCGCCGGCATGGCCGCGCTCGCCGTCCCGGGTCACGCGCTCGCGGCGCCCGGCGGTGCCGCCCCCGCCGCCGCGGCCGACCCGACCGCCGCGCCGGACGCCGCCGCGCCCGAGGCGGCGCAGCCCGGGCTCGACGAGGTGGTGGTCACCGCGACGCGGCGCGAGACGAACCTGCAGTCGACCCCCGTCGCGATCAACGTGCTGAGCACCCAGGCGCTGCAGGACCGCCACGTGCAGAGCCTGTACGATCTCGCCGACGGCGCGGTGCCCAGCCTGCGCGTCGCCACCTTCGAGGCGCGCCAGTCGGCGCTGACCGTCGGTATCCGCGGCATCGTCCCGCTCGACGCCAACCAGCCCGCGCGCGAGCAGGGCGTCGGCATCTACATCGACGGCGTCTATCTCGGCCGCCAGCACGGGCTCAACGCGGCGCTGTTCGACGTCGAGCGAGTGGAGGTGCTCAAGGGCCCGCAGGGCACCCTGTTCGGGCGCAACACAGAGGGCGGCGCGCTCAACATCGTCACGCGCGCGCCGTCGGGTGAGTTCGAAGGACGTATCCGCGCCGGCATCGGCAATTACGGCGCCTACAACGGCGAGCTCCACCTCGACCTGCCCGAATATCATGATGTCAGCGTCAAGGTGGACGGCGTCGTCCAATATCAGGGTCCGACCACCAGGAACCCGCTCGCCGGCCAGACCGGCTTCAACTATTACGATCGTCGCGGCGGGCGCATCGCGGCGCGCTGGAAGCCGTTCGAGGGGCTGACCAACGACTTCTCCTACGATTACGGGCTCGACAAGAACTCGCCCTTCTACAGCCAGCTGCTCAACTACAACCCGAACGGCTGCACCGCCGGGCCGGTGAGCAACGCGCCCAAGTGCGTGCTGCCGGGCACCAGCTACAGCACGCTCACCGGCACGGTGAAGCCGCTGCTGCCCGGTGTGGTGGTCAACGGCACCAGCCGGATGAAGGTGGCCGATATCGGCGTGCCGCAGCAGCCCAGCGTCGACCAGACGCATGGCTTCACCAACCTGCTCAAGTACAAGGCCTCGCCCGAGGTGGAGCTGCGCTCGATCACGGCGTGGCGCGGCGTCAACGCGACGCAGTGGGACAATTCGGGCGGCGCGCACCGCGTGCCCGTGGTCAACCTCACCGCCTCGTGCACCGCCGCGGCGCCGTGCGGCTTCAGCCGCTATAGCCTCGCCGACCTGCACCAGAACCAGTTCAGCCAGGAGTTCCAGGCGGTCGGCACGATCGACCGGTTCGACTATGTCGCCGGCCTCTATTATTTCAACGAGCACGTCACCGACGACGCCGCGACCCCCAACTCGAACGGCGCGGTCGCGGTGCTCAACAATACGGGCCAAGTGACCGGCGCCAATTACGTCATCCTCGACCCCTGCCGCGGCTCGGGCGGCTTCGGCTCGCAGCCGGGCTGCCGCTCGATCGATCGCGCCTCGGAGGTGTGGTCGAAGAGCTACGCCGCCTACGGCCAGATCACCTGGAACCCGCTCGACGTGCTCCACCTCACCGCGGGCGGCCGCTACACGCACGACACCAAGCGCGGCGTGCTGCACTATTCGCGCAACGTGAACTATGACGTGAACACCGCGGCGGCGACCGCGGCGGGCTATCAGCCGCTCGACCGCACGTGGGATCGCTTCAACCCCGCGCTCACCGCGGCGGTCGACGTCACCCAGGACGTCCATGCCTATGCCAAATATGCCACCGGCTATCGCGCCGGCGGCGCCAGCTCGCGCACGGCCAACTACCAGTCGTTCGGGCCGGAGGACATCAAGTCCTATGAGATCGGGCTCAAGTCCGACTTCTGGGATCATCGCGCGCGGCTCAACCTCGCGGGCTATATCATGGACCGCAAGAACAGCCAGGTCGACATCAGCTCGATCCAGCCGTTCAATGGCAGCAACTTCAACAACTTGGTGACGATCAACGCGCCCGGCACGACCAAGATCAGGGGCATCGAGGCGGATCTGACGCTCAACCCGGTCGAGGGGCTGACGCTCAACGGCTCCTATGCCTATACCTACACCAAGATCCCGCCGGTGCTGATCAACTATACCGCGGGCGGGGTGACGAGCAGCGTCGACCAGAACTTCTACATCGTCTTCACGCCGCGCAACGCGGCCAGCGGCTCGATCGACTATCGCGTGCCGGTGGGCGAGGGCAGCACCACCTTCCGTGTCCACTTCGACGGCAATTACGCGCAGTCGACCCAGGCGTTCGACCAGTTCGCGACCCGCGCCGACGCCTCGCTGATCTTCAACGGGCGGATCGCGCTGGCCGACATCGCGCTGGGCGAGGGCAAGCAGAAGCTCGAGGTCGCACTCTGGGGTCGCAACCTGTTCGACGAGCAATATGTCTATCGCCGTGACCCGTCGAACAGCCTGCCGGCCGCACCGACCAGCAGCGTGAGCGCCGGCAGCATCAACAACGTGCTCGGCGACTATGGCAATTTCAACGCGCCGCGGACCTTCGGCCTGGAGGCGCTGCTGAACTTCTGAGTAGGGGCACCGGCGGAGTGCGCTGAGGGCGGCGCGACACCACTCTCCCACGGCCCGGCGTCATCCTGAGCGCGTCTCAGGATCCGCCGTGCCCCATATGCCCGCGCCCCGAGTGTGAGGCAGCCTGGATCCTGAGACGAGCTCAGGATGCTCGCATGCCCGCGATACGAGCGAGCGCGCGCCCGGCTCAGCCCGAGCCCCGCGCGCTACGCCGCCGCCACCCGCAGCGTCATCACCGCCTCCAGCCCCGGTGCGGCGTCGGCGAGCGTCAGCGTCCCGCCGTGGAGCCGCGCCACCGCGTCGACCAGCGGCAGCCCCAGGCCGTGCCCGGGCCGATGACGGCTCGCCTCGAGCCGGCCGAAGCGGCGCAGCGCCAGCGCGCGCGCCGCCGGCGGGATGCCCGGCCCGTCGTCGCGTACGCGCAGGGTAGCCACCTCGCCCTCGCGCGCCAACGTCACCGCCACGCTCGTGCCCGCGGGTGTGTGGTGGAGCGCGTTCTCGATGAGATTGAGCAGCGCCTGGCTCAGCAGCTGCGGGTCGCCGCGCACCGTCAGCGGCGCGAACGGGCCGCCGCTCAGCCGCTGGTCGCGCTCGGCGGCGACGTCGGTGAGCGTCTCGCACGCCTGCTCCGCCAGTGCGGCGAGGTCGACCGGGCGGAAGCCGGCGCGGCGCTCGCCCGCTCTCACCTCGGCGATGCGCAGGATCGCGGCGAACAGCGCGAGCAGCGAGTCGCACTCCTCCAGCGCCGCCTCGAGCGCCTCGCCCGGAACGGTGTCGCGCTCGGCCAGTCGCGCCAGCCGCGCGCGCAGCCGTGCGAGCGGCGTCCGCAGGTCGTGCGCCACGTCGCTGCTCACCTCGCGCAGCTGCTCGACGAGCGCCGCGATCCGATCGAGCGCGCGGTTGAACGCCTCGGCCTGGGCGGCGAACGCGCCCCCGCGCGCGGGCACGGGGACCCGCCGCCCGAGGTCGCCGTCGATGATCGCCGCGGCCGTGGCGCGCACCTCGCCGATCCGGCGGCGCACGAGCCAGCCGAAGCTGGCCGTGCCCAAGAGCACCACCGCGAGCAGCGCGCCGAAGCCGATCAGGTAGAGCCGCACGCGCATCGCGCCGTAGCCGTCGATCGGCTCGGTCTCCGCGATCGTGATCAGTCGAAGCCCGTCGCCGGCGTCGCGCGCCTGGGCGCGGCCGGCGCTGAGCCCGACGATGCCGTCGCGCCGCCGCAGCGTGGTGAAGCCGAGCGGCACCGCGCGCTCCAGCACGACGTTGCCGCCGATCCGGCGCCCGCGCGCGTCCTCCAGCTCGAAGCCGATGTCGCCGGTGTCGCGGCGGCGGGAGAAGGCCTGGATGCGGCGCAGGATCGCGCCCGAGTCGCCGGGCGCCACCGCGCTGAGCATGGCGTCGCCGACCTCGCCGATCCGCCGGTCCACCGCGCTCACCACCGCGGCGCGCGACGCGGCATAAGTGACATAGCCCGCGAGCACCGCCGCCGCGGCGAAGGCGGCGAGGAAGAACAGCGTCAGCGCGCGCAGCGACGACATGCTCAGGCGCGCAGCATGTAGCCGACGCTGCGCTTGGTCACGATCGGGTCGACCTCGCCCGGCGCACATAACTTGCGCCGCAGCGAGCGTACCTGGACGTCGACGATGTTGGTGCTGGGCTCGAAATCATAGCCCCAGACCCGCTCGATCAGCATCGCCCGCGTCAGGTAGCTGCCGGCGTGGCGCGCCAGCTCGGCGAGCAGGCCGAACTCGAGCTTGGCGAGATCGAGCGCGCGGCCGTTGCGCCAGGCGCGGTGCTGCCCGGGGCTGACGACGATGTCGCCGGCGCGCAGCGTGTCGCCCTCGCCGCCCTGCTGCTGCCAGCCGCGCGCGCGCAGCAGCGCGCGCAGCCGCGCGTCGATCTCGCTCGCGGGGGTCGGCTTGACGACATAATCGTCCGCGCCCGCCTCGAGCCCGTCGACCTTCTCGACCGAGCGGCCCAGCGCGGAGAGCATCAGCACCGGCAGCGTCTGGCCGCGCTCGCGCGCGTGGCGGACCACCGCGGCGCCGTCCATCTGCGGCAACATGCGGTCCAGGATTACCGCGTCATAGCGGTCGCGCTCGAGCGCCAGCAACGCGTCGCGCCCGTTGTCGGCCACGGTCACCTCATGGTCGAGCGCGGCGAGGTCCTCGCCCAGCGCGGCGGCATAGTCACGGTCGTCCTCGACGATCAGCAGCTTCATCGCGTCCTCGTTGCCCGGCCTCTCTCTCTTAGGCGAGCCGCGGGGGAAACTCACGGGGAAGGTGGGTCGGGGAGACCAGGCCGATCGTGTCCTCACCGCGTCGTTAATCATATGGTGACTCCGCGCGGCTACTCCCGCTCTCGGGCTTGGGGATAAGGTCGCGTGAGACAGTTGATCGGGGCGGCGGTGGTGGCGGGCAGCGCGGTCGCGCCGCTGCCGCTGCAGGCGGAGTTGAACGTGCCGATCGCGGTGCGCGTCGTGTCGTTCCTGCAACCGCCGCCCAGCGGCATCATGCCCGCCGCGATCGTCGTCGCGCCGGGCAACGCCGCCTCGCTGGCCGACGCCGCCGCGATCGAGCGCGCGCTCGGCGGCGGCGCCGCCGCGGGCAAGGCGACGCTGCGCACCAAGCGCGTGCCCGTCACCGCGCTCGACTCACTCGCCGGCTATCGAGTCGCCTTCGTCACCGCGGGCACGCGCGACGACCAGGGCGCCATCGCCGCGGCCGCGGCGCGCGGCTCGGTCGTGACCATCACCTCGGACGACGCCTGCGTCCAGGCGGCGCGCTGCGTCGTCGGGATCGGCAGCGGCGCCCGCGTCCAGATCACCGTCAACCGCGCCGCGGCGCGCGCCGCCAACGCCCGCTTCGGCTCGGCCTTCCTCATGCTCGTCAAGGAGATCTGAGCGTGACCGCGCTCTTTCGCCGCGCGCTCGCGCTCGGCGCCGCGCTCGCGCCGCTCGCCATCGTCTCTCCGGCGGCGGCGCAGGCCGTCGACTATTCCGCGCTCGAGGCGATGGTCGGCGAGCCCGTCACCACCAGCGTGATCGGCAAGCCGCAGCGCGCCTCCGAGGTCGCCGCCTCGGTCACGATCATCACCGCCGATCAGATCGCGCGCTCACCCGCGCGCGACGTGCCGGGGCTGCTCAAGGGCTATGCCGGCGTCGACGTCAACCGCTGGACCGCGGGGCAGAGCGACGTCGCGGTCCGCGGCGGCGTGCAGACCTATAACGCGCGCCTGCTGGTGCTGGTCGACGGGCGCCAGGTCTATCTGGACCATTACGGCCTGACCGACTGGAACCTGCTCGGCGTCCAGCTCGAGGAGATCCAGCAGATCGAGCTGGTGCGCGGCCCCGCCGCGGCGCTGTTCGGCTTCAACGCGGCGAGCGGCGTCGTCAACATCATCACCAAGCGCGGCGGCGACGCCGCCTCGGCGCGCGTCACCGCCGCGGCGGGCGACCATGGTGTCACGCGACTGGCGGGCACCGCGTCGCTGCCGCTCGGCGGCGGGGTGCGCGCCAAGCTGACCGCGGGGCGGCTGCGCGAGGACGAGCGGCGCGTGCCCGCGTCGCTGCTCGCGCCCACGCCGATCGCCGACGTCAGTGCCGACCAGGTCTCGGGCGAGGTCAGCGCACGCGTCGGCAGCGGCGAGGCGGTGGTCGGCGGCGGCTATGCCAGCAACGAGCAGATCGAGTATCTGCCCAGCCAGTTGCTCTCCAACCAGCGCTATCGCAGCAGCAACGTGCACGCCGGCCTGACCCAGGATACCGCCTGGGGCGGCGTGTCGCTCAACGGCTATGTCAACTGGCTGAACGCCGACTATGGCGTCGAGGGCAGCGACGGCCGCTACTCCGTCGGCGCGCCGTTCGAGAACCGGCTGGTGGCGGCGAAGGCGGCGGTGCTCTATCGGCTCGACACCGCCAACACGCTGCGCGTCGGCGGCGAGTATCGTAGCAGCCGGATGCGCGGTCCCGCGCAGTTCGCCGAGACGATCGCCTACGACGTCGGCTCGCTCGACGCCATGCTCGACCTCCACCCGCTAGACCGCGTCGGCATCAGCGCCGCGGCGCGGGTCGACCGGCTGTGGCTCGGCCAGTCCGGCGCGATCGTCCAGCCCGCGCTGGACGACCCCGCCGCCTTCGATCGCGCCTTCACGCGGCTGAGCTTCAACGCCGCACTAGTGGTACAGACCAGCGCCAACGGCCGCGTGCGGCTCAACGGCGGCCGCGGCTATCAGCTGCCGTCGCTGGTCAGCTTCGGGCTCCGGCTGCCGCTGGCGGTACCCACACCGGTGCCGATCGTGGTCACCGGCTCGCCGCGCATGCGCCCCGTGGCGGTGTGGAGCGGCGAACTCGGCTATACCCACGCGCTGGGGGCGACGCGGCTGGAGGCGACCGCCTTCTACACCCACACCAGCGACGCGATCGCCTCGCCCGGCGACGGGCTGGAGCCCAACCTGGAGCTGTTCCTCACGCCCGCGCCGGTGCTGGCGGCGCGCTTCGCCGCGGTCGGCGACTATGCCACCTACGGCACCGAGTGGCAGGCGAGCGGGCGCGTGGCGGCGCTCGACTGGCGCGTCAACTACACGTGGACGCAGACCGACGGCGACCTCGCCGGTACCGCGCTGCCGATCCCCTACGCGCTGTCGCCGCGCGAGACGACCCCGCGGCACAAGGCCAATGTCGCGCTCGGCTACGACGGTGGGCGCTGGTACGCGAGTGGGCTGGCACGCTACACCTCGGCGTCGCGCCAGTTCGCTTTCTCGGCCATGCAACAGCTGCTGCTCTTCCGCGTCGACGACGCGGTCGCGCTCGACGCGCGCGCGGGCTATCGGCTGAGCCGCGCGGTCGAGCTGTTCGTCGCGGGCGAGAATCTGTCGCTCGCGAAGGGGGCTGCGGGCTCGCCGATCCCGGCCGACCGCCGCCTGCGCGGTGGCCTGCGCGTGACGCTGTGAGCCGCGGTCGCGGCGACCGTCCCGGCGTGCTGGCTCCTCTCTCCGCGCTCGCCGATCGCGTCGAGCGACGGGTGCGGCTGGCCGACCGTCCGATCACCGCCAAGGTCGCCGCGACTCCGCTGCTGATGCTGGTGCTGTTCGCGCTGATCGCGGTGCTGAGCGCCACCGCGCTGGTGGTCGCGGACCGCAGCGTCAGCCGCATCGTCCAGGTCGACATGCGCGACCTAGGCCAGCTGAACGCGATCGCGCTGCGCTTCGAGATGGCGGATTCGGAGCTCTACCGCCTGCTGATCGCCAAGGCCGCCGCGCCCGCCACCGACGTGCCGACGCGTGCCGCCAAGGTGGAGCGCGACCTCGACGGCGTCCGCGCCGAGCTGCTCCGTTATCGCGATCGCCACCCCGGCGAGCGCGCCGCGCTGGACGGCATGCTCGCCGACCTGGGCGAGTATCGCGCCACCGTCGGTGTGATCACCTCGATGCTGGAGATCGACTTCGCCAGCAGCGCGGCGATGGTGGCGCCGTTCCGCGACAACGCGCACCGCGTGGAGCAGCGGCTGCGCGCGATGACCCGCGCCGGGGTCGCGCGCGCCGACGCGGGCGCTGCCAGCGCGGTGCTGGCCACGCGCGCGACGCTGCTGGCGATCGTGCTGGTGTCGTCGCTGGCGGCCGCGTTGGGCCTGGCGATGGCCTATCTGATCAGCCGCTCCACGGTGCGCTCGATCACGCGGATCGCCGCGGCGACCGAAGCGGTGCTCGCGGGCGACACGCCCGACCTCGCCGCGCTGCGACGCCGCGACGAGCTGGGGCAGATGGTGACCGCACTGGCGCGCTTCGACCAGCAGCGCGGCGAGGCCGAGCGGCTGGCGCGCGAGACCGCGCGGCTGCACGAGGAGGCACGCCGCCAGGAGCGCCGCCGCGACGAGGAGCTGGCGCGCGCCACGGGCGCGGCCGAGGCACATCGGCGCGAGACGCTGCGCGCGCTGGCGCAGACCTTCGAGGAGCAGGTGGCGGGCGCGATCCGCGAGGCGCAGGAGGCGATGGCGCACCTCGACCGCAGCGCGCGCGACCTGACCGACTCGGCCGGCGGCAATCGCGCGCTCGCGGTCGAACTCGACACGATCGCGCATCAGTTCAGCGAGGAGATGCGCGACGCCAGCGAGGCAACGCGCTCGCTCGCGGGCGCGTTCGAGGACATCGACCAGGAGGTGGAGGGCACCAGCCAAGCGGCGCGCTCGATCAACCGTCACGCCCAGGAGGCGCAGGCGGCGGTGGCGCAGTCGCAGCAGCAGGCGGCGACGATCGAGCAGATCGTCGACGTGATCGACGCGATCGCGCAGCAGACCAACCTGCTCGCACTCAACGCCACCATCGAGGCGGCGCGCGCCGGCACCGCGGGGACCGGCTTCGCGGTGGTGGCGGCGGAGATCAAGTCGCTGTCGAGCCGCACCGGCGCTTCCACCAGCGACGTGCGGCGCACGATCGAGGCGGTGCAGGGCACGATCGGCACGATGGTGTCGAACACCGACAGCCTCGGCGCGCTGATCGCCGGGCTGGACCAGGGAGCGGGGCGAGTGGCGCTGATGTCGCGCGGTCAGGCGCGCTCGATCGACCAGCTCAACGCGCGGATCGGCGAGGTGCGCGAGCGCAGCCAGGCGCTGGCGGCGGCGAGCGAGCGGATCGGCACCTCGGTGCAGCGCAGCCTCGCCTCGGTCGAGCATTTCCGCGACGCCTCAAGTACGCTCGACCGTACGCTGTCGCTGCTGGCGACCGACGCGCAGCGCTTCACGCAGACGCTGCTGGCGGGGTGAGGGGGCGGGAGGCGACGCGGGGCGTCGGACTGGGCGGTGGGGGACAAGGCACCGGTTTGAGCTGAATCCAGCCGCGCGGCCCATAGGGCTCCCTCGCGAACGCCGGCCTATCTGGGTTCCCACCGTCGTGGGAATGACGGGACGGGGCGGGGATGAGGGGGAGACTATGCAGGGCGAGGCCCGGTACACCCTGCCGCCCGGCCTCCCGCCACCCGCCGCTCACGTGATCGCGTGGGGCACGTAGCGCGCGAGGTCGCGCGTGATCGGGCCGTCGTCCTCGCGCATCGATAGTGCCACCGGCTCGTCGCCGACGATCCACGAGCCCACCACCGCGTGCTGGCCGTCGAACACCGGCAGCGGCTGATAGGCCTGGAGGATGTGTCCCTCCTCGCCGTAGCCGCCGGCCAGCGGCGCCGTCGCGTCGCCGTCGCCGGCGCCGACCAGCGCGATGTCCCACCCCTCGCGCGAGAACAGCGGCTTGCGGACGTGGCGCGGGCCGATCGCGGCGACGGCCGCCGCGTCGTCGGCGAAGGCGGCGGGGAGGAGATTGGGATGGCCGCGGTGGCGCTCCCATAGCAGCGGCAGGATGCCCTTGTTCGACAGCAAGGCCTTCCATGCCGGCTCGAGGAACAAGGTCTTGGTCGTCGGCAGCTGCGCGGCATAGGGCTCGCGCAGCATGTCCTCCCATGGGTAGAGCTTGAACAGGGCGCCGATCACCACCGACTCCTCGTCGACGAACGCGCCCTCGGCATCGACCCCGATCCGGTCGATCGCGACGAACTGCGGGTCGAGCCCGGCCTGGCGCGCGACCTCCTCGAGGTAGCGCACCGTCTGCCGGTCCTCGATCGAGTCGGGCACGCTGCTGAAATGGACCAGGCTGCGCGGCGTGAACAGCGTCGCGAACCGCTCCAGCAGCGCGTCGTGGAGGCGGTTATACTGGTCGGCGTCGCCCGGCAGCGTACCGTCGGCGACGCGATCCTCCAGCCACTGCCACTGGAACAGCGCGGTCTCGTACAGGCTCGTCGGGGTGTCGGCGTTATATTCGAGCAGCTTGGCCGGGCCGTGCCCGTCATAGGCGAAGTCGAACCGGCCGTAGAGCGAGGGCGCGTTCGCGCGCCACGACGCCGCGACCACGTCGCGCATCGCCGCCGGGATGGCGAGCCGCTGCATCAGCGAGTCGCTCGCCACCACCTCCTCGACCAGCGCGAGGCAGAGCTGGTGCAGCTCGCCCGAGGGCGCCTCGATCCGCGCCTCGATCTCGTCGAGCGAGAAGCGGTAGTAAGCGCGCTCGTCCCAGTAACGCTGGCCGTCGAGATGATGGAAGGTGAAGCCCATCGCGCGCGCGGTGTCCTCCCACCCGGGACGTTCGCCGCTGAGGACCCGCTCCACCCCGCCGCTCAGTCGCGCGACGTGTCGCGGCTGCGGTCATCGAGCCGCAGCGGCGTGCCGCCGTCTTTCGGCGCCGCCAGTCGCGCGAGGATGTCGTCCGCGCTGCTCGAGCCGGGCAGCAGGCCCGCGGCCTGGAGCTTGGCGTCGAGGTCCGCGCCGGTGCGCATGTCCTCCAGCTCGGCCGAGGCGCGGAACTTCTCCTCGCGCACCGCCTGCCGCTCCTTGAGCCGCTTGAGGCTGTCCGCGGCCGAGCCGAGCTGCGACGAGGCGCCGCTGGTGTTGGCCGCGATCGCCGCCTGCGCCTGCTGCACGCTCTCGTTGGCGCGCACCACGTCGACCTCGCGGCGGAGCGACTCGATCTTGCCGTCGCCCGACTTGATGATGCCGCGCATCCGGTTCTCGGCGGCGCGCATCTCCTCGACCTGCGGGCGCTTGCCGCCGAGCTCCTGCTCGATGGTGGCGAGGCGCTGCGCCACCTCGCGCGCCAGGTCCATGTCGCCGCGCGCCATCGCGGCGCGCGCCGAGGCCTCGTACTTCTCCTGCTGCGCGGCGAGCGCCTCGATGTCCTTCTCGATCAGGCGGCGCTTGGCGGTGAGCGTGGCGAGGTCGTCGCGCGCCTTGGCCTGCGCCGCGCCGGCGTCGCGGATCTGCTGGTCGAGGATCGTCAGCGCGCGCGCGTCGACCACCGACTGCCCCGCCTCGTGCGCGCTGCCGCGTACCAGGGTGACGAACTGCTTCCACATCGACATGACGTATCGGTCCTTGAGGGAATGAGGGTCAGGCGGCGGCGAAGGCGTCGCGCAGGTCGGCCGCGGCGTCCAGCGCGTTCTGCGCCAGCACGCGCAGCTCGATCAGGATCTCGCGCTCGCTCGATTCGATCGAGAGCTCGCCGATCAGCTCGTAATATTCGCGCCCGTCCAGCTCGGTGATGGCGAAGTTGGAGAGCGGCACCATCTTCTGCGCCTTGAGCAGGAAGCGGTTGAACTTGTCCGCCTCGGGCTGCTCGTCGACCGGCCACAACAGAGTCGAGACGACGATCTGCTCGCCCGCGCAGCTGACGAACACCGCGAGATCGCCGTGGTCGTGCATCGTCACGCGCAAGACCGGCTCGGCCGACTCGATCCGCTCGACGCTCAGTTCCTCGCCCGAGTTCTTGCCGTGCGCGCCGAGCGCGTCCGCCAGGCGACCGATCGTCCATACCCGCGCCGTGTCGCTCACCGATCGCTGCTCCTGCCGTTGTCGCCTGCTTGACACCCCCCGCAATAGCCCGCACCCGTGGGCAAGGAAAGGCGCGACGGGTGAGGGCATGATCTTCGGCAGCCTCTTCGGCGGCGGGCGCGACGACGCGGCGCGACCCAGCGTGGCGGTGGTGCGCGACATCACGATCGGGCGGATGGTGCGGCTCGACCCGCTGGCGTGGCGGCGGCTGTCGGGCGGCGTGTTCACGCTCGACCGCGACACGCTCGAGATCACCGCGCAGGGGCTGATCAAGCTGGACGACGGCGGCTATGTCCACCGCTTCTACACCGACGATGAGCTGATGCTCCAGGCGGTGAGCCAGCAGCCCGACGGCAGCGACGCCGACGATTTCACGCTCTTCCGCCCCTGGTCGTCGACCTATGCCAGCGGCGGCTGGGACGACGCCGCCTTCCGCGAGCGGATGACCCGGCCCGAGTGGGTCGAGGGCGGGCTGCCGCCGTTCCGCCGCTACTGGTACGAGGGCGACGACCGGGTCCAGCCGCCGGTGCAATTGTGGGAGGCGCTGTACTACGAGCGCGACGGCGCGCCGGTGAAGCATATCCGCCAGCAGTGCATGCTCTACGCGCGCGACCTCGCGCCCGAGGGGCAGGAGCTGCTGCTCACGGTGGCGACCAGTCCCGAGGGCGGCGACACGACCCACGACATCATGGTGGGGCTGCCGCTGTCGCCGGCGGAGTTCAGCGCGTGAGCGGGGCCGCTCCTTCCCTTTACCCTTCCGTCATCCCCGCTTCCTTTCGTCATCCCCGCTTCCCTTTCGTCATCCTCGCTTCCCTCCCGTCATCCCCGCGAAGGCGGGGATCCAGACGCGCGGACGTCCGCGATGGAGCCGCACCGTCAGCGTTTATGGATCCCCGCCTGCGCGGGGATGACGTGGGTGGGAGAGTGCGGGGCTAGTCTCCGGCACTTCGCTCAGCCTCTCCTTCCACCTTCCGCCCCGCCACTGACCCGGGAGACGCCATCGTGACGCTCGACCTTCCTGCCTATCTCGCCGGCGCGGGCCATTTCCTGCTCGCCTTCGGGCTGGCCTGCGTGCTGCTCGCACTGTTCAAGGCGATCTACCAGAGATCGACGCCCTACGACGAAGGCGCGCTGGTGGCGCAGGGCAACGTCGCCGCGTCGCTCGCCTTCGGCGGCGCGATCCTCGGCTTCGCGCTCCCGCTCGCCTCGGCGCTGAGCGAGACCAGCGACCCGATCGAGTTCGTCGCCTGGGGGGTGCTCGCGGGCGCGATCCAGGTGCTCGCCAGCCTAGTGGTGCGCCGCGTCGTGGTGCGCGACATGGTCCGCCGGCTCGAGGAAGGCAATGTTGCCAGCGGCGTCTATGCCGCCGCGACGTCGATCTCGGTCGGGCTGCTCAACGCCGCCAGCATGACCTATTGAGGTCGTCATGACCGACTCGATCGCCCCGCGCCGTCGCCTGCGCTCCGCCGCGGCCGGCCTCTCCGCCGCGAGTGCGCTGGCGATGCTCTCCGCCTGTGACCCGCAGCCGAGCGACGAGCAGGTCTCGCGCGAGCGCTACGGCGCGCCCACCGAGGTCGCCGCGTTCAAGAGCGTCGACGAGTGCAAGGCGAGCGGCGCCTTCGCGCAGGTGACCTGCGAGGAGGCCGCCCGGAACGCCGCCGCGGAGGACGGCAAGACCGCGCCGCGTTTCGCCGACCGCGACGTGTGCGAGGACCAGTTCGGCTCGGGCAACTGCCTCGTCCGCAACGAGGGCGGGCAGAGCTTCTTCGTGCCGCTGCTGACCGGCTTCATGATCGGGCGGCTGCTCAACGCGCCGGGCTACCGCTACTCGGGCCTGTACCGCAGCGGACGCGACGACCGTTATTACACGCCGGGCGGCGCGTGGCTGTACGGCGGCGGCTATGGCGGGCGTGGGTATAATTACCAGGTCGGCTCGCGCGCGGTGACCGCGCCGGTGACGACGCAGCGCATCCAGACGCGCAGCTCGGTGGTGTCGCGCGGCGGCTTCGGCGGGCGCGTCTCCGCACGGTCGAGCGGGGGCTGGGGCGGGGGGCGGTCGTTCGGGGGGTGACGTGACCGAGAGACGGGCCGCCGGCCGATCGTCTATGACGGGCGCGGTCGCTTCTGCCCTCCGTCGTCCCGGACGTGTCCCGGGATCCACCGGTCCGCGAGAGCAGCGGCATCGGCGCATGCGTTAGGCTGGATCCCGGGACAAGTCGGGGACGACGGAGGAGGGGGCGGCGCCGCGGCGTCCCACGACCGCGGTCGGCGGCAAAGGGGCGCGCCTTCCAGGCACCCCCTTTCATCGCCGACCCCGCACCGCTTATGCCAGCGGCATGACCACCGTCACCGACATCGCGACGCGGACCTACGACCACAGCTTCCGGCTCGACCCGATCGTCCGCAGCCTGCTCGACACCGACTTCTACAAGTTGCTGATGCTGCAGATGATCCGCCGCCTCCACCCGGAGACGCGGGCGACCTTCGCGCTGATCAACCGAACGCGCACCGTCCGCCTCGCCGAGGTGATCGACGAGGCCGAGCTGCGCGCCCAGCTCGATCACGCGCGCACGGTGCGCTTCGCCAAGAAGGAGCTGATCTGGCTGGCGGGCAACAGCTTCTACGGCGAGGCGCGGATGTTCGCGCCCGACTTCCTCGCCTGGCTCGCCGCGTTCCGCCTGCCCGAGTACGAGCTGCGCCGCGTCGACGGCCAATATGAGCTGACCTTCGCGGGCAAGTGGTGCGAGACGACCATGTGGGAGATCCCCGCGCTCGCCATCATCAACGAGCTGCGCTCCCGCGCCGCGACGCGCGACCACGACCGCTTCGCGCTCGACGTGCTCTACGCGCGCGGCAAGGCGAAGCTGTGGGACAAGGTCGACCGGCTGCGCCAGCTGCCCGACCTCGTCATCTCCGACTTCGGCACGCGCCGGCGCCACGGCTTCCTGTGGCAGCGCTGGTGCGTCGAGGCGCTCAAGGAGGGGCTGGGCGATCGCTTCATCGGCACCTCCAACGTGCTGCTGGCGATGGACGCCGACCTGGAGGCGATCGGGACGAACGCGCACGAGCTGCCGATGGTCGAGGCGGCGCTCTCCGCCGACGACGCGGATCTGGCGGACGCGCCCTATCGCGTGCTCGCGCAGTGGCGCCAGCATTATGGCGGCAACCTGCTGATCGCGCTGCCCGACGCCTTCGGCACCGCGGCCTTCCTGCGCGCCGCGCCGGACTGGGTGGCGGACTGGACCGGCTTCCGCCCCGACAGCGCGCCGCCGATCGAGGCGGGCGAGCAGATCATCCGCTGGTGGCAGCAGCACGGCCGCGACCCGCGCTCCAAGCTGCTGATCTTCTCGGACGGGATGGACGTCGGCTCGATCGAGCGCGTGTACCGCCACTTCCACGGCCGCGTGCGGCTGAGCTTCGGCTGGGGCACCAACCTGACCAACGATTTCCGCGGCTGCGACCCAGACGGCGCGGGCGGGCTTGAGCCGATCTCGCTGGTGTGCAAGGTGACCGAGGCGGAGGGCCGCCCAGCGGTCAAGCTCAGCGACAATCCCGCCAAGGCGACCGGGGCGAGCGTGGAGATCGAACGCTACCTGCGCGTGTTCGGCGCGAGCGGCCGGCTCGCGCAGCCGGTGCGGGTCTGAGTGACGGCCGTCGGTGGTCGCGGGAGAGCCGGCTCAATCGTCGATGCGGAGGGAGTAGATCTTGGGCACGGTCGGCGATGCCGTCCACGGTGCCCAACCGCACCCGTCGACCCACGCGTCGACCGGCTTGCCCGTCGCCAGCGCGGTCATCGCGAGGCTGAGATAATAGGCTTGGTTCTTCATCTCGTCTGGCAGGGTCAGCACGCCCGCGCCGGCGCACTTGTCCGGATTGGCGAGCGCCTTGTCGAAGGTGATGAAGGGAACACCGCTTTCCACCTGAACGGCGATGATCTTGGAAGACATGATAGAGAGACCGGTCGCCTCGCAGGGGGCGGCGGCGCACGTCAGGGCGAGCGACGACGCGAACAGGGTCACGACCGATCGTCCCATCACATGAGCCCCCGCAAGATAAAAACCTCGCACCCTGTATAGCCGAGACACCGGGCAGATTGGCCCGTCAGCGGCGACACCGTCGACCCGAACTGGCTCCTGTCACGCCGGTGACGCATAGGAGCGATAGCCCCGCGTGATGCGAGCATCACGCCGTGACTGAGCCGCCGCTGCCCCGCGTCTGGCTCGTCGTCAACGCCGCATCGGGCTCGGCGCAGGCCGCGCTCGGAGCGACCCTCGCGGCGCTCGACCGCCATGCCATTCTGGTCGGTCGCACCGACTTCCCCGCCTCGTCGCTGCCACAGCCCGCCGCGCTGGACGCCGCGGACGCGGACACGCTCGCGGTGCTCGCCGGCGACGGCACGATCAACGCCGCCGCGCGCGCCTATGCCGAATGGGACGGCGCGTTGCTGATCCTCCCCGGCGGCACGATGAACCTGCTCGCCCGCGCGCTTCACGGCGAGGCCGATCCCGCCACGATCGTCGCCGCCGCGCCCCGGGCATCTCGGGTCGCGCTGTCGATGGTCGCGGCCGGCGAGCATCGCGCGCTGGTCGGGCTCATCCTCGGCCCGGCGGCGAGCTGGAACGCCGCGCGCGAGCGGCTGCGGCAAGGGCGCTGGCGCACGCTCGCGCGCGCGATCTCGCACGCGTGGCAGCGCTCGTGGCGCGACCGGGTGCGGCTCGACGGCGTGCCTGGCGCGGCGCAGGCGGTGTTCGTCCGCGCCGAGGCGGAGCGGCTGGTGGTGGTCGCGGTCGAGGCGAGCGGCTGGGGCGCGCTCGCGGGTCTCGGCCGCGCGTGGCTCGGCGGCGACTGGTCCGCCGCGTCCGCGGCGACTCGGGTCGAGCGCACGCGGCTGCGCGTGCGCGGGCGCCGCCCGGTGACCGCGCTGGTCGACGGCGAGCCGGTACAGCTACCCGCCGCAGCCGAACTCCGCGTGGCGCGTTCGCGCCCTATCTTCCTGACGACCAAGGCCGAGGCATGACCAAGCTGTTCCATGTGAGCGATGTCCATTTCGGTGCCGAGGATCCCGAGGCGGTGGCGTGGTTCCGCGACCTGGTCGCGCAGGAACAGCCCGACGCCGTGATCATGACCGGCGATCTTACGATGCGCGCCACGCCGGGCGAGTTCGAAGCGGGCGGCGCCTGGCTGCGCTCGCTCGGCGTGCCGGTCACGCTCGAGGTCGGCAACCACGATCTGCCCTATTACTGGGATCCGATCCGACGCCTGTTCTCGCCCTACTCGCGCTACGCCGCGGTGGAGCGGATGATCGAGAAGCCGCTCGATATCGCGGGGATCGCCGTGGTGCCGCTCAAGACCACCGCGCGCGCGCAGTGGCGCTGGAACTGGTCCAAGGGCCGGGTGAGCCGCGGGTCGCTGCGTCGCACGCTGGCGCTGGTGGCGGAGGTGCCCAAGGACCATCTCATCTTCGTCGCCGGGCACCACCCGCTGATCGAGGGCGGCACGCGGGGCACGGCGAAGACCAGGAACGGCGACGTCGCGCTGGAGGCGCTCGCGGAGGCGGGCGTACATGCGGTGCTGTCGGGGCACGTCCACGATCCGTTCGACGTCCCCTATGAGCGCGACGGCTGGACGCTGCGGCTGATCGGCGCGGGCACCCTGTCGAAGCGCACCCGCGCGACTCCCCCGGCCTTCAACGAGATCCGCGTGACGGGCGATCGCTTCGAGACGATCGTGCGCACGCTATCGCCGCAGCCCGAGCGGGCGATCAGCAGCACGGTCGCGGCGGGGCGGGGGCAACGGGGCCGCTAGAGTCTGATCCACCGCCATGAATCCGTGCTCCGGCGGACGCCGAAGCCCAGGGCCGCCGGCATGACGGGACTCCTGCCCGCGCGGGAGCACGCTCTCGCGGCAGATGGGACGGATCATGTACCAAGGTCGCAGCCGTGCCGCTCTCCACCGTCATCCCGAACCGTGTCGAGATGACATGAAGCGTGACCGTCTCATGCCGTGGCGCAGCCTGTCACGCCGATCGGGGCGGATGGTGGCAGCGTTCCCCGTCTCACCCGGTACGGCCATCCCCTTCTCCCGCCGCAACCCCTTGTTTACCCTAAATCGCTAGGCGCCGCCCCGAGCTATCGGGAGCCACAGCGAGCGTGTCCATCTTCTACGATGCCAGCGGGCGACGCGGCCGCCGCGTCCGCGCGACGCTGGCGCTCGCGGCGCTGGTGCCGCTCGCCGCGCTCGCTCTGCTCGTCGCGCTGCTGGTGCAGCCGCTCGACCGCGCCGCGCCGCGCTTCGCCGCGGCCGCCACGACGCCGCGCGCGCTGGCGCCCGCCGTCCCCGCCGTTCCCGTTGCCAGCGTCGACGCCGTGCCCAGCGCGTGGCTGCCCGCCGCGACCGGCGCGGCGCTGCGCCGCGAGACGATGGGCTTCTACATGCCGTGGGACGCGCCCTCGCGCGCCTCGCTCGCCGCGCACGTGGGTGAGATCGACTGGCTCGTCCCGGGCGTCGCCACCGTCACCGGCGCCGACCATCGCGTGACCGTCGAGGACGATCCCGCGCTCACCTCGCTGCTCGCCGCGGCCCAGCGCCGCCCGCGCCTGCTGCCGATGGTGCAGAACGCGCGCGCGGACGGCCAGTGGGACGGCGCCGCCACCGCCACCCTGCTCGCCGACGCGCGCGCGCGCCGCGCCTTCGCCGCGCGGCTCGAGACCCTGGTCGCGGCGCAGCACGGCGCGGGCGTGATGCTCGACCTGGAGAGCCTGCCCGCGGCGGCGCACCCCGATTATCTCCGCTTCCTCGGGGAGCTGCGCGCGCGCTTCGCGCCGCGCGGCTGGGTGGTGATGCTCGCCGCCCCGGTCGCCGATCCCGACTGGGACCTCGCCGCCTACGCGCGCGCCGCCGATCGCGTCGTGCTGATGGCCTATGACGAGCATTGGATGGGCGGCGCGGCCGGGCCGATCGCGTCGCAGCCCTGGTTCGCGCGCGTGGTCGCGCAGGCGGTGGCGCGCGCGGGCGCGGACCGGGCGATCGTCGCGATCGGCAGCTACGCCTATGACTGGACGCGGCGCAGCACGGAGCCGCGCTCGGTCGCCGACGCCTGGGCCATCGCGCGGCGCGCCGGCACCGCGCCGGTGTTCGACCCCGCCAGCGGCAACAGCCACTTCTCTTACCAGCTCGGCGCGGCCAGGCATGACGTCTGGCTGCTCGATGCCGCCAGCGCGACCAACCAGCTCGCCGCGGTGCGCCGCACCGGTGCCGCGGGCGTGGCGCTGTGGCGGCTCGGCAGCGAGGACCCGGGCGTGTGGCCGCTGCTCGCCGGCGGCGCGCTGCCCGCGCGGCAGAGCTTGCCCGCGGAGAACGCGGTCGCGGTCGAGGGCAACGGCGAGCTGCTCCGCCTCGCCGCCGCGGCGTCGCCGGGCGAGCGCGGCTTCCTCACGCGCGACGGGCTGGTGCGCGACGTGCGCTGGGGGCGGCTGCCCGGCCCCGACGTGGTCGAGCGCGCCGGCGCGCGCCGCCGCTTGGTGGCGCTGACGTTCGACGACGGCCCCGACCCGCGCTGGACGCCGCGGCTGCTCGACGTGCTCCGCCGCGAGCGCGCGCCCGCCACCTTCTTCGTCACCGGCGCCAACGCGCTGGGGCAGGGGGCGCTGCTGCGTCGCATCGTCGCCGAGGGGAGCGAGCTGGGCAACCATTCCACCACCCATGCCGACCTGGGGCGCCGCTCCGAGGCCGACATCGCGCTCGAGCTGCGCGCCACCGAGCGGCTGGTCGAGGCCTATACCGGGCGCGCGATGACCTTGTTCCGACCGCCCTTTCTCGGCGACGCCGATCCCGACCGGCGCGACGAGCTCCATGCCAGCCGGGTCGCGGCGCGGCTGGGCTATCTCACCGTCGGCCTCAACGTCGACCCGCTCGACTGGGAGAAGCCCGACGCCGCGACGATCGCGCGCCGCGTGATCGCCGGGGTCGCGGCGGGCACCGCCGATCGCCCCGCGCAGATCGTGCTGCTGCACGACTCGGGCGGCGACCGCACCCAGACGCTCGCGGCCTTGCCCGCGATCATCCGCGGGCTGCGCGCGCGCGGCTATGAGCTGGTGCCCGTCTCGGCGCTGGCCGGGCTGTCGCGCGAGGCGGTCATGCCGCGGCTCGCCACCGGCACCGGCGTGCGCGCCGCGGGGGCGCGGGCGCTGTTCGACAGCGCGGCGTGGCTGCGCGACTCGCTCGGCTGGCTCTTCGCGGCGGCGATCGCGCTGGGCATCGCGCGCTCGCTGTCGCTCACCGCGCTGGCGCTGTGGCGACGCCGCGACGCCGCCCCGATCGCGGCGCCGCACCGCGTCCCGGGCTTCGTCTCGGTGCTGATCCCCGCCTTCAACGAGGCGCGGGTGATCGAGGCCTCGGTGCGCCGCATCCTCGCCAGCGAGGCGGTGCGCGTCGAGGTGATCGTGATCGACGACGGCTCGACCGACAACACCTCCGACGTCGTCCGCGCCGCCTTCGCCATCGACCCGCGGGTGCGGCTGCTGACGCTGACCAACGGCGGCAAGGCGCGCGCGCTCAACACCGCGCTGGCGCAGGCGCGCGGGGACGTGGTGATCGCGCTCGACGCCGACACCCAGTTCGAGGCGGACACCATCGCGAGGCTGACGCGCTGGTTCGGCGATCCCACGATCGGCGCGGTGGCGGGCTGCGCCAAGGTAGGCAATCGCGTCAACCTGATCACGCGCTGGCAGGCGCTGGAATATGTCACCGCGCAGCAGCTCGAGCGGCGCGCGCTCGCCGCGCTCGGCGCGGTGACGGTGGTGCCGGGCGCGGTCGGGGCGTGGCGCCGCGTCGCGCTCGACCAGGTCGGCGGCTATCCCGAGGACACGCTGGCGGAGGACCAGGACCTCACCATCGCGGTGCAGCGCGCCGGCTGGCGGGTCGCCTGCGACAATGAGGCGGTGGCATGGACCGAGGCGCCCGAGACGGTGCGCGCGCTGTTCAAGCAGCGCTTCCGCTGGGCGTTCGGCACGCTTCAGTGCCTGTGGAAGCATCGCGCGCTGATCGGGCGCGGGCGGCCGCGCGGGCTCGCCTGGATCGGCCTGCCGCAGGCGCTGCTGTTCCAGTTCGGCTTCACCCTGGTGGCGCCGCTGATCGACCTCGGCCTGGTCGCCGGCGTCGGCGGGACGGCATGGCGGGTGTACGACCGCGGCTGGGATGCGGCGGGGGGCGACGCGGCCACGGTGGCGGCCTTCTGGCTCGCCTTCACCGCGATCGACCTCGCGTGCGGCTGGATCGCCTTCCGGCTCGACCGTCGCGAGGCGCGCTTCCCCGCGGTTCGGCTGCTGCTGCAGCGCTTCGGCTACCGCCAGATCCTCTACGCGGTGGTGTTGCGCGCGGTCTATGCCGCGCTGACCGGACCCAAGGTGGGCTGGGGCAAGCTCGAGCGCACCGGCAGCGTCGATGCCGCAGCGGCGCCGGTGGCGATGCCGGTGGTAGAGCGGCCGACGGTGAGGGAGGTGCTGCCTAAGGCGGCGTGAGGGGACGGGGTCTCGTGTCACGCTAGATCCTCCCCGGTACGGGCAGGGGGACCATGCGCAGCATGGTGAAGGGGGTTCACCGCAAGCGCTGCGCTGTGCGGAGAGCCCCCTCCACCACCGGCCTGACGGCCGGCGGTCCCCCCTCCCCGCGAGCGGGGAGGAATGATGTCACGTCCGCCCCCCGCTCAGCCCCCCTGCACCGGCGGGCGGGCGCCCGACAGCGTGCGCGCCTTGTCCTGCGCGGTCAGCACCAGCTCGGCGGCGAGCAGCGCCTGGGCCTGGTTCTGCGCCACCTCGGTGCGTTCCACCACGTCGGTGACGAACTGCGGCCCGAACGGTAGCGGCACCTTGCTGCAGTCCATGTAGCGCGTGCCGGATTTGTCCGCGAGGAACAGGTGGTTGCCGCCGGGCCGCCCCTCGATGTCGACGTATTTGCGCAGCTCGATATAGCCCTCGGTGCCGAGGATGAAGACGCGCCCGTCGCCCCAGGTCGGCAGCCCGTCGGGCGTGTACCAGTCGACCCGGACATAGCCCGCGCCGCCGTTGCCGGTCAGCATCATGTCGCCGAAGTCCTGGAAGCGCGGGTGCTGCGGCGTGGCGAAATTGCCGACCTGCGACGCCACCACCGAGGCCTCGGTCGAGCCGGTGTAGAAGACGAACTGGTCGGCCTGGTGACTGCCGATGTCGGTGAGGATCCCGCCGTAATATTTCACGTCCCAGAACCACTCGGGGCGGCTCGGCGCGCTGACGCGGTGCGGCGCGATGTTGATCGTCTGCACCACGCGCCCGATCGCGCCCGCGCGCACCAGCTCGCCCGCCTTCACCGCGGCGCGCACCTCCAGCCGCTCGGAATACATGATCGCGAACCTGCGCTTGGTCTCGGCGATCGTGCGGCGCACCTCGGCGAGCTGCTCCAGGCTGGTGATGCCGGGCTTGTCCGACAGGAAGTCCTTGCCCGCGCGCATCACGCGCACGCCCAGCGGCGCGCGCAGGTTCGGGATCGAGGCGCTGGCGACCACCTGGATCGTCTTGTCGGCGAGGATCTCCTCCTCGGTACGCGCCACCTTCACGTCGCCGTAGCGCTTGCGGAAGGGGACGAGCTGCTTGGGGTCGCCCGCGTGGACCGCCACCAACGTGCCGCCGCCGCGGATCAGCGCGTCGGTGATGGCGTAGATGTGCGAGTGGTCGAGCCCGATCACCGCGAAGCGCAGGCGGTTCTTGGCGCTCGGGTCCGGCCCGGTCGGCGCGCCCTCGGCGGAGACGCCGTTGCCCGCCGCGGTCGATTGCGCCCCCGCCGCGCCGGCGAGTCCGGCGCCGACGAGCCCGGCACCGGCGAGCAGGAGGCGGCGATCGATCATGTCCATGGCAGCAGGTCCTCAGGAGAAGGAAGGTCAGACGGTGACGAGGTCGGTCGGCCAGTCGAGCGCGCGGCCGGTGTCGATCGCCTGCTCGCCGAGCAGCGAGGCGACGCTGGCATAATAGGCCTGGGCGAGCAGCCCGGGCACTTCCTTGCCGCGGCGCACCGCCTCGCCGAAGCCCTCGAACTGGAGCATCGTCTCGTCATACTCGCCCCAGCCGAGCGAGTCGCCGGGCGTCGTGACGGGCAGCTCGGGGAACCAGGTGGCGCCGCCGATCGGCACGGTGTTCTTGCGCCCGGCCTGGACGTCTTTGCGCATCTTGGCGAGCGCGGGGACCGCGGCGGGCTGCACCTCCTGGTAGATGCGGCCGAGCTCGGGCTCGATCGTGCCCTTGCTGCCCTGGATCTGCTCCTCGCAGCCGTAGCGCGCGTTGTTGAGCATCGAGGTGTAGATCACCTTCCGCCCCTCGGAGAAATCGTAGATCAGCGCGACCTGGTCGTAGACCTCGCGCCCGTCCTTCCAGAAGCAGATGCTGCCCGACCCCATCACGCGGGTCGGCAGCCCGTCCATGAACCAATTGGCGACCTGGAGCTGGTGCGTCGCCAGCTCGGTCATCAGCCCGGCCGAGCGCGCGCGATAGAGCCGCCAGTTGATCTCGCGCTCCTGCCCGCCGGGCGGGATGTCGCGACGCCAGCTGCGGTTGCGGTGCCAGCTCGCGCGGATCTGCGTGATCGTGCCGATCTCGCCCGACTTGGCGCGCTTGAGCGCGTTGAGATAGGTCGGGTTGAACAGCCTTTGGTGGCCGATCTGGAGCACCTTGCCGCACTGGCGCGCGCGCGTGACCATCGCGCCGCAGTCCGCGATCGTGCGCGCCATCGCCTTCTCGCAGAACACCGGATAGCCCGCGTCGAGCGCGTCCATCGTGAGCCGCGCGTGCAGGTCGAGCGGGGTGGCGATCACCACCGCGTCGACCCCCTCGGCGTCCAGCAGCGCGCGGTGATCGGTGAAGACGGGCGTGCCGGCGGGCACCAGCGCGCGCGCCTTGGCCATGTGCGGCGCGAACGGGTCACACAGCGCGGCGACGGTGCAGTTGCGCGTCTTGTTGATGTTCTGGATCAGCGCGCGGCCGCGATCACCGGTGCCGATCACGCCGAGGCGGACGCGCGGGCCGCTGGCGGGCTCGGCCGCCGCGAGCGCGGTCCACGGCGCCGCGACGCTCATCCCCACGCCCGCGGAGGCGACCAGCACGCGATCGAGGAAGGAGCGGCGCGAGAGTGCGAAATCGTCGTCGGTCATGCGGTGAGTTCCATCGGTCGGTCGGCGCGCCGCGGCGCGTCATGGGAGAAGAGGAAGCGACGATCGGGTGCCTCGGCGCGAAGCCGGGCGGCATCGGCGGCCTCGGCGACGAGGAGGGCGGTGCTGAGCGCCTCCGCCGCGGCGCCGCTGGCGGCGACCGCGACCGCGGTGGCGCGGCGGGTGACGATCGCGCCGTCGCTGGGGCGGACCATCGCGGCGCGACCGGGCTTGGCCGCGCCGGCGCCGACGGTGGACGAGACCGAGAGCGAGGCATCGCTGAGTTCGAGCTCGGTCAGCCAGACGCCGTCGATCTCGGGGTGCGGGATCGCGAGCGGCCACCCGCCGCCGAGCGGGTGCTCGCCGACCACCGCGATCGAGCTCTCGCCGGCGGAGAGGAAGGCCGACGCCACGCCCGCGGGGCGCAGCGCGGCGACGGCGCGATCGAGCGCGTAGCCCTTGCCGAAGCCGCCGAAGTCGAGCGCGAGCGGGCGCGCGGCGGCGACGCGGCGGGTGGCGCGGTCGATGGTGAGCGCGGTCCAGCGGGGGAGGGGGGCGGTGTCGCTGGCGCCGTGCGCGCCTGTGCCCCGGCGAAGGCCGGGGCCCAGTGGGGAAGGCGGCCGTGATGACGACGCGACGCCGGCCACGTCATCGCTGGAAAAACGCTGGCGGGAGATCGTCTCCTCCCCCTCACGCTCCACCCCGGCGGACGCCGGGGTCCAGGTGGGGAACGTCTCGCAAGAGCCACCGAGGCCTACCCAACTGGGCCCCGGCGTTCGCCGGGGAACAGGCTTGTGGGGAGCGGAGACGCCATCGCGCAAGTCGCGAGCAGGCACGCCATTCCCCACGCACGGGTCGAACAGCCCGCGCGTCGCCTGCCACATCGCGTCCACCGCGAGCAGCGCCTCCCACAGCAGCGGATCCGCCACCACGGCCTCGCCGCCTGCCGCCAGCACCCGGTTGAGTGCCACCGCGGGCGACTCGCGCCGCAATGTCAGCGAGTCCTCCACCGCGAGCACCGCGTCGCGCGCGGCGGTGAGCGCGTCGGGGGCGGCGCGGCCGAACAGGTGCAGCTCGACCCGCGTGCCCATCGCGGCGAACCGCGCGACGCTCGCCTCCATCTCGCTCACCTCAGGCGCGTACCTCCCAGCCGGGCTCGTAGTCGACCGACCAGAGCTTCTGCGCCGCCGCCTCGTTGGGCCGGCCGGTCGCCGGGTCGACCGTGATCGCCCCGCCGGTGCGATAGGCCATGTTGCCGAGGTGGCACAATGTCGTGCTGACATGCCCTTCCTGGATCGGCGAGTGCAGCGCCTGCTCCTGCCCGCGCACCACCGCGAGGAAGTTGGCGGCGTGGAGCACGTCGAGCGCGCCCTCGCCGACGGTGCCGGTCGTCTCGGACGCGGCCGGCGCCTTCACCTCGCGCAGCATCTTGCCGGCGAGGTCGTACAGCTCGAAACCGTTGCGATCGACGATCGCCGAGCCCTTGGTGCCGAGCAGCAGCGTGCCGCGGCCGCGGCCGTAGCGCAGCATGCCGTTGCAGCTCTCGCCGTCCCAGCGGATCACGCGGCCGTCGTCATAGCCGAGCGTCAGAGCGAGCGTGTCATACATCTCCCAGTCGTCGCCGCGATAGAAGCGTCGGTCGCCGCGCGCGCTGACCGTCTTGGGATAGGTGACGCCCATCAGCCAGCGCGCCACGTCCAGCTCGTGGAGCGCGTTGTTGCAGATCTCGCCGGTGCCGTACTTCCAGAACCAGTGCCAATTATAGTGGACGAGATTGGAGCGATACGGCCCGCGCGGGCGCGGCCCCTGCCACATGTTCCAGTCGAGGTTGGGCGGCGGCGGCACATCCTGGCCGTTGCCGATCGACTTGCGATTGTTGGCGTACCAGGTCTGCGCCTCGTAGACGTCGCCGAGCTCGCCGGCGCGGATCAGGTCGAGCAGCTGACGCGTCTCGACGCTGGAGCGCTGCTGGTTGCCGACCTGGAGCGCGCGCCCGGTGCGCTTCTGCGCGGCGATCAGCGCCTCGCCCTCGGCCGGCGCGATGCCGACGGGCTTCTCGATATAGACGTTGCGGCCCGAGTCCATCGCGTCGATCGCGACCTTGGCGTGCCAATGGTCGGGCGTGGCGACGGTGATCACGTCGACCGTCTTGCGGTCCAGCAGCTTGCGATAGTCGCCGACGGTCTTCACCTTGGTGCCGCTACGCTCGGCGAACTCGGCGGCGCGCTTGGCGAGCACGGTCGAGTCGACGTCCGCGAAATGCGTCACCTGGACGTTCGGCTGCTTCGAGAAGGCGCTCATATGCGCCTGGCCGCGGCCGTTGACGCCGACGATGCCGACTCGGATGCGGTCGTTGGCGCCCTTGATCTGCGCGTAGCTCTTGGCGGTGAACGCCAGCGCGCCGATCGTCGCGGCGCCGCCCTTGATCATCGTCCGGCGGTCGAACATCGTGGTGCCTCCCCTAGGATGCTTGTGATCTGAACTTCTTCTGTGCCCCGGCGAAGGCCGGGGTCCAGTTGGGAAAGCCGCTGTGAGACTCACCCGCGTCCCCCGACTGGGCCCCGGCCTTCGCCGGGGCACCGCCTGGCAGGCGCTCCGCCACCATTAGAACGTGCGCAGCTTGATCGAGCGGAAATCGACCTTGTCGCCGTGGTCCTGCAGCAGGATGGCGCCGTCGGCGGTCTCGCCGAAGCCCGCGATCTGCGCGAACTTACTCTGCGCGATCAGCGCCTTCAGCTCGGCCGAGCCGCGCTCATACTCCACCACCTTGAAGCCGTTGAGCCAATGCTCGACATGGTTGCCGCGCACCAGGATCGTCGCGCGGTTCCACTCGCCCGGCGGGTTGGCGCGCTTGCCCGGGCTGTCCGGGTCCGAGAGATTACGCGCCGGGATCAGGTCGTAGAGCGAGGCGAGCGTCCGGTTGCCGTCGCGGCCCATCTTGGCGTCGGGATGGCGCGCGTCGTCGAGCAGCTGATACTCGAAGCCGACGCTCGACACGCCGCCGTTCGGCCCCGGCGGCAGCAGATATTTGATCCCGCTGTTCGCGCCCTCGGAGAGGCGGAAATCGACCGACAGCTCGAAGTCGCGATAGGTCGCCGCGGTGGCGATGTCGCCGCCGCGCGCCGCCTCGCTCGCGCTCTTCTCCACCGTCAGCACGCCGTTGGCCATGCTCCAGCCGTGCGAGGGGAAGCCGCCGCCCTTGGCCGCGCGCCAGCCCTTGGCGGAGCGCCCGTCCCACAGCAGCGTCCAGCCGGCGCGGCGCTCGGCCGCGGTGAGCGCGTTCGACTGCCAGCCCTGCTGCTCGAGCCGCGTCTCGGGCATGGCATAGCGCCTCGGGTCCTGCGTGATGATGCGCGGGCCCTTGAAGCGCACCTCGGGGCCCTTCGCGGCGACCGCGTCGGGCAACGCGTGGACCTGGAAGGCGAGGAAGCCGCGCGCGTCGGTGTCGTCGACGATGTCCGCGGCGGGCACGCCGTTGATGAAGGTGCGCAGGCGGTCGCCGATCGCCTCGACTCGATAGTGGTTCCAGTCGCCGGAGCGGAAGGCCTTGCGCGCCGCCTCGTTGCGGCCGAGCGTGTAGAGCCACTGGCGGCGCTGCTCGTCGTACAGCCCCGCGCTCCAAGCGCGCGACGAGGGGTCGATCTCGGCCTGATAGCCGAACACCACGCCGTTGCGGTAGTCGGGGCGGCTCTGGCCGCGGATCATCATCCCCGAGTTGAGCGCCGGGTCGGTCTTGGCGTCGAACTCGATGATGAAGTCGCCGTACAGCTGGTCCGAGACGAGCCAGCTGTTGCCCTTGCCGACTACCGCGCGCCCGACCAACTCGTCGCCGACGACCTCATAGGTGGCGTTGCCGCCGGTGCGGTGCCATCCGGCGAGACCGGGCTTGGGCATGAGGTCGCGCCACGGCGCGGCGGCGTCGCGCGCCTGCGCCGCGGCGGCGAGGGGGAGGGTGCTCGATGGCAGTGCGGCCAACGCCAGCAGTGCGAGTGTGCGAACCACCATCTCTCCCCTCATCCATGCCGCGGGCGCTCGATCCAGGCCCATCATAGGCGATCGTCGAGACGCTCTCGCGACATTGGCGTAGATCGTGGTCGGGCCACATGCAAGGGTGTTGTCAGGCATTTTCACGCGATAACAGGCTGACAAGGCTTGACGGGAGGGGCAGGGGAGAGGAGGAACAAGCGCGAGCCGGGGGCGACGGAACGGGCGCGTCGCGATGCTGAGGAGCTGACGCGCGTGGCCGAGCATGGCGGCAAATTGTACCGCAGGATCGTACAGTCGATCGTCGCCGACATCGCCGCGGGCGTCTATCCGGTCGGCGCGCGACTGCCCGCGGAGCGCGATCTCACCGAGCGGTTCGGGGTGAGTCGGCCGACGATCCGCGAGGCGATGATCGCGCTGGAGATGCAGGGGCTGGTGGAGGCGCGCAAAGGTTCGGGCGTGTTCGTGCTCGCCGCCGCGACCCCGCACGTCGAGCAGGAGCTCGACATCGGCGCGTTCGAGATCACCGAGGCGCGACGCCTGCTCGAGGGCGAGGTGGCGGCGGTGGCCGCGACCGAGATCGACGCCGAGCAGCTCGCCGAACTGCGCGCGCTGCTCGGCGACATGGCGCGCGACGACGTCGCCGAGGACGCCGACCGCCGCTTCCACATTGCCATCGCCGAGGCGACCGGCAACGCGGTGATCATCTCGGCGGTGACCGATTTCTGGGACATGCGCTTCCGCTCGCCGCTGGCGCGCGAGGTGCTCCTGAAGGCGGGCAGCCTCGGCACCGAGAGCCGGCTGGCGGAGCACGGCCGCATCCTCGCCGCGCTGGAGGCGCGCTCGCCGGTCGACGCGCGCAACGCGATGCGCGACCATCTCAGCCGCGTGATCGACTATCTGCTCGACGTCACCGAGACCGAGGCGGTGGAGCGCGCGCGCAAGGAGACCGACCAGCGCCGTCGCGCACTGGCACGCCGGACGGTGTGAGACGACTTCACTCCTCCCCGGCACGGGGGGGGGGCGCCGGCGAAGCCGGTGGTGGAGCGGGCTCTCCACCGGCGAGCCGTCTCGTCTGCGGAAGTCCCCTCCACCGTGCTGCGCATGGTCCCCCCCCCCGCGAGCGGGGAGGATTGTTTCCTACAATCTGGTCAGGCCAGTTGCCAGGCAGCTTTGCAGCTGTTAGCTCTCCCTTATCGAACCGTATGCCGCACAGACGGCGACGGTGCCACCGGCGCACAGCGAGCCGTAGACGAGCGTGCGCGTTATGGGAGAGGGGATGTGGGCATCTATCGTCGCCACAAATGCGCTCTGTTCGCGTCGTCGAGCGCGCTCGCCGCGCTGATCGCGACCACTGCAGCGGCACAGACCGCGCCGCAGGACCAGCCGCCGCCCTCCGCCACCGGCGACGTCGTCTCCGCGGGCGCCCCCGCCGCGCCGCCCGCGACCGACGCGCAGGGCGCGCAGTCGCCGGTGCAGGAAGGCGGCGAGGCGCAGATCAACGACATCGTCGTCACCGGCTTCCGCGCCTCGCTCAACAGCGCGCTCAACCAGAAGCGCGCCGAGACCGCCGCGGTCGACAGCATCGTCGCCGAGGACATCGGCAAGTTCCCCGATTCTAACCTGGCCGAGTCGATGCAGCGCATCCCCGGCGTGGCGCTGTCGCGCGGCGACGGCGGCGAGGGGCGCAACATCTCGGTGCGCGGCCTCGGCGCGCAGTTCACGCGCGTCCGCATCAACGGCATGGAGGGCGTGTCGCAGGTCAGCGGCAGCGACATCCGCGGCGGTGTCGCCACCGGCCGCTCGTTCGATTTCGTCACCTTCCCGACCGAGATCTTCTCGGCGCTGTCGGTGCGCAAGACGACCTCCGCGGACGTGGAGGAGGGCTCGCTGGGCGCCACGGTCGACCTGCGCGCGCCCAAGCCGTTCGACCAGAAGAAGTCGTTCGTCTTCTCGGGCACCGCGCGCGGGATCTACAACGACATCAAGAAGGACGTCGACCCGCGCCTCTCCGCGCTGGTCTCGAAGCAGTTCGGCGACACGTTCGGCGTGCTGGCCAGCGTGGCCTATTCGAAGCGCCGCATCGACGAATATGCCTATTCGGCGGTCGACGTCGTGCCGACCACGGTCTACGGCCTGGCCCAGCCCAATGGCAGCGCCAACGCGGGCGTGATCTTCCCCTTCTGCACCCCCGTCGGCTACACCTATAAGGGCGGCGCGGTGACCAGCCCAGGGGTCGGCTATACCCAGCCGAGCGGGGCCGCGATCGGCTCGGACGCCAACAATTGCAGCACCAACAACCCGCGTACCGGCACCCAGGCGGCCTATGATTACATCATGAGCCGCACCGGTGTGAACGGGCGGCCGGGCGGCGGCGTCTACCTGCCGCGCCTGCCGCGCCCGGTGCGCAGCAGCCAGGATCAGCAGCGTATCGCGGGCTCGCTGACCTTCCAGTGGAAGCCGAGCGACAACACCGACATCTCGCTCGACGGGCTCTACTCGCGCTTCAAGGTCGACCGGCTCGACACCTATTTCGACGCGCGCTCCTTCGGTCGCGCGATCTCGAACAACGGCCAGCCGCTCACCTCGGTGCGCGAGATCGAGGTCAACGACAACGGCTCGCTGGTCCACGGCCTGTTCGACGGCGTCGACCTGCGCTCAGAGATGCAGAGCGAGCGCTTCACCTCCGAGTATAAGCAGGCCAACCTCAACTTCGACCACCGCTTCTCGGACAGCTTCCGCGTCTTCGGCCTCGCCGGCATCAACGAGTCGCGGCTCGACGTGAACCGGTTGCAGGTGGCGATCGACTCGAACGACACGCGCGACTGGTCAATCGATTTCCGCGACAATCCCGACATCCCCAAGATCGGCTACGGCATCGACACCACCGATCCGACGCTGTTCCAGTACGGCCCGCCGCTCGCCAACGGCGACCAGCGCGGCCAGCTCAGCAACTTCATCCGCCGCAACACGATCGTCAGCAAGACCTTCGAGCTCAACGGCGACTGGAAGCCCGCGCAGGGCTTCACCGTCCAGTTCGGCGGCCAGTATCGCACCAACAAATATACCGCGCGCGAGCGGCAGCTCGCCACCAACAACCCGCTGGCGCTGCCGACCGGCGTGTCGCTCGCCGACATCACCTTCACCACGACCGGCATCGGCAAGAATCTCGACGGCCAGCTGCAGGACTTCGTCTCGGTCGACCCGGACAAGTTCCGCGACGCCGTCGGGCTCGACAGCTACGTCTATTGCAGCATCGAGTGCGCCAAGGGCACCTACGGCGGCGTCGACGAGAAGTACAAGTCGGGCTACGCCATGGTGAAGTTCGACACGCAGGACATCCTGCCGGTGACGCTGCGCGGCGACGCGGGCGTGCGCTACGTCCACACCAGCCTCGACACCTATGGCCCGATCACCACCGCCGCGCCGGCGGGATCGGCCTATCCGTCGCGCTACGTGATCTCCGAGGTGAGCCGCTCCTACGAGGACTGGCTGCCGTCGATGAACCTGGCGCTGGACGTCACGCCCGACCTCATCGCGCGCCTCTCGGCGGCGCGGGTGATGTCGCGCCCCGCGTACGGCCAGCTGATCCCCTCGGGCTCGGCGAACCTGGTGATCCAGACCGCCTCGTTCAGCAACCCGTTCCTGGATCCGATCCGCGCCAACACCTTCGACGCGGCACTGGAATGGTATTTCCGCCCGGGCTCGCTGCTGTCGGTGGCCTATTTCTACAAGAACATCGAGACCTACATCCAGACGACCAGCACCAGCGTCGCCTTCCAGGACATCGGCCTGCCGCTGTCGCTGCTCAACGGCACGCAGCTGCGCCCGGGCGACCAGTTCACCGTCCAGCGCAGCAACAACACGCCGGGCGGGCCGCTGCGCGGCTTCGAGGTGAACGTGCAGCTGCCCTTCACCTTCCTGCCCGGCGTCCTCAAGAACTTCGGCGCGCTGGGCAATTTCACGCGCGTGCGCTCGAACATCAACTACATCATCTCGCCGACGCTCTCGCGCACCGCGCCGCTGGTCGGCCTGTCGCCCGAGACCGCGAGCGGCACGCTCTATTATGAGGACAGCCGCTTCAGCATCCGCTCGACGGTGAACTATCGCGCCTCGTTCCTCACCGCGGTGCCGAGCGGCTCCGTCGACGCCGACTCCACCTCGAACGCCAGCTCGATCTTCGTCGACGCCTCGGCCTCGTACAACCTGACCGAGAACGTGAAGCTGATCGCCGAGGTGCAGAACATCACCAACGAGACCAACCGCCTCACCGTGGACACCGTGCGCAAGGACCCGCTTTACACCGCCTATTTCGGCCGCACCTTTGCGCTGGCGGTCAATTTCGTGTTCTGAGCCGCGGATGTTTCGAGGCGATAGCGAGGGCGGGCGGATGGCGCGAGAGGACGGGCGGATGCGATGGATGACGCAGACGATGCGCTGGTTCGGCCCGTCCGACCCGGTCGCGCTGCGCGACATCCGCCAGGCCGGCGCCACCGAGGTGGTCACCGCGCTCCACGAGGTGCCCAACGGCGCGGTCTGGAGCGCGGCGGCGATCGCCGAGCGACGCGCGATGATCGCCGCGGCGGGGCTGGGCTGGACCGTGGTCGAGAGCCTGCCGATCCACGAGGAGATCAAGACGCGGGGACCGCGCTGGGACGAGCTGGTCGACGCCTATCGCGCGAGCCTGCGCCATCTCGCCGCCGCGGGTATCCGCGTCGTCACCTATAATTTCATGCCGGTGCTGGATTGGACCCGCACCGATCTCGGCTGGGAACTGCCCGACGGCGCGCGCGCGCTCCGCTACGAGCATGAGGCGGCGGCGGCCTTCGACCTCTTCCTGCTGCGCCGCGCCGGCGCCGAGCGCGACTATGCCGCCGACGTGATCGAGCGCGCCGAGCGCCGCTTCGCCGCGATGGACGCCGACGCGCGCCGCCAGCTGGAGCGCAACATCATCGCCGGGCTGCCCGGCAGCGAGGAGAGCTTCTCGATCGAGGACTTCCGCGCCGCGCTCGCCACCTATGATGGAGTCGATGCCGTCGCGCTCCACGCCAACCACGTCGCCTTCCTCGAGGCGGTCTGCCCGATGGCGGAGGAGCTGGGGCTGCACCTGGTGGTCCACCCCGACGACCCCCCCTTCGCTCTGTTCGGCCTGCCGCGCGTGGTGAGCACCGAGGCCGACGTCGCCGACCTGTTCGCGCGCGTGCCGAGCCGCGCCAACGGCCTGTGCTTCTGCGCCGGCTCGTTCGGCGCGCGCGCGGACAACGACCTGCCCGGCATGGTCGAGCGGCTCGGCGAGCGGATCGGTTTCCTCCACCTCCGCTCGGTCCAGCGCGAGGGCGGCGATGCCCGCGGGGGAACGTTCCACGAGGCGGCGCATCTCGAGGGCGACGCCGGCATGACCGCGATCGTCGCCGCGGTCCACCGGCTCCAGCAGCGCGAGGGGCGCTCGATCCCGATGCGCCCCGATCACGGGCACCAGATGCTCGACGACCTCTCGCGCGTGACCAACCCCGGCTACTCGCTGCTCGGCCGGATGCGGGGGCTGGCCGAGCTGCGCGGCGTCGAGCGCGGCGTCGCCCACGCCACCGCGGGCGCGCGCGCGGAGGCGCTGGCATGACGCGCCCGCTCCGCCTCCACCCCGACCGGCTGTTCCCGAGCGACCCGACCCAGCGCGGCATCGCGCGCGCGCTCTACGCCGAGATCGGCGGCCTGCCGATCGTCAGCCCCCACGGCCACACCGACCCGCGCTGGTTCGCCGAGGACTCGCGCTGGCAGAACGCGACCGAGCTGCTGCTCGCGCCCGATCATTACGTCTTCCGCATGCTCTACTCGCAGGGCGTGGCGCTCGACGATCTCGCCATACCGTCGCGCGCCGGCACCCCCGCGACCGACCCGCGCGCGGCGTGGCGCGTCTTCGCCGAGCATTATAAGCTGTTCCGCGGCACGCCGTCGCGGCTGTGGCTCGACCATGTCTTCGCCGAGCTGTTCGGCTTCGACCTCGCGCTGGAAGCGGCCACCGCCGACCTCTATTACGACCGGATCAACGAGCAGCTGGCGACACCCGCCTTCCGCGCGCGCGCGCTGTTCGACCGGTTCGGGATCGAGTTCCTCGCCACCACCGAGGGCGCCGACGACCCGCTCGACTCACACCGCCGCATCCGTGAATCGGGCTGGGGTGGGCGCGTCGTCACGACCTATCGCCCCGACGGCGTGATCGACGTCGAGCACGAGCAGTTCCAGGCCGCGATGGCGCGCTTCGCCGAGCTGACCGGCGAGGACGTGTGGAGCTGGCGGGGCTATCTCGCGGCGCACCGCCGGCGCCGCGCCGACTTCCGCGCCGCGGGTGCCACCGCGACCGACCACGGCCACCCGACCGCGCGCACCGCCAACCTCTCCGCCGGCGAGGCCGAGGCGCTGTTCGGCCGCATTGCGAGCGGTGGCTGGGACGCGGCGGACGCCGAGCTGTTCCGCGCGCAGATGCTCACCGAGATGGCGAAGATGAGCGTCGAGGACGGGATGGTGATGCAGCTTCACCCGGGCTCGTACCGCAATCACAACCGTGCGCTGTTCGAGAGCCACGGCCGCGACAAGGGCGCGGACATCCCGCTGCGGATCGACTTCGTGGAAGCGCTCAGGCCGCTGCTCGACGCGGTCGGCAATGACCCGCGCTTCACGCTGATCCTCTTCACGCTCGACGAGACCACCTACGCGCGCGAGCTGGCGCCGCTCGCGGGCCATTACCCCTGCCTGCGGCTGGGGCCGGCGTGGTGGTTCCACGATTCGCCCGAGGGCATGCTGCGCTATCGCGAGATGACCACCGAGACCGCGGGCTTCTACAATACCGTCGGCTTCAACGACGACACGCGCGCCTTCCTCTCGATCCCGGCGCGGCACGACGTCGCGCGACGGATCGACTGTCATTATCTCGCGCGGCTCGTCGCCGAGCATCGGCTCGAGGAGGGGGAGGCGGCCGAGCTGGCGCGCGACCTCACCGTCGGCCTCGTGCGCCAGGCGTACAAGCTGTGAGCGGCGCCGAGCGGCTGTCGCCCGCCACCGTCGATCAGCTCCCCGCGAGCGTGGCGCGCCCGGGCTACGCTCGCGCCGCGCAGCGAACCGGGATCGTCCATCTCGGGCTCGGTGCCTTCCACCGCGCGCACCAGGCGGTCTACACCGACGCGGCCATGTCGGCGGGCGACCGCGATTTCGCGATCACCGGCGTGTCGCTGCGCTCGCCCGCGGTGGCCGAGGCGCTGCTGCCGCAGGACGGGCTGTACACGGTGACGCAGCGCTCCGCCGCGGGCGAGCGGGTCGCGCTGGTCGGCGCGCTGCGCGAGATGCTGGTGGCGCCGCGCGACGGCGAGCGGCTGCGGGCGGTGCTCGCCGCGCCGACGACGTCGCTCGTGACGCTCACCGTCACCGAGAAAGGCTATCACCGCGGCCCCGACGGCGCGCTCGATGTCGTCTCGGTCGAGGCGGCGGGCGGCACGATCTACCACCATCTGGCGCGCGCGATGGCCGATCGTCGCGACGCCGGCGCGGGCGGGCTGACGCTGGTGAGCTGCGACAATCTCGCGCACAACGGCGCCGCGCTCGCCGCCTCGCTCGGCGCCTGGCTCGACCGCACCGACCCCGGGCTGCGCGGCTGGTTCGACGCGGAATGCGCCTGCCCGTCGACGATGGTCGACCGCATCGTCCCCGCCGCGCGCGACGCCGACCTGGCGCGCACCGCCGCCGCGATCGGGCTGCACGACGCCGCCGCGGTAACGACCGAGCCGTTCATGCAATGGGTGATCGAGGACCGGTTCGCGACGCGCCGCCCGCGCTGGGAGCTCGCCGGCGCGCAGCTGGTCGCCGACGTCGCTCCCTATGAGTTTGCCAAGCTGCGGATGCTCAACGGGGCGCACTCGGCGCTCGCCTATCTGGGACTCGAGCGCGGGCACCAGTTCGTCCACCAGGCGGTGGCCGACGCGGCGGTCCGCGCCACGGTCGAGCGGCTGATGCGCGACGAGGCCGCCGCCAGCCTCACCGCCGCGCCGGGGCAGGACCTGGGCGCCTACGCCGACGCCCTGCTCGCGCGCTTCGCCAATCCGGCGCTGCCGCACGCGCTGATCCAGATCGCGATGGACGGCTCGCAGAAGATCCCGCAGCGCTGGCTCGCGACCCTGCGCGCCAACGCCGCGGAGGGCCGGCGCTGCCCCGCGACGCTGACCGCGCTGGCAGCGTGGCTGCGCCACGTGCGGGGCGACGGCGCGCCGGTCAACGACCCCATGGCGGAGCGGCTCGCGGCGCTGTGGCGCGACGTCGGCGAGAGCGGGATCGTCGCCGCGCTCTTCGGCGAGCGCGGGCTGTTCGCCGATCACTGGCAGGCCGACGCGGAAGACCGCGCGGCCCTCGACACGAGACTGCGCGAAGGTTGAAACGAGAGGGCGGCACGCGCCGCCGCGGGAGGGTCGAGTGAGGGCAGCAGCTGAGGTGAGTCCGCCGGCGGTCAGGCCGCGCGGGCGCGTGCGCTGGACGATCTGCGCGTTGCTCTTCTTCGCCACCACGATCAACTATATCGACCGCCAGATCATCGGCATCCTGAAGCCCACGCTGCAGACCGAGCTCGGCTGGAGCGAGGTCGACTATGGCATGATCGTCTCCTGGTTCCAGGCGGCCTACGCGATCGGCCTGCTCGCGTCCGGCGTGGTGATCGATCGGGTCGGCTCGAAGATCGGCTATGCCGTCGCGATCACGATATGGAGCCTCGCCGCGCTGTTCCACGCGCTGGTGCGCAGCCCGAGCGGCTTCGCGCTGGCGCGTTTCGCGCTCGGGCTGGGCGAGTCCGCCAACTTTCCCGCCGCGATCAAGTCGGTCGCCGAGTGGTTCCCGAAGAGGGAGCGCGCGCTCGCCGCGGGCATCCTCAACGCCGGCGCCAACGTCGGCGCGATCGCGACGCCGATCGTCGTGCCGGTCATCGCGCTGAATTACGGCTGGCAGGCCGCCTTCATCATCACCGGGCTGCTGGGTTTCGCCTGGCTGGCGGCGTGGCTCGCTTTCTATCGCGCGCCCGCGCAGCACCCGCGCGTCACGCCCGAGGAGCTCGCCTATATCACCTCGGACCAGCACGCCGACGAGCGCAACGCGACGGCGCCGCGCCCCTCCTGGGCGTCGCTGTTCCGCCACCGCAGCACCTGGGCCTTCGTCGTCGCCAAGTTCCTCACCGACCCGGTCTGGTACCTGTTCCTGTTCTGGCTGCCCGACTTCTTCGCCAAGCGCCACGGGCTCGACCTCAAGACCTTCGGCCCGCCGCTGATCGCGGTCTACCTGCTCGCGGACGTCGGCAGCATCGGCGGCGGCTGGCTCTCGTCGTGGCTGATCAAGCGCGGCTATAGCGTCAACGCCGGGCGCAAGCTGGCGCTGCTGGCGAGCGCGATCCTGGTGCTGCCGATCTTCTTCGCCACCACGGTATCCAGCCTGTGGGCGGCGGTGGCGATCATCGGCGTGGCGGCGGCGGCGCACCAGGGCTGGTCGAGCAACCTCTACACGATGGTGTCGGACACCTTCCCGTCGCGCTCGGTCGCCTCGGTGATGGGGATCGGCGGCGCCGCGGGCGCGGTCGGCGGCATGATCATGGCGCGCTACGTCGGCGAGGTGCTGGAGCGGGTGGGGAGCTATCTGCCGGTCTTCGTCTGGGCGGGCAGCGCCTATCTGCTGGCGCTGCTGCTGGTGCACCTGCTGGTGCCGCGCTTGGAGGTGAAGGCGTAGGGCGGGCTTGTCGCCTGAGCGCAGCCTTCACTCACGCGGATGACGGCAGGGAGAGGGGAGGCCGCTAGGCGCGGGCGCTCACTCCCCGGGCCGGTAGCGCCGCTCGACATGGCCGGCGAGCTCGTCGGGGTAGAAATAGATCGGCCGCAGCGCGCCGCTGGCATAGCGTCCCACCTGATCGGCGAAGTGGCGCGACCCCGGGTCGCCGCTCTGCCCGCCCGCCATCACCGCGCTGGCACGCACCCGCTCCCCGAACTCGACCACCGCGACGAAGCTGTTGCCGCTCGTCCCGTAATAGCGCCGCGTGTCGGGCCAGCGTCTCGCGCCGAAGGAGGCGAGGCTGCCCCATTGCGCCGAGGTGAAGGGCACCGGCAGCGAGGCGCGCGTGTCGTCGAAGTGCGGCGCGATCGAGTCGTCGAGCCGCTGGTACCGGTTGATCGCGCCCCAGCGGGTCCGCCACGTGCCGAAGTCGCGCGTGAGCCGCGCCACCGCCGCCTCCAGCGCGGCGAGCTTGTCGGGTGCGGTGACCCGGGTGGCGATATAGTCGGGCACGTTGACCCGCTCGGCCTGCGCCGCGTCGCCGACCTCGCGCCACAGCTCGTCGCCCCAGAACACCGCGAGGCTGGTCGCCACCGAGTCGGCGCCCCAGCGATGGTCCCAGCGCGCCAGCTCGGCGACCGGCTCGGCCAGCGCGGCACGGCGCGGGTCGGTGACGGGCAGCGCGCGCCACGCCGCGACGAGCGGCGGCAGCAGTCGCGCGAACGCGGGAAGGTAGGGATCGTAGGCCGCGGCGCGGAGCGTCTCCGCGGTCCAGCCGCTCTTGCCCTGCAGCAGCAGGTCGGCGTGCTCGCCACGCGCGTTGCCGCCGGTCTGGTCCATGTAGCGCGGGTAATCGGCCGCGCGCGGGCTGTCGGTACCCGCGGCGCTCCACGGCCAGTCGTTGGTGTTGTGGACCCAGCCGGTGCGCGGGCTGAGGACGCTCGGCAGCGTGTCGAGCGCGTGCAGCCCGTGCCAGTCGGTGCGCGGGTCGCTGCCGTCGACCGGGCGGGTGTAGTCGAACCGGTCGTCGCGGCGCGGCATGAACTGCGGCAGGAGGAAGGCGATCTCGCCCCTGTCGTCGGCGAAGATCGTGTCGTTGGACGAGTTGGCCTTCCGCTCGGCCACCTCGAGGTAAGCGGGGAGGTCGGTCGCGCGGGTGCGCAGCCAGCTCTGCTCGAGCGCGGCGCGTGGGCGCCACATCAAGGCGGTCGCGATCCAGCGGCCGTCGCGCGCCGCGGTGACCGGTCCGTGGTGCGTCTGCCACGTCGTGAAGCGCCGCTGCCCCATCGTGCCGTCGGCGCGGCGGTAGCGCAGCGTCACCGCGCGCGCCCTGACCGGTCGCCAGGCCGCGCCGTAGCGATAGGCCCAGCCGGCGCCGCGTCGCTCGACCCGCTCGGCGAACTCGTCGACGTTGTCCACGGTCGACGAGGTGTGCATCCACCCGGCGTGCGCGTTGAAGCCCTGGTAGACGAAGAACTGCCCCCAGGTGCTCGCGCCGTAGACGTTCAGCCCGGTGTCGCTCGTCAGCTGCGCCTCGGAGCGGAAGTAGAAGCTGGTGTGCGGGTTGATCAGCAGCAGCGCGTGGCCGTCGCGGGTGAGCCGCGGCGCGATCGCGATACCGTTGGAGCCCGACGGCTCGCGCGGCACCACGCCGCGCTCCTCCGGCGTGGGCGGAGTCGGCCGGTCGTAGAAGCTGCGCAACGCGCTCAGCGGGATCCGCTCGACGTCGCCGCCGATGCTGCCCTCGGTGAAGCTCAGCGCCATCCACGGCTCGTAGCGGGTGAGCACGCGCGGCCTCGCCCGGGGATGGGTGGCGAGATAGAAGTTGAGCCCGTCGGCCCAGGCCTGGGTCAGCGCGCGCAGCCACGGCGGGCAGGCGGCGTGAGCGGCGCGCAGCTCGGCCTCGTCGACGAACAGCCGCTGGCGCAGATCGGCCCAGAGCGCCTCCTCGCCCAGAGCCTCGGCGCTGCGGCCGAGCGCGGTGAGGTAATTGGCCTCGACGCGGGCGAGATCGTCCTCGGCCTGGGCATAGCTCAAGGCGAACACCGCGTCGGCATCGCTGCGGCCGTGGACGTGCGGGATGCCCCAGTCGTCGCGCGTGATCGTCGCCGCGTCGGCGTGGCGGCGCCAGCGCGCGGCATCGGGTTCGGCGGCGCCGGCGGGCGCGGCGAGCGCGAGCAGCGCGGCGCCCGCGAGGAGGCGGCGAGACGAGGGGCGGCGGGGGAGGAGAAGGGAGGCGCTCACGCTCGCGAGGATAGCCGCGCCGCGCGCGGAGGCAACGCCGCGGGCACGACCCGGGCCCTGACCATCGCCGCTGGCTCTTCTTCAGACAAGTCAGTAGCCTATGTGGGCAGCGGCCGCGATGGGCGGGTCCGCGCGAGACGAGGGGGCCGAGCGCGGGTGACGGGGGACGAGGCATGAGGCGCTCGCTCGGCCTGCTCGTGCTCGCGGGCGTGATCCCGATCGTGGCGCTGGGCGGCACCTTCGGGGCGCTGACGCTGCGCAACGAGCGCGAGGCGATCGCCGCGCGCGGCCGCACCGACGCCAATCTCGCCGCGGCGCTGGTGTCGCAGACATTGCGCAGCAACGTCGCGGCGGTCGAGATGGTGGCGCAATCGCCCGCGCTCGACGGCCCCATGCCGGACGTGGCGCGCTTCGCGACGCTGGCGCAGCGCATCCTGGCGAACCAGCGCGACTGGCACGCGATCGCGCTGGCGGACGCCGAAGGCCGGGTGTTGTTCAGCACCTTGCCCGCGGGCGAGGCAGCCACGCCGCTCGCCGGGATCGGCGCCGCGGGGCTGCGGCGCCTGCGGGATCGCGGCGAGCCGCAGGTCGGCACCTTCGTCGCGGGTACCGACCACGTACGCGTCTTCCCCGTCGCCGCGCCGGTGAGCGCGGCGGGACGCGTGCGCTACGTCGTGGCGGCGCTGGTGCCCGCGGCGCGGCTGGAGCGGCTGCTCCGCGTCGAGCCGCTCGCGCCGGGCTGGACCGCCTCGGTGATCACTGCCGCCGGCCCCGCCCTGGTGGTGCCACGTGACGGCGCGCGGCTGATCCACACCGACCCGCGCCCGGTCGAGCTGTGGATGCCGGTGAACGGCGCGCGCTGGTCGATCCGTATCACCGCCCCGGCGCAGGCATTCCTCGTCCCCGTCCGTCGCGCCGCGCTGCTGCTGCTCGCCGCGGCGACGCTGTGTATCCTGCTGCTCGGGCTGCTCGCGCGCCTGCTCGCGGTCGAGCTGCGGCAACAGCGCGGGCGCGACGCCTCCGAGTTGCAGCGCCAGCGGATGGAGACGCTCGGCCGGCTGACGGGCGGCGTGGCGCACGACTTCAACAACCTGCTCACGCCGATCATGATCAGCCTGGAGCAGCTGCGGCGCCGTGCCGACGACACCACCGTGATCCGGCACGTCGACGTCGCCATGGCCGGTGCTGAGCGCGCGCGGCTGCTGGTGAGCCGGCTGCTCGCCTTCTCGCGGCAGCAGCAGTTATCGCCCGAGCCGGTCGAGCTCGGCGCGCTGGTCGACGGGCTGATGGACCTGATCGACAAGTCGCTGACGCCGGCCATCACGATGACGGTCGCGGTCGCGCCGGGACTCTGCACGGCGGAGGCGGACCGCGGGCAGCTCGAGCTCGCCATCCTCAACCTCGTCATCAACGCGCGCGACGCGATGCCCGATGGCGGCCAGCTGCGCCTCTCGGTCGCGCGCGCCGACGCGCGCGAGGCCGCAGGGCTCGCCGCGGGTGAGTATATCGCGATCACCGTGACCGACACCGGCAGCGGCATGGACGCGGTGACGGTCGCGCGCGCGATCGACCCCTTCTTCACCACCAAGCCGGTGGGCAAGGGGACCGGCCTGGGCCTGTCGATGGTCCATGGCTTCGCCTCGCAGTCGGGCGGCGCGCTCGTGCTGGAGAGCGAGCCCGGCGAAGGGACCAGCGCGCGTATCCTGCTGCCATGCAGCGCGGTGGCGCCGGCCGCCGCACCGGTCGCCGCGGCGGTGACGGGGACTCGCGCGCTGACGATCCTGCTGGTCGACGACGACGCCCGCGTGCGACGGGCCAGCGCCGAGGCGCTCGCCGAGGCCGGCCACGCGGTGATCGAGGCGCCCGACGTGGACCGCGCGCTGGCGCTGCTGTCGGCGCAGGGCGCCGTCGACCTGGTGGTGACCGACTTCATCATGCCCGGCCGCTCGGGCGCCGAGCTGGTCGATCGGCTGCGCGCCGAGTGGCCGGACGTCGCGGTGCTCATGATCACCGGCCATGTCGAAGACGAGCGCGCGCTGCCCGACGGGGTCGAGCTGCTGCTCAAACCCTATCGCGGCGCGACGTTGCTGGCCTCGGTGGAGGAGGCAGTGCGAGCGCGCGCCGGTACGACCGTGACTCGCCCCACACGAGCGTCATCCTGAGCTTCTCTCGGGCGCACCGTCACGCCAACACCGCGGCCGTCGCTGGGACGCATCGTCGGTTGGAACTCGAGACCCCATCTCTCGCGACAGATGCGGGATGCCACCGCCGACAGTGTCACGCCCCGGTGCCGATCGCCCCGCTCACATCACGCGATATGGCACCGCGCGCCGCTCCGTCGGATCGACCGCGATGGCGCGATCGGTCGGCGGGAACGCGCGTTGGTCACAATCCCCGCGCGGACACAGGCGACAGCTGATCCCGATCGGCGTCGCCGCGCCGCGGCGGTCGACCGCGTCGGCGTAGACGAAGTCGGCGGCATGGCGCGCCTCGCAGCCGAGCAGCACCGCGTAGCGCCGCGGGCTGCGCGCGAACTGGCTCGACGGCTTCACCAGTCCCTTCGCCAGCGAGACGTAGCGCGCGCCGTCCGGGGTTTCGGCGAGCTGGACCAGGATCCGGTCGGGGATCGCCGCGGCCTCGTGGACGTGCCACAGCGGGCAGGCGCCGCCGAAGCGCGCGAACTGGAGCGGCGTCGCGGAGTGCCGCTTGGTGATGTTGCCCGCCATGTCGACGCGGCAGAAATAGAAGGGGATACCCTCCTCGCCGGGGCGCTGGAGCGTCGAGAGCCGGTGGCAGGTCTGCTCGAAGCTGGTGGCGAAGCGGCGCGCCAGCCGGTCGATGTCGTGGCGCAGGCGGCGCGCCTCGGCGCGGAAGGCGCGATACGGCATCAGCAGCGCGCCCGCCGCGTAATTGGCCAGCCCCGTGGCGAGCAGTCGCCGCGCTTCCTCCTGCGCCAGCGGCGCCGCGGCGACGATCGCGGCGATCGGCGCGGCGAAGGCGAGCGCGGCGAGCCGATGGGCGATCAGGAAGCGGCGGCTCTCCGCGGGCAGCGCGGCGGCGAGCGTCAGCCGCGTGCCGTCGAAGCGCGACAGCGGGGCGTCGTCGTGCTGGTCGGTCGCGATCGTGACGCCGCGTGCGAGCAGCGCCGCCGCGACCCAGTCGCTCCCGCCCTCGTCGACACGCCCGTCGGCCAGGTCCTCGGCGGCGCGGTCGAGCGGGTCGACGTAATTGCCCGCCTCGTGGAACCAGTCGCGTACCGCCTCCCACGGCAGTCGCGCGCCCGCGCCCGCCGTCATCGCCTCCTCGGCGAGCGCCGCGCGCGCGTCGGCAGCGCGCTTGGCGGCGTGGAGCGCGATCAGCCGGTCGGCGAGGTCGGGGCTCTGCTCGGCCAGCCGCGCCATCTCGTCGGGCGGCATCGGCGCGACCGCGGGGTCGGTCAGCGCCTGCGCCAGCGCGGCGAGCCGACGCGCGGGCACCTCGCCCTCGATCTGCGCCAGCGCCGCGGGAAAATGGCGCGCCAGCGCGGCGAGCACCGCGCCGGTGAGCGGGCGCTCGTCGCTCTCCAGCTGCGAGAGATAGCTCACCGACAGGACGAGCCGCTGCGCCATCGCGCGCTGGGTGAGCCCGGCGGCGCGGCGCAGCTCGCGCAGCGCGGCGCCGGCGTAGAGCCGCTGCCTCATGTCGCTGGCCTAGTTCGCAGGATGCTGCTTCGCAAGTTCGCAACTTCGCATTTGCGCGCGCGCGTCGCGGCGGGCAGGACGACGCCGCACGTCACGGGAGAGCCGCATGTCCTCGACCATCGCCGAGCTGGAACGCCGCCGCGCCGCCGCGCGCGCCGGCGGGGGAGAGAGGCGCGTGGCCGCGCAGCACGCCAAGGGCAAGCTGACCGCGCGCGAGCGGCTCGACGTGCTGCTCGACGAGGGCAGCTTCGAGGAAGTGGACATGTTCGTCGAGCACAATTGCGTCGACTTCGGCATGGCGGAGCAGGTGATCCCGGGTGACGGCGTGGTCACGGGATCGGGCACGATCAACGGCCGGCTGGTGTTCGTGTTCAGCCAGGACTTCACCGTCTTCGGCGGCTCGCTGTCCGAGCGGCACGCGCAGAAGATCTGCAAGATCATGGACATGGCGATGAAGGTCGGCGCGCCAGTGATCGGCCTCAACGACAGCGGCGGCGCGCGCATCCAGGAGGGGGTCGCCAGCCTCGGCGGCTATGCCGAGGTGTTCCAGCGCAACGTGCTCGCCAGCGGCGTGGTGCCGCAGCTCAGCCTCATCATGGGGCCGTGCGCGGGCGGGGCGGTCTACTCGCCGGCGATGACCGACTTCATCTTCATGGTAAAGGATTCTAGCTACATGTTCGTCACCGGACCCGACGTGGTGAAGACGGTGACCAACGAGGTGGTGACGCAGGAGGCGCTCGGCGGCGCGATCACCCATACCACCAAGACCTCGGTCGCCGACGTCGCGTTCGAGGACGACATCGAGACGCTGCTCGCGGCGCGCGACTTCGTCGACTTCCTGCCCGCCTCCAACCGTGAGGCGGCGCCGGCGCGCCCGACCGCCGACGCCTGGGACCGGCTAGAGCCGAGCCTCGACACGCTCGTGCCCGCCAACGCCAACCAGCCCTACGACATGCACGAGCTGATCCGGAAGACCGTCGACGAAGGCGACTTCTTCGAGGTGCAGCCGGCGCATGCGGCAAACATCATCTGCGGCTTCGGCCGGATCGAGGGTCGCACCGTCGGCGTGGTCGCCAACCAGCCGATGGTGTTGGCCGGCGTGCTCGACATCAACAGCTCGAAGAAGGCGGCGCGGTTCGTCCGCTTCTGCGACGCGTTCGAGATCCCGATCCTGACCTTCGTCGACGTCCCCGGCTTCCTGCCCGGTACCGCGCAGGAGCATAATGGCATCATCAAGCACGGCGCCAAGCTGCTGTTCGCCTACGCCGAGGCGACCGTGCCGAAGATCACCGTGATCACGCGCAAGGCCTATGGCGGCGCGTACGACGTGATGGCGTCGAAGCACCTGCGCGGCGACCTCAATTACGCCTGGCCCACCGCCGAGATCGCGGTGATGGGCGCGAAGGGCGCGGTGGAGATCATCTTCCGCGGCCGGACTCCCGGGGAGATCGCCGAGCGCACCGCCGAATATGAGGCGCGCTTCGCCAACCCCTTCGTCGCGGCCAGCAAGGGCTTCGTCGACGAGGTGATCCAGCCGCACTCGACGCGGCGGCGGATCGCGCTGGGGCTGCGCAAGCTGCGCGGCAAGTCACTCGAGAACCCTTGGAAGAAGCACGACAACATCCCGCTCTGAGTACGGCATCCCGGGTATGATAAGGAGATGCCAAGGAGCGAGACGATGCAGACCGAACGTGTGACCTTCCTCACCACCCCCGACCATAAGGCGGCGCTCGACGCCTTCGCTCGCGCGAAAGGCATGTCCGTCGGCCATGTCGTGCGCGAGGCGACCAGCCGTTACCTGCTCGAGCGAGAGATGACGGATGAGGAGCAGGCCGCTCTGCTCCTACGTGAACTGGACGGGGCGGTGCCGCGCATGCGCGCCGACATCGAGGGTGCGATGCCGAGTGCCCGACGCAGGATCGAGGAATGACGGCGCGTCCGCCGCTCGGCCGCCTCAACCATGTCGGTGTCGCGACGCCCTCGATCGAGCGCTCGATCGAGACCTATCGCACCTTGCTCGGCGCGACGATGATCGGGGCGCCGTTCGACCTGCCCGCGCAGGGCGTGCGCGTCTGCTTCATCGACGCGCCCAACACGCAGGTCGAGCTGATCCAGCCCTATGACGAGGGTTCGCCGATCGCGGGCTTCCTGCGCAAGAACCCGCAGGGCGGACAGCACCACGTCTGCTTCGAGGTGCCCGACCTCCACGCCGCGGTGGCGCATCTGACCGCAGGGGGTGCGACGGTGCTGGGCGAGCCGCGGATCGGCGCGCACGGCACGCCGATCGTGTTCGTCCACCCGCGCGACATGGGCGGCGTGCTCGTCGAGCTGATGGAAACGCCCCGGGGAGATGCGCATGACTGAGACGGCGATGGTCCTGACCGAGCGGCGCGGCGACGTGCTGGTGCTCACGCTCAACCGCCCCGAGCGGCTCAACGCCGCGCCGCCCGCGATGTTCGAGGCGATCACCGCCGCGCTCGCCGACCTCGACGGCACGCGCTCGGTGCTGATCCGAGGCGCGGGTCGAGCGTTCTGCTCGGGCGCGGACGTCGGCGCCGGCGCGCTCACCAGCGACGACCCCGGCGCGGCGACGCACGCGGCGCTGACCGGCTCGTACAACCCCGCGATCCTCGCCGTCGCCGAGGCGCGCGTGCCGGTGGTCAGCGCGGTGCGCGGGCCGGCGGCGGGGATCGGGTGCAGCCTCGCGCTCGCCGCGGACCTGTGCGTCGCCAGCGACACCGCTTATTTTCTCCAGGCCTTCGTCAACATCGGGCTCGTCCCCGACGGCGGCGCGAGCTGGCTGCTGCCGCGGCTGATCGGGCGCGCGCGCGCGGCGGAGATGATGCTGCTGGGCGAGCGGGTCCTCGCCGCCAAGGCGCTCGATTGGGGCATGATCCACCGGATGGTCGCCGACGTCGACCTCGACGCCGCCGCCCTCGCGCTCGCGGAGCGGCTGGCGGACGGGCCGACGGTCGCGCTCGGCACGATCCGCCGCGGGCTGCACGCCGCGCTCGAGAGCGACCTCGCCACCGCGCTGGCGCGCGAGGCCGACGACCAGCGCGCGACGCGCGGCACCGCCGACGCGATCGAGGGCGGCATGGCCTTCCTCCAGAAACGCGCTCCCGCGTTCAAGGGCGCCTGACATGGCCGAGATCGAGACCAACCTGGGCGAGGACGCCGGCAGCACCCGCGATCCCGTCACGGCCCCGGAGCCGACCGCTCGGCCGAGCCACGCCGACTGGCAGGCCGCCGCGGCGAGGGAGGCGAAGGGCAGGGACCTCACCTGGCACACGCCGGAGGGGATCGCCGTCAAGCCTCTCTACACCGCCGCCGACGTCGCCGAGCGGGACCCGGGTCTCCCCGGCTTCGCGCCGTTCACGCGGGGCGTGCGCGCATCGATGTACGCGGGGCGCCCGTGGACGATCCGCCAATATGCCGGCTTCTCCACCGCGGAGGAGTCCAACGCTTTCTACCGTCGCAACCTCGCCGCGGGGCAGAAGGGGCTGTCGGTCGCCTTCGATCTCGCCACCCACCGCGGGTATGACAGCGACCACCCGCGCGTCACCGGTGACGTCGGCAAGGCCGGCGTCGCGATCGACAGCGTCGAGGACATGAAGATCTTGTTCGACGGCATCCCGCTCGATCAGATGTCGGTCAGCATGACGATGAACGGCGCGGTGATCCCGATCCTGGCCTTCTTCATCGTCGCCGGCGAGGAACAGGGCGTCGATCGCAGGCTGCTCGACGGGACCATCCAGAACGACATCCTCAAGGAGTTCATGGTCCGCAACACGTACATCTACCCGCCTGAGCCGAGCATGCGGATCATCTCGGACATTTTTGCCTACACCAGCCGCGAGATGCCCAAGTTCAACAGCATCTCGATCAGCGGCTATCACATGCAGGAGGCGGGGGCGACACAGCTCCACGAGCTCGCCTTCACCATCGCCGACGGGATGGACTATGTGAAATATGGGGTCGCCTCGGGTCTCGATATCGACAAGTTCGCCGGGCGGCTCAGCTTCTTCTTCGCGATCGGTATGAACTTCTTCATGGAGGTGGCGAAGCTGCGCGCCGCGCGGGTGCTGTGGCATCGCGCGATGACGCGCCTGGGCGCGAGGGACGAGCGCTCCAAGATGCTGCGCACCCACTGCCAGACCAGCGGCGTGTCGCTGACCGAGCAGGACCCGTACAACAACGTCATGCGCACCACGATCGAGGCGATGGCGGCGATGCTGGGCGGTACCCAGTCGCTGCACACCAACGCGCTCGACGAGGCGATCGCGCTGCCCACCGACTTCTCCGCCCGGATCGCGCGCAACACGCAGATCGTGATCCAGGAAGAGACGGGGATGACCAAGGTCGTCGACCCGCTCGGCGGCAGCTATTACGTCGAGAGCCTCACCCAGTCGCTGGTGGACGGCGCCTGGGCGCTGATCGAGCGGATCGAGGCGGAGGGCGGCATGGCCAAGGCGGTCGCCGCCGGCTGGCCCAAGGCGATGATCGAGGAGGCTGCCGCGGCGCGGGCAGCGCGGGTCGATCGGGCCGAGGACGTGATCGTCGGCGTCAACAGATACCGGCTGGCGGATGAGGCGCCGATCGACATCCTCGACGTCGACAATGTCGCCGTACGCGAGGCGCAGGTGCGCCGCATCGCCGCGGTGAAGGCGGCGCGCGACGAGGCGGCGTGCCAGCGCGCGCTCGACGCGCTGCGCGAGGGGGCACGACGCGATCCTCCCCGCGAGCAGGGAGGATCGCAGCAGACCAACCTCCTCGCGCTCGCCGTCGAGGCAGCGCGCGCGCGCGCCACGCTCGGCGAGATCTCCGCCGCGATGGAGGACGTGTTCGGCCGCTTCGGCACGCATCCCAGGCCGGTCAAGGGCGTCTACGGCGGTGCCTATACCGATGACGAGCGCTGGGCGCGGCTGGTACGCGGCGTCGCGGCGACCGAGCGCCGCCTCGGCCGTCGCCCGCGCCTGCTCGTGGCCAAGATGGGCCAGGACGGGCATGACCGCGGCGCCAACCTCGTCAGCAGCATGTTCGGTGACCTCGGCTTCGAGGTGGTGCCCGGCCCGCTGTTCCAGACGCCGCGAGAGACGAGCGCGCTCGCGCTGGAGAAGGACGTCGACGTGGTCGGCGCGTCCAGCCTCGCCGCAGGGCACAAGACGCTGATCCCGGAGCTGATCGGCCACCTGCGCGACGCCGGCCGCGCCGATATCAAAGTGATCGCCGGGGGGGTGATCCCCGCCCAGGACTATGAGGTGCTGCGCGAGGCCGGGGTACAGGCGATCTTCGGCCCCGGCACCAACCTGATCCAGGCGGCGGAGGAAGTGCTCCGCCTGCTCGGCCACAACATGCCACCAGACGAGGAGGCCGCGTGATGTTCCCTCTCCATCCCCATGGCGACCCGGCACGCCGCCTCACCGCAGCCGCGGGAGGGGCGCTGCTCGCCCTCCTCGCGACCCCCGCCGCGGCGCAGACCCAGGCGCAGATGAACCAGCAGGCCGGTGCCGCCTACCAGAGGGCCGACGCGCAGATGACCCAGGCCTGGCGTGCGTTCTACGCCGAGATGAAGAAGCGTGACGCCGCCGACACCTCGCGCGGCGGGGGCTTCGGCTATGCCGCCGCGGCGCTCGCCAGCCAGCGCGCCTGGCTGCCGTTCCGCGACCGGCAATGCGTGCTAGAGAGCGGCGAGTTCGCGGGCGGCTCGCTACAGCACATGGCGCAGCTCCAGTGTCTCGCCAAGGTGACGCGCGCGCGGACGCAGCAGTTGAAGGGAATACAGTGGACGAAGTGACGGGCGCGGTACGCAACGACTGGACGCGCGAGGAGATCGCGGCGCTGTTCGACCTGCCGTTCGACGAGCTGATGTGGCGCGCGCAGACCGTCCATCGCGCGCATCACGCGCCGGGGCAGGTGCAGCTCTCGACGCTCCTGTCGATCAAGACCGGCGGCTGCCCCGAGGATTGCGGCTATTGCTCGCAGTCGGTCAGCGCCGACAGCGGCGTCAAGGCGACCAAGCTGATGGACGTGCGCGCGGTTCTCCAGAAGGCGGCGCAGGCCAAGGACAACGGCTCGACCCGCTTCTGCATGGGCGCGGCGTGGCGCAACCCCAAGGACCGCGACATGGACGCGATCGTCGCGATGGTGGAGGGCGTGCGCGCGATGGGCATGGAGACGTGCATGACGCTCGGCATGCTCGAGCCGCACCAGGCCGATCGGCTCGCGGCCGCGGGGCTCGACTATTACAACCACAATATCGACACCTCGCCCGAGCGTTACGCCGACGTGATCACGACGCGGACGTTCCAGGAGCGGCTCGACACGCTCGACGCGGTGCGGAGCGCCGGGATCAACGTCTGCTGCGGTGGCATCGTCGGCATGGGTGAGACGCGCGACGACCGCGTCGGCTTCGTCCACGCGCTGGCGACGCTGCCCGAGCATCCCGGCAGCGTGCCGGTCAACGCGTTGGTGCCGGTGAAGGGCACGGTGCTCGGCGACATGCTCGCCGACACGCCGCTCGCCAAGATCGACGACATCGAGTTCGTCCGCACCGTCGCCGTCGCGCGGATCACGATGCCGGCGAGCATGGTGCGGCTGTCGGCCGGGCGCGAGAGCATGGGCGAGGCCACCCAGGCGCTGTGTTTCATGGCGGGCGCCAACTCGATCTTCACGGGCGACAAGTTGCTGACCGCGGGCAACGCCGGCGACGACAAGGACGCCGCGCTGTTCGCCAAGCTGGGCGTGACGCCGATGGCGGCGGAGTGCCGGCTTTCCGAGGCGGCGGAATAGGACGAGCGCCCATCGCCCGGCTCTGCTGCGGCGACGAGGACAGCAGGAGAGGCAAGTGTTCAAGAAGATCCTGGTCGCCAATCGCGGCGAGATCGCCTGTCGCGTATTCCGCACCGCCGAGCGGATGGGGATCAAGACCGTCGCGGTCTATTCGGATGCCGACGCGCGCGCGCCGCACGTGCTGATGGCGGACGAGGCGGTCCGGCTGGGGCCGGCGCCGGCGGCGGAGAGCTATCTCAAGGCCGAGCTGATCCTGCTCGCCGCGCGGGAGACGGGCGCGGACTGTATTCATCCCGGCTACGGTTTCCTCTCCGAGCGCGAGAGCTTCGCGCGCGCCTGCGCCGAGGCGGGGATCGCCTTCGTCGGGCCGCCGCCGGGCGCCATCGCGGCGATGGGCGACAAGATCGAGTCGAAGAAGCTGGCCAAGCAGGCCGGGGTCAACGTCGTGCCCGGCTATCTCGGCGAGATCGCCGACACCGAGGAGGCGGTGCGGATCGCCTCGGACATCGGCTATCCGGTGATGATGAAGGCCTCCGCGGGCGGCGGCGGCAAAGGCATGCGCCTCGCCTATAGCGAGCAGGACGTGCGCGAGGGCTTCGAGGCCACCAAGCGCGAGGGGCTCGCGTCGTTCGGCGACGACCGCGTCTTCATCGAGAAGTTCATCGAGAGTCCGCGCCACATCGAGATTCAGGTGCTCGGCGACCAGCACGGCAATATCGTCTATCTCAACGAACGCGAATGCTCGGTGCAGCGCCGCCACCAGAAGGTGGTCGAGGAGGCGCCCTCGCCCTTCGTCACACCGACGATGCGCGCGGCGATGGGGGAGCAGGCGGTCGCGCTGGCGCGCGCGGTGGGCTACTATAGCGCCGGGACGGTGGAGCTGATCGTGTCGGGCGCCGACACGTCGGGCGACGGCTTCTACTTCCTCGAGATGAACACGCGGCTCCAGGTGGAGCACCCGGTGACCGAGGAGATCACGGGGCTCGATTTGGTCGAGCAGATGATCCGCGTGGCGGCGGGCGAGCCGCTGGCGTTCGGCCAGGGCGACGTCGGCATCAACGGCTGGTCGATCGAGAACCGTGTCTATGCCGAGGACCCATATCGCGGCTTCCTGCCGAGCATCGGGCGATTGGTGCGCTACAATCCGCCGGCGACGAGCGACGTCGCAGACCAACACCCGTCATCCCCGCGCAGGCGGAGATCCATGACCCATGCCGTCGATGGAGCCGCGGACGCTGCGTCTCTGGATTCCCGCTTGCGCGGGAATGACGAAGGGGGAGAGGGCGACACCAAGGCCATCGTCCGCGTCGACGACGGCGTCTCCGAGGGCGGCGAGGTCAGCATGTTCTACGACCCGATGATCGCCAAGCTGATCACCTGGGCGCCGACGCGCGAGGCCGCGATCGACGCGCAGGTCGCCGCGCTGGACGCCTTCGAGATCGAGGGGCCGGGCACCAACATCGACTTCCTGTCGGCGCTGATGCAGCACCCGCGCTTCCGCGAGGGGCGGCTGACGACCGGCTTCATCGCCGAGGAATATCCCGACGGCTTCCGCGGCGCACCCGCCGCGCCCGACCTGTACCGCGGGCTCGCCGCGATCGCCGCCTTCGCCGCGACCGCGCAGGCGGATCGCGCCCGGCGGATCGATGGGCAGCTCGGCCATCGACTCCGACCGCCCGCCGACTGGGTGGTGCGGATCGGCGGCACCGATCACGCCGTGGCGGTATCGACTGACGGGATCAGCGTCGACGGCGAGCCGATGGAGATCGGCATCGAATATACCCCGGGCGATCGCCTGATCGAGGCGGAGCTGGCGGACGAGGCGCGACTGTCGGTGCGGATCGCGCCGACGCGCACCGGCTTCAGGCTGACGACGCGCGGCGCGAGCCATGTCGCCCGCGTGCTGCCCGCGCGCGTCGCCCCTTACGCGCGGCACCTGCTCGAGAAAGTGCCGCCCGATCTCTCCAAGTTCCTGATCGCGCCGATGCCGGGGCTGCTCGTCCGGCTCGACGTCGCGATCGGCGACAAGGTCGAGGCCGGCCAGCCGCTCGCGGTGGTCGAGGCGATGAAGATGGAGAACATCCTGCGCGCCGAGAAGAGCGCGACGGTCAAGGCGGTCAACGCCGCGACGGGCGACAGCCTCGCGGTGGACCAGGTGATCCTGGAGCTGGAGTAAGGGCGCGGGCGGCGGCGCGCGCTCACGCGAGCGCCGTCGCTGACAGGAGGGCTTCTCTTCACCCTGGACCGACCGACACACCGGCCCGCGAAGACATCTTGCGACATATTAACGCTGGACGTGCTCGGCGGGCATGTTCATGCATCGCAGCATGAGGCGTGCGACCCTTGCGACGACCCTGCTCGCGCTGGCGGGCTGCACCGTCGGCCCCGATTACCAGCCGCGCTCGCCGAGCGAGCTGGGCGTGCCGGTCGGCTATTCGGTCCCCGCCGCACCGACGCGTGAGGATCTCACGCGCTGGTGGCAGCGGTTCGACGATCCCGTGCTCGGCGAGCTGGTCGACCAGGCAGCGAGCGCCAACCTGGACGTCGCGCAGGCGATCGCGCGGCTTCGCCAGTCACGCGAGGCGCTGGTGCAGAGCCGCTCCGACCTGCTGCCCTCGCTCAGCGGCAACACCGGTTACAGCCGTTCCGAGACGTTGCGCGGCGGCGGACAGACGATCACGCTTCCCGACGGCACGGTGCAGAATGTCGGCGGCGGCGGCGCGGACAATTACTCGATCGGGCTGAGCGCCTCCTACCAGCTCGGCCTGTTCGGCGAGGTGCGCCGCACGATCGAGGCGAGCCGCGCGCAATATCAGGCGTCGGGCTTCGACTATGCGACGACGCTATTGTCGGTCCAGCAGGAGGTGGCGCGCAACTACGTGCTCGCGCGGCTCTACCAGGCGCAGCTCGCCAACGCGCGCGCCAGCCTGGCGCTGCAGGACGACAATCTCGAGATCGCTGGCTTCCGCGTCCAGGCCGGGCTGGTCTCGTCGCTCGACCAGGAGCAGGCGCGTCAGCAGCGCGCGCAGACCGCGGCGACGATCCCCTCGCTCGAGCAGCAGTATAACGCCGCCGTGTCGCGCATCGGCGTGCTCACCGCGCAGGCGCCGGGCGCGCTGAAGCCGCGGCTGGCGGCGGCGCGGCCGATCCCGGTCGGCGCCGCGCCCTCGGGCATCGGCATCCCCGCCGACGTACTGCGCCAGCGCCCCGACGTGCGCGCGGCCGAGCGCTCGCTCGCCGCCGCGACCGCGCAGATCGGCGTGGCCAAGGCGGCGCTCTACCCCAATCTCGCGATCACCGGGAACATCAACACGCGCGCCTCCGGCGTCGGCAGCCTGCTCGACACCGTCACCGGCGGTCTGTTCGCGGGCATCACCCAGGCGATCTTCAACGGCGGCCGGCTCAACAGCCAGGTGCGCGGGCAGGAAGCGGCGGCCGACGCCGCGCTCGCCGCGTACAAGTCCACCGTGCTGACCGCGCTGGAGGACGTCGAGAATGCCGCGGTCGCGCTCGACACCGCAAGGCGCCGCGAGGAGCAGCTGACGATCGCCTATGAGGCGGCGAACAACGCCGCGATCCTGTCGCGCAGCCAGTATCGCACCGGGCTGACCGACTTCACCACGCTCAGCCAGCAGGAGGCGACGCTGCTGAGCACGCGCAACAGCGCCGCGCAGGCCCAGGCCGACGCCGCGACCGCGCTGGTGCAGCTCTTCGGCGCGCTCGGCGGCGGGTGGGATAGCGCCAGCGTGCCCGAGGCGACCCCGCGCGAGGCCGCGGCGCCGACGCTCGCGCAGCCCGCCCCCAGCCCCGCTCCCGACACCACGCCCAGCGACGGACAGCCCTGATGCCCGAGACACAGCTCGACGACTTCCTGGGCGTCCAGCCGCAGCCCGCGTGGCGGCGCTGGGCCAAGTGGGTGCTGGTGCTCGCCGGACTGATCGTGGTGCTGCTGCTGCTGTCGCGCTGCGTCTTCGGCGGCAACGAGCCGGTGCGCTACGCCACCGCCACCGCCAAGCGCGGCGACCTCACCGTCACCGTCTCGGCCACGGGCAAGCTCGCGCCGACCAACCAGGTGACGGTCGGCTCGCAGCTCTCCGGCCTGGTCACCAAGGTGGTGGTCGACGTCAACGACCGCGTCACCGCGGGCCAGCCGCTCGCGCTGATCGATCCCGAGCAGATCGACGACCAGATCCGCGCCAGCCAGGCACAGCTGGCCGCGAACGAGGCGCAGGTCGCGCAGGCACGCGCCACCGTGGCGGAATCGCAGGCGCAGCTGGCGCGGCTCAACGAGGTGTTCAAGCTCTCCAAGGGTCGCGTGCCGTCGCGCACCGAGCTGCAGACCGGCCAGGCCGACGCGCAGCGCGCCACCGCGGCACTGCGCGTCGCCGAGGCGAACGTCGCCGCCGCGCGCGCGACCCTGTCGCAGTCGCAGACGCAGCGCGCGCGCGCGATCATTCGCTCGCCCGTCAACGGCGTGGTGCTGGCGCGCCAGGTCGATCCCGGCCAGACCGTCGCCGCCTCGTTCAACACCCCCACACTGTTCGTGATCGCGGAGGACCTCTCGCAGATGAAGCTGGAGGTGGCGATCGACGAGGCCGACGTGGGCGAGGTGCAGATCAATCAGAACGCGACCTTCACCGTCGACGCCTTCCCGGGGCGCAGCTTCCCCGCCAAGATCACGCGCGTCGACCTGGGATCGAACCTGACGGTCAGCAGCGCGACCGCCTCGTCCTCCTCGTCGACCAGCTCCACGACCAGTACCAGCGGGCAGGTGGTCTCCTACGCCGCCGACCTCACCGTGCAGAACCCGACGCTGCAGCTGCGCCCCGGCATGACCGCGACCGCGGACATCGTCACCGCGGACAAGCGCAACGTGCTGCTCGTCCCCAACGCCGCCTTCCGCTTCAAGCCGAGCGCGCAGAGCGGCGGGCGTGGCGGGATCACCGGCACGATCCTGATGGGGCCGCCGCGGCGCGCGCGCGGCGAGCGCAGCGCCACGGTCGGTCGCGGCGCGGCGCAGACGCTCTACGTCAAGGGCGACGACGGCACGCCGCAGCCGATCCAGGTCACCACCGGCGACACCGACGGCACGCAGACCGAGGTCCTGTCGGGCGGGCTCAAGCCAGGCATGGAGGTGATCACGGGCCAGCTCGCGGCGGGCACCGATCAGGCCGGGGCCGCCAGCGCGAGCGGGCGCGGGCGTCGCAGTGGGGGAGGGGGCGCGGCGGGTGGCCAATAGCGCGCCCCTGATCAGCCTGCGCGGCGTCACCAAGGTCTATGGCGAGGGCGCGACGCAGTTCCAGGCGCTCAAGGGCGTCGACCTCGACATCGCCGCGGGTGATTTCGTTGCCGTGATGGGGCCCTCGGGATCGGGCAAGTCGACGACGATGAACATCCTGGGCTGCCTCGACGTGCCGAGCGCCGGCACCTTCCTGTTCCAGGGCCATCACGTCGAGACGCTCGATCGCGACCAGCGCGCGCTGCTGCGGCGGCGCCACCTCGGCTTCGTGTTCCAGGGCTTCAACCTGCTCAGCCGCACCACCGCGCTGGAGAATGTCGAACTCCCGTTACTCTACCGCGGCGACGAGAAGCGCGCGCGGCGCCAGGCGGCGATGGCGGCGCTGGAGAAGGTCGGGCTCGACCAATGGTGGGACCATACTCCCGCCGAGCTGTCGGGGGGGCAGCAGCAGCGCGTCGCGATCGCGCGCGCGATCGTCACGTCGCCCGACGTGCTGCTCGCCGACGAGCCCACCGGCAACCTCGATTCGGAGCGCTCGATCGAGATCATGGAGCTGCTCACCGGGCTCAATCGCGACAGCAATATTACCGTGCTGATGGTGACGCACGAACCCGACATGGCCGCCTTCGCGCGCACCGTGATCCACTTCAAGGACGGGCTCGTGGAGCGGATCGAGGCGCACCATCGCCCCGGCGAGACGCCCGAGCGGGTCGAGGCGAACTGATGCTGGGCACCACCTTCCTGCTCGCGCTTCGCTCGATCCGGCGGCACATCCTGCGTTCGTTCCTGACGATCCTGGGCATCGTCATCGGCGTCGGCGCGGTGGTGACGATGGTGACGCTGGGCAAGGCGACCACCGCCGCGGTGCAGTCGCAGATCGCGGCACTGGGGACGAACATCCTCCAGATCCGCCCCGGCCAGGGCTTCGGCCGCGGCGGCGGCGGGCCGCGCCCGCCCGACTTCAAGCCCGAGGACGTCGCGGCCATCGCGTCGCAGATCGCGGGCGTCACCGCGGTCGCCCCCCAGGCGCAGGCGAGCGCCACCGCGATCTACGAGGGCGCCAACTGGTCCACCACGATCAACGGCACCACCGCCGCCTACTTCCAGGTGCAGCCCTGGCCGCTGGTCAACGGGCGCCAGTGGACGCCGCAGGAGGAGCAGGCGGGCAAGGCGGTGTGCATCATCGGCAACACGGTGCGGCAGAACCTCTTCCGCGGCGGCGAGGCGGTGGGCGAGCGGTTTCGGCTGGGCGACGTCAGCTGCGACGTGATCGGGCTGCTCTCGACCAGGGGGCAGGCAGGCTTCGGCGGCGACCAGGACGACGTCGTCATCATGCCGATCAAGACGGTGCAGCGCCGCTTCACGGGCAACCGCGACGTGCGGCTGATGCTCGTAGGGGTCGACCAGGCCTATGCGACCAGCACCGTCCAGGCGTCGATCACCCAGCTGCTGCGCGAGCGGCGCAACATCACCGACGGTCGCGAGGACGATTTCAACATCTTCGACACCAAGCAGATCAGCGACACGCTGACCGGCACCACCACCGCGCTGACCCGCATCGTCGCGGCGGTGGCGGCGATCAGCCTGGTCGTCGGCGGGATCGGCATCATGAACATCATGCTGGTGTCGGTGACGGAGCGCACGCGCGAGATCGGCATCCGGCTCGCAATCGGCGCGGTGGCGCGCGAGGTGCTGCTGCAGTTCCTGGTCGAGGCGGTAGCGCTGTCGTGTCTCGGCGGGCTGATCGGGCTGGTGCTGGCCCAGGCGGTGATCGCGGGACTGACGCCGCTGCTCCAGGTGCCCTGGACATTCGACCCGCGCATCAACGTGATCGCCTTCGCCATCTCGGCGGTGATCGGGGTGGTGTTCGGTTATTTCCCGGCGCGGCGGGCGGCGGCGCTCAACCCGATCGACGCGCTGCGGCACGAGTAAGAGCGGCCTTTCGATCGCCGACCACCCCGGCGTGCGCCGGGGTGGCAGCTTTAGACGGCGCTTACTCTCTCAGCTCCGCCCGCAGGGCCGCCAGCGCCTCGGCGTCGCCGCCGCGCAGCACGTGCGAGTCGGGCCGCGACAATGCCTCGGGCGCGTGGACCAGCTCGCGCAGCGCCTCCAGTTCCTCGGGCGTGTCGACGTCGATCAGCTCCGCGCCGTTGGTGACGACGTGGCGCCCCGACTGGATCAGGTCGCGCGCGCCCTGGTCGCCGCTGATCGCGAGCAGCTCGTCGAAGCGAGCGCGGCCGAACAGCGCGGGCGGCTTGGGTGAGTGCCCGTCGCTCGACGCCACCACCGCCCGCTCGCCCATCTCGCTCGCGTCGAAGAGGCGATGGATATGCGCGACGGTGACCCGCGGCATGTCGGCGAGCGCGATCAGCACCGCCCTGGCATCATGCGCGCGCGCGCAGTCCACCCCGATCCGCACCGAGGACGCCATGTCCCGCTCGGGATCGTCGTTGTGGACGACGTGGAAGCCGAACTGGGCGAAGTCGATCTTGCACCCGTCCACTACCGCGACGCGGCGGCGGAACGGCATGTCCTCCAACGCCACCGCGACATGCAGCCCGAGCGGGCGCGCCAGGAAAGGCTGATCGAGCTTGCTGCCGATGTCGCCGAACCGCCGCGAGCGGCCCGCGGCGAGCAGCACGAGTACGGTGTCCTCAACGGCGATCATTGAAGGCTCCCACCATCGCCGCCGCGATCGACAGCGCGATCTCGGACGGGCCGATCGCGCCGATGTCGATCCCGACGGGACCGTCGATCCGGTCGAGTTGATCAGTGTCAACGCCCGAGGCGGCGAGCCGCTCCCGCCGCGCCGCGTGGCTGCGCCGGCTGCCGAGCGCGCCGACATAGCCGGTGTCGGCGGCGAGCGCGGCGAGCAGCGCGGGGTCGTCGATCTTGGTGTCGTGGCTCAGCGTCACCACCGCGGTGGCGGGGCCGGGCCGCCACGCCGCGACCGCCTCGTCGGGCCAGCGGTCGTCGAGCGTCACGCCCGGGAAGCGCTCCTCGGTGAGGAAGCGACCGCGCGGGTCGATCACGACCGTCTCGATCCCCAGCGGCTGCGCCAGCGCGGCGAGACTCTGCGCGATCTGCACCGCGCCGACGATCAGCAGCCGCCGCGGCGGGTCGTAGCGGTTGGCGAAGACCTCGCCGGTCTCGAGCGGGCGCAGGTCGGCGTGGCCGGTGGCGAGATCGGTGGTGACGGTCAGCGAGCGGCCGTCGGCGCGTGCCTCGGCGATGCGATCGAACAGCTCGGGATCGAAGCCCTCCGCCGACACGGGCTGGACCATCACGCTGATCTCGCCGCCGCAGGGCAGGCCGACCTCCCAGGCGCTGTCGTCGGCGACCCCGTAGCGCTTGAGCTGGAACGGGGCGCCCGCGATCACCTGCGCCGCGGTGTCGAGGATGTCGCCCTCGACGCAGCCGCCCGAGACCGAGCCCTCGAACCGCCCGTCGGCGTGGACCAGCATGTGGCTGCCGCGCGGCCGCGGCGCCGAGCCCCAGGTAGAGACCACCGTGGCGAGCGCGAGGGGGGCACCTTTCCAGCTCTGCGCCGCGGCGAGGACGGAGTCGTTGTCGGCCATGGGTCAGTTTGTCCTAATCAGCGGATCGGCTCGGCGTCGAAGTGCCGTCTCGAAGCACCGCGACGCCCGAGGCACGGCGATCGCGCGAGGCATCACGTCTCCCACTCACACCGGCGGCAGCGCGGGCAGCAGCGTGTCGAGCGTCGCGGGCACGTCGCGGACTCGCACGCCGGTGGCGTTGTGGATCGCGTTGATCACCGCCGCGCCCGCGCCGGAGATGCCGAGCTCGCCCACCGCTTTCGCGCCGGTCTGGTTGGCCGCGTCGTCGATCTCCTCGACGAAATGGCACTCGATCCGCGGCACGTCGGCGTTCACCGCGACGTGATACTCGCCGAAATCGGGGTTCACGAAGCGGCCCGAGCGCGGGTCGACCACGGCGGCCTCGCCGAGCGCGTAGCTGATCCCCCAGATCATGCCGCCGACCAGCTGGTTGGTCGCGGTGGCGCGGTTGAGCACGCGGCCGACGTCGAACACGCCCACCATCCGCCGCACCCGCACCTCGCCGGTGACGGCATTGACCGCCACCTCGGCGAAATGCGCGCCGTGGCTCGCCTGGCTGGTGCGCTTGGCCTGCTGTCCCGGCGTGCTGCGTCCGCGCGCGACGATGGGATCATCGCGGACGAGGTCGGCGAGCGGCACTGATCGCGCGCCGGCGCTGACCTGACCGTCGCGGAGCACCAGCTCCTCGGGCGCGGCGTTCATCCGGCGCGCGAGCTCGGCGAGCACCTCCTCGCACGCCAGCGCCGCGGCGGAGGTGGCGCTGCCCGCGCCGAACGAGCCGCCCGAGCCCGCGGTGGGCGGCAGGTCGGTGTCGCCGAGCCGCACCGTCACCGCGGCGGGCGCGAGGCCGAGGATCTCGGCGACGGTCTGCGCCAGGATCGTGTAGGTGCCGGTGCCGATGTCGGTCATGTCGCACGAGACGGTCGCCGCGCCGCCCGCATCGAGCCGCACCTCGGCCTCGGCGGTGACGGTGAAGTTGCCGCGCAGCGCGGTCGCCATGCCGATGCCGATCAGCCACTCGCCGTCGAGCGCGCTGCCGGGGTCGGGCACCCGCTCGGGCCATCCGAACCGTCGTGCGCCCTCGTCGTAGCAGTCGAGCAGCCGGCGCGTGGAGAAGGGGCGCGAGGTCGAGGGATCATAGGCGGGCTCGTTGCGACGACGCAGCTCGATCGGGTCGAGCCCGAGTTCCTCGGCGAGCTCGTCCATCGCGCACTCGGTCGCGAAGGTGCCGATCGCCTCTCCGGGGGCCCGCACCGCGCCGGTCGGCGGCAGGTCGACGCGGACGAGGTCGGTCGTCATCCGCCGCGCGGCGCCGGCGTAGAGCGGGATCGTCCCGAACGGCACCGGCTCGACGAAGCCGGCGTCGTCGTTCTGCTGCGCCACGCTCTCGTGCGCGATCGCGGCGATATGGCCGTCGCGGTCGCAGGCGATGCGGACCCGCTGGGTGGTCGGGCTGCGATGGTGGACCAGATAGGCGGTGTCGCGCCGCGGCAGCGCGACCTTGACGGGGCGGCGCAGCCGCTCGGCGGCGATGGCGGCGAGGATCACCTCGGGGCCGACCCCGGTCTTGCCGCCGAAGCCGCCGCCCACATAGGGCGCGAGCACGCGGACTTTGTCGGGCGCCATGCCGAGCGCGGTGGCGATCGTGGTGCGCGCGGCGCCGACGATCTGGTTGCTCGAGCGCACGGTGAGCACGTCGCCCTCCCACCAGATCGTCGAGGCGTGCGGCTCGAGCGCGGCGGGGAAGTGCGCGGGTGTCGTGTAGGTGCGGTCGAGCACCACCGCGGCGTCGCGCAGCGCGGCGTCGAGGTCGCCGGTGTCGACGGGGGCGAGGAAGGCGGCCTTGGGCGCGCGCTCGATCGGCAGGTCGGCGGCGTCGTAGCGGCCAAGCGCGGGCTCTGCCTCGACGCGCACCAACGCGGCCGCCTCGCGCGCGACCGCCTGCGTCTCAGCGACCACGACGGCGACCGGCTGACCATAGTGGAAGACGCGATCGGTGCCTTGGTGCGGCATGGCGCGCGAGTTCGCGCCGCCGGCGGGGAGGCGCGGGTCGTCGTCGATCACCGCCAGCACGCCGGGCAGCGCGCGTGCCGCCGCGGCGTCGACGCGGGTGACCCGGCCGGCACCGACGGACGCGCCGACCACCGCCGCGTAGACGACGCCGTCCGGCGCGCGCTCATAGGCGTAGGGGGCGAAACCGGTGACCTTGAGCGGTCCCTCGACGCGCGGCACCGCTGCGCCGAGCACGCCCTGCACCGCGCGCGCCAGCCCGCCCGGCCGCTCCGCCGCGTCGATCGCCTGCTCGATCATCCTGCCCGTCCGGATTGTCCTGCGCTGGGCTCAGTCTGGCAGCCCGGGGAGCAGTTTGTCGAGCGTGATCGGATAGTCGCGCACGCGCACGCCGGTGGCGTTGTAGATCGCGTTCGCGATCGCCGCGCCCGCGCCCGAGATGCCGAGCTCGCCGATCCCCTTGGCGTGGATCGGATTGGCGTGATGGTCGCGCCCGTCGAGGAACTCGACCTCCAGCTGCGGGATGTCGGCGTTGACCGGCACGTGATATTCGGCGAGGTCGCGGTTCACCACCTTGCCGTTGCGCGCGTCGTGCACCAGCTCCTCGCTCAGCGCGGCGCCGATGCCGAAGGTCATGCCACCCAGGCACTGCGACCGCGCGGTCTTGCGATTGAGGATGCGTCCCGCCTCGAACACGCCGAGCATCCGCACCACTCGCACCTCGCCGGTCACCGCGTTCACCTTCACCTCGGCGAAATGCGCGCCGTAGCTGGCCTGACGGACCGCCTTTTCCTGATGCCCGGGCTGGATCGTGCCGACCACCTTCATGCCGTCGCCGACCAGCTCGGTGATCTCCACCGCGCGGTTCTCGGCGATGGCGCGGCCGTCCTTGAGCGTCAGCTCGTCCGCGTCGACGCCCATCGCCTTGGCCAGCTTCTCGCGCAGCCCCTCGCACGCGACATAGACCGACGAGCCCGACGACCCCGCGCCCCACGAGCCGCCCGAGCCCGCCGCGGGCGGCGCCTCGCCGTCGCCGAGGTGGACGATCACGCGGTCGAGCGGCAGGCCGAGCGTCTCGGCGGCGATCTGCGCGAGGATCGTGTAGGTGCCGGTGCCGATGTCGGTCATGTCGGTCGACACGATCGCGCGACCGTCCTTGGTCAGCTCGACCGAGGCGGAAGACTTCTGCAGCATGTTCGAGCGCACCGCGGCGGCCACGCCCAGGCCGTGGAGCCACTCGCCGCGCCGGTCGCCCGCGGTCTTCTTCCGCGCCGACCAGCCGAACGCCTCGGCGCCCCGGTCGAGACACTGGACCATCTGGCGGCTGGAGAAGGGCACCTTCTTCTCGGGGTCCTGCTCGGGCTCGTTGCGGCGGCGCAGTTCGATCGGGTCGATCCCGATCACCTCCGCCAGCTCGTCCATCGCCGCCTCGAGCGCGAGCATCCCGACCGCCTCGCCGGGCGCGCGCATCGAGCCCGCGAGCAGCCAGTTGAGCCGCACCAGCTTGTGGTCGGTCAGCCGGTTCTCGGCCGCATACGCGAAATGCGTGCCGATCGCGGCGGGCTCGAAATAATCCTCGCCCGGCAGGTTGCTCGCCAGCGTCTCGTGCGCGATCGCGGTGAGCTTGCCGTCGTGGTCGGCGGCGAGGCGGATGCGCTGCTCGGTGTTCGACCGTCGCACCGTGGCGTCGAACACCTGCTGGCGTGCCATCGCCACCTTGACGGGCCGATCGAGCCGCTTCGCCGCGATCGCGGCGGCGACGCTCTCGGGCGCGATGCCGAGCTTCGAGCCGAACCCGCCGCCGACGTAGCGCGAGATGATCCGCACCTGATCGTTGCCGACGCCGAGCGCCTGGGCGAGCTGCATCTGGTCCGACGCGACCATCTGGTACGAGCCGTGGAGCGTCAGCTTGCCGTCTTTCCACTCGGCGATCGAGGCGTGCGGCTCCATCGCGGCGGAGTTCTGGCTCGGCGTGGTATAGGTCTGGTCGACGGTATAGGTGGCGGACGCCATTGCCGCGTCGACGTCGCCCTGGCTCGACTGGGCCGGGATCTGGTCGGCGGGGGGGCGGTCGGCCGTGTCGCGGTGGTCCGCGAAGACGAAGGCGCCTTCCGCCGGTTCATAGTCGACCTTGACCCGCGCCGCGGCGTCCCGCGCCGCCTCGAACGTCTCGGCGACGACGATCGCGACGATCTCGCCGTGATAGTCGACCTTCTCGACGCCCTGGGTCGGCGCCTTCTTCTCGCCGCCCTGCTGCGGGTTGCGGATGAAGCTGGGATAATCGGTGATGACGTCGATCACGCCCGGCAGCGCCTTGGCCTCGTCCGCCACGACGTCGGTGATCTTGCCCGAGCCGAACGGGGCGCGGACGAGGACGCCGTAGCTCAGCCGCTCGGCCGGATATTCCGCCGCATAGGTGGCGCGGCCGGAGACCTTGAGCGGTCCCTCGACGCGGTCGATCGGCTGGCCGATGACCCCCTGCGCGCCGCGGTCGAGCAGGCTGTCGGGGACGGGCTTGTCCATGCGGAGCGAGCGGTGCTCGTCGCGGCCCAGGACGGTGTCGAGCAGGGTCATTGCGTGAGATCCCGGAGCGTGGCGATGAGGACGCGCCGCGCGAGCGGCAGCTTGAAGTCGTTGGTGCCGAAGCCTCTGGCCCCCTCGAGCAGGGCGTCCGCGGCGGCCTCGAACGCGGCGGTGCCCGGCGCCTGGCCGACCAGGGCGGCCTCGACCGCGGGGTTGCGCCACGGCATGTGCGCCAGCCCCCCGAACGCCAGCGCGGCGGACGCGATCGTTCCGTCCTCGACCGCGATCACCGCGGCGACCGAGACGAGCGCGAAGGCGTAGGAGGCGCGGTCGCGCACCTTGCGGTACGTCTGCTTCCCCTTCGGCGGGGCGGGTAACTCGACATGAGTGATCAGCTCACCCGGCGCGAGCACGTTCTCGATGTGCGGCGTGTCGCCCGGCAGGCGGTAGAAGTCCGCGATCGGGATGCGGCGCTTGTCGCCGTCGCCGCGCTGGGTGACGATCACGGCGTCGAGCGCGCGCATCGCCACCGGCATGTCGCCGGGGTGGGTGGCGATGCACTGGTCGCTGGTGCCGAGGATGGCGTGGATGCGGTTGAAGCCGCCGATCGCCTCGCAGCCGCTGCCGGGCTCGCGCTTGTTGCAGCCGGCGGCGGTGTCGTAGAAATAATAGCAGCGCGTGCGCTGGAGCAGATTGCCCCCGGTCGTCGCCTTGTTGCGCAGCTGGCCGCTCGCACCGGCGAGCAGCGCGCGGCTCAGCACCTCGTACTTGTCGATCACGCGCGGGTCGGCGGCGAGGTCGCTGTTGGGCACCAAGGCGCCGATGGTGAGGCCGCCGTCGTCGCGCTCCTCGATCTGGTCGAGGTCGAGGCGGCTGATGTCGACCAGCTTCTCGGGCGTCTCGACCTGGAGCTTCATCAGGTCGAGCAGGTTGGTGCCCCCCGCGATGAAGCGACCGCCGGCCTGCACCGCCTCCGCGACACTGCCGGGGCGCGCATAGTCGAAGGTCTTCATGCGGCCACCTCGCGCTGCTCGGCGGCGACCTCACGGATCGCCTCGACGATGTTGGGGTAGGCGGCGCAGCGACAGATGTTGCCGCTCATCCGCTCGCTGATCTCGCTCTCGTCGAACGCGGGATCGGTGAGGTCGGCGGAGACGTGGCTGGCCCAGCCCTTCTTCACCTCGTCGAGCATGCCCACCGCGGAGCAGATCTGCCCGGGCGTGCAATAGCCGCACTGATAACCGTCATGCTTCACGAACGCGGCCTGGAGCGGGTGGAGGTTCTCGACCGTGCCCAGGCCCTCGATCGTCATGATCTCGTCATCCTGGTGCATCACCGCGAGCGTGAGGCAGGCGTTGATGCGGCGACCGTTCACCAACATGGTGCACGCGCCGCACTGGCCGTGGTCGCAGCCTTTCTTGCTGCCGGTGAGCCCGAGATGCTCGCGGCACAGGTCGAGCAGCGAGGTGCGGACATCGACCTCGGCTTCGTAGGATTTTCCATTGATGGTGAAGTGCATGGACCGGCCCCTGACTAACATGTGCGAAACGTCGCGGCCGCTCGGCGGGTCCGTGCGAACGACTCTCATGGGGCTGGCGCTGCTGCTGGCGCCCGGCGCGGCGACGGCGCAGAAGGCGCGCATGACCGCGCCGACTCGCCCGCTGATCATCGCGCACCGCGGCGCCAGCGGCGAGCGCCCCGAGCACACCATCGCGAGCTACACGCGCGCCATCGAGCAGGGCGCCGACGTCATCGAGCCCGATCTCGTGCCCACCAGGGACGACGTGCTGGTCGCGCGTCACGAGAACGAGATCTCCGAGACGACCGACGTCGCGCAGCATCCCGAGTTCGCCGACCGCCGCACCACCAAGACGATCGACGGTCAGGCGCTGACCGGCTGGTTCGTCGAGGATTTCACGCTGGCCGAGCTGAAGACGCTGCGCGCCAGGGAGCGGCTGCCACAGCTGCGCCCCGCCAACACGGCCTGGGACGGCAAGGAGGCGATCCCGACCTTCGCCGAGGTGATCGCGCTGGCGAAGAAGCATCACGTCGGCATCTATCCCGAGACCAAGCACCCGACCTATTTCCGCTCGATCGGCCACCCGACCGACGCGCTGCTGGTCGCGCAGCTGCGCGCCGCGGGCTGGGACTCGCGCGCGGCGCCGGTCTTCATCCAGTCGTTCGAGGTCGACAATCTCAGGCGCCTGGCGACGATGACCAAGATCCGGCTGATCCAGCTCGTCGCGTCGAAGGGCGCGCCCGCGGACGGCGCCGCGCCGAGCTACGCCGCGATGGTGACGCCCGAGGGGCTACGCGCGGTGGCGCGCTACGCCTACGGCCTCGGGCCGGAGAAGGCGATGCTGTGGTCGGGCGCGACCGCGACGCCGCTGGTACGCGACTCGCACGCCGCGGGGCTGAAGGTGCATCCCTGGACCTATCGCGCCGAGAACGTCTTCCTCGACCCGCGCTTCCGCCGCGGCGATCGGCCCGAGGCCCACGGCGACCTGGTCGGCGAGATCCGCGCCGCGCTGGGGCAGGGCATCGACGGGTTCTTCACCGATTTTCCTGCTATCGGGGCGGAGGCACGGGGTCGGGAGACGAAGTGATGCGTCGGGTTCTGGTGATGTTGGCGGCGGTGCCGCTGGTGGTGACGGGCGGGTGCGTGCGGACGGCGTGGAACGTCGCGACGCTGCCGGTCAAGGCGGTAGGCAAAGGCGCCGACATGATGACGACCAGCGCAAAGGAGCGCGACGAGAAATACGTCCGCCAGCAGCGCAAGCAGGCCGAACGCGATGAGAAGGCGCGCCGCGAGCGTGAGAAGGCGTGCCGCAAGCACCCGGACCGGTGCGAGGCGGAGCCGGGGTATGCCGGGGCGGGGCGCTGAGGCGGTCGATCGACGCGGGTTGAGGTTTAGCTAGGGTCTGATCCACCTCCTTTGATCCGTGCTCCGGCGAACGCCGGCGCCCAGGGCCGAAGGGGTGACGCTCGTGGCTCGGGGCTCCTGCATGCGCGGGAGCACCCCGCTGGTTCACACCAGATGGATCAGCATCTCGTGTCGCCGCGGCGACGGCCGGGGCACAGTCGGGAAGGCAGATCTGAGACTCACCGCCGGCTCCGCACCTGGCCCCCGGCCTTCGCCGGGATGACGGCTGGTTGTGGCGGAACGTGAAGCGATCATCCCATCGCGGGTAGAGGTCCGCGGCCGCCTATGCGAACGCTACAACTTACCGCGCCACGCCAGCGACTGGCGGTTCAGCGCCGTCAGGTCCGCCTCGCCCGCCACGACCGCCTCGCCCAGCGCGACGGCGGCGTCCAGCTGCGCGTCGGTCGCGTGGCGGTAGGCCGGCCGCGCCGAGATCGCGTCATACCATCGCCCATCGCAGGCGTGGTCGAGCAGGATGCGCTGGAAGCAATGGTCCGCCCGCACCGGCCAGCCGCGCTCGCGCGCCAGGCCCGGCATCACCTCGCGGGTGAGCGCGAGCCAGCGGCGCTCGCGCTCGTCCCGGGTCACGCCGCGGCGGTCACTTGCCGATCAGGACGTCGCTCGCCTTCACCACGACGGTGACGCGGTCGCCGACCGCCAGTGCGAGCTCGGCGATCGCTTCCTCGGTGATCGAGGAGGTGACCAGATTGCCGCCGCCGATGTCGACCTTGACCGTGCCGTTGACCGCACCGGGCGTGATCGCGGCGATCGTGCCGCTGATCTGGTTGCGCGCGCTCAGCTTCATCACTCGCTCTCCTCAGGCGTGGATCGGCTTGCCGGTGACCGCCATCGCGGCCTCCTTGATCGCCTCCGAGTGGGTCGGGTGGGCGTGGCAGGTGTAGGCGATGTCCTCGCTGGTGGCGCCGAACTCCATCGCCTGCGCCGCCTGCGCGATCATCGTGCCGCCGACGCTGGCGATGCACCACACGCCGAGCACGCGGTCGGTCGTGGCGTCGGCGATCACCTTCACGAAGCCGTCCGGCTCATGGTTGGTCTTGGCGCGGCTGTTGGCGAGCATCGGGAACTTGCCGACCTTCACCTCGCCCCGCTCGCGCGCGGCCTCCTCGGTGAGGCCGACGCCCGCGATCTCGGGCCAGGTGTAGACCACCGAGGGGATCACGTCGTGGTTCACGATGCCGTGCCGCCCGGCGATGTTCTCCGCCACCGCGATGCCCTCGTCCTCGGCCTTGTGCGCGAGCATCGGGCCGGGCACGACGTCGCCGATCGCCCAGATCCCGTCCATCTTGGTGCGGAAGTCGTGATCGATCTCGACCTGGCCGCGCTGGTTGGTGGCGAGCCCGGCGGCCTCGAGGTTGAGCCCCTCGGTGTTGGCGCGGCGCCCGATCGACACCAGCACGCAGTCGGCCTCGAGCGTCGTCGCCTCGCCGCCCTGCGCGGGCTCGAGCGTCAGCACCGCCCTGCCACCCTCGACCGCGACGTTCGTCACCTTCGTCGAGAGCTTGAACTCGATCCCCTGCTTCTTGAAGATCTTGTTCGACTCCTTGCGGATGTCGCCGTCGAACCCGGGCAGGATCTGGTCGAGGAACTCGACGCAGGTCACCTTGGCGCCGAGGCGGCGCCACACCGAGCCGAGCTCGAGTCCGATCACGCCGCCGCCGATCACCACCATATGCTCGGGCACGCGCGGCAGCTCGAGCGCGCCGGTCGAGTCGACCACCACCTGCTGGTCGATCGTCACGCCAGGCAGCGCGGTGACCGAGGAGCCGGTCGCGATCACGATGTTCTTCGCGGTGACGCGCTGGTCGCCGACGGTCACGCTGTGCGCGTCCTGGAAGGCGGCGCGGCCCTTGAGCCAGGTCACCTTGTTCTTCTTGAACAGGAACTCGATCCCGCCGGTGAGTTGCTTCACCGCGTCGCGGCGCTGCGCGTGCATGGTCTCCAGGTCGAGCTCGACCTGGGTCCTGATGCCCAGCTTGGCCATCGCGCCGTTGGCGGCATGGTCGTACAGCTCGGAGGCGTGGAGCATCGCCTTGGAGGGGATGCAGCCGACGTTGAGGCAGGTGCCGCCCAGCGTCTCGCGGCTCTCGGCACAGGCGGTGCGGAGGCCGAGCTGCGCGGCGCGGATCGCGGCGACATAGCCACCCGGCCCGGCACCGATCACGAGGACGTCATAGTCGTACTGCTGTTCGTCAGCCATCACTCTGCTCCATCGTGCTCCTGCGAACGCAGGAGCCTAGGGGTTATCGCGAGGCGCCCTCTGTGGCTCTGGGTTCCTGCGTGCGCAGGAACACGATCAGAACAGCGTCTCGTATAGATCCTTCCAGCCTGGATTGAACCGCTCGATCAGGTCGAGCTTCCAGGCTCGTTTCCACTTCTTCAGCCGCAGCTCACGCTGGCGCGCATCCTGTATGTCGTCGCGCGCCTCGTACCAGACAAGCACTGCGCAGCCACATCGTTCGGAGAAGCCGTCGATAAGCCCGGTGCGGTGTTGGTATACTCGGGTTGCTCGTCACCCCCAGGTACAAGGTGCCGTTCCGACGACCTGCGATGAGGTAGACGTGACCGGGCTTCACCCTCCCTTCGTAGATCGTGCTCCTGCGAAAGCAGGATCCCAGCGCCGCGACCGTTGCGTTCGCGACCCTGGGCTCCTGCGCACGCAGGAACCCAGCGACCTCACAGGTCGATCAGGATGCGCGTCGGGTCCTCGATCGCGTTCTTGAGCGCGACCAGGAAGGTCACCGCCTCGCGGCCGTCGATCAGGCGGTGGTCGTAGCTCAGCGCGAGATACATCATCGGGCGCACCACCACCTGGCCGTCGCGGACCACGGGGCGCTCCTCGATGCGGTGCAGGCCGAGCACCGCGGACTGCGGCGGGTTGATGATCGGGGTCGACATCAGCGAGCCGAACACGCCGCCGTTCGAGATGGTGAAGGTACCCCCGCGCATCTCGTCCATCTTGAGCGTGCCGTCCTTGGCGCGCTTGCCGAAGTCGCCGATGGTCTTCTCGATCCCCGCCACCGACAGCGCCTGGGCGTCGCGGATCACCGGCACGACCAACCCGTTGGGCGCCGAGACCGCGACCGAGATGTCGGCGTAATCGTGGTAGACGATCTCCTCGCCCTCGATCGAGGCGTTGACCGACGGGATGTCCTTCAGCGCCATCGTCGCGGCCTTCACGAAGAAGCCCATGAAGCCGAGCCGGACGCCGTGCTTCTTCTCGAACAGGTCCTTGTACTTGGCACGCGCCTCGATCACCGCGGTCATGTCGACGTCGTTGAACGTCGTCAGCATCGCCGCGGTGTTCTGCGCCTCCTTGAGGCGCTTGGCGATGGTCTGGCGCAGGCGCGTCATCTTGACGCGCTCTTCCTTGCGGCCGGTCGAGGCGGCGACCGACGGGGTGGCCGGCGCCTCCTGCGCCGGTGCGCCGGCGGGCTTGGTCGAGGCCGCGGCGGCGACGTCCTCCTTGGTGAGGCGGCCGTCCTTGCCCGTACCCTTGACGGTCGACGGGTCGACCCCGTGTTCCAGCACCGCGCGGCGGACCGAGGGCGACAGCGCGGCGGGCGAGTCGCTGGTCACCGGCGCCTCGCCGTGGTTGCCGTAACCGCCCGCGACCGGCGCGGCCGCCTGTGGCGTGCTGGGCGAGGCGGCGGCAGCGGGCGCCGCCTCGGCCTTGGGCGTCGCGGCGGCGCCGTCGCCGCTCTCGATCGTCGCGATCAGCGCGCCCACCTCGACCGTGTCACCCACCTTCACCGCATGCTGGCCCATCACGCCCGCGACGGGGGAGGGGACCTCGACCGAGACCTTGTCGGTCTCGAGGCTGGCGATCGGCTCGTCGGCGGCGACCGGCTCGCCCGGCTGCTTCAGCCACTCGCCGACGGTGGCCTCGGTGATCGACTCGCCCAGCGTGGGGACCAGAACTTCGGTTGCCATCTTGTACCTCGTCATCCCGAGCGCGGGGTCTAGCATCAAACAGGCGTCCCGGCGCGGCGCCGGGACGCGGGATCGGATCAGGAAGAGGGCTGTGTCGCCTTCTTGCTGGTGTCGAGCTCGCGCGTGCGGCGGATCTCGTCGCGGACGTTGTGCCCGAGCGCGTCGGCGATCAGCGCGCCCTGCTCGGCCTGGTGGCGCTTCATCAGACCGGTCGCGGGCGAGGCCGCGGCGGCGCGGCCGGCGTAGCGCGGGCGCGCCACGCGCGACTGGGCCATGCCGAGCGCCTCCTCGATCAGCGGCTCGACGAAGAACCAATAGCCGTTGTTGCGCGGCTCCTCCTGCGCCCAGATCACTTCCTCCAGCGCGGTCAGGCGCGACAGCCGCTCGGCCAGCGCGTCGGAAGGGAAGGGGTAGAGCTGCTCGATGCGGACGATCTGCGTCTCGGTGTCACCCGCCGCGTCGCGCGCCTCGATCAGGTCGTAGGCCAGCTTGCCGGTGCACAGCACGAGCCGCTTGGTCCCGGCGTCGGGGGCGCCGTTGGTGTCCGACAGGATGCGGCGGAAGTGCGTGTCGCCGACGAAGTCCGCCGCGCTGCTGACCGCCAGCTTGTGCCGCAGCAGCGACTTGGGCGTGAACACGATCAGCGGCTTGCGGAAGTTGCGGTGCATCTGCCGGCGCAGCAGGTGGTAATAGTTCGCCGGCGTGGTGCAGTTGGCGACCTGGATGTTGTCGCCCGCGCACAGCTGGAGGAAGCGCTCGGGGCGCGCCGAGCTGTGCTCGGGGCCCTGGCCCTCGTAGCCGTGCGGCAGCAGCATCACCAGGCCGTTGGCGCGCAGCCACTTGGCCTCGCCCGCGGCGATGAACTGGTCGATCATGATCTGCGCGCCGTTGACGAAGTCGCCGAACTGCGCCTCCCACAGCACCAAGGTCTTGGGATCGGCGAGCGCGTAGCCGTATTCGAAGCCGAGCACACCGTACTCAGAGAGCGGGCTGTCGAGCACCTCGAAGCTGCCGTGGGGCACCGTCCACAGCGGCACGTATTTATGCTCGTCGTTCTGGTCGACCCACACCGCGTGGCGCTGCGAGAAGGTGCCGCGACCCGAGTCCTGGCCCGACAGGCGGACGCCATAGCCCTCGTGGAGCAGCGAGCCGAACGCCAGCGCCTCGCCCGTCGCCCAGTCGAAATTCTCGCCGGTGGTGAACATCTGGCGCTTGGCATCGAGCACGCGCGCGAGCGTCTTGTGGATCGCGATACTGTCGGGGACGGTCGTCAGCGTGCGGCCGATCGAGTCGAACAGTTTCTGCTCGATCCCGGTGTCGACGCTGCGGCGCGAACTCTCCGCGTCGGCGGGCGCGTGCAGCCCCGACCAGCGGCCCGCGAACCAGTCCGCCTTATTGGGCTTGTAGGCCGCGCCCGCCTCGAACTCACCCTCGAGCAGGGCGGTGAACTGGCCGACATTGTCGTCGATGAACGCCTGGTCGACCACGCCCTCCGCGATCAGCCGCTTGCCGTAGATCTCGCTGACCGGCGGGTGGCTGCGGATCGCCTTGTACATCAGCGGCTGGGTGAAGCCGGGCTCGTCGCCCTCGTTGTGACCGAAGCGGCGGTAGCACCACATGTCGATCACGACGTCGCGGTGGAATTTCTGGCGATATTCCATCGCGATCTTGGTCGCGAAGGTGACCGCCTCGGGATCGTCGCCGTTGACATGGAAGATCGGCGCCTGGACGCCCTTGGCGACGTCCGACGGATAGGGCGACGAGCGCGCGAACTGCGGGCTCGTCGTGAAGCCGATCTGGTTGTTGATGACGAAATGGACGCAGCCGCCGGTGTTGTAGCCGCGGATGCCCGAGAAGCCGAAACACTCCCACACGATGCCCTGGCCCGCGAAGGCGGCGTCGCCGTGGATCAGCACGGGCAGCGAGCGCGCGTGCGTGTCGAGGTCCTTGGCGATCGTCTGGATCGCGCGGATCTTGCCGAGCACCACCGGGTCCGCCGCCTCGAGGTGCGACGGGTTGGCGACCAGCGACATATGGACGTGGTGCCCGTCGAACTCGCGGTCGGTCGAGGTGCCGAGGTGATATTTGACGTCACCCGAGCCGCCGATGTCGTCGGGGTGCGCCGAGCCGCCCGCGAACTCGTGGAAGATCACGCGCAGCGGCTTGGCCATCACGTTGGCGAGCACGTTGAGCCGCCCGCGGTGCGCCATCCCGAACACGATCTCGTTGACGCCCGCGGCGCCGCCGTACTTGATCACGCTCTCGAGCGCGGGGATCATGCTCTCGCCGCCGTCGAGCCCGAAGCGCTTCGTGCCGACATATTTGCGGCCGAGGAACTTCTCCCACTGCTCCGCCTCGATCACCTTGGCGAGGATCGCCTTCTTGCCGGCGGTGGTGAACTCGACCTGCTTGTCCTTGCCCTCCATCCGCTCCTGGAGGAACTTGCGCTCCTCGACGTCGGCGATGTGCATATACTCGAGGCCGACGCTGCCGCAGTAATTGGCGCGCAGCGTGTCGACCACCTCGCGGATCGACGCCCATTGCAGCCCGAGCGAGCCGCCGAGATAGACCGGGCGGTCGATGTCGGCGTCGGAGAAGCCGTGATAATCGGTCTTGAGGTCGGCGGGCAGCTCGCGCGCCGAGGACAGGCCGAGCGGGTCGAGGTTGGCGGCGAGATGGCCGCGCACGCGATAGGTGCGGATCAGCAGCTGCGCGCGGATCGAGTCCGCCGCCGCCTTGACGATCGCGTCCTGCGACGGGGCAGGGGCCGCCGCCGCGGCGGGGGCAGGCTTGCCACCCTTGGCGGGCTTGGGCGCCGGCTCCATCTGCGTCGGGTCGAGCCCGGCGGTGAGGTCGTCGGTGGTGGTGAGCGGCCAGCGCTTGCTCTGCCACGAGGGCGCGTTCATCGATCCCTCCAGCCCCTCGAAGAAGCCGCGCCAGCCGGTCTCGACCGAGTCGGGCGATTCCTTGAAGCGGGCGTAGAGCGCGTCGATGAACGCCGGGCTGACGTTCCCGGCGATGTCGCTGAAATCCTGGCCTTCGTAGCCCATGACGCTCCTACCTTCGTCGCTCCGGCCCGCGCCGGGATCATGCGGCGCGCCGCCCCGGTGCTCACCGAGGCAACGGCCGGGTCGCTTACTTGTTCAGCACGCTCAGCAGCGTCGAGCCCAGCTCGCTGGGGCTCGCCGCGACCTTGATGCCGGCCGCCTCCATCGCCGCGATCTTGTCCTCGGCGCCGCCCTGGCCGCCGGAGACGATCGCGCCGGCGTGGCCCATGCGGCGCCCGGGGGGCGCGGTGCGCCCGGCGATGAAGCCCGCCATCGGCTTGCTGCGGCCGCGCTTGGCCTCGTCCTGGAGGAACTGCGCCGCCTCCTCCTCGGCCGAGCCGCCGATCTCGCCGATCATGATGATCGACTGGGTCGCCTCGTCTGCGAGGAACAGCTCGAGCACGTCGATGAAGTTGGTACCGTTGACGGGATCGCCGCCGATGCCCACCGCGGTGGTCTGGCCGAGGCCGGCGTTCGAGGTCTGGAACACCGCCTCATAGGTCAGCGTGCCCGAGCGCGACACGACGCCGACCGAGCCCTTCTTGAAGATGTTGCCCGGCATGATGCCGATCTTGCACTCGCCCGGGGTCAGCACGCCGGGGCAGTTCGGGCCGATCAGCCGCGACTTGCTGCCCGACAGCGCGCGCTTGACGCGGACCATGTCGAGCACCGGGATGCCCTCGGTGATCGCGACGATCAGCGGCACCTCGGCGTCGATCGCCTCGAGGATCGAGTCCGCGGCGAAGGGCGGCGGCACGTAGATCACCGACGCGGTGGCGCCGGTCTGGGCCACCGCCTCCGCGACCGTGTCGAAGTTCGGCAGGCCGAGCTCCTCGTGCGTGGTGCCGCCCTTGCCGGGCGTCACGCCGCCGACCATCTGGGTGCCATAGTCCAGCGCCGCCCTGGTGTGGAAGGTGCCGGTCTTGCCGGTCATCCCCTGGGTGATGACCTTGGTGTTCTTGTCGACGAGGATGCTCATTCGCGTTCCGTCCTTACCGCCCCGGCGAACGCCGGGGTCCAGTTGGGAAGGCGGTCATGGTAGCGCGATCCGATCGTACAGGTCGTCCCATGCGGGATTGAGCCCTTCGATCTCCTGCAGCTTCCAGCTCCGCCTCCACTCCTTCATCTGCAGCTCGCGCTGCCGTGCCGCTTCCCAGCTGTCATGCACTTCGTACCAGACGAGCAGATGACAACGGTACGTCCTCGTGAACCCCTCGACGACACCCTCGCGATGCTCCCACGCGCGTCGCACCAGATCGGTCGTCGAGCCCAGGTAGATCGTCCCGTTGCGGCGGTTGGCCATCATGTAGACGAAGGCCGCGCCCATCGCCGGGGCTTTCCCAACTGGACCCCGGCGTTCGCCGGGGTGGTGTGTTCCTGTGGTGCCTCGTTATGCCCCCAGCGAGCCGTCGATGCCCCTGCACGCCACGAGCAGCTCCTTGACCGCGTCGACCGAGACCTGGAGGTTGGCCTTGGCCTCGTCCGACAGCGGCACCTCGACCACCTTCTCGACGCCGCCGGCGCCGATCACCACCGGCACGCCGACGTACAGGTCGTCGATGCCGTACTGGCCGGAGAGATGCGCCGCCGCGGGGAGGATGCGCTTCTGGTCGTAGAGATAGGCCTCTGCCATCGCGATGCCGCTGGTGGCGGGCGCGTAATAGGCCGAGCCGGTCTTGAGCAGCGCGACGATCTCGCCGCCGCCGCCGCGCGTGCGCTTGATGATCTCGTCGACCTTCTCGCGGGTGGAGAAGCCCATCGCGATCAGGTCGCTGACCGGGATGCCGCTGACGGTCGAATATTCGAGCACCGGCACCATCGTATCGCCGTGGCCACCGAGCACGAAGGTGTTCACGTCCTTCACCGACACGCCGAACTCCTCGGCGAGGAAGTGGCTGAAGCGCGCGGAGTCGAGCACACCCGCCATGCCGACCACCTTCTGGTGCGGCAGGCCGGAGAACTCGCGCAGCGCCCAGACCATCGCGTCGAGCGGGTTGGTGATGCAGATCACGAAGGCGTCGGGCGCGTTGTCGCGGATGCCCTCGCCGACCGCCTTCATCACCTTCAGGTTGATGCCGAGCAGGTCGTCGCGGCTCATGCCGGGCTTGCGCGCGACGCCGGCGGTGACGATGATCACGTCGGCGCCGGCGATGTCGGCATAGTCGTTCGAGCCCTTGATCGACGCGTCGAAGCCCTCGACCGGGCCGCACTGGCTGAGGTCGAGCGCCTTGCCCTGGGGCACGCCATCGACCACGTCGAACAGGACGATGTCGCCCAGACCCTTGAGTGCCGCGAGGTGCGCGAGCGTGCCGCCGATATTACCGGCGCCGATCAGCGCGATCTTCTTCCGGGCCATCCCATCCCTCTCTGATGCCGAGCCGTGAATGGAACAGCCGCCTACGCCCTTCAGGCGCATCCGGCAACCCGCTAAAACCGCGCTGACCGAAGTTATCTTGCAAATCGTTCGCAGGAGCAATAATGCTCAGCCGGTCCCGTGTCCCTCGCTCAAGTAGCTCTCGGAGCGCATCTCTTCCAGGCGGCTCGCGGTGCGCCGGAACTCGAAGGCGCCGTCGCCGCGCGGGTAGAGCTGGTCGGGTTCGGCGTCCGCGGCGGCGAGCAGCTTCACCTTGTGCTCGTAGAGTGCGTCGACCAGCGCGACGAAGCGCGCGGCCTCGTTGCGGTTGTCCGGGCCCAGGACCGGGATGCCGACGAGGATGACGGTGTGATAGCGCCGCGCGATCGCAAGATAATCGGCGGCGCCGCGCGCCTCTCCGCACAGCTTCTTGAACGCGAACACCGCCACGCCCTTGAGCGTCTTGGGCACGCGGAGGGTGCGGCCCTGCACCACCAGCTCCTCGCTGGGGACATGGTCGCGGTCCTCGGGAGGATAGTCGGTGAGGCGGTAGAAAGCGGCGGAGAGCTCGGCGGTGGCCTGCTCGCCGTTGGGCACGAGCCAGGTCTTGTGCGCGCCGAGCCGGTCGCGGCGATAATCGACCGGGCCGTTGAGCGCGAGCACGTCGAGCCGCTCCTCCACCAGCGCGATGAAGCCGAGGAAATGCTCGCGGTTGAGGCCGTTCTTGTAGAGGTCAGTGGGGGCGCGGTTGGAGGTGGTGACGATGGTCACCCCCGCCTCGATCAGCGCGGTGAACAGCCGCGAGAGGATCATCGCGTCGGGCGAGTTGGTCACCATCATCTCGTCGAAGGCGAGCAGCTGCGCCTCGTCGGCGAGCGCCTCGGCGACGGGGAGGATCGGGTCGCCTTCCTCCTTGCGGCGCTCCACCGCGATCCGCGCGTGGACCTCGAGCATGAACTCGGCGAAGTGGACGCGGCGCTTCCTCGCCACCGCGACATGGGCGAAGAACAGGTCCATCAGCATCGACTTGCCGCGGCCCACGTCGCCCCAGAGATAGACGCCCCTGGGCGGTACGCGACGACGGCGGAATAGGCCGATCGTGCGCGGTTTCTCCAGCTCCTGCGCGAGCGCGTCGAGACGAAGCGCGGCGGTTTCCTGCTCCGGATCGGGGCGGAGCTCGTCGTCGGCGATCAGGCGCCGGTATGCCTCACTTACTTTACCCATCGTCACCCTTCGCGACGCTGCACCGCAGCATGGTGACGTCTGTGGGGACAGGAGGCGAGGGGATCAAGCCTCGCGACGGTGACGTTATGTGGCGGGAGCTTGGCCAGCGGTAACCCATGGCGGGGATGAAGCGCCGATGACGGCTTTCTCACCATCCGACCACCCCGGCAGACGCCGGGGTCCAGGTGGGAACGCCGTCGTGGCCTCGAGCAACGTCCCCAAACTAGACCCGGGCGTTCGCCGGGGTGCTCGTGAAGGGGGAGGAGGGCGCGTCCAAGGCCCGGGGAGCCGACTTCACGAACTCGGCGCGCCCACGCCGCTCGCCGCTCACACGATCCGCTCGACCTCCATCTTCTTGATCTCGGCGATCGCCTTGGCCGGCGAGAGCCCCTTGGGGCAGACGTTGGCGCAGTTCATGATCGTGTGGCAGCGGTACAGGCGGAACGGGTCCTCCAGCGCGTCGAGCCGCTCGCCGGTCATCTCGTCGCGGCTGTCGGCGAGCCAGCGATAGGCCTGGAGCAGGATCGCCGGCCCGAGGAACTTGTCCGAGTTCCACCAGTAGCTCGGGCAGGAGGTCGAGCAGCAGGCGCACAGGATGCACTCGTACAGCCCGTCGAGCTTGGCGCGCTCCTCAGGCGACTGCAGCCGCTCCTTGCCCGCGGGCGGCGGCGTCACGGTCTGCAGCCACGGCGTGATCGAGGCGTATTGCGCGTAGAAGTGCGTGAAGTCGGGGACCAGGTCCTTGATCACCTCCATCGCGGGCAGCGGCGTGATCTTGATCTCACCCTTCACGTCCTCGATCGCGGTGGTGCAGGCCAGGCCGTTGCGCCCGTCGATATTCATCGAGCACGAGCCGCAGATGCCCTCGCGGCACGAGCGACGGAAGGTAAGCGAGCTGTCCTGCTCCGACTTGATCTTGATCAGCGCGTCGAGGACCATCGGGCCACACTCGTCGAGGTTCACCTCGAACGTGTCGTAGCGCGGGTTCTCACCCGAATCGGGGTCGTAGCGATAGACCTTGAAGTTGCGCATCGTCCCGCCCGGCTGCGGCGAGGGGAGCTTGCGGCCGCCCTTGATCTTGCTGTTCTTCGGGAGCGTGAACTCGGCCATGCGCGTCTCTACTTCGTTGGGCCGTCGGCGCGCAGGAGGCGCACCGGCGCCGTTCGTGGGGCGGGTACACGATCGCGGGGCTGGCCGCAAACGTGACCAATGCCGCCTACCTAGAGATTATGGCCGCGCGCTCAAGAGGCGATCGCGCGCTCCAGCGCGGCGACGTCGATCCGCACCATCGACATCATCGCCCGCATCGCCTTGGGCCCATGCACCGGGTCCTGCATCAGCTCGGTGAGGCGTCGCGGGACGATCTGCCACGCGACGCCCCAGCGGTCCTTGATCCAGCCGCATTGCACCTCGGTCCCGCCGTTCGCCAGGATCGCGCCCCAGCAGCGGTCGACCTCGGCCTGGTCGACGCAGTCGACCTGGAGCGACATCGCCTCGCTGTGCGCCGGGCCGGCACCGCCGTTGAGCATCGCGAACGAGCGGCCCGCGAGCGTGAACGTGACGGTGAGCACGTCGCCCGCCTTGCCCGCGGGATAGTCCGCCGGCGCGCGCGCCACCGAGGTGATCGCGCTGCCGGGGATCAGCCCGGTGTAGAAGGTTGCCTGCTCCTCGGCGGTGCCGTCGCACCACAGCCATACCGACACCTTGTCCATCACGCCCGCCGCTCGCCGACGAAGCCGAAGGCCGCGCCCTCCGGATCGGCCGCGACCACCGAGAAGCTGCCCCCGGGGATCTCGTCGGGCCCCTGCACCACGCGCCCGCCCGCCCCGGTCAGCCGCTCCACCGCGGCGTCGACGTCGTCGACCATGAAGTAGAATTGCCAGCCCGGTCCCTTGCCCGCGAAGCTGTTCATCGACGCACCCAGGCAGGTGGTGCCCGAGTGGACGAATTTATACTCGCCCAGCGGCCCCATCGGCATCGCGCCCTCGTGCCGCCAGCCGAACAGCCGGGCGTAGAAGCCGAGCGCGGCGTCCTGGTCGGGCGCGGTCAGCTCGTTCCATACCGCATGGCCCGCGGTGGCGCCGTCGGCGGTGCGGAAGGCGCGCGACTCCTCGCCCTCGCCGCGCATGACGTAGAAGAGCGTGCCGTCCGGGTCCGCCACCAGCGCGATCCGGCCGACCTCGGGGATGTCGGTCGCGGGCATCGCCACCGATCCGGCCGCCGCGGTGACCCGCGCCACCGTCGCGTCGACGTCGTCGGTGGCCAGGTAGAACAGCCAGCCCGGCGGCATCGGCGCGCCCGGCGGCACCGCCATCAGCCCCGCGACGCCATCGCCGTCGGGTGCGGCGAGCACGCGATAGTCGGGCGCGGCGGCGAGTTGCGGCCGCTCCGCCGACCAGCCGAGCACGTGGGTGTAGAAGCGCTCGGCCGCGTCGGGGTCGCGCGCGAGCAGCTCGTACCAGATCGGCAGTCCCTCTCGGTCGGTCATCCTCTTCCTCCTCACCTCTCGTTGAGCATGGCGAAGCCGCCGTAGATCATGCGCTTGCCGTCGAACGGCAGCGGCGTCGGCAGGTTCGCCATCCGCTCGTCCGCCATCACCAGCGGGGTCGCGCGGTCGCGCGCGGCGCGGTCGGGCCACTCGACCCAGGAGAAGACCACCGTCTCGTCCTCCTCGGCCAGCGCGGCGCGGCGGAAGTCGACGGTCTCCCCCTCTCGCAGGTCGTCGCCCCAGGCCTCGACGTGGCGGGTCGCGCCGTGATCGAGGAACACCGGCGACGCCGCCTCCGCCAGCGCCACATAGTCCGCGCGGCGCGCCAGCGGCACCGGGAGCACGTAACCGTCGACGAAGCCCGGTCTGGCACCGCGTCCGGTGTCGACGATCACCTCGAACCCGCCGAGGATCATGCGCGAGAAGTCGAACGGCGGCAGGCCGAGCGCGGCGAGCCGCTCGTCGGCGACGATCGCCTGGCCGAAGGAGTCGCGCGCGGCGCGGTCGGCGAACTCGATCCAGCCGAAGCTGGGCGTCTCGTCGGCGCCGAGCCGCACCGCGCCGACGATGTCGTTGCGCTGGCCGGCGGGCACGTCCTCGCCCCAGGTGTCGACGACGCGCGTGGCGCCGTGCTCGCGCACGATCGCCGCGGCGATGCGCGCATGCTCGGCGAAACGCTCGCGGGCCGCGCTGGCGACCGGGGTGATGAAGCCGTCGACGTAGCTCATGCGAGCTGCTCTGCGCGCGCGGAGCGCTTCTCCATCCACTCGGCGAACCCCGGCGGCGGGCTGCCGGTGAAGCCGGCGAGCTGGTCGGCGAGCGCGCGGCGGAAAGCGGGGCGCGCCTCGCCGCGCGCGACATAGGCGACCAGCGTCGGCCGCGCGGCGAGCAGAGGATGGTCGCGCAGGATCCGCAGCACCGCCACCATCAGCAGGTCGCCGGCGGAGAAGCCGCCGTCATACCATTCGCGCTCGCCGAGCCGCGCCGCCGCCTCGTCGAGCCGCTCGGCGATGCGCGCCTCCACCGCGGGCAGACGCGGCTTCGACCAGGGCTGGTCGGCCTCGAAGAGCGTGGCGACGGCATGGTCCATGATCGGCGGCTCGACCGTGTTGAGCGCGGCGAAGGCCCATTCGGTGGCGCGCGCGCGGCCGATCCGGTCGTCGGGCAGCAGCCCGTCACGGCTGTCGGCGAGATGCAGCACGATCGCACCCGATTCGTAGAGGACGAGCTCGCCCTCCTCATAGGTCGGCACTTGCCCGAACGGCTGGCGCGCACGGTGCGACGGGGCCTTCTGCTCGCCCTGCGCGAGATAGCGCACGCGATAGGGCTGGCCGACCTCCTCCAGCGCCCAGCGCACGCGCAGGTCGCGCACCTGGCCGCGCGCGAAATCGGGCACCCAGTCGAACGCGGTGATCACGGGTAGCATGTGATCCTCTCCTCGTTTCTTTCTCTCACGAAGCGGTGGCGATACCAAGCCCGGGCTCCCGCCTTCCCTGGGAAAGCCGGCGTGGCCGAGCGATGTTCGGGCGCCGCCGCGCGTCGCCTAAAGAGATGGCGCGGCCGCCTGCCACAGCAGCGCCGCGGTCATCACGAAGGCGGCGAGCCCGAGCGGCAGCGGGCGATCGAGCGCGCGCCGTGCGCCGCCGCGCTCAGGCCGACACGGCGGCGTCATGCTGCTCGGCCGGCTTGGCGCCGGGGTCCATGTGCATCACCTCCCAGCCGTGACCGTCGAGGTCGTCGAAGGCACGGCCGTACATGAAGCCCAGGTCATTGGCGCCGTGCAGCTCGCGCCCGCCCGCCGCCAGCGCCGCCGCGCCGAGCTGGTCGACCTCGTCGCGCGAGGTGCACGACAGGCATAGCAGGGCGGCGCTGCTCGTTCGCGTGTCGGCGATCGTCTTGGGGGTGAAGGTGCGGTAGAAATCGTGCCCCAGCAGCATCACCCAGATCGAGTCCGACCACACCATTCCGGACGCCTGGTCGTTCGAGAAATCCGCGTTTCGCACGAAGCCGAGCGCCTCGTAGAAGCGGGTAGAGGCGGCCACGTCGGCCACCGGCAGATTGACAAAAATCGTCCTCTCCACGGTGCGATCTCCCTCGCTGCTCTTGTGGAACGATGGACCGCGTAGTTATCTTAAGCAACCATGAAGTTAGAAAATGTAACAAAAAGGTCGACGCCGCGTGAGCGCTGGTACGACGACGCCTGCGGCACCGCTTTGGCGATGGAGCTGCTCGGCGAACGCTGGGCGCTGTTGATCGTGCGCGAGCTGATGTTCGGTCCGCGCCGCTTCACCGAGTTGCGCGGCGGCCTGCCGGGGATCAGCGCCAACGTGCTGACGCAGCGGCTGGAGCGGCTCGCCGCCACGGCAGTGGTACAGAAGGTCGAGATGCCGGGCGGCGTCAGCGGCTACGCGCTGACGGACTGGGGCTACGAGGCCGAGCCCGCGATCATGTCGCTGGGACGCTGGGCGGCGCGCTCGCCCGACCACGACCCGGCGCTGCCGCTGTCGGCGGCCTCGATGATGATGTCGCTGCGCACGATGGCCGACCCCGCGCGCGTGCCGGGGCCGATCACGATCGGTTTTCTCTTCGACCGCGACTCGTTCGTGGCGCGGCTCGCCGACGGCGCGCTGGCGATCGCGCGCGCGCCCGCCTTCGGCGACGCGGTGTTCGACACCGACCCCCGGACCATGGCTGCGATCGTTTACGGCAAGCTGCCGGTCGCCGCGGCGGAGGCGGCGGGCAGCCTGCGCTTCGGCGGCGATCGCGCCGCGGCGGAGGCCTTCATCGACCTCTTCCACCTGCCGGCCAAGGCAACCCGCGCCGCCGCCGCGGGTTGACGCGGACGCGTTCCGTTCCCACTGGAACGGCATCCTCCAGCGAACGGCGTGCCCGCGAATGACCGATCTGCCCAACACCCAGCCCGACAGCCGCGACACGACGATCCTCGACGCGCCCGACAAGATGGCCAGCGTGCGCGAGCTGTTCGGGATCGACAGCGACATGCAGGTGCCGGCGTTCAGCGAGTCGGACGAGCGCGTGCCCGACCTCGATCCCGCCTATGTGTTCGACCCGGACACGACGCTGGCGATCGCGGCCGGCTTCGCGCACAACCGCCGCGTGATGGTGCAGGGCTATCACGGCACCGGCAAGTCGAGCCATATCGAGCAGGTGGCGGCGCGGCTGAAATGGCCGTGTATCCGCATCAACCTCGACGCGCATATCAGCCGCATCGACCTGGTCGGGCGCGACGCGATCGTGCTGCGCGACGGCCAGCAGGTCACCGAGTTCCGCGAGGGCCTGCTGCCCTGGGCGCTGCAGACGCCGACCGCGCTGGTGTTCGACGAATATGATGCCGGCCGCCCCGACGTGATGTTCGTGATCCAGCGCGTGCTGGAGACCGAGGGCAAGCTGACGCTGCTCGACCAGAACCGTGTGATCCGGCCCAACCCCTGGTTCCGCCTGTTCGCCACCGCCAACACGGTCGGGCTGGGCGACACCAGCGGGCTGTACCACGGCACGCAGCAGATCAACCAGGGCCAGATGGACCGCTGGAACGTCGTCGTCACGCTGAACTATCTGCCGGCGGCCACCGAGGCCAATATCGTGCTCGCCAAGTCGGGCGAGTATGACAAGCCCGAGGGCAAGAAGCTGGTCGAGAACATGGTGCGCGTGGCCGACCTGACGCGGCGCGGCTTCGTCAACGGCGATATCTCCACCGTGATGAGCCCGCGCACGGTGATCAGCTGGGCGCAGAACGCGCTGATCTTCGGCGACGTCGGCTTCGCCTTCCGCTTGTCGTTCCTCAACAAGTGCGACGAGGCCGAGCGTGCGCTCGTCGCGGAATATTACCAACGCGTTTTCGGCAAGGACCTGCCCGAGAGCGTGGTGGCGAAGGCGTGAGGTGAGGCGTAGCGAAGCGATCGATCTGCTGCGTGCGCGCGAGCCGGAGCTGCGCGCACTCGGCATCTGCGCGCTCTCGCTCTTCGGGTCGACCGCGCGCGATGAGGCGCGCGAGGAGTCGGACATCGATCTCGCGGCCGCGCTCGACTATGACACGTTGCTTACCGCGGGTCCGTTCGCCTTCTTCGGGCTAAGCGACGCGATCGCCGGGATGGTCGGGCGGCCCGTGGATCTCGTCACCGAACCAGCGCGCAAGCCTGCGCTTCAGGACGAGATCGACCGGGACCGTGTCCGTGTCTACTAGTGACGCGGCGCGGCGCTTACGTGACGTCGTCGACAATGCTGACCGCATCAGCGCTTACGTCACGGGGCTTGAGCTGGCGGCCTTCGTTGCGGACAGCAAGACCATCGATGCATGCGAGCGCTGCCTAGAGCGTATCGCCGAGGCGGTCGTGAAGCTCGGTCCCGAGCGGTTCGCGGTAGTCGCTCCCGACGTGCCGTTCGAGCGCGTGCGTGGGCTCGGCAACGTGCTGCGCCACGCCTATGATGACATCGACCTGACCATCCTGTTCGGGCTGGTCCGCAATGAAGTGCCCGCGTTGCGCCAGGCGGCGCTCCGCGCGTTGGAGGGCTGATGGCCACCGATACCCCGCTCGACCGCTTCAAGTCCGTGCTCGGCGGCACCGCGCGCGCGCTGTCCGACGAGGCCGAGGTGGAGCTCGCCTTCACCGCCGACGCGCCCGCCCAGTCGGGCAAGCACCTGCGCGTGCCGATGCCCGCGCGCACCCTGCCCGCCGACCAGGTGGCGGAGGCGCGCGGGTTCGCGGACTCCTTCGCGCTGCGGCTGCGCCACCACGACCTGGCGCTCCACGCGCGCGGCGCGCCCGACGACGCCACCGCGCGCGGCGTCTATGACGCGATCGAGGACGCGCGGGTCGAGGCGCTCGGTAGCCGCGGGTACCAGGGGATCACCGCCAATCTCGCCACCGCGCTCGACGCGCGACTGCGCGCCGACCCGATCCTGCGCGCGCGCAACCGCAGCGAGGTGCCGCTCGCCACCGCGCTCGGCTTGATGGTGCGCGAGGCGCTCACCGGCGAGCGCCCGCCCGCCGTGACGGAGCCGGGCCTGGCGCTCGTGCGCGAGTGGGTCGAGGAGCGCGCCGATCTGGCGACCCTCGCGCTCGCGCTCGACGACCAGCGCGCCTTCCAGGGGCTCGCGCGCAAGCTGCTCGAGGATCTGGAACTCGTCGAGGGCGACCGCACGCCCGAGGAGAGCGACGAGGGGGGTGAGGAGGAAGAGGGCGAGCGGGGCGAGGACACTGACCAGCCCGACGAGGGCGACGCCGAGGGCAGCGAGGGCGAGTCCGAGGTGGAAGCGCGCGGCCAGCAGCGCGACGACGAGTCGAGCGAGGGCGAGAGCGAGCAGCTCGAGGGCGACGATCTCGACGACGACGCCGAGGGCGAACCCGGCGACGACGGCGAGGAGGGGATGCAGCCCGTCCGCCCCAACCGGCCGAGCGCCGATCTCGGCCCCGACTTCGACTATCGAGTCTGGACCGGCCAGTTCGACGAGGTGGTCGCCGCGACCGAGCTGTGCGACGGCGACGAGCTGGCGCGACTGCGCGGCTATCTCGACCAGCAGCTCGTCCACCTCCAGTCGGCGGTGTCGCGGCTGGCCAATCGCCTGCAGCGCCGGCTGATGGCGCAGCAGTCGCGCTCCTGGGACTTCGATCAGGACGAGGGGCTGCTCGACGCGGCGCGGCTCGCGCGCGTCGTGGTCAACCCGACCCAGTCGCTGAGCTACAAGGTGGAGCGCGACACCGAGTTCCGCGATACCGTGGTGACGCTGCTGATCGATAATTCGGGCTCGATGCGCGGCCGCCCGATCTCGATCGCGGCGATCAGTGCGGACATCCTGGCCCGCACGCTCGAGCGCTGCGGGGTCAAGACCGAGATCCTCGGCTTCACCACGCGCGCCTGGAAGGGCGGGCAGAGCCGCGAGACCTGGCTGGCCGCGGGCCGCCCGCCGCAGCCCGGCCGGCTCAACGACGTGCGCCACATCGTCTACAAGAAGGCCGACGAGCCGTGGCGGCGCGCGCGCAACGCGCTCGGGCTGATGATGCGCGAGGGGCTGCTCAAGGAGAATATCGACGGCGAGGCGCTGCTCTGGGCGCACGCGCGGATGGTCGCGCGGCCCGAGGAGCGGCGCATCCTGATGGTGATCTCGGACGGCGCGCCGGTCGACGATTCCACGCTCAGCGTCAACACCGGCTCCTACCTGGAACGCCATCTGCGCCAGGTGATCGGCTGGATCGAGAAGAAGTCGTCCGTCGAGCTGGTCGCGATCGGCATCGGCCACGACGTCACGCGCTATTACAGTCGCGCGGTGACGATCATGGACGCGGAGCAGCTCGGCGGCACGATCATCGAGCAGCTCGCCGCGCTGTTCGACGCGGAATGATCGCGGCGCCACCGGGCGGCTTCGTCGGCCCGGTGAAGCGCTCGGTGACGATCGCCGGGCACCAGACCTCGATCAGCCTGGAGCCGGTGTTCTGGCAGGCGCTCGAGCGCGCCGCCGCGGCGCGGACGCTGCCGCTGTCGGCGCTGGTGGCGCAGGTCGACGCGCTGCGGGTGCGCGAGTCGGCGCCGGCGAACCTCGCGAGCGCGCTGCGGACGTGGCTGATGGTCGAGGCGGGGGGCGGCGCGCCAAACGAGTGAGCGCGTGACGGTGTGATGCCTCAGGTGCGCAGCCACTTGCTCATCAGCACGCGCGGCATGTCCTCGTAGCCGAGCTGCGCGTAGAAGGGCACGACCGCCGCGTTGGTCTCGCGCACCATCAGCTGCACCTTCGCGACCCGCCGTGCGCGAAGCCACGCCTCCCCGGCCTCGACGATCCTGCTGCCCAGCCGCTTGTGGCGGTGCTCGGGCGCGCAGGCGACATAATAGAGCCACCCGCGATGACCGTCATGGCCGACCATCGCGCTGGCGACGACATGGTCGTCCAGCAGCGCGACCAGTATCGTGGAGGCCGCTCCTTCGACGGCGAAGCGGAAGTCGGCGGCGGGATCGTTGTGGGCTGCGGCCAGCCCGCAGGCGCGCCAGAGTGCGATGACCTGCTGCTCGTCGTCGGCCGTGGCGTCGCGGATGTCGAGTGGCATCGCGCCGGTCTAGCCGAGCGACGCCCGTGACCCAAGCGACGACGATGCACCGCGCCCCGGCTTGCCAGCGCCGCCGACACCGCCTAAGCCGCGCGCATTCGCAAGGACCCGGTGAGAACCCGGGTGGCTCTTCCGGCCGCCGATCCGCCGGACAACACAACGCACCGTGTCTCACGCGCCCGAGCTGGCGCCGCGTGCCCTGTTGTGGACTTCTCGATGTCTCATGCTCTCTCTGCCTACCGCCGCCAGTGGTTCACTGACGGCGCCGCCGCCCGCCGCGACGTGCTCGCCGGCATCGTCGTCGCGCTCGCGCTGATCCCCGAGGCGATCGGCTTCTCGATCATCGCGGGCGTCGACCCGCGCGTCGGCCTCTACGCCTCGGTCGTGATCGCGATGACGATCGCGCTGCTCGGCGGCCGCCCGGGCATGGTCTCCGCCGCCACCGCCGCGGTGGCGGTCGTGGTCGGGCCGCTCGTCCGCGCGCACGGCGTGGACTATCTGTTCGCCGCGACCGTCCTGATGGGGCTGATCCAGGTCGCCGCGGGTCTGCTGCGGCTCGACCTCGTCATGCAGTTCGTCTCGCGCTCGGTCATCACCGGCTTCGTCAACGCGCTGGCCATCCTCATCTTCCTCGCGCAGCTGCCGCAGCTCACCGGCGTCGGTTGGACGAGCTACGCGCTGGTCGCGGGCGGCCTGGCGATCATCTACGGCCTGCCGCGGCTGACACGCGCGGTGCCGTCGCCGCTCGCGGCGATCCTGGTGCTCAGCGCGATCAGCGTGGCGTTCGGGCTGCACGTCAACACCGTCGGCGCCATGGGCCGGCTGCCCGAGGGGCTGCCCAGCCTCGCGCTGCCGCGGGTGCCGCTCACGCTCGAGACGCTGCGGATCATCCTGCCCTATGCGCTGACGATGGCGGCGGTCGGCCTGCTCGAGTCGCTGCTCACCGCGCAGATCGTCGACGACATGACCGATACCGACAGCGACAAGCGCCGCGAGTGCGCGGGGCAGGGCGGCGCCAACATCCTAGCGGCGCTGTTCGGCGGCATGGGGGGATGCGCGATGATCGGCCAGTCGGTGATCAACGTCACGTCGGGTGGTCGCGGGCGATTGTCGACCTTCGTCGCGGGCGCCTTCCTGCTGTTCCTGCTCGCGGTACTCGGGCCCTGGGTGGGGCGCGTGCCGATGCCCGCGCTGGTCGCCGTGATGATCATGGTGTCGATCGGCACGTTCAGCTGGAACTCGATCCCGAACCTGCGCCGCCACCCGCCGACCTCGTCGGTGGTGATGCTGGTGACCGTCGTGGTGGTGGTGGCGACGCGCGACCTCTCGCTCGGCGTGCTCGCGGGCGTGCTGCTGTCGGGCATCTTCTTCGCGGGCAAGGTGCAGCGGCTGTTCGCGGTGGAGCGCGAGGTCGCGAGCGACGCGGCGGTCTATCGCGTGACCGGGGAGATCTTCTTCGCCTCCGTCGACCGCTTCACGCGCGCCTTCAAGGCCGAGGACCATGCGCGACGGGTCACTATCGACGTGGGCGGCGCGCACTTCTGGGACATCTCGGGGGTCGCCGCGCTCGACAAGGTGGTGGCGCGGCTACGGCGCGACGGGCGCGTCGTCGAGGTCACCGGCTATAATCGGGCGAGCGCCGATCTCGTCGACCGGTTCGCGCTGCATGACAAGACCGGGGTGGAGCTGGGCGTCGCGCCGCACTGAGGGGCTGCGGCTCATCCTTCCCTGCGAGGATCCCTCTGCCAGACCTTGCCGTCATCCCGGACTTGTGTCCGGGATTTACCGTGCCGCACCCTCCTATAGCGTCGCATTCGCGGAGGAGTGGATCCCGGAACGAGTCCGGGATGACGGAAGGGCAGGAGCGTTCGGGAGTTTGGCAGATCGATCCTTCCAGGAGAGGAAGGTACACCGCCTCGCTCCCTACCGCCCCAGCAGCACACGCGCCTGGCTGGCGATCTGCGCCAGCATCGCCGCGTTGGGTGCCTGCGCGTTGCGGGCGCGATCGATCACCGCGCGGAACTGCGCCACGCGCGTGCCGTTGCGCGCGATCCAATCGGCCACCAGCGCCTCCGGGTCGCCCGTGCCGCCGCGGCCGAGGAAGTCGAGCCGCAGCTGCTGGAAGTCGCGCGCGAGCCCCGCGATCAGCAGCCGCTCCCACGGGTCGCTCGGCGAGATCCGGGTCGCGGTCGACTGTGCCCAGTCGAGCCCCAGCGCCTGGCCCAGCCGCGTGAAGGCGCGCGCCAGCCGTGTCTCCTCGATCCCGGCGCGCTCGCCCAGGTCGGCGAGGCCGACCGCGCCGTCCAGCTCGAACAGGCGCACCACCTGGGTCGCGAGGCCATGCGGCGCGCCCGCCTGCTCCAGCGTGTCGGCGATCCGGCGCGAGTGCGCGCGCGCCTCGTCGAGCAGCAGCTCGCCGGTCGCGGCGTCGAGTCGCTCGATCCCGGCCGACAGGCGCGCCAGCACCGTCGATGGGGGCGTCGCCGGGCCGGTGATGCGCAGCAGGTCGGCGATCTGCGAGCGCACCGCCACCGCGGTCTCGTCGAACAGCGCGATCCGCCCGCTCTCCGGCATCGCGGCGCTCTCGATCGCGTGCCACAGCGCGGTGAGGCCGAACTGGCGCTCCACCACCACGAACATCGCGGCGATGTCGGCGAGCGTCGCGCCCTCCTCCTCGGCGAGCTCGAAGGGGTGGAGGATGCCGATCCGGTTGATGATGCGGTTGGCCAGCTTGGTCGCGACGATCTGCGGCCGCAGCCGGTGGGACTCGATCGCGGCGGCGAAGCGCTCGCGCATCGCCGGCGGGAAGGCGGCGTGGAGATCCTCGGCCAGCGCGGGGTCGTCGCCGAGTGCCGAACGCTCGATCGCGTCCTGCAGCGCCAGCTTGGCGGTGGCGAGCAGCACCGCCAGCTCGGGCCGGGTGAGCCCGCGCGCGTCGCTGCCGCGGCGGAGCAGGTCGACGTTGCTGCCGAGCCCCTCGACGCGGCGGTCGAGCCGACCGCCCTCCTCGAACACCTCGATCATCCGGACGTAGCTGGGCAACGCCTGCACCCCGCCGCCCTCGGCGATCGACAGCGCCAGCGTCTGGAGGCGGTTGTCCTCCAGCACCAGCCGCGCGACATCGTCGGTCATCGCGCCGAGCAGCGCGTTGCGGTCGTCGAACGCGAGTCGCCCCTCGATCATCTCGCGGTTGAGCGCGATCTTGATGTTGACCTCATTGTCGGAGCAGTCGACGCCCGCCGAATTGTCGATGAAGTCGGTGTTGATCCGCCCGCCCCGCGTCGCGAAGGCGATGCGCGCCGCCTGGGTGACGCCCAGGTTCGCGCCCTCGCCGATCGCGGTGGCGCGCAGGTCCTCGGCGTCGACGCGCAGGCGGTCGTTGGCGGGGTCGCCGACGGTGGCGTTGTTCTCGGCCGCGGCCTTCACATAGGTGCCGATCCCGCCGAACCAGATCAGGTCGACCGGGCTCTTGAGGATCGCGGAGATCAGCGCGGTCGGCTCCAGCCGTTCCGCCGCCACGCCCAGCGCGGCGCGCACCTCGGGCGAGAGCGGGATCGACTTCATGTCGCGCGCGAACACGCCGCCGCCCGGCGAGATGAGCGACGTGTCATAGTCCGCCCAGCTGGAGCGCGGCAGCGCGAACAGCCGGTCGCGCTCGGCCCAGCTCGCCGCCGCGTCGGGATCGGGGTCGAGGAAGATGTGGCGGTGGTCGAAGGCGGCGACCAGCCTGATCGCCTTGGACAGCAGCATGCCGTTGCCGAACACGTCGCCCGACATGTCGCCGCAGCCGACGACGCGGATCGGCTGCGTCTGCACGTCGACGCCGCGCTCGGCGAAGTGGCGCTGCACCGAGACCCAGGCGCCCTTGGCGGTGATGCCCATCGCTTTGTGGTCGTAACCCTGGCTGCCGCCGCTCGCGAAGGCGTCGCCGAGCCAGAAGCCGCGCTCCAGCGCGATCGCGTTGGCGACGTCGCTGAAGGTCGCGGTGCCCTTGTCGGCGGCGACGACGAAATAGGGGTCCTCGCCGTCATGGACGACGACGCCGTCGGGATGCACCACCGTGCCGCCGACGATATTGTCGGTGATCGACAGCAGCGTGCGGATGAAGATGCGATAGGCCTCGGTGCCCTCCGCCAGCCAGGCGTCGCGGTTGGCCGGGGAGGGCAGCTGCTTGGCGTAGAATCCACCCTTGGCGCCGGTCGGCACGATCACCGCGTTCTTGACTCGCTGCGCCTTCATCAGGCCCAGGATCTCGGTGCGGAAGTCGTCGCGCCGGTCGGACCAGCGCAGGCCGCCGCGCGCGACCGGGCCGGCGCGCAGGTGGATGCCCTCGACCCGCGGCGAATAGACCCACACCTCGCGCCACGGCAGCGGCGCGGGCAGGCCGGGAATGCGGCTGCTGTCGAGCTTGAACGCCAGCGCTTCCTTCGCCGCCTCCGTATAAGCGTTGGTGCGCAGCGTCGCGTCGATCACCGCGCGGAAGGCGCGCAGGATGCGGTCGTCGTCGATGCCGGTGACCGCGTCGAGCCCGGCGTCGATCGCGGCGGCGGCGGCCTCCGCGTCGCCGGGGCGGGCGGGATCGTGGCGCGCGGCGAACAGGTCGACCAGCGCCTTGGTGACGTGATGCGCGCGGGTCAGCGTCTCCACCACCGTGGCCATGCCGTAGCTCATCCCCGCCTGGCGCAGGTAGCGGAACCAGGCGCGGAACAGTACCACCGCCGAGGGCGACAGCCCGGCTTCCAACATCAGGCGGTTGAAGACGTCGTCCTCGGCGCGGCCCTCGAGCACCTGGGCGAGCGCTTCCTGCAGCGTGTCCGCCGCGGCGAGCACCGCGGGCACGTCGGCCGCGGTCTCGAGCGTGAAGTCGTGGATCGACGAGCGTTCCTCGTCGGTCAGCCCGGTCGGCATCTCCTCGATCACGCGGAAGCCGAAATGCTCCAGCGCGGGCACCGCGTCGGACAGCGCGAGCGGTCCGCCCTGGCGGTACACCTTGAGGTGGAGCATGCCGTCGCCGCCCGCGGTGAACCGCACCTCGCGGTCGGCGTCGTCGACCAGGTTGGCGATCGCGACGATGTCGCGCGCGGCCTCGTCGGGCGTGGCGCCGGTGCGATAGCGCGGTGGGAAGGCGGCGGCATGGCGCAGCGCCAGCCGCGCCGCGCGCGCCGGACCGACCTCGTCGGCGAGCGCCGACTCGATCGAGGGCGCCCAGCCGCGCACCATTTTCTCCAGCCGCGCGTCGAGCAGCGACGCGTCGGGCAGGCGGCCGGCGCCGCGCAGGTCGATCGTGTAGCGCAGCAGCGCGGTGCGGCTGTCCTCGACGCTGGTGGTCCAGTTGAGGATCTGCCCGTTGGCCTCCTCCGCCAGCATGTCGCCGATGGCGACGCGGCGCGCGGTGGTCATCTCGTCGCGCGGCAGCCAGACGAAGGCGTAGAGGTGGCGGCCGAGCGGGGAGGGGGCCAGCACCAGCTTGGGGCGCGGCCGGTCGGCGAGGCTCATCGCGGTGAGCGCCAACTCCTCCATGCCCGCGGCGTCGACCGCGATCATCAGGTCGTGCGGCAGCGTCGCGATCGCGTGGGTCAGCGCCTTGCCGGTATGGCCGGCGGGGTCGAAGCCGAACTTGGCCTCGCTCGCGGCGAGCCGCTGGCGCAGCACGGGCACGCTGCGCGGCGGCGCGTTGAGCGCGGCCGAGGTCCACAGGCCGGCGTGGATCGAGAGGCCGGTGACCTTACCGGCGGTGGCGAGCGGCACCACCAGCAGGTCGAGCGGGACGCGGCGGTGGACCGGCGAGATCAGGCTCGATTTGAGCAGCAGCGGCGCGGCGTTGCCCGCGGTGAAATATTCCACCGCGAGCAGGCGCGAGCGCTCGGCGAGCAGCGGCACGTCATGATCGTTGCGCGCGATGCCGAGCGGGGCGGCGGCGTCGGCGTGGCCGTCGGCGTGCCAGCGCTCGTGACCGAGCAGCGTGAAGTGGCGGTCGAGGAACCAGCGCAGCAGGTTGGCGCCCTCGGGATCGTGCCCGGTGTCGTCGAGCATCCCCGCGTCGGCGGCGAGCGCGGCCTGCATCGCGCGCCAGTCGCTCACCGCGAGCCGCACGTCGCGGAGCAGCCGCTCGATCTCGTCGGTCAGCGCGCGGCGGTCCTTGGCGTCGACCCGCTCGAGCTCGACGTAGATCATCGACTCGGCGCTGCCGCCGGCCTCCTCGATCGCGGTGAGCGTGCCGTCGGCGTCGCGCGCGACGCGGATCACGGGATGGATCACGCGGTCGACCGCGATGTCGCGGTCGCCGATCGCGGCGGCGACCGAGTCGACCAGGAAGGGCATGTCGTCGTTGACGATGGCGAGCCGCATGCGGCGCCGCGCGCCGTCACCGGGGAGCTGTTCCAGCGCGAGCGCGGCGGTGCCCGGCGCGCGCTGCGCCGCGGTCTCGGCCAGGAAGGCGGCGGCCTCGGCCTGCTTGTCCTCGCCGAAGCCGGCGATCTCCCCGGGTAGCGCGCGATGGGTGAGCCGCGCCGCGAGCGCGGCAGACAGTTTCTGCAGAGACTTCTCGACCATGCCCGCGCTATGCGCCGGGCGGCGGCGCGGCTCAACCCCGCGCGGGGGCGTGAGGGACAGCCGATGGGGTGCGAGATGATCGCAGCCACGAACTGCCGGCGTCATCCCGCACGTGCTTCAGGATCCACCGGTCCGCAGGCTCGCCGCCCGCGGGCGCGCGGCACGGTGGATGATGAGACGGGTTCGGGACGGCGGCGTGTAGTGAGGCAGCGACGTCGCGCGTCGACCGCGCCGCGCAGCTTCCCACGCGGCGACGATGCAGGTGAAGGGCCGCCGGCGTCAGCCGAGCCGCCGCAGCACCTGCTTCGCCAGCCTGGCATCGTCGCGCACCGTACCGATCACCACGATGCCGCCCGCGACCGCGCGTCCGAGCAGCACCACCGGCTCGCCCTCGGCCAGGCCGCTGTCGAGCGCGAGCTCGGCCAGCGGCGCGCGCGAGGCGATCGCTGGCGCCAGCGGCGGTGCGACACGCGTCACCGGCCGGCGCGCCGCGCGCTCGTCCGCGACGAGGCGCTTGATCCCGCCCTCGATCGAGTCGAGCACGCCGGCCAGCTCGCCCTCCGCGACGCCGGTGCGCGCCGCCCAGGCGAGCACCGTGGCCACCTCGGTCAGACGCGTCTTGTCGTGGTCGGTGCCGAAGATCAGCTTGGCGATCGCGGTCATCGGCGCGCGCGCCTGCACCTTGACGGCCGCCTCGTCGAGGATCGCGGCGAGCCGCTCGGGCGCGTCCGCGGCGGCGAGCGCGAAATCGTGCGCGCGGCCCAGCGCGCGATAGAGCGCGGCGTGGCTGCGCGTCGCGGCGGTGCGCGCCGAGGCCGCGCTCGCGCGCGCTGCGGCGAGCCGATCGTCGAGCGTCGCGGCGGGCGGGGCGTCTGGCCAGGGCAGCGCGTCGACCTCGGCCTCGGCGTGCGGGCCGTCCGCCCAGGCCGCGGCGGGGACGGGATCGTGGCGCGGGGCCCGCGCGCTCACCGCCAGCTCGCGGTCCAGCGCGGCCTGGTGATCGGCGGTGACCAGCTCCTTCCAGTTGATCACCCCGTAGATGAAGTCGATCGTCGCGCCGTTCGACGAGAAGGGCATCAGGATGCCGCGATACAGCGTGGCATGCCCGCGCGTGCCGACGAACTCGGCCTCGAAGCCGATCGGTGCCTGGTTGGCGATGATCTGGAGATAATGGTCGGTCAGCCGCGAGAGCAGCGACCGCGCGGGCACGCCGCTGATCCGCTCGATCGCTTGGTCGACGCCGCATTCCTCGCGCAACGCGCGACCGATGAACTGGACCGACGGGTCCGCGACTCCGGCGGAGAAATCGAGCAGCACGCTGTTCGCGCCGAAGTCGGCGATGCTGGCGGGTTCGAGGTCGGCGATGGCGGGATAGGGGCGATCGCCGAGCAGCGAGACCCAGTGGTTGTAGGCGCGCACGTGCATGCGCCGCTCGTCACCGCCGATCGCGAGCACCGCCTCGCCCACGCCGCCCTCTGTCGGGTCGAGATCGTGGCGGAGGTCGTCGTAGCCGCGCGGCGTGTCCATGCTCATCGTCCCAGTGAGGCCCTCGGAGTCGGCCTGTCACGCCCGATCTGCACCACGGATGGTAAACTCCGCGTAAAGCCCGGAAGCGCTTGCCACGCCCGGGAGCCGCTGCTAAGCGCGCGCTCCACGATGCGGCGCCCCTGGTGGCGCGATCGGGCCGCTTTAGCTCAGTTGGTAGAGCACATCATTCGTAATGATGGGGTCACAGGTTCGAGTCCTGTAAGCGGCACCATTTTCGATGGACCATGGCGACGTGCCGTCGAAATGCGCGATGCGGCCGTTTCTCACACACCTTACCGTCGCACCAGAGGAAGTAATCGGTGGCACGGGGCTGCCGCGGCTGCTCGATGCGGTCGGGCGGGCACGGCGCCGCCGCGCGCGCTGTCCGCCAGACCGCCTCAACCGCGCGCATTTCGACCCGCTCGCCCGGCGAGTCAGGTCGAGGCGCCGGCGCCTAGCGCGCGGCGGCCCGTCCCGTTCGCCGCGTCGCGCGCGACAGCGGCGCGTCGCTCGCCGCGGGCTCGCTCAGCCGCAGCGGGCTCGCCGCCTCGAGCCGCGCGACCACGCCCTGGGTCACCGCGTCGAGCGCGGCGTCGGAGAAGAAACCGCCCGGCACCAGGCAGCGGTCGATCAGCACCCGGCGGAAAGCGGCGAACACCGCGGGATCGGGGGCTATGGGCTCGCGCCAGAACGCGTCGAGGCCGCGCTGGAACGTGATCCCGTCGATGTCGTAGACTGCCTGGCCGAGTGCGATCACGGGCACGCCGACGGCGAGCGCGAGCGTGCCGCTGGTGCTGTTGATCGTCACCATCCCGCGCGCGCCATGCGCCACCGGCACGATGTCGCCACTCTCCAAATAGTCGACGCGGTCGGCCACGCCGTGGCGTACCGCCAGCGCCGCCGCCTCGCCGCGCCAGTCGCGCACGCCGTTGTCGAGCGGGTGCTCCTTGATGACGAGGCGCAGCTCCGCGGGGGCGTGGCGCGCGAACGACTCGATCACGAGCCGCAGCGCGTCCGAGATGCCGGCGAAGCCCGAGTGGAGGCGGATCTGCGCATCTGAGTCGAGCTGGAGCGGGAACAGCACATAGGGATCCCCGCGGTCGAGCAGTCGCTCGACCAACTGCCGCGACCGTTCCGCCGCCTGGCGGCGCCGGCGCAGCCGCCGGATCCAGCCCGCCGCCTCGACCAAGGGGTGCCACGGCCGGTGGTTCTCCCAGTGAGGATAATACCAGCGTGAGAAGACGTCGGCGCTATTGTATACCACGGCCTCCAGCGCGCGGCGCCGGAAGGAGGAGGGGACTTGGCGGTGCTCGGGTGCCGGGGGCAGGCGCGCGGCTTCCGCGAGATACCAGGCCGGGTCGCGCGGCAGGCTGGAATGACCGTTCACCCCACCCGGCTCGAACGTCACCCAGTCGGGGCGGATATAGCCCTCCTCGAAGACGTGGACAGGGACGTGGAGCGCGCGGCAGGTCGCGATCGCGGCGATGTGGAGCGGGCGGCAGTCGCCGAACAAGATCACGTCGGTGATGCCGCGCTCGCGGATCAGCGCCGCCAGCGCGGCGGGCCAGTCCGCCGGAGCGCCGCGATAGTCGACCCCGCCGGGCAGCCGCCAGAACAGGCGGTCACCGCCGTTGAAATGAACCTTGTGGACGCCGTAGCCGCGCCGCCGCAGCGCCAGGCCGACGCGGCGGAACAGCGGCCCCATCAGGCCCTGCAGCAGCAGGATCTCGCGGCGATGGGAAGGCGGCGTCGCGCCCGGCGCCGCGATCTTCGGCACCGCGTCCGGGATGAGCGGCAGGTCGGTCATCGCGCCCTGATACAGCGGATCGGCCGCGGAGGCGACATGACAATCGCGCCCCGTCCGCCTATGGAGCCGCTCGGTCGCGTGCCGCCGGCCGCCCCGTCATCCTCGAGCGAGTCCGCGGCTGTACCGTGACGATCCCCGTCCTGGCCTATCTCCTGCTGCTGCTCGGCGCGCTCGCGATCGATGCGATGGTGCGCCCGCGCGCGCGCCGGATCGTGCGTGACTGGCGGGGGAGCCTGCTGCTGCTGCTGGCAGTTACGGTCGCCTTCGGGTGCGGCCTCGCCGTTTCGGGTAACGCGCCGGCCGCCGCGATCCTGGCGGCGGCGCTGCTGGCGGTTGTGGCGATCGCGTCCAACGCCAAGCGTGCGGTGCTGGGCGAGCCGCTGCTGTTCTCCGACCTGGCGCTGGTCGGCGCGCTGGTCCGCCACCCGGGCTTCTATCTCACGGCGCTGTCGCTGCCGCAGCGTGCGCTCGGTGTCGCCGGCGCGCTGGCGCTTCCCGTGGCACTGGCGTGGCTGTTCGTGCCACGGCCCGCGCCGCATCTCGCCGGCGCGGCGATCGGCGCGGCCGCGCTCGTCGCGTTGTTGGCGCTGCTGCGCTTGCCGCCGCTCGCCGTGCTGGCGCGCGTGCCGGACGCCGAGGCCGATCTCGCGCGCCACGGGCTGGTCGCGACGTTGCTGCTCTACTGGCGCCGCTGGCGCGTGCAGCTCGACCCGCCCGCGCTGCCGCCTGACCAGGGGGCGCCCGGGCCCGAGCTGGTGATCGTCGTCCAGTGCGAGTCCTTCGCCGATCCGGTCGCGCTCGCGGGCGCCGCGCCGCTGCCGGCGCTGGCGCGCGCGCGCGCGGCGGCGTGGCAGTGGGGCGAGCTGCACGTCAGCGGCTTCGGGGCCTATACCATGCGGACCGAATATGGCGTGTTGTTCGGGCGCGACGAGGCGGCGCTAGGCTTTCGCCGCTACGATCCCTTCCTCACCGCGGCGGGCGAGGCGTCGTACGCGCTATCGGCGCGGCTGCGCGGCCGCGGCTATCGCACCCTCTTCGTCCACCCGCACGACCTGCGCTTCTACGGGCGCGATCGATTGATGCCCGCGGTCGGATTCGAGCGGCTGGTCGGCGACGACGCCTTCGTCGCGACCGCGCCCGGGATCGGGCGCTACGTCGACGACCGCGCGCTCGGCATGGCGCTGGGCGCGCTCGCCGACGCCGCCGGATGCCCCACCTTCGTCTATGCGGTCACGATGGAGAATCACGGGCCGTGGGGGAAGGAGCGGATCGCGGGTTCGCCGGGCGGGCTCGACGCCTATCTGCGTCACCTGCGCGGCAGCGACGCGATGCTGGGCGACCTGATCGATCACCTCGACCGCGCCGATCGCCGCGCCGTGCTCGTCTTCTTCGGGGACCATCGCCCCAGTATCCCGGGCGCGAGCGAGCCCGGCCCCGACCGTCACACGCCCTATGTGATCCTGCGGTTCGGCGATCGGCCGGGGAGCGCCGCAACCGGGGCAGAGGGGGGCGGGGAGGCGGGCCGCCGCGTCGATCTCACCCCTGCGGGGCTGCACCATGCCATCCTGGCCGCGGTGGCGACCCCGTAGCGCGGCCGTCACCCTTCAGTCGGGCGCCAGCGCTCGCAGCAGCCGGTCGCGCGCCCAGCGCGGCAGCAGCGGGTCGATCCACCGCAGCAGCGCGAAGGGCCAGGGCAAGGTCAGCCGCACGCGGCCACGCGCGTCGGCGCGCGCGATCTGGGACGCGACCCAGGCGGGGCGTCGCGTCAGCCACCCCGGCGCGGGTACGAGCCGGCCGCCGGGTGAGTCGAACGGGCCTGGTTCCACCAGCAGCACGCGCACGCCGCGCGGCGCGACCGCGACGCGCAGCGCGTCGGCCAACCGCGCCAGTCCCGCCTTCGAGCCCGCGTAGCCCGCGGCGAAGGGCAGCGAATAGGCCGCGGCCGCCGAACCGATCAGCACGATGTCGCCGCGACCGCGCGCGGCCATACGCTCGGCCAGTTCCGCGGCCATCGCCCCGGGGGTGACGAAGTTGACCAGGCCGAGCCGCACCACTGCCGCCGCCGCCTCTACCCGGCGGCCCGCCGTCCGGACGTCGCCGAGCCCCGCGGCCAGGATCGCCAAATCGATGTCGCCCGCCTCGTCCTCCGCGACGAGCGCGCGTAACGCCGCTTCGCTGTCGGCGAGATCGAGTGAGCGTATCTGCGCGGTCGCGCCGGCGCGGCGACACTCGGCCGCGACCGTCTCGAGCCGAGTCGGATCGCGTGCCCATAACAGCAGCGCCCGGCCGGGCGCGGCATAGTGACGTGCCAGCGCCGCCCCGAGCCCGGCCGACGCGCCGGTGATGAGGATGCGACCTAGCGGTGTCGCAGCTTTATCGGAATCGGTCATCGTACTGGGGAGATGTGGTAATGATGCACCGGTTTGGCGGTTCTCGCTGCGGTGCAACTTGACAGATCGAGCGCACATCTGTCCATGGCCGAGCTATGGATGTGAGCCGAGCCAGCCGCAGACACACGCGGCGCGTCGACGCCGGCGTCGTGCACCCGCGCCTGCGGCTCTTCCGTCGCGACTGGATGGAACGGTTGACGGTGATGCCGCCGCAGCTGTTCGTCGCGCTGTGGGTGGTGCTGCTTGCGCTGGTTTTCTACGCTAGCCTCGGGCAGGTCGGGCCGGCGGCGTGGGTCGGGCTGGCGGCGGCCGGGCTGCTCACCTGGTCGCTGTTCGAATATGTCATGCACCGCTATTTGTTCCACCTGGAGCTGCCGACCGTCTGGGGTCACCGGTTCGTCTTCCTGATGCACGGCAACCACCACGAGGATCCGAATGACCCGTGGCGCAGCATCATGCCGCCGATCGTCAGCGTGACATGGTCGGGGGCGATCTGGGCCGGTATGGCGTTGGCACTGGGGGGCGCCGGTACGGTCCTGTTTCTCGGCTTCATCACCGGATACGTCATCTACGACGCGGTCCATTTTGCCTGTCACCGGCTGCCGGTGCGCGGCCGGCTGATGCGCACGCTGCGGCGCCACCACCTGCGCCACCATCATGGGCGGGAGGACGGCAATTACGCGATCACCGCGCTGTTCTGGGACCATGTCTTCGGGACCTATCTGTCCGCCAAGAAGGCGGCGGGAGCCCACCCCCGCGCCGACGCCTAGCGCCAGCGCCGCGCCACGCGGCCCTGCCAACGCCGCAGTCGGCTGATCCGGTCGAGCCGGTTGACCGCGCCCCCCGTCGCCATCCGCGCCACCAGCGTCTCGGGCGGGCAGGGCAGCGCGGTGACGGGATCGAGGTAGCGCGGGTAGAGGATCATCACGCCCGCCACCAGCTCGTCCAACCTCAGCGCGCGGCCGCGCCGGTCGGGAACCGGGGCGAGATCGCGCGTCAGCCCCCACCCGGCGTAGAAGGGGGTGCCGTGGCAGGTCACGTCGCGCGCGCGCAGCAGCGCCTCGAAGCCGGTCAGCGACGTGAGGACGTGCACGCCGTCGATCACGTCCAGCAGGTCGGCCATCGCGCCGCCGCGCACCACATGGTCGGCCAGCGTCAGCGCCTCGGCGTCGCGCACCGCCCCGCGGCGATGCCCGGCGTCGACGTCGGGATGGGGGCGGAACCATATCTCCGCGTCGGGCTCTAGCGCGCGCGCGCGGCGCAGCAGCTCGAGGTTGCTCGCCAGACCATGGCCCCCGAGCCGCACCGACATGTCGTCCTCGACCTGTCCGGGTACCAGCACCAGCCTGCGACCGGGCGCGCGGGTCGGAAAGGTATGCGCCGCGCCGCCGCCATATTTGCTGATTCGCGTCGCGACCATCGTCTCGCGGAGCCGCGCCGCCCGCGCCAACAGCGTGGGCGCGAACGTGGCGGCGGCGAGCAACTGCTCGAGGTCGCTCGCGCTCGACGGGTCATAGTGGATGCCGCGCGCGTCGACGGTGATCGACGCGGGGGGCACTAGGTCGCTGCCGAGCCCGACCGAGCGGACGAATCCGTCCTCCACCCGTATCAGCGTTACGCCCGAGGCGGCGGCGTCGCGGACCATCGCCGCCGAGACGCGCGACGGCCACACCGCGACCGCGCCGCCGACGCGCGCGGCGTGCGTCACGGCCCGCCGCTCCGACCGGTAGAACCGCAGTGGACGCCCCGGTGACCACAGGAAGCGCCGGATCTCGCGTCGCTTCCACCAGGCGATACCGCAGGCCGCGACGATCGCGCGATTGGTCGCGGCGAGGCGGCGCCATAGGCCGAGTAGCGCGATCACCGACTCCAGGTCGCTCGGCACGCCGGTGAAAGGGTCGCGATAGCGCCGCGCCAGCAGCGTCGCGGCGACGCGCTCGGGCGTGTCGTAGCGTCCGGGCGCGGTCAGCTCGACGCGCGCGCCCACGATCTGCGCGAGGGCGATCCACTCGTCGTCGCCGTGGCCGCGGACCGTCACCCCTGGCGACAGCACCGACCAGGGGTCGACCGTCTCACGTGCCGGCGCCGCGGCGCGGTCGATCCGCGCCGCGACAGTCCCCGGTGGAGCCCAGTAGCTGCCCCCGACGCGCTCGGCGCGGAGCGCGGCGAAGAGGCGCTCGACCGTCGCCGCGTCGATCGTGCCCAACGACGCCGTCACTGGCTCGGACAGGATCACCCGCGGCCCGGGGAAGGGCGGGGCTCGCAGCAGCGGCACGTCGGCCACGGGCTCGTCCATTGCCTCAGCTCCCGTGGACGGGCGCGTCAGGCGTCTTGCCGCCGACGTCGGCCCAGGGCTGGCCGAGCAGCGCGCGCAGCCGATCGCGCGCCGCCCAGGCGAGCGTGGCGCGGCGCTCGGCGATGCCGGGCAGGCTCATCGCGTCGAGCCCGATCCAGGGCAGGAAGGGGTTTCGCCGGCCATAGCTCCAGATCTCGATCCGCGTCGCGGGGCGCAGCGACGGCCCGCGCGCGTGGAAGCCCGACGTGTCCGCAACGATCAAGGTGTTGGCCGGTACCGCGAAGGCGCGCGGCGCGGGCAGGCCGAGCGCGGCGAGCTCGGCCGGCGCGACCCGCAGCGACCCGCGCGACGACAGCCTGTCGAGGCCGCTCGCGGCGCGGATGCTGCGCTCCTTCTCCCAGGCGACGCGCGCGGCGGTCATGCGGTGCGAGCCGGGCACGTAGACGAAGGGTCCTTCGTCCGCGGCCACGTCCGTGAGGAAGAACCAGGCCTTGACCGTCGCGTGGAAGGTGTCGGCGTGGAGCGCCGTCTGCGGGTCGGGCGGGCCGTCGTGGACGTGCGAGAGGATCGTCTGGATATAGGCGACCGGCTCGCTGTCGAAGCTGCCGGCGTAACGCATCAGCCCGCGCCACACCGGTCCGCGCACCAGCGCGGCGACCGCCGGCATCGCTGCCAGCGCGGCGGGGTCGAGCGCGATCCGACGCGTGATCGTGTCACCCTGCACCATCTCGCGCGCGGGGGCGACGCGGCCCAGCGCCTGCCGACGCAGCGCGTCGAACTGGTCCCCGGGCAGGAAGTCGCGCCGCAGCACGAAGCCGTCGCGGTCGAAGGCCGCGCGATCGGCCGGGTCGACGAGCCGCGCGAGCCGGCGCCGCCGCGACTCCGCCAGCCGCGCCGCGGCACGCACGCGCGCCGCGTGGAGCCCCCAGCGATTGAGCCGCGGCGAGCCGATCACCGGATTGTCGCAGAAGGCCTTGGCGCCGGTCGCGAGCTGGGCGACCCACCAGGGATAGAGGAGCAGGCGCGCCGGGTTCATCGCCGCGTCTCTCCCCGATGCGGCGCGCGCGCGCAACCGCTCACGGCCGCTCGTCCCATGCCAGCCGCGCCGTCTCGCCCAGGCTGGTGCGCAGCACGCCATAGGCGCCGGTGCGCAGCTTGAGCGACGTGAGCCCCTGCGCCAGCCCCGGTGCCGCCAGCAGCGCGAAGCGCGCGGCGCCGTTGCTGGTGACGAGCAGGATCCTCTCGCCCCCCGGCTCGGCGAACAGCGCGCGCCAGGCGGCCAGGCGTGCCGCCGGGTCGACGTGCCAGCCCGGCGGGGGCACGCCGTGCGCGTCCCATGCGGCGAGCGCGTCGGCGCCGACGCGCGCGCGCACCTCGGCCTCGGTGCGGTCCTCGTCGGGGCCATGGTCGATCTCGGCCAGGAAGCCGGCGTCCTCGATCGCGGGAGCGCCGGGGAGCGCGGCGCGGATCACCGCGGCGGTGTCGCGCGCGCGGCGCAGCGACGCCGCGAGGACGCGGTCGAAATGCCAGCCGCGCGCCGCGAAGGCTTCCCCCAGCGCGGCGGCCTGCGCGCGACCCGATTCGACCAGCGGCAGGTCGGTGCGCGCGCCGATGCGGCGCGGCGGGTCGCCGGGCGCGAAGGTGTCGCCGTGGCGCACGATGACGAAGGTCGTGCTCATCCCTCGTAGGGGTCGCCGTGGCGGCGGATCAGCGCCTCCGCCAGCGCCGCGTCGGCGGCGGTGTCGATGCCCGACATGCTGTGAGCGGGCGGGTCGACCGCGATCGCGCGCACGGTCATACCCAGCTCGAGGAAGCGCAGCTGCTCCAGCCCCTCGAGCAGCTCGTACCGGCCAGGGGGTGCGGCCTCGAAGCGCGCCAGCGCGGCGAGGCGATAGGCGTAGAGGCCGAGATGACGGTACACGGGCGAGAGCGGCCCGGCCGCGCGCAGCCCCGCCTCGTCGCGCATCGCGGGCAGGATCGCCTTGGAGAACCACAGCGCGTCGCCGTCGGCGCCGCGCACACAGGTAGTACCGCTGAACGGCGACTCGCGCTTGTGCGCGCGCAGTCGATCGAGCGCGGCCCAGTCGAGTCGCACGACCGGGGTGACGCAGGCGACGTCATCGCGCCGCGCCGCGACGAGCAGTGCCGCGACCAGCGGCGCCGGCACGAACGGCGCGTCGCCCTGCAGGTTGACCACCACTCCCGGGGGGACGGCGCGCTGGCACGCCGCGGCATAGGCGCGACCCGAGCCCGACTCGATCGCGGCCGCGGTCATCGTCACCTCATGTCCGAGCGCGCGCGCGTGGTCGGCGACGCGCGCGTCGTCGGTCGCCACCACCATGTCGCACTCGCCCGCCAGCGCCGCGGCCGCGGCGGCGACGCGCGCGACTCGCTCCAGCAGGGTGCGTCCGGCGATCGCGAGCAGCGGCTTGCCCGGTAGCCGGGTCGAGCCGTAGCGCGCCGGTACGACGATCAGGTCGCGCACGGCTGGCCGGCTCAGGCGACGCCCGCGCGCAGCAGGTCGTGCATATGGAGCGCGCCGACCGGGCGGCGCCGGTCGCAGACGAACAAGACCGTGACCGCGTTGGCGTTCATGACGCGCAGCGCCTCGGTCGACAGCGTGTCGGCGGCCACCGCGAGCGGGCGCGGGGTCATGTGCGCCTCGATCGGCTCGTGCAGGTGCTGGGCGGCGAAGCTGCGGCGCAGGTCGCCGTCGGTGAAGACGCCGACGAGATCGCCTGCCTGGTCGACGACCGCGGTCGCACCGTAGCGCTTGCGGCTCATCTCGATGGTCGCCTCCATCAGCGAGGCGCCGACACGCACCACTGGCATGTCCTCGGGCTTGCCCATCAGCTGCGCCACGGTGGTGAGCCGCGCGCCGAGCCGACCGCCGGGGTGCAACGTAAGGAAATCGGAGGGCGAGAAGCCGCGCTGTTCGACCAGCGCGATCGCCAGCGCGTCGCCCAGGACCGCCTGCAGCGTGGTGGAGGAGGTGGGAGCGAGCCGGTTGGGGCAGGCCTCGTCGACGTGCGGCAGGGGCAGGCAGATGTCGGCGGCGCGCGCCGCAGTGCTCCCGGCGTTGGCGGTGGCGACGATCAGCGTCACCGCGAACCGGTGGCAATAAGCGATCAGGTCACCCAGTTCGGCGGTCTCGCCGGACCAGCTGATCGCGAGCACGACGTCCTCGCCGGTGATCATGCCGAGGTCGCCGTGGCTCGCCTCGCCGGGATGGAGATACAGCGAGGGCGTGCCGGTGGACGTCATCGTCGCCGCGATCTTGCGGCCGATGATACCGCTCTTGCCCATGCCGGTCACCACCAGCCGCCCCGCGGTCGCCGCGATCGCTGCGATCGCTGCGACGGTGCGCGCGAACGCCTCGCGCAGCGGCGGCGATCCCAGCGCCTCGGTCAGCACGTCCAACGCCTCGCGCTCGACCCTGATGGTGTTGAGCGCCGATCGCAGCGCGGCATCGCCGATCTGGCTCGTCTTCTCGATACGCAAACCCGTCACCTCGTCGGGCGGGTAGCCAATCCGCCGTGGGGGAGCTACCCGGCCGGGACCGGGCGCCGAAGCGCGCGCCTATAACCCATGTCTAGCGGCACGCCAATTCGTGGTCGCAGCAGAAATGACGGGAATGGATACGATGAAGCTGTTCGGCAGCGACATAGGCCCCGAGCACCCGCTGTTCCTGATCGCCGGCCCGTGCGCGATCGAGAGCGAGGCGCTGGCGCTGTCCACCGCGGCCACGCTGCGCGACATCACGGCGCGGCTCGGGCTGACGTTCGTCTACAAGAGCTCCTTCGACAAGGCGAACCGCAGCTCGGGCAGGACCTTCCGCGGCCCCGGCATGGAAGAGGGGCTGCGTATTCTCGCCAAGGTGCGCGACGAGATCGGGGTGCCGGTGCTGACCGACGTCCATACCGAGGAACAGGTCGCGCCCGTGGCGGCGGTGGTCGACATGCTGCAGACCCCCGCCTTCCTGGCGCGCCAGACCGACTTCATCGCCGCGGTGGCGGCGAGCGGGCGGCCGGTCAACATCAAGAAAGCGCAGTTCATGGCGCCGGGCGACATGGTCAACGTCGTCGCCAAGGCGCGCGCGGCGGCCACCGCGGCGGGGCACGACCCCGACGCTTTCACCGTCTGCGAGCGCGGCGCCTCCTTCGGTTACAACAACCTGGTCTCCGACATGCGCGGGCTGGCGATCATGCGCGAGACCGGCTGCCCGGTGGTGTTCGATGCGACCCACTCGGTCCAGCTGCCCGGCGGCCAGGGCGACCGCTCGGGCGGGCAGCGCGAGTTCGTGCCGGTGCTGGCGCGCGCTGCGGTCGGCGCGGGGGTGGCTGGCCTCTTCATCGAGACCCACCCCGATCCCGACCGCGCTCTGTCGGACGGCGCCAACTCCTGGCCGCTCGACCAGCTCGAGCCGCTGCTGCGTCAGCTGATCGCGATCGACGCGGTGGTGAAGGGGCGCTAGCGCCGCGCCGGCAGCGCGGCGAGCCACGGCTCCACCGCGGCGAAATGCGTGCCCCAGTCGGGCGCGCGATAGCCGCGCAGCGCGGCGCGCTGGCGCTCGCGCGTCGGTGACTCACCCGCGAAGTCGAGCACGGCGCGCTCCCACGCCACCGCGTCTAGCGGCGACAGATAGGTCGGGATTGTCCCCGCGACCTCGCGGAAGACCGGCAGGTCCGAGGCGATCACCGGCACGCCGAGCCGCATCGCCTCGACCACGGGCATGCCATAGCCCTCGGCGAAGGACGGCATCAGCAGTGCGCGCGCGCCGGTCAGCAGCGTCGCCAGCGCCTCGTCGTCGCAGCGGCCGCGCTCCTCGACCAGCGGCGCTAGTGCGGCGCAGCGGTCGAGCAGCGCCATCGCGTCCGCCGCCTCCCAGCCGCGCTGGCCGACCAGCACCAGCCGCGGTGCCGAGCCGCCCAGCCGACGCGCCAGCTCGCGCCACAGCTGGAGTAGCAGCAGATGGTTCTTCCGCCCCTCGATCGTGCCGACCGCGACGAAATAAGGCGTGTCCGGCGGCGCGGGAGCGGTTGCGGGGCATGGCAGCGCGTCGGCGGCGAGCCAAGCCGCTACCGCAGCCGGTCGCGGCAGGCCGCGCGCCGCGCCGAAGGCGTCGAGCGCGTCGAGCGTGGCGCACGAGTTGCCGATGATACCGCTCGCGCTCGCCAGCGCGTGGCGCATCCGCCGCTCGTGCCGCGACGCCTCGCCGGGGCGGCAATATTCGGGCGTCTCGAGCGGGATCAGGTCGTGGATGAGGTGGACCGCGCGCAGCTCGTGGCGCGCGATCCAGTCGACCAGGCCGGGATCGTCCAGCCCGGTGTGGCCGACGTTGAGGTAGAGCGCGCCGCGTCGGGGCGCGCGCACGGCGCGCGGCAGCGCGCGTGCCAACAGAGCGGCGAGCCGCGGCCTCCGGTCGGCGCTGTCGCCCGCCAGCAGCGCGGCGAGCCGCGCGGTGTCGCCCGGCGGCAGCACGAAGCGGCGCCCCTTCCACTGGATCACGCCGTGCGCGCGGCCCGCGTAGCGATCGAGATAGGCGTGGCAGACGCGGTCGATCCCGGTCGGCAGTCGCCCGGCCCAGCTGCGCCAGACGAGGCGACCGACGTCGAGCAGGAGGGGATCGGCTGGGGGCACGCGCGCGGCTATAGGCGGCGGCGGGTGGCGCGTCACGCGTCTCGGCCCGGCCGCGCGTGCGGCATTCCCGTGACGGGCGCGATAGGTTAGAGCGCGCATCCGAGAAGACCAGCCGCGCGCTGCCCAGCCCGTGCATGCGCTCCCTGGAGGAAGGACGTCGACCCATGGGCGGTTCGCCCGCTCCCACCGCCGGTACGCCGTGGCGCCGCGCGCTGTCCGTCCAGGGCAGGGTGATCGGCGCGGTGCTGATGCGCGAGCTGCACACGCGCTACGGCCGCGAGAACATCGGCTACCTCTGGCTGATCGCCGAGCCGCTGATGCTCGGCAGCATCATCGCGCTGCTGCACAGCGGCCAGACGGCGCACAAGGGCACGATCAACCCGGTGGCGCTGACCGTCGTCGGATATACCATCTTCATCATGTTCCGTGGCATCGTCAACCGCGCCGAGGGCACGCTGCACAGCAACCTGCCGCTGCTCTACCACCGCATGGTGACAGTGTTCGATATCGCGATCGCGCGCGCGCTGCTGGAAGCGGCGGGCACCTTCGTCGCCTTCACCATCCTGCTCAGTCTGGTCATCGTGCTGGGCTTCGCCGACCTACCCGCGCGGCCATTGATGCTGCTCGCCGGGATCGCCTACATCTTCTTCTTTTCCTTCGGCATTTCGATGATCATCGTGGGTGGCACGCATGACAATCGCCTGTTGGAGCGGCTGGTACACCCGTTCAGCTACTTCATGATCCCGCTCTCCGCCGCTTTCTACCAGGTATCGTGGGTGCCCGAGCCCTACCGCCATTATCTGCTGTACAATCCCTTTCCGCAGATGTTCGAGCTGGTGCGCCACGGGCAGTTCCCCTCCGCGACGCTGGAGTATGTCGACTTCACCTACATGACCGCCTGGACACTGGTGCTCAACCTGTTCGGGCTGCTCGCCATTCGCGCGGTGCGTCACCGCATCCACCTGAGCTGATTCACGAGATCCTCGCGTATGAACATGCACGGCATCATCGCCCCCGCCCACGATCCGGTCGCCGAGGCTCGGCCCTCGGCTCTGGCCCGGTTGCTCGCCGTCGCGCGCCGGCGCCGCATGCTGATGCTGGTGGTCGTGCTCCCGACGCTGCTGCTCGCCGGCTATTACTATCTGATCGCCGCGGATCAGTACGAGTCGCAGGCGCACTTCCTCGTCAAATCGGCGGATGGTCCGACCGCCTCGCCCTCGGGCTTCGGGCAGCTGCTCGGGCTCAGCGGGATGGGCGGCTCGGGCGGGGAGGCGGCGAGCGTCTCGGACTATCTCACCTCGCACGACGCGGTGGCGCGGCTATCGCGCGACATCGGGCTGGTCGAGCGCTTCCGCCGCCCCGAGGCGGACGTGGTGAGCCGCCTGTCAACCGCCGATCCCACCCCGGAGAAGCTGCTGACCTATTATGAGAGGAAGGTGTCGGTCGAGACCGACCATGATACCGGGATCACGAAATTGTCGGTGCACGCCTTCCGCCCCGACGACGCCTATGAGATCATCCGCCACCTGCTTGAGATGGGCGAGCAGCGCGTCAACACCATGAACGCGCGCTCCTACGAGGACGCGATCGCTGCCTCGCGCCGCCAGCTCGGCGAGGCCGAGACCGCGCTCGCCGAGGTGCAGGGCGAGATCACCGAGTACCGTCAGACGCGCGCGGACGTCGATCCGGAGGGATCGGGCAAGGCGCAGATCGGGTTGGTCTCCGGGCTGCGCGCCAATCTCGCCGCGGCGCAGGCGCAGCTCGAGACGACCGGCGCGTTCGTCAGCCACACCAGTCCGCAGTACGTCGCGCTGTCGCGTCAGGTCCGCTCACTCCAGGCGCAGCTGGCGGCACAGTCGGGGCGGCTCGCCGGCGAAGGCGGCGGCGAGCGCACCATCGCGGGCAATCTCGGCGGCTACGAGGACCTGCGCCTACGCCAGGAGTTCGCGGGGAAGCGCTATGAGGCGGCGGCGGCGGCGCTGGCGCAGGCGCGCGAGCGGGCGCGGCGGCAGCAGCTCTACCTCGTCCGCGTCGTGGAGCCCAACATGCCGGTCAAGTCGCTGTTCCCGCAGCGCGGCAAGATCGTTCTCACCGCCTTCTTCGCCCTGCTGCTAGTCTATAGCATCGGCTGGCTGATCGCCGCCGGCGTGCGCGAGCACGCCGCCTAGACGGCGCCGCGCGACCGTGATCGAGGACGGCCGCGCGGCTCAGCGCTGTTTCCGCGCGATCAGCGCGAACGGGGTAACCGGCGCGGCACCGCGCGGCGTGGGGTCCAGCGCGAAATCGAGCTGCGCCACCTCGTGCCCGTCGGCTACCAGCGTCAGGGCGAGCCGCTCGATCTCGACGCGGCCGAGTCCACGCCCGTGGGCCGGGCGATCCAGCGTCCCCGCATAAGGGAGCAGGTGGACCGCCACGCCGCGCGGTCGCAGCCACGCCATCGCGCCGCGCACCATCGGCGCGAAGCGGTCGGGCGCGGCATGCCACGCCTCGACCGACCACAGGAAGTCGAAATCGTCGCGCATCGGCGGCAGCGCCAGCCGCTCGAACAAGGTCAGGTGCACCGAGTCGAAGTAGCGCCGCGGCGAGCACAGCTCGGGATAATGCCAGTGCTCCAATGCCACGCCGGGGTCGGCGTCGGGCAGATCGTCGCGCCGTGTCACCGCCACCAACGTGGAGCTGCCGAGTCCGGCGAGGTAGGAGGCCAGGCGATCACGACCGTTCACGATGGCGACAGCGCGCGCGTTCTCGAGGTCGATGCCATAATAGCATAGCGCCTGGAGGATGATTGCATTGCCCCAACGCTCGGCAGGGGCGCCGCCCTCTTGGCCCAGCGCCGCGTTCCACGCCGCCACCAAGGGGTCGCGCAGCTGCGCCGCGGTCATCGCCTGCGACACCGGGCGCGCGAGCTGCGGCGCACTGACCACAGCCAGCTCGGGCCGGTCGGCGCGCTCCGCCGGTGACGTCGCGAGCGCGGGTGGCGTGACGCGCGCGACCGGTCCGTCGGGGAGCGGCGGCGCAGCGCGCTGGCGCGGGTCGAGCGACAGGCTGAGCGCCGCGGCGCGCGCGTCGGTGGGGTCGTCGATCGTGCCGCCGATGGTACAGCCCATGTTGCGCCGCCCGATCAGGTCGACGTGGAGGATGCCGCCGCGCGCGACCAGATCGCGCATGGGTACCGAGAGCGTGTGCAGCGGCATCGGTGCCGGGCAGGGCGGCAGCGCGGGATGACAGGAGAGCGCGCGCAGGTGCACCGTCAGCGTGCCGCTGGTCGCGCTCAGCCCGTGGAAGTGCAACGTGAAGCGGTTCGGCCCCAGCACGGGATAGATGTCGAGCGACTGGAATACATAGCCGGGATCGTCGCCGGCGGCGTCGCCGCCGAGTCCCGTCACTCGGCTGGCGAGCTGCGGGTGCGCGGCGAAGGGATCGATCGGCAGGAAGCTGAGCTGATCGGGGACGGGCTGGGCGGGATCCGGCCGGCCGGGATCGGGCACGGCGGCCCCGTCCTGTGCCGCGGTCACGCCGCCCCCCGCGCGCGCGCGTAGAGCGAGTCCAGCGCCGCGGCGTAGCGCTCGGCCGAGAACAGCGCTGCCTGCCGCCGTCCGCGTGCGGCGAGATCAGCGCGGCGCGTCGGGTCGTCGTCGAGCGCGCGCAGCCCCGCCGCGATCGCGTCGACGTCATAGGGGTCGACCAGCAGCGCCGCGCCGCCGGCCACCTCGCGCAGCGCGCCGGTGGTGGAGGCGAGCACGGGCACGCCGAGCAGCATCGCCTCGTGCACTGGCAGCCCGAAGCCTTCGTACAGTGACGGGAAGGCTAGCGCGCGCGCGCCGCGCAGCAGCCGCATCAGCAGGTGGCGCGGCAGATAGTCGATCTGGATGACTCGTCGCTCGAGGTGCGTGTGACGCGGGCTGCCGAGGTCGTCCGCACGCGGCAGCAGTACCAGCTCGGCCTCGCTCTGCCACGCCCGCCCGGCCACGATCACCAGCGGCGTGTCGGTGCCGAGCGACAGATAGGCCTCGATCAGCCGTCCGATGTTCTTCTTCGGCTCGATCGCCCCGAAGTAGAGGAAATAGCCCTGGTATGGCAGCCCGAAGGTGGCTTCCACCGCGGCCGCGGCGGTCGCGGCCGGCTCACCGAGCAGCGCCGGCTCCATCGCCGACACCTGATAGGTGTTGACGATCCTCTCGGGCGCCACCCTCAGCAGCTCGGCGATGTCGGCCGCGCTGGTCTCCGACACGGTGCAGATCGCGTCGGCGCGCGCGGCGCAGGCGGCGACCAGGGCGCGATAGTGCCGCTTCTCGTCCAGCGTGGCGAAGGGCAGGCGCAGCGGCACCAGATCGTGCAGCGTATAGACGTTGCGCGCGCCCATGAGCGTGATCGGCACGGGATAGGTCCAGTGCATGACGTCGGGCGGCGACGCCAGCCGCAACCGGACGAACCGGCCGGTGGCGTGGAAATAGGCGTGCGCGCGCTCGAACAGGTGTGGGCAACTCCAGAGCGAGTCGAACATCGCGGTGCGATCGTCGAGCGCGCGCGTGTCGACGGTGTCGCGCGGCACCGCCACAGCGGTCATGCCGCGCGCCGCCGCGAGCACCGCCAGCGCGCGTCGCGGCCCCTTTCGCCGCCTTCGCCACAGCTGCGGCCGCGCGAGCTGGTCGTAGAAAAGTGTCTCGCGCTGTTCGGCGGGTCCGGCCACGTCGAGGCCGAAGACGCCGTCGACGCGATGCCCGCCCGCGCGCAGCGTGCGCGCCAGCATCGCACCGTAGGTCGCGATCCCGGTGCCGTGCGGCATCGCCAGATTATAGCCGTCTACGCCGACACGCACAACGCCACCGTTCCCGATCACTCACGGACTTCGGCCGTTAGACGCCGCGGCGCGGCGCTGCAATGCGGCACGATAGATCGCGGCGAGGCGTTCGGCGAACCGGGACGGGGCGAAGGCCGGAGCGCGCGCGCGCCCGCGTGCGGCAAGGTCGCGCACCAGCGCGTCGTCGTTCGCTAGTCGCGTGATCGCCGCGGCGATCGAGTCGACGTCGGTGACGTCGACCAGCAGCGCCGCGCCGCCCGCCACCTCCGCCGGCGCGCCTGTTCCGCCGGCCAGCACGGGCGTGCCGAGCGCCATCGCCTCGGCGACGGGCAGGCCGAATCCCTCGGCGAGCGAGGGGAACAGCAGAGCGCGCGCCTCGGCGAGCAGCGTCACCAGCAGTTCGCGCGGAGGATAGCGAAGCCGGATCGCGCCGGGCGTCGCGGCGATGTCGGCGAGGATCGGTCCCGCCTCCCATCCGTCTGGCCCCGCGATCAGCAACGGCAGCTCGGTGCCGCTGCGGCGATAAGCAGCGAGCAGCGCGACGAGATTCTTGCGCGGCTCGACCGTGCCGACAGCGAGGAGATAACCCCGCGGGGTGAGACCCACCGGCAGCGACGCGCGCGCTGCCTCGGCGACGTCGACCGGCTGCCCGGTATCGACCACGAAGGCGGGGTCGCAGCCCAGCGCCGCGACGATAGCGGCGCGCGCCGCCTGTGACACGGTGGTGATGCCGTCGCCGCCTGCGACGATCGCGTCGAGCACCGCGCGGTGCCGACGCGGGGCGATCGGCGTCAGCTCGGGGCGGTCCAGCGGAATCGCGTCATGGACGGTGTAGAGGTTGATCCAGCCCTCGACTCGCAGCGGCACCGGGTAGGTCCAGTGCATGATGCCCGCGGGCAGGTCGCAGCGCAGCGGCATGAGCCGGCGGTAGAGGTCGAAATGAACGTGCGCGCGGCGGAACAGATCGCGCCCGAGCAGCGTCGCGCCGTCGGCGTCGGCTCCCGCGCGAAGGTGTCGTGCCGCGCGCGGCACGGCGCCCGACCAGCGCGCCGCGCGACCGTCGTCGGTGTGCTCCGCCACGAGTCGGTAGGGTCGATCGGTCAGCGCGCGCGTCGCCGTCGCGAGCGCGCGCGCGTAGGTCGCTACACCGGTCCCACCGTCGCCCAGCATGCGCGCGTCGAGACACAGCGGCAGCGTGAGCCGCGCCGGAGGGGGAGGCTCGTGGCTCACGTCGCGTGTCTTCTCATGGTGGGCCAGAGCCTGTAGGGGCGGGGCCGCGCGAGCCGGCTGGAACGACGACGGAAATATCCCATGATCCAATTCGACCATGTGTCGAAGAGCTATCACCTGCGCAAGTTCGAGAAGCGCGTGTTCTCCGACCTCAACTTCACGATCGGCAAGGGTGACGCGCTCGGCATCTGCGGCGCCAACGGCGCGGGCAAGTCGACGCTGATGCGGTTGATCGCGGGGGTGGAGCAGCCCACCACCGGCCGGATCACGCGATCGATGACGACGTCCTGGCCGATCGGCTATGCCAACGCGTTCCAGTCGAGCCTGACCGGCGCCGACAACGCCCGTTTCATCTCACGCATCTACGATCGACCGGAGCGCGAGCTGCTCGACTTCGTCGAGGAGTTCGCGCAGCTCGGTCCCTATCTCCACCAGCCGGTGAGCACCTATTCGGCCGGCATGAACGCGCGGCTCGCCTTCGGCATCAGCCTCGCGGTCGAGTTCGACTGCTATCTGGTCGACGAGGTCACCGCGGCGGGCGACGAGCGCTTCCGGCGCCGCTCGGAGGACGCGCTGATCTCGCGGCGCGACAACGCCACGCTGGTGATGATCTCGCATGATCCCGGCACGCTCAAAGCCTATTGTCGCACCGGCGCGGTGCTCTATGGCGGCGCGCTGGTACGGTACGACACGATCGCCGAAGCCTGCGAGGTGCACCACCGCCTCCAGACGCGCGGCATGTGACCGCGTTTCGCGGCGTGCCGGTTGGTCAAACGCGGGAATGATGCCTCGATGTCGCTGCCGTTCGTGAGTTCGCGTATGTGCGCCGTGCTGGCACCGGTGGCGCTGCTGGGCGTGGCGGGGTGTACGTCGCTGCCCTCCAACGGCCCGACCGCGGGGGCGATCCTGCACCGCGCCGAGGCGCGCCAGCCCGATGGCACCGCCACCTTCCAGGTGATCGACCTGTCGCTGGCGTCGGTCGAGGCGATGAACGCCCCCGTCGCGGCGGGGGTGAGCACGCTGGCGGCGCTCGGCGGCGAGCGTCGGGTCGATCAGATCGGCCCCGGGGACGTGCTCTCGATCACGATCTACGAGGTGGGTGTGTCGCTGTTCGCGGGCAATCGCGCCGCGGCGGTCGCCGGAGGTGGGTTCGACCCCTCGGCGCACGGGGAGACTTTCCCCGACACCATGGTCGACGCGCAAGGACGGATCGACCTGCCGTATCTGGGTCCGATCAACGTGGCCGGGCTGACCACAGGAGAGGTGCAGCAGCGGCTGGTCGCCGGGCTGCGCGGTAAGTCGCAGGACCCGCGCGCCCTGGTGACGATCCGCCAGAACGTCACCAACACCGCCTATCTCTCCGGCGCGATCCCGCGCCCCGGCCGGCTCGCGCTGACGCTCGGTCGCGAGCGGCTGCTGGATGCCATCGCCAACGCCGGCGGCAGCGCCGCCGCGGCGGACGATACGCTGGTGCGCGTGGTCCGCGGCACGCAGATGGCGGAGCAGCCGCTCGGGACGATCCGCACCGGCAGCGCCGATGACATCACGCTGGTGCCGGGAGACCGGATCGAGCTGATCAGGCGGCCGCGTACCTATACCGCGCTGGGCGCGGCCAATCGCATCGCGCAGGTGCCGTTCGACTCCGACCGGGTCTCGCTCGCCGAGGCATTGGCACGGGTCGGCGGCCCCAACGACAATCTCGCCAACCCGTCTGCCATCTTCCTGTTCCGCTACGACGCGCTAGCCGACGCGGCCGGCGAGCGGCCCGTCATCTATCGGCTCAACCTGCTGCGCCCCGACGCCTACTTCCTGGCACAGCGGTTCATGATGCGCGACAAGGACGTGCTATACTTCGCCAACGCCTCGACCAACCAGCCGTCGAAACTGTTCAGCATCATCAACCAGCTGTTCACGCCGTTCATCACCGCGCGCCAGATCCGCTGACACGCCACGGGCGCGACGTCACCACCAGTAAGGCTCGTCCTCGCGGGCGACCGGCGCCCAGGGCAGTGCGCGCGCGGCGCGATCGATGTGCCGCAGGATCTCGGTGCGCGACGGGTAGCGATAGCCGTCGAACGGATGCCCGTCGCGGGTCCAGTGCGGGTTGTAGCCGGGGTCGTGGAACAGCGCCGCGCCCCAGCGCGCGTGCAGGTCGCCGAGCTCGTCCAGGTCCCAGGCCACCTGCGACCGGGTGACGTTGATCCCGCGCGTCTTCGACTCATGGTGAAGCAGCCGGATGTCCGACGCGACCACCACCCGCCGCCCGGCGGCGCGGATCCGAAGGCACAGGTCGACGTCGTTGAAGGCGATCGCGTATCGCGTGGCGTCGAAGCCGCCGACCGAGTCGAAGAGGTCGCGGCGAGTGGCGAGGAAGGCGCCGGTCACCGCCGCGGCGGCACGGCGCCGGCGCCAGCGATCGTTTGGGCCGAGCGCGGCGTCGCGCCCGACCCCCTCGTGGATCGGGCCGCCACCGCCGATGCCCATCACGATACCGGCGTGCTGGAGCGTCATGTCCGGATAGAAGAGTGCCGCCCCTACCGCACCCACCCCGGGCGCGGCGAGCGCGTCGCGCAGCAGCGCGTCCCAGCCCGGGGTCAGCATCTCGGTATCGTTGTTGAGGAACAGCAGCAGTGGCGCGGCGCCCGCGGCGACCGCGAGATTGTTGGCGTGCGACCAGTTGAACGGTGCGTCGAGCGGCAGTACCGCGGCGATGCCGCGCCGTGCCCAATCGTCGAGCAGCCGCCGCGTCGCCGGCTCCCTGCTGCGGTTGTCGACTACGGTGATGTCGAGCAGATCGGCGCGAGCGGCGTGCTGACGCAGGCTGTCGATCGCGGCGCGCAGCATCGCCGCCTCGTCGCGGGTCTGGATGATCACGTGGAGGCGCTCGTCACTGACGCCGGCGATCGGCGGTGCGCTCGCCGACGTCGCGGGCGAAGCGGGCAGAGCGGCGGGTGGAGCGATGGGGGACGGGTCGGGCGGCGCCTGCTCCGCTTGCGGCGCCAACTCCTTGCGACTCGACAGCAGCAGCGGCAGGTGCGCCATCGACCCGTTCACCGCGACCGCGCGCGCGATCGCTGCGACGTCGAGCCCGTCCCAGCCGCGCAATGGCACGCGGGCGCGGTCGAGATAGAGCAGGGCGGGGGCGACCATGGGATCGGCGAACCATTCGGGGTCCGCGTCGGGCTGGAAGACCGGTCGTGCGAAGCCGCGCCCGGCGCGCCAGTCGTCGACGTGATGGTCGTGGTCGCCATAGGCCGCCGCGCAGCCGGTGTGCGCGGCGGCATAGGCGAACCAGGCCAGCGCCTCGCGGTCGGGCACCGTCCCGGCGGTGAGCAACAGCGTCGCGCCGGGCGCGGGCCAGGCGGCATCCGCCGCGTCGAAGCGCACGCGCGGGTCGAGCTGCGCGAGACTGGCGACGGGATGCGCGCATAGTGCCGGCGCGCCGTGGACGATCGCGCGCCAGCGCGGGTCGGTCTGGTCGAGCAAGGCCGCCAGCGTGGCACGGACGGAGACCGGCAGCGCGGCGCGCGCGTCGACCAGGACGGTGACCTCGCCGTCGCGCCGCACGTGGTGCGGCGGCCCGGCGATCACCAGGCCGCGGCGCCAGCTGTCGTAGCGGCCGGGGGCGACCACCGCCTCGGGCATGTCGTCGCTCGCCATGGGCGGGGCGCGGTCGCGCGCGCCCAGCGCCGCCAGCCGCGCGCGTGCGAGGGCGAAGCCGGGGTCGAGCTCGGCGACGCGGGCGCACGCCTCGATCGCGCCGACACGGTCGCCCAACCGCGCGCGCGCGTCGTGGAGGTGCCACCACGTCTCGGCCGCCTCGGGCGTCAGCGCCACCGCGCGCGCATAGGCCGCGGCCGCGTCCGCGATCGAACCCGCCTCTTTGGCGGCATGGCCATATTGCTCCCACGCGGCGGCGTCTTCCGGGCGCCGGTCGAGATAATGTTCCCACGCCGCGGCCGCGGCAGCCCAGTCGAGCGCGCGCGCGCGGCCGCGGGCCGCCGCGCGCCACCGCATCGCTCGAAGATCGAACCTTGCCATATGTGAGCGCCGCTCTAGTGCCGCTGCGGCGCTTGCGCTAGCGGGCTACCTATGCGGGGAAACATGCGATGATCCGGGTCCTGTTCGGGCGCCGCCAACCTTCTACCGCGCGCGCCGACGGCGACCGTGCGCGCGACGTCGGAGACTGGGCCGAGGCGGTGCGTCACTATCGCGCGCACCTGGCGACGCGCCGCGGCGATCACGCCATCCGCATCCAGCTGGGCCACGCGCTCAAAGAGATGGGAGCGCTCGACGCGGCGCTCGCGGCCTACCGCGTCGCGCTTCGGCGCCGGCAGCGCGACGCCGACCTGCTGCTCAGCATCGGGCACGTCCACAAGCTGGCGGGGCGTCCCGCGGAGGCGCTGCGCTGGTATCGCCGCAGCGCCGAGCTGGACGGCAACCGGCATGCGCTCACCGAGCTCGACGCGCTGCGTCACGCCGGGGTAGCGCCGCCCACGACGGGGGACCGCGCGCGCGCGGTCAAGCTGCTGGCGCGGCGCTGCGCCGGGCTGGTGCCCATCGAGGCGTGCGACATCGCGCCAGCGGCGCGTGGGCGGCGGCTCCAGCTGCTGTCGCACGATCCCTGGGTGACGCTGGCGCTCGACCCGGCGGTCGCCTCGGCCGGCGGGCTGGGCGTACTGACCATCGACGTCCGCCCGCTCGACTCTGAGCGCCCGCTGCAGGGCCAAGTCTACGTCGACTATGGTGACGGCTTCGTCGAGAAGACCAGCCTGTCGTTCCGTCCGGGGGCGACCGGCGTAGCCCTGCTGCTCGCCGCGCCCGAGCTGATCCGCGGTGTCCGCTGGGATCCCGATCGCAAGAGCAACCTCTTGCACCTGCCGCGGCTGGGCTTCCGGACCGTGGCCGATTTCGGCGAGGCCGCCGCGCTGCTGCGCGACAGTGCCGCGGGCGAACTCGACCCCGAGCCGCTGGTGGAGCTGGCGCGGACCTGCTTCGACCGCCGCGCGCTGGCCCCACGGGAGGCAGCCGAGGTGACGCTGGCGCTGATGCTGTCCGACGTTGGGCTCGATACGTTGTATCGGCGCTGGCTGTTCCGCCACGGCCGCCCCGCACCCGAAGATTATGCGGTGATCCGCGCGATGACCGACGCGATGCCGGTGCGCCCGACCTTCTCCTTCGTGATGCCGACGTATAATACGCCGGTTCCGCTGCTGTGCGCGTGCCTCGACGCGCTGCTGGCGCAGACCTGGCCCGACTTCGAGATCTGCGTCGCCGACGACCATTCGCCAGACCCTGCGGTGGTGGAGACTCTCGCCGATTATGCCGCGCGCGACGCGCGGCTGCGTTACGTCCGTTCACCCGTGAACGGTCATATCTCGGACGCGAGCAACCGCGCGCTGGCGCTCGCGACGGGCGATTTCGTCGTTCTGGTCGACCATGATGACGTCATTCCCGATTATACGCTCTTCGTGGTCGCACATTATATCAACCAGCATCCCACGGCCGACGTGCTGTTCTCCGACGAGGACAAGATCGACCTTCAAGACAATCGGTTCGCTCCTTATTTCAAGGGCGCGTTCAGCCGCTTCCTGATGTATGGCCATAATATGGTGAGCCACCTCGGCGTCTATCGTCGCGCGCTGCTGAACGAGATCGGCGGCTTCCGGATCGGGCTGGAGGGTAGCCAGGACTATGATCTGCTGCTGCGCTGCTACGAGCGCTGCGGCGACGGCGGGATCGTGCATATCCCCCACGTCCTCTACCATTGGCGGACGACCCCCGGCTCGACCGCGATCTCGGCCGACCAGAAGGGCTATGCGATCGTCGCCGCCGAGCGCGCGATCAACGAGCATTTCGAACGGACAGGGCTGCCGTTCCGCTCGGGTGAGGGCTTCGCCCCGGGGTGCACGGGGGTGTTCCCAGCGCGCGCTTTCGACACGCCCGTCTCGATCATCATCCCGACCCGCAACGGCCTAGACGTGCTGGCGCCCTGCATCGCCTCGATCCTCGCCGCACCTCACGATCGCGTCGAGATCATCGTCGTCGACAACGGTTCGGACGATCCGGCGACGCTGAGCTATCTGGCCGAGCGCGAGGCCGCCGGTGTGATCCGCGTGGTGCGCGACGAACGACCGTTCAATTTCTCCGCGCTCAACAACATGGCCGCCGAGTACGCCAGCGGCGAGATCCTTTGTTTTCTGAACAACGATACCGAACTGCTGGCGGCGGATTGGCTGGCGCGGGCGCGCGCGCTGCTGTCCCTCGACGAGGTCGGCGTGGTCGGCGCCCGGCTGCTCTTCCCGGACGGCACGCTGCAGCATTTCGGCATCGCCCTGGGGATCGCCGACCATCGCGTCGCCGGCACGCCGCACGGCGGCTTCAGCGCCGACGACCCGGGCTATTTCGGCAAGGCCCGGCTGATGCAGGAATTCTCCGCGGTGACCGCGGCCTGCCTGTTCATACGACGCGCCGATTTCCTAGCTGTCGGCGGCTTCGAGCCCGAACTGCGCGTCGCCTACAACGACGTCGACCTCTGCCTCAAGGTCCGCGCGCGTGGGTTGAAGATCGTGGGCGACCCGGACATCCTGCTGATCCACAAGGAGAGCCGCACGCGCGGCAGCGACAAGAAGGGGCCGCGCGCCGAGCGGCTGGCGCAGGAAGCGGCGTGGATGCACGCGCGCTGGGGCAAGGAGTTGCGCGACGATCCCTTCTGGTCACCCAACCTCTCGCTCGACCGGCTCGATTTCGCCCCGGCATTGCGGCCCCGGGTGCCGTTCCCATGGGAGCAGGGGGCCGCGGCATGAGCGATCCGGGTGCGCTGCCGTTCATCTGCTGCGCCGCGCGCCACACCTACGGCATCGGCGCGCTGCCGCCGGGGCTCGACGAGGACGCGCCCGGGGCGGGTACGGCGGACCCGGCGGCGTTCGGCATCCACACGCTGGAGGAGGTGTACAATACCGTGCGCTACCATTGGCGCCCGCACCCCGAGATGTACGTCAACCCGGGGCCGTTCACCGACGAGCTCGCCCGCTTCTATGCCTCACAGGTGACGCGCAACTGTCCCGCGGCGGTGCTGGTGCGGATCGAGGACGCGGTGCTGGCGCACAGTGTGCTCTACGCGCGCGCCTCCAGCGACGCGCCCGCGATCGTCTACGAGACCTATCGACCCAACGACCGCCCCGCGCTGCCCGCGATCGACCGCGGCGAGATCGCGCGCGCCGACCGCACTCGTTTCGCCGACCCCGCCTGGGCGACGCTGTTCGTCGGCTCCGCCGGCTCGTCCAACTACGGCCATTGGCTGGTCGACGACCTGCCGCGGCTCAAGGGGTTTGTCGGCGCGATGCGCCACGCCGGGCGGCCGGTGCGGGTGGCGATACTCGGCTTCGGCGGCGCGATCGATGCGGTCCGCGTGGACTCGGTCCGGCTGCTGCTCGGCGATTCAGTCCACATCGACCTGATCGACCCGAATCTGCCATATCATGTTCCCGAGCTCTATTACGTCACGCCGGTGACCCAGCACCCGCTGCAGAAGTCTCCCGCGGCGCTGGATCAGGCAGCACGTGACGTGCTGGCCCGGCTGGCGCTGGTCGGGTCGCTGCAGAACGGGCCGCTGCAGCTGTTCGTGCTGCGCACCCCTCACTACGGCCGCGGGCTCACCAACCAGGAGGAGATCCGCGCGCTGGTGTCAGCGCGCGGCTTCACGCTGGTCGACCCAGACGGCCTGTCGTTCGCCGAGCAGGTGCAGCTGTTCGCCGGCGCGCAGGTGGTCATCGGCCAGATGGGCGCGGCGATGACCAACACCCTGTTCTGTCGTCCGACCACCACCGTGATCCACCTCGCGCCGACGGGCTGGATCGAGCCCTTCTACTGGGACCTCGCCGCGGTGCGCGGTCATCACTACCGGGTGATCTACGGCGAGGTGAGCGATGCCGGCGTAGCGCCCCACCTCAGCGGCTTCAGCGTCAACCCGGACGTGCTGGCGGCCGCGCTGGCGGCGCTGTAGGCGCCGCGGGGCGAGGAGAAGCGGATTGCGATCGGGCGTATTGGGACCGTATAGGCGCGCGGTGCAACAGTCTCCCGTCCGCCTCCTCCACCCCCGTCGCTTCGGCGACGCGCGCGGCTGGTTCACCGAGACCTACAATCGCGACACCTTCGCCGCGCTGGGGATCGGCTGCACCTTCGTGCAGGACAATCACTCGCTCTCGGTGCCGGCCTATACGCTGCGCGGGCTGCACTTCCAGACGCCGCCGCGGGCGCAGGACAAGCTCGTGCGCTGCCTGCGCGGCCGCATCTTCGACGTCGCCGTCGACCTGCGCCGCGGCTCGCCGACCTATGGCCAGTGGGTCGGCGCGGAGCTCAGCGCGGCCGACGGCGACCAGCTCTTCATCCCGGTCGGCTTCGCGCACGGCTTCGTCACGCTCGAGCCCGAGTGCGAGGTGGTCTACAAATGCTCCGACACCTACGCGCCCGAGCAGGACGGCGGCATCGCCTGGGACAGCGTCGGCATCGACTGGCCGATCCCCGCCGGGCTCCGGCCCGAGCTGAGCGCGAAGGACCAGGTGCAGCCGACGCTCGCCGCTTTCGACAGCCCCTTCGACTATGACGGCCGTCCGCTGACGCCGCTCGCCTGAGGACCGTTCCATGCGCATCTTCGTCACCGGCGGCGCCGGCTTCATCGGCTCGGCGCTGGTCCGCCATCTGATCGACGACACCGAGCACGAGGTGCTCAACTTCGACAAGCTCACCTACGCCGGCACGCTGTCGACGGTCGAGCGCGTCGCCGCCTCCAACCGCTACCGCTTCGTCCAGGGCGATATCTGCGACGCGGCGGCGGTGCGTGCCGCGATCGCCGAGTTCCGCCCCGACGTGGTCACGCACCTCGCCGCCGAGAGCCACGTCGACCGCTCGATCGACGGCCCGGGCGCCTTCGTCCAGACCAACGTGGTCGGCACCTACGTGATGCTGGCGGAAACGCGCGCCTATTGGCTGACGCTGGACGAGGCGGCGCGCGCCGCCTTCCGCTTCCACCATATCTCGACCGACGAGGTCTATGGCTCGCTCGGCGCGGAGGGGCTGTTCACCGAGGAGACGCCCTACGACCCGCGGTCGCCCTATTCGGCGAGCAAGGCGGCGTCGGATCATCTCGTCAGCGCCTGGGGCCATACCTACGGCCTGCCGGTGCTGATCACCAACTGCTCGAACAATTACGGACCCTATCACTTCCCGGAGAAGCTGATCCCGCTGATGATCGTCAAGGCGCTCGGGGGCGAGCCGCTGCCGGTCTACGGCGCGGGCGACCAGGTGCGCGACTGGCTCTACGTCGAGGATCACGTGCGCGCGCTGCGCGCGGTGTTCGAGCGCGGGCAGGTCGGCCGCACCTACAATGTCGGCGGCCACAACGAGAAGCAGAACATCGAGGTGGTGCGCACCGTCTGCGCGATCCTCGACCGGCTGCGCCCGCGCGCCGACGGCGCCAGCTATGCCGCGCAGATCACCTCGGTCGCGGATCGCCCCGGCCACGACAAGCGCTACGCCATCGACGCCTCGCGCATCGGCGACGAGCTCGGCTGGCAGCCGCGCGAGACGTTCGAGAGCGGCATCGAGAAGACGGTGCGCTGGTATCTCGACAACGAGGATTGGTGGCGCCCGCTCGTCGCGGCCAAGGCGGCCGAGCGGCGCGGCGCGGCGTGACGCGCGCGGTCCTCATCACCGGCGCGACCGGCCAGCTCGGCGACGCGCTGCGCCGCGCCGTCTGGCCCGAGGGCTGGGCGGTGGTGGCGCTCGACCGCGCCGCGCTCGATCTCGCCGACCCGGGCGCGATCGCGGCCGCGGTCGCCGAGCGGCGCTGGGCCGCGGTGATCAACGCCGCGGCCTATACCGCGGTGGACAAGGCCGAGAGCGATCAGGTCGCCGCCTGGCAGGTCAACGCGCTCGCCTCGGCCGCGCTCGCCGTCGCCTGCGCGCGCGCCGCGGTGCCGCTGGTGCAGGTATCGACCGACTACGTCTTTCCCGGCGACCGCGACGGCGCCTGGGAGGTCGACGACGCGGTCGCGCCGCTCGGCGTCTACGGCGCGTCCAAGTTAGGCGGCGAGCTGGCGGTGCGCACCAGCGGTGTGCGCCACGCCATCGTCCGCACCGCCTGGGTGGTGTCGGCGCACGGCCATAATTTCGTCCGGACGATGCTGCGCCTCGCGGCCGAGCGCGACACGCTGCGCGTCGTCGCCGACCAGCGCGGTTGCCCGACCGCGGCGGCCGACCTCGCCGCGGCGCTGGTGGGGATCGCGGTGCGGCTCGCCGACGATCCCGCGGCGCCGACCGGAACCTTCCACTTCAGCAACGCCGGCGCGACCAGCTGGGCGGGCTTCGCCGAGGAGATCTTCCGCCAGTCGGCGCGGCGCGGCGGCCCCAGCGCGGCGGTGACGCCCATCGCCACGGCCGATTATCCCACGCCCGCGCGCCGCCCCGCCAACTCGCTGCTGAGCCTCCGCGCGATCGGCGCGGCCTATGGCATCCACCCGCGGCGGTGGGAGGCGGCGCTGGGCGATATCCTCGACGAACTGATCGGAGCACCGAAGTGAAAGGCATCATTCTCGCCGGCGGATCGGGCACGCGGCTCCACCCGGCGACGCTCGCGGTCAACAAGCAGCTCCTGCCGGTCTACGACAAGCCGATGGTCTATTATCCGCTGTCGGTATTGATGCTGGCGGGAATCCGCGACATATTGATCATCTCCAGCCCGGAGTTCCTCGGCAACTACCAGCGGCTGTTCGACGACGGGTCGGCGCTCGGCCTGCGTATAGAATATGCCGAGCAGCCGCGTCCCGAGGGGCTGGCGCAGGCCTTCACCATCGGCGCGGAGTTCATCGGCGGCGACCCCGTCGCGCTGGTGCTCGGCGACAATATCTTCTTCGGTGCGCATCTCACCGACCTGCTGGCGAGCGCGGTGGCACGGGCGCACGGCGCCACCGTGTTCAGCTATCGCGTCGAGGATCCCGAGCGCTACGGCGTGGTCGAGCTGGGCACGGACGGGCGCGCCATCAGTTTGGAGGAGAAGCCGGCCGCGCCGCGCTCGAACTGCGCGGTCACGGGCCTGTATTTCTACGACAATCGCGTGGTCGAGCTGGCGCGCGGGCTGCGTCCCTCGGCGCGCGGCGAGCTGGAGATCACCGATCTCAACCGGCTGTACATGGAGGCGGGCGAGCTCCACGTCGAACAGATGGGGCGCGGCTACGCCTGGCTGGACACGGGGACGCACGACAGCCTGCTCGAGGCGGCCGAGTTCGTCCGCACGCTCCAGCACCGCCAGGGCATCCAGATCGCGTGTCTCGAGGAGATCGCGTTCGAGATGGGCTTCATCACCGCCGATCAGGCGCGCGCGGCGGGAGAACGCTTCGCCAAGACGGCGTACGGGCGCGCGATCCTGAGGGCGGTAGAGGGGCATTGAGGCCAGGCTCCGAGCACGGCCATCGAGGTGACTGCTGAGCCGCCGCCGCGGGCGGCGGACGGTCAGCGCGAGCGCTGGCTCTGGTCGGTCGCGGCTTTGTACGCGGCGGCCAGATCGGACTGCGAGCCGGCGATGCGATTCTGGATCCGAGTCTGCAGCCGGTTGTCGATCCTAGTCGACAATCGACTCATCGGCGCGATGTGCAATAGCTGGTCGTCGCGGCTCTGGCGCTGACCGGCGGGGGCCGCGACCGGCGGCGCGCTGGCCTCGTCCGGTGCCGCGGGAGCGGGCGATTGCGCCATCGCGGCGAGAACAAGGAGAAGGCCGCTCACGCGCGGCATCCCGGGTCACGACGCATTCTCATGACGGCACCACTTCTGCTCGCAGGATTTGGCCAGCAATGCCAGATGGCATATCGGATGGTCGCAGCATCAGCGTGAGCGTCTGCGCGACACAGTCGTCGGGCACCTCGATCGTCCCCGCGAACCCGCCGGGGCCGTGGATGTCGACGCGGCCGAGTTCGCGCCCGTCGGGGCAGGTCATCACCCAATAAGCGTCGGGCCCGGTCGCCCCCGCCAACCCTCCCGCCTGCCCCGACAGGCGGTATCGCCCCGGCGGAAGGAACTGCTTCTGCTGTGCCACCGCCCCGCCGAGCGAGGCTGGTGCGGCGAAGTCGAGGAGACCGCCCTGGTCACCGCGTTGGAGCGACGCGCTCACACCGGTGTCGCTCACGATGCGCCAGTCAAACACCGTCGGCAGCGCTATATCGGCGGAAAAGCGCGGGTCGCGCGAGCGGCGCCGGTCCACTTTCGGGCGGAAGACCTGATAGTATCGCCACGCGTCCTGAAAGGCGCCACGCGATGCGAGTGTGTCGACTAGGACGGTCTGGGCGACCGGAGCCGGACTGATGCCGTTCCGCTGCAGGTCTTGGAAAAGCTGCGAGGTCACCTCCGGATCGGGACTGCTGCCCGCGGCATATTCGACGAACAATGGCCCCCATGCGGGGCGACGCAGGAAGGTGCGGACCAGTTCGGTGCGCACCGGCGGATCGGCCATCGCAGCGACCAGGACCGGAAACAGGAGGTCGGGCGCGTGGCGAGACGTTCGCAGCGCGATGTCATAGTGGCGCATTGCCTCAGCCACCTCGCCGCGACCGACTGCGGCCTCGATCTTCCATAATTGCGTCGGGAGGTCGCGCCGCGACAGGGTTTCCGCATAGTCGAAGAGGCGAGCGGCGACCTGGTGCTGGCCGTCCATGTCTGCGACGAGGCCGAGTGCCGCCGCGGCCGTGACGGCGGTCGGGTCCTGGCGGAGTGCCTCACGCGCCAGTCGGGCGGCTGCGCGTGGGTTCGGCGTTCCGCCGTCGAGCCCAGCCAGGCGCGCCGCGAGCACGGCGGTGACGCGGCCGTCCCATCCCGCGAGCCGATGCGCTCGCTCCGGCGCCCGGTTGCGATAGGTATAGCCGAGCGTTGCGGTGACACTGACATAGGCTAGCACGCCGGCGCAGGCTGCGGCAGCACCGCGCACGGCCCATTCGGATACCGAACGATGGCGGATGGACGACTGGCGCGGCATCAGCTGCGCGAGGCCTCCTTCCGATCGGCACGACCGTAGCCATAGCCATATTCGTAGCCATAACCGTAATGAGCCTTGCGAGCCTCGAACTTGGTGAGGACCCCGCCGATGACGCGGGCATGTGCGCCGGCGAGGCGCAATAGAGCCGTCTTTACCATGCTCGATCGAATGCCGTGCGACTCGACGGCGTAGATCACGCCCTCGACTTTGCTCGCGATGAGTGGCGCATCGGCCAACCCCATCACCGGTGGCGAGTCGATCACGACGTGATCGTAGCTCTCAAGCAGCCGCTCAATCAGGAGTGAGAGCCGATGTCCGGTCAGCAGCTCGGCCGCGTTGGGCGGTATCGGTCCGGCCGACATCGCGGTGAACCCAAGTTCCCTCATCGGGAACGTGAGACTTTCCAGTTCATCCTGCCCGGTTAGAAAGTTGCTGAGGCCCCTGTCGTGATCCACACCGCCCAGATGATGGATCGAGGGCGACCGCATGTCGCCATCTACGAGGATGACGCGGCGTTGCGCGCGAGCCAGAGTGGTGGCTAGCGCCAGCGCGGTCGTGGACTTGCCTTCGGCAGGGCGAGTCGAGGTGACGGCGAAGGATCGCGGTACGCCGTGTTCGGTCGTGAAGGCTAAGTTGGTCTGGACCGCGAGATACGCGTCGAAGAGATCGGATTTGCGATCGAGCAGCGCGTCCTTGGGCGTACCGCTCTCCACCTTGGGCACCGATCCCAGCAGCGGCAGGCCAAGCCGCCGCTCCACTTCCGCCGGATCGGCTATCGCCTCATCGATCTGCTCCAGCGCGAAGGCCGCCATCGCACCCAGTGCCAGACCCGCGAGCAGTGATGCCGCCAGATTGACGAGCAGGCGCGGGCTGGAGGGGCGCTGAGGTACGTCAGCGGCATCAACGACTGAGACGTTGTTGACCCCGACACCACCGGCGACACCGATCTCTTTGAAGCGCTGGAGCAGGCCATCGTACAACGCGCGGTTGGTATCGACCTCTTGCTGAAAAATGTTATACTGGATGCTGCGCCGACGCAGATCGAGGAAGCTGGTCTTTAGCTCTTCCACCTTACGTTGAAGGGCGCGCTCCCGCTCTTGCGCCTGACGATAGTCGGCGAGGAGCGAACCCGAGACGCGACTTTCCTCCCGCGCGATCGAGCGGTCCAGCTGATTGATCTGCGACTTAATTGCGACTGCCGTGGGATAGCCGGGCTCAAACTGCGTCATCAGTCGCTCGTACTCGGCGGCCAATTCGGCGCGTTTCTGCCGCAGAGTGTTGATCGCTTGGTTGCGCAGCGCCTCGGGCGAAGCGCCGCCGCGACCGCTCTGTTCGAAGCGAGCCTGCGCCTGTATCCGGTCGGCGGTCGCCTGCGTCAGCGATCCGTTAAGCGCTGCCAGATCGTCGGCGACGATCGATCGCTCGGACGACGAACGACCGTCGCTGGACTGACCCGGAATGTTGATGATCCGCTGCGCCGACGCATACGCCACCAACTGCCGCTGCGATTCGTCCAACTTCTCCTTGAACTGGGCGAGCTGCCGCTGCAGCAGGTTCCGACCGTACGACGTCGCCTGGATCTTGCGCTCCAGGTTGGTCTGGATGAACCCTTCCGCCCAAGCGTTAGCGACTCGCGCGGAGAAGTCCGGGTCTGGGCTCGTAAATCGAATGTCGACGAGCCGCGACAAGCGGGTCGGCGATATCTCAACCTGCTTCATCAGAAGGCCGCCGGCGGCACGCTGCCGCGCTGCGCGACCGTTGGCCGGATATCGTCCGTTGACCAGCTGAAAGGCCGGATCGTTGCTAGATACCCCGAACAGGTCGAAGAACTTAGGATCGTCGACTAGGCGGAGCTGCGTCGCGACGCGCTCCGCCAACGACCGCGACTTCAATAGGCCGTACTGCGTCTGATAGAACTCCTGATCCGCGACACTCGCCTCGCGCTCGACACCTTGGAAGTCCGTGACTTTGTTAGACTCGCGCGAGATCTCGACGGTCGTCTCGGCGGTATATTTAGGCGTCATTAACAGCGTCGCGATCAGACCCAGCAGCACGCAGGCCCCTACCGCACCGATGATGACGTAGCGCCACCGGGTGGCGATCCGGAGATATTGCCGAATGACCGGGATCTGCTCCCCCTCAATCCCGCGCGGCGTCGCAATCGCGATGTCAGCGGTTGGGACGCCACCACGCAGCGAGGATGTGACTATGTTCATTCTTTCAGCGACCTTACTGTAGAATCGCGATCAATGGGCCGGCGATCAGCGGCGACAGTGAGACGAAGTCGCGGAACAGGCGGCGCTGTGGAGAATCACCGACGACGATCACGTCATTGGCATAGATCGACGGATCGTCGTACTGTCCACGCCGGATCGCGGAAACATTGTACAGTCCGGCCATCTTGCGCCCGGCAACGGTTCGCAGCACGACGACGTCGTCCTCGCGAGCATATTCCGACATGCCTTTCGCCGACGCGATCGCGCGCAACAAAGTCATCTGATTGGTCACCGGATACAGCCCCGGCTCGACGACCTGACCATCGATTGTGACGACTTGGCTTACCGAATTACGGATGTTTACGGTCACTTCCGGGTTGCGAACGTAGCGCCCGCGCAGCGCCGCCTCAATCGATCTTGCGAGTTCCTCCGCGGTCCTCCCGCTCGCCTCGATCGTGCCGGCGAGCGGCATCGAGATGCGGCCACTCGCGTCCACCTGCATGTCGCGGCTGAGGTCAGGTACGTTGAACACGTCGACCTGGATGGTGTCGAGCGGACCGATCAGCGATGGCCGGTCACCCGCGGTGAGATCGTTGCGATTCGGGGCGGGCAGCGAACTGCTGTTCTCGACCACGGTCAACCGAGAAGAAGACTGTAGCGGCTGCCGGCCCGCGCAGCCCGACAAGGTGCCGGCGATCAGAACCACCGTTAAGAAACTGCGCATGCGCTCGAGACGTTCCAGGAGTGAAGGGGGGTGAACGATGTCGCTATAGATGGCGTCCATCGCGCGGTAAAGCTGAGGTCGAGGCCGCCTCGGGCTCGCCGCACATCCATCGCGCCGCCACGACGAGGATCGCCATGACCATCGGAGTACGCGCCGGATAGTCGAACAGGCTGGCGAGCAAGATCATGCCGATCAGCGTGGAGCCGAGCCGTCCCTGCATCACCGAGCCTGACGTCTGGCCGCGCCAAGCCCGTACGCTGGCCCAGCCCCACCACGCCACCGCGGCGCCGAGCAGCAGCGCACCCGCCGCCCCGGCATCCAGCACGATCTCGAGCCAGTCGTTATGCGCGTGGTTGAAATAGGTCGGCTTGAGCAAGGCAAAGGGTTCGTGCAGGCGGAAGAGCTGATCGAAGCCGCCGAGGCCAGACCCGGCTGGGAAATAGGTGGCGACCATGTCCCACACTATGGGAAGGCCGCGGCTCCGCATGTCCTGCGCGGGATCCATAGCCAGCGCGCGATTGATCGCCACCGCGCGGTCTGCGGCGACGCTGATGAGGACAAAGATCGCGATCAGCCCGACGATCGCGGCGACCAGCGAGGGGAAGACCCAACGTGGATAGCGCGCAAGCAGGCGGCGAATATCTTTGCGCGCGATCAGAAGACCGCAAACGAGTCCGACGGCGCCGAGCGCCAGGCCCGCACGCGAGCCGCTGGACAGGATGATCAACGCGAGCAAGACGCTAAGCCCCAGCGCCACCGGGGCGCGCCAGTGCGGCGAGCGACCGTCTAGGAACGCCCATGTCGGTACCATCGTGCAGCCCATCGCAACGAACAGTGCGAAATGGTTGCGGTTGGCAAAGGGGCCGCTGACTTCGCCAACGGTGTCGTTGATCAACGGATTGTTGAAGTGGACGCCCGAGAATTGCAGCAGCCCGACCAGCGCGCCTGCGACGACGAGGGCGGGCATCAATCGGGGCAGCCACCGACGTTCCTCCGGACGCAAGCTGACGATCAGGACATAGGTTGCGATCGGGACGACCAGCGAAGCGACCGCGTTTGCCGCTGCCCCAGGGACGATGGCGAGTGGACGCCACGGCTGCGCCTGACCGCTGCTCGCAGCGGCCTCTGTCAGCACGCCGCGACCCGGCAATGTCTGCCAGAGGGGTGGGGGCAGTGGCACCAGTTGAAGCAGGCTCAACAAGACCGCCGCGACAAGCAGGAGCAGCACAGGCCGCGCCTCTCCGAGGCGCGGGCGCGGGCCGAACAGGATCGTCGCTCCCAGCAAAGCCCAGGCCATACTCCTCACCAGCGCCTGCCCCAGCGCGTCCGCCCGCGATGCGCCACCGCCGAGCCAAAGCGTCGCGAACAGAATGATCAGGAGCAAGAGTGGGAGGCTGGGGGTGGGCAGGCGGCGCGCGCGGATCATCATGCCAGTTCGCTTATGCGATCGATCGATGGAAAGGAATATGGCGCGAGGACGGCGCAGCTATGTCGTCGGGGGTCCGCGGCTGAAGCCCCGACTTGTTGCCGCGGCACGTCGCGCCTAAGAGCCACCTAACCGTTGACCCGGGCAAACGTGCTTCGACCATGACTCTTCACTTTCAACCCCCCTCGCGGCCCCAGGCTCATACCGGACCGTTGTCTGACGCCCATCAGAGTCCCGCGCGCACGGCACCCCACCGGCTGCTGCGACTGCGCTACATGGTTCTCACTGGTCTCATCGTGGCGATTCTGTGCCCGATGCTTACCCGGCAAGTCACGACGGGGATCGCACTCACCCAGCCCACGCAGTACAACACCGCGCTGGGAGGGTGCATCGCGCTGCTCCTTGGCGTCCTCGGCTATCGACGCATGCATGTCTTCCCCGGCATCGCTGCGGGCGGTTATGTCGTCATGTCGCTGACCGCCATGTTTGGCTTTCTGGCGGTGGCCTTCTTCATGATGCGGATCGACTATAGTCGCGTCCAGTTTCTAAGCAGTTACGTTCTCTCGGTTCTGGTATACCTCGCGATCCACCAGAAGGTGACGGTCGCGCGGCGGCTTCGTCTCGGCGTGGTGCCGAGCGCGCGAACGCAGAAGCTTCCCGATTTCCCGACGGTCGACTGGGTTCATCTGACGCCTGCGAACGACTCGCCCGCGGGAGACGTCGACGCCATTGTGGCCGATCTGCACGGCGAGCATGACGCGGCGTGGGACGCGCAGATCACGCGCTTCGTGCTCAACGGTATCCCTGTCTACCATTTTCGACAAGCGCTAGAGCAGATTTCCGGCCGAGTGGAGATCCATCATCTTTCGGAAAACACTCTTGGATCGCTGAACCCTAATGACGTCTACCTCAAAATCAAGGCGGTCGTCGACGGTGTCGCGGCGGCGGTGCTTCTGGCGTTGCTGTGTCCGGTGATCGCCTTCACTTGCCTTCTCGTGCGGCTCGACTCCCCAGGGCCGGCGCTCTTTCGCCAGCGTCGCACCGGCCACCGCGGGCGTTCCTTCACTGTGTATAAGATCCGGACCATGCGTACCGGCGCCCAGCCCACCGCGGGGTCGGACGATCAAATGAGACAGGCCGCGATGACGAAGGTGGACGATCCGCGGATCACTCGTCTGGGTGGTTTCCTCCGGCGGTCGCGACTCGATGAGCTGCCGCAGCTCTTCAACATCGTGAAGGGCGAGATGAGCTTGATCGGCCCGCGACCGGAGGCTGAGGCACTCAGCAGATGGTATGAGAAAGAAATACCCTTCTATCATTACAGGCACTTGATAAGGCCCGGCGTGACCGGATGGGCGCAGATCAACCAGGGGCATGTCACCGATGTTGCCGACGTTCAGGAAAAGCTGCACCTGGATTTCTACTATGTGAAAAATTTCTCCTTTTGGCTCGATCTGTTGATCGCCGTGCGCACCGCTCGGACCATGATCACCGGCCACGGGGCTCGCTGACGTGCCACCGATCGAGGGGGCGACGCGGGATCGCCCGACGACGGTGATCGTCAGCGGCTCCTACCCGCCGGACGTGTGCGGAGTCGGTGACTATACTGGTCGGCTCATGGCGGCAGCACCGCCGCATTGGCACATCCTCGTCGAGCGCGATTGGTCCGCCGCGGCGGCTCCCGGCATCCTACGGCGGCTTTTCGCACTCAAGCCCGCCGATGTCGTCGTTCAATATCCGACACAGGGTTACGGCTGGAGCATCATACCGCACTTCGTCGCAATCGCCTTCACGCTGGCGCGGCGCGGCACAGTGACCTTCGCGTTGCACGAATTCTCGTCCTTGTCCCGGAAATCGCAGGCCGCGCTCGCGCTTGCCTCGCACGTGGTCGGCCGCGTCATCTTCACCACCGAGGCGGAGCGCGATCGCGCCCGCCGCCACCCGCTGTTCTCGGGATCGGTGCCGACGTCGGTCGTCGGGATTATAAGCAACATCCCGTTTGGATCCGCTTCGTCAAGTGTCGAGCGCCGTCCGATCGACCTTGCCTATTTCGGTCACATTCGACCGAACAAGGGGCTTGAGGTGTTTCTCGATGTGATGCAGGCGCTACGCGCGCGCGCGCCGACCGCGTCACTCGCTATGATCGGCGAAATTCCCGCCGGATACGAGGCCTTCGGCGCGATGGTAACTCGCCGTTGCAACGAGATCGGCTGCGCGATGATGCTGGGACGCGACGACGAGGCGGCGGCACGACTGCTTCGGCAGGTCCGCCTTCTCTATTTGCCGTTCCCCGACGGCGTTTCGGCGAGGCGGGGCAGTGTGCTCGCCGCGCTCGGCAATGACGCGCTTGTGGCGACACGGATCGGCGACGCGACGCCTCATGCGCTGCGTCCAGCGGTGATCGCCTGCGACGGCACGCTCGCCGACGTCGACGTGCTGCTCGGCGCACTGGCGATGACAGATGAGCGTGCGGCTGAGATCAACGCTGCCGGGCGGCGCTATATCGCAGCCACGCTGCCGCGCGATTGGGCGCACGTGGTCGCGCTCTACGCGCAGGCGCTGGGCCATGCGGCGGCGGCGCCATGCTGATCAACCTGAGCTTTATCAGGACGACCAACGGCCTGTTCTACTTTGCCCTCGATTATATCGAGGCGCTGCGCGACGTCACCTCGGTGATCCTGGTCCGCACGGCCGAACAGGCCGCGGTGCTCGACCGCCGTGGGTTCTCGGCGGTGACGCGGCTAGCGGGTCCGGTCGCGGCAGGGTGTGCGGTCTGGCGCGCGTCGCGGCGCGGCGAGATGACGTTCACGCCCTCACCGCACCCGATCCCTGGCTGCGGCAAGCAGCTCGTCGTCGTCCACGACACCTATCCCTTCGAGGGTCGCACCGGTGCCGTCAAGACGGGGCTCTTCGCGCTGGCCATGCGAAGCGCGCGGGCACACGCGGGCTACATCAATCGAAGTGATGCGCTCGCCTTCCTGCAACGCTGTGGGGTGCCGGCGACGAGGCGGCACGCCACCCCCAATCTGGTACCAACCGAGCAGGTCACGTCGCGGCGGGGCGCCTTGGCGGTGCCAGCGCGACCCGCGATCGGGCTGTTCGGCACCGACTCGTCCAAGAAGAACTATGCCGCTCTGTTCACTGCGCTGGCAGCCTTGCCCGACGCGGCGCGACTTCGGCTGCTGCTGTATGGCCAGCCCAATCCCTATGTCGACGGGCTGGTCGCCGCTTTCCCTACGTTGTCCATCGTCGTGTGCGACAGTCGCGCGCATGAGCTGACGTCATTTATCGGTGCGATCGATATCCTCGCCTCGGCAGCATCGCGTGAGGGCTTCAGCCGACCGGCCGCGCTCGCGCTGGCCGCTGGAGTGCCGTGCTGGCTCGTCGAAGCGGCCGTGTTCCGCGAGTTCTACGGCGAGGCGGCGATCTTCTACGCGGACGTGAACGCGCTCGCCGACGCGTTGGTGAGCGCGCTTCGGCCGGGAGCGCAGGTCGCGCGGCCAATCTTCGGGCTGCCAGCCGCAATGACCGATGATTATGAGGCAAGCATCGCCTGGCTGCGCCGAGAGGACCTGCGCCCGACATGAAGATTACCGCTTCCCTAGTACTCTACCGAAACAGTCCTGCGGTCTACGAGGAGGCGATCCGCTCTGTCCTCGGGGCAGACACGCCGGTGCGACTGGCCATCGTAGACAACTCACCCGCCCCATTGACCAGTGCGCTGTTCGACCATCCGCAGATCATCTACGATCACGTGGGTGCCAACATCGGCTTCGGCGCCGGCCACAATCGGGCCTTCGCGGCCGTCGCGGCCGCGTCCGACGCGCATTTCATTGTCAACCCGGATGTCCAGTTCGCCCCATCCGTGATCCGTACGCTGGTCAATGCGTTCCGCGCCGACACCCGTGTAACCGCCGTGATGCCGGCGATCTACGATCAGGCGGGTCGGCAGCAGCATCTATGCAAGGCGTTGCCAACGCCGATGCAACTGATCGGGCGACGGTTCGTGCCCTCGTCAGTACTGCGGGAGCGGCTCGATCGCGGTTATGAGTTCAGAGATCTTCCGCGTGACGGGCTGATTGACATCCCTAACCTCTCAGGATGCTTCCTCGGCGTCCGATCGGCCGCGTTCCGCTCGATCGGCGGTTTCGACGAGCGCTATTTCATGTACATGGAGGACATCGATTTGGTTCGGCGCCTCGGCGATCGAGGGCGCACGATCTACGTGCCGGCGGCTAAGATCACGCACGCGCACGCCCGCGGTTCCTATCGGCTCAGCCGCCTCATGTTGACGCACATCCACTCCGCAGTGCGCTATTTTAACAAATTCGGCTGGGTGGTAGATCCGATGCGAACCACCCGAAACCGTGCGGCGCGGCAGCGCTATGGCGACTTCAGCGCCTAATAAGTCGTGAAGATCGAGCGATATGGAACGTAGAGTTCCATATACGGGCTGAGTGCGCTGATCAGGAGGAAGAATGGCACGATCAGCAGGTACATGATATAAGGTACTTTGTACTGCGGTACCTGCGAAAGGATTATCGGCAGTAGAACCACTTCGACGATCGTGTAATAGGTGCTCGTCACCTGGAACACTGGGGAACCGATCAGAAGGAAGTATATTCCGCAACCGATCACGTAGATGTTGTATAGCCGCTGAGCGTACTCGTCTGGCGTGTGCCATCGCATGAAAGCGATGAAGATGACCAAGATGGTGCTTCGCTTTGCGACACCGAGCAGCGCCTGACCCATCACGTCGAACGTCGCGACCGACTGCGAGTCACCGCCCGAAGTGTAGAAGAGTAGTTTGTCGACCACGGTGATGTGGGCGAATTGCGAGAGCGCATTGCCAAGCGCCTCGAGCGCGGCGAACGGCACCCCCGAGACGCCGAGGACGACGCAAGTGAGCAAGCCGCCGATGACCCAGCCGGCGGGCCAGGCGCGCCTTGGGACGAGGAGGGCCGGTATCGCCATCAGCGAGGTGCGGTGAAACGCCGCTGCACCCGCGAACGGCAACATCCAATGCGGCCAGCCCTGCCACAACCGACGCGGCCGTAACATGTGGAGGAAGCCGATGCACGCTAGCCCAATCGCCAACATCCGGCGGTTGCTGCCCATGAAGTGGGTGATCGCGTAGGACGTGTAGAAGAGATAGACACCCATCGCTGGCAGGCGCGTGCTTCGTTCGATGAAGTAGTAAACTGCGACCAGGGCAACAAAGGCATCGAGCAGAAGGAAGTAGGTGTAGTCTGACGTAAGGCGAAAAACTACCTGATTGAGGTAGAGATACCCCTGATCGATACCGAAAACGACGGCGTCATATTCGCCGCTGGATGATGGCGTAAGGAAGATGCGGAGGTAGGCCAGCCAGTCGGTGCCGGTCTCCCAGCGCAAGCCGATGAACAAGATGAGAGTCGCGATGCAGATGCGTCCGAGCGCGCGGCTGAATCGCTCACTTTCATAAGCCGATTCTAGGACCATAGCGGCGGCAAACATCACGTAGAGGAACAGGTAAGCCTGTCCCTCGACCCAGATTTGTCGGAGTACCTCCCTCATCGCGCAGGTTCCTGCATCACCGGCGTGATGGCGGCATCGTCCATGCCGAAGGTGTCGTAATGCTGCTCGATCCGCGACAGGCGATTCAAACTCCGGATCAGCAAGATGAAGCGCGATCGCCCGAGCAAGCGATAGAGCAGGTTGAAGAGTCGCTGTGCGTGACGGAGCAGGCCGTCCGCGTTGGGCAGGGTGCGGGCGGTGGCCTTGTCGGCGGCGAGTGCCTGCCCGTCGCGCTGACCGAGTAGCTTGCGCGTCTTCAACGCGTGGTACAGGCTGTCAGGGCCGACGCCGAACGGGTCGACGGCGTCGCCGTGCCGCTCGCGCCAGACACGGAAGAGGCGGCGGTGGCTCGGCAGTACCGCCGTGCCGTCGGCAAAGGTCGCATAGCCGTACGGCAGCGCGAGATAGTGCACCATCTCTCCCGCGTTCGCGCGGATCGCCGCACCGTAGCGATTGTAAATCGGCGTGACGTCGGGGAACACCGTCGCATCCGCGAGGTTCAATTGGTCGAAGGTGCCATCCAATATGCGCCGGAAGTCGAACCCGGAGAAATGAAGGAAGATCAGTGGGACCGCGGCATCGACCAACGTGGCCGAGGTCGATCTAGGGACGATCTCAAACCCCTCGCCGCGCTGCGTCACCCGTCGCTCGTGGTAGTTCCACGGCGCGACATTGCAGCCGAGATGTCGCCATACCTGCACTGACTTCTCTGGAAACAGGGAAGGGACGAAGTCGATCCAGCGCTGGTCCGTGTAGAGCGCGCTGTAGTGATCGTTGAATGCTTGTGACCGCAGTCGTTCGTGCCACCATCTGAGGAATGAGCGCGCGACCTCGCCGGCAGCGAGCGCTATGAATCCCAGATTGTAGACCCCCGTTGCCAGAATGCCAGCGTCGCGCCGCGGACCCTGCTGCGCCGAGGCAACGCATAGATGCGGCGTTATCAAAATATCTCGCCCGTCGAGAGCGGTTAGGATATGTTCGACGTCCGCTACCAAGAAGATGTCGGGATCCATGTAGATGCACGATTCGTAGCCGTCGCCGAAGGCGTGCTGAAAGCAAGCGGCCTTAATCGATGTGCAAAATTCCGTGACGTCGTACATGAACGCCATGTTGTCGTATTCATGCGGCGGGATCAGGCCGCTCAGCACCTGTCGCGCCGAGAGGATCGAGGTATCGCGAACCAGGTCGCCTGGCGCCTCGTCGACGACATAGACGCGAAAGTCGACGCCGCGACTATGCTCGACTACGGAGCGGCGCAAGACGTTCGCGAGGCCGATATAGTTTTGAGCACAAATGGTGAAGATGACGGCAGTCATGCGCTGGGTGGCTCGAGATTTGGCGAGATGGGGAAGAGCCGGTCTAGCACGGGCTGAGCGAGCGAGTACTCCCAGATGAACGCGCGGCGATGCGGCTCGACGCTGGGTTCACGGTCGTAGCGCTCGACCGCCGCGGGCAGCGCCGCGAGCGCCGCACGCAGCGCGTCCGCGTTCTCGCGCTCGTAGATGATGCCCCAGCGGCCGTCGCCGGTCGCATCGTAGGAGCTGGCGATATCGCTGGTTACGATAAAGAGCCTGCACAGATGTGCGTCGGCATAAACGTTGGGAAATCCTTCAGGACCGCGCGAGTTCATCAGCAAGGCACGGGCATTCATGAGAAGATTGTAATATCTCTTCTTGTCGGTGATAATGCCATGAAATCGATAATGATCGTCGAAATGCGGGTCGGCGGCACGATAGGACTCGACCACGCGCCCGAACGCATCGTCTACTTCACCGATGAAATCAATTGTCCACCCTGGTGGCGGCGGCCCCGCATCGAAGATAAGACTTGTATATTTTACCGGTATCGACAGGCGACCTGACACGATAATTCTGTTCTCGCGCGGGCCGCCCGGGTGGGCGACGACGCCGAGTGACGCAAGCCACCGCTCGCTGACTCCGCTAAACGTTTTAACCAGCTTGGCGCCGAGATCGAGCCCGAGGAAACCAGCGCGGAGGATTTTTTCGCATCCGCTTGTCTCGCAAATTACCGCGTCCGCCATCTGCAACAACTGGCGATAATAGAAGGACTGGCGGAACGGCCGATTCCAAAAACGACTGCTGCGCCAGTCGGCGGAAACGCGATCGAGGAACTCGACGTTGGTATCCAGCTTGACGATCAGGCGACTGGCTCGCGCGCCGAACCTGGCCAGTCGCGCGACCAACACGTCGGTCGGGGGAGTGAACGGAAACAGCACCAGATGGCTGATGTCGCGCCGCTTGAGCAGATGGCGGTAGAGCGCGATATTTTTGAAAACGTCGAACCTGTCCGGCAGAGCACTGAAGATCTTACGGAACTGCGACACTTTCCGTCCACGAAAAGTGGTGTAGCCTGGGTTTACGGTGCTCGCGCCGATCACGAACTCCACGTCCTTACCGTGGCGCTCGGACAGCACGAAGGGAACCTGGCCGAAGTCGCGGGTAAGGAAAGCGTCCGACGGCGAGAAGGCAACATCGTTATAGTAGAGTACGATCGTGCCGTTCACGTCACGGCTTTCGGCAGAGGAAGATATTCTGGTACGCGCGGTACTTATCGCCCAGCAAGCGACCGATGATGCGCGACTTCACGTTCTCGAACGGGTTGAACGGCCGCTCGGCGATGATCGTCAGCTGCTTCGTCAACAGCTCGCGCGCGTCGTCAAGACCGAAGAAGCGAACGTGGGTGCGGTCTAAGATGCCCGCTTCAGTGTACCGAAATCGCCCAGTGCGAACGATCGTCAGAAGGTTCGAATAATAATGGAAGTTGGGCAGCGAGACGAGGAACAAACAGCCTGGCGCGGCGGCGGGGACGAGCTTGTCAAGCAGGCCCTCGGGTTGGCGGAGATGTTCCATAACGTCGAGCAACAGCACCAAGTCGAAGCTGGCGACGTCGACCGGCAGCTCGTCTCGTTCGAGGTCAACCTGTGAGAAAGAGTCGAAGATCGCGGCATAGTCGAACGACGGATCCAGGAACAGGTCGAGCCCGACGCTCTGCGCGCCCGGGCACCGTTGCTTCAGCGAACGGGTGACGCCACCGCGCCCGCAGCCGATATCGAGGATCCTGCGCGGACAGCTCGGCAGCAGGTCCAGCGCCTCCGGCCGCGAATGGTCGTAATAGCCTTCCTGCATCTGCTTAGCCTCCCGATGCGACGTCATTCGTCTGGCCGTGCTGGCGCGCCAACGACAGCCCCTTGTATATCGTCCGCTCGCGCACCCGGCCCTTCACCACGGCGTTCGCCGCCACCACTGCGCCGCTGCCGATCTGCGCCGGGCTCAGCACGACGCTGTTGGCGCCGAGCTGGACGTCGCTGCCGATGACGATCTCGCCGGGGGAGTGGAGCGGTCGCCGCGACGGCGTCATACCCAGATGTGAGGGGTCGCGGACGTCACCGTGATAATGATCGGTCACCAGCACGTTGGGGCCGAACAGGACACCCGATCCGACGTGTAGTGGCCGTATCGCTGTAATGACGAGCGGGCCCGATGCGCTGACCCCGGCGCCTATGTCGATGGAGGCGGCCGAGGCGTGAACGCCCAGCCACAAATCGCCATCGCAGCGGAAACTTGGGTGGACCCGGATCCGACCGACCTCGCCGCGTAGCTTGAGTCGTCCGGTGACCCGCGGTCGCAGAAACAGCCAGCAACGCGCGCGCGCGTGTGCGGCAACTAGCTTACGCATGATCCTGTCGCGCGACATCAGTGCGGCAGCGCCGTGCGCGTAGCCCGGGCCGCACGCAGCACGCTGATCGCGAAGAACGTAGCCATCAGCCCCTCGGTAAGGAGCATGGCGGAGGCCATGCCGACGACACCGAAATAGTGGCAGGCGAGCGGGGCGAGGACGAGGAAGGTCACACCGGTGAGCCTGTAGAAGCTTGCCATCGCGCCGTCGAGTCGGAGCACGACCATGACCGGGTTGAGCGACACGCTCGTGATGGTGAAAAGCGAGGCAATCATCCAGAGCACGAAGATGGTGACGCCCAACTGATTTCGCTCGCCGGCGAAGAAGCCGTAGATGGGGTGTCGCGCAAGGAACATGATCGCGAGCGCGGCGGCCGAACCGGCGATCACGACGGTCATGTACAATAGGATCTGCCGCGGGAATTCGCCGGCGTTACGTCGATGCGAGCGGACGAAAGACGGAAAGGCCGTCTGCGCCGCCACGTTGAACATCGACACGAAGGCCTGGGAGATTTTCTGGGCGATGCTGTAAAATCCGATGCTGGTCGTCGAGAGCAGCGCGCTCATGATGATGATGCCGCCGTGGCTGTAGGCGGCGCCCCATGCTGTGGCGGAGAACAGCGTCCAATTGTCGCGCAGCAGTGCGCGAGCCTCTGCCACGCTCGCTCGCCCGGGGACGATGGAGTAGCGCCGTCTCAGCGCGATCACGGCTGCCAGTAACGCGACCATGCCGCCGATCGCCTGCGTCATTGGCACCGCGTACGTGTCGGCCTCGCCCCGCACCAGCAGCATCCCGCCAACCGCCGAGCCGACTCGACACGACACCAGGATGCGAGCGGCGACCGGCATCGCCAACAGCCCTTGGAACAGCCATTGAGGGAAGAGGCAGATCGTGGCGGCAGAGACGAGCGACCAGAAGAAGACCCAGAAATGCGCGGCGACTTGATCCGACACCAGCGTCGCACCGACGAGACCGAGCATGATCGGGCAGAGCAGCGTCAACTTCAGGAACGTCGTCACGTCGAGATAGCGGTTGATCGCGGCTGGATCGTCGGCGTGGCTGGCGGCGAACCGCGTCCCCGACAGCTGGACCGCATAGTCCATCGCCACACCCGCCGCGAGCGCGACCGCACCCGATACGGCGAGCAATCCCAGGCCGGCGATACCCAAAATGCGCGCGAAGTACGGGATCGTCACCACGGGGATCAGATAGGAGGCAGCCTGAAGCAGCGTGAACGCGGTGAGGTTGACCAGCTGATCGCGGAAACGCCCGACCAACGCGATAAGCCGGCCGCGCGGCGCGGCCGTGAGCGCGACCACCTGCTCGCCGCTAGGGTCCAATCCGGCGGAAGGCGTGCCGGCGATCACCTCCGTCCGACCGCCGGGCCGGCCGGCGTTGGCCGTCGCCGGTGTGACAGTGCTGGTGGTTGGCTCATCCATCACGCATCACCTTCACCAACGATAAAAAGCGATGCCGTCGAGGCTAACGGTGCCGTCTGCTGCAGCGATCCCGACGATGCCGTCCGGACCCACGTCAAGGCGCGCACCGGCGGTCATATAGCGCCTTCGTCGCGTGGGTCGACATGACTCTGGCAAGATGAAGCCGGGACCGTCACGGCCCGCGGTGATCGTGCCCTTCAATTCCACCTGATGGGACCAGGGATCGAACCGCACCGCCGGCGGCTCATGATCGCCTCCCGCCGCGCGCCACCCAGATCGCAACGCGAGATCGATCCACGGCGTTGGTCTACCGGCGTAACGGACGTTGCGCTGCAGCGGTGCGCCCGCCGTCCCCGGATCGAGACCCTCTAAGATCAGCAGGGAGGTGTCATCGGCGGCCGGCGCTTTGCCGAATGACGCGGCGTCTAGGATGCCGCTCGCGAACACGCGTGCGAGCACGTCGATCCCGAGGTCGAAAATTGCGCCCTCGCCTGACAGATAAGCGTGTAGCGCCTGCATCCCGAAGCGTGCGCGCGACGCGGCAATCGCGCCGACCATCCGCCCGCGGTCGCTCTCGATGTAGCAGCGGCGGAAATCCGCCGCATAAGCGTTGAACAGGAAGATGCCGCCAGGAAATTGCTCGACGACTAGGTCGAAGACGTTGTTAATAGAAGTCGAGCCGATCGACCCGCACAGGACACCATAAGGACGCGACCCGTGCTCGTCGCTCGACAGCTTCAACGTGTCTGCGTAATGTCCCGCCAGCTGAGCCATGAAGGCCAAACGATAGGACGCCGGCACGTCCTGCGGCCATGGTGCGCTATGCGTGCAGTAGACCTCGAACACGTTGGCGTTGGCGTCGTCCCAGGCAGCCACGCCATAATAGAGCGAATGGACCTGGACGCTGTAGTTGCCACCGAAGCTGTAATTCACCAGCAGTCCGCAACCGACGCGGTCGATCGACACCCCTTCCACAAATGACCCCGGCGCGCCGTGGAACCGAATGCCGCCGTATGGCACCTTGCCCTTCGAGGACAGCAGCAAGTTGCGCACGCCGCAATTATACATGACTCCGTCGGGAAGGGCGCCAGCGACGAGGCGATCATGTGCCACGCTGCGGCCGCCGACCTGCGTGGCCGGCTCGATGATCCATTGATAGGGATCGGCGAAATCCGCGACCAGCGCGCAGGCGCCGGCATTGCCCGCGTTGAACGGATAGCGCGCCGGTATGGCACCCTCAAGCACGACGTAGGATGATAGTCGCAGGCCGGCGCAGATGCGGTAGTGCATCTTGGGCGGCGGCAGATACACCACGCCGCCGCCCCGCGCGCCGACATGATCGATAGCGGCTTGGATCGCGGCGCTATCGTCGGCGACGCCGTCGCCGCGGGCGCCGAACGTATGAACATCGGTTCTGAGCGGCGCCACCGCCACCGTCGCGGTCGCGGCGGTGGCGGTGGCAAGCCATTGTCGCCTGTTCATCTCATCGACTCACGTTGGAGCGCTCTTACCTGCGACCCGGCATTGCGGAGAACGCGCCGTTAGACGCTGCCGGGCCGGCAAGCAATGTACGAAGCGAGACGCGTGGTAGATGCCGGAGGGCCGCGGTGAGCGCGGGGACGACCTTTCCGCAAACGACATTATCATTCGCGAACTGAGCCGTATGAGGTTGGATGATATCGCGGTTGTACGCTTCCGTCACATTCTCGAACCTGCGCGACGCACCTGACGGCATCCAGGCCTGAGGCGGCCGCGGAGCGGAACGGCACGCCTCGTTCAGCGCTATGCATTCCTTAACCATTCCGCGCTACGTTGGGCAGATGGAAGCGAGGATCGAGACTGACTTGTTCGCGCGCGTGATCGGCCGGCCTGGGCCGATGCTGGTGCTTGGGCTGGTGGGTGGGCTGGCGTTGCCGATGGTCGCGGCGTTTCTGTACCTGACTTATGATATTGCGGTGCGCCCGATCGGCTTGGAAGGAACGCGCCAGGTCGGCATTGTCTTTCTGGCCGGTGAAATCGGACTGATCCTCCACCGTATGCGGCGTGGTCTCAGCTATCGCGAGCAGTGGAGCGCGATGCCGCGCTGGGCGCGCCGGTGCCTCGCGCTGTTCGCCGCCACCTTCTGGATCAGCTCCGCTTACGTTTCACCCTTCCCAGCGTTCTCGCTGCTGCTCTGCGTCGGCTGGGTGATCCACCTGTTGTTTGCCGGCGCTGTGTTCAACATCGCGACCGAGGCGGTGCCGGCGTGTCGCTCCGACATCTGGCTGGGCTTCGTCGCCGGCATGGTCGCCGTGGCGGTCGTCACCGCGGTTCATTTCACCGTGCTGCCACCGGACGTGGCCGCGCATGCCGACCAGATCGATTGGGGGTCTGCCATCCCCGGCTTCATCTCGGTACGGCTGTTCGGCGCCTGGACCGCCGCGATCTTAACCTTATTGACCGGCATCGCCTGGACGCGATCGGGTGATGTCACTGGTCGTCGTCTGCTTTTCATAGCGATAGCGTTTGTCTTCGGGCTAATGTTCTGGAGCGCGACGCGTGCCGCGATGGTTGGCTGGATCGGGGCGCTCCCGCTCGCTTGGCTGGTCGCGGGGCCCCCGCGCTCGCGCGACATGATCACCGTCCTGCCGCTCTATCTCACCGTTGCGGCGGTGATCGCGAGCCTGCTGCGGCCCTACGGCCATCCTGCTTTCACCTTCTTCGACCTGCTCGATCCGCGGCTGAACGCCTCCGCCGACGCGATCTCCTCGCTGAGGCTGACCTTCTGGGCCCGATCGCTGGAGATCGTGCGCGACTATCCACTGTTCGGAACGGGAGCGGGATCGAGCTGGTGGCTGATCACGCTCGGCACGACTCGCCACGTTCAACCGCACAACGTGCTCGTGCAATTTCTTCTGAATTGGGGCTTGGTGCCGACGATCCCGGCGCTCGCGCTGCTCGGAGGAGCCGTAATACGGGCGCATGCGCGCGTGCGCGGCGAACGCTCCCTGCTGCCGCTGCTAATGATGCTGGACTGTCTGCTCGTGATCGGACTATTCGACGGCATGTTCCACTTCGCCCAATTCATCATGCTGATTGTCGGCTCGCTCGCGCTGTGTCTCGCACCGGCGTCGGCGGTGGTGCGCGGACGTCCGGTCTAAAGCGGGGACTGGCGAAGCCTTCCTACGGTCGTCAGTGCGATCGGCCCATCCGCCGGAGTCGAACCCCAAGCAGGGTTGCGAGTACGCCGGAGATCGCAGCGCAGGTATAGGTCTTCCTGCCTCGGCCACCACGCCCGTTTGCCTTGCGCGAAGCTCGATGGTTCTTTGCGAAGAACGTGGCGATCGGTGACGTAGCCGACTTCTCGCCGCCGTCCACGATTATCCGTTTGACCGTCCATCGTGACTTGAGAGCCCGCGCGCGCCCGTCAGAGCCGCACGATGGCGAGAGGGTGAGTGCGGCCCCGCTCAGAAGCGCAGCCGTACCCCGGTCGTGATCGATTCCTGGTGGTCGTCGCGCCCGGTCTGCGCCGAGGCGGCGCTGAACAGGTTGACCGCGGCGCTCAGGCGATAGTCGATCCCCGCCGCGGCGGTGCCCACCACCGACGCGCGCGCGGCGCCCACCGCGTCGAGCCCGAGCGGACCGCCGGTGAAGCCGGCGCGCGCGTCGACGCGGCGCCCCTCGACCTGATGGCGCAGCCCGAGCGCGACGTGGGGGCGGAAGCGCGCGTCCGAGGCGCCGGCGCGCGCCAGCGTCAGCCCGGCGTCGACGAAGCCGGCGACATGGCGCTCGCGCGCGACCTGCAGCGCGAAGGGGCTCGCGCCCTCCTCGCTCACCCCGTCGCGCGCGGTGCGGACCAAGGTGGCGCCCAGGCGCGGGCGCAGTGTCCAGTCGCCGCCCACGGCCTGCGTGTGGTGCAGCGACACGTCGCTGACCCAGCTGTGCAGGCCGTAGCGCGCGCTCGCCGCGACCGTGCCCGGCAGCGCGCGGTCGGTGCGCGCCTCGCCGCCGTCGTACAGCAGCGAGCCGCTGAAGCCCCAGCCCGCCGGGGCGGTATAGCGCGCGTGCAGTCCGGCCACCGCGCCGTCGGCACGGGTGCGGGTACCGAGCGCGCCGATCTGCTGACGGCCGTTGAGATAGCCAGCGAAGACGCCGACCATCCAGCCGCGGTCGCCGTACCCTACGCCGCCGAGGAAGCCGTAGCTCTGCGCGCTGGCGGCGCTGCTGCCGCTCGCGGAGTCGGCGGCGAGCCGATGCCACTGGCCGACCGTCTGCGCGAAGGTGAAGGCGCCCGCCTCGGCGTGGTCGGTGGCGAAGGCACCGCCGCGCGCCACCTGCGCCAGCGACAGCGCCTGGTCGACGCCCAGCTGGGTCGCCGAGGCATAGGCCTCGGGGGTGAGGCGCGCGAAGGCGCGCGCGTCGGTCGCGCCGGAGGCGTCGAGCAGCGCGGGCACGCCGGCGAGCAGCGCGGCGTCGCGCGGCGCGGCGGCGAGCGCGGCGTTGACATAAGCGACGCTGTTCGCGACCTGCGGCGCGAGGCTGGTCGGCTGGGCGAACTGCGCGAGCACGCGCAGGCTGCCCGCGTCCTGCAGCACCACGCCGGGCTGGCTGCCGGGCAGCTGCACCGTCGTGAAGGCGCCGTTCACCCCACCGGTGGCGGTGATCAGCTGGTAGCTGGTGCCCGCGCGCAGCGGCGTGGCGGAGACGAGCTGCAGCGTCGCACCCGAGGCGATCGACACGGCGCCATTGACGACGAGCTTGTCGTACACGCTGGGCGTAATCTCGAACAGCGCGGTCGAGCCGCCGGCGAGCGCGACGTTGCCGTTGACGGTCATTGTGCCGGGCGAGGCGCCGGGGCTCAGCGTGCCCGCGATCGCGAGATTCGCGTCGACCGTGCCGGCCGAGCCGAAGGTGGCACCGCGCGCGACGGTGATCAGCGGCGCACTGATCGTCGAGCCTGCCAGCCCGACCAGCCGGCCGCCGGTCACGTCGAGCCGGCGCAGCGCGGCGGCGCCCGCGATCGTGGCATAGCCGCCGGTCACCGCCAGCTGCTCGACGTCGGTCAGCCGGGTAAAGGCGATCGGCGCCGCCGCAGTGCCGCCGGTAACGGTGATCGAGTCAGTGCCGTCTCCGCCGTCGATCGCGCCGGCGAAGCTGCCGGCCAGCGTGACGCGGTCGTCGCCGGCGCCCAGGAAGACGTCGCCGACGATGCGCCCCGTGCTGTCGAGCCGGTCGTCGCCGTCGTACAGCGCCATCGAGCCGATGATCGCGCCGCTGTTGGTGATCGTGTCGACACCACCGCTCCCGGCGATCGCGCCGGGGAGATAGTAGGTGTAGGGCGCCGCACTGTAGTAATCGTAGTTCTCGATCGTCTCGCCTGCGCCGCCGTGGATCGTGCCGGCATTGACCAGCGTCAACATTCCCGCGTTCACGCTCAGCGCGGTCGACGAGGCGCCAGTGGCCTCGATCACGCCGGACTTGGCGTTGATCACAGTGGCGGAGGCGTCATCAGCTGCATAGAGCGCCAGCGCGATCGAGGAACTCACGAAGGAGCTCACGAAGGGCGGGTAGCCGTAGGTGTAGCGCTCGCCCCCGCCGTTAGCGCGGATGGTGCCGCTGTTGGTGACCGTGATCGACTGGATCGCGCCGCCGGTGCCGGTGGTCAGCGCCGCACCGTAACTCGCCGCGCCGCTCGCCTCGATTGTGCCGCTGTTATCGAGCGACAGCGCGACATCACGTGGCTGGTAGCTGCTCGAGCTGAGCTGCACCGCGGCGCCGCGCGCCACGCTCGTTGTGCCCGTGTTGACGTAACCGATCGACAGTGCGCCTGGCGGCGTGTCCGATGGGAAGAAGTAGTTCTCCGAGCTCAGGTTGATCCCGCCAGCAATGAGGCCGGCATTGCGCGCCGACAGCGTCGTGTCGGTGATCAGCGCCACGGCGAACTGGCTGTCGCTCGCCGCAGTGATCGTGCCCTGGTTGTCGAAGTCTCGCACCGTGCCGCCGAGGCCGCGTATGCTGCCGCGATTGACGAAGGCCAGCGCCGCCGGCGTCGAACCGGGAGCGAGGCTGAGGCTGTCGGCGCTGACGCTCGCATCGATCGTAGCGGTGTTGATGATCGTGCCGTCGCCCGAGAGCCGCAGCGGCTGCGTGATCGGCGCGTCGGAGCGCAGTGTCAGCACCACGTCGGTGCCGACCGCGCGCGCGCCCTCGCGCTCGAAGCTCGTCGGCAGCGACTGACCCAGCGTCACCGTTGCGCTAGCGTCGCGCGCGTAGACGAAGGTGTCGACACCATCGCCCGCGTCGATCGTACCACTCACCCCGGCGTCGTCGCCGTAGCTGACGAACTGGTCGTCGCCCGCGCCGAAGCGTAGATCGCCCGCGATCGTGCCGCGCTGCGCGACATAGGTCGCCGCGCCATAATAGCCGCTGGCGGAGGTGCCGAGCAGCACGTCGCCGATGATGGCGCCGGCGTTGCTCAGCGTGCCGCTGCCGAGCTGCACCGCGATGCCGTTGCCTGCGATGGTGCCGCCCGTGCGATTGAAGACGGTGGCGCCGTAGTAAGGTGACTGTATAGCGGCCGTGTCGGTGCTGGTGATCCGCCCGCTGTTGTCGATCGTGAGGGCGCCGTAATCGCCGCGGATTGCCGCGCCCGCGACCTCGATCGTACCGCTGTTGGTGACGACGAGGCCGTTGTAGCTGCCGACTATCCCGTCCGAGGCGGCGCTGCCGGCAGCTTGGCGGATCGTCCCGCCGTTCACGATCGTGCCGGCCCGCGCCGCGCTCGCGCCGCCGCCGACGACGATCGTGCCCGCGTTGGTGAAGGTGTCACGTTCGCCGAGGCTCACCGCGACGTCGGGATAGAAAGCCGCGCCACCGCTCGCGCGCACCAGCGAGAGCATGCCCCGGCTGGTGACCGCCAGAACGTCGTTGGTGACCTGCGCTTCGCCGGGTGCGTAGATGACGCTACCACGCGCGATCGCTGGGGCACTGGTCGCGGTGATCGACCCACTGACATCGACGCTGCCCGAGCCCGCCAACATTAGCGGTGCGGTAGCTGCGGTGAGGGTCAGCGCGGCGCCGTCCAGCAGGTCATAGCCGACGGAGGTGAAACCCGCGGGTGCGGTGCCGTTCGCCGTCGTGCTGGCGGTGCCGCGGACACGGTAGCGGAGTCCGCTGCCCGTCGCGCTAACGCTGCCGTTGATCCCGGCGAAGGTGCCGCCGCTGCTGCCGTCCAGCTCGGTCACGAGCGTATCGCCGCGACCCAGCGTGAGATTACCGTTGAGCACGCCTCCGGTGAGCGCAATGAAGCGGTTCCCGTTATAGAAGTCGTTGCCCGACGTGGTGCCGAGCACGACGTCGCCATCGATCGTGCCGGCGTTGACGACGGTCGAATTAAACAGCGAGACATTGCTGCTCTGCGGTCCGATCGCGCGCGCACCGCCGCTGATCCGCCCGCCCGCGCGATTGTCAATCGTGCCGTAGTAGCTGAGGATCACGCCGGTGCCCGGCGAGCTGATCGTGCCTTCGTTGACCAGCGTCGACGAAACGCTCGCACCCGCGACCGCGCCGGTGATCGTCCCGCTGTTGGTCGACGCGAACCCCGACGATCCCGACACGTCCAGCCCGACTCCGCCGGTAGACGCGATCGTGCCCCTATTGGTGACCTGCGCGCTCCACGCCAGCACCCCGGTGTCGGCCGCAGTGATGGTGCCGCTGTTGGTGAAGCTGGTGCCGTACGAATCGATCGACACGCCAGCCCCGGCGGCATCGATCGTGCCCTGATTGTCGAACTTCGTGGCGCTGGAGCGCACTGCATAGGCGCCCGCGGCCGTGGTCCGGAGCGTGCCAGCGTTCACGAAGCTGCCGCTGCCATAACCGAAGCTCGTGCTCGTGACGACCTGCATGCCACCCACGAGCGCGGTGCGATTGATCACCGTGCCCTCGCCGCCGAGTTGCACCGCACCGGCGAATCCATCCCCTAGGGTCGCGGTGACGTCGCGCGCGACAACCAGGCCGAGCTGCTCGAAGTTCGTCGGCAGCGCTATCGTGCCTAGCGTCGCGTCGGCGTCGATGCCGAGGCGAAGGGTGTCAGTTCCCGCGCCGCCGTCGATCGTGCCGGTGACGCCGGTCTGCGTCACGCCGTTCGTGTACGTGCCGACGAGTGTATCGTTGCCGGCGCCGAGCGTGAGATCACCGTCGATCGTGCCGCCGACCGAGTCGATGGTGCTGTTCTGACCGCTGACCGCGTGCGAGATGACCGATCCCGAGATCGTGCCGCGGTTGGTGAGCGTCAGCGCGCCCTCCGCCTCGATCGCGAGACCGTTGACGGCGGAGATGGCACCATCGTTGCGGATCGTGCCGACGCGGCCGCGGATGCCACCGATCGCACCTGTCGCGGCGTTGATGACGTCGACGCCCTCGTAATAGGTCTGACCGGGGAGCGACACCACGACTGCCGCGTCCGTGCTGCCGATCAGCGTCCCGGCGTTGGTGAGGCTGGCGGTGACGTAGCTCGTGCTCGCCGGGTCGCGTGACACGAGCAGCGCCTGCTTGCCCATCACGCTCGCTCCCGCCGCGACGCTGATCGTCGCGCTGGCGGAGGGATAGACGGTGTAGTAGGTGCCGATCGTGCAATAGTTGACGGATGCCCCGGCGTAAGGGTCGGAGCAGAGCACGCTATAGGGCGCGGCCGCGTTGACGCGGATGCCGGGGTTAGCACCGCCCTCGACCGTGCCGGCTACTGAAACCTGGACGCCCCATGCCGCGACGTCGATCGCTGCCGCGCTGCCCGCGCGAACGATTGCGTCAGCGGCAACGACAACCTGCGCCAGATCGGCGCCCACCACCAGCCCATCGGGGTCGGTGTCGATGCAGGTCGTGACGGTATTGCTGCTCACAGGGTCTGGGCTGCACTGCGCCGCCGCGGATGAGCTGGCCGTCCCGATCGCGACGATGCTCGCGCTGAGCGCGAGTGACCACCGGCGCATCCGCACCGAAGCCAGCTTCCTCATCTTAATTTAACCCCCTGATTACACGCGATTCCCCAATCGCAGCTCGACGTGCTAGTCGGTTTTGGCCAGTTCCGTCCAGCGCAGTTTTGCCCCACATTGAACCGAGCGATACGGCGCGGGACGGCGATCTCGCGCGGCGCATCGGCTAGTCTGCGGGGCCAAGGTCGTGATCGTGGTGGTGGAGATGACGGGCTGCTAAAGGATTAGCCACCGCCTCTCGCTCACCCGATCGGCATGCCCGGCGGGATCGCCGGCGCGGCGCGCGACGCCGGCGCGAGCGCGCGGTCGAGCGCGTCCGGGTCGCCGAGCAGTCGCGCCACGGCCTGCGCCCAGGCGTCGCGCTTGTCGCGCGCGAGCCGCTCGCGCACCGCCACCAGCGCGCCGTCGAGCCGCAGCGCCACGTCCGCCCCGGTCGCAGGCGCGCGCGCCGCCGCGGCGATCGCCAGCACCGTCCGCAGCGCGATCCGCTGCGTCACCGCGTCGTCGTGGCGCGCCACCACGCCGCGGTCGAGCCGGTCCAGCAAAGTTTCCACGCCGGGCAGCGCCGGGTCGGCGGCGTGCTGGAGATGGAGCCGGGTGAGCCGCGACGGCGCCAGCAGCGTCTCGAGCGTGACCTGCGCCGCCACGTCGGTCGCGACCAAGGGATCGAACACCGCGCCGCCCGCGGTGTCGAACACTTCCGTGTCATATTGCGGGTCGGCGTTGCCGTTGACCCCCGACGACAGCGTCAGCGCCAGCGCGGGCGGCACGGTGAGCGCGGCGGGAGCGAGCGTCGCCATCAGCGCGTCGAGCGCTTCTCCCTGCTCGGCCGCGGTCGCGCGGGTCGGGGGCGGGGCGCTGTCGCCCGCGGTGGCGTAGCTGTAGTGAACCCCGCCGAGCGTCTTGCCGATCGCCGCCACGGCGTAGCGGTGGAACAGCCACAACGGCACGAAGCTGCGGCGCAGGTCGGCGAGCGGCGCGCCGGCGTGAAGCACGCCCGGGCCGAAGCGCGCCAGCGCGACGCGGCGCACCGCCATCACGTGCGCGAGGTCCGCGGGGGAGTCGGCGCCCTCGGTCCACATGCTGTCGCCCGGCACCGCCAGGCTCGAGTCGCGGCCGTCGATGTCGGTGAGGTAGCGCATCCCCGCGCGCTGCGCCGCGTCGGCCTTGGCCGCGGCGGCGACGTCCGGGTCGGTGCCCGCGGCGGGCTGGCCGTAGAGCCAGTCGACCGTGAACTTGTCCCACGCGCCGATGCCGCTGGCATAAGCGTCGGACAGGTCGATCGCGTCGCCGTCGAGCGCGACCTTGGCGAAGGGATAGTCCATCACCGAGGCGCGATCCTGCGTGCTCGCGGCGAAATTGTGCGCGAAGCCGAGCGCGTGGCCCACCTCGTGCGCGCCGAGCTGGCGGATCCGCGCCAGCGCGACGCGGACCGGGTCGTTGGCGGTGCCCTTATTCTCCTCGGCGGTGCCGACCAGCCCCTCGAAGATCCAGATGTCCTGGCGCAGCCGCAGCCCCTCGAGCACGACATTGCCCTTGATGATCTCGCCGGTGCGCGGGTCGGTGACGCCGCCGCCATAGGACCAGCTGCGCGTCTGCCGCTCGTTCCAGTTGACCATATTGTAGCGCACGTCCTGCGGGTCGGCGTCGGCGGGCAGCACGCGGACCTGGAAGGCGTCGACGTAGCCGGCGGCGTCGAACGCCTGGTTCCACCAGGCGACGCCCTCGGCCAGCGCGGTGCGGATCGGCTCGGGCGCCTTGTTGTCGATGTAGAAGACGATCGGCTTGCGCACGCGCGAGCGCGCCGCGCCGGGGTCCATCTTCTCGAGGCGGAAATGGTTGGCATATTGCTGGAACACCGGCGCCCCCAGCGGGGTGTTGAACTCGTACACCGGGGTGGCGAAGGTGCCCGAGCGGATGTCGAAGCGGCGCGGCACGAAGCCGGGGGCGGGCAGGCGCACCAGCGAGTGGTGGACGGTGAAGCTCACCTGCCGCCCGTCGGGCGCGATCGTGTCGACCTCCTTGCCCGGCGTGTCCGAGGCATAGGTCTGCACCGCCTCCATCTCGATATTGTCGGGGAAGGCCTTGATCGAGCCGGGGTCGACCGCGCTGAGCGAGTCGACCAGCTTGAAGCCCTTGGCCTCGGCGTTGAGCTTGTCGGCCAGCCGCATCGTGTCGCGCAGCAGCAGCGGGGCGAGATCGACCGTCACCGCGCCGTCGGGCGCGGCCGCGGCGACGTCGAGCATCGCGACGGTGCTGAACGGGAAGTCCGCGCCGGCGCCGCGCCGCTCCAGCGCGTCACCCGACGAGCGGTAGCGCGGGTTCTCGAACACGACCGCCACCTTCTTCCCGAGCCGGCGGAAGGCGAGCAGCTGGGTGTCGCCGACCATGCCGTGGTCGATCCGGATCGGCGCCGAGCCCAAGCCGGTCTTGAGCGCGGTGGCGTAGAGGAAGCGCCCCGAGACGCCGTCGGCGTCGGGCGCGGGGAGGGTGACGAGCACCTTGCCGCTGTCACGCTCGACCTTGACGGGGAGCAGCGTGGGCACTGCGGCGGGGGCGGCCGTCGGCATCGTGTGCTGGGCGAGCGCGGCGGGAGCGGCGAGGCCGCCCGCGAGCAGGAGCGATGCGCCGAGCGCGCGGCGGAGACGATCGGTGCTGGTCATGCGGCCCCTTCGTGTTGCGACCTAACCGAGGCTAGCACGCCCGGCGTTGCGCATCCCGCCTCTTTCAGACAGCATAGACGCGAGGTGTGATGCTTTCGGGCGGCGGAATGGGGAAACGCGATGGATATCACGACGGCCGACATCGATCAGACCGACTGCCGCCTGCTCAGCGAGCTCACCGTCGACGGCCGGATGTCCGACGTCGCGCTCGGCGAGCGCGTCTATCTGTCGAGCACCGCGGCGGCGCGGCGGCGCAAGATCCTTGAGGAGCGCGGGCTGATCGCGGGCTATACCGCCAGCCTCGACCTCGACCGGCTCGGCTATGGCATCATGGTGCTGGTCTCGATCGAGCTCGCCTCCCAGGCCGAGCAGGCGTTGATCGAGTTCGAGGAAGCGGTGCTGCAATGCCCCTCGATGAGCTTCTGCAGCTTCGTCTCGGGTGACACCGATTTCGTCATGATGGTGCACGTGCGCTCGTTCAACGACTATGACCGGGTGTATCGCAGCGAGCTGTCGCGCCTGCCCTATGTCGCCAAGATTCGCAGCAGCTTCATCATGCGCCAGGTCGCTCGCCGCGAAGTGCCGCCAGTGGTGTTCGCGCGCTGAGGCGAAGGTGTGGGAAATCCTCCCCGGAACGGGGAGGGGATCGCCGCGCGTCGGCGCGGTGGGGAGTGGCTGTCCGCGAACGCCCCGCCTCCGAAAGACCCCTCACGTCAGTCGCGCCGTGGGGAGAGCCCCCTCCATCGCTCGCTGCGCGAGCGGTCTCCCTCCCCGTGCGGGGGAGGATCTGCGGGATGGCACCGAATCGGACCCTATGCTGGCTTCGGTCACCGAAACGTTCTTGCACGCCGGATTCCGTCACGCGGTGCGATCCTTTGCACGATCTTTTCTGGGATCACCCGCGCGCTAACGTGCAACCTTACGGTCATCAACGAGGCCTGAGCCGCAATTAAGTTGCGTGACGGCCTCCTCGATGAGGCTGCACCCGTCAGGGCGGGGCAGGCTGGGTCGCCCGCGGGAAGCGCCATTACACGCGTGCCACCGCCTCGGAGACGACCCACCAGGCCGGGGAGAGCGACGCCAGGGACGCGGTCGATTCTTCTCGGGGGTGTTCGAACATGCAGGTGACAACAGCGAAGGCGCGGCGGCGCCGCGCGGCCAAGGCGCTGCTTCTCGCGACCGCGACGACGGTGGGGGCGAGCGGCGCCGCCGCGCAGACACCCGCGCCCGCCGCGCCGCTCCAGAGCGTCGCGGCCGAGGCCGACGGCGCGCTCGCCGCCGCGCCGCCGCAGGACACCGGCGTCGATCCCACCCCGCCCGACGACATCGTCATCACGGGCAGCCGCATCGTCCGCGACGGCTATAGCGCGCCCACCCCCGTCACCGTGCTCGGCGCCGCCGAGCTGGCGGCGCAGCGCCCCGCCAACGTCTCCGACTTCGTCAACCAGCTGCCCTCGATCGCGCAGGGCAGCACCGCGGCGAACAGCTCGGGCTCGCTGTCGAACGGTCTCGCCGGGATCAACTCGGTCAACCTGCGCGGGCTCGGTGCGGGCCGCACATTGGTGCTGCTCAACGGCCAGCGCTCGGTCGCCTCCGCGGTCAACGGCGTGGTGGACGTCAACACCTTCCCGCAGGACCTGATCGAGCGCGTCGAGGTGGTGACCGGCGGCGCCTCGGCGCAGTACGGCTCGGACGCGGTCGGCGGCGTGGTCAACTTCATCCTCGACGAGAAATATCGCGGGTTCAAGGTCGCCGCCGACACCGGCATCACCGAGCGCGGCGACGGCCACAATTACCGCTTCGCCGCGACGCTGGGCAAGTCGCTGCTCGGCGACCGCGTCCACCTGCTCGCCAGCGCCGAATATTATCACCAGGACGGCGTCGACACGATCGCGCGCGACTGGAACGACCGCGGCTATTTCCAGATCAACAACCCCGCCTATACCGCGACCAACGGCCTGCCGCAGCGGCTGGTCGGCGAGGGGTTCGGGCCGGCGACCTATACCGCGGGCGGGCTGGTCACCGCCGGGCCGCTGCGCGGCACCTATTTCCTCGCTCCCGGCAGCACCGGCCAGCTCAACTACGGCACCACCAACGCGACCTCCTCGCCGTGGATGGTCGGCGGCGACTGGCGCACCACCCTGGCCGGGCACGCCGGGACCAACTCGCTGCTGCCCAACGAGAAGCGCGTCAGCCTCTTCTCGCGGATCGGGGTCGATCTCGCGCCCGACGTGCAGGTCTACGGCCAAGTCTCGTTCAACCGGTACGAGGGGCAGAGCTTCTACCAGCAGACCCCGAGCACCGGCGTCACCATCCGCGGCGACAATGCCTATCTGCTGACGCAATATCCCGACGTCGCCGCGCGCATGGCCGCGGCCGGGGTGTCGAGCCTGACGATCGGCACGTCCAACGCCGGCTTCCCCGTGCCCGGCAGCGACAATCGCCGCGACGTCTACCGCTATGTCGGCGGGGCGAAGGGCAAGGTCGGGCTGTTCGGCCGCAGCTGGTCGTGGGACGTCTACTACCAGCACGGGCTCACCAAGTCGCACGAGGAGCTGACCAACACCTGGAACAACGCGCGCATGGCGCTGGCGCAGGACGCGGTGCTGTCGGGCGGCCAGATCGTCTGCCGCTCGACGCTGAGCGACCCCGGCAACGGCTGCGTGCCGATCGACCGGCTCGGCACCGACGGGCCGTCCGCGGCGGCGCTCGGCTATATCTACGGCGCGGCACAGCCCCAGCGCGACCAGTCGATCCAGCAGGACGTCGCCTCGGCGAGCATGAGCGGCACGCTGTTCGACCTGCCCGGCGGCGCGGCGGCGATCGCGTTCGGCGGCGAGTGGCGCAAGGAGCAGATCGACGGCAGCGTCGACCCGCAGTTCAACTCCGGCTGGCTCTACGGCAACTACCTGGTCAATCGCGGCGATTACAACGTCAAGGAAGGGTTCGTCGAGCTCGACCTGCCGCTGTGGCGCGGGCTGACCGTCAACGCCGCCGGGCGCTACACCGATTATTCCACCTCGGGCTCGGTGTTCACCTGGAAGGCGGGCGCCACCTTCGAGCCGATCCCCGACATCAAGTTCCGCGGCACCTACAGCCGCGACATCCGCGCGCCCAACCTCCAGGAGCTGTTCGCCGCGGGCACCGCGCGCACCAACACCGTGATCCTGCCCGCCAACGCGCCCGCGACGGGATCGCAGCAGTTCCTCGAGAACACGATCGGCAACACCGCGCTCGACCCCGAGAAGGCGAAGAGCTGGACGGTCGGCGCGGTGGCGACGCCGCGCTTCCTGCCCGGCTTCACCGCCTCGTTCGACTATTACGACATCCGCATCAGCGACGCGATCGGCACCATCACCGCGCAGAACACGGTCGACTTCTGCTACTCGGGGACGACGCAATATTGCGACAACATCGTCTACTCTGGCGGCGCGCTCAGCTCGATCGTCATCCAGCCGTTCAACTTCGCCAGCCAGGTGGAGAAGGGCTTCGACATCGCGGTGAGCTATCGCCGCGATCTCGCCGAGATCGCCTCGTCGCTGCCGGGAAGGCTGACCGTCAACGGCGCGGTGACTCACTACATCGAGAACGTCATCGACAACGGCATCTTCCCGATCGACTATGCCGGCGTCAACGGCGGCAGCCTGTCGGGCACCTATTCGTCGCCGAGCTGGCGCTACCGCGTCAGCGCCTTCTACGAGGTGGACGCCTTCACGCTCAACCTCGTCGGTCGCGGTTTCGGCTCGGGCGTGTACGGCAACGACTATGTCGAGTGCACCAGCGGCTGCCCGGTCTCGACGACGCGCGCGCGCACGATCAACGACAATGACATCGGCGGCGCCTTCTACCTCGACGCCTCGCTGGGGGTGAAGCTGCGCTCGGGCGGGCGCGAGGGGTCGCTGACCTTCATCGTCACCAACCTGCTCGACAAGGACCCGCTGCTCGTCGGCAACGGGCCGGACGGCAACAACACGCCCGCGTACCCGCAGACCTCGCGCAGTCTCTACGACGTGCTGGGTCGCAGCTTCCGCGTCGCCTTCACGATGAACTTCTGACCGCATCACCAAGGGAGATCACGATATGACGAGGTTCCGCGACGCCGTGACCGCGCTGCTGCTGGGCGCGCTGCTGGCGCCCCAGGCGGCGCTCGCGCAGGCCGGCAAGGCGCTCAAGCGCGAGGCCGAGGACAAGGTCGACGCGCAGGCCAAGCAGATCCAGGTGATGGTGGACCAGGTGTTCAGCTACGCCGAACCAGGCTTCCAGGAGGTGCGCACCTCGGCCTATCTCACCGACGTGCTGGAGAAGGCCGGCTTCACCGTGCAGCGCGGCGTCGCCGGCATTCCGACCGCCTTCACCGCCACCTGGGGCGAGGGCGGGCCGCTGATCGCTCTGGGCAGCGACATCGACGGGCTGCTCGGCGTGTCGCAATATCCCGGCATGGCCGAGGCCAAGGCGATGGTCGAGGGCGGCCCCGGCCACGGCGAGGGACACAATGCGGGGCTGCCGCTGGTGATCGCCGCGGCGATCGCGGCCAAGTCGGTGATGGAGAAGCATCATATACCGGGGCGGCTGATGGTGTGGCCCGGCGTCGCCGAGGAGCTGCTCGCGACCAAGGCCTATTACGTGCGCGACGGGATGTTCAAGGGCGTCGACGCCTGCATCTTCACGCATGTCGCCAGCGAGTTCGGCACCGCCTACGGCGATTTCGGCATGAACGGCATGGTCTCGGTGGAATATCAGTTCCGCGGCAAGACCGCGCACTCGGCGGGCATGCCGTGGGAGGGGCGCTCCGCGCTCGACGCGGTGGAGCTGATGGACACCGCGTGGAACTATCGACGCGAGCATCTGCCCGTCACGCAGCGCTCGCACTACGTCATCACCGACGGCGGGGGGCAGCCCAACATCGTCCCCGCCACCGCCTCGGTCTGGTATTATTTCCGCGACCGCAGCTTCGGCGCGATCAAGTCGATGTACGAGACCGGCAACGAGATCTCGGAGGCGTCGGCCAAGGCGACCGGCACGACCGTGACGCATCGCGTGCTCGGCTATGCCGCGCCCAATTTCGGCAACAAGCCGATGGCGGAGGCGGCCTATGCCAATATCGCCGCGGTCGGCATGCCGCGCTGGTCGGCCGACGACCAGGCGTTCGCGCGCGCGGTGCAGCAGGCCAACCAGCGCAAGGTCAAGCCGCTCAAGACCAAGGTGACCGCGCTGTCGACGCCCGAGAACCGCCCGCAGTCGATCGGGGGCGGCTCGGACGATATCGGCGACATCATGTGGACGGTGCCGACGATCACGATCCGCTTCCCCTCGAACGTGCCCAACATGATCGGCCACCATCTCACCTCGGCGATGGCGATGGCGACCCCGATCGCGCACAAGGGGGCGGTGGCCGGCGCCAAGGCGGTGGCGATGACCGTGCTCGACCTGATGACCTCGCCCAAATTGCTCGCGCAGGCGAAGAGCTATTTCCAGGACGTTCAGCTCAAGACCGACACCTATGCGCCGCTGATCACCGCGCAGGACAAGCCCGCCATCTGGCTCAACGAGAAGGTGATGCGCGACATGCGCCCGCAGCTGGAGAAATTCTACTACGACCCGGCGCGCTACCCGAGCTACCTCGAGCAGCTCGGCATCGCTTATCCCGGCACCGCGCCGGCGACCGCGGCGCAGTGATCTGGCGTGGTGGGCGCGCCGCTGGCGAGGGGCGTGGGCGTCGAGGAGGCGCAGCGCGATGATCCTCCCCCCGAACGGGGAGGTGGCGCGCGTAGCGCGACGAAGGGGTGTCACCGGACGTGATTGCTGATGGACTCACGACCCGCGACACCCGTCAGGCCTTCGGCCAGACACCTTCCCCTGCGGGGGAGGATCGCCTGGCGCTAGATCGGGCCCACACCGTCATGGCCGGGCCGTCGCCTCGTCGGCTGGCGTCATGGCATTGCCCGCGACCGCGTCCTCGCCCTCCTCGGTGCCTCCGGGAGCAACCGCGGGCGGCGCGACATGCACCTCGACGCGACGGTTTCGCTGCCGCGCCGCGGGATCGTCGCTGCCGTCGGGGTGGGCGTTGGGCACCAGCGGCGTGGTCTCGCCGAGCGCGATCACGGTGATCCGCCCCGGGTCGATCCCCTCGGCGGCGAGATAGTCGCGGACGGTCTCGGCGCGGCGGCGCGACGCGCGCAGGTTGGCGCGATCGTCGCCGCGCGAGTCGCTGTGGCCGCGCAGCGTGAACGCGCCGCCGGCGCGTGCCGCGGGGCTGGCGACCAGCGAGTCGAGCGCCACCTTCGCCTCGTCGGTCAAGGTCTTGCCGCTCTCGTCGAAGCCGGCGACCGCGTCCTCGGCGCGCGGCGCCTCCTCCTGCGGTGCGGGGGCGGCGACCTCGGGGCGAAGGATCGACTTGGCGGGCGCCGCCGTGTCGTTGTCGGTGGCGGTCGCGGCGACCGCGTTGGCCGTGTCGGCGGCGTTGGCCTCGTCGCCGCGATCGCGCGCGGGCGGCGACGAGCAGGCCGCCAGGCCGAGCAGCAGCGCCGCCGCGCCGGCCCTGATCGCATTGTCGCTCATACGCTCACCTCCTGCTGCCCGCGTCGCGGCCCGGCGGGCGGACCGAAGCTGATGATCGTGTCGCCCGACTGCGGGATAGGCCGGCTGGCGTGCGAGAAGAAGCGCAGCGGGGCGCCCTTGCGCAGCAGCAGCAGCATGTCGGCCTCGTCGGCGAGGTCGGCGCGCGCGGTCGCATAGTCGAACTTGTCGGTGATCCGCGTCTTGCGGAACGCCCAGCCGTCGTCGACGCGGCGGACGATCTCCTCGACGCCGTGCCCGCTGGTGAAGAGCGCGCGGCCGCGCAGCGAGGCGGGCAGCGCGCGACGGTCGTCCTCGTGCGTGCCGGCGCCGAGCTGATACACGTTGTCGCGCCCGAGCTCGGGGGCGAATTCGTTGCAGACCAGCGCGTTGTACGCCTCGTTGTCGGTCGTGGCGACGAGCACCTGGAAGCGCGACAGGTCGAGCCGGTCCTCGGTCGCCTCAGCGAGGATCTCGCCGTGATAGGTGTCGACCCCGCCGCGCCGCGCCGGCGCGAGCCGCTGCCAGCTGGTGTCGCAGATCGTCACCGGCACCTCGAGCTGGCGCAGCTGCGCCGCCAGCGCGTTGCTCCACGGCGTCGCGCCGACGATCAGCAGCCCGCGCTCGGTCGCGCCGGTCACCTTGAGCCACCGCGCCACCGCGCCGATCGAGAAGCCGTGCGCGACGATCGTCGCCACCACCACCGCGAAGGACAAGGTGACCAGGATCGACCCGTCGTCATAGCCGAGATTGCCCAGCCGCAGCGCGAACAGCCCCGAGATCGCCACCGCCACGATGCCGCGCGGCGCGATCCAGGCGACCAGCAGCCGCTCGTTCCAGGGCACGCGCGTGAAGGCGAGGCTGAGCAGCACCGTGGCGGGGCGCACCAGGAACAGCAGCGCGAGCAGGAAGGCGGCGAAGCGCCACTCGAAGCGCTCGAGCACGCCCAGGTTGAGCGTCGCCGACAGCAGCACGAACACGCCCGAGATCAGCAGGACGGTGACATTCTCCTTGAACGGATGGATGTCGCGCAGCGAGTCGAGCCGCAGGTTGGCGAGCGCCACGCCCATCACCGTCACCGCGAGCAGCCCAGTCTCCTGCTGGACGAGGTTGGAGACCACGAAGGTGCCGATCACCGCGACCAGCAGCACCGGCGCCTTGAGATATTCGGGGACATGCCCGCGCGGGAAGGCCCAGGCGACCGCACGCGCCGCGCCATAGCCGATCAGCCCCGACACCAGGCTGGCGGCGAGCAGCGACAGCAGCAGCTGCGGGATCGTCACGCCCTCGCCGGCGCGGCGCAGATACTCGTAGGTCACGACGCCGCACAGCGCGCCGATCGGGTCGTTGACGATCGCCTCCCATTTGAGGATCGCGCGCGGCCGCGGCGCGATGTTGCTCTGCCGCAGCAGCGGGAGCACGACGGTCGGCCCGGTGACGACGAGGATGCCCGCGAACAGGATCGCGACCGGCCACACCAGGCCGCCGATGTAATAGCAGGCCAGCGCGCCGAGCAGCCAGCCGACGGGCACGCCGACCAGCAGCAACCGCGTCACCGCGCCGTCGGTGCGGCGCAGCTCGCGGAAGTTGAGGCTGAGCCCGCCCTCGAACAGGATGATCGCGACCGCCACCGCGACGAGCGGCTCGAGCAGGTCGCCGAAGGTGCGGTGCGGGTCGATCAGGCCGGTCACCGGCCCGGCGACGACGCCGGCGACGAGCATCAGCGCGATCGCCGGCCAGCCGGTGCGCCACGCCACCCATTGCGCGCCGATACCCAGCGCGCCGATCAGCGCGATGACGAGAGCCTGCTGTTCCATCCGCTGCGCATACGCGCGACGGCGCGGAAAGGAACCCGGGTGTCGGTGAGCGCCGCGCGCGCGGTGCGGAGGAGGGCGCGCGGATCATCGGCCACGAGCCCGGCTGCGTTCTCCCCCCGTGACCTCGCGCGCGCGGGGCGCTATGGCGCCCGCATGCTGGAGATGCGTCCCGACTGCGAGCGCTGCGGCGTCGACCTGCCCGCCGACGCGGGCGGCGCGTTCATCTGCTCGCTCGAATGTACCTATTGCGCCGACTGCGCCGACGACCTCGACGAGCGCTGCCCCGGCTGCGGCGGCGAGCTGCTCGACCGCCCCGCGCGCGTCGGTGCGACGCTCAAGAAGCACCCGGCTTCCACCGTGCGGCACCACCGCGGATGATGCCGCGGGTGCTGATCGTCGCCGGCTCGGACTCGGGCGGCGGCGCGGGGATCCAGGCCGACATCAAGACCGTCACGATGCTGGGCGGCCACGCGATGACCGCGATCACCGCGATCACCGCGCAGAACACGCTCGGCGTCCAGGCGGTCGCGGCGCTGTCGCCCGAGTTGGTGCGGCAGCAGATGGCGAGCGTGGTCGAGGACCTCGGCGTCGACTCGGTCAAGATCGGGATGCTCGGGGGCGCGGAGATCGCCGCCGCGGTCGCCGAGGAGCTGGAGAGCGACCGATACGGCCGCGCGATCGTGCTCGACCCGGTGATGGTGGCGAGCAGCGGCGCGGTGCTGGCCGACGCCGCCACGATCGAAGCGTTCGGGCGGCTGGCGCGACGCAGCGCGCTCGTCACGCCCAACCTGCCCGAACTGGCGGCGCTGTGCGGGCGCGAGTCGCTCGCCGCCGAGGCGGTCGCGGACGCGGCGCGCGACTATGCCGCCGCGATCGGCACGCCGCTGCTGGTGAAGGGCGGCCATGCCGAGGGGGCGAGCGTGGTGGACCGGCTGATCGGCCCCGACGGCGAGATCATGCGGTGGGAAGCGCCGCGCATCGACACGCGCCACAGCCACGGCACCGGCTGCACGCTGGCGAGCGCGATCGCCGACGGGCTGGCGCGGGGCCTCGCGCTGCCCGCCGCGATCGCGCGCGCGCGCGGGTTCGTCCGGGTCGCGCTGCGCGAGGCGCCCGGGCTGGGCGGCGGCCACGGACCGATGGGCCACGCGCGCGTGCGCCTCGACGTCGGCGCGGCGGCGCCGATGCTCAACCAGGTGACGTTGCCGGCAACCGACCACGTCGCCGCGCTCGCCTTCTACCGCGGTCTGGGGCTCGTCCCGATCGTCGCCAGCGGCAGCCGCTACGCGCGCTTCGAGAGCGAGGGGGGCGCGACGCTGTCGATCGAGGCGGCACAGGAGATCGATGGCCGACCGTTGGTGTTCCTCGAGGTCGCCGACGTCGACGCCGCGGTGACGCACGCGCGCGCCGCAGGAGTCGCGGTCGACGACGCGCGCGACCGGCCGTGGGGCTGGCGCGAGGCGCGGCTGCGCGACCCGTCGGGCAACGCCCTGTGCCTCTACCAGGCGGGCGAGAACCGTCGCTTCCCGCCGTGGCGGCTCTGATGCCCGGGCTGCTCCACGAGAAGCGCTGCCTACCGCCGGTGGCGGGTGTCGACGAGGCGGGGCGGGGGCCGCTCGCCGGGCCGGTGGTGGCCGCCGCGGTGGTGCTGCCCGCCCGGGGCGTGCCGCGCGGCATCGACGATTCCAAGAAGCTGGGCGCCGCCGAGCGCGCTCGGCTGTACGCGCGACTGCGCGACTGCGCGATCGTGGGCGTGGGCATCGTCGAGCCCGCCGAGATCGACGTGCTCAACATCTACTGGGCGACGATGAAGGCGATGACGCTCGCGGTCGACGCGCTGGCGGGCGCGCTGGGCGACGTGCCCGGGCACGTGCTGGTCGACGGCAACCGTCTGCCGCGTTGGAGTTACGCCGCCACCGCGATCGTCGGCGGCGACGCGCGGAGCCGCTCCATCGCCGCCGCCTCGATCGTCGCCAAGCACACGCGCGACCAGATCATGATCGCCGCCGCCGAATCGCACCCGCAATACGGCTGGCACTCGAACAAGGGCTATGGCTGCCCCGCGCACCTGCGCGCGCTGCGCGAACACGGGCCGTCGCCGCTCCATCGCCGCAGCTTCGCGCCCGTGGCGCAGTCGGTTCTGCCACTCTGAGTCTTTTCCGTCACACCACCATATATCGAGTCAATCTCGCCGCGGACGACTCAACATATGGACGTGGACTCATCTTGTTCCCCCAGCGACTCGGCTTCGGTCCACGAGTCGCCTGCGAAAAGCCGGCTTGACGGGGACGGCTTTCGGCGGCCTCTTGCGCGAGCGAAAAGGGGGCTGATCGATGGGGGTGATGGACAAGGTCGCGCGGTCGCGACGCGCCGCGGCGCCGGCGGACGCACCGCTCCCGCTCGACCAGATCGTGATGGGCGACTGTATCGCGGCGATGCGCGCGCTGCCCGCCAAGTCGGTCGACATGGTTTTCGCCGATCCGCCCTACAACCTCCAGCTCGGCGGCGAGCTGTTCCGCCCCGACGGCAGCCACGTCGACGCGGTGACCGACGATTGGGACAAGTTCGACACCTTCGCCGCCTATGACGCTTTCACGCGCGCTTGGCTGGCGGAGGCACACCGGATCCTCAAGGACGACGGTACGATCTGGGTGATCGGCAGCTACCACAATATCTTCCGGGTGGGTGCCGCGGTGCAGGACCTGGGCTATTGGATCCTCAACGACATCGTGTGGCGCAAGGCCAACCCGATGCCCAATTTCCGCGGCACGCGCTTCACCAACGCGCACGAGACGCTGATCTGGGCGTCGAAGGGCGAGAAGGCCCGATACACCTTCAACTATCGCAGCATGAAGACGCTGAACGACGAGCTGCAGATGCGCTCCGACTGGGAATTCCCGATCTGCGGCGGGCAGGAGCGGCTCAAGAAGGGCGGGGTGAAAGTCCATCCGACCCAGAAACCCGAGGCGCTGATCTATCGCATCCTGCTCGCCTGCACGAAGCCGGGGGACGTGGTGCTCGACCCCTTCTTCGGCACCGGCACCACCGGCGCGGTGGCGAAGCGGCTGGGGCGCCGCTGGATCGGGATCGAGCGCGAGCTGGCCTATGTCGACGCCGCGGCCGAGCGGATCGCCGCCGCGCTGCCGCTGGATGAGTCGGCGCTGGCGACGATGCAGAGCCCGCGCGCCGCGCCCAAGGTGGCGTTCGGCGTGCTGGTCGAGAACGGTTACCTCACGCCCGGCACGCTGCTGGTCGACGCCAAGCGGCGCCACCGCGCGACGGTGCGCGCGGACGGCTCGCTGGCGAGCGCGTGCGGTGCGAGCGGCTCGATCCACAAGGTCGGCGCGACGGTGCAGCAGGCGCCCGCGTGCAACGGCTGGACCTTCTGGCACCGCGAGGTGGACGGCGCGCTCGAACCGATCGACCGCGTGCGGCAGACGTACCTGCTCGCCACCCAGCCGTAAGTCGTTCGACAGGCGATACGGGATCGCCGATCCTCCCCTGACAGGGGGGATCAGCTGGATGGCGGTCATCTTGAGGGGCAATCGGCTCTGTTCCCAGCCAGCGCTTGGGCGTCCCGCCGAAGCGCGGTAGCAGGCGGCACTCGCCCAGCAGAAGGTCCGATCGATGCGCCTCCGCCCCGTCCACTTCGTCGACGCGCCCTTCGCTTACCCGGAGGGCACGGTGGCGCGGCTCGCCGGGGGTCTGCAATGGTTCGCCGCCTATGAGGTGAGCGGCGATGGCGCGCGCCGCGTCGTCCCCGTCGCCGAGGTCACGCGACTCGGCGAGCGCGCCGCGCTGCTCCACGCGCGCGTCACCGCGCCGCGCGCGCCGCTCGCGCTGGGCGAGCGCGTGCTGCGGCTCGACCAGCCGCAGGTCGCCGCGATCCTCAACGTCACGCCCGACAGCTTCTCCGACGGCGGCGCGCACCGCGACGACCCCGCCGCCGCGGCCGCCGCGGGCATGGCGATGGCCGCCGCCGGCGCCGCGCTGATCGACGTGGGGGGCGAGTCGACCCGCCCCGGTGCCGCGCTGGTCTGGGAGGAGGACGAGGCGCGTCGCGTCGCCCCGGTGGTCGAGCGGCTCGCGCGCGCGGGCGCGCTGGTCTCGGTCGACACGCGCAAGGCGCCGGTGATGGAGGCCGCGCTCGGCGCGGGCGCTGCGATCGTCAACGACGTGTCCGCGCTGCTGTGGGACGAGCGCGCGCTCGACGTGGTGGTGCGCAGCGGCGCGCCCGTGATCCTGATGCACTCGCCCGATCCGAAGGCCGGCGGGCACGGGCGCGTCGGCTACGCCGACGTGGTCGGCGAGGTGTTCGACTGGCTCGAGGCGCGGGTCGAGGCGGTGGTCGCCGCCGGGGTCGAGCGCGGCCGCGTGATCGTCGATCCCGGCATCGGCTTCGGCAAGTCGCTCGCGGACAATCTCGCGCTGCTCAACGGCCTAGCGACGTTCCAGGCGCTCGGCTGCGCGGTGATGCTGGGGGCCAGCCGCAAGCGGCTGATCGGCGCGCTCAGCAACGAGGCGCCGGTGGAGGCGCGGCTCGGCGGCTCGGTCGCGCTCGCGCTCAAGGGCGCCGAGGCGGGGGTGCAGCTGCTGCGCGTCCACGACGTGGCCGAGACGGTACAGGCGCTGCGCGTCTGGCGCGGCCTGCGCGACCGCGCCCTGGTCGGCTGAGGCATAGCGGGACCACTCGCGCTCGCGCGCAGGGGAGCCCTGCGCCGGCGACGTCGCCGCCCGAGCCCCTGGGCTTCGACGTTCGCCCGAGCACGAGGTCGCTCGACCGAAGGCATCTCGGGCCAGCGACCGACACCGACGCGCGGCTCTGTAACGTTCGGTTTCACCCGTGCAACGACCCCGCCGAACGCGCGTTGGCCGCGCATGATCGTCACCGCCGTGCCCCGCTTCACCCAGATCGTCCGCGAAGTCTGGAAGCCGCTGACGCTGCTGTTCATCTGGGACGTGATCGTCACCGTCACTTACTACGTGCTGCCGTTCAAGGCGCCCGAGCTACCGCTGACCCTGTTCGGCTCGGCGCTGGCGCTGTTCCTCGGCTTCCGCAGCAACTCGGCCTATCAGCGCTGGTGGGAAGGGCGCTCGCTGTGGGGCCTGATGATCAACGCCAGTCGCAACCTGGCGCGCGCGGCGCGCAATTTCCTGCCCGATCCCGAGGCGCGCGACATGAAGCGCACGATCGTGCTGCGCCAGATCGCTTATGTGAACGCGCTGCGCTGCCAGCTACGCAAGCAGAAGGCGGACGACGCGGTGCTTCGCTTCCTCTCTAAGGGAGAGGCGGACTTCGCGTTGTCGCGAACGAACATCGCCAACGGGATCGTCGACGGCACGGGCCGGCGCGTCAACCTGGCGCGCGAGAACGGCTGGATCGACACGATCCAGCAGGCCTCGATCGAGCGCGTGCTGATCGACATCGCCAACGCGCAGGGCGGCATGGAGCGGTTGAAGAACACGCCTTTGCCCAATCAATATCGCTTCTTCCCGATGATCTTCACGCACCTTTTCTGCATCCTGCTGCCGATCGGGCTGGTCGAGACGCTCGGCTTCGCGACGCCGCTCGGCTCCACCGTGGCGGGGCTGATGTTCCTCGCGGTGCTGGCGATCGGCGACGATCTGGTTGACCCGTTCGCGAACACCGTCCACGACCTGCCGCTCCTAGCGATGTGCCGCACGATCGAGATCGACCTGCTCCAGTCGATCGGCGAGGACGCGCCCGAGCCGATGACCCCCGAGCACGGCGTGCTGTGGTGAGCACGCCGCGCGGCGAGGCTCAGCCGATCTCCTCGACCTGCGACAGATACGCGCCATAGCCCTGCGCCTCCATGTCGTCACGGTGGACGAAGCGGAGCGACGCCGAGTTGATGCAATAGCGCAGCCCGCCGCGGTCGCGCGGGCCGTCGTCGAAGACATGGCCGAGGTGGCTGTCGCCGTGTGTCGAGCGCACCTCGGTGCGGGTCATGAAGTGCGAGCGGTCGACCAGCTCGGCGACGTTGGCGGGCTCGATCGGCTTGGTGAAGCTGGGCCAGCCGCAGCCCGACTCATATTTGTCGGCGCTGGCGAACAGCGGCTCGCCCGACACCACGTCGACATAGATCCCCGGCTCCTTGTTGTAGAGCAGCTCGCCGGTGCCGGGGCGCTCGGTGCCGCTCTGCTGGGTAACGCGATACTGCTCGGGCGTGAGCCGCGCGAGCGCCTCGTCGGTCTTGCGATAGTCCGTCATGCAACCTCCGTTCCCGGCTTAGATAAGGTGCGCGTCGGCGGCTTTCGAGATGGTGCGGCGAGCAGCTGCGCCAGCGTGACCGGCGCGAAGTCGTGCACGTCGACGCCGACGTCATATTGCCGCTTCATGGGCGCGAGCCGGCCGTGGCTGTGGCCGTGGAGATTGATCGCGCCGCGGTGCTGGCCGTTCCAGCTGCGGAACGGATAATGGCCGAGCACCAGCCGATGCCCGTCCAGCTCGAGCTCGGCATAGTCGCCGACGCTCGCCCAGCCCGGCGCGGCCAGCGTCGCCGCGGGATCGTTGTTGCCGCGCAGCAGGTGCTTGGTGCCGTTGAGGCACGCCAGCAGCGGCGCCACCGCGTCGGCGCGGCGCGCGACGTCGCCGAGGTGCCACACCGTGTCCTCCGGCGCGACCGTGGCGTTCCAGCGCTCGACCAGATGGGCATCCATCGCCGACACGTCTGGGAAGGGGCGATGCCAGATGTTGATCGTGCGATGATCGCCGAGATGCGTGTCGGCGGTGAACCAGATTGTCATGTCCAGTAGAGCACGCGCGCCGCGGGCAGCGCCGCCGCCAGCCGCGTCTCGAAGAAGGCGCGCAACGCGCGCATCGTCGCGGCGTCATACACCTGTTTCTCGCCGCCGAACTTGGTCCGCTTGGTGGCACGGTCCTGCCCGCTCATGTCGAGCGCCGAGCCCGGGTACCAGCTCTCCAGCACCGCGCGCGACGTGGCGGTGTAGCGGTGCGTGATCAGCTCGACGGTGAGGTCGAGGTCGGGCGCGCCGTCGAGCGCGGCGGCCGCGTCGTCGATCAGCGCGCCATAGGCCACCTCCCAGCCGGGCGCGGCGATGATCGGCGCGATCGTGAGCCCGACCGGGTAGCCCGCGTCCGCCATCTGCCGCAGGGCGCGCAGCCGCGCCGCGACCGGCGCGGTGCCGCCCTCGAAGCGTGCGAAGGCGGTCGGGTTGAGCGAGGCGCGCATCCGCGTGCGGCCCCCGTGATCCAGCGCGAGCAGCGGCGCGACGTCGGCGAACTTCGTGGTGAAGCGCAGCTGTGCCTCGGCCCGCCAGCGCCCGAACCATCTGATCGCGGCGGAGAGCGAGCCGGTCAACGGTTCCAGCGCGAGTGGGTCGGTATAGCAGGACGCCTCGAAGGTGGTGCCCTCGCCGGCACGCGCGCGCTGGCGCGAGGTGACCGTGCCGCGCCCGAGATGGTCGGGCAGCACCGCCAGGATCTCGTCGAGGTTGGCGTAGACCCGCGTGATCGGCGGCCCCTGCAGCGAGCCCGCGAGATAGCAGTAGCTGCAATGCGCCGGGCAGCCCTCGGCCAGGTCCATCCGCCAGTCGGCGCTGGGCGCGATCGGCTGGAGCCGGCGCTTGGACGGCGGCGCGACCGTGACCGCCAGGGTCGCTTTCGCCGCCGCATAGGCGCGGCGCGGGTCGTCGGGCAGATCCAGCGTGAGGCGGTCACCGGGCAGTTCGACCACCTCTACCCCCGCGGCGCCCGCGCGCGCGGCGATGGCGCGGCCGTGCGCGAAGCCGCGCGCGGCACGCGTGATCAGCAGCCGGCGCGGGCGCCAGACGACGGGGCGGGGGAGGTCGGTCGCGAGCGCCACGTGCGCCGAACGAGCGGCAGCGCCGCGGGTTCAGCCGCGCGTGGCCGCCGCGAGGCGCGCGATTGCGCGCGACACCGCGGTGCCTTAATCGAGTCACACAGTGACTCGATGAGGACGCCTGCCCCCATGACTTCGAAGATCCTGCTGGGACTCTCGCTCGTTGGCTCGATCGCCGCGGCCCCGCTGGCGGCACAGACCGCGCCCACGCCGACCGCTGCCGCCACGAGCGGCGCGCGCTACGGCGACTTCGGCGTCGACCTGACCGCGCGCGACACCGCGGTGAGGCCCGGCGACGATTTCTGGACCTATGCCAACGGCCAGTGGGACAAGACCACGCCGATCGCGGCCGACCGCCAGTCCGCCGGGCCCGCGGTGGTGCTGAGCGACGCGGCCGAGCTCCAGGTCCGCCGCATCCTCGAGGAGGCGACCAGCGACCCCGCCGCGATCGGCCCCGCGGCGCCGCAGATCGGCGCGCTCTACGCCAGCTTCATGGACCAGGCCGCGATCGAGCGCGCCGGCACCGCGCCGCTCAAGCCCTATTTCGCCAAGATCGACGCCGCGCGCGACCGCGCCCAGCTCCAGCGGCTGTTCGCGACCGTCGGCTATGCCTCGCCGGTCGAGATCAGCCAGCTGCCCGACCCGTCCGACCCGAACCGTTACGTCGCCAACTGGGGGCAGGGCTCGCTCGGCATGGGCGGGCGCGACTATTACCTGCTGCCCGGCGCCAAGTACGACGCCTATCGCGCCGCCTACCGCGGCTACGTCGAGCAGGTGCTGACGCTCGCCGGGCTGGGCGACGCGGCGGCGCGCGCCGACCGGATCGTCGCGCTCGAGACCGCGATGGCGAAGGTGCAATGGTCGCCGGTCGAGCAGCGCGACCTCGCCAAGATGCTCAAGCCGATGACGGTGGCGCAGCGCCGCGCGCTCGCGCCCGAGTTCGACTTCGCCGCGATGGAGACGACGGCGGGCTACGGCAACCAGCCGGTGCTGATCGTCAGCGACGACACCGCGCTGACCGCGCTGGGCAAGATCTTCGCCGCGACGCCGGTGAGCACCTGGCAGGACTGGATGAAGTTCCGTTTCGCCTCGAGCCAGGCCGCGGTGCTGCCCAAGGCGTTCGACGACGCGAGCTTCGCCTTCTACGGCAAGACGCTGAGCGACCAGCCCGAGCAGCGCGCGCGGTGGAAGCGCGGCGTGGCACTGGTCAACGGCGCGATGGGCGAGGCGGTCGGCAAGATCTACGTCGAGCGCTTCTACCCGCCCGAGAGCGAGGCCCAGATGGCCGAGCTGATCAAGAATCTCCGCGCCGCCTATCGCGAGCGGATCGCGGGCAACGGCTGGATGGACGCGGCGACCAAACAGGCCGCGCTGGCGAAGCTGGCCGCGTTCGAGCCGCGCACCGGGCATCCCGCGACCTATATCGACTATGCCGCGCTCAAGGTGGTCCGCGGTGATCCGCTGGGCAACGACCTGCGCGCCGCCGAGTTCGAGCACCAGCTCGATCTCAGCCGCTTCCCCAAGCCGGTCGATCGCAGCCTGTGGGGCATGACCCCGCAGACCGTGAACGCTTATTATGATCCGCTGGCGAACCAGATCACCTTCCCCGCGGCGATCCTCCAGCCTCCCTTCTTCGATCCCAAGGCCGACGCCGCGGTGAACTACGGCGCGATCGGCGCGGTGATCGGCCACGAGATGGGGCACGGCTTCGACGACCAGGGCAGCCAGTTCTCCGCCTCGGGCAAGTTCGAGAATTGGTGGACGCCCGCGACGCGCGAGGCCTTCACCCAGCGTACCGGGGTGCTGGTCGGCCAGTACGACCAATATGAGCCGATCCCGGGCGTGAAGGTGAAGGGCGCGCTGACGCTCGGCGAGAATATCGGCGACCTCGGCGGGATCGAGGCGGCCTATTCGGCCTATCAGCGTTACCAGGCCGAGCATGGCAAGGCGCCGGTGATCGACGGGCTGACCGGCGACCAGCGCTTCTTCCTCGCTTATGCCCAGGCGTGGCGGAGCAAGATCCGCGACGGGGCGCTGCGCGCGCGGTTGCTGACCGACCCGCACTCGCCGGCCTTCTACCGGGTCAACGGCATCGTCCGTAACGTCGACGCCTGGTACGACGCCTTCGGGGTCAAGCCGGGCGAGAAGCTGTACCTCGCGCCCAAGGATCGGGTGAAGATCTGGTGAGGGTGGCGGCCTAGGCGCCGCGGGTCAGACCCATTCTCTCCCGTCATCCCCGCGCAGGCGGGGATCCATAGACGCTGACGCGGCGGCTCTATCGTAAGCGTCAGCGTATCTGGATCCCCGCCCACGCGGGGACGACGTTGAAGAGTGATAATGATGAGGGGGGAACGCGCGGCGCCGCCCCCACCTAACCCACGTTGCTTTCGCGCGCCCCGCGCGTTGGCGCGGGCATGACGCTGCTCATCCCACTGCTGGGCGACCAACTCACGCCCACGCTCGCCAGCCTGCGCGGCGTCGATCGCGCCGCCGCGGTGGTGCTGATGATGGAGGTGTGGGACGAGGCCACCTACGTTCGCCATCACCAGAAGAAGATCGCGCTGATCTTCTCGGCGATGCGCCATTTCGCCGCGGCGCTGCGCGACGATGGCTGGACGGTCGACTATGTCGCGCTCGACGCGCGCGGCAACACGCGGAGTTTCACGGGCGAGGTCGAGCGCGCCGCCCGGCGCCACCGTGCGAGCGCGATCCGCACCGTGGCGGGCGGCGAGTATCGTGTCCGCCAGGCACAGGACGGCTGGGCGGAGCGGACCGGCCTGCCGGTCGAGATCCTCGAGGACGACCGCTTCGTCTGCCCGCTGCCCGACTTCTTCGCCTGGGCGCAGCGCTCGCGCGAGAAGCGGATGGAGTTCTTCTACCGCGACATGCGCCGCCGCACGGGTCTGCTGATGACCGCGGACGGCAAGCCCGAGGGCGGGCAGTGGAACTTCGACCATGACAATCGCGCCGGGCCGACCGCCGGGCGCAACTATCCCGCGCCGCTGCGCTTCGCCCGCGACGAGACGACGCGCGAGGTCCTCGCTCTGGTAGCGGAGCGCTTCGGTGAGCATTTCGGCGCGCTCGAACCGTTCGCGCTGCCGGTGACCCGCGATCAGGCATTGCAGGCGCTCGACCAGTTCGTCGCCGAGGCGCTGCCCGACTTCGGCCGCTACCAGGACGCGATGGTCGCGGGGCAGGACTATCTGTTCCACTCCAGCCTGTCGCTGTGCCTCAACCTCGGCCTGCTCGGGCCCGTGGAGGTGTGCGAGGCGGCGGTGCGCGCCTATCAGCGCGGGCGCGCGCCGATCAACTCGGTCGAGGGTTTCGTCCGCCAGATCATCGGCTGGCGCGAATATATGCGCGGCATGTACTGGTGGGACATGCCGGAGTTCGCCGAGCGCAACGCGCTGGGGGCGACGCGGCCGCTGCCCGACTTCTACTGGACGGGCGAGACCGAGATGCGCTGCCTCGCCGCGGCGGTCGACCAGACCCGGCGCGAGGCCTATGCCCACCATATCCAGCGGCTGATGGTGCTCGGCAATTTCGCGCTGCTCGCGGGGGTGGCGCCGGCGGCGATCTCGGACTGGTTCCTGGTCGTCTATTTCGATGCCTATGAGTGGGTCGAGCTGCCCAACGTGGTCGGCATGAGCCAGTTCGCCGACGGCGGCGTGATCGCGTCCAAGCCCTATGTCGCGAGCGGCGCCTATATCGACCGCATGTCCGATTACTGCGGGCGCTGCCGCTACGACGTGAAGAAGAAGACGGGCGAGGGCGCGTGTCCGTTCAACGCGCTCTACTGGGACTTCGTCGCGCGCCACGAGGAGCGGTTCGCGCGCAACCCGCGGATGCGCAACGTCTACGCGACGTGGCGGCGGTTCGGCGACGCGCGCCGGGCGGAGTATCGCGACAGCGCGCGGGCGTTCCTGGAGACGCTGACGCCAGCGGCGCCGGGCTGGGCGCGGGCGGAGTAGGGGGAGCACCTCCGGGCGACGCGCTGTTCCCCGGTGAAAGCCGAGGTCCAGTTGGGCGACGGCGGTATCACTCTCCACGATCTGCCCTACCGCGGCCCGGCCTTCGCCGGGGAACAGCACGATGGGAGCAGCGCGCCGGCTTCAGAACCGCGCGCGCACCCCGACGCGGTAGATCCGGCCCAGCGTGTCGTACAGCGCCGGGTTCACGTCCAGACCCGTGTTGGTCTGCGGCGACGGCTCGGGATCATGGTCGAATAGATTGTCGACCTTGAAGTACATGCTCACCTCCTTGGTCACGTTCACCCCGCCGCCCAGGTCGAAGTAGAAGGCGCCCTTCATGCGGTTGAAGTCGATCGTCGGGTTGGCCGTCGTCGACTCCGGGCAGGTACCGGGGTCGCAGACGACATATTGGTTGCCGATCACGCCGTTGCTGAACCAGCGCTGCTGCAGCGTCAGGTTGAACTTGTCATTCTCATAGGTCTGGATCGCGAGCAGCTTCCAGTCGGGCGTCGCGCCCGAGTTGGCGCCGGCGGTGTCGACCGGCACGGTGCCGGGCAGGCCCGGGTCGGTGACGAACTTGATGACGTGGGTCGCCAGCGCGCGCAGCGTGAAGCTGCCCCCCAGCGACAGCGGGTTGCGCCACTGGTAGCTCGCCTCGATGTCGAAGCCGTCGGTGTCGATCGAGGCGAGGTTGAACGACTGGACGTTGACGAACTTGGAATCGCCGTCGAGGTTGAAGGCGCCGCACGTGTCGGGGATGTTCGACACCACGCAGAGGTTGACGATCTGCTGCGCCGACAGGCTGGAGACGACGTCCTTCACCTTGATCTTGTAATAGTCGAACGAGAGGCTCAGCCCTGGCGCCCAGCTCGGCTGCGACAGCACCGCGCCCAGCTCGGTGCTGCGCGCGGTCTCGGGGCGCAGCGCGGCGTTGCCGATCGTGTTCTGGATGATCAGCACCTGCTGGCCGTTGGGGTTGGCCGCGGTCGGGCGCGGGTCGGTGAAATTGGGGACGGTGGTCGTCACCGGCGCGGCGAACAGCTCGGAGAGGTTGGGCGCGCGCACGTCGCGCGACGTGACCGCGCGCAGGCGGAAGCCGTCGATCGGCGTCTCCCAGGTGCCGCCGATCTTCCAGGCGTAGATCACGCCCGAGGTGGAGTAGCGCGTCGACCGGCCCGCGACGTTGACGTTCGCCTTGCCGAGTGCCGCCGAGTCGAGGATCGGCAGGTTGAGCTCGACGAAGCTCTCGACCACGTCATATTTGCCGCGGCCGTTCTTGTAATTGCCCGCGTACCAGTTGCTGCCGTCGGTGGCGTTGAGGATCGGGTCGGCCGGATAGAGCGCCGAGTTGGGACTGAGCGCCGTCACGCCGGCGCCGTACGGGTCGGCGCGGACGCGGTAGAATTCCTTGCGATACTCGACGCCCAGCGCGATCGCGAGCGGGCCCGCCCAGAGGTCGAGCGGGGTGCCCGAGACGCTCGCGCCGGCGGCGTCCTGCGTCTGCTTGGTATGCTGGAAGGGCCCGTTCTCGGGCACGATATAGGCGAGCGCCTCGGGCGACGGCTGGAAGTTGCCGAAGATGTTGATCGGGCGGCAGCCCTGCGCGCGCGCGACCGGGTTGGCGCAGACGATCTCACCGCCCAGCCGCACCGCGTTGATCGCCTGGTCGTAGCGGCGATTGATGCTGATGTTGTCGACGTTGATGTCGGTGACGTTGATCCCGTGCTCGTAGTATAGGTCGTAGGTCCAATCGTCCCCGAAGAGGTTCGCCTTGCCCTTCAGCCCGCCGACGAAGCGATATTGCCGGCGATCGGTGTTGACCTTGATGTTGGGCAGGATCGCGTTGCTGAGCCCGTAGGAGAAGCTGGTGATGTTGTTCGCCGCGCACTGCGCCGCGATCGAGGCGGGCAGGTAGGGGTTGGCGCACTGCACCGTCAGCCCCGTGCGCGCGGCACCCGGGTTGGGCTGGTTGTTGCTCTTCACCTGCGCGATATTGGCGGTGACGTAGAATTCCATGTCAGGGGCCACGTCGAAGCCGACGCGGGTATAGCCGTTGATCCGTTCCAGCCCCGATTGGAGCGAGGTGCCCGAGCCGACATGACCCGATTGGTCGCCGCCGACGCAGAAGCCGACGTAGCAGCCGATCACGCTGCCGCCCGCGGTCTTCGAGGGTACGCCGTTCGAGCCGTAGTTGAACGGGACAGGGTTGCCGCTCGCGTCGAAGGCCGTGCCCTGGAGCGGGCCGGCCGAGATCAGGCCGTATTTGGTGTATTGATAGGCTTGGCCGTGATCGCGGTAGAGGAACTGCGGGTTGCCGTTGTTGCGGATGCCGGTGTCGACCAGGGTGGTGGCGCGATACCAGTCGCGGCTGCCGGCGAGATCCTCGCCGAAGAAGCCGGGGCCGACGCCCTGGTCCTTGGCATATTCGGTGCTGACGACGAGGTGGAGCCGGTCGTCGGCGAAGGCGTGGCCCGCCGCGGCCTGGAGCAGCACCTGCCCGCCGTCGCCGTAGGTGGTGACGCCGGTCTGCGCGTTGGCCTTGAACCCCTCGAAGCGCGTGTCGGTGACGAAGTTGATCACGCCGCCGACCGCGTCCGAGCCGTAGGAGGCAGAGGCGCCGCCGGTGACGATGTCGACCCGCTTGATCAGCAGCTGCGGGAACTGGCTGATGTCGGGCACGCCGGTGACGTTGGCGCCGACCACGCGCTGCCCGTCGAGCAGCGTCAGCGTGCGGATCGTGCCGAGCCCACGCAGCGAGAAGGAGCTGAGCCCCTGCTGGCCGCTCGAGGTGCTGAACGTCCCCGTCGCCGCGCCGGTCGAACCCTGGAGCGAGGGCAGCTGCGCGATCGTGTTGAAGATATTGGGCTGCGCGTTGCGCGCGATCTGCTCCTCGCCGACCACGGTGGTGGGCGTGGGCGCGTTGAAGCCGGAGGCGGTGATGCGCGAGCCAGTGACGATGATGTCGGAGCCGTTCGTCGACGCCGGCGCCGCATCTTGGTCGGCGGGCGCGATCGACGAGTCGGGTGCGGCCGGATCGGCGCTGCGCGTGGCGGGCGGCACGTCGGGCGCGGGCGAAGCGGGCGGAGTCTGGGTCTGGGTCTGGGTCTGGGTCTGGGCCGCGGCGGGTGCGGCAGCCAGCATCAGCGCCATCGTGAGATAGCTGGTAGCGTTACCAAATCGACGGGCAGAAGGGTCGCGCTCGGCCTTGATCATCATCCATCCCCTGAGGTGAGCCCGCGCTGACGGCGCGGTGCCGCTATTTCGCTCACCGGCGATATAGCCGATCCGCGACCGAGCTTCATCTACGACCAAAGTCGCGGCAGCGGCGGACCGCCGACCAAGGTCGCGCTGGTCAAGGCGCCACGGACGCGGGATAGCGGCAGACGGTGAGGCGGCCCTATCGGGTCGCGGCGGACACGGGGTGAGCATTGCGAGCGATCGGGCAGGCGAGCGGGGGCGAGGGCGCGGCGGCGCTCGCGATCGTGGTGATGGGGGTGAGCGGCACCGGCAAGACGACGCTCGCCACCGCGCTGGCTGGCGCGCTCGGCTGCCCGATGCTGGAGGGCGACACCTATCATTCCGCCGCGAACATCGCGAAGATGCGCGACGGGCACGCGCTGACCGACGACGATCGCTGGCCATGGCTCGATCGGCTCGGGGCGGCGCTCGGCGATGCCGCGCGCGAACGGGGGCGGGCGGTGGCGGCCTGCTCGGCGCTGCGGCGCGTCTATCGCGAGCGGCTCGGTGCGGCGTCGGGCCTCCGCCCCGCCTTCGTGCTGCTCTCCCTCGATCACGCGACGATCGCGCGGCGGATGGCGACCCGTTCCGGCCATTATATGCCGGTCGCACTGCTCGACAGCCAGCTCGCCACACTCGAGCCTCCCACCGCGGACGAGCGCGCGCTGACATTGGATTCGACGCGGCCGCCCGACGAGCTGGTGGAGACGGTACGCGCGTGGTTGGCGCGGAGGTGAGAGCGGCGACGCGCCAGGGCGGGAGCGCCGACCTTCCCCGCCAGCGGGGAGGATCGTAAGTTCCTACGGCATCAGCCGGCGTCTCCCCTGCGACAGGTGCCAGCGCATCGCCAGCGCGGCGCCCTCGGCGTCCTGGGCGCGGATCGCGTCGACGATCGCGTCATGCTCCTCCATCATCGCGCCGATCACCGCGGGCGGGCGCGAGCGCGAGATGTCGACGCCGGCGCGCAGCACACGCATCACCCCGTCGCGCAGCTGGTCGAAGACGAGCGGGAAGGAGGCGTTGGCGGTGGCCTCGACGATCGCGCGGTGGAGCAGCCAGTCCTCGTCGTGCGCGGGATCGTTGGAGAGCAACGCGCCGCGCAGGCCGGCGAGCGCGCGCTCGATCGCCTCCATCTGCGCGGGCGAGCGGCGCTGCGCCGCCAGCCGCGCGGCCTCGGCCTCGAGCACGAAGCGCACCTCATAGGTGCCCATCGCCGAGGCCAGCGTGTCCATCGGCATGTGCGTGTCGAGGCGCGCCGAGGGACGCCGCTTGACGTAGGAGCCGGCGCCGCGCCGCGCCTCGGTGATCCCGTCCGACGCCAGCCGTGCCAGCGCCTCGCGCACGATCGCGCGCGACATGCCGAAGCTCTCCGCGAGCCGTGCCTCGGACGGCAGCCGGTCGCCGACCGCCAGCGCCTCGTCGTTGATGATGCGCACGATCGCGGCATAGGCGCGATCGGTCAGCCGTCCCTCGCTCACGATCCTCTCCTCGCCCGGTCAGCTGGCATAACCGAGCGCGACTGCCGTGGCGAGCTTCTTGCCTGTCTGACAGATTTGAGCGGGGCGCCGCCGAATCACTTGCCGAACGGAGCGATCCGAGCTCTTATCGCGCAAAGCTGTCCAACCGGTTCGTGGCGGGCAGCAAGACAAGGGCGCGCGGCGACGACCGCGGCGAAGGAGGAGCAGGATGACGACGGGCGCATTCCCTGACCGATCGGCCAGCGACATGGCCACGCTGGCTCACCTCACCCCCACCCAGGTGAAGGTGCTGCGCGGCGTCCGCTCGGGACGGCTCAACAAGGAGATCGCCTTCGAGCTCGGCATCGCCGAGGCGACGGTGAAGGCGCACATGACCGCGCTGATGCGCAAGCTCAACGTGCGCAACCGCACCCAGGTCGCCGTGGTCGCCGAGGCATTGGGCGCGCACGCCGCCTAGCGCGCGGCGGGGGTGCCGCCGGCGTGTCGAGAAGCTGAGAGCCGGGAGACGGACGATGAGGGCGAGATGGTGGCCGGGCGTCGCGGCGGCGGCGCTGGCGGCGGGAACGGCGATGCCCGCGATGGCCAGGTCGACCTCCGTGTACCTGACCCGACCCGACGACCCGCGCGCGATCACCGTGCGCGGCGTCGGCGACGGCCGTGCCGACGACAGCGCCGCGATCCAGCAGGCGATCGACCGCGCCGCGGCGAGCGGCAGCGGCGGCGTGGTCTTCCTGCCCTCGGGGCGCTACCGCGTCACGCGCACGATCCTGGTGCGCCCCGCGGTGCGGATCTTCGGGATCGGCAAGACCCGCCCCGAGATCGTGCTGGGCGACTCCACCCCCGGTTTCGGTAGCGGCGTCGCGGCGATGCTCGCCTTCACCGGCGAGGACCAGTATCGCGTCGGCGCGGTCGCGGTGCCGCCGCCCACCACCGTGCCGTTCGACCCCAAGGTGTTCGACGCCACCTCCAGCACCTTCTACTCGGCGATCGCCAACGTCGACTTCCGCGTCGGCGAGGGCAATGCGGGCGCGGTGGCGGTGCGCTTCCGCGTCGCGCAGCACGGCTATGTCCGTCACGCCGACTTCCACCTCGGCTCGGCGCTGGCGGGCGTCTACCAGGCGGGCAACGAGTTCGAGGACCTGCGCTTCTACGGCGGCCGCTACGGCATCCTCACCGAGAAGACCTCGCCGGCGTGGCAGTTCACGCTGATCGACTCCGAGTTCGAGGGCCAGCGCGACGCCGCGATCCGCGAGCATGAGGTGGACCTGACGCTCGTCAACGTCGCCATCCGCGACACGCCGATCGGGATCGACATCGACCGCGGCTGGTCCGACTCCGTGTGGGGCAAGGACGTCCGCTTCGAGAAGGTCAGCTCGGCGGCGGTGGTGATCTCGGAGGAGAGCAGCGTCTTCACCCAGATCGGCTTCGACCATGCGGTGGCGAGCGACACGCCGGTGTTCGCGCGCTTCCGCGATAGCGGGCGCACGATCGCGGGCAAGGGAAAGCTGTACCAGGTCACCGACTTCTCGCACGGCCTCGCGCTCGCCGGCTTGGGCGAGATCGGCGAGACCGCCACCCGCGCGGACATCGCGCCGCTCACCCGCGCGCCGCGGGCGGCCGCGCCCGCGATCGCCGCGCTGCCGCCGGTCAGCCAGTGGGTCAACGTTCGAACGCTCGGCGTGAGGGGCGATGATGCCACCGACGACACCGCGGCGCTGCAGCGCGCGATCGATACGCATCGCGTGCTCTATCTGCCGACGGGCCGCTATCGCGTCACCGACACGCTCAGGCTGCGCCCCGACAGCGTCCTGATCGCGTTGCACCCCAGCCTGACTCATCTCTATCTGCCCGACAACGCGCCCAATTACGCCGGCGTCGGCGGGGCGCGCGCGCTGCTGGAGAGCGCCAAGGGCGGCCGGGCGATCGTCCACGGCCTGGGGCTGTGGACCGGGAGCGTCAACCCGCGCGCCACCGCGCTGCTGTGGCGTGCCGGCGCCGCCTCGATGGTCAACGACGTCAAGATCCAGGGCGGGGGCGGGACCGTCCTCACCGAGGGCAGCGCGATCAAGCCCAACGACCCGCGGGCACGCCCCGACGGCCAGCATCCGAGCATCTGGGTGACCGACGGGGGCGGCGGCACCTTCGCCGCGATCTGGTCACCCAACACCCTGGCCTCGGCGGGCTTCTACGTCTCGGACACGACGACGCCGGGGCATGTCTACGAGCTGTCGGCGGAGCACCACTATCGCGCCGAGATCGTGCTCGACCATGTCGAGAACTGGGAGTTCCTCGCGCCGCAGACCGAGCAGGAGGTGCGCGACGGGGTCAACGCGATCTCGACCGAGATCCACCACTCGCGCAACATCCTGTTCGCCAACTATCACGGCTATCGCGTGACGCGGACGATCAAGCCGATGGACGCCGCGGTGAAGCTGTACCACTCGGGCGACATCCGCTTCCGCAACGTTCACGTCAACGCCGAGAGCGGCTTCGCCAGCTGCGATGCCAAGGGCTGCGGCACCTATCTGCGCGCGAGCAAATTTCCGTTCGAGAACGCGATCAAGGACATGACGCGGCAGCAGGAGGTGCGCGAGCGCGAGTTCGCGCGCCTCGACGTGCCCGCTGCCCCCGCCAGTGCGGCGACCGCGCCGGCGGTGCCGGTGTCGCCGGGGGTCGAGAAGCTCGCCGACGGCTTCTACTCGATCGCGGGCGGCGCGGTGGACAAGGCCGGCAAGCTCTACTTCATCGACCGCTTCTTCCACCGCATCCACGGCTGGTCGCGCCAGGAGGGGCTGTCGATCGTGGCGCAGGCGCCGCTCGACCCGGTCAACCTCGCGATCGCGCGGTCGGGCGACCTGCTCGTCCAGTCCTCGGCGGGGCGCGACGGCACGGTCTACAGCATCGATCCGGCCAGGCCGGAGGACGTCCGCGTGATCGCGCCCACGGCGGCGCGCGCGCACCCGGGCGCGACCACGCTGCTGCCGGTCAACGTCTGGGCCAACGGCGAGTTCGCCGACCGGATCGACCCGAAGAGCTACGACTATCCGCCGATCTCCTCCTTCTTCACCAGCAAGCTGGGCGAGGCCAAGCCGCAGGAATATGTCTCGCCCGACGGCTCGCTGGTGCTGCCCGCCTTCCGCGTCTGGAACCAGGGGCCGGACGACCATATCGGCTGGCGCTGGTCCGACACGCTCGACTCCTACGGCCTGGTCGGGGCGGCGCCGGGTAGTCGCGTGACGCTCACCAATGCCTCGGAGAACCGCACCTACAGCGGGCTGGTCGGGACGTCGGGGCAGGTGACCGACCTCAAGGTGGTGGCCGAGCGCGGCGGCGAGAGCGTCGCGCGCGACGAGGCCGGCAACCTCTACGTCGCCAACGGCCAGGTCTTCGTCTACGCCGCCGACGGACGCGAGACCAAGCGGATCGACGTGCCCGAGCGCCCGCTCCAGCTGCTGATCGGCGGCCCCGACCGGCGCACCCTGTACATATTGACCCACCACGCGCTCTACGCCTCGCCGATCTAAGTCACTGCCGGACGGTTGATTCACCTAGGCAAGTGGATTCGCGCTGTAAAAAATGGCCGAAGGGCACTAACCAGCCCGCCATGTCGGAGGTTGAGCGCGGACCCCCATCATCACACGCCAGCCCCGACGCGGGCGCGGCGCCCGACCTGTCGCGCCGCTATCTCGCGCTCGCGGCGGAGGCGGCCGACCGGCTGCTCGCCGCGACCGACCCGGCACGGATGGTCGACGAGCTGTTCGCGCTGATCCGCGCCGAGCTGCGGCTCGACGTCTTCTTCAACTACCGCCACGACGAGGGGCTGCTGCGGCTCGAGGCCTATGCCGGGTTGACCGCGCAGCAGGCGCGCGACGGCGCCCAGCTGCGGCTGGGGGAGGCGGTGTGCGGCTGCGCCGCGCTGGAGCGCCGCCGGATCCACGCCAGCGGTGTGCAGGGCTCGGATGACCCGCACCTCGCCTTCGTCCGCTCGGTCGGTCTCGATTGCTACGCCTGCACCCCGCTGCTCGACGGCGAGCGGTTGCTCGGCACGCTCGGCTTCGGCCGCCGCGACAGCACCGGTTTCACCGCCGAGGAGCTGCAGCTGCTCCACACGCTCTGCCACTATGTCGCGCTGGCCAAGCTGCGGCTGCGGCACGAGGAGGAGCTGTGCCGCAACATCGCCGAGCGCGACCGCCTGCTCGCCGAGCTCAACCACCGCGTCCGCAACAACCTGCAGATGGCGGTCGGCGTCGTCCGCAACGAGCTGCGCGGTGCCGGGCCGGTGCCGCCGGCGCTGACCACCGTCGCGGAGCGGCTCGAGCTGATCGCGCTGGCGCACCGCCCGCTGTACCAGGCCGACGGCGCCTCGCTCGCGGTCGACGCGGTCGAGATCCTGCACGGCGCGGTCGAGCTGACCACCGGCGGCGAGGGGCGGGTCGAGGCGGCGGAGCCGGTGATGATCCCGATCGAGCAGGCGGTCGCCTTCTCGCTGCTGATCCACGCGCTGCTCGACCGTCGCGACCGTGCCGGCGCGCGGGTCGCGGTGGCGCGCCGTGCCGCCACGCTGGAGGCGCGGATCACGCTCGCCGCGCAGGACGCGGCGGCGCCGCCGCTCGACCGGCTCGCCAGCTCGCTGCTGCGCCAGCTCAACGCCAGCCTCTCCGACGAGGCCGGCGCCATCCACCTGAGGTTCCCACTCGCTCATGCAGGCTGACACCGACGCCCGCTCGCTCCGCCTGCTCGTCGTCGAGGACGAGGCGATCATCGCCATGCTCGTCGAGGACGCGCTCACCATGGCCGGCCATGTCGTCGTCGGCGTGGCGGAGAGCGCGGGCGAGGCGCTGGCGATCGCCGCGCGCGAGACGATCGACCTCGCTTTGTGCGACGTCCGGCTGGCGGAGAACGACAGCGGCATCACCGTCGCGCGCGAGCTGTCGGGCCGGGGTGTGCCCTGCCTCTACGTCAGCGGCAACTGCCCGACCGCGGCGGATCACCCGCTGATCATCGGCTGTGTCGGCAAGCCTTTCGCCACCGCGGCGCTGAGCCGCGCGGTCGAGGCGGCGCACCGGCTCGCCGCGGGCGAGCGCGACGTCGCGGTGCCGAAGAGCATGCACGTCTTCGCGCGGCACTGACCCGTCCCGTTACGGACGCCGATCGTCGCTGGACCACGCTACCCCCGAAGAGCTAAGCGGTTGGCGAGCAACCAGGGGGACTTATGCAGGGTCGGGGCGTTCTCGCCGGCCTCATCGCGCTGTTCGCGCTGCTGCTGCTGCTGCCCGCGGCGGTCAACCGCGGCGTGCTGCAATTCCCCGATACGACCACCTATATCCGCGGCGCCGACGCCGCGGTCGTCGCGGCGACCGGGCACAGCTCGGCGTGGTCGGACGACGCCAGACGAGCGCTGGCGGCGAGCAGCACCGCCGTGGCGGCGCCGTCCCCCGTGGCGGACGGTGAGGAGCGCGCCGGGGCGACGGCAGCGCCTGCGGGCGGCTTCCCGGTCGTGCTGTCGGGGCGTTCGGTCTTCTACGGGGCCCTGCTCTACGCCGGGGACTTCCTCGGCAGCTTCTGGTGGGTCGCGATCGTCCAGGCGCTGGTGACCGCGACCGCGGCGCTGTTGGCCGCGCGCCGCGTCGCCGGCCGGCTCGACTCGCCCGAGCGACTGTGGCCGGTCCTCGCGGTGGCGGTGGTGACGAGCGTGGGGCTCCAAGTGGCGCTGCTGATGCCCGACATCTTCGCGCCGCTGGCGATCCTCGCGACCGCGCAGATCGCGCTCCACTGGCGCGCGATGGGGCGCGGTGAGCGCGCCTTCTGGCTGCTGCTGCTCGCCGCCGCCGCGCTCTTCCACAGCGGTAACCTGCTGGTGATCGGCCTGTTGGTCGGCGTGCTGCTGCTGTGGCGGCTGGGGACGCGCACGGCTCTGTGCCTCGTCCCGATCGCGTTGGCGCTGCTGGTCGGCGCGGGCGGCGAGGCGGCGTTCGGCGCGGCGGTGCGCAAGATGACCGGCTATTCACCGGTGCGGCCGCCCTTCGTCGCGGCGCGACTGATCGCCGACGGACCGGGGCGCGACTATCTCGATCGGGCCTGCGCCAACGGCGCGACGCTGACGCTCTGCCAGTATCGCGACTCCATCCCGGAGGACAGCGACTCCTTCCTGTGGGCGAGCGGGCGCGGCAGTTTCATGGGCATGCCGCCCGAGGACCGCCGCCGCGTCGCCGCCGAGGAGCGCGCGTTCGTGCTCGCGGTGCTGGCCGACCGCCCGCTCGCGGTAGTCGGCACCTCGCTGCGCAACATCGGCGGGCAATTGCTGCGCTGGCAGGTCGACGACATCGCCGACGCGCGGCAGGGCGGCATCAACCGCGCCAAACTGCCCCCGGCAGTCCGCGCCCAGTTCGATACGACCCGCGCCGCTGAGGGTGATTTTCCCAGCGGCTATTACAACCTGCTCGCCGCGCCGGTGACGCTGCTCGCGCTGGCCGCGCTGCTCGCGCTCGGCGCCGCGCGGCGCGACGCGATGCCGGCGGCCGCGCGCGGCTATGTCGCGATCGTGCTAGCGGGGATCCTGCTCAACGCCGCGGTCTGCGGCGCCTTCTCCAAGCCGCACGACCGCTACCAGAGCCGCGTGATCTGGCTGGTGCCGCTGCTCGCCACCGCGGCGCTGGCGGGAGCGCGGCGGCGCGCGTCCGCGCCCGCGGCCGCGGCCAGCGGGACGGCGGTGTAGCGGCGGCTCACCGCCGCTCGCGCGCGAGCTCGTCGACCGCCTGCGCCAGCTCGATCCACATCGCACCCTCGGGGATGACATACTCGTTCTCGCCCCAGAAGAACGGCCAGTCCTCGTGGTTCTCGGGGAAGTCGGGCTTGATCACCAGCACGCCGGGCACGACGCCGCCGGCGATGAAGGAGAAGTCGGCGCGGTTGTTGCCATAGGCGACCTCCTTCGACAGCGTCCCCACGCCCGAGACGAACGAGCGGTCCGAGCCGGGATGGTGGCCGAGCAGGAACTCGGCGCCGCGGAAGACCGCGTCGGCGGGGACGATCTCGGGAAAGGCCTTGTGCAGCGCGTAGGCGTTGAGCGCATAGCCCATCACCGTGCCGCTGCCGGCCCAGCCGCCCGTGGTGATCGGCACGCCGAACGGGTTCGCGGTCGCGGCCTTGTCCGACTCCGTCGCGTAGGCACGCACCGCCGGGATCATCCGCGCGCGATAGGAAGCGGGCATGAAGGGGATCGCCGCGACCGCGTCGCGCAGGCTGGGGGCGAACCTGCTCTCTATCTCGGGGTACAGCGTCTGCACCGCAGTGACGTAGCGCGGGTCACGCGTGGCGCGCAGCAGCTCGACCGCGGCGGAGAAGCGCTCCATCGCGAGCGGACCGCCAGTGGTGTTGCCGTGCTGGTAGAGATCGGGCGCGTGCGACTGCTCCTCCGCCCAGGTCGAGGTGGCGAGCGCGAGCGCGCGTTTGGCCAACATGGGGTCCGACGTCTGCAGCGCGCGCGACGCCGCGGCCAGGCCCGCGATCGCGCCGTAGTTGAGCGCCGACGTCTTGGTGGTGAAGGCCCAGCGGTCGTCGGGCATGCCGCTGCGGCCATCCTTCTCCTCCCCCAGCGGGAGCGAGGGGTCGTAGATCAGCCCGTCGGTCTTGGTCGAGGCGTCGCCGAGGTGCGTATATTGCGCGACGTCGGGCTCGACGATGCCATGGATCGCGTGGCCGACCGCGTCGAACTGCGCGACCAGCTGGCGCGTGCCGTGCGCGATCTGCTGGAGCAGGTCGGGCGTGCCGTCGGGCACGTGCAGCTCGGTGCGGCGGCGCGTCTCGTCCACCGCGGTGGTGTCGCGGGTCGGGCGCCAGCGCTCCCAGCTGTCCACCATCGAGCGGATCACCTGATATTGCGACTGGGTGCGGATGTCGAAGTCGCCCGCGTCGAACCAGCCCCCGGTGTTGAGGCCGGGGATATGCTCGCCCGGCTTGTACGGCGTGTCGGTGGTCGGGCCCTGCGCGTAGAGGTCGATATGCTCGTGGTCGACGGGCGCCTGGCGCGCGTCGTCGCGATGCGCCTCGCCGTGCCACACGCGATAGCCCTCGTTGACGTACATATGGTCCATCGCGACCGGGAAGTAGACGTCGAGCGTGGGATGCCACGCGCCGGCGTAGACGTCGTCGGCGATACGGAACGGGGCGGTCCGCGTGCCGCCGTACTCGAGCACGTAGAGGCCGGGCTGGCGCACCGCGGTGAAGTCGAGCCGCAGGTAGGCGTAGCGGAGATAGTGGCCCCAGCGCTCCGCCGCCGGGATCGTCACGGGCGTCATCGCGCCGTCGGCGCCGACGCGCAGCAGCCGCGGCGCGAGCGCGCGCGTGTCGGCACGGTCGAGCTCGATCGTCGCCACCTTGCGCCCGCCCGGGGTGTAGCCGAGCTGCGAGTGCGCGATCACCGGCGCGCGGCGCCACCCGGGTACGCTGGTGGGACGGATCGTCCATTCCAGCGCCGCCCCGGTTCTCCCCGTCGGCAGCATCGAGCGCAGCACGAACCAGCCGTTCTGCGCCTGATTGCGGCCGTCGTAGAGTTGCACGGGCTCGCTCGACTCGATCGTCACGCGCCGCGCCGCGTCCTCGGGCGCGAGCACGAAGCGGCGCGCCGCGGCGATCGGCTGCGGCTCGGCGCCCGGTCCCTCGGCGCGGCCGCTCGCGGCGTTACGTTCGGGCGTGCGAGTCATCGCGTCGGCGGGATAGAGCGGGAAGGTGCCGGTGCGCTCGTCGGCGAGATAGCCGTGGTGGAAGTAAGCGGCGGGCAGGAATTCCAGGTTGAAACCCGCGCGCCCTGCCAGCGCGGCGGGTACGGGCTCGTCGAGCAGCACCGATATCTTCACCGCGCCGCCCGCTCTCTCCGAGCGGACGCGGTAGCGCCAGTGCTGGTCGGGATATTCCAGCGTGACCGTGATGGCGCCGCTGCGCTGGTCCACCTCGCGCCCGACGAAGCGTGCGGTCGCGTCCCACTGCCCGGGCGTCGCGGAGAGGCGGACGTCGCCGTTGGTGGCGATCCGCTCGTCCTGCTGGATGATCTCGACGCCGCTGATCTTGGAGTCGGCGAACAGCCCGTCGTACCAGTTGGAGAAGACGAGCACGTCGGCGCCGGGCGCCTCGTAATAGCCGCTGGCGTTGAGTGCCAGTTCGCCCCCCGTCGGCGCCGCACGCCGCTGCTGCGCCGGTGCCGCGCTCGCCAGCAGCGTCGCGACGATCGTTAGGCCGATACGGACCTGCGCCTTGCTCATCCTCATCCCCCATGCGCCGCGCCTGTCGGCGGCAGTCGTTCAGTTGTGTATAGCGCTAACAACCGCGAGGGCCATATGCCGTGGATCAGCTCGGCCGATTGACGATCGCTGTTCCAGCTACTTACTGTCCGAGATCGAGAAGAAGCGCGGGTTGACCCGATAGCGGTAACAGGAGCGGATGGATGAGGATCGGGCGATCACTCGGGGCGACTGGCGCGGCGCTGACGGCGCTGGTGGCATCTCCGATCTCGGCGCAGGTCGCCACACCGGCGCCGCCGCCCGTCGCCGGCGCGAAGGCGGCGACGGTGGAGCGGATCACCGTCCATGGCCGCGCGCTGGAGGGCAGCCTGGAGGGCGACAGCGCCGACCGCACCGTCCTGGTCGTCCTCCCGCCGAGCTACGGCGCCAGCCCACGCCGGCGCTATCCGGTGGTCTACGCGCTGCACGGCTACTCGATCGGCGCGGAGCAATGGACCCGCGAGATCCACGTGCCGCAGACGATCGAGGGCGCCTTCGCGCAGGGCGCGCGCGAGATGATCGTGGTGCTGCCCGACAGCAAGACCGCGCATAACGGCTCGATGTATTCCAGCTCGGTGACGACGGGCGACTATGAGACGTTCGTCGCGCGCGACCTCGTCGCCTATGTCGACTCGCACTATCGCACCGTGGCCGACCGCGCGAGCCGCGGACTGGCCGGCCACTCGATGGGAGGCTACGGCACCGCGCGGATCGGGATTAAGCATCCCGAGGTGTTCGGCGCGCTCTACATGATGAGCCCATGCTGCCTCGCGGCCCGCACGCCCGGGCGCGACGCCGCCGCGGACGAGAAAGCGGTGGCCGCGCTGCGCTCGCCCGCCGACTCGGCGACGCTGAGCTGGAACCAGCGCGCGCAGCTCGCCGCCGCCGCAGCCTGGTCGCCCAACCCGGCCCGGCCGCCGCTCTTCCTCGACCTGCCGACCGAGGGCGGCCAGCCCCGGCCCGGGGTGGTGGCGCGCTGGGCAGCCAACGCGCCGCTGGCGATGCTCGACCAATATGTCGGCAACCTGCGCCGCTATCGCGCGATCGGGCTCGACGTCGGCGACCGTGACGGGCTGAAGGAGGACGCGCAGGCGCTTCACGCCGCGCTCGACCGCTACGGCATCAGGCACGCGTTCGCGGTCTATCCCGGCGACCATGTCAGCGGCGTGGCGACGCGCGTGCAGGAACAGGTGATCCCCTTCTTCTCGCGCGCGCTGGTGTTCCCGTGAGGCGCCGGGCACTGGCGGCGCTGCTGCTCGCGGTCTCGAGCGCGGCCGGGGCGCAGGTGTGGCGCTCGGACCAGGGCGACGGCAGCTATCGCAATCCCGTGCTCTACGCCGATTATCCCGACCCCGACGTGATCCGCGTGGGGCAGGACTATTATCTCGTGTCGACCACCTTCGTGAACGTGCCCGGCATCACGATCCTGCACAGCCGCGACCTGATCAACTGGACGATCGTGACCCATGTCGCGGCGCGGCTCGACGGCGACCAGCGCTACGACCTGGTCGGCGGCAACGCCTATCGCAAGGGGCTGTACGCGGCGAGCCTCCGCCATCACCGCGGCACCTTCTATCTCGCGATCACCCCGGTGGGGCAGAAGACGCGGATCTATTATGCCAAGAACATCCGCGGCCCGTGGCGCTACCACGAGCTGGACCGCGAGGCGTTCGACCCGGGCCTGTTCATCGAGCCCGACGGCCGCGCCTATCTGGCCACCGCGACCACCGCCGACGGCACGATCACGCTGCTGACGCTCGACCGCGCGCTGTCCAAGGTCACCGACGCGCGCGAGATCCACTATATCAAGGGGGCCGAAGGGTCGAAGCTGATCCGGCGCGGCGACTATTACTATCTGTTCAACGCGCTGCCGCCGCGGCTGGCGCTGAGCGTGTCGCGCGCGCGCGGGCTGTTCGGCCCGTGGGAGACGCGCGACCAGATCGACGACCGCAGCGGGGGCCATCAGGGCGCGCTGGTCGACCTGCCCGGCGGCGGCTGGTTCGGCTTCGTGATGGAGGACAGCGGCGCGATCGGACGGATGACCAATGTCAGCCCGGTCTATTGGCAGGACGACTGGCCGGTGTGGGGCACGCCCGCGGCGCCGAACCGCGTGCCGGCGCGCGCGCGCAAGCCGATCGCGGGCGGCGCCTTCACCGAGCCGCCCTCGTCCGACACGTTCGACCGCTCGACGCTGGGCCTACAATGGCAGTGGAACCACAATCCCGACGACCGCCGCTGGTCGCTGACCGAGCGGCCGGGCTGGCTGCGGCTGCGCCCCACCCGCGCCGCGCGTTTCTGGGACGCGCGCAACACGCTGACGCAGAAGGGGCAGGGGCCGGCGAGCCGCGGCGAGGTGGCGCTCGACCTGGCGCATCTCGCGCCGGGCGACCGCTGCGGCTTCGGCACGCTCGGCCAGGTGAGCGCCAACCTCACCGCGACGCGCGGGGCGGACGGGCGGCTCGCGCTCGCGATGGAGGTGACCGAGGACCGGGTCGAGGGCGCCCGCACCGCGACGCGCGCGACCGTGCCGCTCGCCGGCGAGCGACTGTGGCTGCGCACCGAGATGGACTTCCGGGCCTCCACCGGCCGGGTGGCGTATAGCGAGGACAAGAGACGGTGGCGCGGGCTCGGCGGCGACGTCCCGCTCCGCTTCGCCTGGCGCACCGGCACCTTCCAGGGCGAGCAGTTCGCCCTGTTCTGCTACGCGCCGGGCGTGAGCAAGGGGTGGATGGACGTGGATTCGTTCACCTTGTCGGGGGTGGCTGTGACCAGCGGGACGCGGCCATAAGCGTCATCGACGTGAGGCTGATCCTCACCCATCGCGGGAGGTACGCGCACACCGACGAAGGGTTGCCGACGCTGGTGAGCGCGGGTGAACCCACCGATGATCACGCCCCTCCGGCAGACCTCCGACCTGGCCGGCCCTGACGGGGGTAGATCGCTATCAAGCCTCTGCAGCCCCCCGGTTGCGCGACTGACCGGGCCGGTTCGCTCAGCGCTCACTCCACCGGCACGTCGAAGGTCCCCACCGGCAGCTGCGCCTCGTCGAACAGGTTCACCACCGGCGTCTCCGCCCAGGCGTAGCGGACGTGGCGCGCCGGCTGGCCGTCCCCCGCCAGCGTCACCGTGTCGCCCGCGACCGTGCCCGCGGCGAAGCGGCACGAGCCCGCCGCCGCGCCGCACAGCTCGAAGCCGATCGCCTGCGCCGCCCCGCGCGCGCTCAGCGCCCCGGTCACGCCGGTGAAGCGCAGCACAGCGCCGCCGTCCGCCCCGCGCCTCGCCCCCGCGATCGCCGGACCCGCCGCGGCGACCGGCGCGCCGTAGCGCGCCGCGCGCATCGCGCGCGCCAGCCGCAGCCCCACCTCGCGTTTCTCGCCCGGGTGGATGTCTAGCGCGTCGCCGAGATCGAGCGTCACCGCCAGGCCGGCGTGCGGGTCGGCCGCGGCGACGCGGCGTTGCGCGTCGCGCACCATGCCCCAGCCACTCTCCGCGGGCGCCTTGGCCCGCGTCCCATAAGCCGCGAGCTGGACCACCGCGAGGCCTGTCTCGGGCGTGCCCATCCGCTGCCGCCAATCGGCGATCAGCGCGGCGAGGCGCTTGTCATAGCCGGGCAGGCCGGTGTCCGACTCGCCCTGGTACCAGGCGATGCCCGCGAACTGCAGCGGCGCGAGCGGCGCCACCATCGCGTTGTCGAGCGTGCCCGCGCCGTTGATGTCGTCCCATGGCACGCGCGGCGCCCCGCCGCCGACCGGCTTGGCGAGCGCGTAGCGCCAGCCGCCGTCGAGCGGGACGCTGGTGCCGTCGGCGAAGGTCAGCCGCAGCCGCTCGGTCGGGCCGGTCATGCCGCCGAAGGCGTAGACGTCGTCGTCGCCGACCGTGATGACGTTGCGCCCGGAGCGCAGCGTGCCCGCGGGCAGCGCGTAGACGCGCGGCAGGGTCGCCAGGCTGCTCGCGCCCACGCCGACGCCGTTGACCCAGGTCTCGTCCGCGTCGTCGATCGCGCCGAGCGACAGCGTCGCCGGCCCGGCCGCCTGCGCCGCGGTGAGCTCGATCTCGCGGCGGTACCAGAGGATGCCGTTGTAATCGGCCAGCTCGGGCACGCCCCAGTCCTCGAAATGGGTGAAGGCGGGCACCGCGCGCCAGGCGAGCGCGGAGTCGGTCTGCCACGGCTCGCGCCCCGGTGCGTCGCCGCTGGCGCCGCGCCACCATGCCTCCCAGGCGCCTACCGCGCGGCGCACCGCCGCGGCCGGGTCGCGCGCGTAGAGCGCCAGCAGCTGGGCCGCGTCGCCCTCGCCCCCGGCGCGCAGCGCGGCGTCGCTCATCCACGCGCTGATCCGCGATCCGCCCCAGCTGGCGTGGATCGCGCCGATCGGCACCTTCTCGGTCCGCCGTAGCGACTGCACCATGTAGAAGCAGGCGGCCGAGAAGGCGCCGGCCGTGTCGCGCCCCGCCGCCTGCCAGCGCGGCGGCGTCGCGAGCCGGCCGAGCGGGGTGGCGCTCGCGTTCTTCGCGATCGTCAGCAGCCGCAGCTGTGGGTCGAGCGGCGGATGCGCGTCGGCGAAGGCGGTCTGCGCGTCGTCGACGGTCAGCTCCATGTTGCTCTGGCCCGAGCAGAGGAAGACGTCGCCCACCAGGATGTCGCCGAGCAGCAGCGCGCCACTGGGCGCCGCGACGGTCAGCTCATAGGGGCCGCCGGCGGGCAGGGCGGGGAGGCGCGCCGCGAACCGGCCATCGCGCGCCGCGATGGCGCTCGCGCTGTGGCCGGCGAGGCTGATCATCACCGTCTCACCGGGGCCGGCAGTGCCGCGCAGCTCGATCGGCCGGTCGCGCTGGAGCACGGCATGCTCGCCGATCGCGCCGTCGAGGCGCGGCGCGGCGAGCGCCGGCGCGGCGAGGGTCGCGGCGGCGACCAGGAGGGCGAGGCGCGCGGGACGGATCGGCATGAGGCTGGGACATCCGCTGGACGATCGGCCCCGAGGTGCGGCGCCGGGCGACCCGGGAGGCGCCGCCGGCGCGAGACTGCGTCAGCCCGCGCCGCGGCGCAATCGCCCGCGTCGCGGGATCGTCAGCCTGCCCGTCGGCGCGCGCGCTGTACCGCCTCGTCGAGCGCGGAGAGAAAGCGCGAGCGATCCTCCCTGGCGAACGGCGGCGGCCCGCCGACGCGGTCGCCGCCCGCGCGCAGGTCGCTCATGATCGCGCGCACCGCCACCGCGCTGCCGATCGAGCTAGTAGTGAACGGCCGTCCGTTGGGGCCGAGCACCGCGGCCGCACCGCCCTTGAGGCAGCGGTCGGCGAGCAGGATGTCCGCGGTGATCACGATCGCGCCGGCGTCGACATGCTCGGCGATCCAGTCGTCGGCGGCGTCGAACATGTCGCTCACCGTCACGCGCTCGACGAGCGGGTGCGCGGGCACGCGCAGGTGCGCGTTGCTGACGATCGTGACGGGTATCCCGAGCCGATAGGCGACGCGATACACCTCCTCCTTCACCGGGCAGGCGTCGGCGTCGACGAGGATGTGCACGCGCTGGGCCATCGCGTCGCTCTGCCACAAGCCCGCGTGCGCGTCGCGCGGGATCATGGCAGCTCGGCGCGCGGGTCGGTGTCAATGCTGGGTCGCAGGCGCAGCGACTGTTTGGGACGGGGCGCGCCGGCGCGGCCCTTGGCGCTGTCGACGCCGTCGAGCGCGGGCGCCGGCGCGAGTGCGGCGAGCGCGTCGATCGCCGCCACCATGTCGAGCGCGAGGTCGCGCTGGGACGCGTTGGCGAAGGGATAGCCGGGCTTGGTCGGCATCGCGTCTTCCGCCGCGGTACCCGCTTCCTCCGTCATCCGCTCGATGCTCGGCGATTGATGCAGCGGCTCGTCCGCGGGCAGCTCGGCGCGGGCGCGATCGTCGTCCCAGCCGGCGACGAAGCGCGCGGCGGTCACTTCCAGGCCTGCGAGGAAGGCGCGGTAGCGCGCGAAGCGGTGGTTCGCCCAGTTGAGTCGCAGCCTCGTACCCGGGTGGAGTGGGTCGAGCAGGGTGTCGGGGACGAAGCGGGCAGCGATCATGCGGCCGGCGTACTCGCCACGCGCCTGCAGGTCGGCGATCGTCGTCCTGTTCATCGCGAGGTTGAAGCCGCCCTCGTGCGCGCGCATGCGAACGTGGACGATCCGGTCGCGATAGCCCGGCACGTCGATCAGCTGATTGTCGTTCCATTGCCGCGCGGTGGTGACGATCCGCCCGGCGAAGCGCAGCAACTGACCCGCGGGCGCGCCGGCGGTGAAGCGGGTGTAGCTCGCCAGCCGGCCGTAATTGGTGCGCAGCATATAGACCATCTGCTCGGGCGTCGCACCGGCGGGAGCGAGGCCGGGATCCGGGGGCGCGGCGCCGCTCCCGCGCTCGGGCTGCAGCTCGTCGTCGTGGTAGAGCAGGTTGAGGCAGAAGGTCGGCCGCGTCGGGATCGGCGCGTCGAACAGGTGGAGCGGGAAGTTGGAGGTGATCCCGCCGTCGGTGATCCACAGCTCCGCCAACTCGCGCCCGCCGCCCACCGCCGCGGCACGCTCGCGCAGCACGTAGAGCCGCACCGCGCTGAACAGGAAGGGGAAGCTCAGCGACATGCGCACGCCGACGAGCACCGGCAGGTACTCGGGCCGGGGCAGGCGCAGGAAGTCGCCCTGGTCGATGCCGTGCAGCTCGACCCCGCCGAGATCGTCGCGCGGGTCGGTCGGGTCGCGCTGCCACGCGTCCATCCATGTCACGATGTCGTCGGGGAACAAGGCCGCCAGGTCGCTGCGGCGCACGTAGAGCAGGTCCTCGCCGCGCAGGAAGGGCAGCTGCACCGACTGGGCGCGGTTGATGTCCGACGCGACCAGCACCAGCTCGATGTCGCGGCCGATCGTCGCGACCGTGGGTGGCGGCCGACGCGGGTCGCGCGCGGCGAGCAGCGCCGCGTCCAGCGCCTGGTCGCGGCTCCTGTCCGGGCTCCGACGCGACGCCGTCCAGAGATCGGCGAAGGTGAGCGGTTCCTCAGGCGGCAGGCCGGCGAGCTCCTGGAACCGCTCGTGGAGCCACCCGGTGAGCGACGGCAGCGCCGTGCCACCCGCGCTCGCCTGCGCCTTACCCGAGCAGAAGCCATAGCCGTTGGCGGCGACCGCGCGCAGCCCGCCGCGCAGCAGCGGCCACCAGGACAGCCCCGCCAGCAGCAGCGTCAGCGCGGGCACGCCGACGAGGATCAGCAGCAGCAGCGCGACCGCGAGCGCGGCGCCGCGGGTCGGCTCCAGCCACAGCAGCGTCGCCGCGACCAGCCCGACCGCCAGCGCCGCCCAGCAGAGCGCCGGGAGCGCGAGGACCCGGACGACGCCCGCCATGCCCCGCTCCCCCGCCGCCGCCTGGAGCCGGCGCAGCAGGCGGAACAGCGGTGCGGTCGCCGCGTCGGGCTCGAACAGATGCTGGAGCAGCGGCGCGCCGCCGTGCTCCTCGCCGAGATCGAGCGCGAGCTGCGCCAGCCGCTCGCGCGCCGCCGGGTTACGCCCCGAGCGGCGGCCGAACTCCATCGCCGCGGCGGCGGCCGCGCCGATCGCCCCCGCCGAGGTGCCGCCGATCGCGCGCAGCCGATAGGTCGCCGCGATCGCCGCGATGGCGCCGGGGTAGATGACGCCGCTGGTGATCCCGCCCTTCATCACCAGGTCGCACTCGAGCGGTGCGCGATCGGGTCCGGTCGGCATCGTGCTGGCTCCCGCGGGCGCCTCGCGCGCCCGGTGGCAGACTAGCGCGCGCGCGGGCGGGCGGTAAGATGCGGCGCACGACGGGGCCGGTCGCCTCGATCGCTATCGTGCGCGATCCCGGCAAGCCCGCGTGCGTCGCCGCGCGTCACGCCGCGCAGGCGACACCACGTCGCTGACGCGTCGCGACCAGCAGCAGCGCGAGCGCCGCCGCCGCCATCGCCGCACCGGCGAGCGCCACCATGGGCAGGTTGAACCCGGCGGCGATCACCCCGCCGCCGAGCGCCGCGCCGATCGCATTGCCGAGGTTGAACGCGCCGATGTTCATCGCCGAGGCGAGGTTGGGCGCCTCGGCCGCCGCCGCCATCACCTGCATCTGCAGCGGCGGCACGGTCGCGAAACTGGCAACGCCCCAGATCAGGATCGCCGCGGCGGCGCCGAGCGGCCACTGCATCAGCCAGGCGAAGGCGAGCATCACCAGCGTCAGCAGGCCGAGCATGGTGGCGAGCGCGCGCGTCACCGACCGGTCCGCGAGACGGCCGCCGACGGTGTTGCCGATCGTCGCGCCGACGCCGAACAGCATCAGCGACACGGTGACCATCGCGGTCGAGGCGTGGGAGACGTCGCGCAGGATCGGCACGATATAGGTGAAGACGGTGAACACGCCGCCGAAGCCGAGGGTGGTCAGTGCCAGCGCGAGCAGCACGCGCGGGCGGCTGAGCACGCGCAGCTCGGCGGCGAGGTCCGCCCCCGCCGGCGCGGGCAGCGGCGGCAAGGCGAGGCGCAGCGCCACCATCGCGACCGCGCCGATCGCGGCGATGCCGGCGAAGGCGGGGCGCCAGCCGATCGTCTCGCCCGCCCAGGTGGCGAGCGGCACGCCGCCGATCGTCGCGACGGTCAGTCCGGTGAACATCGCCGCGACCGCCCCGGCGCGCCGCTCCGGCGGCACCAGCCCCGCCGCGACCACCGCGCCGACGCCGAAGAAGGCGCCGTGGTTGAACGCGGTGACCACGCGCGCCGCCATCAGCAGCGCGTAGCCATCGGCGAGCGCGGACATCGCGTTGCCGAGCGTGAAGATCGCCATCAGCGCGATCAGCAGGGTGCGCCTGTCGAACCGGGCGGTGGTGAGCGTCATCAGCGGCGCGCCGAGCAGCACGCCGAGCGCATAGGCGCTGACCAGCAGCCCCGCCGAGGGGATCGAGACGTGCAGGTCGGCGGCGATCACCGGCAGCATGCCCATCGGCGCGAACTCGGTGACGCCGATGCCGAAGGCGCCGATCGCGAGGGCCAACAGGCCGGGGTTGAGCTTCATGGCGGGCCTCCGCTCAGACGAGCCGCGGCGCGAGGCGGGCGAAGCCCTCCTGCTGGCGGTAGGGCGTGTGGGGATAGGGCGGGAGCTGCTCGCTGGCCGAGTCGAGCGTCGCGATCTGCTCGGGGCTGAGCGCCCAGCCGACCGCGCCGAGATTGTCGCGCAGCTGCGCCTCGTCGCGGGCGCCGACGATCACCGAGGCGACGGTCGGCCGCCGCAACAGCCAGTTGATCGCGACCTGCGGCACGGTGCGGCCCGTCTCGGCCGCGACCCCCTCGAGTGCGTCGACGACGCGATAGAGGTGGTCGTCCTCCACCGGCGGCGCGTATCGCGCCGTGTCGTGCAGGCGGCTGCCCGCGGGGACCGGGCGGTCGCGGCCGATCCTTCCGGTCAGACGGCCCCAGCCGAGCGGGCTCCACACCAGCGCGCCGACGCCCTGATCCTGCGCGAGCGGCATCAGCTCCCACTCATAGGCGCGGCCGATCAGCGAGTAATAGACCTGGTGCGCGACGAGGCGCGGCCAGCCGTGGCGGTCGGCGAGCGCCTGCGCCTTCATCAGCTGCCAGCCGGGATAGTTGGAGACGCCGGCATAGCGAACCTTGCCGGCCGCGATCAGCCGGTCGAGCGTCTGCATCACCTCCTCGGTCGGGGTGTGCGAGTCATGGGCGTGGAGCTGGAGCAGGTCGATGCGATCGGTGCCCAGCCGGCGTAGCGACGCCTCCACGGCGGTGATCAGCCGCGACCGCGACGCGCCCCAGTCCTGCGGGCCGTCGCCCAGCGGCAGGCCGGTCTTGGTCGACAGCAGCACCGCGTCGCGGCGGCCCTTGATGGCGGCGCCGAGCACCTCCTCGGAGGCGCCCTCCGAATAGACGTCGGCGGTGTCGAACAGCGTGACGCCCGCGTCGAGGCAGATGTCGAGCAGGCGGCGCGCGTCCGCCGCGTCGCTCTGCCCCCAGGCGCCGAACAGCGGCCCCTTGCCGCCGAACGTGCCCGTGCCGAACGACAGCGCGGGGACCCGCAGCCCCGACGCGCCCAATTGCCGATAGTCCATCATCCACCTTTTGCTATCCGATCCGAGGTGGCTAGGTGGCGAAGGATGCGGCGGAGGAGAACCGCCGCAGGATGCGAAGGATCTGTGCGATGGACGCAAAGCTGACGGGTGGCAGCGACCGGGCGCGCGCGCTCGCTTTGTTCGCCGCCGTGGTGGAGGCGGGCAGTTTCTCCGCCGCGGCGCGGGTGCTGGATCTGACGCCGTCGGCGGTGGCGCGGGCGATCGACCGGATCGAGGCGCGGCTCGGCGTGCGGCTGCTGCTGCGCTCGACGCGCGCACTGACGCTCACCGCGGAGGGGCAGGCCTATCTGCTCGCGGCGCGGCGCATCCTCGCCGACCTCGACGACGCCGAGCAGCAGATCGCCGACCAGGGCAGCCCGCGCGGGCGGCTGCGCGTCTCCGCCGCCCTGGCGCACGGGCGGCTGTACGTCGTCCCGCTGCTCGGCGACTTCGCGCACGCCTACCCGCACATCCTGGTCGACATCGCGCTGACCGACACGCTGGTCGATGTCGCCGCGGGGCAGGCGGACGTCGCGATCCGCTTCGGCCCGTTGGTCGACAGCGCGCTGACCGCGCGCAAGCTCGGCCAGAGCGGGCGCGTCATCGTCGCCTCGGCCGCCTATCTCTCGCGGCACGGCACGCCGCGGGTGCCGGAGGACCTGCACGCGCACAATTGCCTCAACTTCAGCTTCCGCCGCGCCGAGCCGACCTGGCCGTTCCGCCGCGACGGCCACGATTTCAACCTGTGCGTGGAGGGCGGCATCGTCGCCAACAACGGCGAGACGCTGGGCCAGCTGGCGGCGGCCGGGGTCGGGGTGACTCGCGTCGGGCGTTTCAGCGTCGCGGGCGAGATCGCCGAGGGGCGGCTGGTGCCGCTGCTGGAGGACTATAATCCCGGCGACGTCGAGTTGATCCACGCCGTCTTCGTCGGCGGCGCGCATCTGCCGGCGCGGGTGCGCGTGTTCGTCGACTTTCTCGCCGAGCGGCTGACGGGATCAGCCGCGCACGGCCGGGGGATCGGGGAGAATGGTGCTGCCGGTGAGGATTGAACTCACGACCTCAGCCTTACCAAGGATGCGCTCTACCACTGAGCTACGGCAGCACTTCCGACCTCGTCGGGCGGAGGGCGCCTAAGAGACGAGGCGCCGGTGATTGTCAAGGTGCCGCGCGCGCTCTAGCGCGCTTTTCATGAGCGATCGCGACGAGCGGGCGGCCCGCCTGGCCGAGCAGCTGCGTGCCAACCTGCGGCGGCGCAAGGCGCAGGCGCGCGCCACCCAGGCGGCGGAGCGCGCGGATGAGGGGGACACACCCGCGGCGGCCAGCCCACCGCCGCGTGACGAGCCGGCGTGACGGCGAGCGACGGCCTCGCGCAGATCCTCACCGACGCGGCACGGCATCGCCTGGCCACGCGCCACAATCAGCGCGCGATGCGCGTGCACTTCGCCTCGAGCCATGACGCGTCCTCTCCCCCCAGCACCGGCGCGAGCGTCGCCGCCACGCGGTGATGATAGGCGTTGAGCCACGTCAGCTCGTCGTCGGTGAGGAGTCCGGGCGCGATCAGGTCGCGCTCGATCGGTGCCAGCGTCAGCGTCTCGAAGCCGAGCATCGGCGCGTCGCCGCCGGGCAGCTCGCGTTCCACCACCAGCAGCAGGTTCTCGATGCGGATGCCGTAGGCGCCTGCCTTGTAATAGCCGGGCTCGTTCGAGAGGATCATGCCGGGCAGCAGCGGCTCGGCCGGGCCGCCGCCCGGGTAGCTCGGCTTGGCGATACGCGCCGGCCCCTCGTGCACCGAGAGATAGCTGCCGACGCCGTGGCCGGTGCCGTGCGCATAGTCGAGCCCGGCGTCCCACAGCGGCCGGCGCGCGAGCGAGTCGAGCTGGCCGCCGTTGGTGCCGCGCGGGAAGGTCGCGGTAGCGAGCGCGATATGCCCCTTGAGGACGCGCGTGAAGCGGTCGCGCATCTCGTCGCTCGGCGCGCCGACCGGTACGACGCGGGTCACGTCGGTGGTGCCGTCCTCATACTGGCCGCCCGAGTCGATCAGGTAGAGCTGCCCGAGCTCGATCGGCAGGCTCGACTCGGGGGTGACCCGATAGTGCGGGATCGCGCCGTGCGGCCCGGTCGCCGAGATCGCGTCGAACGACTGGTCGCGTAGCAGTCCCCCCTCGGTGCGGAAGGCGAGCAGCCGCTCGGCCGCGGAGAGCTCGGTGACGCCCCCGCGCGGCGCCGCGTCGGCGATCCAGCGCAGGAAGCGGGTCAGCGCGGCGCCGTCGCGCAGCGAGGCGGCGCGATGGCCGTCGATCTCGGTCGGGTTCTTGGTGGCGCGCGGCAGCACGGTCGGGTCGCGCAGCGCCAGCACGGTGCCGCCGGCGCGCTCGACGCGGTCCGCGACCGCCGCGACCGCGAGCGTGGGGTCGATCGCCACGCGCTTGCCGGCGAGCGAGTCGAGCGACGCGGCGAAGCCATCGCGGTCATGGACTCGGACCGCGTTGCCGAGATGCTCCGCGACCTCGGCCGTCATCTTCTCGGGCGCGACATAGAGGTCGGCGGTGCCGTCGGCGTGCGCGACCGCATAAGCGAGCGCCACGGGCGTGCGCGCGACGTCGCTGCCGCGCAGGTTGAGCAGCCAGGCGATCGAGTCGAGCGCGGTGATCACGGTCGCGTCCGCGCCCGCGTCGGCGAGCCAGTCGGCGACGTCGGCGCGCTTGGCCGCCGCGCCGCGCCCGGCGAGCCGCTCGGGCTGGACCGCGAGCGGCGCGGGGGAGGGGGCGGGGCGGTCGACCCAGATCGCGTCGATCGGGTTGCGCTCGACCGCGACCAGCTCGGCGCCGACGCCGGCGAGAGCGGCGCGCGCCTCCTCGACCCAGCCGCGCGCGTGCAGCCAGGGATCATAGCCGACCCGCGTCCCCGCGCGCGCGTGCTCGCCCAGCCAGGCGGCGACGTTGCTCTCGGGCACGCTGACGAACGACCAGTCCGCCTCCGACACCTGCTCGCGCACCTGGATCGTGTAGCGGCCGTCGGTGAAGATCGCGGCGGCGTCCGCCAGCACCACCGCGCTGCCGGCCGAGCCCTCGAAGCCGGTCAGCCACGCCAGCCGCTGCGCATAGTCGCCGACATATTCGCTCATATGCTCGTCGGTCAGCGGCACGACGAACCCGTCGAGCTGGTCGCGCGCGAGCTGGTCGCGGAGCGCGCGGAGGCGCGCGGTAGGAGTCGGCATGGACGGGACCCGATGGTGAGAGACGAAGCCGCGAGGCGTGCCACAGCCGCGCCGCGGCGACCAGTCTTGAAGCCGCCGAGTCGCGCTGTCATCATGTCGTCACGCCACTGCGCGACAGCGCCGGCGCGAGTAAGAGGTAAGGGAGACGTTCAAGCGTGTTCCATCCCGACCTGATCCGGCATCCGGACAGCTGCCCGACGTTGGTGCTGAACGCCGATTACACGCCGCTGTCCTATTATCCCCTCAGCATCTGGCCGTGGCAGACGGCGGTGAAGGCGGTCTTCCTGGATCGCGTCGACATCGTCGCGCATTACGAGCGCGAGGTGCGCAGCCCCAACCACGTGATGCGGCTGCCGTCGGTGATCGCGCTCAAGCAGTTCGTGAAGCCGTCGCAGTTCCCCGCCTTCACGCGCTTCAACCTGTTCCTGCGCGACACGTTCGCGTGCCAATATTGCGGCAGCAACGCGCGCGAGCTGACCTTCGACCACGTCGTGCCGCGCGCGCAGGGCGGGCGGACGACGTGGGAGAATGTCGTCACCGCCTGCGCGCCGTGCAACCTGAAGAAGGGCGGTCGGACGCCGCGCCAGGCGCATATGCCGCTGGCGATCGAGCCGATCCGCCCGACCAGCTGGCAGCTGCAGGAGCACGGCCGCCGCTTCCCGCCGAATTATCTGCATGAAAGCTGGCACGACTGGCTCTACTGGGACGTCGAGCTCGAGGCGTGACGCGTCGCGGGTGACACACACGGGAGTTTCGGGGCGCATGCGGTGGCAGATGATGGTGGCGGGGGCCGTGCTGCTCGCCGCCTGCTCGAAGGAGAATGCGGAGGAGGCGGCCGACCCGGCGGTGCTGGCCAATTACGTGCCGCCGTTCGTGATGTCGCGGCTCGACTATGGCGGCGTGGTCGAGCGTCGCTTCCGCCGGCTCGACGTCAACCACGACGATCATCTCACGCCCAACGAGCTTCCCAAGCGGCTGGCAGATCGCCTCGCCGACATCGATCGCGACAAGGACGGCCGCATCTCCAACGACGAGTGGAGCGCGTGGATGATCGCGCGCTTCGACCAGCAGGATTTCAACCGCGACGGCACGGTGACCAGCGACGAGCGCGAGCGCGCGCGTGAGCAGAACGAGATGGAGCTGCCGACGCCGGCGGAGGAACCGGACAACAGCGCCACGCCGACGGGGTGAGGCGGGGGGTTCGTGAGCCCTGAGCGAGGCTCCTCGATTTAAACCTCCTCCGTCATTCCCGCGGAGGCGGGGATCCAGACGCGCGGACCTCACGGCAGGAGCGGCGGCGTCAGCGTGTCTGGATCCCCGCCTACGCGGGGATGACGGTGAAGGGGAGCGGGGCGACACCGCCCGAGTGGCTCACGGGCCGACTGTCACCACTCTTCTTTGGCACACAGCGCGGCGCGCCCCTCCGCTCCCATCACCTCAGGCGGCGAACTCGCGGAAATAGTCGATCGTGCGCTGCAGCCCCTCGCGCAGCTGCACCGTCGGCTCCCAGCCGAGCTTCGACTGCGCCAGCGCGATGTCGGGCTTGCGCTGCATCGGGTCGTCCTGCGGCAGCGGGCGATAGTCGAGCGTCGAGGACGAGCCGGTCAGCTCGATCACCAGCTCGGCCAGCTCGCGGATGGTAAACTCATTGGGGTTGCCGATGTTGACCGGGCCCGCGAAGCCCGGCTCGGTGTCCATCAGCCGCAGGAAGCCCTCGATCAGGTCGTCGACGAAGCAGAAGCTGCGCGTCTGCGCGCCGTCGCCGTAGAGCGTGATCGGCTCGCCCCGGAGCGCCTGCATGATGAAGTTCGACACCACGCGCCCGTCCGCGGGGTGCATGCGCGGGCCATAGGTGTTGAAGATTCGCACGACCTTCACGTCGAGGTTCATCTGACGGTGATAGTCGAAGAACAGCGTCTCGGCGCAGCGCTTGCCCTCGTCGTAGCAGGAGCGGATGCCGATCGGGTTGACGTTGCCCCAATAGTCCTCCTTCTGCGGGTGGACGTGCGGGTCGCCGTAGACCTCGCTGGTCGACGCCTGGAACACCTTGCACTTCAACCGTTTGGCCAGACCGAGCATGTTGATCGCGCCGATCACCGAGGTCTTGGTGGTCTGCACCGGATCATATTGATAGTGGATCGGCGAGGCGGGGCAGGCGAGATTGTAGATCTCGTCCACCTCGACGTAGAGCGGGAAACACACGTCGTGGCGCAGGAACTCGAACCGGGGATTGCCGTGCAGATGGTCGATGTTGCGCTTGGCGCCGGTGAAGAGGTTGTCGACGCACACCACTTCGTCGCCGCGGTCGAGCAGCCGGTCGATCAGGTGCGAGCCGAGGAAGCCGGCGCCGCCGGTGACGAGCACGCGCTTCCGCGACTGATAGTTGCGCGACATAGACGGTGAAACTCCCTGATAGCGCCGGCCGGCGCCCGACCGGTCGCCGGGCGCGTGCTTGTGCCAATGATCCCGCGCGGCGACAAGGAAGCTTTCAGACAAAGCCGTCATCACGTCGTCGACGATGGCCAAGAATGGCGGCGAATGACTAAGGTACCATTGATGCGGCGCATCCCGATCCTCGACGGCTGGCGCGCGCTGAGCATCCTGCTGGTGCTCGCGGGGCACCTGCTGCCGCTCGGGCCGCACCGCTGGGGGCTCAACGGCGCGGTCGCGGCGAGCGGCATGGCGCTGTTCTTCACGTTGTCGGGCTTCCTGATCACGCAGTTCCTGCTGCACCGGCCCGAGGTGGTGCCGTTCCTGATCCGGCGGCTGTTCCGCATCGTGCCGCTCGGCTGGCTCGCGATGGTCGCGCTGGCGCTGGCGAGCCGCGCCGGGGCCGAGTCGCTCGGCGCCAACCTGCTGTTCATCGCCAACCTGCCGCCGACGCGGCTGCTGCCCGGCGGCGAGCATCTGTGGAGCCTGTGCGTCGAGGTGCAGTTCTACGTCGGCGTCGCGCTGCTGGTCGCGCTGGGCGGGCGGCGCGCGCTGTGGCTGCTGCCGGCGCTGTGCGTCGCGGTGACGCTGACCCGGGTCGCGCAGCACGCGCCGATCAGCATCTTCACCTGGCAGCGAATCGACGAGATCCTCGCCGGCGCGACGCTGGCGCTGCTGCACGCGCGCGCGCCGCGCTGGACCGCCTCGCTGCCGCGCGCGCTGCCGCTGCTGCTGCTGCCGCTGCTGGTCGCCTCGGGGCATGAGGGGAGCGGCGCGCTGATGTTCCTGCGCCCCTACCTGGCCGCGGCGACGGTGGGGTGCTCGATCTACGCCGCGCCGGCGTGGCTGCGCGCGCTGTTCGGCTCGACCCCGGCGCGCTACGTCGCCGAGGTCTCCTACGCGGTCTACGTCTTCCACGCGATGTTCGCGGCGACCTGGCTGGGCAGCGGCGACACGCTGGTCCGCTATGCCAAGCGCCCGCTGCTGTTCGCCGCGACGTTCGCCGCAGCGCATCTCTCCACCTTCCGCTTCGAGCGACCGATGATCGAGCTCGGCAAGAAGGTCGAGCGGCGCTGGCTCAGCGGGCGCGCAGCCAGCCGGTCGGTCGACCGCCGAGCAACTTGAGGTAGAGCGGGATCTTCCACAGCACGTAGAGCGGCAGCCGCGCCGCCGCCCCGGCGGAGAGGAACGGTCGGCCGACGCGCCGCCACGCCACCCACAGCGCCAGCGTCGCGGCGGCGAGCGCGCCCGCGAGCAGCAGCGCGGGCCAGAGCGACGCGCCGGCGAGCACGAGCAGCAAGGCGACGATCAGAGCGGCGAGGTCGAGCATCAGCAGCAGCGTCAGCGGCGGGATGGCGAGGCTCAGCCCCGCCCACAGCGCGCGCGGGTCACCGCGGCGCAGCGCCGCGCCCATCGCGGGCAGTGCGCGCGTGAGCGAGGTGGCGAGAAAGCCGCCCTCCCAGCGCTGGCGCTGCTGCAGCGTGCCCTCCGCGCTGCTCGCCGCGCTCCACACCGTCGCCTCGGGGACGTAGCGCGGCAGCTTGCCGCGGCGCGCGAGGTCGAGACCGAGCGCGAGGTCCTCGACGATGTCCGAGGTGGCGAGCGGCGCGTCGCGGAAGATCGGCCAGGGGAAGGCCATGCCCGTGCCCGTCAGATTGGCGCGACCGGCCAGTCGCGAGAGTCCGCCCTGACGCACCAGATTCTTGATGACGAAGGCGAAGTTGGAGACCTGCACCATCGGCGCGGCGGTCAGGTCGGGGGCGAGCAGGTTGGTCGCCTGGACCGGTCGCTCGGTCGCGCGCGCCGCCATGGCGAGCAGCGAGGCGCGATCGGTGGCGCCGTCGGCGTCGAGCACCATCACCACCGCCGGCTGGTCGGCGGAATCGCGCGCGGCGAGCTGGTCGCGCGCGTGCGCCAGCGCATAGCCCTTGCCGCGGCGCGCCGGGTCGTCGCGTCGCGTGACGCTCGCCCCCGCCGCGGCAGCGATGGCGGCGGTGTCATCGCGGCAATTGTCCGCGACCACCAGCAGCTCGAACCCCGCCGGCAGCTCGGGGAGGAGCCGCGCGACCGTCGCCGCGATGATCGACCCCTCGTCGTGCGCGGGCATCACGACCACCGCGCGCGGCACGGCTCCCGTCGGGGCGGCAGAGGCAGGCGGGCGCAGTCCCGCGACCACCTCGATCACGAAGGCGCTGGTGAGCGCCAGCAGCGGTGCCGCGACGATCCCAGCGACGATGGTCGCGATCACTGCCACTGTTGTCACCTGTCTCACCCTTCGAACGCCGCGGACCGCGCCGTCGCGGCTGTAGCGCAGCGGCGCGAGCGCTGGCCACTAGCTTGTCGCGGGTGAGCTTTCGGTAAACGGCGCGTTTGCCTTAAACCGTGCCACTTTCGTCAATCGGCCGCGGCGCATGACGGCCTCCGTCAGTTGCGAGCGGGTGCGTTGATGTCTATGCCAAGTTCCGCCGGAAGGGGTCGCCGGTGCCGCGTCGGTATGTGCCCGCTCGTCGAGTTCGATACAGGTGAATAGTCAGCACAGTGCGACCATGTCGACCGCGGCCGAGCTCGATCGGCCGCGCGGACGGCCCGCGCCGCGTCTCCCCACGCTGTCGGCCTCGGCCTGGCTGCTGCTGATCGGCTGCGTCGCGCTGGCGGTGCCGACGATGGTGACGGTCGCCCGCTTCAGCTGGTCGACCGAGCAGGGCGGACATGGCCCGCTGGTGCTCGCCACCGGGCTGTGGCTGCTGTGGCGCGAAGTACCGGGCGTGTGGCCGCTGCGGCGGCCCGGCTCGGGATGGGTAGTCGCGCTGCTGCTGCCGGTCTGCCTGCTGCTCTATCTCGCCGCGCACATCACCGGCATCATCGAGATCGAGGGGTTCGCGCTCTACGGCGCGCTGCTCGTCGCGGCCTATGCGCTGCTGGGCGGGGCGGTGCTGCGCGAGCTGTGGTTCCCGATCGTCTATCTCGGCTTCGTCTTCCCGCCGCCGGACCAGTTGGTGGCGGTGATCACCCAGCCGCTCAAGATCGCCATCTCGGAGCAGGCGGTGAACCTGCTCTACGCGCTCGGCTATCCGATCGGCAGCTCGGGCGTGACGATCCAGATCGCGCAATATGACCTGCTGGTCGCGGCGGCCTGCGCCGGGCTCAACTCGATCATCAGCCTCACCGCGATCTGCCTGTTCTACATCTACGTGCGGCACCAGGCGAACTGGCGCTACGCCGCGCTGCTGATGCTGACGATCGTGCCGATCGCGATCTTCGCCAATTTCATCCGCGTGATCCTGCTGATCCTGATCACTTATTATTTCGGTGACGCGGCGGCGCAGGGGTTCGCGCACGATTTCGCCGGGCTGGTGATGTTCCTGGTCTCGGTGCTCACCATCTTCGCGATCGACGCGCTGGCGAGCCCGCTCCGCCGCGCGCTGGGGAATGGCCATGACTGAGGCGAGCCGCCACGCGGTGCCCGAGACCCGCCTGCTCGACCGGCGTCGCGCGCTGCTGGGCGGGGCCTTCCTGCTCACCGCGGGCGTCGCGGCCGCGCGCGTGCCGGGCAACCACATCGACCTGCTCGGCAAGCGCAAGCTCGACGCGCTGATCCCCGCGCAGGTGGGCCCCTGGTCCTTCTACTCGAAGAGCGGGTTGGTGACACCGCCGCCCGATCAGCTCTCCGACCTGCTCTACTCGCAGCTGCTCACCCGCGTGTATCTCGCCTCGGATCAGCTGCCGATCATGCTGCTGATGGCGCAGAGCAGCGGGCAGACCGGCGTGCTCCAGGTGCACCGCCCCGAATATTGCTATCCGGCCGGCGGCTTCAAACTGACCGACAAGGCCGTCCGCGCGGTGCCGCTGCCCGGCGGTCAGCTCGACGCGACGGTGATGACCGCGAGCGCGGACAATCGCGTCGAGCAGCTGATGTACTGGACCCGCGTCGGGCGTGACATGCCGCTGTCCTGGGCGGAGCAGCGCTGGTCGGTCGCGCGCGCGAACCTGCGCGGCGACGTGCCCGACGCGATGCTGGTGCGCATCTCGACGCTGACGCACGACCGCGAGGCCGGGATGCAGACGCTGGCGGCCTTCACCCGCGCGCTGTTCGCGGCCGTGCCCGCCGACGTGCGCCGCGTGCTCGACAGCGCCGCCGGCTGAGCCGACTCACGAGCGGCGGCTGGGCAGGTCGATCGGCTTGAGGACGAGGAGGATGAAGATCAGGTTCGCGACGATCAGCACGATCGCGAGCAGATGCTGACCCGAATTGCCGAAATAATTGGCGAGCGCGCAGATCACCGCGCCGGCCAGATAGGCAAGCATCGAATCCTGTCGGTCGCTGGAAACAGATCGTTGCAGAAACAGCACGACAAGGCCGGCGAAAATGGCCAAAGTCACCCAATCGTAAGCAGTTTGCATCCGGCGGTCCAATCCTTGACGAGGCAGCGGTACAGCAATTCCGCAGCTTGTGCTAGGTAGGCGGCCAACAGTGAAAAGGGGATTGAGATGTTCAGGCGTGGGACTCTGATCGCGGCGAGCTCGCTCGCGCTGCTCGCGGCGGGATGCGATCGCAAGCCGACTGGGCAGACGGTCGCGGTGGTGAACGGGGACGAGGTCTCGATCGGCGAGCTCAACGCCGAGCTGCAGCAGGCCAACGTGCCGCAGGGCGCGGACCAGAAGGCGGTGCGCGCGCAGCTGCTGCAGAATATCATCAGCCGCCGACTGCTGGCGCAGGACGCGCGCAAGAACGGCGTCGACAAGACGCCCGAGTTCCTGAGCCGTCAGCGCCGGCTCACCGACGAGCTGCTGATCGCGATGAACGCCGAGCGCCAGTCCGGCAGCCAGAAGCTGCCCGACCAGAGAGCGATCGACCAGTTCATCGCGGCCAACCCGCAGGCCTTCGCGCAGCGTCAGGTGCTCGCATTGCAGCAGGTCGCGATCGACCCGCCGAGCGACCCCAAGTCGCTCGAGCCGCTCAAGGACGCGCACTCGCTCGACGCGGTCGCGGCGACGCTGACCAAGCTCGGCATCCCGTTCACGCGCACCAGCGGCCGGCTCGACACCGCCAGCGTGCCCCCCGAGGTGCTCAAGCGCATCTTCGCGCTGCCCTCGACCGAGCCGTTCGTGCTGCCCGCCGGCGGCAAGCTGTTCGCCAACGTGATCGTCGGGCGCGAGCCGGTGGCGATGTCGGCGGACGACATGCGCAAGGCGGCGGTCGCCGCGCTGCGCAAGCAGAGCGAGGACAAGAGCCTCAACGATCAGGTGAAGCAGCTGCGCTCGACCGCGAAGATCGAGTATCAGCCGGGCTATGCCCCGCCGCCGACCGGCTCGGGCGCACCGGCCGCCGCGAAATGAGGTGAGGGCGGCGGCGTCTCGGGGCGCCGCCGCTCGCCTGCGGGGGCCTGCGTGGGCAGGAACCCGGGGTGGCCGCATCGCGCTCGGGGCCCAGGGGCCCTGGATGCGCATGATTATGCCGAGGCTCAGTGAGGCGAAGCCAAATGAGGCGAGGCCGCCGCGCCGCCCCGTGCATCATCCTCCCGACGAGGGAAGGTGGCAGGCCGCGGGCCTGATATTGGGGAGTTGCCGGTGGCGACATCCGCTCACCTCGCCGACGACGACCTCCCTCCACCAGCCCGCGGTTGCTCCCCTTGCAGGGGGGATCTGCTTACCGCTTACTTATAATAGTCGGCGTAGCCCGCGCCGTAGCCGTAACCGTAGCTGTCGGCGAGCAGGCCGCCGTCGAAGCGGTTGAGCACGACACCCGCGCAGGGCGCCTGGTCGAGCACGTGGAGCGCGTCCTTGACCTGCTTCTTCGTGGTGCGCCCCTCCTCGACCACCATGATGAAGGCGTCGAGCTTGGTGGTCACGATCGTCGCGTCGTCGTTGGCGAAGACGGGCGGCAGGTCGCACAGGAAGATCGAGGGCGCGGTCACCGCGCGCATCGACGCGATCGCGCGCTCCATCCGCGACGAGGCGAGCAGCTCGGCCGAATGCGCCGGGGCACGGTCGGTCGGCAGGATCACCAGCCGCTCGCCCTGCGGGTGGCAGGCGAACGCGCCGAGCGAGTCGACGTCGCCCTCGAGATAGTCGCGCATGCCGCGCTCGACCGGGATCCCGAAGTTGTCGGCGATCGAGCCGCGCCGCAGGTCGAGGTCGACGAGATAGGTGTCGAGCCCCGGGGTGCGCGACAGCGCGGCGGCCAGGTTGGTGGCGCAGAACGACTTGCCCACCGCCGGCGTCGCCGAGACGATGCCGAACAGCCGCCAGCCCTTGTGCCGCTGCAGCTTCAGCAGCCGCGAGCGCAGCATGTTGAACGGGCGCGAGCGCACGTCGCGGCTGTCGAAGCCGTAGATGCCGCGCTGCTTCGCCTCGGCGCTGCTCCAGGCGAACTCGGCGCTCTGCTCGAGCACGGGGATGGTCTCGCCCGCGAACGGGGCGATCTCGGGCTTGGTCATGGGAATGGCCTTGAGCATATCGGTCATCTTCACAACGCTCCGCCGGTGTCGGCGGCCAGACGGGATCGGCGACGGAACGGCAGCGCGGGCAGCCAGCGGCGCCGCTTCCTGCCCGGCGCGAGGTCGGGGGTGAAGGTCGGCACCACCGTCAACGTCTCGAGCCCGAGCGCCTTGAGCTGGTCGACGCCGCGGATCGGGCGCAGCAGGAACTCCAGCGCCAGCGCGAGGACCAGCCCGAGGCCGAGCCCACCGGCGACACCGCCGCCGATCAGCACCAGACGGTTGGGCGAGACCGGGCGATCGGGCGCGGCGGGCGGATCGACCACGGTCAGCCGCTCGCCCTTCTGCTCCTGCGCCATCCGCGCCGAGTTCTGCGCGCGCAGCACGTTGCCGGTGATGTCCTTGAGCTGGTCGCGCAGCCCGCTGGCACGCGCCTCGAGCTGGTTGACCTGTTCCATCACCACCGGCGCGCGCGACGAGTTGGCGAGGCTGGCCGAGGCGCGCGCATTGTCGCTGGCGCGATAGGATTCGAGCTGCGCGATCTGCGCGTTGTTCGCCTGGATCTGGCCCTGCACCAGCGACGCGTCGGACGTGTCACCCTGCGAGTTGGCGATCTCCTGCGCCTGCGCGAGCCGCGCCCTGGCGCGGACCACGTCGGGGTGGCTCTCGTTGTAGACCGCGCGCGCGGCGACCAGCGCCTGCTCGGCCTGCTGCACCAGCGGGTCCTTGCCGCCCGACTTGCGCGACTGCGCCAGCAGCGCCCGGTTCTCGCTCTGCAGCTGCGCGATCTGCGCGCTATAGCCGCTGCTGTTCGACGGCATCACGATGCCGCCCGACGACAGCGCGAGGCCGTTGCGCGCCTTCAGCTGGGTGATCTGGCTCTCGATCTGACCGATCTGGTCCTGCAGCTTGCGCGACTGGTCCTGCAGGAAATCGACCGTGTTGGTCGCCTGCGCCGCCATGCTGGTCGCGTCGATCTCGAGGAAGCGGCTGACGATGCTCTGCATCACCGCCTGCGCCTTGGCAGGATCGCCATAGTCGAAGCTCATCGTGAAGGCGATCGTGCTGGTGCCGCCCTGCTGCGCCTGCTGCCCCTGGCCGATGTCCCCGCTCACCGCCTGCACCGCGGTGGCCTTCTGCATCGTCTCGACGATCTCGGACAGCGGCTTGGAGCGACGCTCCTTCTCGTAGAGATTGTTCTGCTCGATGAGGGCGATCAGGTCACCGCGGCTGAGCACCTGCTCGCGGATCTTGGCGATGCGCTGGTCGATGATCGTCGTCAGCGGCGAGCTGACCAGCGTGGAGGGCAGCTCCTGCGACTCGACCAGCAGCGTCGCCGAGGAACGGTACATCGGCGGCAGCAGCAGCGCGAGCGCGACCCCGATCGTGGAGAGCACCACGAAGGGCACGATGATCAGCCAGCGGCGCTGCCACAATATCGTGGGGATATAACCGAAGAAGCCGGCGCCGCCCTCTTCCTCGTTCGTGTCGACGTCACTCACTGCGTATCGCCCCATCTCGCTCGCACGAATACCTTGACGTTCAGGTCCGACGGCCAGTCACGCCCGCCGCCGGTCGCCCGCCGATAGCCGCCCGCGACGCCGCCGAAGAGTCGCCGCGAGAAGCCATGTTCGTAGCTTGCACCGCCAGTGATGAAGGAGGCGTTGCGAGCCTGCAGAAGATTCGATGTTTCCTGCACGCGCGAGTAATCCACCGAGGCGCGCACCACGTCGTTCTCCCGCACCTGGTAAGAATAGTCCAACCCGGCGCCCTGGCGTTTGGAGACGTCGCCGAAACCGGTCGGCTGCGCGTCCGAATAGGCGCGGAAGCACGTGTTGCTGCGCTGCCCCGCCTTGCACGCGAAGATGTTGCCCGAGATGCCGGTCGAGTGGACCGTCCCGAGCGGCGTGCGCGAGGTGATGAACAGCGCGCCGAGCGCGGCCGAGACCGTGACCGAGGGGCTGAACTGGTGGGTCAGCGTCACCTGCGGCTGGTAGAAGGCGCCCGAGGTGCGCTGGCGCTCGAAGCTGGTCCACGAGCCCGACCCCTGCAGGCCGACGCTGGTGCGCGCCGACACCGCGTGCGACCAGCCGAGCGTCGCCGACTTCGTGGTCGACGAGGTCAGGATGCCCCCGTCCGCGTAGCTGATCCGGCTGGCGCGCAGCTCGCCGTTGACGGTATCGCGCTGGCTGATCCGCAGGTCGGCGCCGACCGCGGCGACCAGGCTCTTCTGGCGCTGGCGCAGGCCGAGCAGCGCGATGTCGGGCGTGCCGAGATCGGGCGGCAGCGACGGGTCGAGCACGCCGACCAGCCCGTAGCTGCTCTGGCCGATGATCGAGCTGTCGTAACTCACCACCGCGTGCGCGTTGAACGTCTGGCTGAGCTGGCGCCGAGCGCGCGCCTCGACGCCGTAGCTGTCGGCCGAGTCGTAGCGCGTGAAATAGTCGGTGCGGCGATAGTAAGCGCTGAGCGCTGCCTCGCCCTTCTCGTCGAGGCGGACGAGCTGCGGCGTGATCGAGAGCTCGGTGAAGGCGCTGCCCGTGTCATTGTCGTCGACCACGAACGGGTTGGTCGAGTAACCGACGCCGGCCTGGCCGTCGACGATGAAGCGCGTGGTCTGCGCCTCGGCCAGCGCGGAGGGCAGCAGCGCCAACGCGGCGCCGAGCGGCAGCGCGGCACCGGCGCGGAGACGACGGGTCAGCCGACTCACGGGACGATCACCGTGTCACCGCCGCGCACCAGCGGGAGCGACTCGCTCGAGAGATTGTCGGTCGAACCGCGCATCAGGTCGCTGATTCGCACGCGCACCGCCTGCGCGCCCGTGGGCGTCTTGCGCAGGATCACGACGTTGCCGAGCGAGGCGAACTCGGTCGGGCCGCCGGCGAAGCTCAGCGCCTCGAGCACGTTGACGTAGCGGTTGGGATTGAACGAGCCCGGCGAGCGGACCTTGCCCAGCACCGAGAATTGCAGCCCGGACGGCGTCTTCACCGACACCGTCACCTGCGGCACCGCGGTGCGATACTGGCTCTCCAGCCCCTTGGTGATGCGCGCCTCGATCTCGCTGGGCAGCGCGTTGAGCGCGTCGACCTTGCCGACGAGCGGGAAGGAGAAGGTGCCGTCGGGCAGCACGCGGACGGTGCGCTGCAGGCGCTCCTCGCCCCAGACGAAGATGTCGAGCTCATCGCCGGGATTGATGCGATAGGCCGCGAGCGTCGCGGCCGAGCCGCCGGCCGCCTGCGCCGCCGCGGGCACAGCCCCGATCAGCGCCAAGGCCACCGTCGCCCCGGACAGAAGCTTATTCACCATTCCCTTGACCCCCCAACTACTAAGGCCTGATCCACAAAGCGATCGGCGCGCGCCACGAGTTTATTTGCTCGTTTGTCCCATATCGAGTACCGGGCACGACGTCAGCCGCCTTACCGCATTTTCCTTTCCATGTACGCACGAGATTGTTGAGTATGTGCAGCATTCTGGTGCGACGAATGGAGCGGTCCGGCCGCATCGCGCTGTTCTTGGCGCTGTTCGCCGTGGCAGCTTGCCGCGCGCCGGAGGAACGCGCCGCGCGCTACGCCGGCATGTATGAGGCGGCGCTGGCCGGCAACGATCCCTGGACCGCGCGGCTGGCGATGCAGCGCGCGGTCGCGATCGACGATTCGAACCCGCAATATTGGGCCGCACTCGGCCGGGTGCAGCTGACCTTGGGCGACTATCCCGGCGCCTATGCCGCCTACGTCCGCGCCAACGAGCTCGATCGCTCGAACGCCAACGTGATCCAGACGCTCGCCGACCTCGCCGCGCTGAGCGGGCGCGCGGAGGACGCGCGGAAATACGCCAACCAGGTGCTGCTGCTGCTGCCGAGCGACCCGGCGCCGCAGGCGACGCTCGGCTTCGTCGCGCTGCACGACCGCGACTTCGACACCGCGCTCAAGCGCGCCGACACGGTGCTCGCCAGCCGCCCCGACGATTCGAACGCCACCATCCTGAAGGCGCGCGCGCTGGCGTCGAGCGGCGAGCCCGACGCCTCGCTCAAGCTGCTGGCGGATTTCACCGCGGCCCACCCGCGCGACGGCGCCGCGCTCGACACGATGGTCACGGTGGCGCGGCGCTTCCGGCGGCTCGCGCCGCTCGCCGCGGCGCGCGAGAAGCTGGTCGCGCTGCGTCCGCACGACGCGGCGCTGCGGGTCGCCTATGCCGATTCGCTCTACGCGCTCGGCCAGCGGGAACGCGCGCGCGGGCTGACCGAGCGGCTGGTCCGCGGCGGCGACTACGGCGATTCGCTGATCGACGTGCTCGCGCTGTGGCGCCGCTACGAGCCGCGCGACTGGAGCGTGCCGACCGTCCGAGCCCTGGCCGCCGCGGCGTCGCCGCGGGACCGGCTGCGCTACGCCTATTTCCTGATGCTGACCGGCGCGGCCGACGACGCCGAGTCGCTGGTGGCGCCGATGGCGCGGCCGCCGGTCACCGCCGCCAACGCCTCGGTGCTGGCGCTGCTGGCGCAGATCCGCGCCACGCAGGGGCATGACAGCGAGGCCGAGTCGCTGCTCAACCAGGTGCTCGCCTTCGACCAGAGCAACGTGGTCGCGCTGCGCGCGCGCGCCGACCTGTACCTGCGCACGGGCCGCGGGCACCAGGCGGTGTTCGACGCGCAGAAGCTGGTGGCGGAGAAGACCCGCGCGCCCGACGACCGCGTGCGACTCGCGCGCGCCTACCGCCAGGCGGGGCAGGCGCAGCTGGCCGAGAATGCGCTGCGCGGCGGGCTGCAGGACATACCCGGCGACCCTCTGCTCTACGGGGAGCTGCGAGATTATCTGGTCGCGATGGGGCGCAGCGATGAACTCGACGAATTGGGTCAACAATTTGTAGAGCAGCAGCGGTTAGCACGGGCGCAGTGGTGAGATATTCTCGCGCGGGAAGGAAACGGCGGGGCGTGAGCGAGTGGCGACGATAGTGCGACCCACCAGGGTGAGGCGGTTCACGTCCAACGTGATCCCGTCGCTGATCTTCGTCGTCGACCTGCTCTGCCTGCTCGTCAGCATGCCGGCGGCGCTGCTGCTGTACGAGTTCTCGGTCGGGCTGACGGTGGTGCCGGGCGTCCATACCGCCGCGGCCTTCATCGCCGGGGTCGCCTTCTTCCTGATCCGTCAGTCGCGCGGCGTGTACAGCCAGTCGCTCGCGATGCTGCGCTCGAGCGACGCCGCCGTGGCGCTCGACTATGTCTTCGCCGCGCTGCTGAGCAGCGCGATCGTGTGGCAGTTCGGGCTCGTCGACGAGTTCTCGCGCGGTCTCACGCTCTGGTACGTCGGCGCCTGCGTCGGCTCGCTGCTGGTCAGCCGCTTCGTGCTGCGCGCCTTGCTCCACCGCCTGGCGGTGGGCGGGCGCATCCGGCAGCGCGTGGTGCTGTACGGCGCCGACACGGAGATCGTCGAGCGGACCTGCCGCATGCTCGACCTGCAGGCGCTCCCGCAGCTGCTGCTGGTCGGCGTCGCCGACGATTACGCGCGGCGCTCGCGCGACGAGACGGTGGGGGACCTGCCCTTCATCGGCGGCTTCTCCGAGCTGCTGGCGATGGCGCGCGACGGCGAGGTGGACCAGGTGCTGATCGCGCTGGCCGACCTCACGCGCGACCGGCTCGACCTGATCCTCGACAAATTGAGCGAGGTGGCGATCGACATCTCGCTGATCCCGCGCGAGGCGATCGCGCTGGCGCCCGACTACCGTGTCAATTTCGTCGGCGCGATCCCGGTGCTGACCCTGTGGCAGCGCCCGATGCGCGACGGCGACACGTTGCTCAAGGACGCCGAGGACCTCATCATCGCCGCGGTGGCGCTGGTGTTCCTGTCGCCGCTGCTGCTCGTCACCGCACTGGCGATCAAGGCGACCAGCCGCGGGCCAGTGCTGTTCAAGCAGCCGCGCTTCGGCTTCAACAACCGCGAGATCATGGTCTACAAATTCCGCTCGATGTACGTCGACCGGCAGGACGTCTCGGGCGCGGAGCGGACCCGCAAGGGCGACCCGCGGATCACCCCGGTCGGGCGGCTGATCCGCAAGCTCAGCATCGACGAGCTGCCGCAGATCTGGAACGTGCTGCGCGGCGAGATGTCGATCGTCGGGCCGCGCCCACACGCCACGCACATGAAGGTGGGCGACCATTATTATTTCGACGCGGTGAAGGGCTATGCCGCGCGGCACCGCGTCAAGCCGGGGATCACCGGGCTGGCGCAGGTGCGCGGGCTGCGCGGCGAGATCCAGACGATCGAGCGCGCCAAGCGCCGGATCGAACTGGACCGCTATTACATCGATCACTGGTCGCTCACGCTCGATCTCAAGATCATCGTCCAGACCGTCGCCAACATCCTGTTCGACAAGAATGCGTACTGAGCCCGGCCCGACGCGTGGCTTCCTCGGCCTGCGCTTCGACCCGCTCGACACCGACGCGGCGGTGACCTGGTTGCGCGCGGCGCGCGCGGACTCGCCCTTCGCCTATGTCGTGACGCCCAACGTCGACCATATCGTCCGGCTGGACGCGGCGGGGCGCGAGGAACCGACCGGGGCGGCGCTGTGGCGTGCCTATGAGGGCGCCGCGCTGACCTTGTGCGACAGCCGCGTGCTCGCGCGGCTGGCGCGCTGGTGCGGCGTGACGCTGCCGGTGGCGCCGGGGAGCGACCTCACCGTGCGGCTGTTCGACGAGGTGGCGCGGCCCGGCGACCGGATCGCGATCATCGGCGGCGACTCGACCTTGCTCGCCGCGCTGCGGGAGCGGTTCGCGGCGCTCGACATCGTCCAGCACGTGCCCCCGATGGGGCTGCTGCGCGACGCCGCGGCGCTCGAGGCGGCGGCGGCGTTCGGGCGCGACTCACGCGCGCGCTTCCTGCTGCTCGCGGTGGGCTCACCGCAGCAGGAGATCGTCGCCGCGCGGATCGCGGCGCTGGCCGGCGCGGGCGGCGTCGCTCTGTGCATCGGTGCCTCGCTCGACTTCATCGTCGGTCGACAGCGTCGCGCGCCGCGGCTGGTACAGCGACTCGGGCTGGAATGGGCGCATCGCCTGGCCTCGCAGCCGCGGCGGCTGTGGCGGCGCTACCTCGTCGAGGGACCGCGCATCTTCCGCCTGGCGCGGTCGTGGCGCGCCGGGCGCGACTCGTTCGCCCCCGACTGAGCACGTGGACGGTCGCTGGCACCCGCAGATCGGCGATCCCACCGCGATCGGCTGGATCACCGTCCTGGCCTATCTCGTCGCCGCGTCGCTGTGCGCCGCCGCGCAGCGGCGCGACTCGGCCGGGCCGCGACCGCGCCTTTTCTGGCTCGCGATCGCGGTGTTGCTCGTCGCGCTCGGGATCAACAAGCAGCTCGACCTACAGTCGCTCTTAACCCAAGTCATGCGTGACCGTGCCAAGGCGCACGGCTGGTATGAGCGGCGCCGCGAGTTTCAGGCGCTGTTCATCTTCGCGATCGCGGCGACGGGGGCGGTGCTTTTTGCTGCACTGCCATATGTCATGCGGAACCAGCCCAAGGCGCGCAACATCACGCTGGCGGGCCTCGTCTTCCTGTATTGCTTCATCCTGGTGCGCGCTTCGTCGTTCCACCACGTCGACTGGGCGCTGAGTCGTACGATATTTTGCGTTCGTCTCAACTGGGTGCTGGAACTCGGCGGGATCATCATCGCGGCCGCGGGAGCGATATTAATGCTCCGCCGCCCACGATCTGAGCGTTAACTACGATCACCAAGTTGAGTGCCCGCGGCTGACCGGGTGCACGCATTCGTCCGAAGCGGATCAGTCGCGATTCGGCCGTTTCCCGCGGTGACTTACTCGTCCCGTTCTTGGAAAAGCCGAGCGTTGCGATGTGCCGCGTCCTGCGCTCTTAAGTGAGCAGGACGAAGTGAGGTTGCTCTTCCCCACTCTGCCTTTTGTTACACTGAGGATCTGTCCCGAAACAGTCCGACGTGCCTCAAATCGGTGATGGTGTAGTTGTCGTAAACGAGTATCAGCCAGCCATCGGGTGGTGGACCAGCCTCGTCATTCAACCGTCCGGGTCGTGGTGTTTTCAGGGATCAGAGGGAGTTATCCGCATGAAGAAGTTCGTTGCATCCGCGCTCGTCGCCGGCGCCTTCGTCGCCGCGACGCCGGCCATGGCGGCCACCACCATCTCGCTCACCCAGGGCATGGATGGTACGTACTCGGGGACCACCGGGTCGGTGACGCCGATGGTCGGCGCCTTCAACGACGCCTATGAGTTCGCCGTGCCGACCGCCGGCTCGGTCAGCGCCAGCGTCATCTCGCTGTCGATCACGGGCGGGCTGCAGCTGATGTCGGGCAGCCTCAACGGCACCGCGCTGACGCTCAGCAAGGTCAGCGACTATGTGTACACGCTGACGCTGCCGACCGCCGGGATCCCGTCGATCGCCAACCCGCAGAAGCTGCTCATCAGCGGCAACTCGCAGGGTGGCGGCAGCTACACCGCCAACGTCAGCTTCGCCGCGGTGCCGGAGCCGGCGACCTGGGCGCTGATGATCCTCGGCTTCGGCGTGGTCGGCTATTCGATGCGCCGCCGCCCGGCGGTTCGCTTCTCGCAGGCGATCTGATCCGTCGCGGGGCACACCGCCCCGCGGACCGGATGATGCTATGAAGGAAGCGGCGGCTGCCCACCCGGGCGGCCGCCGTTTTCGCGTTGCCTCGCTCCCGCCTTCGGCGCAGGGCAGGGGCGAGGCCAGGGGGAAGGTCGAGGATGAGTCCGCAGATCGGTTTCGTGATCCTGTCGCATCGCGAGCCGCGCCAGCTGCTCCGGCTGGTGCGCACGCTGAACCGGCTCTACGGCGACCCGCCGATCGCCTGCCACCACGACATGGCGCAATGCCCGATCGACACCGCGCCCTTCCCCGAGAACGTCCGCTTCGTCGCGCCGAGCATCCGCACCGGCTGGGCGAAATGGTCGGTGGTGCGCGCCTTCCTCGCCGCGCTGGAGCTGCTGTACCGCGACGCCGGCCCGGACTGGTTCGTGCTGCTCAGCGGCGCCGACTATCCGATCAAACCCGCCGAGACGGTACGCGCCGAGCTGGCGGCGGCGGAGGTCGACGCGCTGATCGACTATCGTCAGGTCGGCGACACCGCCGCGAGCGCGCTCGAGCGATTCGGGCCGCGCAATCCCGAGCTCGACCAGTTCGAGTCGGACGGCAATCGCCGGCTCAAATGGAGCCACTATGAGGGCGCCGAGCTGTGGTTCCCCATGCTGCGCTTCAACGACGGCGGACGGCACGTGCGGCCGGGACGGTTCACCTGGCACCTGCCGTTCGCCTCGCCCTTCACGCCGTTCTCGCGCGACTTCCCGTGTTTCTACGGCGATCACTGGATCACCGCCGACCGCCGCGCGGCGCGGCTGCTGCTCGCGCCGAGCGCGCGCCACCTGCGACTCCAGCGCCACCTCCTCCGCCGCGCGATCCCGGAGGAATGCTATTACCAGACGGTGCTGTGCAACGAGCCCGGCCTGCGACTCGACCGCGACAACCGCCGCTACGCGCAGTGGAACGGCGGGGGCGCGCACCCGCAGCAGCTCGGCGTCGCCGACCTGCCCGCGATCATGGCCTCGAACGCCCATTTCGCGCGCAAGTTCGACCACGACGATCCCGTTCTTGACCGGATCGACGCGCTGCTGTTCGACGGCGCATGACCGTTCGCGGACAGGCCGCGGCGGGGGAGTGAGGCGGCGGTAGGGCGATGATCGGGCGATGGGGTCGCCGTGACCGCGATCGGCGCTACTGCCTGCCCGAGGGCGTGCGCGCCTATGCCGTCGGCGACGTTCACGGGCGCGCCGACCTGCTCGCGCCGATGCTCGACTGGATCCGCGCGGACAGCGACTCGCGCGGCGGTTATCCCGAGGTGCACGTCGTCTTCCTCGGCGACCTGATCGACCGCGGACCCGCCTCGGCGGCGGTGGTCAGCATGCTGGCGAGCGGGCGCGCCGCCTTCGGCCAGCGGCATTTTATCAGGGGCAACCACGAGCAGGCCCTGCTCGACATCCTCGACGGCGCGTGGGAGCGGCTCGACGACTGGCTCGCGGTGGGCGGGATCGAGACGCTGGTGAGCTATGGCGTCGACCCGGCGCTCCACCTGCGCGCGCCCGAGGCGTTCCGCCGCGCGCTGCGCGACTCGATCCCGACGCTTCACGTCGCTTTCCTGCGGCGCATGGGGACCTCGGTGCGACTGGGGGACTATCTCTTCGTCCATGCCGGGATCCGGCCGCACGTGCCGCTCGAGGAGCAGAGCGAGCGGGACCTGCGCTGGATCCGGCGCGACTTCCTCGACAGCCGCGTGGATCACGGCGTGATGGTCGTCCATGGCCATACCGTGAGCGACAAGGTCGAGATCCGCCACAATCGCATCGGCGTCGATACCGGCGCTTACGCCTCGGACCGGCTGTCGGTCCTCGGGCTGGAGGCGGACCGCCGCTGGGTCCTCACCAGTCGGCTGGGGTGAGCGATCGGCCGCGGCAAGCGGCGGATCGCCTCAGAAGGGCCGCTCGCCCAGGTAGTTGCCCGCGTTCTTGTAGCGACACACCAGCACGTCCTCCTCGTGGCCGCGCGCGACGGCGCAGCCGACCTCGTCGGTATCGTGCCACATCAGCTGGGTGTAATGGCCGACATCGTCGACCCGGCCGGTCACGCTGTTGTACGGGAAGACGCCCTGTCGGAAGTAGCGCTTCTCGCGGATCCAGCCGTTGACCATCGCCTCGGGCGTGAAATAGCCGCGCGTGCCGGCCCAGAGGTTCTCGCCCTCGGGATCGTAGTGGCGCTCGGGCGCGTGCTCGAAGCGGCCGGTGCTGGCGAGATAGTCGGCCCAGCGCTGCGCCGATTGGACGAGCTCGCGGTTCCAGCGCAGCGGGGCGAGCCCGACCGAGGCGCGCTCGTGGTTGTGCGCCGCGAGCACGCGCGCGTCGAAGGTCTGCGAGAAGCTCGCCGCGCCGCTCAGCAGCGGGGCGGCCAGCAGGGCGGCGACGGCGGCGATGAGCCGGCGGGGCGCGTGGGCGCGCGGCATGTCCGGAACCCTTCCTGATGCTCGATCCAGGAGGGCGTTTTACCGGCCAGCCGCTTGCCAACCGGTCGCCAAACACGGTTAGCGGTGGGTAAGCTATGTTTACGCGGTGATCGTCACCAGATCCCCGCGCGCGCTGGCGGCGAAGACCCGGCGCGCGAAGTCCTCGGGGATGCCGACACAGCCGTGCGTGGCGAAGCCGCGCCGCACCGCGCTGGCGTGGATCGCGACGCCGTCGTTGGTCAGCCGCAGCATGTACGGCATCTCGGCGTCGTAGAGCGTCGATTGGTGCAGCCGCGCGCGTGCCAGGATCGGGAAGGTGCCGGTCGGCGTCGGCTTGTGGTCGGTGCCGTAGAGGATCACCGCGGTGCCGATCTCATGGCCGCCGCGGAACACCGACATCAGCTGGCGGGAAAGGTCGACGCGGATGCGCGTGTCGCCGCCCGCGGGCACGCCGCTCTCGTTCCAGACATAGTCGCCGAAGCGCATCGGGCGGTCGACGCGAAGGAGGCTGTGGACCCGCAGCGGCGTGCCGTCGGGCGAGGGCAGCGCGGGCTCGCGCCCGGCGGGGTAGCTCACGCGCGTGCCGAAGCTACCGACGGTGGTCGCGGGCACAGGGTCGGGAGAAGCGGGAAGCGGCGGCGGCGTCGCCGGCCGGCTCCACCACGCCATCCCGATCGCACCGACACCGGCCGCGGCGAGCGCGACCGCCGCGCCGGCGAGCCGGCTCATGCGGTCGCGTCGGCCTCCGCCACGCGGCGGCGCGCGACGCGGCGCAGCGCGCCGCCGACCATCAGGAAGCCGAGGATCATCGTCGCCCAGGTCGCCGGCTCGGGCACCGCGGGAGGCGGCGTGACATCGTCGCCACCGCCACCGCCACCGCCACCGCCACCACCGCCCGTGCCACCGCCGGGAACGAACGGCACGGAAGGCGTGAAGCCGCCGCCCGGCGGCAGCGGGCCGAGCGCCGCCGGCGTGAGTGGCACGTCACCGCCCGGCCCCGCGGGCCCGAAGGCGAGCGGCGTCACGGGCAGTTCGACATAGGGCGGCGCCCAACCGATACTCGGCCGCTCGCGCACGTTGCTCAGCACGCGCTCTCGCGGCGCGCCGGGCAGGGGCACGCGCGGGCGCGACGCCAGCCGCTGCTTCGCGGGCTTGGTCGTGAACATCGCGCCGGCGTCGCGTCCGCCCGGCGACCGCGCGCCGAGGATCGCGGAGGGATCGGGCAGGTCGACCAGGCGCGCCACCTTGGCCGACGCATCGGCGATGCCGAGTCCGCCGATGGTGCCGCCCATCGCGCCATAGCCGCCGACCGCGGCCACGCCGACCAGTCCGCCGACCGCGACGCGTGCGATCGTGAATTGCCACAGCAGGGTGAGCGGACGACGCCAGCTATTCATCGATGAGACCAATCCCTGTTTCCGAACCGGCAACGGTTAAGGAAGCGCGATGGTTTCTCTCTACGGAGCCCGGCGCGTGAGTCCAGAAAAATGTCCTCCGTTAAGAGCTTATAGCGGGACAGTGTTGCAGACTGGCAGCAGTCGATCGCGCTGATGATCGACCAGTTGTGTTAACCACTCGCGGAAGGCGCGGACCCGCCGTAACTGTCGGGTGTCGCGGTGTGTGACCAGCCAGAAGCCGCGGGAGATCGCCACATCTGGGATCACGCGACAAAGCGACTCGTCGCTGCCACCGATGAAGTGTGGCAATACGCCCACACCCGCGCCCGCCGCGATCAGCCGTGCCTGGGCGTTGATGCTCGAGCTGCGCAACGTCGGCGTCAGCGCCGAATCGATCTCGTGCAGGTAGCGTAACTCGGGCGCGTACAACAGGTCGGGGATATAGCCGACCAGCCGGTGGCGCTTTCCCAGCGTCGCCAGCGTCGGCACGCCGTCGCGCTCGACCAGCGCGCGCGCGGCGTAGAGGTGGAGCGTATAGTCGGCGAGCTTGCTCGCCACCACCGGACCGTGGCGCGGACGCGCGAGCAGCACCGCCACGTCGGCCTCGCGGCGCGACGGGCTCAGGAAGCCCGAGTTGGCGACCAGATCGATCGTGAGCGCCGGATGCGCGGCGGCGAACGAGTCGAGATGCTGCGCCACCAGCCAGGTGCCGAACCCTTCCGACACGCTGACCCGCAGCGTGCCGGTGAGCGCGCCCGGCGGGTCGGCGCCGTCGCCGATCCGCTCGGCGGCCCCGGCCATCTGCTCGACCTGGGCGAGCAGCGACTCGCCCGCCTCGGTCAGCACCTGGCCCTCGCGGGTCTGCTCGAACAGGGTACGCCCGAGCCGCGCCTCGAGCCGCCGCAGCCGCCGCCCCACCGTGGTGGCGTCGACGCCGAGCAGCGCGGCGGCGCGCGCGATCTGGCCGGCGCGCGCGACCGCGAGGAAATCCTGCAGGTCGTTCCAGGCGATCGGCTGCGTCACTGCAGGTGGAGGTTGCAGAATTGCCGCTTGCCTGCAACCGCGCCGCGCCGCACAGCGAGGCGACGGAGAGAGGAGAGGCGATGCGCACCATCGACCATCATATCGCCGGCGCGACAGCGACCGCGGGCGGCGGTGGCGGCTCGTCGAGCGGGGCGCGTGGCGGGGACGTCTTCGATCCCAACACCGGCCAGGTGCAGGCGCGCGTGACGCTCGGCACCGCGGCCGACCTCGACCGCGCGGTGGCCGCGGCGCAGGCGGCGCAGCCGGGCTGGGCGGCGACCAACCCGCAGCGCCGCGCGCGCGTGATGTTCCGCTACAAGGAGCTGGTCGAGCGCGAGATGGACTCGCTGGCGCGGCTGCTCTCGTCCGAGCACGGCAAGGTGCTGGCCGACTCGCGCGGCGACATCCAGCGCGGGCTCGAGGTGATCGAGTTCGCGTGCGGGATCCCGCACGTGCTGAAGGGCGAGTATACCCAGGGCGCCGGCCCCGGGATCGACGTCTACTCGATGCGCCAGCCGCTCGGCATCGGGGCGGGCATCACGCCGTTCAACTTCCCCGCGATGATCCCGATGTGGATGTTCGGCGTCGCGATCGCCTGCGGCAACGCTTTCATCCTCAAGCCGTCCGAGCGCGACCCGAGCGTGCCGGTGCGTCTCGCCGAGCTGATGCTGGAGGCCGGCGCGCCCGAGGGCATCCTCCAGGTCGTCCACGGCGACAAGGAGATGGTCGACGCGATCCTCGACCATCCCGCGATCGCGGCGGTGAGCTTCGTCGGCTCGTCGGACATCGCGCATCACGTCTACCGCCGCGGCGTCGAGGCGGGCAAGCGGGTCCAGGCGATGGGCGGGGCGAAGAACCACGGCATCGTCATGCCCGACGCCGACCTCGACCAGGTCGTCGCCGATCTCGCCGGCGCCGCCTTCGGCTCGGCGGGCGAGCGCTGCATGGCGCTGCCGGTCGTGGTGCCGGTGGGCGAGCAGACCGCCGATCGCCTCCGCGACAAACTGGTGCCGGCGATCCGCGCGCTGCGCGTGGGCGTCTCGACCGACGCCGAGGCGCATTACGGCCCGTTGGTGAACGCCGCGCACAAGAAGCGCGTCGAGGACTGGATCGGCACCGCGGTCGACGAGGGCGCCGAGCTGGTCGTCGACGGCCGCGGCTTCACCCTCCAGGGTCACGAGCAGGGCTTCTTCGTCGGCCCGACCCTGCTCGATCGGGTCACCCCGGGGATGCGCTCCTATCAGGAGGAGATCTTCGGCCCGGTGTTGCAGATCGTCCGTGCGCCCGATTTCGAGGCCGCGGTGCGGCTCCCGAGCGAGCATCAGTACGGCAACGGCGTCGCGATCTTCACGCGCAACGGTCATGCCGCGCGCGAGTTCGCCGCGCGAGTCAACGTCGGGATGGTCGGCATCAACGTGCCGATCCCGGTGCCGGTCGCCTATCACACCTTCGGCGGCTGGAAGCGCTCTGCCTTCGGCGACGTCAACCAGCACGGCACCGAGGGCGTGCGCTTCTGGACCAAGGTGAAGACCGTGACGCAGCGCTGGCCCGACGGCTCGGCCCTGCCGAGCGGGAGTGAGGACGGTGGACCCTCGCGCGTGCAGGACGCGTTCGTGATCCCGACGATGGGGTGACTCGATGCGGCTGAGCGGACGGATGGCGGTGACGGCGGGGCTGGCGGCGGTGCTCGCCGCCTGCTCGCCCGAGGCGGCGGACTACAACCGCCACGAGGTGCCCGAGGACGAGGCGCGCGCCCAGGCCGCGATCGAGCGCGCCGCGGCGCAGAACGGCGTCGCCACCACCGCGCGCGCCGGCGTGCCGATCGCCGCGCCGAGCCAGACCGCGGCGCGCGCACGTGCCTTCCCGAACGACTTCCTCGGCTATTGGGGCATCAGCTACGACGACTGCCAGCTCGCCAACACGAACGCGACCGGGAGGATCAACGTCGACGCCGACACGATCCGCTTCCACGAGGCCAAGGCGCGCGTGCAGCGGCTGGAGCAGCGCTCGCCCTATGAGGTGGTGGCCGACCTCCGCTTCGACGGCGCGGGCGCCTCCTCGTGGGAGCGGCGCGATCGCTTCACGCTGGAGCAGGGCGGCACCATCCTCGTCCGCACCGAGGCTCCCACCGTCCAGCGCTACCGGCGCTGCTGACCGCGAGGCAGGACATGACCGACCAGTTCGACCCCACCCCCCAGTTCGACCTCACGGGCGAGCAGCGCGAGATCCAGGAGCTCGCGCGCCGCTTCACCGCCGACCGCATCACGCCGCACGCGGCCGAGTGGGACGAGCGACATCATTATCCCGTCGACGTGTGGAAGGCGGCGGGCGAGCTCGGCTTCGGCGCGATCTACGTCAGCGAGGCCGCGGGCGGCATCGCGCTCGGCCGGCTGGAGGCGGCGCTGGTGATGGAGGCGATGGCCTATGGCTGCCCCGCCACCAGCGCGTTCATCTCGATCCACAATATGGTCGCGTGGATGATCGACCGCTTCGGCTCGGCCGAGATCAAGGGGCGTTTTCTGCCCGGCCTCGTCACGATGGAGACGATCGGCAGCTACTGCCTCACCGAGCCCGGCTCGGGATCGGACGCGGCGGCGCTGAAGACGAACGCGCGGCGGGATGGCGACGAATATGTGCTCAACGGCACCAAGCAGTTCATCTCGGGCGCGGGCTACAACGACCTCTACGTCTGCATGGTTCGGACCGGTGAGGAGAAGAGCCGCGGCATCAGCGCGATCGTGGTCGAGAAGGGCACGCCCGGCCTGTCCTTCGGCGCGCCGGAGCGCAAGCTCGGTTGGAACGCCTCGCCGACCGCGCAGGTGATCTTCGAGGACTGCCGCGTGCCCGCCGCCAATCTCGTCGGCGGCGAGGGCGAGGGTTTCCGCATCGCGATGGCGGGGCTCGACGGCGGGCGGCTCAACATCGGTGCCTGCTCGCTCGGCGGGGCGCAGCGCTGCCTCGACGAGTCGATCCGCTACGCGCGCGAGCGCCAGCAGTTCGGCCAGCCGATCGCCGACTTCCAGAACACGCAGTTCACGCTCGCCGACATGGCGACCGACCTGGAGGCGGCCCGCGCGCTCCTCTACCTGGCCGCCGCCAAGGTGACCGCGGACGCGCCCGACAAGTCGCGCTTCTCGGCGATGGCGAAGCGGCTGGCGACCGACAACGGCTCGTCGATCGTCGACCGCGCGCTCCAGCTCCACGGCGGCTACGGCTATCTCAAGGACTATCCGATCGAGCGTTTCTGGCGTGACCTGCGCGTCCACTCGATCCTGGAGGGAACCAACCAGGTGATGCGCATGATCATCGGCCGCGAGCTGACCCGGCAATGAGGGGGCGGGCGCCAAAGCCTCCCCGGCACGGGGAGGGGGACCGCCAGCCGCAGGCTGGTGGTGGAGGGGGGCTTCCCCGAACGGGACGTTCGCTCACCTCCCTCTACGACCAGCAGTGTTCGCGGAGAGGCCCCTCCACCACGCCGCGTCGCGTCGCGGTCCCCCTCCCCGTGCCGGGGAGGATCGTATGACCGACCTCATCGTCGAGACCGAGGGCGGCGTCGCGCGGCTGCGGCTGAACCGACCCAGGGCGCTCCACGCGCTCACCGCCGAGATGTGCGCCGCCGTCCTCGACTCGCTCGAGCGCTGGCGCGGCGACGACTCGATCCGCTGCATCACGATCGACCATGCCGAGGGCCGCGGCTTCTGCGCCGGCGGTGACATCCGCCTGCTCGCCGACAGCGGTGCGGGCGATGGCAGCGCCGCGCGCGCCTTCTTCCACGTCGAGTATCGGATGAACCACCGGCTGTTCACCTATGCCAAGGACGTGGTGGCGTTCATGGACGGGGTGACGATGGGCGGCGGGGTCGGGCTGTCGCAGCCGTGTCGCTACCGCGTCGCGACCGAGAACACCCGGCTGGCGATGCCCGAGACCGGGATCGGCCTGTTCCCCGACGTCGGCGGCGGCTGGTATCTCTCGCGGTTGCCGGGGCGGGTCGGCCAGTATCTCGCGCTCACCGGCGCGCGCGTCGACGGCGCGGCGTGCCACGCGCTCGGCCTGGCGACGCACTATGTCGAGAGCGCGCGGCTGGACGGCGTCAAGCGCGAGATCGCCCGGCGTCCCGGCGAGGCGCGCGCGATCCTCGACGCGGCGCACGTCGAGCCCGGCCCCGCCGCGCTGCTCGACCAGCGCGAGTCGATCGACCGGCTGTTCGCCTCGGACCAGGTCGAGCAGGTGGTCGCCGCGCTGGAGGCGGACGGCGGCGAGTTCGCGCGCGCGACGCTGGAGACGCTGCGCACCAAGTCGCCGCAGACGATGAAGGTCTCGCTCAAGCTGCTGAAGGACGGCGCGCGCATGGCCGACTTCGCCGACGAGATGCGGCAGGAATATGCGGTCGCCACGCGCGTGGTGCAGCGCCACGACTTCCTCGAGGGGGTGCGCGCGGTGATCGTCGACAAGGACAACGCCCCGCGCTGGGACCCCGCCACGCCCGAGGCGGTCAGCGACCATGTCATCGACCAGATCTTCGCGCCGCTGCCCGAGGCCGAGGCATGGACACCGCACGATTGAGGGACCGCATATGAACTATGAGACGATCCTGGTCGAGCGACGCGGCGCGGTGACGCTGCTGACGCTCAACCGCCCCAAGGCGCTCAACGCGCTCAACGCGCAGGTGCTCGCTGAGCTGCTATCCGCGCTCGCCGACTATGACGCCGACCCGGCCCAGCGCTGCGCCGTCCTCACCGGCAGCGAGCGCGCCTTCGCCGCCGGCGCCGACATCAAGGAGATGGCGGGGCAGGGCTTCGCCGACATGTACGCGAGCGATCACTTCGCGGGCTACGAGCAGCTGACGCGCACGCGCAAGCCGCTGATCGCGGCGGTCGCGGGCTATGCGCTGGGCGGCGGGTGCGAGCTGGCGATGATGTGCGATGTCATCCTGGCGGCGGACACGGCCAAGTTCGGCCAGCCCGAGATCAAGCTGGGCGTCTCGCCGGGCATGGGGGGCTCGCAGCGGCTGGCGCGCGCGGTCGGCAAGGCCAAGGCGATGGAGATGGTGCTCACCGGCCGGATGATCGACGCCGCGGAGGCCGAGCGCGCGGGGCTGGTCAGCCGGGTCGTGCCCGCGGCCGAGCTGCTCGACGAGGCGCTGCGCACCGCCGCGACGATCGCCGAGATGGCGCCGCTCGCCGCGATCGCGAACAAGGAGATGGTCAACGCCGCGTTCGAGACGACGCTGGCGCAGGGTGTCCAGTTCGAGCGCCGGCTGTTCCACGCTCTGTTCGGCACCGCCGACCAGAAGGAGGGGATGGCGGCCTTCGTCGAGAAACGGGCGGGGCAGTGGAGCGGGCGATAAATTGGTGCTGACCCCGTCCGTTCGCCTCGCGCCGTGATCGAGCCTGTCGAGATCACGGGACGAGAGGGTCGCGCGCCGCTGACCTCTCGACACGCGGTCTCGACAAGCTCGACGGCTACTCGAGGCGAACGGATGGGCGAGAAGCCCCGGCGAGAAGGAGAGGCAATATGGCACGGGTCGCGTTCATCGGGCTGGGCAACATGGGCGGCGGGATGGCCGCCAATCTGGCGAAGCACGGCCATGACGTGCGCGCCTACGACCTGTCCGCGGAGGCGCTGGCACGCGCCGAGGCCGCCGGCTGCCTCGCCGCCGACGGCGCCGCGGCGGCGGTCGAGGGCGCCGAGGCGGTCGTCACCATGCTGCCGGCGGGGCGTCACGTCGCCCAGGTCTACGACGAGATACTGCCGCTGGTCGACGCCGCGACGATCCTGATCGACTGTTCGACGATCGACGTCGCCACCGCGCGCGCGGTCGCCGAGCAGGCGCGCGCGCGCGGCGTCGCCGCGGTCGACTCGCCCGTCTCGGGTGGGATCGCGGCGGCGACCGCGGGCACGCTGACCTTCATGGTCGGCGGCCCGGCGGAGTCGTTCGAGCGCGCGCGGCTCTTCCTCGAGGCGATGGGCAAGGCGGTGATCCACGCCGGTGCGAGCGGCACCGGCCAGGCCGCCAAGCTGTGCAACAACCTCATCCTGGGCGCGACGATGATCGCGACCTGCGAGGGCTTCGTGCTCGCCGAGCGGCTCGGGCTCGACCCGCAGGTGTTCTACGACATCGCCAGCAAGGCGACCGCGCAGAGCTGGTCGATGACGAGCTACTGCCCCCTGCCGGGGGTCGGCCCGTCGTCGCCCGCGGACAATGACTATCGCGGCGGCTTCGCGGGCGCGCTGATGCTCAAGGACCTGGAACTGGCGATGGCCGCGGCGGGGGACGGCGGCGCGACGCTGCCGCTCGGCGCGCACGCGCGCGACCTGTACCGCGCGTTCAGCGAGGGCGGGCACGGCGCCGAGGATTTCTCCGGCATCATCCGGATGCTGCGGGAGGCGTAGGGCCCTATCGTGCGTCATGGGGGCCGGCGCGACGAAGGGTCTATCCCCCTCGTCATCACGGCTCGATCACGGTGCAGGATCACCCCTCCCGTCAGAGGAGGGGGACAGGGGTGGAGGCTCTCCACGAACGTGCCGTCCGAGGAAGCGCCCCACCCGAACCCCTCCCCTGAAGGGGAGACGCTCTTCGCGATCCGGCTTGATGACGTCTCACCTTGACCCTCTCCTAGGAGCAGGGAGGCGTCACGGGAACGGACCAGACGGATCGCCGCTCCTCCTCACCGCAGCGCCGCCTCCACCTCCGCGCGCTTCGCCGCGCGTAGCGCGACGCACTGGCGGATCGCGCCGAGCGCCTGGCTCAGCTCCAGCGCGCCGCCGCCGAGCGTCGCCAGCCGCGGGCGGAACAGCGCCTCGACCGCGTCGGCCTTGTCCGCGCTGCAATAGCCGCCGAACATGGTCGGGACGCGCGCGCGCGCGAAAGCGGGCACGCCCGCGATCGCGCCGTCGAAGTCGCGCGTGAACAGCGCCAGCAGCGCGTCCCGACCGAGCGGCTGGTCGGCGAGCCGGGTCATCAGCGTCAGCCGCTCGGTCGACTGCAGCGCCGGGTCGCGCGTCAGCTCGAGCGCGCGCGCGACCTCGGCGGCGCTGGTGGCGTGCCCCAGCGCGCGCACCGCGTGCGAGCGGAACAGCGGGTCGCCGCTCGCCGCCAGCGAGTCACGCAGCCGGTCCATGAAGGCCACGCCGCGGTCCTCCACCGCCACCGCGAACGCCAGCTCGCGATAGGACGGATCGACCGGCCGCGGCGTCGCCGCGATCGCGCCCTCGGCCGCCGCGGCGAGCTGCGAACGAAGCGCAGCGTCGCGCGCGGTCTGCGCGGCATAGTCGACCAAGTTCTGCCGCAGCAGGCCCTGGCCGGTCTCCTCGCCGGCATAGGCGCCGGGCGCGAACGACACCGCGCCGAGCGCGCGCAGCCGCGGCAGCGACAGCTCGCCCGCTAGGCGGCGCAGCCCCTGGGTCGCGGCGGGCGAGAGATCGAGCTGCTCGACCTGCGCGATCGCCTGCGGCAGCTGCAGCGTGGCGCTGCGCTCGCGATGCGCGGCGAAGGCGCGCGCCCCCGCGATCACGCGCGCGAAGCTGGCGTTGCCCGCGAGGAAATCGGCCCAGAGGCTGTCCGCCGCCGCCATCGCCTCGCGCGCGGGCAGGGTGTCGGCGGCGGCGAGCAGCGCCGTCCAGCCGGCGTCGTCGAGGCTATAGCGCCAATAGCCCGCGCCGTCGGCGTTCGGCACCGCCAGGCCGCTGCCGCGCAAGGTCAGCGTCCCCGCGGCGTCGCTGAGCAGCGTGCAGCTGCGCGTCTCGCCCTGGCGCGCGCAGACCGGCACTGTCCATGTCTGCGGCGCTCGCTGCGCGGCGACGCCGATCGGGCGATAGCGCTGCTGGCTCAGCTGCCAGCGTCCTGCCCCTTCGGCGCGGATGCGGATCACGGGTACGCCGGTCTGCGTGACGAAGCTGCGGAACACCGGGACGATGCCGGGATCACCCGATCCGGTCGCCATCGACTCGAAGAAGTCGTCCGCGGCGGCGTTGGCGTAGCGGAAGCGCCGCAGGTGGAACTGCACGCCACGACGGAACTTCTCCGCGCCGAGGTAGCGCTCCACCATGTTCAGCACCTGCCCGCCCTTCTGGTAGGTGATCGAGTCGAAGGCGCTGGCGATCTGGTCGTTGCGCGTGATCTCCTGGCGGATCGGGCGACCGACCGCGCGGCTGTCGGTGTCCATCGCCGCGAAGGCCTCGGCGAGCTGCGCCACGTCGGTGCCGAGCCCGGGCTGCCAGATCTCGCCGACGCGGTTCCCGGCCCATTCGGCGAAGCTCTCGTTGAGCCAGATGTCGGTCCACCACTTGGGCGTGACGAGGTCGCCGAACCACTGGTGCGCCAGCTCGTGCGCCACCACCGTGCCGAAGCCGCGCCGCTGCGACGCGGGCGCGTCGGGGTCGAGCAGCAGAAGCGTGTCGTTGTAGCTGACCAGCCCGGCATTCTCCATCGCGCCGCTCATCACCGGGCCGGCGATCTGGTCGAGCTTCTCATAGGGGTAGGGGATGCCGAAATAGCGCTCGTGCAGCGCGAGGATCTTGGGGCCCTCGGTGGCGGCGAGCCGCAGTCGCTCGGCCTGGCCCTTGGTGGCGATCGCGCGATAGGGCAGCGCGGCGGTGCGCACCGCGTTGGCGGGCGCGTCGCCGGGCACGACGTCGAACGGCCCGACCGCGATCGCGACCAGATAGGTCGGCAGCGGCCTGGAGGGCGCGAAGACGTGCCGTGTCAGCCCGGCGCCGCCGGGTGTGGCGGCGGTCTCGGGCGTGTTGGCGAACACCTTCTGCCCGCTCGCCGCGGTGACGGTGAGCGTGAAGGGTGTCTTGAAGCCGGGCTCGTCGAAGCCGGGGAACATGCGCCGCGCGTCGATCGGCTCCATCTGCGTCCAGGCGTACCAATCGTCACCGACCTTGGCGCGGTACAGGCCCTCGGCGCCGGTCATGAAGGGCGCGTCATAGTCGAAGGCGAGGGTGACGCGCCCCGCGGGGAGCGGCGCGGCGAAGTCGAGGCGCGCCACGCCCGAGGCGTCGACCTGGGTGTAGCGCGCGGCGACGCTGCGGCCGCCGACGCGGGCGACCGCCTTGCCCACGGCGAGACCGTTGCCGTGGAGGTAGAGCGAGGGCGCGGGGCGCGTCAGGTCAGCGTCGATCTCGGCGTGGCCGGTGAAGCGCTCCCGCTCGGGGCGGACGGTGAGGTCGATGCGATAGGCGCTCGGTCGCGCGACATCGGGGAGCTGGCCGAGCGGCACCGCACCGGGGGCGGTGGCAGGGCCCTGTTGCGCCAGCGCGGGGGCGGCGAGGAGGAGGGCGGTGGAGGCGAGCAGCGGGAGTCTCATGGGCGCGACCTTCGTTCTGGTTGCCGCGGGCGTAGGACGGAACCGGCCGGAGCGCATCCCCTCCGACGGCGCCCCCGCCGGCCCGCCGCTCTCGACCATCCCGGCGGACGCCGGGGTCCAGTTGGGAAGGCGGTCGTGGGTCTCACCGGCGTGCCCCACCTGGACCCCGGCGTCCGCCGGGGAGGAAGAGAAGCGTCGGTGGCACCGCTCACAGCCGCGTGCGCACCTGCCACAGCTCGGGAAACAGCTCGACCTCGAGCATCTTGCGCAGATAGGACGCGCCCGCGGTGCCGCCGGTGCCGCGCTTCAGCCCGATCACGCGCTCCACCGTGGTGACATGGTTGAATCGCCAGCGCCGGAAATAATCTTCCAGGTCGACGAGCTTCTCCGCCAGCTCGTAGAGCGGCCAGCGCGTCTCGGGCACGCGATACACCTGCTCCCAGGCCGCCACCACCGCCTCGCTGGCGACATGCGGCGCGCGCCAGTCGCGCGCCGGGTCGGCGAGCAGCCCGGCGGCGTGGAGACGGGTCAGCGCGGCGTCGTAGATGCTCGGCGCGGCGAGGATCGCTTCCAGCCGCGCCAGCGTCGGCGCGCGGTGGCGGTGCGGCCCGAGCGTCGCCGCCACGCGGTTGCCACACAGATACTCCACCGCGCGATACTGCCACGACTGGAACCCGGACGACTGGCCGAGCGCGTCGCGGAAGCTGGTGTAGTCGGACGGCGTCATCGTGCGCAGCACGTCCCAGGCGCCGTTGAGCTGCTCGAGGATCCGCGCCACCCGCGCGAGCAGCTTGAACGCCTGCGGTAGCCGGTCGGCCAGGATCGCGTCACGCGCGCTCTCCAGCTCGTGCACCGCCAGCTTCATCCACAGCTCGCTGGTCTGGTGCTGGATGATGAACAGCAGCTCGTCGTGCGCGTCGCTCAGCGGGTGCTGTGCGTCGAGCACGCGGTCGAGCGCGAGATAGTCGCCGTAGCCCATGCGCTCGGCGAAGTTCAGCTCGGCGTCGTGATGCTCGCCCATCAGGTCACCGCGGCGCGGGCGTGATGCTCGGGGCGGTCCCAGGCGTCGGTGGCGAGGATGTCGGCGAGGATGTCGACGGCGCGCACCACCTCCTCCTCGCCGAGGTACAGTGGCGTGAAGCCGAAGCGCAGCAGGTCGGGGGCGCGCACGTCGCCGATCACCCCCCGCGCGATCAGCGCCTGCATCACGGCATAGGCCTGGGGATGCGCGAAGCTCACCTGGCTGCCGCGCGCGTGCGGGTCGCGCGGCGAGGCGAGCGCGAGCTGCGGGCAGCGCGCCTCCGCCTCGGCGATGAAGTGCTGCGAGAGGTGGATCGAGGCGGCGCGCAGGTCGGTCATGTCGACCCCCTCCCAGGCGTCGAGCGCGGCGTCGAGCACGGACAGGGCGATCACCGGCGGGGTCCCGACGCGCATCCGCTCGACACCCGGCGCGGGCGTATAGTCGCGCTCGAAGGCGAAGGGCGCGCGATGGCCGAGCCAGCCGCTCAGGATCGGCCGCGCGGTCTCGGCGTGACGCGGCGCGAGATAGAGGAAGGCGGGGGCGCCCGGACCGCCGTTGAGATATTTATAGGTGCAGCCGACCGCTAAGTCCGCGTCCGCGCCGGCGAGATCCACCGGCAGCGCGCCGGCGGAGTGCGCCAGGTCCCATAGAGCGATCGCGCCGGCGGCGTGCGCGCGGGCGGTGAGTGCGCGCATGTCGTGGAGGCGGCCGGTGCGATAGTCGACCTCGGTCAGCATCGTCACCGCCACGCCATCGTCGATCGCGTTCGCCACTGCCTCGGGCGCGACGACGCGCAGCTCATGGCCCCGGCCGAGCGAGTCGAGCAGCGACTGGGCGATATAGAGGTCGCTCGGGAAATTGCCGCTGTCGCTCAGCACCACGCGGCGGTCGGGGCGGAGCGCGAGCGCCGCGGCGAGCGCCTGGAACAGCTTGATCGAGAGCGTGTCGCCGGTGATCACGCTGCCCGCGGGTGCGCCGATCAGCCGCGCGATACGGTCGCCGACGCGCGTTGGCAGCGCCATCCAGCCGGCGTCGTTCCAGCCGCGGATCAGCCGCTCGCCCCATTGCTCGCGGATCACCGCGGCGGCGCGCGCCTCGGCCGCGAGCGGCAGCGGGCCGAGCGAGTTGCCGTCGAGGTAGATCACGCCCGGCGGCAGGTGGAACAGCGCGCGGGTGGCGGCGAAGTCGGTCATTCCTGCGTCTTAGCGCGCGGGAGGGGGCGGGGCCAACCGTCCCGCGCTCACTACCGCCCCGGCGGACGCCGGGGGGGAAAGGGAGCGAAGACGCGGCGAACAAGCCTGTGCGGCAGTCCGTCCCCTCAGTCGGCCGCGACCGGCCCCGATGGCGCACTGGGCCGGCGGCAGGTCCACACCAGCAGGACCAGCCCCGCCGCGAGCCACGCCGACAGGCGGAACAGGTCGACCGAGGCGAGCAGGTACGCCTGCCCGACCATCTGGCGCGTGACCGCCGCGGCGGCCTGCTGCGCGCTCATGCCCATGCGGCTCATCTGCTCGGCCGCCAGCTGATACGGCATGCCGTTGCCGATCGCCTCGGCGAGACGGCTCTGGTGGAGCGCCTCGCGCCGGTCCCACGCGGTCGAGATCAGCGAGGCCGCGAACCCGCCCGCGGTGATGCGGCAGAAGTTCGAGATGCCGGTCGCCGAGGGCAACCGCTGCGGCGGGATCTTGTCGAGCGAGATCGTCAGCATCGCCAGGAAGAAGGTGCTCATCGACACGCCCTGGACGAGGAGCGGCAGCACCAGGTCGCCGAAGGTCGCCTGCGCGGTATAGCCCGATCGCATCCAATAGCTGATCGCGAAGCCGCCGAAGGCGACCGTGGCGATCACGCGCGCGTCGACCTTGCCCGACAGCCGCGCCACCAGCGGCGTCAGCAGCACCGCCACCACGCCGCTCGGCGCCGCCACCAGCCCGGCCCAGGTCGCGGTATAGCCCAGCTGGGTCTGCAACCACAGCGGCAGGATCAGGATGTTGGCGAAGAACACCGCGTAGCCGAGCGAGAAGCAGAGGTTGCCGATCCAGAAGTTGCGCCGGGCGAAGAGCGTGAGGTCGACCGTCGGGTTGGCGTCGGTCAGCTCCCAGATCACCCAGGCGACGAAGCCGACCGCGGCGGTGAGCGTCAGCACCACGATCAGCGGGTCGTTGAACCAGTCCGCGTTCTTGCCGAGGTCGAGCATCACCTGGAGCGAACCGACCCACAGCACCAGCAGCCCGAGCCCGACCGTGTCGATCGGCAGCTTCATCGTCGGCGTCTCGCGGCTGCGCAGGTTGAACCAGCAGACCAACGCGGTGACGACGCCGAAGGGGACGTTGATCAGAAAGATCCACGACCAGTGGTAATTGTCGGAGATGTAGCCGCCGAGGATCGGTCCCATGATCGGCGCGACCAGCGTGGTCATCGACCAGATTCCGAGCGCGGTGGAGCGTTTGTCGTGCGGGAAGATCGAGATCAGCAGCGCCTGGCTGCCGGGCATCATCGGCCCCGAGACGGCGCCCTGGAGAACCCGGAAGATGATCAGCGAGGGCAGGTCCCACGCCACCCCGCACAGGAAGGAGGCGATGGTGAACAGCACCACCGAGGTGCAGAAGACGCGCACCACGCCGAAGCGCCGCATCAGCCAGCCGGTGAGCGGCACCGCCACGCCGTTGGCGACCGCGAAGGCGGTGACCACCCAGGTGGAATTGTCGCTCGACACGCCGAGGTTGCCCGCGATCGTCGGGAGCGAGACGTTGGCGATCGTGCTGTCGAGCACCATCATGAAGGTGCCGAGCGCCAGCGCGAAGGCGGTGACGCCGAGCTGGACGCCGGTGAGCGGCGCCTGCTCCTGCGGCGCGGCGCTAGCCATGGTAAGGGTCCGTTCGCGAGAGGGGATAGAGGACCGCTTCCCCCACCTGCCACCCCGGCGAACGCCGGGGTCCAGTCGGGTGACGTCGGTGAGCGACGCCGAGGTCCCCCACCTGGATCCCGGCGTCCGCCGGCGTGGACGGATGGGGGAACAGCAGCGCGGTCACCGTGCCGAGCCGCTCCGCGACGCCGCTCACCGGTTGGCCGCCACGATGCGGCGGATCTCCGCCTCGACCTTCGGGTCGGTCCCGACGTTGGTGTCGCCGCGATAGGGCACCGCCGCGGCCTGCGCGAGCCGCGCGCCGCGCTGGTCGGCGGTGTCGACGGTCGCGGTGACCGACAGGCCCACGCGCAGCGGGTTGGCGCGCAGCTCGCGCGGGTCGAGCGCGATCCGCACGGGCACGCGCTGGACGATCTTGATCCAGTTGCCGCTCGCGTTCTGCGGCGGCAGCAGCGCGAAGGCGTTGCCGCTGCCGGCGGCGAGCCCGATCACGCGACCGTGATAGGCGAGATCACCCCCGTACATGTCCGCGGTCAGCTTGACCGGCTGGCCGATACGCAGGTCCTTGAGCTGGGTCTCGCGGAAGTTGGCGTCGACCCACAGCCGGTCGAGCGGCACGATCGCCATCAGCGGCGTGCCCGCGTTGACCTGCTGGCCGACCTGGACGGTGCGCTGCGCCACCACGCCCGCGATCGGCGCGATCACGTGCATGTGGCCGCGCGCGACCGCGGCGCGGCGATAATTGGCGATCGCGGCGAGCACCGCGGGGCTGGTGTCGATGTCGGTGCCCTGGACGGTGCTCTGCGCCTGCCGGCGCTGCTCGCGCGCGAGCCGCAGGTTGGCGGTCGCCACCTTCACCGCGTCGGCGGCGTGGCTCAGCTCCTCGCCCGAGATCGCGCCCTGCTGCGCGGCGCCGCGGCGGCGCGCGTAGTCGTCGCGCGCGCGGTTGAGCTCGGCCTCGGCCTGGACGATCGCGGCGTCGGACTGGCCCACGCGTGTGAAATCGGCGCGGGTCGAGCGCACCGCGCGCGCCAGCTCGGCGCCGGCCGCGGCGACGTTGACGTCGGCGGTGGTGGGGTCGAGGTCGATCAGCGGCTGCCCCGCGGTGACCGACTGGGTGTTGTCGGCGTGGAGCTGCGTCACCGTACCGGGGTCGCGCGCGGTGATCGCGACGACGTCGCCCGCGACATAGGCGTCGTCGGTCTCCTCCTCCGGCGGCGCGAAGAAGAAGTGCATGATCGCCCAGATGACCAGCACGACCAGCAGCACCGCGCCGAGGATCAGGAAGGCGCGGCGGCGCGCTCTCGGCTTACCCGTGGGCGTGGGCGTGGGCGTGGGTGCGGGCGTCGGGGCGGGCGACGGCGTGGGGGCGGCGGTGTCGGTCATCGGGACAGGTCCTGGGCGCCGGTGGCGGGAAGGGGCGTGATCGGCGTGGGCGGCGTGAAGCCGCCGCCGAGCGCGGTGGCGAGCTGCGCGCGCGCCGCGAGCGAGTCGATCGCGAGATTGGCGTCGGCCAGCTCGGCGTCGAGCAGGCGGATGTCGGTGTTGACCAGGTCGAGCCGGCTCGACAGCCCGCTCTGCACGCGCACGCCGTTGAGTCGGTTGGTCTCGGCCAGCCCGGTCACCACCTCGCGCTGGCGCACGCGCGCGGCGTCGGCGACCTGGACGCGCGCGATCGCGTCGGCGGCGTCGCGCGCGGCGGCGACCACCGACTCATTGTACTGCGCGGTGGCGACGTCGACGGCGGCGGTGGCGCCGCGCAGCTCGGCGGTGCGCCGCCCGCTGTCGAACAGCGGGAGATGGATCGCCGCACCGCCCCCCGCGATGCCCGACGACAGGTCGAGGAAATTGCCGAAGCCGATCGCCTGCAGCCCGACCAGCGCGGAGAGGTTGATGTTGGGATAGAAGGCGCGACGAGCGACCTGGCGCTGCGCGGCGGCGGCGGCGATCCGCGCCTGTGCCGCGGCGACGTCGGGTCGGCGCGCGAGCAGGTCCGCGGGCAGGGTCGCGGGCACCGGCAGCGCGGCGTCGGCGGCGAGACGGGTCGGCTGGAGCGCGCGGGCATAGTCGCCGCCGCGCCCCGCCAGCGCCGCCAGCGCGTCGGCGGCGAGCGCGCGCGCGCCCTGCGCCTGCACCAGCGCCAGCTGCGCCTGCGACACGAGCGTCTGCGCCGCGGTGATGTCGATGCGGCTGGCGAGGCGGTTCTGCTCGCGCACCTGGACCAGCCCGAGCGACTGCTCGCGCGTCGCGATGGTGCGCTGCGCGATCGTCGCCTGGCGCTCGGCGCGCGCCAGCTCGACATAGCTCTGCACCACCGCGCCGGCGAGCATCAGTCGCGCCGCGGCGCGGTCATATTCCGCCGCCTGGAGCTGCGCGGCGGCACCCGCGATCGCTGCCTTCTGCCGCCCGAACAGGTCGAGGTTCCAGTTGAGCCCGGCCTGGCCGGTGCCGAGCGCGCGCACCGTGCCGGCGAAGGGCGGCGGGATGATATAGTTGCTCGACAAGCGCTGGCCCTGGACGTTGACGTCGAGCGCGGCGTCGGGGCGCAGCTCGGCGTCCTGCCGCGCCAGTGCAGCCTCGGCCTGGCGGACGCGCGCCGCGGCAGCGTCGAGCGAGGGGTTGCCCGCGAGCGCGTCGGCGACGACGCGATCCAGCTGCGGGTCACCGATCGCGCTCCACCAGTCGGGCGCGAGCGTCACCGACGGACCGGCGAGCGCGAGGTCGGGCGCGGTCTTGGCCATCGTGACCGGCGGCGAGCCGGGGACCGCGCAGGCGCTGGCCAGCAGCGCGGCGGTGAGCGGGATCAGTCGGCGCATGCGTCGGTATCCTCCAGCGTGCTGCGCAGCTTGCGGAGCTGGCCGAGGAATCGCTCGACCTCCTCGTTGCCCCAGTCGGCGAGATGACGGTTCCAGCAGTCGATCGCCTTGTCGCGGCAGCGCATCGCGGCCTCGCGTCCGGCGTCGGTCAGCGACAGGTTGACGACGCGGCGGTCGTCCTCGCTGCGCGCGCGCTCTACCAGACCGCGCGCCTCGAGCACGTCGATCAGCCGCGTCATCGCGCCTTTGTCATAGGCGAGGTCGCGCGCCAACGAGGCGCAGGTCGCCTCCGAGTCGAGGTGGATGGTGAGCAAGGTCGACCATTGCGACGCGGTCAGCTCCTCCTCGGTGAAGATCCGATCGAGCAGCGCCAGGTTGAGCTGGTTGCACCGCTTGATCAGATAGCCGACCGAGTCGTCGGGCATGAAATTGTCACGGTTGTAGAATGACATTCCGTTGCCTTAGCAACTATTGCCGGCGCAGTCAATTTCTGTGTCGTCATGTTGCTGGGGCGGGCGCTTGCGGGCGGTCGCCGGCCCGCTATGGTCGCCGCCGACACCATCCCGCGGGAGCATCATCCGTTGACCTATCGTGCGTTCCTGGCCGCCGGCGCGGCGCTGGCGGTCCTCTCTGCTCCCGCGCGTGCCCAGACGGCCACCAGATTGCCCGCCGCGGCACCGGTGTCCGAGCTCGTCAAGGCGATCGACATCCCGTACCAGCAGTTCACGCTCAAGAACGGGCTGCGGGTGATCGTCCACACCGATCGCAAGGCGCCGATCGTCGCGGTCAGCGTGTGGTATGACGTCGGCTCCAAGCACGAGCCGCAGGGCAAGACCGGCTTCGCGCATCTGTTCGAGCATCTGATGTTCAACGGCAGCGAGAATGCGCCGGGGGACTTCTTCGAGCCGCTCCAGCAGGTCGGCGCGACGGACTTCAACGGCACCACCTATTTCGATCGCACCAATTACTTCGAGACGGTGCCGACCGCCGCGCTCGACCGCGCGCTGTTCCTCGAGTCGGACCGCATGGGCTATCTCACCGGCGCGATCACGCAGAGCGTGCTCGACGAGCAGCGCGGCGTCGTCCAGAACGAGAAGCGCCAGGGCGACAACCAGCCCTACGGCCTGCTGCGCTACAAGGCGACCGAGGGGCTGTTCCCCGCCAGCCACCCTTACGGCCACACCACGATCGGCTCGATGGCGGACCTCGACGCCGCCAGCCTCGCCGACGTGAAGGAGTGGTTCCGCAGCCACTACGGCCCCAACAACGCGGTGCTAGTGCTCGCCGGGGACGTCGACCTCGCCACCGCGCGCGTCAAGGTTGAGAAATATTTCGGCGCGATCGCCGCGGGGCCGAAGAGCGTCGCGCCGCCCGCGCCGGTGCCCTCGTCGCTGCCGGGCAAGGCGAGCGAGATCATGAAGGACCGCGTCGCCGCCACGCTGGTGATGAAGGAATGGGCGGTCCCCGGCCTCAACGACCGCGACGCGCCGGCGCTGGAGGTCGCCGCCGGCGTGCTCGGCGGCCTGGCCAGCTCGCGCTTCGACAACGTGCTGGTCAAGGGCGAGAAGCTCGCGGTGCAGGCGTCGGCGGAATATGAGAGCTTCGCGCAGGTCGGCACGTTCCAGCTGATCGCGATCGTGAGGCCGGGCGTCGACGCGGCGCAGGTGCAGGCGCGGATGGACCAGCTCGTCGCCGATTTCGTCAGGAACGGGCCGAGCGCCGACGAGGTAGCCCGCTACGTTACCAGCACCGTCTCGTCGCGCATCGGCGGGCTGGAGGCGGTCGGCGGCTTCGGCGGCAAGGCGGTGGCCCTCGCCGAGGGCGCGCTCTACTCGGACGACCCCGGCTTCTACAAGAAGCAGCTCGCCGCGCTGGCCGCCCAGACCCCGGCGAGTGTCCGCGCCGCCGCGGCCAAGTGGCTCACCCGACCGGCCTATTCGCTCCAGATCGTCGATGGCCAGCGCGACGCTTATGCCGAGAGCAAGGTGCCGCCCCCCGCGCCGGTGAAGGACGCGCCCGAGCAGCCGCCCAAGGGCACCCGCGGCCCGCTGCCCGATGTCGGCCAGATCGGCGCGCTCAGCTTCCCCAAGGTGGAGCGCGCGCGGCTCTCGAACGGGATCGAGCTGGTCTACGCGCAGCGCACCGCGGTGCCGATCACCCAGGCGGTGCTCAGCTTCGACGCGGGCGTGGCCGCCGACGTGGCCGACAAGCTCGGCACCCAGCAGCTGACGCTCGCGATGATGGACGAGGGCACGCGCGAGCTGAACTCGATCCAGATCGCCGAGGCGCGCGAGCGGCTGGGCGCGGCGATCTCCAGCGGCAGCAGTGCCGACCGGACGACGCTGGGGTTGCGCGTGCCGAGTTCCAATCTGAGCGCGGGCGCGGCGCTATGGGCCAGCATCGCGCGCGAGCCCTCCTTCGCCGAGGCCGAGCTGGGGCGCGTCAAGACGCAGCAGCTCACCTCGATCGCGCAGGAGCTGACCAGCCCCAACGGGCTGGCGCGGCGCGTGCTGCCCAAGCTGGTCTCGCCCGGCTCGCCCTACGCCAAGGCGCAGGGCTCGGGCGACCCGGCGGCGGTCGCCTCGCTGACGCGCGCCGACCTGCTCGCTTTCCGCCAGGCCTGGCTGCGCCCCGACAAGGCGAAGATCTTCGTCGTCTCCGACCGGCCGCTCGCCGAGGTGCGGCAGGTGATGGAGACGCGCTTCGGCGACTGGCGCGCCGACGGCGCCGCGGGCACGAAGACCTTCCCGGCCCGCGTCACGTCGGTCAGCCCCCGCATCGTCGTGATCGATCGCCCCGACAGCCCGCAGTCGCTGATCGCGGGCGGCGTGCAGACCGGCCTCAAGGGCACCGACGACCTGCTCCCGCTCGAGGTCGGCAACGACGCGCTCGGCGGCAGCTTCCTCGGCCGGCTGAACATGGACCTGCGCGAGGACAAGCATTGGTCCTATGGCGTCGGCGGCAATTACAGCCGCAACGCCTTCGCCGCACCCTATGTGATCTCGGCCCCGGTGCAGGCCGACCAGACCGGCCCCGCGCTCGCGGCGCTGCGCGGCGACATCGCACGATATCTCACGTCGCAGCCGATGACCCAGGCCGAGTTCGAGCGCGCGGTCAACGGCGGCACGCGCTCGCTCTCGGGCGAGTTCGAGACGTCGGACAACGTGCTCGACGCGATGCAGTCGAACGACCTGTACGGCCGGCCCGACGATTATTACGCCACGATCACGCAGAAATATCGCGCGCTGACGCTGCCGCAGGTGACCGCGGCGACCAAGGCGGCGATCGACCCGTCGCGCTTCGTCTGGGTGGTCGTCGGCGAGGCGGCGAAGGTGAAGCCCCAGCTTGACTCCTTGGGGTTGCCGGTGGAGGTCATGGCGGCATCCGCGGTCGCGGGCACGCCGCCCGCGGCGCCGCCCGTCGCCGCATCGAAGTGAGGAGAGCGTGATGGCCGGAGTGGACGGGACCTACGATTGCACCGTGAAGTCGCCGCTGGGCGATCAGAAGCTGACGCTGACGGTGACGTCGCAGGGCGACACCTTCACCGGCCAGGCCTCGGGCGCGATGGGCGCCTCGGACGTGCAGGGCACGGTGGACGGCGACACGCTGGCGTGGAAGCAGCAGATGACCTCGCCGATGCCGATGACACTCGACATCGCCGCGACGGTGGACGGCGACACGATCACGGGCAGCGTCGGCGCGGGCGCGTTCGGCAGCTTCCCGCTGTCGGGCACGCGTACGGCATGAGGTGAGTTAAGCCCCTCCCCTCTTGGGGAGGGGTTGGGGTGGGGCATCTGCGGGACGACGCCGGTCTCGGTGAGACGGCGACGCCCCACCCCAGCTTGCCCTCAAGGGGAGGGAGCATCGTCCGCGGCCCGCTGCGCCGCGCGCTGCTCGGTCAGCACCTGCCAGCCGGTGATGAACAGCGCGCCGACCAGCGGCCCGACCACGATCCCGCTGAGCCCGACCAGGTCGATGCCGCCCAGCGTCGTCACCAGCACCAGCCAGTCGGGGATGCCCGTGTCGCGCCCCACCAGGATGGGGCGCAGGATATTGTCGGCGAGCCCGATCACCAGCACACCCGACAGGATCACCACCACCGCCTGCCAGATCGCGCCGGTGGCGAAGAGATACAGCGCAACCGGCGCCCAGATGATCGCCGGCCCCACCGCGGGCAGCAGCGCCGCGATCGCCATCAGGATGCCCCAGAGCAGCGCCGCTGGCAGGCCGACGATCCAGAAAGTGACGGCGCCCAGCGCACCCTGGACGATCGCGACCACGCCCGATCCCTTGATCGTCGCGCGCACCACCGCGACGAACTTGTCGGCGAGCTTGCCCGCCACCGTCGGCTCGAGCGGCAGCGCGCGCACCACCGTCGGCCCGATCCGATCGCCGTCGCGCAGCAGGAAGAAGGTGACGTACAGCCCCACGCCGAAGGCCAGCAGGAACGCGGCCGCGTTGGCGCCGATCGACAGGGCGCGCCGCGTCAGCGTGCTGGCGCTGTTGCTCACCGCCGCGCTGAGCTGTGCCTGCGCGCGTTCGAAGCTGTTGAAGCCGAAATTGTCGAGCAGCCCCTGCAGCCGCCGCGGCAGCGCGTCGTGGACCTGCTGGAAATAGGTCGCGAAGTTGATCTGGCCGCCGCGAATCTGGGTGTAGACGCCCGCCGCCTGGTCGACCACGAGGCTGCCGACGATCAGCGCCGGGATGACCACCGCCACGGTGATGATCAGCAGCGTCACCGCCGCCGCCATGTTGCGCCGCTCGGGCCAGCGCCGCAGCAGCCGCTGATACAGCGGCTGGAACAGCAGGGCCGCCAGCGCGGCCCAGAGCAGCGCGCCGAGGAAGCTCGACACGACCGCCACCAGCGCGACGCTGATGAGCAGCAGGAACAGGAGCAAGCCGCCGTTCTCGACACGGCGCCGCGGGATCGTCATTCGGTGAACCTCGGGGATCGTTACGCCACTGCAACCCCCCGCGCCCGGCTTTGCTCCGCGCCGCCGCCGTTGCGGAGGCGGCGCTGCCCCACTCGCCTCAGCGAGTCAGGCGCGTCACATGCCCCATCTTGCGTCCGGCGCGGCTCTCGCGCTTGCCGTAGAGGTGGAGGTACGCGCCCGGCTCGGCGACGATCTCGGGCCAGCGCTCCCACTCGTCGCCGATGAGATTCTCCATCGCCACCTGCGCCGCGGTGAGCCCGGTGTCGCCCAGCGGCAGGCCGCAGATCGCGCGGACGTGGTTGGCGAACTGCGAGGTCGCCGCGCCCTCGATCGTCCAGTGCCCGCTATTGTGGACGCGCGGCGCCATCTCGTTGAACACCGGGCCCTCCGCGCTCGCGAAATACTCGCAGGTGAGCACGCCGACATGATCGAGCGCGTCGGCGATGCGGCCGGTCAGCGCTGCCGCCTCGGTCCACTGGCGCGCGATCTCGGGCGGGGCGGGGAGGGTGGAGCGGTGCAGGATGCCGTCGCGATGCTCGTTCCACGGCGGCGGGTAGCTCGTCATCGCGCCGTCGCGCCCGCGCACCAGCACGATCGAGAACTCGTGGCTGAACGCGACGAACGCCTCGAGTACCGCGGGGCCGCCGATCGCCTCCCAGGCGGCATCGGCGTCGGCGGCCGAGGCGAGCCGCGCCTGGCCCTTGCCGTCATAGCCGAAGCGGGTCGTCTTGAGCACCGCGGGGCAGCCGATCGCGGCGAGGGCGTCGTCGAGCTCCTCGCGCGAGGTCACCGCGCGCCAGCGCGCGGGGCGACCGCCGACGCGCTCGACGAAGCTCTTCTCCTTGATCCGGTCCTGCGCCACCGCGAGGCTCTTCGGCCCGGGATAGACCGGCACGCGCTCGGCCAGCCACTCGACCGGGCCGGCGGCGACATTCTCGAACTCATAGGTGACGACGTCGACCTGCGCGGCGAAGTCGGCGAGCACCACCTTGTTGTGATAGTCGGCGCGCGTCAGCGACGAGGCGGTCTGCGCCGCGACGCTCTCGCGGTCGGGCGCGAGCACGTGGGTGCGGTAGCCGAGGTCGGCCGCGGCGCTGGCGATCATGCGACCGAGCTGGCCGCCGCCGAGGATACCGATCGTGCTGCCCGGCGGGATCGGCCCATCGCTCATGCGGGGTCGACCGCGACCGAGTCGGTCTGCCGCTCGCGCCACGCCTGGAGCCGGGCGGAGAGGTCGGCGTCGCCGAGCGCCAGGATCGCGGCGGCGAGCAGGCCGGCGTTGATCGCGCCCGCCTTGCCGATCGCCAGCGTGCCGACCGGCACGCCGCCCGGCATCTGCACGATCGAGAGCAGGCTATCCATGCCCTTGAGCGCCTTGGACTCGACCGGCACGCCGAGCACCGGCAGATGGGTCATCGACGCCGCCATGCCGGGCAGGTGTGCCGCCCCGCCCGCGCCTGCGACGATCACCTGGAGCCCGCGCGCCGCCGCGCCGCTGGCGTAGTCGTAGAGGCGCCGTGGGGTGCGGTGCGCCGAGACGACCTTGGTCTCATGCGCGACGCCGAGCGCCTCGAGCGTCTCGCTCGCGTGGCGCATCGTCTCCCAGTCGGAGGTGGATCCCATGATGATGCCGACGCGCGCCATCGCGTGCGGTTAGCGGCGCGATGGCCGCGCGGCAAGGGCGCGCTTGGACCGTAAACCGCCGGATTATGCCGCCAGCTTGAGCTCCTGCATCGCGTCCGCCGCCAGCGCGATCGAGCGACGCCGCGCCTGATGGTCGTAGACCGCGCTCGTGATCATCAGCTCGTCCACGCCGGTGCGCGCGACGAAGGCGGCGATGCCGCGGGCGACCTCGTCGCGCGTGCCGATCGCGCTGGCCGACAGCGCGTGATCGAGGATGGCGGCGTGCTGAGGCGGCAGCGAGGCGCGGTAGCCCGGCACCGGCGGCTTCATGCGACCGGGATTGCCGGTGCGCAGCGCGACGAACTGCTGCTGCTGCGAGCTGGCGATCAGCTCCGCTTCGTCGCGCGTGTCGGCGGCGAAGACGTTGAAGCCCGCCATGGCATAGGGTCGCTCGAGCGTCGCGGACGGGCGGAAGTCGCGGCGGTAGATCGCCAGCGCCTGGTCGAGCGCGTCGGGCGCGAAATGCGAGGCGAAGGCGTAGGGCAGGCCCAGCATCGCGGCGAGCTGCGCGCCGAACAGGCTGGAGCCGAGGATCCACATCTGCGGCCTGGCGCCGGCGCCGGGGGTGGCGGTGATGCCAGTGCGGCCGTCATCGGCGAAATAGCTCTGCAGCTCGACGACGTCGCGCGGGAACTCGTTGGCGTCGCTGCTCAGGTTGCGGCGCAGCGCGTGCGCGACGCGCTGGTCCGAGCCGGGCGCGCGGCCGAGGCCGAGGTCGATGCGGCCAGGGAAGAGTGCGTCGAGCGTGCCGAACTGCTCGGCGATCTGCAGCGGCGCCGAGTTGGGCAGCATGATCCCGCCCGCGCCGACGCGGATGGTGCTGGTCGCCTGGCCGACGTGCGCGATCACCACCGCGGTCGCCGCCGAGGCGATGCCGGTCATGCCGTGATGCTCCGCGACCCAGTAGCGCTCGTAGCCGAGCGCCTCGGCGTGGCGCGCGAGGTCGGCGGCGTTGCGGAGCGACTCCGCGACCGAGCCGGACTCGGTGACGGGGACGAGATCGAGGAGGGAGTAGAGCGTCATGGGGAGAGAGGTGGGGAGGGCGGCTGTACTTTGCCAGACGAGCGTGGCTTGGCGCGGGCGAAGCGTGGCTTGGGCACGCGCGGCGCGGGGAGGGCAGCTCACCTTCACGGTGGGGGCTTGGTGGATGCGGCTCTGGCACCGCTTCATAGCGCGCCAAAAATCCCTCAGCCGTCATCCCGGACTTGGTCCGGGATTCACCGTACCGCATACGCGAGGCGCGTTGCTCGCGCGGAAGAGTGGCACTACAGCCCCGCGCCATGCTGCCAGCGCTCGCGCACATCCGTACCTGGATCTTCGATCTCGACAACACGCTCTATCCGGCCAGCGCCGACCTGTTCGCGCTGATCGACCGGCGGATGACCGCCTTCGTCGGCGAGCTGCTCGGGCTCGATCCGGTGGAGGCGCGGCGGGTGCAGAAGGACTATTTCCTCGGCCACGGCACCACGCTCGCGGGGCTGATGGCGCACCACGAGATCGATCCCGCGGCCTTCCTCGCCTATGTCCACGACATCGAGATGGACGCGCTGGAGGAGAACGCGCCGCTCGCCGCGGCGCTGGCGCGTCTGCCCGGGCGCAAGCTGGTCTTCACCAACGGCGACAGGCCCTATGCGCTCAAGGTGCTCGATCGGCTCGGCCTCGGCGCCAGCTTCGAGGCGGTGCACGACATCACCGCGATGAACCTGGTGCCCAAGCCCGCGCCCGCGGCCTATCAGGGGCTGTGCGACGCCTTCGGCATCGATCCCACGCGCGCCCTCTTCGTCGAGGACATGGCGCGCAACCTCAGACCCGCCAAGGCGATCGGCATGGCGACGGTGTGGGTCGACAACGGGTCCGAGCAGGACCACGACACCGACCGCTCCTACGTCGACTACCGCGTGACCGATCTCACCGCCTGGCTCGAGACCCTGTTGGAGGACCAATGACGACCGATCTCGCCGCCACCATCGACGCCGCCTGGGAGCAGCGCGCCGAGCTCGGCCTCACCACCGCGGGCGAGATCCGCGCGGCGGTCGATCGCGCGCTGGCGCTGCTCGACGCCGGCGAGGCGCGCGTCGCCGAGCCAGACGGGGCGGGCGGCTGGCGCGTCAACCAGTGGCTCAAGAAAGCGGTGCTGCTCAGCTTCCGCCTCAACGATAACGCGCTGATCGACAACGGTCCGGGTGCGGGCCATTGGTTCGACAAGGTACCGAGCAAATTCTCGGGCTGGAGCGAGGCCGAGTTCCGCGGCGCCGGCTTTCGCGCCGTGCCGGGCAGCGTGGTGCGGCGCGGCGCCTTCGTCGGCAAGGGTGCGATCCTGATGCCCAGCTTCGTCAACATCGGCGCTCACGTGGGCGAGGGGACGATGGTCGACACCTGGGCGACGGTCGGCAGCTGCGCGCAGATCGGGCGCAACGTCCATCTCTCGGGCGGGGCCGGGATCGGCGGCGTGCTCGAGCCGCTCCAGGCCGACCCCGTCATCATCGGCGACGGGGCTTTCATCGGCGCGCGCGCCGAGGTGGCGGAAGGCGTGCGCGTCGGCGAGGGCGCGGTGCTCTCGATGGGCGTCTATCTCGGAGCCTCCACCAAGATCGTCGACCGCGAGAGCGGCGAGGTTTTCCGCGGCGAGGTCCCGCCCTATGCCGTGGTGGTGCCGGGCTCGCTCGGCGGGGGGGACGGCAGGCCGGCGCTCTACTGCGCCGTGATCGTCAAGCGCGTCGACGCGCAGACCCGCAGCAAGACGAGCATCAACGACCTGCTGCGCGACTGACGCGCGTCTGACCCGGGCCGGGGAGACGCGGCGCCGCGGCCGCCCCCGACTGTCTCTTCCGTCCCATGATGGCTTCATCGAGGAAGCCGGGGACGCGGGTGATGGTCGGGAAGGGAGTGATGATCGCCGCCGCGGGCGTGCTCGGGCTGGGTGCGCCCGCGGTGGCGCAGCCCGCCGCGGCGGACGCCTCGCCGCACGCCGTCCGCGCACACTGTCGCCGCGTCGGTCCGGCGACGGCGCGCTGCCGCCGCGCGGTGACGGTGAGCGCACGTTACGTCTCTGAGACCGCCTATAACCCCGTCGGCGGGGCGCGCTCGCTGGTGCGCGAGGCGTCGCAGCTCGCCGCCGGCGCGACCGTCGACATGGAGCGGCTCGCCGGCGTGCGCGGCGGCATCGTCAAGACGACGCTGACGTGGCGTCGCGGTCGCAGCCTGGGCGTGGCCGCCGATCTAGGCCTGCTCCAGCAGGTGCAGGAGATCTACGGTCGCGGCAACGTCGTCCGGCTCACCCAGGCATGGTGGGAGCAGAAGCTGGGCGACGGCGTCGCGGTGAAGCTGGGGCGCAGCTACCCGGGCGAGGATTTCGCGGTCTTCTCCTGCGACTTCATGAACCTGGCTTTCTGCGCGGCGAGCCCGGGCGCGCTCGCCGGCGATTACTGGCACAATTGGCCGATCGGCCAGTGGGGCACACGGCTCCGTGTGGCGGCCGGGAAAGGCGGCTATGTCGCGGCCGGCGCCTATGAGATCAACCCGCGCAACCTCGACACCGATTTCACCCTCGCGCATCTGCACGGCGCGACCGGAGTGCTGGTGCCGGTCGAACTGGGCGCGGTGCGCGGTGGCGATGGCGAGAGGCTCGCCACGTACAAGGCCGGTGGCTGGTATGCCACCGGCGACAGCGATGACGTGCTGCTCGACGGTGACCGCCGCGCGCGCGCGCTCACCGGCGCCCCGCCGCTGCGCCGCCATGGGCACCACGGCGTCTATGTCTCGCTGCAGCAGCAGGTCTCGGGCACCGCGGCGGACGGCAAGGTGGTGTCGGGGCTGAGTCTGTTCTTCAAGGTGACCGAGATCGACCGCGCCACCGCGCGCAAGAGTAGCCAAGTGGCGCTGGGCGCCTTCTACGACGCACCGTTGCCGGGGCGGCTCGGCGACGCGATCGGGGTGGCGGTGGCGCGCACCGGCGTGAACCAGCGGCTCGCGCTCGACGAGTCGCGGCGCACCGCCATGCCCCCGCGCGACGCCGAATATAGCGGCGAGCTCTTCTACAACGCCCATTTCGCGCGCTGGCTCGACCTGCGGCCGAACCTGCAATGGATTCACCGTCCCGGCGGGGTGCGCTCGGCCGGAGACATCGGCGTGGTCGGGCTCAAGGCCGCGATGGCGTTCTGACCCGGAGAGAACGCGAAGGGCCGCGACCCGACCGGTCGCGGCCCTGATCGACCTCCAGTACGGATCAGGACGCCTTGGGGAGCCTGATCGACGGCCCGACCGTCTCGACCACCTGGCGCGCGTTGAAGGCGCGGACGTTGCCCGGCTCGGGCGAACCCTTGAACATCACGATCTCGGCTGAGGCCTCGTAGCGGTCGACGGTGCGGATGTCGGCGCCGCCGCCGAAGCCGCCCCACGGGCCACCCCAGAACGGGTCCCAGGCGCGATAACCGAAGCCGCGGCCGTAGAAGCCCCAGCGCGGCCCCCACAGGCCGCCGCCGAACGCGCCGAAGCCGGGACCGAATCCGCCGTAACCCGGCGTCGAATAGGTACGCGCCTGACGATCGGTGTCGCGATCGGCCATGACAAAATAGTCATAGCCGTTCTGCAGCGTCAGCTCGGCCGCGCGGAACAGCAGGTAGCGCTCCACCACGTCGCGATCGGTGACGGTGTTACCCGCGAAGGTCACGCGGAAGCGGTTCGGCTCGATGCGGGTGTCGCTGTAGCCGGTGCGATAGAAGCCCGATCCGGTCGCCGGGCGGTAGGCGGTCTCGGTCGCGCACGCCGCGACCAACGTGGTGCTGGCCGCCAGCGCCACGACGGCGGCAGTGCGGCCCCATTTCTTCAACATGGCGAGTCACTCCAATCGCACCAGGGCGGCACGACTGTCGTCGTGTAGCCGAGGCGAGTGGAACGTGCGATGAACGGAAACGCTCCGCCGTCAAGGGGGTGGCGCGATGTGTCGACCCCCTGCGGGGAGGCGGTGCGAGCATGCGGAGACGGGGTGCGATAGGATGCTGAGGCGGGGTGGCGTCGAGCGGACCCACGCCTATGCTGCGGGGCAGAAATAAGGATGGCCCGCTTCAGGGCGGAAGCGCGAAGGGGCGGACGATGGACGGCGACCACTACACCGCCGAGGACGCGCTGATCGTGGTCGATCCGCAGCTCGACTTCTGCCCCGGCGGCCGGCTCCCGGTGGCGGACGGCGACGCGGTGATGGCACCCATCGCCGCGCTCGCCCAGCGCTTCCGCCACGTCGTCGTCACGCAGGACTGGCATCCGGCCGGCCACTCGTCGTTCGCGAGTAGCCATCCCGGATCCGGTGCCTTCGACACGGTGCGCATGCCCTATGGCGAGCAGGTGCTGTGGCCCGATCATTGCGTCCAGGGCAGCGCGGGCGCCGACTTCCACCCCGACGTCGCGGGCGCGGTCGCGCGCGCCGGGCTGATCCTGCGCAAGGGCGCCGACCCCGCGGTCGACTCCTACTCGGCCTTCTACGAGAACGACCGCAGGACCGCGACGGGCCTCGCCGGCTACCTCCGCGACAGAGGCGTGCGGCGCTGCGTGCTCGTCGGCCTCGCCTATGATTTCTGCGTCGGCTGGTCGGCGCTGGACGCGCGCCGCGAGGGCTTCGCGGCCCGCGTGCTGACCCCTTATACGCGCGCGATCGCGATGCCATTGCCGGAGGGCAGCAGCGTCGACGTCGCCGAGGCCGCGCTGCACGCCGCCGGCGTGACCTTCTGAGCGCGGTTCAGGCCGCGGCGGCGCCGAAGCCGCGGTGCTGCGCGGCCTCGACCAACGCGCGGTGCGCCGGCAGGTTGGCGAGCGCGACGCCGACCTGCCGCCGCACCTCGCCGAAGGCGCGGCGCGCGTCCTCGCGGTAGCGCAGCGCGCCGGCGCGCGCGCTCAGGTCGGTGCGCCAGCCCATGCCGTAGAGGACGTATTGCCAGCTCGCCTCGGTGAAGATGTCGACCTGCGGGTCGATGTCGAGCTCGTTGGGCCAGCGATGGCGCCAGCGGTCGAGCAGCTCGAGCAGGCTGGCGGTGTTCGAGGTGTCGGCGACGTTGTCGCGCCAGAAGTCGGTGTCGCGCCGCTCCGACAGGCAATAGTGCAGCTTGATGAAGTCGAGCGCGCGCTCGTACCTTCGCAGCAGGTTGGCGTTGAACTGGCGCGCCGACGTCTCATAGTCGCCGCTCCACGGGAAGAGGTTGGCGATCATCGCCGCCGACACCTCGGCGAAGGCGATGCCGGTCGCCTCGAGCGGCTCGAAGAAGCCGCTCGACAGGCCGACCGCGACGCAGTTGCGCCGCCAGTTGACCTCGCGGAAGCCCGCCTCGAAGCGGAAGCGCCGCACCTCGGCCTGGTCGCCGTGCGGCCCGAGATAACGCCGCAGCGCGCGCTCCGCAGCGTCGTCGTCGCTGTGATCCGACGAGTAGACGTGGCCGATGCCGCGGCGCCGGTCGAGCCCGATGTCCCAGATCCAGCCCGCCTCCTGCGCGGTGGAGATGGTCTGCGACGCGATCGGCGCGTCCGCCGCGTCATAGGGCAGCTGCGCGGCGAGCGCGCGGTCGCAGAACAGCACGTCGCGGCACGAGCGGAACGGTACGCCCATCGCCCTGCCGATCAGCTCGGCACGAAAGCCGGTGCAGTCGACGTACAGGTCCGCGGTGAGCGCGCCGGCGCGCTCGGTCTCGACCCGCTCGATCGCGCCGCTCTCGTCGAGCGCCACCGCGGTGACGGTGTCGACGATATGGGCGACGCCGTTGGCGATCGCGCGCTCGCGCAGCAAACTGGCGAGCGCGACCGCGTCGAAGTGGAAGGCATAGTTGAGCGGGCCGACATAATCGGGGTGGGTCGGCAGCTTGGGCGCGCGCGCCGCGTCGGCGGCGGCCTTCTGCGGGGTGGAGACCTCGTCCCATTCGGCGTCACCCGCCGCGCCGCTGAGCCAATAAGGCAGCAGCTCGAGCCCGCCCGGCGCCTCGGCCACCTGGAACGGATGCATATAATGGTCGCGCCCCGGCGTGCCCGGCGCGCGCTGCCAGTGCACGAAGCGCGCGCCCTGCTTGAAGGTGGCGCCGCAGCGGCGCACCAGCTCGGCCTCGTCGACCCCGATCGTGGCGAGCGTGCGCCTGATCGTCGGGAAGGTGCCCTCGCCGACGCCGAGCACGCCGATGTCCTTGGACTCGACCAAGGTGATCGCCACGCCGTCGGCGAGGTCCGCGCCGAGCCGCTTGGCGAGATAGCCCGCGGTGAGCCACCCCGCGGTGCCGCCTCCGACGATCAGCACGCGCTTCCTCATGCCCGTCCTCCCGCTGCCCCGCCGCCGACCGGCGGGGCAGCGCATCCTATCAGAACGACAGGTTGATGCCCGTGCTGATGCGACGGTCCGACTGGAACCAGCTGCGACCGACGAGCCGCCCGTTGGGGTAGCCGCCCATCAGCGTCCGCTGGGTCGAGGCGGTGAGGTTGGTGCCCTGCACGCCGAAGGAGAAATTGTCGGTCACCTTGAAGCGGACGCCGGCGTCGAGCGACCCGTAATTGCCGCCGTAGATCGGCAGCGCGATCTGCGTGCTGGTGTTGGCGCCACCGTCCAGGTCGGTCAGCACGCCGGGGGCGCTATAGTAATTGTACGTGCCATTCGTGCCGTTGCTGTTGGTCGACAGCAGGTAACGCGAGCGCCACGAGTAAGCGACGCGCAGCGAGAAGGGGTTGCGCTCGTAGAGCAGGGTGGCGTTGGCATTGTGCTTCGAGAGGCCGACCAGCGGCGCGTCGTTGCGGATCGCGCCGCGAATGTCGCGATACAGGTCTCCGGGGTTGCTGCTGTCGATGAAGGTGTAATTGCCCTCGAAGCCGAAGCCGCTGAGGAAGCCGGGCAGCATGTCGAGGAAGAAGCGGCCACCGACCTCGACGCCCTTCACCGTCGCCGCCTTGCTGGAGTTAATATAGTCCGACGCGGTCGCGGTGGCGGTCTCGGTCGAGCCGTCGGTGAACACGAGGTTCACCTGTCGTTCGGTGACCGAGAAGATCGGAAGGTTCTTGATGCGCTTGAAGAACGGCGCGACGTGGAAGGACGTGCCGGCGCGCGCGTAATATTCCACGGAGATGTCGAAATTGTTCGACAGCGTCGGCTTGAGCAGCGGGTTGCCCGTGTCCGCGGTGAAGTTGGCGAAGACCGGGGTGAGCCCGGTACCACCCGGGTTGGGGATGGTGGCGATACCGACCGAGCCCGAGGAACGCAGCGCGTTGAAGCTCGGCAGGTCGAGCGTCACGTTGTAGCTGCCGCGCAGCTTCACCTTGGCACTAGGCGAGAACTCGAGGTTGATCGAGGGCAGGAAGCGCGTGAACTCGGCCTCGCCGCCGCGCGGCACGAAGGTGTTCGCCAGCGTCTGCAGCGTTCCGTTCCGCAGGTAGGGAGTCCCGCCGTTCTGCTGGACGTAACCGCTGCCCTGGTTGCGGATGTTGACGACGCGCAGGCCGATGTTGCCCGCGATGCCGGGCATGTTGTCCTGCGGCCCGAAGCGGAGCAGCGCGTACCCCGCGATGTTGCGCGTGCGGTTGTCGACCTGATCGCCCGGCAGCACGAAGCCGACCGGGCGGATGCCCGCGGCGCCGCCATAGCCGCTGCCCACCGGCAGCGGGCCGGAGGCCGAGCAGTTGAACTCGGTGCCAGCGGGGCAGAAGCCGGCCGGCGGCGACTGGACCAGCCCGGTGCGATCGCGATTGTAGCGCGACGCCAGCGCCTGGGTCGCGAACATCAGGTTGCCGGGCAGAGCGGTGTTGCCGCGGAAGAAATCGTCGAACGTATGGACCGCGACGTCGCCCGGCACGGCGTTGGCATAGGTGAGCTGCGGGTCGCCGTTCCAGCCGCGGCCCAGCGCGGTCCAGTTGTAGCCGTTGGCGAAGTCGCGCTCCTTGCGCTCCGCCGCGCGGGCGCCCAGCTTGACCGAGCGGAAGAAGCTGTCGTCGAACGTATATTCGGCGTCGACCTGGGCGCTGTCGAGCCGGCCCTTGTTGTTCTCATTGTGCGGCATCGACGCCGACCAGAAATAGTTCGACGGGTCGGCGAAGGCGGCGCGGGTGTCGGCGCCGACGCTGATCAGCGGCAGGTCGCCGGTCAGGTCGATGCCGTAGCTGTTGCCGAAGCCGACGTCGCGGAAGATATCGATTCGGTCGTAGACCTGATGCGAGTCGACCCGCTGGATCGCGCCCTTGATCGAGAACGGGCCGCCGTCGGGCGCGTAGGCGAACGACAGCGAGTAGTCGCGAGTCACCGTGTTGCTCTGGACGAAGCCCTTGTTGCCGCTGCTGGTGATCGCGGCGTTGGTCGGCGCGAACGTGTCGGTGTTGCGGTTGTACAGCGCGTCGGTGGAGAGCAGCAGACCATCGCTGTCGAAGGTGCTCGTGGCGGGATTGACCGTTAGCGTCTGCGAGTCGAGCTGGGTGCCATAGTCGCTCGACTGGCTCTTGTAGCGCGACTGGAAGAAGGTGCCGGTGAAGGTCAGTGAGTCGCTCGGCGCCCATTGCACCGCGCCGTAGATGCCGTAGCGGCGGTATTGGAACGCCTCGTCGCCGTAGGCGAAGCCGCTCGGCACGTACTTCTCGCTGCCGTCGCTCAGCTTCGTCAGGAAATAGGGGCTGGTGCGGAGGAACTGCGACAGCGAGCTGAACTGGCTGAAGGCGAGGTCGGCGAGCACGCCGATCCGGCCGATGCCCGTGTCGAAGCTCTTGGTGACGAGGAACGAGCCGGTCGGGTCGGCCTTGTTGGCCATGTCGCCCAGCGCCAGCTCGCCCGTGCCGGCGACGTGGAAGCCGCCGTCGAAGTCGAACGGCAGCTTGGTGCGCAGGTCGATCTGGCCGCCGGTGCCGCCCTCGATCAGGTCGGCGGTGGAGGCCTTGTAGACGTCGACCGCCGCCATCAGCTCGGGCGTGACGTCGCTCCACAGGATGGCGCGGCCGTTGTTGGCGCTGAAGATCTCGCGGCCGTTGAGGCGCGAGGCGACGCCGGTGAGGCCGCGCACCTGCACGCCCGAGCCCTGGACCGAATAGTGATCCGGGTCGCCGAGCGCGGCGAAGCGCACGATCGACACGCCCGAGACGCGCTGGAGCACCTCGGTGATCGAATTGTCGGGCAGTTTGCCGGCGTCGTCGGCGACGACCGAGTCGATGATGGTCTCGCTGCGGCGCTTGCGGTCGTCGGCGGCCTGGAGCGCGGCACGGCGGCCGGTGACGACAACGTCGCCGGGGTCGCTGGCGCCGGACTCACCCTGGTCCTGGCCGGGGGCGGCGGCCTGGCTGGCGTCGGGAGCGATCGGCTGGACCTCGGCCTGCGCCCAGGCGGTGCCGCTCAGCCCCAGCGCGAGCAGCGCGGCGAGCGAGGCGCCGGCGCGGAGCGACCGCCGGTGAACGTTAACAACACGTGCAAGTCGAAGCCGGTCTTCCATCATCCCCCCTAATCCCGCCGCGTCGCACGGCGAGGCTTCAATGGTGCGCTTTGATGAGCGCTACCACGCGGCTTGTAACCCCCGCCGCTTGTCCGATCAATGTGAAACTTCCGACACTTGTAAGCGTGACCAAGTGTAACCGTTTTCAACGGAAGCTAAACGGACGCTACGTCAGTCAAGATTGCGGACCTTGGGGGCCAAAGCGCCGACTAAACGCTTGACTTGCCTTGCCGCTTGACCCGGGAGAGCGGCTGATCGATCGAGCTTACGACGGGTCGCGCCACACGTGCCGAAGCTGGACATGCTGCCATTCATCAAAACCTGGCAAGTGGCTGGTAGCGTTACCTATCACGGGTACGGCACGCCTTGCCGGGCACAGCAGACCACGTGCCCGAGCCATTGGACATGGGCGCTTGCTCAGTGATGTGGAAAGTGGCTCCCCGAGTTGGATTCGAACCAACGGCCGCTCGATTAACAGTCGAGAGCTCTACCGCTGAGCTATCGGGGAACGCTGTGGAGGGCGTCTATAGCCGGGGTTTCGCGCGGCGCAATACCCTTTCGCGCCACGCGCGCGATCAGGCGACGAACTGCTCCATCGCGATCCGATCGTCGAGCGCGTGCTCGGGATCGAAGAGCAAGGTCAGCTCGCGCGCGCGGTCCATCGCGATGTCGACCTGGGTCACGTCGCGCACCTCGCGCTGGTCCGCCACCGCCGAGACGGGGCGCTTGTTCGAGTCGAGCACGCGCAGCGACACGCGCGTCCGGTCGGGCAGGATCGCGCCGCGCCAGCGTCGCGGCCGGAAGGCGCTGATCGGCGTCAGCGCCAGCATCTGCGAGCCGAGCGGGAGGATCGGCCCGTGCGCGGACAGGTTGTACGCGGTCGAGCCGGCCGGCGTGGCGACCAGCACGCCGTCGCACGACAGCTCGTCGATCACGATACGGTCGTTGATCTTCACCTCGACCTTGGCGGTCTGGCGCGTCTCGCGCAGCAGCGACACCTCGTTGATCGCGGGAAGCGTGTGGACGCGCCCATCCACGCCGGTGGCCGTGGCGGTCAGCGGCGTGACCTGGAAGGCGCGGGCGCGCTCGATCCGGCCGTCGAGGTCGTGGCGGCGCCACTCGTTCATCAGGAAGCCGACCGTGCCCAGGTTCATCCCGAACACCGGGACGATCGCGCGGCGCCGTTCCAGCAGATTGTGCAGCGTCTGGAGCATGAAGCCGTCGCCGCCGAGCGCGACCACCATGTCGGCCTCGTCGAGCGCGCACCAGTCCCAGGTGTCGGCCAGCTCGGCGCGCGCGGCCTGCGCCGGGGCGGTGGGCGAGGCGACCAGCGCCCGCCGCGGGTAGCGGCTCATCCGCCGGTGACGCTCATGTGCCGCGCCACCGCCGGGGCGGCGTCGCGCGCGATGCGGAAATCGTGGCGGCGCGGCTTGGTCAGCAGCGCGTCCTCGATCGCGGCATCCAGCGCGCCCACGCCGCCGGCGCGCAGCGCCGCGCGCAGGTCGCGCTGATCGTCGTGGCCGAGGCAGGTGTACAGCCTGCCCTCGGTGGTCAGCCGCACGCGGTTGCAGCCGTCGCAGAAATTAGCGGTGAGCGGCGAGATCAGCCCCAGCCGGGTGCCGCCGCCGTCGACCCGCCAGTAGCGCGCCGGCCCACCGGTCACCGCCGCGTCGCGGGTCAGCGCGAACTCGCGGTCGAGCCGCTCCTTCACGTCGGTGAGCGGCAGGAAGCGGTCGGCGCGATCCTCGTCGATCGCGCCGAGCGGCATCGTCTCGATCAGCGTGAGGTCATGGCCCTCGGCGACGCACCAGCGCAGCATCGGCGCGATATCGTCCTCGTTGAGGCCCTTGAGCGCGACCATGTTGATCTTGACCGCGAGGCCGGCCTCGCGCGCGGCGGCGATGCCGTCGAGCACCTCGGCGACGTCACCGTGGCGGGTGATGTAGCGGAAGCGCTCGGGGTCGAGCGTGTCGAGGCTGACGTTGACTCGGCGCACCCCGGCATCGACCAAATCGGCGGCGTAGCGGCGCAGCCGCGTGCCGTTGGTCGTCATCGTCAGCTCGTCCAGCGCGGTGCCGATATGGCGGCCGAGCCGCTCGACCAGCATCATCACGTCGCGCCGCACCAGCGGCTCGCCGCCCGACAGGCGGATCTTGCGCACGCCGCGCGCGACGAAACGCTCGGCGATGATCGCCAGCTCCTCGAGCGAGGCGATCTGGTCGCGCGGCAGGAAGGTCATGTGCTCCGCCATGCAATAGCGGCAGCGCAGGTCGCAGCGGTCGGTGACCGACACTCGGAGATAACGGATGGCGCGGCCGAACGAGTCGACGAGGGGCGCGGGCGCGCGGTCTAGGTCCATGACTGGCACAACGCAGAGAGCTAGGGAGTCGTTCACGGCAGAGCAAGATGATTGCCGCGCGCCGCGCCCGCGCCTACCAAGCGCGGGATGGAGCGGCGGTCACGGGCGATGCAGCGGGGCGGGCGGCGCCCGGGGGAGAGCGCGGCCAGCGCCGAGCAGCTGCGCCTCGTCGAGGCCCATGCGGCGCGCGGCGTCACCGCGATCGTCGCCGCGCCGACCAGCTTCGAGATCGTCAACACCGCCTACGGCCGCGCGGCCGGCGACCAGCTGGTCGAGGCGATGGCGGAGCGGCTCGCCGCCGAGCTCGCCGGGTACGAGATGGCGGCGGTGCGCGGCGGCGCGACCTTCACGATCGTCGTCGCGGGGGACGCCGCGACCGGCGACGCCGCGGTCAGCCGGATCGAGCGCGCGCTGGAGCAGCCGTTCGCGATCGAGGGCGAGACGATCCATGTCGGCGCGCGCATCGGCGTGGCGCGGATGACCGAGGACGAGCCCGCCGAGCATCTGCTGCGCCGCGCCGCAGAGGCGCTCGCGCGCGCCCGCGCCAGCGACGGCGCGACGACGCGGGTCGCCGCCGAGCACGAGGGCGTGCCGCTCGCCGCGCTCGCCGCCGACCTGCACCGCGCGATCGAGCGCGGCGAGATCGACGTGCGCTTTCAGCCGCAGGTGCGGCTCGCCGACGGCGCGGTCACCGGGGTGGAGGCGCTGGCGCGCTGGCAGCACCCGCGGCTGGGCGTGCTCGGCGCGGAGACGCTGCTCGCCGCGGCGCATCGCGCCGACCTGGGCGTGGCGCTGTCGGACCAGGTGCAGGCGCTGGCGCTCGAGCGCGCCGCGCGCTGGCCGGCGCGGATGGGGGGGCTGCGGATCGCGGTCAACGTCACCGCCGCCGACATGGCGCGCGCGCCCTTCGTCGAGCGCTTCCTCGCGCGGGTGCGCGCCTCGGGCGTGGGGTTCGAGCGAGTCACCGCCGAGGTGACCGAGACCGGACTGATCGACGACCTCGACGGCGCCGCCGTCTCGCTCACCGCGCTGCGCGCGGCGGGCTGCCGCGTCGCGCTCGACGATTTCGGTACCGGCTATTCCAGCCTGTCCTATCTCACGCGGCTGCCGCTCGACTATCTCAAGATCGACCGTAGCCTGGTACAGACCATCACCGGCGACGCGCGCGACCGCGTCGTCGTCGAGGGCGTGATCGCGATCGCGGCGGGGCTCGGGCTGGAGACGGTGGCGGAAGGGGTGGAGAGCGAGGACGAGCGCGCGCTGTTGGCGCAGCGGGGATGCACCTTCTACCAGGGCTTCCTCTGGGCCGGGCCGCTCGACGACGCGGCACTGCAGGCGCGGCTCGCGGCGTGACCGACCCGCGCGACCTCGGCGGCACCTGGTACGGGCGCTACGAGGGTGCGGACGGCGTGCAGTCGAACCAGTTCATCGCGCGGCTGAGCGAGCGCGATGGCGCGCTGAGCGGCACGATCAGCGAGCCCGACGACCTCGGGCTGGAGCCGGTCCGCCGCGCGCTGGTGAGCGGGCGGCGCGACGGCGCGGGGGTCGCCTTCGTGAAACAATATGACGGCGAGGTGCTGGTGCACGCCGTCGATTATCGCGGCACCGTCGACCCGCGCGGGACGGAGGTGCGCGGCGACTGGTCGTTCGCCGATTACGCCGGCAGCTTCGCGATGACGCGCGAGCGGTTCGACGCGGACGAACTGGCCGAGGCGGTCGGCGACGAGGCGGAGGTGGCACGATGAGCGCGACGATGTTGGTCTGGGCGGCGGCGGTCGCGGCGGCGACGCCGCAGGCGCAGGTCGAGGCGGTGATGGCGGACAGCGCCGCCGGCTGGAACGCGGGCGACCTCGCGCGCTTCACCGCGATCTACGCGCCCGACGCGGTCTATGTCGCGGGCGGCGAGGTGGCGCGCGGCAAGGACGCGATCGCGGCGCGCTACGCCAAGAGCTTCGTCGGCGGCGGCAACGTGCGGGGGCGGCTGAGCTTCACGCCGGTGATGTGGCGGCCGCTGAGCGCGGTCCACCTGCTCCACGTCGCGCGCTGGACGCTGACACCGACGGACGGCGCCGCGCCGCAGACCGGGCTGACGACGCTGCTGTTCGAGCGGCGCAGGGAGGGGTGGCGCATCATCTCGGATCACAGCAGCTGACGGGGCAGCGGCCGGGGAGGTGAGGTGTCTCGTCACCCGATGGCTTTTCCACCTAAGCCCCGACCTCCGCCGGGGAACGACGACGGGGAGGGGGGCGCGGCTCATCGACGCGGCTGGATGGTCGAACGACGCACCCCCGCCAACCTGCCACCCCGGCGGAGGCCGGGGTCCAGTCGGGTGACGGCCGAGGAACTCACCATGGCCTCTCCACCTGGACCCCGGCCTTCGCCGGGGTGGCACGCAGAGATCTGGAGAGACTCACCGGCGTGCGACACTCCGCCGCCGCTCACGCGGCCGCCTTGGCGAGCCCCTTCGACAATTGCAGTGCGCCGTGCAGCCGCGCCTTGGGATCCCCCCAGGCGCGCGTCAGCGCCAGCTTGCTGTCGGGCCGCAGCTTCGCCACGCCGCCCAGCCGGTCGACATAGGCGAGCAGCCCCGGCACGTTGGGCGGCCTGTCGTCGTGGAAGGTGACCAGCGCGCCCTTGGGCCCCACGTCCAGCTTGGCCACGCACGCCGTGCGCGCGTTGAGCTTGATCTCCATCACCTTGACCAGATTGTCGGTCGCTTCGGGCAGCGCGCCGAAGCGGTCGATCATCTCGGCGGCGAAGCTCTCCAGCCCGCCCACCTCGTCGATCTCGTTGAGTCGACGGTACAGGCCCATGCGCAGGTCGAGGTCGGGCACATACTCCTCCGGGATCAGGATCGGCGCGTCGACGCTGATCTGCGGCGAGAAGTCGCGCTGGCGCTCGCGAATGCCGCCGGCCTTGGCCTCCATGATCGCCTCCTCCAGCATCGACTGGTAGAGCTCGTAGCCGACCTCCTTGATATGCCCCGACTGCTCGTCGCCGAGCAGGTTTCCCGCGCCGCGGATGTCAAGGTCGTGGCTGGCGAGCTGGAAGCCCGCGCCGAGCGAGTCGAGGTCGCTCAGCACCTTGAGGCGCTTCTCGGCGGCGTCGGTCATCTGCCGCTCGGGCGGCGCGACCATATAGGCATAGGCGCGCGTCTTGGAGCGGCCGACGCGCCCGCGCAGCTGGTAGAGCTGTGCCAGCCCGAAGCGGTCGGCGCGGTTGACGATGATCGTGTTCGCCGACGGGATGTCGATCCCGCTCTCGATGATCGTCGTCGAGACCAGCACCTCGAACTTCTTGTCGTAGAAGGCGCTCATCCGCTCCTCCACCTCGCTCGGCGCCATCTGGCCGTGCGCGACGACGTAGCGGATCTCGGGCACCTCCCGGCGCAGATAGTCCTCGATGTCGGGCAGGTCGGCGACGCGGGGCGTGACGAGGAAGCTCTGGCCACCGCGATAATGTTCGCGCAGCAGCGCCTCGCGCAGCACCACCGGGTCCCACGGCATGACATAGGTGCGCACCGCGAGCCGGTCGACCGGCGGGGTCTGGATCACTGACAGCTCGCGCAGCCCGCTCATCGCCATCTGCAGCGTGCGCGGGATCGGCGTGGCGGTGAGCGTGAGCATGTGCACGTCCGCGCGCAGCGTCTTGAGCCGCTCCTTGTGGGTCACGCCGAAGCGCTGCTCCTCATCGACGATGACGAGCCCGAGCCGCTTGAAGTCGATTGTCTTGGCGAGCAGCGCATGGGTGCCGATCACGATGTCGATCGCCCCGCTCGCCAGCCCGTCCTTGACGCGCTTCGCCTCGGCGGCGGGGACGAGCCGCGAGAGGCGCCCGATCTCGATCGGGAAGCCCTCGAAACGTGAGGTAAAGTTGTTGTAATGCTGGCGCGCCAGCAGCGTCGTCGGGCAGACCACCGCGACCTGCATCCCCGCCATCGCGGCGACGAAGGCGGCGCGCAGCGCGATCTCGGTCTTGCCGAAGCCGACGTCGCCGACGATCAGCCGGTCCATCGGCTTGCCCGCGGACAGATCGGCCAGCACCTCCTCGATCGCGCGATCCTGGTCGTCGGTCTCGGTATAGGGAAAGCGGTCGACGAAGGCGGGATAGCCGGCGCTGTCGGGCTCGGCGACCTCGCCCGGGCGCAGCGCGCGCTCCGCCGCTACCGCGATCAGCTCGCCCGCGATCTCGCGGATTCGCTCCTTCATCCGCGACTTGCGCCGCTGCCACGCCTCGCCGCCGAGCCGGTCGAGCGCGGCGCCTTCCTCGGACGAGCCGTAGCGCGACAGCACCTCGAGGTTCTCGACCGGGATGTAGAGCTTGTCGCCGCCGGCATATTCGAGCGCGACGCAGTCGTGCGGCGCGCGCGCCACCGGCACCTGGGTCAGCCCGACGTAGCGCCCGATGCCGTGGTCGCTGTGGACGACGAGATCGCCCGGCGACAGCGTCGCCAGCTCGGCGAGGAACGCGTCGGCCGACTTGCGGCGCTTGGCGCGGCGCACCAGCCGGTCGCCGAGCATGTCCTGCTCGGTGAGCACCGCGACGTCGGGCGCGGTGAAGCCGTGGTCGAGCCCGACCACCGCCATCGCCACGCCGCGGTCGGCGGCGCCGAGCGACTCCTGCCACGTCTCGGTCAGCCGCGCGCCGGTGAGGCCATGGTCCTCGAGCAGCGAGCGCAGCCGCTCGCGCGCGCCGACCGAGTAGCTGGCGAGCACCGGCTTGCGCCCGTCGCGGCGCAGCTTGGCGACATGCGCCACCACCGCCTCGTAGACGTTCGCCTGCGCCGCACGCTCCGGCGCGAAGTCGCGCGGCCCGTCGACCTGGAAGTCGAGCACATTGGCGGACTCGGGCTCGTGGAAGGCGGTGGCGAGATGCGCCGGCATCGCCGCCACCTCGCGCGCCCATTCGTCGGCGTCGAGGTAGAGCGTCTTGGCGGGCAGCGCGCGATAGCTGCCCGGCTCGGCCGCCTCGGCGCGCTTGCGGTTCTCATAATAGTCCGCGATCGAGTCGAGCCGGCTCTCGGCCGCGGCGGGTGTGCCGCTGTCGCGCACCACCACCGCGTCGGCGCCGAGATGGTCCCAGACCGTCGCCAGTTTCTCCTCGAACAGCGGCAGCCAATGCTCCATCCCCGCGAGGCGGCGCCCCTCGCTCACCGCCTGGTAGAGCGGGTCGCCGGTCGCGGTGGCGCCGAAGGTCTCGCGGTAGCGCGCGCGGAAGCGCTTGACGCTGTCGTCGTCGAGCAGGGCCTCGGAGGCGGGGAGCAGCACGAAGCCGTCGAGCCGACCGGTGGTGCGCTGGTCGGCCGGGTCGAAGCTGCGCACGCTCTCGATCTCGTCGCCGAAGAAGTCGAGCCGCAGCGCCTGCTCCTCGCCGCTGGGGAAGAGATCGACGATGCCGCCGCGCACCGCATATTCACCCTGGTCGTGGACGGTGTCGGTGCGGACATAGCCGTTGGCCTGGAGCAGCGCCGCGAGCCGGTCGCGGTCGATCCGCGCGCCGGGCTTCAGCTCGGCCACGAGCTGGCGCAGGCGGAACGGCGTGAGCGTGCGCTGGGTGAGCGCGTTGACCGTGGTGAGCACCAGCTGCGGGGCGCGCGGCTTCTGCTGGAGGCGATGGAGCGCGCCGATCCGCTCCGCCATCACCCGCAGCGTCGGTGAGGCGCGGTCGTAGGGGAGACAGTCCCAGGCGGGGAGCTGAACGATCTCGAGCTCGGGCGCGAAGAAGGGCGCGGTGGCGGCGAGCCCCCGCATCTGTGCCTCATCGGCCGCGACGAACACCGCGCGCAGCGGCGCCGCACGCGCGAGATCGGCGAGCAGCGCGGGCAGGAAGCCGGCGGGCACGCCCGCGAGCGTCAGCGGGGTGGTGGCACGGAGGATCTTGCTGAGGTCGGGCATTCGGGTCCTTGGTCGGGGTCATTCGCGGGCGCGCGGAGCGGTCGATGGAGCGCGGGCCGTGCCCGCCGCCGCCGCTACGCCGTCACCCCCCGGACTTGTTCCCGGGGGCCACCGCCGCCTCGTCGGCGGGTTCGATCCGGGGGGATCAGTGGGTCCCGGAACAAGTCCGGGATGACGGGACGAAGGCGGCGTGGGGCTCACGCCGCCGGCTCACGGGATCGTCACGAAGTCCACGCGCCGCATCACCTCCATCATCTCACCCTCCCACTCGGGCGGGCAGGGCAGCGAGCCGATCGCCCAGCCCATGATGTCGACGTCCTGCTCCTCCAACAGCCGCTCGAACCAGTCGAGCTGCGCGGGCGTCCAGCCGGCCGCATGCGCGTCGAAGAAGCCGCCGATCATCAGGTCGGCCTCGCGCGTGCCGCGATGCCAGGCGCGGAAGCGCAGCCGCTTGAGCCGAATGTTCTGATCCACGTGATCTCCCATGGGACCGCGCCGCGGACCCGTGATGCCATAGCGAAGCGCCGCCACGACGCCGCCGCGAGCTTTCGCTGGCGCGACGGCGGGAGGCAGAATAGTCGGGCGGTACATAGTCATGCGACCCGAGATCCTCAATCCGCTGTTCGCCGAGGTGGCCGCGCTCAAGGGCGTCGGCCCGGCGCTGGCCAAGCCGCTCGACCGGCTCGGCATCGCGCGCGCGGTCGACCTGCTGTTCCATCTGCCCTCGGGCTGGGTCGATCGCGTCGCGCGCGACGCGCTCGACGCGATCGACGTCGGCCGCACGATCGCGATCACGCTGACCCCACGCGAGTATCGCAGCGGCTCCAGCCCGCGCGCGCCGACGCGGGTGCAGGCGACCGACGCGGCGGGCAACCATGCGAGCCTGGTGTTCTTCGGCGGGGGCTCGGGCTGGGCGCGCAAGCAGCTGCCGCTCGGCGAGCCCAAGCGAGTCTCGGGCCGGCTCGACCGCTACGGCGAGACGCTCCAGATCGTCCATCCCGAGATCGGCGGCGAGGAGGAGGGGTTCCGCGCGCGCGAGGCGATCTATCCGCTGAGCGAGGGGCTGACCTCGCGCCGGCTCGCCGCCCTGGTCGAGCAGGCGGTGGCGCGTGCGCCGGTGCTGGACGAGTGGATCGAGCCCAGCCTCAAGGCGCGCCACGACTGGCCCGACTGGCGCGCCGCGGTGGAGCGGATCCACGCCGATCCAGCCGACGCGGTGGCGCGGGCGCGGCTCGCCTATGACGAGATCTTCGCCAACCAGCTCGCGCTGTCGCTGGTGCGCGCTGACACCCGCAAGCGTCGCGGGCGCTCGTTGCGGGGCGACGGGCGGCTGCGCGACCTCCTGCGGCTGCCCTATCAGCTCACCGGCGCGCAGGCGCGCAGCGTGCGCGAGATCGAGGGTGACCTGGCGCAGAGCGCGCCGATGCTGCGGCTGCTCCAGGGCGACGTCGGCGCGGGCAAGACATTGGTGGCGGCGATGGCGCTGCTGATCGCGATCGAGGCGGGGGCGCAGGGCGCGCTGCTCGCACCGACCGAGATCCTCGCGCGCCAGCATCTCGAGACGCTCCGCCGCCTGCTCGCCGGCCTGCCGGTCGAGATCGCGGTGCTGACCGGGCGCGACAAGGGTCGCGCGCGCGAGGCGACGCTGATGGGGCTGGCCGACGGCTCGATCCAGCTGCTGGTCGGCACGCACGCGATCTTCCAGGAGGCGGTGCGCTACCGCGACCTCGGGCTGGTGGTGGTGGACGAGCAGCACCGGTTCGGCGTGGCCGAGCGGATGCTGCTCCAGGCCAAGGGCCAGACCCCGCCGCACGTGCTGGCGATGACCGCGACCCCGATCCCGCGCACGCTGACGCTCGCGCTGCACGGCGAGATGGACCAGAGCCGGCTCGACGAGATGCCGCCAGGGCGCGAGCCGATCGAGACGCGCGTCGTCTCGGAGGAGCGGATCGACGAGGTGGTCAACGCGCTCGGTCGCCACCTCGCCGAGGGCAAGCAGGCCTATTGGGTCTGCCCGCTGGTGGAGGAGAGCGCGACCAGCGACCTGCAGGCGGCGGAGGCGCGTGCGGCCTCGCTCCAGGAGCGTTTCGGCGACCGCGTGGCGCTGGTCCATGGCCGGATGCGCGGGCCCGAGAAGGACGCGGTGATGGCGCGCTTCTCCGCCAACGCGGCGGGCGTGCTGGTGGCGACCACGGTGATCGAGGTGGGCGTCGACGTGCCCAACGCGACGCTGATCGTGATCGAGCACGCCGATCGCTTCGGGCTGGCGCAGCTCCACCAGCTGCGCGGGCGGGTCGGGCGCGGCGGGGGGCGCTCGGTGTGCCTGCTGCTGCGCGGCGGGTCGCTGAGCGAGACCGCGCGCGCGCGGCTGGCGCTGATGCGCGAGACCAACGACGGCTTCCGCATCGCCGAGGAGGACCTGCGGCTGCGCGGCGCGGGCGAGCTGCTCGGCACGCGCCAGTCGGGCGAGGCGATGTTCCGGCTCGCCACGCCCGAGCTGCTCGGCGAGCTGCTCCCCGCCGCGACCGACGACGCGCGGCTGCTGATCGACCGCGACGGCGGACTGGAGGGCGCGCGGGGACAGGCGGCGCGGGTGGCGCTGTACCTGTTCGAGCGCGAGGCGGGGGTGGCGCTTTTGCGATCGGGGTGACGGGGCGGGGACGCGGGGGAACGGGCACGCGCGCCGACGCGTGCCCGCCCCGTCGTGTCAGAAGCGTGCGCGGACGCCCGCGGTGATCGTCTCCTGGTGGTCGTCGCGTCCTGTCTGGGCCGAGGCGCCCGCGAAGATCTCGATCGTGTCGCTCGGGCGATACCCGACCCCGGCAGTGACAGTGCCGACCAGCCGCGCGCGGCTTGCCCCGACGCCGATCAGGTCGAGGTCGCCCCCGTCGAGCGCGCCGACCGCGCGGACGCGCTGCCCCTGCAACTGGTAGCGCGCGCCCAGCGTCACATAGGGGCGCCACGCCTCGCTCGAGCGCTCGCTCCGCGAGAAGCCGAGGCCGCCGTCCACGAAGCCGGCGACGTGGCGCTCGCGCGCGACGTCGAGCGCGAAGATGCTGTAACCGTCCTCGATCATCGCGCCGCGCGTGGTGCGCACGTAGGTGAGACCGACGCGGGGCGTCAGCGTCCAGTCGTGCCTCACGTCGGCGGCGTAGAAGGCGGACAGGTCGCTGGTCACGCTGTTGAGCTTGTAATGGCTCCAGACCTGCCGGTCGTCGGGCAGCCAGCGGTGCGTCCGCGCGCGACCGCCGTCGAATACCAGCGCAGTGGAGAAGCCGAACCCCTTCGTGCTGGCATAGCGGCTGTGGATGCCGGTGATCAGGCTCTCCGCGCGCGTCTGGGCGCCGCGACCGATGACGTGCTGGCGGTTGGTCAGGTTGCCACCGAAGGCGCCCACCACCCAGCCGTGATCGGCGAAGCCGAGACCGCCGATCGTGCCATATGTCTGGCCCACCGCGTCGGCGCTGCCCGTCGGCGCATAGCCGCGCAGTGTGTGCCACTGCCCGAGCGCCTGCCCGAAGGTGAACAGGCCCGCATCGTCGCCGTATGGGGCCAGTGCGGCGCCCCGCGTCGCCTGGGTCAGCAGCAACGCGTCGTCGGTGCCGATCTGCGCCGCCTGCGCGTAGGGCTCGGGCGTGAGCCGCGCGAGTGCGGCCGCATTCGGCTCACCCGACGATGTCAGCAGCTTCGGGATCGCGCCGAGTAGGTCGTCGCTCGCGCCACCGGTGAGGAGGTCGTTGAGATAGCCGACCGTGCCGGCGACCGCGCGGCTCGTCCCCTTGGGTGCCTGGAACAGGGTGAGAAGCTCGACCCCCCGCGGCCCGAGGACGAGCGCGCCGGGGACGTTCGCGGCCTTGTCGATCGTGGTGAAGTTGCCGGTGGTGCCCTTCGACGCGTCGATCAGTTCCAGGGTACGGCCGGGGCGCACCGGCCCGACCGCGACGAGCTTCAGCGTGGCCCCGGGCACGATCGACAATTTGCCGTTGATCAGAAGCTTGTCCGAGACTGGTCCGAGCTCGAACAGGGATACCGAACCTTTGCCGAGCGCGACGTCGCCGTTCACGACCATCGTGCCGGGCGACGCGCCGGGGCTGAGCGTGCCGGCGACGGTGACATTGGCGTTGACCACGCCGGCCGAGCCGAACGTCGCGTCCTTGCCGACGATGATCTCGCTGGCGGTGATCGTCGAACCCGACAGGCCGACGAGCCGGCCGCCGGTGAGATCGATCCGTCCCACGGTCGCGCTCCGAGCGATCGTCGCCACGCCCTGATTCACCGCGAGCGACTGGAAGTTCTGGATGGCGGTGAAGGCGGCGGGCGCGTTCGCGGTGCCGCCGTTCACGAGGAAGTGATTGGCGCCGGCGCCGCCATCGATCAGTCCGGTGACACGACCGGGGCCGGTCGCGGCGAAGGTATCGTCACCGTTGCCGAACCGAACATCGCCGTCGATCAGGCCGGCATTGTCGATGCGATTGTTGCCATCGGCCAGGTCGATAGCGCCGATGATGCTGCCGGTGTTGACGATCTTGTCGTCGCCGTCTCGGCCGAGGATGGCACCGGGAATGTCGATGTAATCGAAGCTTTTCGAAGGACGTTCTTCCTCACTTAAGGCTATACGGGCACCCGCACCGCCACGGATCGTTCCCGCATTGACAAGACTCAACGCGGCACTCGACACGATCGCGGTCGAACGAGCGCCGGTCGCCTCGATAACGCCGGCAGGTCCGTTGTCGATGTCTGCCGTGTAGTCTTTGCCTGAGAACACCGAGATAGCCGATGATAGCTTATAGCCGGAGTCATCCTTACGAATGTTTTCGGCGCCTAAGTTGCTGCTGATCATGCCGTTGTTCTTTATGGTGATGACGCGACTGTCTTTCGGAACGGTGTCGGATCCCTCGAAGGGAAATTCGATGCACAAGGCGGTCGAGTTGGCAGCCGACGCGGTGATCGTACCGCTGTTCGTCACGGTCACGATAGCCGGCGCGCCCGTGCGATCGCCGACGGAGAGGTCGACGACATCGTCCGACTTGCTGGAGATCGATCCGACATTATTGAACGATACGCCCACCGCGTGGGTCGCGGCATCACCTTCGCCGGTGTAAGACTGGAAGCCCACGGCGCCCGTGATGGTGCCAGCGTTGCGTGCCGTGATCTGCCCGCCCGTGGTGCCGAGCATAAGGGCTGCGTCGTTCTCAGCGTTGATATCCTCGTCATTCGAGAAGGTGACGTCGCCGATGTTGTTCAGTGAGCGTACCTCCGGCACCTTGGTCGGAGAATTGGGAGAGGCGGCCTGTGCCTGTGACGTGCCGGTAAGCGCCACCATCAGCGCGATCGCGCTGCCTCGGCTCGTGAGCGTGTGCAAACGTCTCGGCCGGTAAATGGTGTCGCACATCTCGTTCTCCCTCGCTTCAACTCAGTAGTCTTCGATCCAATATAGAGGTGATGCCAGTAGGAGCGGTGATAGCTGGGCCGGGAAGTGCCGACGATTAAACTCAGTAAAAACAGGGAAATTCAGAGTTTCGCACTGAGAAGGAAGAGAAGGGATCGGACTAAGATCCTGCGCACCCATGATTTTGTATGAGATCGCAGGCTCGCCGCGTTGGGTCGCGACGCGCTGAAGGACGCCATCGGCACGGCGATCGCGGGCTAGTATGAGCGCCGGGTAGCAACTCGGGTTTCGTGGGCCTGTTACACCTCGGATCAATGACAAGGCCGCGCCGCTCATGCCTAGCTTCCTCCCGCTCCTGCTCGTCATCCTCGCCGGCGTCGGTGTCGCGGTGCAGCCGCCGACCAACGCTGCGCTGGCCAAGGCCGGCGGGTCGGTCTGGCTCGCCGCGCTGGTGTCTTTCGCCTGCGGTGTAGCGGTGCTGCTGACGGTCTGGGCGACGGCGGATCGCACGCCGCTGGCGTCGCTCCGCGGCGCGCCGTGGTGGGCGTGGTTCGGCGGGCTCTACGGCGCCGCCTTCGTCGCCGCGCTCGCCTTCGCGACGCCGCGGCTCGGGCTGGCGGTGACGCTGACGATCGCGGTCGCGAGCCAGCTCGTCACCGCGCTGGTGATCGACCGTTTCGGCTGGCTCGGGCTGCCGCAGCAGCCGCTGTCACCCGCGAGGCTCGGCGGGGTCGCGCTGGTGCTCGCGGGGGCGCTGCTGATGCGGCGCGGCTGAGCCAGGCCGGCGCCCGACCTCAGCGCCCACCTCAGCGCATCGCGGCGAGCGCGCAGGGATAGAGCGACGCGGGCAGCTCCTGCGCGAACTTGGCGCCGACGCGACCCCCTAGGGACCAGCGGATCTCGGCGGTGCGGTCGCCGACCACGGGCAGGGTGAGCAGCACGCGATCGCCGCTGGCGAGCGGCGCGTCGACGCGCGCCATGAAGCCGTTGAGCGAGAGATTGACGACCGTGGCCGCGTGGCGCGCGCCCGCGGCGTCGAATAGCCAGGTGCGACACAGCGTCTCGTCGCGCGGCTCGACGCGATCCTCATAGGCCATCATCGCTGAACGCGCGACCATCCGGCTTCTCCCGCTCTACCAGCGTGGTGGCATAGCGGCGCGCCGTTAACGCGGGATGAGCGCGCGCCGAAGCGAGAGGGTTAACCGGGGTTCACCACGCCGTGATGCTTCTTCCCCGCCGAGACGCGCACCGGCGCGCCGTCGACCGCGATCACCGCGGCCTCGTCGCTCACTTTCTCGCCGTCGACGCGCGCGCCGCCGCCCTTGATCAGGCGCCGCGCCTCGCCCTTGGAGGCGGCGAAGCCGAGCGCCACCAGCGCGTCGACCAGCGGCAGCGCGCCGCTCGCCACGATCGCGGGCAGCGCCGCGCCACTCGCGCCCTCCTCGAAGGTGCGGCGCGCGGTCTCGGCGGCCTCCTCCGCGGCGGCGCGGCCGCGGCACATCGCCGTGGCCTCGTTGGCGAGCACCTTCTTGGCCTCGTTGATCTCGGCGCCCTCGAACGCCTCCAGCCGGGCGATCTCGTCGAGCGGCAGGTCGGTGAACAGCCGCAGGAAACGGCCGACGTCGCGATCGTCGGTGTTGCGCCAGAACTGCCAATAGTCGAAGTGCGGCAGCTGGTCCTCGTGGAGCCACACCGCGCCCGCGACGGTCTTGCCCATCTTCTGCCCGTCGGCGGTGGTGAGCAGCGGCGTGGTGACGCCATAGACCTCGGTGCTGTCCATCCGCCGCGCCAGCTCGACGCCGTTGACGATATTGCCCCATTGGTCGCTGCCGCCCATCTGCAGCCGCACGCCCTGCCGCCGCGCCAGCTCGCGGAAATCATAGCCCTGCAGGATCATGTAGTTGAATTCGAGGAAGCTGAGTGACTGCTCGCGATCGAGCCGCAGCTTGACCGAGTCGAAGCTGAGCATGCGGTTGACGCTGAAATGCTGCCCCACCTCGCGCAGGAAGGGGATGTACTCGAGCCGGTCGAGCCACTCGGCGTTGTTGACCATCACCGCGTCGCTCGGCCCGTCGCCGAAGGTCAGGAAGCGCTCGAAGATGCGCTGGATGCCGGCGATGTTGGTGGCAATCACGTCCTCGCCGGCGAGCTTGCGCGTCTCGTCCTTGAAGCTGGGGTCGCCGATCTTGCCCGTGCCGCCGCCCATCAGCACGATCGGCCTGTGGCCGGTCTGCTGGAGCCGGCGGAGCAGCATGATCTGCACCAGGCTGCCGACGTGGAGCGAGGGGGCGGTCGGGTCGAAGCCGATATAGCCCGGCACCACCGCGCGCCGCGCCAGCGCGTCGAGCGCGGCGGCGTCGGTGAGCTGGTGGAGATAGCCGCGCGCGGAGAGCAGGCGGAGCAGGTCGGACTGATAGTCGGTCATGGTGCCGCGGGCGTTACACGCGCCTCAGCGGTGCGGCAATTGCGTCATGGGGTCCACCGGGGTGCGGCCGCGGCGCAGCTCGAAGTGCAGCTCGGGGCGATCGGCATAGCCGCTCTCGCCGCTGCGCGCGATCACCTGACCCCGGCGCACCGCCTGGCCACGCTGGACCAGCAGCGTGCCGGCGTGGCCGTAGACCGACGTCCAGCCGCCGCCGTGGCGCACGATCACCAGCCCGCCCAGCGCCGGTACCTCCGAGCCGACATAGGCGACCGTGCCGTCGGCGATCGCGCGGACGGGCGTGTCGAGCGGGATCGCGATCTTGATCCCGTCGTTGCGCTCGCCGGTCGCGCCCGGGCCGAAGCGGCGCACGATCGTGCCGTCGACCGGCCAGACGAAGCGGCCCGGCAGCGCCGCCGGCGCCACCGTCGCGGCGCTCGGCGCGAGCACGCGACGCGAACTCGCCACCGGCGTCGCGGGAGCCTGGCCCGCGACCACCGCCGGCTCGCCGCCGGTGAGAATGGTGTCGACGTCGAGCGTGAAGGCGGCAGCGCGCTCGGCGGCGCTGACCGCCCCGCCAGCGGCGCGCGGGATCAGCACGCGCTGGCCGGCGCGCAGCAGATAGGGCTCGCTGAGCGCGTTGGCGGCGATCACCTCGGTCCACGGCACGCCATAGGCGCGCGCGATCGCGATGCCGGTCTGGCCGGCCCGGACGAGATGATAGCGGCCGCCGGGCACGTCGAGGGTCCGGCCGACGCGCACCGGATAGGGCGGGGCGAGCCCGTTGGCGCGCGCGATCGCGTCGACGCCCGCACCGGTACGCGCCGCGATGGCACCGAGCGTGTCGCCGCGGCGGACGGTGTAGCGCTGCGCCGCGACCGCGCGCGCGTCGGGCGCGACCTGACGCGCCTCCCAGGCGGGGCGCGGCGCGGGGAGCTGGGCGACGTCGCGGCGCGCGGAGACGGGTGCCTGCCGATCGTCCGCCGTTGGTGCCGGGTCGGGCTGCCGCTGGTCGACCGCGGCGGGGGCGGGGGCAGGGGCGGGGGCGGGGGGCTCGGGCCGGGTGACGGGCACGGGGCGGTCGGCGGCGGGGATGCAGCCCGCGAGGAGCAGCGCCAGCCCCGCGGCGCGTATCAGGCCCGCCTCACGCACCCGGCTCAGCCATAAGCGCGCGCCAGCGGCTCGAGCGAGGCGTGGCGGGTGAGGTCGAGCTGGAGCGGGGTCACCGTGATCCAGCCGTCGGCGACCGCGCTGAGATCGCTCTCGCCCGGCGCCGCGGCCGCGACCTTGCCGAGCGCGAGCCAGTGGTAATCGTGGCCGCGCGGGTCGGTACGGGTCTCAAAGCGCGCGCGGCCATAGTCGCGCAGCCCCTGCGGCACCACGCGGATGCCGCGCACGTCGCCCGTGTCGGGCGCGGGAAAGTTGACGTTGACCATCGAGCGCGGCGCCCAGTCGGAGTCGAGCAGCGGGCGCAGCACGCGTTCGCCCCATTGCTCCGCGGGCGCGAAGGAGACCGCCTCTCCCGGCGCGCGCGCGCCATATTTCTGGCTCAGCGCGATCGAGCGGATGCCCGCGAGCGCGCCCTCCATCGCGGCGGAGACGGTGCCCGAGTACATCACGTCCTCGGCGAGGTTGCCGCCGCGGTTGACGCCGGAGAGGATCAGGTCGGGCGGCGTCTCGCGCATCACCTCGGCGAGCGCGAACATCACCGCGTCGGTGGGCGTGCCGCCGACGGCGTAGCGGCGGTCGTCGAAGCGGCGCACGCGCAGCGGCCGGGTGAGCGAGAGCGAGCGGCCGGTGCCCGACTGCTCGTCGGCGGGGGCGCAGACCCAGACGTCGTCGGAGAGCCGCGCGGCGATCCGCTCCAGCACGGCCAGGCCGGGCGCGTGATAGCCGTCGTCGTTGCTGAGGAGGATGCGCATGACCTCAGATCCTCCCCAGAATGGGGAGGGGGACCGCCCGGCGCAGCCGGGTGGTGGAGGGGGGCTGCCGCAGGCGCCGCGCTCGTGGGGGCCCCCTTCCACCACTGGCTTCGCGAGCGGTCCCGCCCCCCAGGCCGGGGAAGATCGAACGAGCACGGCTCACGCGCGCGGCTCCAGCACCGTCAGCCCGCCGAGATACGGCCGCAGCGCCTCGGGCACCGCCACCGCGCCGTTCTCCTGCTGGTAATTCTCCAGCACCGCCACCAGCGTGCGCCCCACCGCCAGCCCCGAGCCGTTGAGCGTGTGGACGAAACGCGTCGCTTTCTCGCCCCCCTGGTGATCCTTGGCGGGCCGGTAGCGCGCGTTCATCCGCCGCGCCTGGAAGTCGGTGCAGGTCGAGCAGCTCGAGATCTCGCGATAGCGTGCCTGCCCCGGCAGCCATACCTCCAGGTCGTAGGTCCGCGCCGCGGTGAAGCCCATGTCGCCCGCGCACAATCTCATCCGGCGATAGGCCAGGCCGAGCGCGTCGAGCACGCCCTCGGCGCAGGACGTCATCCGCTCGTGCTCGGCCTCGCTCGCCTCGGGCGCGACGATCGACACCATCTCGACCTTGTCGAACTGGTGCTGGCGGATATAGCCGCGCGTGTCGCGCCCCGCCGCACCCGCCTCGGAGCGGAAGCATGGCGTCAGCGCGGCGAAGCGCAGCGGCAGCACGTCCTCGCCCAGGATCTGCTCGCGCACGATGTTGGTGAGCGACACCTCGGCGGTGGGGATCAGCCAGCGGCCGTCCGTGGTGCGGAACAGGTCCTCGGCGAACTTGGGGAGCTGGCCGGTGCCGTACACCGCCTCGTCGCGCACCAGCAGCGGCGGCGCGACCTCCTCATAGCCGTGCTCGCGCGTCAGCCGATCGAGCATGAACTGGCCGAGCGCGCGCTGAAGCCGCGCCGCGGGGCCGCGCACCAGGGTGAAGCGAGAGCCGGCGATCGCCGCGCCGGTCTCGAAGTCGAGCCCCAGTGCCGGGCCGATCGAGTCATGCTCGCGCGGCGTGAACCCGAACGCGGGGGGCGTACCGCGCGCGTGGACCAGCTGGTTGTCGTCCTCGTCGGCGCCGTCGGGCACGTCGGGGTAGGGAAGGTTGGGCAGCGCGGCGAGCAGCGTGTCGAGCTCGCCGCCGAGCCGCGCCTCCTCCGTCTCCAGCTCGGGGAGCCGCTGCTTGAGTGCGGCGACTTCCGCCATCAGCGCCTGCGCCGTCGCCTCGTCGCGGCTCGCCTTGGCCGCGCCGATCGCCTTGGACGCCTCGTTGCGCCGCGCCTGTGCCCCCTGCGCCTCGGTGATCAGCTCGCGCCGACGCCGGTCGAGCGCGACGATCGCCGCGGCCGAGGGAGCAGCACCGCGCCGCGCCAGCGCGGCGTCGAAGGCGTCGGGGTCGTCGCGGATCAGCCGGATGTCGTGCATGCGCCGCGCTATGGCGGGGGCGCCGCGACGAGGCAACCCGGCGCGCGCCCGCCGCGTTCAGACCCCACACCCGCACGGACAGAGGAGATAGAGCGATGCAGGTACCCCATGACTCGGTGGTGCTGGTGGCGGACGGGCGCAAGCTGCTCTTCCTGCGCAACGAGGGCGACGACGTTCACCCCAACCTCACCGTCGAGCACGCCGAGGAGCGCGTGAACCCCGCCGACCGCGACCAGAAGAGCGACGCCGCGGGCGGCGCCTCCTCGACGCAGAGCGGTGCCGGCGCGCCGCGCGTGGCGCAGGGCGGCTCGGGCCACGCGCAGGGCGGGGGCGCGCAGTTCGCGCCCTCGCGCGGCAGCATGGAGGAGACCGACTTCCACCAGCTCGAGGAGGATCGTTTCGCCGCCGAGGCGGCCGACCTGCTCAAGCGGCGCGCGCTCGCCAACGACTTCGAGTCGCTGATCGTCGTCGCGCCGCCCAAGACGCTCGGAGAGCTGCGCAAACATTATCACAAGGAGGTCAGCCAGCGGTTGACCGGTGAGCTGAGCAAGGACCTGACCGGGCATACCATCCCGGACATCGAGCAGGCGTTGCTCTCGGCCTGATCGCGCGCGCGTCGCGCCGCCCGTCCCGTCGTCGGACACCGGGCCGCGTCACCCTGTTCATGAGTTGGACAGGGCGGCGCGGCTAGTCGCGCGTGTTCGCTTGTGGTGGCCCGCCCGCGCGACTATAGGCGCCCCGGAGGGGGCGCACAGCGGTGCTAACGACATCCTGGGCGCAGCGGGAGTAAGTCGATGGCGACGGCGATTAATCGTTTCGGTGACGGGCCCGGCAAACTGGCGGCGGCCAATGACGAGGCTGATGTCGGGGGGGTGAACGACGGCTATCGCCCGAGCCCCGACGAATCGTTCATGAACCCGCGGCAGCAGGCGTATTTCCGCCGCAAGCTGCTCGATTGGAAGGACGCGATCCTGCGGGAGTCGCAGGGCACGCTGTCGCAGCTCCAGGTGGATTCACTGCGCGAGGCCGATCTCACCGACCGCGCGGCGAGCGAGACCGATTGGTCGCTCGAGCTGCGCACGCGCGATCGCCAGCGCAAGCTGATCTCGAAGATCGAGGCCGCGCTGCGTCGCATCGACGAGGGCGAGTACGGCTATTGCGAGGTGAGCGGCGAGCCGATCAGCCTGGGCCGGCTCGAGGCACGCCCGATCGCGACGATGACGGTCGAGGCGCAGGAGCGTCACGAGCGCAACGAGAAGGTCTCGCGCGACGACTGAGCCGCGCGGATCGGCCCGGCGCTAACGTCTGCTTAACTATTCGCCGGCTAGGCTCGGCGCGGATCAGCAGGCGGTGGACGGGATGGAGCATTTCGGGCGATTGGCGACGGTGGGCGGCATGAGTGGGCGAGACGACGAGATCCGGGCGCCGGGTGGACAGCCCGACAAGCGTCGGGACCTGCGGGGCCGTGACGAGGTCGCGATGTTCGCCCGCCTGCGACTGGCGGGTCAGGCCGACGGCTTCGACGTCAGCGTGCGCAACGTCTCGACCGGCGGGCTGATGGCCGAGCTGCCGCACCCGCTCGCGCCCGATAGCGCGGTCGAGATCGAGCTCGCCGGGCTGGGTTGGATCCCCGGGCGGATCGCGTGGCAGATCGACCGCCGCGCCGGCGTCGCCTTCGACGAGCTGATCGACCCGGCCGCGATCCTCCATCACTGAGCCATTTTGCGAGCCGCGTGCGCGCGATCTAGTGATCCATCTCCGTTGATCCGTGCTCCGGCGAACGCCGGAGCCCAGGGCCGCGGGTAAATAGAGCGTGGCCTTTGACCCCTGCTTGCGCAGGAGCAGGCTGGCGATCCAGCGACAAGGATCATCGCCTAGCGTGCTTCCGCGGAAGCGGTGGGTGGAGCCGCCAGCGTCTTCGCGGCCCGAAGCTCGGCGGTCGGTCGGCGCGCGGCTCCATCTCAGGTCGTATCAGACCCTAGACGCCGGGGCACGTCCCGTGCCAAGGCGCGCGCGTCACGCGGGCGTGGCGGAATGGTAGACGCAGCGGACTCAAAATCCGCCGGAGCAATCCTTGTCGGTTCGAGTCCGACCGCCCGTACCAAGCATCGTCGGTGATCTTCCCCCCGCGGGAGCCGTCTCCCTCTCCCACGTCGCCGGCCATCGCCGGGGTGGCGCGGGAAGGGATCACGCGCCATGTGGGGCGAGCAGCAGGCTCCCCCGCTCGACCTCACGCCGTGAGGTCGGGCTCCAGCAGGCGGTGCAGGTGCACCACGACATATCGCATCTCGGCGTCGTCGACGGTGCGTTGCGCCGCGGCGCGCCACGCCTTCTCGGCGCTGGCATAGTCCGGGAACACGCCGACGATGTCGATCGACGAGAGGTCGGCGAAGTCGAGGGTGCGCGGATCGGTCACGCGTCCACCGAAGACGAGGTGCAGCTTGCTCATGGGGCGGCTCCTGAGAGGGTGAGCGGTGACCGGTCGCCGCCGCCTGACCCGAACGGGCGAGAGCAGCCGACGCCCGACGCGCGACTGCTCTCCTGATTCCCGTGCGATATCGGTGCCGCGGTGCCGATCACCTGTGGTGGAACAGGCCTTAGCGCCACCCGCCGCACGATAGAAGGGGTCAGCTGGTGGTCTTCACCTGGTCCTTGCCCGCCTTCGCAGCCGCCGCACCGGCGCTCGTCGCCGCCTTGACGACGCCCTGGAACAGCGACTTGGCCTGGCCGCGCGCGGCATCGGGGGTGAGGCCGAGCTGCTCGATCTCACCTCGCCCGGCCTCCTTCGCCGCGGCGAAGGCCGCCGTCGCTGCCGCGCTGACCTTCTTGCCCACGGGGGCGAGCAATTCCCGCTCGCGCTGCCCGCGCGGGATCACCGCGGCGACGAGCGCGCCCAGCGCGAGCCCCCCGACGACCAGCCCCAGCGGGTTAGCCTCGAGCGTCTCGGCGGTGGCATGTGCTGCCTCGCTGGCGCGCTCGCGCGCACTCTCATAGGCATGCGACGCCTTGTCGCGCGCCTGGTCCACGCCATCGCGCAGGCGGCCGTGGCCGTCGGCATGATCATGATGCTGGTGGTCGGTCATGGTCTCTATCCTCTGAGCCTAGCGGACGAAGTTGATCTCACGGTTTCTTCTTGGCGAGCAGGCGCGCGATCCGCTTCCGGTTGAGGAACGCGAGCAGCACCGCCCCGGCACCCGCGACAGCGGCGGGGTTGCGCCGCGCCGCCTCGAGCCCGGCGCGCGCGGCACGGTTGCCGCCGTCCAGCACCTCGGCCTTGGCGACACTGGCGAGCCGCCGCGGTTCCAGCTCCGCCTGCAACGCACCCACGGTGCCGTTGAGCCGCGCGCGGGCCTCGGCCGCGCGGGCCGCGGCGGCGGTGACGTCGGCGCCGCTCACGCGCTCGGCCCCGCGGCCAGTCGCGAGCGTCCGGCCAGCGCGAGCACCAGCGCGGCGAGCAGCACCACGCCCACGACCGCCAGTGTGGCCAAGCCTGGGCCGATCAGCGTCATCAGCGTGAGCACCAGACCGACGAGCAGCGTGATCAACGCGGCGAGTGCGAGCACGCCGGCCGCGGCGAACAAGACCGCGGCCTTCTTGTAGCGCGCGGCTGCGGCACCCGCCTTGGCCTTCGCGAGCGCGATCTCGGCGCGTGCGACGTCGCGCGCGTCGTGCGTGAGCCGCGCGACGAGATGGGGGATGGTGGGCTCCCCGATCACCGGTTCACGAAGATCCATCGCGTCAGGCGTCGCGCTGGTCGAGACCCGCGCTCAGCAGCCGCGCGACGACGAAGCCGATGCCGGCCGCGACACCCACCGCCGCCGCCGGGCTCTTGCGCACCAGCTCGCGCGCGTCGGCGAGCAGGTCGTCGACGCTCTTGTCGTCGATCGCGCTGGTGAAGCCCTGCACGCGGTCGGCGGCGCCGCGCGCATATTGGCCGTATTGCTCACCGAGCTTCTCGTCGACCTGCTGCGCGGCGTCGCGCAGCATCTGCGATAGCTGGCCTAGCGCGTCGCTCGCCTTGGCCTTGCCGTCCTCGGCGAAGAGGCGCGCCTTGTCGGCGGCCTGCTCGCGGCCCTTGGCGACATTGTCGCGCAGCGCCTGCTTGGCGCCGGCGACGGTGCCGCCGGTCTCGCCGCCCGCGTCGCTCGCGGGCGAGAAGTCGACGCCGGCGTCCTTGAGCGGCGCGGCGGGGGTGAAGCTCGCGTCCGCGGGCGGCGGCGTGATGTCGCCGTCGCTGATCGGCGCGGTGTCGCGGTCCTGCTGGTCGGCCATGATCTATCCTTCCCTGGTCGAAGTCGAACAACCGGCGCCGGGGGCCGGGGGTTCCCTCGCGTTGCAGCATGCCGCGGCGATCGCTACACGCGGCGACGCCGCCGCTGTGGCGCAAGCTAAGAGGATCGTTACGTGACCGCAATCATCGACCTGCACGGCCGCCAGATCATCGACAGCCGCGGCAACCCGACCGTCGAGGTGGACGTCCTGCTCGACGACGGCAGCTTCGGCCGCGCCGCGGTCCCGTCGGGCGCGTCGACCGGCGCGCACGAGGCGGTAGAGAAGCGCGACGGCGACAAGGCGCGCTGGTCGGGCAAGGGCGTGGAGCGCGCGGTCGAGGCGGTCAACGGCGAGATCGCCGAGGCGATCGTCGGTCTCGATGCCGAGGACCAGCTCGAGGTGGATCACGCGATGATCGAGCTGGACGGCAGCGAGAACAAGGGCCGGCTCGGCGCTAACGCGATCCTCGGCGTCAGCCTCGCGGTCGCCAAGGCGGCGGCGGACGCGCGCGGGCTGCCGCTGTACCGCTACGTCGGCGGCGTCGCGGCGCACGTGCTGCCGGTGCCGATGATGAACATCATCAACGGCGGCGAGCACGCCGACAACCCGATCGACTTCCAGGAGTTCATGATCGTGCCGGTGGGCGCGGACTCGCTCGCCGAGGCGGTGCGCTGCGGCTCCGAGATCTTCCACACGCTGAAGAAGGGGCTGAGCGAGAAGGGGCTGGCGACCGCGGTGGGCGACGAGGGCGGCTTCGCGCCGAACCTCGCCAGCACCACCGACGCGCTCGACTTCATCATGAGCTCGATCGAGCGCGCCGGCTACACCCCCGGGGACGACGTGATGCTGGCGCTCGACTGCGCCGCGACCGAGTTCTTCAAGGACGGCAAGTACGTCATCTCGGGCGAGAACCTCACGCTCGAGCCGGGGGCGATGGCGGACTATCTCGCCGACCTCGCCGCGCGCTACCCGATCTTCTCGATCGAGGACGGCATGGCCGAGGACGATTTCGCGGGCTGGAAGGCGCTGACCGACGCGATCGGCAGCAAGGTGCAGCTGGTCGGCGACGATTTGTTCGTCACCAACCCGAAGCGGCTGCGCGACGGCATCCGCCAGGGGCTCGCCAACTCGCTGCTGGTGAAGGTCAACCAGATCGGCACGCTGAGCGAGACGCTGGAGGCGATCCGCGTCGCCGAGCGCGCCGGCTATACCGCGGTGATGTCGCACCGCTCGGGCGAGACGGAGGATTCGACCATCGCCGACCTCGCGGTCGCGACCAATTGCGGCCAGATCAAGACGGGCAGCCTCGCGCGCTCGGACCGGCTCGCCAAGTACAACCAGCTGATCCGCATCGAGGAGGAGCTGGGCGACGTGGCGCGCTACGCCGGGCGCGACGTGCTGCGCGCGCGTTGAGGGGGCTTGCCAAGGACATGGCGGCGCGCGAGAATCGCGTCGCCATGGCCGCCCGCAAACCCGATCGCCTGCGATCCACGCTCCGCTCCGCCGCGCTGCCCGCGCTGGCGGTGGCGGTGATGCTGTTCTTCGGCGCCTATGCGGTGCTGGGGCCCAACGGCGCGCTCGCGCTGGGCGACTATAAGCGCCAGCTGGCGGCGCGCGAGCGGCATTACTCGGCGCTGGACGCGCGCCGCGAGATGCTGCGCAACCGGGTCGCGCTGCTCGACCCGCGCCACGCCAATCCCGACATGGTCGACGAGCTGGTGCGCAAGGAACTCAACGTCGCCCACCCCGACGAGGTGATCGTCCCGCTGAAGTGAGGGGCGTAGGACGGTAAGAGGCCTCTAAGTTCACATCGGCCCCACCTGCTGCGCCACCCCGGTGAACGCCGGGGTGGCGACAGTAGCCGCGGGTAGGTGCCACCGCAGCGAAAGCGACGGTCCGCTCGCCGCTCCTCTTACCGCCCCAGGAAGGTCAGCAGGTCGCGCGTCAGGCGCTCGCCCTCGGTGGCGAACAGGCCGTGCGGGGCGCCGTCATATTCCACCAGCTGCGCGCCCTGGATGCCGCGGGCGGCCTGGCGCCCGCTGGCGTCGATCGGCACCGTCTTGTCGCTCGTGCCGTGCAGCACCAGCGTCGGCACGCGGAAAGCGGGGAGGTCTGGGCGGAAATCGGTGTGACCGAAGCTCTCGGCGCACTTCAGCGTCGGCTGCAGCCCGGCCTGCATCGTCAGGCGCCACGCCCAGTCGAGCATCGCCTCGCTGACCGGGCTGGTGACATAGCCCACCCCGAAGAAATCCTTCAGGAACGAGCGGAAGAAGTTCGGCCGGTCCTTGAGGATACCGTCGGCGATGCCCTGCAGCGTGTCCTCCGGGACCCCGTCGGGATTGTCGTCGGTCTTCAGCATGTAGGGCACGACCGAGCTGATCAGCGCGGCCGACACCACGCCCTTGCCGTCGTAGCGCGACTGGTAGCGCGCCACCTCGCCGCCGCCCATCGAGAAGCCGACCAGCGTCACGTCCTGGGTCGCGCCAGCCGCCTCCAGCACGTCGCTGAGGTCATCGGTGAGCGTGTCATAGTCGTAGCCAGACCAGGGCTGGCCCGAGCGACCGAAGCCGCGGCGGTCATAGGCGATCGCGCGGAAGCCGTTGTCGGCCAGCGCCTTCATCTGCGGGTCCCAGCTGTCCGACGAGAGCGGCCAGCCGTGGAGCAGGACGACGGGCCGGCCCTCGCCCCAGTCCTTCACGTACAGGTCGGTGCCGTCGCGCGTCTTGACGTAGGGCATGTGGCTCGCTCCTTCGGAAACTCAGCCACGTCAACCGCCGCCCGCGACGCCCGTTCCGCTCAGCCGGTCGCGTCCGCCGGGGCGCTCGCCGCGGCGCGGGGCTGGGCGGCGAGGAAGGTCTCCACCTCGCCGAGTGCGACCGCTCGGTCCAGATAGGTCTGCCCGATCCCGCGCGCGAGCAGGAAGGGCAGGGCACCTGCCTCCATCTTCTTGTCGTGGTGCATGTGCTCGACCAGCCGCGCGGCGGGCGCGTCGATGCCTGCCGCGGCGATCCCGTCGGGCAGCCCGCTGGCGCGCCAGTGCGCCGCGACGCGCTCGGCGTCCGCGGGGGCACAGCGGCCGGTGGCGGCGGAGAAAGCGAAGGCGAGCGCGCAGCCTGCCGCCACGGCCTCGCCGTGGAGCAGCCGGTCGCTGAAGCCGGCCTCCGCCTCGAGCGCGTGGCCGAAGGTGTGGCCGAGGTTGAGCAAGGCGCGGCGCCCGCTGGTCTCGTGCTCGTCCTCGGCGACGATGCGCGCCTTGGCGGCGACCGCGTGCGCGATCGCATGGGTGCGCGCCACCGGGTCGCCGGCGAGCAGCGCGGCGCCGTGGCGCTCGCACCAGGCGAAGAAGTCGGCGTCGTCGATCAGCCCGTATTTGACCACCTCCGCATAGCCGGCGCGGACCTGTCGCGCGGGTAGCGTGTCGAGCACGTCGGGGTCGATCAGCACCAACCGCGGCTGGTGGAAGGCGCCGATCAGGTTCTTGCCCGCGCGCGCGTTGATCCCGGTCTTGCCGCCGACCGAGGAGTCGACCTGCGCCAGCAAGGTGGTGGGGATCTGGACGAAGCGGCAGCCGCGCTTGAGGATCGCGCTGGCGAAACCGACCAGGTCGCCGATCACGCCGCCGCCCAGCGCCACGACATGGTCGCCGCGCTCCACCCCGAGCGCGAGCAGCTGATCGGTGAGCTTCTCCAGCGTCGCCCAGCTCTTCGACCCTTCGCCGGCGGGCAGCACGATCGAGCGGTGGCCGACGCCGACCGCGTCGAGGGCGCTGCCCAGCGCGGCGAGATGGTCGGCGACGTTGACGTCGGCGACGATCACCAGCGGCCGTCTGCCCGCGAGCGGGGCGAGCAGCTCGCCGGCGCGGGCCAGCAGCCCGGCCTCGATCACCACGTCGTAGCTGCGCTCGCCCAGCCGCACCGGGACGGTGGCGCCGCGGCCGCTCTGCTCGCCGGTCTGCTCGATACTCATCTGCCGAGGGCCTCCAGGATCGCGCGCACGGTCGTCTCGTGCGGGGCGTTGGCGCTGGCGACGCGGAGATGCGCCAGCGCGTATAAAGGGTTGCGGACGGCGGCGAGGTCGCGCAGCACCGCCGCCGGGTCGCGCCCGCGCAGCAGCGGGCGGGTGTCGCGGCGGCGCACGCGCTCGGCCAGCACCTCCACCGGCGCGTCGAGCCAGATCGCCAGCGCCTCCGCCAGGATCAGCGCGCGCGTCTCGTCGTTGACGAAGGCGCCGCCCCCGGTCGCGATCACCTTGGGGCGGCCGTCGATCAGCCGCTGGATCACGCGGCGCTCGCCGTCGCGGAAATAGGCCTCGCCGAACTGCGCGAAGATGTCGCTGATCGACATGCCCGCCGCCGCCTCGATCTCGATGTCGGCGTCGACGAAGGGCAGGCCGAGCCGCGTCGCCAGCCGGCGTCCCACGGTGGACTTGCCCGCACCCATCAGCCCGACCAGCACGATCGTCTGGCCGATCCAGGCGGCTCCTCGTTCGCGCGGGGCAGGCGGGCTTTGCAACATCGTCGGCAGGGCTATACAGCGCCTTCATGCCCCGGCAACAGCGTGCGCGCCGCGCGCTTCTCCCGGGGCGGTTGGGCGCGTGCGCGATGGGGTATCCATGTCTCGGTTGATCGTCTCGGTGGTGGTGTTGCTGGTGATCGTGCTCGGCGCCGTGTTCTTCCTCGCGGGGCGCGCGACCGAGCAGCCGACGACGCGGGTCGAGAAGGCGGTCGAGCTTGGCAACCTCGCGAACTAGGCGCGCGCTCGTCGCGGGCGCCGCGGCGCTCGCGATCGGTGCCGCCGCCGCGGCGCAGCAGCGGCCCGAGTCGCTGCTCCCGCCCGGCTTCGGCGACAACGCGCCGACGCCGACGCCGTCCCCCGCGCCCTCGCCGGCCGCCCCCGCGGCCCCGGGGGCGGCGCCGGCGACCGCGCCGTCCGTCGCCGCGACCACGCCGGCCGGGCCGCTGCCGCCGCTCCCGCCGCTGGTGATGCCGACGCCCGGTGCGACGCCGACCCCGGTGGCGCCGCGCTACGAGATGCCCGCTTTCGCGCGGCGCTCGCTCGCGCAACTCGGCCCGAGCGACAGCTTCGCCGCCGATGCGGTCGCCGGCGCCGATGGCCGCTATCTCGAGCGGCTGATGCGGCGCTTGTCCGCGCCGCTGCCGTCGCGCTGGCTCCAGATCGCGCTGCGCCGGCTGCTTGCCGCCGAGCTGGTCACGCCGGCGCACGTCAACGGCGCCGATTTCGCCGCCGAGCGCGCGTGGCTGCTGCTGCGCATGGGCGAGTCGGTCGCGGCGCGCGCGGTGGCGCAATCGGTCGACCTGGACCGAGTCACCCCCAAGCTGCACCAGGTGTGGATGCAGGCCGCGCTCGCCACCGCCGACCCCGCCGCGCTCTGCGCGCTGGCACCCGGGGCGGGCGACAGCGAGCGCGGCTGGATCGTGGCGCGCGCGATGTGCGCCGGCCTCACCGGCACCGGCAGGACGCAGCCGCTGCTCGCCGACATCCGCCGTCGCCGCGTCGCGAGCGGCATCGACCTCCAGCTCGCGCAGAAGGTGATGGGCGCGGGGCTGGACAGCCGCCAGGCGATCACGATCGAGTGGGCGCCGGTGACGCAGCTCACCGCGTGGCGCTTCGGCCTCGCCACCGCCACCGGTGTCGCGGTGCCCGCCGAGCTGTACGACACGGTCGGGCCGCAGGTGACCGCGTGGCGCGCGCTCGCCCCGGCGATCCCGCTCGCCGAGCGCGCCGCGGTCGCCGATCGCGCCGCGGCGATGGGGGCATTGTCGAGCGCGGCGCTGGTCGACCTCTACTCGGCGCTGGCCGACGGCGACGACGTGCCCGCGCCGCTGGCGCGCACCGCCAACGACCTGCGCGACGCCTATGTCGGCGACAGCCTGGATACGCGGCTGGGTGCGATGCAGCGGCTGTGGGACGCGGCGGAGACGCCCGCGGCGCGCTACGGGCGGCTGATCCTCACCGCGCGTGCGGCGGCGCGGCTGCTGCCCGCGGGCGAGGTGGAGCAGGCCGACCGGCTCGTCGCCTCGATGCTGAGCGCCGGGCTGGACCGCACCGCGCAGCGCTGGCGCGGCCACGTCCGCGCGGGCGGCGATGCCTGGGCGATGCTGCTGCTCGCCGACCCCGACGGCGGCGCGCGCGGCGTCAGTGCGCGCGACTATGCTCCGACCGGCGCCAACGCCGAGCGCAAGAAGCAGCTGTTCTTCGCCGCGCTCGCCGGGCTGGGCGACGTGCCCGCCGCCGATCTCGCGGCGGAGGGCGAGCGCTTCGGCGTACCGGTGGCGCGCGCGGACAGCTGGACGCGCGCGCTCGACCAGGCCGTGGCGGGGCGCCAGCAGGGGACGGTGCTGCTGCTCGCCGCGGTCGGTCTGCAGGCGCGCGGCTGGGAGACGGTGCCGGCGGCGTCGCTCTACCGCGTCGTCGCCGCGCTGCGCGCGGTCGGGCTCGACGGCGAGGCGCGGATGATCGCGGCCGAGGCGATCGCGCGGCTCTGATGGGCGTGACCGGCGCGCGGCGGCTCAAGCTCGCGGCGGGCGCCTCGGGCGAGGACCGCCAGGCGATCGAGCGCTTCCTCGAGATGCTGGCGGCGCAGGCCGGCGCGGCGACGAACACGCTCGCCGCCTATCGCCGCGACCTCGCGCTGGCGTCCGAGGCACTCGACGGCGGGCTCGCGCGCGCCGACGCCGCCGCGCTCGGCCGACTGGCCGATGGCTGGACCGCGCTCGCGAGCGCCAGTGTCGCGCGCAAGGCCTCGGCGCTGCGTCGCTTCTTCGGCTTCCTCGCGGAGGAGGGCGCGCGGCCCGACGATCCCTCGCCCGCGCTCCCGCGCCCGGCCGCGCGGCGCGCGCTGCCGCGCACGCTGAGCCACGCCGACGTCGACCGGCTGTTCGCCGCGATCGCCTGGCGGCTCGCGCGCGATCCCGTCATCCCCACCGACCTGCGGCTCGCCGCGCTGATCGAGCTGCTCTACGGCTCGGGGCTGCGCGCGAGCGAGCTGGTGTCGCTGCCGCGCAACGCGATCCACCCCGACCGGCCGTTCCTGATCCTGCGCGGCAAAGGCGGCAAGGAACGGCTGGTGCCGCTGTCCGACCGCGCGCGCGCGGCGGTGGCGGCGTGGCGCGCGCACGTCGCGATCGACCGCGCCTTCCTCTTTCCCTCGGGCGCGACTCACCTGTCGCGCGTCCGGCTGTTCCAGCTGGTGCGCGCGCTCGCCGCCGAGGCGGGGATCCCGCCCGACCGCATCAGCCCGCACGTGCTGCGCCACGCCTTCGCGACTCACCTGCTCGAGGGGGGTGCCGACCTGCGCGCGCTGCAGACGATGCTGGGTCACGCCGACATCGCGACCACCGAGATCTACACCCATGTCGACAGCCGCCGGCTGGTCGAGCTGGTCAACGAGCGGCACCCGCTCGTTGACGCGTTGCGTCACCGCGACTAGCTGCGGCCGATGCCTAGTTTCCTCGACTTCGAGAAGCCCATCGCCGAGCTGCAGGCGCGCATCGACGAGCTGCGCGACACCGGCGCGGAGGGCGCGATCGACATCTCCGCGGAGATCGCCAAGCTCCAGGCCAAGTCCGACAAGCAGCTCAAGGACACGTTCGCCAAGCTGACGCCGTGGCAGAAGACGCAGGTGGCGCGCCACCCCGAGCGCCCGCACTTCCGCCACTATGTCGCCGGGCTGTTCGACGAGTTCATGCCGCTGGCGGGCGACCGCGCGTTCGGAGACGATCAGGCGATCCTCGGCGGCTTCGCGACGTTCCGCGGGCAGCGGGTGATGGTGCTCGGCCACGAGAAGGGGGACGACACCGTCAGCCGGCTCAAGCACAATTTCGGCATGGGCAAGCCCGAGGGATATCGCAAGGCGATCCGGCTGATGGAGCTGGCCGATCGCTTCGGGCTACCCGTGGTGACGCTGGTCGACACCTCCGGCGCCTTCCCCGGCATTCAGGCGGAGGAGCGCGGCCAGGCCGAGGCGATCGCGCGCTCGACCGAGGCGTGCCTCGCGCTGGGCGTGCCGCTGGTCGCGTCGATCGTCGGCGAGGGCGGCTCGGGCGGGGCGATCGCGCTCGCCAGCGGCAACCGCGTGCTGATGTTCGAGCACGCGGTCTATTCGGTGATCTCGCCCGAGGGCTGCGCCTCGATCCTGTGGCGCACCGCCGACCGTGCTCCCGACGCCGCGGAGGCGATGAAAGTGACCGCGCAGGACCTCAAAGGGTTGGGCGTGATCGACTCGATCGTCCCCGAGCCGCTCGGCGGCGCGCATCGCGACTCAGCGGGCGCGATCCGGGCGCTGGGCGACTCGATCGAGCGCGCGCTGGGCGAGCTCACGCCGCTGTCGCCGGACGCGCTGCGCCAGGATCGCCGCGACAAGTTCCTGCGCATGGGTCGGCTGAGCTGAGGCTTGGCTCCCTCTCGCGGGGAAGGGGGCTCCGCCTGCGACCAGCTTCGTCATCCTGAACTCGTCTCAGGATCCACGGTGCCGCTTACATCATGCGCGAGGCGCTCGCGGGACGTCGGATCCTGCGACGAGTTCAGGATGACGGCAGTGTGAGGGTGTGCGCGTTGCTGACCCGAGGGTTATCACAGCGCCAGGATCACGGCGCCCGCGCAGAGAGCAAGAAAAAGGCGGCGGAACCGAGGTTCCGCCGCCCTTGTCACGTGAGCTGAGCCGGCGGATTACGCGCCGTTGCTGCTCATCGTGGTCTGCACCTTGGTGAAGGTGTTGGTCAGCTGGTTGCCCAGGCCCTTCATCGCGGCGATGGCGGCGACGGCGACCAGCGCGGCGATCAGGCCGTACTCGATCGCGGTGGCGGCCTTGTTGTTCTTCAGGAAAGCGCGAATCTTCTGCATGTCGATCTCCGAGACAAATTGGCTTCAGTTACCCGGCCGATGAGCCTTGGGGGCTCCAGCGACGTCCGGTGTAGCGCCGGCTCGGTTGAGAAAGACTTAAGCTCAATCCAGCGATTTCAGAAATATACGCAGGTTAGTTTAGGCCGTCACTCACCGGCCGACGAGAAGGTTCGTCGACACTGTCGCGAAGACATCGCCGAGGGCAGTGGACACGCGACCGAGCCCCGCGGCGATCGTCAGCGCGATGGCGGCGAGGATCAGGGCATATTCCACCGCGGTGGCGCCGCGACCGTCACGGCCGAGGCGCGAGAAGAGCGGGCGTCTGGTGCGAGGACGTGCCATGGCCCGATCCTAGCGCGGGGACGGTTAAGGAACGGTTCGATGACGATGCTGGTGGTCGCCGCGGCGCTGCTCGATCCGGCGGGACGCTGCCTCATGCAACAGCGCCCATCGGACAAGCGCCACGGCGGGCTGTGGGAGTTCCCCGGCGGCAAGGTCGAGCCCGGCGAGGCGCCCGTCGACGCGCTGGTGCGTGAACTCGCCGAGGAGCTCGCCATCGCGGTGGCACCCGAGGCGCTCACGCCGCTCTCCTTCGCCGCCGACGCCGCGCCGGGCGAGCGCGCGCTGGTGATGCTGCTCTATGTCGCGCGTGCCTGGTCGGGCGAGCCGCGCCCGCTCGCCGCCGCGGCGCTGCGCTGGGACGTGCCCGCGACGCTGGCCGCGCTGCCGATGCCGCCGGTCGACGTCCCGCTGCTCGCCGCGCTGCGCGAGGCGCTTGCCCGCGGCCTCGCGCTGCCCTAGGGGCGCCGACGCGACAGGTTCCCCGCGAGGGGAAGTAAGAGGGAAGCCGGTAGCCTCGACAGCGATCCGGCGCTGCCCCCGCAACTGTGACCGGCGAGCCTCCTCCCGCGCGTGCCACTCGACCCTCGGTCCGGGAAGGCCGGAGCGGGGCGCTGACCCGGGAGCCAGGAGACCTGCCCGTCGCGGTTGTCCTTCGCGCGGACGGGGTGTGCCGGGCGATCGAGGTCTTGTCCTCGCGTGACGACGATCGGGCGGCAGCGTTGCGGCACGGGGCCGCGCGCCCGCCCGCGACCGTGTGGGGAAGACGTGACCATATCCTATCGCCGCATCGCGGCCGCGCTGCCGCTGCTGCTACTCGCACCCGCGGCGCACGCGCAGAGCGCCCAGTCGACCGAGGCGCTGGAGCAGGCGACTCGCGCGGGCGACGACGTGATCGTCACCGCCGAGCGCGCCGCGACCCCGGCGTCGAGTGTGGCGCAGGCGGTGACCGTGCTGGACACCGCGACGATCGAGCGGCGGCAGACGGTCGTCCTCGCCGACCTGCTCCGCCAGACCCCCGGGATCGCGGTGGCGCGCACCGGCGGCGTCGGCGGCGTCACCTCGGTGTTCATCCGCGGCGCCGAGAGCGACCAGACCGCGGCGCTGATCGACGGCGTCAAGATCAACGACCCGTCGGCGCCCGGCGGCGGGTTCAACTTCGGCGAGCTGCTCGTCGGTAACATCGCGCGGGTGGAGGTGCTGCGCGGCGCCTCCTCGGTGCTGTGGGGCAGCCAGGCGATCGGCGGCGTGGTCAACATGATCACGCGCCAGCCGACCGACCGGCTGAGCGTCAACGCGCGCGCCGAGGGCGGGTCGATGGGCACGGGCCAGGCCTTCGCCAACGTCTCGGGGCGCGCCGGGGCGATCGCGGCGAGCCTGGGCGGCGGCTATTACACCACCGACGGCATCTCGTCCTACGCGCGCGGCAGCGAGCGGGACGGGTTCCGCCACTATGGCGGCAACGCCAGCGTCACCGCCACCCTGACGAGCGACGTCTCGGTCGACCTGCGCGGTTTCTACGCCAACGGCCGGACCGAGTTCGACGGCTTCCCGCCGCCCGACTTCTCCTTCAACGACACGCGCGAGTATAGCGACGCCGAACAGTGGGTCGGCTATGGCGGTCTCAACGTCGCGCTGTTCGACGGCGCGCTGCGTAACCGCCTGGGCTATGCGCGGACCGACATCGCCCGCGTCAGCTACGACCGCGACCTCACGCCGCGTGAGACCTATCGCTCGCGGGGGCGGAACGATCGGATCGAGTATCAGGGCGTCGCCGATCTCGGCGCGGTCGCGCGCGCGACCTTCGGCGCCGAGCGCGAGGTGTCGCGCCTCTTCACGCGCGGCTATGGCAGCACCGATCGCGGCCGCGCGCGGCTGTTCAGCGTCTACGGCCAGCTCGCGCTCACCCCGCTCGCCGGCGTCACCGCGACCGGCGGCGTGCGCCACGACGATCATGACCGTTTCGGCGGCGCGACGGTCGGTGCGGCGAGCCTCGCCTGGACGCCGAACGACGGCGCCACGTTGCTGCGCGGCAGCTGGTCGCAGGGCTTCAAGGCGCCGACGCTGTTCCAGCTCAACGGCAGCACCGGCAACCCCGACCTGCGCCCCGAGCGCTCCGAGGGCTGGGACGCGGGCGTGACCCAGCGCGCGCTCGGTGGCGCGCTGGAGGCGAGCGCGACCTGGTTCCGCCGCGTCTCGCGCGACCTGATCAACACGCGCGCGTGCAGCCCAGCGATCGACGGGCCGATCTGCGACGCGCGGCCGTTCGGCATCTACGACAACGTGGCGCGGACCCGCGCGCAGGGGCTGGAGCTCGCGCTCACGCTGCGCCCGGTGGAGGCGCTGACCGTCGTCGCCGCCTACACCTATCTCGACGGTGAGAACCACTCGCCCGGCGCGAGCTTCGGCCTGCCGCTGCTGCGCCGCCCGCGCGACAGCACCACGGTCAACGCCGACTATCGCTGGCCGTTCGGCCTCTCCACCGGAGTGACGCTCACCGCGGTCGGCGACAGCTACGACGTCGGCCAGGTGCGGCTCGACGGCTATGTCCTCGCCGACCTGCGCGCCGCGCTGCCGCTGACCGACAGGGTCGAGCTGTACGCGCGGCTCGAGAATGCCTTCGACCAGCGCTACGTGGTGGCGGTGGACTATGGCAATCCCGGGCGCGCCGCTTACGGCGGGGTGCGGCTGCGCTACTGACATGGGCGCGCGCGCTCTCCTGCTGCCGCTCGCAGCGCCGGCGCTGGCCTCCGCCGCGACGCCGCGCGCGCCGCGCATCGTGTCGATCAACCCGTGCCTCGACGCGGTGCTGGTGCGAGTCGCCGACCCCGCCCAGATCGCCTCGATCAGCGCCTACTCGCAGGACGCGCGCTCCAGCTCGATCCCGCTCGCGCTCGCTCGGCGCTTCCCCGCCAACGCGGGGACGGCGGAGGAGGTCGTGGCGCTGCGCCCTGACCTCGTGGTCGCGGGTGGCCATGTCGCCCCAGCGACGGTCGCGGCGCTGGCGCGTCTGCGCGTGCCGCTCGCGCAGTTCGCGGTACCCGCGACCGTGGAGGAGAGCGTCGCCCAGGTACGCGACCTCGCCGCGCGCGTCGGCCATCCGGCGCGCGGCGCGGCGCTCGCGGCGCGGATCGAGGCGGCGGCGCGGCCGGCGCGGGTGACACCGGTGCCCGCGCTGATCTTCGGCGCGGGCGGGCTGGTGCCCGGCGCGGGCACGCTGCCCGACGATCTGCTGGCCCGCGCCGGCTTCCGCAACGCCAGCGCCGGCTATGGCCTGGCGCGCTGGGACGTGCTGCCACTCGAGCATCTCGTCGCCGCGCCGCCGCGCGTACTCTTCTCCGTCGCCGCGGCGGAGGGCGCGGGTGGGGGAGGGGGCGAGCGCGCCGAGCACCACCCAGCGCTCCGCCGGCTCGCACCCCGGCTCGCCACCGTGCCCTTCCCGGCGCGGCTGATGAACTGCGGCGGGCCGACGATCGTCGAGGCGATGGCGCTGCTGCGCGGCACGCGCGCGCGGCTCGGGGCGCGTCGATGAGCCGCGCGACGCTCTGGCTGCTGCTCGCGCTGCTGCTCGCCGCGGCGGGGTCGCTCGCCGCGGGCAAGGTGTGGGTGCCGCTCGACGCCTGGACCAGCGCCGACCCGCGCTCGATCATCATCGTCGAGCTGCGGCTGCCGCGCACGATCCTCGCGCTGATCGTCGGCGCGGGGCTGGGCGTGGCGGGCGCGGCGATGCAGGGCTATCTGCGCAACCCGCTGGCCGATCCCGGCCTGTTCGGCGTCTCGTCGGGCGCGGCGCTGGGCGCGGTGTGCGCGCTCTTCTTCGGCTACGCCGCGCAAGCCTGGCTGCTGCCGCTCTTCGCGCTGGCAGGGGCGGCGGCGTCGATGGCATTGCTGGCGCTGATCGCGGGACGCTCGGCCAGCCTCGTGGTCTTCACGCTGGCGGGGATGGTGCTGACCAGCCTCACCGGCTCGCTCACCGCGCTGGCGATCAGCCTGGCGCCGACCCCGTTCGTGGCGTCCGAGATCGTCACCTGGCTGATGGGCGCGCTGACCGACCGCAGCTGGGACGACGTGCGGCTGGCGCTGCCGCTGGTCGCGCTCGGCATGGCGGTGCTGGCGCGCACCGCCCCCGCGCTCGACGCGCTGACGCTGGGGGAGACCGGGGCGCGCTCGCTCGGGGTCGAGCCGCGGCGGCTGCAGCGCGCGATCGTGCTGGGCGTCGCGCTCACCGTCGGCGCCACCGTGGCGACCGCCGGGGTGATCGGCTTCGTCGGGCTGATGGTGCCGCACCTCGTCCGCCCGCTCGCGCGCCACCGCCCGGGCGCGACTCTGTGGCCGAGCGCGCTCGCCGGCGCGCTGCTGGTGACGGTGGCGGACACGCTGGTGCGGCTGGTGCCGAGCGCGAGCGAGCTGCGGCTCGGCATCGCCATGTCGCTGCTCGGTGCGCCCTTCTTCCTCTACCTGCTGCTGCGCCTGCGCCGGCGGCTTGCATGAGCGCGCTGGCGACCGAGGTGCTGACGCTGTCGCTCGGCGGGCGGCGCGTGCTCGAGGAGGTGACGCTCGCGCTCGCGCCGGGGCGCGTGACCGCGCTGCTCGGGCCCAACGGCGCGGGCAAGAGCAGCCTGCTCGCCTGCCTCGCCGCGCTGCGCCGGCCCGAGGCGGGGACGGCGACGCTGGGTGGCGTCGACGTCGCCGCGCTGCCCGCGCGGGAGCGGGCGCGGCGGATCGGCTTCCTGCCGCAGCAGGCGGACGTCCACTGGGACGTCGACGTGCGTGCGCTGGTGGCGCTCGGGCGGCTGCCGTGGCGCGGGCGCGGCGGGGAGGAGGCGGCTGATCGCGCCGCGGTGGAGCGCGCGCTGGACGCCACCGCGATGACCGCGCTGGCGGCGCGGCCGGTCGAGCAGCTCTCCGGCGGCGAGCGCGCGCGCGCGCTGCTGGCGCGCGTGCTGGCGGGCGAGCCCGAGTGGCTGCTCGCCGACGAGCCGCTCGCCAGCCTAGACCCGGCGCACCAGCTCGACGTCGGCGCGCGGCTGCGCGCGGTCGCCGCCGCGGGGGCGGGCGTGGTGCTGGTGGTGCACGACCTCAACCTCGCGGCGCGGCTGGCGGACTCGGTGGTGCTGCTGCGCCGCGGGCGCGTGGTGGCGGCGGGCGACACCGCGGCGGTGCTGACGCCCGAGGCGCTCGCGGCGACCTATGGCGTGGCGGTGGAGGTGGGGGTCACCGCGGGGGGCGAGCGGTATATCGTGCCGGTGGGGCGAGTGTGAGCCGCTGCATCTGGAGGCGCGACCGGGAATCGAACCCGGGTGCAAGGATTTGCAGTCCTCTGCGTCACCACTCCGCCATCGCGCCTCGATGCCGTGGAGGCGCGCATCTGCGGGCAGGGACGCCGGCTGTCAAGCGCCGCCGCGCGGCAAAGTGATTGGCGAAGCCGCCGCCGCGCGATACAAACCCGCCACGCGCAACGTGTGTTGCATTACTAAAACAGCTATGTCACAGGAACGTCCGATGATCGCCGCAGCCACCCTTCGTGACGACGACTTCACCGCGATGCGCCAGGCGATGGTGGCGAGCCAGCTGCGCACCGTCGCAGTGACCGACCCGCGCGTGGTGGCGGCGATGGCGGAGGTGCCGCGCGAGCGCTTCGTCCCCGCGGAGTCGACCGCGATGGCCTATCGCGACACCGCGATCGCGCTGGGGCAGGGGCGCGCGCTGAACACGCCGCTCGCCACCGCGCGGCTTCTGGTGGAGGCGCGGCTGCGTGCGAGCGATCGCGTGCTGCTGATCGGCGCGGCGGCGGGCTATACCGCGGCGGTGCTGGCGCGGATCGTCGCCGACGTGGTCGCAGTGGAGGACTCGCCCGAGCTCGCCGCACACGCGCGCGCCGCGCTGGCCGGCGAGGCGCGGGTCACGCTGGTGGAGGGGTCGCTGGCGCACGGCCATCCGGCGGGCGCGCCCTATGACGTCCTGATCGTCGACGGCGCGGTCGAGGAACTGCCGTCGACGCTGCTTACCCAGGTCGCCGACGGCGGCCGCATCGCCGCCGGGCTGATCGACCGCGGCGTATTCCGGCTCGCCGCCGGCGCGCACCGCGGCGTCGCGACCGCGCTGACCCCCTTCGCCGACATCGACTCCGTCCGCCTGCCCGGTTTCGCCAAACCGCGCGGCTTCACCTTCTGATCGAGGTATCCGCTTGCGCCGACGTTCGCTGCCGCTGCTCCCGCTGCTCGCGCTGGCGAGCACGCCGCTCTCCGCGGAGACGCTGCGCGACGCGCTGGCCCAGGCCTATCGCAACAACCCGACGCTGACCGCGCAGCGCGCGGCGCAGCGCGCCAACGACGAGAACGTGCCGATCGCGCGCGCGGGCGGGCGGCCGGTGCTGTCGACCTCGACCGGGGTCACCGAAAACTTCCTGCGCGGCGGCAACAGCATCACCAATCCCGAGCGGCAGCTGACCGCCTCGGCCGGCGTGACGCTGCCGATCTATCAGGGCGGCCGCGTGAAATATGGCGTGCGCGCCGCCGAGGTCCGCGTCGAGGCGGGGGTCGCCAACCTGCGCGGCGTCGAGGCCTCGACCTTCACCGACGTGGTCGGCGCCTATAACAACGTGCTGCGCGACGAGGCGATCGTGGCGCTCAACGCGCAGAACGTGCGCGTGCTCGACACCAACCTGCGCGCCAGCCGCGACCGCTTCGAGGTGGGCGACCTCACTCGGACGGACGTGGCGCAGTCGCAGGCGCGGCTCAGTCTCGCGCGCGCGCAGCTCCAGTCGGCGCAGGCGACGCTGATCTCCAGCCGCGAGAATTACGTCCGCCTGGTCGGCGCGCCGCCGGGGACACTCGAGCAGCCCCCCGCGCTGCCCAAGCTGCCCGACAGTGCCGACGCCGCGGTGGAGATCGCGCTGCAGGAGAACCCCAACCTGCTCGCCGCGCGCAAGGTGCGCGAGGCGACCGACTATGACGTGAAGGTCGCGCGCGCCAATCGGCTGCCCCAGCTCGGCGCCACGGTCTCGCAGAATTACTTCAACTATCTCGGCACGTTCGGTAGCGGCAGCGCGCTCGGCCTGGGCGGGCAGAGCAGCACCGCGACCGCGCTGGGCGCGTCGATCAACCTGCCGATCTTCCAGGGCGGGCGCGTCGCGGCGCAGCTGCGGCAGGCGCAGGAACTGCGCGGTCAGGCGATCGAGCAGGCCACCGCGGCCGAGCGCCAGGTAGTGGCACAGGCGCGCTCGGCCTATGCGGTGTGGCGCTCGTCGCTCGAGGTGATCGCCTCGGCCGAGGCGGCGGTCAACGCCAACAAGCTCAGCCTGGAGGGCGTGCGCGCCGAGAACAGCGTCGGCACGCGCACCATCCTCGACATCCTCAACGCCGAGCAGGAGCTGCTCAACAGCCAGGTGACGCTCGTCACCGCGCGGCGCGACGCCTATGTCGCTGGCTTCTCGCTGCTCGCGGCGATGGGCCATGCCGAGGCGGAGGATCTCGGGCTCGACGGCGGCGCCCTGTACGACCCCAGCGTCAACTATCGCGCGACGCGCGGACGCTTCAACGATTTCGCGCGGACCCGCGCCGCCGAGCCGGTCGCCGGGAGCACCGCCGCGGTCGGCGCGCAGGACGCGACGGTGACCCGGCCGCTGGATCCTCTGCTCGAGAGCAATGTTGACAGATCACCCGCGTTGACGACAGGTGTGGACCGACCGCGCCCTTGATCTGACGCGGGAAAACACGCTGTGGGGACCAAGTGATGGCGGATCTGAACGCCGAGCCCTCGATGGAGGACATCCTCGCCTCGATCAAGCGCGTGATCAAGGAAGGCGAGACCCAGCCGACGCGCCGCCCCGCGCCGCGCCCGCTCGGCGGCCACGATCGCGACCACGTCCTCGAACTGAACGACTCGCTCGCCGCACCGACGTCCTCGCCCGAGCCCTCGCGTCTGCCGGAGCAGCGCCTACCCGAGCAGCGCGCACCCGAGCCGGCCGTGCCGAGCTTCACCCAGGCCGAGCCGAGCCACGCGCCGGCGCCCCAGCCGAGCCCCGTTCCCGCGCCATCCGCCGCGGCACCCGAGCCAGCGGTGTCGCCGGCGACGGTGGAGGCCACGCGCGGCGCGCTCGGCGCGCTGTCGCGGCTGGTGGTCAAGCCCGAGCCCGACAGCGACGGCACGCTCGAGGGGCTGGTCCGCGACATGCTGCGGCCGATGCTGAGCGAGTGGCTCGACCAGAACCTGCCGCGCCTGGTCGAGCAGATGGTCGCGCGCGAGATCGCCAAGATCACGACGGGGCAGGCGTAGGCGCCGCCTCATGCCACCGACCGCGTGCCCCGCCGACGGCCGGGGCAACGTCGGAGCGGCGGCGGCGTAGGTTATCAGCGTCACCCATCCGGGTCCTCGACCTCGCCGCGGTACGATGGTGGCGATCCACCCGCGTCCGAGCCCTCACGACCGCAGCGGCAGCTCCAGCGCCACCACCAGACCCGGCGCGGCGTCGTCGAGCGTGACGCTGCCGCCATGCAGCCGCGCCACCGCCGCGACCAGCGACAGCCCCAGCCCGGCGCCGCTGCCGCCCCGCGCCTCGTCGACCCGGCCGAAGCGGCTCAGCGCCACCGCGCGATGCTCCGGCGCGATGCCGGGGCCGGCGTCGGCGACGCTCACGGTGGCGGCATGCGGCGTCACCGCGAGCGACAGCGTGATCGTGCCCGCGCCGTATTTCAGCGCATTGTCGATCAGGTTGCCGAGCGCCTGCGCGATCAGTTCGCGGTGAAGCGGCAGCGTCAGCGGCACCGGCGCGATCACGCGGATCGCGCGATCGGCGTCCTCAGCGAGCGGGCCGTAGATCTCGGCGAGCTGCTCGAGCTCGTTGGCGAGCTCGACCGGCGCGAACGCCTCGCGCCCGATCCCCGCCTCGGCGCGCGTGATCCGCAGCGCGGTCTCCACCAGCGCGAGCACGCGCTCGCCCTCCGCCAGCGCGCGGTCGACCGCCTCCTGCGCCGCGGGCTCGCTCACCTGCGCGGCGGCGCGCTCCAGCGCCGAGCGCAGTCTGGTAAGCGGGGACTTCAGATCGTGTGCCAACGTGTCGGTGGCGATCGTCAGCTCGCTGACCAGCGCGTCGAGCCGATCGAGCGTCGCGTTGACCGCGTCGGCGAGCAAGGCGAAGGCGTCGCCGCTGCGATCGTCGGCGACGCGGCGCGAGAGGTCGCCGCCGCGTACCGCGCGCAGCGTCGATACCGTATCGTCGAGCCGCGTGACGATCATCCGCGCCGCCAGCCACGCCGCCAGCGCGGCGAAGGCGATCGCTAGCGACAGCGCCACCAGCATCGCCGCCTCGAGCAGCCGCACGGTGCGGCGCTCGCCCTCCACCACGCTGCCGGTGAGCAGCCGCGCGCCGCCGGGCAGTCGCGTCGCGCGCACCAGCATGGCCTCGGGCGCGTCGTGGCGGCGGCGATAGAGCTCGACCGCGATCGTGCCGTCGTCGGGCAGGATGTTGGGCGGCCAGGCGGAGAGATTGCCCGCCAGCCGATTGCCGGCGGCGTCGGCGAGCAGCACCACCGCGCCTGCGCGCGCCGGCCGCGTGCCGCGCAGCTCGATCGCGCGCGCCAGTCCGGCGGTGCCGGCGTCGCCCTGGATCGCGAGCAGGTCCTGGCGCAGCACCTCCTCGGTGGCGAGCGCGCGGTCGTAGACCTGGCCGCGCACGATCGCGCGCAAGGTCAGCAACAGCGTCGCCGCCGCGGCGACCTGCAGCAGGAAGACCAGCGCGGCGAAGCGCGCCGTGGTCGAGCGCCAGTGCACGTCAGCGCGCGCGCATGTTACGGGTTGACGCCGAGCCGGTAGCCCGAGCCGCGCACGGTGTGGAGCAGCGGGCGCGCGAAGCCCTCGTCGACCTTCTTGCGCAGCCGGCTGAGGTGAACGTCGATCACGTTGGTGCCGGGATCGAAATGATAGTCCCACACGCCCTCGAGCAACATGGTGCGGGTGACGACCTGCTCGGCGTGGCGCAGCATGAACTCGAGCAGCCGGAACTCGCGCGGCTGGAGCTCGATCGTCCGCCCGTCGCGCTTCACGCGTCGCGCGAGCAGGTCGATCTCGAGGTCGTCGCAGCGCAGCACCGTCTCGACCGCGGGTGCGGTGCGGCCGCGGCGCACCAGCAGCCGGATCCGCGCGAGCAACTCGGCGAAAGCGAAGGGTTTGACGAGATAGTCGTCGGAGCCGTTGGTCAGCCCCTTCACCCGGTCCTCGGGGGAGCCCAGCGCGGAGAGCACGATCACCGGCGTCTCGATCCCCGCGCCGCGCATCGCCGCGAGCACCGCCATGCCGTCGATGCCGGGAAGCATGCGGTCGAGCACGACGCAGTCGTAGCTGCCGTCGGTGGCGTGGAACAGCCCGTCGCGTCCGTTGTCGGCGCGGTCGACCACGAAGCCTTCCTCGCCGAGCCCCTTCGCGACGAAATCGGCGGTGGCGGCGTCGTCCTCGATCAGCAGGATCTTCTGCGACACGCTCTTCCTTTCACGGCTCGCGGACCTCGATCGGCAGGTCGCGCGCGCCGCGCCGCACCACCAGCTTCACCAGCGCGTGTGTTGCCATCTCGCGCTGCACTTCCGCAAGCGTTGCGGGCGCGCGGCCGTCGACCCGCTCGACGAGGTCGCCCACGCACAGGCCGGCGCGCTCCGCCGGCCCGCCGGCGCGCAGGCTCGTCACCATTGGCAGCACGCCGCGCGGCGGCGCGGTGGTGACGAAGGTCGCACCGACCGAGTCGCCGCGCGCGTGGTGCAACTGATCGACGCCGCGTAGCGCCAGCGCCGAGCCGAGCGCGGCGAGCAGCGCGGAGGCGAGCACCGCGCGGTCGAGCGGCTGCAGCCCGGTCATGACGCCTCCCGCCGGCGCTCGAGCAGCTCGTCCAGCCGCGCCGCCACGGCGTGCTCGATCACGTCGTGCAGCCGCAGGATCTCGAGCTCGGCGCGCAGGTTCACCTCATAGTCCAGTCGCGCGGCGAGCCGGTCCTTCGCCGACTGGCGGTTCTGGCTCATCATGATCACGGGCGCCTGGATCGCCGCCAGCGTCGACAGCATCAGGTTGAGGAAGATGTACGGATAGGGATCGAAAGCGTGGCCGAGCCGCAGCAGCACGCCGCTGTTCAGCAGCATCCAGCCGACCAGCAGCAGCGTGAAGGCCAGGATGAAGCCCCAGGAGCCGCCCACCGCCGCGACGCGGTCGGCGAGCCGGTCGCCCAGCGTCGCGGTCTCGTCGTCGACGTCGCCGGCGTCGCGCGCGATCGGCAGCCGTTCCTCGATCTTGATGAGGACGCGGCGTTCCTCGGCATCCAGCGCGGCGGGCGACTTGCCGAGCAGTCGGGCCGCGAAAGCGTGGACGGGATGGCTGGCCATGCGCGACGGTCTCCGCTGACGCCGCGGCGCGGGGCGTCGCCGCCGTTGTGCCCCCGCCGGGCTGTTCGAGCGATGAGCGTAAGATGACGAATCGCTAATGTTTTTGTCAGCGCGCCGGCAGGCGGGGGCGGGCAGGGGGGGGCGATGGAGCCGCCCCCACCCACGCGCGCCGCGCTGGACGAGCGCATCTGCCGGCTGATCTGTCCGATCGCCTCGGCGATGGTGGGCGTGTGCCTCACCGGTATCGGCCTGCTTCACCTCGGCATCGCGAGCGGGCGCCGCGCCGGCGTGGCCGACGACCTGCTCGCGATCGACTCGCTGCTGTTCCTGGTGGCGACGCTGACCTCCTACGTCGCGCTGCGCGGCGCCTCGCATCGCCGCCTCCACCTGATGGAGCAGCTCGCCGACGCCTGTTTCATCCTCGCCATGCTGCTGCTGACGGCGGCCTGTTTCGTCATCACCTACGCGCTGAGTGCCTGAGCCATGCCCGATCCCGCCGTCCCGCCGCGTCGTCGCAACCCGGGCGGGGTGGCGCTCGCGCTCCTCGCGGCGGCTGGCCTGCTGGTGCTCGGGTATCTCGGCGCGCTCGGCTATTACAACCCGTCGATCTACCGGCTGGTGCCGGCCGCGACGGCGCCGGCGACGGCGCAGCGCGGGCTGGTGGCGGTGCTGTTCTCCGGCGACTCCGGCTTCGACGCGGGAATGACGCCGCACATCGGGCGCACGCTGGCGGCGCGCGGCGTGCCCGTGCTGGAGATCAACTCGCTCACCGCGTTCCGCGAGGGCCGCACGCCGGCGGAGACCGCGGCGCTGGTGGCGGAGGTGACCCGCCGCGCGCTCGCGCTGCCGGGGGCGCAGCGGGTGGTGCTGATCGGCCAGTCGTTCGGCGCCGACATGCTGCAATATGGCGCCGGCCTATTGCCGCTGCCGCTGCGCGCGCGCGTGCCGCAGCTGCTGTTCGCGGTACCCGGTGACACCCTGCTGTTCCGCGCCAGCCCCAACGGCCTGTTCGACGGTCCGCCCGACCGCGCCGCGCTGCCGAGCGCGCGGCAGCTCGACTGGGCACCGGTGCTCTGCGTCCACGGCGCGCAGGAGGCGAACAGCCTGTGCCCGCTATGGCGCCAGCGCAACGTGCGCGTGGTGACGCTGCCGGGCGACCATTATCTCCATCATGACCCGGATCGGCTGTGCGCGACGCTGTGGCAGGCGATCCGCCGCGGGCATTGAGCGCCACATTACCGATTATTCAGTGGACGACGAGCCTCTCGCAATGCGCGCCGTCCTACACCGACGGTCAAACAGACCAGGGAAACGATCACGTGAGATGCATGCGCGGGGTGATGGCGGCGATCGCGGCGGCAACGCTGGTGCTGCCGACCGTGCCCGCCGCCGCCGAGACGGCAAGCCCGCTGGGCACCTGGCTCAACCCTTATGGCTCAGTGGCGGTGCGCACCGGCGCCTGCGGCGAACGGCTGTGCGGCTGGGTCGTCTGGGCCAGCGCCGAGGCGCTGGCCGACGCGCGCGAGGGCGGGGTCACCGGGCTGATCGGCACCCAGCTGCTCGAGAATTATCGTCCGGCCTCGGGTGGCTGGGTCGGCACCGTCTTCGTCCCGGACATGGGTCGGCGCTTCTACTCGCGGATCGAGCCGGTCGGCAGCGACGGGCTGCGGGTAAAGGGCTGTATCCTCCACGGTCTCGTGTGCCGCTCGCAGCTGTGGCACCGCGTCGCGCAGCCGCCGCATGCCTGAGCTCCGCGCCCGTCTCGAGCGCTATCGTACCCCCGCGACGGTGGTCGCGGTGGCGGTGCTGCTCGGGCTCGGCTTCACGGCGATCGAGCGGCTCACCCGCGAGATCCGCCTCGCCGACGTGCGCGCCGCGATCCACGGCCTGTCGGGGGCGCAGATCGCCGCGGCGCTGGGCTTCACCGCGCTGAGCTATCTCGCGCTGACGCTCTACGACGCGATGGCGCTGCGGGTGATCGGTCGCCCGCTGCCGTGGCGCGTCGCCGCGCTCGGATCGTTCACCAGCTACACGCTGTCGCACAATCTCGGGCTCGCGCTGCTGACCGGCGGCTCGGCGCGCTACCGCGTCTACACCGCCGCCGGGCTCGACGGGCCCGACGTGGCGCGGGTCGTCGGGATCGCCAGCGCGACCTTCTGGCTCGGCGTGGTCACGGTAGCCGGTGCCGCGCTGACTCTGCGCGACGGCCCGATCGCGCTCGCCGACGTGACGCTCAGCGCCGCGGCGGCGCGCGCGATCGGCGTGGCGGTGATCGCGGGCGTCACCGCGCTGGTGGTCGCCTGCGGCATGGCACGCGGGCCGCTGCGCGTGTGGCGCTTCACGCTGCCGCTCCCGAGCGCGCCGCAGGCGGTGGCGCAGATCGCGATCGCGCTGGTCGACACCGCGGCCGCGGCGGCGGCGCTGTTCGTGCTGATCCCGCACGCGCCGGTGGCGCTGCTCCCCGCCTTCGTCCTGGCCTATGCGCTCGGCATCGTCGTCGCGCTGCTGACCCATGTCCCGGGCGGGATCGGCGTGTTCGAGGCGGTGGTGCTGGCGGTGATGCCGGGCGACCGCGCCGCGCTGCTGGCGGCGCTGATCGCCTATCGCCTCGTTTATTACGTGCTGCCGCTCGCGCTCGGCGTCGCGCTGCTGGCGTGGCACGAGGGCCGGCGTCAGCACGGCCTGCCGCGGCTGCTGCGCGACTCGGGCGCGCTGGCGAGCGAGGTGGCGCCGCTGGTGCTCGCCGCGGCCAGCTTCGCGGGCGGCGCGATGCTGCTGCTGTCGGGCTCGCTCCCCGCGCTGGCGCCGCGCATCGGCGCGCTCCACGCGCTGCTGCCTCTGCCCTTCATCGAGGCGAGCCACGTCGCCGCGAGCCTGGTCGGCACCGGGCTGCTGCTGCTCGCGCCCGGCCTGTACCGCCGGCTCGACGGCGCCTTCGTCGCCACCCGCGCGCTGCTGCTCGCCGGCGCGGCTTTCTCGCTGGCGAAGGGGATCGACTATGAGGAGGCCGCGGTGTGCCTCGCGCTCGCCGCGCTGCTGCAATGGACTCGCGGCGCCTTCTACCGCCGCACCGCGCTGACCCAGGCACCGCTGTCGGGCGCGTGGCTGGTGGCGGTGGCGGTGGCGGTCGGCGTCGCCGCCTGGGCCGGGCTGATCGCCTACCGCCACGTCCCCTATGACGACGATTTGTGGTGGCGTTTCGCGCTCCACGGCGACGCGCCGCGCTTCCTGCGCGCGATGCTGGCGGTGGCGGTGATGCTGGCGGCGGTGGCGCTGTGGCGGCTGCTCGGGCCGGCGCGCAGCGTGCCCGACGTGGCCGCCGATCCCGCGGCGGTGGCGCGGGTGCTCGCGAACGCCGAGCGCACCGACGCGATGCTGGCGCTGACCGGCGACAAGCGCTTCCTGCTCTCCGAGGATGGGCGCGCGATGCTGATGTACCAGGTGCGAGGCACGAGTTGGATCATCATGGGCGACCCGATCGGCCCCAGCGACACCTGGGACGAGCTGCTGTGGCGTATTCGCGACCTCGCCGACCGCGCGCAGGGGCGGCTGCTGCTCTACCAGGTCACCGGGCTGGTGCTGGACCTGGCGATCGGCATGGGGCTGCAGATCGTGAAATACGGCGAGGAGGCGATCGTCGACCTGCCGTCGTTCACGCTCGACGTGCCGCGGCTGCGCTCGGTGCGCAAGGCGGAGCGCGCCGCGGCGCGCAAGGGAGCGGAGTTCCGCATCGTCCCCGCCGCGGCGGTGCCGGTCATCTTCGACGAGCTCGCCGCCATCTCGGACGAGTGGATGCGCGCCAAGGGCCACAATGAGAAGGGTTTCAGCCTCGGCCGCTTCGACCGCGACTATCTCGGCCATTTCGACATGGCATTGGTGTCGATCGAGGGGCGGATCGTGGCCTTCGCCAACCTGTGGCTCACCGACGGGCGCGACGAGGCGTCGGTCGACCTGATGCGCCACCGCGACGACATGCCCGCGGGGACGATGGACTTCCTGTTCGTCCATCTGATCGACTGGGCACGCGAGCGCGGCTACCGGCGCTTCTCGCTCGGCATCGCGCCGCTCTCGGGGATCGCCGGGCGGCGGCTCGCCCCGGCCTGGGCGCGCGCGGCGGCGCTGATCTTCCACCACGGCGAGCGCTTCTATGGCTTCCGCGGGCTGCGCACGTACAAGGAGAAGTTTGCGCCCGAGTGGGAGCCGCGCTACATCGCCGCGCCGCGCGGGCTGGCGATGGTCAAGGCGCTGCGCGACCTCTCGCTGCTGGTCGGCAAGCCGCCCGCCGCCGCGACGATCGCGGCGCGCTCGGGCGGGATGATGGCGCGGTTCCAGGTGACGCCGCCGCGCCCCGTCGACACGCTGCTCAACCTGGCCTCGTCGTGAGGCCCGCGCGGTTGGACGAGCGCGCGCGCGACGACGAGGATGTCGCGGCCGAGCCGATGCCGGAGGCCTGCCGCGCGGGCCGTCACCTGCCGGCGCGGCGCGTCACCCTGGACGCCCATGGCGCCGCGCACGCGCGCTGCCGGCGCTGCGGCTGCGAGCTCACCCGGCTGCCCGCGATCCGGCGATGGTATCGCTCCGGGATGCTCGGGTAGCGCCGCGGCGGCCACTCGCCCGATCGCGCCGCCGCGGTACCCCACTGCCGCCGAAACGGATCATGACGAACTTGTAAGCCTCGGCCCACGCGGCGATTATCCGCGCCGGGGTAGGGGAGGATGGTTCCCGCGCGTCGCGCGTCCATGCAAGGCCTGCCCATGTCCGCCCCCGTCTTCTTCGATCCCACCGGTCGCCGCAGCCGCCGCTCCAAGCGCGTGATCGCGGCGCTGCTGGTCGCGGTGGTGGCGGCGGCGATCGCCTTCGCCACCACGCTGGTGGCGGTGCCGCGGGGGGTCGACCTGCGGCTGCCGCTGTCGCGCGCGCACGCCGCCGCGGCGCGCGGCGAGCAGCGCCGTCACGGTCTCGCCGCCTGGCTGCCGCACCGCCGCCCGGCGGCGAAGAGCGCGGTCAACGCGCCGCTCAGCATCGCCTTCTACGTGCCGGGCAACGACGACAGCCTCGCCTCGTTCCGTCGCAACGCCGGCGCGCTCGACTGGGTCGTGCCGGCGCTGATCAGCGTCGCCGGGTCGCAGCACCGCGTCACGGTGGAGCGCGACGGCGCGTTCGAGCGCAGCCTGGCGGCCCTGCCGCACGCGCCCAAGGTGCTCCCGATGGTGCAGAACCTGGGCGACGACCAGTGGGACGGCAAGGGCAGCGCCGCGCTGCTCGCCGACCCGCGCGCGCGATCCGACCTGGCGCGGCGCCTCGCCGGTTACGTCGCGCAGCGCCGGGCGGGCGGCCTGGTGATGGATTTCGAGGCGCTGCCCGAGACGGCGATGCGCCCCTATGTCGCCTTCCTGCGCACGCTCCACGCCGCCATGCCCAAGGGCACGGTGCTGGCGGTGACCGCCCCCGCGGAGGACGATAGCTGGCCGCTCGCCGCGATCGCGCAGGCGACGGACAAGGTCATCCTGATGGCCTATGACCAGCATTGGGAGGGCGCGACCCCCGGGCCGATCGCGGCGCAGGACTGGTTCATCCGCGAGGTCGAGGCGGCGCGCCGCGTCGTGCCGGCGAACAAGCTGGTCGTCGCGCTCGGCAGCTACGCCTATGACTGGCACGGCGACACCACCGACGCGCTGTCGATCGAGGAGGCGTGGCTGGCCGCGCACGACAGCGAGGCTCCGATCAGCTTCGATCCCGCCAGCGGCAACGCCTATTTCGCCTATGACGAGGACGGCCAGCGCCACACCGTCTGGATGCTCGACGCCGCGACCAGCTGGAACGAGATGAAGGTGCTGCGTCAGCTCAACATCGGCGGGGTGGCGCTCTGGCGGCTGGGCAGCGAGGACCAGGGCTTCTGGGCCGACCTCGTCGCGATGCGCACCGGCGGGCGGCCCGACCTGCGCCGCCCGACCTCGCTGCTCAACACCGACATCGAAGGATCGGGCGAGATCCTCCGCATCACCGCGACCCCGACGCCGGGTCAGCGGACGCTCTGGGCCGATCCGCAGGGGCTGATCCGGCGCGAGCGCTACGACGCGCTGCCGACGCCCTATGTCGTTCGCCGCGCCGGTGCCGCCGACCCGAAGAAGCTGGCGCTGACCTTCGACGACGGCCCCGACGCGACCTGGACCCCGCGCATCCTCGACGTGCTCGAGGCGGCGCACGTGCCCGCCACCTTCTTCGTGATCGGCGGCAACGCGCTGGAGCACCCCGCCCTGCTCAACCGGATCGTGCGCGACGGCGGCGAGATCGGCAACCACAGCTACACGCACCCCAATATGGCACGACTGGGGCCACGTGAGACCGCGCTCGAGCTCAACGCCACGCAGCGGCTGGTGCAGGCCTATACCGGCCGCTCGATGACGCTGTTCCGCGCGCCCTATTTCGGCGACGCCGAGCCGACCACCACCGACGAGCTCGAGCCCGCGCTCCAGGCGCAGCAGGCGGGCTACACGATCGTCGGGCTGCACGTCGATCCCAACGACTGGCAGCGGCCGGGCGAGGACGCGATCGTCGAGCAGGTGCTCGATCAGGTCCACTCGGCCACGCTCGAGAAATCGGGCAACGTGATCCTGCTCCACGACGGCGGCGGTGACCGCTCGCAGACCGTGGCGGCGCTGCCGCGCATCATCCGCCAGCTGCGCGCCGAGGGCTATACGTTCGTCACCGCCTCGCAGCTGGTCGGTGCCAGCCCGGCGCAGGCGATGCCGCCCGTCGCCGAGGGCGACCTCTGGGCGGTTCGCACCGACGTGGCGGTGTTCGTCGTGCTCGCCGTGCTGGCGGCGGCGCTCGCCTGGCTGTTCTATCTCGCCATCTCGCTCGGCGTGGCGCGCGCGGTGCTGATGGCGGGGCTGGCCTGGGCGCAGGCGCGACGCAAGCGGCCCGCGCCGCCGGTGTACGCGCCGAGCGTCTCGGTCGTGATCCCGGCGTACAATGAGGAACGCGTGATCGTCACCTCGATCCAGCGCGTGCTGGCGAGCGACTATCCCGCGCTCGAGGTGATCGTCGCCGACGACGGCTCCAAGGACCGCACCAGCGCGGTGGTCGAGGCCGCCTTCGCGAACGACCCGCGCGTGCGGCTGCTGACGCTGGTGAACGGCGGCAAGGCGGCGGCGCTCAACCGCGCTCTGCTGTCGGCCACGGGGGAGGTGGTGATCGCGCTCGACGCCGACACGCAGTTCGAGCCGGCGACGATCCGCCGCCTCGCGCGCTGGTTCGCCGACGAGCGGATCGGCGCGGTCGCGGGCGATGCGCGCGTCGGTAACCGCGTCAATCTCGTCACCCGCTGGCAGGCGGTGGAATATATCACCGCGCAGAATCTCGAGCGGCGCGCGCTCGCGGGCTTCGACGCGATGACGGTGGTACCCGGCGCGGTCGGCGCGTGGCGCCGCGCCGCGCTCGACGCGGTGGGCGGCTATCCGGAGGACACGCTGGCGGAGGACCAGGACCTCACCATCGCGATCCAGCGCGCCGGCTGGCGCGTGACCTATGATCCGAGCGCCATCGCCTGGACCGAGGCGCCCGAGAGCTTCCGCGCGCTCGCCAAGCAGCGCTTCCGCTGGGCCTTCGGGACGCTACAATGCCTGTGGAAGCACCGCGCGGTGCTGCGCACGCGCAAGCCCTCGGGCCTGGCGCTGGTCGGGCTGCCGCAGGCGTGGCTGTTCCAGATCGCCTTCGCCGCGATCTCGCCGCTGATCGACCTGGCGCTGCTCGTCTCGATCGCGGGCACCGCGCTGCGCGTGGCGCAGCACGGCTGGGCGCAGACCAGCGGCGACGTCGCGCGCATGGGGGTCTATTGGGTCGCCTTCACCGCGATCGACGTGTTGTGCGGCTGGCTCGCCTACCGGCTCGACGGCCATCGCACGCGCTATCCCGCGCATTTGCTGGTGGCGCAGCGCCTAGTGTACCGCCAGATCATGTATTGGGTGGTGCTGCGCGCGATCGCCGCGGCGATCGGCGGCTGGCTGGTCGGCTGGGGCAAGCTCGAGCGCAGCGGCCGCGTGACGGCGGCCGGGGCGGCCTGAGCGGGAGCGGCCCACCCGATTCTCCCTTCCGCTTCCTGGGATCGTTCCGGATCACGGAGCGGCGTCGGAGACTGATCCAGCTTATGTGAACCAGCGGGCTGCTCCTGCGGACGCGGGAGCCCAGAGCCACGAGCGTCACGTCTCCGGCCCTGGGCTCCGGCGTTCGCCGGAGCGCGGATCGATCGAGGTGGATCAGGGCCTAGGTCGCTACGCCGCGCTCGCGCGCTCGTGCACCACCCGCTCGAGCACGGTCAGCGGCATGGCGCCGAGCCGCAGCACCTCGTGGAAGCGCTTGAGGTCGAACCCCGGTCGCGCCTTGGCCTCGTCGCGCAGCCGGGTCCAGACGGTGTGGCCGATCTTGTAGCTGCACGCCTGGCCCGGCCAGACGGTGTAGCGGTCGATCTCGCCCTGGCTGCGGCCGCGCGCGATACCGGTGGTGGCGATGAGATAGTCTGTCGCCCGCTCGCGCCCCCAGCGCTTGGCGTGCATCCCGCTGTCGACCACCAGCCGGGTCGCGCGGAACAGCAGCGACTGGAGATAGCCGACCTGGCCGAGCGGGTCGCCCTCGTACATGCCCATCTCGTCCGCGAGCTGCTCGGCGTAGAGCGCCCAGCCCTCCGAATAGCCCGAGAAGAAGCCGCGGCGGCGGATCAGCGGGATGTCCTCGCTCTCCAACGCCAGCATCACCTGGAGGTGATGCCCCGGCACCGCCTCGTGATGCGTCAGCGTGGCGAGCCCGAATTTGGGCCGGTCGAAGGTGTCGCGCAGGTTGATATAGTAGATCGCGGGCCGCGAGCCGTCGAGCGACGCGTTCTGGTAATAGCCGCCCGGCGCGCCTGCCTGGATCGAGGCGGGGACGCGCCGCACCTCGACCGGCGCCTTGGGCAGCGAGGCGAAGGCCTCGGGCAGCCGCTTCTGCATCGCCGCGATCTGCCGGGTGAGCTGCGCCAGCAGCGCCTCGCGCCCGGGATCGGTGTTGGGGAAGAGCTGGTCGGGGCGCTTGTTGAGCGCGACGAGCCGCTCGCCGACCGTCCCCTGCGCCATGCCCTGCGCGCGCAGGATCGTGTCGATCCGGGCGGAGATCTCCGCCACCTGCGCGAGCCCGAGGCGGTGGATCTCGTCGCCCGACATCGGCACCGTCGTCGCCGCCTCGGCCGCGGCGGCGTAATAATCGTCGCCGTCGGGCAGGCGCCAGCAGCCGGCATCGTGCGTGGCGCGGGCGCGCAGCTCGGTGACGAGTGCGCGCTGGCGATCGAGCGCGGGGAACACCTTCTCCGCCACCAGCGCGCGGGCGCGGGCGGCGCGCTCTGGCGGTAGGCCCGCCGCGGCGAGCTTGGCGGCGAAGGAGACCACCGCCACCGTCTGTTCTGGTGCCTGGTCGCGGAAGGCGGCGAGCTGCTTCAGCGTGGTGTCGAGGATATAGTCGGGCGCGAACACGCCGTGCGCGGCGTCGGCGCGCTGGCGGGCGGTATCGTCCTCGATCGCGCCGGCGAGCGCCTCGACCCGCGCGAGATAGGCGTCCGCCTCGGCGGCGTCGCGGACGCGATGCTGGGATTCGAGGAAGTCGGGCACGTCGCGATAGGCGCCGGTGAGCTGGCTGAGGATATAGGGGGCGAAGCGGCCCATCGTCGCGCCGTAGCGGAAGCGCTCGCTGCCGCCGATGGCGCGGCTCAGCTGATAGGTGACGACGTCGAGGTCGAGCTGCGCCGCGGGCGACAGCGCGGCGCGATCGAACCGCTGGAGCTCGGCGAGTTCCTGCCGTGCGCGGGCGAGCGCGCGCGCCTGGCCGGCGGCCGAGCCGTCGTCGAGCCGGCGCTTCAGCCCGGCGCGCGCGGCGGTGTCGAGGCCGAGCCGCGTCGCCTGCTCGGGGCTCTCGTCGAGCCGAGCGTAGAAGAAGCGGTCGAGCGTCGCGCGCAGCGCGGCGTCGCCGCCGGCCCGAGTCGCCGCCACCGCCGGCAGCGCCGCGACGGCCGCGCCGGCGGTCGCGCCGCCGATGAAATCACGCCTGTTCATCAATAGCTTCTCCCTATGCCCCGCGTGTGTGCCGGGGCAGGACGGGGTAAGCAAGCGGTCGGCGGCGCTCATCATTGAGTAAGGCGCGCCGTATAATACGCTCGTCCCCGGAGGAGCTGTGCTGCCGACCTCGATCTCGACCCGTGTGATTGCCGCGTTCGGAACCGTGGTGGCGGTGGTGCTGCTGCTGTTGGCCGCCGGCTGGATAGTCGCGGGCGACGTGCGGCACGCCAACCAGTCGGTGCGGCGGCTGAGCGAGCGGCTCCGCGTCGAGGACGCGCAGGATCGCGCGCAGCAGCAGCTGCGGCTCACGATCGGGGAAGTGACCCGCGCCGCCGAGCAGCCGCGCCAGGTGACCCCGGCGCAATGGGCCCGGGTCGAGCACGCGCTCGCGACGTTCCGCGCCAGCCACGCGGCGCCCTCGGCGGCGACGCCCGCGCGCGAGGCCGCGGCGGCCGAGTTCGCGCGGCTCGCGGCGGGGCTGATCGCCGACGCGCGCGCCGAGCCGCGCCGCATCGCGCGCGACATGCCGCAGTTCCTCGCCGCGCTGCGCGTGCTCGAGCGCGAGCGCGCCGAGGCGCGGCGCTGGCTGGTCGATCGCATCGACGCCGCGGTCGCGCGCAGCTCGCGCGAGCTCTACGCCAGCATCTCGCGCATCGTCTTCGGCGTGCTCGGCGTGCTGCTGCTGCTGCTCGCCTCCTTCCTGTGGCTGCGACGCCAGGTCCTCCATCCGATCGTCGCGATCGCCGACCAGCTGCGCCAGTTCGACACGGTCGACGGCGAGGTACGCGTCGCGGGCCGCGACCGCGCGGACGAGATCGGCGATCTGGCGCGCGGATTGGGCGAGTATCGCGACGCGGTGGAGCAGCGTCGCCGCGCCGAGAAGCGCATCGAGTTCCTCGCGCACCATGACATGCTCACCGCGCTGCCCAATCGGTTGCTGTTCGAGGAGCGTCTCGCGCAGGACCTCGCGCGGGCGACGCGCAGCGACCAGCGCGTCGCGGTGTTCGCGATCGATCTCGACGACTTCAAGTCGGTCAACGATCGCTTCGGCCACGCCGGCGGCGACCGCGCGCTGGATCGCGCGGCGCGGCTGCTCACCGGCTGCGTCCGCGCCGACGACATGGTGGCGCGGCTCGGCGGGGACGAATTCGCCATCATCCAGGTCGCACCCGACCAGCCGCGCGCCGCGGAGGCGCTGCTGATGCGGATCTTCCGCGCCTGCGACGCCACCGCGGGCGACGAGGTGCCGGTGCAGATGAGCGTCGGCGTGGCGCTCTCCGGCGCCGAGCAGGCGCGCGAGGAACTGTACAATCTCGCCGACATGGCGATGTACCGCGCCAAGTCGGAGGGGCGCCACACCGCGCGCTTCTTCGACGACGCGCTCAAGGAGGAGACGCGGCTGCGCTGGCGGCTGTCGCGCGATCTCGAGGGCGCGGTGGAACGCGGCGAGATGTCACTCGTGTACCAGCCGATGGCGGACGCGCGGACGCTGCGCGTGATCGGCTATGAGGCGCTGCTGCGCTGGCGCCATCCCGAGCTGGGCGACGTCCGCCCCGATCAGTTCATCCCGCTGGCCGAGTCGAGCGGGCGGATCGACTCGCTCGGCCTGTGGGTAGCCGAGCAGGCGATGGCGGCGGCGCGCGGCTGGCCCGATCACGCCATCGTCGCGCTCAACCTGTCGCCGGTGCAGTTCCGCCAGGCCGACCTCGCCGCCGACCTGCTCGCGCTCGCCGGGCGCTACGGGCTCGCGCCCGAGCGGCTCGAGTTCGAGGTGACCGAGAGCGCGACGCTGCTGGGGCATCGCCGCGACGCCGTGCTGGGGGCGCTGCGCGCGCTGCAGGACCGCGGCGCGCGCATCGTGATGGACGATTTCGGGACGGGCTATTCGTCGCTCGGCAACCTGCGCGACTTCCGCTTCGACAAGCTCAAGGTCGACCGCAGCTTCGTGTCGGCGATGCTCGACCACGCCCCCTCGGCGTCGATCGTGCGCAGCATCGCCGCGCTGGGCGAGAGCCTCGGGGTGCCGGTCACCGCCGAGGGGGTGGAGACCGAGGAGCAGCTCGCGCTGCTGCGTCGCTGGGGCTTCCCGCAGGTGCAGGGCTATCTCCTCGGTCGCCCCGAGCGGCTCGAAACGGTCTTGCGCTCGGCCGCATATGCGGGAATGATCGGCTAGCCTCGTCGCCCGCTGCGCGGGGCCCCGGCGGGGCGCGTGGGCACCGTCTTGACACTTCCCTCGCGAGCGTGTTGGTAGCGCTATCAAGATAGCCGCTGAGTTGGGGAGGGGTGATGGCGCTCGAACAGGACGCGACAGCGTCGGGTCTGCCGCACGACTGGAAGGAAGGTCGTTTCATCGGCCGCGCGGCGACCGCCGAGGGGCCGATCCCGCTGCTCGTCGTGCGCGGCGAGGCGTTCGACATGTCGGCGGTCGCGCCGACCGTCGCGATGCTGGTCGAGGCGGGGGACCTCTCCGGCGCGGGCGGCCGCTCGCTCGGCGCGCTCGAGGCCGCCGGGCTGGAGCTGCTCAGCCCGGTCGACCTCCAATGCGTGAAGGCGTGCGGCGTCACCTTCGCGGTGTCGGCGATCGAGCGCGTGATCGAGGAGCGCGCGCGCGGCGACTGGTCCGCCGCGGCCGAGATCCGCGGACGGCTGGAGTCGCGGGTCGGCGGCTCGATCCGCTCGGTCGTGCCCGGCACGCCGGAGGCGGCGGCGCTCAAGGCGGCGCTGATCGAGGACGGGCTGTGGTCGCAATATCTCGAGGTCGCGATCGGCCCCGACGCCGAGGTCTTCACCAAGGCGCCGGTGCTCGCCACCGTCGGCCCCGACGCCGAGATCGGCATCCGCTCCGACTCGAGCTGGAACAACCCCGAGCCCGAGGTCGCGCTGCTGGTCGACAGCCGCGGCACCGCGCTGGGCGCGACGCTGGGCAATGACGTCAACCTGCGCGACTTCGAGGGGCGCTCGGCGCTGCTGCTCGGCAAGGCCAAGGACAACAACGCCTCCTGCTCGCTCGGCCCGCTGGTGCGGCTGTTCGACGAGACCTTCACGATCGACGACGTGCGCGGCGCCGAGGTGCGGCTGCGGATCGAGGGCGAGGACGGCTATGTCCTGGACGGCAAGAGCAACATGGCCGAGATCAGCCGCGACCCGCTCGACCTGGTGCGCCAGACCTTGTCCGAGCACCAATATCCCGACGGCTTCGTGCTATTCCTCGGAACGCTCTTCGCACCGGTGCAGGACCGCGACGAGCCCGGCCGCGGCTTCACCCACAAGGTCGGCGACCGCGTGACGATCGAGAGCGAGCGGCTCGGCCGGCTGACCAACCGCGTGGTCACCTCGAAGGAGGCGGCGCCCTGGGAGCTCGGCATCGGCGGGCTGATCCGCAATCTCGCCGCGCGCGGGCTGCTGGGGACGATGGCGTGAGCGAGGGCGCGATCTACCCGTCGCTGCGCGGCAAGAAGGTGCTGGTGACCGGCGGCGCGACCGGGATCGGTGCGGGTCTCGTCGAGGGTTTCGCGCGCCAGGGAGCCGAGGTGGCGTTCGTCGACGTGAACGCCGCGGCGGGCGAGGCGCTGGCCGCGGGGCTGGGGGGCGCACCGCTCTTCCGCGCCTGCGACCTCACCGACGTCGCCGCACTGCCCGCGATGGTGGACGAGATCGCCGCGGCGCTCGGCGGGCTCGACGTGCTGGTCAACAACGCCGCCAACGACGACCGCCACAGCTTCGCCGAGGTGACCCCCGCCTATTGGGACGAGCGGATGGCGGTCAACCTGCGTCACCTGTTCTTCGTCGCTCAGGCCGCGGTGCCGCACATGAAGCGCGCGGGCGGGGGCGCGATCGTCAATTTCGGGTCGATCAGCTGGCATCTCGGCCTGCCCGACCTGGTGCTCTATCAGACCGCCAAGGCCGCGATCGAAGGGATGACGCGGAGCATGGCGCGCGACCTCGGCCGCGACAATATCCGCGTCACCACGATCGTGCCCGGCAACGTCCAGACTCCGCGGCAGGAGAAATGGTACACGCCCGAAGGCGAGGCCGAGATCGTCGCGGCGCAGTGCCTCGACGGGCGGATCCAGCCGGCCGACGTCGCCGCGCTGGCGCTGTTCCTGGCCTCGGACGACGCGCGCATGTGCACCGGCCACGACTATTTCGTCGACGCGGGCTGGCGCTGAGATGGTGCCGCGGTCGGTCCTGCGGGTCGGCGCGACGCTGGGCGAGGGGCCGGTGTGGGGGCGCGACGCCTTGTGGTTCGTCGACATCAAGCAGCACCAGGTCCACCGCTTCGATCCCGCCACCGGCGCGCACGAGCGCTGGACCGCGCCCGACCAGGTCGGCTGGGTGCTGCCGAGCGCGCACGGCGACCTGATCGCGGGCGTGAAGACGGGGCTGCACCGCTTCGATCCCGCCACCGGCACCTTCACGCCGCTGCACGCGCCCGAGCCGCACCTTCCCGGCAACCGGCTCAACGATGCCGCGATCGATGCGCGCGGGCGGCTGTGGTTCGGATCGATGGACGACGATGAGGTCGCCGCGACGGGTCGGCTCTACCGCCACGCCGGCGAGGACTGCGCCGACAGCGGGCTAGCGCCCGTGGTGATCACCAACGGGCCCGCGATCAGCGCCGACGCGACGGCGCTGTATCACACCGACACGCTGGGGAAGACGATCTGGCGCGTGCCGCTCCGCGACGATGGTACGTCGGGCACGCCCGAGCGCCATGTCACGATCGAGGAGGGTGCCGGCTATCCCGACGGGTCGACGCTCGACGCCGAGGACTGCCTGTGGGTCGGGCTGTTCGCCGGCTGGGGCGTGCGCCGCTACGATCCGGCCGGCAAGCTGATGACGACGGTACGCTTCCCCTGCGCCAACGTGACCAAGATCGCGTTCGGCGGCGAGGGGCTGCGCACCGCTTACGCCACGACGGCGCGCAAGGGGCTCGACGCGGCGGCGCTCGCCGACCAGCCGCTCGCGGGCGACCTGTTCGCGTTCGAGCCCGGGGTCGCCGGCGTCACGACCGTCGAGGCGACACTATAATCTAAAAGGCACGAGTGGGAGCGGGTGAGGATGACAACGGCTTTCAGTGACGGCGACGCAGGTCGCGTCAACATGGGCTTCATCGCCGCGATCGTCGCGGTGGCGACGATCGGCGGCTTCATGTTCGGCTATGACTCGGGCGTGATCAACGGCACGCAGAAGGGGCTGGAGGCCGCCTTCGACCTCGGCAAGCTCGGGATCGGCGTCAACGTCGGGGCGATCCTGATCGGCTCGTCGATCGGCGCGTTCAGCGCGGGGCGGCTGGCCGATCGGATCGGGCGGCGCAGCGTGATGATGCTGTCGGCGGCGCTGTTCCTGTTCAGCGCGCTGCTCGCCGGCGCGGCCTCGACCTCGGCGATCTTCATCTTCGCGCGCATCATCGGCGGCCTGGGCGTCGGCGCGGCGAGCGTGATCTCGCCGGTCTATATCTCCGAGGTGACCCCCGCCGCGGTGCGCGGCCGGCTGTCGAGCGTGCAGCAGGTGATGATCATCACCGGCCTCACCGGCGCCTTCGTCGCCAATTTCGCGCTGGCGCGCTACGCCGGCGGCTCGACCGCGGACTTCTGGCTGGGCTTCTCGGCGTGGCGCTGGATGTTCTGGCTCCAGGCGATCCCGGCGCTGGTGTACCTGCTCGCGCTGCTGATCATCCCGGAGAGCCCGCGCTACCTCGTCGCCAAGGGGCATGAGGATCGCGCGCACGCAGTGCTCACCCGCCTGTTCGGCCGCGCCGAGGCGGACCGCAAGGTCGGCGAGATCCGCGCCAGCCTCGCCGGCGACCATCACCGTCCCAAGCTGTCCGACCTGATCGACCGCGGCTCGGGCAAGATCCGCCCGATCGTCTGGGCCGGCATCGGCCTGGCCGTCTTCCAGCAGCTCGTCGGCATCAACGTGGTGTTCTATTATGGCGCGACGCTCTGGGAGGCGGTCGGCTTCTCCGAGGATTACGCGCTGCAGACCAACATCCTGTCGGGCGTGCTGTCGATCGGCGCGTGCCTGTTCACGATCTTCACCGTCGACAAGATCGGGCGCAAGCCGCTGCTGTTGGTCGGCTCGGCCGGCATGGCGGTGACGCTGGCGGTGGTCGCCTGGGCCTTCTCCACCGCGGTGACCGACGCCGCGGGCGCGGTGAGCCTGCCCGGCAACAACGGCGTGATCGCGCTGGTCGCGGCCAACCTCTACGTGATCTTCTTCAACGCCAGCTGGGGCCCGGTGATGTGGGTGATGCTGGGCGAGATGTTCCCCAACCAGATCCGGGGCTCGGGGCTCGCCGTGTCGGGTTTCGCGCAGTGGATCGCCAACGCCGCGATCTCGGTGAGCTTCCCCGCGCTGGCGGTCTCGCCCGGCCTGGCGGTGACCTACACCGGCTACGCGATCTTCGCGGCGATCTCCTTCTTCTTCGTGCGCGCGATGGTGCACGAGACGCGCGGGCGCGAGCTCGAGGACATGGTGGGCTGAGAGGCTCGGCCCCGCCCGTTCGCGGGCGGGGCGGGCTTCGGCATGCGAGCGGCCGGTCGCCTTCAGGGGCGGCCGGCCGTCGTCATATGGACTGACGGTTCCGGGATCCACGATCCCGCGTGCTCGCGCGCGGAAGGGTGCGCGGCAGGGTCGATCCCGGCACACGTCTGGGATGACAGATGGGGAGCGGAGACTTTCTTCGCCGACCTCGGTGCAGAGGCAGGTCGGCAGGCGGACGCTCTCGCGGCCTAGACCGCCCCCGCCTGCACGCGTCGCGGCGCGGCGTTGGGCCGACGGCGCGGCGCGGCGTCCGACTGGCGGCGGACCAGCTGATAGTCCGCCAGCAGGTGCGGGTGGTCCAGCCCGGCGTCGCTGGTCTTGCGCGCCCGGATCTCGCGCGCCAGCAGGTCCACCGCGGTGCGCGCCATCGCGCTGACCGGCTGGCGGATCGTGGTCAGCTCGGGCCAGATCGTCGTCGCCAGCGCCGAATCGTCGAACCCTACGACGGTGAGGTCGCCCGGCACGTCGAGCCCGCGGCGGTGCGCGATCGCCACCGTCGCGGCGGCCATGTCGTCGTTGGCGGCGAAGACCGCACTCGGTGCCTCGGCCAGCTCGAGCAGCTGCTCGGCCGCGTCGAGGCCGGAGCGATAGGTGAACCACCCCTCCGCGACCAGCTCCTCGTCCGTCGGCAGCGCCATGTCGGCGAGCGCGTCGCGATAGCCGGCGAGCCGCTCGGCGCTGGCGGTCTGGTTGGCCGCGCCGGTGATGAAGCCGATGCGGCGGTGGCCGAGCGCGCCGAGGTGACGCGTCATCTCATAGGCGGCCTTGCGGTCGTCGATGCTCACCGACAGCGCCCAGTCGGGCGCGCGCCCGGTGGAGACGGCCACCACCGGCACGTCGCGCGCGCGCAGCGCCTCCAGCGCGGTCGCCGAATCGCCGAGCGGGGGCGGCAGCAGCACGCCGTCGACGCGGCCGCGCAGCAGGTGCTCGATCGCGGCGAGTTCGGTGCCCTCCTCGCATTTCTCGATCACGATGGTGCAGTTCTGGCGGCTGCCCTGGTCGAGACAGCCGACGAGGAACTCGCTGAAATAGAACAGGCTGGTGTTGGTGTGGAGCACGCCGAGGCGGAACTCCTCGCCGCCCGCCAGCGTCCGCGCGGCGGCCGAGGGCGCGTAGTGGAGCGTCGCGATCGCCTCCTGCACGCGGCGGCGCGTCTCGGCGCGGACGTTGCTCTCGGCGTTGATGACCCGGCTCACCGTCATCGGCGACACGCCCGCGTGGCGCGCGACGTCGCTGATCGTGGGGGCGTTGCGCTGACGACGCGAGCCGCGGCTTTCCTTCATGAACATCCTTTCGCCGCCGACGTTACGGCGGCGAACGCGACGGCCGCAAGGGGCGTCATTCCGGGTGGCCCGGTGCGTGAGGAAATCGCTGGGCCTCGTACCAGGCGAGGTCGTGCGCGGGCGCGGCGACGCCGGCGGGCAGCGCGCGGCGGTTGACCGACATCCAATAGGCCAGGCTCGCGTCGCGCCACCAGCGCGCCTCGCGCTCCTGCACCGCCAGGTAGGTCGCGGTCTTGTTCCAGCGCTCGGCGTCGACCAGCGGGCGCAGCGTCTCCCAGGTCGCGCGCATCGTGCCCACGGTGGCGACGCCGCGGTCGTAGTGCGCGACCAGCTCCTCCCACAAGCTTCTGCCCGAGGCCATGCGCCGGTCCCACGCGACATGGTGGAACCACAGCAGCTCGCGCTCCGGCGTGGTGGCCGGGTCGGCGAGCCGCTTGGCGACCGTGGGAGCATATTGCGCCACGGCGTCGCTGCCCGAGCGCGTGCGGTCGAAGCCGATCCCCTGCCGGTCGGCGCGATGGTAATAGACGGGGTTCCACTCGGGGCGCTTGAGGTCGCTGACCCAGGGGCCGGGCCCGTAATGGTGACCGGTCGCCATCACGTGCGCGAGTCCCAGCGCGCCGGTATAGTCCACCACCGCCTCGCGGGAGGCCATCATCATCCCGACCACGGGTTCGACCACGCGCGGGTCGGTGCCGAAGGTCTGCCGCGCCCACTCGCGCGCGATCGCGCCGGCGTCGAGCGTCGGGTCCCAGGCGAGCCGTCCGAAGGCGTACCAATTGGCCTGGTTGAAGGTCGACCCCGACCAGTCGCGGTCGCGGCCGATATTGGCGACCCCGGCCATGCCGCTGAGCGCGTGATGCTCGGCCGCGCCGTCGACCACGTCGGCGACGGTCTCGCCCCCGCGCCCGGTGCGGGCGTCGAGCACCTCGGTGAAGAGCGGGCCGAGATAGGCGAGGTGGGTGGCGAAGCCGAGATATTCCTTGGTGATCTGGAACTCGATCAGCAGCGGCGTCTTGGGCATGGCGCCGAACAGCGGGTGGAAGGGCTCGCGCGGCTGGAAGTCGATCGCGCCGTTCTTCACTTGCACCAGCACGTTGTCGGCGAACTGGCCGTCGAGCGGTTTGAACTCGCTATAGGCCTGCTTGGCGCGGTCCTCGGGATCGGTGTCGGCGTAGACGAAGGCGCGCCACATCACGATCCCGCCGTGCGGGCGCACCGCGGCGGCGAGCATGTTGGCGCCGTCGGCATGGGTCGCGCCATAGTCGCGCGGGCCCGGCTGGCCCTCGCTGTTGGCCTTGACGAGAAAGCCGCCGAAGTCCGGGATGGCCCGGTAGATCTCGTCGGCCTTCGCCTTCCACCACGCCGCGACCGCGGGATCGCGCGGGTCGGCGGTCTTCAGCCCGCCCAGCTCGATGGGCGCGGAGAAGCGCGCCGACAGATAGACCTTGATCCCCCAGGGGCGGAACACGTCGGCGAGCGCGGCGGCCTTGGCGATGTAGCGCGGCGTCAGGCTGTCGGCCGAGGCGTTGACGTTGTTGAGGACGGTGCCGTTGATCCCGATCGAGGCGTTGGCGCGCGCATAATCGGTGTAGCGCGGGTCCTTGACGTCGGGCAGCGTCCACCAGTCCCACAGCGACTGGCCGGCATAGCCGCGCTCCACGCTGCCATCGAGATTGTCCCAATGGTTGAGCACCCGCAGCTTGACCCGGGGAGCTGAGGCGAGCGCCACCGTCGCGGCGCTGCCCCCGGTGGCGAGGTGGCGCAGCAGCGCGAAGCTGCCGTAGAGCAGGCCGCGCTCGCCGTTCCCGGTGATCAGCAGCGTGTCGCGCTGGCCGAGCCGGACGCGGCGGACGAGATAGCCCTCGTCGCCCAGCGCCGCGAGGGGCAGGCGCAGCGCCGCCACCTGGGGGTCGCTCGCCGGCGCCAACGTCACGTCGCCGACGCCGTCGGGGAGCGAGCGGGTCAGCTCCTCGGCGGCGAGCCGCAACGTGGCGCCCTCGCCGCGCATCGTCACGCGCGCGCTCGGCCCGGCGGGGGCGTCGGCGCGCAACCAGAGGCGATAGCCATCGTCCGCGCGCGCGGGCGCGGTTCCGGCGAGCAGCAGCGCCATGGCGATCGCCCCTAACCCGCACAAGCGTGCTGCCATCTTCCTCTCCGTCCTGGGCCGCATTGACTCGACCTTACTCTCTCGATCATGTTATCGCTACCAGCTGCGTTGGCAAGCCGTCGCGATCGGATGACGGGGCGACCTACGCCGGAGAGGAGCGCGCGTGATCGCCGTCGTTGACCTGTGCCCCTGTCTGAGAGACGGCCGTCGCCGGCGGTTCGCCGCGGATCAGGCCTGAGGGAGTCGTCATGCCGCTCATCACCGACGCGCGGGTCATCGTCACCTCGCCCGGGCGCAACTTCGTCACGCTCAAGATCATCTGCGACGACGGCACCACCGGCATCGGCGACGCCACGCTCAACGGGCGCGAGCTGGCGGTGGCGAGCTATCTCGCCGAGCATGTCATACCTTGTCTGATCGGGCGCGACGCGCATCGCATCGAGGACATCTGGCAGTATTTCTACAAGGGCGCCTATTGGCGCCGCGGTCCCGTCACGATGAGCGCGATCGCGGCGGTCGACGTCGCGCTGTGGGACATCAAGGGCAAGCTCGCCGGCCTGCCGCTCTACCAGCTGCTCGGCGGCGCCAGCCGCGAGGCCTGTCTGGTCTATGGCCACGCCAACGGCACGACGATCGAGGACACGGTCGCCACCGCGCTGACGCACCGCGACCAGGGCTATCGCGCGATCCGGCTGCAATGCGGCGTCCCCGGGCTTGCCTCCACCTACGGCGTTGCCAGGCCGGGGCAGCGCTACGAGCCCGCCGACGCCGCGCTGCCGAGCGAGGCGATATGGTCGACCGAGAGGTATCTCCGCGTCGTGCCGGCGCTGTTCGCCGCGGCGCGCGAGGCGCTGGGTCCGGACATCCATCTGCTCCACGACGTCCACCACCGGCTCACCCCGATCGAGGCGGCGCGGCTGGGGCGCGACCTCGAGCCCTATCGCCCGTTCTGGATCGAGGACCCGACGCCGGCCGAGCAGCAGGACGGCTTCCGCCTGATCCGCCAGCACACCACCACGCCGATCGCGGTGGGCGAGGTGTTCAACTCGATCTGGGACTGCAAGACGCTGATCGAGCAGCAGCTGATCGACTATGTCCGCGCCACGATCGTCCACGCCGGGGGGATCACGCACCTGCGCCGCGTCGCCGCGCTGGCCGACCTCTACCAGGTCCGGACCGGCTGTCACGGCGCGACCGATCTGTCGCCGGTGACGATGGCGGCGGCGCTGCACTTCGGCCTGTCGGTGCCGAATTTCGGCGTGCAGGAGCATATGCCGCACACCGACGCCACCGACGCGGTGTTCCCGCACGCCTATCGCTTCGAGGACGGGCGCATGCACCCGGGCGAGGCGCCGGGGCTGGGGGTCGACATCGACGAGGAACTGGCCGCGGGCTACGCGTACAAGCGTGCCTATCTGCCGGTGAACCGGCTCGAGGACGGCACTTTGTGGAGCTGGTGAGGGGCGCCCGACGATGCGCCGAGCTCGCGACGAGAGGATCGGCCTGAGATGAGCGACGTCACCGAGGCCGCCAGGGGAGCGCCCGAGACCGCCGCACACGCGGTGCCGCGGCCGCGCGGGCGCGTGCGCTGGCTGATCTGCGCGCTGCTCTTCGCCGCGGTGGTGCTGTCGTACATCGACCGGCTGGTGCTCGGCGTGCTCAAGCCGCAGCTGACCGCGCTCTACGGCTGGAGCAACACCGGCTACGGCGACGTCACCGGCTATTTCCAGGTGTTCTACGGCATCGGCTTCCTGCTGTTCGGCTGGCTGATCGACCGGCTCGGCCCCAAGCTGGGCTATCTGCTCGCGATGGGCAGCTGGACCATCGGCCATTTCGCGCAGACGCTCGTCACGTCCACCACCGGCTTCGTCGTCGCGCGCATCCCGCTCGCGTTCGGAGAGGCGGGGACCTACCCGTCGGCGCTCGCCGCGGCGTCGCAGTGGTTCCCCAAGAAGGAGCGCGCGCTCGCGATCGGCGTCTTCAACGCCGGCGCGAACGTCGGCGCGATCGTCACCCCCCTGCTCGTCGGCTTCCTCGTCGCCGGGCTGGCGCTCGACTGGCGCTGGGCCTTCATCGTGACGGGCCTGTTCAACCTCGTCTGGCTGCTCGCCTGGTGGCGCCTCTATCACAGACCCGGCGAGCACCCGCGACTGTCGGCCGAGGAGCGCGGCTGGATCGAGGCCGAGCCCGCGGTCGATGGCGGCCGCGCCGGCTTCCTCACCGTGCTGCGCCGGCGCGAGGCCTGGGCCTATATGGCGGGGCGCTTCCTGATCGACCCGGTCTGGTGGACCTTCCTGTTCTGGCTGCCCGACTTCTTCAACAAGCAGTACGGCTACGACCTGAAGAGCTTCGGGCCGCCGCTGGTGGCGATCTACCTGCTCGCCGACGGCGGCGCGATCGCGGGCGGCTGGTACTCGTCGCACCTGCTGCGCCGCGGGGTGGAGACCGGACGCGCGCGCAAGCGCGCGATGTTCGCCTGCGCGCTGTTCGCGCTGCCCGTGATGTTCGCCGCGCAGGCGAGCGGCATCTGGCTCGCGGTGCTCGCGATCGGGCTCGCCTGCGCGGCGCACCAGGGCTTCTCGACCAATCTGTTCGCGCTGCCGGGCGACCTGTTCCCGCGCTACGCCCAGGGCACGCTGATCGGTCTCGGCGGCTTCGCCGGCGCGGTCGGTGGCTTCATCGCGTCCAAGTCGCTGGGCGTGCTGCTCGACACGGTGGGCAGCTACGGCCCCTTCTTCGTCGCGTGCGGGGTCGCCTATCTCGTGGCGCTGCTCGTCTTCCACCTGCTCAACCCGCGCTACCGGCCGGTCACCTTGACGACGTAGGTGCTTGACGGTGCAGGGGTTTCAACATAGATCGAGATATTGATAGCGCTAACAGACCGACGTGAGGCGAAGGTGCCGCGTGGGTGTAGCGTCGGAGAGGGAGGGGTTTTCCGCGCATCTATGGCTCGAACCCGCGTCTGTGAGAGCCGCGAGCCGTGCCGGTCGGGCGGACGCTCGTCAGCTTCCCGGCCGCTCGCCCCGCGTCCCATCGCCCGTATCGCCGCGATCATCGGCTCCGGCACGTCTCGCCTCCCTTTCCCTCTGAGACGTGCCGCCGGCCGGGTCGGCGTCCCGCGGGAGGCCGGCCCCTTTCTCGGCGGCTCGCCGACGCCACCTGCCCCCGTCGGTGAGCGCGTTCTCCCGCGGGCATCGCGGCGAGGGCCGCGCGTGGCGCTCGCCGCAGCGCTCCTCCTCGGCGCCGCCTCCCGCCCGGCCGACGCGAGACCCTGCACGTGGCAGGCGGCCTGGTCGTCGGCGCAGCTCGCCCCATCGGCGGACGCGCAGCTCGAGCCGGGGGCGCTCACCGATGCCACGCTGCGCCAGATCGTCCGCCCCAGCCTCGCCGGGCAGCGGGTCCGTGTCCGCTTCTCCAACGCCTTCGGCCGCGCCCCGCTGGTGATCGACGCCGCCAGCGTCGCGCTGGCCGCGGCACCGACCGGCGGCGTGATCCGGCCCGCGAGCCGGCGCGCGCTGCGCTTCGCCGGACGCGCCGCGGTGACGATCCCGGCGGGCGCCGAGTGGGTCAGCGATCCCGCGGCGCTGCCGGTCGCGGCGTTCACCGACGTCGCGGTGTCGCTCCACCTCGCGCGCGCGCCCGACGGACAGACCGCGCACCCGGGGAGCCGCGCCACCTCCTATCTCGCGGCGGGCGAGCGCACCGGCGCGGCCGAGCTGCCCGGCGCGCGCGCGATCGACCGCTGGTATCTCCTCTCCGGCGTCGAGGTGGAGCGCTGCGCCGCACCCGGCGGCGTGGTGGCGCTCGGCGACTCGATCACCGACGGCTATGGCGTGTCGCCCAACAGCTACGCGCGCTGGACCGACGTGCTCGCGCGCCGGCTCGGCGGCCGCGTGGCGGTGCTCAACGCCGGGATCGGCGGCAATCGCGTGCTGCTCGACGGGCTCGGCCCCAGTCTGATGGCGCGGCTCGACCGCGACCTGCTCGGCCAGGCCGGGGTGCGCCACGTCATCCTGCTCGAGGGGGTCAACGACATCGGCATGCTGACCCGCGACTCGCCCGCCGACGCCGCGGCGCACCGCGCGCTGGTAGAGGGCGTCACCGGCGCCTTCGCGCAGCTGGTCGCGCGCGCGCGGGCGCACGGTATCGCCGTTCACGCCGCGACGATCCTGCCGTTCGGCGGCAGCGCTTATTACCACCCCGGCGCCGAGTCCGAGGCGGACCGCCGGGCGATCAACGCCTGGATCCGCGCGCCCGGTCACGTGGACAGCGTCATCGACCTCGATCGACGGATGCGCGACCCGGCCAGGCCGGCCTATCTCGCGCCGCGCTACGACAGCGGCGACGGTCTCCACCCCAATGCGGCGGGCTATCGGCTGATCGGCGAGTCGATCCCGCTCGCGCCGCTACGGCGTTGACGCGGTGGGCCGTGATGATATTTGTCTGACTTTTAGACGAGCGATCCCGGAGCGAGCGATGACCCAGAGCAACGAGACGCCGGCGCTGCGGAGCCGGGCGTGGTTCGACAATCCCGCGAACATCGACATGACGGCCTTGTACCTGGAGCGCTACCTGAACTTCGGGCTGTCGCTGGAGGAGCTGCGCTCGGGCCGGCCGATCATCGGGATCGCGCAGACGGGGAGCGACCTGTCCCCGTGCAACCGCCACCATCTGGTGCTGGCGGAGCGGGTGCGCGAGGGGGTGCGCGAGGCGGGCGGGATCGTGCTGGAGTTCCCGGTCCACCCGATCCAGGAGACGGGCAAGCGCCCGACCGCGGGGCTGGACCGCAACCTGGCGTATCTGGGGCTGGTCGAGGTGCTGTACGGCTACCCGCTTGACGGCGTGGTGCTGACGATCGGCTGCGACAAGACCACGCCGGCGGCGCTGATGGCGGCCGCGACGGTGAACATCCCGGCGATCGCTCTGTCGGTGGGGCCGATGCTCAACGGCTGGCACAAGGGCGAGCGCACCGGCTCGGGCACGATCGTGTGGAAGGCGCGGCAGCTGCTCGCCGCGGGCGAGATCGACGACGCCGAGTTCATCCGGCTGGTGGCGAGCTCGGCGCCGTCGACGGGCTATTGCAACACGATGGGCACGGCGACGACGATGAACTCGCTGTGCGAGGCGCTGGGCATGTCGCTGCCCGGCTCGGCGGCGATCCCGGCGCCGTACCGCGACCGGCAGGAGGTGGCGTATCTCACCGGCAAGCGGATCGTGGCGATGGTGGCGGAGGACCTCAAGCCCTCGGACATCCTGACCAAGCAGGCGTTCCACAACGCGATCAAGGTGAACTCGG
>NZ_JAHXZL010000003.1 GCF_019429525.1 Sphingomonas folli | reverse complement strand
GTCGAAAAGAACGGCAGAACCTGATCACGCCGAAGCTTCTTGCGGAACACGACCCCGCCGCTCGCATCCTCACCGTGAGCCTGAAAAACCGACTTGGCCAGATCGATGCCGACTGTGCTAACCTCACCCACGGACGCCTCCTACAGTGGTGTTTCAACACCTCCACTCTGGCACATCGATGCCGTCAGGGGGCGTCCACCCCAACGAAGTTGGGGAGCGACGAGTAGCTCTTGAGTGACCGTTTCTGGGTCAAGCACAAGGGTCACTCGCGCGATTGGTCGTAGGCGACAGCCGCGTCGGCTAACGCTTGCTCGTGAGCTAGCGCCCACGAGCAGAGCGCGTCGAACGGTTCACGTAGCGAGTGGCCCAGTGGTGTAATCGTATATTCGACGCCGATCGGGCTGGTTGGAAGCACGGTGCGTGTAATCAGTCCGTTGCGTTCCAGGCGCTTCAACGCGTCGGCAAGCGACTTATGGGTGATGCCATCTAGGCGACGCTTGATCTCGTTGAAGCGGGCCGGTTGCGGACACAGCACGGTAAGGATCATGATCGTCCACTTGTCCGCGATCTTGTCGAGCACGGGACGGATGCGGGGCACGTCCATCATCGCCTTGCACGACAGCGCCTCGAGGTCAGTATCGCCGGCCATATCTACGCTACTCCAGGTGCGTTCTTGATAGCAGATATGCCTGGTATATCTGGCTAGCCGTCTCAAATGGAAGAACGGACGATAGCGATGATGACGGGTAAGCTCGCACTGGTGATCGGCGGAGCGAAGGGGATCGGCCTTGCAACCGCTCGCGCGCTCGCGGAGGAAGGGGCTGCCGTGATCCTGACTGGACGCCGGCAGCACGAGGTCGCCGCTGCGGCTGACGGTATCGGTCCGTCGGTGCAGGGTATCGTTGCCGATGCGGCGTCTCAGGTCGATCTGGAGCGGGTTATGCGAGAGGCTCAGCAGCTGCACGGCTGCATCGACATGCTCGTGCTCAACGCCGGACTGTCGGAGCCCGCGACGCTACCTGAGGAAACGGCGGAGCATTTCGACCGACACTTCGCCGTGAACGTACGCGGTGCGCTGTTCGGCATCCAGGCGGCACTGCCCGTGCTGAGTGACGGGGCATCGGTAGTGCTGGTTGGCTCAATCGCCGATGCCATGGGGGTAACGCCATTCAGCACCTACGCGGCGACCAAGGCGGCATTGCGCTCCTATGCGCGCAGCTGGGCCGCCGAACTCGCGCCTCGCCGTATCCGAGTTAACGTCGTCGCGCCGGGGCCGACGGACACGGACATGATGGCCGCGGTGTCCGACGAAATGCGGCAGGTGCTGATCGCGCCCATTCCGCTCGGTCGGATGGCGCGTGCCGACGAGGTCGCGGCCGCCGCGGTGTTTCTCCTCAGCGATGCGGCCAGTTTTGTGACAGGGGCCGAGCTTTGCGTCGATGGCGGCATGCGGCAGGTGTAGCGGGATGGAGGAACGGCCGAGGTTGGGGAGCGGCGGCGGCTATCGAACGACCACAACTGGGTCGTCGACACGAGAGGGCAGAGGGAGGAAAATGGGTCTAGCGGTAAGGCATGCGGCCACAGGGACGAGGCGGGATAAGGATCTCGCCTCGACACATCGCTATCGCAGAATGTTGGTCTTCGCGAGTTCGAGCACCTCGTCACCGCGACCCGAGATGATCGCCTCCATCATGTACAAGCTGAAGCCCTTGGCTTGTTCAAGCCCGATCGCTGGCGGGATCGACAGTTCTTGCGTCGCGGTGACGACGTCGACCAGCGCCGGGCCCGGATGCGCGAACGCGTCGCGCAACGCGCCTTCTAGCGCGTCCGAGCTCTCGACGCGGATGCCGCGCAGGCCGGCGGTACTCGCCATCTCGGCGAAATTGGGATTTTTCAGATCGACAGCGCTGTCGACGTAGCCGCCCGCCTTCATCTCCATCGCGACATAGCCGAGCGTGCCGTTGTTGAGCACGACGATCTTGATCGGCAGATCGAGCTGCACCGCCGACAGCATGTCACCCATCAGCATGGCGAAACCGCCGTCGCCTGACAGCGACACCACCTGCCGGCCGGGGCACGCCGCCTGCGCGCCCAGCGCCTGCGGCATCGCATTCGCCATCGAACCATGATTGAACGAGCCGAGGATGCGGCGTTGGCCGTTGGTGATGAAGTAGCGCGCCGCCCAGATCACCGGCGTGCCGACATCGGCGGTGAGGATCGCGTCGTCGTCGGCGACCTCGTTCAGCACCTTGGCCAGGAATTGCGGGTGGAGTGGCGTGTTCGGGGGGCGCGGCGTGGCGAGCTCGTCGAGCTTGGATCGTGTGCTGGCATAATGTTTGCGCGCCGAGTTCAGGAACTTGGACGATCGTCCGCCTGAGAGCTGTGGTAGCAACGCGCCGATAGTCTCGCGCACATCGCCCAGAACGCCGAGCGTGAGTGGGATGCGTCGCCCGAGCGCGCCCGGATCGCGATCGACTTGCGCCACTTGGGCGCCGGAGGGATAGAAGTTCCGATAAGGGAAGTCGGTCCCAAGCATCAGCAGCGTGTCGCAATCTTTGATTGCATGATAGCCGGACTCGAAACCGAGGAACCCTGTCATTCAAACATCGAATGGGTTGTCCCATTCGAGGGCTCTGTCAAACCAAACGCACCGGCTCCGCGAGCGGGCGAAGGCTTGTGCATCGCAGGGTGCTTCAGCTACTATCCGAAGGCTGTCAGTGCCGCGAACTCTCTCGAGCTGGTTTCGAGATTGCCTTCGTTCGCCTGCTATCGAGCAAGCGAACGGGGTAGAAACTCGCCGATCTCGCGTTAGGTGCAGTTGCTTTGACAACACCACCGCCATGGTTCCGGGCCCCTTTGCCGTCGCGGTCGTCACGGCCGTTGGGGTAACTGCCGCCGCCGCTCTCGCCCTGCTCGCTCCGGCCGCTGGGATTGTCGATGTTGAGACCGTCGGGGGCGCCCTTCAGGCGGTCTCCGCCGCCTGCCGGCATAGGCTTACGGTCGTCCATCCTTCTTCCTTTCACGGGTGGTCCAGGCAACCGGCATCCCGCCATTGCGAGCCATGGGCTCCTCACCGGTCACCTGGGCAATCGTCGACCTGATGGATCAGCGCGACTTCTTATACAGCTTGTTGGCAATCTCGAACATCTCCTCGGGCGCGTAGTCTGGCGTGAAGGCACATGGGACCCCGGCGAGCTGCGCGATCTTGCCGCCCTCGGGGATGCCGTCCACCACTTCGAGCGCGCCTGGCGGGTCGCCGGGCAAGGCCACCTCATCGTTCGACCAGATGCCAGAGATCTCTTTGTAGTCGCTAGGGCTCCAGGTGTAGAGGCGGCGATGCGAACCCTCGTCCAGATACTTCTGGCACTCCGGGATGCGGCTGAGATCGATGTTGGGGGTGGGTAGCATCTTCTTGATGTCGACCTCGGTGATCTTCTCCAAGGCGAGCGCGTAGGCGTGGGCGTGGACCGACCCGCGCACCAGCAGGTAGCCGCACACCTCGCGCCCGGTCGGATCCGACACGGTCTCGTAGACGCGAAGCTTGTGGAGTCGCGCACCACACTCGAGATGGAAGTTGTGGAGCAGATCGGTGACGACGTTGCCGGTCGTGGTGACGAAGTCGTTGTTCCACGACAAGCCATTGGAGTTGGTCGGCGTAGCGCCACCGCCGTTCGACAGGAAGCTGGCCGCGTCACGGATCTCCGCCATCGCCTCGAACGGCGTCATCGAAATGTCGCCGCCATCGCCCGTGTCGTCGCCGTCGGGACCGTTCGCCAGCATGTTGACGCCGGCGGAGACGAGCTCGACGTGGCCGAGTTCCTCGGCGGTGATCGCCGCGACCAGGCTGTAGAACGGGCGCAGCTTCGACTTGGACCGAAAGTTGAAGCTCTGGAACATGTAATTGTTCAGCGTCGACATCTCCCCGTATTTGCCGCCGAGAAGCTCGCGTAGGGCGGCGGCGGCATTAGGGTCCTGACGATCGGGGGCGGGTAGCTCGGCTTGTAGCTTGTCGACTCGCATGAACATAAATGTTCTCCTCTGCGTCTCTTAACGGTCCGCCGGTGCGGAAAAGCACCAAGACCATGAAATTAAGTTCACTGGAAACGGATTATCTGTTTCCACTCGGCTTCATCGCTCCGCATGCTTATGGGGGTGGCGTGAGCGCAGCATCTCTCATCAAAACCTGCAAACCACGCCGGACACCGTATGTTGCGTCGCTGCCGGCGTCCGGGTCAATGTCGCGTCCCGCCTTGGTCAACTTCTCCGTCTTCCTCGGATCGTCATCGTCGACACCGGCACCCGCGTCACCGGTATGATCGAGCGGTTTCTGATCGTCGCGCAGGTGGCTGTCGTCACCATCCTGCGAGGCGCTGCCCTCGTCCTCGCCGCCGTCCGGGTTGAAGGGGCGCGCCGCGGACTCATCGCTCGACTGGTCCGTCCCACTCGTGCCGTCGATCATCATAGCATCTCTCCGATGGGTGCTTAACGCGGCCATCGCGATTACGACCGACATCCTGATCTGCGTCATCTAAATTAGGTACCGTGTGCCGCTTCCGCCCATGGTGTATATCGCTCGTCAGCGAATAAATTATGTGACGTCAGCGTCCGTCGAAACGACCAAATCTTGATACATTTGAATCTAAGATATAGGAGAGCGAGTAGGTTTTGGTCCGTGCACGCGTTCTGTTTGGCCGAGTGGGGAAAGCGCTGCGATGACCTATGCTAATAATCCGGACTATTATCGCGTGAGGGAAGCGTCTTCCCGCCGCCTCGCTGACCAGGCGCTCGATCCCGCCATACGGGCGATACATCTCGAGATGGCGCAGAGATACGCCGCGATCGTGACTCTCGGCGACGAGATCGCTTCGCGAACGCTGCAGCGTCCTTTCAATCCAGATGCGCTGTCGCCGAGACCAGATAGCTCGGCAGCGACGAGGGGCTCGTAGGATGAGCGCTCGCGCTAAATCCCGTGCTGCGCTTTCGCTTTGAAGTATATGATTCATTCGCGAAGGAGCTATGTTCTCCGAGTAGCTCGCGCGCATGATCCAGCTCGGCTCGCCGCGACGACATGGGCGCGTCCCTGCTTCTGCTTACCTCATTGGAAAAGGGCAACCTTATGACGGACGATCATCGTAGCGATGACGAGCGGGCGAGGGCCGATCGGCCCGCCAAACGTGCGGACAGCACCAGCGGCAACGAGAATTACGGTAGCACGAAGGATCAGAAAATCGATCCATCGTCACCTGACGCCGAGGGATCGTCATGAGGAGCGCCTTCATGAGGATCGTCGGCCGCCTGAACGAGGCGATCGGAACGATGAAGGCGCGGGCGGGCCACCACTCGGTGCGACGGGATGGCGAGACCCAGAGAGAAGTCGGGAGGAAGCAGCCGGCGGACAGCGCTGAGACGGACGAGATCAACGATCGCTGAGCCATGCCGGCTTCGCGCGCGCCGTTGCGGCAGAGGACGTGAAGGGGCATCGTCGGAGACGAACAGGTGGCTCTGTCAAAGCTAATGCACCTGCGGCGCTCGCCGGGGTAGGGGAGGGGCATGCCCCGCCCGCGAAGACCCGCCAGCCCGTTCCGCTACTTCAACTCCTCGCCGGAGGTGATCCGGCTGGTGGTGCTGATGTACGTGCGTTTTCCACTGTCGCTGCGGAACGTCGAAGACCTGCTGTTTGAGCGCGGGGTCGACATCTGCCACGAGACAATGAGACTGTGGTGGAACAGGTTCGGTCCGCTGTTCGCGGGCGAGATGCGGCGCCAGCGGGTAAGCCGCATGCGGGTTCTGTCAAACCAAACGCACCGGCTCCGCGAGCGCCTGAAGGCTTGTGCATCCTAGGTTGCTTCAGCTACTATCCTAAGGCTGTCAATGTCGCGAACTCTCTCGATCAGGTTTCGAAATTGCCTTCGTTCGCCTGCTATCGAGCAAGCGAACGGGGTAGAAACTCGGCGATGTCGCGCTAGGTGCGGTTGCTTTGACAACACCATCCAGCGTCATCGGCAGCCGGGAGAAAACGCACCTACGCTGGTGACGTCAAACCGCCGGGCAGTCGATTTAAAGTTGTCTTGCGGACTGGTGCCGTTTACGTGTCCGCGCTCGTGGTCCTGCGCATGTTCAAGCCGGCTGGGGGCGGATTGGGCCCGCCCGAAAGAAGCGCGTGATGGTGTTTGCGACTGACCATCGCCAACCTCGGCGTCAGCACTTTGTCAGCCGGCGTCTAGTTTTACGAAACTTGGTACCACCCAGCTCCAAACAGCGATAAGGAAAGCAGCGGCGCTCTGGGTGGCGGTGACATCTTGCGCTGTGGCGTGCGCGGAAAGCGTCTGCACCAGCTTTATGTCCGCAGAGGCGAACACCCAAAGGACGAAGGAGACGGCGCTGACCGTAACCGCCAAGCCATTGGACTTGTGCGTGATGGCCGATCGGTATGCCGCCCAACGTACGGCGATCAGCGCGAGCAGCACGACCATCGCGATGAGCAGCGGGTTGACCGGCGCCTTCGATCCCAGCGTGTAGAAGGTCACCGCTTCGGCCGGAAACATCGTCATCAGCTTGGCCAGATAGGGCGCATCCGCCGCATCAGGTCTCTTAGCTATCGAGGTAGCGCCTGCCGGCAGGGGTGGTGATCCAGCGATGGGCGGCGAGTAGATGCGCTGGATGTTAGGCATGGACGGTTCCCTTCACGAGCAAGGAGCCCCGCACGCTTGACGCCGACTGCGCTACGGCATTGAGGAAGCCCTTCGGGGCGGCCTTGGCGGTGACGGCGTCCAAGGCGTCGCCCCCGTTGTTCGCCGCGTCGTAGATCGGCTGCTGCGACGGTGCGTCGCCGGGAGCCGCACCGGCGACCACTCTGCTGCCCTCGTCCGCCCATTGCTTCGGATTGTCGTAGGCGGGCGAAAGGCTGCCGAAACTGGGCGCGTTCTGGAAGCCGGCCAATCGGTCCGAGTAGAAGAGGTGCAAGAGGAAGAAGCCATGACGCTCCTGCTCCGAATAGCTTCCTTCGTCTGCCAGCGCGTTGAGTTGATCGCGGAACGCGGCGGCGGATTTTACCGTTTCAGAGATCGTGGCCATCAGATCACCCCCCATGACGTGGCTGCTTCCGCCGTGAGCTTGAGAGCCTTGAAGATGCGCTCCTCGTTGAGCTTTGCCTCTTGAGCGCGCTGTTCCGGAGACAGCGTTCCATCCAAAAGTAGGCCCAGGTTGTCGTTGGCTCCTTTCAGCTCATCGATCGCCTCCGAAAGCAGCCCTGCCGTTCGATCGACGCCGTCCTGCTCCAGCTTGGATCTGTGGATCGTCTCGAGAAAGGCTCGTCGTCCTTCGAAGGACAGCTTGGCTCGTTCGTTGGCGTAGGCGCTTCGAAGCGCCTCCGTCTCCATCTGCGAGTAGCCGCTCGTCGTGGCAGTGGTCCAGTCGGCCAGCTGCGTCTTCAGGTCGTCAAGAATCCCGTTGATTTCAGTGGCTCGCTTTTCGTGATGATCAGCCACCTTCTTGGCATTTCGCGCCTCCTGCGCCAGGCCGACTAGGAAATTGAGCAGTGCCACCGCGCTTTTGGCCTGCTTGCTCTCGAGGCTCGGCGGCGTGAGAAGCACGCCCGGCACGATCGTATCCGTCAGCGCCTTCGCATCCGCCGCCTTCTGCGCCGCGGACGCGAGAATGGCGCCGACATCGACCTTCGGCTCGTCCAGGATCTTCTTGTAGCCCTCGCCGTATTCAGCGATCGCGGCCAGCATGAGAATAGTGGGCTTGAGGCGCTCTGCGCTTGTGTTGCTGAAATAGATCAGGACCGTACGATAACCGTCAACCTTCTCGTCCTTGCCGGAAGCACATAGGGGAGGCGTGCCCTCTCCTGGTCGCGGCGGTCGAGTCGGTATGAACACGTAGATCTCGTCGGTGGCGGGGCAGCTGGGGTCGCTCGCGCGCACGGTTCGCGAGGCCTGCTCGCGACGCTGTGCCATGTTCGTCAGGGCTGCGTTGGATTGGGTCACCACCGAATTTGACGCCAACGACACCTGATTGGCGCCTTCCAGCCGCATGGCGTTGATCGCGCAACCGGATAGGCTCAGCAGAAACGCAGAACTCATGAGCCACGAGCCGACAGATGCCATAGCTAGCCCCCCTCAATCAGCATCGCCCCGAAAGGCTTCGCTTATTTTGGCGACTTTGGACTCGACCCTTTCTCTCCGTGTTTTGTATCGTCCGAGTCTGCCCTCACATAGCAGAGCAGAAGCAGCAGCGCGACGGTAAAACCTTGCAATTTCTCATCCAGATACTGTGAAGTTGCCAATTTCTACGCAGAGCGCTACCCAGTGCAGACGGGCGTTTCTACCGGCTGGTTCGTGCAGAACGCTTACCACCTTTGAGTCGTCATGACCCGCACCCGGTTTCAGGCTGCTGATAAGTTAGCTTCGTTGTCCCTACGCCCCTGGCGGGGGCAATTGGTAAATTCGGCGGGCGCCACGCCGCCGATGCTGCTGTGCGGACGCACGGTGTTGTAGTCCATCCGCCATGCCGCAATGATCCGTCTCGCCGCAGCCACCGAGGGGAACAGGTACTCGTTCAGGCACTCGTCGCGCAAGCGCTGCGCTGGCTCGATGCACCTAGCGCTTCCGGTCTCGTAAGACGCTCTACAATCGCTGGAAGCGTTGTGGCAAGTTGGGCGTGTTTACGCAGATCCTGGAAAGTCTGGCTGCGGTCGGCGCCAAGCCGAAGACAATCGTGATGGACGCGGCCTACCTCAAGGCGCAGACCCCGGCATTGAGCCTGGAGGTTGAAAAAGGAGCGTTAGGCCGCCTGATCGAGCGCACCAAAGGCGGCATAAACACCAAGCTCCATGCCGCTGCCGATGCGCCCGACTGCCCTTGAGCTTCTTCATGGCCACTGGCTCGATCAGCGACTACACCCGGCGCGGCAGCGCTGCTGGATGGTTGGCCAAAAGCGCAGTGGCTGCTGGGCGGATGCAGCTTCGACGCCGAATGGCTCGGGGACGCACTCTAATCCAAAGCATCCAGTCCGCAAAAACTCGTCGCTTACGTGGATCAACGCTGCTGCCTCTCTCTATTCCGGGTGAGCGCGCGTAACGAAAGCCGTCATCAAGGCTGCCCGAGAGGCCTTTGGCGGCCCGTAGATGTTCGCGCTTCTATCAAAGGTTCGAACGCAAGCTACGCGTTGACGCGGATCCGCGTCTTTCAGCTATTGTACAAATTTGCATCGCCATTTGCGCCTAATGTCTGAGCGAAGCTCCGGTGTGCGCATGTCGTAAGTTTTCTCACTTTTTGTGCGCACAAAAATGTGTAGTTTATTTTTTAGATATCAATGTGAGTCGAGGAATGCGGACATGGCGACTCAAGCGGTCAACAATGAAGAATTTTTAGCTAACCCAATGCTTCTTACTGGTGTGCTGAGCACCCTTTCTAGCTTGTACGAACGCAACCCCAAGGAGGTAAGTGTGCTTCAGGCGCTGCTGCGCGAGGCAATCACTAGCGGGCCAAAGCCCCGCAGCGGAGAGGCATTTGCTCACTTGGGGGAGCACTTGGCGCACGCTGTGCCTTCAGTGATTGCTAACCCTGAGGGCCGGGCTGCGCTCGTTAAGCTCACTACGGACTTAGCGGCCGCGCCGCCGGCGCGCGAAATCATCCTAGGCGCGCCTTTACCTTCTCAGGTTGAGCCGCCGAAGGAGTTTGCAGGCGTTGTCATCGGCGGACTGATCGTCATCGGCATAGCCGCGGCCGGTACTTACCTCTACTGTTCCCTCGGGCCGGACCCGGCGCCAGGTGAGTCGGCGCCCGTGAACTGTTAAGCGCTCGCGGGTGAAGGCAGCTTCGGCATGGTGTCAAAGAAGCAGCTCTTAATACGCTTAAAGCAGTACCGCTAGCCACGCTGCGGCTCCGAAATAGAAAACCATTGCGGCAAATCAGCCGGATCAGGAAAGAGCTACAGGCGGGTCAAGGATGAGTGTCTCTAATAATAGAATATGACGCTCTAAATTTGGTAATATATATTGAATCTCCAGTATGGCACCTTTCGCGCAGGATGATGCTCAGCGGAATGGGTCGCACTGTTCGCGCTGATGTCCACGGACGTTTGGGGGAGATGTGCAGTGTTCAAGCTAGACGACATTCTGTCAAAGCCAGTGCGCTGGCGGGACTGGGACCAGAACGCGTCCCTCCTCGCCTTCCTTTCCGATCTGCAGGCCAACATACTTAAGGGTCATGGCCGCGATCACACCGCGAACATCTTCCTCGGCTTCGGCGGCATGTCGCGCGACCAGATCGCGGAGCTGCTCCGCAGGCTTTCGTTCCTTACCACGTCGGCGCTCGACCAGCTCCGCGCCGCGGAGGCGTTCAAGCTCACCGGCGTAAGCGGCGGCCGAATCGTTTGCGTCTTCCTGGCCCGAGGTGCCTATGCGAAGCTCGGTGTCGACGACGGCAAGGTGCCGGGGGACGCCGCCTTTCGCGCCGGCATGCGCGCTAGAGGCAAGCTGCCATCTCTTCGGTTCAAGGGCATACCGGTCGACTTTCCGCCGCTCGGCGATGCCGATCCCTCGCAATGGGATCACGGAGGCCCGTGGAGCCAGGCCAACCCGGAACCGGACGCCATGCTGCTCGTGGCGGACGACAGTGCCGAGATGGTGGACGCCAGCATCTTCGCCGTGCAGCGCGTACTGAACGGATCCGGCTGTCGAGTTTTGGGCATCGACAAGGGACTGGCGCAGCGCCGTCGTCAGTCTAGCGGCGGCAATCCCAAGGGTGAAGGGATCGAGCACTTCGGCTACGTCGACGGCAGGAGCCAGCCGCTGTTCCTCGAAGAGGATCTCGACGCCGAGCCGCACGCGAGATGGTCGCCGCGCTTCGCGCCCTCGCAGTTCATCCAGGCGGATCCTTCGCACTGCACCGAGGTCGCGAGCGGCAGCTACTTCGTCTACCGAAAGCTCGAGCAGAACGTGAAGCGCTTCAAGGCGCAGGAGCTTGAACTCGCCGGCAAGTTCCCGGGCATGGACCCCGAACGGGCGGGGGCGATGGTGATCGGCCGCTTCGAGGACGGCACGCCGGTCGGCCTGTTGGCGGAGCCGGCAGGCGGCGATCCGATCAACGACTTCAACTACGACGGCGATCCGAACCCGGCAGCCGCGCGCTGCCCTTTCAAAGCGCACGTCCGAAAGACGAACCCTCGATCACACGATGGCGAAGCAGAGCGCAGCCGCCTCATGGCGCGGCGTGGCATCACCTACGGGCACCGCGCCAAACGACCGAACGGGGCGGATTTTCCTGAGGACGACAGGCCGGAGCGCGACGTAGGCCTATTGTTCATGGCCTACATGGCGGACATCAGCGAGCAGTTCGAGTTCACGCAGTCCGCGTGGGCGAACAACCCCGAGTTCCAGCACGAGAACACCGGAGTCGATCCGCCCATCGCGCAGACGCGCAATCGCACTTCCGCGCACATGATGTGGCACGATGCGAGCACCAAGCGGGACGCCGAGTACGACTTCGCGCCATGCGTGTCGCTTAAAGGGGGCGACTACTTCTTCGCGCCGTCGATAAGCTTCTTGCAGCGCGGACCGTGAGGCCTGCACCGCCAGCTGCGGCCTTCGCTGGACTTCAACGACGGATTGCGCAAAGTCTACTTGCCGCAGCGTCGAAGCAAGTATATGTGGCTTCGCACGCGACCTCTTTAGTTCCTGGTTATGCCGCCAATAGGGCGGATGGTGGGGCGGACGATGCAGGCTCAAGTCACCATATTGATCGCGGGTGACGCTTCGCATTCCAAGTTGTCTACAAGGCGCAGATGATCGCTCCATGTCCAAGGCTATTCTTTGCGAAATCTTGCCTGCCGGTGCCGCCGGGCGCCACTTTACTATGGCGCTCGTTGCCCCGAATTGCGCATGTTGGCCCAATCGTCTCGCCCTCGAGCAGCCGAGAGGCCAGGATCTAATCGCTAGCGACGGCGACAAGCTGATGGTCGATGCCTACGACCCACCCCAACCCGGCGAGGAGCGCTGGATAAGGTGGCGCAGGCGAACGGCCGACGCGCTCGCTGTGCCACGCGTTTCTAACGATCTCGAGCAGGGTGAGGCGGGGCGGTGCGATGCAGAGGCTGCCGAGGAGAGAAGGCTGGCAGCTGAGGGCGGTACCACGGGCAAGAGGCGGAGCGCGCGTAGAAAGGCCGCGCTCGTCGCCGTTCTGCCAGCTCTGCAGATCCTCTATCTGACGACCGACGGCGACGACAGCACGGTAGCGACCGGTACCCCCAGGACGGGAGGTACGACGCTTACCGTGGACGTTCCGGTGACGCTTCGGTCGGTCAGCGGGTTAATCTACTTGCTGAGCGGGTACTTCCGGGGCACCAGTCCGAGGTACATGCTTTTCCGGCCGGGCGGCTCGGACATCCCGATCCTGGCGGTCATGAGCGAGCGGCCGGCCAACACATTCGTTCACACCAGCTTCGACGAGCGGCCCCACTACGTTCCAGGCAGTTCCGAAGGCAGACTCAAAGACACTGGTGGGCGCAGCACACAGGTCTTACCCTTGGTCCGGCAGCTGCTCAACCTCCAAGAGACGACGAGTGAGCGGGCCACCACCCACACAGAGGAGGTGGTCAAATGAGCGAGGGGGTGACGGCGCCCCCGTCGGCATCCGTCACCGCGACGGGCTACCGGACCAAAGCCTCAAGTGGTAAATCCGGCACGACCTCAGAGGTGACGCAGCCGAAATCTCCGATATGGAGGGGCCTTCTTAGTCCGCGCTCCAGCCGATCTGTCTCCAGATCGGATCTCCCCGATCGGACGTGGGAGGAGGTGCGCGCTCACGAGCGGGAGCTCGTGGATCTGCGATGGGCGTGGCTGACGTTACAGGAGTGGTTCGACTCCAAGCGGCCTGGGTACGAAGTCGGAGTAGCCCTGTCGGGCGGCGGCATCCGAAGCGCTACGTTCAGCCTCGGCGTGCTGCGGGCCATGAGCCGAGCGGGCGTACTGCACCGGGTGGACTATCTCTCCACCGTGTCGGGCGGTGGCTACGCCGGCGCCTTCTATCGCAGCCTCTTCGTGCCCACGCCGATGCGCGGCGCAAACGCCGCGCTCGAGAGCGAGAAGGTCGAAGAGTGGTGCATGGCGCGCGCCACCAGCCTCGGGGCCGATCCCCTTGGCAGCAACATCGGGCGTTCGGCCGTCGAGCAGCTCAGGCAAGGTGGCAGCTTCCTCAGTCCGAACGGCCCGAGCGACAACCTCTACGCCGCCTTGATCGCCGTCAGGAACTGGGCCGCCGTGGCACTCGTGACCGGCGTCGCGCTGCTGGGCCTCTTCCTCCTAGTGCAGCTTCCCCGGGCCGCGCTGCCCTGGCCGTCCGTCCGGAACCTTCACGAGGCGGTCCTGACCACGAGGTCGGCCGCTTCACCGAAGGTCATCGCCGCGGAGAGCTGCTCCGTCGAGATGCGCAACGTGGAAGGGGATCTCAGACTGCGCTGCCGCAAGGCCGCTGCCTACGCCCCACGCCCGCAAGCGGCCGCACGCACCACGGGCCCGCTGCTGGGCGCGAGCTGGCTGTGGTTCGCGGCGTTGGTCCTCGTGCCGCTCTGGACCGGCCCGGTAGCATGGGGATACTGGCTCACCCGCAATGGCTCGCGGGTTCCGCGCCGTCGTCTCCTGCGCCTACTCAGTGGCACGACGGGCATAGCCATTCTGCTGGCAGTGGTGGGCGCGCTGGGCGTCCGCTTCGCCGGCCGCGCCGACCTTACCGCGCTCGCGTTCGGGCTCCTAGGCGCCTCCGGGGCGGGCGCACCGCTCGCCTATGCGGCCGCTCTCTGGCGGAACAGCCGGGAGGAGGACGTCGACGTGCAGGACCGCCCGCGGTCGGACGACGCCGCGGCGATTCTCGCGCAGGAGAACAGGATTCGCACTAAGCTGTCGCGCTGGCTGCTGAAGGGCACGCAGGCGGTGCTCCTGCTGGCTGCGCTCGCCCTCGCCGACGACATGGGACGGATCATCTACCACCTCCTGCTCGGAGACCTTCCGACCGGTAGCGACCGCCTCAGCGCGGCGGTGTTCGGTTCCGCGTCGGTCGCCCTCATTCCCGCCGTGCGCTGGTTGCTTAAGCGCATGGACAAGGGCTCACTGCCCGACTGGCCTTTGATCGCAGCCCTGGTCAGACGGTTCGCTCAGGCCCTGTCGCTGGCGATCGGCGTTTTCCTGCTGGGTGCGCTGCTAAGCGCGTGGTCGGCGCTGTCTTACGCGCTCGTCTGGCATGGCGCCCCCGTTGCGACCAACGGCGCGGCGACCACCTGGGGCACGCCGGAAGGAATGGGATGGCTGAACCCGGCGATCCTCGCCGGGCTCGCTCTCCTGGTCGCACTTACTCTCGGACGCTTCCACGGATTTCTCAACCAGTCGTCGCTCGCATTCTTTTACGCGGGTCGTCTGAGAAAGGCTTATCTGGGAGCGTCCAACGTCGAGCGCATAGCGGGCGGCACGGCCCCGGACCTGGAGCTGGCGAACGACGAGATTGAGCTCGCCGCATACCACCACGCGTCCGTGCTGGCGCCGCTCCACCTAATCAATGTCACAATCAACGAGACCACCAGCCGCTCATCACGCGTCGTGCAGAGGGATCGCAAGGGCAAATCCCTGAGCATCTCGCCGGCCGGTTACGTCTTCACTACGCGCAGCCCCTCCGACAGGGCGGTCGCGTTCTCGCTCTTTCAAGGCGAGCAGCTCCCGGTGTCCACCTGGATGGGTATATCTGGGGCGGCCTTCTCGACCGGGATGGGGCAGCTCAGCAGCATAGGCTTCTCGCTGCTCGCGGGCCTGTCCAATCTCAGACTTGGATACTGGTGGGACTCGCCCTTTCCCGGGAGAATCAGCGAGCGGCGTGCCGTCGGCCAGCACCAGTCCGCCGTCGCGAAGTTCACACCCGCTCCGGCCGGCGCGGATGATCTCGTTCAGTCGTACTTGCTGCGCGAAATCCGGGGTGCCTACGAGGGGACTCACTCGAACCGCTGGTATCTCACCGATGGCGGGCACTACGAGAACACGGCCGCATACGAGCTGGTGCGGCGCCGGCTCCGGTTCGTGGTCCTCTGCGACAACGGCGCCGACCCGAGCTACGCATTTGCCGACCTCGTCAACCTGATCCGGAAGATCAGGATCGACTTCGAGGCGGAAACCGAGTTCGTCGACGCGGACGAGCTCGATCGGCTGCTCGGCTCTGGCTCCGCGATGCGCAGAACGTTCGGGACGCTCGACCAGCTCGGCGGCGAGGCGCATGCGGAGCACCGCTCGGGCCCCTATGCGGCGCTCGCCCGCATCCGCTACCTCGGCCTCGGCGACGTGAAGGCGGGCACCCCGCCGACAACGCTGCTCCTCGTGAAGCCACGGATCGCAGGCGCCGAGACGCCGGACGTGCTCCGCTACAAGAGCGCCAACATCGAGTTCCCGCAGCAGCCCACAACCGACCAGTTTTTTGACGAAGCGCAGTGGGAGAGCTACTACCGCCTCGGCCAGCTGCTCGGCGACGCTGTGTTCGCGGTGTCGCCTCCCGACGCCGCCCCGGGCTGGTTCCGGTGGCTCCGACGCCGGCCCTCGTGGCGCCCGTTCGACCTGGAACCGCTCCCGTGATAAGGTGGCGCAATCAGCCCGCGTCGCACCCAGCAAGGGACGGGCCAGACCGGAGAGCTGACGAAGGCAGTTGAGACGGGTTTCTCGATCCCACTGACGGGTGGTAGGCGCGGGCTTCGCAACGGCTGTCTAAATACTTCCTCTCGTAAGCGGAGACGCGCGATGCAGGACCAGCAGACGGAGGAGCGGACCTCCGAGGCAACCGGGTGGAAGCCGACCGATCGGCAGTGGGCGATCGCCGCAACGGTGATGGCGATCGTTTTCCTCACTCTATTGATCGCTTCGCTGGGCGTGCAGTTCTGGGCGCATGCCTCCACACGAGCGCCCGCTAAGGTCGGGGACGGTGCGTTCGACGTCTTCAAAATTGTCCTCGACAAGGGCGTTCTCGCGCTGATTGTCGCGTTCGCCAGCTTCGTGCTCTCCCGATACATCGAGCGAGACCGCAACGCGTTGTCGCGACAGCTCGAGGAGTACCGCATAGGCCTGAACCGACAGCTGGAGGAGTATCGCTCCGAGCTCTCCGCGGGCGCGGAGAAGCGACGCGAGGAGAGGCAGGATCTCCGCAATTTGGTCCGCGAGGAGCGGGACGCGCGGCTTGACGCCCAACGCGAGGAGAGGCTGGCGGCCGACCGCGTGCGCGGCAAGCTCGAGAAGGCCGCGGAGGATGAGCTCAGGCGAGCGCTCGTGCCTTGGACGCAGCTCGACCTGGAATGCCGCTTCTATGGACCTCAGCGCGGCAAGATCATCGTGGACCTCCGGCTCATTGCCGAGAACCGGGGTGCCACCATTCGGAAGCTCGAGGACGTCCGCTACCGCATCTACACGATGACCGGGGAGCAAGCGCTTCAACTCTACGACTGCAAGGATGGAATTTCCAGGCTCGCGCTGAACGGACCCCGCATCAACGAGACAAGCAAATGGGACTTCAGCGTCGAGCCTGGCATCCGGCAGGTATTCCCACTGACCACCTTCATGGACGAGGACGTCCGGTTCGTGCTGGTCAAGGTGGACGTATACGACAAAAGCGGCGAGCACCCCGGATCAGACTGGCAAGGAGAGGAGCGCTTCTTCCCCGTCGTCCTGACGACCTGAGGGAGGGCTCTGTCAAAGCTAATGCACCTGCGGCGTTCGCCGAGGTAGGGGAGGGGCCATGCCCCGCCCGCGCAAGCCAGCCAGTCCGTTCCGCTACTTCAACTCGTCGCTTGAGGTGATCCGGCTGGTGGTGCTGATGTACGTGCGCTTCCCTCTGTCGCTGCGGAACGTGGAGGACCTGCTGTTCGAGCGCGGGATCGACATCTGCCATGAGACGGTGAGACTGTGGTGGAACAGGTTTGGTCCGCTGTTCGGGGGCGAGGTGCGGCGTCAGCGGGTGAGCCGCATGCGCGGCTTTCGCCATTGGCGCTGGCACCTGGACGAGATGTACGTGAAGCTCAACGGCGAGATGGTCTACCTGTGGCGAGCGGTGGATCACGAGGGCGAGATCCTCGAGAGCTACGTCACCAAGACACGCGACAAGAAGGCAGCGCTCGCCTTCATGAAGAAGGCGCTCAAGCGCCACGGCTCGCCCGAGGCGATCACCACCGATGGTCTGCGCTCCTACGGTGCTGCACTGAACGAGCTTGGCAGCCGCGAGAAGCAGGAGGTGGGTCGCTGGGCCAACAACCGGGTGGAGAACTCGCACCTGCCGTTCAGGCGACGAGAGCGGGCGATGCTGCGGTTCCGGCAGATGCGCACCTTACAGAAGTTCGCCTCGGTCCATGCCAACGTCCACAATCACTTCAACCACGAACGCCACCTCGTCGATCGCCAGACCTACAAGCAGCGCCGCTCCGCGGCGCTTGCAGAGTGGCAGGCGCTCGTCAGCTGATCCGACGCGAGCCGAGGGCGAGGTGCATCGTGTAGAGGCGAGTTCGCATTAGACTGACAGCACCCTGAGGACCTGTAGGGTTCGAGAGAAAGCGGAAAGCGCGGCGAAGGTCACTTTACGCTTGCGCAATCCGCACCCATCACGGCGTCGTATCGCCAACGGGCATGGAGTGACGCATCGACATGAACGGCCGGCCGGAGGGGAGAGCCGGCGTCAACGTGTTGGGGGCCCGGTCCTCACCTGCCTTTTTACGAATTTGGCATTCGCCCAGTTGAAACTCGCCGCAGGGCACACCCACTGATCAGCAATGGAGCAGGCGCCAAGCGCCGAATGAGTCGCTTTCCTTCGGCAGGCATCTCGCTTGTAACCACCACCAAAGCGGATTACGACGATGCATCCGAATGCACGGGAGCGGGTGGAATGGCGGAGTGGCTAAAGCGCGGGCGCAATGCGGAGGCGACCGCCAGCAACGATCGGCAGGTGCGGGACACGGTCGAGGCGATTCTGGCCGACATCGCCGAGCGCGGCGACATGGCCGTCCGCGAACTGTCGATCCGCTTCGACAAGTGGGACCGCGACGACTACCGCCTGTCCGACCGCGAGATTCAGGACTGCATCGATCAGATGTCCGCGCAAGACATCAAGGACATCGAGTTCGCGCAGACGCAGGTTCGCAATTTCGCACGGATCCAGCGCGAGTCGATGTCCGATGTTGAGGTGGAGACGCTACCCGGCGTCGTGCTCGGTCACCGCAACGTGCCGGTCAACGCAGCCGGCTGCTACGTGCCCGGCGGCAAGTACCCGCTGCTCGCCTCGGCGCACATGAGCGTCATTACCGCGAAGGTCGCGGGAGTCCCGCGGGTCGTCACCTGCGCGCCGCCGTTCCAGGGCAGGCCCGCTCCCGCGATCGTCGCCGCGCAGGCGATGGCGGGAGCCGACGAGATCTACTGCCTGGGCGGCATCCAGGCCGTCGCGGCGATGGGCATCGGCACGCCGTCGATTGCCCCCGTCGACATCCTCGTTGGTCCCGGGAACGCTTTCGTCGCCGAGGCCAAGCGACAGTTGTTCGGCCGCGTCGGCATCGACCTGTTCGCGGGGCCGACTGAGACTCTGGTGATCGCGGATGAGCAGGGCGCGGACGCCGAACTGTGTGCCACCGATCTGCTGGGGCAGGCGGAGCACGGCCCGGACAGCCCGGCCATCCTGCTCACCACGTCCGAGAAGCTGGCGCGCGAGACGATGGCGGAGATCGAGCGACTGCTCGAGATCCTGCCGACCGCCGATTACGCCCGGCGGGCGTGGGAGAGCTACGGCGAGGTGATCGTGGCCGAGGACGAGGCGGAGATGGTGCGCATCGCCGACGACATCGCCTCGGAGCACGTCCAGGTGATGACTCGCGACCCCGACTACTTCCTCGAGAACATGACCAACTACGGCGCTCTGTTCCTGGGTCCGCGGACGAACGTGGCGTTCGGAGACAAGGTGATCGGCACCAATCACACGCTGCCGACGCGGAAGGCGGCACGCTATACGGGCGGTCTCTGGGTGGGCAAGTTCCTCAAGACCTGCACCTATCAGCGGGTGACAAGCGATGCAGCCTCGGCGGAGATCGGTGAGTATTGCAGCCGCCTCTGTGCACTGGAGGGCTTCGCCGGGCACGGCGAGCAGGCCAACGTCCGCGTGCGTCGGTACGGGGGGCGAAACGTGCCCTATGCCGGCGCAGCGGAGCCGCTGGTCGCCGCCGAATGATCGATCTGCCACGTTCGCCAGGCTTCCGGCTGGACGGCTTGCGTGCGCTGGTGACCGGGGCAGGGCGCGGCATCGGGCTGGCCGCGGCCGCCGCGCTGGCGGAGGCGGGCGCACACGTCACCCTGGCGGCGCGCACCTTGACGGAGATCGAGGAAGCAGCCGGGGCGATCACCGCCGCGGGGGGCATGGCGCGCGCGCTGGTACTGGACGTGCTCGACACGGCCACGACGCGCGCCACCATCGCGGCGCAGGGGGCGTTCGAGATCCTCGTCAACAACGCCGGCACCAACAGGCCGAAGCCGTTCGTGGCGGTCTCCGAGGACGATTACGACGCCGTGCTCGACCTCAACCTCAAGGCAGCCTTCTTCGTGGCCCAGTCCGTGGCCGACGGTATGATCGGCGCCGCGCACGGCGGCTCGATCATCCATATGGGATCTCAGATGGGGCATGTCGGCGGGTCCCGGCGGACGCTCTACTGCGCGTCGAAGTGGGCGCTGGAAGGCATGTCGAAGGCGATGGCGCTCGATCTGGCGCCGTACCGGATCCGATCGAACACGATCGCGCCGACCTTCATCGAGACGCCGATGACCCGTCCCTTCCTCGACGACGCCGCGTTCCGCGACGACGTTCTCAAGCGAATCAAGCTCGGACGGCTCGGGAAGGTGGAGGACCTGATGGGCGCCGTCGTCTACCTTGCTTCGCCTGCCGCCTCGATGGTGACGGGCACGAGCCTCGTCGTCGACGGCGGCTGGACCGCGGACTGACGTCTGAAAGGATCACCATGGTCGACCGCATACTAACCACCCATGTCGGCTCGCTGCCGCGAAGCCGCGTCGTGACCGACCTGATCTTCGCGCAGGAGCGCGGAGAGCCGGTCGACGCCGCCCTGCTCGACGACGTGCTCGGCGCGGCGGTGGACGCCTGCGTCGCCCGACAGGTCGAGAGCGGCATCGACCTCGTCTCCGATGGCGAGATGTCGAAGATCAGCTACGCCACCTACATCAAGGACCGGATCACCGGCTTCGACGGCGACTCGCCGCGTACACCGCCGGCGGATCTGGAGGATTTCCCTGCCTTCCTGCAGCGCCAGGCGGCGGGCGGCGGCACGCCGACCTACCGTCGCCCCTGCTGCGTCGCCGCGGTGGCGCCTCGCACGCTGGCCCCGCTCCACGCCGACGTCGAGAACCTCAGCCGTGCCGTGGCGACGCACCGCCCCGTCGGCGCCTTCATGAACGCCGCGTCGCCGGGCGTGATCGCGCTGGTCCAGCCCAACGAGTTCTATGCCTCGCAGGACGACTATCTCGAGGCGCTCGCCGAGGCCATGCGCCCGGAATATGAGGCGATCGTCGCCGCCGGTCTGACGCTGCAGCTCGACAGCCCGGATCTCGGGCTCGGCCGCCACATGATGTACAAGGACCGCAGCGAAGCGGACTATCTCACCCTGATCGAACGGCACGTCGAGGTGCTCAACCATGCGCTCCGCAATGTGCCGGCGGCGAAGGTCCGCATGCATGTCTGTTGGGGCAATTACGAGGGGCCGCACACGCGCGACGTGGAGATGCGCACGATCCTCCCGGTGCTGATGAAGGCGAAGCCGCAGGGTCTGCTGTTCGAGACGGCGAACCCGCGCCATCAGCACGACTGGCAGGCTTTCCGCGACCTCGCCGGGCTGGTTCCCGAGGATCGCGTGCTGATCCCCGGGGTGATCGACTCGACCACCAACTTCGTCGAGCATCCCGAGCTGGTCGCGCAGCGGATCGAGCAGTTTGCCGGCCTGGTCGGCCGCGAACGCGTGATCGCGGGCACCGACTGCGGTTTCTCGACCTTCGCCGGTTTCGGCGCCGTGGATGCGGACATCGTCTACGCCAAGCTGGGGACGCTCGCCGAAGGCGCCGCGCGCGCCAGCGAGCGCCTGTGGAAGCGCGCGGCATGACGCTGAAACAGCGCCTCGCCGCGGGGGAGCGCGTCGTCGGAACCTTCGTGAAGACTCCGTCCCCGATCGTCGTGGAGGTGCTGGCGCTGTCGTCGCTCGATTGCCTGTGCCTGGACGCCGAGCACGCGCCCTTCGACCGCGCCGCGATCGACGGCTGCGTGCTGGCGGCACGCGCCGGCGGCAAGGACGTTCTGGTACGCGTGGCGAGCACCACGCCAGAACACGTGCTCGCCGCATTGGATTGTGGCGCCACCGGCGTGGTCGGCCCGCATGTCCGCTCCGCCGACGAGGCGCGAGCCCTGGTTCGCATGGCGCACTACGGCGCGGGCGGACGGGGTTACGCCGGATCCTCCCGGGCAGCGGGTTATACGACGAGATCGATGGCGGATCATCTCGCCGCCTCCGCCCGACGGACGGTGGTCGTCGCGCAGATCGAGGATCCAGAAGCCGTCGACGCGATCGACGACATAGCGAAGGTGGACGGCGTAGACGCGCTCTTTGTCGGTCGAGCCGACCTGACGGTCGCCTACGGCACAACCGACCAGGACGATCCGCGCGTCGTCGCCGCGGTCGAGCGCATCTGCGCCGCAGGGCGAGCACACCGCCGTCCGATCGGCATGTTCCTGTCGCGCGCGGACGACATCCCGCTGTGGGCCGACAAGGGGGCCACGCTCTTCCTGCTCGGCTCCGACCACGGCTTCATGCTTGCGGGTGCGAAGGCGCTGGCACAGGCCGGAGCCGCGTAAGGGGCGTTGGCCCTCTCGACAACGGAGATCAGCTTGCCGGGCGAGAGGGGCGGCGCCGTGGTGCCATCGAACGGCGGTGCTGGCGGTCACCCGCGCGCCAGCGTCTCCGGCAAGCTCCGCCAGATCAGCGCCGCGACCACGAAGATGACGCACGACGCGAGCATCGCCGCCTGGAGGCCGACCGCGCTCGCCAGTGCGCCGGTGGCGAGCGGCGAGAAGAAGCTGATCAGCCGGCCCCAGTTGAAGATCGAGGCGGCGGTGGATTTGAGATGCGGCGGGTACAATTCGGCCAGCCAGGGCCCCCAGACGATGCTGCACGAGACGCCGAAGCCGTAGAGGAAGCCGACCGCCAGCAGCAGTGGGACGATGGAGGGGCTCGCGATGTAGATCGCGACCGTCGCGGCGGTCAGCGCGAAGCCGAGCGCGCCGAACCTGCGTCCTAGCCGATCGCAGGCCCAGCCCCAGACGAAGCCGCCGATCATGTTGCCCGCGAACTGCGCCGCGACCAGGTTCCCGACGATCTCCGGGGGCAGCTGCCGCACCTCCTTGAGGTAGATCGTCAGCCACCCGCTGAAGGCCTGGTAGGCGAAGAAGTTGAGCCCGGTTAGCGTCGCCAAAAGCAGGGTCTGTCGCCGCACGCTCGGCGCGAACAGCTCGCCGATCGGGAAGCGCGACACCCGAGCGCTCGCTTCGCTCGCCGGCACGATCACCCAGGCCAAAGCGGCGAGCGCGACGGGCGGGATGCCGCCGAGCCACAACAGCACGCGCCAGTCGCGATCGCCTAAGTGGCCGAGCGCGAGGCCGAGCACGACGATGGCGCTGCTGAAGGTCAGATTGACGGCACTCGCCAGCCGACCGCGCACCCGCGGCGCGAACAGGGCGACGTAGATACCCACGATCACCGGAAAGCTGCCGCCGAGAAAGAGCCCGAGCACGAAACGCTGCGCCAGCAGCTGTACGTAGCTGTCCACGGCGGCGCCGGCGATCAGCATGACGCCGTAGCCGACCATGATCGCGACCAGCATGTTGCGTCGGCCGAGCCGGTCGGCGAGTTGACCGAAGGTGATCGCGCCGATCAGTGCCCCCGCTCCCTGCGCCGAGTAGGCCGATCCCGCCTGGGTGAGCGACAGGCCGAGGCTGTCGCGGATGAAGGGCCGCAGCACGTCGACCGTGTTCCAGGCCCAGCCGTAGAAGAACTCGGCGACCAGCACGAAGGCAAACGCCGCCAGGCGGCGAGCAAGCCCGTGTTCAAACGCCGGTTCCGGCGCTTCCGACATCGGCACGACGGTGGCGCCGCCGTCCACGCCGCCCTTGGCGGGAGCGAGAGTTGTTGCCGTTCCGATCGCGCTGGTCACCCTCGACTCCTCAGCGCTGGAAGCGGAGCCGCAGGCCGTACATGCGCGGCGGTTCGTAGCTCGCCTGCAGCGGCGTGCCGCCGTACGAGACGAGCGTCTGTATGCTTTCGTTCGTGATGTTGTCGACGAAGGCGATCAGCGACAGCTGCTTGTTGACCTCGTAGGTCAGCGTGGCGTCCAGCTTCAACCACGGCTCCTCCCGCGCGAGGCGGTCGTTGAAGGACTGCTCGTCATGGTGCCCGGCAAAGGACGCGGCGACGAACGGCGTCAGGGCCGAGTCCCCGCCCAGATCGATCCGGTAGGAGGCGTAGGCCGAGCCCGAGTATTTCGGCGAATGCGGGATGTTGTTGCCGGAGAGATCGCAGACGAACGACAGGGCCGGCTGCCCGGCGCCGCCGGTTCCGGTCAGCGGCTGGCAATCGTAGCCTGGAGCGATGACGCGACGCTGTCCGATGCCCGCGATCGTCACTCCGTTGACGACGGTCGGTGCCGTCGCCGCCGGATCGTTGACGAGGATTGATCCGCCGAACGGTAGCGGGACGTTCTCGAACTTCGAATACTTGGCGTTGAGCAGCGACAGGTTCGCTCCGATCGTGAGCTCCGGCGTCGGCTCCCAGATCGCCTCCGCCTCGATGCCGTAGGAGCGCGCGCGCGCGGCGTTGAAGGTCGTCTGCAGCGTCGTGCCCCCGACGATGATTTGGCGACTCTCCTGCAGATCTCGGTACTTGTTGTAGAATGCCGACAGGTTGAGCTGGACCGTGTTGCCGAAGAAGCGGTTCTTTGCGCCGAGCTCGAACGCGGTGACCTTCTCGGGGCCGAACGTCGGCGCGCTCTGCGCGGCGGCGAGACCGGCGTTGAAGCCACCCGAGCGGAAACCGGTCGAGGCGCTGGCGTAGAGCAGGTTGCTGTCGGTCACCTGCAACTCCGTGCCCGCCTTCCACGTGACTTGGCTGAACTCTAGAGGGCAGTAGGTGGACGCCACCTGCTGACCGGTCGCGTTGAGGATCGTCGCCGCGGTGACGCCGTCGTCGTCGCAGTTCGACGGTTCCGCCGGGAAGATGCTGAGCGGCGGCGTCGGGTCGTTGATCGTCACCTGCGTCAGTGGATTGACGCCGTTCGGCAGCGTGGCGGGCAGGTACCAGAACGCAGTGGCGTTGAGATACTCCTTCTTCTCGTGCGTGTAGCGCACACCGCCGGTGACCGACCACGCGTCGGTGACATGGAACGTGGCCTGGCCGTAGGCGGCTCTCGAGTACACCTTCACGCGCTCGTACTGGTACGTGCCGTTGTTCTGCGATCCGGTGATGGGCGCCCCCAGCGCGCTGGAGCGGATCACGCGCGGCAGCTGCTGATTGATGAAGCCGTTCACCAGCGTGTCGTTGAGGAAGTAGCCGCCGAGCACATACTCGAACCGCTGCGACTTAGAAGACAGCAGCTGCACCTCCTGACTGAAGGTGTCAGTTTGCGTGCGCGCCAGATCGATCGCGATCGACGACGACGAGAAGTCGGAGTCGGTGGTGCGCTTGCCGCGGTAATGCACATATCCGGTGATCGACTTCAGCGACATCGGACCGAAGTCGTAGGACGCGGTCAGCGAGGTCGATGCCTGGTAGAGGTTTCGGAACGGCTTGTAGTCGTTCGAGACGGTGAACTCGTCCCCGGGATTGTCGATCGGGATGCCGAGGTCGACGCCGGTGCCGACCGGACCGAGCGGACCGGCCGCGGTGGTCCTGCAGTCGGGCACTCCGTCGCGGTTGCCGGCGCGCTCGTTCAGATAGACGATGCTGGGCGAGTTGAAGAGGATCTGACACGTGGCCGGATCGATGTACGACCCGATCTGCTTGTAGCCAAACGCCGAGGCGCCGTTTCCACCCTGCTTGGCGTAGTCGGCACGGAAGGTGGCGCTGAAATCGCCGACGTCCCATTTAACCGAACCTCGGACATACTGCTTGTTCTCGTCGAAGAGATCCGCCTGCGGGTCGTAGCTGTTCTTGACCCATCCGTCGGCATAGTCGGTGACGCCGACGAGGCGCACCGCCACGTTCTCCGACAGTGGTACGTTGACGTAGCCCTCGAAGCGCACCTTGTCGTAGTTGCCGACCGTCAGCGTCGACCCATAGTCGAGCTCGTGCGTCGGCGCGTTGGTGGTCACGACGATGTTGCCGCCGAAGGTGTTGCGGCCATAGAGGGTTCCCTGCGGTCCCCGCTGCACCTCCAGCGTGGCCACGTCGGCGAATCCGAGCGACGCCTGGCTTGTACGAGACTGGTAGATGCCGTCGATGAAGTAGCCGATGGTCGGGTCGCCGGTGACGCCGTTGTTGGCAGTACGGACGCCGCGCATCGCGGGGCGGACGTCGGAACCGGTCTGGCCGAAGCTGAAGCCCGGCACGAACTCGTTGAGCCGCGACATGTCCACGACGCCGCGGTTCTTCAGGGTGTCACCCGAGATCGCGGTGATCGCCAGCGGCACCGTCTGCAGGTTCTCCTCGCGACGTTGCGCGGTCACGACGATGTCGCCAATGCCGCCGCCCTGCTCCCCCGCGGACGTGTCGGCGACCGCGGCGTTGCTCTGCGGTTGCGAGGCGGTGTCCACCGCGCCAGGCGCGCTCGCCTGATCGACCTGCGCGAACGCCGGCTGAGTACCGGCGACGAGCGCCAGCACAGAGGTACCGAAAATGAGCTTAAAAACCGACATGCTTCCCCCTCATGTTCGTTTATTGCGAGGAGGCTATCGACGCCGCACATACCTGTCCATGAGTTTTTGCATTCGAAGTACAAAGGCGGGCGGCTGGCGACGCTGTCCGCCTGATGCGCGAGAGCTCGCGTTTGACGTTGATCGCAAGAGCCAGGTGGGGCTGTCTCCCGCCACGCCGACGCCATAGCGGGATCGGCGAGGCGCCGTGCTGAGCGACGCCCAGGCCTCCTTCAAACAGGCGTTTTGCGGTTTCGAATGCGCCCGCGCGCGTCAGGCGAGACGAGCCGACCGGCCTTCCATGAACTGGCCGCTGAACAAGCGTCGCTCGGGCGGGATGCGGGCGTCCTCGACGCGCTCCAGCAGCATGTCGACCGCCGCCTGGGTCATGCGTCGGACCGGCTGGCGGATCGAGCACAACCGGTAGCTGTTCCATCCTGCGGGGTCGGTGCCGTCGAAACCGACGACCGAGAGATCCTCCGGAATCCGCAGCCCGAAGCGCTCCCGCGCGGCGTCGATCGCACCGATGGCCATGAGATCGTTGACGCACACGACCGCGTCGAGTTGCCCCGCCTCGGCCATCAGCGCGATCATCGCGTCGCCGCCGCTGGCGTAGCTGAAGTCGCCGCGCCGTTCGGGAACGGTGGTGATCCCAGCTTCACCAAGCCGCGCCAGCGCGGCGCGGCGACGTTCCTCTCCGACGTAGCTGTCTGCCGGCCCGGCGACGACGGCGAAGCGTCGATGACCGGCCGCCAGGAGCCGCTCAACCAGTTCGCGCTGCCCCGCCACCGAGTCGCACGCGACCGACGTCGCCGGAGCGCGGCCGCTCAGGCGGTTGTAGAGCACAAGCGGCACGCGGTGGGCGATGAACTGCTCGACCTGAGGGTCTGTCAGATGCGCGGCGCAGATCACGCCGTCCACGCTGTGCCGCCACACCTGCTCCAGCACGCCGTCCACGTCACTCTCCGCCTCGAGCGAGAACAGCAACATGCGCAGGTCGCGCTCCGTCAAGCGATGCGACAGCTCGGCGAGAACCTCGGGGTAGTGGAGCATGGTCAGGCTCGACATGATCACCGCGACCAGATGCGTGCGTCGCGAGATCAGGCCCTGAGCCAGCGCGTTCGGGCGATAGCCCAGCTCGCCGGCGGCCTTCATGATGCGCTGACGCGTCGCCGAGGAGATCGAGCCGTTCGGCGAAAAACACCTCGATACGGCCGATTGTGACACGCCGGCGCGGCGGGCGACGTCGTAGGAAGTCGCCCGCTTCGGCGCGCGCGTGAGGGCGGTCGCCTCGTCGTCGGGCGCCTCACCGTCATCGCTTCTGCGTCCAGCCAACCGTGCCCCCGTGACAACTGCATTCGAATTCAATAACGTCGCGTCAGCATCGCACGTCGCGACGCTCGCAGGGAGACGACGCACATGGCCGATACGGCGCCGCAGGGGTTCGAGCACAGCACCACGTATGTCAAGGCGCCGGCGCGCGACTCGATCGCCGATACGAGCGACGTGGTCGGCATCGTCGAGGCCGTCCTCGCGGACGTGAAATCGCGCGGCGACGAGGCGGTGCGCGAATATTCGATCAAGTTCGACCGTGCGGAACTCGACCGGTTCGAGGTCACGCACGAGGAGAGGCTCGCCGCGGTGTCGGCGCTGGACCCGCAGACGCGCGCGGATACCGAGTTCGCTATCGAGAACGTCCGGCGATTCGCCCAGGCGCAGCTTGCGACCATGCTGCCGCTCGAAGTGGAGCCGCTGCCCGGCCTGCATCTCGGACATCGCGTGATCCCGATCGAGCGGGTCGGCGCCTACGTGCCAGGCGGGCGCTTCCCGCTGCTTTCAGCGCCGATCATGACGATCGTGCCGGGCAAGGTGGCAGGCTGCGACGAGGTGGTCGCATGCCTTCCCCCCAACGCGCACCAGGCGATGATCGCGGGGTGCCATCTCTCGGGCGCCGACCGCATCTTCCGGATCGGCGGGGCCCAGGCGATCGCCGCGATGGCGTTCGGAACGGCGAGTGTGCCTCAGGTGAACAAGATCGTCGGGCCCGGCAACGCCTTCGTCAACGAGGCGAAGCGGCAGGTGTTCGGACCGGTGGGCATCGACCAGCTCGCCGGACCTTCGGAGATCTTCGTGCTGGCGGACGCGAGCGGCGACCCCCGCCTCATCGCCACGGACCTGCTCGCCCAGGCGGAGCATGACGTGCGCACGCGCGTCGGCCTGATCACCACCGATCGCGCCGTGGCAGAAGAGACCGCGCGCGAGGTGGAGCGTCAGCTCGCGACGCTGGCGACCGCGAAGATCGCGGGTGAGAGCTGGGCCAACTACGGCGAGATCGTCCTCTGCGCCGACGAGACCGCGATGATCGCCTACTCCGACCATGTCGCGGCGGAGCATCTCCAGGTGCATACGACCGACGCTCATGGGCTGGCCGCCAAGCTGCGGAACTATGGATCGCTGTTCATCGGCGAGAACGCCAGCGTCGTCTATTCGGACAAGACGGTGGGCACCAACCACACGCTGCCGACGATGGGCGCGGGGCGCTACACGGGCGGACTATGGGTCGGCAGCTACGTCAAGATCGCCACGCACCAGTGGCTGTCGGACGAGGCGGTGCTGAAGGTCGGCCCGCCTGCCTCGCGCCAGAGCGCGAGCGAGGGGCTGGATGGCCACATGAAGGCGGCGCAGGTCCGGGTCGACCGACTGCACCAGTCTGCGAGTCTGGCCTGAGGCTCGAAGGGGGCGGAGGGCCAAGCCGGACCGCCCCCGAATGCTCAGGTCGCTGCCGACTTCTCAGCTGGCGTCCCGCACCGATGCTGAGGCCGGGAAGAGGGGATCGGCGGCTGGCATCGAGCGCTCCCGCACCTTCGACCGCAGCGTCTCGCGCTGGCTGAGCCAGATCAGGGCGGCCGCTGCGAAGGCCGCAGCCGCCGACGCCATGGCGGCGGGCAGGCCGTAGCGATCGGCGAGCAAGCCCGTCGCGAGCGGCGCGAAGAAGCTGATGATGCGTCCCCAGTTGAAGATCGAGGCAGCCGTGGAGCGTAAGTGGGGCGGATACAGCTCGGCCAGCCACGGACCCCAGATCACGCTGGAGCACAGCATCGATCCGTAGATGAGCCCGACGAGACGGAACAGCGTCAGGCTGGTCGGCATCGAGAGATACACGAGGATGGCGACCGACGCGACAAGGAAGCCGCTGGCGTTGAAGCGCCGGCCGAAGCGATCCGCCGCCCAGCCCCAGGCGAAGCCGCCGATGATGTTGCCTGCGAACTGCCAGGCGACGAGGTTCCCGGCCGCACCGGCCGACAGACCGCGTACGCCGGTGAGATAGGTCGTGAGCCAACCGCTATATGCCTGATAGCCGAAGAAGTTCAGCCCGGTCATCGTCGCAAGCAGCAGCGTCTGTCGGCGAACCGCCGGGTGGAACAACTCCCGTACCGGCAGCTTCTCGCCGCGCGTGACGTGCCGGTCGACCACCGATCCTGCGGGAATGAGCAGCAGCATGGCGCCAGCGAGAAGCAGCGGCGGCACGCCGCCGATCCAGAGCAGGAGATGCCAGTCGTGACCGCCCAAAGCGCCCAGGGCCAAGCCGAGCGCGACGATGGACGAACTGAAGCATGCGTTGAGCATGCCGGCCACCCTGCCGCGCAGATGCTCCTCGAACAGATTGACGTAGATGCTGACCCCTACGGGGAAGACGCCCCCGGTGAAGAGGCCGAGCAGGAAGCGCTGGGCAAGCAGTTGCGGATAGCTCGTCACGAGCAGTCCGGACAGCAACGAGAGGCCATAGCCCATGATGATCGCCGCGGCTACGCTGCGCCGGCCAAAGCGATCGGCGAGTTGTCCGATGAGGATCGCGCCGATCAGCGCTCCCGCTCCCTGCGCGGAGTAGGTCGAGCCAGCCTGGACGAGCGTCAGGTCGAGAGCGCTGCGTTGGAACGGTCGAAGCACGTCCACGCTGTTCCAGGCCCAGCCATAAAGGAACTCGCCCAGCATCAGCGCCGCGAAGATGGCGAGGCGCCGCTCGCGGGAAAGCGATCGTGCCGGCCTCGGAGTCGTCTGGTTCTCGTGCGCCATCCCGTACCTCTCTCCCGCCGTTAGATTGCATTCGCATTCTGTTGTAAACAGGCTTGCGTCGGTACATTCGAGAAGCGTCTCCGCACCCATGCACGCTGCCCTCCGCGGCGCTTAGCCTGCCGGCGGCAACATACAGCAACTTTATCCCGCTACCCACTTGCTCGTACATGCATCCGCATGCATTCTATCGCCGAGCCGAGAGTCGCGCTGGAGAGGCACGTGGCGGCCAATGGGAGGGAAGGGCGATGAAGAGCATGCTGTGGCTTCGAGATGCGTCGGTGCTGGCCCTTGCTGCGGCCGGGCTCGGCACAGTTCCCGCGGCGGCGCAGGAGGCGCCCGCGTCGACGCCGGTCGAGGCGAGCGCGTCGCAACAGTCATCGTCCTCGGCGGACCAGACCGGAGATCTCCTGCCCGGCGACGTCATCGTCACGGCGCAGCGCCGGGCCGAACGGCTGCAGGACGTGCCCATCTCGATCACGGCGGTCAGCGGGGCGGATCTGCAGCGCCTCCACGCCGACAATGTCGGCCGACTGGAATTCATCGCGCCCGGTTTCACATGGGGTAGCCAGGGATCGGACTCGTTCCCCGCTATCCGCGGCGTACGCACGAGCCTGGTCAGTGCGCAGAACGACCCGGTGATCGGCTTCTACATCGACGGCATCTACCAGAGCCGCACGCAGCAGCAGAGCATCCCCCTCTTCGACGTCGCCCGCGTCGAGGTGCAGCGCGGGCCGCAGGGAACGCTGTACGGCCGCAACACCTTCGGCGGCAATCTGAGCGTCGTCACGGCCTCGCCGACCAACAAGGTCGAGGCTGGGCTGAACGTCGACTTCGGCAACTACAACTCGCAGCGGATCGACGGCTTCGTGAACGCGCCGCTCAGCGATACACTCGCCCTGCGCGTCGCCGGCGTCTACCAGGACCACGACGGCTACGTCCGCAGCACCGCCGGCGTCGAGATGGCCGATCTCAAGGAATATGCCGGGCGTGCCTCGCTGAAGTGGACTCCGGACAGCCAGCTGGAGGTCGAGCTGCACGGCGGTTTCTGGCGTCGCGACGATGCGGGCGCGGGCTCTTACGGCTACAAGGTGGCGGGCACGCTCATCAATCCGCAGACGGGCTACCAGTCCATCAACGGCGTGCCCTATGCCGTGAACCCTTCTGTGAAGAACGGCTCCGTCCTCGTGAACGGGGTGGATGTCGGCGTGGCAGTCACGCCCGGACCCTACACCAACGACTGGGACTATCAGCCGTTCGAGCATCTGCGCGAGAACTATGGTTCGGGCACGATCAGCTACGATCTCGGTGGCGCTACGGTGAGATCCATCACGGGCTACACCTTCTTCCGAGCGCACCGCAGCGCCGACAACGACCAGAGCAGCGTGGTCTTCCAGGCGCCTGCGATCGGCTTCGGCTCAGGGCAACAGGAGCCCAACACGCGTGCGAAGACGTTCACGCAGGAGGTGCAGCTGGTCTCGAACAGCACCGATCCGTTTCAGTGGATCATCGGCGGCTACTACCTGCACGACGACATCTTCGAGACGTATCAGCAGAAGATCGACGCACCGGGCTCCACTGTTCCGGGCTTCCGTGCCGACGCGGCGCTCAAGACGAATGCCTATGCCGCTTACGCGCAGGGAACCTACGCGATCGTGCCCGAGACGCTGCGCGTCATCGGTGGCATCCGCTACTCGTACGAGAAGAAGTCGTTCGACTTCGCCGACTTCGCCGACGGCGTTCCCAACACGTACGAGTTCACGACCCCGTACAGCGTGACTTCCGGTTCGCCGTCGTTCGACAGCGTGACCTGGCGGGCCGGTCTTCAGTACACGCCAGATCGCAGGACCATGGTGTATGCCACCGCCTCGACCGGTTTCGCCTCGGGCGGGGTCAACGACACGGGAGGGGACGCCGCCATCCCTGCGTCGTACACGCCGCAGAAGGTGAACGCTTACGAGGCAGGCATCAAGAACCAGTTCTTCAACGGACGCGTCCAGACCGAGCTGGCGCTGTACTACAACAAATACACTGACCTTCAAATCAACGTGTATACACCGCTCTTGTCGTACTTCGGAAGCGCCGGCCGCGCGCGGAGCTACGGCGGCGAGGTGACGCTGCGCACCTTACCCCTACCGGATTTGCACATCGACGTGACGGCAGCATATCTGAATGGCAAGTACACCCGCTACATCAGTGGCAACAACTTCTACGGCGCCTCGAACGGGCAGGATCCGGTCTCGCTCGATCTGGCCGGGCGCCGCATCCCGCAGTCACCCAAGCTGAAGACGACGGTGGCAGTCTACTACGACATCAATCTCGGGAGCGCGGGTACGATCGCGCCCTACGCCAACTGGTTGCACTCGAGCAGCTACTTCACGACCGACTTCAACACCGTTCTCGACTTCCAGAGGGCGTATGACAAATTCGACGTGTCGCTGCGCTGGACGGAGGCAGGCGGCCGCTTCTACGTGGAGGGTTACGGCAACAACGTCACCGACCGGGCGGTTCTGCTGAGCGCCGTGGTAGGGCGCGCCCAGCGCGTGCAGGTCTCTTACGGCCCGCCCGCGACGTACGGGGTACGTGCGGGCGTTAAATTCTGACGCACGAGCCGGGCCGGCCGCCTGCAAGCGGCCGGTCCTCAGAGTCTAGGTGTGGGGCGGGCCGCGGAAGCCTCGATCGCTCGGCCGAGCGCGAAGAGCGTCGCTTCCGCGTAAGGGCGGCCGAGGAGCTCTGCCGACAGCGGCATCCCGCCGCTCGCCCGACCCACCGGTACCGTCAGCGCCGGCCAGCCGCTGCACGCGGCGAGTTCGGGAGCCCATCCGCCCTTCGGGTTATCCATCGAGGAAGGCAGGACGGCCGAGGGCGGGTAGAGGAGGGCGTCGAAGCCGCCGCTCTCTATCACTCGCGTCAGGGCGGACCTCAGCTCGGCGTGGCGCACCAGGATGGCGGCTCTCACCGAAGCGCTTCGCGGTACCGCGCGCGCGCGCAGGACCTCTTCATACTCCGGGAGGAATCCTCGCTCGGCGATCACCGCCGCCAGCGAATCGGCAGCCGTGCCCGGCCGGAAGTTGCTCCTGAGGTAAGCATCGAATGAGGGGCCGAACTCCTCGTCCACGATATGGTCGCCGCGCGGCAGGACCGCGTCCGGCAGGTCCGGCGCCGCATCGACCTCAACCCCTGCGGCGTGCAGCGCGGCCTTCGCCCGGTCGATGCCTGCGTCGATCTCGACGGATGTACCGAGGAGCTGGCGCAGGACGCCGACCCGCATGCCGGCACGCGCGTCCGACGACGGTGATCGCGCCGCCGCAAGCAGGCCTAACATCGTCGCCGCGTCGTCCACGCTGCGGGTGATCGTGCCGACGGTGTCCGTGGAAGGCGCGAGCGGTGCGACCCCGATGGTCGGTATCGTGCCCCAGGTCGGTCGCAGCCCCACGAGCCCGTTATAGGCGGCCGGTACGCGGATCGAGCCTCCCGTGTCTGTACCCAGCCCGGCCAAGGCGAACCCGGCCGCGACCGCGACCGCGGTGCCGCCGCTGGAGCCGCCCGACGTCACCGTCGGCGAAAAGGGATTGCGTGTATCGCCACCTAGCGAACTGCGCGACCGGATCTCGAACGAGAGTTCCGACAGGTTTGTCTTGCCAACGACGATCGCGCCCGCAGCCAGGAGGGCGTCCAGCGCGGGCGCGGTCCGCCAAGGCATGGCCGCCTCAAGCGCGCGGCAGCCCGAGGTGGTCGGCATGCCCGCCAGGTCGATGTTGTCCTTCACCGCGATCGGCACGCCATGAAGGGTGCCCACGCGCGCGCCCCGTCGGCGTGCGCCGTCGCGATCGCTCGCTACGTCCTGCGCGTCCGGGCTGACGCGGAGCATGGCGGAGAGGGACAGGCCGGCGCGGTCGTGCGCGGCGATCCGCGCGAGACACGCCGCGACTGCGGCGCCCGCGCTGTCCCGTCCAGCCTCGCAGCTGCTGAGGAAGGCGCGAATGTCGTGACCATCGTCCATGGTGCCGCCGATCCGTTCGATGCAGTGGAACGGCGCGCCCCGAAGAGCGCGCCGCTATGCGTCAGCCCGCAGCGCGCTGCAGGGCCGCGAGCTTGATCTGCGCCAGCATCGACAGCTCGTCGTAGACCGACCATTCGTCGATGATCTTTCCGTCTCGGACGTGGTAATGGCTGACGCCCATGACGAACAGCGGGTGGCCGGTCGGCGCGCCGAGCGGCCCGTACCCGAGATGGTGCCCGTCGAGCGTCCAGCGGACGGCGTATTTCGTGCCGCCCTCCTCACTCTCGACTGAGCAAATGTGCTGGGGCACGTAAAAGCCGTCCGGGATGAGGGCGACGAGCCGCATCGTCTGCTGCAGCACCGCTGCCACGCCGTAGTACTCGCGCATTAGCGGCCCGTGCCACTGGCAATTGGGTGCGTAGAGCTCGTGGATGCGCCCGAACATTCGCTTATTGTAGATGTGGTGGAGGTCGCGCAGCAGCTGCGCCTCGCCCTCGCTGTGGGCGATGGACGTGTCCGCGTCCGTCTCGGGCGGATACTGGCCGAGCAGACGCCGGTTCTCGACGACTTCCATGATCGGCTCACCCGCCTCGAATTTCCTGACAGCGATGTCCTGCGCGTAGGCGTGCGGATCCAGGCCAAGCTGGATAACCGGGCCCATGTTGTCGCGCACGATCCACTCCTTGTAGATCTTGTTCTCCAGGATCATGCAGTCGGCGACCGTTCGCGTCAGGAAGGTGCGTCCCGTCGGCTTGCCGTACATGCCGAACTGCGAATGCCGCCCCTGTCCGTGCGTCATGTGGCTGGTGTAGAAGCCGTCGCGATCATTGCCGCGCCAGATGACCTGCTGCGCAAGGCCGCGGCGGTCCGGGAACTCGACGAGGCGCTGGATCGTGTCGCGGATGTGCGTCTCGCGGTCGTACATCGTGCCCATGGTGGTGTAGGCGACGCAGTTGTGCGTGTAATGCGTGTAGATGAGCCCGACATCCCGCTCATCCCAGATCCGATGGGTGCAGCGGACGATATAGTCGACGATGTCGGTGTAGATCGGGTCGAATCCGCGCATGCCCTGCACGCGCTCCCGGTCTGTCGGGACGAGCTCGGTGAAGTCGCGGCGCTCGACCTGCAGAACGGCTGCGTTCTGCTGGCTTTCATCCGTAGTCGATGGTTGGCTGGACTGATCGTGCGTGGCGGCCTTGGTCATCTCGTCTCCTGTGCGACATGTCGATGTTGGCAGGTTAGCAGCGGCTGCGGCGTGATCGACGCGTGCGAGCCAGGTCGCGACGTGTACTGCGACGTCGTCGGGACTCTCCAGCGGCGCGAAGTGGCCGACCCCGTCAAGCAGTACCAGCGCTGCGTCCGGCAGTCCCTCCGCAAGCTCGTGCTGCAGTGTCGGCGGGCAGAGCACGTCCTGCACGCCGCCGAGTACGAGCGCGGGCATGGCCAGTTGCGCGAGGAGAGAGCGCTTGTCCGTTCGGGTGGCGGCGAGCTTTTCTTGCGCTGCATGCGTTGGCGCGTCGAAGGTCGATGCCATGTCCTCCAGAAGCACGCGCAGGCCGTCATCGCCGCCGCGAGCCGAACCGAAGGCTCGAGGCGCAACCGCGGCGATGGCCGCGGATGGAGGTCCGGGGTGAGGTGGCGCGTCGACCGCTCGGGCCCGCGCGTTGCTGTTCACGAGTGCCAGCCCGACGACTCGGTCTGGCGCCATCAGCGCCATCTCGAGCGCCACCAGGCCGCCGAGCGAGAAGCCGAGAAGGGCGAAATGCGCCGGCAAGCGCGCGAGCAGCCGCCGTGCGACGGCGACCGGGTCGTCGCCGTCGATCGAGGGTGTCGCGATCAAGCGCTCGTCCAGCCGCGACAGCAGGGGAGCGAACAGCCGTCCGTCGCACAGCGTACCCGGCAGCAGCACGAGCGGCACGGGCGCCGTCGATGTTGCGCTCAAAGCGGGCTGCGCGATGGTGTTCACGTCGTCCTTCATGCCACCGGAGGAGTCGTCTTGCATGCCGATCGCGACTGGTCTAGCTGTTGTGCATTCGGATGCAAGACGTTTTCCCATAGCGGCGGAGATGGATGTGAACTGGACTGAGGAAGCCATGAAGGCTCGCCTGGTGCGCTATGCCGATCTGGTGCCGTGCCGCACGGCGTTCATCGACACCCGTACGCCGGGATCGACCGAGAAGGAGAACTTCACGATCATCGGCGCGGGCGTCTCGGAGAGCGCCGACCAGCACGTTCACATCACCGAGCGCCACGGCTTCAACATCGGTGCCGCACGTCAGCCGTTCGGCTGCGTCAACTCGCAGCACAGCCATGACACCGCCGAGGTATTCGTCGTCCACTCCGGTCACTGGCGCTTGCCGTTCGGACCCAACAAGGAGGACGGATCCATCGAGATCGGTCCGGGTGATGTAGCCTCGGTTCCGATCCACATGTTCCGCGGATTCGAGAAGCTCGACGAGGGGGTCGGCTTCCTCTTCACGGTTCTGGGCGAGGACGATCCCGGAAAGGTCACCTGGGCGCCGGCAGTGTTCGAGGCAGCGTCGGGGCATGGTCTCAAGCTGGCGAAGGGAGGGCGACTGATCGACACCTCGCGCGGTGAATACACTTTGGAGGATGTGGAATTGGCCGAGGCGACGGGCGTCGACGCCGCGTCCGAACTCAAAACCCCTCCTATGGACAAGATGCGGGAGTGCGTCGCGGCCGCGGAGGACATGATCGCCAATCCCGCCTCACCGCTGGCGAGTGAGGGGGTCGAGGAGGCTGGTGTCATCACCCCGATCGCGACCGGCGACGGCTTCCCGGCGGGTCCGATCGCGGGCTGGTGGCCACACGGCTTCAATCTGCGCCGGCTGACGATGACGACGGGTGCCTTCGTACCGCTGCACGCCCGCGCCGAGGTCGAGGTCTTGTTCGTGCACGAGGGCACGTTGGAGGTCAGCTGGGATCAGGGCGCGATCATTATGGGTGCTGGCGACACGCTCAGCGTACCTGTCCATTTGCCGCATAGCTTTCGAAACACAGCATCCGTTGACATGAAGGCGTTTGTCGTCCGGGGCGGAGACTCGCCGGGAATGCCAATCTTCTGAAAGGCGCCGAATGGCTCTGTCAAAGCTAATGCACCTGCGGTGCTCACCGAGGTAGGGGGGAGGCATGCCCCGCCCGCGCAGGCCAGCCAGTCCGTTCCGCTACTTCAACTCGTCGCCCGAGGTGATCAGGCTGGTGTTGATGTACGTGCGCTTCCCGCTGTCGCTGCGGAACGTGGAAGACCTGCTGTTCGAGCGCGGGATCGACATCTGCCATGAGACGGTGAGGCTGTGGTGGAACAGGTTCGGTCCGCTGTTCGCGGGTGAGGTGCGGCGCCAGCGGGTGAGCCGCATGCGCGGCTTTCGTCACTGGCGCTGGCACCTGGACGAGATGTACGTGAAGCTGAACGGCGAGATGGTCTACCTATGGCGCGCTGTCGATCACGAGGGTGAGATCCTCGAGAGCTACGTCACTAAAACACGAGACAAGAAGGCGGCGCTCGCGTTCATGAAGACGGCGCTCAAGCGCCACGACTCGCCCGAGGCGATCACCACCGACGGTCTGCGCTCCTACGGCGCTGCACTGACGGAGCTTGGCAGCCGCGAGAAGCAGGAGGTGGGTCGCTGGGCCAACGACCGAGTCGAGAACTCGCACCTGCCCTTCAGGCGACGAGAGCGGGCGATGCTGCGGTTCCGGCAGATGCGAACGTTACAGAAGTTCGCCTAAGTTCATGCCAACGTCCACAACCACTTCAACCACGAACGCCACCTCATTGACAGGCAGACCTACAAGCAGCGCCGCTCCGCGGCGCCGGCCGAGTGGCAGGCGCTCGCCAGCTGATCCGTGGCCCACGAAGCCCTAAGTGCATCGTGCAGAGATGAGTTCGCATTAGAATGACAGCACCCTCCTGAGTGACCGAGATTAGGTCAGCAGGGCGATTAGGCCGTCAAAGGTTGCTGATCGGCTTTCAACTTCAGAGGTCGTGCGGGATTGCCAGCGACCGTCACGTTCGCGGCAACATCTCGTGTGACGACGCTGCCAGCCCCGATGATCGCATCATCACCGATCGTCATACCGGGCAGGATGATGGCACCTCCGCCGATCCACACGTTGCGGCCGATCGTCACCGGTCGGCCGAACTCTAGCATCTGCGCTCGGGCCGCGGCGTCACGTGGATGGTCGGCTGTGAGTATTTGCACGCCGGGCCCGACTTGCGTGCCGGCTCCGATCCGCACCGTGACGACATCCAGAATGACGCAACCGAAGTTGATGAACACGCCGTCGTCGAGATGGACGTTGTACCCGTAGTCGCAGTGGAACGGTGCCCGGATGATCACGTCCGCGCCGACATGACCCAGCCCTTCGTTCAGCAGCGCACGCTTATGGTCCAGGGACGCCGTCGACGCCGCGTTGTAGCGTGCCACCCATTCGGAAGCGCGCGCGGCATCAGCAGTCAGTTCTGGATCATTCGCTGTGTAGAGCTCGCCGGCGAGCATCTTCTGCTTTTCGGTCATCGCCATCAGCTCAGGTCGTGCAGATCCTTGCCGAGGGGAGGGGTTATCCGCAGATCAGAGAAGCGGATCGCCAAGCCGTCCCGTTCGGGTGTGCATGCCATGGGTCCGACCTGATATGACGCGGCGATCGGGAACGGCGCGAGCCGCACCAATGGCCATGTTTTGCCGTCGGCAGATGCCTGAAGGCGCAGCACGCCTCTCTCGACAGTTGCGCGCATCCAGAAGTCCTGTGCGTCATGTTCGTAGGGGCCGGTTGCCCAGTCGGATTTGTCATTCGTCAGGACGCTGCTTAGCATCGCACGACCATCCGACAGCTCGATGCCCGCCTTCACCCAGTGCCGTTCATCTAGCCGGACCATGATCCCGGCCTGGTCATATAGCTTCTGGTACTGACCTCGGATACGCAGTTGTGCCGTGAACGCTGCGGGCGTGGTGAAGCCGAGGAAGTGGCCGCTGTCGCGGGTGAAGCCGTAATGCGTCTCTCGCCAAAAATCGGTGCCCTTGTCCGTCACCATCGACAGGTCACCTGCGGGATCGACCGACCATCGCCGAGGCTCGTTGAGCCAGCGGCCGTCACGACGCCCCAGAACGGACTTGCTCGCGGCTTGCGCCTGAGACGGCGCATTCGCGCCCGCCACGCCCAGCGCAGCCGCGCCGCCGATAATTGTTCTTCGGTTCAACATTTGATCATTCATGTGCGGCGGACCTATCTCGATAGCCATCTATATGTACAAACGTACACACGCGCGCAAGTGGATGAGAGCATGACCATGGGCATGGGCAGGCGGAACGACCCGACACGGCGGCAGCGCATCGTCGATGCGACATTGGAGGTGATCGCCTCACGTGGCGTGGCAGGAACGACCCATCGTCGGATCGCCGACGAGGCAGGCGTGCCGCTCGGATCGGTGACCTACTATTTCGACTCTCTGGAAGCGCTGATAAGTGCCGCGTTCCTACAATTGGCGGCGCAGTCATCCGCTCTATTCGGCGCTCGCCTTGAGGCAGCCGGTGATCGGTACGCGGCGATCGACGCGGTCGTCGATATCATCGCCGGCACGATCTGGGCTGAACCACGCACACTCCTGCTGAGCTACGAACTTTACGCCTTTGCCGCGCGGCATCCGGCGGTGGGCGCCGTAATGCAACAGTGGATGGACAACAGCCGCCGTGCGCTTGAGCGCTTCTTCGATCCGCTTACGGCCAGGGCGCTCGACGCCCTTGTCGAAGGGATCGGCATCCACAATTCGATCGACCGCGCGCCGCTGGATCGCGAGGCGATCCGCATCATCGTCGAACGGGTCGCATCGCTCTGAGGTGACAGACGTGGGTCGCGCTGTTCCTCTCTGATGGCGGCTCGACCGACAAAACTAGTCATACCGCGGAGATGAACGACTGTCTGGTTTCCGGAAGCGGCCATGCGATGCTGAGCGACTGGTTCTGGGCCTGCGTCAGCGTAGGTCGATGGGTTTTCCAGGTTCGTTCGCGGTTCGGACCGCCGTCATAGCGCCATAGCCGCCGCAGGTGCGGCGTGAAGGCGCTCGATGTCGGTGCGTGGAGGCGCACCGAAAAGACGCCGATATTCGCGGCTGAATTGCGATGGGCTCTCGTAGCCGACCGTGAAGCCCGCCGTGCTCGCCGTCACGCCCCCCACGAGCATCAGCCGCCTGGCCTCCTGCAGTCGCAACTGCTTCTGGTACTCCAGCGGCGTCATGCGAGTAATCGCCTTGAAATGCGCGTGCAACGAGGAGGAGCTCATGCCGGCCTCGGCCGCGACATCGTCGATGCGGATCGGCGCGTCAAAACGGCGGCGGATGGCGGCAATAGCGCGGCTGACCTGATTGAGATGGCTACCAGCGGTCGCGACATGGCGCAGCATTGATCCGTGCGGACCGGTGAGCAGACGGTAAAGGATCTCGCGCTCGATCAGCGGCGCCAGCGCCCGGATCGTGTCTGGCCTGTCAAGCAGTCCGACCAGCCGGAACGCTGCGTCGATCAGGTCGGGATCGCTGGGGTAGACGCCGAGCACCGGGAGGTCGGCGCGGGGCACCGCGTCGCCCTCGTCCACCATGAGATCGGCCATCATCGCGGGATCGAGATCGATCTTGCAGCAAAGATAGGGCCGCTCGCGACTCGCTTCGAGGACGTGGCCGACCAACGGCAGGTCGACCGACACGATGAGGTGATGGGCGGTGTCATAGACGACGCTGTGCTCGCCGATCGCCACGCGCTTCGAGCCTTGGGCGATCAGGCAGAGTGAGGCCTCGTACACGGCTGGCGTGGGGGTGCTCGGCGCGTCGGCGCGGATCAGCGACACACGCGACATCGCTGTCGTGCAAACGCCGGTGCCCACGACGTGCCGATCGATCATGGCGGCGAGTTCGGCGATCCGGTCCATGCCAGCCTTCCTTCCCCAGTTGAGCGGCGCGGGCAAGCGCGTGGCTACGAGTCTGGAGGATCGGGCAAGCCACTCGGACGATCGCTCTACCGCCAGAGACGGGCATCGGACCATCTGTCTGCCGTCACTGCAAAGAAGGACTGCATCATGGTAGGAAGCATCGACAAGGTCGTCCTCGTCACTGGCGCCTCGAGCGGGATCGGCGAGGCAACCGCACGCGAATTGGCTAAGACCGGTGCCCGGCTGTTCATCGGCGCGCGCCGCCGGGAGCGGTTGAGGGCGCTGGCTGATGAACTGGGCGAGACCGTCGCGTGGCGCGAACTCGACGTCACCGACGGCGCCGATTTCGAGGCTTTCGTCGAGGCCGCGCGAGCGAGGTTCGGCCGCGTCGACGTGCTGGTCAACAATGCGGGCGTTATGCCGCTGTCGCCGCTCGCTGCGCTCAAGCGCGACGAGTGGAAACGCATGGTCGACGTCAACATCCACGGCGTCCTCAATGGTATCGCGGCAGTGCTCCCGCGGTTCGTGGCGCAGCAGAGCGGCCATGTCGTCAACGTCGCGTCTGTAGCCGCGCACATGGTGATGCCCACCGCGGCCGTCTATTGCGGCACCAAGCATGCGGTGCGCGCCATCACCGAGGGCTTGCGGCAGGAGCATGACGAGATCCGCTCGACGTTGATCTCTCCGGGCGTGGTCGCCACTGAACTGGGCCACGACATCACCGACGCGGCAGTCGCGGCCGCGCTGACGGGATGGCGGAAAAAGTCGCTGGCGCCGGACGCGATCGCGCGGGCGGTCCGCTACGCGCTGGAGCAACCCGAGGGCGTCGACATCAACGAGGTCATCGTCCGCCCGACCGCAGCGGACATGTGAGTGCATGGGCGTGCCGGTGATGTTGCCGGCACGCTCAAGCAGTGGGTTCGCTCGCATGAACGAGCGGCAGATATCAGGCAGCTATGAGAGAGTATGGAACGGCGCTTCTGGTTCGACGGATCTGTCGCGCTAAGTGGCAGGCTCGTAGGGTAGCTCGCGCCGGTGATCGTTCTTAAGGCTGGTCGATCGACAACCTTGTACCTTGCTCATCAGTTGCGGATGGTGTTGTCGAAGAAACTGCACATAGCGTGGTATCAGCAAATTTCTACTCCGTTCGCTTACTCAATGGCACGCGAGCGAAGGAAATCTTGCAACCAGCTCGGGAGAGTTCGCGGCACTAGCAGCCTTAGGGTAGTAGCTGAAGCACCGTGTGACGCACAAGTCTGCGGGCGCTTGTGGAGCCGGTTCGTCTGGCTTGACAGAACCTCCGTGCGACTTCTCCCCTCGGCTGCACTGGGGCTGGTAGTGCTCTCAGAATTCCAGTTCCTTCATATCCACGACGCGTTTCTCTCGGGCGCTAATCTCCGCGGCGGCGCCGATCTCCACGGCGCGCAGACCGTCGACCGCAGTCACTTGCACCGCCCCCTCGCCACGTACCGCGGCGGCGAAGGCCAGATGCTGGTAATAGGTCGCCCCCTCGTGACTGCCTGCCGCATGCGCGATCGGATCGACGGCAAAGTGTTTGCGCTCGATCTGCTTCTCACTCCGAAAACCGACCCGCGGCGAGAAGACGATGTCGCCGGGCGGGATCAGGACGTCGAGCCGCGCCGCATCGCCCGTTGCGCTCATCTCTTCCTGATGCTCGGCGCCATCGGCGAACATCGACAAGTCGAGCATCGCTCGAACGCCGTTGGCGAAGTCGACCGTGGTGAAGCTGTTGTCGATGATGTCGGGGGTCTCACCGCCGTAGCGCTCGTCGCGGTGGTTCACATCCATGGCGCCCGAGCAATAGACGCGCACGGCTTCGGACTGGACGATCAGCCGCATCAGATCGAAGAAGTGGCAGCATTTCTCCACCATCGTGCCGCCGGTGTAGCGGGCGAAGCGGTTCCAGTCGCCGACCTTGGGCAGAAAGGGAAAGCGATGCTCGCGGATCGAGAGCATCTGCAACCGGCCGACGCGCCCGCCGTGAACCTGCTCGATGAAGGCGGCGGCGGCGGGCATGAAGCGGTACTCCATGCCCGTCCAGAACGGCCTCGCATGCACCGCCGCACGCTCGACGATCCACCTCGCGTCCTCGAGTCTCGTCGCCAGCGGCTTCTCGCACAGGATCGCGGCGTCCATGCCGAACAGCGGCTCCAGGACGGCGCGATGGGTGAAATTCGGCGAGGCGACGACGATCGCGTCCACCTCAGCGCGGGCGGCAAAGTCCTCGATCCGGTCGAAGGCAGGCACGTCGTCACCGGCCACCTCGCGCGCCCATTCGATCGACGTGGCGACCGGGTCCATCAGCGCGGTGACGCGGGCGCCGGGGACGAGGGCGATGTTGCGGAGGTGTTCGACCCCCATCATGCCCGTGCCGACGACGCCGTACCTGATCCCGTCTACCATCGCGCGCCTCGCTATGTCATGTCGCCGCAATGACGACGACGCTGCGCCTATCGAACCAACCCCGCCCACTGGGCAAGAGCGACCTTTCCGTCTCGCCGCTGGCATGGGGCATGTGGCGGCTCGCCGGCAACGACGTGAAGGCGACGCGCCGGCTGATCGACGCGGCGCTGGCGGCCGGGATAACGCTGTTCGATACCGCGGACATCTACGGCTGCGACACGCCCGCTGGCTTCGGATCCGCGGAGGCGCTGTTCGGGAAGGCGCTGGCCGAGGATCGCAGCTTGCGCGACAAGATGGTGATCGCGACCAAGGGCGGGATCCGCCTAGGCATCCCGTATGACTCGGGCGCGGACTATCTGGCGCAGGCGCTGGACGCTTCGCTGTCGCGGATGGGCGTCGAGACGGTGGATCTATACCAAGTTCACCGCCGCGACTTCCTGACGCACCCGCGCGAAGTGGCCGAGGCGCTCAGCGCGATGGTCGATGCCGGTAAGGTGCGCAGCATCGGCGTGTCCAATTACAGCGTCGCGGAGTTCGACGCGTTGCAGGCGTTCCTCGCGGTGCCGATCGTCTCGATCCAGCCGGAGTTCTCGCCGCTGCGGCCCGATCCACTGTTCGACGGCACGCTCGACCATGCCATGCAGCACGACCTCGCGGTGCTCGCCTGGTCGCCGCTTGGCGGCGGTCGGCTGGCGGGAGATCATCCCGCGGCGACGCTTCTCGCGGAGCAGGGCGCCGCCTTTGGCGTCGACGGGCCGACCGCGGCGCTGGCCTGGGCCATGGCGCATCCGGTCGGGATCATTCCAATCGTCGGTTCGCAGAACGCGGCACGCGTCGCCGCCGCCGCCGATGCGGTGAAGGTCGAGTGGACGCGGGCGCAATGGTATGCGGTGCTGGAGGCGGGTATGGGGACGAAGCTGCCATGACGAATCCCTGTGAGGTGAGCTGGTTCTCGGCGCTGTGTGACGACGATTACGAGTTTCTCGGCGTACCCGATGCGGCGCTGCGGTCGAGCTGGGAGCATTGTCGCGACATCGCGTTGCAGGCCGAGTCCGGCGGGTTCGACAATATACTGCTGCCGTCCGGCTATCAGCTCGGCATCGACACCACTGCCTTCGCCGCGGGTATCGCGCCGCTGCTCAAGCGTATGCGGCTGCTGATGGCGGTACGGATCGGCGAAAGCTGGCCGCCGCAACTCGCGCGTCAGATCGCGACGATCGACCGGATGCTCGGCGGCCGGCTCACCGTCAACATCATCTCGAGCGACCTGCCCGGCGACACGCTGGCGAGCGAGCCGCGCTATCGGCGCACGCGCGAGGCGATGCGGATCCTGCGGACCTTGCTCGACGGCCAATCGCTCGATCACCGCGGCGAGTTCTGGCAGATAAAGGTCGACCCGCCGCGCATCACGACCATGTCGGGGCGCTGCCCGATGCTCTATTTCGGTGGCCTTTCCGAGGCGGCGCGCGAGGCGGCGGCGGAGGGATGCGACGTCTACCTCATGTGGCCGGACACGATGGACAAGGTGCGGGAGACGGTCGCGGACCTGCGCGCACGCGCCGAGCGGTACGGCCGCACCCTGCGCTTCGGTTATCGCGTCCATGTCGTAGTGCGCGACACCGAGGAGGAAGCACGCGCCGCGGCGGACCGGCTGCTGTCGAAGCTGGACGACGCGGAGGGCGCGGCGATCCGGGCGCGGTCGCTGGATGCCCAGTCTGCGGGCGTGCGGCGCCAAGCCGAGCTGCGCGAGTCGGCGGGTGGGGAGTATGTCGAGGACAATCTCTGGACCGGGATCGGCCGCGCGCGCTCCGGCTGCGGCGCGGCGATCGTAGGCAACCCGGACCAGGTGCTCGCCAAGCTGAAGGCCTATCGCGCCGAGGGCATCGAGGCTTTCATCCTGTCGGGCTATCCGCACGCGGCGGAGGCGGACCTGTTCGCACGCCACGTGCTGCCACGGTTGGATCATGGGCCGTTGGTGTGAGGCTCTTTCGTCATGCCGGGCTCGTCGCGGCATCCACTGTCCCGCCGGAGCGGAAGCGGGCGGGTGAGCGAAAGGGTGGAGTCCGCGACCGGCCCGGGGTGACGGGGTGACCAAGCTTCTCGCCGATCTCGGCAACGTTCGACGCGGCCTGCTGTTCGCGTTGGTCATCACCGCGGGGGTGCTGAACCTCGTCGATCGGCAGATCATCGCCGTCTTGAAGCCGACGATCGCGGCGGAGCTCGGCTGGAGCGACGACGATTACGGCACGCTCGCGGCTTGGTTTCAGGCGGGCGCCGCGGGCGGGTTTCTCGTCAGCGGGTGGATCGCGGACCGGCTCGGCGTCAAATGGGCCAACCCCGTGGGTGTCGCGGCGTGGAGCATCGCCGCGTTGTTGCATGGCTGGGCGCACAGCATGGCGCAGTTCGTTGCGGTCCGCGTCACGCTGGGCATGACCGAGTCGATGGGGACCCCAACCGGCGCGAAGACGATCGCGGTGGTGCTGCCGCACCGCTGGCGCTCGACCGGGTTCGGGGTCAGCAACGCGGCGAGCAGCCTGGGCGCGATCCTAGCCCCGCTGGCGATCCCCACGGTGGCGCTGGCGTTCGGGTGGCGGGGGACCTTCGTCGTCGCAGGGACGATCGGGCTCGGCTGGGCACTCGCCTGGTTGCTGGCAACGCGGGGGCTGAGCTTTGGTCGCGCGAGCGATATGGAGGCGCAGGCGATCCCGCGGGTGGCAGCGGGGCGCACCGATTACGGGCCGATCCTGGGGGAACGTCGGACCTGGGCGGTGGCGGTGGCAAAGGTGCTGTCGGATGCGACCTGGTGGCTGCTCCTGTTCTGGCTGCCCGATTTCTTCCACCGCCAGTTCGGGTTGACCGGCGTCGCGCTCGGCGTGCCGTTGGCGATCGCCTATGGCGGGGCGGCCGTGGGGTCGCTGGTAGGCGGGGGCGCGTCGACGCGGTTGCTGGCGATGGGCTGGTCGGTCGACCGTACGCGCAAGGGCGTGATGCTGGTCGCGGGTCTGTGCGTGCTGCCGATCCCGCTCGCGCTGCTGTCGCACGATTATGCACTCGCGGTCGGCCTGATGGCGCTGGCGCTGGCCGGGCATCAGGCGTTTTCGACCACCGTGTTCGCGCTGATCGCCGATATCGTGCCGCAGGAAAAGGTGGGGCGCGTGACCGCCTTCGGCTCGTTCAGCGGCAATGTCGGCGGCCTCGTCATCGCGAAGGTCGCGGGGCTGCTGCTCACGGCGGGGCTTGGCTACTTGCCCCTGCTGCTGTTCGCGAGCGTCGCCTATCTCGCCGCGCTCGGATGGATCCAGCTGCTTCTCCCCCGGCTCGACCGGCTGGTGCAAACGTGAGATTGTCGGGGGGCGAGAACGATCTTTATTCCCGACCGGGCAGCTAGAATATAGCTCGGCGAGGAGGATAGAGGGGATCATTCATGACCAACCGCCACCTGGCCGCCTTGCTCGCGAGCGCCGCCTGCCTGACCAGCCCTCCCGCTATGGCGCAGGAGGCGCCAGCTCCCGCCGAGCGGACTGCGGCGCCGGATGCGCCTGAGAGCGGGGACGTGGTGGTCACCGCGCGCTTCCGCAACGAGAGCCTTCAGGAAGTGCCGATCGCGATCACCGCGGTCAGCGGGCAGTCGTTGGCCGAGCGACAGCTCAACAACCTCGAGACGATCAGCGCCTCGATCCCCTCGGTCGGATTCCGCGCCGGTGCGTCGAACAAGGACCGCACCGTCTTCATCCGCGGTGTTGGCACGATCACGACCTCGCCGGGCGTTGAACCGTCGGTGTCGACCGTCCTCGACGGCGTGGTGCTGACACGGCCGGGCCAGTCGACGCTGGATCTGGGCGAAGTGGAGCGGATCGAGGTGCTGCGCGGCCCTCAGGGAACGTTGTTCGGCAAGAACGCCTCGGCGGGCGTGGTCAACATCGTCACGCGGGATCCGAGCAATGAATTCCGGGCTTTCGGTGAGGTGGGCGCGACGACCGACGAGGAGTACCGCATCAAGGCGGGCGTGTCGGGCGCGATCGTGCCGGGGACGCTGACGGCGCTGATCGGCGGCCTCTACAGCGACTACAATGGCAACGTGCGCAACGTCGTCACCGGCAACGATGTCAATGCGTCACGCCGTTACGGTGCGCGGGGCAAGCTGATCTTCACGCCGACCGACGAGCTGAAGTTCACCGTCATCGGCGACTATCTTGATACGAGGGAGACGGTGAGCCCCAGCGTCTATTACTCCGTTTCGCGCATCGCTTATCCGACCAACGCGGTCAGCACCTCCGCCCCGCTCACCGCCGCCCTGGCAGCGCAGGGGATTGCCGCTTCGCCCGAGAACCGGCTCGCGGCGACGAACATCGACACCGACGTCCGTGACAAGAATTACGGCGGGTCGCTGACGAGTTCGCTGACGGCGGGGGATTACAACCTCACCTCGATCACCGCCTATCGCGAGTGGCGCAACGATCAGCGGCAGGATTATGACGGCCTCGCGGTGCTGACGAGTGACTTCCCGCAGGGCCTCGACGAGGGACGCGTCCGTAGCAAGCAATTCTCTCAGGAGTTGAGGGTGACCTCGCCCAAGGGCGGGCTGATCGACTATGTCCTCGGCGCCTATTACCTTCACGCCAAGACTGACGAACGCTATCAACGCGAGCTGTCGACGCTGGCCGGTGGGATAACGACGACCACGACCGGAGTCGCCAATTACGGCGTCACCAACGACAATTATGCCCTGTTCGGCGAGGCCAACCTCAACTTTACCGAGGCGTTTCGCGCAATCGCCGGCTATCGCTCGACCTGGGACGAATTGAGCTATTACCACGTCCGCACGTCCAGCAACGATCCCACCAGCAGCGGCTTGGCGGCGCTCGATCGGCCGGGCATCCGCGCCTATCACAACACCAGCGGCGACACCACGCGGCGAGGCGACAGCTACCGCCTGGGGCTCCAGCTCGATCTGGGCGATCGTGCGCAGACCTATGCCACCTACTCCCGCGGCTATAAAGGGCCCGCGTACAACGTCTATTTCAACATGCGGTCCTTGGACCCGACCACGCCGCTCGACGAGGTGCCGCTCGATCCCGAGACGTCCAAATCGTGGGAAGCGGGGCTGAAGGGCAGCGCCGCGGACCGCTCCTTCAGCTATAATCTGGCGGTCTATACGACGACATTCGACGGCTACCAGGCAAACTTCAACGACACCGTCGGGGGCGCGCAGGTAACGCGGCTCATCAACGCGGGGTCGGTTCGCTCGCGCGGCGTCGAGGCGGACGTGACGCTGCGGCCGACCACAGGGTTCACCGTCGATCTGTCGGCGGCCTATACCGACGCGACGGTGCGCCGCTTCAATTGTCCGTTCGGCGCGCCGACGAGCTGCAACATCGACGGCCGGCCGCTGCCCTTCGCGCCGAAGGTGCGATTGTTCGGCAATGGCGCCTACCGCTTCGGCCTGACCGACAGCCTCTCGGCTGAGATACAGAGTGACCTGACCTTCAGCAGCGAGGTGCAGTACAACCTCGGCCAGACGCCGAGCACGATCCAGCCCGCCTATGCAATCTGGAACGCGAGCGTCGCGCTGATCCAGCCGGGGCAGGGGTGGCAATTGCGGGCGTACGTCAAGAACCTGACCGACACTTCTTATTCCAGTTTCCTCGCCAACGGTACCTTCGCCGGGACGGTCCGCTTCGTGCCGCGCGACGATCGCCGCTATGCCGGGCTGCTGCTGCGGAAGGATTTCTGATGACGGACGAGTTCGATCGTCGTGGCGTCCTGCTCGCTGGGAGCGGCGGGGCGTTCGGCCTCTACACGATGGCTCCCGGCGTCGCGGCGGCGGCGCCTCGGTTGCTGCGCTTGAAGCGGGTGCCGCGGGTGAAACCCAAGAACATCCTTTTCGTCCTGACCGACGATCATCGCTATGACGCGCTGGGGTTCATGGCGCCGCAGTCGTTCGGCGCGACCCCGACGCTCGATCGGCTGGCGCGGGAGGGCGCGCATTTCCGCAATGCCTTCGTCACGACGGCCCTGTGCTCGCCCAGCCGCGCGTCGATCCTGACCGGGCTCTACGCGCACCAGCACAAGGTGGTGGACAACAACCACCCGATCCCGCCGGGCCTGATCTTCTACCCGCGCTATCTCCAGGCCGCGGGCTACGACACGGCCTTCATCGGCAAGTGGCACATGGGCGACGAGGGCGACGGGCCGCAGCCGGGCTTCGACCACTGGGTCAGCTTCAAGGGACAGGGGACATATCTGCCGTCCGCCGACGGGCTCAACGTCGACGGGAAGAAGGTGCCGCAGAAGGGGTATATAACCGACGAGCTGACCGACTATGCGCTCGCCTGGCTCGCCAAGCGAGACCCGAACAAGCCGTGGATGATGCATCTCGCGCACAAGGCGGTGCATTCCGAATTCATTCCCGCCACGCGCCACGCCGGCAAGTACGACAAGGAGACCTTCCGTTATCCCGACAGCATGAAGCGCGGCGTGCCGGGGCGGCCGATGTGGGTCGAGAACCAGCGCAACAGCTGGCACGGGGTCGACTACGCCTATCATGGGCGTCTTGACATCGCGGACTACTACAAGCGCTACATGGAGACGCTGCTCGCGGTCGACGAGGGGCTGGCGCAGATCATGGCGCTACTGGAGAAGCGGGGCGAGCTCGACGACACGCTTATCGTCTACATGGGCGACAACGGCTTCATGTTCGGCGAGCACGGGCTGATCGACAAGCGTGCGGCGTATGAGGAATCGATGCGCGTGCCGATGCTGATGCGCTGCCCGTCGCTGTTTCCGGCGGGGTCGCGGGTCGAGCAGGTGGTCGCCAACATCGATATCGCCCCGACCATGCTCGCCGCCGCAGGCCTCGCCGCGCCGGCCGGGATGGCGGGATCGAACATGCTGCCACTCGCGCGCGGTGGAGAGGTGCCGTGGCGCAGCGAGCTGCTCTACGAATATTATTGGGAGCGGAATTTCCCGCAGACCCCGACCGTCCACGCGCTGCGTGATGATCGGTACAAATACATGCACTTCCACGGCATCTGGGACCTCGACGAACTGTACGACCTTGCTGCCGATCCGCATGAAAGCAACAATTTGATAGCTCGACCCGGTCATGAAGACCTCGCGGAGCGGATGAGCGCGAAGCTGTTCCGTCTGCTCGAGGAGAGTCGGGGCATGCAGATCCCGCTGAGCGCCGACGCGGGTCAGCGCAGCGACCTTCGCGATCCGAAGGGGTCGCCGCAGGCGCCGTTTCCGCCATCCTTCTTTCCGTCGGTGGCGCGGCCGCGTCAAGGAGGCGGGTGACGCGCTGTTCAAGCGGCCAGCGCCCGAACCGCTCGAATCCTTCTCACGCGCTGACCTATACCTTAATATTCTGCCTGTTCGCGCGCGCGCTCGCCCAACGCGGGAAGGTGTGAGTTCGTAACCCAGCCCGGATCGCCCATGACCAATTGCGCCGCTACATCCTTCCACTAACAAAGTGCTGCCCTTCCCGCGACCAAGTGAGAGCGTGGGATTGTAAGCTGAACAAATACCCAGATTTAGGATGTGGCATGGCGATCCCGAATGACCGCTTGTAGGTCAGCGCCGTCGCGGGTGAAGCCGAAATGCGACTGCAAAGGTGACGACAGATCGCGCGCCGGCCTCAGCCAAGCTCGGCGACCTCGTCGGTGTGGACCTCGAAGCGGCCAAGTTCCGCCGTTCCGAAGACGGTCGTGAGCGCGGTGTCGGTGGCGTCACGCCCGCGTGCCATCAAGATGCGGCCGATGCGAGGTTGGTTGTGGCGCGCGTCGAAGGTGTGCCAGGCGCCGCCGAGATAGACGTCAAACCAGGCAGAGAAGTCCATCGCGGCGTCCGATCGGGCGACGCCGATGTCACCGAGATAACCGGTGCAATAGCGTGCTGGAATGTTCATGCAGCGGCACAGCGTGATGGCGAGATGCGCGAAGTCGCGGCACACGCCTTGCTGCTCCTGGTGCGCGTCCCAGGCAGTCTTGGTGGGACGCGCGTGATGATAGCCAAACTCGACGTGGTCGTGGGTGAAGGCGACGATGGCCTGGACGCGCTCCCAGCCCGGTTTGACATGCCCGAACAGCGACCATGCCGTCTCGGACAAGCGGTCGGTCTCGCAGTAGCGACTGCCGAGCAGGAAGATCAGGACGTCGTTCGGCAGGTCCTCGATCGGGTGCTGGATGGCGCCGGGTGTGTAAACGTCCGGCCGACCGTCGTCCTCGACGACGAAGTCGCAGCTGAGCGTCAGGCCCCCCGCGGGCACGGTGACGCGGGTGCAGACATTGCCGAACGCGTCGACATAATCGTACATCGGCACATCCGGCGTGGTCGCAATGCGATGTGGCGTGCGCAGGTCCTTGTTCCGCGACGGATGCAAGCTCAGCATCGCCATCATCGGGGTGGCGGCGTCGGCGGCAAATGTGATGTCGTAGCCGGCACGGATCAGCATCGGGCGGACTTCCTGTTCTCGGAGGGGGCGCCCGGCGTTCGGGAGGCGGGTGGGGATGGCGACGGGTCGACGGTGATATCAACGGTCACCGCCATGTCGAGGAAGCTGCCGGGGAAGCCGTCGTAGGTTCCGGAGATCGGCACGGCCTGATAGATGTCACGCGCGATCGCGACGCGTACGAGCCCGGCGCTCCCGATGATGCCGTTGGTCGGATCGAACTCAACCCAGCCGGACCCGGGCAGGTAGACCCGCACCCAGGCATGCGTGTTGCCGCCCCCCACGCGCGTGTCGCGTCCTCCGCCAGGGCTGTAGACGTAGCCCGACACGAAGCGGGCGGCGAAGCCGAGCGCGCGAACTGCCTCGATCATCAGGATAGCATAGTCGCGGCAGGTGCCCTTGCGACGCCGCAGGGTCTCGATCGGTGTCTGGGTGCCCTTCTCCGCGCGTGGGACATAGGTGAACTCGCGCCGGATCGCGGTGGTCATCGCGGTCAGCATGCCCAGCGTGTCGGTCGACCCTTCGGCGTTCAGGAATCGCCTCACCCAGGTGTCCACCGCGCGTTGCGGATCGAGGTGCTGGCGCTCGATCGAGCGGAGAAGATCGGGCATCTCCTCGGAAGAATAGGTGAAGGGATAGCTGCGGGCATATTCCTCGATGTCGACGTGCTGAACGTCGCCAGGCTCGTGCTGAAGCCGTGCCTTGCTGTCGAAGACCAGCCGGCTTGCACGTCGATCGAAGGTCGCGATCGCAACCGCGTTGCCGAACACGTCCTGCAGCCAGCGCACATCGCTGGGTTCCGGATCGATCGTCAGCGTGGCTTCCAACAGGTGCTGGTCGAAGCTCTCGCGCGGCCGAACCATGATCCGATGTTCGCCGAACGAGACCGGCTGCTTGTAGGTATAGGTCGTTACGTGCGAGAGGTTCAGGAATGGCATCGAACGGTCATCGCGGCGTCGAGCCTCCGTTACTGACGGACCGCGACCCGCCAGCGGTCAAGATCGTCAACCCGGCGGGTCGCGCGCCATACCTCTTCATCGGCGATCACGCGGGCAATGTCATCCCTTCTTCGTTGCAATCGCTAGGCTTGCGGGAGAGCGACCTGCGCCGTCATATCGCCTGGGATATCGGGGTCGACGGGCTGGGAGTCGCGCTGGCCGAGGCTTGCGACGCCACCTTCGTGCGGCAGACGTACTCGCGGCTGGTGGTCGATTGTAACCGCGATCCCGGCGCGATGGACGCGATGCCGGCGATCAGCGACGCGACGATCGTCTCCGGGAACGTGGCGCTGTCGCCGGAGGATCGTGCCGCGCGCGTCGCCGCCGTGCACGAACCGTATCAGCGCGCGATCGCGGACACGCTGTCACGGCGAGATGGGGCGGGGCAGGAGACCATCCTGATCTCACTTCACAGCTTCACCCCGGCCTTGGCTGATGGCACGCCACGACCTTGGGAGATCGGCGTCCTCCACGACGGAGGCGATCCGTCCTTCGCGCTCGCGCTGCTCGCGAGGCTACGACGCGAGCCCGATCTCACGGTCGGCGACAATGCGCCATACCGGATGGACGCGGTCGACTATACCGTCCCACGGCACGCCTACGCCAGTCGGCGGCTCTATGCCGAGCTGGAAATCCGTCAGGACCTGCTCGGGGACGCCTTGGCCCAGCTTCGCTGGACCACGTTGCTGGTCGACGTGCTCTCAACCGCCCTGCAGGACGTGGCGGGCCCGATCACGGATCCTGGGTTTGATCGAGACCGGCAGCGTTCTGGTAGATGAGCCGAGCCGGCTCCCCCGCGCCGAGAAGCGGGCAGCTTTGCCTTCGGGCGAGTTCATCGTCTCCGACGGGTGGAAGACTGTCATCGCTAGCCACTACAGGTAAGTAGCTTACCCATTCGCACGAGAGGCACGGCGGTGTCGCCGGTCGTAGCAGTGAGGGGCTTGTCCAGCCGGACATAGCCGCACGAACGATAGAGCGGCTCACCGGCCATCGTCGCCATCATCTCTGCTCGCCGAAAACCGTGCGACCAGGCCGCCTGCTCGCACAGCTCCAGCACGCGTCGGCCGATGCCGCGGCGCGTGAAAGAGGGATCGGTGTACATCGCGCGGATGCGAGCCGCGTCGCCTGCCGGATCCAGCGTCTCCGGCTCGCGCGCGACCACGCTGGTGTCGCCGCCGAACAGCGTCCTGCGGTAGCTCCACCCGCCGCAACCGGCGATCCGATCACCCGCGAGAACGAGGATGTAGGTCCCGTCGCGCAGCAGCTGCGTGTCCACCCCCATTACCCGGTGGCTGGCCGCGACCTGCTCGGGCGTGAGGAAGTCCGATTGCAGCTGCTCGATCGCCCGACGCACGACGACGCGGATGGCGTCGAGGTCGTCGAGCGTGGCGACGCGGTGCGTGAGTTCCATCGTGCGATCCTGACCGGTCGGGGCGGGGCGGGCAAGCCGCCCCGCCGCGGTCCGTCAGTATTTCACCCGCAGGCGCGTGTAGTAGAAGCCGCCGTTGAAGCCGAACGGCCCGCCGTTGCGCGGGTACACCTGCCCGTCCGAGGTCCCGCCGGTGAGCGGGTAGATCTGCACCGTCGAGGTCGGCGCGAGCCGGTCGGGGTGCTCGTCGGTGAAGTTCTGCGCGCCGACCGAGAGCGTGATGTGCTCGGCGAAGGTGTAGCTCAGCTCGAGGTCGGTGGTGAACTTGCCCCCGAACACCTGGTTGGCGACGCCGTTCGTCTGCCCATAGTCCTGCGCGCTGGTAAAGGAGCTGTAATAGTTCTCGCGCACGTTGAAGCTGAGGTTGCCCAGCGACCAGTTGCCGTTGAACACGATCCGGTGCCTGGGCGCGAGGTTCTCCGCGTCGATCAGCTGCGCGGTGCTCACCACCCGCTCGTCATAGTCGGTGACCTTGGTCTCGTTGTAGTTGTACGCGATGGAGAAATTGAGCAGCGCCTCGCTGAGCTGCGTTCGCCAGGTGCCCACCACGTCGATGCCGCGCGTTCGCGTGCGGAAGCCGTTGGTGAAATACTGCACCTGGCCGTCGACGCCGACCGGCAGCAGGGCGGGCTGCGCCGCGAGGTCGGCCGCGGAGACGATGAAGGGCGAGGTCAGCCCGATGCGGTTGCGCAGGTTGATCTGATAGCCGTCGACCGTGATCGTCATGCCGCTGACCGGCTCCAGGATGAACCCCAGGCCGTAGTTCGTCGACTTCTCCGGCGTGAGCGGCGTGGCGCCGTAATATTGCGCCACCGCGGTGTTGGTCGGATAGGTGCCGCTCTGGAAGGCGACGCCGTTGTTGAACGAGGTCGTCACGATCGAGACGTTCGACTGGCCCGGGGAGGGTGCGTGGAAGCCGGTGCCGACGCTGCCGCGGATCGAGAAGGCCTCGGCGAACTTGTAGAGCGCGTTGACCTTGCCGACCCAGGCGTCGCCGAAGGTGTTGTAATGCTCGTAGCGCCCTGCGGCGCCCACCGTCAGCGCCTCGGTCAGGTCGGTCTCGAGCCCGACATAGGCGCCATACGCCTTCTGGTTGAAGCGCCCTGCCGTCTCCGGGCTGGTCCCGGCATAGCCGCTGGCGCCGACACCCTGTGCCGCGGTGGTGCCCGAGAAGGTGTACACGCCCGGCGCCGTCTGCGCGTAGAGCTGCTGCGCGACCGCGTAGGGACCTGCGGCATAGGATTGCGGGTCGCCCGCGGTCTGCGCGTAGGTCTCCTCGCGATATTCGGCGCCGGCGGAGATCGTCAGCGGCGCGGCCAGGCCGAGATCGGCCGCGTAGGTGAAGTCGGCGTTGAAGTTGGTCTCCTTCTGGATGAGTTCGCCGAAATCGAAGCTGGTCTGCGTGTCGGGGCCGAACGAGAAGTTGGCCGAGCTGTACATCGAGAGCGACAGCTTGTTGCGCGCGAGCGTGCCTGACACGTCGTAGCTGAAGGCGCCGGCGGTGCCCTTGTAACCGAGCACGCCGTAGACCTGCTGCGTCTCGCCGACGAAGCGCGGGGTGAAGCCGGCCGGGTACAGGTCGGCGAAGCGGAAGGTGTTGCCGTCGCGCACGAAGCCGCCGGCGGGGCAGGTGGCGCTGCCCGCCGGACAGGGGGTCAGGAAGAAGATGTTGTTGAAGGCGCCGTTCGCCCCCTGGTTGCGAACGACGCCGGTTGTGTCGGTGGCGGTGCTCGACACCGAGGCGCGGTAGTTGAAGCTCTGGTTGCCCTTGCTCTCGGCATAGTTGGCGAAGACGTAGAGCTTGCTGGTCTCGGTCACGTTGATCGCCGAGTTGTATACCGCCTTGAAGCCGTGGATCGGCGAGCTGCCCCAGATCTGCGCGGGCAGCGGGTAGTTCGGCAGCTGCGAGGCGAGATCGGGGAAGTTCTGCGCGAAATTGGCCGCGGACGGACGGGTACGGCCCCGGCTGGTCTGGCCGTCGTCGGTGTACTCGCCGGTGACGTTGATGAAGCCCCAGTCGCCCTTGACTCCCGCGTTGCCGGCGATCTGGTAGCTCTCGCCGTCCCCTGCGTAGAACTGGCCGGCGCGCCCGACGAGCTCGATGCCCTGGTTCTCGCGCAGGCCATAGTTGAGCACACCGGCGATCGCGTCCGAACCATATTGCGCGGTCGCTCCCTCGCGCAGCACCTGCAGGCTGCCGATCGCGAGCGAGGGGATGGCGGAGATGTCCGGCCCCTGCGCGCCGCGGCCGAGGCCGGTGTCGCTGCCGCCGTAGACCTGCACCAGCGCCGAGCGATTGTAGCGCTTGCCGTTCAGCATGACGAGCACCTGGTCGCCGGCGAGGCCGCGCAGCGACGGCGAGCGCACGAAGGTGGAGGCGTCGGATATCGTGTTCTGGCCCGCGTAGAAGGAGGGCACGATGTTCTTGAGCTGATCGACCATGTTGGTGGCCGGCTGGGTGGTCAGTTCCGCCGCGCTGATCACGTCCACCGGCGAGGGCGAGTTGGTCAGCGTGCGGTCGGTGCGCCGGGTGCCGAGCACGACGATGTCGGTCTCGGGCTGTACCGTCGCGGCCGTGCCCGCCGACGCCGACGTATCCTGCGGCACGTCCGCCTGCGGCGCAGCCGGCGCCGCGTCGCTCGTCGTGGTTCCTTCTCCGTGCGCCGCCTGCGCTGCGACGAGGGCGAACGCGAGTGCGACAGTCGAGGTCATGTGTCTGATCATCTGAGGCCCCTTTGACGAGTGGCTCTCAGGCTCCCTTCCAGACGTTCCCGCCCTTCGCCGCCGGTTTCAGCCCGGCGCGCCAGGACGCGTGATGATCAGCCCTGCAGATGTCTGCGGCATCGTTGAGGCGTGCCGCTGATGCCGAGAGTGGACTTCGGCGCGCTCGTCGGACAATAGGCAAATGAACCAAACCGCGTTTAATCCTGATGCATGTTGCAGATATGTCGCATAACTCTCACGATCGCCCGATGAACGATCAACCGAAATTGAGGAATGACTAGGGGCTTAGAGCAGATTAATTCTGCGTCCCCTAATGTCTCATGTCATATCATCGCGTGCGAGCACATCAGTTCCTTCGGCGCCATTCCGAGGCCGCCACGTTCTCAGAGCTGCCGGCACCTAGCGTTGACATCGATCAAGGCCTGCAACACCAAGCCAAGGTGATGATGGCATGATGCGCCTGCGCCATATCGAGGTGTTCCACGCGGTCTACTCGGCCGGCTCGGTGAGCGCAGCGGCGCGCGCGCTCCACGTGTCGCAGCCGTCGGTCACCAAGGTGCTGCAACATGCCGAGCAGGTACTCGGCTTCCCACTGTTTGAGCGGATCAAGGGCAAGATGGTGCCTACCGCCGACGCACACGCTTTATTTGACGATGCCGCTGCGATCCAGAGTGGCGTCCATCTCATGCAGCAGCGCGCGCGCAACCTGCGGCGCGGCCGCGGCACGACGCTGCGGCTCTCGACGCTCCCATCTCTTGGGCTGGGCGCAATTCCGCGTGCAGTAGCGCGCTTCCTTGAGCGCCATCGCGAGGTGCGCTTCGAGCTACACACGATCCACACCGACGATATCGCGCGGAACCTGCTCGAGGGCGAGAGCGACATCGTCATCAGCTATCATCGTCCCCGTGGCGCGGCGTTGCAGAGCGTGCACGTCGGTCGCGGCGAGATGGTGCTCCTCTACCGCGCCGGGGAGTTGCGCGACCCACCCGCGCGCGTAGCGCTTGATCGTCTCGCCGGGCTGCCCTTCGTCTCGACGGTCGACAGCGGACCGCAGGGACAGATGTTGCTCGCCGCGCTCGAGCAGCAGGACCTGCAACTCGACGAAGTCGCCGCAGCTCGCACCTTCTTTGTCGCGGCGGCGCTCGTCGAGGCTGGTGTCGGCGTGACTGTCGTTGACAGCTACACGGCGAGCACCGCGGTGGCGCAGGGGCTCGAGAGCCGTCCGCTCGACCCCCCGATCGCTTTTGACGTCTACGCGTTATATCCGGAGAGCCGCCCGCCCGGTGCGTTAGCAGCGGCCTTCCTAGAGCATCTGGTCGCAAGCCTAGCGCCGGCAACAAACCCATAACCCGCGGCTATGATGAGCCGTCAGGATAACATCGGACAATAGTCTTTCCCTTTTCGGGCTCTCGACGCAAGAACGTGTCACACAGATCGGGAGCGGTGCCACAAACGCTCGCCCGAGCATCTTGCGATGCGTTCGGGCGCGCGTTCACCATGCCCGGCCGCGCGCCGCCAAAGGCCGCAACGCCCGCCATAGGGCTTTCCGCAGGGAGAACGACGACGCGCCGCGCAAGCGGCTACTCGAAGGGGTTTGTTGATGTTGCATGATAGTTTGTTCCGCCGCTCGCTTGCGGCGGGCGGCAGCGCGCTCGCGCTGACCGCGACGTTCGCGGCGCCGGCGCTCGCGCAGGCGACCACACCGACGGCAGCCGCTGCCGATGCCGGGATCGACCCGGCCGCCACCTCGACCACCGCCACGCCCGACCAGGCGAGTGCGCTCGACCAACGCGACGCTGCCGGGCAGGACGTCGTCGTCACCGGCTCGCGCATCGATCGCGCCGGCTATGACGCGCCCACGCCGACGCTGCGGGTCACCGCCAACGACCTCAGCATAGGCGGCCGACCCAACGTCGCTGCCGCGCTCAACGACCTGCCTCAGTTCCGCGCCACCACCTCGGCGCAGACCACGGGCACCAACACCGGCGCGGGTACCGCTCCGGTCGATCTGCGTGGCCTCGGCACCAGCCGTACCCTGGTGCTGCTCGATGGCCGCCGGTTCGCCAGTGACAACGACCTCAACACGATCCCCACAGTGCTGATCAAGAGCGTCGATGTGGTCACCGGCGGCGCCTCGGCGGCCTGGGGCTCGGGCGCTGTCGCAGGCGTGGTCAATGTCAGCATCGACGATCGCTTCAACGGCCTTCGGCTCGGCGCGCAGGCGGGCATCTCCTCGTTCGGCGACGCCGCCGAGCGCCGCTTCGAGGGCGCGTTCGGCGCCGAGTTCGCCGGTGGCCGCGGCCATGTGCTGGTCGGAGGTGAGTATCTCGACAACGACGGCGTCGTACCCAAGGTCAGCCGGCCGCGGATCGGGCGCTGGGCGACCGTGGCCGACGGCGCCGGACGCTTCGTGCTTGCACCTGACGTCGGCTTCTCCAACGCAGCCTATGGCGGCCTGATCATGTCGGGCGTACTCGCCGGGAACGCGTTCAACCCCGATGGCACGTTGCGCCGCTTCGACGGCGGCACTGTGCGGGGTACCAACTCGATCGGCGGTGAGGGGCCCTCCAACGACGATCTCAGCCCGCTGGTGACACCGCAGCGCCGCTACAACGGGCTGGCGCGTGTCAGCTACGAGCTCTCGGACGCGGTGAAGGCCACCGCGGAGGTGCGCCACTCACGCATGTACAACGACTATATCTGGTTTGGTGACCACAATCGCAGCAGCGCCACCAGCGGGCTGCGGATCGGCATCGACAATGCCTTTCTTCCGACCGCGGTGCGTGAGCGGATGACCGCGGCGGGGCAGACCAGTTTCTTCCTTGGCCGCTTCAACAACGACTTCGCTTACTCGACGATCGACTTCGAGCGGGAGACCACGCAGGCGACACTGGCTCTGGATGGCACGATCGGCACCAAGCTGCGCTGGAGCGCTTATTATACGCACGGCGCGTTCCAGAACAACATCGACACGCCCGGCTTCATCCTGACGCAGAACTACGCCCAGGCCGTCGACTCGATCGTCAGCCCGACAACAGGCCAACCGATCTGCCGCGTCGCGCTCACCGACCCGACCACCGCCTGCGTGCCGATCAACCTGTTCGGCGAGGGAGCTCCGTCGGCCGCCGCCGCGGCCTATGTCACCGGCACGCCGATGTCGCGCTCGACCACCAAGCTCGATGTTACCGGCTTCTCGCTGCGCGGCGAGCCGTTCGCGCTGCCCGCGGGCGACGTCTCGTTTGCCGCAGGGTTCGAGGCGCGCAAGGAGCAGATCGACACGCGCGTCGGCGCGCTCGATCTGGCTCGCGCCTTCACCTCGTTCAGCTTCTCGCCCTTGGCGGGTGCTTTCACGGTGAAGGAGGCGTTCGGCGAGCTGCTGGTGCCGCTGATCCACGACACGCCGCTGTTGCGCCGGCTCGAGCTCAATGGCGCCGTTCGCGTCAGCGACTACAGCACCACCGGTTCGATCTGGTCGTATAAGCTGGGAGCCACCAACGAGTTCTTTCCTGGGCTACGCGGCCGTGCAACCTACTCGCGCGACATCCGCTCGGCCAGCCTGTCCGAGCTCTTCACTCAGTCGACGATCGGCTACAACAACCTGACCGATCCCCAGACCGGGCAGAGTGTCTACGTCCAGAATATCGGCGGGGGGAACGTCGCGCTCCGTCCGGAGGTAGCGAACACCTTCACCGGCGGCGTGACCTGGTCGCCCGCTTCGGTCACAGGGCTGAACCTGACGGTCGACTATTATGACATTCGGATCGACGACGTGATCACGACGATCGCGCCGCAGGATCTGGTGACCCGCTGCTTCGCGGGCAACCTCGACCTGTGCTCGCGGATCGACCGCGACGCTGCGGGTACCTTGGTCCGCACCCGCTCCACTTTCGTGAACTTGTCCAAATATCAGACCAACGGCATCGACGCCGAGCTGTCGTACCTGCTGCCGCTCAGCCGGCTCGGGGTGGACAGCGGTGGGCGGCTGCGTTTCCGCCTGCTCGGTACCTGGGTCGACGGGCTCAGCACCGATGACGGTGTCAGCCAGATCGAGTACGTCCGCTCGCAGGGTTACTCCTTCGGGTTGGGTGTGCCGAAATGGCGGGTCAACGGCGCGGTCGGCTATGATGACAAGACCTACTCCGCCGAGCTGCGGGCGCGCTACGTCTCGCCGGGCGAGTATAATCTGACGCAGGACATCACCAACGGACATATCGGCGCCTACACCTACGTCGATCTGCAGCTCGCCGCGCGCGTGCCGGTGACGAGCGGGCCGTCGCTCGAGGTCTATGCCAATGCCAGCAACCTGTTCGACAAGGCGCCGCCGGTGGGGTCGCTCTACTCGCCTTACTACGATGTCATCGGCCGGTACGTCACGGTCGGCGCCCGCGTCCGCTTCTGATCCCTCACCGTCGCCGTCATCGGCGGCGACGGTCCTCTTCCCGGAGACCTGCCATGCGGCCGCTGTGCCCGTTCCTGCTCGCCACCTCGCTCCTCATCCCGCTCAGCGCTGTCGCTCAGGCGGGTGATCCCGCCCCGGCTTCCGCCGTCGTCGCGAAGCCGGCGGCAATCGTCGCGGACGGCGTGCCTGCCATCCCGGTCGCCCTGGCCGAGGCGACCCGCCCCTATCTCCAGTCGCGGCGCGCTCAGTTCCTTGGCTGGAACGACGCCGACCGCTCGATGCTGATCCGCACCCGCTTCGGCAGCACGGATCAGGTGCATCGGGTCGCCGCCCCGCTCGCCTCGCGGCACCAGCTCAGCTTCGAGGACGAGCCCATCCTCGCCGCCACGCTGGCGCCGGGCCGTGCCGACGCGCTGGTGGTGCAGAAGGATGTCGGCGGCGGTGAGTTCTATCAGCTCTACCGCCTCGCCGATGGCCGGCTCGAGCTGCTGACCGACGGCAAGAGCCGGAACTGGTTCGGCGCCTGGAGCCGCGACGGCGCGCTGGTCGGCTATTCCTCGACCCGGCGCAACGGCGCCGACAGCGACCTCTACGTGATCGACCCGCGCGACCGCGCCAGCGACCGCCGCGTTGCGCAGGTGCGCGGAGGCGGTTGGAACATCGCCGATTTCTCAGATGATGGGCGCCGCGCGCTGGTGCTCAACCGCCAGTCGATCAACAAGGCTGACCTTTACGAGCTCGACCTCGCCTCGGGCACCCTCCGCGCGCTCACCGACGTGAAGGCGCAGGTGTCTTACGAGCATCCACGCTACGGGGCCGACGGCGCCATCTGGGTCGTGTCCGACGCGGGCGGCGCGGATTTCCTGCGGCTCGGCCGGCTCGACGCGCGCGGCCGCTTCACCGCGGTGTCGCGCGAGCCGCGCTGGGACGTGAGCGACTATGCACTGTCACCCGACGGTGGGACCGTCGCATACGCCGTCAACGAGGCGGGGATCAGCCGGCTGCGTGTGCTCGACGTCGCCAGCGGGACGGCGCGGCCGGTGACCGGTCTGCCAGAGGGCGTCATCCCGTACAGCATCGGCCCGGCGCTGGAGATCTCCCCCTGGGGTGTGATCGGGCTGAGCATCGGAGCAGCGCGCGTGCCCGGCGATGCCTTCGCGGTGGACGCGCGGACGCTGGCCGTCACGCGCTGGACCGACAGCGAGGCAGGTGGGCTGGATCCGGCCACCAACGCCACGCCGCAGCTGGTCGAGGTGAAGAGCTTCGACGGCCAGACCGTGTCGGGTTTCCTCTACCGGCCCGACGCACGTCGCTTTCCCGGCAAGCGTCCGCTGGTGGTGGATATCCACGGCGGTCCCGAGGGCCAGACCCGGCCCGACTTCCTCGGCGCCGACAATTACCTGCTAAATGAGCTGGGCGTGGCGCTGTTCTACCCCAACGTGCGCGGCTCGTCAGGCTTCGGCAAGCGGTTCGTCAACCTCGACAACGGCCCCGACCTGCGTGAGAATTCGGTGCGCGACATCGGTGCCTTCCTCGACGCGCTCGAGCGTGACCCGGCGCTGGACCCGGCGCGCTTCGCGGTGACAGGCGTCTCATATGGCGGGTACATGTGCTACGCCAGCGCGATCCGCTACGCGGCGCGGTTCAAGGGCGCGAACTGCTATGTCGCGATCTCCAATTTCGTAACCTTCCTGGAGAACACACAAAGCTACCGCCGCGATCTGCGCCGCGTCGAGTATGGCGACGAGCGCGACCCGCGGCAGCGCGCCAAGCTCACCGCGATCTCCCCGCTCACCAGCGTCGCCAAGATCACCATGCCTCTCCTGGTGGCGACTGGCGGCAACGACCCGCGCGTGCCGAAGTCGGAGGCCGATCAGATGATCGCGGCGGTGCGTGGTCGTGGCGGCACGGCCTGGCACCTCATCGCGCAGAACGAGGGCCATGGCTTCCGCAAGAAGGAGAACAGCGACTATTATTTCAACGCGTCGATGCTCTTCTGGCAGAGAACGTTACTTGCAGCACCTGCAGGATAGATGCGTCAGGACCATACCTCGACGAGATTGCTTGGATGTCCGCTCAACCTAGGAGCGTACATCCGAGCGCTTGTAGAATGCTAGGTCAACACCAACCTTTTCACGAACATGATGCGGCCAGCTCACCCCAAGCTCTATGCGGGCAGTAGGGCCAGGTCTCAGGCAACCGGGTAGACAGGTGGACCTTGGACCCGCGAGCTCGCGAGGAAATGCGGACCAGGACACCTATGCATGGGCGGGTAGGCGACGCCTCCGCCCGGCTAGGCGCCGGGATCAGGGTCACGATGCCCATCCACGAGCCCGATCTCCGTGGCTGTGTGCTTGCCCTCTGCGTCGCTTCGGATCGGGTCACGCTCCACCTCACGGTCATTGGCGTCGGCTCCCGCCTGACGATTAGCCGCATCCAGCCGGGCCTTGAGGAAGGGCAGCTCGGACTTCTTCATGGATCAGACCCTCGTGGCTGCGTGCCTATCCTCGCCGAGTGCCCAGATCGAGCTGGCGGGCGAGCTCCTCGTAGTTAGTCGACGGGGTATCGGCGACGGCTGGCGAGCGCTTGGCGTCGTAGTTGGTGGTAGCGACAAGGCTGTGTCGGCGAGGCTGCATCGGGTCGTTGAACGTCTTGAACATCGCCGCTCGCCTACACGATCCGCCGGGCAGACGCCACCGCTTCACTCATCCAGGAGCGGTGTCCGACCCTAGTGCTTGTGTGGTGAACCCTCGGGCTGAAGCCACGCGAGCACGCGACCGACGCTCTCGTCCTCCTCGATCGCCCTACGCACCGATCCCGATGTATCGTTCGGGAGGCGGATCGCGCCGGGCGTTTGCGATAGTAGCTCGAGGAAGTTGGTGGTGACGGCCTCACCACTCCGGCGCGCTCGCCGATAGGTTCTTAATATCTGGTTCATGAACCTGTCTAGTCCCTGCCATGGGTTGATGCAAAGCATGACCCATCCAGAGCGGATTATTCCGGGGATCGTCGCAGACCAAAGGTCGAGCTAAATCGGCTGCCATCCGATCGGGTTTGGCGATTAGCGTGGCAGGCGTGGGTGGTCACGTCATTTCCACGCTTCGAAGCCGCCGTTCCGCTTGCCTGCAAGATCAGGCAAGCCTGATTTCTGCAGCACGCCAAAGGACCTTGGCACCGAGATGAACGAGCTGCCGGGGTCGGGAGGCGGGCAGAAGCTCCGGAATGGCCGGTTCTGGGTCAGAGTGGCAACGGTGCCGCCGGATTAACAAGGCCGGCGTCGCGCAGTTCACGCCAGAAGTCGACGTGGATTGGCTCGTTCAGTGCCGCCGTGTCCTCTGCGATGCGTTGCGGTCGGCTGGCACCGGGGATGACGGCTGCGACCGCGGGGTTGGCGAGCGAGAATTGTAGGCCCGCCGCCTTCATGCTGACGCCGTGGCGGTCGGCAATCGCCTTGATCGCCGCGACCTTGGCGAGGATCTTGGGCGTGGCGGGGGCATATTCGAAATTCGGCCCACCGACGAGCGCACCTGAGCTGTAAGGCCCGCCGATGACGATGCCCAAGCCGCGGTTGGCGACCTTCGGCATCAGGCGCTCGAGCGCGCGGTCATGGTCGAGCAACGTGTAGCGACCGGCGAGGAGCGAGCCGTCGGGTCGCGGACCGTCGAGGTCGAGCAGCAGCTCTACCGCCTCGACTCGGTTCACGCCGAGCCCCCACGCCTTGATCGTGCCATCGTCGCGTAGGCGATCGAGCGCCTTGAACGCGCCGGTGCGCGCCTCCTCAAATTTACCGATCCAGGCGTCGCCGTAGAAGTCCTGCGCTAGGTCATGGACCCAGACGATGTCGATACGGTCGGTCTGCAGGCGTGTCAGGCTGTCCTCGATCGAGCGCAACGTGGCATCATGCGAATAGTCGTTGATGACCTTGTTTGGACGGCCGTTGGCGAACACGTCGCCCTTCTCACCATTGTCGCGCGCCTCCTCCTCAACCTCGTCGAGTACGAGGCGGCCGACCTTGGTGCTGATGACGTACTGGTCGCGCGGCTTGTCCTTCAGCGCCTCACCCATGCGGATCTCGGCGAGGCCCGCGCCGTAGAAGGGAGCGTTGTCGAAGTAGCGAATGCCGTCCTTCCAGGCGGCCTCGACGGTCGCGAGCGCCTCGTCCTCGGGGATCGCGCGGAACATATTGCCGAGCGGTGCGGCGCCGAAACCGAGTTTCGAGGGCAGAATATCCTTGAGTGCCATGGTACGGATCCTTGGGCCTGAATGCGTGTCAGCCGAACGCTAGCGGATTGAGCGTGAACGCGCTCCGCTCAGCAAGGTTGTTGATCGACGCGAGATAGGTTTGGAAATGCGCGCTCGCACGATGCGCGGCGAGCGCGTCGGCATCGGTGTAGAGCTCGTTCAGCACGAACCGGCCGGGCTCGGCCTGATCGATCCAGAGATCGTAGCGGGTGACCAAGCTCATAGCGGATGGGTGGGATGTCGCTCTGCTAACACCGCGAGCATCCAGGCGGATAATAGCCGGATTTCGCGAAGAGCCGGGTGAGCCGGTGAAGACGACCTAGGTCATGTACGCTCGGCAGCATCTCGCCGGTCTCGGGTCAGCCCGCAACGGCACAAGTCGGTTGGGGCCCTGGCGAAGCTAGCCTAGACGAGTTCGCGTTAGACTGAGAGCGCTCTTCGAACATATCCTCAGATCGTAGCGACGCCTCAAGCAGTCATTCAGTGCTCCAGCCATTCCTTGGCGTACTTCACCACGCCTGCAACGCCGTCGAGTGCTCCCGGTCGTAGAGGAAGTACCATGCAGTTCTCATCAGGCGCGTCGAATGGCAGCGTGATTGGGTAACGGCTTAACGGCTCGAAGCCGTATCGGGGGTAGTAGGATGGAAGACCGACCAGGACGATGGTTCCAAAGCCAAGCTCGAGCGCCTTCTGACAAGCCGATTCAACCAGCCTTTTGCCCACCCCTCTAGATTGGTAGTCGGGCACCACCGATAGCGGCGCTAGGGCAAGCGATTCATTCCAGGATCCTGAGCCACAAATATCTCCCTTCGTCAGCAGGATGTGTCCTACGGCCCTCCCGCCGACCTCGGCCAGAAGGGACAGCGGTGGGATCCAGGCGGCGGTACCACGAAGCCGCTCGATCATCAGGTGCTCGCGATGATCGCTATAGATCACGTTGGCGTAAGCGCGCACCACAATCTCTAAGATCGCGGGAGCATCCCCAGGGCACTCCGCTCGAACTGCGATCGCTGCTTTCATGCGTCATCCTCACATCCCTGCAGCGTTGTTTGCGATCCAACCTTGGCCTGTCCGCTTCAGGACCATCCCACGCTTCCCGCTTGCGGTGCACCACTGCGCCGGTGCGATTTTCCACAGGGCTCCGGCACCGAGTTGAATGAGTGGTGGGAGTCGAGAGCGATCGAGTGACCGCTTCCGGGTCTACAGACCCTTGCGAGTGCGAACGTGGGCTGAAGCGGCCGACGGAGCAGCGCCCAGCTGTGCCTTGACCCGCTCGGCCGCCTCCATCACGCGCAGCACGTTGCCCCCGGCCAGCTTGGCGACGTCGGCGTCGGACCAGCCGCGCCGCATCAGCTCGGCGAGCAGCGCGGGGTAGGTCGAGACGTCGCCGAGGCCCGTCGGCAGCGTCGCGCCGACGCCGTCGAAGTCCGAGCCGAGCCCGACGTGATCGACGCCCGCCACCTCGGCGACATGGACGATATGGTCCGCCACCTGCGCCAGCGTCACGGTCGGGGCCGGGTGCGCGCGGAGCCAGGTCGCATAGTCCGCCGCGGCTCTCTCCGGCTGGCCGATGTCGAGCCCGTTGTATGGCGGCGAGTTGAGCCGCGCTTTCTCGGCCAGCGAGTCGGCGGACCAGCGGCGGTAGGCGTCGGCGACATAGCCCGGCGCATAGTCGACCATCACCACGCCGCCGTTGCGCGCCACCAGCCGCAGCACGTCGTCCGAGACGTTGCGCGGGTGGTCGTTGAGCGCGCGCGCGCCCGAGTGCGAGAAGATCACCGGCGCGCGCGTGACCGCCAGCGCGTCGCGCATCACCTTCTCGCTGACATGCGACAGGTCGACCAGCATGCCGAGGCGGTTGAGCTCGAGCACTACCTCACGCCCGAAGTCGGTGAGCCCGTCGTGGCGCGGGTCGTCGGTGGCGGAATCGGCCCAGTCGATCGTGCGCGAGTGGGTGAGGGTGAGATAGCCCGCACCCAGCGCGGCATAGGCGCGCAGCACCGAGAGGCTGCCGTCGATCTGGCCCCCGCCCTCCACCCCGATCAGGCAGGCGATCCGCCCCGCGGCGTGCGCGCGGCGCACGTCGGCGGCGGTGCGCGCCAGCGCGAATGTCTCCGGATAACGGTCGGCGAGCGAGTGGACGAGGTCGATCTGCTCGAGCGTCTGCTCCACCTGCTCCTTGCCGGGCAGGTCGGGAGACACCCACACCGACCAGAACTGCCCCCCGACCAGCCCGCGCCGCAGCCGCGTGATATCGGTATCGTAGGCGGGGTCGCTCGCGCCGAGGTCGCGCAGGTCCATCCTCCAGCGCTTCTCGCCCTCGCGCTCGCGGAGCGCCTCGGGCCAGTCGTTGTGACCGTCGATCAGCGGCGTCGCCTCGAGCACGCGCGCGACACGAGCGCCATAATTCTGCGCGGCGGCGGGGGGGGCGGCGAGCAGCGCCGCGGCGGCGAGCAGCGCGGCCCTCATCGGGTGCCCCCGCGGCGGCGCGGGGTTGCGGGCGGATCATTCTCATTCTCGGCACCCGCGCCGCGCTGGCCGTGGTGGAGCGTCAACAGCGATTCCATCAGTTCCTCCTCGGCGCTCGACATGACCGCGAGCACCTCGGCCTCCTCGCAGCCGGTGGCGGCGAGATAGGCGTGGCCCATGCTCGAGTCGATGTAGATCGCCTGGCCCGGCTCGAGCGTGACCGGATCGTAGAATTCGGTCTGCACCTCCACCCGCCCGCTCAGCACGTAGAGGAACTCCTCGCCGGAGTGGCGCACCAGCTCGCCGAACTGCTCGGCCGAGCGCGCGCGGATCTTGGTGACGACCGGGATCATGCGCTTTCGCCGCAGCTCGGTGCAGAGATAGTAATAGTCGTAGTTGGGCGTCTCCACCCGCACCGACTGCGCCACGTCGCCGAGGCTGCGCCGCGCGGTGACGGGCTGCGCCGCCTCCTCGCTCTCCTCCGCGAACAGGTCGGTCATGCGCATGCCGAGCCGCCGCGCCAACGCCTGCAGCTTGTCATAGGTCAGCGTCAGCCGATCGTGCTCGATCTTCGACAGCGTCGAGACCGGGATCCCGGATTTGGCGCTCATCTCCTTGAGCGTCCAGCCCTCCCGCGCGCGAAGCCCCTTGAGGAGCGCGCCCAGGGTCGGGGGCGATGTCGGCACGGCGGCGTCCTCCATGAGGCCATTGACGAAGCGCCTAAACAGGATAACGTTGTCCTGATTAGGATCATACCTGAGAATAACGACAAGCGGAGGCGGCGGCAATGGGGACGGGACGGATGCTCGCGTGGCTGTCGGCGGCGCTCGGCGCCGCGGCGATCGCGGCGCTGGCGCCAGCACAGGCGCCGGTGCGGCCGGGCGCGCCGACCGTGGCGCAGCCGGCCGCGCCCGCGGTGCCGGTGGCGCCCGCGCCCGGCCGCGCGCTCACCGGCGAGGACGTCACCGCCTGGCTCGACGGCTACATGCCCTATGCGCTGCACAGCGGCGACATCGCGGGCGCGGTGGTGACGGTGGTGCGCGACGGCCAGGTGATCGCCGCGCGCGGCTACGGCTATGCCGACGTGGCGAAGCGCCGCCCGGTCGACCCGAACCTCACCCTGTTCCGCCCCGGCTCGGTGTCCAAGCTCGTCACCTGGACCGCGGTGATGCAGCAGGTCGAGGCGGGCAGGCTCAACCTCGACGCCGACGTCAACCGCTACCTCGATTTCGTCATCCCGGCCTATCGCGGCCAGCCGATCACGCTGCGCCAGATCATGACCCACACCGCCGGGTTCGAGGAAGCGAACAAGAAACTGATCACCTATGACGCGCGCGACGTCGAGCCGATCGGCGCCTATCTCAAGCGCCATGTCCCCGCGCGAGTGTACGCGCCGGGCACGACCCCGGCCTATTCCAACTGGGCGACGACGCTGGCGGGCTACATCGTCGAGCGGGTGAGCGGCATGGCGTTCGACGACTATGTCGAGCAGCGCATCTTCCGCCCGCTCGACATGCGGACCGCCAGCTTCCGCCAGCCACTGCCGCCGCGCCTGCGCGGGTTGATGGCGCAGGGCTATCCGCTCGGCTCGGGCGATCCCAAGCCGTTCGAGATCGTCGTGCCCGGCCCGGCGGGGTCGCTCTCCGCCTCGGGGCTCGACATGGCCAAGTTCATGATCGCGCACCTCGATGGCGGGCGCGGCGTGCTGCGCCCCGGGACCGCGGCGCTGATGCACGACAGCCCGCTCGCCGAGGTGAACCCGCGCTCGCTGATCCCGCCGCTCAACCGCATGGAGCTGGGCTTCTTCGAGACCAACATCAACGGCCGCCGCGTGATCGCGCACCTGGGCGACACCAACCAGATGCACACCTCGCTCCACCTCTTCCTCGCGGAGCGCACCGGGTTGTACGTCTCGTTCAACTCGGCCGGGCGCGACGGGGCGGCGCATGTCGTGCGCGGGCAGCTGTTCCAGGATTTCGCCGACCGCTACTTCCCCGGCGCGACGCTGCCGGCCGGCCGCGTCGACGCGGCCACTGCGCGCCAGCACGCCGCGGCGCTGGCCGGGCACTGGCAGGTCAGCCGCTCGTCGTTCACCAACTTCGTCGACATCGCCAACCTCTTCGGCCAGGCCGAGGTGGGGGCGGACGCGCAGGGCCGGCTCGTCATCCCCTCGATCAAGGGCGCCAACGGGGTGCCGGTGCGCTGGGTCGAGGTCGCGCCCTATGTCTGGCGCGATCCCGCGGGACACGATCGGCTCGCGGCGCAGCTGGTCGACGGACAGCCGGTGCGATGGAGCTTCGACCTCGTCTCGCCCTTCATGGTGTGGGACCGCGTGCCGGCCCATCGGAACGCCGCCTGGCTGCTGCCCGCGCTCTACGCCAGCCTCGCGGTGCTGCTGCTGACCGTGCTGTTCTGGCCGGCGGCCTGGTACCTGCGGCGCCGCTACCAGGCCGCCGCGCCGCTCGCCGGGGTACCGCTGCGCGCGGCGCGCGCGGCGCGGGTGATGGCGCTGGCGGTGCTGCTGGTGCTGGGCGGCTGGTTCTGGCTGATCTCGGTGCTGTTCGGCGACAGCGCCCCCGGCGACGCCGCGCTGACGCTGCTGCAGCTCGCGAGCATCGTCGTGTTCGTCGGCGCGGTCGGCGTCGCGGGGTGGAACGCCTGGGTGACGTGGCGCAGTGAGCGGCCGTGGACGCGCAAGCTGTGGGCGGTGCTGCTGCTGCTGGCTACCCTGGTGGTGCTGTGGGTCGCGGTGGCCTTCCACCTGCTCGCGCTGACGGTGTTCTACTGATGCTGCGGCTCGACACCGAGACCGCGACGCTGCGGCTGGCGCAGCCCTTCCGCATCGCCGGCTATGTCTTCGAGACCGCCGAGGTGCTGGTCGTGACGCTCGACGACGGCGCGCATCGGGGGCGCGGCGAGGGCGCCGGCTCCTATTACCTCGGCGATGATCTCGCCAAGATGCTGGCCGACGTCGAGGCGGCGCGTGCGGCGATCGAGGCGGGGCCGACGCGCGAGCGGCTGCGCGCGCTCATGCCCGCGGGCGGCGCGCGCAACGCGGTCGACGCCGCGCTGTGGGAGCTGGAGGCGCGGCGCGGCGGCACGCCGGTGTGGCGGCTCGCCGGGCTGGTCGAGCCGCCGCGCCCGATCGTCACCACCTTCACGGTCAGCGCGGACACGCCCGAGGCGATGGCGGCGGTGGCGCGCGGCTACGCGCGGGCGCGCTCGATCAAGGTGAAGCTGACCGGCGAGCTGGCGCTGGATCTCGCGCGCGTCGCCGCGATCCGCGCGGCGCGGCCCGACGTGTGGCTCGGCGTTGACGGCAACCAGGGCTTCGCGCGCGACGAGCTCGACGCGCTGGTCGCGGGCCTGCTGCCACACCGCGTGTCGCTGCTCGAGCAGCCGCTCGCGCGCGGCGCCGAGGCCGCGCTCGACGGCTATCGCTCCGCCATCGCGATCGCCGGGGACGAGAGCCTGCTGACGCTCGACGACGTCGCCGACGCGGTCGGGCGGTTCGACGTGGTCAACATCAAGCTCGACAAGTGCGGCGGGCTCACCGAGGGACTGCTGATGGCGGCCGAGGCGCGCCGGCGCGGGCTGGGCGTGATGGTGGGGACGATGATCGGCACCAGCCTCGCCACCGCACCGGGCTTCGTGCTGGGTCAGATCGCCGACCTGGTCGACCTCGACGGCCCGACCTTCCTCGCGGAGGACCGTGTGCCGAGCGTCCGCTACGACGACGGCCTGCTCCACGCCGGGCCCGAGGTGTGGGGCGGGTGAGCGCGCCCGTGCCGCCGGCACCGACCTGGTTCGGTCAGCCGCGCGGGCTGACCGTGCTGTTCCTCACCAACATGTGGGAGCAGTTTTCCTATTACGGGATGCGCGCGCTGCTGGTCTATTACATGACCAAGCAGCTGATGCTGGGGCAGGCGCAGGCCTCGCTGATCTACGGCGCCTACACCGCCTGCGCCTATTTCACGCCGATCCTGGGCGGGGTGATCGCCGACCGGCTGCTCGGCAAGCGGCGGGCGATCGTGCTGGGCGGCGCGATCATGGCGCTGGGCCATTTCATGATGGCGTTCGAGCCGCTCTTCTACGTCGCGCTGGTGACGATCGCGCTGGGCAACGGGCTGTTCCTGCCGAGCCTGCCGAGCCAGATCGACGACCTCTACGAACCCGGCGACCCGCGCGTCGGCTGGGCGTACAACGTCTATTACGTCGGGGTGAATATCGGCGGCTTCCTCGCGCCGCTGCTGTGCGGGACGCTGGGGGAGCTGTACGGCTGGCATTACGGCTTCGGCGCGGCCGGTATCGGCATGGTGGCGGGGCTGGGCATCTACCTGTGGGGGCAGCGCTACCTGCCCGCCGCCGCGCAGGCCGCGCCGGTGCGCCGCGCCGGGCCGCGCGGCCGCTTCACGCGCGAGGTGGCGCTGCTGCTGGTGGCGGTCGCGCTGGGCGTCACCGTCTTCCGCGCCGCCTATGAGCAGGTCGGCAACACCGTCGCGCTCTGGGCCGACACCGGGGTCGACCGCCGCGCCGGCGGCGCGATCGTGCCGATGACCTGGTTCCAGTCGCTCAACCCCTTGTTCGTGATGGCGCTGACCCCGCCGCTGCTGGCGCGCTGGCGGCGTCGCACCGAGCGCGGCGGCGCGGAGCGGCCGGTGCGGCGCATGGCGGTGGGCGCGCTGATCGTCGCCGGCGCCTATCTCCTGCTCGCGGCGCTGGCGGCGCGCGGCGGCGCCTCACACTGGCTGTGGCTCGCGCTGTTCTTCGCATTGCTGACCGTCGGCGAGCTGCACATTCTGCCGACCGGCCTGGGGCTGTTCGCGCGGCTCGCGCCCGCGGGGCTGGGCGCGACCACCGTGGCGGCCTGGTACCTCGCCACGTTCGCGGGCAGCCTCGCCGCCGGGCTGGTCGGCACCGCCTGGACCGCGCTGGGACACGGCGCCTTCTTCGTCCTGCTCGCCGGACTGGCCGCGCTCGCCGCGGCGCTGCTGGCGGCGATCGACCCGGCGTCGATCGCGGTGATCGGTACAGGCGAACGGCGCTGATTATAGATTGACTATTCTCTGATCAGGACACTAGCATCCTATTCAGCAACATCGAGGGGGGTATCGATGAGGGACATTCGTCGTAGCGCGTCGGTCGCGAGCGCGCTGGCGCTCTTCCTCGGCGGGCCCGCGGCCGCGCAGCAGGCGGCTCCCGAGGCCGCGCCGCCCGAGCGCGAGGCCGCGCAGGTCGGCGACATCGTCGTCACCGCGCAGAAGCGCGAGCAGCTGCTGTCCGACGTGCCGCAGTCGATGTCGGTGCTGGGCGGCGAGGCGCTCGAGCAGCGTCAGGCGCGCACCATCGCCGACTATGCCGCGCTGGTCCCAGGCCTGTCGTTCGAGTCGGGCAATCCCGGCCAGACCCGCGTCGTGCTGCGCGGCATCAACGCCGGCGGTGCGAGCCCGACCGTCGCGGTCTATCTGGACGACACGCCGTTCGGCTCGAGCACGGGGCAGACCAACGGCGCGACGCTGGCGGGCGATTTCGACACGTTCGACATCGAGCGGCTGGAGGTGCTGCGCGGGCCGCAGGGCACGCTGTACGGCGCCAACTCGCTGGGCGGCGTGGTCAAATATGTCACCGTCGCGCCCAAGCTGGGCGCGTGGGAGGCGCGCGGGCAGGGCGGCGCCGAGACGGTGCGCGACGGCGGCACCGGATATTACGGCAATGCGGTGGTCAACGTGCCGCTCGGCGACGCGGTGGCGCTGCGCGCGAGCGGCTTCTACCGCCGCACCGCGGGGTATATCGACGCGATCGGCATCGCCGACCGTGACGTCAACCGCGCGCGCAGCTACGGCGGCCGCGCCTCGCTGCTGCTCAAGCCGAGCGAGCGGCTCTCGCTGCGACTCACCGCGGTGCTGCAGAACATCGACGTCGACTCGCGCAACGCTTTCGACGCCGACGCGGCGACGCTGCGCCCGATCACCGCCGACCCGTTCACCGGCGCGAGCACCCGCGGGCGCGAGGTGCGGTACCAGCTGTTCCCCGATCGCAACGAGGTGAGCTACCGCCTGTATACCGGCACGCTCGACTATGACCTCGGCTTCGCCGACTTCACCTCGGTGACCAGCTACAGCCGGCAGGTCGCGACCGATCGTAGCGACGTGTCGTACAATATCGTCGCGCCAGATCTGACGCTGGCGCAACTGGCGTCCGCCAGCGTCTACGGCGTCGCGCCCGACGCCTACGGCATCTATTATCCCAATCGCTCGACGCAGAAGAAATTCACCCAGGAGCTGCGGCTGGCCTCCCACGGCTCCGTCACGCTGGAGTGGCTGATCGGCGGCTATTACACGCGCGAGCCGGGGCAGCTCTACCAGCGCTATTACCCGTTCGACACCGCGACCGGCCGCCCGATCACCCCGGTGCCGGTGATCCCAGGCTTCAACGGCCTGGTGCTGGCGCAGCTCGACTCGACCTACAAGGAATATGCCGGGTTCGGCAGCGCGACCCTGCATCTCAGCGACACGTTCGACCTCACCGCGGGCGGGCGTTACAGCCACAACGACCAGCGTACCACGCAGACGCTCGACGGCGCGCTGTTCGGCGGCCCGTCGCAGAACCGCGCGACCTCGAAGGAGGGCGTGTTCACCTGGTCGGTGTCGCCGCGCTACGCGTTCGCGCCGCACAGCGAGGTCTACGCGCGCGTCGCCAAGGGGTACCGCCCGGGCGGCCCCAATGTCGTGCCCCCCGGTGCCGGCCCCGACTATCCAACCCAGACCGACGCCGACACGCTGATGAGCTATGAGGCGGGCGTCCGCGCCGAGACCGCCGACCGCAGCTTCGGCATCGACCTGTCGGGCTATTATCTCGACTGGGACAAGACGCTGATCGTCGCGACCTTCCAGACCGACGCCGGGCCGATCTCGGCCGACGCCAACGGGCAGGGCGCCCGCAGCTACGGCGTCGAGGCGACCGCGACGCTGCGCCCGACACGCGGCTTCACCGTCACCACCACCGTCGCCTACAACCACACGCGGCTGCGCGGCGACACTTCCAACGGTGGCCGCGACGGCGACCAGCTGCCGTTCGCGCCGACCTGGAACGCCAACGTCTCGGCCGAATATAGCTGGGACTGGGACGGCGCGCGGCCCTATGTCGGCGCCGACGTCTCGACCGTGAGCGACCGGCTCGGCAATTTCGACGCGGCCTACCGCGACCTGTTCGGCCGGCGCATCACCTTCGACGGCTATACCACCGCCAGCCTGCGCGCGGGCGTGTCGCTGGGGCGGTTCGACCTCTCGGTCTACGCGCGCAACGTCGCCGACTCGCGCGGGCTGATCTCGGCCGGCACCTATCCGACCCGCCCCAACGGCGCGATCGAGGTGAGCCCGATCCAGCCGCGCACGATCGGCGCGACACTGGGCGTCGGGTTCTGAGCGTGCGCGACGCACCCGCTCCTCCTCCGCGCGCGGTGCACGCGCTGGCGGCGCCATACCTGCTGTTCCTCGGCGACGCGACCGAGCCCGGCTTCGCCAAGACCGCGCTCGGGCTGCGCGACTGGGCGGCGGACAAGTGCCTCGCCGAGCACGCGCTGCCCGCCGCGACCGTGTCCACCGGGCTGCCGCGGATGGCTCCCGCGATCGCCGCGGCGGCGGGGGCGCGATCGATGGTGATCGGAGTCGCCAACCAGGGCGGCGTGATCCCCGCCGCGTGGATGCCCGAGCTGCTCGCCGCGGTGGAGGCGGGGCTCGACCTCGTCGCCGGGCTCCACACGCGGCTCGGCGACATCCCCGCGCTGCGTGAGGCGGCGGCGCGCGCGGGCACGCGGCTGGTCGACGTGCGCGAGCCGCCCCCCGCGCTGCCGATCGCGAGCGGCGCGCGGCGGAGCGGGCGGCGGCTGCTCACCGTCGGCACCGACTGCGCGCTCGGCAAGAAATACACGGCGCTCGCGATCGCGCGCGGGCTCAAGGCGCGCGGGCAGGAGGCGACCTTCCGCGCGAGCGGGCAGACCGGCATCATGATCGCGGGCGAGGGGATCGCGATCGACGCGGTGGTCGCCGACTTCGCCGCCGGCGCCGCCGAGCTGCTCAGCCCCGCCAACGCGCCGCGCCATCTCGACGTGATCGAGGGCCAGGGCTCGCTGTTCCATCCCTCCTACGCCGCGGTGTCGCTGGCGCTGCTCCACGGCAGCCAGCCCGACCTGTTCGTCGTCTGCCACCAGCCGACGCGCGCGCAGATCCTCGGCACGCCGGGCTACCGTGTGCCGTCGATCGCGGCGGTGATCGAGCAGACGATCGCGGTCGGGCGGCTGACCAACCCCGCGATCCGCTGCGTCGGCGTCAGCCTCAACACCGCGGGCATGGCGGAGGAGGAGGCCGCGGCGGAGATCGCGCGCACGACCGCGCGGCTCGGTATGCCGGCGGCCGACCCGATCCGCGGCGGCGACACCTTCGCGCGGCTGCTCGACGCATGCGCGGCCTGAGCCCCGTCGCGGCCGACCGCTTCCGGCGGTACGTGCTGCCCGGGCTCGCGTTCAAGGCGGTGGTGATCGGCGGCGGCTACGCCACCGGGCGCGAGCTCGCCGAGTTCTTCCTGCCCGCCGGCGCCTGGGGCGGCGTGCTCGCGATGGCGCTGGCGACGGCGGTGTGGGGCGTCGTCGCCGCAGCGACGTTCCGGCTCGCGCACGCGGTCGGCGCGCGCGACTATCGCACCTTCTTCCAGGCGCTGCTGGGGCGCTACTGGGTGCTGTTCGAGGGTGCCTACGCGCTGTTCGTCGTGGTCGTGCTCGCGGTGTTCGGCGCCGCGGCGGGCGAGATCGGCGCCGCCACGCTGGGGCTCTCCCCGCTGGCCGGGACGCTGGCGCTGCTCGCCGGCATCACCGCCTGCGTAGCCTGGGGGAACGCCGGGGTGGAGCGCGTCTTTCTCTGGGTCTCGGTGCTGCTCTACGCCACCTATGCGCTGTTCCTGCTGCTCGCGCTGACGAGTGTCGGCGGCCGGATCGCCGACGCCTTCGCCGCGGCGGGGCCGCCGTCGCCGGGCTGGGCGTTCGGCGGGCTGACGTATGCGGGCTACAATGTCGTCGGCGCGGTGATCGTGCTGCCGGTGACCCGCCACTTCCGCTCCGGTCGCGACGCGGTGATCGCGGGCGCGCTGGCGGCACCATTGGCGATGCTGCCCGCGCTGCTGTTCTTCGTCACCATGGCGGCGTTCCTGCCCGACATCGCGGGGGCGGTGCTGCCGTCGGACTATATCCTCACGCGGCTCGGCCACCCGCTGTTCCATCTCGGCTTCCAGCTGATGATCTTCGCCGCGCTGCTGGAGAGCGGCACCGGCGCGGTACACGCGGTGAACGAGCGGGTCGCGCGCGCGAGCGGACGCGACACGCTCTCGCCCGCGGCGCGCGCGCTGCTCGCGCTGGCCCTGCTGGCGCCGTGCATGCTGCTGGCCGAGCGCGTCGGCTTGGTCGGGCTGATCGCGGGCGGCTACCGTCTGCTCGCCGCTCTGCTGATCCTGATCTACGTCGTGCCGCTGCTGCTGTTCACGCTGGTGGGCCGCGGCGAGTCGGCCGAGCCGGAGCCGACCGCATGAGATACGCCGCGCCCCTCCTGCTCGCGACGCTGCTCGCCGCCCCCGCGTCCGCCGCGCCGCCGAAGGGCTTCGACGCGCGCGTGGAGCAGGTGATGCGTGGCTCGGGCACGCCGGGCATGGCGATCGCGATCGTCGAGGACGGGAGGGTCACGCTCGCCAAGGGCTATGGCGTGCGGCGCCAGGGCGCGCCCGAGCGCGTCGACGCGGACACCGCCTTCCTGATCGGCTCGACCGCCAAGGCGATGACCGCCGCCGCGCTCGCGACGCTGGTCGACGCCGGCAAGCTCGGCTGGGACGACCGCGTCGTCGACCATCTCCCCGGCTTCCAGATGTACGATGCCTGGGTGACGCGCGAGATGACCGTGCGCGACCTGCTGGTGCATCGCAGCGGACTCGGGCTGGGCGCGGGCGACCTGCTCTACGTGCCGCGCGGCAGCTACGCGCGCGCCGAGATCGTGCGGCGGCTGCGCTATATCGCCCCCGCGACCAGCTTCCGCAGCGGCTATGCCTATGACAACGTCCTCTACACCGCCGCCGGGCAGCTGATCGAGGCGGTGAGCGGGCGGACGTGGGAGGAGTATGTCCGCGCGCACGTGCTTCGACCCGCGGGCATGGCGGGCGCGACCGGCGAGCTGACGACGTTCTGGGCGCTGCAGAACCGCGCGCTGCCGCACGCGCGCTTCGGCGGCGCGGTGCGCGGCACCGGCGCGATGCGCGGGCTCGACGAGCACGACCAGCTGCCCCAGGCCGCAGCCCCCGCCGGGCTGATCGCGGCGAGCGCGACCGACATGGCGCGCTGGCTCCAGGTGCAGCTGGGCGGTGGCGTCGCGGCGGACGGCACGCGCGTCTTCTCCGCCGCGGCGGGGCGCGAGATGTGGGCGCCGGTGACGCCGATCCCGATCACCCCGCTGCCCGAGCCGGTCGCGGCGACCACGCCAGCCTTCGACGCCTATGCGCTCGGCTGGGAGGTGCGCGACTATCGCGGCGAGCGGATCGTGTGGCACGCCGGCGGGCTGTTCGGCATGACCTCGGTGGTGGTGCTGATCCCGGCGCGTCACGTCGGCTTCGCGATCGAGCTCAACAGCGAGGAGGCGGCGCCGCGGCACGGGCTGATGTGGGAGCTGATCGACCATTATCTCGGGGAGAAGCGGCAGGACTGGCCGGCGCGCTTCGCGCAGTATCGCGCGCAGCGGATCGCCGCGGCCGAGGCGGCGGTGCGTGCGTCGGCGGCGACGCCCGCCGAGGTCGGGCCGTCGCTGCCGCTGGCGCGCTACGCCGGGCGCTACGTGGACCGCTGGTACGGCGCGATCGAGGTCGGCGGCGACGCGTCCGGGCTGACGGTGCGCTTCGTGCCGACGCCGCGCATGGCGGGGCGGCTCGAGCACTATCAGTATGACACGTTCGTCGCTCGCTTCGACGACCCCGCGATCGAGCCGGCCTATCTCACCTTCGCGCTCGACGCCGCCGGCAAGGTGGCACGGATCACGGCGCGGCCGGTCTCGCCGATCGCCGATTTCAGCTTCGACTATGGCGACCTGCTGTTCGAGCCCGAGCCCGCGAGGTGAGAGGATGACGATGAAGACGCTCCTGCTGGCGCTCCTCCCTGCGCTGCTCGTCGCCGCGACGCCGGCGGCGCACCCGCCGGTCGCGCCGCCCGCGACGCCCGCCGCGGCAGCGCCCGCGCCCCCCGCCACGCCGGCGGTAACGCCGCCGCTCACCGCCGCCGACGTCGGCGCCTGGCTCGACGGCTATATGCCCGCCGCGCTCCAGGCCGGGAAGATCGCGGGCGCGCAGGTCGCGGTGGTCAAGGACGGTGCCGTCCTGTTCGAGAAGGGCTATGGCTATGCCGACGTGGCGGCCAAGACGCCGATGGACCCGCGCCGCTCGCTGATGCGGATCGGCTCGACCTCCAAGCTGCTCACCTGGACCGCGGTGATGCAGCTGGTGGAGGCGGGCAAGATCGACCTGAACGCCGACGTCAACCGCTACTTCGACTTCCGCATCACCCCGCCGGGGCGCGCGGTGACGATCAACGACCTGATGCGGCACCGCGGCGGCTTCGAGGAGGGACTCAAGGACCTGCTCGCCAGCGATCCCAGATTGCTCAAGACCACCGAGCGCTACCTCAAGGAGAACACGCGCCCGTTCCTGTTCGCGCCGGGCGAGGCGCCGGCCTATTCCAACTACGGCGTCGCGTTGGCGGGCTATATCGTCCAGCGCGTCTCGGGCGAGCCGTTCGAGGCCTATGTCGCGCGCCACATCACCGGGCCGCTGGGGATGGCGCACACCACCTTCGTCCAGCCGCTGCCGCCCGCGCTCGCGCCGTTCGCCGCCAAGGGGTACGACACCAGCGACGGGCCGCCGCACGCCTATGAGCTGGTCGGTACCGCGCCGGCGGGCAGCGTCGCCGCGACCGCGGACGACATGGCGCGCTTCATGCTCGCACACCTGGGCGGCGGGAGCTACGGCGGCGCGCAGATCCTGCGCCCCGAGACGGTGGCCTTCATGCACCGCCCGCCGACGGCGCCCGCCGCGGGCTTCGACACGATGGCGCACGGCTTCTTCTGGATGCAGCGCAACGGCACGACGGTGATCGGGCATGGCGGCGACACGATCGTCTTCCACACCGACCTGGCGCTGCTGCCCGAGAAGAACGTCGGCCTGTTCATGAGCTTCAGCAGCCGCGGCGAGCGCGACGCGGTCTATGGCGCGCGCGAGCGGCTGTTCGACCTGTTCATGGACCGCTATTTCCCCGCGCGCGCCGCGCCGCTGCCGCCCGCGATCGCGAGCGCCGCGGCGGACGCGCGCGCGCTGGCGGGCCATTACGAGAGCACGCGCCGCGTCGAGACCGGCTTCATCAGCCTGTTCTACCTGCTCCAGCAGGACGTGGTGAGCGCCCACGACGACGGCACGATCAGCGTCTCCTCGATCGAGGGCAAGCGCTTCCGCGAGATCGCGCCCGGGCTGTGGCGCGCGGTCGACGGCACGCGGCTGCTGCGCGTGGCGGAGCTGCACGGCCGGCGCACCCTCGTCGACAGCCAGAACCCCGTGGGTCTGCTCCAGGCGGTGCCCGCGGCGCGCGACGCGACCATGTTCCAGTCGGTCGCTGGCCTGTCGCTGCTGGTGCTGCTGCTCACCGCGGTCGCCTGGCCCACGGGTTGGTGGATCCGCCGCCGCTATGCCGCGCCGCCGGTGGCGTCCGGGCGCGCGGCGCGCGCGCGGCTGCTGGTGCGCATCGCCGCCGTGGCCGACCTCGCCTATGCCGCGGGCTGGTACACCGTCGTCGCGCCGATCCTGGCACAGAAGGTCGACGCCTATAACGCGACGCTCGACGGCACGATCCGGCTGCTCCAGGTCGCCGCGGTGATCCCGGTCGCGGCGGCGCTGATCGGCGTATGGAACCTGGCGGAGGCGGTGCGCGGGCGGTTCGGCTGGGGCGTGCGGCTGCGCGCCGCGCTGGTGGCGCTGGCGTTCCTCGGCTTCCTGTGGGTCGCCGCCACAGCGCATCTGATCGGCTGGAGCCTCAACTACTGAGCGTGGCACTCTCCACCAGCACCAGCGCGCGCATCTTGGCGAGCAGCAGCTCGGCGACGCCGTCCTCCAGCCCGCTCACCGCGACGCCGATGCGGTACGTGTCGCCGTCGCGCTCGACCGTTGCCGCGTCGAACGCGATCGAGCGCAGCGCGAGCAGGTCGAGGACGCGCAGCGGCAGGTCGGGCGAGGCATCGCCGGCGACGAGGAAGTGGACGGTCATGCGGAAGGGCCTCGATCGGATCGTTGACCCGCAGGGTGGCAGCGCCGCCGCGGAAAAGGTCTCCTCATCCGCGGTGCGAGCGCTACGCTCAGGCATGGATCACCCGAGATACGCCGGATCGCGGCACGAATGACCCAACTCGACGAGTATGAGCGGCGCATCCTGCGCGAACTGCAGCGCGACGGGCAGCAGACCGTCGCCGAGCTCGCCGCCAAGGTCGGCCTGTCCGCCTCGCCGTGCTGGCGCCGCATCGACCGGCTCGAGCGCGAGGGCGTGATCCGCGGCCGCGTCGCGCTGGTGGACCGGCGCAAGGTCGGTCTCAGCGCGCATATCTTCGCGCAGGTGCGGCTCAACGCGCACGGCCGCGCCAACCTCGACGAGTTCGCCGCGGCGATCCGCGGCTTCCCCGAGGTGCTGGATGCCTACGTACTGATGGGCACGACCGACTTCATGCTGCGCATCGTCGCGCGCGACATCGACGCCTATGAGCGATTCTTCTTCGACAAGCTGAGCCGCCTGCCCGGCGTGCAGGAGATCACCTCCACCGTCGCCTTGTCAGAGATCAAATCCACGTCCGAGCTGCCGATCTGACCCGACCGACCCGAGGAGCCGCCATGAAGCGCCTGTCATCGCTCGCCGCCCTGTTGCTCGCGCCGCTGCCGCTCGCGGGCGCGGCATCGCCGCCGCGCTACGACGTCGTGATCCGCGGCGGCACGATCTACGACGGCACGGGCGGCGCGCCCTTCGTCGGCGACGTCGCGATCGCCGGCGACCGGATCGCGGCGGTCGCGCCGCACGTCGCGGGGCGCGGCGCGACCGAGCGGGACGCGCGCGGCAAGGCGGTGTCGCCGGGCTTCGTCAACATGCTCGCGCACCCGGAGGAGAGCCTGCTGGTCGACGGTCGGGCCCTGTCCGACCTGGCACAGGGCGTCACGCTCGAGGTGATGGGCGAGTTCTCGATGGGGCCGCTCAGCGCGACGATGCGGCGCGACATGGTCAGGGAACAGGGCGACGTCCACTTCCCCGTCACCTGGACGACGCTCGGCGGCTATCTCGACGTGCTGTCGCGCCGCGCGATCGCACCCAATGTCGCCTCGTTCGTCGGCGCGGGTACGGTGCGTGAGGCGGTGCTGGGCGCCGACGACGTTCAGCCGACCTTGGTGCAGCTGGAGCGGATGCGCGGGCTGGTACGCGCGGCGATGGAGCAGGGCGCGCTCGGGCTGACGGACATGCTGATCTACACGCCCGCCACCTTCGCCAGGACACCCGAGCTGATCGCGCTGGCCAAGGTGTCGGCGGCATGTGGCGGCATGTACACCGTCCACATGCGCAGCGAGGGCGACCGGCTGGAGGAGGGCGTGGCGGAGACGATCGCGATTGCCGAGGCCTCGGGCGCGCCCGCCGAGATCTACCACTTCAAACAGGCCGGACGCGACAATTGGCCAAAGATCGACAGCGTCGTCGCGACGATCGACGCGGCGCGCGCGCGCGGCGTGCGCGTCTCCGCCAACATGTACACCTACACCGCGGGCGCGACCGGGCTCGACGCGGCGATGCCGCCCTGGGCACAGGCGGGCGGGCTCGACGCGTGGATCGCGCGGCTGAAGGATCCGGCGACGCGCGGCAAGGTCGCCGCGGCGATGCGCGAGCCGCACCCGGCGGACTGGGAGAACCTGCTCGCCGGCGCGGGGGCGGAGGGGACGCTGCTGCTCGGCTTCAAGAACCCGAGGCTCAAGCCGCTGGCCGGCAAGACGTTGGCCGCGGTGGCGCGTGAGCGTGGCACCTCGCCCGAGGAGACCGCGATGGACCTGGTGGTCGAGGACGGCTCGCGCGTCGGTATCGCCTATTTCCTCATGAGCGAGGACAACGTCCGCAAGGCGATCCGCCTGCCATGGATGAGCTTCGGGTCGGACGAGGCCGCGCCCGCGCCCGAGGGCGTGTTCCTGCGGACCAGGGATCATCCGCGCGCCTACGGCAATTTCGCGCGGCTGCTCGGCCATTATGTCCGTGACACGCACGACCTGACGCTCGCCGAGGCGGTGCGGCGGCTGACCAGTCTGCCGACCGATCATCTCGCGATCGCCGATCGCGGGCGGCTGCGCGCCGGGTTCTTCGCCGATGTGGTGGTATTCGACCCCGGCACGATCGCGGACCGCGCCACCTATGAGCGGCCGGCGCAGCTCGCGACTGGGGTGGCGGACGTGCTCGTCAATGGCCGCTTCGCGCTGCGCGACGGCAGACCGACCGGCGCCGCGACGGGGCGGGTGGTGCGCGGCCGGGCTTATAGGAAAGGGAAGTCGGGCGGATGTCGCGTCGCGGCGACGGACTGGCACTGGCGGTGAGGTGCGGAAGCAGAGATGAGCGGACGTCCGGAGTCGGGAAGCGGCTGGAATTTTCGGAATGGCCGTTCTTGGGACGGCGGCGCCCCGGCCGCGGTGCGCATCGTGAGTTTCACTATTGCTTGGGTGCTTCGGCGCAGTCGCTTACACCTCGTTGGCCAATGCGAGTGCGATCCTCGGCCACATCCGAACGGCAGCTAAGCCGCTCTTCTTCCCCGAAGCCGCCGGTCAGCTTCCCTCGCAGAACCAGGCTAGGGAACCGCTCCGCGAAGCGCCCAGCGGACTCGGTAGCGAGATGGACGAGGGGCCGGCATTGGGAGGCTGGCAGGGACCTTTGAATGACCGATAGTGGGTCGTTCCTAGCTAATGGCTTAGTCTCGAAGGCTTGCATCTATCTCGACCGGTCGCTCCGGATGACGTGAGGGTAAGGGATCGGTGGGTGCGGCCGCCCGGGCTATCCAGCGCCGAACGAAGAGAGGGGTCGCGCTTAATGGCAGGAGTGTACGGCAGATATGATGGGCCGCTACTGTGCCTCCGGTGTGCGTCGCGGCACTGCCGGTAAGGGTGCCAAGAAAGGGAGCAAGCAGCCGATGGAGCCGCCAAGCGATGGTTCATCCGCCGCCAGCCATGGCGAGCAGGAGCGCTCAGGCAGGAGCGCCATGGAGCAGGGCAAGCCCAGGTATCGGCGCCTGTGGAGCGGCGCTGACCAGTAGAAGGGACGTGAGCCCAACGATAATTGTCACCCGAAGAGTCTTCGGCACAGCGACGCGCGGCAGATCGGCGCGGTAATCCTCCTGGGAGGCGGTCAGGGCGCCCGAATGACTGCTTTGAGACAAGGTGATAGGTGGTGCTTACCCATCGCTGTGCAGCCCGGTGACGAACGCAGCGACGTTGTTTCCCAGGTCAGCGGTGGCATAGCCGCCTTCCATCACCGTCACGATCGGCAGTCCGCTCGCCGCAAGCCGCGCGGCCAGCGCGGCGAAATCGCCGCGCGCGAAGGTGAAGTGCGAGATAGGGTCGCCCGCGTAGAGGTCCGCGCCGAGCGATAGCACCAGCAGCCGCGCGCCGTATCGGGCGATCGCGACGAGGGCGCGGTCCAGCACGGGTTCGTACGTCGCCCAGCCGGTGCCGCGCGGCAGCGGCAGGTTGATCGTCGCGCCGCGGCCGGCGCCCGTGCCGATCTCGTCGGCATGGCCCCAGTAGAAGGGGTAATCGGTCGCCGGATCGGCGTGGATCGAGACGAACAGCATGTCGCCGTCGGCGTAGAAGATGTCCTGCGTGCCGTTGCCATGGTGATAGTCGACGTCGAGGATCGCGATCGGACCGAGCCCACGGCGCCGCGCCTCGGCCGCGACGATCGCGGCGTTGTTGAGGTAGCAATAGCCGCCGAGATAATCGCGTCCGGCATGGTGACCGGGCGGGCGGCACAGCGCGAAGGCGCGTCGTGTCGCCCCCGCGGCGACCTCGTCGAGTGCGGTCAGCGCGGTCTGCGCCGACCAATAGGCCGCCTCCCACGTGCCCGCGGCGATCGGCGTGCCCGCGTCGTAGCTGTAGCGCCCGAGCCGCGCGTCGATCCGCGTCAGGTCGAGCGCGCGCCGCCCGACCACCGGCCAGGTATAGCCGATCGCATCGCCCTGCCGTCCCGCGGCGACCCAGTCGGCATGCGCGACGCGGAGGAAGGCGAGGTAATCGGCGCCGTGCACCGCAGCGAGCGGCGCCATGCCGAGGTCGCGCGCCGCCGTCGTGGCGCCGAGCGCCGCCACGATCGACTCCGCGCGCGCGGGGCATTCGTTGTAGGCGACCCAGTCGCCGTTGTGCAGCTCGCGCGCCGGGGCATGCGCGAGCTGGCGCTGGTCGAACACGATCGTCACGCGAAGCTCCCGTCGACGCAGCCCTGGGCGAAGGCGTAGAGCCGCGCCATCTTGTGGTTGACCGAGTCGCGCCCCGCGCTGCCCTGGTGGCCAGCGGCGACGTCGGTGAGCAGCAGCGCTGGTGCGCGCGCGGTCGAGGCGGCGCGGACCGCCGCGACCAGCTTGGCCGGCTCCCAATAGCCGACGCGATCGTCCTTGAGCCCGGCAGTGGTGAACAGCGGCGGGTAGGGCGCCGGCCGCACGTTCTCATAGGGCGAGATGCTCAGCATGTAATCATAGTCGGCCACGCTCGACAGCGGATCGCCCCAGTCGGGGCGGAACAATGGTACGAGAGGGTGGTCGGCGTCGCTCATCGTGTTGAGCATGTCGACGAAGGGCACCGTCGCGATCACCCCGGCCCAGAGCGCCGGCGCCAGGTTCATGGCGCCGCCGACCAGCAGCCCGCCCGCGGACAGGCCGTAGGAGACGATCCGGTCGCGCGCGGCATGGCCCGTCGCGGCGAGATGCTGCGCGCAGGCGATGAAGTCAGTGAAGCTGTTGCGCTTATGGTGGCGCCGCCCGTCGAGGAACCAGCGCCGGCCCTTCTCCGCGCCGCCGCGCACGTGCGCGATCGCATAGCTCCAGCCCTGCTCGACCAGCACGGTCGGCGCGACGTCGAACAGCGCCTCGCTCGACACGCCATAGGCGCCGTAGCCGTAGAGCAGCAGCGGGGCGCGCCCGTCCGCGCGCGCGCCGCGGCGCGTCAGCAGCGTGATCGGCACGCGCTCGCCATCGGGCGCGGTGGCATAGAGACGGCGCACGGTGAAGCGCGCCGGGTCGTAGCCGGCGAGCCGCTGCGTCGCGATCGTCGTCGTCCGCGCGCTCGCGAGGTCGACCGCGACCCAGCGCGGCGGCGCGGCGGGGGTCTCGATCGTGGCGCGGCAGGTCGGTGCGGCATAGTCCTGCTCGCCCGGGACGGTGAGCGCATAGGCATCGCCGGGGAAGGCGACCTCGCGCGCGGCGCCGCCGGGGGCGAGCAGCATCAGCCGCGGCAGCGTGTCGCGGCGCTCGACCCAGGCCAGCGCGCGGCGGAACGGGACCAGCTGTAGGATCTGCGTGCCGACACGGTGCGGCACCAGCGTGTCCGTCTCGACGAAGCTGCGGCGGTCGAGCCGGGCGACACGCCCGTCGATCGCCTGCTCGTCCTCGATCAGCGCGATCAGCGCGCCGTCCCACTCATCGATCGCGTAGCGACGCCCGGACGCGCGCGGGCGGACCAGCGCGGGGGCCCGCTCCTCAGCGTCGGCGGCGATGAGCCGCACCTCGCTCGTGTCCGGGCCCGAGAGCGTGATCGCGACGAAGCCGTCCGCCGCGGTGCGCGCGATCGCCATGAAGATCGCGGGGTCATGTTCCTCGTAGACCAGCACGCGCTCGCCGCCGGTCACCGGCGTGCGATACACCCGGGTCGGCCGGTTCCGCGCGTCGCGCCAGATCCAGAACAGCCAGCGCGAGGAGGGCGAGAACACCAGCCCGCCATAGCCATAGGCGTCGGTGTCGACGACGATGCGCACCGCGCCGCTGGCGAGATCGCGCACGCACAGCCGGTGCCGGTCGTTGCCGCCGACGTCCTCGGCCCAGGCGTAGAGGCGTCCGTCCGGGCTGACCTGCTGCCCCGTGGTGCGGTAATAAGCCTGGCCGCGCGCGCGCTCATTCTCGTCGAGCAGTAGCTCGACGGTTCCGGTGCCGGCGCGGCGGCGGGTGTAGCGCGGGTGCGCGCCCGCGCTCTCGTCGACGCTGTAGGTCCAGCCGCCGCGCGCGACGTCGGGCGCGCCGCCGCCCAGCGGCGCGCGCGCGTCGAGCGCGGCGAGGAAGCGGCGCTCCGCGGCGGCGACGCGGTCGAGCACGGCGCCGGCATAAGCGTTCTCGGCGAGCAGATGGTCGCGGATCGCGGCGGGCATGGTCGCGATGTCGCGTTGCCCGCGAGCCGGGACGTATTTCAGCCAGGCGTAGGGATCGTCGCGCGTCCGTCCGAGCTGGTGTCGCAGCATCGGCACGCGCGGCGTCACGGGCGGCGTCGGCAGAGCGACGCCCGCTGCTCGCGCCGGCCTCTCGGTCGCGACGAGCAATGCCGTCGCACCAGCGCCGACGAGGAAGCGCCGACGCGCGCGATCAGTCAGAGGGGAGGGCATGACGGTCAAGGATCCTCGGGCGCTGCGTCGTCGTCGACGCTAGGGCCAGGCCCGCACGTGCCGCAATCGCGCGCGCGCGAATGGCCCGATCGCGACGGCGATCGGCCCTGTCCGTGCGGCCACGCCGCAAGAATCAGCGTCAACTATGATCTTCGACAGCATTGTTGAGAAGAATGGGGGCGGCGATGCGCACGATCGTTTCACAACTCGCGGGGGCGAGCATCCTGGCGGCGGCGGCGATGACGCTCGCGAGCACCACCGCGGCGGCGCAGACGGTGCCCGCCGCGGCGAGCGCGGACGCCGACGCGGGCAGCGAGCGCGAGATCGTGGTCACCGCGACCAAGCGCGACGAGGCCGCGAGCGACGTCGCCGGATCGGTCTCGGCGGTGACCCAGGAGAATCTGCAGCGGCTCAACGCGCAGAGCCTGTCGGACTATATCACGCGCGTGCCAGGCGTTGTCTTCAACGACTATCAGCCCGGCGTCTCGGAGGTGGTGATCCGCGGCGTCGCCTCGACCACCTATCACGAGGCCAATCAGGCGACGACGGGCTATTACATCAACCAGATCCCGCTGGTGGAGCCGGGCTTCCCGCTCGTCATCCCCGATATCGACGCGTTCGACGTCAAGCAGGTGGAGGTGCTGCGCGGGCCGCAGGGCACGCTGTTCGGCTCCTCCTCGCTGGGCGGCGCGGTCAATTACGTCGTCAACGAGGCCGATCCCACCCGGCTCGACGCCGGCGCCGAGGGAATCGTCTCGAGCACGCGGCGCGCGGGCGAGGCGAGCTACGCCGCCAAGGCGATGGTCAACGTGCCGCTGGTCGACGACAAGCTGGCGGTGCGGTTGGTGGCGTTGCAGCGCTACGATGCAGGCTATCTCGACAATGTCGGCACCGGCGAGAAGGGCAGCAACGACCTGCGCGTGCGCGGCCTGCGCGGCTCGGTGGTGTGGCAGCCTGGCGCCACGACCAAGCTCGCGGCACTCGCGATGTACCAGGAATATGACCTCGACGACCAGACCTACGTGCTGTTCGGCGACGATCCCAAGACGTTCGAGCGGAACACCAACGTCGACGAATATCAGGACACCGAGATCCGGCTGTACAGCCTGCGGCTCGACCAGGAGCTCGGCTTCGCCAACTTCACCGCGATCGGCAGCTACACGCAGAAGAAGGCGGATCTCGCCTTCGACGACTCGATCTTCCTCGGCATCGACGCGCGCACTGGCACGCCGCAGCTCTCCAGCTCGACCGGTAAGTCCACCACTTATTACGGCGAGATGCGGCTGGCCTCGAGCGGCACCGGGCCGTTCACCTGGCTGATCGGCGCCAATTACACCAAGCTGCGGTCCGACTCGACCGACGGCGCGCGGCTCGACGGCATCGCCGATTACATCGACGCCAACCCCGGCGATTTCGCCGATCAGCCAAGCAGCGTGATCGCGCCGGGCGACCTGCTGCGGCGCACCGTCAGTACCAACCGGGTGCGCGAGATCGCCGCCTTCGGCGAGCTCGCATATACCTTCCTCGACCAGGTGACGCTGACGCTCGGCGGTCGCGTCTTCCAATATGAGTCGCGGCCGCGGTTGCAGTTCCTGCCCAACGCCGCGCTGATCGCGCCGTTCGACTATCAGCCCGGCTCGCAGAAACAGTCGGGCTTCGTCCCCAAGGTGTCGCTCGCCTACAAGCCGAGCGACCGCTTCACGCTCTACGGCCTCTATTCCGAGGGATTCCGCATCGGCGGCGTCAACGTCTACAGCGCGGCCTCGGGCACGCCGCTGACGTTCGGCAGCGACAGCACGCAGAATTATGAGGTCGGTGCCAAGTTCGAGCTGGTGCCGGGCGCGATGTCGTTCGACATCGCCGCCTTCCACATCAAGTGGAACGACATCCAGTCGCGGCTGTTCACGCCCGTCACTTTCGACGCCTATACCGTCAACGGCGGTGGGGCCAAGATCGACGGCGTCGAGCTGTCGCTGGTCTTCCGCCCGACCGCCAACCTGACCTACAGCGCCAACGTCACCTACAATGACGCGCGGCTGTCCGGGCTGCTGCCCGACAGCAACGCGCCGGGGGGCGGTTACGCCGCGGGCACGCAGCTGCCCGGCGCGTCGGACTGGATCATCGCCAACCAGCTCGACTGGGAGCTGCGGAGCTCGCCGCTGCGGCCGCGCATCGGCGTCGCGTATCGCTATCTGTCGGCGGCCCCGGTCGCCTTCGGCGCGACGCTGCAGAAGGGCGACTACAGCCTGGTCGACCTCAACGCCGCGATCCGGCTCGGCGACGGCATCGAGGCCGGGGTATTCGCCAAGAACCTGTTCGACACCTACGGCATCCTCAACGCGCCCTTCTCCTTCGCCGGCAGCGTGACGCGGCCGCGTACGATCGGCGCCAACCTGCGCTTCGCACTGCGGTGACAGGCGGGGCGGCCGCCGTTGCCGCGGGTTCGCGCCGCGGGCTTGTCCAGCCGCGGCGTGCGTGGCAGCTTCGCTACGATGGACCAGCCAGCATCGTGAGTGGGCCGAGCGGCCGCGCGGCGCAGCCGGTGCGCGGGCTCACCGACGAATATGGCGCGGGCTTCGTCGACCCGATGCACGCGCACGACTGGATCCAGGTGCTGTACGCCTGCTCGGGCGTGATGTCGGTGGAGACGCCGGCGACGAGCTTCGTCGTGCCGCCGCAGCGCGCCTTGTGGCTTCCGGCGGGGCAGCGCCACGAGGTGTCGTGCCGCGGCCCGGTGTCGCTGCGCACGCTCTACGTCGACCCGGCGCTCTACCCCGATCCGCCGCCGTGCCGCGTGATCGAGGTGAGCGACTTCCTAAAGGCCCTGATCCTCAAGGTCGTTTCTTTCGGCGCCGACTATGACGCGGACGGCCACGCCGGGCGCATCGTGGCGGTGCTGCTCGACGAGATCGCCGCCATGCCGCTGGCACCCTATGGCGCGGTGATGCCCGCCGACGCGCGCCTGCTGCGGGTCTGCCGCGCGATCCTCGCCCATCCGGCGGACGACCGCGACGTCGACGATTGGGCGCGCATCGCGGGGATGGGGCGGCGCACCTTCACGCGGGCGTTCAAGCGCGAGACCGGGATGGGCTTGGCGGTGTGGCGGCAGCAGGTGCGGCTGATGGAGGCGCTCTCGCTGATGGCGGCGGGGCGCTCCGTCACGACGATCGCGTTCGACGTCGGCTATGACAGCCCCAGCGCCTTCACCGCGATGTTCCGCCGCGCCTATGGCGTACCGCCCAGCCTCTACGCGCTGCCGTGACTCGGCCCGCGCGCGCGCATGATCGGCCCGGGCGGATAGGGGCCGGAGGCGGCGAGCCGTGCGACAGCGGCGGGCGAGAACGGGACGGCGCAACGGGCCGCCAGCGCCCGCGCGAGGAGCAGGACGCATGACTCTCACCACCGAGGCGCTCGCCGCGCACGACGACGTCGATCCCGACATCCGCCGCTTCGTCGTCGCGCTCAATCACGGCTACGGCCAGTTCTCCGACTTCGCCGCGCTGCCGCTGCCCGAGCGCCGCGCCGCCGCGGAGGTGGTGCGCGCGCCGTGGCGCGCTGGCGGGCCGGCCATGGCCGAGACGCGCGACGGCACGCTCGCCGGCTGCCGCGCGCGCTTCCATTATCCCGGCGGAAGCACGGCGCCACGCCCGGCGCTGCTGTACGTCCACGGCGGCGGCTGGACGATGTTCAGCATCGACACGCACGACCGGCTGATGCGCGAATATGCCGCGCGCGCCGACGTGGTGGTGGTCGGGATCGACTATAGCCTGTCGCCCGAGGTGCGCTTCCCGGTCGCGCTCGACGAGGTGGTCGCGGCCTATCGCCAGTTGCGCGACGAGGCGGCCGCGCACGGCATCGCCGCGGAGCGGATCGCGGTGGGCGGTGATTCGGCCGGCGGCAATCTCGCGGTCGCGACGAGTCTGCGCCTCCGCGAGCTCGGCAAGCCGCTGCCCGCCGCGCTGCTGCTCAACTACGGCGCCTTCGATCCCGCGCCGACCCGGAGCTACGCGCGCTACGACGGCCCCGCCTATATGCTGACGATCGCGGAGATGGACCAGTTCTGGCGCGACTATGCCGGCGAACCCGCGACGCTCGACGACCCGCTGGTGGTCCCCGCGCGCGCCGAACTGACCGGCCTGCCGCCGACCTTCGTGACGATCCCCGAGTGCGACATCCTCGCCGACTGCAACCGCGCCATGGCGGAGCGGCTCCACGCCGCCGGGGTCGCGGTCGAGGCGTGCGTCTACCCCGGCGCGACGCACAGCTTCCTCGAGGCCGTATCGGTCTCGCCGCTGGCCGACGCGGCGTTCGACGACGCCGCGCGCTGGCTCGCGGCGGTGCTGCGGCGCGCGCCGGCGTGAGCTTCGTCCCGCTCTCGCCGGACGAGATCGGCGCGCTGATCCACGACCACCCGCTCGCCTGGGTGGTGTCGGACGACCGCGACGCCACCTTGCTCCCACTCATCGCCGAGTGTGACGCGGACGGCAGGCCGGTGGCGCTGGTCGGCCATTACCCCCGCCGCAACCCGCAGGTCGCCGCGTTCGAGCGCGACCCGCGCGCGCTGATCCTGTTCCGCGGTCCCGAGGGCTATGTCTCGCCGCGGCTGGTCTCGAACCCGACCTGGGGCGCGACGTGGAACTATGCCGCGCTGCGGATCGTCGCCACGCTCGCCTTCGTGCCGGAGGAGACCGAGGACGCGCTGCGCCGCCTCGCCGCGCAGCTCGAGCCCGCGGGCGGGTGGCGACCCGAGCAGATGGGCGCGCGCTTCGACGAGCTCGCGCGCCATGTCGTCGCCTTCCGCGCGCGGATCGTCTCGTGCGAGCCGCAGTTCAAGCTGGGCCAGAACGAGCGCGCGGCGACCTTCGCCGAGATCGTCGCCGGGCACGCCGACGCGGCGCTGGTCGCGGCCATGCGAAGGAACCGCCCCGACGACGCGAGCTGACCGCGCCCCTGCCCCATCGTATGAAATCACACCCGCGTGCTGAGCGGCCCCTCGGCGCAAACCCTCGCCGGGCTGGCGCTGGGGTGGTCGCGGGTGCGCTGCCGGCGGGCAGCGCGGCGGCACCCGCGGCCGCCAGTGTGGCCAAGCCGGTCGGCCGATTGTGGCTCGGTTCGCTGACTGTGACGGTGGTGCCGCTGGTCTTCTCGCTGCTCGTCACCGGGGTGAGGCGCGCCGCCGAGCAGGCCGCGGGCAGGCGGCTCGCGGCGCGCGCGCTCGGCTGGTTCGCGGTGCTGCTGCTCGCGGCGGCGCTGGTCGGCGCCGCGGCCACCGCGCTGCTGCTCCACCTCGCGCCGCGGCATTTCTAGCCCGTTCTTGGACCCAACCGCGGCACGACAGAGGTTCGACGTCGGTCGCGTCCTGCGCCTCCGACCCCGACCTTCGTTCCGGTTTTTGCCGGCGAGATGTCGCTCGCTGGCCTAGACTGTAGACCGGCCAGGCGAGCGGCGCACCGCGCTAAGCCGGCGCGCTCACTCCTGGGACCTGCCCAGGCGATGAAGCCATCCGGGCGCACGAGAAGGGCGGCGACTTCGGGATCGCGCAGCGAGTCGGCGGCGACACAGGCGAGCCCGTCATACGTTCCGGCCAGTCCGTGTGACGGCACGGCGCTACCGAGAAGGACCAAGAGAGCGTGCCCGGTGCGGAGCGCCTCGTTCAACCTCCCGCCGCCCGCGAGGGGCAGATCTGGAGCGCTGCGGCCGATGAGAGGGCACGGTGGCGCCGGACCAGTGGCTGCTCGACCAACATTTCCTCGAGCGCGCGGACGCGATCGAGATCCAGCTCGATCTGATCCTCGACTACCGCTCGAACGTCGCCCGATACCCTGAATTTCAAGCATATCTGCGCCGGCACCGGCCGCCGCTGCTGGCGGCGTGGGGCCGGCACGACGCCTTCTTCCTACCTGCCGGTGCCGAGGCACACGCGCGCGACGTGCCCGACGCGGAGATACACCTGCTCGATGCCGGCCATTTCGCGCTGCACACGCGATGTGCCGAGATCGCCGCACTGATCGACGACTTCCTCGATCGACGGCTCGACCGAAAGTAATCGCTCAATGCCGACGCGACCGCCGCCTTTCATGATGATCGCGTGTTCCCAGAACCCGACCAGCCCAGCGGCCTTGCGGCGCGTCAAGCATGTCAGCTGTCGAGATGAATGGGCAACCGACGTTGGGAGGCGGGCACGGCGCCGTGAGTGACCGCTTCTTGGTCAGGCCGACATCTCGCGCGAGGAACCGTGAGCCGATGGAGGATCGGGCAGGAAATTCCCGGCATCCGGCATGGAGCCAGAGGGCGGTGCGCCTAGGTTGACCGTCGTCCTCACTTACCGACGGAGACCCTCATGGCGCGCTGGACCACGTCCGACCTTCCCCCGCAACACGGCCGCATCGCGCTGGTGACCGGCACCGGCGGGCTGGGTCTCGAGGATGCGCTCGAGCTTGCCCGCGCCGGGTGTGACACGATCGTCGCCGGGCGCGACCCTGCCAAGGGTGCCGCCGCGATCGCCCGCATCCGGCGCGAGGCGCCCGGTGCCGCGGTGCGGTTCGAGCGCTGCGACCTCGCCGATCTCGCCTCGGTCGCCGCCTGCGCCGGGCGCGTCGAGGCGCAGGTCGGGCGACTCGATCTGCTTGTCAACAATGCCGCGGTCATGGTGCCGCCGCGACGCCTGCTCACCAGCGACGGCTTCGAGCTGCAGTTCGGCACCAACTATCTTGGCCATGTCGCGCTGACCGCGGCGCTGCTGCCGCTGCTTCGCCGCGGTCGCGCGCCGCGCGTCGTCTCGGTATCGAGCATCGCCGCACCGCGCGGCCGGATCGACTTCGACGACCTCCAGGCCGAGCGCGCCTACGATCCGATGGCTCGCTACGCTCAGTCCAAGCTCGCCAACCTGCTGTTCGCGCTCGAGCTACAGCGCCGCAGTGACGCGGGCGGCTGGGGGGTGACCAGCCTAGCGGCGCATCCCGGTATCTCGCGGACGGATCTGATCCACAACGGCGCCGGTGCTCGCAGCATCCAGGGCCGGATCCGCTCCTGGATGCCGTTCTTGTTCCAGCCGGTCGCACGCGGCGCGTTGCCGACGCTATACGCCGCGACCGCGCCGGGCGCGCGGGCGGGCGGCTATTACGGCCCGGACGGTTTCGCCGGGCTGCGCGGTTATCCCACGGACGCCAGCTTCCCGCCGCGTGCGCTCGATACCGCGGTCGCGGCACGGCTCTGGACCGTCTCTGAGGAACTCACCGGCGTCCGCTTCGACGCGGCGACGCCCGCCCGAGCGATCGCGCATGTCGGCTGAGCCCGCTTCCGCCGCCGCGCTCACCGGACATCGCGCCGCGCTGCTGCTCGGCGCGCTGTTCCTGGTCAGCCTCGTCGCGCAGATCGACCGCATGCTGCCCTTCATCCTTGCCGAGGCGATCCGCGGCGAGTTGGGGCTGAGCGACACCCAGATCGGTCTGGTCACCGGGCTTGCTTTCGCGGTGTGCTACGCGCTGCTGTCGCTGCCGATGGCGCGGCTGGCCGATCGCGGCTCGCCGCGTGCGGTACTGCTGGCGTGCAGCCTGGTATGGAGCGCGATGACCGCGCTTGGCGGGCTGGCGACGGGCTTCGCCACGCTGGCGGCAAGCCGCTTCGGCGTCGCGCTCGGCGAGGCGGGCGCGATCCCGTCGAGCCACGCGCTGATCGCGCGCCGGCTGGGGCCGGAACGTCGTGGCCTGGCGATCGGGATCTTCTCGATGGGCATCCCGCTCGGCACGATGGCTGGCTTCGCCGCGGGCGGCGCGTTGAGCGAGGCCTATGGCTGGCGGCTCGTGCTGCTCGGCGCCGGTGCACTCGGCGCGATCGCGGGCCCGCTCGTCTATGCGGCGGCGGGCGTCGCGTCCGCGGCCGGCACGGCGGATGGCGCCAGGGGCTTCGCCGCGGCGACCCGTGGGTTGCTGGCCATCCCCGCCTTCCGCGCGGTGCTGCTCGCCGCGATCGCGATCGGCTTCGCCTCGGCGCCCTTCTACGCCTTCGCTGCGACCTTTCTGATCCGCGCGCACGCGCTGACCGCCACCCAGGCGGGGCTCGCCTTCGGTCTGCTGCAAGGCGGGCTCGGCATCGTCGGGACGGTGCTGGGCGGACGCGGCTTCGACGCGGCGTCCCGCGCGGGCGGGGAAGCGCTGCTGCGTGCGCCAGCGCGCGCCTTCGCGCTGGCGGCGGCGACGACCGCGGCGGCGCTGTTCGTACCACAACGTGCGCTCGCGCGCTGCTGACCCCGGCGATGTTCGCCTTCGCCTTCACCTTGCCTTACGCCTTCGGGGCGGCGCATCGCGTGGCGGGGGAGGGCCGAGAGGCGACCGCGTCGAGCCTCGCGCTGGTCGCATCGGGGCTCTTCGGGCCGGCACTGGCCCCTCTGCTCGTCGGCGCCGTCAGCGACTCGGTCGCGGCGGCGGGCTGGGGGCGCGGGCTGTCGATCGGGCTGCTGCTGGTGCCGCTCGCCTGCGCGATCACCGCGCTGGCCTGTCGCGAGATCGACCGGCGCCTGCGGTCGTCCTGAGAGGGATGAGGCGCGCGCGACCGACGTGGCGCGGCGCGGTGATCGAGCGCGGCTCCGTCCCATCGATGCCAGGACTCAGCTTCATCGCAGATCGATAAGGCGTCACGACCGATCGTCGTCGACGTGCCATTCGCGAGCGGCCTCGCGCAGGTCGTCGAGCAGCCGTCTGATGCGGATCGGCGTGTACCGACGGTCGAGCCGGACGGCATGCATCGCGGTTGCCGGGCCGCGCCAGTCGCGCAGCAGCTCGACGATGCGACCGTCGCGCAGGTCCGCCAGCCCGACCCAGGCGGGTAACCAGGCGAGGCCGAGCCCCGTGCGCATCATCGACCAGATCGCGCTCATGTCCTCCACCACGATGCGCGGGCGGGGCAGGTGCCGGATCGCCGTCCCGGTCGCGGGGTCGGTGAAGTGCCACGCGAGCAGTCGTCCGCTGGCGGGATCACGAAAGCCGATCTGTTTGTGTGAGTCGAGGTCGGCGGGCGAGTGCGGCGCGCCGACCAGTTCGACGTAGCGAGGCGTCGCGCACAGCACCGACGGCGAGCTGCCGAGCGGCATGGCGACGACCCCGGGCTGGCCCTCGAGGGGGCCGAGCCTGATCGCTATGTCGATCCCCTCGGCGGCGAGATCGAGCGTGCCGTCGTCGGCCTTCAGCTCCAGCTCTATGTCCGGGTTCGCGCGCAGCAGCCTCGGCATCTGCCGCGCCAGTCGCGCGCGGATCAGCGACGCGGGTGCGCTCAGCCGAATACGCCCGCCCGCGCCGCTGGCAGAGGCGCGGTCAAGCACTGCCTCGAGCCGCTCCGCCTCACGCAGAAGATCGCGCGTACCGTCGAGCAGCCGCTCGCCCTCGGGCGTGAGCGAGATCGCATGGGTGGTCCGGTGAAGCAGGCGGACCCCGTGCGCCTGCTCGAACCGCGAGACAGCCTTGGACAACGCCGACGTCGTCGTCCCCGCGCGGCGGGCGGCCTCGGCGAATGATCCGGCGTCCACCACGCGCGCGAAATGCAGCAGGTTGATGAGGCGCTGGAACGAGGGCGGTGTGGACACGGTGGCAACTCCGTCCTGCTCGGACCGGCTCTACACAATCGCTCCGCACATGGCGATGGTCTCCCGATCAACAAGGAGCGAGATGATGAACCCGAACCTCGAACTCGAAGATCGCCGGTTGGTTGAGGCCGCGCGCGCGATCGGCGACGGACCTGTCGTCATGGTGAACCTGCTTCGCTTTCGTGAGACGCCCGACTATCCCGCTGGCTTCGAGGGCGCGCGACCGGACTCGCGGAGCGGATATTACCAAGGATACGTCGGCGGCTTCCGGCGGGCCGCCGAGGAGCTCGGCATCGCGCCGGAGCTCGTCTACGCCGGCACGCGCCTTGCCGGTCTCCTGGTCGGCCCGGACGACGATTGGGACGAGATCGTGGTCGTGCGCTACGCCGGATACGCTGATCTGCGCCGCATTCTTGTCAGCGACACCTACGTCCAGCACGCCAAGCCGCATCGCTTTGCCGTGCTCGCCGACTGGCGTTTCATCGCCACCAAGGACCGCTGACATGGTGGCTGATCGGTTCCGCGGCGGGGTCTGTGAGACACCGCGTCATCGCACGGCATGGATCGAGGCGGGATCGGCCGAGGGGCCGCTGATGATCTTCGTCCACGGCTGGCCCGAGCTTGGCATCATCTGGGAGCATCAGCTGCGCCATTTCGCCGCCGCAGGATACCGATGCGTTGCCCCGGACATGCGCGGCTATGGAGCCTCCTCGGTTCCGACGCGCGTGGCCGACTACGCGGTTCGCGAGATAACCGCCGACCTGCTCGAGCTGCACGATGCGCTGGGCGCCGAGCCGGCGATCTGGGTCGGGCACGATTGGGGGTGCGCGCCGGTGTGGTCGATCGCGGCGCATCATCCCGAACGATGTCGAGCGGTCGCGGCTCTCTGCGTGCCGTATTTCGCTCGCGGCGCGACGGTCGAGAACATGATCGCGACGGTGAACCGCAGGCTCTACCCGGTCGACCTTCATCCAGCCGGGCAGTTCGACTACTGGCTCTATCACCGCGAGCACGCCGGCGCTGCTGCGGGCGCGCTCGCGGCGGACGTGCGCGCGACCTTCGCCGCGATGTATCGCCGCACGTCGCCCGATGTCGTCGGCAGGCCGTCCAAATTCTCGGATCTGCGATCGCGCGGAGGCTTCTTCGGACCAGACCGACACGCGCCCGTCATGACGCGGGATGAAACGATGCTGAGCGCTGACGCCTTCGAAGCCTTTGTCGCTGCGTTCGAGCAGACTGGCTTTAGAGGCGCGAACGCTTGGTATTTGAACGATGCCGATAACGCGATCTTCGCGCGGGAGGCGCCCGCGTTCGGCCGGATCGACCTGCCTGCTCTGTTCGTCCACGCTTCTTGGGACACCGTCTGCGACACGGTGCACAGCGATCTCGCCGCGCCGATGCGGGAGGATTGCCGCTTACTGACGGAAGCGGTGATCGAGGCCGGTCACATGCTCATGTTGGAAGCGCCCGCCGCGGTCAACGAAGCGGTCGAACGATGGCTCGGCACGCTCGAGGCGCCGTTATGATCGCGTGCAAAGGACGTCTTGGCAGCGTGGCAACAGATAAGCGGCGGCGTGCCACGCCCCGCATGTACGAGGAGGCCGACGCCCGAGCGGGGAGAATGGCTCACGGATACTCGGCCTCCTAGTCAAGTGAGCTGTAGGCGGTCTCAGACGCGCCCCGGCTACGCTAGCGCGGCGTCGGTCGGCGGGCGAGTGCGGGATCCTGCTCGAGCAGGACGGGGGAGCAGGGCAGCAGCGGGATCGGCGCCGGCATACGCTCGGTCATGGCGCGCCTCAGAAGCGGTAGGAGAGGGTCAGGCCGGCGAGCGGCTGCCAGCGGCTCCCCTGGGCGGTGACCGGACTGTCGCCGGCGTCGCCGACGAGATAGGTCGCGCCCAGCCGTCCGATGACGCCGAGGTGGCGGTCGAAATAATGGCCCGCGGTAAGTCCCACGCCGAGGTCGCGGAACCCGTCACCCGGGCGATAGGCGCCGAGCCCGCTGCGCGTCGCGGCGGCGGGGTCGATGCCGAAATAGGTTCGGGTATAGTCGCGGTCGGCCCAGCTCGCCTGCACGTCGAGCACGACGAACGTGTCGCGCTTGCGCAGCGCGGCGTAGCCGAGTCCGGCGGTGGCGATCAGCCCATCGTGGACACCCGACACGTCGTGGACGACACTGAGCTCGGTGGACAGCGCGCCCTCTCCGAGCGCGTCGCCGCCGAACCGGTATTCGACGTAGCCGCCCGCCTCGATTGCGGTCCTGATCGTCGGCAGCAGCCCGACCGGACCATCGACGTCGTCGCGGTTCAGCCGCGCGCCGAGGACCGGCCCGATCGACAGCCGTGGGTCGGCGGCGAGGTCGACTCTAGCGCGCAGCCCACGCAGCTCGAGCGTGACCCCGCGATAACGGACGTCACCGAGCAGGAAAGGGATGGCGCGGACCTCGTCCGAGCCGTCGTAGCGCGGAGCGATCCCGCCGCCGAGCGCGACCTGCCCGTGCGGCGCGTCGTCGGAGGGCAGCTGCGCCGACGCGGCGGCGGGTAGCAAAGCGAGCGGGAGAAGTAGGGCGAGCGCGATCGTCGCGCGCGTGGGGCTGCGCATGGGGATGAAGATCCTTTCGATTGGGGCCCCGGCGGCTCGGCACGGCGCGGCCGCGACCAGGTGAGCGGCCGGATCCAACCGTCCGCCTGGACGAGCGACATCGGCGCGGGCGACGCACATGGCGCTCACCGACCGCGCGCGACACAGAGATGGCGTTGTGTCTAGCTCGGCAGCGCCAGCATCATCTCGCGCCCGAACGAATCGTCGAACAGCGGCGAGAGCAGGACGAAGCGCGGATAGAGGTACACCAGCCGCCACATGTCTGCTTTGTCTCTGCGCCACCGTCGCGGCGCTTCTTTCATGCCCGGCGAAACACTGATTGACGTCTTGGATGATCGTGGCATAACTCGGCTTCCTTGCTTGATCTGGCACGCTCAAGCTAGAAGGACCGGTCGATGACCAGAATGGCGAATACCGCAGAAATCTTGCCTTTTCCTCCGAGCCACGCGTCGGTTCGGCGGCAGACACCGCCCGCGCTGATGTCCGCGGCGCTGGATCTGATGGAGGCGCGCGGGGGCGGGCAGGGGCGGTTCGATACCGGCATGCCCGGCGTGCTGCTGGTGCGCTCGTTCCAGACGATCATGCCCGTGCCGAACATCTACAAGCCGTCGCTGTGTATCGTGTTCAAGGGCGCCAAGCAGATCATGTTCGGCGACCGCACGCTCGACTATGCCGAGATGGAGTGCCTCGTCATCAACGTCGAGGTGCCCGCGGTCGGGCGCATGGTGGGGGCGACGCCGGCGACCCCTTACGTCGGCATGACGATCGAGTTCGACACCGCGATCCTGCGCGAGCTGCTCCAGCAGGTGCCCGCGCCGCCGCGCAGCGCGGCGGCGACGCCCTCGATCTTCGTCGGCCAGGTCGACGAGCAGCTCGCCGAGTGCCTCACCCGTCTGGTGCGGCTGATGAGCAATCCCGGCGCGGTCCCGGTGCTCAGCCCAGCGATGATGCGCGAGATCCATTACTGGCTGCTCACCGGACCCTACGGCGCTGAGATCGCCAAGCTGGCGGCCCCCGAGACCCACGCCGAGCGGGTCGCGCGCGCGATCCATTATGTCCGCGACCATCTCGCCGAGCCGATCCGGGTCGAGCAGCTGGCCGCGGTGGCGAACATGAGCTCGTCCTCCTTCCACCATCATTTCAAGACGATGACGTCGATGTCGCCGGTGCAGTATCAGAAACAGCTACGGCTGGTGGAAGCGCGGCGGCTGATGCTCTCGGAGGCAGCCAACGTCGCCGAGGCGGCCTATCACGTCGGCTACGAGAGCGCGTCGCAGTTCAGCCGCGAGTACAGCCGCTCCTTCGGCATCGCTCCGAAGCGCGACGTGCTCCAGTTCAGGGAGCTGCTCGCGCAGGCCACCGCGCGATAAAGGCGTACCGGGTCGAGGGAGTTACCGGTGTGGGATCCGAATCCGTGTCCACACCGGAGCACTCGGCGCCGCTCGCCTGAGCTCGCTCGACCCCTCGCTCGCCGCGCTTTGGGACGGCGGCTGATCACCGGCGAGGACGTGCCGCGGTCGCGTCGTGATCGCCGCCAGGGTCACCTATGACGAGCACGCGCAGGTCGCCGCGGTTTTCGTCCGACGGCGTCGGCTGAAGCGCCTAGATGATCGGAAGGCTTCGCGTCGGGTGTCCGGTGAGCGCGAGGAGAGCGTTGGCGATCGCGGGCGCGATCGGCGGCACGCCGGGCTCGCCCATCCCTGTCGGGCGGTCAGCGGAAGGCATGATATGTGTCTCGACCGCGGGCATGTCGCTCATCCGCACCACCGGATAGCTATCGAAGTTCGTCTGCTGGACGATCCCGTCCCGGAGCGTGACCGCGCCGAACAGCGCGGCGGAGAGGCCGAAGCCGATCCCGCCCTCCATCTGCGCCCTGATCTGGTCCGGCGCGACGGCGATCCCACAATCGGCGACCGCGACGACGCGTCGCACCCTCGGCCGCCCGTGCTCGAGGCGCACCTCCGCCACCTGGCCGACCAAGGTGCCGTAGGTCTCGTGGATCGCGATACCGCGCGCCCAGCCGCCGCCCAGAGGCTCGCCCCAACCCGCGCGGCGACACAAGGTGTCGAGCAGGGCAAGTCGACGCTTGTCGCCGGCGCGCTCATAGAAGGTGCGGCGATAGGCGGCGGGATCGCGGCCGGCTCGCCTGGCGAGCTGGTCGATGACATGCTCCATCACGAAGCCGCCGTGGGAGTGGCCGACGGACCGCCAGAAGGAGGGCGGTACCGCGAACGAGGGGCTGAAGACCTTGCCGTCCACGGTCGACGCCGTGGCGAAATAGGGTGAGCCGTCGATTCCCTCGATCGCCTGGCTGTTCGGGCCGATCGGCACAAGCGGCTGGCAGACGGTATGGATCCGCCAGCGCTGCGGCAGACCGTCGTCGCCCATCTGAACCCAGAGGCGGTGGTGCGACATCGGCCGGAAGTATCCGGCCATCATCTCGTCCTCGCGCGTCCAGATCATCTTGACGGGTCGTCCGTTCGTCCGCCTGGCGATGCGCACGCACTCGACGACATAGTCGGCGCTCATCACGCCGCGTCGACCGAACGAGCCGCCGGCCGGGATCACCTCCAGGTCGACTCGCCCCGGGATCGTGCGCGCGGTCAACGCCGCCTGCACCTGATCGATGCTCGGCAGATGAGCGCCGGACGTGATCGACACGTCCCATCCCCTGACCGCGGCGACGCAGTCGAGCGTCTCCATCGGCGCATGCGCGAGATAGGGGAAGTCGAAGGCGAACTCGACGACGTCGCCGCGGAACGGGGTCTCAGGCGCATCGCCTTTCATGGCGAAGTCACTCGGGCTCACGTCACCGCGCCCCGCGGCGAGGTCGTGATAATAGCGGACCAGCTCGGGCGACGAGCGCCGCTCCGCCGCGCTGTCGTCCCACTCGACGCGTAGCGCGTCGCGACCCCGGCGCGCCGCGGCGGTGCTCTCGGCGACCACGGCGACCCCGGTCTCGATCGCGAAGACGTCGACGACGCCGCTCACCTTGCGCGCGTCGGAGGGATCGTAGCGGGCCGGCTTGCCGCCGAGCCGCGGGCTGTGGGCGACCATGGCGATCAGCAGGTCAGGCTGCCTGACGTCCTGCGTATAGATCTGCGCGCCGGTGCTCTTCGGCGCACTGTCCTTGCGCCGCACCCGTTCGGTGCCGATCAGCCGATAGTCGCTCACCGACTTGAGCGTCGGTCGCTGCGGTGGGGTCTGCCTCGCGGCGTCGGTGAGCAACTCCGCGAACGTGGCGGATCGGCTCGAGCTCTGGTGCGAGACCACGCCGTCGCGGACCGCGAGGAGCCGCGGCGGAACCTGCCAGCGCTGCGCGGCCGCGCCGACGAACATCGCGCGCGCGGCGGCCCCCGCGGTTCGCATCAGGTCCCAATTGGTCGAGATCGAGCGCGACCCGACCGAGGCCTGCGGCCCATAAGCGCGGAAGTTGCTGCGTGCGGTCACGACCGTGACCCGCGACCAGTCGGCGTCGAGTTCCTCGGCGATCATCGCTGCCATGCCGGCGTGGATGCCCTGGCCGAGCTCCTGCTGGCGGTTGACGACCGTCACGGCGCCGTCCGGGGCGACGCGAATATAGGGGCCGAAGGCGCTCGGCTCGGGATCGACGCCGCCGCCGCTCAGCAGGGCGCCCGCCACCGCCATCGGGTGGGTCGCGGTGTAGCCGACCACCAGCGCGCCGCCGACGAGCGACCCGCCCAGGATCATGCGTCGGCGCGTGAGCCGCGGGCCGCGAGTGGAAGGATGGTTCATGCCGGGCACCGCGCGCCGGTCTCGAGCCAGGCCTTGATGAGGGCGCCGAACTCCTCCTGCGTACCGGGGGCGGGTTGGCGTGCACCGCCGGGGTGCCATGCCCAGCCGACGAGGTCGTCCTCCGCCATGTGATGGAGCAACGCGGCGCGGTCCAGGTGGGCGCGCGCGGGATCGAGGATCTGGCGGCAGATCTCGCCGAGTGATCGGTCCTGCCACGCCATCTCGGCCGGCGCGAGCTTCCACCCCGCGTTGCCCGGCACGCCCGACGACGCGAAGTTCGCGGCGTGGTGGCAGGTCGTGCAGCGGAGCGTCGCCGCGCCACCGCCGTCGACGCCGCGCGCCACGGCCGGCATGTGCGGCCGCATCGCATCGGTCTGGGTCGGGCGATCGCCGCGCGGGTGGCAGTTCATGCAGCGCGGATGCTGGATCACGCGTCCCGCCTCGGCGAACAGCGCGACCGAGCGGGCGCCGCGATCGTCGATGGCGGCGAACGACACGACCGGTCGCAAGTGTGTCATCGCGCTTCTCCTGGGTTGGGCCGCGACAGAACCTGGCCGCGCCAGAGCGGCCGGGCGTAACGCGATCGCGGCGACCAGCGCGCTCACCGCCACGGCGATCAGCAGGAGCGGCAGGCAGCCAAGGCTGAGCCTGCGCCGGCGCGGCGCGACCGAGCGGAGGGCCGGCCCACCGCTCATGCCGACACCGTTCGCGCCGCGTCGTGGATGGCGGCGCGAATGCGGTTGTAGGTCGCGCAGCGGCAGATGTTGCCGCTCATCGCCTGGTCGATGTCATCGTCGGTAGGCGCAGGGATGAGGCGGAGCAGCGCCACCGCGCTCATGATCTGGCCCGACTGGCAGAAGCCGCATTGCGGCACGTCGCGCTCGACCCAGGCGGCCCGCACCGCGTCGGCCTCGACGCCCGCGACCGCCTCGATGGTGACGATCTGCGAGCCAACCGCCGCCTCCAGCGGCAGGGAGCAGGAACGCATCGCCTGGCCGTCGACATGCACGGTACAGGCGCCGCACTGCGCGATGCCGCAGCCATATTTGGTCCCGGTGAGATGGAGCATGTCGCGCAGGATCCAGAGGAGCGGCGTCTGCCCGTCCTCCTCTACCGTGTGCGCTCGACCATTGACGACGATCTCGTATGGCATGTGATCGGCTCTGTGCTTCGTTGCGTCGAGCTCGGAAGTTACCGACCCTGAGCGCCACCGCGAACGCCTGATCCGTCAGAAAACGTGCCCGAACCTCCCCGATGCAGGCGGCGACATGAGCGATGTTTGGCTAGCCCGCCCGTTCAACCTTCGATTGTGGCAGAGCGCGTCATCTCAATTTGATATCGATCATCTCCGCCCGGTCCGCCACTCGGCCACATGATCCACCAGGGCGCGTAATTTGAGCGGCATGTGGCGGCGACCGGGATAGAACAGGAAGAAGCCCGGAAGCGGCGGACAGAACGGTCCCAGCACCTGTCTCAGTTCCCCGCTGTGCAGCCACGGCGCAAATGTCTCGGACATGCCGATGGTCAAGCCGCTGCCGGCGAGCGCCATCTTCACCATCAGGGGCATGTCATTGGTCGTCACCTCGGGGTCGACCTCGACGGCGAACTCGCGCCCGGCCTCGCGAAACTCCCAGCGATAGGGTGCCGTCCCGTCGGACGAACGCCAGCCGATGCAGTGGTGTTGTGTCAGCTCGCGCGGATGAAGCGGCGTCCCGGCCGCTGCCAGATAGGCGGGCGAGGCAACGACGATCTGGCGCTGCTCCTCGCTCACCGGCACCGCGATCATGTCGCGCTCGATCACTTCGCCGAGCCGCACGCCAGCATCGAACCCGCCTGCGACGATATCGAATCTGGAATCGGTGACGAGGATATCGAGACGTACCTGCGGCTGGGCGGCCCGAAAGGACGCCAGCAGGTCTCCCGATAGGAACGTTTCCGCGATCGAAGACACCGCGAGGCGAAGAAGGCCGGCAGGCTTGCCTTCATGGGCGGCCGCGGCCGTCGCAGCCGCTTCGATCTCGGCGAGCGCCGGGGCGACGCGATCCAGCAGGGCTTCGCCTGCCTCCGTCAGCGCAACACTGCGCGTTGTCCGACGCAGCACCGCCACGCCCAGCACGTCTTCTACCCTTCGGACGGCTTGACTGACCGCCGACCGGGTCACGCCGAGCTGATCGGCCGCGCCCCTGAAGCTCCGGGCGCGAGCGACCGCCGCGAGGGTGGCGAGGGCGTTGAGGTCGAGCTTCATTGTCCAGCCAGGCTTACCGGACCATGCACGATTGCGCCAATAGTCTCGGCCTTTCCCAGCGCTTACGTTTCTATCGAGGCAAGCGACTCAGCGCGGACCCGCCGGTCGACGAAGGAACGCCGCCCAGGACCGCGTCGCCGAGCAGGGGATTACGCCCAGGTCCGGAAAGCTGACCGACGAAACGATTCCCAAAGAAGAGGCACAACGTGATCCGTCCATTCAAGATCGCCATCTCAGATGACCGCCTGAGCCGGATCCGGCGGCAGGTCGAGGGCTTCGACTGGCCAGATTTCCCCGACGCCGGCGGTTGGAAGTCGGGCGTCGGTCTTGCCGACCTTCGCCGCCTGGTCGACTATTGGCTCAGGGCCTTCGACTGGCGCGCCCAAGAATCGAAACTCAACCGACGGCAGCATCACCTCGCCGACATCGACGGGCAGACGCTTCATCTCGTCAAGGAGAGCGGAGACGGCTCGCGGCTGCCGATCCTGCTCCTACATGGCTGGCCCGGGTCGTTTATCGAGTTCGAGGCGCTGATCGATCCGCTGGCGGGGGACGGGCACGATGTCGTTGTCCCATCGCTGCCCGGCTTCGCTTTCTCCGGCCGCCCGGACGCGCCGATCGGGCCGCGACGCACGGCCGCGCTGATGGACGGGCTGATGCGCGAGCTTTTCCCGGGTTCGCGCTATATCGTCCAGGGCGGCGACTGGGGCAGTGCGATCGGCGCTTGGCTGGCCCACGACTATCCCGATCGCGTCGCTGCGCTCCATATCAACATGATGACGGCGCAGACGGACGGCGTTGATCCCGAAACGCCCGAAGAGAAGGCCTGGGCGGAGCGCGTGAGCAGGCTTGCCGAGGAGGAGCGCGGCTACTTTCTCGAGCAAAGCACCCGCCCGCAGACGCTCGGCATCGCCATGTCGGACAGCCCGGTCGGTGTCGCCGCCTGGATCCTCGAGAAGTTCGGCGCTTGGGCGGACGTGCCTCGCGACGACGCCGGCCGCCCCGACCTATGGGCTGCCTTCGACGAGGATCTACTCCTCACCAACATCATGCTCTACGTGGCGCCCCGATCGTTCGTCACCTCGACCTGGCTCTATCGTGGGCGCGTCCTGGAAGGCTCCCACGTGTTCCCGGCCGGCTCGCGCGTCACCGTTCCCACAGGGTTCGCAGCGTTCCCCGATCCGGTCTTCCCGCTTCCGCCGCGCTCGCTCGCCGAACGCAGCTACAGGATCGAGTCATGGACGGAGATGGAACGTGGCGGCCATTTCGCGGCGCTCGAACAGCCCGACCTGCTGCTGGCCGATCTTCGTGCGTTTGTAGAAGGCGTTCGATGTCGCCTGCCGCACAGAGCGACGACGCCACCCGGCGATCCGCAAGGCGCTGGAGATCGCAGCGCGCGAGTTGTCGCCGGCGCAGCGGTAGTGCAAGGCGAGTTCACCTCGACCCGCTGATCGATCGGGCGGTCAGGACGTTCCCGCCCGCCCGCCGCCTGCTCAAAAGGGACGGTGATCCGCGACGTCGATCAGGTCGCAGGTGCCGTGAGAGGCATAGGGCGCCGTCCCGTTGATCGATATCTGCCAGATACGGCGGTTGATGGTGAGCAGGGGCTTGTTGAGGCCGTTCAGGATCCTGCAGCCCGAAGGTCAGAGTTGCGCCCGAGATCCGGCCGGCCCACCAGCGTCCTGTCCGAGCCGGCGCTGGCGAACATCTCAGGATCGGCCATGGCGTGGTGTTGCTCGGGTGGGCGAAGGTCTTGGCAGACGGGTCACGGCACGCGTCGCCGAGGCAGGCAGGTGGTCCGACGGAAGGTACGCACCGGCCCGACAGCTCGCGCATGCGGGCAGCCGCCCCTGAGAGCCGGTCATCTAGTCACACGAACGGGTCGGCACCGTCGGGCACGTCCCAATCGTACCGCCTCGTGACCGGCGGTGACGTGAAGCGCCACTCTTCTGGTGTCGGGGAGGTCGATGCGGCAATCGGATGTCCTGCCGGGTTGCCGACGGCGATGGCGAAGGCTGCGCGCACGGCGGCCCTCGCTTCGTCGGACATCGCGTCTGGGGCCGGCGCGATGAACAGGGTCGTGCCGCTGCGTGCCACGACGTCCAGCCACTGCGCGGTGAGCCGCCAGGGGATGATGCGGGTGACCGCGACGATGTCGGGGTCCGCGTGGAAGAAGGTGCGGTGCTGGGGGATGCGATAGGCCAGCGCGTTGACGCCGAAACGCCGTGTCCTCTCCCACTCGCGGCCGCTGGTATCGTCCGAGATACGCTGCGTCTCGAAGATCCCCGCGGCGAGGTGACCGAAGGTGTTGCAGCCCAGGATGGTGCAATTCGTCCCCGCCGTCGCGCGGATCGATCGGTACAGGTCGAGCACGATCTCCGCCGTCGTGCGGGTCGGGTCGGCGAAGCGCCAGCCGCGTCGCCCGGGTTGCGCGCCCATGTCGCGGCCCCACTGCCCGAAGATCTCGAAGGTGGTGAAGTCGTGCTTGATGAACTCGTAGCCCTGCGCGCGCGCGTCGCGGACGGAGCGCAGGATGGCGTCCATGCCGTCGGACACGGATGGGTCATAGGCCGCGATCTCCGCCGCCGCGGCGTCACCGAAGCGTTTCGGCGACAGTCGCGTCGCGCGAATCTGCTGCTCGGCGCGGAGCGGACGGATCCAGATACCGGGCCGCGCGCCGCTCTGTCTCATCTGCGCGGCGAGCTCGCCCAGGTCGGGGAAGCGGGCCTTGTCCTGCCACCCGTCGTCGATGACGACGAACGGTCGGTGGCCCGGGGGGGATAGCTCCACCATCAGCTTGGCATCGCGCAGGATCCCCGCCGCAGTATTGTGGCCGTAGGCGTAGTTCCAGTCGTTGCTGCCGACGATCGGCCCGGCCGGCAGCAGCGGCTTCTGGCACATCCGCGCGCAGAAGGCGCGAAGGGGGTCGTAACTGTCTGCCCCGCCGCTCCACTGCGACGAGAGCACCCGGCACAGGGCGAGGTGACGGCCGGTGAGGTTCGCGGGCTCGCCGCCATTGCGCAGGTCGATCCATAGCGACAGACCATCGGGGTCGCACTGCCAGAAGCAGAAAGCGTTGGGCTGGGTCTCCACGCCGAAGGCGGCGACGTTCTCGCCCTGTTGCAGCACGAAATACCAGGGGAGCGCTCGCTCGGGAGCAAGGCCGCGCCAGCCGAGCTCGCCATAGGCGCGCTCCCACGTGTCCGCGAGTACACGCGCGTCGGGTGCGATCCGCCGGCGCCAGCGCAAGCGCAGGAAGGTGACGTCGGCACGGCCGCTCTCCAGCGCGACGTTCAGCCCGTGCCCGTTGGCCTGCCGCTCGCCTTCGACGCTGAGCTTCAGCCCGCGCGTACTCCACGTCGTGCCCTGCCGGGTGAGCGCGGTGATCGTGCCGTCCGCGGTGCGAGCTGCGACGGCATCGGGGACAGCGAGGGCATCGGGTGCGGCGCCCCCACGAACGGCCGCGTCGGCCGCGCTCGTGAGGAGCTGCGAGGAAAGCCCGAGCGCACCTGCCTGCGTGACGAGATCACGACGATTGAAGAGCATTCTCACTGTTCTCCGTTGAAGCGGACGGGACGCGGTCGCGCAGCGCCGCGCGCACGACCGCCCTCATCGACGAAGGTCCGCTCAGAATTTGACGCGCGCGCCGAAATTGTAGCGTGCGCCGGTCTCCTGCAGCAGCAGGAACCGCTCCTCGATCGCCGACCATTCGTGAATGCGCTGGTTGGTCACGTTGACGCCCTGGACGTAGATCTGGACGTTGGGCGTGATGTCGTAGCCGACGTTGAAGTCCAGCTGGCCGTAGCTCGAACGATTGCGCGGACGGCTCTGATCGGAGCGGCACGAGCGGAGGTAGTCCGAGCGCCAATTGTACGAGCCGCGCGCGGAGAGACCGTATTTCTCGTAGAAGAGGCTGCCGTTGGCCGAGTGCGGCGAGAGCCCATTGTAACCGCAGTCATAGTCGGCCAGCGACGCGTCGCGCTCGGCCTTGCTCTCGACATAGGTGTAGTTGCCGGCCACGCCGAACCCGGACAGCACGCCGGGCAGCCAGTCGAACGTATATTGCCCGCCGACCTCGACGCCGCGGATATACCCGCTCTGGCCGTTCCGCGTCCGAGTGTCCTGGTAAGTCCGGCCGAACCGCTGCACCGGCACCGTCTGCAGTTCGAGGAAGTTGCTCAGGTCCTTATAGAAGCCGCCGACGCTGACGTAGCTGATCGAGTTCAGGTAATACTCGACGGAGAGATCATAGTTGGTCGATTTGAACGGTTCGAGCGTCGGGTTGCCGCCACTCGACAGCGGGACAGAGATGCGCCCGCCGAACGAATTGTCGACGCCCAGATCGGTCAGCGTCGGTCGGGTCACGGTCTGCGAGAAAGCGGCGCGGGCGATCAGCTTCTCGGTGGCGTTGAACTTGATGTTCGCCGAGGGCAGCGCGTTGACATAGCTATTGCGCACCGAGATCGGCGTGGATGGCCCGTAGGTGTAGATCAGCGTGTCGTCACCGCGAGCGTTCGAGACGTCGACCACCGGCTGGCTGAAACCGCGCGAGATGGTCTGCGTCCGCACCACGCGGACGCCCGCGTTGGCGCTCCAGTTCTCGCCACCGAACGACATCGCGATATAGCCGGCGAGCAGTCGCTCGTTCACGTTGGCGTTGCTGCCGGGGTTCTCTCGCAGACCGAAGGGGCCGCCGGGCAACGCCAGCAGTCGTGCGGCCTCTGCCGCCTGCTCCGCCGCGGTGCGACCCTGACGCGGCAGCGCGAGCGTCCGCGGATCGGAGAGGAAGGCGATGATGGCGTTGGGATCGTAGGTGAAGAATTGCTGCGGCGCACTCTCGCTGCCGGACACGCCGGGCAGGAAGTTGTCGAGCTTGTAGGTCGACAGCAGCGACGGATCGATCGGGATCTCATAGCCGGTGTAGGCGCTGTTCCCGTCGCGGTTGCTGAACGAGCGGCGATCCTTGGTCCGGTCCGAATAGGCCACGCCGATCCGAACCGAGCGCAGGATGCTGTCATGGATCTTGTAGTCGGTGTCGAGGTGGAACTCGGAGCTGGTGTCGCGGACGCGGTCCGCGTCGACCCCGGTATAGTGGGCGCGCATCAGCGAGGGATCGGTGATGTTGCCGAAGTTCGACGCGATCGGCAGGTCACCGTCCTTGTTGAGGTCGAAGCGCGGACTGGTCTGCGCGAGCGAGCCGACCACGACGAACTGGTTGGGCGCGCGCTGCGTCGCCCGGGTCGTCGAGGCGTCGAGGCGCACCTCGACGTCCTCGGCCGGGTTCCACTTGAGGTTGCCGCCGATCTGGTAGGTCTGTGTCTGGCGGACGTTCTTGCTGACGATGTTGTCGTTCTGCGACAGCGATACCAAGCCGTTGAGGGCAGGGTTGGCGGCGAGGAACTGCTGGCCGGGCCGGTTGAAGCCGATCGCCGAGGCGGTGTCGTCGAACTGCACGCCGATATATGGGCTGGAGTAGAAATTGGCGAAGGTGTTGGTGTCCGCGAAGACGTCGAACTTGGAATAGATGCCGTCGACGGTGAGCAGCAGCTGATCACTGACCTGGGCCTGCACCGCGCCCGCCACGTTGATGCGGCGTCGGCGATCGAGTTCACGCCGGTAGTTGACGCTCTGCGGCACGTTCACGGTCGTCCCGGTGCTGGTGATCGCACCGGGCTGGAGGCCCGCGGAGTCGCCGGTGCCGTTCACGACATTCTGCGGGCCGTAGAGCCACCCGCCGACGTCGACGAAGTCGAGTTGGCTGCGCCGGTCCGTGTACGAACCCGATAGCACGATGCCGAGCGTCTTGGCCTCGTTGGTGAGCGACGTCACCGCCGAGAAGTCAGGGCTGAGCTTCTCGCGCAGCGTGTCGTAGATCCCGCCCGCCGACGCGGCGAGATGGAAGCCGCTGCGGCCGTCTAGCGGGCGCGCGGTGATGATGTTGACCGTCGCGCCGATGCCACCTTCCTGGAGCTCGGGCACGCTGGACTTGAAGACGTCGGTGCGCTGGATCATGTTCGACGACAGCACGTCGAACGAGAATTCGCGCCCGGGATTGTCGGTCGCCATGACGCGGCCGTTGACCAGCACCGTGTTGAACTCGGGCCCGAGGCCGCGGACGGTGATGAACTGGCCCTCGCCGCCCGAGCGGTCGATCGCGACGCCGGTGATGCGCTGGAGCGACTCCGCGATGTTCGCGTCGGGGAACTTGCCGACATCCTCTGCCGAGATGGAGTCGACGATCTGCTGCGCGTCGCGCTTGATCCTGGCGGAAGAGGCGAGGCTGCTGCGGATGCCGGTGACGACGATCTCGTCGGCGGCGTCGGTCGCGCCCGGACCGACCTGCGCGGCGGGCGGGGTGGGTTCCTGCACGGTGCCGTCGGGACTCGTCTGCGGTGCGCCTGCGGCCGGCTGGGCGGCGTCCTGCGCGGCGGCAGGAGATGCAAGCAACGCGGCGCTGACTAAAAGCGCGAACTTCATCTTCGAAGCCATGACAACCCCTCCCAGGTGTAGTTATACATGTAACTAAATCAGCTGGCGCCCGACCTGTTGGTCGTAACGCTGCCAGACCGGATGCAAGTGACAGAACGAGGCCGTGATCAACATGGATCGCGCGACGCTGACAAGCGCATGGCGGGTCGCATCTCGCTACGCTGAGGCGCCGCCAAGCTACCCTCGTTTGTGAAACCCCGCCCGGATCGTTGCTCGTCCGAGATTTACCTACCCGATCGACATGCTTTTAATCAGATAAAAAAAGTTTCGCCAAGCGGTTTTATCGAGCTTCGGTTTATTTCGAGAGAGAACGTTCTCGGCCGCTTCGGCACCTTGGTGTCACGTATCAATGAACCGGCAACTCGCTCCTTGGCGGCTGCCAAGCACCTGACAGCTGCAAAGCCCATCCATCGGAGCGGAATGGCGCGCGCTGACATGCTTGCATGTGGGGAGCGTCGTGCTCGTGGTCGCCAACGGCGTCGCTCGATCGATGTTTCGGTGTCGCCTGCTGCCGGCGGTCATGAAGCGGCGATTGACCGACGCGCCTATCTGATCGAGACGTTCCGCCGCGCGGTGCGTGACGGGGGAAGGGACGGGCTCAAGCTCGACCTCATCGACATGTCCAGAGGCGACGAGACCGCCGTACTCGGTCGCGATCGGTCCCCGGCATAAGGCCGCGACAGGACAGGGCCTGCTGGTCGCGCGCGCTTTCGGCGATCCGTCGTTCCCGCTCTATATCACCCGCTAGCCGCTCATCGACGTCTACACTGCCTGGGTGAGCGATCGGAAGGTGCCCACACGGATCGGCGCCCCGATCGGCGCGGCGCTCGTGGTCACGGCGGTGGCGATCGCAGACGGCAGCCTCAAGCTCTACGACGGGTCGGTACGCCGTTGGATGAGCCCCCGTCTGTCGCGTCTTTTTGGCCGTTGACCAAAAAGGAGCCGACTGCGTCCGACCGAGTGAGGGCGCCAGTGGGTGAGTTGAACGAGTGGCCGGATCAGGAAGCGGTCAGGACCTCACGAGTGACCCCTTCTGGGTCTCAGGTCGGGTTCGCTGCCGGTAGGGGCGTGGGCAGCCATGCGCCGTGTATGCCGGGCGGAACGAGGTGGGGGATGCGAACGCTCGCGACTGCCGGTGCCGGGAAGTCCTGCGCGTCGAGGATCTCCAGCGCTGTCGAGCGGCGATCGGCGTTGATCACCAGCCCCATGAGCCAACCTTCGTCCTCGGCGGCATCCGGTGCCGCCGGCACGAAGACGAACTCGCCTGGTATGCGCCCGGGCCCGAAATGGTGGCGGTGGCACGTGCCGGTCTCGAGGTCGTGCTTGAGAAGCGGGGTTGCGCCGACCATCTCGTCGGTCGGGTGTTCGGGCAGCGCGAGCGCATAGACGTAGCGATAGGGTAGGCCGGTGCGACGATCGTCGCTGACAGGCAGCTCCTGCGGCGTGGCATCGATGGTCCGCTGTTCGACCGTGCGCCGTGCGGGGTCGATCGTCCACCGTTCCAGACTGCGCGGCAGTTCGTCGGGGGCGGCGTTGTCGCCGGCGAACATGCGGTCATAGGCGATCACGTCGAGCACCACTCGGCCGTCGGGCAGGTCGAAGGCGTTGGCGTGGTGGAAGACGAAACAGGGTTCGATCGGAACCCACACGATGTCCTCGGCCACCCCATCGCGCGGCAGCAGGCCGACCCGCGGCGGGTGGGCGCCGTTCCAACGATAGGGGAAGCCGTGGCCGGCGAGCACGACCCGCATGGACAGGGTCAGCGGCAGGTCGAGGATGATAACATAGCGTTCGGTGATCGCGCAGTCGTGGATCAGCGGACCTTGCCGGACCGGGATGACGACCGTGCGCCGGACACGGCCGGCGACGTCGACGACGTTGTAGCGCACTCGCCGCGGATCGGTCGCCTCGTAGCAGAGCGCGTGCAGTTCGCCCGTCATCGGATCGCGGCGCGGGTGAGCGGTGAAGGACCCGGGCAAGGTGCCGGCGAAATCGTCGTATGTCTGCGCGCCGAGCTCGTCGTCGAAGCGCACCGGTGTGCTGCCCGCCTCGACCAGGGCCCAGCCAGCACCGGCATGGTCGAGCACGCTGGTGTTAACGGTATCGAATATGTGCCGAGGACCGGGTGCGGCCCGGAAGCCGCGTGCCTTCGCGACTTGGGTCGAGCGGATCCAGCGATTGCGATACCAGGCGGCGCGTCCGCCACGGAGGCGGATGCCGTGCAGCATGCCGTCGCCGACGAAGAAATGGTAGGTGCGCGGGTCGGGCGCGGCGGCATTGGGACCGATTCGCACGTAGCGGCCGTCGAGCGCGGCCGGGATCGTGCCCTCGACGGCGAGATCGTGAAGCGTCAGCTCCTCGGTCATCGGCTGATGGATCCCGGTCAGCAGCGCATGTGGCGCGTCGAGCGGGGGCAGCCGCCAGCGGTTGAAGGCCGCGATGGTCGAGATGACCGGCGACAGCACCGCGCCGGTGGCGCGCTCGAGGAAGGTCGGCGACGGTGTCGTCACGAGCGCGGATCTCCGAGGCCGGTGGCGGCCGTGGCCGTCCGTAGCAGCTTCCTCGCTTCTCCGCTCGCCGGATCGCGATCGACGGGAACTCCTGCCGCCCGAGATTCCTTCTGCTGTTCGGCTCAGCGATAGTCGATGATGGTGGAGAAGGTGAGTATGAGGGCGGTTCGCATCTATCGCTACGGCGGCCCCGAGGTTCTCACATATGAGACCGACGCGCCTGAGCCGGCGCTCACGTCGGACTCGGTCCTGATCGAGACGGTAGCGACCAGCGTGAACCCGATCGACTGGAAGGTCCGCTCGGGCGCGCGACAGAAGGACTTCCCGCTCGATCTGCCGGCCATCCTCGGAAAGGACGTGAGCGGCATCGTGCAGGCCGTCGGCGACGCGGTGCGCACGTTCCGACCGGGCGATCGAGTCATCGCGCTGGCGGAGGCGACCTATGCCGAACGCGTCGTCGTCAGGGCGGACACCGTGACTCACCTGCCGGAAGGGGTCGACCCGATCGACGCTGCCGCGCTCCCGCTCGTGTCGATGACGGGCGAGCAGCTCGTCCGGATCGCGACGGGCGTCGCCGCGGGGCAGGTGATCCTGGTCACAGGCGCCCTCGGCAGCGTCGGCCGAGCGGCGGTGCACACCGCTCGAGAGCTCGGCGCCCGGGTGATCGCAGGCGTGCGAGCGCGACAATCGGCCGAGGCGGCGACGCTAGGCGTCGACGGCGTGCTCGCGCTCGACGACGAGGATGCGATCAACCGCCTCGACCGCGTCGATGGTGTCGCCGACACGGTTGGCGGCGAGATCGCGGCCAAGCTGTTCGAGAAGGTCAAGGCTGGCGGTCGGTTCGGATACGCCTCCGTTCTCCCCGACGGCGTCGCGGCACGTATTCCTGACATTCAGGTGACGCGGGTCTTCGCGCGGCCTGACGCGTCTAAGTTGCGCGAGTTCGCCGACAACGTGCGGGACGGCCGCTTCGTGCTGCCGATCAGCGCGCGCATGCCTCTCAGCGACGCGCGCGCCGCACATGAGCGGCTAGAAAAGGGAGGCGGCGGCAAGATCGTCCTAGTGCTCTGACCGGCATGCGCGCGCTAGTGGCCGCTACCGGTTCGTCGGCGGTGCGGTGCGCCTCGACTATCGTACGCTTCTTCTCAAGGACACCTGGCTAACCCTCGCGCCGCGCTACAATTACTATTACTCCATCGACGACGCGGTCACGGATCGAGGACTGCGACCGCGTGGCTCCGCGGGCATCGCCACACTCAGGGCCGGCGTCGAGACGGCGACGAAGGTCTATGTTGGCGAGCGCGAGTTTTTTGCCGGCGTCTTCGGCCGGGGTACCGAGCTGGTCGGAGACAAGAGCAACCAGTTCGGATTTCAGCGGCTCGGCGAAATCGGGGGCACGCTCCGCCTCGACTATCCGGTTGACTCGGGAGTGGGGATCGGCGCCTACGCCTCCCTTATCCGCGGTTCCGGTGTAACCGGGCATACGCTGGGTATCACACTCACCTTCGGTCATCTGGGCTGGCGTAGCGCACGCTGAGGCGATCCCATGACGGTCGGAGTGCATCGTGTACAGGCGAGTTCGCATCAGACCGACAGCACCCATCGGGAGCCCGCGACACTCCAGTTGACGGCCCCGACGTCACGCTTAAGATAAACATCTTTCATAATCATGCGTGAGAGAGGGCGATGATCCGCTACGGTGTGGGAGCCGCCATCTGCCTGAGTCTCGCGGGGCTGGCAGCGGCGCAGCAGGGCGCGCCGTCGGCGCTCACTGCGGAGATCAACCCTTTCATCGGCACCACCAACGGCGGCAACGTCTTCCCTGGCGCAACGCGACCGTTCGGCATGGTGGCGTTCAGCCCCGAGCTCACGCCACTGCCGGGCAAGCGGCTGCCGATCGCGGCGCCCGGCGGCTACGAATGGCGCGGCAACGGTGTGCGCGGCTTCAGCCTCACCCATGTCTCCGGCACCGGCTGCGCCGGGGCGAGCGGGGACGTGCCGATCATGCCGGTGACGATCCCGGTCGAGCGCTCGCCCGCGTCGGTGGACGCGGGACTGAGCTACGCCAGCCTGCTCGATCACGCCGCCGAGCGTGCTTCCCCTGGTGCCTATCATGTCACGCTCGACAATGGCGTCGCGGTCGACCTCGGCGCGACCGAGCGCAGCGCGGTGGGCCGCTTCGCCTTCCCCGCTGACAAGCCCGCCAACCTGCTGTTCCGCACGTCCGACAGCGAGGTCGGCAGTAGCGACTCGACGATCCGGATCGACCCGGCGACGCGCACCGTCAGCGGCACCGTCACTTCCGGCAACTTCTGCGGCTATCTCGCGGCGGACCGGCGCGAGAGCTATTATACGCTCCACTTCGTCGCGCAGTTCGACCAGCCCTTCACCGTCGGCGGGACGTGGCGCGACGAGCGTGTCAGCGCCGGCGCGGTGAGCGGGGGCGGGGGCACCGGCTACGGAGACCGCGGGCACCCGCCGGCAGGGCGCGGCGCGGGCGGCTGGATCAGCTTCGCCCCTGACGCCGCTCGCGCGGTGACGATGCGTGTCGGCGTGTCCTACGTCGACGCCGCGGGCGCGCGCAGAAATCTGGAGCGCGAGAGCCCCATGGGCACCAGCCTGGACTCGGTTCAGGCCGCGGGCCGCGCCGCGTGGGAGCAGGCGCTCGGCCGCATCCGCATCGAGGGCGGCGGCCGCGACGAGCGCACGGTCTTCTACACCGCGCTGTACCACGCGCTGATGACGCCCAACCTCTACAGCGACGTCGACGGCCGCTATCGCGGCTTCGACGCGGCGGTGCACGCGCTCGCGCCGCGGCAGCAGGCCCAATATGCGAACTACTCGGGCTGGGACGTCTATCGCTCCCAGCTCCAGCTGGTGACGCTGCTCGACCCGCAGCGCGGTTCCGACATCGCTCAGTCGCTGCTCAACCAGTCCGAGCAGAACGGCGGCACCTGGGACCGCTGGACGCATCTCACCGGCGCCACCGGCGTGATGAACGGCGATCCCTCGCCTCCGTCGCTCGCCGCCATCTACGCCTTCGGCGGCCGCTCGTTCGACCTCGCGCATGCCTATGCTTCACTGCGTCGCGCCGCGACGGTGCCCAGTGCCAAGGACCTCGACCGCAAGGGCTGCCCGGTGTTGTGCGTCGGGCAGCGACCAGGGCTCGATCAGTGGTTGAGGCTCCACTACATGCCGGTCGGCGCTCCGGGTTGGGGCACGGTGTCGGACACGCTGGAGCTCGCCGCGGCCGACTTCGGGCTGGCCGAGCTGGCGCGCCACGCCGGAGACCGCGCGGGCGAGCGGATGTTCCGCGACCGCTCGGGCTGGTGGCGCAACCTGTACAACCCGGAGGCCACGCCGGCCGGCGGCTATCTCCAGCCGCGCCGTGCCGACGGCGGCTGGCCGCGCTTCGACCCGGCCTCGGACGAGGAGATGGTGGAAGGCAGCGGAGCGCAATATCTCTGGATGGTGCCGTTCGACCCGGCCGGCCTGATCGACGTGCTGGGCGGCCGCGCCGCGGCGTCGCGCCGGCTCGACGCCTTCTTCCGCGCGCCCGACGGCGGCTGGGCGGTGACGAAGGCGGGCCCGCTCCACGCCGAGCTCGACAACGAGCCGTCGATCGCCTCGCCCTGGACCTATCTGTTCACCGGCGAGCCGTGGAAGACGCAGGAGACGGTGCGCGCGGCGATGCGGCAGATCTGGACGAACACACCCGCCGGCATCTCAGGCAACGATGACCTAGGGCAGATGTCGTCCTGGTACGTCTGGTCCGCCCTCGGGCTGTACCCGCTCTATCCCGGCCGCGCCGAGCTGGTGATCGGCAGCCCGCTCTTCCCGCGCGCGACGATCGAGCGGCCCGGCGGCGTCCGGCTCGTGATTGACGCGCCGGGCGCCGCGCCCGACGCGCCCTATGTCACCGCGCTGCGCGTCGATGGGCGCGCCAGCGATCGCGCCTGGCTCACCGCCGAGGCGGTCACGCGCGGTGCCACGCTTGCCTTCACGATGGCGCAGCAGCCGAACCGATCCTGGGCCACGCGGACGACGCCACCCTCGTTCGGGCCGAGAATGGCCGCTCGGCCGCGCGCTGGTACGTCGGCAACCGCCGAAGCGCGGTAAGCTGGCGGTTCGTGGGTCAGAGCGAGAGTAGATCGACTCGAACAAGCTCGCGCGTCAGGGTGGAGAGCCTCGTAGAGGATCAACGCGCGCTCGACTCAACCCCGGTCCTGGCGCTCGGGCGATCGGCTTCAGGGTCACCGCTACGACGTCCCGGCGGCCGCTCCGGCGCGACGGTCGTCTTATGCGCTTCGGCTTGAGCGTAGCGCGGACGCATCTATTCGCCCGCGGCCTCGACCAGGACGCGAACCTTGTCCGCATCCGCGGGAGTCGCCGGATTGTAGACGATCATCCCGAGTTCCGGCCTGCCCTCGACCATGAAGGAGGAGAATTCCAAGGCCACGCGGCCCGCCTTCGGGTGGCGGATGCGCTTGACGCCCTCGCTGTGCGCCACGACGTCATTGTCGCGCCACAATGCCTCGAACTCCGGGCTGAGCCGGCTCAGTTCATCGACCAGCCTCGCCGCTGCCACGCTGCCATGCGCGCCGGCCCTCGCCATGTCGGCGCGGAACGCACCCACGACGAAGCGCGCGACGCTGTCCCAGTCCTCGTTGCGCGTGCGACCTTTGCCGCCGACGAACATCAGTCGCAGGATGTTGCGCCCGTCGGGCGGCAAGCGCGCATAGTCAGTCAGCAGCGCCGCGGCGGCCCGATTCCAGCCCACGACGTCCCACATCGCGGTCTTGATGATCGCGGGGCTGAGCGGCATGCCGTCGAGCACGCGCTGCAGCCGCGGAGTGATGCCGTCGGCCGGCCGATACTGTGCCTCGGGGAGACGGCCGAGACCCAGCATGTAGATATGTTCGCGTTCGGGCTCGGTCAGCATCAATCCCTTGGCGATCCGATCGAGCACGTCGGCCGACGGTGCCCCGCCGCGGCCCTGCTCCAGCCAAGTGTACCATGTGGGGCTGATGTTGGCGCGGATCGCCACCTCCTCGCGGCGCAGCCCTGGTGTGCGGCGCCGGCCACCGACGAAGCCGAAGGTGGCTGGGTCGAGACGGGCGCGCCGATCGCGCAGATAGGTGCCGAGCGCGTTGGGCGCGTCGCTGGCCATGGCTGATCCTATTGCTTGTTATACCACGATAAGATCACTCCTTTAACACGTCTCTCCAGGGCGCGACATGCTCTCCCGGCAACGAGGAGATTACCCATGCGCGTGTTCCTTACCGGCGCGACCGGCTTCATCGGCTCGCACGTCATCCCCGAGCTGCTCGGCCGCGGTCATCAGGTGCTCGGCCTCGCTCGCTCCGACTCGGGCGCACGCCGGCTCAAGGCAGCAGGTGCCGACGTCCATCGCGGCGATCTGGAGCAGCCCGAGACCCTCGCCAGCGGTGCCGCGGTGGCGGATGCGGTGATCCACTGTGCGTTCGACCATAACTTCCAGACCTTCTTCGAGAACACGAGGAAGGACGAGCGTGCCATCGCGGAGATGGGGAAGGCGCTGGAGGGAACGCAGAAGCCGATCCTCATCACCTCGGGCGTTGGTATCGGGACCCCTCTGGATGGCGGACCGGCGACGGAAGACGTGCTCAACCCCCGCCATGCCAATCCGCGCATCGCGACTGAGTTGGCCGGCGCCGCGCTGATCGCACGCCGCATCGACGTGCGTACGATCCGGCTACCGCAGGTGCACGACACCAGCAAGGCGGGTCTCATCACGCCGCTGATCGCCGAGGCGCGCCGGGCGGGGGCGGTGGCGTACCTCGGGGAGGGGAAAACGCGCTGGTCTGCGGCACATGTCAGCGACGTAGCGAAGCTCTACGTCCTGGCCCTGGAGAAAGGTCAGCCCGGCGCGCGGTACAATGCCTCGGTGGAGGAGGGCGTCGCCGCGCGCGCCATCGCCGAGGCGATCGGGAGGGGCACCGGCCTGCCGGTCCGCTCCATCGACTCCGGCGAGGTCGAGCATTATCTCGGCTGGATGGCGCCTTTCGCGGGGCTCGACATGATGGCGTCGAGCGACTGGACGCGCGCCAGGCTGGGCTGGGAGCCTTCGGGAACCGACCTGCTCAGTGACCTCTCCGCGATGGACTATGCGGTGCTCGCCGACACCTGACTTGGTAGCGCGAGGCGAAGCCCGCGCCAGGTGCTGCCAAGCTGAAGCACCCGCGACCATGGGCAGGGTAGGGGAGGTGGATGCGCCGGCCGCGCAAGTCGTCGATATCGAGCACGAGACGGTGGGGCTATGCCGGACAGGTTCGGTCCGCGGTTCGCGGGCGAGATGCGGCGTCAGCGGGTGACCTATATGCGAGTCTCCCGTCATTGGCGCCGGCACCTGGACGAGTCGTACGTGAAGCTGGATGAAGAGAAGGTCTTCCTCGCTGCCATCGGGCAAGCGAATGGAGCAGTAACGCCGATGTCGCCCTCGATGCAGTTGCTCTGACAACACCTCCCCGCCGCGGCGCGACCCGACCCCTTCATGCCAGCCGCGCTCGACAGTCCCTCAGGCACGTTACCACCCCCGAGTCAGGGATGCCGTGGAGCAGCACCCCGATCGCGAGGGCAGGGCTCGTTCGACACAGTGGATCAGGCGAAGTCGCCAAGGTACTTAGTCTCTGCGTCGGGCAGGTCCGCGGCATCATCCTCGGTACGTCCGTCGCCTTCAAGATCCTCGGCGGTAAGATCCTTCTGCTCCTTGCCGAGTATGTCCCGATCTTCGCCATTCTCACCGGGGTTGTTGGTGCCGCCGTCATCGGCGTCGTCATGCTCGGTCTCTTGCGCCATGAAGCTATTCTCCTGTCGGAAGTAGAGAACGGCCGTCGCATCCGATCGGGCCCACAACGTCGTTCGAACGCCCTCTAAACGCACGTTACCGAGCGCGCGGTGCGCCACGGCGCGCTCGGCTGCCGCGGTCTCTCCCTCGTGAACCGCTGCTATCGTCAGCACGCCGGCCGCGAGCATCGCCTCTCCATCCGCGCAGAATCGCGACGTCGCTGGACGGTCCGCGAATTATCCCATGGGCAGCGCCACCGGCATCACCATGATGTCACGTGACCGAGCGTGACGCTCCTCAAGGTTCTTCGCGCGGGGGTCCGGTGGAATCGCCGGCGGCGCGCCTGCCCTGGGACGACCTGGGCGCAACGAACGATACGGCGTGACGCCGTTTCAGAAGCGGCGGCAGCCTGGGCCCGACATCTCAGCGCGCACGTTGCTTCTCGGAGTATCGGAGATCTGACATGACCACCTATCCGTTGAGCGAACCTGCGACCGCCTACGCAGCCGATGATCACGGCGAGCCAACATCGCGCAGCGTCTTCCAGGGAACACTTGGCGAGTGCGTGGCGAGCATAGAGGAGATGACCCGCGAGGAGCGTTCCTCCGTGTCAATCAAGATGGATGCGCTCGATCTCAGCTACGGCCCGGCCGACGTGGACGAGCTGGTCCGCTATCTCCGCGACGAGGGTGCCGGCTTGTCCAACCGAGACATCGCCGATGTAGCCGGGAAGATTGAATAGCCGGGCGTATACGTGCAGTCAGGTGAGATCAGAGGCTTCGCGATCGACGGCGGTTGGCGTTTCCGACAACTTGCGAGACCTGACTAGGGCGATCAGCTCAGCACCCACTTCATTTTACGGCGATAAGGCTTTAGGAACATCACGCCTGATTGTGGGCGCGCTGAACCTTCTGACATGCTCAATGGCATACCCGCGATCCGGCGGCAGCGCCCAGCCCCTTGGCACAAACAAGCCCTTGAGGAGACGTGAACAAGCGCTTCAGCATCCGATCATGCACGAGGGCGTTATCTCGCGACCGTCGAGAACAGACAGAGGAATGACGCTGATGAAGAAGCTGATCGCCGCACTTGCCATGACGCTATCCATGGGCGGTCTCACGACGATCGCGACGTCGGCTGAGGCGCAGCCTGGCCGGCATAGCCAGCACGTCGACGGGCACCGCCCCGGGCATGGTCCCGCCGCACGAGGCCATCACGCTCGTGATGATCGACGCAGGCGCGGCAACCAGCGGCGCTACGCCGCTCGGAATCACCACCGCAACGATCGCCATGCCTACCGCAGCCGTTACCATCGGCAGCATCGCTGAGCGGGGTCGGGCGGCGCGAGCTAAGCTCCGCCGCCCCCTCACGCGCCCCGCCTCCGCCAGCGCTCACGCCTTTGCAGCAGCATCCTCCCGTGGATCGCGCCGGCGCAGTAGGCTGATCTTCGCCGCCTGGTGAGAACCCGGCGTTGACCTGTTCGGGGTAGAACCGCGCCTTCGGACCTGAACCAGCCGAGGTGCTGCCCCGGCGCACCCGCGGCCAAGCGACGCCTCGACCGTCATCCCCCCCGCCAATCGTCAGCGACGCGCGCCCATCATCGACCTTGCCCGTGAGACCAGGCACCTCGTCGAGCTGTCGCAGGTCGGATCATCGCCGGCGGTCATCGCGGTACTGGACGATCTCGAAGCCATGCCCACGCAGTCCCGGTACGGCGTCCAGCTCCGCGGCAGCGGCGGTGTTCACGTTGATCGGCGTGGCTCTAGGAAAGCTAATGCACGTGTGATGAATGGCGAGGTAGGAGAGGGCATGTCTCGTCCGCGAGCCATCCAGCCCGTCGCGCTACTTCATTTCCTCGCCGGAGGTGATCAAGTTGGTGGTTGGAATGTACGTGCGCTTTCCGCTGCCGCTTTCGAGACGTAGAAGGACCTATTGTTGGAGCGCCGTGCCTTGCCATCGGCTGGAACCTGAAGGTGAGCGCGCCCTTTCGACCTAAAGCCGCCAACGGAAATGAACAACGGAAGCTACGGATGAGGAAGTAGACGGTGGATGTCCGAACGTGGGTTGTCGGGTGACCATGATTAAGCGGGAACGATGCGGAAGGCGAGCGCGTGCCGAGACGGCACCCGCGGCGGCAACGTGATCTCGAGCGCGCGGTCGCCGCGCGTCCACTGCAGCGGGCCGCTGTTGCCGAGCAGCTCGACCTTGGCGATGTCGCGCGGATGGTGCGGGCTGCCGAGGCGCAGCGCTTCGATGCTGATGGGGCCGCTCGCCGGTACACCGAGCGCGAAGGCGTAGAGCATGCCGCTCTTCGTCGTGAAGCGGATGTCGCGGTGATCGAACCTGAATTGGGCGAGCTGATAGGACGGCACGTCCTTGGTCCGGGTGGACGGCCCCTCGCCGAAGAGCGTCCAGGGGCGAGTGCCCTTGATCGCCTCGCCGTTGATCGCCTGCCAGGCCGCCATCTCCTCGAGGAAGGCGATCTCGTCCGCGTCGTGCTCGCCATGGCCCGGTAGCGGGATGCTCAGCAGCAGATTGCCGTTCTTGCTGACGATATCGACGAAGAGCGGGATCATCGACGCGGGCGTGCGATAGGCGTGGTCGGTCAGCAGCTGGCGGTCATAATGCCAGTTGCCGATACACGCCTCGGTCTGCCACGGCTCGGTCTGCAACGTGTCGGCCAGCGTCATCTCGAGGTCGCGGGTGAGCGCGCCCCAGGTCGGCTCGGGCGCCTCTTTCAGGTCCAGCACGCCCTCCAGTCGGCCGCCGCGCCGCTGCATGTTGCGGTTGTAGTAATAGGCCATGATCTGCGGGGCGAGGTCGGGGATGCCGAGCCACACGCCGAGGTCGGGGGCGGCGGGGCCGCCGGCGTCGAAGTTGAACTTCACACCGTCGTCGAAGGTCAGGATGTCGGGATCGTAGCGTTCGATGACGTCCTGCACGCGCAGCAGGAACTCAGCGGTGAAAGCGGGGCAGGGCGAACCCTTGAGATGCGGCGGCCCGTTGAGCCGTCGCGGATCCATGCCCTGCCACCACAGGCCCTTGCCGTCGGCGGCGGTCTGCACGCCGTCATAGGGCACGCCCGCGAGCGGGCCGCTGGTGTCGGCCTTGTAGCGCACCGGCATGAACTCGTCCCAGGTGCGGTGCGGCGTGCCATGGTAGCTGACGCCGAACCGCAGTCCCTTGGCGCGCGCCGCCTTCGCCCATCCGCCGACGATGTCGCGCCGCGGTCCGACGTTCATCGCGTTCCACGGCTGGTACTTCGAGTCCCAGCAGTCGAAATTGTCGTGGTGGTTGGCGATCGCGACGAGATATTCGGCGCCCGCGCGCTTGTACAAGTCGACCAGGGCGTCGGGCTGCCATCGCTCCGCCTTCCACAGGTGGCAGATGTCCTTGTAGCCGAACTTGGACGGGTGGCCGTAGGTGGCGACGTGGCTGTCATACTGCGGCGTGCCCTGGATATACATGTTGCGCGCGTACCAGTCGCCGCGCTCGGGCACGCTCTGCGGCGTCCAATGTGCCCAGATGCCGAACTTGGCGTCGCGGAACCAGGGCGGGCATTCGTACGCCTTGAGCGACTCCCAATAGGGCAGGAACGGCCCCTTCGGGACGCCGCCGCGGAAGAACTGCGCGCGCGCGCCACCGAAGGGAGCGGCCGCGGCCAGCGCCGCGCCGCCGAGGAATATCCTGCGATCCATGCCACTTTCTCCTGTTACCGCGCGCGTGGCCGAGCAGAGCGTCGCGCCCGCTCACCGCGCCCCGTCGACCGTGTCGCCGAGATGATAGGGCTCCTCCTGCGCCGGGCGCGGCGTCGCGCCGACCGAGCGCTGCGCGTACGGCCCCATCAGCGTGCCGACGAACCCGCCCGCGACCGCGCTCGACAGGTTGGTGCCGTCGACGTCGGCGGCCAGCGTCTGCCACGCGCCGCCCGGCGTGCGATAGCCGAGGTCGTAGCGCGCGCCGCGCGCGTGGAGGCGCAGCGCGATCGGTCCGCCGGGCACCGGCCTGCGCGCCAGCGTCCTCCCCGTCGCGGGTTCGGCGAGGCCGGCGCGGCGGGCGGCGCGCACGATCGTTCTGCCGCGCTCGCGCGTCACCGCGATCGACAGGAAGTAATTGTCGTTCTGCACCGCGACGAGCCCCGCCTCCTCTCCGTCCGCCGGCCGGAAGGTGACCAACGTCGTCAGCGTGGCGTCGGCATGTTGCTGGCGGCGACCGAGGAAGCTCGGCTGCCGACCGTCGCCGACCCGCTCCGCGCGCGCTTCGAGCACGAGGCCGGCGCCGCTCCGCCACCACCGCGTGCGCGGCGTCCGCATCATCATCCATGCCGGGTCGAGCGTGGTCGCCTGGAAGCGGTCGCGGATCGAGAAAGTGCCCGTGGTGGCCGCCGCCGGTGAGGCCGGGAGCGCGGGTGCGTTCGCGACGAGCGGTACCGGCGTGGCGTGCGGCAGGATGACCGGCCAGCCGTCGCGCCACGTCACCGGCAGCAGGAAGGTCTCGCGGCCCGTGTTATAGCGCTGCGCGGCATAAGGGCGCGTGCCGAGGAACACCGCCCACCATCGGTCGCGGTCGAGCCGCACCAGCTCGGCATGGCCGGTCGAGGTGACCGCGTCGGGCCGGTCCGCCGACAGGTCGCGCTGGGTCAGGATCGGGTTGATGGAGGTGGGCGCCGGCATGTACGGCCCTGCGATCGTGTCCGAGCGGAAGATCACCTCGCTGTGCTTCTCGTCGGTGCCGCCCTCGGCCGCCATCAGATAATAATAGCCGTCCTTCCTGAAGAGGTGTGGGCCTTCGATCCACACGGGGGCGCGCTGCGCGTTCGACCCGGCAGTCAGCATTCGCCCGCGGCCGGGCGCCTGCAAGCTCTTCACATCGAAGCGACGCAGCCAGATCGCACGCTCGCCGGCATGATGCTCGCGACCCTCCGGCAGGTCGTTGGTGACGAGCCACGCGCTGCCATCGTCGTCGAAGAACAGCGAGGGATCGATGCCGTCGACGTTCTTCAGCCAGGTCGGCGCCGACCAGGGACCTTCCGGGCGATCGGCGGTGATGACGAAATTGCCGCCGCAGCCGACGTAGGTGTTGGCGATGTAGAACCTGCCGGCGTGATAGGAGATCGCCGGGGCGAAGACGCCCTCGGAGATGCGTCGTCCGCTGAAGTCCAACTGCCCGGGCCGGTCGATCGCGTTGCCGATCTGCCGCCAGTGGACGAGATCCTTGCTGTGCCACACCGGTATGCCCGGGAACCACGCGAAGGTGGAGTTGACGAGATAGACGTCGTCGCCGACGCGAACGACGCTCGGGTCCGGGTAATAGCCGGCGATGATAGGGTTGCGGAACTGGCCCCCGCGCGGGGCCGGGCCGTTCGCCACGCCCGCATAGTCGACCCAGGCGAAGCGGGCGGTGTTGGCCGCCACTGCCGCCGGCGTCGCCGTCAGCAGGCACGACGCGGACGCGACCAGAGACTGCCACGCTGCTCGCACGCTGTTCCTCTCCCGTTACTGTTATTCCCGACCTTGCTGCGACGCTAGGCACGCAATAACACACATGCAAGTCTAAGATATCAGTACCGAGGGCGATCCCGGACGTGCACTGGGGAATCGGTCCGCAGGTGACAGGCCCGGCTTCGCCTGCGGCACGCTGCTGCGGCGGCGTGACGAGCGCGTGGCCGCGGCCGACGCGCCGTAGCCGTTCGACATCCGGCCGCTTCTGGGCCGAAATGAGGAACCAGAGATTGATCCCGCTGGATGCGCCCGTGCCTAGGGCTCCTTGACCGAGCGCCGCCGGTCGCCGCGCAGTCAGATCATCCGAATGAGCCGCTGCAACGCCAGCTGGAAGTGGTTGACCAGCGCCGCCTCGGCCGCGTCGGCGTCGCGCGCCACACAGGCCTCCAAGATCTGGAGGTGCTCGTTGACCGTCCGGATCGCCAGCGGACGCGTCGTCAGCCAATCGAGCCGCACCAGCGTCACGTAGTTCTTGAGGCGCCGCGCGGTGATCTCGATCAGGGGATTGCGGAGCGCGGCGATCAGCGACGTGTGGAGCCGCTCCTCGAGCGAGCCGAGCGTGGCCTCCTCGTCAGGCCCCCATGCGCCCTGCTCGAGCCGGCCGAGCAGCGCGCGGTGATCGTCGGCCAGCGCCGCGATCATCGCCGCGTCGCCGCTCTCCGCCAGCGAGCGCGCGCCCTGTCGCTCGATCAGGGAGCGGAACTGATAGGTCGAGCGCGAGAGCTCGAGGTCGGCCCGGATGAAGCGGATCCCCGAGCGGGCGCTGATGACGACCAGGCCCTCGTTCTCGAGCGTGCGAAGCGCGTCGCGCAGCGGCTGTGCGGTGATGCCGAGGGTGCGGATGAGCTCGGCCTGCGACAGCGGCGTGCCGACCGGGATGGAGCGCTCGAACAGCCCCTTGAGGATCGCCTGATAGGCGCGCTCCGCCAGCGTTGCCTCGAGTTCCACCTCCGGCTCCGACTCGCCGTGCGCCACGGCCGCGGATGCGGTGGATCGACGGCGTTTGGATGTGTCTCTCACCTGGCTCTCGTATCTCAGCAGCTTAGCCGCGTCACGACCGCATCGATCGAAAGTTTGAAGCGTGGCTGTAGCGAGCGCGCCCGTACCGCGCGATCGATCCAGCGTGCAACAGAATCACTTGATGATCGTGTATTCCTGTGCAACTGATATCTCACAAGATAAAAGTGAGAGAGGATCATCATGAGGGGTAAGCTCGCGCTCGTGACGTGCACCGCCATGGCGGCCATCGTGTCGGCCGGGGCCGCGCGCGCCCAGACAGCGGTCAACGGTACAAGCCCCGACCGGCCGGGTGCGACGCAGGGCGCGCCCGACGCGACGCCGGGCGGGCTCGATGGCCCGGCGAGCTCGCCCGGCGACACCGCCGCCGAGGAGATCATCGTCACCGGCATCCGCGCCAGTCAGCGGCAGGCCATCGACATCAAGCGCGCGGCGATCAACTCGGTCGACGCGATCGCCACCGAGGATCTCGGCAAACTGCCGGACCAGAACGTCGCCGAGTCGCTCCAGCGCCTTCCCGGTGTCACGATCGACCGCAACCGCGGTGTCGGCAACGGCGTGACGATCCGCGGGCTCGGCCCGCAGTTCAACACGGTGACGGTGAACGGCCGCGTCATCGCCACCGACAGCGCCGGCCGCGAGTTCAACTTCGACCTCCTGCCGGCCGAGCTGATCGCCGGCGCGAGCGTGTACAAGAGCCCGCAGGCCAACATCAACGGCAGCAGCATCGGCGCGACCGTCGACATCAAGACGCTGCGGCCGCTCGAGCAGCAGGCCGGCCTGCGCGGGGGCGGTTCGGCGCGGCTGAACTATGCCGAGCTCAGCGACAAGGCGACACCGTCGGCCGCGCTTTACGGCACGTGGCGCAACGAGGCCGGAACCCTCGGCGCGTCGCTGGTCGTCGCCTACGATGACCGCAACGAGCGCACCGACAATTTCGCGGTGGGCGCGAGTTCCAGCCCGCGCAGCTTCGACGACGGCTATTATGGCAGCGTGACGAACAACAACGGCGCTCTCTGCGTCGGAACCGTCGCGAACGGAGTGTGTCAGCCGCGTATCGACCTCAGCAAGGTCACCTTGTTCCGCAACGTCGACATGTACCACAATTTCGCGCAGCAGGTGGAATTCCTTCACCGCCGCCGCATCGGCGGCGCAGGAACGGTGCAATACGTCCCGACCGAGCACCTCGTCCTGACACTTGACGCGCTCTACTCGCGCAACAAGGCCGAATATTACGGATCCGGCATCGTCCCCGACTTCAGCGGCGGCACGCTGGTCAACCAGACCGTCGTCGGCGGCGCCGACACGACCGAGATCGTCGGTGGCCAGCCGCGCACCGTGCATGTCGGCGGCACGGCGCTCGCGGAGAGCTTCACCAACGGCACGGTCGACGAGATCATCGAGAGCCGCCCCGGGCTCTCGACCACGACGCAGTTCGGCTTCAACGGCAAGTGGGACAATGGCCCGCTCACCGTCGCGCTCGACGTCGATCGTAGCCAGGCGCGCTTCCGCAACGCCGACGCGCTGTTCACCACCGTGCGGCTGAAGCAGATGGATTATACTTACGATCGGCAGACGGGCTCGCCGCTCCCCCGCTTCGACGTGTTCAATCCGAACTACCCGGACGCCGCGACCAACACCACCAATCGGCTCGCGCATTATGTCGGTCCCGAGGGCCAGGACTATACCGACACGATCTACGAGGGCCGGCTCGACGCGCAATATCGCGGCGACGCGGTGACCGCCTACGGCGGTGGCGGCTACTCGCAGCGCACCAAGGCGACCACCGGCTACACCGAGGACAATCAGTGCGCCTATTGCGGCAGTGACGTCGTGCTGCCGTCGAGCCTGTTCACCCCGACCGACTACAATTGGTTCGGCGGCCGGGCGGGGGGCAACACGTCCGACTGGGTGAAGTATGACACCGGCCAGTTGTACCAGACCATGTTCGACCTCAACAGCACGGCCGACCCGGCGCTGCACAACGGCAGCCTCGGCCCGATCCGGGTCGATCCGGCGGGAAGCTCGGAGGTGCGCGAGAAGGTCGCGTTCGGCTATGTCATGCTCGAGTTCAAGGGCGATCTCGGCGCGCTGCCGCTGGCGGTCAACGCCGGCGTCCGCGTCGAGGACACGCGGTTCACGTCGACCGGGGCGGGACAGACCGTGGTCAGCGCGCAGCCCAACGGCACGGGTCAGAACATCATCGTCCTCTCGGGGCTGACCCCGCTGCAGACGAAGGGGCATTACACCGATATCCTGCCCTCGCTCAACGCGCGCCTCAACCTGACCGACGCGCTGGTGTTCCGCGCGGCCGCGTCGCGCGTGATCTCGCGGCCGACGCTGACCGACCTCTCGTCCGCGCAGAGCATCACGAGCAATCCCGGCAACGAGCGCATCACCCGCGGCAATCCGAACCTGCTGCCGTTCCGCGCCTCGCAGGCCGAGGCCGGACTGGAATGGTATTACGACCCCGACTCGCTGCTCTCGGCGACGTTCTTCTACAAGTCGATCGACTCGTTCATCACCCGCGGCGTATCTACCCAGCAGGTCGATCAAGTGTCGTTCATCATCGACCAGCCGGTCAACGGCAAGGGTGCGGAAGTCAAAGGCATCGAGCTCAGCTATCGCACGGCGTTCAAGTTCCTGCCCGGCCTGCTCGACGGGCTCGGCACGCAGCTGAGCTATACCTACACCAGCAGCAACGCCGAATATACCAACCCCGCGCGTGCCTCGGCCAGCTACTCGCTCCAGGGTCTCTCCAAGAACTCGTACACCGCGGTCGGCTTCTACGAGCGCGGGCCGATCCAGGCACGACTGTCTTATACCTGGCGCGACAGCTATCTGGTGGCGCCGCAGACCCAGACCGGCGTGCCGGAGTTCTCCGGCAATTACGGCCAGCTCGACGCCGGCCTCCAGATCTCGCTCACCGACAACCTGATCCTCACCGCGAACGGCATCAACCTGACCGACTCCAAGGAGTTCACCTACGCGAACGTCCCCCTCAACACACAGCAGTATCGCATGGTCGGCCGGCGCTACACCGGTGGCATCCGCGTGCGATTCTAGACGCATCACTCGCTGCTCGATGAATGTGATGAAAGGTCGCCCGACGATGTCCCTGTCCGCCCCGATCACCGAATACCGGCTGACCCGCCTCCAATTCGACCGCGACCGCGTGATCGGCGACTCACAGGTCCGCGCCGAGGAGGCGCAGCTCGTCGCGGTCGAGCTGATCGACCGCGACGGCCGGGTCGGCCTCGGCTTCGCGCAGTCGTTGTTCGTGCCCCTGCCCGGGGCGGCGGAGATCGACCGCATATTCCGCGCGGAAGCCTGGCCGGGACTGGAGGGTCAGTTCCCCGCCGCGCTGGCGCTGGGCGTGCGCCGCGCCCGCGGCGGCAACGTGCGCAAGATGGCGCTGCCGTTCGAGGAGTCGCTGCAGCACGCGCTGTGGGACCTGATGGCCAAGCAGGCGGACCTGCCGCTGTGGCGCCTGCTCGGCGGCGAGCGGCGGTCGCTCCCCGTCTACGCCAGCGGGCTCGACTATCATCTGTCCGACCATGATTTCGGCGAGTTGTTCGGCACGGCCCGTGAGCGCGGCTTCGCGGGGTACAAGATCAAGGTCGGCCACCCCGATGTCGCGCGCGACCTGCACCGGCTCGATCTGCTGCGCGACGTCACCGGCGGCGACCGACCCGTGATGATCGACGCCAACGAGGCGTGGACCGCGCAGGAGACGATCCAGGCGCTCCAGCTGTTCCAACGCGCCGGTCACGACATCTACTGGATGGAAGACCCCATCCCGCGCGAGGATTTCGACGGTCTGCGGATGCTGCGCGCGCTCGGGCTTACCCGCGTCAACGCGGGCGAGTATCTCGATCTCACCGGCAAGCGGCGGCTGCTCGAGGCGCGCGCGTGCGACATGCTCAACGTGCACGGGCAGGTGTCCGACGTGATGCGTGCGGCGTGGCTGGCCAATGAGGCGAACGTCGAGGTGACGTTCGGCAACACCTTCCTTGAGGTCGGCGTCAACATGGCGCTGGCGATCCCCGGCGTGCGCTGGCTGGAATATAGCTTCCAGAACTTCGACCACCTCGTCGAGCGGACCTTCCGCATGGAGGACGGCCAGATCCACGGCAGCGACGCGCCCGGGCACGGGCTGGTGCTGCGCGAGGAAGCGCGGGCGAACGGCGGTGCGTTGCCTGCCGCCACCCGCGATGCCGCGGCGGCATGAGCGCCAGCCTCGCCGAGGACGGCAGTGCCGAGGCCGTCGCCGGTGCGGCGGTGCACGGCCGCGGCAAATGGGTCCTGGTGGTCAGCCTGGGCGCCGTGTTCTTCGTCCTGTACACGCTGTACGCGGCGGTGCTCGGCGTGCTGCTGCCCAACCAGATCCAGGACATCGACCCGTCTCGCAAGGCGAGCATGCTCGGCATGGTGTTCGCCGTCACCTCGATCTTCAGCACGACCGTCACGCCGCTCTCCGGCTCGCTCTCCGACCGGACGCGCACGCGCGGCGGGCTGCGGCGGACGCCGTGGATCCTGACGGGCGGCGTGGTCGGCGGCGTTACCACCATCCTCATCCCGCACGGCGGCGATATCGTCGGCGTCACCATCCTCTGGGTGATCGCGACGATCTGCCTCAACTCGATGCAGCCCGCGATCACCACCGTGGTCGCGGACCGCTTCCGCGCGAGCGAGCGCGGCATGGTGTCGGGCGTGGTCGGCGCGTGCATGACCGCGGGCATCTCCGCCGGCACGATCTTCGGCGGGCTGATGGCGGCACGACTGTCGCTGGCTTATGGCATCATCGGCGCCGCGATCCTGCTCGTCTGCGTGGCCTTCACGCTGATCAACCCGGAGCCGCCGATCGCGCGCGAGGTGCCCGCCGCGCCGCGGCTCACGCCGGCGGCGTTCCTGCGCGGCTTCTGGATCAGCCCGCGCGAGCACCCCGACTTCGCCTGGGCGTTCCTGGGGCGCTTCGCCATCTACATGGGCTATCAGGCGATCCTGACCTATCTCCTGTACATCCTGCAGGATCATATCGGGCTCAGCCAGGCGCAGGCCAACGCCACGATCGCGCGCATGTCATCGGTGACGCTGGTCATGCTGGTGATCTCCGGGCTGCTGTCGGGCTGGCTGTCGGACCGGATCGGGCGGCTGAAGCCGCTCGTGTTCGTCGCCGGGCTGCTGATGGCGGCGGCGGTGATGGCGCCGCTGATCAGCCCGGACCTGCCCGGCATGTTCGGCTATGCCGTGCTGATCGGGCTCGGTTACGGCGCTTTCATGTCGATCGATCTCGCACTGATGACCCATGTCCTGCCGAAGCGCGGCGTCGGCGAGGACACGACCGGGCGCGATCTCGGCATCCTCACCACCGCGGTGAACGTGCCGCAGATCATCAGCCCGGTGATGGCGGCGGCGCTGCTGGGCGCCACGCACAATAACTACCCCCTGCTGTTCGTCGCCGCGGCGGGGTTCGTGGTCGCGGGCTCGCTCTTCGTCCTCCCGATTCGATCGGTGCGCTGACCCGAGATGAGCGATCCCGTCACCGACACGCGCCAGCATCTCTGGTCGCTGCGCACGCCCGGGCACGAGTGGCCGACCGCGGTGGAGGCGCCGATCCACCGCGACGTCGGCATGGACGGCCTGCGCCGCGCCGCGACGGGCAGCGGGCTGCGCGGGACCGTGCTGGTCCAATCCCAGCCGACCGACGCGGACACCGAGTGGCTGCTCGCGCTCGCGAGATCGCGGCGCCCGCCGATCGCGGCGCCTGTTGCAAATGATCGGGGCTGCGCACCGAGCAGGCGCCGGGCCAGCCGGCCGATCGGCTGGCGCCCTATGTCGACCATCTCGTCGCCTGTCTCGGCGATCGGCTGATGTGGGGCAGCGACCGGCGGGGCTGCTGCTCAGCGGCGACGACGGGGCGACGTGGCGGGCGACCGCGGGGCGCCCCGCGCGCGCGGCCGGTGCCGCTTCGGCGATCCTCTTCGCGGGCGCGGCCCGCCGCTTCTACGGTCTGGAGACTGACGATGCTGATTGATCGAGCGGTGCCCGTCCTCCTCGCGGCCGCGGCGACCGCGCCGGCGCTCGCGCAGCAGACACCGGCCCCCGTCATCCCGACGTTCGTGCCGTCCGCCGCCGATCGGGCGCACTCGCCCGGCGTGATCCACATCAGCCGCCGGCCTACCCCGGTGCCGGTGGTGATCCATGTGTCGCCGCACGGGTCCGACGACGGCGACGGCTCGGTGGCACGGCCCTATGGCTCGCTCACGCGCGCGCAGGCCGCGGTGCGGCGGCTCAACGGCGATCACGACGTGACGGTGGAGCTCGGCGACGGGCTCTATCCGCTGCGCGCGCCGCTGCGGTTCGGCGCGCCGGACGGCGGCCAGAACGGCTATGTCGTGCGCTGGCAGGCGGCGTCCGGCGCGCATCCGGTGCTCTCGGGTGGGACGCGGGTGACCGGCTGGACGCTCGCCGACGCCGCGCGCGGCATCTGGAGCGCGGCGGTCCCGCAGGGCTTCGATCCGCGGCAATTGTGGGTCGACGGCCATATGGCGTCGCGCGCCGCGGTGCGCGCGCCCCGCACCGCCTTCGCGTTCCACGACTGGGGCATGGAGATCAAGGACCCCGCCTGGCGCTTCCTCGCCGACCTGCCCGACCAGCGCCGGATCGAGGCGGAGAGCACCGGCTGGTTCACCGACCGCCACGCGATGGTCGAGCGCGTCGAGGGCGACCGGATCGTCATGCAGCAGCCCGGCTGGCGCAACAACATCGTCGGCTATGACACTTTCGCGCGATCGGTGTGGGGCGACAATGCCGGCCTCTTCTTCGTCAACTCGCTCGCCTTCCTGCGCGAGCCGGGGCAGTATTTCGCCGATCCCGGCGCCGGCAAGATCTACTACAAGCCCAGGGCGGGGGAGGATGTCGCGCGGCTGGAGGTCGTTCTGCCCCGGCTGGAATCGCTGATGTCGATCGCCGGCAGCTATGCCGATCCGATCAGGGATCTTCATTTCATCGGCCTGAGTTTCCGGCACACCAGTTGGCTGTTCCCGAACGGGCCGGAGGGCTATGCCAGCCAGCAGAGCGGCTCCTATCTGGTCGGTGACTGGGCCGGCTATCCCAAGGACCCGATCCGCGACTGTTCCTGGGGGTGCTGGCCGTTCGAGGCGATGCGCAATCGCTGGAACCAGCAGCCCGCCGCGGTCCAGGTGGCGGCCGCGACGCGCGTCATCTTCGATCACGACGAGTTCACCCAGCTCGGGCAGATCGGCCTCGGCATCGGCAACAATCCGGACGCGAACGAGAGCGGCATCGGGCTGGGTGCCAGCGCGATCGAGGTACGACGCTCGCGCTTCACCGATCTCGCGGGCGGCGCGATCATGGTGGGCGGCGTCCGCGCCGACGCGCATCATCCGTCCGACCCGGCGATGACGGTGCGCGACATCCTCATCAGCAACAACATCGTGAAGACGGTGTCGCAGCATTACCGGGAGCAGGCGGCGATCCTCGTCACCTACGCCAGCGCGGCGACGATCTGGCACAACGACGTGTCGGGCACGCCCTATGACGGCATCGACGTGGGCTGGGGCTGGGGCACCAACGACCCCGGCGGTTCCTCGGCCTATATGACCGCCAACCGCGGCTATTACGACCAGCCGGGTAATCTGATCTACAACACGCCGACGATCCTCCACGACACGGTGGTGGTGGGCAATCGCGTGCACGACGTGAAGCAGTGGTTCCCCGACGGCGGCGCGATCTACCACCTCTCCGCCGATCCGGGCGCGCTGATCGCGGAGAATTACGTCTACGACGTCAAGGACGGGATCGCGCTCTACCTCGACGAGGGCTCGCGCTACGTGACGATGCGTGACGACGTGATCAGCGACGTCGGCGTGTGGCTCAACCTCAACTCGCAGAACGACATCGCCCCGCGCCGCACCGCGCTCGACAACAATGTGTTCGGCAACTGGTATGACTCGGGCCGGCGCAGCGGCGCCTGGACCGACTATCTGCACAACAGCGAGACCGGCAACACGCTGGTACGCAAGGGTACCTGGCCCGCGGGCGCGCGCGACGTGATCGCCCGGTCCGGGCCGGAAGCGGAGGCCAAGTGAGCGAGGCGTCGCCGGCGCCACGGCGGATCGTCCGCGTGCAGGACCTCGTCGCGGACGACGCGGTCTATGCCGCCTATGACAAGGCACATGCGCCCGGTCACACGCCCGCGGCGGTGCTCGAGGTGCAGCGTCGCCACGGCATCGCCGAGCTGGAGATCTATCGCGTCGCGGACCGGCTGGTGATGATCATGACCGTCACCGCCGACTACGACCCGGACGGGCTCGACCGCGCGAGCGCCACTCTGCCCGCGCTGATCGACTGGCACCGCCGCATGGGGGCGCTGCAGCGTCGGCCGGCGGGCGCGGCCGGGGACTGGCCGGAGGCGCGCCGCGTGTTCCGGCAGAGCGAGCATCCGGCACCCCGCCGGGAGTCGGGCCGGGGCGGAAACCCTCGCCCCGGTATCTGACGCCGGGGGGATGTCATCCGACTCGGCATCGAGGAGCCGGGCGAGCGGCGGCAGGAGTGCCGCGCGGCGGAGGTACTCATCCGCGGGGCGGGGACATGTCGGGGTCGCGCGCCCGCTCGAGGATGGCGGGGTCGATCTCCGCGACGCTGCGGACGCCGGACAGCGCCATCGCGACTCGCATCTCCTGCTCGATCAGGCGCAACAGCGTCACGACGCCCTCCTCCCCCCGGGCCGCCAGCGCGTAGAGCCAGGCGCGGCCGAGCAGCACCCCGTCGGCGCCCAGCGCCAGCATACGGACGACGTCGAGCCCGCAGCGTATGCCCGAGTCCGCCAGGACGGTCAGTCGCCCCGCGACCGCTGCGGCGATCGCCGGCAGCGCCTGCGCGCTCGACGACGCGCCGTCGAGTTGCCGTCCGCCGTGATTGGAGACGACGATCCCATCCGCCCCGGCGTCGACCGCGGCGCGCGCGTCGTCGGGGTCCAATATGCCCTTGATGAGGAGCGGACCGTCCCAGGCGTCGCGGATCCAGGCGATGTCCTTCCAGGCGACCGACGGATCGAAATTGTCGCTCAGCCAGCCCATATAATCATCCATGCCCGACGCCGCGCCCAGCACCGGCGCGAGGTTGCCGAGCGCGTGCGGGCGCCCGCGCACGCCGACGTCCCAGGCCCAGCCCGGCCGGCCCATCGCCTGCCAGACGCGTCGCAGCGCCGCGTGCGGCCCCGCCATGCCGGAGTGGGCGTCGCGGTAGCGCGTGCCCGGCACGGGCATGTCGACGGTGAAGACCAGCGCTTCGGCGCCGGCGACCTTCGCCGTCGCGATCAGGTCGCGCATGAAGGCGCGGTCGCGGATGACGTAGAGCTGGAACCACAAGGGGCCGTCGGTCGCCGCGCGCACCTCCGGCAGCGAGCAGAGGCTGACCGTCGACAGCGTGAAGGGGATGCCCACCCGCGTGGCCGCGCGGGCCGCCTGCACCTCGCCGCGACGGCGGAACATGCCGCCGATCCCGATCGGCCCGAGCGCCACCGGAAGCGGCCTGCGGTCACCCAGTAGATCGGTCGACAGGTCGATGTCGGCGACGTCGCGCAGCACGCGTTGACGCACGCGCAGTCGGGCGAGATCCTCTACGTTGGCGCGTAGCGTCGATTCCGTGCCCGCGCCGCCGTCGGCATAGTCGAACAGGAAGCGTGGCAGACGGGCCTGTGCCGCACGTCGGAAATCCATCGGCGACGAGATGATGGTCATGGCGGCAGGCACTCGACAGGAGGGCTGGTGTCGTGCGAGGGGTCTAACTGAAATATCAGATGATGTTGTACAACATGTGCCGGTGGGAACAAGCGATCACGGTCTAGATACCGGCCGAGCCTGCTACACGTCGGTATCCTCACTGCCACTGGAACATCGCTGACCATGACCGACCGGCCCAAGCTTCTCGTCACCCGCCGCCTGCCCGAGGCGGTGGAGCGCCACCTCGCGGGGTCGTGGGAGACCACGCTCAGCGCCGACGACCGACCGCTCGATCGCGCCGCGCTCGCCGCGGCGATGACCGGCTACGATGCCCTGGTCCCGACGATCACCGACCGGATCGACGCCGACCTGCTGGCGACGCCGGGTCGCCGCGTGCGCATCCTCGCCAATTACGGCGCGGGCGTCGACCACATCGATCTGGCGGCGGCGCGTGCCGCGGGGGTGGTGGTGACCAACACGCCCGACGTGCTGACCGAGGCGACCGCGGAGATCGCGATCCTGCTGATGCTGATGGCGGCGCGACGTGCCGGCGAGGGCGAGCGCGAGGTGCGTGCGGGGGAGTGGACCGGCTGGCGGCCCTCGCATCTCATCGGACAGGGGCTCTGCGGCAAGACCCTCGGGCTGATCGGCTTCGGCCGGATCGCGCAGGCGACCGCGGTCAAGGCGAGAGGTCTGGGCATGCGTATCCGCTATGCCAGCCGCTCGGCCGCGGCGCCCGAGGTGGAACGCGCGCTCGAGGCCACCCGGGCCGAGTCGCCCGCGGCATTGGCCGCCGAGTGCGACGTGCTGTCGCTGCACGTGCCGGGCGGCGCGGCGACCCGCCATCTGGTGGACACCGCGCTACTCGCACGGATGCGACCGCACGCCATCGTCGTGAACACCGCCCGCGGGTCGGTGATCGACGAGGCCGCGCTCGCGGAGGCGCTACGCCAGCGCCGGATCGGCGGCGTCGGGCTCGACGTCTATGAGCGCGAACCGATCGTCCACCCCGAGCTGCTCGCGCATCCCCGCGCGGTGCTGTTGCCGCACCTGGGAAGCGCGACCATCGAGGCGCGGACCGCGATGGGCCTGCGTGTCGCCGACAATCTGGCGGCGCATCGGCGCGGCGAGGAGCCCGGCGATCGTGTCGCCTGAGGCGGCGATCGCCGACCTGGTCGCGGGTCGGCTGGCCGAGCGCGCGTCCGGCGATCCGCCTCTCGTCCTCGGGCTGTGCGGCGCGCAGGGCAGTGGGAAGTCGACCGTCGCCGCGCGGCTGGCGCAGCGGTTCGAGCGGAGCGCGATCCTGTCGCTCGACGATCTCTATCTCACCCGCGCCGAGCGGGAGCGGCTGGCGTACGAGGTCCATCCGCTGCTCGCCACCCGAGGCGTCCCGGGCACGCATGACGTGGCGCTCGGTGCGGCGACGCTCGCCGCGATCGCGCGCGGGGAGCCGGCGCCGCTACCGCGCTTCGACAAAGCGACCGACGATCGCCTGCCGCGCGGCCGTTGGCCGAGCGCGCCCGAGCGGACGGAGTTGGTCGTCTTCGAGGGATGGTGCGTCGGCGCGCGCCCGCAGGCGGAGGCGAGCCTGGCGGCGCCGCTGAACGGGCTGGAGGCGGAGGAGGATGCCGAGGGACGGTGGCGGCGTTACGCGAACGCCGCGCTGGCGACCGACTATGCACAGCTGTTCGAGCACGTCGACCTTCTCGCGCTGACGATCCCGCCGGACTGGTCGACCGTCCTGCGCTGGCGCATCGAGCAGGAGGAGGGGCTACGCCGCGCGCGCGGCGGGGGCGCGGGTGTGATGGACGACGCTCAGGTCGAGAGATTTGTCGCTCACTACGAACGGCTCACGCGGCACATCTGGTCTGAGATGCCGACCCGCGCCGACCTGTGCCTGCGCCTGGATGAGCACCGCAACGTCGCGTCTGTCAAAGCTGTAAGCCCGTTCGGTGACGGATCGGCAAAGCTGACATAACCAATTAAGACGCATGGATCGAATAGGACCGAGATTTTGTGACTTGGCTTGCTAGCGCATCACGCGATCGCTCAGCTACTTTCGTGGAGCTGTCAGCGCGGTGAACTCGTCGCGCCGCTTTCGAGATCGCCGTCGTTTCCTCGCCATCGAGCAGGTGAACGGGCCGGACATTCGGCTATCTCGCGCCATGTGCAGTTGCTTTGACAACACCGCCTGGGCCTTCGGCGATCTCGCGGCTTCGGCAATCGCCACACCCAGCGTAGGGGATTTGATCGTCGGTGTGATGTGCGGCGCTCCAGGCACGTGGGTCCGTGGGTTAAAGCGTGCCTAGCGGCAGCGCGAACGCCCGATCGAGATCGTCACTGCCCCGCCGACAAATTTTACATTACTGATCAAGTATATAGACTCCGGTCTATAACGAGGAGAGCAATGCGCGATCTACCCGTTGATCGGGGCAGGACGAGGCACGTTGCACCAGATCATCTTCTCTAGCAGGGCTGCCAGGTGCCTCTCGAGCGACGACATCTGGCTCCTATGTGACCGATCGTGGCAGCGGAATGCAGCCGAGCAGGTCACCGGGTTGTTCCTGTGCGACGGAGCTAGGTTTCTATGCGCTCTCGAGGGTGAGCGGAAAGTGGTTGAGAATACCTTCGCGCGGATCATGTCCGATGGCCGACACTTCGGCGTCGACATACTGAGTCGAAGAGACGTGCGGCATCGAGAGTTTGACCGATCACCGATGAGCTGCCTCTTGTTCCAAGATCACGCGGGTGTCGCCAACGTCCTCGATTCAGTAAAATCATCGGTCGCGAACCTGACAGACATCAAGAGCAGAGCATATTTCATCGGATTTGCGAAGTTCCTCAGATGAAAGCATGGTGCATGCGCGCGTCGCTGGCGGACGTTGCCTCAGTCACGTCGCGGGAATGCCAGTCCGGTCACCTACGACGTGCCTGAGCGCGGCGACGAGAGCGATGTTGCGCTACTGCGCCGCATGGCGCTGCGGTGCCGAGATATCGCACGTGCGATCGACGATGGCTCAGCGCAGATGGCGCTGCTGATCATGGATCGTGAGATGAGCGAGCGTGCTGACATCCTCGAGCAACGACTGCAGTCGTTGGGGCTGCACTGAGAAATCGCGGTAGCTCCGATGACGAGCTAGTCAACGGCTGACCTGCCTCAATCCGGCATGTCAGTGCGGAGGCTGCTGGCGATCGCCATCAACGCACCGATCGATCGTTCGCTCAGGCTGAGGTCGTCGATGCGGTCGTCGGCCAATTCGCGCCTGGCGTCAGCCGCGATCTCAACGATCTTGATCGCCTCCTCCGTCGAGAGCACGGCGCGCGCGATGAGCCCGTGTAGGAGGCTCTCGATCAGCAGCAGTGCGGCCTCACCGGCGCCTTGTTCGCTCAAACCGGGGTTCAGGCGACCGGTGGTCGACATGGCCTCTTCCATGACTTTCATCGCGCTCCACAAGCAGGCGAGAGTAAGGTGCTCCCAGCCGCCGGCGCCCATGCACGTGTCGACGATGGAACAAGAATGACAGGAATGGACCTATTTGCCCATCCTTTTGTTGATATTCTTTAATAAAAACCAGCAATATCTATCAGCTGATGATGCCAGTAGGCTTTTTTCGATGCAGAACCGGTTCATCGACAAGCTTGGCCGATATGTCGCGCTGAGCGAAGCGGAAGTCGATGCGCTGGCGCGCGCGACGTCCGCGAGCCGGAAGATCGCCGCGAAGACAGACCTGATCCGTGAGGGGGACCGGCCCGGACCGGTCTTCGTGATGCTCGAAGGCTGGGCGATGCGGTACAAGGTGCTGCCGAACGGCTCGCGTCAGATCACGGCGTTCCTCATGCCGGGCGACGCCTGCGACCTGCACATCGGCCTGCTCGCGCAGATGGATCACAGCATCCAGACGATCACGCCCGCGCGCGTCGCGGCCATATCGCGCACGCACATGGATGACCTGCTCGACAAGCACCGCGGCATCGCCAGGGCGATGTACATCGCCCAGCTAGCTGACGAGGGAACCCTGCGAGCCTGGATCGTCAGCATGGGACGGCGCTCGAGCATCGAGCGTGTGGCGCATCTGATCTGCGAGCTGTTCGTGCGCGCGCGCGGCGAAGACCTTGCCTCGACGGAGTTCGAGGTGCCTTTCTCCCAGATCATCCTCGCCGACGCGCTTGGCATGACACCCGTTCATATAAACCGCATGCTGCGTGAGCTGCGAACGCGCGACATCATCAGCCTCCGCCGCGGGTCGATCTCCGTTATCAATCCATCGGCTCTCGCCTCGGTCGCGGGCTTCGATGAGAACTACCTTCATCGCCGCGCGCGCTCTCCCGCCTGATCGGTCGCGCGCGTGTTCCCTCACCGTCTCCGGGTAAATGCGTCACCACGAGCCGGCTAGACGGTGGATGGGGCATAGCATTCTTCGGCGGCCTCGGAATCGTACTAGGCTCTCAATTCCTAGGTTCTTAAATAAAACCGAAGGCCGACTTGGTGCATTAGCCGGGTCGTTGTGCATTATCCATGTTGGCCGAAGCTTGTCTCTAAAGCGTTTTGCTATCATCGCCATGCGTGGGAGAAGCCGCCGCAGGACTAGCCTTGCAGCAGGCGGCGATCCTCATTCGACGTGGCGCAGACGACTATGTCCTTTGAGCCTGAATATGTAGTGCGGCGATGACGTCTTGCCAGCCTTGTCGGGCAGGACCCGTCGCCCTGTCCCGCTGATCCTGGGCTACGATCACAGCCTGGCTGCCGAACGCTTCACCGAAGGCGCGGACGAATTCGATCAACAGACCTGCGTGATCTAGCATGACGAGCTTCTGCCCCGACCTGAAGAGTGGCAATGCGATACTTTCGGCCCCACTATATGTGGCCGCCTTAACGAGCGTCTAACATTCGATCGGGTTCGTCTTAGGTCGAACGCAGCAGCGCTCGCACCTGTGTTGCCAGCGAGATCGGGTCGAACGGCTTGGCAATGACCCCGAGTGCGCCGGACGCGACGAAGCGGTCGTGATCGGCTTGGCGTACCGACGCGGTCAGGAACGCGAACGGAGGCATATCGGGATCCGCGGCGCGGATCGCGCTGGCGAGTGCGACCCCATCCATGTCGGGCAGGTTGTTGTCGATGAGGATGATGTCGGGCCGCGGGGCAACAGAGAGGTGGTTGATCGCGTCGCCGCCGGTCGGCACGGCGACGACCGAAAAATCAGGCGCCATGTGTAAGGCCAGGGTCACGATGGCGCTGATGTCCGGATCGTCTTCTACAAGCAGCACGTGGATAATATGCTGAAGCATGTGAACCTTGATGCTCTTTATAGCCTAGGATCAATAAACTGCTTCCCTGGTCAACCTCGTTCTTACAAACCTATGTTGGTGAGGCGGCGACGCGGGACGTATCGCGGAGAGGTGGAAAGGCTGATGCCGCGAGGCGCTACTCACCGCTGCTCCTGATCGATGACAGCCTGATCGAGGCTGTCAGGTCGAGCCAGTGCGACTGCGCTCGACAGAGTCGGCGCCGCCGCTGCGGTCTGATCCCGAGCCACCCCAGCCATGTTCCCGCGACTCTCGCGACGTGATGCAGCCAAGAGCTGGCAGGTTCGCGCGTTCGCACTTCGAGCGAGACCATAAAAGAACATCCGGCTCGGCAAGACGAGAACGGCTGCTGGGCGGCCGTCCGTGGGTGGTCGCTACACGAAGATCGGTCATCAGGGACTCACGCGAGCCTAATCCCTCAAGGATCCCGCCACTCCTCGTTGATGGGCATAGTATTGAGACGCGAGAGGAGGATAATAGCGACAAGGCGCACTATAATGGTGTTTGCCCCCTGCCACCCGTTGGTTTTGTACCATGGTTAGTAAATCGTAAATCATACCGTGGATCTACGACCATGGTATGAGTATATAGCGGGTAACCTATCTAGTTTCATATTGTTAACCAGCGGACCCGATCCCGTCTCCATCGCTCAGACGGGGGTTGAAATGTCCGTTCCCATTCGCGCCGCGCGTCATGCCATTCGCTTCCGGCTGCGTCAGTCGACCTGCCTCACGCTGCTCGCCGGCGTGGCCGCCCTGCAGCCGGCGTCCGCGTCCGCCCAGCTCCTGACGCTGTCGGGGCTCAACGACAATCTGAACGCGCTGACCACGACCGTCACCGCGCAGGGCACGCAGCTCACCGCGACGACCAACCTCGCCAACTCGCTCAACACCAGCCTCAACACGCTGACCGCGACGGTCGCCAACCAGGCCGCGACGGTGCAGACGGTGCAGGCCGCGACCACCGCGAACACCAGCAACCTCGCCACGGTGACCGCCTCGGTCAACCAGCAGCAGACGCAGCTCACCGCCACCTCCAGCCTGCTCAACACGGTCAGCTCGGGGCTCGGGACGCTCGGCTCGACGGTGGCGGCGCAGGGGACGACGCTCCAGGGCCTGCAGACCACCGTCGCCGGGAACGTCTCCAACCTCGCCGCACTGTCGACCACGGTCAACCAGCAGGGCGCGCAGGTCAGCGCCAACACCAACCTGCTCGGCACGGTGAACGCGGGGCTGGGCACGCTCGGCACGACCGTCGCGACCCAGGCGACCGCGCTCCAGGGACTCCAGGCGACGGTGTCGGGCAATGTCGCCGACGTCGCGACACTGTCCGCGTCGGTCAACCAGCAGGGCGCGCAGGTCAGCGCCAACACCAACCTGCTCGGCGCGGTGAACACGGGGCTGGGCACGCTCGGCACGACCGTGGCGACCCAGGCGACCGCGCTCCAGGACCTGCAGGCGACGGTGTCGGGCAACGTCTCGAACCTCGCCGCGCTGTCGACCACGGTCAGCCAGCAGGGCGCGCAGGTCAGCGCCAACACCGCCCTGCTCGGCACGGTGAACGCGGGGCTGGGCACGCTCGGCACGACCGTGGCGACCCAGGCGACCGCGCTCCAGGGGCTCCAGGCGACGGTGTCGGGCAACGTCGCCGACGTCGCGACACTGTCCGCCTCGGTCAATCAGCAGGGCGCGCAGATCAGCGCCAACCTGGGGACGCTCGCCGCGCTGGGCGACGGCGTGACCGCGCTCACCGCCACCGTCGCGGGGCAGGGGCAGAACCTGCAGACGCTGCAGGGCACCGTCGGCACGCTCGCCGGCGACGTCGCGACCGCGGGGACCCAGATCGCGCGCCAGGCGACCGATATCGGCGCGCTCCAGGCCAGCGTGGGGGCCAATGTCACCGACGTCGCGGCGCTGCGCGCCACGCTCGGCACCACCGGCAGCGACGTCACCGCCCTGCAGACCCAGGTGGCCGACCATGAGGTGCGGATCACCGCCAACACCGCGCAGCTCGGCACGCTCGGCGCCACCGTCGGCACGCAGGGCGTCACGCTGACGCAGCAGGGCAGCGACCTCGCCACCGCCGCCGCCAATATCGCCAGCCTCCAGGGGCTGGTCACCGCGCAGGCCGGCACGCTGGGCACGCTCGGCACCGCGGTGGCGGCGCAGGGCACGCTGCTCGGCGCGCAGGACGCGCGGATCACCGCCAACGCGGACGCGATCCTGTCGCTGCGCAACATGAGCGTGAGCGGCAACGCCAGCCCGGTGCAATATACCACCCCGGGCGCGCCGACGGTGGCGACCACCACCGCGACCAACGACGTCGCGGTGTTCGGCGCCCAGCCCGGCCCGGTCCGCGTCCACAATGTCGCGGACGGTCAGGTGGCCGCGGGCTCGACCGACGCGGTGAACGGCGGTCAGTTGTACGACGTCGGCCAGCAGGTCAGCGGACTCGCCGCCGCGGCGGTGCAATATGACGACGCGACCCGCGCGCGAGTGACGCTCGGCGGCGCCAACGCCGCGCCGGTGGTGCTCGCCAACGTGGCGCCGGGCAGCGTCGCGCCGGGATCGACCGAGGCGGTCAACGGCGGGCAGCTCGCCGACACCGACGCCGCGGTCACCGCGCTGCGCGGCGACGTCACCGCCCAGGCGAGCGATCTCGCGACCGCGCGGACCGGCCTCGCCGCGCTCGGCACGACGGTGAGCGCGCAGGGCGTGCTGCTGGGCACCAACGCCAGCGCGATCGCGACGCTGCGCGACGACACCGCGCGCGGCGCGATCGGCCCGGTGCGCTACTCGGACCCGGGGACCCCGACCGTACCCAACGGCGGCACCGTCACGCAGAGCCTGGCGCTGGTCGGCCGCGATCCCGCGCCGGTGGCGCTGCACAATGTCGCCGAGGCGCAGCTGTCGAGCGGCTCGACCGACGCGGTCAACGGCGGCCAGCTGTTCGCCCTGGCGCAGAGCTACCAGGGCCTGAGCGACCTCGCGCTCCGCTACGACGACGCCGGCCATGCCGCGGTGACCCTGGGGTCGGCGGGCGTGCCGGTCGCGCTGCGCAACGTCGCCGCCGGGACGCTGGCGGCGGGCTCGAGCGATGCCGCCACCGCCGGCCAGCTGTTCGACACCAACCAGAATGTCGGCACGCTGACCAACGTCGCCGCGCTCCAGGCCGGTCTGATCGGCGCGCTCGACTCACGCGTCGGCGGCCTGACGCAGGACCTGGGCCAGCTCGGCACCGCGCTCGACACCGGCGCGCGCGGGCCGGTCCGCTACGCCGATGAGGCGAGCCCGACGATGCCCAACGGCGGCCGCGTCTCGCAGGACCTCACGTTGGTCGGCGCGGGGAGCGGACCGGTCCGGCTGCACGACGTCGCCGACGGCATGGTCGCGGCGGGGTCGTTCGACGCGGTCAACGGCGGCCAGCTCTTCGCGATGGGCAACGCCGTGGCGAGCGCGCTGGGGAGCGGTTTCCGCTACGATCCCGCGGGCGGTTTCTCGGGCAACTTCACCTTCAAGGGCCAGTCCTACGGCTCGGTGCAATCGGTGTTCGGCGCGATCGAGACGTCGCTCGGCACCGCGAGCGGCACGGGGGCGAGCGGGGGCACGGCTGCGCCCGACCCTGCCGGCGCCAAATATTTCCACGCCAACTCGACCATGTCCGACAGCGACGCCTCGGGCTTCGACTCGACCGCGATCGGCCCGGCGTCGACCTCGTCGGGTGTCGCCGCGATCGCGGTGGGCCGCAACGCGGTCGCGGGGGGCCAGAGCTCGGTCGCGATCGGCGACGGCGCGCAGGCGATGAACGGCAAGGCGGTCTCGATCGGCCTCGGCAACGTCGCCTCGGGCGACGGCGCGGTTGCAATCGGTGACCCCAACTACGCCACCGGCGCCGGGGCGACCGCGCTCGGCAAGGACAACAACGCCACCGGTGTCGGCGCGATCGCGCTCGGCAACGTCAACGTCGCGAGCGGCGACGGCAGCACCGCGATCGGCTCGACCAACCAGGCGACCGGCCTCGGCGCCGCCGCGCTCGGCTTCACCAACGTGGCGTCGGGCAGCGGCGCGATCGCGATCGGCACCAACAACAGCGCGACCGGCGACGGCGCGCTCGCGATCGGCGCCAACGTCGTCACCGACGCGGCCGACACGCTCGCGATCGGCAACACCGCGAGCGCCAAGGGCAGTCGCGCCGTCGCGATCGGCAACATGGCCGCGGCCACCGCGACCTACGCCGCGGCCTTTGGCTATAGCGCGGAAGCGCGCGACTCCTACTCGACCGCGGTCGGCACGGTCGCGCAGGCGGAGGGCTTCGGCTCGACCGCGGTCGGCACGCTGGCACGGGCGAGCGGCTTCGCCACCAGCGCGCTGGGATCCGGCGCGATCGCCGACAAGGACGGCAGCGTCGCGCTCGGCTCGGCGTCGCAGACGACGCGCGGCGCGGTGAGCGGCTACAGCGCCTTCGGCCTGGCGGGCGCGCAGGACTCGCTGGGCGAGATCGCGATCGCGCGCAACATCGCCTACCTCGACCCCGGCACCAACGGCTACTCGCCGACCGGCAACCGCCAGATCACCGGTGTGGCGGCGGGCGCCGCCGCCACCGACGCGGTCAACGTCTCTCAGTTGCGCGGCGTCTCGGGCACGCTGGGCGCAGCGTTCGTCGCCGGCTTCGGCGGGGGCGCGAGCTACGACGGCGCGACCGGCGCGCTGGCGGCGCCCAGCTACACGCTCAACGGCGTGACCTACTCGAGCGTGGGTGACGCGCTCCAGGCGATCAACGCGCGCGTGGGTAGCGGAAGCGCGGGTGGGGGCACGGGCACCGGCACGGGTACGAACACCGGCACGAACACCGCCACGGGCACGGAGACCGGTTCCGCTCCCGGCGCCGGTACGCCGCCCAGCGGCGGCGAAGCGTCGCTGTCGCCCGCGAGCTCCACCGACGGTGCCTCCACGCCGGCGCAGGGCACCGCCACCACCGCGCGGGTCGCCGCGGTCGAGACGCGGGTCAGCTCGGTCGAGACCAAGACGGAGGCGGCGCTCGCCGCCAGCAGCCGCTCGATCCAGTATGACGGCGACGGCCAGGCCTCGGTGACGCTCGGCGGCGAGAAGGCGGTGGCGCTGCACAATCTCGCGCCGGGCACGTCGGACGGCGACGCGGTCAACGTCGCGCAGCTCAACGGCGCGATGGGAGCCGCGGTCGAGGCCGCCAACAGCTATACCGACCAGCGCGTCGCGGCGCTCTCGTTCGATCTCGGCCGCGTCAACCGCGACGTGAGCGCGGGCGTCGCCGGTGCGCTGGCGATGGCGGGGATGCCGCAGCCCTATGAAGAGGGCAAGAGCATGTTCTCGCTCGGCGCCGGCACCTTCCAGGGCCAGTCGGCGGTGGCGATGGGCGTGTCGCGGATCATGGAGGACGGCCACACGATCGTGAAGCTCGGCGCGACCTACAACAGTCGCAAGCGCGTCGGCGCCAACGTCGGCATCGGCTATCAGTTCTGAGCCGCCGCCGCGACGAAGCGCCGGAGCGACCAGCGGGCGGGTGCCTTCCGGCGCCCGCCCGTCAGTCCTGCGCGATCGTGCCCGCCTTGGGCGACCTGTAGCCGGGCAGCATGCCAGCGAACGACTGGGCGAACGCGTGGTGACGATCGATCGGCACCGAGGCGACCATCGCGTCCGCGATCGCCCTGATCTCGTCCTGCGTCAGCGCGCCGCGGTTGTGCAGCGTCTGCAACAGCGCGACCACGCCGATATAGGCGGTGTCGGCCTGGTGCATCACCGCCTCGATCGCACCCGCGATCTTGTGAACGTCGGCTACCGCCACGTCAGGGCCCTCATCTCGTTCGTCCGCGCCGCATCATGATGATCGGACGCCGCGCCCGCAAGGCGGAACACGCGTGGCATGATCCCGCCGCGGCCGACCCACGTTCCTCGGCGGCGACAAAGCCAACGTGATCCTTCGACCTTGGTCTAAGTGCGGCGCAAGCCTTCCGGCTTGTTAAGGGTGTTCATCTACCCAGAGCGCCGACCACTTCTTTCGCCACCGCGCGTATATTCGGGGGGATATTGCCATGACTTATGTTGTTTCGGCGCGTCGTCGTCCGGCCAGGACCAGGATCTTCGCCGCCGTCACGCTGCTCGCCGCGATCGCTGGCGCCGCGCCGGCGGGCGCGTCGACCCAGGGCAGCCTGGGCGCGACCTCGACCGGGTCGGTCACGATCACCGCCAGCGTCGCCAACCGCGCGCAGATCACCGGGCTCACCGACGTCGCCTTCACCAACGTCGATCCCGCGAGCGCGGCGACCGCGGCGCAGAGCAACTGCGTGTGGAGCAACACCGCCACCAAGGGTTACAGCATCACCGCCACCGGCAGCGGCACCAGCGGCGCCTTCACCCTCGCCAACGGCGGCCTCAGCGTGCCTTACTCGGTGCAGTGGAACGCCAGCGGCGGTCAGACCAGCGGCACCGCGCTCACCGCCGGCACCGCGCTGGCGGGCATGACGAGCACCGCGGCCAACCCGACGTGCAGCACCGGCGCGGCGACCACGTCGAGCCTGATCATCTCGATCGCCGCCTCGAACCTGCAGGGCATGACCTCGGCGACGAGCTACACCGGCTCGCTGACGCTGCTCGTCACGCCGCAGTAACCGGCGGCGCGGGGCCAGCGGTGTCGGCGATGCGGCGCCTCGCGGCGGCGGCGGCCCTGGCGCTCGCCGCCGCGGCGACCCCCGCGGGGGCACAGAGCGTCCAGGTCAGCGGCCTCAGCGACGTCGCCTTCGGCACGATCACCGGCTTCGGCGCGGATCTCGTCCGCAGCCAGTCGATCTGCGCCTACAGCGGACTGCTCGGCGGCCGCTACACCGTCACCGCCTCGGGCTCGGGCGCGGGCGGCGCCTTCACTCTGTCCAACGGCGCCGCGGTGCTCCCCTATGAGGTGCAGTGGAGCAACTCGGCGGGCCAGAGCTCGGGCACCGGCCTCACCGCCAACGTCCCGCTCGCCGGGCAGACCATGCTGCTGAGCTGCCCCGTGCTCCAGGCCACCAACACCAGCCTGATCGTGATCCTGCGCGCCGCCAGCCTCAGCACCGCCACCGCCGGCAATTTCACGGGGACGCTGACCGTGATCCTGTCGGCCAACTGACATGGCGGCGCGCGCGCACGGACGCGTCCGGCCGGGGGCGTGGGCGCGCCGGCGCGGCGGCGCGCTGCTGCTGGCGCTGCTGTGCGCCGTGCTGGCCGGGCGCGCCGCCCACGCCGCCGACGCCGCGCCGCCGCAGGTCACCGCGGCGATGCCGGCCGAGTTCGCCGCGCTGGCGGCGACCCAGCATACCGTGGTCGACGTCTATGTCGCGGACCGGCGGATCGGCCAATATGCCGCCGAGGTCGGTCTCGCCGAGGTGCGCCTGCTCGACCCCGCCGCCGTCGCGGCGGCGATCCCCGACCTGCTCGACCACGCCCTCGTCGCCGCCGCGCTGACGCCGCCGCTGGCGGTCGGCGCCCGGCCGCGCTGCGACGACACGTCGGGCTGCGTGGCCGCGGCGCGCGCGCGAGTGGCGGCGTCCTACGACCCCGCCGCCTTCCGGCTGACGCTGGCGCTCGACCCGCGGCTGCTGGCGGTGCGCGGCGAGGAGGCGCGCTACCTTGAGGACGCCGACGCCGCGCCCTCGGCGGTCGACACGATCGGGGTCGCACTGGCCGGCGGCGGCGGGCTCGGCGCCAGCTACGCGATCCGCAACCGGCTGGTGGCGGGGCGCGGCGCGGTGCACCTGCTCTCCGACACGTCGCTCTCCTCCTGGGACGGCGGCCGGCTCGACACGCTCGCCGCCGAGGTCGACCGCCGCGACCTGCGGCTGCGTGGCGGGCTGTTCTACGCGCCGGGGGCGGACCTGGTCGGGCGGCGGCGCATCCTGGGCGTCGGCGTGGCCACCCAGTTCGACACGCGCGCCGACCGGGTCGCGCTGAGCGGGACGCCGCTGGTCGTCTTCCTGCCGCAGCGCTCGCGCGTCGACGTCTACGTCCAGGGACGGCTGGTCAGCTCGCAGACCTATGAGAGCGGCAACCAGGCGCTCGACACCAGCGGCCTCGCCGACGGCTCCTATCCGGTCGAGCTGCGCGTCCAGGAGGCGGGCGGCGCGACCCGGGTGGAGCAGCGCTTCTTCACCAAGAGCGCGGCGCTCGCCCCCGCCGGGCGAGTCGTGTTCGACGCGCAGCTCGGCGTCCTCACCCGCGACCGGCAGGACCGCGCCGGCGAGCGCGTCGCCATCGCCACCGGCGGCGCGCGGGGCCGGTTCGGCGCCCATCTCGCCTGGGACGCGTCGGCGATGGTCACGCGCGACAACGCGTTGGTGGAGGGCGGCCTCTCGCTGCTCACCGCGACGGCGCAGGCGCGGGTCGCGCTGCTCGGCTCGCGCCGCGGCGACCGCGGCGTGGCGGCGCAGCTGAGCTCGAGCGGCGGCAGCCCGCTGAGCTACAGCCTGGATGTGCGGCACGTGCGCAGCGCCGACGGCACCGCGCTGATCGCGGCGGACGATGCCGCGCGCGACATGACGCCGCTGATGCCCGCGCGCGACGATCGCACGGGGTCGAGCTACACCCAGATGCTGGGCAGCCTGTCCTACTCGCTGCCGCGCGCGCAGCTCGGGCTGTCGGGCTATCTGTTCCGCACCGCGGGGCGCGGCGCGAGCTACTCGGTCGGCCCCAGCGCGCGCTGGTCGGTGCTGCAGCGCGACCGGCTCCAGCTCTCGCTCACGGGCCAATATGCGCGCACGCAGCGCGGCGACGCGGTGGCCTTCGGCGTGCAGCTCCAGCTGCTCGGGCCGCGTGCCGCGCTCAGCACCGCGCTGGGGGTCCAACGCGGCGCGGGCGGCGACACCCGCGGCCTCTCGCCCGCGATCGAGACCGCCGCCTCGCTCCACCGCGACGACGCGCTCGGCGGCGCGGTCGACGCCGGCGCGCTGGTCCAGCGCGGTGCGGCGGGCACGATCGTCCAGCTCAGCGGCGAGCGTCGCAGCGCGCTCGGCATGGCCGCGCTGAACCTCACCGGACGCAGCGGTGCCATGGGCAGCGGCCTGCAATATGGCCTCACCGCGCAGACCTCGTTCGCGGTGACGCGGCGCGGCCTCGGGCTCGGCGCGGAGGGGCAGAACGACAGCCTGATCGCGGTGACGGTCGGCGGTGACCCGCGCGCCACCTTCGAGCTGCTGGTCGACGACGCGGTGCGCGGCACGCTGCGCGGCGGGCAGCGGCTCACGCTCGCGGTGCAGCCCTACCGCCGCTACAAGGTGCGGCTGCGCGCGATCGCCACCGAGCTGATCGCGTTCGACACGCGCCCGCGCACGATCGACGTGTTCCCCGGCAGCGTCGCGGCGCTCGACTGGAAGGTGCGCTCGGTCCGCGCGATGTTCGGCCGGCTCGTCGACCGCGGCGGCCTGCCGATCGCGGACGCCGACATCACCGCCGACGACGCGATCGCCGCGACCGATTCGAACGGCTATTTCCAGATCCAGGCGGCGGCCGACGCGCGGCTCGCCGCGCGCACCGGCGCCGGCCTCGCCTGCACCGCGCACTTGACCGCCGCGCTTCCTACCACGACCTATACCCGCCTCGGAGACGTCGCATGCCTGCCCTGACCCGCCCGTCCGCCGCCGCCCGCCGCTTCGTCGCCCGCCCGTTCGTCGCCCGTCTCGCGGCCGTGTCGCTGGCCGCCGCCACGCTCGCCGCGCCCGCGCACGCCAATATCGTGCTGAGCCAGGTGGTGGTCGACTTCACCGCGGGCAGCGACCTGGCGCAGGACATCGAGGTCGCCAACGACGGCAAGGACGTCGCCTATGTCGCGGTGGCGCCGTTCGAGATCACCGCTCCTGGGACGCCCGAGGAGCGCCGGACCGCGATCGTCGACCCCGAGGCGGGCGGGCTGCTGGTCTCGCCCCAGCGGCTGATCCTCCAGCCGGGCGAGCGCAAGGCGATCCGCGTCGCCGCGATCCGCCCGCGCGCCGCGACGGATCGGGTCTATCGAGTCACCGTCAAGCCGGTCGCCGGGCCCGTCTCGGCCACGGTGACCGCGCTCAAGCTGCTGATCGGCTACGACGTGCTGGTGATCCAGCGCCCCGCCGCCCCGGCCAGCCGCGTGGTCGCCACCCGCGCGGGCGAGACCCTGCTGCTGCGCAACGAGGGCAACACCAACACCGAGCTGTACGACGGCAAGCTGTGCGCCGACGCGAGCCCGGCGAGTTGCCGCGCGCTGCCGTCGCGCCGGCTCTATCCCGGGGCGACATGGTCGCAGACGCTGCCGGGCCCCGGCAAGGTGACCTATAAGGTCGCGGTCGGCGCATCGAGCCACGAGGAGCGCTTCTGACAGCCCCGTCGATCCAGACGCCCCCGCCGCCGCGAGCGGCGAAGGCCTGCTCATCGCAAGGTGTCTCAGCCCGTCTCCTGAGCCTGTCCGCGCCGCGAACTCCCTCGAGCTGCCGTCGAGATCGCCGGCGCGAAGACTCGCCGATGGCGCGCTATCGGCAGTCGCTATCACCACAACCGGGCGCGTGATCGGCGGCACCCAAGGCGGCGTCAACACGAAGCTTCGTGCCGTTGCTGATGCGAACGGTCGTCCCGCCTCGCGGCTTGGCCCTAGACCGTGAGGCGCATCGCGCCGATTGCCGGATCAGTCCGGCCCGGTGCGCCGCTGTCGACCCTCCCCGCGAACCGACGCACGAAGGTCGCGTCGCCCTCGATCCGGACGAGCAGGTCGTACCACAGATCGCTCGCCTGAAGCGCCCAGACATCGTCGAGGGAGCTCCCCGCCGCGATCCGGTGACGGCGCTCGCGCTCCGCACCGGGGTAGGCGGCATCCAGCGTCACGACGAAAACGCGCGGGAACGTCGCGCGGTTCACCAACGTCAGCGCCGCCGCCCCGGCCGCGACCGACCGGGTCAGCAGCACGTCGGCGCGCGCGGCCGGGTCACCGGCGTAGCGCTGGTAGAGTCCGTCAGGGCCGCTGAGCGTGAGATCGTAGGCCGCATCGTCCGACCAGCGATCGTGCGCGTGGCGTTCTCCCGCACCGATGGTGAAATGCCACGGCGCCTCGCGATCGCGATTGTCGCGCGCGCACAATACCGCGCCCTGTCGTCCCCGGTTGATCATCTCGAGCCGCAGCCGCCCGGCCTCGGTCACCAGACCGACGATGTCGATCGCATAGGGGAGGGCACGCGCGCCGCGTTGTCCCGGCAATTGGACGGTCGGCCGCTGTACCGCCGGGATCGCGCAGGCCGTCCCCGCGGCGGAGCGCGCCACCCGCTCGCGGAAGTCGTCGACCCGCGGCAGCGGCGGCACGTCGCTCGATCCACCGTCACGGAAGTCGAAGGCCGAGGTGAGATCGCCGCAGACGGCGCGGCGCCACGTCGAGATGTTGGGCTCGCGCACGCCGAAGCGTGCCTCGAGGAAGCGCAGCACCGAGGTGTGGTCGAACAGTTCGGAGCAGACGTGCCCGCCGCGGGTCCACGGCGAGACGATGATGGTGGGTGTGCGGATGCCGAGGCCGATCGGGTGCGTTCCCGGCGAGGGCTGAGCGTCGGCGGGATAGGTCTTGGCCTCGCCGTCGAGTGACACGGTGCTATGGCCCCGGCAGGCGCCGATCGGCGGCACGGGCGGGGGAACGTGGTCGTAGAACCCACCCGGCTCGTCGTAGATCAGCAGGAAGGCGGTCTTGGCGAACACCGCGGGATGGTCGACCAGCGCCTCGATCAGGCGCGCGGTGACGTGCTCGCCCTTCGCTGGCTCCGCGCTCGGATGCTCGGAGAGATCCGCCGCGGTCACGATCCACGACACCTGCGGCAGCCGCCCGGCGGCGACGTCGGCGCGGAAGGCGGCGACGAGCTGCTCGCCGTCGGAGCGGGTGCGGTCCGCGCCCGTCGCATGTTCGCTGACCCAGCCGCGCCCGCGCCGGTACAGCGGGGTGTCGCGCGCGCAGGGGCGGAAGGCGGGGAATACCGAGAGCAGATTGTCACCGAAATTGTCGTATTCCTGATAGACGTTCCACGTGACGCCCGCCGCCTGGAGGCGCTCGGCGTACGTGGTCCAGCGATAGGCCTCCTCGCGCAGCGGCTTGTCGGTGCGCATGTCGGCGCTGGGCGTCTCGTCCTCGCCGTAGTTGCTCATCTCCGGCTCGCCCCCGACCGCACCGCCGCCGTTGCAGCCGGAGAAGAGGTGGAGCCGGTTGGGATAGGTCTGCGTCAGCGTGGAGGCGTGGTACGCGTCGCAGACCGTGAACGCGTCGGCGAGCGCGTAGTAGAACGGCAGGTCGCCCGGCCCGTAGTGGAGCATGCGGTGGTGCAGCTCCTCGCTGGCGCCCCAGCGATCGCAGCGGCCCTGATGAAGGATGTGCATGTGATGCGGGTGCGACTGATCGCCGCCATCGACCTTGAACGACCGGGTCGTGGTCGAGTCGCCATGGTAGGGCAGCACGTAGCCGTCGGCGTGCTGCTGCGACGGCTGGGCCCAGATCGTCCGGCCGCCCGGCAGGCGCGCCGGGCGCGGGTCGCCGAAGCCGCGCACGCCGTTGAGCATGCCGAGATAGTGATCGAACGAGCGGTTCTCCTGCATGTGGATCACGACGTGCTCGACGTCGCGGATCGTCCCCGTGCGGCCGCTCGGCGCGATCGCCAACGCCCGGTCGAGCAGGCCTGGCAGCAGCGCCGTCGCGCCTGCCGCACCGCCGATGAAACCGCGTCGCGTCGTCCGGTTCATGTTTGCCTGCCTCCGCCGATCCCGCTAATGACATTGGTATAGTCCAATTGAGACACTTGTGTGATGGTGTCGGCTCGGGTGGTGCAGCATGGCGAACGTGATCGATCTCATCTTCGACCTCTTCGAGCGCCACGGGCACGATCATTACGGCGAGGACACGACGCAACTCAGCCACGCCCTGCAATGCGCCGCGCTGGCGCGGGCGAGTGGGTGCGCTGACACGCTGGTGGCGGCCGCGCTGCTGCACGACATCGGGCAGTTCATCGACGAGGCGGGCGTGCTCGCCGAGCGGCGCGGGGTCGACGCGCGGCACGAGGATCTCGGGCATGCGCTACTGTCGACGCACTTTCCGCCCGCGGTGATCGAGCCGATCCGCCTCCACGTCGCGGCCAAACGTTACCTCTGCGCGGTCGATCCCGACTATGCCGCGACGCTCAGCGCGGCATCTCATCTCAGTCTGCGGCTGCAGGGCGGCGCGATGAGTGCGGCGGAATGCGCCGGGTTCGAGCGCGAGCCGTTCTTCGCCGACGCGGTGACACTGCGGCGGTTCGACGACGACGGCAAGGCGACCGATCCCGACGGCGCCGATCTGGCCTCGTACCGCGCTCTGCTCGAGCGGGTGGTGGTGCGCGCCGCCCCGCCGCCGGCGGTCTGATCCCGAAGCGGGCTTGACCCGCGCCCACCGTGTCGCGATGCCGTCGCCTCAGCCGAGACGGATGGATGATGCCGACGACCAGCCTCGCCGACGCGCTGCGGATCGCGCCGCCCGCGCTCGACGGTTCACCGCATTACATCGCCCTGCGCGACCAGATCGCGCTGGGCATCGGCATGGGCAAGATCGCGCCCGGCGAGCGGCTGCCGTCCGAGCGTCAGCTCCAGCTCGGCACCGGCTCGGCACGCGGGACGGTGCGTGAGGCCTTGTCCCAGCTCGAGGCCGAGGGGCTGATCTACCGTCGTGACCGGAGCGGCTGGTACGTCTCGCCGCCGGCCGTGACCTACGACCCGACGCGCTGGGCGGGCTTCATGACCTATATCGCCGAGCAGGGCCGCACTCCGACCACGGAGGTGCTCGCGCAGGAGACGGCGCCGGCGTCGTCCGTCGTGGCCGACATCTTCCGGCTCGTGCCCGGCCGCCCGCTCCACGTGCTGCGCCGACGGCGATCGATCGACGGGCGACCCGTGCTCGTCGAACGGATCATGGTGGACCCGACACTCGCGCCCGGGCTGCTCGACCATGCGCTCGACGGGTCGCTCACCCGCGTGCTGACCTCCGTCTATGGCATCACCGTCGCGCGCAACCGGGTGGACATGCGGCCGTGCGCGCTGATCAAGTCGATCGCGGACGAGCTCGGCGCCAAGTCGGGCACGCCGGGGTTGCTGGTGGTGCGGACGAGCTTCGACGCGCAGGGGCGCGTAGTCGAATATGACGAGGAGCACTGGCGGCACGACGCGGTACGCGTCCACGTCGACCTGAGCGTGCGCGACTGAGCGGCTCGGCCGATCGGTCGAGACGCCAGCGCGGCGGGCAGATCGGCGACGCGGTCGACTACCGCCGGCGCGCGGGCGTCGCGTGCGGAGGGAGACGCGAACGGGTCGTCCGACCGGCCCTACCCGCCGTTGGACTGGACCAGCTGTGAAGATGGCGCTTGTTTCCGGCACCATCGCACCGGCGACGAACGTGTCACGAAGCTGACGCGGTGATCTGCTTAACCCTTAGTGGTACAGACCAGTCGGGGGACGATCATGATGACGACGCAGCAGCGCCGGGCGACCCGCTCGAAGCTGAGAGGACTCCTGCTGGCCACGACGGCCGCGGTGCTCGTCACGCTGTATCCGCGTCAGGCGCGCGCGCAGGTCGGCGGCGAGGCGCCGGAGAGCGAGGTGGTCGTCACGGGCTACCGTCGCTCGCTCAGCGAGGCGCGCGACATCAAGCGCGACTCGGTGATCCAGAAGGACGTGATCGTCGCCGAGGACATCGCCAAATTCCCGGAGCTCAACCTCGCCGAGTCGCTGCAGCGCGTCGCCGGCGTGCAGATCACGCGCGAGGCCGGCGAGGGCCGCCGCATCTCGCTGCGCGGTCTCGGTCCCGATTTCGCGCGCGTCCAGCTCAACGGCATGGAAGTGCTCGGCAACGTCGACTCCGCGCAGGACAGCCGCGGCCAGCGTACGCGCGATCGCGCCTTCGACTTCAACATCTTCGCCTCCGAACTCTTCTCGCGCGTGGAGGTCGAGAAGACCTTCCAGGCGGCGCAGAAGGAGGGCGGCATGGCGGGCACGGTCGGTCTCTTCACCGGCCGGCCGTTCGATTACGCGCCGGGCAGCAAGGGCGCGCTGGTAGGGCGACTGGGCACCAACCAATATACCAAGGATGCGCAGCCGCGCGTCGCGGGGTTGCTGAGCTACAATTGGGACAATGAAGTCGGCGTGCTCGTGTCCGCCGCCTGGTCGCGCCGCCGCACCACCGAGCAGGGCCACAACACCTACAATTACGACCGGCCCGACGCGGAGACGCTGCGAGACTTGGTCGACAAGGGCCTCGACATCTCGTCGCTCAGCGCCGCGCAGCAGAGCAAGTTTCTCTCGGGTGACCTCTATTTCGCCGACGGCAACCGCCTGTCGTCGTGGAACGCGCGGCAGGAGCGGCTCGGCATCACCGCCGCGGTGCAATGGCGGCCGGCCTCCAACCTGCTTCTCACGCTCGACGGGTTGTACGGGCGGCTCACCACCGCGCGCGAGGAACTGCACCTCGCCACGCGGCCGCTCGAGTCGGACGGGTCGGTCGCCTTCGACACGCCGGCGGGCACGCCCTGGCCGGCATTGTTCCAGACCGGCTCGACGATCAACGACCTGCGCTGGGACGGCAGCGATTACGTCACCCGCACCGACGTCACCGGCACCACCTTCGGCAGCGAGAATCGCCGCTCGCTCAACAAGACCCGGTTCCGCTCGCTCGAGCTGACCGGTACGTGGGAGGCCAACGACGCGCTGACGATCGACGGCCACGTCGGCTATCAGAAATCGACCTACCGGACGCCCTATGACGACAAATTCTACATGCGGGCGAAGGGCAATCTGATCGCGGATTACGGCGAGGACGGGCGCTCGGCCGCGTTCGACTATCCCGGCTGGGACCCCACCGACCCCGCCAACTACGCGATGGACTCCTTCTATTACCGCTCGTTCAACAACGAGTCCGAACTGCGCGAGGGCGTCGGCAACCTGCGCCTCAAGGTAAGCCCCTCGCTGACACTGCGCGCCGGGATCGCCTATCACCGCTTCAGGCAGGACGGGATCGACCTGTTCTACGACGACAACGTCAACGGCACGCGGGCGAAGGCGCGCGGCACGAGCGTCGCCGACATCACCAGCGTCTTCCGCAATCCCTTCGGTGCCTGGCTCATCGGCGACTATGCCAAGGGGTTCGCCAAGTACAACGAGTATCATCGGCTCGGGCCGAACGCGGACGGCTCGGGCGGCGCGCTGCAGGATATCGAGAACGTCTATACCACGACCGAGGAGACCGAGTCCGGCTACCTCCAGCTCGACTGGGACACCGAGGTGTTCGGCAAGCGGCTGCGCGGCAACGTCGGCGCGCGCGGCTATCACACCGACACCCAGAGCACCGGCTGGATCCAGGGCGACAGCTACGCCTATCTCGGCACGACCGACGTGGAAGGCAGCTACTCCGGCGTGCTGCCCGCGCTCAACGCCGTGCTGGAGCTCACGCCCGAGATGCTGCTGCGCTTCGCCGCGACCAAGAACCTCAATCGTCCCGGCCTGTCGTCGATCGCGGCCGAGGGCAGCGCCTTCCGCGACGACGACAATGGCGAGATCACGGCGTCGCGCGGCAACCCCGGGCTCAAGCCGTACAAGGACACGACGCTCGACTTCTCGGCCGAATATTATTTCGGCCGCGTCGGCCTGCTGTCGGCCAGCGTGTTCCAGAAATGGATCACCAACTTCATCGGCAACGTCAACCTGGAGAACGTGCCGTTCAGCCAGACGGGGATCCCGTTCAGCACGATAGCGGGGGCGACCGCCGACACGATCGTGAGCGAATTCTCGATGCCGGTGAACGTGCCGGGCACGAAGAGCCTGACCGGCGTCGAGCTGGCCGCGCAGGCGCAGTTCAGCTTCCTCCCCAAGCCGCTCGACGGCCTCGGCGTGGTCGCGAACTACACCTTCGTCGACGCGCCCAAGGACATCACGGGGATCTCGCGCGGCAGCTACAACGCCACGCTCTATTACGAGACGAACCGTTGGGGGCTGCGCGGCGCGGTGAGCCATCGCACGAGATATTACACCGGGCGCAGCGACGAGGTGATGAACGCGGGCACACGCGGTTTCGAGGGCACCACGTACGTCGATGCCGCCGCCTTCGTGAACCTGACCGCGGGCGTCCAGCTCACCTTCAACGCGATCAACCTGACCAACCAGAAGGAGACGCAGTTCTGGGGGCAGAACCGCTATCTCTACAACCAGACCCAGAGCGGGACGACGTACATGGGCGGGTTCAGCTTCAAGTTCTGAGGGGAGCCGTGAGGGCGCGGTCCATGATCATCTCGTACCGCCACCGCTTCGTCTTCGCCGCCGTCCCCAAGACGGGGACGCACGCGGTGCGGCGGGCGCTGCGCGCCGAGCTCGACGAGGCCGACCTCGAGCAGGTCGGGCTGTTCGTCGAGCGGGCGCTTCCCTGGCCCGAGCTCGCGGCCTTGCGCCACGGCCATATCGCGCTACGCGAAGTACGGCCGCATCTGGGCGCGGCGCTGTTCGCGGACTTCGTGAAGTTCGCCTTCGTGCGCAACCCGTTCGACCGATTCGTGTCCTATTGCGCGTTCATGCTGCGCGGCGGTGATCTGTTCGAGCGGCGCCCGCGCGCGGCGATGCGCCATCTCCTGTTCGTGGCGCCGCCCGAGGATCACGTCCTCTTCCAGCCGCAAGCACGGTTGCTCGTCGACACGGACGGGACGACGCTGCTGACCGACATGGTAGGCCGGGTCGAGGCGATGCAGCATTCCTACGACGCGATCTGCGCGCGGATCGGGCTGGCATCGCGGCGGCTCGAGCGCGTCAACGCCAGCCGGCACGGCGACTATCGGCGCTACTATGACGCCGATCTGGCGGACGGGGTGGCGGCGCGTTACGCGAGCGATCTGACCCTGTTCGGCTATGACTTCGACGGCGCACGATGAGCGTGGGCGGACGCCTCGCCGGGGCCAACCCGCGCAAGACGGACTCCGTCCGAACGCTCGGCGCGGTGACGACGACGGCGCTGCGCGCGGCGGTGCTGGCACTGCCCGAGACGGTGTGGGACGCCGAGGACGCCGCCAAGCCCAATCGCTTCGGCGTGCTCGACGGCACGCGGCACATCGTCTTCCGCTTCGTCGACGATCCGCGCGACTGGCGCCGCTCGCACGATCGCGCGCTATGGCCGGCGTGGCGTCCCCTGCTCGCGCCCGTGCTCGAGGCGGCGGTGCGCGGCTATGGCTATGCACACGGCCTGTTCCCGCGCGTCATGCTGGCGCGGATGCGGCCCGGCGGCATCATCCAGCCCCATGTCGACGGCCATCCCGCCGCGCGCTGGCCGCACAAGATCCACGTGCCCTTGGTGACCAATCCGGGCGTGATCTGCCACTTCGGCGGATCGGACCGGCATCTCGCCGCGGATATCGCGGTGGAGGTCGACAACCTCGCACCGCATAGCGTGCGCAACACCGGCGACACCGATCGCATTCATCTGATCTTCGAATATTATGATCCCGATCAGCCCGAACCCGACTGGCTCGCGCCGCTGCTGGCGAGGTCGGCGTGACCCTGCTGGCCCCCTCGCTCGGGCGTGAGACGCGGCTGACCCGCGCGCGCGCGCTGCGCTCGCGCGGGCGGGCGGATGCCGCGCTCGCCGCGGTGTCGCGGCTGCTCGCGCGCGATCCGGGGTTCGGGCGCGGCCACGAGGAGCGGGCGCACTGCCTCGCGCTGCTGGGAGACACCGCCGCCGCGCGCGCGGCGCTGCGGGTGGCGGTGCGCCTCAACCCGACGCTGCCGGCGAGCTGGCGGCTGCTGGAACAGCTCTGTACCGCGGCGGGCGATCGCGAGGGCGCGCGCCGGGCGGCGGGTCAGGCCGCGATCCTGGCACAGCTGCCCGCGGCGCTGGTCGTGGCCAACAGCTGCCATGCCGAGGGCGACGGTGCCGCTGCCGAGCGCGCGCTGCGCACCTATCTGCGCGACGATCCCGAGAACGTCGGCGCGCTCCGCCTGCTCGCGCGCGTGCGCGGCGAGGCCGGCGCGCTCGACGAGGCGGCTGGGCTGCTCGGACGCGTGCTCGTGCTAGCGGCGGACTATGACGACGCTCGGCTCGACCTCGGGCTGGTCCAGCTTCGACGCCGCGACGGGGCGGCGGCGCGGGGCGTGGCCGACGCCTTGCTCGCGCGGGCGCCGCACCGGCGCGGCGCCCTGAAGCTCTACGCCGCCGCCTGCGTGCTGCTCGGCGACGAGGCCGCGGCGATCCCCGTCTACGACGAGCTGCTGCGCGCGACCTCGGCGCCGCGCGACGAGGTGGCCGAACTCCACGTCTGGCGGGCCAATGCGCTCAAGGCGGTCGGTCGCGGCGCCGAGGCGGTGGCGGGCTATCGCGCGGCACTGACGGTGCGGCCGGAGCACGGCGTGGCCTGGTTCTCGCTCGCCAATCTCAAGACCTACGCCTTCACCGCGGCGGACGTAGCGGCGATGACCGCCGCGGAGGCGGCGCACGACGCCGACCCGCGCGACCGGATCTATCGCGCGTTCGCGCTGGGCAAGGCACTGGAGGATCGCGGCGACCATGCCGCGTCTTGGCAGCATTACGCGCGCGGCAACGCGCTGCGGCACCGCACCAGCCACTATAGCGCCGAGGTGGTCGAGCAGCGCGTGGCGCACATGCGGGCGTCGTTCACGCCCGAGGTCTTCGCCGCGCGCGCCGGCTGGGGCGTCGCCGACGCCGCGCCGATCTTCGTGACCGGCCTCCCGCGCTCGGGCTCGACGCTGATCGAGCAGATGCTGGCGTCGCACCCCGACGTGGAGGGGACGTACGAGCTGCCCGAGCTGCCCGCGCTCGCGCGCGAGGTCTGCGGCGGCGATCACGCCTGTGCGCTGCCCGTCGATCCCTCCGCGCTGCTGCGTCTGTCCGCGGCGGAGGTGCGGTCCCTCGGCGAGCGATATCTCGCCGCGACCGTGCGCCATCGCCGGGCGGGACGCGTGCGCTTCATCGACAAGACGCCGGACAACATCTGGCATGTCGCGTTCATCCAGCTCATCCTGCCCGATGCCACGATCGTCGACGTGCGGCGCGCGCCGATGGCGAGTTGCTTCGCCACCTTCAAGCAGCTGTTCGGCGACGGCCATCACGAATTCAGCTACACGCTGGAGGATAGCGCGCGCCACTATCGCGCATATGCGGCGATGACGCGGCACTGGGACGCCGTGTTGCCGGGTCGTGTGATCCGCGTCCTCCACGAGGAGCTCGTCGCCGCACCCGAACCACAGGTCCGCCGCCTGCTGGCCCATGCCGGGCTGACGTTCGATCCCGGCTGCCTCGCCTATCACACCAACGCGCGCAGCGTGCGGACGCCCAGCGCCGAGCAGGTCCGACAGCCGCTTCAGCGTGACGCGCCGACGCGCTGGCGGCCGTACGAGCGCTGGCTCGCGCCGGTGCGCGCCGTGCTGGGCGACGAGGGGGCGAGCGACGATGCGGCTTGAGCGACCGTTCGTGCGGCTGCCGATCCTCTTCGACGCGACGCGTCTGGCGAACGAGGTCGCGGCGCTGCCGCAGTCAGCCTGGGTGCCGCACCCGGACCGCGTGCCGGGCAATGCCGCGGTGCGTCTGATCAGCGCGGACGGTGGCGAGAACGACGTCCTGGGCGGCACGATGAGGCCGACCAGGTGGCTGGCAGCGATGCCTTACGCGCGCCAGGTGCTCGCGTCCTGCGGCGTGGTGTGGGGCCGCGCGCGGCTGATGCGGTTGGCGGCGGGCGCGCGCGTGCCCGAGCATGCCGACGTCGGGCATTATTGGTGCGCGCGGGTGCGGGTTCACCTTCCCGTCGTCACCGATCCTGCGGTGCTGGTCCATTGCGGCGGCGAGGCGCTCCATATGGCGGCCGGCGCGGCGTGGGTGCTCGACACCTGGCGGCGCCACCGGGTCGAGAATGCGAGCGCGGTCGATCGCATCCATCTCGTGGCGGACACCGAGGGTTCCGCCGCTTTCGGGTCGATGGCGCGCGGTGGCGCGCCGCCGCATGGGCCATGGCAGAGCGTGGCGTGGACACCCACGCGCGACGCCGCGCCGCTGACCGAGGCCGACAGGAGCGTGCCGATCATGCCGGCGGCCGACGTGCAAGCGCTCGTCGACACGCTGCGCGGCGAGCTCGTCGCCTCACCGGCGACGGGCGACGGCGTGTCGAGGGTCCGCCGCCTGGATCAGGTGCTTGCCCGCTTCGCGCTCGAGTGGCGACACCTGTGCGCGCGCCACGGCACGGACGGCAGCGGCCGCTCCGACTTCATCCGATGCGGGCAGGCGCTGCATGTCCTGGTGCAGCAATGCGCGGCTGGCGTGGCGATGCGCACCAACGGTGTGTCGGCGCTCCGCGTCGTCGAGGCACGGCTGCTCCCGCAGCTCGTCGCCTGAGCGCCATGGCCGGACCGCGGCGCGCGAGGGAAGCCGCGATGGGAAGGGGACTGGCCGTGGTGATCGGGGCGCTGGCGAAGCGGATGCAGCGGCGATGGTGGCGGGCTAGGGAGGGGCATGCCTCGCCCCGCGCGAGTCGGCCAGCCCGTTCGCCCCTTCGACTCGACGCCCGAGGTGCATCGACGCGAGACGCGTTCGCATCGGCCTGACAGCACGGCAATGGATTGCGATACGACGAGACCACGTTCACGATCGGTTTCAGAGCACGGCTCTGAGCCGTCGCCAGAGCCGTCGTCGAGCGTGGCACGCGCGAGAGGCGCTCGAACCTTGCCGCGCGTCCATTATCGCCGCAAAGTCAGCGAGATGCTTGGCACGACGGTCCTGCTCGCGGCGCGTTCGATCCGGCGGCACGCGCTCCGGTCCTTCTTGACCGTGCTCGGTATCGTCATCGGTGTCGCGGCGGTCGTGACGATGGTCACGCTCGGCGACGCGACGTCGGCCTCCGTGCAGAAGCAGATCGCCAATCTCGGCACGAACCTGCTGCACGTCCATCCCGGGCAAGCGACCCGCCGCGGGGGAGGTGGACCACCCCCGGCTAGCTTCGATCCCAGCGATGTGGTCGCCATCGAGCGGCAGGTCAGTGGCGTCACCGGCGTGGCACCTCAGGCCCAGGCCACTTCGGCGGTCTTCTACGAGGGCAACAACTGGTCGACGAGCATCTTCGGCATGGACGCGACCTATTTCGTCATCCAGCCCTGGCCGCTACAGGCGGGGCGGGTGTTCACGTCGGCGGAGGAGAGCGCGGGCAAGGCCGTTTGCGTGATCGGCAGCACCGTCAGCAGGAACCTGTTCAAGGAGCTCGATCCCATCGGTCGCCGCTTCCGCGCGGGGCCGGTGAGCTGCGAGGTTATCGGCCTGTTCACCACCAAGGGGCAGGGACAGTTCGGCGACCAGGACGATCTGGTGATCATGCCGATCAAGACCGTGGCGCGCCGCTTCCTCGGCACGAGGGAGATCAAGGCGCTGCTGGTCGGTGTGGATCCGGCCTATGACACTGAGCAGGTCAAGGCCTCGCTCACCGGCCTGCTGCGCGAGCGGCGGCATGTGGAGGCGGGGGAGGATGACGACTTCCTCATCATCGACACGCGCCAGATCTCCGAGACGCTCTCCGGCACCACCGCGGCCCTCACCCGCATCGTCGCTGCGGTCGCGGCGATCAGCCTGGTGGTGGGCGGCATCGGCATCATGAACGTCATGCTGGTCGCCGTCACCGAGCGCACACGGGAGATCGGCATACGTCTCGCGATCGGCGCCGTCGCGCGCGAGGTGCTGCTGCAGTTCCTCGTCGAGGCGGTGACGCTCTCATGCCTCGGTGGGGTCGCCGGCCTGCTGCTGGCGCAGCTGGCCATCGCCGGACTGTCGCGGCTGATGTCGCTCGATTGGTCGTTCAATCCCGCGATCAACGCGCTCGCCTTCGGCTTCTCGGCCCTGATCGGGATCGTCTTCGGCTTCGTGCCCGCCCGTCGTGCAGCCCGGCTGGACCCGATCGACGCGCTTCGCCACGAGTAGCTGAGCTCACCCGCGCGGTACTCCGCGAGGGAGATCAGCGTGCCGAGCCTCCGGCGCCGGTCTGCCGAACGCCGATCTCGGCGTGCGAGGAAGCGGACGCCATCGGCCAAACCTCCGATGGCAGCAGGTGGTGGCGCGCCGCGACCGCCGTCGTCGGTCTTCGCGGCGACGCCGACCGCGTCAGTGTACGCGCCTGAGCCAAGCGGTCCGGCGCTCGGTCACCTTGGTGAGGCAGCCGGGATGGTTGAGCGTCTCGATCGTCCCCGTCCCCGGCGTATCGTCGATGGGGCAGGCGCGATCGCGCTCCGCGATCCAGGCCCGTTGCGAGGTACGCAGCGCGGCCTGGCGCGACCGCGGCAACCTCTTCATCGTCGCGCGATAGACCTCGTTGAGCTGCGCGTCGGCTCGCTGATAGTCCGCCACGAAGCAGGCCGCCATCGCGGGCGTCACACCCGCGGCGGCCTCGCCGCTGTTGAGGCAGCGGTCCAGTGGCGTGGACCCAGCCAGTGTCAGGGCGAGCAACAGCATCTCCATGCTCCATCAGCGGTGAACAATGCGACTAGAATGCGAGATGGGGCGTCGCGTTTCCGCCTCGCCCATCGATCGCCCGCCGTCGGTCGCCCCAGGGACCTTTGAACGGGCCGGTGCATGCCTATCGGCTATAGGCACGCTATCGCGGGCGTGGCGACGTGAACGTTGCCGGCAGTTCTCGAGCGGCGAAGCGCCGGTGCCGATGGACTCATAATAGCTTTCGGAGCCTGACGGCGACGGTCCGTCCGAGCGGGTCGAGATAGCCGCGCTGGTAGGTCAGCGGCGTGGCGCCGAGCCGGTCGCGCACGTCGGCGCGCCGGTCAAACACGTTGTCGATATCGACACTCACGCGCGCGCCCGACAACCAGCGCGGCAGCGCCCGTAGCCGCTCCGCCAGATCGACGAAGAGGGCTAGGTCGACGGTCACGAGACTATCGACGCGCAGCGCGCCGGCGCCCGCCTCGCCCTGATCGACGGTCAGGCCGCTTCGCCAAGTCGCGTCGAGGCGTGCGCCGAGCCCGCGCCGGAACGCGCCCGCTTGGAACTCGACCCGGTGACGTCGCCGCCCCCCGGTGACGTCGACGGCGTCGCCCGAGAGCAGGTCGAGCGTCGGCAGGCCGCGGCGCAGCAGGAGCGAGTCCTCGAGCGTCCAGTCATGGTAGAGGCTGACGAAGATACGGCTGGAGGCCCGCGTGATGTTGCGTGCCAGGTCGCTGCCCGGCATCGGCCGGAACGTCACGCTGCCATTGGGTTCCTGTGTCATCTGGCCAGCCTGGTTCGCGGGGATGCGGATCGTGCCGTCCGCCATGCCGGGCGGCGTCGGGCCGAGCGGCCTCGTCAGGTTGATCCCCCAGCGGAGTTGCCGCAGGCGCGACGACGCCGCGTTGAGCGGTCTCGCGTCCACCTCGACCAACCGGCCGCTGCCGTCGCGCCGAAAGCGGTCGGGGAACGCGGCCTCCACCTGCGGCGTCGCCAGCGGGAGGGTGGTCACCGGATCGTCGAGCCGAGTCGCGGCATAGTCGAGGCTCAGCGTCAGGTCGGCGTGCGACAGCGGGCGAAGGTTCACGCCCAGCCGCGTGACGCGGCGCTCGTCGCGCCGCAGCAGCGGGTTGCCGCCCGACCGCTGGGTCACCTCGACGACCTCGCCGCGCGCGCCGTCGAGCGTTCGTACGTTAGGGGTCGACAGCGCCGCGCCGCCGATCAGGCCGAGATCGGGCGCCGCCTGCTCGCTGGTACCGGCGACGATCACGCCGAGCGCGCGCGCCGGCCACCAGCTCAGCACCGCGCCGTAGCTCCAGCTCGTGCCGGCGTCGGAGAGACGATCCACCCTGGCGTCGAGATTGGCCGAGAGCCGGCCGAGCCGCGACCCGCCGGGTGCGGCGTCGCCGAGCAGCGGCACGTCCAGGTTCAGTTGCACGCCGATACGGTCGCGGCCGAGCGAGCCCGGCGGTGAGCCGGAACCCCGCCCGGGCCGGGTCGCGAGGTCGCGTGTCTCCGCCGCGGCATGCAGGGTGGCGATGATCGTGCCCGCGGGCACGCTCGTGAGCGGGCCAGCGACGATCAGGTCGGCACCGGCTAGCGCGTCGTCGATCCGCACCGACTCGCGTCCGCCCGTCGCCTGGTCGACCAGCGTCCGCGCGGAGCGTCGATCGAGGTTGCCGAGAGCGGTCCAGCGCCACGTGCCCGCGCTGCCGCCGAGTGTCGCGCCGACATGCACGGCGTCCTGCTCGTCGTCGCGGCGCAGCGTGCCTATGGGCGATCTCCCCAGCAGGCCGCGCGAGCGATCCCGCTCGACGCTGGCGTCGAGCGTCGCCGTGACCGCAGCCAGGACGGGCCCGCTCGCGACGCCCTCCACCCGCAGTCGCTCGGTCGATGGGAGCAGCGTGCGGTCGCGGCCGAGCGCCGCGGCGCCGGGCGGCTGGATCAGCCCGCGATCGTGCTCAAGCAGGTTCGCCGCGCGCGAGTAGGTCGCGCCCAGACCGAGGCGGGTGTCGCCGCGGATCACCAGCGCGTCCGCGTCACCGTCGCCGCGCCGCCGTCCGCCCGCGGTCGGCGCGGCGTAGCCGGCCTGGCCAACGACCGAGCGGAAGCGCTGGAACGTCACGACGTTCACCACTTTCTGGTCGGCGCGATAGCCGTATCGCAGCGCCACCTCCTCGGGGAAAATCTCCATCCGCTGGATGGCCTCGGCCGGGATCCGCGCGATCTCGGCGAGGTTGGAGACGCGTCGGCCGTTGAGCAGCGTCACCGGGGCCTCGTCACCGCGCCCGCGGTTGCTCGCGGTCTGCGTGCCGATTACGCCGAGCAGCGCCACGACGTCGTCGGCGCCGAACGCCCTGATGTCGGCGGCACGGAAGACGCGCTCGGGGCGCACGTCGGCGACGATCGAGCCGCGCGCCCGGCCACCGGCGACGACGACCTCCTCCTCGTCCTCCTCGCCGGCGGCGTTCACGGCGGGTGCGGAGACCACCGCCGAAGACGCCTGCGCCGCCGCGCTACCCGCGCCGATCGTCGCCCACAACCCGATCGCCAGCCTGCTCCTCGCTCTCATCGTCACATCCCGGATCCGCCTCGTCGGGGGGGCGTTGAAGCGGCGCCTGGTAGCGCGACGATGGCGGGGCGGTAGCGGGCGCTGATACGCGAATGCTACACGACGCCGTTACCGAGCCGGCATGGAGCCAGGGAACATCGTCCGCAGCACGATCCTCGTCGTCGACGATGACGCCAGCATCCGCGACGCGCTCGCGGAGTTCCTGGGTGCGCACGGCTATGCGGTCCGCACCGCGGCGGATGCCGTCGCGGGCGAGCATGCCTGGCGGCAGGCGCCCGCGGACCTGCTCGTCCTCGACGTGATGATGCCGGGCGAGGATGGCCTGTCGCTATGTCGGCGGCTATCGCCCGCCGGGGCGCCGATCCTCATGCTCAGCGCGCTCGACGACGTCACTGACCGGATCGTCGGCCTCGAGGTGGGCGCATGGGACTATCTAACCAAGCCGTTCGAGCCGCGCGAGCTGCTCGCCCGCGTGCGCGCGCTGCTGCGTCGCCCTGCGGTCGCGAGCAGTACCGACGCGACCGACGGCAGTGTCACGTTCGCCGGCTGGTGGCTCGACATGAGCGAGCGCCGCCTGCGCGACCCCGCCGGTCGTGCCGTCGCGCTGAGCGAGGGTGAACATGCGCTGCTCGCGGCCTTCGTCCGCCGGCCCGGCCGGATCCTCACGCGCGACGTGCTGCTCGATCTCGCGCGCGGGCTCGACGCGGCGCCCTATGATCGGGCGATCGACATCGCGGTGAGCCGGCTGCGGCGCAAGCTGGCCGAATCGGACACGGCGACGATCATCGAGACGGTGCGGGGGGTCGGCTATCGTCTCGTGCCGCCGGTGCGCTCGGCATGAGGCGAGCGCCGAGCGCCTTGGTCTCGATCGGCGGCTTCGGCGTCGCCGTGGCAACCCTCAGCGTCGCCACCACCGCGACGATCGTGCTGGTGGCGCCCCCCCCACCGGCCGCGCGGATGAGCGCGGCAGAGGCGATCGGAGCGCTGCGTCGACCGACCCCGACGCTGTCGCGTGAGCTCTCCGGCGAACCACGGGCCGGGGCAAGAGCGCCCGCGCTCGAGGCGCTGGTCGCGGACCAGCTGCATCGCCCGCCGACCACGGTCCGCGTGACGTGGCTGGACACGGTCGGATCGCGCCAGGAACGCGAGCGCGCTCGATCCGACCCGTCGGGCGGCGCGGGGCAGGGCGTGCCGATGATCTTCCGCGCGCGCGGCAAGGGACTCTTCGAGCGGCTCGACGCGTCGCGGGAGTCGGCGGCGTACCGCGCGATGTTGCTCGACGTGCCGCATGCGCCGTTCACGCTGAGCGTTCGCCGACCCGACGGGCGCTGGTGGTCGGTCGCGCCGCCGCGGCCCTGGCTCACCGTCTGGCAACGCAACGTCCTGGCCTCGCTCGTCGTGACGCTGCTGCTGCTCGCGCCTTTGGCCTGGCTTTTCGCCCGGCGCCTGACCGATCCCTTCCGGGCGCTCGCGGGTGCATTGGTCGATCGTGCGGAAGCGATCCCGCAGGGCGGGCCGCGCGAGCTACGCGAGGCCGCCGCGGCGATCGCGGCGATGCGCGACCGGCTCGCCGCGGAGGCGGGCGAGCGTGCGCGCATGCTGACCGCGATCGCGCACGACCTGCGCACTCCGCTGACCGGGCTGCGGCTGCGGATCGAGGCGGTGCACGAGTCCCAGCGCGCGCGCATGATCGCCGACGTCGAGCGGATGCAGGCGATGATCGACGAGGTACTGGGCTTCGCGCGCGCCGCGGCTCGACCGCCGGAGCTGCTCGACGTCCGGCCGATGCTCGCCGACATCGTCGCGGGGATGCCTGCGCGCGACGGCGCGCTGCGGCTCCGCGACGGCGCGGCAGCGCGGATCTCGGCGCCGGCGCCCGCGTTCCGCCGCGCGGTCGAGAACCTGCTGCGTAACGCGCTCGATTACGCTGGCGGCGGCACCGTGTCGGTCGAGCCGAGCGCGGCGATCGTGCGCATCAGTGTCGAGGACGCGGGGCCGGGGATCGCGGCCGCGGATCGCGACCGCCTGCTGCGCCCGTTCGAGCGGGGCGAAACGTCGCGCAGCCGCAGTACGGGCGGGGCAGGTCTCGGGCTGAGCATCGTCCGCGATTTCGCCATCGGCCAACGCGGCAGCTTCACGTTGGCCGATGCGCCGGGGGGCGGCACGCGCGCGATCCTCGAGCTTCCCGCCGCCTGAGGTGTCGCCGGCAGATGGGAAACCATGGACGGAAACGAGGCGAGGCACGGGCCCGGCAGAGGCGCGATGATCGCGTCCGCGCGGTGACGGTGATCCTGGCAGAGGTCGCGGGCCGACCGGAGCTCGGCGACGCTGCGCCTGTTCCTCGGTCTCGTCGAGGGCGGCACGATCGGGACGAAGGCCGCGCTGTCCGGCACGGCTTATCCCCGAGGACAGCCGGCTACGCTGATAAGGCAGGGATTGGGCGTCATGCCGATGCCGCCTCTTCCCGATAGGGGCAAGGTCGTGGCGAACGGAGCGTCGACCGCCGGTCTTCGATCGGCGGAGTGCCGAATATCTCCTTATACTCCCGGCTGAACTGGGAACTGCTCCCATAGCCCGTCGCGAAAGCGGTGCCGGTCACGTCGGCCTCGCCGGAGACGATCATCCGCCTGGCCTCGAGCAGGCGGATATAGCGCTGATAGGCGAGCGGACCGCTCGCGGTCGCCGCCTTGACATGGCGGTGGAACGAGGTGCCGCTCATGCCGCCCGCGTCCGCCATCCTTGAAGCTAACGTGAAGGGCTTGGCGGACGGTCGCGGGCGGAAGCTAGGCATGCCGCCGCACCGCGGGCGTCGACCGGGCCGATCAGGCGAAGATATCGGCCAGGCGATCCGCGGCGGGCCCGTCCTTCCAGTCGCGCAGCTCGACGTACAGCGCGGCCTGAAGCGCCAGCCACAAAGGCAGCAGCAGCGTCGACATTAGCGCGGAGAAGATCACGCCGGCGAACGTCACCTCCGTCTGCACGAACGCCTGTCCGAACACGGTCGTCCGGATCACGCCGACCACTGCGAAGGCGACGGAGTAGAGGACGGCGACGAGCAGGAACAGCCCGAAGACACGCCAGCGCGCACCCTTGGTGAGCGCGCGGCTGCGCGAGAGCGCCGCGAACACGCCCTCGCGTTCGGCCACCGCGGCGACCATCGCGACCGACCACATCGTTGCCACGATCAGGCCGGGCACGACGAGCAGCGCCACGCCCAGCGTCACGCCGATCCAATAGTCGATCGTCACGCCCACGAGGGGGAGCATCGTCGCCAGCGCGGCGGGTACCAGCGTGCCGAGCGGCTCGGGCCGATCGTCCAGCCGGGTCACCGCCACGCGCAACAGGATCGCCTGCGCCGCGACGTACATCACGAACCAAGCGACGCCCGACACGGCGGACAGGAGCGCACCCGCGCCGCCCGCTCTTGCCGCGATCAGCTGAAACAATGCGGAGGGTAGCGCCGCGAGAACGAAGCTGACTCCGAAGAACAATCCCGGCGCGGCGCGCACCGTCTCCGTCGTCCTTGCCAGCACATTGCTGACACTGAACGACCCCGTCACCTGCCCGTCCAACACCGTCGCCATCGTTCCCCCGCTCACGTCTCGATCTCCCCGTGCCATCACGACGCATCGTCGCGGCGAAGTCCAGCCAGAATCGTGGTGAATGCCGGTTGCTCGACGCCACTCTTCTTATAAGCTGTCGAGCGGGGATCGATTGGGGAACGGGTGGGCGCAGCGACGATCAACGACGGGGGGGGCACGCGCGAGCTCGCGTCGGCTCGCTTCGCCGAGGCGCATCGCGCCCTGCTCGCCGACCCGGCGGTGCAGTTTCAGCTCACGCGCCGTCCGCCCCCGCCCGAACCGCCGATGTGGTTGCGCCGGCTCGGTGAGTGGATCGAGGCCGGGCTCCGTCCGCTGGCGCGCGCGCTCCGCTGGCTCGGCGCGTGGCTGCCGGACCTGCCCGATCTACCTTATGCCCGCGTGTTGCTGTGGACCGTGATCGCGTTGCTCCTGGCGGGCGTGACATGGGCAGCGGTGGAGCGGCTCCGCTTCGGCCATTGGCGGTGGCCGCGATGGCGTCGCCGCCGCGACGGTATCCCGGAGACACCCGACGCGACGCCGCTGTTTGACCCGGCGCCCGTGCGCGCGTGGCTGCGCGAGGCCGACGCGCTCGCCGCGGCGGGCCGCTTCGCGGAGGCCGTGCACCTCCTGCTGTTCCGCTCGATCGAGGATCTCGCGCGTCGCCGCCCCGGTATGGTCCAGCCCGCGCTCACCGCGCGCGAGCTCGCCGCGGCGCCGGCGCTGCCGCCGCCAGCGCGCGCGCGCTTCGCCGCGATCGCGGGGCAGGTGGAGCGCAGCCTGTATGGCGGCCGACCGGTCGACGCCGCCTGCTGGGCGGCCACCCGCGCCGATTATGCCGCCTTCGCGTTGCCCGCGGCGTGGCGCGAATGAGCGACACGGCCGGCCCCGCGCGGTTGCTCGCGCCGACGACGGTGGCGCTGCTGCTCGCGCTCGGCATCACCGGCTTCGTCGCCACCCTGTTGCTGAGTGCCTACGCGCCCGACTGGCGCGGCCGCGGCAGCGCCGGCGGGCACGCGCTCTCCGACTCGGTCACCGGCTATAGCGCGATCGTCCGGCTCGCCGAGGCGACCGGACGCCACCCTCGCGTCGTGCGCGACGTTCACCACTTCGATACCGAGGACCTGCTGGTCGCGACGCCCGAGCGCGGCTCGGTCCCGATCGATCCGGTGCTCGAGCGCCGCGAGTCGCTGCCGACGCTGTTCGTGCTGCCGAAATGGTCGACCAGCGCGGACGCGGCGCACGCCGGCTGGGTCCATGTCGACTCGCTCGACGACCGAGCCGAGCCGTCCGGCGTGTTCGCGCCGACCACGCGCTTCTCGATCATCCAGCGCGCGAGCGGCGGGCGCCCGCTGCGCGTGGCCACCCCCGAGCTCGCCGGGCTACGGCTCCGCGCGCCGCGGCCGCTCCAGGCGATCCGCGCGCCCGCGCGCTCCGCGGCGTTCGGCACGCTCGAGCCGATCGTGATGGACGACCGCGGCGACATCGTGCTTGGCCGCTTCAGCGATCGGCCGATCTATGTACTGGCCGATCCCGACCTTCTCGACAATCGCGGCATGCGCGACCCGCGCACCGCCGCCGCGGCGTTGGCGCTGCTCGACTGGATGAACTCGAACCAGGCGCAGGGGATCGCCTTCGACGTGACGCTCAACGGCCTCGCGGTCGGCGCCAGTCCGCTCAAGCTGCTGTTCGAGCCGCCGTTCCTGGCGCTGACGCTGACGCTCGCGGTGGCGCTGCTGCTCGCCGTGCTCGGCACCGCCGCACGCTTTGGCAGCCCGCGCGAACGGCCGCGCGCGCTGGCGCTGGGCAAGGCCGCGCTGGTCGACAACACCGCCGCGCTGGTGCGCCAGGCGGGTCGCGAGGCGCGGCTCGGCCACCGCTACGTCGAGGTGGTGCGCGAGGCGGCGGCGCGGGCGTTCGCCGCGCCGGGACGGCTGCGCGGCGCCTCGCTCGACCGCTATCTCGACGGACTCGACCGGCGCGCGCGCTTCACCGCACTGGCCGACGCAGTCACCGCGGCCGAGGACGCGACCGACATGACGCGCGCCGCGCGCGCGTTGCACGACTGGATGGGGGAAAGAGAGTGACGATCGAGGAAGTGGCGGCGCTGGCCGCCGCGATCCGGCGCGAGGTGGCGCGCGCGGTGGTCGGCCAAGCCGACACGGTGGAGACGATCCTGGTGGCGCTGTTCGCGGGCGGACATGTCCTGCTGGAGGGCCCGCCCGGTACCGCCAAGACGCTGATCGCGCACAGCTTCGCGCGGGCGACCGGGCTGGCGTTCGGACGCATCCAGTTCACCCCGGACCTGATGCCCGGCGACATCATCGGCGCCAACCTGTTCAACTTTCAGACGTCCAGCTTCACACTGACGCGCGGCCCGATCTTCACCGACCTGCTGCTCGCCGACGAGATCAATCGCACCCCACCCAAGACCCAGGCGGCGCTGCTGGAGGCGATGCAGGAGCGTACCGTCACGATCGACGGCAAGAGCCTGCCGCTGGGGGAACGCTTCACCGTGATCGCCACGCAGAATCCGATCGAGCAGCAGGGCGTCTACCCGCTCCCGGAGGCGCAGCTCGACCGCTTCCTGTTCAAGCAGCTGGTGGGTTATCCCACCGCCGAGGAAGAACGACGCATCATCGCCACCCACGGCGCCCGCGACGCGGCGATGGTCCCAGAGACCTGGGGCGTCACCACCTGCGCCGACGCCGCCGCGATCGGGGCGGCCGCGGAGGCGGTGGCCGGCGTCCGGCTGGTGGACGAAGTCGTGGACTATATCGCCGCGCTCATACGCGCGACGCGCGATCATGCCGACCTGCAGGGTGGCGCCTCGCCGCGCGCGGGCGCGATGCTGGCGACGGCCGCGCGCGCGCGTGCTGCGATCGACGCGCGGGACTTCGTCATCCCCGACGACGTGAAGGCGCTCGCCCCCGCGCTGCTGCGCCACCGGCTGCTGCTCTCGCCCGCGGCCGAGATCGAGGGCCAGCAGGTGGAGGACGTGGTCGCCGCGATCGTCGCCGCGATCGAGGCGCCGCGGTGATCTACCCGGCGCGCGTGGCCGCGCTCGCGGCGGCGGCCGGGGCACCGGTCGCGCTGATCGTCGCGCTGGCGTTCCCCGCGCGCTGGTATGCCGCGCTTGCCTGGCCCGCCGCGGTGTCGCTGTTGGTGCTCGTCGATGCCTGGCGCGGCGCGGGTCGCGCCACCGCGGCGATCGCGCTGCCCGACAGCGCCCCGGTCGGCGCGACGCTCGACCTCGCCGTGAGCGTCCGCACCGACCCGCGCGTCCGCACCGCCGAGGTGGCGCTCGCGACCGACCCGCTGCTCGCGTTGGCGGACGACGGTCGACGTCGCGTTCCGCTGGTCGAGGGCGTCGGCGCCGCCGCCGTGACGGTGACGACGCGGCGGCGCGGCACCGCGCGGCCGGCGACGCTGTGGTTGCGCTGGCGCGGTCCGCTCGGACTGACGTGGCACCAGCGCACCCTGCCGATCGGGGCCGCGCTCCCCATCCTCCCCGATATCCGCCCGGTGCGGCAGCGCGGCGCCGAGTTGCTGCGTCGGCTCGCCTTCGAGGGGCTGGTCGCGCAGCACGAGCGAGGCGACGGCAGCGAGTTCGAGGCACTGGTCGAGTTCCGCCCCGGCATGGACCGTCGCGCGATCGATTGGAAGCAGTCGGCGCGTCACACCCGGCTCTACGCCAAGGATTACCGGCCGGAGCGCAACAGCCAGATCGTCTTCGCGCTCGACACCGCGCGGCAGATGAGCGAGCCCGTCGACGACGTGCCGCGGATCGACCGCGCCGTCACCGCGGCGCTGCTGGCCGCCTGGGTCGCGCTCAAGCTCGGCGACCGCGTCGCGCTGGAGGCGTTCGACGACCGGCCGCGGTTGTCGACCGGTTTCGTCGGTGGCGCGCGCGCCTTCGCCACGCTGCAGCACCGCGCCGCGGCGATCGACTACAGCGCCACCGAGAGCAACTATACGTTCGCCTTGTCCGATCTCCACGGACGGCTGACGCGACGTTCCACCGTGGTGCTGTTCACCGAGGTGACCGACCAGGTCGCCGCCGACGCGCTGGTGCGCGCCGCGGCTCGGCTGGTTCAGCGCCACCTGTTGCTGCTCGTCGTGTTGCGCGACGCCGAACTGGAGGAGATCATCGCGCGCGCGCCCGCGCGTCCCGTCGACATCACGCGGGCGGTCACCGCCGCGGCGCTGTTGCGTGATCGGCTGCTGGTGCTCACGCGGTTGCGCCATCTCGGCGCCCATGTCGTCGAGGCCGCGCACCACGAGGTCGGCGAGCGGCTGGTCGCCGCCTATCTCGACCTCAAGCGACGGCACCTGCAGTGAGCGCGCCTACCACCTCCTCCACGGTGGCGGGCAGCCGCTTCCGCGCCGCGCACGAGGCCGATTGGACGCGGCTCGACGCGCTGCTGGCGCGGGCGGAGCGCCGCTCGGTCCGCGCGCTCGACGACGACGACCTGCTCGCGCTGCCGCTGCTGTACCGCACCGCGCTGTCGTCGCTCGCCTCGGCGCGCGCCACCTCGCTCGATCGCTCGTTGATCATCTATCTGGAACAGCTCTGCGCGCGCGCTTACTTCCAGCTCTACGGTCCGGCGGAGCCAGCGGCGGCGCAGGTGATCCGCTTCTTCCGCCATGACTGGCCGGCCGCAGTGCGCGGGCTGTGGCGTGAGACGCTCGCCGCGCTGGTGCTCACGTTGGCGGGGGTGATCGCCGGCTATCTGCTGGTGCGCGGCGAGGCGAGCTGGTTCTACGGACTGGTCCCGGACGGTCTCGCCGGCGGACGCGCGCCCGGCGCCAGCGCCGCCACGCTGCGAGCCACGCTCCATCCCAAGGACGAGCAGGGCATGCTGGCGGTGTTCGCGGCCTTTCTCTTCACGCACAACGCCCAGATCGCGATCTTCTCGTTCGCGCTGGGGATCGCCTTCGGCGTACCGACCGCGCTTCTGATCGCGTACAACGGTCTGTCACTGGGGGCGATGATGGCGGTGTTCGCGGGGAGAGGCGTGGGCGTGGAGTTCGCGCAATGGCTCGCGATCCACGGCACCACCGAGTTGTTCGCGGTGATACTCGCGGGTGCCGCCGGTTTTCGCATCGGCGCCGCGCTGGCCTTTCCCGGCCGCCAGGCCCGGCTCGACGCCGCACTCGACGCGGGTCGTGCCGGCGCCACGGTGATGTTGGGTACCGTCCTCATGCTCGCGGTCGCCGGGCTGCTCGAGGGGATCGGGCGACAGACGATCGACGGCGGGAACGCGCGCGCGCTGATCGGCGTCGTGATGCTCGGCGCGTGGCTCCTCTATTTTTACTTGCCGCGGTCCCGCGATGACGCGCGCTGAACCGCGCAACCTGCGGCGGCGCCTGGTCACGCCCGAGGGCGTCGATCTCGGCGTCGAGCTGGGCGGCGCGGGCGCGCGCGCGACCGCTTATGGCCTGGACCTGCTGATGATGCTGCTGATCCTCGTGGTCGGCAGCGCCGCCATGGCCTATCTGCTGCGGCCGCGCGCGGCGGAGCCGATGGCGATCCTCTGGCTGCTCGGCGCCTTCGCGCTGCGCAACGGCTGGTTTATCCTCTTCGAGCTCGGCGTGCGCGGCGCCACGCCGGGGAAGCGCGCGCTCGGCCTCCGCGTGATCGCGCGGGATGGCGTGCGGCTGACGGGCAGCGCGATCGTCGCCCGGAACGCGGTCCGCGAGGTGGAGGTGTTCCTGCCGCTCACCTTCCTGATCATGCAGGCCGGCGCACAGCGCGCGGACGCGTGGCTCGCGATCGCCGCCTTGGGCTGGTCGGCGATCTTCCTGCTGTTCCCGCTTTTCAACCGCGACCGGCTGCGCATGGGCGACGTGCTCGCGGGCACGTGGGTGGTGCGCGACGAGCGCCGGCCGCTCGGCAGCGACCTCGCCGCCGCGTCGACGTCGCGCCGTTTCACGGAGGAGACGCTCGACCTGTACGGCGAGTACGAGCTGCACGCGCTAGAGGAGGTCCTTCGCGCCGGCCATGGCACGCGGCTCAGCATCGTGGCCAGCGCGATCCGCGCGAAGGCAGGCCTCGCCGACGACGGCGACGACGCCGCTTTCCTCGCCGATTATTACGCCGCGCTCTGTGCCCGGCTGGAGCGCCGCCGCGTGCTCGGCCGCAGCGTCGCGGACAAGTGGCAGGGGCGCGGCTGACGCGTGACCTGCTGCTCGTTCCCCGGACCGCTTCGAACGGGGACTACCAGCCGTGAGCAAGGGCAAGGAAGCGGAGCGAGCGACGAGGCGGTCTCTCGCAGGCGCAGATCACCTTCGTGCCGAGGCAGGCGGGGGATGGCACGAGCGTCGGCGAGGTGTTTCCGATGAGCGGAATCGGCGAGGCGAGGTTCTACGCCTCGCGCAGGAAGTAAGCGGGGCTGACGCCATCGGAGGTGCGACGGCCGCTGCGGAGCACATGAGCGATCGCCCAACCGTACAGCCGCTCCGTCCCACCATATCGGCTCTGGTGGTTCATGGGAGATCGCGGAGGCGTCCACGTGCGCCGGGTTGATCAGGTCAGTGCCTCCGCCCCGATCTTCGTCCGATCACGATCGTGCCCGTACGGGGCCCGACCTAGCGCTCATCCCGGTCACAGCCGTCCTCGCACCCCGAAGAAGAAGGCGCGGCCCGAATATTCGTAGAAGTTCGGGACGTTGCGCAGGTCGTTGAAGCGCTTCACGGCCTGGCCGAGCAGATTCGAGCCCTGGGCGTAGACGGTGAGGTGGCTGTTGAGGTCATAGGACAGGGTCGCCGAGACCTCGTGATAGGGATCCTCCTTGACCGGCAGATAGGCGAGGTTGCCCGACTGGGCGTAGGTGAAGCGCGACTGGAAGCTGTACGAGACCTGCGCCCCGATCCCGTGGTTCTCGTAGAACAATTTGCCGTTGGCCGAGAAGGGGATCGCCCCGGGCAGGTCGGTGGTGACGTCGCCCGAGGTCGCGCGCGAGCGATTGTAGGTGAGGTTGGCCTGTACGCCGAAGCCGTTGTCGAGGAAGTACTGCCCGCCGACCTCGACGCCGTAGACGTCGGCGCTGTCGCCGTTGCGCACCTGATACTCGACGAAGTCGAAGTTCTGCTGCTGGTTGGCCGGCTGCGCGGTCGGCGTGACCACCACGTCGACCGGCACGGTCGAGACGAAGTTGGTGATATGCTTGTAGAAGGCCGCCGCGGTCAGGGCGAGGCGGTTGGACGGGTAATATTCGAGCGACAGGTCGAGCTGGTTCGCCTCGGTCGGCTTCAGGTTCGGGTTGCCCGCGTCGTAGATGATATAGGTGCCCGACTGCGCCGAGGTGGCGTCCTTGGCCGGCGACAGTTCGGCGAAGGTCGGGCGCGAGATCGCCTGCGACGCGGCGAGCCGGACGCGCAGCCCGTCGGTCAGGTCATAGGCGAAGTTCGCGGCGGGCAGCAGCCGCAGATAGTCGCCCCCGCCCGTGATCGGCTCGACCGGGTTGAACGCCACCGCATTGTCCTGCGTGCCCGCGCGCGGGATGATCGTCGCGATCGAGGCGCCGTAGCCGACCGAGGACACCTTGGTCGCGACCAGTCGGCCGCCGATGTCGGCCCGCCAGCGCTCGCCGGCGAGGTTGAACTGGACGTAGCCCGCCCAGGTGCGCTCGCGGATGCGATAGGAAGCCGGCAGGTCGTCCTGGATGATCTGGGTCGAGTAGCCGGCGGGATAGGGCGACAGCGCGCAGCCATCGATCGTCGCGCCGCTCGAGTCGAGGCAGCTGTTGGGGTTGAGCACCGCCGGGTTGTTGTCCGCGCGCGGCAGCGCGGCGAGATAGGTGTCGATGTCGAACGAGGGGAAGTTGCGCGGGAAGTTGCCCGGCAGCTTGTCGAGGATGTTCGCCTGCCCGGGTCGCACCACGTCGGCGCCGATCTGGCCGAAGGTGAAGGGATAGCCGCAATAATTGCATGAGGTAGTATATTGATTGTCGATCGTGGTGACGGTCTTGCGGCGGTCGGTCCAGGCGGCGCCGAAGCTGATCGCCTTGAAGGCACCGTTGTCGACTCGATACTCGCCGTCCACCTTCGCGCTCTTGATCTCGTCCGCGACATCCTGTCCCTGGATGCCGATATAATGCGCGCGATAGTCGTCGTTGGTCGCCTGGTCGATCGTACGCCCGCCCGGCAGCGTGATCGCCAGGTCAGGTAGACCGTTGTCGCGCGTGGCGAAGGTCGCCGAGGCGCCGGGGATGCCCGCGACCACGAAGCGGTTGCGGCCGCCCGTGGTGTCGGTCGCCTTGCCATAATAGCCGTCGACGGCGAGCTTGAGCTGGTCGACCGGGCGCCAGTCGATCCGCGCGCCGATCTGATAGGTCTGGCTCTGCCGCGGCTCGTCGGTGGTCAGCACCTCGGAGACGAGGTCGTTGATCGCGAAGCCGGTGACCACGTTGTTGCGATCGACCTGGATCGAGGCGGGGTCCCACCGCGGCGACCCGTCGTCGCCGAGCGGGTTGAGGTAGTTGGACGAGCGGTAATTGTGCTGGGTGACGTTGAAATGGCTGTAGACGCCGTCGATGGTCAGCTCGAAGCGGCTCGACGGCTTCCACTGGAAGGCGCCCGCCGCGCCGATCCGCTCGCGCTCGCCGGTGACATAGCCGACGCTGTAGTAATCGGGCCAGATATAGGCCGGGCCGGCGGCGTTCGGGTCGACCTTGCCGTCGCGGTTGAAGTCGAGGCCATAGCCCGCCTCGGTGCCGTCGGTGATCGAGTACTCGCCCAAATTGTCGGTGCGGAACTTGTACTTGTTGTAGCTGGCGCCGACCAGCACGCCCATCGTGTCGTCGGCGAAGGTGGTGCTGACGACCCCGCTCGCCTTATAGCCGCCCTTGTCGACCAGATCGTTGTACTGCCCCTCGAGCGCCGCGGAGGCGTGGAAGCCGGGGCGGTCGAGCGGGCGCGCGGTGCGCAGGTCGACGTTGCCGCCGATGCTGCCCTCCAGCTCGGAGGCGCGCACCGCCTTCTTCACCTCGGCGCCCGAGATGATCTCCGACGGCAGCACGTCGAACTGGAACGAGCGATCGGTGCCGTCGGTCGGCAGGATACGGCCGTTGAGCGTGGTGATCGCGAAATTGGAGCCGAGCCCGCGTACGGTGATGTCGCGCCCCTCGCCGCGGCCGTCGCGCCCGACCGTCACGCCCGGGATGTTGGCGAGCGCCTCGGCGACGTTGCGATTGGGGAACTTGCCGAGCTCCTCGGCGGAGATCGCGTCGACGATCGTGTCGGCGTCGCGCTTGGCCTGGATCGAGCGGAGCAGGCTGCCGCGGACGCCGCGAACGACGATATCGCCCCCGGTCGTCACGGGTCCGTCGGGCTGGCCGGTCTCGCCGGGCTGCTGCGACGGGTCGGACAGCACCGCCTGCGGGTCGGGCGAGGCGGTGGAGGATCGCTGCGTGCCGTCGACCGGGGCGGTGGCGTCCTGCGCCGCGGCCTGACCGGCGACGAGCAGCGCGACCAGGCTCGCGCCGGCCAGGATCTTGCCGCGCCCGTGCTGCAGCTGCGTCATCGCCACTCTCCCTCTTCCCCGCACCCAGTGCGATACGTTGCGACTTGCTATCGTGAGCGTAGCAATACTGTCAAATAGAAAAGAAACGAAACCTGGACGGAGCATTGTAGCCATCGGTCGCGGCTGGTAAGCCGGCGCGTGAGCGGGAGGATGCGATGTCGACGGCACGGGACACCAGCGGCAGGCGGCAGCAGATCAGCGCGATGGTGCGCGAGCGCGGCAGCGTGCAGGTCGCGCCGCTCGCCGAGCGCTTCGGCGTGTCGATGCAGACGATCCGCAAGGACCTGCATTTCCTTGCGAAACGCGGCGTCGCCGAGCGATCCTACGGCGGTGCGATCGTGGCCGACGCGGTCAACGTGATCGCCGAACCGGCGGTGGAAGCGAAGCGCGCGGCGCATGTCGACGAGAAGGCGCGGATCGGCGCGTTGGCGGCGGCGATGGTGCGGCCGGGCGAGTCGGTGGTGCTCGATTCGGGCACCACCACGCTGCAGATCGCGCACCATCTCCCCGACGACGAGGAGATCACCGTCCTCACCAACGACCTCGACATCCTGTGCGCGCTCGCGCGCAAGGAGCGGATCCGCGTGGTGATGCTGGGCGGCGCGCTGCGCCGGCGCAACCGCGCTTTCTACGGCGCACAGACCGAGGCCGCGCTCGACGACCTGCACGTCGACAAGCTCTTCCTGGGCGTCGACGGCTTCGATCTCGAGCGCGGCATCACCACCCACTACGAGCCCGAGGCGATGCTCAACCGCAAGATGGTGCGCGCGGCGCGCCAGGTGATCGCGGTGACCGACCAGTCGAAATTCGGTCGCGTCTGCCTCCACCGCATCCTCAACGTCGCCGAGATCGACGACCTCGTCACCGACGCCAGCGCGCCCGAGGGGCTGCAGGCCGCGGCCGAGCGGCTGGGGTTCCGCCTGCACGTGGCCTGAGCGGCGCGGCCGCCGTTCCCCAACGCTGACCACCCCGGCGGACGCCGGGGTGGCGGGCTGGTAGGAACGCCCGTCATCCCGCCCCGCCGCCTCACCCCGCCAGATGGAAGAACCGCCGCGCGTTGCCCCAGTAGATCTTGTCGATCACCGCGCGCGGCAGGTTGAGCCCCCGGGCATCGGCGCCGATCGCCTCGACCCGCTGCGGCAGCGGCGTCGCGAGATAGCGCCAGTCGGCGCGCCAGACGCGGTCGGCCTCCCTGGGGAAGTCGCTGGTCGCGGGCGGGTTCTGCGCGCGCGCGGCGGGGTCGGGCGGGCTGTCGGTGAGGTCGGTGCCGTAGAGGATACGGTCCTGATATCTGATGAAGAAGGCGCGTACCTTGGCGAGGTCCGCGTTCGACTGGACCTGGAGGTTGGAGAGCCGCGCGGCGAGGTCGACCACGGCGTTGGGATAGCGGTCGAGGAAGCGCGCCAGCTCGTCGACGCTCCACTCCAGGCTGGCCATGTGCGCGCCGTCGAACGCCAACTTGGGGTGGCGCGCGACGAAGCGGTCGCGCGCCGCCATCAGCGCCTCGTAGCTCGGCTCCTCCGGGTGGAGGTACATGTAATATTCCGGGTGCGCCTTGAAATAGTCGCGGTCGTTGTCCGTGGTCATCTGGTCGAGCGGCAGCCAGCAGTTCTTGGGCTCGGCCTGGTGCGCGATCAGCGGGATATGGCGCTGCTCCAGGTGTGCCATCACGCCGTCGAAGCGCGGATCGTCGAGGAACACGCGTTTGCCGCTCGGATCCTTGGCGACCATCCCGATGTTCTTCCACACCTTCACCGCGATCGCGCCGCGCGCGAAGGCCTGGTCGAGCTGCGCGATCGTGCGCTCGGTCCAACCCGGGGTGCCGAAGCCCGCCATCGAGAAGGTGGTGGCGTAGCGGAAATCCGCGGGGTCGGCGGCGCGCATCGCGCGCGCGATCCGCGCCTGATCGGCGAGCGCGGGGAAATCCGGATAGTCCACGTTGATCGACAGCACCTCGAAACGGTCGCGCCGGGCCAAGGCGAGGAAGCGCGGGTCCTCGACGTTGGCGTGGAAGTGCGAGTCGAATTTGGCGACGCGCGCGAAGTCGGCCTCGGTATAATGCGCCGCGGGCGTCGCCGCGCTCGCCATCAGCAGGGCCGCGATCAGGCTCATCGTCTCTCTCTCCCACACTCGCACGTAACGAAAGAAAACGCGCGTTGATGTTGCGGTTTTCGTTTGCGCGCGCGTCCGCGTTGGTGCAAGCTCTTTCTCATCGGCCGTCGAGCCGCACGGGAGAGAGTCAGCGATGCCGTTCACCCCTGTCACGCGCCGATCGTTGCTCGCTCGCCTGCTCGTCGGCGGCGCGGCGGTGTCGCTGCCCGATCTCGGCGGCGCGGTGTGGGCGGCGGCCCCCGCGGGCGTGCGGCTGGGCGACGGCACGCTGACGATCGACTATGACCGCGCGATGCGCGCCACGGTCTCGTATCGCGGCCTGGCGATCACGCCGCGCGCGCGGCCCGAGGCGCTGTTCCTCGCGGGCGGCGCGCCGCTCGGCAGCTTCCTGCTGCTCGACCACCGCGAGGAGGCCGCCGCCGGCGCACATGGCAACGGGCGCCGCCACCTGCTGCGCGCCACCGCCGGAGGTCAGGTCGAGCAGACGCTCGCGGTGACCTTCCTCGACGCCTACCCCGGCCTCGCGCTCTACGAGGTGAGCTATCGCAACACCGGCGCGGCGCCGCTCGCGGTCGCCGGCTGGCGCGTCGCGACGCACGACCTGAGCGCACACGCCGACGGTGCCTGGACCTTCGCGGGGGCCTCCTACCCCGACCGGCGCGACTGGGTGCAGAAGGTCGCGCCCGGGTTCGAGCAGCGCAACTTCATGGGGATGAACGCCTCCGACTATGGCGGCGGCACGCCCGTGGCGGTGGTGTGGCGGCGCGACGTCGGGCTCGCCGTCGGCCTTCTCGAGACCAGCCCGCGCCAAGTCGCGCTGCCGGTGGCGGCGCAGCCCGGGGCCACCCGGATCGGGCTGAGCGGCGACCAGCCCGCGCTGCTCGCGCCGGGCGCGACGCTGACGCTGCCGACCGCCTTCCTGATGGCGCATACCGGCGACCATTTCCGCCCGCTCGACGCCTATCGCCGGCTGATGGCGGAGCGCGGGGTCGCGGCGCCCGCGATCCCCGAGTCGAGCTACGGGCCGATCTGGTGCGCCTGGGGCTATGAGCGCGACTTCACGCTCGACCAGGTCTACGGCACGCTGCCCAAGGCCAAGGCGCTCGGCTTCGAATGGGCGGTGCTCGACGACGGCTGGCAGACCGCGGAGGGCGACTGGAAGCTCAACCCCGCCAAATTCCCGCGCGGCGACGCCGACATGCGCGCCTTCACCGATCGCATCAAGGCGGACGGGATGCGCCCGCGGCTATGGCTGGCGCCGCTCGCGGTCGATCCCGGCACCGACCTGCTGCGCGACCATCCCGACATGCTGCTGCTCGACCGCGACGGCTCGGCGCAGAACGTCAGCTTCTGGAACGCTTTCACGCTCTGCCCCGCGTATCAGCCGACGGTCGACTATTTCCGCGCGCTGGTCCGCCGGATCGTCACCGACTGGGGCTATGACGGGCTCAAGCTCGACGGCCAGCATCTCAACGGCGTCGCGCCCTGCTACAATCCCGCACATCGGCACGCGCGTCCCGAGGAATCGAGCGAGAAGCTCCAGGATTTCTGGAAGGCGATCCACGACGAGGCGGTCGCTGCCAACTCGGAAGCCGTGCTCGAGCTGTGCCCGTGCGGCGACAGCTTCGCCTTCCACAACCTGCCCGCCACCAACAACACGCCCGCCTCGGACCCGCTGTCGTCCTGGCAGATCCGGCTGAAGGGCAAGACCTTCAAGGCGCTGATGGGCCCGTCCGCGCCTTACTCGGGCGACCATGTCGAGCTGAGCGACGGCGGCGACGACTTCGCCTCGGCCTATGGCATCGGCGCGATCCCGTCGACCAAGTTCACCTGGCCGCGCGACACGCCCAGGCCGATGGAGAAGCTGCCGCCGGGCGGCTTCGTCCTCACCCCCGCCAAGGAGGCGCTCTGGGGCAAGTGGGTCGCGCTGTACCGCGAGCACATGCTGCCCAAGGGCCAGTATCTCGGCGGGCTGTACGACATCGGCTTCGACAAGCCCGAGGCGCACGCGATCGAGAAGCAGGGCGTGCTCCATTACGCCTTCTACGCGGACAGCTGGTCCGGCCTGATCGCGCTGCGCGGGCTGGGCGAGGGGAGCTACGCGCTGGTGGACAGCTTCACCGGCCGCTCGCTGGGCACCGCCTCGCGTGCGAGGCCGACGCTGGCGGCGACGTTCGAGCGCGCGCTGCTGGTGCGCGCCACCCCGATCGCACGGGGCGCGGCATGAGCGCGGGGGCGAGTGGGGCGGGGTCGGGGGGGCGCGGCTGGCTCGTCAACGCGCTCGTCACCGTGGTGCTGTGGGGCGTGTGGGGCGCCTTCTCGGGCCTGTCGCCGCAGCGCGGCTTCCCCGAGACGCTGGTCTATGTCGTCTGGGCGCTGACGATGGTGCCGCCTGCGCTGGTGGTGCTGAGGCAGGCGGGTTGGCGGCTCGACCGCTCGCCGCGCGCGGTCGGCTACGGGCTGGCGGTGGGGCTGCTCGGCGCGGGCGGGCAGATGCTGCTGTTCTACGCGGTGGCGCGCGGGCCGGCCTATCTGATCTTCCCGATCATCTCGCTGTCGCCGGTGGTGACGATCGCGATGTCCTTCCTGCTGATGGGCGAGCGCACCGGCCGGCTCGGCGCGATCGGTATCCTGCTCGCGTTGCTGGCGCTTCCCACCTTCGACTTCGCGCCCGGCGCGGGCGGAGCAGGGGCGTCGGCGGCGTGGCTGCTGCCCGCGGTGGCGGTGATGCTGTGCTGGGGCGTCCAGGCCTATTTCATGAAGGCGGCCAACCACGTGACCTCGGCGGAGAGCATCTTCGTCTATATGACGCTGTCCGGCCTCGCGCTCGCGCCCGTGGCCTGGGCGATGACCGATACCGGCCGCGCGATCAACTGGGGGCTCGACGGACCGGGGCTGGCCGCGGCAATCCAGCTGCTCAACGCGATCGGCGCGCTGACCCTGGTGTTCGCCTTCCGCTACGGCAAGGCGATCATCGTCGCGCCGCTCGCCAACGCGGGCGCGCCGCTCGCCACCGCGCTGATCTCGCTCGCGGTGCTGCACGTCGTGCCGGGACCGCTCAAGACGCTGGGGATCGTGCTCGCGCTGACCGCGTCGCTGCTGCTCGCGATCGAGCCCGACGCGGCCGATCCGGAGACCGAGGTCGAGCCCAGCCCCGCAGCAATTTAGTTTCGCCAAGTTTCGTTTTCTTGTGTTCTGCTGTGTCTGGCGCTATGTCGGGCGCGTTAAGGGAGACGCACGTGCAGATACTTCTCGACCTGGTGAACCGGCACAAGGCGGGGGAGCGCGTCGGCGTGACCTCGGTCTGCTCGGCGCACCCACTGGTGATCGAGGCGGCGCTGCGCCACGCGCTGGCGAATGAGGCGCCGTTCGCGCTGGTGGAGGCGACCTCCAACCAGGTGAACCAGGACGGCGGCTATACCGGCATGGTCCCGGCCGACTTCCGCGCCTTCGTCGAGCGCATCGCGGATCGCATCGCCTTCCCGCTCGAGCGGCTGGTACTGGGGGGCGACCATCTCGGCCCCAACGCCTGGACCGCGCTGCCCGCCGCCGAGGCGATGGACAAGGCCGAGGTGATGGTCGCCGATTACGTCCGGGCCGGTTTCGCCAAGATCCATCTCGACTGTTCGATGAGCTGCGCCGACGATCCCGTGCCGCTGCCCGAGCGGACCATCGCCGAGCGCGCCGCGCGGCTGTGCCGCGCCGCGGAGGACGCCTATGCCGGTGATCCCGCGGCCGCCCCGGTCTATGTCATCGGCACCGAGGTGCCCGTGCCGGGCGGCGCCGCCGAGGACCTCGACGAGCTGGCGGTGACCGACCCCGTAGCGGCGATCGCCACCGTCGACATGCACCGCGACCTGTTCCGCGCCGCGGGGCTCGCCGATGCCTGGGAGCGCGTGATCGCCACCGTGGTGCAGCCCGGTGTCGAGTTCGACCATGACAAGGTGGTCGACTATCGGCCCGAGCGCGCGGCGGCGCTGAGCCGCGCGATCGAGCCGGTGCCGCACCTCGTCTACGAGGCGCACTCGACCGACTATCAGACTCCGCGGGCGCTCGCCGCGCTGGTGCGCGACCATTACGCCATCCTCAAGGTCGGCCCCGGCGTCACCTTCGCGCTGCGTGAGGCGCTGTGGGCGCTCGACGCGATCGAGCGCGAGACCGTCGCCGAGGGGGCACGCGCGAACCTGCGCGCGGTCACGATCGGGCGGCTGCGCGCCGAGCCGAGGAACTGGGCGAGATACTATCATGCCACCGGTGCCGCGCTCGACCTGCAGCTGCAGTACAGCCTGTCGGACCGGATCCGCTATTACTGGCCCGACGCGGAGATCGTGGCGGCGCAGGAGGGGCTGTTCGCCAACCTGCGCGAGACCCCGCCGCCGCTGCCGCTGCTGAGCCAGTATCTGCCCGCGGCCTATGCCGCGGTGCGCGCCGGCCGCGCCGGCCTCGATCCCGCCGAGCTCGTGATGGCGCACGTCGGCGCCACGCTCGACGCCTATCACGGAGCCTGCTTTCCCCATGACTGACACGCTGATCGTCGCCCCCTCCGCGGAGCCCGGCGACTCCTCCTGGACGCGGCGCGAGATCGCGCAGCAGCCCGCGACGCTGCGCGCCACCCAGGCGCTGCTGCGCGACTCGCGTGCGGCGATCGAGGCCTTCCTCGCGCCGCTGCTCGCCCGCCCCGAGCTGCGCGTGGTGCTGACCGGCGCGGGCACCTCGGCCTTCATCGGCGGGTGCCTCGCGCCCTGGCTGTCGCGCGCGCTCGGCCGCTCGGTCGAGGCGATCGCCACCACCGACATCGTCGGCGCGCCCGACCTGCACCTGCGCGCCGACGCGCCGACCTTGCTGGTCTCGTTCGGCCGCTCGGGCAGCAGCCCCGAGAGCGTCGCCGCGGTCGAGCTGGTCGACCGCCGCGTCGCCGAGGCGCATCACCTGATCGTGACGTGCAATGCCGAGGGCGAGCTGGCGCGACGCGGCGGCGCGCGCGCGCACGTGATCGTGCTGCCCGAGGCGACGCACGACCGCAGCTTCGCGATGACGTCGAGCTTCACCGCGATGACGCTGGCGGCGCTCTCGGCGCTCGGCGGCATCGCCGCGATGGACGCGCGGATCGAGGCGATCGCGGCAGGCGTGCAGGACATGCTGGCGCGCGCCGAGCCGGTCGCCGCGGCGCTGGCGGCGCGCGGGTTCGATCGCGTCGTCTATCTCGGCAGCGGCGTGTTCAGCGGGCTGGCGCGCGAGGCGGCGCTCAAGCTGATGGAGCTGAGCGACGGCGCGGTCGTCACCGCCTTCGACAGCGCGCTCGGCTTCCGCCACGGGCCCAAGACGATCGTCACCGACCGTACGCTGGTGGTGGTGTTCGTCGCCAACGACCCGCTGACGCGCCGCTACGACCTGGACATCGTGGCCGAGCTGCGCGCCGACGCGCGCGCGGGCGAGGTGGCATTGGTCTCGGCGCGGGCGGACGAGGGCGCCACGATCGCGCTCGCCGGGATGGAAGACGCGCCCGACGTCGACCTGCTCTTCCCCTTCATCGTGCCGGCGCAGCTGTTCGCGCTCCACGTCTCGCTCGCGCTCGGGCTCACGCCCGACCAGCCCAACGCGAGCGGCACGGTCAACCGCGTGGTGCAGGGCGTGCGGATCCACGCCGAGGAGGCATGAGTACGGGCCGCTACCTCGGCGTCGACGGCGGCGGGACCAAGACCGAGTTCGTCCTCATCGACGCCGCGGGCGCGGTGATCACGCGCGCGGTGACGGGCACCACCTACCACCTCGAGGTCGGCGAGGAGGAGGCGGTGCGGCGCATCGCCGAGGGCGTGAGCGCGATCTGCACCCAGATCGGCGCCGCGCCCGCGCACCTCGACCACGTCTTCCTCGGCCTGCCCGCCTACGGCGAGGACAGCGTCGTCGACCCGCGGCTCGACGCCGCGGTGCGCGACCTGCTGGGTCACGCGCGCTACCGCTGCGACAATGACATGGTGTGCGGCTGGGCGGGATCGCTGGCGTGCGCCGACGGGATCAACGTCGTCGCGGGCACGGGCTCGATCGCCTACGGCGAGCGCGGCGGCCGCGGCGCGCGCGCGGGCGGCTGGGGCGAGCTGTTCGGTGACGAGGGCTCGGCCTATTGGATCGCGCGCGCCGGGCTCGCCGCTTTCTCGCGGATGAGCGACGGGCGTATCTCGGTCGGCCCGCTGCACGCGCTGCTGCGCGAGGCGCTCGGGCTCGACGACGACCTCGCGCTGTGCGAGCGCGTGATGGGGGAGCGCGGCATGGCGCGCGGTGAGATCGCCGCGCTCGCCACGATCGTGTCGCGCGCCGCGGACGCGGGCGACGCCGCCGCCCGCGCCATCCTGGCCGAGGCGGCCGCCGAGCTGGTGCTGCTGGCCGCCGCGCTGCGCGAGCGGCTCGGCTTCGATCCGGGCGAGCGCGTGCCGGTGTCCTGGTCGGGCGGCGTGCTCGCCAACGTGCCCGCGGTGCGCGACGCCTTCGCGACCGGGCTGGAGGCGGCGGGCTGCGCGCCGGTCGAGCCGCTCCACGCGCCCGGCTATGGCGCGGCACTGTACGCGCGGCATCTGGCGACGACGCGCTAGCCGTTGCGCTCTCCGCCTGATCCGCCGCTGTTCTCCTGCACAGGCAGGAGCCTAGTGCCACAGGCGCCGACGCGCGCGGCTCTGGGCTCCGGCGTTCGCCGGAGCGCGGCGGAGCGGGTGGAGCGACGTCTCCGGGCCTTTCTGGTGCAGCAGCGAGATCTATGATGTGGCGAACAGCGAGGTCCCGTCCGATGCGCCTGCCGACCCTGTCCCTCACCGCGCTCGCGCTCGTGCTCGCCGGCCCCGCCGCTGCCGCGCCCGACCCGCTCGCCCCGACAGGGCGCTGGTCGGCGCCCGAGCACACCGCCGCGCGCACGCCGCCGATGGGGTGGAGTTCGTGGAACGCCTTCCGCACCGAGGTCGACGAGGCGAAAGTGATGGGCGCCGCGCAGAAGCTGGTCGACAGCGGGCTGGCCAGGCTCGGCTATCGCTACGTCAACGTCGACGACGGCTGGTGGCTCAAGCGCCGTACCAGCGACGGGCGGCTGGTGATCCGCACGCGAATCTTCCCCTCGGCCGCGGTCGCGGGCGGCGACACCAGCTTCCGTCCCTTCACCGACCGGCTCCACGCGATGGGGCTCAAGGCCGGGCTGTACAGCGACATCGGGCGCAACGCCTGCTCGCAGGCCTATGACCTGCGCTCGCCCAACCTGCCCGAGGGGAGCACGGCGGAGCGCGAGGTGGGCCTCCACGGCCATGTCGACCAGGATATCGCGCTCTACTTCCGCGACTGGGGCTTCGACTATCTCAAGGTCGATGCCTGCGGGATCAACGTCTACGCGCCCGGCGCGCCGGTGGTGGTGCAGAACGGCTATCGCGCGTTCCCGCCGCTGATCGACCAGGCCTCGATCAACCGCACCGACGTGGCGCAGGTCCGCTCGCTCTATGCCGCGGTCGCGGCGGCGATCGCGCGCTACCGGCCCAGCGGTGACTCGATCCTGGCGCTGTGCACCTGGGGCAGCGCGGACGTGCGCCGCTGGGGCAAGGAGGTCGGCCAGATGTGGCGCACCAGCCAGGACATCACGCCGCACTGGACGCGCATGCTCCACTCGTTCGACAGCGCGGCGACCCGCGCGCTCTACGCCAAGCCCGGGGCGTGGAACGATCCCGACATGCTGTTCATCGGCCAGGGCGACTTCGACGCCGATCACCTCACCGAGGCGCGCACGCATTTCGCGCTCTGGGCGATCATCGACGCGCCCCTGTTCATCGGCTACGACCTGCGCCAGGCGCCCGACAGCCTCATGAAGATCTGGGGCAACGCCGACGTCGTGCGCGTCAACCAGGACCCGGGCGGCCACCAGGGCGTGATCGCCTACGCCTCGGACGACGTGCAGACGATCGTGAAGACGCTGAGCAACGGTCACAAGGCGGTCGTGCTGCTCAACCGCGGGCTGGCGCCGGCGGAGATGGATCTCACCGCGGCGCAGCTCAAGCTCGCGCCCGACGCGCCGATCACGCTGCGCGACCTGTGGAGCGGGCGCCCGCTCGCCCCCTTCACCGGCGAGGCGAGATTCACGCTGGCGCCGCGCGAGAGCCGCGTCTTCGAGGTGAGCGGCACGCGGCGGCTGCGCGACGGCATGTACCTCTCGGAGGTGCCCGGCGACGTCAACGTCGCGGTCGACGGCGTGGTCGTACCCGAGCCCGACCCGGTGGTGCACCGGATGATGGGGCAGTGGAGCGGCACGCGCGACACCGGCGAGCGCCCGACCTACGCCGGCTGGGGCGGCGCGCAGGCCGACGCCACGCCCTATGACCAGACGCTGCAGGTCGCGGGGCACGTCTATGACACCGGCATCGGCGTGCTGGCGCAGTCGCGGCTCGAGGTACGCGCGCGCGGCGCGGAACGGTTCGAGGCGATGATCGGCGTCGATGATTCCACCCGCGACACGCGCGACGCCGCGGAATTCCTGGTCTACGGCGACGGCCGGCTGCTCGCGCGCTCGGGCGCGATGCGCCTCGGCATGGCGGCGCGCCCGCTGCGCGCCGCGCTGCGCGGCGCGCGCGTCGTGGAGTTGGTCACGCGCAAGATCGGGCACGCCACCGACGTGCCGCTCGTGACCACCTGGGCCGAAGCAGCGCTGCGCGGCGGCGGGGAAGGGCCGGCGCCGCGACGCTAGAGGAACCGCGTCGCCACGCTGCTCGCTGCCCCGGTCCGTCGCGGCGCCGGTCGCGCGCCGGCTCGGGCGATCGCGCCTCGGAGACTTCTTGACCACCACGGCCTGCGGGAATGATCGCCAGGTTCGATCGTCGCCGCTCGTGCTGACCGCACGCCTGATCATGTGGCATGACCGAGCGTTTCCCGCCGCCCGGGGGTGGCCTATGCGTTCTGGTAGAGCCTTGCGATCATAGCGCTAGGCAAGCGATCATGACTCGCCGCCCGCTATGATCCCCCGAGACGATCCCGCGAACACGTGCTTGTCTCGGTTCTAGAAGCGGAACCGAATGCCGGCGGAGAGCAGGCTCGCTCGCCGCCGGCGCCGATCGCGAAGGGAGCGGGCAGGAGAGGGCGCCTGCGTCGTTGCGCTCAGGCCCCGGACGTCGCCCCTCGCCCGATCGCCAGCCTGCTCCTCGGCATCATCGTCATTCTCGAGCTGCCCGCCGCGCGAGGTCGCGACGGGCATACCGCACTAGGCGCGCATGGTGGGCACGCGCGAGACAAACGCCTCCCCGTCCCGAGGCGCGGCGCTCGGCACTTCGTCTCAGCGACGATCAGCAGGCGTCCCGATGCTGGTAAGCGGTCGGCCCGCCCTGAACGAACGACGCCGATTTTCGAAGTCGCGGCGCTCGACTCCTCGGCACCGCGCGCGCCGCGCGGAACGCCTGGTCAGCTGGTTCGCTAAGAACGGTCGCCCGTGGCTCGCCGCCAAACTGGAAGTTTCGTATGTTCGACGGACTCGGCCTGCCGATCCTGCTCGCGATCTTCGCGGCGTGCGCGGGCGTGATCTGGATCGCGGGTGTCAAGCTCGCCGACACGACCGACATCCTGTCCGCGCGGCTCCACCTAGGCAAGGCGCTCGGCGGGATCATCGTGCTCGCCTTGGCCACCAACCTGCCCGAGATCGCGATCACCGTCAGCGCGGCGCTGGCCGGCAACCTGGGCGTGGCGGTTGGCAACATCCTGGGCGGCATCGCCATCCAGACGGTCGTGCTGGTGGCGATGGACGTCGCCATGAAGGAGAAGGTCCCTCTCAGTTACCGTGCCGCCAGCCTCACGCTGGTCGTCGAGGCGGTGCTGGTCGTGGCGGTGTTGATCGTGTCGATCATGGCGACGCAATTGCCCAGCACGCTCATCGCTGCCCGCCTGACCCCCGGGGCGGTGTTGATCGCCGTCCTGTGGGTGGTCGGTGTGTGGCTCGCCAGCAAAGCCAGCGAGGGACTGCCGTGGCAAGATGCCAGCGGCACCGCTCCCGACGGGCAGGAAGAGCCCAAAGGCCATTCGCAGGCGAAGAAGGATGACGCATCGGATCGGCAGGGCGAGAGCACGATCCGCGTCGCAGCCACCTTCGGTACGGCGGCGCTGGCGACCCTGGCAGCCGGCGTGCTGCTGGAGCGGAGCGGCGATGCGATAGCCGATCATATCGGGCTCAGCGGGGTGCTATTTGGCGCGACGGTGCTTGCGGCCGCGACGTCGCTGCCCGAACTCTCGACCGGTATCACCTCCGTCCGCATGAAGGACTATCAGCTCGCGGTCAGCGACATCTTCGGTGGAAACGCCTTTCTTCCCGTCCTCTTCCTGTTGGCCGTCGTCATCTCCGGCAAGGCCGTGCTCCCCGATGCCGAGGCGAGCGACATCTATCTCGCCGGTCTCGGCGTGCTGCTGACCTGCGTCTACGCCGCCGGCCTGATCTTCCGACCCAGGCGGCAGATCTGGCGGATGGGGATCGATTCGTTCGTTGTGCTCGTCCTTTACGCGCTCGGCCTGGGGGGCCTGTTCGCTATCTCGGGTGCGAGCGGGGGATAGGTCGCCGTGCACCGTCCGCGCACCGGCGCAGGCGTGGTCGGGCGCATACGTAGGGTCGATCGCGAGGGCGAACGGGCGTCCGAGAGAGGGGAGCGGTGACGTCCGGCGCCGCGTCAGCTCGGCGCGTCGGCGCTGGCCGCGACGCATCGGATCGTCCGTTCACTAGGGTCGGTCGGATCGAGCAGGAACATGCCCAGGTCGCGATTGGCGGTCAGCCAAGCGACGTGCTCGGCGCCGATCCGCTGGCCGGGAACGAGCCGGGGTACGCCTGGCGGGGCGGGGGCGACGATCTCCGCGGCGATCCGGCCCGCCGCCTCTTCCAGCCGGACATGCTCGACCGGCCCGAAGAGAGCGTCGGCGGGCGCCGCCGCCATCTCCGTCGTCAGCGTCGCGATGCGGGGCGCCTCGGCCGCCGACGTCGGCGTCAGGTCGCCTTTCCCAATCCGCGCGACGCAGTCGGCGAGGCCCTTCGCCAGCGCGCGCACGTCGCCGACGGTCGTGCCGACCGAGACGACGGCGAGCAGGTGGCGCGCGTCGGAGAGACCGACGCAGAGCCGGTGATGCTCGTTGAGCCAGTCGTCGATCGCGTATCCCGAGACGCCGAGAGCCGACACGTCGATCAACACCTTCGTGGGATCGAGCTGCGAGCCCGGCGGAAGGTCCGGCTCATCCAGGACGCGGATGCCCGCGATGCCCGCCAGCCGCGCGCGCAGATCTGCGGCCCGCGCGATCGTCCCGCGCCATATCGCCTCGCCGTCCACGGCATGGTCGCGCCGCGCGGCGTCGAGGCTAGCCAGGATCGGCACCGAGGGGCTGGTCGTCTCGTAGAGCTCGTACGCCATCCACAGCCGCTGCCGGTCGACCAGCTCGCCGCGCGCGAGGAGCGCGGAACCTTGGGTCAGCGCGCCCATCGTCTTGTGCATGCTGTAGACGGCCACGTCGGCCCCCTTCGTCAGCGCGTCGTCGGGCAGCGCCTCGCAGAAGGCGAAGGCGCCACCCCATGCCGCGTCGCAGATCAGGGGTACGCCGCGCCGGTGGCAAAGGTCGGCCAGGGCGGCGACGTCGCTCGTCACGCCGTAATAGGTCGGCGAGACCAGGACGAACGCCTTGGCGCCCGGGTTAGCGTCGAGAGCGGCGGCAAGGGCGGCGGGGTCGACGCCGTGCTCGACGTCCCAGCCATCGTCGACGATCACGGGCACGATGCGCGCGTCCAGCCCCGCCGCCAGCGCATGCGCACGCTCCGCCTTGTGAACGTTGGCAGCCAGCAGGATCGTGTCGCCGGCACGGGCCACCGCGGCCAGCGCCATGTGGAGGCTCAGCGTGGAGCCCCCGGTCACGAACCGGCAGAAGTCGGCGTTCCACGCCTCCGCCGCGATCTCGTGCGCCCGCTGAACGACATGCGCGCCCTCCCTTCGATCGTCGAGCCCCTTGGGGGTGATGACGTCCGCCTCGAACACGCGCGAGCCGAGCAATTTGCGGACGTCGCGCGCGGCACCCCGACCCAGATTGTGGCCAGGCGCGCCGAAGCCGCGGACGGGCCTTCGCTCCATCGTCGCCAGCGCCTCGAGGATGGGTGTCTGCTTCTGATCCATGCCGCGTCGAACGCGCGACGACGCAGGATGACCCGAGATCACAACGTCGACAGCATTGCTGCTCGGGCCGGTCGCATGAACCAGCGTCCGCCTCGGGCGCGCGATCGCGCGGCCCCGAAGGTCCGGCACCGGGTCCGAGTGCGCCGGAGGCGGACGGCGCAGGCCGTAGCTGCTCGAACGTCCCCGCCGCCGTCCCCGCGACCCGCGCGATGTCCATCAGGTCGGTCCTTCCCCACGCTTCGGCATCCAGCGGGCCGCCGTGAACGCCCGAGACGGTCTCGCGCGTCGTGACCTTGTCCCGCTCCGCGATCTGACCGCGGATCGTGACAGCCCTGGCCCTGAGCACCGTCCGTTCACGCCGATGCAGCGATCATGGCGTCGCATGAAATCCGCTCCACGCGACCGAAGTGCCGGGCTAAGACGTGGTGATGACCGCTCTCGATCGTCACGCCGCCAAGGTCCCCGCCGTCACCCTCGGGTTCTGGATCATCAAGATCCTCGCCACGACGCTCGGCGAAACGGGCGGGGACACGGTGTCGATGACGTGGCTGGGCGAGACCACGTCCGAGGCGGGGCAATCCGGGATCAACGGTTACCTCGCCGGAACCGCGATATTCGGCCTGCTCCTGTTCGCGCTTGTCTGGCTGCAGATCAGGGCGCGCCGCTTCAATCCCTGGCTCTATTGGGCAACGATCATCGCCTCGACGACCGCCGGAACGACACTGGCCGACTTCGCGGATCGGTCGCTCGGCATCGGCTATGCGGGCGGCTCGCTTCTTCTCCTCGCCTGCGTGCTCGCGTCGCTCGCATCGTGGCGGTGGACGCTCGGCACGGTCGCGGTGAGCAGTGTCGCAACGCCGCGTGCCGAGCTCTTCTACTGGATCACGATCACTTTCTCGCAAACGCTCGGTACCGCGCTGGGGGACTGGGCGGCGGACGGCGGGCTGGGCTATGGTGGCGGTGCGCTGGTGTTCGCCGCCGGCCTGGCGCTGCTCGCCATCCTCTATCGAACGACGGGCGTCAGTCGCGTGGCGTTGTTCTGGGCGGCGTTCATTCTGACCCGGCCGCTCGGGGCAACGGTCGGCGATCTCTTCGACAAGCCGGTCTCGAAGGGCGGTCTCGACGTGAGCCGCCCCGTCGCGTCGCTGATCCTCGCAGCCGTGATCATGCTGCTCATCGCGGTGCTGCCCCAACGGCCCAGCGTGATGCCGGCCGACGATCATGGCTGACATACGATATCTCGTCGCCGCGGCGGTCGCCTTGATCGTCGCGACACCCGCGGCGGCGGGGCCACCGTTTCTCACCGACGATCCGGAGCCGACCGACTTCCGTCACTGGGAGATCTACGCGCCCTTGTTCGAGGTCGACGGCCGCGGCGCGGAATATGGCGGTGCGGTCGGTGCCGAGATCAACTATGGTGCTCTACACGATCTGCAGCTGACGGTTGGCCTGCCTCTGGCCTTCGCACATGAGCGCGCCGGCTACACGAGCGGGCGCGGCGATCTCGAGCTTTCGGTGAAGTACCGCTTCTATCACGACGACGAGCACGCCGTCTCCATCGCGGCCTTTCCCGGTACGACCTTGCCGACCGGAGCACGAAGCCTGAGCGCGCGTCGGGTGACCGCGCTGCTCCCCATCTGGGGCCAGAAAAACGTAGGGGCGTGGTCCGTGTTCGGCGGCGGAGGCTATGCTCTGAACCCAGGTGCCGGCAATCGCAACTACTGGACGGGGGGTATCGCGGTGACTCGCACGCTATCCTCGCACCTGCTTCTCGGGCTCGAGGCACAGCGGCAGGGTGCCGATCGCCGCGGTGGACGCGCTTCCACGATCATCGGCATGGGCGGCATCGTGCAGCTGAGTCGCACGCTCCGCATCTTGGGATCATGTGGCCCGAGCATCAGCGACGGCGGCGGGCACGCGGCGTTCCACGCGTTTGTCGCCGGCGGACTCACCTTCTAATCTCCCTGGGATGCCGCCTCTTCGTCGCGGGCAAAATATGCTATTTCGCGTCTCCGCTCAGTCGCCGGCTATCGTGGCTTCTCCGCCAGGATCCGCATGCCAGCCCTGATCCCCTGCTCCGGATATGTCGCCTGATCGCCGGTCCCTTCACATTAAATATGATCTTTGATTGACCGCGCGGGGTCATCCTTTACTGTGGTCATCGAGAAGCCGCTTGGGGGGACATCGTGGAAGGCAAGGCGAGTCCGGGGATGGCTGCGGTGAGCCGCACCCGATGAGCGGCGCGGCTGACCGGATCGTTCGCGTGGAGGCATTCGCCGTGCCGCCGCGCTGGCTCTTCGTCCGCGTCGAGACGGCGCAGGGCGCGATAGGCTGGGGAGAAGCGACCCTCGAGGGGCACGTCGAGGCCGTCATGGGCGCACTCGACGCCATGCGGGACAGGCTGATCGGTCATGATCCCGAGCGGATCGAGGACGCGTGGCAGCTCTCGCATCGGCTGGGGTTCTATCGAGGGGGGCCGGTCTTGCTCTCCGCCATCGCCGGCGTGGATCACGCCTTATGGGACATCAAGGCGCGCAAGCTCGGCGTCCCGGTCTACCAGCTGCTCGGCGGACGCGTGCGCGACCGTATCGCCGTCTACGCCTGGATCGGCGGCGACCGCCCGTCGGATGTCGCCACCGCGGCGCGCGAGAGGATCGCTCAGGGCTTCACGGCGGTGAAGATGAACGGGACCGACGATCTCGGCTGGCTCGATAGCCCGCGAACGGTGGACGAACTCGCCGCGCGCGTGAGCGAGGTACGCGCCACGGGCATCGACGTCGGGATCGACTTCCACGGACGCGTCCACCAACCGATGGCGCGCCAGGTGCTGCGCGCGATCGAGCCGTTCGGCCCGCTGTTCGCCGAGGAGATCGTCTTGGGCGACAATGCTGAGGTGTTCGCCCGTCTCGCCGGCTTCAGCAGCGTGCCGCTCGCGCTGGGCGAGCGACTCTACAGCCGGTGGGACTTCCGGCCCTTCTTCGAGAGCGGTGCGGTCGACATCGCTCAGCCCGATCTCGCCCACGCGGGCGGCATCTCCGAGTGCCGGCGCATCGCGGCCATGGCGGAGGCATATGACGTCGCGGTCGCCCCGCACTGTCCGATCGGCCCGATCGCGCTGGCCGCCTGTCTCCATTTGGCGGCGGCCACGCCCAACTTCGTCATCCAGGAGGTCTCCATGGGCATCCACTACAATGCCGCCTCGACCGATCTCACCGGACTGACGCGCAACCCCGAGCTGTTCGGCATCGAGGGTGGAAGCATGGCGGTACCCACGGGCCCAGGGCTAGGCGTCGAGATCGACGAGGACGCCGTGCGTGAGATGGCGGCAACGCCGCATCGCTGGCGCAACCCGGCATGGCGCGGGCCGCACGGTGAGTTGCGGGAATGGTGAGCGGGCGGGGCGTCGTCATCACCGGGGGGCTCGGTGACATCGGGATGGCGGTGGCCCGCGTGTTCGCGGGCCAGGGCGGATCGCTCCTGCTGCTCGATGCCCGGGGCGATCCAGACGACGCTTCGTCGGCGCTGCGGGCGCTCGGCGCGACGCAGGTGTTGGTGCACCGCGTCGACGTGACCGACGCGGCGGCGGTGACCGAGGCGGTGGCCGAGGCGCATACCGCCTTCGGAACGATCGACGTGATCGTGAACGTCGCGGGTATGATGATCTACAAGCCGCTCGCCGAACTAGGGGCAGACGATTGGCGTCGCCTGCTCGACGTGAACCTGATCGGCGCCGCGCTGCTCATCGGCGAGGCGTTCCGTCGGATGCGACCGGGCGGCTGCGTCGTGAACGTGGCATCCGTACATGCTCGGCGGACATCGCCGCTGGTCGCTCCTTATGCGGCTGCCAAGGCGGCGCTTGTCAGCCTCACCCGCTCGGCCGCGATCGAGGGCAAGCCGCTCGGCATCCGCGTCAACGCCGTACTGCCCGGGGCGATCGACACCGCGATGCTTCGCGCCAGCCCGAACATCCGCTCCGGCGCGGAAGTGATCGATCCGGACGACCTCGGGCAGCCGGAGGACGTGGCGGCGCTGGTGGCCTTTCTCGCCTCGGACGCGGCGCGATTCATCACCGGCGAGGACGTGGTCGCCGACGGCGGCCGGATGGGGAGACTGTAGCATGCACGTCAGCGACGTCGGGGTGAAGCACGGCGACGCGGCGGCGGTGACGCCGGGCGCGACCCGGGCGATGTGGCTGGCGGCGGCGGTGTCGGCGCTGGGCGGATTGCTGTTCGGCTACGACTGGGTCGTGATCGGCGGCGCAAAGCCTTTCTACGAGGCGGCGTTCGGCCTGGTGACGCCATGGCAGCAGGCATGGGCGGTCAGCTGTGCCCTGATCGGCTGCCTCGCCGGCGCGAGCGGTTCCGGCGTGCTCGCGGACCGTCACGGGCGCCGCCCCGCTCTCCTTGCCGCGGCGCTGATCTTCGCGGTCTCCTCGATCGGCACCTCGCTGGCCGGTGGCTTCGGCGCCTTCGTGGCGTGGCGTATCGCCGGCGGCGTCGCGATCGGCATGGCGTCAGGGCTCTCGCCGCTCTACATCGCCGAGATCGCGCCGGCCGGCAGTCGCGGCCGGCTCGTCGTGCTCAACCAGATCGCGGTGGTGCTCGGCCTGCTCGGGGCACAGATCGTCAATTGGCTCATCGCCGCACCGGTCCCCCGGGGCGCGGACGTCGCGGCGATCGCCGCCTCGTGGAACGGAACGGTCGGCTGGCGCTGGATGTTCGCCGCGGCCGCGGTGCCGGCGGCCGCCTTCGTGATCGGCTGCCTGACCATCCCGGAGAGCCCCCGCTGGCTCGCGCAGCGCGGCCGGTGGGATCGTGCGGACGCGGTGCTGCGCCGCCTCGGTGGCGACGCGCATGCCGATGCCGCACTCGCGGAGATCAGGACTGCGCTGGCGGCGGCGCCCGGACGAAGCCTGCGCGCCATCGTGGCGGAGCCCCGCTTCCGCCGCGTGATGGTCATAGGCATCGCGCTGGCGGTGCTGCAGCAATGGTGCGGCATCAACGTCATCTTCAACTACGCGCAGGAGATCTTCGCGGGCGCGGGCTATGCGGTGTCGGACACGTTGTTCAACATCGTCGTCACCGGCGCGGTCAACTGCGTCTTCACCCTGGTCGCGCTCGTGACCGTCGAGCGCTGGGGGCGACGCCGCCTGCTCCTCATCGGCTGCGTCGGCCTGGCGCTGATCTACGCCGTGCTCGGCGGCGCCTATGTCGCGGCCCTGCAGGGCTGGCCGCTGCTGCTGCTGGTGGTCGCCGCGATCGCGGTGTACGCGATGACGCTCGCCCCGGTGACCTGGGTGGCCTTGGCGGAGATATTCCCGGGCGAGGCGCGGGGCGCGAGCATGGCGGTGGCGACCACCGCGCTCTGGGGCGCCTGCTTCCTCCTGACCTACACCTTCCCCCTGATCAACGCCTGGGCGGGGACGGGTTACACATTCTGGTGCTACGGCATCGTGTGCGCCGCCGGCTTCCTCTTCATCCTGCGCCGCCTGCCGGAGACGAAGGGGAAGACGCTCGAGCAGATCGAGCGCGAGTGGCGGTGAGCGCGGCGGTCATTCGGTCACCTTCGATGTGTGCCGCGGCGTGCCGATCCCGGCCGGGATCGTCCTCAGCGCCATCGCGACGTTCAGCTGCTGCACCGCGAGCACCATGTCGGTCGCGGCGGCAAGTCCATGATTGGCGGGAAGCGCGACCTCCGTGCCCGCGAGCAGCGACGCCGAGCCGCTGGCGTCGAGGATGACCAACGCCGCGCCGGTGCGCGCCACGGCCGTCGCGGTGGGTGGCACGAGCGCGGCGTCGACACCCGCGCTGCGCAGGAGGATCACGCCGATCCCGGGTCGTAGCAGCTCGAGCGGGCCGTGGCGGAACTGCCCGCCCTCGAAGCCGATCGAGGGCAGCCGCGCCAGCTCCATGAGCGAGAGCGCGGCGCTCTCGGCGGTGCCGTGCATCGCGTGCCAGCCGGCGAAAACATAGGCGTCGCAGCCGTCGAGCGTATCGGCCGCCTCCTCCATGTCGATGACGGCCTCGGTCTCCAGAACCCGACGCAGCGGGCCCTGCGACGCGCCGAGCCGCTCCAGAATGACCCCGTGCATCGCGAGGCTGAGCACGATGCTGCGAGTGGCGGCGAAGGCATGCTCGGTGCCACCGTGCGCGACGATGGCGGCGCGTACGCCGCGCGCGAGCGTGCTCCCCGGCTCGAGCGTCAGGCCGAACCGCTCCTCCGATCCGCTCGGCCGTGCGAGCAGCTGGCGGATCTCGCCCGACTCTCCGGACTGCGAGAGGATCAGCGCGGTGCGCGGCCGGTCGGGCAGCGGTGCGCTCAGCGCGGCCGAGGCGATCATCGTGCGAGCGTCGAGCCCGAGATCCCGGTAGAGCGGCGCGACGATGCGGTTGACATGCTGCGACCCGCCCATCGCGTAGAGCAGCAGCGACCCGGTCCGCCGCGCGCTCTCCGCGATCGCGTCGACGGCAGGGCCGGGCGTGTCGAGGGTCGCGAGAGCGTCGCCGCGCTGACGCGCCATCTCCGCCAGCATCAACGTCAGCCCCGGATGATCGCCCATCGTCGCACTCCCTTGCCGTTGAGAAGCCTCGGTCACGGTCGCAGCGGGTGCTTCCCCGCGACGAGCAGGAGCTCGAGCGCGCCACGGATCAGGTCGCTCATGCGGGCGCCCGCGAGCACCGGCTCCCCTTCCAGGATCGCATCGGCGACGCGCTTGTGGTCGCGCGCGCTCGCGCGCGGCACGCCCTTGTACTCGTTGGTTCGGCGGATGGAGAAACGCAGCGTGGTCTCCACCAGTCCGGTGAACTGGCGCATGAAGCGATTGTTGCTCGCCTCGAGCACGGCAACGTGGAAAGCGATGTCGGCGTCCAGCGCGTCGCCGTCGCCGTGATCGGCGGCGAACATGTTCTGGATCGCCTCGCTGATCGCGCGTCGTTGCGGCCCGGTCGCCGAGTGCGCCGCCAGTGTCGCCGCCCGCGGCTCGATCGACATGCGGATCTCGGTGAAGTCGATGAGCAGATCGATCGAGAACTCGCGCTGCAGCATCCAACGCAGCACGTCGGGGTCGAGCAGGTTCCAGCTGCCCTCGGGCTGCACGACAGTGCCGGCGCGCTTCCGTGCCAGCAGCAGCCCCTTCGCGGTGAGCATCTTCACGGCCTCGCGCAGCACGGGGCGGCTGGCGTCGTAGCGGTGGCAGAGCTCCGCCTCGGTCGGGAACGGCTGGTCGGCACGGAACGCCTGCGTGACGATGGCGAGACCCAGATCGTTGACGATGCTGGCCGTCAGGTTGCGACCCTCGCTCGGCACCGTCGGCGCGCCGTCCTCCCGCGGAAGCCGTTCTCCTGCTGATGCGTCGATCATGTCTCGTGCCTAGCCGAGCATGCCCTCTGGTGCGACCCCGAAGCGCAACCGCACCTCCGAGCGGTAGCGCTCGCCGGGATCGAGCCGCGTCGGGGGAAAGTCGGGGCGGTTGCACGCGTTGGGCCAGGCCTGCGCCTCGAGGCACAAAGCGGCGTGCGGCCGCCAGACCTCTTCCAGCCAACCGGCCGCGTAGAGCTGCAGCCCGGGCTGATCGGTCGAGAGCGTCAGCGTGCGGCCGCTACCCGGATGTTCCAGCCATGCGACGGGACGCACTCCGACGCCCTTGAGGCAGAAATTGTGGTTGCCGCCGCGGGAGAGGCGCGCCTGCTCGTCCTCGCTCTCGAGTAGGCTCCCGACCCGCCGCGCCGCGGTGAAGTCGAAAGGCGTGCCACGAACCGGCCGCACGTCTTGCGGCAGCTGGTCGGCATCGATCGCGAGGAAGGAGTCCGCGTCGACCCGCAGCAGGTGGTCCGCGATCGTGCCGCTCCCGCCGGACAGGTTGAAGTAGCCGTGCGACACGAGATTGACGTGGGTCGGCCGGGTCGTCCGCGCGGTATAGACGATGGAGAGCTCGCCGTCGTCCGACAGGTCGAAGGACGACGTGATGTCGAGCGCGCCTGGGAACCCCTGATCGCCGTCGGGACTGTGGTGGCGCATCGTGACATGGTTTGGGCTAGCCTCGCGGACGGTCCAGTTCGCGCGATCGAACCCGACCGGGCCGCCGTGGCGCTGGTGCGCGCCCTCGTTCGCCGCGAGCCGGTGGCGCACCCCGTCCAGCGCGAAGGCCGCGTCGGCGATGCGGTTCGCGACACGCCCGCAGGTCGCGCCGAGATACGCTCCGCCGTCCGGCAGGGCGGCGCGCCGGTTCGCTTCGGGATCGTCATAGCCGAGCAGCACCCGTTCGACCCGACCCGTCCGGTCCGGCGCGTCGATGCGGATGAGCCGCGCGCCGAAGGGGCTGATCGCGGCCGTCACGCCGCTGGCGGAGGCGAGGACGAGCGGCTCGGGGACCGGAGCGATGGTCATGCCGCCCTCCTACGCGCGAACGACCGGTTCGACCATGAGCTCATCCCTCACACGAGGCTCAGAAGTTCGCCCTCAGGCCGAGCGAGATGCGGCGGCCTTGGTCGGACACGGTGATGAGCCGCTCCGTAAAGCGCGAGTAGCTGCGGAACTGCTCGTCGGTGAGGTTCAGTACCTCGCCGAACACCGCGACCCGGTCGTTGATCTTGATCGAACCGCTCAGGTCGATCTGCTCGTATCCGAAGATGTTCTCCGGCTGGCTCTGGGGCCCGAACGTCTGGCGCAGGAACGGTGCGCGCCAATTGTACGCTGCGCGCAACTGGAAGCGATCGTCCTCGTAGAAGGCGACCAGATTGGCGGTGTCCGACAGGCCTTCCACGTTGAAGGTCTGGTTGCTGAGCGACGGATCGAAGCGGATCGAGCTCTTCACCTTTGTGTAGTTCGCGCTGGCGCCCAGATGGTTGAAGGGTGCGGGCAGGAAGTCGAAGGTGGCCTGCACGGCGCCCTCGATCCCGTATACGTCGCCGTTCTGCGCGTTGTACGGCCGATTGGCGATGAAATCGAGGCCGAAATACTCCTCCGGCTGCTGCCCCGATATGATGAAGTTCTGCAGCTTCTTGTAGAAGCCGGTCACGCTGGCGTAGCTGGCGCGCGAGAAATAATAGTCGGCCGAGAGATCCGCGTTCCACGCGAGGAACGGCTTCAGATAGGGGTTGCCGCCGCTCACCGTGTTGGAGTTCGGCGGCCGGAAGACGAAGTCCTGGCTGAGGCCGAGGCGGCTGAGCGTCGGTCGCGTCAGGGTGCGCGAGCCGGCGAGGCGCAGTACCAGCTTGTCGGTCGCGTCGAGGCGGAAGTTCACGGTCGGCAGCACGTAGGTGTAGCGGTTGGTGGCGTCGACCGGGACGGTCGGGCTGTAGACCGGCACGGCGGCGGTCGGGTCGGCGGGATTCTGGATCACGTCGAGCAGCGTCACCGAGAAGCCCGTGGCGTACACGTCCGTATGGACCAGCCGCGCGCCCAGCATCGCGCTCCACCGGCTGCTACCGATGTCGCCCTTGAACAGCGTCTGCAGATAGGCCGCGTAGGTGTTCTCGCGCACCGTGCCCGAGCCGCGGTCGCGGTCGATCGGATCGAGGCTGTTGTTGTTGCCCTGGTAGACCGCGAGGAAGCGGTTGCGCGCGTCGATCGCGGACTGCGAGTTGTCGCCGACCTGGTTCACCGCGGCGGCCGACCCGTAATAGGCCACCAGCGCGTCGCGATCGTAGGTCAGCCAGGTGAGATTGCGCCCGAGCACGTTCGCGTTGAAGTCGGTGAAGAGCGATCCCGGCGCGAGCGCCTGGTAGCCGCAGTAGAAGCAGCCGAGCGGCTCCGGCGATTCACGCACCACCGTGGTCTTCTTGCGGTTGGTGAAGAGCAGCCCGGCCTGGAGCTTGTCCAGCACGCTGCCCACGTCCCAGGTCAGGTCGACCGTGGCCTGATTGACGGTATCGCGGTTGCGGCCGCCGCGCTCCGAGCAGCAGTGCAGCCGCGGCGCGGACTTGTCGTTCGTCGCGAGCGTGTCCGTGATCGTCGGCAGTCCATCGGGACCGTCCAAGGTGAACCGCGGCGTGACGCCGATCTGGCGCGTGCCGACGACATAGAAGAGCTGGTCGGAGTCGTTGCGCGTGTTCGAGTGCGCCACATCGCCGACGATGGTCAGCGCGTCCGCCGGCTTCCACTCGACATTGAGGCCGAGCTGATAGGTGCGCGCGTCCTGCGGGTTGGTGGCCAGGATGTTGTCCGACGCGAGGCCCGAGGTCGCGGTGGCGGGCAGGACGGTGAAGTCGGTCACCGTGCCGTTCCCGTTGACGGTCGCGGAGGTGATGCGATCGGGGTCGGTGTAATAGCCCAGCTGGTTCGTGACGCTCTTCGTCTTCTGCTGCGTGTAGAGCGCGTCGAAGCGGAACTTCAGCGCGTCCGAGGCGAAATAGTCGACCGCGAACGTGCCGCCGATCCGCTCGCGATCGTTGTAGGTGGAGGTGAAGTTGAGCGTCCTGGGCAGCGAGACGCCCTCGCCCCCGGCAGGCCGCGAGTCGCGCACGCCGTCGCCGTTGGTGTCGATGTTCTGGTCGGTGATCCAGCCGTCGGTCGAGATGTTGCCCAGCCGCGAGATGCGCTTGTCGTAGATGAAGCTCGCCAGCACGCCGAAGGTGCGCTCGTCGTTGGAGCCGCTGATCACGCCGGAGATGACCGGGGTGATCTTGTCCGCCGTGTTGTCGTGGCGCCCCGCCGCGCTGCCCGCGAAGCGGAAGCCGGCGCGGTCGGTCGGCCGAGCGGTGCGGAGGATCACGGTGGAGCCGATGCCGCCCTCCTGCAGCCGCGCTTCGGACGACTTGTAGACCTCCGCGCCGCTGATCAGCTCGGACGAGAGGATGTCGAAGGAGAAGGACCGGCCGCCGCCTTCGGTCGACAGCAGCCGGCCGTTCAGCAGCACGGTGTTGAACTCGGGTCCGAGCCCGCGGACGGTGACCCCGCGGCCCTCGCCGTTGACCCGGTCGACCGACACGCCGGGGATGCGCTGCAATGACTCGGCGATGTTCGCGTCCGGGAAGTTGCCGATGTCCTCGGCGGAGATCGCGTCCACCACGCCGATCGTGTCCCGCTTCAGCTCGAGCGAGCTCTCGAGGCTGGCGCGGATGCCGGTCACGACGATGTCGTCGACCGGCTGCCCGTCGGGGGCGATCTGCTCGCCGTCGGAGGGGACGGTAGGTGAGGTCGCGGCAGGGGACGCCGGCGTCGTCGGCGCGGTCTGCGCCATGGCGATCTCCGGAGACAGGGACAGGAGGAGGCCGACGGCCGCCCCCGACATCAGCACGGACATATACCTGGCGTTCGACATCGTCGTCTCCCCTGTTGGCTCTCAGGCCTTACAGAGAACAAATATGATATTACCGCGGATGTCCAGCCTCATTCGTCGCGGCATCTGCTTTCGTCGTCACGGGTCGGCATGGAGCCGTGCCTTGCACGAGCTAACGCGCGCCAGCCTCCGCCGTCGATCAGCGAACGACGGGGGAAGGTCGGCTAGCTTAATATATCGGACTTATGTCTACCGCACGCGGGTCAGGATCATGCCGACGCCCACGAAGTCGCCCCGCAGCGTGACGTCGACGCCGTGGTTCATCCAATAGGCGCCGGTGGCTTGGGCCGGGATCGTCGCTGGCAGCGGCGTCGAGTCCATCGCCTCGATCCGATAGACCGCATCGGGATCGAGCCCCAGCAGCTGGATCGTCGGCATCACGTCGAGCTTGTGGGTCGAGCCGACGAGGGTGAACAGCGCCGCCCGCGCGCGGTCCTGCGCGACGTAGAGGTTGGTCCAGCGCGCATCCGCGGGGTTCTCTCGGTTGAGCCGGTACAGGGAGCCGTGCTGGACGGTCTCGCGGATGCGCTTGTAGGAGGCGACGTAGTAGCGGGCTGTCGCCATGTCCGCGTCACCCCATCTGTTGAGGTTCGTGCCGATGCCGAGGCCGCCCTGCATCGCGGACAGGAAACGGAACGGCAGCGTGGTCTGTCGCTGGTTCACCCAGTTGGGACTGTCCGTCACCCAGGCCATCATCGTGCCGGGCGCATAGGCCTGGGTGTAGCCGTCCTGGATCTGCAGCCGGTCGAACGGGTCGGTATTGTCGGACGGCCACATCTCGTCGGTGCGCGCCATGATGCCGAGGTCGACCCGCCCGCCGCCGCCCGAGCAGCTCTCGATCTCGATCGCGGGATGTCGGCGGCGCAGCTCGTCGAGGATGTAGTAGAGGTTGCGGACGTACGCGACGTAGATCGTCTGCTGGTCGGCGACGTCGGCGTCGGGCCAGCCCGGCTCGGACCAGTTGCGGTTATAGTCCCACTTGAGAAAGGCGATGTCGTTCTGCGTCAGCAGATCGTCGAGCACCTTCAGGACGTGGTCGCGCACGTCGGTGCGCGCGAGGTTCAGCACCAGCTGGTTGCGCCCCTCGGTCCGCGGGCGGCCCTTGTACTGCATCGCCCAATCGGGGTGGGCGCGGAACAGGTCACTGTCAGGATTGACCATCTCGGGCTCGACCCACAGGCCGAAATCCATGCCGAGCGCCTTGACCCGGTCGATCAGTGGTGTGAGCCCGTTCGGGAACTTGCGCGGGTTGACCGTCCAGTCGCCCAGCCCGGCATGGTCGCTGTCGCGCGCGCCGAACCAGCCGTCGTCCATCACGAAGCGCTCGACGCCGAGGCTGGCGGCGCGCGTCGCCAGCGCCAGCTGCTCCGCCTCGTTGACCTTGAACTCGGTCGCCTCCCAGCTGTTGTAGAGCACCTTGCGCAGGGCGGGCGCGTCGCCGCCGCGACGCGGCAGGATCCGCTCGCGTTCGAAGCGGTGGAACAGCCGGGACGCTCCGCCGCGACCCTGATCCGAGAAGCCGACGTAGAACATCGGCGTCTCCAGCTTGGCGCCGGGGCGAAGCCGATAGGCGAAGTCGAAGGGATTGAAGCCGCCCACGATCCGCACGCGCCCGGTCACGTCCTGGTCGAACGACATCCGCCATGACCCGCTCCACCCCAGCGCGCCGATCCACGCCGGTCCGCTCTCCTCGGTGGTGTTCGCGCGCGTGATCTGGAACCAGGGATTGTTCTCGCTGCCGGTCGAGCCGCGGCGGCTCTCGAGCACGGTGGCGCCGGTACGCAGTGGCCTTTCCTGTAGCGTCCACTCCGCGGCCCAGCGCCCGGTGGAATAATGGAGCCTATAGTCATATGCCACGGGGAGGGTGAGTCCGGCCGCCGCGACCTGGTCCAGGCGCACGTCACCGGTGCTTCGGTTCTCGATCACCGCGGAGCGGGCGACCACTCCGGTGTCGCGGTCGATCCTATAGGTCAGCGTGACGAAGATGGGGCGGTCCAGATCGCTGAGCGTTACCCGTATCTCGTCGCCGTCGATCTGGTGATCGCGGTAGTAGAGGACGAGATCGCGGTTCCCATCGGGGTAGGTGACCTTCAGGGCCGGCTCGGCGTACAGGCCACCGCCCTGTCCGGCGAATTCCTGGGGTACCACATTCGTGGCAACGTCGAAGCCGCTGAGCCCGGACAGCTCGGGCGCGGCCAGCGGCGCGCTGTCGGGCAGCCGCTTGCCCCAGTACACCGACTGGAGGATGCCGGACGCGTTCACCTTGAACGCGTAGGTCACGTCGCCGCCGTCGAGCCGAAAGATGCGGGAGGCCTTGTCGTAGCGCGCCTGCGCGGCCGCCGGTCCGGCGAAGGCGAACAGTCCGGCTCCGACGAGCAAGCGGAACAGCATGGGATCTCTCCTTTCGGGTATCCGTAAACATGTCATACTTAATATCAAGGGACTGCATGACGTCAGTCACTCGTGTAGCAGGGCGGCGGTTCGGCTCCGCAGCCGCTCAGACCTGCGGAAAGTATGATCTTTCCCTGCAACTGCCCTGAGCATGGTGAGGTGCGGGCAGACCGGCACGACAGATCGCCGCTCCGTCTCCCAGGCGCCGGCGGCGACCAGCCGGCGAAGCTGAGCATGAGGCACTGACCGGTGCCGGGGAGTCAGCGGTCCGCTCCCGACGACCCCTTTCGGGTCTCCACCCCTGCTCTCTGCGTCACTCTTGATCGAGAACCACCGTCCTTCCGGTCGCGGCGGAACGGCGCGCGGCGTCGAGGATTCGCGCCACGACCAGCGCGTTGGCGAGCGACGACGGGTCCGTGTCGGCCACGCTGGCGCGTCCGCGAACAACGGCGGCGAGAAAGGCGAACGGGTCGCTGAACGTGGGGGCTGGCGTCGCGAGCGAGCGGTCCACCGGTTCGCCGCGGCGCCGCAGCAGCAGCGTTTTCCCGTCGAGCGTCGACAGCACGCCCGTCTCGCCGAAGAGCTGGATGTCCTTGCGATGGTCGGGCCAGTTCCACGACGCCTGCAGAAGCGCCGTAGCACCGGGGTAGGTCAGCACGATGGTCGCCTCGTCGTCGACCCGCGCGTAGACCGGGTCGCTCTTGAGCCGCTGTGTCACGGCGGTGACGCTGACCGGCGCCTTGCCCTGCATCAGCCAGGTCATCAGGTTGGCACCGTAGCAGCCGAAATCGACGATCGCGCCGCCCCCGTTGGCGCTCGGGTCGACCAGCCAGGAGAGGAACTCGGGCTGCACGCCGATCTCCTTGGGACCGTAATGACCGTCGCGGAACACGACCTTGCGGATCGCGCCCACGCTGCCCGCCGCGAGCGCCGCACTGAGCGCGGTACGGCTCGGATACCAGCTGGTCTCATAGTTGGTGAGCAGCTGGATACCGTGCCGCCGCGCGAGCGCCGCCATCGCCGCGGCCTCCGCCGCGTCGAAGCTCAGCGGCTTCTCGACCATGACGTGGATCCGCCGGGGCGCCGCCGCCTCGACCACCGCGCGATGTTCCGCCACCGATCCGAAAGCCAGCACGGCCTCTGGTCGCACCTGGTCCAGCATCGGCGCGAGCCGGTCGTGCACGAGCGTGGGATCGAGGTGGTAATCGCGGACGTAGCGCGCGGCGACGGCTCGATCCGGCTCGTAGATACCGACGATCTCGACGTCGCCCGTCGCGCGCCTGCCGAGCAGTCCGGCGACATGCCCGTGGGTGAGGCGGGCGATCGCCACGCGAACCGGTCGGTCTGCCCGCTGCGGTGCGGCCCAGCCCGCCGAGGCGAGCATGATCATCAGGATGCCGATCAGCCGATACATCTCACCTCCCACGGACCGCGCGGGTCCGGCCCTCTCCGCTTCCGATACGGCGCTGGCGCTCGGACGATCCAGCGCCAATCTTGCGCTTGCGGCACCGGCGCCGCGTCCACCCCGCGAGCGAGCGCGGCGTGGAGTGGATCGGCTGCCTCACGGCTCCAGCGACGCCAGATAGGCCGTGAGGTTCACGATGTCCGCGTCGGTCAACCGCGATACCACCGGCCTCATCGCCACCGCGTTCTTGCCGTCGCGAGTGCCGCTCTTGAAGTCATACAATTGGCGGGCCATCGCGGTGGGCGATCGACCCGCGATGCTCGGGAATTCGTCGCCCGAGCCCCTCAGGTCTTCGCCATGGCAGGAGGCGCAGGGTAAAGTCCTGCCTCCTCCGCCGCTGGTCGCCAGCGCCTTGCCCTTCCTGATGCTGCCGACGGGTACATAGGCGATGAAGTCCGACGAGGGATCGCGCAGCAAGGTACGCTCGAAGCTCTGCGGCACCTCGATGATCCGCGTGCCGATCGGCTCGGTGGCGCCGCTCGGGTCAACCTTCTGCACGGCGTGCGCGGCAGGATGGGTGACGGGCACGACGTCGCTCTCGACGAGGCGGAGCCTCTTCACCGGTCTGATGGAGTGGAAATATTCCGAGGCCTGCCGCGCATCATCGAGGGGCAGTGCCTTCGCGATCTCCACCATCTTGGCGAGCGGCGCACCGCTGATCGACGCGTGACGATGATCGTCCCGCATGTCGGCGAGCTGTTGCAGCATGTAGGCGACCGGCAGACCGCGAAGATCGCTGGTGTCGGGCTTGCCGCCACCATCGATGAGGTGGCACTGGCCGCAGGCGTTATAGGCGCCCTCTCTCCCGCTGATCACGGGCGCCGGCGGCACCGGATGGCGCTCCGGAAACCAGTCGATCGTCGCCCTCTGCCCGTTGATCTGGGTGAAGGTGAACGCCTGTCTGCTCCCGGGAACATGGAACAACGTCCCGTCTTCCTTCGCCTCGTCCGGCACGCCGCGCGGATAGGGCCATGCGGGAACGTCCGTTCGTGCGAGCGCCGGCGCAGGGTCGAGGCTCGGCGTCTCGGCGGCGAACGCCTGATAGGCGCGGCAGGCGACGAAGACACCGGCGAGGGCCGCCACGACGGCGCCGTTCAGCTGGGGGGATCTGAACGAGAACATGGTCTTTCGCCTTCGCGTTGGTCGCTCGTCGATCGCCGGCGGCGAAGGATCGCACCCGACGCCGCAGCCTAGCGCCCTCGCCCGAGCGCGCCTAGTCGGTCTCATGCGCGCCCCACGCCTGCGATCCGTGCTGCCGTGCCCAGCGCGCCCATCCTCATGTGCGGGGCAGTGCGTCGCTGGCAACACCGACCGGCGACCGGGCATCGGCCGCCGCGCCCCGCGCGCGACGGTCTACCGGCTGCCGGGCATTGCGGCCGTCGCGCGCTCGACCCGTGTCACCGTCCAAGATGCGGACGAGCGCCGCAGCGACCGCGGCATGCCCCGCCGCGGTCGGGTGCCACGACGCGCCGTCGTTCGACCGGCCGACCGCGTATGGCTCGGCCGAGCAGGAATCATGGCCGCGCGACAGGGCGCCCGCGCGCAGCAGCGTCGCGCCCGCACGCCGCGCGACCGCGGCGGTGACGCGCGCGAGCCGGCGATAGGTCGCGCGCGCGCGTGTCAGCGCGACCGCGTCATAGGGGATGGTGGCGCATGGGCGCGCCGGCAGCATGTCGAGATAGTCGACGAACACGAGCCGCGCGCGCGGCGCGCGCCGGCGCACCTCCCGCGCCACCTGGGCGAGGTTGCGCTCCAGTCGCGCCCATGCCGCCGCGGTCGGGGCGGGCGGCCGCGCGCAGCGCCGGGCCTCGCCCGCGCGCGCCGAGACGCACTCGGCACGCGCGAGGTCGCCGACGAGATGGACGTCGTTGCCCCCGATCGTCACCGTCACCAGCCGGGTCGCCGCGGTGACGCGGTCGAGCTGCGCCGGCAGCTCGTCCCAGGCGTGGAGAAGATGCGTCGTGGTCGACCCGCCGCAGCTCGCGTCGACGAGGTCGAGGTGGAGCCGCCTCGCGACGAGGCGGGGATAGTTGTTGACGGTCTGGCCGCAGCGCGCCGGCGTCGACGGTGCCGGCGCGCCGATCCCCGCCCCCGCCGCATAGGAGCTGCCGAGCGCCACATAGGCGGATCCCGGCGTCAGGGCGGCGGGCGCCGCCACCGCTGGCGCGGCGACGAGCGCGAGCAGCGCCGCGCCGCGCATCAGTAGAGCATGGCCCAGTCGGCCGGGCGCCACGCCAGCACGGCCTCGACCTGCACCAGCGCGGCCGTGTCGATCAGCTCGGCGCGGCGGCCGCCGAACTGCACGAGGCCGGCGTCGTTGCGCCGACCGCGCCACATCCGGTCGGCATAGCCGCGCATGGCATCCACGTCGCGGCGCTCCCGCGTCGCGTGCGCCAGCAGCAGCAGGTTCTTGAAGTAGATCGCGTTGAAGGGCGGCGGCTGGTCGTCGACCTGGCCGGGCGCGACGAGCCGATCGTGGCTCGCCGCGGCGACGCGGCGCGCCTCGGCGAGGTAGCGCGCCTCGCCCGTGGCGCGCCACAGCAGCACGTTGACCCCGACCGGTACGCCCTGATTGTAGCTCCACACGCGCGGCTCGATCGTGCCGTCGCGCTTGATATGGTCGGCGTACAGGCCGTCGCGGCGCTGCAGCGTCGCGTTGGTCCAGCGATAATAGCGCAGTGCGTCGTCGAGATACGCGCGCTCGCGCGTGATCAGGTACAGGCGCGCGCCGAGCTCGGCGGCGGGCATGTTCGACACGGTGTTGCGGTCGCCGTTGTCGCGCTTCTGCGTCCACACCACCCCGCCGGGCGAGCGCAGCCCCTTCTCCTCGGACCAGCCCGAGCGCACCAGCGCGAAGATCGCGCGCGCGCGGCGCAGCGACTCGGCGTCGCGGCGGTAGAGATGGTGCTGCACCTCGGCGAGCCCGACCCACTCATTGTCGTCGTAATAGAGGTCGTCGCCGTGACCGAGCGGCGCGACCACCTTGGCGAGATGCCCCGCGACCCCGGTGGTCGAGGTCCGCGACCAGTAACGCTGCTGCGCCGCGCGCACCGTGGCGAGCGCGGGCGCGAAGCGGCGCCCCGCCGCGCCCGGCATCATCGCGAGGTCGAGCAGCGCGACATGCGCCTGCGAGAAGGGCCACTCGGTCGAGTAAAGCTCGTCGCTCGGGCGGGGCGGATGATACTCGCGGTAGAGCCCGGTGCCGTCACCCACCGCGAAGGCCCTCTCGAGCGCGCCGTGCCAGGCGAGCGCGCGCTCTCCATGATCGGGGGCGGGCGCCGCCGTCCCGCGCGCGCCGGCGAGCGCCAGCGCGCCGCCGACGACCGCGCGGCGCGTCGGATGCGCCGCCATCAGAAGCGGAACCGCGCGCCGAGCGCGAAGACGCGGCTCTCGTAGCGGACGTCGCGCGGGTAGCTCGCGTTGGCCAGCCCCGGCACCGCGCGCAGCGCGCGATAGGGCGATCCGGTGATGTTGCTGACGTCGAAGGTCAGCGTCACCGCCTCGATCGCGGCGACCGACAGCGAGAAGTCGAGCCGCTCGATCGGCCGGTTGAACTCGGCGCCGATCAGCTGGCCGGCGTTGTCGGTGGCGAAGAAGTTGGTCACGCGCGAGCGCCAGTTGTACGCCAGCCGCGCCGACACCGGTCCCTTCTCGTAGATGCCGACCGCGTTGTAGCTCCACTTCGACACGCCGGGGATGTCGCTGTCCTGCCCGGCCACGCCGAGCGAGACGGGCAGCGCCTGCGACGCGTCGATATAGGTGGCGTTGAGCTGGGTGCCGAAGCCGCTCAGCACGCCCGGCAGGAAGTCGAAGAAGGTCTGGAACGCCACCTCGGCGCCCTGCAAGCGGCCCTTGCCGCCGTTCTCGGGCCGGTTGACCGTCACGAGCGAGGGATAACCGAGATCGACCTGGCTGTTGAGGTTGGTGATGAAGCCCTGCACGTCGCGGCGGAAGATCGCCCCGGTCAGCGAGCCGGTCTTGGAGAAATACCATTCCAGCGAGGCGTCATAGTTGGTCGACAGGATCGGTTGCAGGTTGATGTTGCCGCTGCTGCCCGTGATCGGCGTCACGCCGGGGCTGCCGATCGTCACCGCGGGGTTGAGCTGGTTGTACTCGGGCCGCGTGCGCGTCTCGGTCGCGGAGAGGCGCAGCTGGAGCTGGTCGGTGAACTTGGCGCGGAACGAGGCGCTGGGCAGCACGTCGACATAGTTCTGCCGCGAGGTGGTGGTCTGAAGCTCCCCGCCGACCAGCGCGTTGCCGGTCAGCCGCGCCTTGGTGTTGACGATCCGCGCGCCGACCACGCCGTCGACCGGCACGCCGCCCACGTCGAAGCCATAGTGGAACTGGCCGTAGAAGGCGTAGGATTTCTCCACCGCGTCGAGCCGCTCGTTCTGCACATAGGCGGGGATGTCGGAGTCCCACGCAGCGCGCTCGGCCAGCGCGGCGGGGGTGCCGATCTGTTCCAGCCCGCTACGCGCGAGGTCGCGCAGCGCCTCGATATTGTCGACGATCCCCGCGCGCGTCGGCGCGTACCACTGGCTCAGCCCGGGCGCCTGGCCGCCGCGGAAGCCGCGGTCGATCGGCGTGCCGGTGTCGCCGCCGGGGATGTCGGAGAGGCTTAGGCCGAGCGGGCGCAGCGTGGCGTAGCGCCCGCCGCTCTGCAGCCGCGCGTCGCGGTCGGTCAGGCGGAAGCCGACATCGAGCTGGGTGATCACGGGCAGCTCGGTCTCAAGCTTGAGGTCGGTCCGCCACTGGATGCCCTTGCCGGTCGCCAGCGAGCGGCGGTCGTAGATGCCGCGCAGGATGTAGCTGTTGGCGTCGTTGGCGGCGAAGCCGGGCAGGCCGAACTGGGCGCCGCCGTCCTGCCCGCCGATGTCGAAGACGAGGTTGGCCGACTGCGCGGTCGCCGGCGCGAAGTCGATGTTATAGTCGGTATATTCGGCCTTCGAGTCGGTATACGCGAAGTCGGTCGTCAGCGTCGCGCGGCCGGTTTTCCACGACCCGCCGATCGCCCCCTGATAGGCGTTGGTGCGCCCCGCGCGCGTGCTGCGCGAGAAGTCGATGCCGCGCCCGTTGGCGAAATCGGGCGTGACGGTGATGCTCTCGAGCGTCCCCGGCTCGGCGGCGTTGCGGACGATGTTGGTCAGCGCCGGGTTGTTGTTGACGAGATCGAAGCCCGCGAAATCGTTGGCCACGTCCGTCCGCGCGCCCTGGAACAGCCCGTCGACGTAGAATTCCAGGTTGGGGGCGGGGCGCCACTGGATCGTGCCGTTGACCGACGGCCGCCAGCGTTTGCCGCGGTCGTAATACACGCCCGCGCTCTCGGGCAGCACGAAGTCGCGCGGTCCGTCGACCGGCTGGTTCGCGCCGGGGCTCACGATGTTACCGTTGATGTAGCGCGACGAGGTGAGATAATGGAGCTGGGTGTAGGACACGTTGACCAGCGCGCCCAGTTCGCCGATCGGCGTGTCCCAGCGGTCGGTCACCAGCACGTTGAAGTTGGGGTCATACTTGCGCGCCTGGTCGCCGTAGGTGCCGCGCACCGCGCCCGCGATCTGGAAGCCGTCGAAGTCGAACGGGCGGCGCGAGCGCACGTTGATCAGGCCGGCGATGCCGCCCTCGATCAGGTCGGCGCTGGTGGTCTTGTACACCTCGAGCCCGGCGAGCGCGCCGGCGGGGAAGTCCTGCAGCGCGACGTTGCGCAGCTCGGCGGTGAACATCTCGCGGCCGTTGTAGGTGGTGGTCAGGTTAGGCAGGCCGCGCACCTGCACGCCGCCGGCCTCGTCGCTGCTGCGATTGACCTGAACGCCGGTGATCCGCGCCAGCGCCTCGGAGGCGTTGTTGTCCGGCAGCTTGCCGATATCCTCGGCCACCACCGCGTCGACGATCTGGTCGGAGTCACGCTTGAGCGCCTGCGCGGTCTGGAGGCTGCGGCGCAGCCCGGTGACGACGATGTCGTCTGACCCCGGCGGCGCGGCGACCGCGCCGTCCGCCGCGGCGGGCGGCCCGGCCTCGGCCGGCGCCTCGCCCTGCGGCGCGGCGGGCGGCGCGTCCTGCGCGATCGCCGCGGCGGGCCACAGCGAGGCCGCGGCGAGCGCCAGCGCGGAGGTCCGCGCGAGCTTGTTCAACTGGGTCATGGTCACTCTCCCCTGCGTTCTTGTCGTCGTTGTCACTGGTCGGACGGGCGCACCCAGGCCCGCATCACCGCGCAGGCCGCGCCCGGCGGCGCGAGCGCGCGCAGCCGGTAGCGGCCGAGGGCGGCCGGGATGACGAAGGTCTCGGCGTAATGCACCTCGAAGGGCGCGAAGGCGCCGGTCGGGCTCTCGACCACCGCCGCCGCGCCGGCGACGAGGTTGAGGACGTTGAGCGTGCCCGCGGTGTCGAGCTCGACCACCGTCTCGAACCAGGCGCGCTCGGTCTCGATGAACTCGAGCGGGTGCAGCCCGGTGCGCTCGCGGCGCCAGTCGCTCCCGCTCGCCACGCGGCTGACCTGGTTGACCAGCTCGGTGCGGGTCACCCTCTCGCGCCGCGTCCAGTCGATGTTGGCGAGGCCGTGCTCGAGGTGGATCGGGCGCGGCCGGCCGTCGAGCCCGAGCCGTCCCCAGTCCCACAGCTTGAAGGTGAAGATATACGGCGTGGCGCTGATCTCGAGCACCATCGCGTTCCGCCCCGAACAGTGGATCGTGCCCGCGGGGATCAGGAAATGGTCGTGCGCGCGCGCCGGAAGCCGGTTGACCAGCGCGTCGACGTCGGGCGCGGGCCCGCCCGCCTGCGCCGCGGTCAGCGCGGCGGCGACGGCGGCGGGTTCGGCCGCGTCGGTGAGCCCGAGATAGACGCACGCGTCCGCGCCGGCGTCGAGCAGGTAGTAGCTCTCGTCCTGGGTGTAGCGCGGGCCGAAGGCGGCGCGCGCATAATCGGCGCGCGGGTGGACCTGGAGCGAGAGGTTGCCCCCCTCCATCGTGTCGAGCAGGTCGAAGCGGATCGGGAACTCGGCGCCGAAGCGCGCGACGATATCGTCGCCGAGCAGCGCCGCGGGGCGGAGCCGCACCAGGTCGAGCGCGGGGAGCTCGAACGCCTGCTCGCCGAAGCCGAGCAGCAGGCTGTTCTCCTCGGGCACGCAGTCGAAGCACCAGGCATAGTTGGGCGGCCCGTCGGGCAGGTCGAAGGTGTGCCGCATCCACTGCCCGCCCCACGGCCCGGCGTCGAAGAAGGGGACGACGCGGAACGGACGCGCGGCGACGGCGTCGAGCGCGCGATGATAGGTCGCGCCCGCGATCATCCGCGGCACCGGCCCGTTCGCCTCCACCACGAAGTCGGCCTCGGGCAGCAGCGCATATTTCACCGCGTCGCCGACCCGCCAGTCGACGAAGAAGGCGCGCCGGTAGAGCGCCGCCGCGCGTGCCGAGCGGTCACGCCCCCCGAGGTTGGCGATCTCGCCGCGGCGCTGGCGCTGCTGGAGCTCCCACCGCGCCATGGCGACATAGACCAGCAGGTCGCGCCCGGGCAGGATCGTCGCGGCGCCGGGGCCGACGACGACCGTGCGGCGCCCCGGCGCACGCGCCGCGCGCCACGCCGCGACCTTCGCCTCGTCGAGGAAGTCGGCGATGCCGAGCGCGGGAAAGCGCGCGAACACCGGGTCGTCGCCGAGCAGCGCGTCGATCTCCGAGTCGAGCAGCTCGGGGTCGCGGAACAGCGCCGCGGTGTCGACCACCTCCGCCTCGGGCCACGCCTCCCGCAGCACCGCGAGGATCGCCGCGATGGGCGCGCCGGGATAGCATTCGACGCAGAGGTCGCGCGCGGCCTCGAGCTGGGGCAGGATCGCCGCCCACCCGGCCAGGCAGGCGTCCGCCGCGTCGTCGACGCGGGTGACGGGCCGCTTGTCATAGTTGGTCACGACGGCTCTCCCACAGCGGCGTCGCCGCGAGCAGCGCGGCGTCGGCGCCGAGCGCGCCGCGCAGCACCAGCGGCGGCTCGCCCAGGCACCAGGCGTGGCGCCGCACATGCGACTGGATGAAGGGCACCACCTCCTCCGCCGCGGCGACCCCGCCGGTGACCAGCACGCGCGTCGCGTCATAGGCGTGGACGAGGTTGAGCGCGGCGGCCGCCCAGGCGGCGAGGCAGGCGGCGCGCACCGACTCCGCGCCCGCGTCGCCGCCGCGCGCCAGGTCGAACACTGCCTTGAGGTCGGGCGCGGCGAGGTCGTGGAGCGCGCCGCGCCGCGGCAATGCCGCGATCAGCCGCGGCAGCGCCCAGCTCGACGCCAGCGCCTCGGCGCAGCCGACGTTGCCGCACAGGCAGGTCGGCCCGCCGATCGCCACGGTGAGGTGGCCGCCGAGCACCGAGGCGTGCCCGCCGCGCCCGCGCACCACCGTGCCCTGCATCAGCGCCGCCGAGCCGATCCCGGTGCCGAGGCTGAGCAGAACCGCGTCGTCGGCGCCGCGCAGCGCACCGAAGCGATGCTCGCCGAGCAGCGCCATGCGCCCGTCGACCTCGAGCAGCAGCGGTAGGCCCAGCCGCGCGCGCGCCCAGCCCGCGAAGTCGAAGCCGACCGCGTCCTCGAACTTGCCCGCCGGGGTCGAGACCACGCAGCCCCTTCGCGGGTCGACCAGGCCGGGGAAGGCGATCGAGAGGCCGCCGGCGGGCTCGCTCCCGCGCAGCGCCGTCAGATGCGCCTCCAGCGCCGGCAGCGTCGCCGCGAGCGAGGTCGGCGCGGCGAGCCTGATCTCGCGGCGCCCCTCCACCGCGCCGCCTCGGACGCGCGCGCAGGCGATGTGCGAGCCGCCGACGTCGACCGCGAGATAGGCCGTCATCGCGCCGGCTCCGCCGTGCCGCGCATCTGCCGCTCGATCTGCTCGAGCGAGGCGCCGCGCGTCTCGGGGAAGCAGCGGAACACCAGCACGCACTGCGCCGCCATGCACGCGGCGAAGAACAGGAAGGGCGCGGCCGGCGACGCCGCGGCGGCGACCGGGAAGAGCGCGGCGACCAGCGCGTCGAACAGCCAGATCGTGCCCGCGCCCAGCGCCTGCCCCGCGGCGCGCGCGTGCGCCGGGACGATCTCGCTCAGATAGACCCAGATCACCGCGCCCTGCGACGTGGCGAAAGCGGCGATGAAGCCGATCAGCACCGCCAGCATCAGCGCACGCGGAAGGGCGCCGAGCATGATCGCGGTCGCGGCGAGCAGCAGCACCGCCATCGCCGCACCGCCGACGAGGAGGAGCGGGCGGCGGCCGAGCCGGTCGATCAGCGCCATGCCGACGAGCGTGAAGACGAGGTTGGCCGCGCCGACCGCGATCGCCTGCAGGTCGGCGGAGACCTGGTGGAACCCGGCGGCCGCGAAGATATCGTTCAGATAATAGAGGATAGCGTTGATGCCGGTGAGCTGGTTGAGCGCGCCCAGGACGATCGCCAGTACCATCGGGCGCGGCGCCTCGCGCCATAGCGACCGCAGCGACACCGCGCGGGGGGCGGGGGGAGGGGGGAGCTCGACCGCCCCGTCGCCGTGGAGCAGCAGCGTCGCCGCCGCGGCCTCGTCGCGGCGGCCGCGCAGCATCAGCCAGCGCGGGCTGTCGGGCACCGCGACGAGCAGCAGCTGGAACAGCGCGGCGGGCAGGGCGGTGAGACCGAGCTTCCACCGCCACGCCGCCGCGTCGTCCGCCAGCAGCGCGCCGACCGCGGCGTTGCTCGCGTAGGCGAGCAGGATGCCGGCGACGATGCTGACCTGGAAGCTGCCGACGATCGCGCCGCGCCGCGCGGCGGGTGCCACCTCGGCGAGATAGACCGGCGCGAGCACCGACGAGGCGCCGATCGCGACCCCGGCCATCACGCGGAAGAGGATCAGCGCGCCCCAGCCCCAGGCGAGCGCGCAGCCCAGCCCCGAGACGAGATAGAGCGCGGCGGCGAGCCGCAGGCCAGCGCGTGCGCCGCGGCGGTCGCCGTACACGCCGGCCACCGCCGCGCCGACCATCGTGCCCAGCAGCGCGGACGAGACCGTCACACCCAGCGCGGCGGGCGACAGCCCGAACTGCGCGCGCAACGCGCCGGTCACGCCCGCGATCACGGCGGTGTCGAAGCCGAAGAGCAGGCCGGAGAGCGATACCGCGAACGCGGTGAACAACAGGCGCGCGCGCGATGCTGCACTGCCCATGGCACGCTCCTCCCGACGGAGGCGGCACGATGCGGTCGCGCCACCCTCTCCCTCCTGCCTCGCCGTGTCGCGCTTTGTGTCACGCCCGCGAGAGGGCACGCCGCGATCGGGGCAGTTGCCGACCTTTCCTCCGATCCGGCGGGCGCGTCAATTAGAAAAGAAAGTAGGTGTAAGTTTAGAGACGTGGTGGGAGCAGGGCGGTTGTACGTGGCGCGCGCGCCGTTTACCTGCGAGGGGAACGCCGCGCCCCGCGCCCGTCCGGAGACCCTTCTTGCCCCTGCCACCTCATGCGACGGGAGCGAGCGGGCCGGGGCAGCGGACGCTTCACGGCACCAACCCGGCGCGCGCGGGCGAGCGCAACGAGCGCCTCGTGCTCGAGGCGATCCTGCGCGCGGGCGAGTCCACGCGGCTGCAGCTGGCGGAGCAGACCGGCCTGTCACCCGCCGCGATCGCGAACATCACCCAGCGGCTGACGGATCGCGGCTTCGTGTTCGAGAAAGGACGGCGAACCGGCGTGCGCGGCATGCCCGCGATCCGTTTCGCGGTGAACCCGGACGGCTGTTTCAGTTACGGCGTCAACATCGACCGCGACCATGTCACCCTGGTCGCGCTCGATCTCACCGGCGCGGTGCGCGCGCGCTACACGCAGGAGATCGACTTCGCCGCGCCGCGGACGGTCACCGCCTTCATCGGCGATTCCATCGGCTCGCTGCTGGCCGAGCGGGCGATCGATCGCGACCGCGTGCTCGGCATGGGGGTCGCGCTGCCGGGTGGGCTGGGGCACGTCGACCTGCCCGGCCTGCCGCGCGCGTACGCCGAGTGGGACTGCGTCGACCTGCCCGCGCTGCTCGCCCCGCTCGGCGACTGGCCGGTGATCACCGAGAATGACGCGGCCGCGGCGGCCATCGGCGAGGCGCGCTTCGGCAGCGGGCTGACGCACCGCAGCTTCTTCTACGTCCTGCTCTCCGCGGGACTGGGCGGCGGGATGGTCGTGGCGGGCAGCTATCACCACGGCGCGACCGGGCGCGCGGGCCGTATCGGCTTCCTGACCGATCGCAGCGGCGCTCCGCTCCAGTCGATCGTCTCGCTGTCGGCGCTCAAGGCCGATCTCGCCGCGCACGGCATCGCGCCGATCCCGCCCGCCGAACTGGCCGGCGCCGGTCCCGCGGCAGCCGCGGTGATCCGGGAGTGGATCGAGCGGGCCGCGGCGGCGCTGGCGGGACCGATCGCCACGATCAGCTGCCTGATCGATCCCGGCGCGATCGTGATCGGTGGGCGCCTGCCGGTGACGCTGATCGACGAGCTCACCGCCGCAGTGGCGCGTCACCGCGACGCGGTGGATGATCCGGTGGTGCCCGCCGCGCCGGTGCTGACCGCGCAGCTGGCCGCCGACGCGCCCGCGATCGGCGCCGCGATCCTGCCCTTCAACGAGCTCGTCTTCCTGTCCGCGGCCGATTGAGCCGCGTCGTCGCTCAGAAGCGCTCGGCGAGCAGCCGCGGGTAGCGCGCGGCGACCGCGCCGATCATCTGCCCGAACATGCCGTTCACCCAGGCGAACCAGGCGCGCGTGAAACGCGCGGGATCGTCCTTGTGGAAGGACTCGTGCATGAAGCCGGTGCCCGCGTGGGTCGCCTTGAGCGTGCGCAGGCAATCGCGCACCACCCCTTCGTCGCGCGTCACCATCGCGCGCGCGATGATCGCCATCGGCCATACCTTGTCGAGCCCCATGTGCGGGCTGCCGATCCCGCTCGCGGCGCGACCCTGGACGAAGAAGGGGTTGCGCGGGCTCCACGCCAGCGCCGCGGTGCGCTGGTAGAGCGGGTCGTCCACCGACGCCGCCTCGATCAGCGGCAGGCCGTACAGGCTGGGGATGCCGGCGTCGTCGGCGAACAGCCAGTTGCCGAAGCCATCGACCTCATAGGCCCAGACCTGGCCCCCGCGTCCGTCGGGCACGATCGCGTGCGCGCGCAGCGCCGCCTCGACCTCGGTCGCCAGCGCCTCCGCCTCGGCCGCCGCGGCGGCGTCGCCGCGCGCCTCGCGGTGGACGCGCGCGACCTGCCGCAGGCTCGACACCGCGAACAGGTTGGCGGGGACGAGGAACGGGTAGACGCAGGCGTCGTCGGAGGGGCGGAAGGCCGAGTGGATCAGGCCCACCTTGTTCGAGGGCGGGCCATAGCCGTCGAGCATCAGGCTGTCGGTCGGTATCTTGGTCAGCCGCTGGTAGCGATACGGGCCAGGCGCGTCCTTGCGCTGCTGCACCCGCAGCGTGTCGACGATCAGCGCCGCGGAGCGGCGCCACAGCTCGTCGAAGGGCGCGGGGTCGCGCGTGGTCGCCCAATAATCGTGCGCGAGCCGCATCGGATAGCAGAGCGAGTCGATCTCCCATTTGCGCTGCGCCACGCCCGGCCGCATCTCGGTGTCGTCGAGTGTGGCCGAGTCGAGGTTGGATCGGGCGCCGGGATCGCGCACGAACGCGTTGGCATAGGGATCGATCAGGATGCAGCGCGCCTGGCGCTGGATCAGCCCGTGCAGCATCACGCGCAGCTTCCGGTCGGTGCGGGCGAGGTGGAGATAGGGCTCGACCTGCACCGCGCTGTCGCGCAGCCACATCGCGTCGATGTCGCCGGTGATCACGAACGTGTCGGGCGTGCCGTCGATCGCGCCGGAGAAGACGGTGGTGTCGAGCGTGTTCGGGTAGCAATTCTCGAACATCCAGGCGAGCTCAGGGTCGGCGATCCGGGCCTTGAGGCGGCTGAGCTCGCGCTCCACCGCGGCACTGACGAAGCGGCGCTTCGCCACCGGCGGCCTTCGGCTGACGAAGCCCGCCGCGGCGGGGGCGGCGGGTGCGCCGATCGTCAGCGCGGCGGCGCTCCCCATCACGGCGCGTCGCGTCGGGTGCATGTCTCTCTCCTGGTCTGCCTCGGTATGCCGGCGGTCGATCGGTGTGGGAGTCGTGTCGCATGCGGACGGGGGTGCAGCAATCAAAAACAAAGTAGGTGGAAGATTGCGGCGCAGCTGTGCTAGCCACGCAGGAGAGGCGCGCGCCGATGTAGCGGGCGCCGTGGACGAGAGGGTTGTGCATGGACGGTCGACACGGCGCGGGAACGGGCGCGACTCGAGGCATCGATCGACGCGCCCTCCTGGCGGCCCCCGCCGCGCTCGCCGCCCTTCCCGTCGCGGCGGCGACCCCGATGCGACCGTCGAAACGCCCGCCCGCGTCGGAGCGGCGCTTCCACAGCGCCGCGGTCGAGCGCGAGATCGTGCGCGTCAAACGGCTGATCGCCGACCCCAAACTCGCGTGGATGTTCGAGAATTGCTATCCGAACACGCTCGACACGACGGTGCTGTCGGTCACCGACGACGACGCCTTCGTGATCACCGGCGACATACCGTGCCTGTGGCTGCGCGACTCCTCGGCGCAGCTGCGGCCCTATCTCCATATCGCCGCGGGTGATCCCGCGCTGACGAGGCTGTTCCGCGGGCTGATCGCGCGCCAGGCGCGCTGCGTCCTGATCGACCCCTATGCCAACGCCTTCCTGCAGGACCCGAGCGCGCGCACGGACCTAGATTCCTCGCAGCACGATCAGACCGAGATGAAGCCGGGCGTGGCGGAGCGGAAATGGGAGGTCGACTCGCTCTGCTACGTCCTCCGGCTGGCGTCGAGCTACTGGCGCGCGACCCAGGATCGCGCGCCCTTCACCGCCGAATGGGCGCAGTCCGCGCGCGCGATCGTGCGCACGTTCCGCGAGCAGCAGCGCCGCGACGACCCCGGCCCGTACCGCTTTCAGCGCAGCAGCGTGCAGCCGACCGAGACCCAGCTGTGGAGCGTCGGCAACCCGACGCGCAAGGTGGGGCTGATCCACTCCAGCTTCCGTCCTTCCGACGACGCGACGATCCTGCCTTTTCTCATCCCCGCCAACATCTTCGCCGCGCGGACCCTGCGCGAGCTGGCGGCGGTGGCGACGGCGGCCCGCGGCGATACCGCGCTCGCCGCCGACGCCGCGGCGCTCGCTACGGAGATCGAGACCGCGCTCGCCGCCCACGGCAAGATGCGGCTGGCGGACGGGAGCGAGATATGGGCGTTCGAGGTCGACGGCTTCGGCAACGCGCTCTTCATGGACGATTGCTGCGAGCTGTCGCTCTCGGGCCTCGCGTTCCTCGGCTGCGCCGCGCCCGACGACCCGCTCTGGCGCCGCACCGAGGCGGCGGCGTGGAGCGAGCGCAACCCCTGGTTCGTCCGCGGCCGCGCCGGCGAGGGGCTGGGCGGGCCGCACGCCGGCTTCGACCTGATCTGGCCGATGGCGACGCTGGTGCGCGCCTTCTCCAGCCGCGACGATGCGCTGGTCCGCGCGTGCCTGCGCACGATCCGCGACACCGACGCCGACACCGGCTTCGTCCACGAGACCTTCCACAAGGACGACCCCACGCGTTTTACGCGGCCCTGGTTCGCCTGGGCGAACGGGTTGCTGGGGGAACTCCTCGTCACCTTGGCGAGGGGCAGGCCGCACGTTCTGCGACGAACGCTCTGACCGCCCGCGTCCAGGTCGTCGGCGCTCCGTGCCGCATCGCCCGCATCCTGGACCGTCGGGTCGAACGTGCCGCCTGAAGGGGAGGGGATCTCGCCGCGCGGGATGACCGCTCGTGGGTCTTCGCCGCGAGGAAGACCGGCCGCTCGCGTCCCCAGAGACCGGCTGAGGGTCAGCGCCCGCGAGTAGATGATGTCCTCGCTCCTATGCGCGACAGCGGCAGCTCGGGATCATCCGCGACGCGTCTAACGGATCCCGAGCGCGTTGACGGCTCTGCGGTGATGCCCGGTGGGAGGTCGATCGTGACGGAAGGCGAACGAGATCTGGTGGATACCGGCAGCGCGGCCGAGCGTGCGGCCGGTTTCTCGCAGGCGGTCCGCGTCGGCGCCATGGTCTTCGTCTCCGGTGTGAACGCGTCGGACGGCGGCGCCGTCGAACATGCTCGCGATGCAGCAGGTCAGGCACGCGTCACGCTGACCAAGATCGCGCACGCCTTGGAGCGCGCCGGCGCATCGCTAGAGGACGTGGTCCGGACACGAGTGTTCCTGCGTGACGCGGCCGACGCCCCGGCCGTCGCGGCGGTTCATCTCGAGGTGTTCGGTGATATCCGGCCTGCCAACAGCTTCGTGGTCGCCGCACCGATCGGCGATGACCGCCTCGTCGAGATCGAGGCCGACGCTGTCATCGGTTCCGGTCGGTCGTGACGGTCAGCGCCGGCATGCCGCGCGGCCTCTCACCGCCGGCGCGTCGGCGAGCCCCATCAGCGTGCGCGCGCGGCGCGGCGGCCCCTCGCGCGACGCCGCGGCCGCGTCCCGGCCCCGGCGACCCGCCGCGACCCGGCGCATAGCTCAGGCGCCGCCTCCCGGCATCACACCGCCGATCGCGGCGGTGACCCCCATCGCCAGCGCGCCGAGCAGGGCGACCCGCGCGACCCCGCGCGCGATCGAGGCGCCCCCGGCAATCGCGCCGATCGCGCCCAGCACCGCGAGCAGGAGCAGCGCGACGAGCGGGACCGCCAGCGTGACCCGCTCGCGCGCGACCAGGGCGGCCACCAGCACCGGCGCGACCGCGCCCGCGGTGAAGGCGAAGGCCGAGAACAATGCCGCCTGGCCCGGGCGCGACCCGCCCTCGTCGGCGAGGCCGAGCTCGTCGCGGCGGTGTGCCGCGAGCGCGTCATGCGCCATCATCTGCTCCGCCACCTGTCGCGCCAGTTCCGGCATGACCCCGCGTTGCACGTAGATGGCGGCGAGCTCGGCCGTCTCGGCGGCGGGCGCCCGCGCCAGCTCCGCGGCCTCGCGGGCGAGGTCGGCGCGCTCCGTATCGGCCTGCGAGCTGACCGAGACATATTCGCCCGCCGCCATCGACAGGGCGCCCCCGGCGAGCGCCGCGGTGCCGGCGATCAGCACGCCCGCCGCGCTGGCACCCGGCGCCGCGGCGACGCCGACGATCAGGCTCGACACCGAGATGATCCCGTCGTTGGCGCCGAGTACCGCGGCGCGTAGCCAGCCGACGCGGTGGACGAGATGGTGTTCGCTCAGGTCGTTCATCGGCTCTCCCCCTCGGCGCGCCTCGCGCGGCGCTCGACCCAGGTGTACAGGCTCGGAAGGAGAAGCAGTGTCAGGATCGTCGAGGTGACGATGCCGCCGATCACCACGGTCGCGAGCGGACGCTGCACCTCGGCGCCCGCGCCGGTGGCGATCGCCATCGGGACGAAGCCGATCGAGGCGACCAGCGCGGTGGAGAGCACCGGGCGCAGCCGGTCGCGCGCGCCGCGTCGAACCGCTTCCTCGACGTCGACCGGCTCGCCCTCGCGACCGTCGCGCAGCGCGTTGATATGGTCGATCAGCACCAGTCCGTTGAGCATCGCGATCCCGGACAGCGCGATGAAGCCGATCGCGGCGGTGATCGAGAAGGGCATGCCGCGCAGCCACAGCGCCAGCACCCCGCCGGTCACCGCGAACGGGATGCCGGTATAGACGATCGCCGCCTCGCGCACGCTGCCGAGCGCGGCATAGACCAAGGCGAAGATCAGCACGAGCGCGGCGGGCACCACGATCGCCAATCGTCGTCGCGCCGCCTCGAGCTGGTGATATTGCCCGCCGAACTCGACGCGATAGTCTGGCGGCAGCCCCACCTTGCCGTCGATCGCGGCGCGTGCGCGCGTGACATAGCCCTCGAGGTCGCTGGTGGAGAGATTGACCATCAGCGCGGCGCGGCGGTTGCCGTCGTCGTGCAGGATCGGCTCGACCATGCGGGTCTGGCGCAGTCGCGCCACGCGCGACAGCGGCACCAGGCCATGGTCGCCGACGCGCAGCGGCAGCGCCAGGATCGCGGCCGGGTCGGCGCGCAGCGCCTCGTTCATGCGGATCACGATCGCGTGGCGCGCCGCGTCGTGCGGGATGAAGCCGACCTCGGCGCCCGCGATCGCGTCGGTGATCGCGCGGTTGACCTCCTGCGTGCCGAGCCCGAGCCGCAGCAGCGCGGCGCGGTCCAGCTCCACCACGATCGTCCTGGGCCGCCCGGCGGTCTCGAACCCGACGCCCTCCGTGCCCGGCAGCCGCTCCAGGATCGCCTTGGCCCGGGCGGCGGCGCGCTCGAGCACGTCATAGTCGTCGCCGTAGAATTTGACCGACACGTCGGCGCGCACGCCCTCGAGCATCTCGTTGAAGCGCATCTCGATCGGCTGGGCGAACTCGAAATTCTGCCCGGCATACACGCGCCGCGCGACCCGCTCGATCCCGGCGATCAGCTCCTGCTTGGTGCGCGGCCGGCCGTCGCCCTGCGGCCAGTCCCTCTCGGGCGCATAGAAGACGTAGAGGTCGTTCTCGTTGGGCGGCATCGGGTCGGTCGCCACCTCGCTGGTGCCGATGCGCGAGAAGGTGTGGGTCACCTGCGGGAAGGCGCGGCGGATCGCCAGCTCGGTGCGGCGCTCGATCGCGAGGCTCCGTTCGAGTGACAGGCCGACGGGGCGGTACACCATCGCGGTGATCGCGCCCTCGTCGAGCTGCGGGGTGAACTGCGAGCCGAGCGAGCGGAACGCCAGTGCGGTGCCGCCGAGCAGCGCCAGCGCGGCGAGCACCAGCGGCAGCGGGTGCGCCAGCGCGCGCTCGAGCAGCGGGGCGTAGCCGCGCTGGGCGTAACCGATCACCCCGGTCGCGGCGGCGTCGCCGTGGTCGCCCGCGGGCGCGCGCAGCAGCCAGGCGGACAGCGCCGGCACGATCGTGAAGGTCCAGACCAGACCGGCGACGATCGCCAGCATCACCGCCTGCGCCATCGGCTGGAAGAGCTTGCCCTCGACCCCGCCGAGGCTGAGCACGGGCACGTAGACCAGCGCGATGATCGCGATGCCGAAACAGGTCGGCCGCGCCACCATCCGCGCCGCGCGCGCCACCGTCTCGCGCCGCTCCTCCGCGGTGAGATTCTCACCCTTGTCGCGACGGCGCGCAGCGAGCAGGCGCAGGCTGTTCTCGACGACGACGATCGCGCCGTCGACGATCAGGCCGAAATCGAGCGCGCCGAGACTCATCAGATTGCCCGACAGGCCGATCGCGTGCATTCCGCTGACCGTCACCAGGAAGGCGAGCGGGATCACCAGCGCGACGATCAGCGCGGCGCGCCAATTGCCCATCACCACCAGCAGCACCAGCGCGACCAGCAGGGCGCCCTCGCCGAGGTTGCGCTCGACGGTGTGGATGGTGCGATCGACCAGGTCGGCGCGGCTGTACTGGCGATCGATCACCATGCCCCGGGGCAGCGCGGCGCGGACGCCGGGCAGCGCGTCCTCGACCCGCAGCGCGACCTGGCGGCTGTTCTGTCCGACCAGCATCATCACCGTGCCGAGCACGGTCTCGCGCCCGTTCTGCGTCGCCGCGCCCTGTCGCGGCGCCGCGCCGATCACCACGTCGGCGAGGTCGCGCACCTGCAGCGGCAGCACGCCGCCGGCGAATTTGACCGGGATCGAGCCGATCTGCGTCGCGTCCATCACGCGCGCGTCGGTCCGGACGGTGAAGCGTTCCGCGCCGCGGCCGACCACGCCGCCGCCCGCGTTCTCGACGTTGCGCCCGACCGCCTCGGCCAGTTCGGCGGCGGTGACGTCGTGGAGCGTCAGCCGGCGCGGGTCGGGCTCGACCACGAACTGGAGTTCCAGCCCGCCGTTGGAGTTGACGTCGGCGACGCCCGCGACCGAGCGCAGCATCGGGCGCACGGTATATTCCTGCGCCTCGTACAGCGCCATCAGCTGCTGCTGGGGCGACATGCCGGAGGGCGGGCGGCGCCACTCCAGCGTGTAATAATAGATCTCGCCGAGTCCGGTGGTGATCGGCGCGAGCTGGGGCGTGCTGCCCGCGGGCAATTGGTCGCGCACCGCGGCGAGCCGCTCGGTGACGAGCTGGCGCGCGCGCAGCTGGTCGGTCCCGTCCTTGTACAGCAGTGTGACCTGACTGAGCCCGGTCTTGGTGAGCGAGCGGGTCTGCTCCAGTCCGGGCTGGCCCCCCATCGCGCGCTCGACCGGCAGCGTCACCAGCCGCTCGATCTCCTCGGGGGCGAGCGCGGGCACCTGGGTGTTGATCTGTACCTGCACCCCGGTGATGTCAGGAATGGCGTCGATCTGCAGGCTGGCGAAGGACCACAGGCCCAGCGCCGCGACGATCGCGCCGACCAGTGCGACCGCGAGGCGGTGGTGCGTCACCCAGCGGAGCAGCCGGTTCATCGCGGCAGCACGTCGCCGCCGTTGAGTGCGCGCAGCTGGAGCAGCGCCTCGATCGCCTCGCGCCGCGTGTCGAGCACCGCGGTCGTGGCGTCGACATAGGCCTGTTGCATCTGCGTGTAGGTCGCCAGCGGGATCGCGCCGAGGCGGTAGTTGCGGTCGGCGTCGGCGGCCGCGGCGGCGAAGCGGCGCGGTGCCTCCTCGTCCCAGCGGGTGAGCGCCGCGCGCTTGGCCTCATATTGCGCCGCCTGGTCGAACACGTCGCGCGCGACGCGCCGCTCGGCGCTGACCAAGGTGGCGTTGGCCTGCGCCTGGCGCCCCTGCTCGGCGGCGACCTCGCCGGCCTGACGGTTCCACAGCGGGATCGTGGTCGACAACCGCACGCCGTAGTTGGTCTCGCGGATGTCGGAGCGCGCGCGGTCGTAATAGGGGCCGACGCTCACCACCGGCACCCGCGCCCTGCGGGCGAGATCGACGCGGAGGCCCTGCTGCTCCAGCTGGGCGCGGAGCGCGCGGAGCTCGAAATTGTTCTCGCTCGCCGCCGCGGCCAAGGTCGTGCCGGTGGGCAGCGCGGGCAGGCCCATGTCGGGGCGCACCACCCGCAGCCGCGCGGCGAAGGGCTGGCCGCGCAGCTGGTTGAGCTCGTACAGGATCGAGTTGGCGTCGGCGTCGGCCCCGGCGGCGGTACGCTCGGCACCGACCGCGCCCGCTTCCAGCGCGGTCGCCTCCAGCACGGGGGAAGGCCCGGCCGGGTCGCGCGACACGATCACGCGCGCCAGCGTGCGCATCCGCGTCGCCACGGTGCGCGCCGCCGCCGCTTTCTCGTCGGCGGCGAACAGGCCGTAGCCGAGCGAGCGCGCGCGCGCCGCCAGCGTCGCGTCGAACTGGCGCAGCCCGAGCTCGGCCAGCCCCAACTGGCGCTCGGCGATGGCGCGGCGCAGCGCGATGCGGCCGCCGAACTCGATCGGCTGCACCACCGACACCGCGTAGGTGACGCCCTCGCCGGTGAGCGCGCCGCTGGTCACGTCCTGCGCGCGACGCTGGCCGAACTCGACCACCGCCTCCGGATCGGCCCAGCGGCCCGCGGCCTGCTGCTCGACCCGTGCCGCCGCGATCTGGCGCTCGTAATATTGCCGCTCGGGGTTGTTGGCGACGACGTCGCGCGCGAGCGCGTCGAGCGACAGGGCCGGCGCGGCGACCGTCTGTGCCGCCGCGGGCGCGGCGGACGCCAGCGCGGGCACGGCGAGCCAGCGCATCATTGCGGGCGCGACACGGCGCATCGATCACCTCCGTTCCTTCGCCTCGTAGCCCTGCTAGCGGCCCGGCGCGGGCGGCGTCGACTAAATCCCGGTTCAGAGTCTGAACTGCTATTCAGTTGATTCAGCACGGCGCTCGGACGCACACCGGCACGCGTGACGCGGATCCTGCTCCTCGAGGACGACGCCGGCACGGCGACCGAGATCCTGCTCGAACTCGCCGCGGCCGGTTACGACGGGGTCCATCGCACCTCGCTCGCGCACGCGCGCGCGGCGTTAAGCGAGGCGGCGGTCGACGCGATGATCGTCGACCGTCAGCTCCCCGACGGCGACGGGCTCGACCTCATCGCCGCGCTGCGCGCCGAGGGGCGCCGCACCCCCGCGCTCGTGCTGAGCGCGCTCGGCAGCCTCGACGATCGCGTGCGCGGACTGCGCGCGGGCGGCGACGACTATCTGCCCAAGCCGTTCGCGCTGGTGGAGCTGGTGGCGCGGCTCGAGGCGCTGCTGCGCCGCCCCGAGGAGGGGCGCGCCACGCGGCTGATCGTCGGCCCGCTCGACCTCGATCTGCTCGGCGGCACCGCCACGCGCGCCGGGCGCCCGCTGGGGCTGCTGCCGCGCGAGCTCAAGCTGCTCGCCTATCTGGCGCGGCGGCAGGGGCGGATCGTGACCCGCTCGATGCTGCTGCAGGACGTGTGGGGCTATACGTTCGAGCCCAACAGCAACGTCGTCGACGTCCACATGGGTCGGCTCCGCCGGAAGGTCGACGGCGAGGGCGAGGCCGCGCTGATCCGCAACGTGCGCGGCCAGGGTTATGTCTTCGATGCTCCGGGCTGACCCGGTCGCGCGGACCGGCTGGCGCTGGGGCGGGGCGCTCGCGGCGATGCTGGTCTTCCAGTCGCTCGTCCTCACCGCGATCTTCTGGGGCTTCGCCAACGACAATCACCGCCGCGCGATCGAGCACGGGCTGGCGGACGACTGCACCTTCTTCGCGCTGACCCCGGCCGAGGAGCGGCCCGAGGAGCTGCGTGAGCGGCTCAGCCGCGACATCCACCGCGAGCAGTTCCTCGCGCTGTTCGACTCGCGCGGCCGGCTGATCGCGGGCAACGTCGCGCGCCTGCCCGCGGCGAGCGGCGCGGGGCGCTCGTTCGTCGCCGCGGTCGCGCCGACCGAGCTGCCGGGGCGGACCAGCGACGTTGCCCGGCTGTCGGTGTGCGCGATGCCCGACGGCACCCGGCTGCTCACCGGCGTCGACCTCGACGACGCCGAGGAGGCGCTACGATTGGTGTGGCGCTCGCTGCTGCTGGCGCTGGTGCCGGGGCTGCTGCTCGCGCTCGGCGTCGGGCTGATGCTCGGCCGACGCGCGGCGCGCGAGGTCGACGCGGTGCGACGACTGACCGCGCGGATCGTCGCGGGGGACCTGCGCGAGCGTCTCCCGGTCGGCCGCCGCGGCGACAGCGTCAGCCTGCTCTGGGCGCAGGTCAACGCGATGCTGGACCGTCTCCAGCTGCTCGTCGCCGACGTGCGCGGGATCGGCGACGACATCGCCCATCAGCTGCGAACGCCGCTCACCCGCCTGCGCGCCGGTCTGGAGCGTGGGTTGCGCGAGGCAGGAGATCAGCGCGCGTTCGAGGCGGTGATCGAGCGCGCTCTCGCGGAGATCGATTCGCTGCTCGGTGTCGTCGCCGCGCTGCTGCGGCTGCGCGAGCTGGAAGACCACGAGTGCCGCAGCCGTTTCGGGCCCGTCGACTTGGCGCACCTGCTCGAGGACGCCTGCGACCTGCACCGGCCCATGGCGGAGGACCAAGGGATCACGCTCGTCTGCCTCGTCCACGCGAGCACGCAGGTGCGGGGGGATCCGAGCCTGCTGATGGAGGCCGTCGCCAACCTCATCGACAATGCGATAAAATTCGGTCCGGCGCGCGGGCGGGTCTCGGTCGAGCTCGAGCGTCGCGAGACGGTCGCGATTGTCACGGTACGCGACGACGGACCGGGGATCGCCGTGGGCGAGCGGGCGCTCGTGACCCAGCGCGCGTATCGAGGCGCTGGCGCCACCCGCGGCAACGGCCTGGGGTTGGCGCTGGTGAAGGGGATCGCTGACCTTCACGGCTTCACGCTGCACTTCGCCGAGGAAGATAGCGGCGTACAGCTGATCTGCCCAGTATAGAGGGTGACCGACCGGCTCGAGAGGAAGTTGGCGCACCTACCTGCTCGGCGTCCGGACGCGTAACGCGTCAAGGACGAGCTGGAACGCCGGCGACGGCTGCTTCCGACTAGGATGATAGAGGTGGTAGCCGTCGAACGGCTCGCACCATGCCTCTAACAACCGAATGAATCGCGCGCCGAGGGGTCTCCACCAGGGTCTAAGCAGCGGCGCGAGCCACACGGATCAGGTAGGAAGCGCAAGAACTCGGGCGCACGAAGGACCGCACTCGAGAGGTCCCTCGCTACACTGTGACCGTCTGGTCGAAGCTTTGCCATCGGCGCTCCAGCACGCGCATCACGCGTGACGATCGGTGCCGGTATCGAGGGCCTCGACGACGACGCTCGCGTCCATGCCCATGAAGTCGGCTGCGTCTCCCAGGTAGCCACCGACCACCGGCAGCACCGCCTCGCTGGTGACACCGACCGCCGTGGCGATCAGCCCGCTGCCGCCCGATCGCCGTTGGGTCGGATCGAAGGCGATCCAGCCGGCGCCCGGCAGGAAGACGTCGCACCACGCGTGGGTCGCGCCGACGTCACCGGCCATGACCCCGGGGTCGAACAGATAGCCGGACACCGCCCGTGCCGCGAAGCCGAGTCGCCGCGCCGCCCAGAGGAACAGCGCTGCCAGGTCGCGGCACGATCCGCTGCGCAGCGCCAGCGTGCGCGCCGGCGACTGCGTTCCTTCCTCGTCGCGCGTGCGATAGGCGATGCCCGCGCCGACCGCCTCGTTGAGCGCGTTCAGCAGCATCAGCGTGTCGGTGGGGGCGGTCTCGCGAAATCCGGCGAGCCATGATCGCAGATCCGGCGCGTCCTCGACGCCGTCGCTGAGCAGCCCGGTGCCGAACAGCGCGAGGTCGCCCGACGCATAGACGAACGGGTGCCGGTGCGCCGAGGGCTCGATCCGGTAGATCGGATAAGGTTCGGCGATATGCAGCACCTCGTGCCGCGCCACGATGGTCAGCGACGCGGCGGCGCCCGGGATCAGGGCGAGCGCGGCGACGTTGCCGGCGGGGTCCTCGCTCCAGATCAGCTCGGCGGCGGGATCGAGCTCCAGGCTCGACCGGATGATCATGGTGTCGTGACCTGCCCGCGGCGTGAGCAGCAGGCGATGCGCGAGGAAATGCACGGGCTTGGCGTAGCGATAGACGGTATGATGCCGGATGAGCAGTCTCACCGCCCGATCAGCCCCGCCGCGCGCAGCGCATCGTTGATCGTCGCCGCCGGGTCGAAGCGCGGCGGCGCGATAGCAGCGATCGGCGCGTCGGCCGGTCGAGGAGGGGCGACGGGGGGAGCGATGCCCCACTCAGCGGCGATCCGATAGGTGGAGGAAATGCCGGCATCGAGCATGTGTGGACCAGGCACGCCGCAGGCCTCGTCACCCGCGGTCGCCACCGGCGTGCCATGCCCCAGGCCGGCGACCTCATAGTGCCGTATCACCGCACGCCCGGCCTCGTCATGCCAGACGCGGCGGACGAGGCCGTCCGACGTCTCGACGGCCTCGTCTCCGTCGACGCGATGGATCCCGCGCCACTGGTCCACGATCAGGGCGGCGTTGACCTTGTCCACGGTCGCGTCGGCGGTGCCATGCCAGACCGCGATCGCCGGCCAGGAGCCCGCGTGAGCCGAGGCGGCGCGCACGCTGTCGCCAAGGCCGGCGCGATCGTGCCCGCGACCGCGCATCCGGTCCAGCGCCTCCGGCACGTTCCGCGCGACGCCGAACGGCAGTCCCGCGATGATCGCGCCGCCGGCGAACAGTTCGGGGTGACACGCCAGAAGCGCGGAGGTCATCGCCCCTCCCGCGGAGAGGCCGGTGACGAAGACCCGCGCCGGGTCGAGCCCCAGCCGGTCGACCGCGGCGACGATCATCTCGCGGATCGACTCCACCTCTCCGCCGCCGCGGCGTGTGTCCTCGGGCGAGAACCAGTTGAAGCAGAGGTTCGGGTTGTTGGCGCGCCGCTGCTCCGGGTACAACAGAGCGAAGCCGAACCGGTCGGCGAGCGCCGACCAGCCCGAGCCGTGGTCGTAGGCCGCGGCGGTCTGCGTACATCCGTGCAGGACGACGACGAGCGGAGCCCCGGCGGGCAGTTCGGGCGGGACATGAAGCCAAGCCCGCAGCGCACCCGGATTCCGGCCGACCTCTCCCATCGCGGTGAGGCGGCTGACCGCGACATCGGCAGGCAGCGCCGTCGAGCCGACGGCGCGAAGGCGGGTAATCGTGTCGGAGATAGAGCTCATGACGGCGCCCCTTGCTGGGAGTGAGGAGCAACCGGTCGGCGACGCGCTCGTCGCACGCGCCATGATTGTGCAACGCGGCATAGCTGGGGCGTCCGCGTTCGTCGTGCAAGGTCCGGGCAGGCACGGCGCACGTCGAAGGGACCGTTCTCGAGCGGCGGAGCGGCGACCGGCGCGCGAGGGGTAGCCCGCTCATTCATGCCCGCCCCTTCCCATCGCGGCGGTTCGACCCTATATCGGTCACGCTGACGTCGCATGCGACGGATATATGTGCCGACCTGGTCGTGCTCCTTGTCCCTTTCTAGCCTCACCGAAGCCGGGATACGTCAATCGTGGCGTATGCCCGTCCAACATGGGATAAGGATGTCCTCATGATCTCCGGAACAGTCAAATTCTTCAATGCCGACAAGGGCTATGGCTTCATCGCGCCGGAAGGTGGCGGCGACGATGCCTTCGTTCACATCTCGGCGGTGGAGCGGGCCGGTCTGCGCACGCTCGATAAGGAACAGCGGATCTCGTACGAGCTCGAGACCGATCGCAGGGGAAAGACCTCGGCCATCAACCTGCAGGCCGAGTAAGTCCGAACCGCCGGGCGGCATCCCCGCCCGGCGTGTTCCCTTCATCCCGCGAACCAGCGGGATGTTCTCTCCCTGGAGGAAGCTACGATGTCGAGGATCATCCCGCAGCCATTTCTGATCGCCAAGGGTGAGGATGGTAGCTATCGCATCACGGTGCGCGACGTGAGATACAACTCGCAGAGCTATCCGATCGTGACATCGACCTTGCAGGCCGAAGTGTTTCACAGCGCCCATGCCGCGCGTGCCCACGCGAAGGAGCATCTGGGTGCCAAGCCGGGGCAATTCGGCTCCAAGTGATCGAGTAAGGCTTGGAAGTCGCTTCACCTCCGCGCGAGTGCTTCCGGGCCCGTCCCTTAGTTGTCCTGAGCGCCTTCGAGGCCGTCGAGCACCGCCTCCGGGGAGACGTCCTCCTCGATCTCGGCCAGCTCGTCGCGTGACACTACGTCGACGCCCATCTTCCTCGCCATGGCATCGACGAGCGCCACCAGCCGCGTCAACTCGTGCTCGGCGAGGAGGTTGATCTGGAGATCCAGGTCCGACTGTCTGGCGGCGGCGCTCATCATCCTGTTCTGGCTGATCAGCACGAACGTGGAGAGGAAGATCGCTTCCACGCTGGCCTCCATCGCCAGCACCACGAAACTGGGGTCGAACGGTCTGACGCCCGGTATCGCACGAAGATTCACCGCTAGCCACAGCCCATAGGCCACCGCGTGCACGATGACGAACGTCATGCTGCCTGCGAAACGCGTGATCCGGTCCGACAACCTCTCAGACAAACTGGCCTCGGCTGCGTCCCGATCGCGCCTCTCCCGCATGCGTTCGATGTTGCGCGCGAGGACGGAACTGAGGCCCGGCGGCCTGGGGGCGGGGTGGGTCAGGTCAGGCAAGATCACCTCCGGTGAAACTGTGCTGATGCTGGACCCAGCGCACGGCGATGTCACGCGCAGGCTCCTCGTCCCAGCGCCTTCCGTGGCGTGATCCGCGTGGACGGTGGCGCTTCACTCATGCTAACCGCGATCCCTGTCCACGCGCTTCGCGGCCGCGGCAGCTCAGCCCTGAGCGCATCTCATGAAGGGATGAGTGTGCTCGCCTATAAGCATCCGGATGTGCGATGATGTCTGCGTCAGACGACAGGGTGGCCGCGCTGCGCCGCTACAACATTCTCGACACCCCGGCCGACGATCGCTTCGATCGCATCGTGTCGCTGGTGCAGGCCGTCTGCGAGGTCCCGATCGCGCTGGTCAGCCTGGTCGACGCGGATCGGCAATGGTTCAAGGCCAAGCGCGGCGTCGACGTCAGCCAGACCGCGTTGGACACGTCGGTCTGCGCGCTGGCGATCGAACAGCGCGGCGTGTTCCAGATCGAGGATCTCTCCGCCGACGCGCGCACGGCGGGGATGGCGCTCGTCACCGGCGGGCCCTGCATCCGCTTCTACGCCGGCGCGCCGCTCGTGGCATCGAACGGCGACGCGTTGGGCAGCCTCTGCGCGATCGATGTCAGCCCGCGACCCGGCGGACTGACCGCCCCGCAGGCCGAGGCGCTGAGGCTGCTGGCCGACCAGGTCGTCGACCTGATCGAGGCGCGCCAGGCGATCATGGTCAGGGACCAGGCGCTGGCCCTGGACGAGGCCCGACGCCGCTCGGAGAAGCTCGAGGAGCGTTACCAGGCCATCGTGGACTCGGCGATCGACAACGCCATCATCGCGATGGATGCCGATGGCAACGTGACCAGCTGGAGCAAGGGCGCGGAGCGCATCTTCGGGTGGAGCGAGGCGGAGATGATCGGTCAACCGGCCGACCGATTCTTCACCCCGGAAGATCGCGCCGCGGGCGTCCCCGATCGCGAGTTCAACGGAGCGCGTGCCGCGGGACGCGCCTCGGACGAGCGCTGGCACCTGCGCAAGGACGGTAGCCGCTTCTTCGCGCACGGCGCCATGACGCCTCTCCGCGGCACCGAGGCAGCCGGCTTCGTCAAGGCGGTGCGCGACATCACCGCCGAGCACGAGACCAAAGCGGCGCTGGAAAGCGCGCGCGGCCGCGCCGCGATGATGACCCACGCGGCACGCCTCGGCACCTTCGACTATGATCTCACGTCGGGCGATCTCGCGTGGGACGAGGGCTGCCGCGCCCTCTTCGGTCTCTCGCCGGACGCGAACGTCACGTATGAGGGAGCTTTCCTTCGCGGGCTTCATCCCGACGATCGCGCCGGAGCCGACGCCGCGGTCGCGAGCGCGCTCGACCCCGAGGGCGACGGTGTGTTCGAGACCGAGTACCGGACCGTCGGCATCGCGGACGGGCGCCTGCGGTTCGTGGCCGCGCGGGGCCAGGCCTTTTTCGCCGACGGCCGCGCGCTGCGGCTGCTGGGCACGGTACAGGATGTCACCGAGGCGCGCCTGGCCGAGCGACGGCTGCGCGAGACGGAACAGCGCCTGCGCTTCGCCAATCGCGCGACCAACGATCCGATCTGGGACTGGGACCTCGTCGCGGATCAGGTGACGTGGAACGAGGCGATCCGCACCTGCTTCGGCCACTCGCTCGATACGGTGAACCCGAGCGGTGCCTGGTGGCTCGATCACATCCATCCCGAGGATCGCGAGCGCATCGCGACCAGCATCCATGCGGTGATCGATCACGGCCACATCGACTGGTCGGACGATTATCGCTTCCGTCGCGCTGACGGAAGCTACGCGGACGTGCGGGATCGCGGCTACGTGATCCGCGACGATGAGGGGCGTCCGCTGCGCATGATCGGTGCCATGCTCGACCAGAGCGACCGCGTCCGGACGGAGCGCACGCTGCGCGACGAGGCCGTCGTCCTCGCCGGCGAGGTGGAGCGGTTGTGGACCGCGTCGCCCGACCTGCTGGTCGTCATGGCGTCGGACGGCACCTATCGTCGCGTGAACCCGGCCTGGGGGACGATCCTGGGCTACGACGAGGACGAGCTCGTCGGCGCGGCGGCGACCGCGCTCAGTCACCCCGACGAATCGCGTGCCACCGAGGGAGCCCTGGTCACGGCGCAGCAGGGCGACCTCTCGTCCTTCTCGCAGAAGGTGCGGCACAAGGACGGATCCTATCGCCTCATCGACTGGGCCGCGGCCACGCGCGACGATGAGATCTTCGCGATCGGTCGTGACATCACCGAGAAGCGGGCCGCGGAGAACACGCTGCGCCAGACCGAGGAAGCTCTTCGGCAATCGCAGAAGGTCGAGGCGGTCGGGCAACTCACCGGCGGCGTCGCCCACGATTTCAACAACCTCCTGACGGTCATCCGGGGCTCGGTCGATCTGCTGCGCCGGCCCAACATCAGCGACGAGCGCCGGGCGCGCTACATCGACGCGATCGCCGACACGACCGACCGCGCGACGAAGCTCACCGGCCAGCTCCTCGCCTTTGCCAGACGCCAGGCCCTCAAGCCCGAGGTGATCGACGCCTCCCACCACATCGACGCGCTGCAGGACATGCTACGGACCCTGACCGGCTCGCGCATCGAGACGCGGTACGACCTGCTCGCCGAACCGGCGCTCGTGCTCGCGGACCCGAGCCAGTTCGACACCGCCATCGTGAACATGGCCGTCAACGGCCGCGACGCCATGGACAGTGAGGGCACGCTCACCATCGCGGTGCGGCTCGTCGATCGGGTACCCGCCGTCCGGGCGCATCCCCCCGTCGACGGGGCGCATGTCGCCATCTCGATCACGGATACCGGGAGCGGCATACCCGCCGAGCGGATCGGGCAGATCTTCGAGCCGTTCTTCACGACCAAGGGCGTGGGGCACGGCACGGGGCTGGGCCTCAGCCAGGTGATCGGCTTTGCCAAACAGTCGTCGGGAGACGTGGCGGTCTCGAGCGAGGTCGGCGCCGGAGCGGTGTTCACCCTCTACCTGCCGGTGGCGGCGCCCGACCCGCAGCGGTCGGCGGTGTCGGTGGCACCGACGCGCAATCTGAGGGCGGGCTCCTGCATCCTCATCGTGGAGGACAACAAGGACGTCGGCGAGTTCGCGACCCAGGCGCTGGCGGAGCTCGGCCATCAATCGCTCTGGGTCAGCGACGCCGATGCCGCGCTGGTCGAGCTGGGCGTGGCACCCGATCGCTTCGATGTCGTGTTCACCGACGTCGTCATGCCGGGGCGATCGGGGATCGAGCTCGCCGAGGAGGTCACGCGGCTCTTCCCGGCTCTCCCCGTCGTGCTGACCAGCGGCTACAGCCACATCCTCGCGGAGAAGGGTTCCAGCGGTTACGAGCTGCTGAGGAAGCCATACTCGCTCGACGAGCTCTCCGGCGCTCTCGCCCGGGTGACCGCGAGATGATGGGTCACGGGCCGCTCGGGTCACTTGCCTGAGCGCCACCTCGCCGGTCCCGAGAGCGCGCGGGGTCCGAACACGCTCACCCGTCGGCGGGTGTCGGATGGCCGGGGCGGGAACCATGCCCAGCCCGCGAAAGCTCACCTCTTACGCTCCTTCGACCGGCGCTCCCGCGCGAGCAGGAGGCCAGGGCCGCGAGATCTGTCATCGCGGCCCTGGGCCTCGGCGCCCACCGGAGCACGGTTCAGCTCGGCTGGATCTCACCCGGGTCATGGCGGTCCGCGTCGCCGGACGGCTTCGCTTCACGGTCCTCGGACGCGCTGTCGGCGTCCTGGGTTCTCGGGTCGGACGGCGCGTTCACCCGGGACATGATGCCTTTGCCGGCTTTGTCATCGGCGGCGTGATCTCGTTTGCCTGAGCTATCTTGCTGGTTGGCCATGACCGACCTCCTTGGTGCGTGACGCGTGTGCCGGTGGAACGGGCGGCCACATGCGGCGGGCCCGGCACGTCAGAAACATTCTCGCGCTCGCCCTGTGTCAGGCCTGCGGTGGGGACGAAGCGGGGCGGCCGGCGATGTCCGTCCGATCACGCCCGCTCGGGCGGCCCCCTTGTATGTAGCGGGACAAGCGCCACCTTCAGTCTACCGCGTCTTCCGCCCGGGCACCACGTGGCTGAGAGACATAGCGCTCCCGCTTCGAGGAGCAGAGCGCATGGACATCAACTACATTCTGGGGCGTGAGCAGACCTCGCTCCACAATGCCGCGATGGCCTCCTCTTCCTGCGCGCGAGCGTCGCATCTCGGCCTGGCAGCGGCTTACGGACGGCTGCTCGCCGACAGCACGTTCCCGCATCGGCCGCCCCTTCAGCCTCGCTCTGTCGTCGTCGGCGAGGGTGGCGTAGGTCGGCAGGGCCGGGACGGAGCGCCGTCGCTGATCATCGAGACAGCCGCCGCAGAGTCTATCTGCTACGGGCGCCGACCGCGTCGCAGAGCCATGTCGCTGCGGTAGCGGATGGTCGTGACCGTGCCGGTGACCAGCCTGCCCAGGCACCGCGCCACGGCGACATCTCGCATGTGGTCGAGGAGAGCGCCGACACCATCTTGGCGTCACGCTTCGCCGCGGGATACGTCAGTGGGAAGTCGTTTCAGAGCCTCAGCCGGTTCGTGCGTCAGGATCTCGCCCGCCTGTCGTCGCCAGATATCGACCCCTGGCAGAAGGTCTCCTGAACCGCCGCCGACACTTCCCGCGTCTCGCGGCGCGCATCGGTCTATGATCACCGATCCATCCGTGAGCAGCTAATAGTCCTCACCGCGCTCGTGGGCGCTTCGTACCCGCCCCGCGCTGAAACCGTTGAACCATGCGGTCCGAAGCTCGAAGATGTCATGCCCGTACGGGTTCTCGCAGGCCGAACGCGCCAAGTTTCCGCCCGCATCTCTCCCTTCCGCTTCAGCGGTGGACACGTCGGTCGCACTGGCCCCGCGACCATCCGTCGACCGGATGATGCTGATCACCGCCTCGTTGGCCGATCGGGGCCCGCGATAGAGCGCCCCCTCCGGGCTCACCGGGATCCGGCCCTGCATCTGATCCGCGACGATCGCCAATTCCGCCGCGAAGACCATGAACGCTCGGCCTGTGTCGTCGTCGCGATCAGCGGGTTCGCCGGTTCCCGCTCTCATCCTCGCGAGGCCCGCCGCGGCACGTAGCCCCTCGGCGATGGCGCGTACCCGGTCGCTCACCAGGTCACGCGCCGTCGGTGTCACCCGCGTCGTGTGGTCGGGCGAAGAGCTTTCATCGTCTCGGACGGTATCGCCCTCACCATATCTCCCTGGTCGTCGGCGGTTTGGCGGCGGCACCCGCCGGCGGCTCGACGGTGATCGCCACGGCGATGAGTTGCTGCGCCAGGTCGATCGCCTCGCTGGCCTCCAGGGTCATGCAGCACGGCTTCGGCCTCTCCACGTCCACGAGGACCTTGCCGTCACTCTTCTCTACCTCGGCCATGCCGCGTTCCTTCAAGCCCGTCAGCAAGACCTAACGGGCCGCTGACACGAGCGATCCATGAGACGGGCACTTCGCTTGGCCTGGCACGAGCGCCTCAGCTCTCCCGACATCGTTCCCCGGCGCTCTCGTCTACGTCCTGTCCTCGAGATCTCTCCGACGTGCCTCACCGGCCGGACGGAAGGACGCTGGGCATGTTGGCTCTCCCGTGCCCGCTAGGCCTTCGGCCAGGCGCGGCGCTCCCCAGGGTTGATCCACCGATGGCCCCAGCTGGAAGATCATCTCGTTTCGGTCAAGAACCATTCCCCATCCACGTAACTGACCTTTGTTAATCCTTCTGCTTTCTCGCGCTGCATTAGCTTCGTCTGTATACCATATGCGCACATGAGCCGGTACAGGGTCGTCCGACCGACCCCCAACATCTTCGCGGCGCTGGAGATGTTGAGGTGGGTGACCTCCAGCGCGTTCATGACAGCCAGCCTCTGAGCGCACGCGATAGTGCCCGCTTTGAAACCAGCTCCACCGACGGTCGTATCGCCCTCGATCGCGAGGGCGGCCGAGCCGTCGTTCCTGTCGAGCGAGACCAGGAAGGTTTTCTCAGGCATGGCGCCGCCCCCGATTTGCTAAAGGACGCCATGAGTAGCGCACGTCGCGATACAGGAGTCTAGAGGAATCATCGCTGCCAATACTCTGGCCTGACCGGATCATGTGCCGATCGGAGAACATGTATATTTCAGCGATCCTGACCGGGTGGCGCGAAAGGCACTGCCGTCGGCTCGGCCACCCTACCGCGTGAGTTGAACCGGGCGAGTCAGAACCCCGATGACAGGCGGACGCCGATCGTTCGTGGCGGACCGACGAGATAGGAGAAATAGCTCGTCGCGCTCGTGTTGCCCGGCGAGGCCGTGAACTCCTGGCCGAAGATCGGCACGACGTCGAACAGGTTGGTGACGAACAGGTCCACGCCGATGCCGCGCTCGGAGCGGACGCCGACGGTCACGTCGACCAGGCTGTACGCCGGGCGCGGGAGGACCTCGCCCTCGCCGAAGCCGCTGTTCGAACGCCCGACGTGCCGCGCCGCCGCCGTCACGCTCCCGCGCCACGCGTGCGGGAGCGAGACGTCGTAGCTGCCGCGCGCGTTCCACGTCCAGCGCGGCACGTCCAGCACGCGAGCACCCGCCGGGAGGAGCAGGTTCGGCACCGCGTTGCGGTAGGTGGCATCGGTGAACGCGCCGCCGGCGTGGAGCTCGAGGCCGTCGAGCGGCGTGGCCGTCAGCTCCAGCTCGCCGCCGCGGCTGCGCACGCGGCCGGCGTTGACGGTGAAGGAGATCGTCGTCGCGCCGTTGATCCCGCAGGCGCCCTGGAACGCTTGCTGGTAATCTTTCCAGTCGATCGCGAAGGCGGAACCGTCGACGCGCAGTCGACCGCCCCAGAGACTCGTCTTGGCGCCGAGCTCCAGATTGTCCGTCCGGTCGCTGTCATAGGGCGGCGGCACGTCGGGGATGCCGGCGGCACGACGCTCCGCGGGCGAGCAGATGTCGTCGGTGATCGGCGCGTTGACGCCGCCGGTGCGGAAACCCTGCGCATAGCTGGCGTACACCGTCGCCACGTCGCTCGGCGCGTAGCTCAGCGAGAGGCGCGGCGTCACGCCGGTCTCGCGGTTGCGCTCGGCATAGTCATAGGCGAGATCGCCCCCGACCGCGCCGCCGATGCCGTAGCGCCGGCTCGCCTCGCGCTGCCGGTAACGGAACGCCCGCGCACCGGCCGACAGCCTGACGCTCGGCGCGATCGCGTAGGTCAGGTCGCCGAAGGCGGCCAGCTCGCCCTCGGCGAAATGGACGGCGGTGTCCTGGATGAACGGCGGCGTGCTCGCGCCCAGCGGCGCCGGGGCCACGATCCCGAAGAGGTCCGACACGGTGATCGTCCGCCCGGAGCGCTGGTCGAGGTCGCGATAGACCGCGCCGACCACGTAGCCGAGCCGCCCGACGCCGCTCGACGCGACGCGCACCTCCTGCGTGAACTGCCTGGTGCGGCCGGTGTCGCGCAGCGGCGTCGGGAACAGGCGGCCGTCGGGTCCCGGGCCGACGATCGCCTCGACGATCGGGGAGTCGAACGCGGTGACGTCGAACGAGAGACGTGACCGGCGATCCAGATAGGAGCTGTTGGCCGTCAGGTCGAAGCCGCCGAGCGCGTCCACGCTTTTCTCGACGAGGAGCGAGCCGATCACGAACGCGTCGCGCGCGAACGTGTCCTCGTAGCGCGCCTTCTCCCGCGCGCGCCTGCCGAAGGTCACGTCGCTGTGCGGGCGATCGGCGTTGCTGTAGCCGTCCTGCCATATCAGGCTCGGCGTGATCGCGAGGCCGGGCGCGGGGGTCCAGCGCAGCGCGCCGCGGAGCATCGCCGTCCGCGTCCAGTTGACGTCCTTCCTGACCCGGTCGGTACCCCGGTTCGCGGTCAGGTCGCCCGTGGTCGGCCGCAGGTCGTCGATCCAGCCCGCCTGTCGAGTCAGGCTGCCGGTCACTCTCAGCGCGAGCGTCCCGGCGACGAGCGGCACGTTCAGCATCGCGCGCGCGTCGCCGCCCGTGCCGCCGTCGCGGACCGTGTCGACGCCCACCTCGACGCGTGCCGCCGTGGCGGACGCGTCGGGCTGGCGCGTGACGATCCGGACCAGCCCGCCCATCGCCGACGAGCCGAACAACACGCCCTGCGGGCCGCGCAGCACCTCGACGCGCGCCACGTCGAAGAGCTGCGGGTCGGGCTGGGAGAAGCCGCGCAGCGCGCGCGTCTGCAGCGGCGTCTCGTCGAGGTAGACGCCCGTGGTGGGCGACTGGACGAAGCCGACCCCGCCGATGCCGCGGATGATATATTGCGCGTTCCCGATGCCGGTCGTCGCGTACGCGACCCCCGGGACCGCGTCGGCGATGCGCGAGAAGTCGGTCGCGTCGAGGCGCTGGAGGAGCTGGTCCGACAGGACGCTGACGCTCGCCGGCACGTCGCGCACGTCCTGCGGTCGCTTCTGTGCGGTGACGACGACGTCGTCGCCCTCGGTGGTGGTCGCGTCCTCGTTCCGCGCGTCGACACGCGCCGCGGCCGGAGCGGCCAGGAGCAGGCAGGACGCAGCAGCGCCCACGATCTCGAACTGTCTGAACATGGGAATACCTTCGACCCGCCCGGCGACGGCGGCCGGGCGCATATCAACAGGGCGTCGTCGCGGACGACACCAGGTGGCGGGTCAGAAGGAGGCGGGTGGCCCTCGTAGCGGCGGCCGCAGGTGGTGGGCCTCCAGCGGTGAGGTGACCACGTCGGCCGCGCGCCCACCCGCGACCACGAAGGCGATCAGCGCGGCGAGCTGGATCGGGTCGGCCGCGGCGAGCGCCAGGCTGGACAGTCCCGCGAAGGCGCACGGCATCTCCGCTTTGCCGTGATCCGCCCGGTCGCCATGGCCGGCCCGGCCGCCGTGCATCGCGGGCATCTCGGCCGCGGCCGGCGCGGACGACATGCCTGGACAGATCACGATCGCCACCCGCCCATGCTCGCTGGCCAGCATGTAGCCGGCCGGTACCAGCAGCTTGAGCAGCAATGCCGCCGCGCACAGGAGCACGGCGAACGGGCGTTGCGCCAGGAGGAGCCGGGCCGCCGACACGCACCGCCGTTAGCCCGGCCGGTCGTCCATGTCATCCGCCGAACGGTGACGAGCCTCCGTGGCCGCTCACGACGCTCGAGCGGATCGTGAGCGGCAGGCGCGCGGCGACAGCGTCACGCGCGCACGAGACCGTCGAGACTCGGCGACGCGGTGGTCTGGTCGAACAGCCGACGACGGACGAGCGGCGGATCGAGCGCGAGACCTTCGGCGACGGCCCCGGCGACCAGCGCGTCGAGCGCGACGGTCGGCCGCAGGTCGCGCTGCTGGTAGAGGCTCGCCGGCGCGAGGCCCGGACACCGGATCTTAACCCGTTTAGATCACGCCAACCAACGGGGCGGCAACGCTTGGCGGGGAGCGCGCGGTGAAGGGTGTAGTGTTCAATCTCCTGGAGCAGGCCGTCACCGACGCTTATGGGGACGATGTCTGGATCGACCTGCTGGAGGAAGCCGGTGTGCACGGCGCCTACACGTCGCTCGGCAGCTACCCGGACAGCGAGATCGTCGCGCTCGTGGGAGCCGCTGCCAGGCAGCTCGATCTCGAGGCAGCGGACGTTCTCCGTTGGTTCGGCCGCGCGGCGATGCCGATGCTGGCGGAGCGTTACCAGCCGTTCTTCGCCGGCCACGTCTCGGCCCGCAGCTTCATCTTGAGCGTCAACGACATCATCCATCCCGAGGTGCGGAAGCTCTACTCGGGCGCGGGTTGCCCGCAGTTCAACTTCAGCAATGACGGCGAGGGGCGCCTCGTCATCGGCTATCGGTCGCCGCGGCAGATGTGCCATCTGGCGCACGGCTTCGTCGAAGGTGCGGCTGATCGCTTCGGGGAGCAGGTGGAGATCGAGCACATGGCGTGCATGCTGGAGGGCAATCCGGTGTGTCGCCTGGCGGTTCGCTGGCTTCATTGAAGCATTGCGCTCCGCCTCGGGACGATGACCTCGACGCTCGGCTCGCGCGCGCCGAGCGCCGGGTCGTTCGCGAGCGTGCGGCCAGGATCGAAGCCGAGGCGATCGCCGAACAAGGGCTGAGGCGGCTCTACGAGAGCCAGCAGCGCCTGCTGTTGCTCCAGCGCATCACGGACGGCGCCAACCGGACGGCCGAGATCGAGGCGGCGTTGCGCGTCGCCGTGACCGAGATCTGCCGCCACATGGATTGGGCATTCGGCAACGCGCTCCTCGTGAGCGCGCAGGACGGCGCCGTGACCGGCTGCGACGTCTGGTATGCCGCCGATCCCGACGCGATGTTCCCGTTCGTCGAGGCCTCGCGTCACGTGCGCTTTGAGACGGGGGTCGGACTGCCGGGGAGGATACTCGCCGACGTTCGCCCGCACTGGATCGACGACGTGACGGCGGACGCCAACTTCCCCCGCCTGCCCGTCGCGGCGCACTGTGGACTCGCGGCAGCCTGCGCTTTCCCGGTGATGGTGGGCGACGAGGTGGCGGGCGTGCTCGAGTTCTTCGCGCGACGGCTGATCGTCCCCGACGAGGATCTGCTCGGCATCATGGGTCAGATCGGCACGCAGCTCGGCCGGGTCATCGAGCGGGACCGTGCCCGTCGCGGGCTGATCCACGACGCGCTGCACGACGCGATGACGCGGCTGCCGAACCGCACCCTGTTCATGGAGCGGGCCGAGAACGCCTTCGTTCGCATGAAGGCGAACCCGCACGCCTGCATGGCGGTGATGGTCGTCGATCTCGACGGCTTCAAGTCGGTCAACGACTCGCTCGGCCACCAGGCCGGCGACGCGCTTCTCATCGATGTCGCGACCCGGATGCAGGCCTGCATCGCCGCCGCGGAAGAGGCGGCCCGAGACGTCGGCGCGAGCTGGCGAGCGACGCTCGCGCGGGTAGGCGGCGACGAGTTCAACGTCCTGGTCGACGATGTCGTCGACGGCGCCGCGGTCGGTCGGTTGGCCGAGGCGATCCACCGCTGCCTCGCTGCGCCCAGCGTCCTCGCCGGCACGCACATGCGCTGCCAGGCCTCCGTCGGCATCGCCTTCAGCAACCCCACCTATGCCGATGTCGAGCAGATGCTGCGGGACGCCGATCTCGCGATGTACCGTGCCAAGTCGCAGGGTCGCGGACAGTCCGTCACCTTCACCGAGCAGCTCGGAACGCAGGTGCGTCAACGCACCCAGGTCGAGCACGAACTGCGCAAGGCGATCGCCGAGCGGCAGTTCGTGCTCCACTACCAACCGATCGTCTCACTGGACGATCCCGATAGTATCTGCGGCTTCGAGGCGCTCATCCGCTGGAACCATCCCGTGCGCGGTCTGCTGTCGCCAGCGGAGTTCATCGACGTCGCCGAGGAGACCGGGCTGATCCTCTTCATCGGCGACTGGGTACTCCGCGAGGCGTGCGCGCAGGCCGCCTCCTGGCATTGGCGGACCGGTGGCGAGCGGTTGCCGTTCGTCAGCATCAACATCTCGCCGCAACAGTTCCTCCAGCCGGAGTTCGTCGCCCGGGTCCATGCCGTGCTGATGGAGACGGGCGTGACGCCGGCGGCCGTGCGGCTGGAGGTGACGGAGGGCGTGGCGATCATGGATGCCGCGCGGACATCGGCGATCCTCGAGGAGATCAGAGCCTGGGGCGTGAAGACCAGCCTCGACGACTTCGGGACCGGCTTCTCCTCACTCAGCTACCTCCAGTCGCTGCCGTTCGACGCCTTGAAGATCGACCGGTCGTTCGTCGCGGCGATGGACGACAGCGGCAAGAGCCGCGGCATCATTCAGGCCATCCTGAATTTGGCCCGCACCATGGGCATGACGGTGATCGCCGAGGGGATCGAGACGGTCGAACAGGAGGAGCTGTTGCAGCGCATGGGCTGCGACATGGGACAGGGGTTTCGCTACGGACGTGCCGAGGTCAACGCGGAAGCCTTCGCGAAACTGGCCGTTTGCTGAGGACGTGACGCCCCGATCGCCGCGTGCCCCGGAGAGGCTGCGGGACCGCACGGCGTGTGTCCCGCACGCGCTCATCATCGGCGATATGAGGCGCGCTCGCCCGCGATCGATCCCGCGGCGTTCACCAGCTCGGCTATCTGCCGATATTGGCCGCGATCAGCGGCAGCCCGACGTCGAACGACCAATTGTCGAACGTGACCACCGCGATCTGGCCAGTCTGTCGATCATAGGCCGCGAGCTGGTCGCGCACCATCTGCCGCACCTCGCCTCGTGTGAGGGAATAGCCCCCGCGTGCGTCGTGCAGCTCCACGGCGGCGACCGGCGCGACACCGAACGGACCACTCTCCGCGCAGGCCGGCATCGCGACGACGAACGGTAGGGTGGCAACGGCACCCATGGTCAGGCGAGACATAATCATTGACGTCCTCCGTCACGACCGCCCGCTCATGAGTTGAGCGTCGTGAACGCGGCTTTGTTCCCGGCGCAGCTGTCTCGCGCGGAGGGGGGAGGACGGCGGGCGCACGGTCGGGAGCACGTCGCCGGCTGGAAAGGCCGGCGCCCTCGGCGGCCAGGCGCGAGGTGGGCTACGTCCTGGCGGTATGTGCCGGAACGTGACAGGTAAAGACGGGCAGGGATTAATCCAGGTGGGTCTCCCGCCTGTGACCAACCAGTTGGCGTCCGGGAGGTCACCTCCCGAGGCTGCCGTCGATCGTCGCGGCCTCATCCGTGTCGCGACCGGGCGCGGGACGCCGTTCTTGCGTCGGAGGGAATCTGGCCTAGGGTGGCTCGATGGAAGACCCCGTATCAGTGCCAACCTCCGACGAGCTTGCCGGCTGGACCGATCAGGAGCTGCTCACCGAATGGATGAAGCTGACCTACGAGTCGCATGATCCCCGCCTGGATCTTCTTGCAGCCGAGGTGGAGCGGCGAGGTCTCGACTTCTGATGATCAGGTGTCGGCGTCGATCATTCGAGCTACGCTCGATATCTGATCGTCGTCGTCCCTGATGCGCTTCTGCTGAACGCGATCGTCGTCCGCGGCACCCGTCACGCCGACGCCAAGGTCGCTCCCGACGTCGAACAGATGATCAGGCGATGTCCGCTGAACGTGTGAGCCGCTAACGCGTCTCCGTCGCGTTCGATCGACACGAAACAGTCGGGGATCTCGGAGGGCGGCAGCGCGGCGCGCCAGACCAGCTCGTTCTTCTCGTCGAGGCATTCCAGGTTGTGGATCCGCGCCGCGGTCTCATGGCCCCAGAAGTACAGCAGCACCCGGCGGCCGCCGTCGAGCAGAAGCTTGCGTTTGACGCGATATCGGCTCAACGGACCGGCCTTTCGAGAGACGCGCGCCCGGCCGAGCGCCGCCGCGACCCGCGGGGGCGCAGCGGCGTGCTCGGCCGTTGTCAGAAGCGGAAAGCGGCGGTGGCGCGCAGCGAGTGCCAGCGGAACTTGTCGTCGCTGCGGATGAAGTCCGTGCCCGACGCGCTGCCGCCGTTGTTGGCGTTGGTGAAGGGCGTGCCCGCGGGGCCGGCGGCGCGGACGACGTAATCGTCGTCACGATACTGATGGTAGATATATTCCAGCCCGACCGAGAAATGCCGGCCGAGCCGCTGCTCGATGCCGCCACCCGCCTGGAAGCCGAACTGGTTGCGCTTGCCGGTGCCATCGAACGTGTTGGTCGCGTTGGTCGAGCCGAACGCGCGATCGATCCGCGCGTAGCCCGGGCCGAACGCCCCGTAGAACAGCGTGGTGTCGTTCGGCGTGTAGCCCGCGCGGGCGCGGACGCCTGCCTCCCAGTCGATGCCACGGTTGAACACGTAGCTCGCGGGCGTGCTGGAGAAGGCGCTCACGCCATCGGTGATGTTCGTCGTGCCGAACTCGCCCACCACGCCGACGACGACGCGGCCGCGCTGCGCGTCGAAGCCGATCCGCCCGTAATAGGCCCAGTCGTCCTTGTCGTTGGTGCAGCGACCGCCGTTCGCCGGGCTGAGCTGGTTGGCGGCCTGGCCGCCGCAGAAGCCCGGGCCGAACGCGTCGGCGCCCGAGCCGGTGCGCACGACATCGCCATATTGCCCGTCCAGGTTGCGGTCGAACAGCACGCGTGAGGTGCCGCCGTCATTGGGCTGGACGTCGTAGCCGCCGGCCGCGCCGACATAGATGCCGTTGAAGCCGCCGTCGCTCTCCTGCGCCGTCGCCGGCACCGCGAAGGCGGCGAGCAGCGCCGCACCCGTCAATCCGATCACCTTCATGTCTCACTCCCTTGAAATCGTGATCGGGAGGAGGCCGCTGCCTCCCCCCGCACCGTCATCATGTCCGTCGTCGGCGAGCGCCCCGGCTCAGGGCAGGCCCACTCGCAGCGTCGGGTTGGGGTTGTTCGTCCCGTTGGGGAAGAAACCGCCGCCGTTCAGATTGGCGCCGGTGGCGTTGAGGTAGACGATGTTGTGCACCTGGCGGCTGTTGCGGCTGTAGGCGATCGCGTCCGCGTCGGCGGGCACGAGATTGGCGGCGCCGTTCGTTCCGACGAGGCCCTGGTCCGTGTCGCTCCCCTGGTCGAGCGCGTCGCGCGCGTCGGAGATCTTGGTGGTCGCCGTGATCAGCGCGGGGGTGGAGATGCCCTTGGCGTAGAGGACCGTCCGCACCAGGCCGGCGTGATAGGCCTCGGCGGCGAGGATGCCCGCGGCGGCCTCGAGGAAGACCTTGCTCGAGAGCAGCGGCGCGGCGCCCTTGTAGGCGGTGACGCCGACGTCCTCGAACAGATACGCTCCCAGCAGGAAGTTCTCGGGCGAGGAATAAGGGTTGAAGGTCTCGCTCGAGCCGATCACGCCCGCCGCCCGCGCCGCGGCGGTGAACGCCCCGCTCGAGTCACCGGAGATGTTGATGTTGGGCATGGCGATCGCGGCGGAGCCGAGCGCCGCGCGAAGGAAATTGACGTGCGCCGCCTCGTCCGCCGCGATCTCGCGGGCATAGGCGCCGACGAGGGCGTCCCCCGAGAAGTCCACCTTCGCGCCGCCGGTGACGCTGCCGCCCGCGGTGCCCGTGCCGCTCGCGGTCAGGTTGGCCGCCAGCCCGCTGCCGTTGACGGCGAACAGATAATATTGCGCCTCGAGATATTCGAGGTTGAGCGCGAGGTTGAGGATGTCGCTGTCCGTCACCGCGGCGGGGGTGGGGGTCGGCGTCGGCGTGGGACTGGGAGCGTCGTCCTCCTCGGAGTCGAAGCAGCCGGCCAGCAGGCTGGCGCTGCCGAGCGCGAGCGTGCCGCCGCCCGCCACCTTGAGGAAGCGGCGCCGCGCCGCGCGGCGCGTGTCCGCCGCGGCGAGCAGGTCGAGGGCCTTGCGATGATCGATCATGTGCGTGGTTCCTGTGATGGAGGAGAGACGGGGATGCCGGGAAGCGGCCCCACGCTCACGTGGTCGATCGGATGTTGCCGTTGACGCCGTTGGGGAAGAACCCGCCCATGGTCGCGGTGCCGGCGTCGAGGTAGACGATGTTGAGCACCTGTCCGGTGGTTCGGCTGTAGGCGAGGCCGTTGGCGTTCAGCGGCACGATGTTCGAGGTCAGCGTGGCGCCGCTGCCGGTCGGCGCGATGCCCTGGTCGTCGTCGGGGGCGATGCCGCGGACCTGATCCTCGGTCGGGCTGCCGTCGAGCGCGTCGCGCGCCCCCGAGATCTGCTCGGTCGCCTGGATCAGCGCGGGCACGCCCTTGGCGTACAGCGTCGTGCGGACGATCGCGGCGTGATAGGCCTCGACCGCGAGGATGCCCGCCGCGGCCTCCAGGAAGGTCTTGTTGCTCAGCAGCGGCGCGGCGCCCTTGTAGGCGGTCACGCCGACGTCCTCGAAGATGAAGGCGCCGAGCAGGAAGCTGGTCGGGTCGGCATAGGGGTTGAAGGTCGCGTTCGCGCCGACCACGCCGGCGGCGCGCGCCGCCGCGGTGAACGGGCCGTCGGCCTCGCCGGAGATGTTGATGTTGGGCATCGCCACCGCCGACGACCCGAGCGCGGTGCGCAGGAAGTTGACGTGCGCCTGCTCGTCCGCCGCGATCTCGCGCGCATAGGCGCCGACGTTGGGATCGCCCGAGAAGTCCACCTTGGCGCCGCCCGTCACGGTGCCGCCGGCGGTGCTGCCGCTGCCGGTCAGGGTCGATGGCAGTCCGGTGCCGTTGACCGCGTACAGGTAGAATTGCGCCTCGAGATACTCGAGGTTGAGCGCGAAGTTCAGTACGTCGGCGTCCGTGACGCTGGTCTGCGCCAGAGCAGGGTTAGCGTAGGCGAACGCAGAGCCCACGGCGGCCACGCCGAGCGCTGCGGTGAAGAGCGCGCGCCTGTCGGTGCGTCGCTGACTGCGCGCGTCGAGCGCCTCGATCACCAGGTCCTGCTGTGTCATGTTCGGCACCTCCCTTGGCCCACGTGCCTTCTTGTGGCGCAGGCGAGCGGAGCTACGGCCGCCGCCCGCGGGCGGATGCACGGCGCAATGAAACTAAATATTCGTGCGTGCTCGGAACTTTTGGGAGATGGGCGAAGCGGTCGCTCAGGCAGAGATGAAGGGCGAGTGATCGTCGTCGGGCGATCTGCCAGAACTTGCGCATCTCGACCATGACAGGAGGCGCATCGGAGCCCCTTCGGGCCGTCGGCCGTGCTCGTGCGCGTTCATTCGCCCGATCGCGTTAGAGATGTTTCGGGAGCGTGGATGCGCCATGTTCGAGGCTGACGCCGCGTGGGGAGCGCCGACGCTGTCGGAGCCGATGCCGGACAATCGCTGACCTTCACGGGCATCGACAGGCCGGCGACGCGATGGCGGCCGGGATGGAGAAGGTCAGTGACCGGCTCGAGCCGCCCTCGTCAGCGCACGACGTGGTGTCGACGCGCGGCTACCGGGTCACCGACCTCCGCCGGAGGGGCGGTCGGCGCCATCGCTCCAGGTGTATATCGACGTCAGGGCTTCTTGGGTAACAAGAGGTCCACCACCTGCTTGAGCGGATCGAGCGGGCCGGGAAGCGGCTTCTTGGCGGCGTCCTCGGCTGCCTTCTGCGCGGCCTTCGCCGCGTCGTCGGCTGCCTTCTGCGCGTCGCGCGCGGCCTTCTCCTGCTCCTTGGCGGCGTCCGCCGCGGCCTTGGCAGCCTTGTCCGCGGCCTCCTTCACGGCCTTGTCCGCGTCCTTGGCGGCCTTGTCGGCGTCGCGCGCGGCCTTCTCGGCATCCTTGGCGGCCTGATCGGCGGCCGCCTTGGCGGCCTGGTCGGCGGCCTTCTGCGCCTGGTCCGCGGCGCGGGCGGCGTCCTGCGCCGCCTTCTGCGCGGCGACGTCGGCGAGTGCCTTGGCGGCGTCGCGCGCGGCCTTCTGGATCGCCGCCTGGAGCGCCGCGGCGGCGGCGTTGCCGGCGCCCTTGGCCTCGGCCTCGGCGTGCGTCTGCGCCTGCGCCGCCTGGGCCTGCGCCGCCGCCGCGGCGGCCTGTGCTGCCTGCGCCGCCTGGGCAGCGGTCGCCTGCGCCGCGGCATCGCCCGCCGCCTCCGCGGCGCTCTGCTGCGCCACCGCCACCGCGGCGCGCGCCGCCGCGTCCGCCGCCGCCTGCTGCGCCGCCTGCGCTGCCTGCGCCGAAGACGCCGCCGACGCCTCGGCCTGCGCCTGTGCCGCCGCTGCCGCTACCTGGTCGGCGATCGCGCGCGCCTGCGCCTCGGCCTGCGCCGCCTGCTCGGCGGCGACCTGCTGCTGCGCCGCCTGCGCCGCCTGGGCCGCCCTGGCGCTCTCCTCGGCCTGAGACGCCGCCGCCGCGCGCGCCGCCGCGGCCTGCTCCTGCTCCGCGCCGGCCTGCGCCGCGGCCAGCGCGGAGGCCTTGGCGGCCGCCTCGGTCGCCTGTGCCTGCGCCGCCGCCTCGGCCGCGGCGCGCTCGGCGCCCGCTTTGGCCTCGGCCGCGGCGGCGGTCTCGGCCGCGCTCCTGGCCGCCGTCGCGCTCGCGCTCGCCTGCTCGGCGCGCGTGGTCACGACCGCCGCGGCGACCTCCACCACCTTCACCGCCGCGGTGGACGCCTCGGTCGCGGTGCGGGTCGCGCTCGCCACCGCGGCGAGCGCCGCGGACGCGCCGCCGCTCGGCGCCGTGGTGCCCTTGACCAGCCCGCCCGTGGTGTCGGCCAGCGCCACCGGCGCGGCATAGACCGTCTCCGCCACCGCGATGACCGTCGCGGGCGCGGCCACCGTGTCGGTCGCCGCGGGCGCGGCCACCGGGTCGGCGGCGGCGAGCGCGGGGGCGGCGACCGGCGTCGGCGCGGAGACCGCGGCGGCGGTGTCCGGCGCGGTGTCGCTGGGCGCGGGCGCCGCGGCGATCTCCACCGCCGCGGGCAGCGCGGGGGCGGGCGTCTCGCGCGGTCGCGCCGGCGAGTCCAGCACGCGGCGCACGCCGTCTCGCTCGATCGCCATGCGGAAGCGGTCGCCCGCGCCCACCTGCGCCACCGCGCCGGGGGTGAGCAGGTCGTGCGCGCCGCCGTCGCTGGTGGCGACCTCGACCGCGCCCTCGATCACCTGCAGCGCGCTGCCGCCGCCGCCGACGCTCACGCTGAAGGTCGTCCCCTTCACCACCGCGGCGAGATACGGCGTCTGCACCTCGAAGTGCGGCGTCATCTTCTTCTTGATCATGAAGACGACGTTGCCGAACTCCTCGACGATCCGCGTCATCCCCTTGGCCTCGGTCGCGGCGGGCAGCGTCAGCCGCGAGCCCGGCGCGACCAGCATGAACTCGGTCCCGCGCACCAGCACCGCGCGCGCTCCCTTGGCGGTGGTGACGGTGTCGCCCGCCGCGATCGCACTGCCGCGCGTCGCGACCGTGGAGACGCCCGCGCGGGTCACCTGCACGTCGCCCATCGCCTCGCTGATCCGCCAGCCGGCAGGGCCGGCGCTCGCGGCGGTCGCGATGCCCGCGGTGGATGCGGCGAGCAGCGCCAGGATCGGCTTACGCATGTGAATCTCCCTCGGCGCGCCATGCGTGCCGACTCAGCCGAGTAGAAGGAGAGCGTTGCGAACAACTTAGAGCGGATGGTTAGCGAAATGCCGCCGTTGTCGTAACCAAATCGGAACCCGCCCCCGCCTAGGTCCGCCGCGACAACAGGGGCGTCCGCATGCGAGCTACTTCCACGATCCGTCTGACGCTCCTGGGGAGCGCCGCGCTGGCGGGCGCACCCGCGGCGGCGCAGACCGCGCTCGACCGCGCCGACCCGACGATCGCGGCGCGCGCGCTGCCGCGCCCCTCGCTCGAGCAGCCCGAGCGCGCGGCGCCGACAGAGGTAGACGCCGCCAGCCGCGCCGCCGCGGGAACGACGCTCACTCCGCCCGTGCGCGCGGTGCGGGTGAGCGGCGCCGCGGGTATCCCCGACACGGCCTTCGCCGCCGCGACCGCGCCGGTGATCGGCCGCGCGCTCGACCGCGGCGCGCTGGCGACGCTCGCCGGCCAGATCGCGGGCGCGGTGCGCGCGCGCGGCTATCCCTTCGCCACGGCCTCGGTCGCGGCGCAGCCGATGGCGGACGGCGTGCTCCAGGTCGAGGCCGAGCTCGGCCGGATCGACGCGGTGCGCGTGATCGGGGCGCGCAGCGAGGCGGCCGACACGCTGCTGGTCCACGCGCTCACCGGACGCGGCGCGGTCACCCAGAAGATGCTCGAGCGCGCGCTGCTGCTGGTCGGCGACGTGCCCGGCGTGCGCGTGACCGAGACCCGCTACGTCCGCCAGGACGGCTTCGGCATCCTGCTGGTGACGATCGCGAGCGACCGCGCCAGCGCCTATGCGCAGCTCGACAACCGCGGCAGCGCCGAGGTCGGCCCGGTGCGTTCCACGTTGCTCGCCAGCCTGCGCGGGCTGGCGGGGAACGGCGACGAGCTGTCGCTGATCGTCGCGCAGACGCCGTTCGAGCCGAGCGAGTTCGCCTTCCTGCGCGCGCGCTACGCCGCGCCGGTCGACTCGGCCGGGTCGGTGGTGGCGGTGGCCGGCTCGATCGCGCGTTCGCACCCGGGCGCCGCGCTGACGCCGCTCGACGTGGTCGGCCGCAGCGGCGACCTGTCCGTGAGCTACGCGCGCGCGCTGGTGCGCACACGCGCGCGCAGCCTGTGGGGCAGCGCCGAGCTGCGCGCGGTGACGGTGACGCAGACGCTCAGGGGCGTACGGCTGCGGCGGGATCGACTCGCCACCGCCACCGCCTCGCTCAACGGCCAGGCGGAGGTGGCGGGCGGCGCGCTGCGCGGCGAGCTGGCCGGCGTGGTCGGGCTGCCGCTCGCGGGGGTGAGCCGGGCCGGCGACGCGCTGCTGTCGCGCGCCGACGGCGACGCGCGCTTCGTGCTGGCGACGTGGCAGATGGACTATACGCGGCGGCTCGGCGGCCCGTTCAGCGCGGTGCTGGCGGGCGCGGCGCAGCTCGCCTCGCGCCCGCTGCTCGCCACCGCCGAGATCGGGCTGGGCGGGCCGGGCTTCGCGCGCGGCTATGATTATGCCGAGCGCACCGGCGACCAGGGGGCGATGGCCTCGGCCGAGCTGCGCGCCGACGCCGGTCGCGTGCTGCCCGGCGTGATCGACCGCGCGCAGGGCTATGCCTTCGTCGACGGCGGCCATGTCGGCAACCTGCGCGACGGGTTCGGCGGCGGGACGTTAGCGTCGACCGGGCTGGGCGTGCGTGGCGGCACGGGTCGGCTCGACGGCATGGTCGAGGTCGCCTTCCCGCTCAACGCCGACCGGTTCGACACTGGCAATCGCCGGCCGCGCATCTCGCTGCGGCTGTCGCGGGTGTTCTGATGCCTAACGGTAGGCACGTTGCGGCGGGCACGGACGCGAGCGTGGCAGGGCGCCATCTCCTTCCCGCGGCTGCCGCCCCGGCGAACGCCGCGGTCGAGGTGGGACACGCTGGGCTAGATTCACGGAGGTCCGCCCAACTGGACCCCGGCGTGCGCCGGGGTGGTGCGCGGGGGAAAGCCGACGATTCAGGTCAAGCTGCCCTTCTCGCGGTCGGGACGGGAGCGCCCCTTCCCATCACCTGCCAGCCTCCCTTCGCATGCTGAATCCCCGCGTCCGACCGCTGCTGCGCCACCGCCGTGCGCTCGCGCTCGCCGCCGCGCTCGCGCTGGCGCTGCTCACCGCGCTCAGCGGGATCGGCGAGCGGATCGACCGGCTGCTCGACCCGCTGCGTGCCGCGGCGTGGGTGCGCGCGCCGAGCGGGCAGGTCGTCGTCGTCGAGATGGACGCCGCCAGCGTCGCCGCGATCCGCGAGTGGCCGTGGTCGCGCGACCATTACGCGCACGCGGTCGACCGGCTCCGCGCCGCGGGCGCCGCGTCGATCACCTTCGACGTCGATTTCTCCTCGGCCGGCCCTGGCGCGGGCGACGCCGCGCTGGCGCGGGCCATCACGCGTGCGCCCGGCCTGGTCGCGCTGCCCACCTTCGCGCAGCGCGCGCGCTCGGGCGACCGGCGCACGATCGACTCGCTGCCGCTGCCCGCGTTGCGCGCGGGTGCCGCGCTCGCCTCGGTCAGCATGCAGCCCGACTCCGACGGGATCGTCCGCCGCGCGCCGTTCGGCACCGTCACCGCGGGCACGCCGCGGCCGTCGCTCTCCGCGCTGATCGCGCATCGCTCGGGCGCGGCCGACAGCTTCTTCCCGATCGACGGCGGGATCGACCCGGCGCGGCTGCCGCGGCTGAGCTTCGTCGCGGTGCGCGACGGCCGCTTCGACCCGGCCGCGGTGCGCGGGCGCGACGTGCTGATCGGCGCCACCGCGATCGAGATGGGTGACCGCTACGCCACGCCGCACTGGGGCGTGATCCCCGGCGTGGTGGTGCAGGCGCTCGCCGCGGAGACGCTGCTCGCGGGCGTGCCGGGCGAGCGCGGCAGTGCGCTGCCGCTGCTGATGGCGCTGCTGCTCGCCGCGCCGATGCTGCTGGTGCGGCGCGGCGCGGGCGCGGCGGCGCTCGCGCTGGTCGCCCCGATCATCTTGTTCACGCTGTCGGTGTGGGCGCAGGTGGCGTGGCAGTCGGTCTTCCCGCTCGCTCCGGCGCTGGTGCTGGTGGGCGCAGCGGGGCTGGCGCGCGTCGCACTCGACCTCGCGCGCCGCTTCGAGCGCCAGCGCCGCGTCGACGAGGACACCGGCCTGCCCAACCGCCGCGCGCTGCTCCACGACGGGGACGGTGCCGGGCCGCGGCCGCTCCTGGTGGCGTCGCTGGGCAACGCCGACGCGCTCGTCACGCTGTTGGGCGAACGCGCCGGGCACGACCTGCTGCTGCGCGTCGCCGACCGGCTGAGCGCCACCGCGGGCGGCACGGTCTACCGCGTCGGCGAGCGGCTGCTCGCGGTGGGGGCGGCGGGGGACGACGTCGAGGCGCTGGTGGCGGCGCTGCGCGCGACGCTGACCGAGCCCGTCGAGATCCTCGGCCGCCGCGCCGACGCCGCGGTCCATCTCGGCGTGTCGGCGGGCGAGGGCACGATCCACGACCGGCTGGTGAGCGCGACCCGCGCCGCCGACGCCGCCGCCGCGGCGGGCGCCTTCTGGCGCCACGCGCACGTCGACGCCGAGGCGCTGGAGCGACGGCTGGTGCTGATGGGCGAGCTAGACCAGGCGATCGCCAACGGCGAGATCGAGGTGCATTACCAGCCCAAGCTCGCGCTCGCGACCGACCGCGTCGCCAGCGCCGAGGCGCTGGTGCGTTGGCGCCACCCCGTGCGCGGGATGATCCGGCCGGACCTGTTCATCCCGCTGGCCGAGCAGGCCGACCGTATCGCCGCGCTGACGCTTCACGTGCTCGCGCGCGCGGTCGCCGACCTCGCTGCGTGGCGCGCGCGGGGGCACGACGTCTCGGTCGCGATCAATCTCTCCGCGATGCTGATCGCCGAGCCGGCGTTCAGCACCGCGGTCGACGCGCTGCTCGACTCGGGCGCGGTGCCGGCCGACCGGCTGATCTTCGAGGTGACCGAGTCGGCCACGCTGGCCGACCCCGAGCGCGCCGCGGCGCACCTGCGCCACTTCCGCGCCAAAGGAGTGGCGATCTCGATGGACGATTACGGCACCGGCCAGTCGACGCTGACCTATCTGCGCGAGCTGCCGCTGTCCGAGCTCAAGATCGACCGCAGCTTCGTCCAGCACGCGCACCTCAACCCGGCCGACGCGCTGATGGTACGCTCGACGATCGACCTCGCGCACGGGCTCGGGCTCAAGGTGGTGGCGGAGGGGATCGAGGAGCCCGGCTGTCTCGCGCTGCTCCGCGACGCGGGCTGCGACATGGCACAGGGCTATCTGATCGGTCGGCCGATGGCGTCGGATGTCTTCGTGGCGTCGCTGGAGACGAGCTTGGCCGCTTAGAGGCTGGATCGGGGACCGATCACCGAGCTTCTCCGATGAGGACCCGCTCGCGCGAGCGCGTGGCCTGCGGCTACCGCTCATCGCTTTCCTCACGCGGCGACCGGGCGACCCCTCGCTGGCGGAGGACCTCACCCAGGACCTGCCGCTCGACACGAGCGCACCGCTTTTCCCGCGCGCGGCTACGCCTGGAGTGACGCGCCTGCAGAAAAAGGGCCGGGCTGTCGCTGCGGCGAATGCCGGGACAGGCGAGGCCTGCACGGCGAGACTATGCGCGGAACCAAGCGGCGACGCGGACGGAATGTTCGACGATCAGGTCTCTCAGATGCTCGGCCAATTCGAGGAAGAAGGCGGCATCGTTCATCGTTGCACCACGGACGTCGTCGGATCCGTCACGCAAGATAAACGCGGCCTCCTTCCCCTGCTAGGTTGATGTCCCACGTCGAGACGCACCTGTGTCGTCTTGAGACAAGCCGCCGTCGACCGCTGGTCGGCGGCTCGCGAGGGCGGCGATGCGTCGCGTGGAGACGGGCTCGCGTCCGACCCACGGTTCGCGCGTCTGTCCGCCGCCCGGGCCGCGCTCCCCAAGGGGCTGACCCGGATTCGCTCGGCCCGTGCCTGACGGTCCCTCGGCGAGCGAGCGACCACATGCGACGAGTCGTCGGCACCTCTATGTCGCCACTATGCCGATCCCGGGGATCGATCTCGAAAGACTATGGGAGGGCGCGTAGCTGATCTCGGCGGGTACGCGATGCCCGTTCATCGAAGGCATCAGCCATGATCATGTCGTCCGAAGCTCCCGCGCAGCCCGACGAACGCGCGCCGGTCATCCGCGTCGGCCAGGATCACGTCGACCAACGGCGCGTCCGTGATGACGCGGGCAAACGCGACCGCCGCCTCGTCTCGCAGCCCGCCGCACGGAGCTTCGCGCACGCCGGGCGTGCCATCGACCCCGCCATGCCGTTCGACCCCGACGCGGCCGGCGAGCGCGCGCTGATGCTCGCGGCCTGAGGAGATCCAGCATGACAGCGACGATGAGGAAGGCCGGCATGTCGGCCATCGATGATCCCCGCCCGGCGCGCGACTGGGTGGTGTCTGGCCCGCACACGGTCCGCGACGACCCGCGCTGGCTGCCGCTGCTCGCGGCGCTCGCCGACCTCCGCCAGCGGCACCGCTGCTCCGTGCGGATCGTCGATGCCGATTGCGGCAGCGGCGCCTTGCTGATCGAGGCAGCGCGCGAGGCGCGCGCCCTCGGCTTCACCGCGATCGAGGCGCGCGGCATCGACGGCTCACCGGCGATGATCGCGCGGGCGCGGTCAGCCGCGGGCATGCTGCGTGATCGCGCGATCGGCCTCACCTTCGACCAGGTCGACATGGCGCAGGCGCTCGCGCAGGAAGCGGTTTTTCCGGCCGATATCGTGCTGTGGCACGGCACCTCGCGCGACGATCATCGCGCGGGCCTCGGCGCGCTGCTCTCGGCGGCGGGCGACCGCGTGGTCGGCGACCCTGCCGCGGCGTCGATCAGAGGCGTGTTCCCGTGACCCGTCGCGACCTCGCGTGGAGAGCCACCGGCCTCGCGCTGTTCGTCGGCGCATGCGCCGCCTGCCTCGCTCTGGACCGTTCGCCGCTGATGGTGCCGCTCTTCGTCGTGGCGCTCCTCGGGCTGCCGCTGATGGTCCACGGCAAGCGCGTCGCACAGGTGTTCCGCGCCGAGCGGCGCGGCCATTATCATACCGCGACCGCGGTCCGTGCCGCTCGCGTGCGGCGGCGCGGGCAGAACAGCGACGGCTTCGGCCTGTGAGCGACAAAGCCGTGGCTGGCGCGTCGCGGGAGGGTCCTCACCTGCCGAGCGTCGCGACGGCGGCGACACGATCCCCCTCCACCGCACGCGCGTCGGGCTCGGCGGGCAGGAGGCCGGCGTGTCGTTCGCCGATGTGAAGGACGATCGCGCCGGTCTCGAACAGGACGAGCGGGCCGTCCTCGTAGGTCGGGATCTGGCCGAACGGGTGTAGTGCCTGGGTCTGACGTGGATAGGCGACCAGGACGCCGAGTTCGTCCGCCAGCCCGCGGCAGTTCCCCACGCTGGGGCTCGGCCGCGGCACGAGCGCGCTCGAGATCGATGATGAGATCGCGCGGCTCGACGACCGGCGCTGGATCCGCGCCGCCGCCCACCGCTCCGCGGATCAGCGCCGTCGCCCCCATCAGGTCGCCGGACCGGGTCCGCTGAAGCGCCTCCGCCATCACAGTCTGTAAGGTCATGGGCGCTCTCCGTCTCAGGCGATGCGATCGGCCAGCGCGGCCTTGACCGCGGGGTCGCCGTGGAGCGCGCCCAGCACGGTCAGCGAGCCGATGGCCGCGCGCGCGAGCTCGGGGGTGACGTCGGACGCGATGGTGGCCAGGCCCAGCACGCGGATGTCCAGGACCTCACCCGCGGCGCGCGCCGCTTCTAGATCATGGGCCGAGAAGTGGCACAGGCCGAGCTGGAGCTGCCGCCGCCTGACCGATTCACGCGCCGCCTCGCCATGCCGCTCCAGCTGGTGCCGGATGGCCGTGCGGATGAAATCCGTCCGGTTGCTGTAGAAGCCTTCCCGGACGAGCAGGTCAACCTGGCCGAGATCGACGTAGCCGAGATTGATCGTGATCTTCTCGCGGTCCGGCGCCTTGGTCACCTGCTGCGGCACGTTCTCGCTCCACCATCCACTTGGATGGTACAGCAGGGCGTCCCGTTCGTCACGCAAGGTGGCGTGGGGCCGACGCTATCCTCGCCGAGAACGATCCGTCGGTCCCGCCGCGGCCTACTGTGTCCCCCGGGCGGCGCGCCGCCGCATCGCCTCGGCCAACCGCGCGCGCTGTGCCGGCGGCAGCGTGGCGGCGAAGGCGACCGCGCGACGCTCCACCGCCGCGCGCACCGCGGCGTCCGCGACGCGGGCGCGATCCAGCGCGGCCAGCACCGCCGCTTGGTCAACGCGCGGACGGGCGAGCAGCGCCGCCGCCTGCGCCTTGGCCTCCCGAGCGGCCAGCACGGTCGGCCGCATCGCGCGGCGGGTCTCGCGGAGCGCGGCGCGATAGGCACGCCGCTGGTCCGGCGGCAGCTCGGCGCCGGCGATCCGGAGCGAACCCGCGGCGATCATGCCGCGTCCGTAGCGCAGCGAGACATAGCCCGCCGCGAGCGCGCCGGCGAGGAACAGGTTGAGGATCAGTGAGACGATCAGCCCGACGTGCCAGCGGTTCACGATCCCTCCTCCGCGAGGCCGAGTTCGCCGAACGCGGTGCCGCCCTCGACGACGAGGTCGCGCGGCGCGCCGACGAACGCCGCGCCCGCGGTGCCGGCGACCGCCCCGGCCAGCGCGGCGGCGATCCCGAGGCCCGACCACCACCAGCGCGCCCGCATGAGCACGGACGGCGCGGGCGCGCGCGCCGCGATCCGGCTCGCCACGGCCTCGGGCGCGATCGCGATCGACCAGAGATCGAGGTGCCGGTCGAGCTTCTCGGCCTGGGCCAGCGCGCGCGCGCCGTCCGGCGTCGTCGCCCAGCGCGCCGCCGCGGCACGCTCCGCGGCGGGCCAGCGCGCGATCGTGCCGCCATAGACCTCGGCGAGCGCGCGATAGCGCTCGGCCACCCGTGGATCAGTCACGCTCCGCCTCCTGTTCCGCGGCGAACCGCGCGCGCAGCGTGCGCCGCGCGCGCGCCAGCAGCGACTCCAGCGCCTCGACGCTCACCTCCAGCGCGGCGGCCGCCTCCGCGCCGCTGAGGTCCTGATAATGGACCAGCACGATGGCCTCGCGCTGGCGCTCGGGCAACGCCGCGATCGCGTCCGCGACGCGCCGCGCGCGCTCCGCGGTCAGCAGCGTCTGCTCGGCGTCGGGCGTGGGGTCGGCGCGGTCGGGCACCGGCTCGCCGGTCAGCTCGCGACGCCGGCGCAGCCGGTCGCGGCAGAGGTTGAGCACCACCGTGTGGAGCCACGTGTCGTAGCGCGCTCGCCCCGTCCGCCAGTCGCCCGCGCCGCGCCACGCGCGCAGGAACGTCTCCTGCGCGACCTCCTCGGCGGCGCCGCGATCGCGCAGCAGCCGCGTCGCCAAGGCGAGCACGCGCGGCAGCTTGGCGGTGATCAGCAGCCGCGCCGCGGCACGGTCGCCGCGCCCCACGCGCGCCACCAGGGCCGCGTCCGGATCGTGATCGCTCAATCGCGAACCCCGTCGTCATCGGCGCCCGCCGTCAGTTCGAGCGAGGCGCCTCCGCCGTGCCGGCGCGGCGCGCCCGCTCGGCCGAGGAGAGCATGCCGTCGCCGTCGGAGTCCAGCGGTGCGGAGCATCGCGCCACGGCGGCGCGGCGCCCGGCGCGGTCGAGCGCGGCGAGGCGCGTTCCCGGACCGCGCCGGCGCGACGTCTCGCCGGCGTGGGACTCGGCGCGCCCTTCGCGACCGTCGCCGTCACCGTCGAGCGGGAGCCGTCGCGCCTGTCGCGCGGCGAGCGCGACCATCAGCACGGACGCCCGTAGCGCGGGCCGCAGCGATGATCGTCCTCATAGGCGCGCCGCGTGCGGCGCAGGTCGCGTCGTGCCTCGCGCTGCTCGTCGCGGGCCTGCCGCCGGTCGGCGGCGTCGCCGTAGCGGTCCGCGTCGCGCGCGTCGCGGCGCGCGTCCTGCAGGTCGAGCCGGGCGCGTCGCACGTCCGCGCGCGTGGTGCAGGCGCTGGCGGAGAGAAGGAGCATCGCGGTAGCGGCGAAGAGCGATAATCGGGTCATCCTGGGTCCTCGCGATGGTGCGGGCGGGCGGGCGCGACGGCGATGCCGCGCCCGCGGTTAGGCCTCAGCGGTAGCGCCAGCCGCCACGATGGCGGTAGCGGCTCTTCCAGTAGCGGTGGCCGTCCCAATAGCCGAAGCCGCGATAGTAAGCGCCCCGGACGTTGGGGCGGCACGCGCCCGCCGGCCCGCGGTGGAAGCCGCGGCCGCAACCCTGTCGGGCCTCGGCCGCCGGCGGTGCGGCGACCATGACCATGCCGGCCGCGGCGGCCGCGAGGATCATCAGCTTCATACCTTCTCCTGACGAGAGTCACCGCCGGGGATTGAGCGGCCGCTGACTTCAACGCGGCAGCGGCGACATTCCGTCGCGAACGATCAGCACTGGCGCGGGACGCGACGCGATCGCTCGCCAGAGTCAGCGCGGAGCCTCAGGACGCGCGTCGTCGCCGAGCAAGCGCCGCGCGCTCGTGGGGAGGGATCGTCGCGTGCCTCAGCCGCGCGCCGCGTGCAGCGCCGCCCCGAGCGTCACCGGGCGCTTCGCGCCGTGGATCTGGCCGGTCCCGCGCTGCACGCGCTTGGCCTCGTAGAGCGCGAGGTCGGCGCGATGCGTCAGCTCGCTCGGCTCGACGATGTCGTCGTCGAGGAAGGCCGCGCCGACAGTCGCCGACACGCCGCGCCGTTGCCCATCCTTGTCCACGAGATGGCGAAGCGACTGGAGAAGGGAGAGGATCGCCTCCTCGGCCCGCGCGCAATCGCGCGGTCGGGTCAGCAACACCACGAACTCGTCCCCGCCGAGCCGGGCGGCGAAGGCGTTCGGCGCGGTGATGCGGCGCAGGCGATCGGCCATCACGCGCAGCACCTCGTCGCCGGCGGCGTGCCCGAAGGTGTCGTTCACGTCCTTGAAGCCGTCCAGATCGAGCAGGAGCAGACACAGCGGCTCCGCCCGCCCGCGCGCGCGCGCGAAGGTCTCGCCCAGTCGCTGCTCGAAACAGCTGCGGTTGGGCAGCCCCGTCAGGCGATCGGTGTCGGCGCTGAGCCGCAGCGTCTGCTCGCGCGCGTGGCGATCGGTCACGTCCTGGAAGACGCCGATGAGCGCGGTCGGCCGCCCCTCGTGCAGCTGCGCCTCGCCGATCGAGCGGACTCGCCGATCGCGGCCGTCCGCGGTCCGGAAGTCGCTCTCGAGATCGAACGACTCGCCGGTGGACGCGGCGCGCTCGATGAGCGCCTTGAACTCCGCGCGCCGCTCCTGCGGGTAGAAGCTCAGCCCTTCCTCGATCGACGGCATCTGACCCAGGGGAACGCCGTAGATGGCATAGACCTGGTCCGACCAGTGGAGGCTCATGTCGGCGAGATCGAGCCGCCACGAGCCCAAACCCGCCATCCGCTCGGCCTGACCCAGCTGGAGCTGCTGGCGTTCCAGCATCTCGGCGTGACGCTGCGCCTCCTGCGACAGCCGCATCGCGGTCGCGGCGCTGGACCGCGCGCTGATCAGCGCGCTGACGAGCGCCGCCAGCTGCCGCAGCACCGCGCGATCGTCGTCGGTGAAGCGGCGCGGCGCGGTGTCGATCACGCACAGGGTACCGATCCCGGCGAGATCGTCCGAGTGGCCCGGCGCGGAGGGGCGGAGCGGCACGCCCGCGTAGAAGCGCAGGTAAGGGGGGCCGAGGACGAGAGCGTTGTCGACGAAGCGCTGGTCCTGCAGCGCGTCCTCGACGACCATCATGTCGTCGACGTGGATCGCGTGGGAACACAGCGCCTCGCCTCGACCGGTCTCCGTCACGCCGATGCCGCAGCGCGCCTTGAACCACTGACGCGTGTCGTCCAGCAGCGACACCAGCGCGATCGGCACGTTCAGCAGGCGCTGCGCGAGCAGTACGATCGAGTCGAACTCATGCTCCCCGGGCGTGTCGATGATCGAGAAGCTCTTCAGCTTGTCGAGCCGATCGGCCTCGCGCACCTGCGCCAGAAGAGAGGTCCTGTCCATGTCTCATCCTTGTCGCACGATAGTTAACGGTTCATCGCATCATTCTCGGGCGATCACGAGACGAGCTGGGTCGAGCGAGCCGATCGACGTGTAGCGTCACCGCCGCCGACGATGCGGACCGACGCGACGATCAGGCCTGACGTTCCGACGAGTCGACGGGAGGCGCGCGGGGGCGATCATGGCCGCGGCGTCGTAGCGTCGCCGCGCACCGGCGGAGCGGTCGAGCACCTGCCTCGCCGCCGGGATGGCGCGGGCGATCCGCGGTCGCCCCGCCACCGCAGAAGCTGCGGCGATCAGGCCGCGCGACACGCCAGCACGATCCACCGACCCGTCCGCCGCACGGTCCTCACCTGCCAAGGCCGTCCCGTCCGACGCAGGAACACGCGCTGGAGGTCCGCGGCGTGCTGCGCGAAATCGTGGAAGTCGACGCGATGGTGCGCCAGCACGAGCGTGCCGCCGGGCCGCAGCGCGCGCGCGAGGTCGCGCGCGGTCCGCTCCATCGCGCGCGGCGTGAGATAGTAGAGCAGCTCGGCGACGATCACCGCGTCGTAGCGCGCGCGCGGGAAGCGCGCCGGCACCGCCAGCCGGACCGCGCGCGCGCGCGCGCCGCGGCCCGCCAGCGCCGCTGCGACCAGCCGCGTACCCGCCGCGGTCGCCTCGGTGGCGTCGAGCCGCAGCGCGCGCGCGGCCAGAGCGCGACTGTTCGAGCCGTTGCCCGCCGCCAGCTCGAGCACGCGGCCGTGCGCGCCGGCGCCCAGCGCGTGGACGATCGCGTCGCGCTTCACCGCCTCGTCGCGGTCCGAGAAGGTGCGCCACGGATCGGGATCGGCGGCGAAGGTCTGCTCGAACCCAGCCAGCGTGATCGCGCTCACGACGTCGTCGCCGCGGCGAACAGCTCGCGCGGGCGGCTGAACGCGGCGATCTGGCCCCGCGTCATCGCGAAGCCGGTCGGGTCGTCGGTGATCCGCCCCGCCTGGGTGCGATAGCCGCGGATCGCGTGCCGCTTCGCCAGCCGCTCCTGCGCGCTCAGCGGCAGCGACCGCGCGCCGCGCAGCCGCTGCCCCGCGGGCCACACCGGGTAGCGCCACCAGCGCACCCCCGGGGCGCGACACGCCGCGGCGGCGACGACGCGGTGGTCGGGATGCGCGTCGTCGTCCGACGGTGCCAGCGCGAGCAGCGGGGCGGGCAGCGCGCGGGCGGCCCGTCGGACGCCGCGTCTTACCGACGCTGCCCGTTCGGCGAGCCGACCGTCGGGCAAGTCGAGGAAGGTGACCGCGCCCGCGGCGACGCCGAGGCGACGCATCGCGCGGCGCGTCTCGCGCCGGCGCTCGTGCACCAGCCGGTCGCGTGGCCACGTGCGGCTGCCCGGATGAGAGGCGGCGCCGTCGCTCACCACCAGGATCGCGACCCGCGTGCCGCGGCGCGCCAGCCGGGTGATCAGCGCGTGCGCCGCGATCGCCTCGTCGTCCGGGTGCGGCGCCACCACCAGCAGTGCGCGCGGGCGGCCGACGTGCGCCCTCACAGCGCCGGGCTCAGCGCGCCCGCCGCGACGGCCGCGCCGACCGCCATCCGCTGCGCGTCGGGGCCGGGCTGGCGCAGGTACATGGCGAGGTCGGTGAGGGTCGCGGCGAGCGGGTGATCGCGGAACAGCGCCTGGACGCCGACCGCCTCCTGCGCCAGGCCCAGCGCCTCGCCGCCCGCGGCATAGACCGCGGCGCGCGCCGCGGCGACGAGCGGCAGCCGCGCGGACTCCGCCCCGAACCAGCCCTCAGAGGCGCGTCGTACCGCCGCCGCGGCGCCCTCCGCCAGCGCGTACAGCCGCGCCAACCGCCCGGCCTGATGCGGGTCGGCGGCGCGCCCCGCCGCGACGAGATGGTCGCGCACCTCGTCGACCAGCCGCGCCACGCCGCCCGCCTGCACCGCGGCGAAGCGGAGCGCGCCGCCGCTGAACCACGGCTCGCGGACATAGTCGCCCGGCGCGCCGACCAGCGCGGAGGCGTCGAGCGGCACGTCGCGCCAGCGTACGACGTGCGTCTCGGAGCGCTGCATGCCGACCACGTGCCAGACGCTCCGGTCGACCGCGGGCGATACGGCGGCGAGATCGAGCAGCGCGAGCTGACGCCCACCCGCCGCGTCGATCGTGACCAGCGCGTGCGACAGCACCCCCGCGCCCGAGGCGAAGCTCTTCCCGCCGCTCAGTCGGCCGCCGTCGATCCGCAGCGGTTCGCCGGGCAGGTCGGCGTTCCATACGCCCAGCGCGGCGCCGTCGCGCACCGCCGCCCCCAGCCGCTCGCGCTGCGCGGCATCGCCGTAGCGCGCGACGATCTGCGTGGCGTCGACGTGTCCCTCGAACAGCCGACCGAGCGGCAGGTCCTCGCGTCCGACGCGGTAGAGCAGGCGCAGCAGCGTCAGCATCGCGGTGGCGTCCCGCGGGTCGGCGACACTCCCGCGCTCGCGCTGGAGCTCGGCGAGCCGGGCGCGCAGCGCGGTCACGCGGCGATCGCGGGGGTCGGATCGGTCAGCAGCGTGGCCAGCGCCGCCTCGGCCACGGCGAGCGGCACCTGGCGCATCCCGTCCGGCCCGACCGGCACGACCCGCATCGCGAAGGCCTCGCCGTTGGGGCAGTCGCGCGCGACGCCGCGCAGATGGTCCGCGTCGAGTCCGATCTCCGCGGTCAGCACGGCGAGGTCGCCGGCGGCATGGGTGCGGCGCGCGAGCGCGTGGCGCTCATACTGCCACAGCTGGTCGGCCGGGTGGGCGACGCGCACGCCCGCGATGCCGGCGCGATCGAGCGCGCGCAGCCCCGAGGCGAGCCCGCCGCGCGCGCGGCCGCGCCGCCGCGCCGAGGTATGGACCACGCTGGCGGCGTCACGGCGGACGCGCAGCCCGGCGCGCGCGGCATCGTCCACCAGCCGCGCGTCCTCCCCGCTGGCGAGCGGCGCGAAGCCGCCCAGCGCCGCATAGGTCTCGGTTCGCAGGGCCATGTTGGCGCCGCTGACGCGGTGGTGAGTCATCGGTGCCTCCCAGGCGACCGGGTCGACCCGCCGGCGCAGTGCGTGGAGCCGCGCGTAATAATGTTCGATACGGTCCTGCGCTTGATCGTCGCCGGGCGCGCCGGGGCGGACGAGGTCGCCGGCGATCACGTCGGCCTGGTGCAGCGCGGCGAGCGTGACGTCGAGCCAGTCGGCGCTGGGCCAGCTATCGGCGTCGGTGGTGAGCAGGACTCCACCGTCACGCCCGAGCACGGCCGCCCCCAGCAGCATCGCGGCGTGGCGAGCGATCCCGGCGTTGGGTACCGACCGCGGCATCGAGCCGACGTGGACCCGATGCACACTGCACCGCGCGTAGGCGGCCGCGATCGCGGCGCTGCGATCGATGCAACCGTCGAGGAGCAGGCACAGGTGCACCGCGGCGCCGGGCGGCACGGTCAGCCGCTCGAGGCCCTCGAACAGCCGCGGCAGCCGCGCCGCCTCGTCGCGCGCGGGAACGCAGATCGCGAGTGCGGCCGGCGCGTCGCCCCGTCCGGCGACGCGGCTCAAGCGCCGATCTCGCCTTCGTCGCCGCCGTCCCAGTAGCGGATGCGACCGGCGCCGACCGCGATCATGACGATCCCGGGCGTGTCGATGCCCTGGGGGAAATAGCGGTCGAGGTCCTTGGTCCAATGTGCCTCGAACTGCGCCTTGTCGTCGATCAGCGCCGCCCGGCCCTCGACCGACACGAACAGCGGCGGTCCGCCGAGCATTCCGGCCGCGCCGGTATAGCCCAGCGTGACCGCCGCATCGGCGCGTATGTCCGAGACCTTGCGCGAGTCGGCGTAGGCGAAGAAGTAGCTTGTCCCCTCGTACGCGACGTCGCCGTTGTTGCTCATCGGCCGCGCCGTGAGCACGCCCGCGCCGGACCGCGTCGTGAGCATGGCATAATCCAGCTTCGCCATCTTGCGCGACAGCTCGTCCATCGTCAGCTCGGCCATGCGACCTCCCGTCTCATGTGCGCGGGCATCACCTGAGCCCGTCGATTTTCATCAGCATCGTAACGACTTACCTGCGTTCTAGTTCAACGGTCGCGATCGGCGGCGATCCCCTCATCCGGTGTTCGGCCGAGGTTCCGACGGGGCGACCGCGAAGCCGGCCTGGTAGGTCCGCTCGATCAGGGCGCGATCCGCCTCGCTCGTCATGGCCGCTCCGGCGCGCGCCGCCGCGTCCCGCGCCTCGCGGTCGATGAGCGGACGCGCCGCCTCGGCGTGGCGGGCCAGCGCGGCCAGCGCTTTCTGCAGCCTGACGCCGACCTCGACGATCGCGGCACCGTCGCGCGCGATCGGGCGACACCAGTCGTCGAGCAGCTCGGTGAGCCGGATCGGTGGAACATGGACCCGGGCGGGCGGGGCCGCATCGGTCGACGACCGCCGGTCCGTGAGGCGCAGCATCACGCGGGCGCTGGCCTCGATTGCCGCGATCGCCGTGCCCGGATCGTTGACCGCCGGCGACAATGCGCGCGAGGCGATCTCGGACAGCACCACCAGGCCGAAGCGCGGATCGTGGTCGAAGGTGCGGTGATGGGACAAGGTGAACGCCTGCCGAATCTCGTCGATCGCGGCGCTGTCACAGTCGCCCGCGACCAGCGCCATCGGCGTCCCGGGCTCGACGAGTTTACCGGGCAGTGCGAGGACGTGAATGTCCGCGTCGATCGCCTCCGCGACGTCACCCAGTACCGCGACGTCGACGTGCGTGACTCGCGCCATCGTCGTCGGCTTCACCGGCGTCATGCCACGACGGTCCGGCGCGGCCGTCCCGGGCCCCAGGTCCAGCGGCACGGCCACCGTCTCGACCGCGCGCATCGCGGCGCGCTCGACCCGATCGATCGTGTCGGAGACGCGGCCGAACCGCGCGATGTGCTCGATCCAGCGCAGCAGCGTCACGACGATGAAGAGGATGACGACGATCGTGCCGAACAGGAGTATGACTCGTCCGGTCTCGCCGTAGAGCCCGGTCGACAGCGCGACGATGCCGACGATCGCGAACAGGAAGCTGCCGAGGAACGTCGCGAGCGTGTTCTGCGCCGTGCTGTCGTCGATGAGGAGCTGGACGGCGCGCGGCGTGATCGTGCTGGTCGCGCCCGAATAGGCCGATACCATCGCGGTCAGCGAGAAGGTGGTGACCGCCAGCATGCTCGACGCCAAGATGGTGAGGATGCCGTCGACCGACTTGGCCCCGATGGTCGCGGCGAACTGGTAGGAGATCGTGTGCCCGATCAGTGCGCTCGCCAGCGCCAGCGCGCCCCCGAACGCGCAGACCAGCGCCGCCCGGAACCACATCCTGCGCGTGAGCAGGCGGAGGAGCCATTGCCATCGCGTCAATGCCGTTCCCCTTGTCGAGCGTTCTAGCGACTACCGGGGCGAGTGGTTCCGGGCCGCCGGAGGCCGGCGTTCGCCGCGGGGCCTCCGGGGCGCAGGCGGCACGTCCCGGCCCTACCGCCGGGTCGCGATACTCCGACGGGGCGGCGCGGACGTGCCACGCGGCCGCCGATCTGATAGGGGCCGCGCGTGCACGCCGATCCGACCGCCAGCCTCCCGCCCGTCGACTTCGTCGCCGTCGACGTGGAGACCGCGTGCGCGCGCGTCAGCAGCATCTGCCAGATCGGCGTCGTCGGCTTCAAGGACGGCGCCGAGGTGTTCGCGTGGCAGAGCCTGATCGACCCGCGCGACGAGTTCGCCCCGTCCAACATGCGCGTCCACGGCATCAGCTGTGACCACGTGGTCGGCCAGCCCAGCTTCGCCGACGCGCACGCCGCGATCGCGGCCTGTCTGGCGGGGCGGACCGTGGTGGCACACTCGCTCTTCGACAAGGGGGCGATCGCCGCCGCGTGCCGGGCCCATGACCTGCCGCCGATCGAGTGCACGTGGCTCGACAGCGTGCGGGTCGCGAAGCGCGCGTGGCCCGAGCTGCCGAGCCACCGCCTCAACCTGCTCGCCCGGCATCTCAGGCTGCGCCACAAGCATCATGACGCGCTGAGCGACGCGCGCGTCGCGGGCATGGTCGTCGTGAAGGCCACCGCGCATACGGGGATCGATCTCGCCGGCTGGCTCGCGCCCGCGGCTCAGCGGGGCCGCGCGGCCCCGCGTGCGGCGAGCGCGGGGCCGCTGGCGGGCCAACGGGTCGCGATCCTGGGCGCGGCGCGCGACGGCACGCTCGCGCACCGGCTCGCGGCGCAGGGCGCGCGCATCACCGCCGCGGTCGGGGCGACCTCGCATCTCCTCGTGATCAGCAGCACGCAGCCGTTCGGGCGCTTCGTCCACGCGCATGCCGAGTACCGCCGGGCGGAGGAGCTGCGTCTCATGGGCCGGTCGATCGAGATCGTCACCGAGGACGAGCTGCTGGCACGCCTCGCCGGCGCGTGACGGCGGTGTGGCGCATCGCGCCGGAACCCAGGCAAGTCGGCGCTCGGCGCGGTCGGCCCGCACGCTCTCGGCCAGCGCCGAGTGAGTCCTAGGACGTCTTCGACCTACCGCCCTTCTTGCCCAGTTCGGCCTGCGCCGCGGACGATTTCCGCGGGTTCTTCTCGCCCTCCTTGGCGGCCTTGGCGTTGGCCTTCTGCGCGGTGGCGCTGCCCTTACCCTTCTTCTCCGTCATGGTGGCGCTCCTAGGGTGACCCGGCCCGAACGCGCTAGGCGGATCGTCGTTGCGGTCTCGGCACTCTCATCCGGCACGGTCTCGCTCGGCCAGCGACATGCGCCGCCGCCGGACCAGTTCGGCCAGCTCGCCGTCGCAGAAGCTCGACGGGCGACGCTGGCAGTTCGGCAGCGACACCCGGATGTCGCGCGGGCTGAGTCGCTCCCGCAGGATCCGGTCGACCACGCGATCGAGCCGCCCCTCGTCGACGATGACGCGATAGCCGTCGACGCCCATCATCGACGCGACCGCATGTTCGTCCCAGATCGTGCTCACCGACCTACCCCTTTCACTGGACGATGATCCCTCGGCGCCGATCGCGCCGACGGTGATGCCCTCCGCGCGGCTCGCCCGATCGTCGGTCACGCGCGATGCGTTCCCATGCCGCGCTCCCGCCCCCAGACGACGGCACCGCTGCGGCGGGTCGCGCCGGTCTTCTCGTAGATACGCGCCACGTGGTTGCGCACCGTGTTGCGCGTGATCGCCAGCCGCTCCGCGATCTCGGCGTCGTCGAGATCGTCGCAGATCAGATCGAGCACCTGGCGCTCGCGCGCGGTGAGATCGGCGGGCGCCAGCTGCGGCGTGGGCCGGCGCAGCGTGGCGAGCTTGTCGAGGATCGAGCGGCTGAGCCAGCGCGTGTCCTTCAGCACCGCGTCGATCGCGTCGGCGAGCTCCGCCTCGCTGCGGCGGCGCTCCGTCACGTCCTGATACACCCAGATCACGCGTGTCGCATCGCCGGTGCCGATCCGCTCCGCGGCGACGCTGCAGCGCAGCTCGCTCCCGTCGCGCGCCACGAACTCGGCCTCCCCGGCGCGGACCGCGCCATGCTCCGCGACGTCGCGCTCGAGTGTCTCGCGTGCCTCGTCGTTCTGCCACCAGCCGAGCTCGCCGACCGGCACGCCCGCGCCGGGCACGACCGCGAGACCCGAGAGCGCGCCGAAGGCGGCGTTCACGCGCAGCACGCGATGCGCCGAATCGGCGATCACCATCGCCACCGGCGCCATGTCGAAGACCGCCTCGAGGTCGCGTTCGCTCGATGCCAGCGAGCGCTCCGCCTCGCGCCGCGGCTGCAGATCGGCGAAGGTGAGCAGCAGCGCGTCCTCCTCGGTCACGTCGATCGGCTGGCCGGCGAAGATGACGAGTCGCCGACCGCCGTCGGCGCAGAGCAACTCGGCCTCGGTCTGCGGGATCACCGCGCCCGCGTCGATCAGGCCGCGCACCTCGGCGCGGCTGGGCACGCCGCCGAGCAGGCCGAGCCCGAACAGCGAGCGCTCGACCAGCTGCTCGCGCGCGAAGCCGGTGAGCGAGAGGAAACCGGGGTTGGCGTTGGCGATCCTCAGATCGCGCTGCCGCACGATCAGCGCCGGCGCTGGATTGGCGCGGAACATGGCGCGGAAGCGGGCCTCGGCGTCGAACCTCTTCGACACGTCGCACAGCACCACCGCGAGATAGTCGGGCTCGCCGCCGTCGACGTCCATGACGACGTCGCGCACCTGATGGACCCAGCGCGCCTCGTCGCAGCCCGCCGGCGCGACCTCGACGATCAGGTCGGGCATCGCTTCGCCCGCCAGGACGCGGAAGAGCGGATATTCGCGGTGCCTGAGCAGCCGGTGCTCGGCGCCCCACATGGTGAAGCGCCGGGCGTATTCGTCGGCGGTCGCGCCCAGCTCGCTCACCTCGGTCACGCCGTGCATCGCGAGCGCGGCGGCGTTGGCGGTGAGCAGCGTCCCGGTCGGATCCAGCAGGATCACGCCGTCGAGCAGCTGCGCGATCAGCTGCTCGAGGTGGCGGAGGGTCGGCTGGGCGGAGAGTGGAGCTGCCGTCGGCATCCGCCATCAACCGTGTCACCCCCCTCGCGTTCCCGGGACGGCATCAGCGCGACTAGTGCGCCCGCACTAGTCGCGCGGCGGCGTGCCGGCCTCCTCGCTGAACTTGTCGGCGGGGCCTGCCGTTGAGGCTGCACCAACACACTATCGGAGTAATCGCCATGGGTTTCATCGTACTTCTCGTGGTCGGCGGCGTGATCGGCTGGCTGGCCAGCGTGATCATGCGGACCGACGGCCAGCAGGGCATCTTCCTCAACGTCGTCGTCGGTATCGTCGGCGCGGTGCTCGCCGGCTTCATCGTCACCCCGCTGATCGGCGGCGCGCCGATCACCAGCGGCGTGATCAGCGTCCAGTCGGTGCTCGTCTCGCTGCTCGGCGCGATCGTGCTGCTCGGGATCGTCAACCTCTTTCGCCGCGGCACGGTGCGCTGAGGCAGGCGGCGCGCCCGATGCTTCGAGTGGCCTCGGCCATCTTCGACACGCAGGCGGACGCGCATCACGCCGTGTCCGACCTGCGTGGCGCCGGCGTTCGCGACAGCGAGATGTCGGTCGTGACTCGGCGCGGCGCGGTGGACGATCCTGTCGGCTCGCGCGCGGCCGGCGCTGAGGATCGTGGCGCCGTGCTGCGCGCGATTCTGGGTGGTGGCGCGTTCGGAGCCGGCCTGGGTGTGGCGACCCTCGCGCTCCCCGGTGTCGGCCCGCTGGTGGCGGCCGGCGCGATCGCCGCCTCCGCGGTACCGGGCGCGATGGCGCTCGGCGCGGTGGCCGGGGCGACTGCCGGCACGCTCGCCGAGCTGCTGGCGCCGCATGGCCTGGGGGCGGAGGAGGCGGCCTATTACGACCGTCACCTGTCGCGCGGCGGTGTGCTGCTCTGGGTCGGCAGCGGCGCGGCGGTACCGGCGACGACGATCGCCGACATCATGTACCGGAACGGCGGCCATGACACGCGCCGTCCGGGAAACTCGGTGCTCGAGTGAGCGTCCGGCGCTCTCGAGCGACAGGCTGACACGCTGCGGCGCGGCGCGGCGCGGCCCGAGCCGGCGGCGATGCAAGGATCAACATGACGACGAAGGAATGCCAGGTCGAGGGCACGATGGCGTTCGCGCAACGCTCGGCCGTGGAGGCCGCGCTGCGCGACAATCACTGCAACCTCTCGCACGCCGCGCGCCAGCTCCGCGTCGGACGGACGACGCTGTACCGGCTGATCAAGCGCTTCGAGATCGAGGTGGACGTCATGCCGCGCCAGCCGGCGGCGCGCGCCGCGCGCCGCGCGACGGCGCCGACGAGCGTCCGGCTGATCGACGGCGTGTGGTATCTCGTCGGCGGCGACGGCGATCGCGGCTAGCGCCGCAGCCACTCGCGCAGCAGCATCGTCACCTCGCCCGGACGCTCCATCGGCGCGAGATGGCCGCACTGACGGATCGTGTGGAAGCGCGCGCCGGGGATCCGCTCGGCGAGTGATCGCGCATCCTCGGGCAGGCAGATGCGGTCGCGGTCTCCCACCGCCACGAGGGTCGGCACGCGCACCGCCGCGATCGCGGGGGCGATGTCGGGGCGCGCGAGCAGCGCGCGCTGCTGGCGCTCGAAGGTGGCCGCGCCGACGCGCTCGGCCATCGCCTGGACCGGGCCGCTGACGATCGGCGTGAGCGTCGGGTCGGCGTGCGGCGCGGTGGCGAGCAGGCCCTGCTCGCGCACGCTGCGCGGTCGCATCTGCATCGAGCCGCGTGTGCCGAACAAGGCGAGGCGCGCGACGCGGTCGGGCGCCTGGCGGATCATCTCCAGCGCGACATAGCCGCCGAGGCTCACCCCGGCGACCGCGATCCGCGGCGGCGCATGCGCGAGCACGCGCGCCGCCATCGCCTCGAGCGTGTCGTCCACCGTCAGGTCGCCCAGCTCGGGATGCGCGAGCTCGGCGAGGTCGGTCACCTGGCGCGCCCAGAGCTGGCCGTCGCACCCCATCGCCGGCAGCAGGACGAGCGGGATCGGCTTGACGGTCATGATCGGTTCTCCGATGCGGGACGACGAGGGGAAGTGGCGCGCCGCGGCGTCAGCCGACCAGCGGGAAGGCGAGCACCAGCATGCCGACGATCGTCATCAGCGCGCACACCAGAGCGGCCGGGATCAGCGTGAAGCGCTGGTGGTCGGCCAGGTCGATCCCGGCGAGGCTCACCAGCAGGTAGGTCGAGGGCACCAGCGGGCTGAGCAGGTGGACCGGCTGGCCCATCAGCGAGGCGCGCGCGATCGCCATCGGCTCGACGCCGTAATGCGCGCCTGCCTCGGCCAGGATCGGCAGCATGCCGAAGTAGAAGGCGTCGTTGGAGATGAAGAAGGTGAAGGGCAGGCTGAGCGCGGCCGCGATCGGGGCCATATAGGGGCCGAGCACCGGCGGGATCACGCCCACCACCTCCTTGCTCATGGCCTCCACCATCCCGGTGCCCGACAGGATGCCGGTGAAGATGCCCGCGGCGAAGATCAGCGAGACCACCGACAGCACGTTGCCCGCGTGGGCCGCGATGCGTTCCTTCTGCTCGGCGACCTGCGGGTAGTTGACGATCATCGCCACCGCGAAGGCCAGCATCATCAGCACCGACAGCGGCAGCACGCCCGAGACCAGCCCGGCGAGCAGCGCCACGGTCAGCGCCGCGTTGAACCAGCGCAGCCGCGGGCGCCGCGCCTCGGGGAACTGCGACACCGCCATGCCGGTGAAGCCCGTCGTCTCGTCGACCGGGAGCTGGCCGATGCGGCGGCGCTCCTTGCGCCCGAAATAGACCGCGAGCGCGACCAGCCCGGCCAGCCCGGCGATCATCCCCGGGATCAGCGGCAGGAACAGCGTGGCGGGATCGAGCTTGAGCGCGCTCGCGGCGCGCGCGGTCGGCCCGCCCCAGGGCGTCAGGTTCATGATGCCGCTGGTCGTCATCAGCAGGCAGCACAGGTACAGGCGGTTCATGTCGTAGCGCTTGTACAGCGGCAGCAGCGCGGCGATCGTGATGATGTACGTGGTCGAGCCGTCACCGTCGAGGCTCACCATCGCGCACAGCGCGACCGTGCCGACCAGGATCTTCAGCGGATCGCCGTGCACCAGCCGCAGCAGTCGGTTGACCAGGGGATCGAACAGGCCGGTGTCGGTCATGGTCGAGAAGAACAGGATCGCGAACAGCAGCATCACGCCGGTCGGCGCGAGGTTCTTGATGCCGTCGATCATCATCTCGCCGAGGCCCGCGGCGAAGCCGGCGATCAGCGCGAACGCGGTGGGGACGACGATCAGCGCGACCAGCGGGGTCATCCGCTTGGTCATGATCAGCGTCATGAAGGTGGCCACCATCAGGAAGCCGAGCAGGGCGAGGTTCATCGCGGGAGATCCTGTGTGCGGAGGCGATCAGAAGGTGACGGCGACGCGCGCGCTGACGGTCTCGCCGTCGTCGGCGCCGGTGACCGCGCCGGCGCGGTTGTCGGTGTCCCAATGGATCGCGTTGACCTGGATGCGGGTGAAGCTGTTGAGATACCAGTTGGCGCCCAGCGTCGCGGCCCAGCCGCGGCCGCCGGTCGCCAGATCAGTATAGTCGAGGTTCTCGTAGCGCGCGGTCAGCTCGATCGCGCCGGGGCCGCCCTCGAAGATCGGGCGCAGCACGCGCGGCTGGCCGAAGCTGCCCAGACGCGGGTTGTACGGCGGCAGGTCGCCGGTGATGAACCAGCCGCCCGACAGGCTATAGGCCTTGCTCACGAAGTCGGGCCGGCCACCGTCGAGCCGGGCGTGGCGCTCGCCGGCCTCGCCCATCAGCCACACCGGGCCCAGATACCCGCCCAGCTCCGCGCCGTAGCCGGTGGTGCCGGTGCCGCCGGTGAGCGGCCCGGTGGCGACCCGCAGCGCCCCGTTGAAGCGGCCGCCGATCACGGTGTTGCGCGTCAGCGTCGTGGCGGCGGAGGACAGCCCCTCGTCGAAGCCCCACAGGCCCAGGTGGAGCACGCCGCGGTCGCTCTTGACCGGGTTCCAGTGCGCGCGCCCGAGCACGGTGCGGCTGTCGCTGACCGACTGGTTGCCGTCGACGCGGTCGCCCGTGACGGTCAGCGAGGCGTGACCCGATCGCCAGAACAGTCGCGGCATGACGCCGATGCCGTAGAAGCCACGCTGCGGGATGATCGCGGTGGAGACGGTGCTGCGCTCGAGGAAGGGCGTCGAGTCGGAGCCGGTCGAGCCCTCGAAGGCGCGGTCGTTGAACAGGTGGCCGGCGCGCACGTCGTAATCGAGCCCGCGCGCGATCCGGTCGCGCCAGCCGATGAAGGCGGTGACGATATCGACCTCGTTCTCGGAGAAGTCGGTCTCGAACTGGTAGAAGAAGTGTGTGCCGACGCCGCCCTCGATGCCGAGGCGGAGCGCGCGCATCCCGGTGGTGGTGATGTTGCGGCCCTTGTCGCGCGAGCCGAACGACGAGCTGACGTCGGCGAGGATGCGCCCGCGCGGCTTGAACGTGTAGATGCCGTCGGCGGAGTGGAAGACGGGCAGGCCCGAGCCCCATTCGGTGGTCACCCCGGCCTCGTTCGCCTCGCGCGCGCGCGCGACGTCGCGCTCGGCCGGGCCGGGCGGCACCAGCTGCGGCGCGTAGGGGGAGGTGACGATCGGCCGGTCGCGCTGCGCCAGCTGCGTCGGCGCGGGTAGGCTTGTCACCGCGGGGCGATCCATCGCGCCCGACCCGTCAGCGCGCTCCTGCGACGGCAGAAGCCCAGGGCCACCAGCGCCGTCCCCTTGGCCCTGCGCTGCGGCGTTCGCCGGAGCATGGCCGGTGTGGGATGGATCGGCCTCGAGCCGGTCGAGCCGCGCCTTGAGCAAGGCGATCTCGGCGGCCTGGGCGCGCACCAGTGCTTCCAGGTCGCCCTGGCCGGCGGTCTGCGCGGTCGCGGGCGCGGCGGCGAGGAGCGCGACGAGCGCGCTGGCGGTGGTGAAGGTCGTCACGGGCGGGGGGCTTCCTGGGCGAGGGTGGTGCGCCACTCGGCGAGGAACCGCCGGCGCTTGATGGTGTCGAGGTTGACCAGCAGCTGCGGGCCGACGCGGATCGGGCGGAGATGTGCCGGGTTCAGCCGCGGCGCGCGCACGTCGGTGCGGACCGGCAGCAGCCAGGCGCGCGCGAGCAGCGTCTGCCCCGCGCGCGACAGCAGGAAATCGAGGAACAGCCGCGCCGCGGCGGGATGCGGCGCGTCGCGGCCGACGAAGGCGACGCGCGAGGCGATGATCGAATAGTCGCGGAAGAAGGCGACGCCGAGCCGCGGGTCGCGCTGGGCGCGCGCGAGCGCGTAGGCGCCCACCACGTTGTAGCCGATCGCCGCGCGCCCCTCCGCGACCGCGTCGAGCGTGGGGCTGACGGTGGCCGCGAGCAGCGGGCGGGTCGCCGCGATCGCCGCGAGCAGCGAGCGCGTGTCGTTGGTGGTCGCCCAGTCCTCGGCGAGGTAGAGATAGCCGACGTTCGAGCGCGCCGGGTCATAGGTGGCGACGCGGCGGTGCGCGGGGTCGGCGCGGAGGAAGCGCTCGAGCGCCTCGTGCGTCCGTGGCACGTCGGCGCGCGCGACCTGGCGGCGGTTATAGACCAGCGCGACCGGCTCGGCGGTGATGCCGTAGCCGATGTTCTTCCACACCGCCGCGGCGGGCAGCGCGGGCTTCTCGGGGCTCTGATAGGCCTGGCCGTAACCGTCGTTGATGAGCTTGACCTGCAGGTCCATCGCCGAGGACCAGATCAGGTCCGCGCGCGCCACGCCGGCGCGGCGCTCGGTCACGACGCGGCGGTAGATCTCGCGCGATTCTAGGTCGTGATAGGCGACCGCCACGCCCGGGTAGCGCTGCCGGAAGGCGGCGATCACCGCCCGCATCGACGCGGCATCGGCGTTGCCGTAGACGCGCACGCCGCCCTCGGCGCGCGCCTCCGCGATCAGCGCGTCGTAGGAGCGCGGGTAGCCGGCGGGCCGCTGCGCCGCGCCGGGCGCCGCGAGCGCCAGAAGGGATAGGATGAACAGCGCCACGCGCATCTCGAAGCTCCTCTCGCTTCCCGCCTCTGCGTTCGGGTAAGCTGACCGATCATGGGCTACGTCCTCAACCTGTCAGCAACCTTTCAGCGCGCGCCGCGATCGTGCGCATCCTGATCGTGGAGGACGATGCCGCGCTCGCGCGCAGCCTGGTGGCGTTGCTGCGCGGCGCCGGCCACGCGGTCGACCATGTCGCCACCGGCGAGGACGCGCTGATGGTCACCGCGGGGGAGCCCTACGCGCTGGTGGTGCTCGACGTCGGCCTTCCGGGGCAGGACGGTTTCGCGGTGTTGCAGGCGCTGCGGCGGCGTGGCGAGCGCGTGCCGGTGCTGATGCTGACCGCGCGCGACGCGCTCGACGACCGCGTGCGCGGGCTCGACCTCGGCGCCGACGATTATCTGCGCAAGCCGTTCGCGCCGGTCGAGCTGGAGGCACGGATCCGCGCGCTGGGACGACGCCGCGGCGGCGATCCCACGCCCGAGCTGGTGGTCGGCGCGCTGACGCTCAACCGCTCGAGCGGCGAGGCACAGGTCACGGGGCGCGCGCTCGACCTGCGGCGGCGCGAGTGGGCGGTGCTCGACGCGCTGGCGACGCGCGCCGGCCAGATCGTGCCGCGCGAGACGCTGCTGGCGGAGGTGTTCGGCTTCGACGAGCCGGTCGGGCCCAATGCGCTCGAGGTCAATATCACGCGTCTGCGCGGCAAGCTGGCACCGGACGGGCCGGCGATCCGCACGGTCCGCGGGATAGGGTATATCTTGGATGCGGGCTGACCGTCCGCGCGCGGTGGCGCTGCGCACGCGGCTGCTCGCCGCGCTGCTGGCGCCGCTGCTGGCGATCGCGGTGCTGCTCGGGGTCGCCGGCGCGGCGCTGATCGCCGACGTGGTGCGGCGGACCAACGATCGCGTGCTGGGCGGCGCGCTCGGCGCGATCGCCGAGACGGTGCAGGTGGAGCGCGGCGAGGTGACGCTCGACCTCCCCGCGGCGGCGTTCGGCATGCTGGAGAACAATGAGCGCGACAACGTCTACTACCGTATCGCGGTCGGCGAGCGCCTGCTCACCGGCTACGGCGACCTGCCCGCGCCGCCCGCCGGGGCGGAGGTGGCCGACACGCCGCGCTTCCGCTACGCGCGCTTCCGCGGGCAGGACGTGCGGATCGCCGAGGTGCGCCGCGAGCTGCCGCGCGTCGACGCGCCGGTGATCGTGCAGGTGGCCGAGACGCTGGACAGTCGCGCCGCGCTGCGCCGTCGCCTGCTCGGCGCGCTGCTGGGCGGCGAGGCGGTGCTGGTGGGAATGGCGCTGCTGCTGATCCGTCCCGCGCTCGCGTGGAGCCTGCGCCCGCTGTCGCGGCTGCGCGGTGCGGTCGCCGCGCGTGACACGCGCGCCACGCCCGACCTGTCGCCGCTCGAACCCGGGCCGCTGCCCGCCGAGCTGCTGCCGCTCGCCGACGCGTTCGACAACCTGCTCGCGCGGCTGGACGTCGCGACCGCCGGGATGCGTCGCTTCACCGCCGACGCCTCGCATCAGATGCGCACGCCCTTGTCGGTGCTCAAGATCCAGGTCGCGCTGGCGCGGCGCGGCGACCCCGCCGCACTTCCCGAGATCGCCGACGCCGCCGACCGGCTCGAGCATCTCGTCGCGCAGCTGCTGGCGCTCGCGCGCGCCGAGGAGGCGGGCACCTCGCCGCCGCTCGAGCCGGTCGAGCTGCGCGCGCTCGCGATCGCGGTGCTCAACCGCCGCATCGCGCAGGCGATCGAGGCGGGTGTCGAGGTCGACCTGCGCGCGCCGGCGGAGGGCGTGACGATCGCCAGCCACCGCACCTTGCTCTTCGAGATCCTGTCCAACCTGGTCGACAACGCGATCCGCTACCATCGCCGCGGCGGCAACGTGATGATCGCGATCGAGCGCGACTCGTCGGGGGTCGCGCTGTCGGTCGCCGACGACGGCCCCGGCCTGTCGGACGCGGACATCGCGCGGGCAGGGGAGCGCTTCGTGCGGCTGACGAGCAGCGCCGGGCGGGACGGCAGCGGGTTGGGGCTGGCGATCGTGCGCTCGGCGGCGCAGCGGCTCGGCGCGGCGGTCGAGATCGAGAACACGCGTCCCGGCCTGCGCGTGACGCTTCGCTTGGCGGGCGCGGATCACGGCGGGCGCTGAGCGGTCCGGCGGCGTGCCTCTCGTCTCCAGCCTCGCGATGAAGCGAAGAAAACTCGACTATTGTCATTAAACAGACGTTAATTGTTTCCAAACGTGTCTGATGACGCACGCCTCCCGGCTCCTCGCGCTCGCGGCGCTGCTCGCCGGCACCGGCACCGCGGCGGCGCAGTCGCTCCCGGCCTCGCCCGCCTCTTCGGTGGAGAAGCCGGGCAAGGAGGAGACCGCCCCCAAGGAGGACTCGAGCGGGCTGATCGTCACCGCCTCGAGCCGGCTGCGCTACGAGACGGTCGACGGCCGTCCGCGCCCCGACGAGGCCACCGCGGAGGACGCGGTGCTGCTGCGCACTGGCGTCGCGATCGAGTACGGGCCGGGCCCGCTCGCGATCGGCGCCGAGCTGATCGACAGCCGCGGCTACGACCTCGGCTCCGGCACGCAGATCGGGCGCGACGACGTCAACGCGCTCGAACTGCCCCAGGCCTATCTCAAGTGGCGGGTCGACGACACGCCCGGGATCGGCGGGCGGCTGGCGGTGCAGGCGGGTCGCTTCCTGCTCAACCTGGGCTCCGGCCGGCTCGTCGCCACCGACGAGTACCGCAACACCGTCAACGGCTTCACCGGCATCCAGGTGGAGGTGGACCCGGATCGCGAGCGCGCGCTGACGCTGTTCTACGTCCTGCCGCAGGAGCGCCTGCCCGACGTCGCGGCCGAGATCCGCCGCAACAAGGTCCAGCTCGACCGCGAGACCTTCCGCGACGTGCTGTTCGGCGCCTGGGCCCGGCGCAAGGGGCTGTTCGGCGGGGCGCAGCTGGAGCTCGGCGTCTACCGGTTGGTCGAGCGCGACTCGCCCGGCCGCTCGACCGCCGACCGGCACCTCACCACGCTCGACCTGCGCGTCGTGCGCGAGCCCGCCGCGCGCGTGATCGACTATGACGCGGAGGGGGCCTATCAGGTCGGCCGCGCCAGCGCCTCGACGATGGCGGACGCCAGGAACGCGCGCGTCGCCGCGGGCTTCGCGCACCTGGCGGTCGGCTACACCTTCGACGCGGCGTGGAAGCCGCGGCTCGCGCTGTTCTACGATTACGCGAGCGGCGACCGCGACGGCGGGCGCTTCAACCGTTTCGACACGCTGTTCGGCAGCCGGCGCGACGACCTCGGCCCCTCGGGCACCTACTCGGGGGTGGCGCGCGAGAACCTGAGCGCGCCGGGCGTGCGCCTCGACGCCAAGCCGGGCAAGCGGGTCGAGCTGCTCGCCGACTATCGCGGCCTATGGCTCGCCTCGCGCACCGACCGCTTCTTCAACGTCACCGACGCGACCGGCGGGTCGGGCCGCTTCGCCGGGCAGCAGCTCTCCGGCCGCGCGCGGCTGTGGCTGGTGCCCGAGCATCTGCGGCTGGAGAGCAATTTCGCGCTGCTGTTCAAGGGCGGCTTCCTCAAGGACGCGCCCGCGGCGCTGGCGCGCGACCGCGACCAGGTGCGTCTGTTCGAGGTTAATCTTCAGGCGACCTTCTGATTCCGGAGCGAACGGCAGGTCCAGGCGTATCGGCAGCGATCGAAGCAGGAGCAGGGCGCGATGACGGCAGCGACGACATCCACGGCGATCGATCGCGGTGACCCCGCGACGGCGTCGGGCCCGCGGATCCACCTCGATCGCAAGGTGCATCCGGCCGCGGCGATCGGCTTCCTCGTCGTGCTGCTGGCGGGGCTGGCCTATGCCGGCACCAGCATCGTGCTCGACACGCAGCGCGTCGGCGAGCCGCTCGCGATCGGCGCCTTCCTGTTCCTCGGGCTGGCGCTGCTGATCGCGCTCGGCTTCGAATTCGTCAACGGCTTCCACGACACCGCCAACGCCGTGGCGACGGTGATCTACACCCACTCACTCAAGCCGCTGGTGGCGGTGATCTGGTCGGGCAGCTGGAACTTCATCGGCGTGATGGTCTCCACCGGGGCGGTGGCGTACAGCATCATCACGCTGCTGCCGGTCGACCTGATCCTCAACGTCGGCAGCGCGGGCGGCTATGCGATGATCTTCGCGCTGCTGATCGCGGCGGTGCTGTGGAACCTCGGCACCTGGATGCTGGGGCTGCCCAACTCGTCGAGCCACGCGCTGATCGGCTCGGTGCTGGGCGTCGGCGTCGCCAACCAATGGCTGTCGTCGGGCCCGGGCGGCGCCTCGGGGGTGGAGTGGGGCCAGGCCGAGAGCGTGCTGCTGGCGCTCCTGGTCAGCCCGGTGATCGGCTTCGTCGGCGCGATGCTGCTGCTGTGGGCGATGAAGCGCGTGCTGCCCGACCGTCAGCTCTACGAGGAGCCCGAGGCGGACCGGCCGCCCCCGTTCCACATCCGCGCGCTGCTGGTGTTCACCTGCACCGCGGTGAGCTTCGCGCACGGCAGCAACGACGGGCAGAAGGGCATGGGACTGATCATGCTGATCCTGATCGGCGTGGCGCCGACCGCCTATGCGCTCAACCGCACCATGCCCGACAGCTCGACCCCCGCCTTCATCCAGTCGGCGGCGAGCGCGCAGCGCGTGTTCCGCGCCAAGGCCGCGGGTACCGAGGTCGCGCCCGAGCGCGCGCGCGCGGTGCTGCAGGACGCGTTGCGCACCAAGACGACCGACACGCCGCGCGTCTATGCCGCGCTCGACACCGTCTCCACCGAGATCGCGAGCGATCTGCGCAACTACGGCTCGCTCCGCAAGGTGCCCGCGGCGCAGACCAAGAACGTCCGCAACGAGATGTACCTTGTATACGATAATCTACGTTTGATGACCGAGGACAAGGAGGCGGCGGCGCAGCGCTTCCCGAATGGCGGCGACAAGGCGCTCAGTGGCTACCAGCACCTGCTCGAGAAGGGCACGCGTTACATCCCGACCTGGGTCAAGGTGGCGGTGGCGCTGGCGCTCGGGCTCGGCACGATGATCGGGTGGAAGCGCATCGTCGTCACCGTCGGCGAGAAGATCGGCAAGACGCACCTCACCTATGGCATGGGCGCGGCGGCCGAGCTGGTCGCGGCGAGCACGATCCTGCTCGCCCAGGTGAAGGGCATGCCGGTCTCGACCACGCACATCCTCTCCAGCGGCGTCGCCGGCACGATGGTGGCGGACGGCGCCGGGCTGCAGCGCAGCACCGTGCGCAACATCGCGCTGGCGTGGATCATGACGCTGCCCGCGGCGATGCTGCTCGCGGGCGTGCTCTACGCGCTGCTGCTCGCAGTGGTGCGCGGGCTCGGGCTGAGCTGAGCCGCGACCGCCGGCTCAGGCCTCCGGCTGCTCGCCGAACGAGAGCGCCTCCGCCGAGCCGACCTTGGTCTCGCCGGCGAACAGCTGGTCGAGCCGCTCGCGCACCTCGCGACGATAGTCGTGCTGGCCGCGGCGGCGCGGCCCGGCGACCGACACCTCGTCGGCGATCGCGTCCTTGATCCGGGTCAGCGCGGCTTCCGGCAGCACGCCGGCGTCGCGCAGCTCGACGCAGAGCTGGACCAGCCCCACCGCGGTGGCCTGCGCGCGCAGGCCGACGTTGACCATGTCGAAGTGCAGTCGCTTCTGCTTGTCGATCGATGACATTCGACCTCTCCTCTCCGTCACCCCCAACGCGCGAACGCAGGCCTCCGCTGCGTCCGCCGCGCGACGGCCGGGATCGCGGTCGCGTCGCGGCCCCTTTCGCGCGCTCCCGCGTTAGCGGCGCGAAGGAGAAGACCGCGTGGCCAACAAGGTCCTGATCACCGGCGCGAGCGTCGCCGGCAACACGCTCGCCTGGTGGCTCGGGCGCGCCGGGTTCGAGGTCACGGTGGTCGAGCGCGCGCCCGCGTTCCGCGACGGCGGCCAGAACGTCGACGTCCGCGGTGTCGGACGCGAGGTGATGCGACAGATGGGGCTGGAGCAGGCCGCGCTCGCGCACGGCACCGGCGAGGAGGGAACCGCCTGGGTCGAGGCGGACGGGCGCATCGCCGCGCGCTTCCTCACCGATGAGCTCGGGCGCGACGGCCCGACCGCGGAGATGGAGATCCTGCGCGGCGACCTCGCGCGGCTGCTGTACGACGGCGCGCGGGACCGCGCGCGGTATCGCTTCGGCGACCATGTCATCGAGATCGCCCAGGACGACGACGCGGCCGACGTCCGCTTCGCCGGCGGCGCGCGCGAGCGCTACGACGCGGTGATCGTCGCCGAGGGCGTCGGCTCGGCCACGCGCGAGCTCGTCTTCCCGGGCGAGAACCGGCCGCGCTGGATGGACATGACGATCGCCTATTTCACCATCCCGCGCTCGGACGAGGACGATCGGCTGTGGCGCTGGTATCACGCGCCGGGCGGCCGCAGTGTCTCGCTCCGCCCCGATCGCCACGGCACGACGCGCGCGATGCTGACGGTGCAGAAGCGGCCCGAGGGCGAGCAGGAGTGGGACGGCGATCGACAGCGAGCGTGGCTGGGCGAGACCTTCGCCGACGCCGGCTGGCAGGCGCCGCGCGTGCTCGCCGGGATGCGGGACACGTCCGACTTCTACTTCGACGTGCTCCGCCAGGCGCGGATGCCGCGCTGGTCGTCGGGTCGGGTCGCGCTGTGCGGCGACTCGGCCTGGTGCGTCACCCCGCTCGGCGGCGTCGGCACCACGCTCGCGGTCACCGGCGCGCGCGTGCTGGCGGGGGAGCTGGGCCGCGCGCGCGACGTCGCCGCCGCCTTCGCCGCCTATGAGCGCGCGATGCGGCCGATGGTGAAGAAGGCGCAGGGTGTGCCGAAGCTGGCGCCGCGGCTCGCCAACCCGCACAGCCGCACCGGGATCCGCGTGCTCCACGCGGTGATGGCGTTCGCCAGTCAGCCCGCGGTGACCGCGGCGGCGGGGCGGCTGTTCGGCGGGGGCGACGACTCGGCGCCCGACCTGACGCGCTACCCGGCGCCGGGCGCCCTCGACGCGCCCGCCGCGTCGGAGCGGGGCGAGGTCGCCGCGCCGCCCGGCACCGGCGCCTGGTCGCCCGTGGCGGCGCTGGCGCTCGTCGGGGTGGTGCTCGGCGCGAGCGCGGTGCTGGGCCGCCGCAACGCGCCTGATCCCACGCACCCGACGATCCGTCGCTGGTATCGCCGGCTCGACAAGCCCGGCTTCACGCCGCCGGACGCGGTGTTCGGCGCGGTCTGGCCGGCGCTCGAGGTGGGACTCGCGATCGGCGGTTATCGGCTGCTGCGCCGGCCTGCGGGCGCGCGTCGTGACGCCGCGGTCGCGCTGTGGCTGGCCAACACGGCGATGATCGGCGGGTGGAGCGAGCTGTTCTTCCGGCGCCGGCGACTCGGCGCCAGCGCCGCGGCCTCGGGCGCGATGGTCGCCTCGGGCGCGGCGCTCGTCGCCGCCGCGGCGCGGGTCGATCGGCCCGCGGCGGCGCTGGCGGTGCCCTATGTCGGCTGGCTCGGCTTCGCCACGCTGCTCGCCGAACGGATCCGCCGCGACAATCCGGCGCGCGGGCGATGAGCCGGGTCACCGTCTGGCACGACGGCGCCTGCCCGCTGTGCCAGCGCGAGGTCGCGCTGATGCGTCGGCTCGACCGGCGCGGGCGGATCCGCTTCGTCGACGCGACGACGGCCGGAACGTGCCCGCTCGACCGCGCGACGATGCTCGCGCGCTTCCACGCGCAGGAGGCCGGAGGCCCGATCGTCTCGGGCGCCGAGGCGTTCGCGACGATGTGGCGCGCGATCCCGCTGCTGCGCCCGCTCGGTCTGGCGGCGCGCCGCCCCGCGGTGCTGGCGCTGCTGGAGCGGCTCTACCGACGCTTTCTGCGGGTCCGGCCGCGATTGCAGCGCTGGGCCGGGCGCGCCGCGGCATGAGGCCGGTGCGCGCGCCGGTCGGGCCCGGCCAGGAGAGCGTGTGGGACTATCCGCGCCCCGCCGTCGCGGCGCCGAGTCGCCGCCACGTCCGTGTCGATCACCGCGGCGAGGTCGTGGCCGACACGCGCGCGGCGGCGCGGACGCTGGAGACGAGCCACCCGCCGAGCTGGTACCTGCCGCCCGCCGACGTCAATCTGGCATTGCTGCGCCCGTCGGCGCGGCGCTCGTTCTGCGAGTTGAAGGGCGAGGCGGTCTACTGGCACCTCGCGGTCGGCGACGAGCTGCTGCGCGACGTCGCTTGGAGCTACCCTGACCCGACGCCCGGCTTCGCGCTGCTGCGCGATCACCTCGCTTTCTACGCCGCGCCGCTGGACCGCTGCACGGTGGACGGCGAGGTGGTCACCCCGCAGCCGGGCGGCTTCTACGGCGGCTGGATCACGCCCGACGTCGCCGGGCCGTTCAAGGGCGTGCCCGGCAGCATGGGCTGGTGAGATCACCGGCCCATGCCGCGGGGCGCGATCAGGAGCCGCCCGCGGCGCGCTGCTGCGCGGCGCGCTCGGTCAGCGTCTTCAGCGTCTCGTCGAAGCGGCCCTCGCGCTCGGCCTGACGCAAAAACTGCACCTCGTCGACCAGGATCTCGCGCGGCGTCGGCTGCTGCGCGAACTGCGCCGCGACCGCGTCGGCGAAGGCCTCGAGCGGCATATAGCCGGGTCGATTGGCCTGGCCCGGCGTGAGGTCGGTCCGCACCCCGGGCGGCGCCAGCTCGATCACCTCCACCTTGCCGGCCAGCTGCGTGCGCAGCGAGACCGTGTAGGAGTGGATCGCCGCCTTGGTCGCCGAATAGGTCGGCGCCGCCACCAGCGGCACATAGGCGAGGCCCGAGGTGACGGTGACGATCGCGGCGTCGGGCTGCGCGCTGAGATGCTCGACCAGCGCGTCGGTCAGCCGGATCGGGCCGAGCAGGTTGATCGCGACCGTCGCCTCGGCGTCGGCGAGGTCGCGGCGCGCGGTGAGGTCCTCGAACTTCATGATCCCGGCGTTGTTGAACAGCACGTTGAGCGCGGGGAAATCGGCGACGACCTGGCGCGCGAAGGCGTCGATCGCGCCGGGGTCCTCGACGTCGAGCGTGACGACGTGGATCCGCTCGCGCCCCGCCGCGGCCTGCTCGAGCGCGTCACGCCGACGCCCCGCGATGATGACGGTGTCGCCGCGGTCGTGGAAACGATGCGCGAGCGCCTCGCCGATGCCGCTGCCGCCGCCGGTCATCAGGATCGTGTTGCCGCTGCTCTTCATGGTGGGTTCGCTCCGGATCGCGAGGGGAAGGACCGCCGCACAATGATCGGCGCGGCGGATCGTTCACGGCGGGGCGGCGACGCTCATCGCGCGACCGGCTGGTCCCGCCAGATCCACCGGAGCGCCGCGGGCAGCAGCGCGCCGCCGTCCGCGTCCGAGTGGCCGCCCGCCGTCCACCGGTAGCGGACGTCGTAGCGCGGGCCGGGCTGGCGCTGCGCGTCGGCATGGCCGTTGGCCCAGGCGAGCGCCTTGACCATCTGCTGGTTCGCGAGGAACCAGTTGCCGTGCTCGTTGTCGAGGTCGGCGCTGCCGTCCTGGAAGAAGACGCGGAGCGGGCGGATCGGCGACTTGCGGATCAGCCCGGGATAGACGTCCCCGCCGAGCGTCACCGGCGTGCCGTCCGGACCGAGACGGAGGCCGATCGACGTATAGCTGCCGATGAAGCTGATGACGTCGCCGAACGCCTCGGGATGCCGCCACGCCACCGTCCAGGCGGCGATCGCGCCGCTCGAGGTGCCGCCGATCGCGCGGCGACGGGGTTCCGCGGTGAAGCGCCAGCGGCGTGAGACCGCCGGCAGCAGCTCGTCGAGCGTCATCCGCGCGTAATCGTCCGAGAGGGCGTCATATTCCTCGACGCGATGGTCGGGGTTCTGCATGCCCAGGTCGGTCGGGTAGGTGGCGGCGCGGTGTCCGGGGGTGACGAAGACGCCGAGCGTCGGCGGCAGCGCACCGCCGCGGATCAGCGTGTCGAGCACCGCCGGGACCTTGAGCGAGCCGGTCGGGTTGGTCGCGCGCTGACCATCCTGGAAGAGCAGCAGGTTGGGCGGGCGCGCCGGATCGTAACCGGGCGGAACATAGACCCAGTACCGCCGCACGGTGCCCGGATAGACGCGCGAGTGGAGCTCGAACGGCCCCTCCAGCCTGACCGCGCCGGTGGGGAGAGGAGCGGGGGCGGCAGAGGCGGCGAGGCTCCCCGCCGCCATCGCCAGCATCGCCGTGATCCGGATCGTGCGCATCGCCCCTCCTGGTCCGCTGCAGCCTAGCAGAGTGACCGGGGGAAGGAAGCGACGGCGCCGCGCTAGAGCGTGATCTCGCGCCGCTCCGCCGCGCTGCGCAGCCCGGCGTCGAGCACTTCCATCACCGCGAGTGCCTCGTGCGGCGGCACCGGGTTCGGTCCCTCGCCGCGGATCGCCGCCGCCAGCGCCGACCAGAACAGCCGATAGTCGCCGCGCCGGTTGGGCACGCGCGTGGCGGCGACCCCCGCCGCGCCGGGCGTGAGCAGCCCCTCGACCGGGTCGTGGCCCCAGTCGTCGCCGCCCGGGCGCCGCCCGGCGACCGTCGCCGCCTCCTGCGGGTCGAGCCCGTGCTTGACCCAGCTGCCGCGCGTGCCGTGGACCGCCAGGCGCAGGCCGTGGTCGGCGGCGAGCTTGCTCGAGTGAAGCGTCACGCGCCGGTCGGGATAGCGCAGCGTGGCCTGGAAATAGTCGGGGGCTGGCGCGTCGCGGCGCAGCGTCGCGATGTCAGCGGCGATCGCGCACGGGCGGCCGAACAGCAGCAGCGCCTGATCGACCAGGTGAGGACCGAGATCGAGCCACGATCCCCCCGCGCGCGCTTCCTTCCAGGTCGTCGCCGGGATCGGGCGCCAGCGATCGAAGCGGCTCTCGTAGCTCACCACCTCGCCCAGCGTGCCCGCCGCGATCAGCCCGCGCAGCGTGAGGAAGTCCGCGTCCCAGCGACGGTTGTGGAAGACGGTGAGCAGGCGCCCGGCGCTCTCCGCGGCCGCGACGAGCGCGCGCGCGTCGGTGAGCGCGGTCGCGAACGGCTTATCGACCAGCACGTGCTTGCCCCCCGCCAGCGCGGCGCGCGCGTGCGCGGCATGGAGCGAATCGGGGCTGGAGACGATCACCAGCGCGATCGCGTCGTCGGCGAGCAGCGCCTCGACGCTGGGCAGGACGCGCGCCTCGGGCAGGTCGGCGTGGACCTTGGCGGGGTCGCGCGAGACGATGCCGCGCAGTGCCAGCCCCGGCGTGGTCGTGACATAGGGCGCGTGGAAGGCGCGCCCGCCGAGGCCGTAGCCGACCAGTCCGACCCCGATCATGTCCGCCATGCGCGTCGCTCCGAGTACCGTGGATGATTCGTCCCGATCAGGCCGGCTTCACGCTCAGCAGTGCGAGGCCGAAGCCGATGAAGATCGTGCCGGTGAGGCGGTCGAAGCCGCGGCGGATCGCCGGGCGCGTCAGATGACGTGCCAGCGACCGTCCGCCGAGCGCATAGGCCGCGTACCACCCCGCCTCGACCGCCGCGAAGCTCAGTACGAGGACGAGGAACTGCGGCGGCTTGGCCCGCGCCGGATCGATGAACTGCGGCAGGAACGCGGCGGCGAACAGGATCAGCTTGGGGTTGCTGATGCCGATCGCGAAGCCGCCGCGGAAGAGCGCCGCGCGCGACCACCGCGGCGCCAGCTCGCCCGCGCCGACGTCGAGCGGCGCCGCCTCGGCGCGCCACGCCCTGATCCCGAGATACACCAGATAGGCGGCGCCGGCGTAGCGCAGCGCCGCGAACGCCCCGGGCACCGCGAGCAGCAGCGTGGTGAGCCCGGCTGCGGAGGCGGCCAGCACCGACACGACCGCGGCGAGGCATCCCGCCATCGCCGCGACGCTGCGCCGCAGCCCGAACTGCAGCGAGCGCGTCATCACGTGGAGCATGTTCGGCCCGGGGGTACCGGAGAGCAGGAACACCGCCCCGACGAAGAGCCACCAGGTGTGAAGCGCCAACCCTCGTCCTTCCCCGTCACCCGACCGTCGCGGCCTAGCGCGCGATCGCGTCGAGATCGAGGTCCTTGTCCCGCCTCATCTCCGTCGCCCCGTCGGCGCGGCGGGGCGAACGCCCCGCTTCATCGCACCCGCCGCCGGCCGCGGATCAGGCGTGGCCGAGCGCGACGCCGGCGTCGATCGCGTTGGGCTGGCGCTGGCTCGCGACCGCGGCGCGGTGCGCCTGTGCGGCGGAGAGGCCGCCGCGCTCCATCTTCAGCCGCACGTCGCTCTCGATCTCGCCCGAGAGGAAGAAGGGGTAGAGCGACCGCTCGCTGACGCCGCTGGCCGAGCGCGTGTACTCGTCGACCTGCGCGCGGATCTGCGCGACCTCGAGGTGCATCAGCTGCGACGGCGCGCCGACGTCGGCGTTCTCCTTCAGCCCGCCCACGCGATCGAAGCCGAGCATCGCCTCGTAGAAGCGGCGGTGACGCGGGTTCACCTCGATGAACAGGTCGGTGCAGTCGTAGCGGCACTCACCGTAGATGAAGATGAAGTGGAAGAAGGCGGCGAGGATCGCCTTCGACTGCACCGACGTCTCGAAGGCGAATTTGGTGAGCTCGCACAACTGCGCGCCCGGCACGCGGCGGTAGGTGTTGAGCTCGTTGCGGAAGGTGTGGTCGATCTCCATCCCGGCGGGCGAGTCCACCCCGAGCGTCAGCGTGCCGACCAGTTCACCGTCGATGAAGGCGGTGAAGGTCGAATGGGTCGCGCTGGTCGGGATGCTGTGAGTCTCGCCGTACCCGCGCCAGCCGTAACGCTTGTTGAGCAGCGATCGTGCTGCAGCGCGGTCGGCCTCGCCGGCGGCGACCTTGATCACCAGCGCGTGCTTCTGGCCGTCGTTGCCGGGGATCATGGTCGAGAAATGGAACGCCTGACGCAGTGGAGCCAGGGCGTTCTCAAGCAGAGCAGAAGATGAGCCGTCCATGTGTCGGCCCAGGTCAAGGGAGCGTGGCGGCATACATCACCTTTGGATCGAGGAACCGTTTTCGACAGTCGGATTTTGGACACGTGCGATCACCGCCGCGGCCGCGATGATCGCCGCAGACACATTATCCCGCTCGGAATCCAGCAGTCATGCCAGATACCGCACGTACATCACTGACAGGCTAATCCTCTCAACCGGCACCAGGACTGGCGCGCGACTGATCCGCGTCTGAACTAACTTGGACCCCTAGTTTTATCGTTCGTGTTTCATCAGCACGTTGAGCGAGTTCGTAACGGCATCCTCGCTAGAGCAGATTTAGTTAACAGGTCCTAGTCGGTCCGAGGCGGCGAAAGGTGAGTCGTGCGATTTCTCGGATGGACGCTGCGATCGCCTCCACCAAAGTTCCGCGATGCAATGCTTTTTTGTTGCAATGCGATTGCCCCGAATGGGAGCAGCTATCGTTAATTTTTTGTTCATCCCTTCGGGGGGGCTGTGTCATAGCGACGCTAGGCACATGACATCAGCCGACTCGAAGCAAAGGGAGTTCCTATGAAAAAGCTCGTTGCCATCACCATGGCGGCCGCTGCGGCGCTGGGTGCCGTCTCGGCCGAGGCGGCCACCTTCCCGGTCGGCTCGCCGAACTTCACCGCGACCGCCGGCGCCGGCGGCACCTTCTCGGGTGCGTTCAAGAACACCGGCATCGCCGCCGGCGAGTTCTCGGACACCTTCACCTTCACGCTGCCGTCCGACGGTCTGGGCAGCGGCACGGTGACCACCAGCGTCACCGACCTCGGTTCGGTCAACGACCTCGATTTCACCTCCGTGACGATCAACGGCTCTGCCGCCAAGATCACGAAGACGGAAGAGGGCCGCTTCGAGGTCGCTTTCGTCAACAACGTGCCGATCGTCGCGGGTCAGCTGAACCGCCTCGTCGTCAACGGCCTGTCGCGCGGCAACGGCGCGTACGGCGGCCAGGCGACCTTCACCCCGGCGGCGGTGCCTGAGCCCGCCACCTGGGCGATGATGATCATGGGCTTCGGCGTGGTCGGCTACGCGATGCGTCGCCGCCGCACCGCGGTGCGCTTCAGCCAGGCCATCTGATCGGCGTCGGCGGTAACCCCGCCGATAGCTGAAGCGAGGGAGGACGACGCCGCGCGGCGCCGTCCTCCTTCTGCGTTAAGGGCGGCTCAGCGCGTGACGCTACCCGCCTCGACGAGGTCGCCCAGCGCCGACGAGGTGCCGAGCCGCAGCACGTAGCGGCCGCGCGGCGTGATCCAGGCGTGCTGCGTCTTGCTCCACACGCTCATCGGGTGGTGGCTGGCCGCCGGATCGACCGCGATCGTCACCCGTCGCGTCTCGCCGGGTGCGAGCGTGACTCGCTCGAAACCGACCAGCCGCCGTGGCGGCTGCGACAGGCCCAGCGCGTCCGCGCTCGGCGGCAGCGTGAGATAGGCCTGCACCACCTCGGTCCCCGCGCGTGCGCCGGTGTTGCGCACCGTGACGCTCGCGCGCAGCGTGCCGTCCGCGCCGGCAGGTTCGAGCCGCGGCGCGCTCGCACTGAAGCGCGTGTACGACAGGCCATGCCCGAACGGGAAGGCGACACAAAGCGTCGACTTGCAACGCGAATCGTACCAGCGATAGCCGATCGCCAGCCCCTCGCTGTAGGTGACCGTCTGCGTCCGACCGTCGCCCGCCGGGATCCCGGGAAATTGTGCTGGCGCGATCGAGTCGAGGAAGCCGCGCCCGGCGAGCGGGAAGGTGACGGGCAGCCGCCCGGTCGGCTCGGCGCGGCCGAGCAGCAGGTCGGCGACGATGTTGCCGTCCTCCTGGCCGGGGAACCAGACCTCGAGGATGGACGGGCCGCGCGCGCCGAGCAGCGCGGGATCGAGCGCGACGCTGGCATTGTCCTTGAGCACCAGCACCGTCTTCGCCGGCATCGCCGCGGCGGTGGTGGAGCGCGCCGCGAGGATGGCGGACAGCATCGCCCCCGTGCCGCTCGACCGCGCCGGGTTGGGTTGCTCGCCGTCGGCGGTGGCGATCGCGCTCGGCTTGGCGACATACCAGTCGAGTGACAGGCCGGCCGACGCGGGCTGGGCGAGCCGGTGGCCGTCCTTGCCGGTGAAGCTGGCGCGATCGGCGCCCTCCTCGGCGTTGGTCCCCGCCATCACCACCACCGCGTCCGCCGCGGCGATCCGCGCGAGCGCCTCGTCGAAGGAGGCCGTGGCGCCGTCGATCGTCGCGGTGCGGTTGGCGTCGTCGACCAGGATCAGGCTGACGGCGGCGTCGGCGCGCCCCGCCGCGCGCAATCCGGCGCGCAGGCCGTCGAGCGGCGTCACCGTATAGTCGGGCACCACGTCGGAGCTGCCGCCGCCCGCGCCCATCGGCCTGCCCAGGATCGCGCCGCCCGCGATCGCCTGCTGCGCGTAGGGCTGGGTCGCCTTGCCGACCAGCGCGATCGTGCGCGCGGTGGGCGCCAGCGGCAGCGCGCCGTTGTTCTGCAGCAGCACCGCGGCGCGCGCGCCGATCGAGCGCGCGGCGCGGCCGCCCGCGGCATAGTCGATCGGCGTCTGGCGCAGGGGTCGGTCGAAGATGCCCGCCTTGAACACCTGCGTGTAGCGGCGCTCCAGCGCACGGTCGATCTGCGCCGGCGCGATCGCATTCTCGGCGAGCGCCGCGGTCAGCTTCTCGGGCGCCCAGTGGATCGGGGTCGGCATCTCATGGTCGAGCCCGGCGTCGAGCGCGGGCGCGGTGCTCTTCTGCGCGAAGAAGTCGGTCTGGACGTAGCCGGTGAAGCCCCAGTCGTCGCGCAGCACGCCGGTCAGCATCGGCTTGTTGGCGCAGGCCTGCAGCCCGTTGAGGAAATTGTACGAGCACATGACCGCGGCGACCTTGGCGTCCCTCACGCTCATCTCGAACGGGATCAGGTACAGCTCGCGCAGCACCTGCTCGTCGACGCTCTCCTGGATCGTCATGCGGTTCGTCTCCTGCTCGTTGGCGACGAAATGCTTGGCCATGGCGATGATGTTGCCGGCCTGGACGGCGCGGATCTCGGCCACCGCCATCGTGCCGGCGAGATAAGGGTCCTCGCCGAAATACTCGAAGTTGCGGCCCAGGATCGGCAGCCTGGCCAGGTTCATGCCCGGCGCCTCGAAGACGTGGAGCGCCAGATCGTTCATCTCGCGCGCGATCACCGCGCCGAAATCGCTCGCGACCCGCGGGTCGAACGAGGCGGCGACCGCCATCGCCGAGGGCAGGGCGGTCGCCTTGGCCGAGCTGGGATCGGTGTAGGCGCGGAACATGGATCGCCGATCCGAGGTCATCGAGTCGCGCACCGCCAGCGACACGCAGTCGTTCTGGCCGACGCCGACCGGACCGTTGGTGATGCGGAACGTGGGGATCGCCAGCGCGGCGATGCCGTCGACGTGGCGCGCGCCGAAGCAGGTCGGCAGCTCGGGCAGCACCGAGGGCGGGCTGCCGGTGAGCTGCTGCATCTTCTGCGGCAGCGTCATCGCGCCCACCAGCGCGCGGGCACGCTCGCGCGCCACCGCCTCGCGCGCGTCGTCGGACTGGCCCGCGCGCTGCTGCTCGACGAGTGCGGGCGCCATCCAGGCGAGCGAGGCCGGCGCCTGCGCCGCGATCGGCCCCGAGAGCGCCGACGAGACCAGCAGCGCCAGCGCGCCGCGACGAGACCATGCCGCCATCCTCATCCTCCCTGTCACCGTCGGCTATGCCGATCGGTATTGGCCTTACCAGATGTCAGGGAGGTTGCCCAGCGTCCGCGGCGCGATCAGAGACGGAGGCGCAGCGTGCCGCCGATCGTGCGCGGGTCGCTCGGCGTGCCCAGGATCAGCCCCGAGTTTCCCGCCTGGATCGTCAGGTTCTGGATATAGTCGGCGTCGAGCAGGTTGCGTGCCCAGACGAGCAGCTCCAGCCCATCGGCGAAGCGGTAGCCGATGTTGGCGTTGGTGAGATTGTAGCCGCGTATGTAGGTGTAACGCGACAGGCTCGGGTCACCGTTATAGCCGCTGCGCGAGGCGGTATCGACGTGCAACGTCAGCGCGCCGGCACCGATCGGGCGGACATAATCGAGCCCCGCGGTGATCGCGAGGCGCGGGAGCGAGGCGAGGCGGCGCCCGGTCAGGCTGCACTGCGTCGTCGCCGCGCTCTGCGCCTCGAGCGGGCAGGGGCCGGCGGGATAGTCGCTGTAGCGGCCCTCCGAATAGGCCGCGCTGGTGCGCGCGCTCAGCCCGGGCAGGATCAGCGCGGTGAGATCGGCCTCGACGCCCTTCACGGTCACCTCCGGGATGTTCGAGAGATAGCCGCGCAGCTGCACCGTCTGGGTCAGCGAGTTCTCCACCACGGTCGCCTGGAAGTCGTGAACCTTCGTGTAGAAGGCGTCGACGTTGAGGATCAGCCGGCGGTCGAACAGCGTGTTCTTGACGCCGACCTCATAGGTCTCGTTGCGCTCGGGGCGCACCACCGCGGTGGCGAGCACCGGCTGATTGCTGTTGTCGAGCGGCAGACCCGACATGTTGATCCCGCCCGATTTGAAGCCGCGCGCGTAGCTCGCATAGGCCATGGTCCGCTCGGTCACCTGCCAGGCGAGATTGCCGCGGCCCGAGAGGCTGCCGTCGCTGTCGTGGGCCTCGTAACGTTGCGGCCGCAGCACGCCGAGCCGCGCGTTGATCAGCGCGGTGCTGCTGGTCGCGGGACCGCCGGAGACGGTGGTGGTGTAGTAACCGTCCTTCTCCTCCTGCGTGTAGCGTAGACCGAGCGTGGCGGTGACCGCGGGGACGATCCGGTAGTTGACCTCGCCGAAGGCGGCGTAGCTGAGACTGCGGAAGTCGGTGCGCCCGTCCTGACCGTAGCCGTCGAGCAGGTTGGACGGCACCGGCGTGTTGTTGGCGCCGGTGGTGGTGCCGATCAGGTAGCGCGCGGCGGCGGGCCCGTAGATGCTGATCGGCCGGCCGGTCAGCCGCTGGCGGAAGCCGTAGAGACCGGCGACGTAGGACAGTGGCCCGTCGCCGCTCGAGGCGAGCCGCAGCTCCTGGCTGTACTGGTCCTGGCGCGAGGGGATGTGCTGCGACAGCTGCACCGCCAGGCCGGTATAGTCGCGGTCGTTCTCCGCGTCCCAGTTCCAGAAGCGCCAAGCGGTGACCGAGGTGAGCGTGGCGAAACCGAGGTTCCAGTCGGTGATCGCGCTCACGCCGCCCTCGTTGGTGTCGACGCCGAGCGGCCCGTCGATGTCGGTCCTGCGATCATAGGGGTTGGTGCTGGCGGGGGCATAGCCGAACTGCGCGGCGAGGCCATTTGCGCCACCGAACTGGCGGGCGGCGGCGCGGAGGCTCTGCCCCGTGCGCAGGTAGACCTGGGTACAGCAATAGGCCTGGAAGTTGGTGAAATCGGCGATCAGGCGCATCTGGATCGTGTCGTCGGGCCTGAACAGCAGCTGTCCCCGCACCGCCTGGGTGCCGAGCGTGTTGGCGTCCCGCCCGCTACGCACGTTGTCGAGCACGCCGTCGCGTCGGGTCGCGACGGCGGAGAGGCGATAGGCGATGCTGTCGTTGATCGGCCCCGAGACCCAGCCCTTGGCCTGGACGAGATCGTAGCTGCCATAGGACAGCTCGGCGAAGCCCTCCTGCGTGAAGCTGGGCGCGCGCGTGGTGACGTTGAGCGCGCCCGCGGTCGTGTTCTTGCCGAAGAGCGTGCCCTGCGGCCCGCGCAACTCCTCGACCTGCTCGATGTCGGCGAAATCGAACGCGGCGGTGGCGGGACGCGCGTGATAGACCTGGTCGACGTAGAAGCCGACGCCGGGCTCCAGCCCGTCATTGGCCTGGCTCACCGCGACCACGCTGGAGCCGAGCCCGCGGATCGTGAAGGCGGTGTTGCGCGGGTTGGCGGAGGAATAGTTCAGGCTCGGGATCAGCGTCGTCAGCCCCTGGGTGTTCACCGTGTAGCTCTGGTCGAGCAGCGCGCCGCCCACCACCGACAGCGCCGCGGGCACGCGCTGTGCGTTCTCGGCGCGCCGTCGCGCGGTGACGGTGACGTCGGGCAGGCCGTCGGCATCGTCCTCGGCGCCGGCGGCAGGACCGGCGGGCGCGGGCAGCGACTGGGCGCCGGCGGAGGGCGCCAGCAGCGGCGCCGCCGCGGTGAGGAGCAGGGCGGAGAGACGGATCGACATGGAGTAGCACCCTTTCGGCGGCGGGTTTCGCCCCGTCCGCCCGCGCGGCCATAGCGCGGCTATATACGGCCGTATATAGCATGGCCGACGAGCCGGCACGGGTCGCCCGTCGCGCCGCAGCGTCTTGACCAGAGCCGTGCGCGATGATCGAAGGCGGGCATGAGCGAGCTTCCATCGAACGAGAACAGTGACGCCGGCACCCGCGCCGAGAAGCGCGCGGTCGAGGCGGCGGCGATCCGGCGCCGCTGGATCACATTGGGTGAGGTGCTCGCGCTGGTCGCGGTGGTGATCTCGGCGCTGACGCTGTGGAGCAACTGGAGCGACCGTCAGGACGACAAGGTCGCCAAGGCCGAGGAATCGACCCGCGCCTCCTCGCGCGCCACCACGCTGACGCTGGTGGCCTCGGCCGCGTCGAAGGACCGTATCACGCTGCGGCCGGCCTCGGACGCGCAGTCGGTGCAGAGCCAGACATTGCTGTTCCCCTCAGGGTTGGGGCTCGACCCGGTCGAGACCACGGGCGAGCCGCGGGTCGAGGGCGACTGGTTCGAGGGCGCGCTGAAGAAGGCGCGCTCGGCCGCGCACCGCCCCGACGACAGCCGCGGCGACGAGCAGATGCCGGTCGCGATCGTCACCCGCTACCTCGTCGACGGCGCGTCGCACGAGGACGTCGCGCTCTACGACATCGGCTATTCGATCAGCGGCCATCTGTTCAGCGGCCACAGCATCAGCCTGCGCGGGCTCTCGCTCGTGACGCGCGTGCCGCGCGCGAGCGCGCAGGCGCGGCTCGACGCGCGATGGGCGAGGCTGCTGCCCGCGCGCTGACGTGCCGTCCCGCGCCGTTGGCGGACGGCGTGATCCGCCGCATGCCGGAGCCCGGGGCCTCGCGCGCCGTGCGCTGTCACCCTGGGCTCTCGCCTATGCGGGAGGACGCGGTCGCGGCGCGTCGCTCACCCGTCGGGCCCCGCCGCGCGCGCCGACCGCACCGATCGCGTCGCTCGGGCCCGCGCGCCTCAGCGCGGCGGCACGTCGTTCTGCGAGATCGGCACCACCTTGATCTCCACGCGGCGGTTGGCGGCGCGGCCCTGCTCGGTGTCGTTGGTCTCGATCGGCTGGGTCTCGCCGAAGCCGCGCGTGGCGATCCGTGCCGCCTGCACCCCGTGGCTCGACAGATAATCCGCCACCGAGGTCGCGCGCCGCTCCGACAGGTCCTGGTTGTACGAGTCGCTGCCGGTCGAGTCGGTGTGGCCGTACACGTCGATATAGGTCTGCGGGTAATCCGCCAGCACGCTCGCCACCTTGTCGAGCGTGCCGCGGAACTGCGGCTGCACGTTCGCCGAATTGTACGCGAAGTTGATCCCCGACGGGATGTTGAGCAGCAGGTCGTCACCCTGGCGAGTCACCTGCACGTCGGTGCCGCGGGTGCGCTCGCGCATCTCGCGCTCCTGCTTGTCCATGTACGCGCCGATCCCCGCGCCGGCGAGGCCGCCGATGCCCGCGCCCAGGATCTTCTCGGTGCGGTCGCGTCGCCCACCGACGAGGTCGCCGAGCAGATAGCCGCCGAGCGCGCCGCCCAGCCCGCCGATCGCGGTCTTCGACACGCGTCGCTCGCCCGTCTCCGGATCGGTGGTGCAGGCCGCGACCGATACCAGCGACAGCGCGGACGCGGCCGCGACCAGCTTCGACGAGAGCTTCATGATGTTCCCTTTCCCCAGATCGATGCCGGACAACCCGACGCCGGCGACCATTGTTCCTGGCGCGCTCATGGCGCGGCGGCGCTGAATGCGCGATGACGCGGCCGCGCGCCACTTTGCGGATTGTCGCGCGCGCGCTTTGCCGCCAAGAGGGGCGCCACGAACATGCTACCGCCGTTCCCCTGGATCGACGTCGTCATCATCCTGGCGCTGGTCGCGCTCAACGGCGTGTTCGCGATGAGCGAGCTGGCGATCGTGTCGGCGCGCAAGGCGCGGCTGGAGGCGATGGCGCGGAGCGGCCGTCGCGGCGCCGCCACCGCGATCGAGCTCGCCGCCGACCCGGGCAAGTTCCTCTCCGCCGTCCAGATCGGCATCACGCTGATCGGCATCGTCGCCGGCGCGTACTCGGGCGCGAGCCTCGGCACGCCCACCGCGGCGCGGCTCGAGGCGCTCGGGCTCGGCCATGCCGCGGCCGAGCGGCTCGGCTATATCCTGGTGATCGGGCTCACCACCTACGCCTCGCTGATCATCGGCGAGCTCGTCCCCAAGCAGTTCGCCCTGCGCAAGCCCGAGACCGTGGCGGCGCTGGTCGCGCTGCCGATGGCGTATCTGGCGCGCTTCACCAAGCCGATCGTGTGGCTGCTCGACTCGACCAGTGCGCTCGCCTTCAAGCTGCTCGGTCTGACGCGCGAGAACGAGGACCAGGTCACCGCCGAGGAGCTGCACCTCATCGTCGCCGAGGCGAGCAAGTCGGGGGTGATCGAGGAGCATGAGCGCTCGATCATCTCGGGCGTGGTGCGGCTCGCCGACCGGCCGGTCCGGGAGGTGATGACGCCGCGCACCGAGGTTGAATGGATCGACGTGTCGCTCGACGACGCCGCGATCCGCGCCAAGCTGCTCGACACCGCGCATAGTCGGCTACCGGTGGCGGAAGGGTCGATCGACTCGGTCATCGGCGTGGTGCAGGCGCGCGACGTGGCGATGGCGCTCTTCCGCGGCGAGACGCTCGACGTGACGCGGCTGATGCGCCGCGCGCCGGTGGTGGTCGACCAGATCGACGCGATGGACGCGCTGGACGCGCTGCGCCGCGCCGAGGTGCCGATGGCGCTGATCCACGACGAATACGGCCATTTCGAGGGGATCGTCACCCCGGCCGACCTGCTCGCCGCGATCGCGGGTGAGTTCGTCTCCGACGCCGACCCCGACGAGGCCCCCAACGTGGTCGAGCGCGACGACGGCTCGCTGCTGGTGGCCGGCACGATGGCGGCCGACGCGCTGGCGGAGCGGCTCGGCATCGACCTGCCCGAGGACCGCGACTATGCCACCGTGGCCGGGCTGGCGCTGGCGGTGTTCCGCAAGCTTCCCGCCGAGGGCGAGAGCTTCGAGGAGCAGGGCTGGAAGTTCGAGGTGGTCGACCTCGACGGCCGCCGCATCGACAAATTGCTCGTCAGCGAGGCGTGAGCGACGTCTGAGCGGGCAGGCACGAGCCGCCACGCCGCGTCTCAGTCGCCCGTCCGGAGCACCTCGATCGCGTCCTCGCGGTCGTTGAAGGCGAGCAGTTCGCCCTCGCTCGCGCCGAGCAGCGCGCGCGCGAGCGGCGCCGATAGCGCGAGCAGCCCGGCGGCGGGATCGGCCTCGTCGTCGCCCACGATCGTGACGCGTCGCTCGCGCCCGTCGAGCGCGAAGGTCACGGTGGTGCCGAAACCCACCACGCCGTCCGCGCGCGCGGCGGTCTCGATCGCGGTGGCGCGCCGCGTCTTCCAATAGCGTAGGTCGCGCGCCACCGCCTTGCGCACCTCCTCGTCGACGGCGGCGGCGAACGACGCCTCGAGCGCGGCGACGCGCTCGTCGATCAGCGTGCGCCCGCGCGCGGTCACCAGATTGGGGCCCGGCGGGATCGGCAGCTCGAACCGCGGCTCGAGATGCTCGTCGTCGCTCTCGCGGCGGAAGGCGACGCTCATCCGAGCTTCCCGAACTGCGCCTCGTAGCCGGCCCGGTCGCCCTGCGCGAGCAGTCGCGCCTGCTCGCGCCAGCGGTCGCGCTCCATCCGCCCGGTGAACACGCCGAGCCGCGCGTCGAGCTGCGCCGCCTCGGCGTCGTCGAGCCAGGCGAGCTGGTCGACCCGCGTGATGCCGAGCTCGCCGAGCTGCGTCGCGATCTTGGGGCCGAGGCCCTTGAGCAGCGTGATCGGCTGCGCGCCGGGCGCGGTGTCCTCTCCCGCGCGCGGCGCGTCCGCCGCGGCGCTGGCCGGCGAGGCGTCGAGCGGCGCCGCGGCAACGATCGGCTCGTCGGCGAGCGGCGGCTCGGGTGGCGCCTCGTCGACGCGAGGCTCGGCCGGGGCGGCGGCGGGTCGGGGCGTCGGCTGCGAGCTTGGCCCTGCCTCCTCGACGCGGGCGCCGTCGTGCCGATCCTCACGCGGCGGTCCGGCGTCGCGCAGCAGCGACGACGTCCCGTCGGCGGTGTTGGTCGCCTCGACGCCGTCGGCCTTCAGCTCCTCGATCCGCTGCTGTTCCTCCGCCTCGGCGGCGCGGCGCTTGGCCTTGAGCCGCGCGCCCCACAGCATGGCGATCACGGTGAGCACCGCCAGCACCGCCACCAGCGCGAGCGCGATCGTGACGAGCACCTGATCCTGCGAGATCGGTTCCAGGGCGTAGCTGGAAGAGTTCATCGGCGAGTCCTAGCGTCGGGCAGCATCGACGGATCAACCATCGGCGTGCGCCTTCGCTCCGATGTCGCGCCGGAAGAAGCCGGTGGGGAAGTCGATCGCCTCGACCGCGCGATAGGCGGCGGCGCGCGCGGCGGCGACGTCGGCGCCGGTCGCGGTCACCGCGAGCACGCGCCCGCCGCTCGCCACCAGCGCCTCGCCGTCCCGCCGCGTGCCCGCCTGGAAGACGGTCGCGCCGGTCGACTCGGCGGCGTCGATGCCGCCGATCGTGCCGCCGGTGCGCGGTGCGCCGGGATAGCCCTCGGCCGCCATCACCACCGTCAGCGCGGCGTCGTCGGCGAAGGCGGGCGCGGGGAGGTCGGCGAGCCGACCCTCGGCCACTGCGAGCAGCACCTCGACCAGGTCGCCGGCGAAGCGTGCCATCAGCACCTGGCACTCGGGATCGCCGAAACGGACGTTATACTCGATCAGCTTGGGCCCGTCCGCGGTGAGCATCAGCCCGGCGTAGAGCACGCCGACATAGGGCGTTCCCGCCGCGGCGAGCGCGTCGATCGTCGGCCGCACGATCTCGCCGAGCGCCTGCTCCTCCAGCGCGGGGGTGAGCACCAGTGCCGGGCTATAGGCGCCCATGCCGCCGGTATTGGGGCCGGTGTCGCCCTCGCCGACGCGCTTGTGGTCCTGCGCCGAGCCGAACGAGGCGGTGGTGGTGCCGTCGCTCAGCACGAAGAGGCTGGCCTCCGGTCCCTCGAGCCGCTCCTCGATCACCGCCTCGATCGGCCCCTGCGCGTAAAGATCCCGGATCGCCGCCTCGGCCTCGTCGCGCGACATCGCGACCACCACGCCCTTGCCCGCGGCGAGCCCGTCGGCCTTGATCACGCAGGTCGCGCCGAAATCGTCGAGGCAGGCGAGCGCGCCGTCGCGCGTGGTCACCTTGAAATAGCGCGCGGTGGGGATGCCGACGCGCGCGCACAGGTCCTTGGTGAAGCCCTTCGAGCCCTCCAGCTTCGCCGCCTCGCGCCCGGGGCCGAACACCGGCACGCCGATCGCGCGGATATTGTCGGCGAGTCCGCGCACCAGCGGCACCTCGGGACCGACCACGACCAGCCCGATCTGATGGCGGCGGACGAAGTCGATCACCGCGCGATGGTCGTCGACATCGAGCTCTGCGATCCTGGCGTGGCGCGCGATCCCGGGGTTGCCCGGCGCGGCGAAGAGCGTATCGAGACGGGGAGATTGCGCCAGTTTCCACGCGAGTGCGTGCTCGCGTCCCCCCGATCCCACCAGCAGGATGTTCATGGCCGACCCCCTCTACGATACTCAGGCGGGCCGGCTGGTAGCCGAGGCCACGCCCGGCGACAATGCGATGGCGGTCAGCGTCAGCGAGCTGTCGGGGCGGCTGAAGCGGATGGTCGAGGGTGAGTTCGGCCATGTCCGGCTGCGCGGCGAGATCTCGGGCTACAAGCGCGCCGCCTCGGGCCACGCCTATCTGTGCCTCAAGGACGATGCCGCGGTGATCGACGGCGTGATGTGGAAGGGCAGCGCCGCCGGGCTCGCCTTCCGCCCCGAGGACGGGATCGAGGTGGTCGCGACCGGGCGGCTGACGACCTATCCGGGACGTTCCAAATACCAGATCGTGATAGAGCGGATGGAGCTGGCGGGCGCGGGCGCGCTGATGGCACTGCTCGAGAAGCTTCGCCTCAAGCTGGCGGGCGAGGGGCTGTTCGACCGCGAGCGCAAGAAGCCGCTGCCGTTCATGCCGCGCACCATCGGCGTCGTCACCTCGCCGACCGGCGCGGTGATCCGCGACATCCTCCACCGGCTGGAGGACCGCTGCCCCACCCACGTCATCGTCTGGCCGGTCAAGGTGCAGGGCGCGGGTGCCGCGGACGAGGTGGCGGCGGCGGTGCGCGGCTTCGACTCGCTGCCCGACGACGGCCCGGTGCGCCGCCCCGACCTGGTGATCGTCGCGCGCGGCGGGGGCTCGATCGAGGACCTGTGGGCCTTCAACGAGGAGGTCGTGGTGCGCGCGGTCGCCGACTGCTCGATCCCGATCATCTCCGCGGTCGGGCACGAGACCGACACCAGCCTGTGCGACCATGCCGCCGACCTGCGCGCGCCCACCCCGACGGCGGCGGCCGAGCTCGCCGTACCGGTGCTCGCCGAGCTGCGGCTGTCGCTCGACGCGATGCGCCAGCGTTCCGAGCGCTGCGCGCGCCGCCATGTCGAGCGCGGGCGCGAGCGGCTCGACGCGCTGGCGCGCGTGATGCCGGCGCGCGACCGGCTGCTCGGCCCGCAGCGCCAGCGGCTCGACGAGCTGGGCGCGCGTCTCGATCTCGGGCTGGAGCGGCGCGTCACGCGCGCGCGCGCGCAGCTCGACCGCACCGCCGGCGCGATCCGCCCCGCCGCGCTGGAGCGCCGGCTGGAGGCGGGGCGCGCCCGGCTCACCGATCTGGGCCGGCTGGTGGAGAGCCTCAACCCCGACAAGCTGCTGGACCGCGGCTATGTACGGGTGGAGGCCGCGGCGGGTGGCACGGTGACCAGCGCGGACGCCGCGCGCGCCGCGGGGGCGCTGCTGCTCCACTTCCGCGACGGCGCGCTGCCGGCGCAGGTGGGGGAGGCGGCGCTCGCCCCGCGCGCGGCCAAGCTTGAGGCCCGGCCGTCGCGTGCCTATCCTGAGAAGCCCGACCAGCCGCGCCTGTTCTGAGAGTTGCCCCGATGCTGATGAGCCACACCGACCGACCCGCCAAGCTCCACTATCTCGCCAACGGCTTCCGCGTGCTGGTGCCGGGCGACCACGTGGTGTGCGCGGTGTCCGGCGCGCGCATCCCGCTCGAGGACCTGCGCTACTGGGACGCGGCGACGCAGCGCCCTTTCGCGACCGCAGCGATCGCGACCGAGGCGCTGGCACCGCGGTGAGCGTCACGCGGAGGGCAGCGCTGGTGGGGGCGGGGGCGCTCGCCGTTGTCGGCTGCGTGCCCGCGGCCCGCCCCGCCGCGCCGGCCGTGCCGCGCGCCGCGCCCGCGCCCGCGCCCGCACCGGTCGCGGCGCCGCGACCGGCGCTGCCGCCGCCCCCCGAACTGGTCGCGCCCGCTCGGCTCGGTCTGCCCGCGACGATCGCGCAAGGTGGTGTGGCGCTCGGCACCGCGCCCGCGGGAACGACCCGGCTGACGCTCGACGGTGCGCCCGTCGTGCTCGCGTCCGACGGGCGGTTCCTGGTCGCGGCCGATCGCGACGCCGGCGGCCCGATGACGCTCACCGCCGCACTGCCCGGCGCGCGCACGCTCACCGCGTCGCTGCCGGTGACTCCGCGCGCGTGGCGGATCGAGCGGCTCGACCAGGTCGCCAAGGTGCCCGTGCCCGACGCCGACTTCGCGCGTCGGCGCCCCGCCGAGCTGAGGCAGATCGCCGCCGCGCGCGCCGTCGACGCCGCCGCGGACGGCTGGCGCCAGCGCTTCCGCTGGCCGGTGACGGGGCGCATCTCGGGGCTGTTCGGCGCGCAGCGGATCTATCGCGGCGAGCCGGGCAGCTATCACGGCGGAGTCGACCTCGCGCGCGGCGAGGGCACGCCGGTGGTCGCCCCCGCCGACGGCGTGGTGACGCTCGCCGCCGACCCGCCCTTCACGCTGGAGGGGAGGCTGCTGATCCTCGACCATGGCGCAGGGCTGACCAGCGCCTTCCTCCATCTCTCACGGATCGACGTGCGCGTGGGCCAGCACGTGCGCCAGGGCGAGCCGATCGGGCTGGTCGGCCGCACCGGTCGTGCCTCGGGGCCGCACCTGCACTGGGCGATGACGTGGCGCGGCGCACGGATCGACCCGCAGCCGCTCGCCGGGTCGATGCCGGCGGGGTGACTCAGCGCAGCCGCAGCGCGCGATAGCTGCGGCCGTCGACGTTGAGGAAGAACGCGCCCATCGCGCCCTTGCGGATGCGCACCTTGGTGCCGGCCCTCGGCGGGAACGGCATCGGGTCGGTGGTCTGCCACACCGGGCTGCCCTCGTCCGCCAGCGTGATCTCGCCGCGGCCGTTGGCGCCGGCGCGCGCGCTACGCACGGTCGTGTTGATCTCGCTGAACGTCTCGCGCTGGTCGGGCTCGCCACGGTCGGCCCCGCCGCCCAGGAGGCCGAGGTCGGGCAGGTTGAGCCCGAACAGCGAGCGCCGCGCGCGCCGCACCTCGGCGCGGTCGACGATCCGCAGGTCGTTCTGCTTGACGGCCTGCTCGAGCGCGGCACTCGCCCTGTCGTAGCAGGCGAGCCGCTCGGCACCGTCGGCGATCGCGCGACAGGCCGCGAAGCCGTCGAGCACGCGTTGCGCACCGCTTCCCTGCTGCGCGCTCGCGGGCGCGGCGGCCAGTGCCGCCACCATCCCCATCGCCATCCACTGCTGCCGCATCATCACACCCGCGCTGCTCGAGCCCAAGCCCAAGCAGGCGCGGGCTGATTCTTCAATCTGTGTCGTTGAAGTTACACTCTTTCAAAAACGCGATGTAACAGGCGTGCCATGTTGCTGTGCAGCGTGGCTTCACGGTAGCCATCGGCATCCCGGGCGGCCGCGCCGGCCGGAGCACATGTTGTGAATGCTGGAAAACCGGCCACAAAAGGGGACTGACTCAATGCTGAACGCCTATCGTTCGCGCCTGCTCACCTCGACGCTGCTGATCAGTGCGGCGGTGATCGCCGCTCCGGCGACCGCGCAGACCGCCGATCCCGCCAGCCAGCCCAAGACGGGCGTGCAGAGCACCGATCCCAACGCGCCCGCCGCCGGCGTCTCGAGCCAGGAGGCCGCCCCGCCCGCGGGTGAGACCAGCTCCGGCGACATCGTCGTCACCGGCACGCTGATCCGCAACCCCAACCTGGTCTCGTCCAGCCCGGTCACCGTGGTCGGCCAGGAGGAGATCACGCTGCGCCAGAAGAACACGGCGGAGGAGCTGCTGCGCGACCTGCCCGGCCTGACCCCGAGCATCGGCTCGGCCGTCAACAACGGCAACGGCGGCGCCTCCTACGTCGACCTTCGCGGCCTCGGCAATTTCCGCAACGTGGTGCTGCTCGACGGCGCGCGCATCGCCCCCTCGGGGCTGGTCGGCCGCGTCGACCTCAACAACATCCCGCTCGCGCTGGTCGAGCGAGTCGACAGCCTGACCGGCGGCGCCGCGGTGACCTACGGTGCCGACGCGGTGTCTGGCGTGGTCAACTTCATCACCCGCTCGGACTTCTCGGGCGTCGAGGCGTCGGTGTCGAACTCGATCACCGAGCGCGGTGACGGCGCCTATTTCCGCGCCGATCTGACCGTGGGCGCCAACTTCGACGACGGGCGCGGCAACGCGGTCTTCTCGATCGGCTACCAGCAGGCCGACCCGGTCTACCAGGGCGCGCGCGATTTCTCGCGCAACAACTACACGTCGACCTCCGGCGGCATCGGCGGCTCCGGCACGACCATCCCGTCGCGCTTCACCGGCGCGGCGCTGGGGACCGGCACACCGACCAATTTCGACGATCCCAACTATCTGTCGGCGAACCGCATTTACAACCCGACCACGGGCGCGCTGCGGGGCTACACCGCCTCGCGTGACGCGTTTAACTTCAACCCGTACAACATCTTCCAGACGCCGTTCGAGCGTTTCAACATGTACGGTGCGGGTCATTACGACATCTCGGACAGCATTCAGGTCTACTCGCGCGGGCTGTTCTCCAAGAACACCGTCACCACCGTGCTCGCGCCCGCTGGCCTGTTCGGTGAGTCGCTGACGATCAACCTCAACAACCCGTATTTGCCCTCGACCGTGCGCCAGCAGTTCTGCGCGCTCAACGTCGCTCCGGTCGGCGCGGACGGCACGCGTAGCGCCTACACCCCGCGCTTCACGCCGGCCGAGTGCGCCGCGGCGGCGACCGCGACCGGGCCGAACGACCCGAACTACCGCACCGTCAACAGCACGGTCGCGCGCCGCACCACCGAGGCCGGCTCGCGCATCACGGACTATACCACTCAGATCTTCGACTATCGCGCCGGCGTGAAGATCGGGCTGACCGAGAAGATCGGCCTCGACCTCACCGGCGCGTACGGCGAGAGCCAGAACGACCAGGTCATCACTGGCTACCTGCGTCGCTCGCGTATTCAGCAGGCGCTGCTGGCGAATAGCACCACCGCGTGCATCGATGCGTCGAACAACTGCGTGCCGATCAACCTGTTCGGACCGGAAGGCAGCATCAACTCCGACATGCTCGGCTTCGTCACCGCGGATAGCCAGGTGACGACGAAGACGTCGCTGGCGCAGGCGCGTGCGCTGCTCTCGGGCGATTTTGGCGCGACGCTGCCCTGGGCGTCGGAGCCGATCGGTTTCGCGGCCGGTGCCGAGTACCGCAAGTATCGTGCCTCGCAGACCGCCGACATCCTCTCGCAGCAGGCCGGCGAGCTCAGCGGCACCGGCGGCGCGACGCCGAACGTGTCGGGCGGCTATGAGGTCAAGGAGGCGTACGGCGAGCTCATCGCGCCGCTCGTCGCCGACGCGCCCTTCTTCAAGAGCCTGACGGTCGAGGGCGGTATCCGCTACTCCGACTACAAGGTCTTCGCGGCCGGTTCGCCCTCGTACAACTCGACGACCTACAAGGGCGGCGGCAGCTGGGAGCCGGTCGACGGCATCAAGCTGCGCGGCAACTACCAGCGCGCGGTGCGTGCCCCGAATATCTCGGAGCTGTTCTCGCCGCAGAACACCGGCCTGACCAGCCTCTCGGCCGATCCGTGCGCTGGCACCGCACCTAGCTCCAACGCCAACCTGCGGGCGATCTGCATCGCTCAGGGCGCGCCCGCGGGCACGATCGGCATCATCGAGCAGCCGAGCGCCTCGCAGATCAACGCGACCACGGGCGGCAACCTCAACCTGAAGCCCGAGAAGTCGGACAGCTACACGATCGGCCTGGTGCTGCAGCCGCGCTTCGTCCCGGGTCTGTCGATCACGGTCGATTACTATAACATCAAGATCCAGGACGCGATCTCGCAGCCGACCGTGAGCGACGCGATCGCCGCCTGCTTCGGCAACATCACCTCCGCCAGTGCGGCGAGCGCCGCGTGCACTCAGATCCGGCGTAATCCGGACACGGGCGGTCTCGACGGCAGCCCGGCGACCACGCCCGGCCTGCTGCTCGCGGCGTCCAACCTGGGCACGATCAAGACCGACGGTATTGACCTCAACGTCAACTACCGCCGCGATCTTGGCTTCGCCAAGATCAACCTGAGCTTCCAGGGCAACTGGACCAACCGCGCCGAGTTCCAGGCGACGCCGACCTCGGTCAACCGCGAGTGCATCGGCTATTACAGCGTCAACTGCGGCTCGCCGGGTTCGGCGGGTCCGAGCTCGGCGCCGGGCTCGCTCCAGCCGGAGTTCACCTGGAACCAGCGCACGACGTTCTCGTTCGGGCCGGCCGACATCTCGCTGCTGTGGCGTCACCTCAGCGGGCTGGAGGCGGAGCCGGGCGACGATCAGCCGGCGCGCTTCGTCGGCAACCTGTCGGGTGGTGCGCTCGACGGCGTCGCGGTCGACTTCAGCAAGATCAAGGCGTTCAACTATTTCGACCTGGCGACGCGGGTCGGCGTGGGCGAGCAGGTCGACCTGACACTGACCGTGACGAACCTGTTCGACAAGCAGCCGCCGCTCGTCGGCGGGTCGATCGGATCGGTGTCGTTCAACAGCGGCAACACCTATCCGTCGACCTATGACGCGCTCGGCCGCCGCTTCACCGTGGGTGCGCGCTTCAAGTTCTGATCGCGCCCGTCGACGAGACAGCGAAGGGGTGGGCTTCGGCCCGCCCCTTTTTTTGTCCATGAGCGTCATCCTTGCGCGGCGGCGCGCCGGCGCGCACATCACCGCGCATGGACCCGGTGGTCACCCGCTTCGCGCCCTCGCCGACGGGGCGGCTCCATCTCGGCCACGCTTACTCGGCGATCCGCGCGCACGATCACGCGCGCGCGCGCGGCGGGCGCTTCCTGCTGCGGATCGAGGACATCGACGGGACGCGCAGCCGCCCCGAGCATGTCGCCACGATCCTCGCCGACCTCGCCTGGCTCGGGCTGACATGGGACGGTGACGTGGTCCACCAGTCGCAGCGGCTCGACCTTTACGCCGCCGCGCTCGATCGGCTGCGCGCGATGGGGCTTCTATACCCCTGTTTCTGCACGCGCGCCGAGATCGCCGGGGCGATGGCCGCGCCCCACGGCGCGACCCCGGTCTATCCCGGCACCTGCCGGTCTATCGAGGCCCCCGACCTCGCGCACCCGCATTGCTGGCGGCTCGACATGACGGCGGCGGTGGCACGCGCCGGCGCGCTCGAGTGGAGCGACGCGGGCCGCCCCGTTCCCGCCGACCCGCTCGCGCAGGGCGACGTCGTGCTCGCGCGCAAGGACGCGCCCGCCAGCTACCATCTCGCGGTGACGGTCGACGACGCCGCGCAGGGCGTCACCGACGTGGTGCGCGGCGTCGACCTGTTCGAGGCCACCCACGTCCACCGCCTGCTCCAAGCGCTGCTCGACCTGCCGGTGCCGCGCTGGCACCATCACGCGCTGCTCGCCGGCGCCGACGGCGAGCGGCTGGCCAAGCGCCACGGCGCGCCCGCCCTGGCGGCGCTGCGCGAGCGCGGCGAGGACGGGCGCGAGCTGGCCGAGCGGCTGCGCACGGGCGACTTCCCAAAGGCGGTCGCAGTCCCTACCTTCACCTCATGAACACCTTCCTCGTGATCCTGCTGGTGGCGGCGATGATCGCCACCGTGGTCGCACTGGTGCGCGGCATCATCTCCTTCCTCCAGGAGGCGTCGGCCGACGCGCGCGGCGAGGGCGGCGGGCCGACCGCGGCGCAGCTCAAGAGCAACCGGATGATGCAGCAGCGCATCCTGTTCCAGGCGCTGGCGGTGCTGATCGTGGTGGTGTTGCTCTTCGCCGCCGGTCGGACCTGATCCGCCGCCTTGGTCAAGCTCAACCGAATCTACACGCGCACCGGTGACGCGGGCACGACCGGGCTGGTCGACGGCAGCCGCGTGCGCAAGGACGACGCGCGGATGGCCGCGATCGGCGACGTCGACGAGGCCAACAGCGCGATCGGCGTGGCTGCCGAGACGCTCCCCGACGCCCTGTTCGTGGCGGCGCTGCGCCGGGTCCAGAACGATCTGTTCGACCTCGGCGCCGATCTCGCGACGCCCGGCGACGATTTCACCCCGTCCGAGATGGTGCTGCGGATCGTGCCGGCGCAGGTGGAGCGGCTGGAGCGCGAGATCGACTCGATCAACGCCGACCTGCCGCCGCTGACCAGCTTCGTGCTGCCCGGCGGGGCCGCGGCGTCGCTGCACCTCGCGCGGGCGATCGTCCGTCGCGCCGAGCGCGCCGCCGTGGCGCTGCTGCCCCACGCCAACCCCGCTGCGGTCATGTATCTGAACCGCTTGTCCGATTTCCTCTTCGTCCTGTGTCGCGCGGTGAACAAAAGCGCGGGTGGCGACGTTCTGTGGGTCGCGGGGGCCAATCGCTAACTTAGGATAGTCCCTGGCGAACGTCGCGCGGGCGTGGGGTCGGGCGCGACGGGTGGGAGACGATCCGATGGCAGCGCTGCCTGACCTGCTGACCGGCGGCGAGCCGCTGGCCGAGCGCTACGGCCGCGTCCGCGCGCTGAGCGAGGCGCTGGTAGCGCCGCTCTCCGACGCCGACGCGACGGTCCAGTCGATGGACGACGCCAGCCCGGCCAAATGGCACCTGGCGCACACCACCTGGTTCTTCGAGACCTTCGTGCTGCGCGACCATGTCGCCGGCTATCAGCGCCACGACGAGCGCTTCCCCTTCCTGTTCAACAGCTATTACGAGGCCGAGGGGCGACGCCACGCGCGCGCGCGGCGCGGCATGATCACGCGCCCGACGCTCGACGAGGTGCGCGGCTATCGCGCCGCGGTCGATCGCGCGCTGCTCGCCGCGCTGCCGCGGCTGCCGGTGACCGCGCGCGAGCTGATCGCGCTCGGCTGCCACCACGAGGAGCAGCACCAGGAACTGCTGGTCACCGACATGCTCCACCTCTTCGGCGAGAACCCGCTCGAGCCCGCGATATGGCCGGCGGCGCGCAAGGTGCCCGTGGCGATGCCCGCGCCGATCGGCTGGATCGAGCGCGGCGAGGGCGTGGTCGAGATCGGTCACGGCGGCGAGGGCTTCGCCTTCGACTGCGAGGGACCGCGCCATTGCGCGCTGCTCGCGCCGCACGCGCTCGCCGACCGCACCGTCACCAATGACGAATGGGCCGCCTTCGTCGCGGACGGCGGCTACCGTGACCCGCGCTGGTGGCTGGCGGACGGCTGGGCCTGGGTGCAGCGCGAGGGCGTCGACGCGCCGCTCTACTGGGAGCAGCGCGACGGCGTGTGGACCCGCCTGGGGCTGGACGGCCGCCGCGCGCTCGATCCCGCCGCGCCTGTGACCCATGTCAGTTTCTACGAGGCCGACGCCTACGCCAGCTGGGCCGGCGCGCGGTTGCCGACCGAGTTCGAGTGGGAGGCGGCGGCCGCGTCCTATGACCCCGCGGGTGGCAACCAGCTCGACCGCGCGGGTGCGCTCGAGCCGCGTCCCGCGGGGGACGGCCCCGCCTTCTTCGGCGACGTGTGGGAGTGGACCGGCTCGGCCTACCGACCCTATCCCGGCTTCCGTCCGGTCGCGGGCGCGGTCGGCGAGTATAACGGCAAGTTCATGAGTGGGCAGTTCGTGCTGCGCGGCGGCAGCTGCGCCACGCCGCGCGGCCACGTCCGCGCCAGCTACCGCAACTTCTTCTACCCCCATCAGCGCTGGCAGTTCACCGGCGTTCGTCTCGCGAAGGACCTCTGACATGCTCAAGCCCGAGATCGACGACGGCCAGGCCAGCCTCGCCGATCCCCAGTTCCGCGCCGACGTGCTCGCGGGGCTGGCGCGCCGCCCGCGCGCGATCCCGGCGCGCTGGTTCTACGACCATCGCGGCTCGCAGCTGTTCGAGCAGATCACCGAGCTGCCCGAATATTATCCCACGCGCACCGAGACGGCGCTGCTCCACGACCTCTGCCCCGAGCTGCGCCGGCTCGCCGGACCGGGTCGCGCGGTGGTCGAGTTCGGCTCGGGCTCGTCGACCAAGACGCCCACGGTGCTGCGCTGCGTCGAGCCCGCCGCTTATGTGCCGATCGACATCTCGGGCGACTTCCTCCGCGAGTCGGCGCAGGCGCTGGCGCAGGCCTTCCCCGGGCTGCCGGTGCTGCCGTTCGAGGGTGATTTCACGCGCCCGCTGACGCTGCCCGCGCAGGTGGCCGACCTACCGAAGCTCGGCTTCTTCCCGGGATCGACGATCGGCAACCTGATCCCGCTCGCCGCGGTCGATCTGCTGCGCGCGATGCGCGCCTCGCTGGGCGAGGGGGCGATGCTGCTGATCGGGATGGACCGGATCAAGCGCGCCGACGTGCTGCTGCCCGCCTATGACGACGCGCAGGGCGTCACCGCGGCGTTCAACCTCAACCTGCTCGAGCGGATCAACCGGGAGCTCGACGGCACGATCCCGATCGACGCTTTCCGCCACTGCGCGGTGTGGAACGACGATCGCGCGCGAGTCGAGATGCACCTGGAGGCGCGGCGCGACGTGGCGTTCGAGGTCGACGAGCGTGCCTTCGACATGGCCGAGGGCGAGACGATCCACACCGAGAACAGCCACAAATACGGCGAGCGCGACGCGCGTATCCTGCTTCGTAGCGGCGGCTGGACCCCGGTGCGCGAGTGGACCGACGACAAGGGGCTCTTCGCGGTGATCCTGGCCGAGGCCCAGCCCGAGCGGCCGGCGCCGTGAGGCGGTGATCGCCGCGACGGTGACACGATAACGGCCCCGGCATCGCTGCCGGGGCCGTTCTGGTTCGTGACGTAGCGGTCGCTCGTCAAGTGGGACCGTGCTCCGGCGAAGGCCGGAGCCCAGGGCGACGAGCGCGGACGCCCCTGGCCCCGGGCTCCTGCGTCCGCAGGAGCACGACGGTCGCTCAGTCGCGATCGCCCGTCAGGAAGGCCGGGGCGAACGCGGGGGCGTCGCCCTCGTCGCCGCCTTCCTTGGCGCCACCCTCGCGGCGCGGCCCACGGCCCTCGCGGCGCGGGCCCCGGTCACCACCCCGGTCACCACCGCGATCGCCGCCCCGGTCACCGCCGCGGCCGCCGTCACGCCCACCGCCCTCGCGGCGCGGGCCGCGGTCGCTGCGCTCGCCGCGCGGCTCGCGCGCCGGGCGGGTGTCCTCCAGCTCGGCGCCGGTCTCCTGGTCGACGACGCGCATCGACAGGCGGACCTTGCCGCGCGGGTCGATCTCGAGGACCTTGACCTTCACTTCCTGGCCCTCGGACACGACGTCGCCCGGCTTCTCGACGCGCTCGTTCTTCATCTCGGAGACGTGGACGAGACCGTCCTTGCCACCCATGAAGTTCACGAAGGCGCCGAAGTCGACGATGTTGACGACCTTGCCGTTGTAGATCTTGCCGACCTCGGCTTCCTCGACGATGCCCTTGATCCAGTTCATCGCCGCCTCGATCTGCGCGCCGTCCGACGAGCTGATCTTGATCACGCCCTCGTCGTCGATGTCGACCTTGGCGCCGGTGGTGGCGACGATCTCGCGGATCACCTTGCCGCCGGTGCCGATGACGTCGCGGATTTTCGACTTGTCGATCTGCATCGTCTCGATCCGCGGCGCGTGCGCCGACAGCTCGGTGCGGGTCTCACCCAGCGCTTTGTTCATCTCGGCGAGGATGTGCGCGCGGCCGTCCTTGGCCTGCGCCAGCGCGACCTTCATGATCTCCTCGGTGATGCCGGCGATCTTGATGTCCATCTGCAGGCTGGTGATGCCCTCGGACGTGCCCGCCACCTTGAAGTCCATGTCGCCGAGGTGATCCTCGTCGCCGAGGATGTCGCTGAGAACCGCATAGTCCTTGCCCTCGAGGATGAGGCCCATCGCGATGCCCGAGACCGGGCGCTTGAGCGGCACGCCGGCGTCCATCAGCGCCAGGCTGCCGCCGCACACCGTCGCCATCGATGAGGAGCCGTTGCTCTCGGTGATGTCGCTGGTGACGCGGATCGTGTAGGGGAACTCCTCCTTCGTCGGCAGCACCGGGTGCAGCGCGCGCCACGCCAGCTTGCCATGACCGATCTCGCGACGGCCCGGCGCGCCGAAGCGGCCCACTTCGCCGACCGAATAGGGCGGGAAGTTATAGTGCAGCATGAAGTGCTGGTACGACAGGCCGTTGAGCCCGTCGATCATCTGCTCGGCGTCGCGCGTGCCCAGCGTCGTGGTGGCGATCGTCTGGGTCTCGCCGCGGGTGAACAGCGCCGAGCCGTGCGCGCGCGGCAGGAAGTGGACCTCCGCCGCGATCGGGCGCACCGTCTTGGTGTCGCGCCCGTCGATGCGGCGGCCGCTCTTGAGGATCGCGCCGCGGACGATGTCGGCCTCGAGCTTCTTCACCAGCTTGAGCGTGCCGAGATACTGCGCCGGGTCGCTCTCCTTGAGGTCGGCGAAGGCCTCGCGCGCCTTGGTGCGCGCGGCGTTCAGCGCGTTCTGGCGCGCCTGCTTGTCGGTCAGCTTGTAGGCCGCCTCGACGTCCTTGCCGATCGCCTTCTTCAGCTTGGCCATGGTCGCCGACTTGTCGTCGACCGGGGCGAGCTCCCACGGGTCCTTGGCCGACTGCTCGGCGAGGTCGATGATCGCGTCGATCACCTGCTGCGACGCCTTGTGCGCGAACATCACCGCGCCCAGCATCACCTCTTCCGACAGCTCCTTGGCCTCGGACTCGACCATCATCACCGCGTCGTGCGTCGCGGCGACGACCAGGTCGAGCTCGCCCTCGGCGACTTCGCCGTCGGTCGGGTTGAGCTGATACTCGCCGTCCTTGTAGCCGACGCGCGCGCAGCCGATCGGGCCCATGAAGGGCACGCCCGAGATGGTCAGCGCGGCCGAGGCCGCGACCATCGCGACGATGTCGGGCTCATTCTCGCCGTCATACGAGAGCACCTGCGCGATGCAGTTGATTTCGTTGTAGAAGCCCTCGGGGAACAGCGGGCGGATCGGGCGGTCGATGAGACGGCTGATCAGCGTCTCGCGCTCGGTCGCGCCGCGCTCGCGCTTGAAGAAGCCGCCGGGGATGCGGCCGCTGGCGGAGAATTTCTCCTGATAGTGGACGGTGAGCGGGAAGAAGTCCTGCCCCTCCTTGACCGTCTTGGCGGCGGTCACCGCGCAGAGCACGACCGTCTCGCCCAGCGTCGCGATCACGGCGCCGTCGGCCTGGCGCGCGACGCGGCCGGTCTCCAGGGTCAGCGTCTTGCCGCCCCACTGGATTTCCACTTTCTTGGTATCGAACATATGGTTTCCTTCACTCCCCGATGCGGATCACCGGGGGGCCTGCGAGTGGGCCAGTAGCGGCCCAGGGAAGGGCGGACCTTATTGTCCGTCCTCCCACGCCGGCTCCAGCGGACCGGCCGGGCGCTCCCGCGCCCCTTCTTGCTGGATCCCGGATCGGCGTCCGGGATGAAATAAAGGCGCCTCGCGGCGCCTTTATCTCACTTACGAAGACCGAGCTTCGCGATCAGGGCGACGTAGCGGTCGCCGTCGCGCTTGCGGAGATAGTCGAGCAGCGAGCGCCGCTTGTTGACCATCATCAGCAGGCCGCGGCGGGAGTGGTTGTCCTTCGCATGGCCCTTGAAATGCTCGGTCAGATTCTTGATCCGCTCGGTCAGGATCGCGACCTGGACCTCGACCGACCCGGTGTCGCCATCGGCGCGGGCGTGATCCTTGATGACTTCCTGGCGGCGCTCAGCGGTGATCGTCATTACATTTCCTAGCGACATCTATGTGTTACAGGTTGAAGCCGCGGACGACGCGGGCGAGCCCGCTCTCCATCTCGACCAGCGCGACGGGTGTCTCACCCAGCAGCGCGAAAGCCTGGCCGTCGTCGGCGGCGATCCCGGCCAGCACTCGCCCCTGACGGAGCGCCCCTGCCTGGTCGGGAGTGAGCGATAGAGCCGGGATGTCGTCCAGCCCCGCGCCCAGCGGCAGAAGGGAGTGTTCAAGACCGCGCGCCTTAGCGAGTTCGTCGAGTTTGTCCAGCGATATCGCCTCGGCGAGCGTGAACGGGCCGGCGCGCGTGCGGCGCAGATAGGTGACGTGGCCGACCGTGCCGAGCGCCAGCGCGATGTCGCGCGCCAGGCTGCGGATGTAGGTGCCCTTGGAGACGTGCGCGGTGAGGGTGACGTGGGCTAGCTCCTCCCCGGGACGGGGAGGGGGACCGGCCGCAGGCCGGTGGAGGGGGCTCTCCGCGCGCGGGCCGCTCGTGGCGGGCCTCCCTCCACCATCGCTGCGCGATGGTCTCCCTCCCGGTGCCGAGGAGGATTTAAGGACGTCGAGCCCATGCACCGTCACGTCGCGTGTGGCGAGCACCACCTCCTCGCCCGCGCGCGCCAGGTCATAGGCGCGCGCGCCGTCCACCTTGAGCGCCGAATAGGCCGGCGGCACCTGCGCGATCGGACCGGTGAAGCGCGCCAGCACCGCCGCCACCGCCGGCAGCGTCGGGCGCACGTCGCTCGTCGCGACTACCGCGCCCTCGGCGTCGAGCGTGTCGGTCTGCTCGCCGAAGCGGATCGTGAAGTCGTACACCTTGTCGCCGTCGAGCATCCGCCCGGCGAGCTTGGTCGCCTCGCCGATCGCGATCGGCAGCACGCCGGTGGCGAGCGGGTCGAGCGTCCCGCCGTGCCCGACCTTCAGCTTCGGCGCGCCGGCGGTGCGCAGCGCGCGCTTCACCGCGGCGACCCCCTGGGTCGAGCCGAGTCCGAGCGGCTTGTCGAGGATCAGCCAGCCGTGCACGCGCTCAGCCCGCGATCAACTGGGCGAGGCCGAGGTACCATTCGGTCAGCGCCTGCGCCGGCGGTGCCACCAGCCGCTGGACGACATTGGCGCCGGGCACGATCGACGGCAACACCAGCAGTAGCAGGATGAACAGCAGCAGCCCGTAGCGCGCCAGCTGATCCCAGCGCTGCGCCAGCCGCTCCGGCAGCAGCCCGGCGACGACGTGCCCGCCGTCGAACGGCGGCAGCGGGATCAGGTTGAAGATCGCGAGGAAAACGTTGATGATGACGAAGTTGAGCAGGTTGGCCGCGACGAAGGCGGTGAGGCTGCCGGGCGCGATGCCGTAGAGGCTGGGGGTCAGCGCGCCGAGCAGCACCGCGCCGACCAGCGCCAGCACCAGGTTCGACCCCGGCCCGGCGAGCGCGACCAGCATCATGTCACGGCGCGGGTGCGGCAGGCGGCGCGAGTCGACCGGCACCGGCTTGGCCCAGCCGAACACCGGCGCCTTGGCGAGCGCGAGCAGCAGCGGCAGGATCACGGTGCCGACCGGGTCGACGTGGCGGAGCGGGTTGAGCGACAGCCGGCGCTGCTCGGCGGCAGTGGGGTCGCCGAGCGCGCGCGCGGCGAGGCCGTGGCTCACCTCGTGGAAGACGATCGCGAGCACCAGCGGGATGATCCACACTGCCGCCCGCCAGATGATGCCGGTGGGGTCCATGGTGCGCGAGATAGGCGAGGGCAGACGGTTCGGCTAGGTGGGGGGAGCGATCCCGTGCTTGCCGGGGCGTGCCGCCTGTGTTGTGTCGCAGCGGTGCCGACCACGCCCACCGCTCATCTGCTTCACGGCTTTCTCGGCGTCGGCAAGACGACGTTCGCGCGGGAGCTCGCCCAACGCGAGCGAGCGGTGCGCTTCACGCACGACGAGTGGATGGTGCGTCTCTACGGTCAGGATCCACCCGCGGCACTCTTCCCGGAACTGGCCGCGCGCGTGACAGCGACCATGGAGGAGACCTGGACGCGCTGCCTGATCGTCGGGACGAGCGTGGTGCTCGACTATGGCTTCTGGTCGAGGGCCGAGCGTGCCGCTGCCGCGGCGCGCGTCGCCGAATGCGGGGGCAAGGCGATCCTGTATCGCCTCTCCTGTCCCGACGAGGTCGCACGAGCGCGGTTGGCACGGCGGGCTCGATGCGAGACCGACGGTCTCTCCATCTCACCCACGACGTACGACACGCTGTACGTCCGCTTCGAGCCGCTCGGCGACGACGAGCCGCATGTGGAGGTCTCAATCTAAGATCCGGCTCAGCATGTTGTCACCGCCAGCATGCCTCTGCGAACGCAGGAGCCCAGGGCCACGAACGTCATTCGCGCGACCCTGGGCTCCGGCGTTCGCCGGAGCACGGGCGCGGCGTTGGCGGTTCTCACTGCGCGGTAGGGAGGGCGCTCACCCCTCCGCCAGCGCCGCGCTGAAATGGCGGCGGCACAGCGCGACATAGCGATCGTTGCCGCCGATCTCGGTCTGGCGGCCCGCCGCGACCGGGCGGCCCTCGGCGTCGACGCGCAGGTTCATCGTCGCCTTGCGCCCGCACGCGCACACCGACTTGATCTCCTCCAGCGAGTCGGCGAGCGCGAGCAGCCGCGCCGAGCCGGCGAAGAGCTCGCCCAGGAAGTCGGTGCGCAGGCCGTAGGCGAGCACGGGCACGTCGGCGGTGTCGGCGAGCCAGGCGAGCTGGTCGACCTGTGCGGCGGTGAGGAACTGCGCCTCGTCCACCAGCACGCACGCCACCGGCGCGCGCGCGTGCTCGGAGGCGACCAGCGCGGCGAGGTCGGTCGCCGCGTCGAACATCGTCGCGGTCGCCGAGAGGCCGATCCTCGAGGTGATCGTCCCCGCGGCGAAGCGATCGTCCACCGCGGCCGTGAACAGCATCGTGCGCATGCCGCGCTCGCGATAGTTGAAGTCGGCCTGGAGCAGGTTGGTCGACTTCCCCGCGTTCATGCTGGCGTAGTAGAAATACAGCTTGGCCATCAGGCGAGCGTCTCGATCGCGAGCGGCGCGTCGCTGCCGGCGTGCTGCGCGAGGCGGCGGTCAAAGGTGACGAAACGTGTGGCGTCCATCGGCACGACGAGGTGGATCATGTCGGCGAGGTCGGCGCCCAGGCGATATCGCCCGATCGCCCAACGCACCCCTTCCTCGTGCTCGATCGTCACCGTCGTCGTGTCGGCGATCTGCTCGAGCAGGGTCGCGATGGTGTCGCGCCGCATCGCGTATCGTCGCCCGCGTAAGACCCACTCGGTCTCAAGCAATACCGTCGTCGTGATCACGACAGGCTTGTCGAAGATGGGATCGGCGAGCGGGGACTGCACCGGATCGTCGCGCGTGATCCATCGCAGGACCACGTTCGTGTCGACCGCAGTGGTCACCGTCGCTCGGCGCGGCGGGCGGCTTCCTCGGCGATCGCCTCGTCCATCTCCTCGAGCGTGACGGGCGGACCCTGGTGCTGGTAGATTTCCTTGAAGCGCGCCACCGCCTCGGACGGCGTCACCGTCTTGATCCGACGTCGCGGCCGCAGCAGCACCCCGTCACCGGCGTCGACCACCTCGAGGTCGAGCCCCGGCGCCCAGCCCTTCAGGTCGCGGATCGCCTTGGGGACGACGACCTGGCCCTTGTCGGAGAGTCGCGTGGTCGCGTTCATGCCGGTAAGATGCGTCTTACCCGCGCGAGCGTCAATCGTCCTCGCCCTCGGCGGGCAGGTCGCGCGCCACCTCAGGGCGGCGCAGCAGCGAGTCGATGTGGCTGCCCTCGTCGAAGCTCTCGTCCGCCAGAAACTTGAGCTTGGCGGCATATTTGGTCCGCACGCGGTGCGCCACCTCGCGCTGGAGATAGGCGGTGTTGGTACGCAACGCCTTGAGCACCGCGTCCTCGTCGCGCCCGAGCAGCGGCTTCACGAACACGGTGGCATGGCGCAGATCGGGCGACATGCGCACCTCGGTGATGCTCACCATGTGCGACGTGAGCGTGTCGTCGTGCACGTCGCCGCGCTGGAGGATCTCCGACAGCACGTGGCGCACCTGCTCGCCGACGCGCAGCGTGCGGACCGATTTTTCCTGGGGCTGGTTCATCTCGTCCCTGACCCTCTCCCCGCCGGGAAGAGGGCCCTCTGTCGCTCGTTACAGCGTGCGCTCGCGCAGCTCGACCTCGTACGTCTCGAGATAGTCGCCCGCCTTGATGTCCACGAAGTTCTGCGTGAACGTCACGCCGCACTCCAGGCCGGCGCGCACCTCGGCGACGTCGTCCTTGAAGCGGCGCAGCGACGCGATCTCACCCTGGTAGATGATGACGTCGTTGCGCGTGATGCGTGCCTTGAGCGCCTTGCGGATGACGCCCTCGGTGACGAGCAGACCCGCCGCCTTGCCGTGCTTGCCCGCGGAGAAGACCTCGCGGATCTCGGCGCGGCCGACCACCGTCTCGAACGCCTCCGGACCGAGCTCGCCCGCCATGCCGGCGCGGATCTCGTCGATCAGGTCGTAGATGACGTCATAATATTTCAGCGCCACCTTCTGCCGCTCGGCGATCTCGCGCGCCTTGGCGTTGGCGCGGACGTGGAAGCCGATGATCGGCGCCCCCGACGCCCCCGCGAGCGTCACGTCGCTCTCGGTGATCCCGCCCACGCCCGAGTGCAGCACCCGCGCCTTGATGAGATCGGTCGAGATCTTGTTGATCGACGCGACGATCGCCTCGACCGTGCCCTGCGTGTCGGCCTTCACCACGAGCGGATACTCGATCGCGGCATTGGCGCGCAGTGCGGAGAACATGTTCTCGAGGCTGGTCGGTGCCGCGGTGGTGCGCTTCTGGAGCAGGACGCCCTGGCGATATTCCGCCACCTCGCGCGCGCGCGCCTCGTTCTCGACGACCTGGAGCTGGTCACCCGCCGACGGCGTGCCGGACAGGCCGAGCACCTCGACCGGGGTTGACGGACCCGCTTCCTTGAGCTGGCGCCCCTTGTCGTCGACCAGCGCGCGCACCTTGCCGCTCTCGGCACCGACGACGAAGACGTCGCCGACCTTGAGCGTGCCGCGCGTGACGAGCACGGTCGCGACCGGGCCGCGGCCCTTGTCGAGCTTGGCCTCGATCACGCTGCCCTCGGCGGCGCGATCGGGGTTGGCGGTGAGGTCGAGCAGCTCGGCCTGGAGCTGGATCTTCTCGATCAGCTCGTCCAGCCCCGTGCGCTTGAGCGCCGAGACCTCGACGTCCTGCGTCTCGCCGCCCATCATCTCGACCTGGACGTCGTGCTCGAGCAGGCGCTCGCGCACCCGCTGCGGGTTGGCGTCGTGCTTGTCGATCTTGTTGATCGCCACGATCATCGGCTTGCCCGCCGCCTTGGTGTGGTTGATCGCCTCGATCGTCTGCGGCATCAGCCCGTCGTCGGCGGCGACCACCAGCACCACGATGTCGGTCACGTCGGCGCCGCGCGCGCGCATCGCGGTGAATGCCTCGTGGCCCGGCGTGTCGAGGAAGGTGACCTTCGACTTGTCCTTCAACGTCACCTGATAGGCGCCGATATGCTGCGTGATGCCGCCGGCCTCGCCCTTGGCGACGTCGGTGCCGCGCAGCGCGTCGAGCAGGCTGGTCTTGCCGTGGTCGACATGGCCCATGATCGTGACGACCGGGGGACGCGGCTGGAGCTGGTCCGACGAATCCTCGGTGGTGTCGAGCGCGAGATCGACGTCCGAATCGGACACGCGAACGATGTTGTGACCGAACTCGGTCACCAGCAGCTCGGCGGTGTCCTGGTCGATCGTCTGCGTCATGGTGACGGGCATGCCCATCTTGAACAGCGTCTTGACCAGGTCGGCGCCGCGCTCGGCCATGCGGTTGGCGAGCTCCTGCACGGTGATCGCCTCGGGCACCTGCACGTCGCGGACCTGCTTGGCCTGCGGCTCGCGCGGACCGGAGAAGCCGCGCTTCTCCTTCTCGCGCGCGCGCTTCAGCGCGGCGAGGCTGCGCGCGCGCGCGCCGTCCTCGTTGAGCGCGCGGGTGACGGTCAGCTTGCCGCCGCGGCGCTCGTCGCCCTTGCGGTCGCGCTGCTGCGGACGCGCCGGAGCGGCGTTGCGCGGCGTCGACTGGCCGCTGGGCAGGGCGCGCGCGGGGCCGCTCGCCGCACCACCGGCAGGGGCGGGTGCCCCCGCCGCGGGCGCCTGGGCGGCGACCGGCTTCGGCTCGGGCTTGGGCTGCGGCTTGGGGATCTCGGGCCGGGCGACCGGCGAGAAGCGCCGCGGCGCCGGCATCGCCGGGTCGCGCGCCAGCTCGAGCGTCGACGGCGCCGCGGGCGCAGGCTCGGGCGTCGCGCGTGAGACGGGCACCGGCGTCGGCGCCTCGGTGCTCGGCGCCGCCGGGGTGGGCTCAGGCGCCGGCGACGGCTCCGCCGCCGCGGGCGCTGCCGCGGGCGTAGGCGCCGGCTCGGGCGTCGGCTCGGCCGCGAGGGCGCGCGCTTCCGCCTCGACGCGCGCGCGCTCCTCGACGCGGCGTCGCTCGTCCTCGACGGCGCGCTGGCGCTCGGCCTCCTCGCGGCGACGGGCCTCCTCCAGCGCGTGCATGCGCTGGTCCTCGGCCTCGCGCAGCAGGCGCGCCTGACGCTCCTGCGCGGTCTCGTTGGAGACCGGCGGGCGCGGCGCGGGGCGCGCCGGGGCGGGGGGCGGCGTGGCCGCGACCGGCTCGGGGGCCGGCGCCGAGGTCGGCTCGGGCGTGCCCTGCGGACCGAGCACGCGGCGACGCTTCACCTCGACCACCACCGTGTTGCTACGGCCGTGACTGAAGCTCTGCTTCACCTTGCCGGTCTCGACCGTGCGCTTCAGCCCCAGCGGCGCGCGCATCCCGAGTTTCGGCTTGTCGTTGTCGGTCTCGCTCACTCAAATTCCTCGTGCAATCTCACGGCCGAAACGGGCCCGGCAGTGCCGGGCGCCGATGCGCCTTGCGCGGCCGTAGCGCAAGGTGCGGGGGTCAGTTCAGGGCCGATAAAGTGCAGCCAGCGATCGAGCGCCTCGCCCAATCGTCCGGCCGCGGTGCGGTCAATGACGCCTATATGTACCACATTCTCGCGGCCCAGCGCCAACGACAATATGGGGCGCGCGACCGGCAACGCCAAGCCCTTGAGGTCACTTCCTTCGCGTTCGCTGCCGACGCGCCACGCCTGGGCCAGCTTGCGGCGGCCGTCCTCGCTCGCGTCGGCGGCGTGGTACAGAGCGTGGAGTTTGCCCGAACGTGCCGCGGTCTCGATCCGCTCCGCGCCCGTGGCGATCGTGCCGGCGCGCGCCTCGAGCCCGAGTCGGTCGAGCGCGTTGCGCTCCAGCGCGGCGGCGATCAGGTCCGGCAGGTCGTCGGGCAGGGTGAGGTCGCCGGTCTTGAACGCGCGCGCGAGCGCGCCGCGCAGCTTGCCCTTGGCGATCGCCTGCTCGAGTGCGGGACGCGCCACGCCGATCCAGGCGCCGCGGCCGGGTGCCTTGGCGCGCACGTCGGGCAGCACGCGCCCGTCCGGCGCGAGCGCGAGGCGGATCAGCCGCGCCGGGTCGGCGCGCTCGCGCGTGAGCACGCAGGAGCGGACGGGTTCGCTCATGCGAGCGCCTCCTCCATAATGAAGAGGGAGGCCCATCGATGCGCGAACGCGTGCCCTGCGTGTACCTGCTGGCGAGCGCGCGTCATGGCACTCTGTACGTCGGCGTGACGGCGGCGTTGGCGGCGCGGGTCGCGCAGCATCGTTGCGGAAACGCTGACAGCTTCACCAAGCGACACGAAGTGACGCGGCTCGTCTGGTATGAGACGGCCGAGATGATGGTCGACGCGATCGCCGCCGAGAAGCGCATCAAACGATGGCCACGTCAGTGGAAGTTCAACCTCATCGAGCGCGACAATCCGCATTGGGATGATTTGGCAGCCGGTCTGGGTTTGCCGCCGCTGCGTGGGTGAGAGTCGGTCAGCCCAACTCGCGCCGTCACCCCGGACTTGTTCCGGGGCCCACTTGTCCGCGTGCGCCTCCGCCGGCGGGCGCGCGGCACGGTAGATCCCGGCACAAGGCCGGGATGACGGGTGAGCCAGCGACTGCGCGAGACCGCCTAGAGTCTCATTGCCCGGGTGCCGCATGCGCGTCTCCCTGGTTGGAAGACGCGGCAGGTGCCGCGCCCGCGTCGCGGTCGGCGAGCAGCTGCCCGCCCGCGCCGTAATTCTCGGTCGACACTTCCTCGATCACGACCTGCACCGCGGCCGGGTTCTTGCCCAGCCGCGTCACCAGCGAGGACGTGACATCGGCCACGATCCCCGCCTTCTGCTCGCGCGTCGCGCTTCCCGCCAATCGGATCGAGACGAACGGCATCAGGCCTCCGTCTCCTGCTCGGCATGCTCGTCGCCGGCGGCGTCGGCGTCGGCCGACCCATCCGCCGCGCCGCCCTCGTCCTCGAACCAATGCGCGCGCGCGGCCATGATGATCTCATTGCCCTGCTCGTCGCTCAGCCCATATTCGCCCAGCACGCCGCCGTTGCCGCGGCCGTCGTTGCGCGAGTCGCGGCGCGGCGCCTCGTCGTTGCGCCGGCGCGGCTCGGCGCGCTTCTTCTCGACCAGCTCGTCGGTGGCGAGGTCCGCCAGGTCGTCGAGCGTCTTGATGCCGGCCTTGCCGAGCGTGACCAGCATCGCCTCGGTGAGATACGGCAGCTCGGCCAGCGCGTCCTCGACGCCCAGCGCCTGGCGCTCCTCGCGCGCGGCCTGCTCGCGACGGTCGAGCGCCTCCTGCGCGCGGCTTTGCAACTCCTGCGCGAGATCCTCGTCGAAGCCCTCGATCCCGGCGAGCTCGTCGAGCTCGACATAGGCGACCTCTTCCAGCGCGCCGAAGCCCTCGGCCACCAGCAGCTGCGCCAGCGTCTCGTCGACGTCGAGCTCGTTCTGGAACAGCTCGGAATTCTTCACGAACTCCTGCTGGCGCTTCTCGCTGGCGTCGGTCTCGGTGAGGATGTCGATCGCCTTGGCGGTGAGCTGCGAGGCGAGCCGAACGTTCTGGCCGCGGCGGCCGATCGCGAGGCTCAGCTGATCGTCGGGCACGACCACCTCGATGCGGTCCTCCTCCTCGTCGATCACCACGCGCGCGACGTTGGCCGGCTGGAGCGCGTTGACGACGAACGTGGCGGTATCCGGCGACCAGGGGATGATGTCGATCTTCTCGCCCTGCATCTCCTGCACCACCGCCTGCACGCGGCTGCCCTTCATGCCGACGCACGCGCCGACCGGGTCGATGCTCGAATCGTGCGAGATCACGCCGATCTTGGCGCGGCTGCCCGGATCGCGCGCGGCGGCCTTGATCTCGATGATGCCGTCGTAGATCTCGGGCACTTCCTGCGCGAACAGCTTCTTCATGAAGTCCGGGTGCGCGCGGCTGAGGAAGATCTGCGGACCGCGGTTCTCGCGCACCACCTTCAGGATCAGCGAGCGGATGCGGTCGTTGACGCGCACCACCTCGCGCGGGATCTGCGCGTCGCGGCGGATCACGCCCTCGGCGCGGCCGAGGTCGACGACGATATGGCCGAACTCGACCCGCTTGACGACGCCGGTGATGATCTCGCCGGCGCGGTCCTTGAACTCCTCGTATTGGCGCTCGCGCTCAGCGTCGCGCACCTTCTGGAAGATCGTCTGCTTGGCGGCCTGCGCCTGGATGCGGCCGAACTCGATCGGCGGCAGCGGGTCGACCAGATAGTCGCCGACGCTCGCGCCCGGCTGCAGCTTCTGCGCGCCGGCGACGTCGACCTGCTTGTAGATGTCGTCGACCAGCTCGACCACCTCGACGACGCGCCACAGTCGCAGGTCGCCGTTGTTGGGATCGAGCTTGGCGCGGATGTCCATCTCCTGGCCGTAGCGCGTCCGCGCGGCGCGTTGGATCGCGTCCTCCATCGCCTCGATGACGATCGCCTTGTCGATCATCTTCTCCGACGCGACCGAGTTGGCGATCGCGATCAGCTCGGCACGGTTGGCGGTGACCCCGGTGGCCATCAGTTCGATTCCTCTTCTTCCACGGTGTCCGCGTCCGCGGACATGTCCTCTATCTCTTCGTCGGCGCCCTCCATCGAGAGCGGCACGGTCGCGGCGATCAGCCGGTCGGTGAGCACCAGCTTGGCGTCGGCGATCAGCGCGAAGGGCACCTGCGCCACCTCGCCGGTGCGCGGGTGGCGGATCGCGATCGAGCCGTCGACGTCGATGCCTTCCAGCTCGCCCTTGAACTGCTTCTGCCCGTCGACCGCCTCGGTGAGCACGATCCGTGCCTCATGGCCCGACCAGTCGGCGAAGTCCTGGCGACGGGTCAGCGGCCGGTCGATGCCGGGGGATGACACCTCCAGCCGATACGCGCCCTCGATCGGATCGCGCTCCTCCGCCTCAAGCTCGTCGAGCTTGTCTGATAGTCGCCGCGACAACTCGGCGCAGTCGTCGATCGTCAGCTGGCGCGTGTCGGGGCGCTCGGCCATCACCTGGAGCGTGCGCTCGTCGTCCCTGCCGAACAGCCGCACGCGCACCAGCGCGAAGCCCAGCGTCTGCGCCTCGGGCTCGATCAGTCGGTAGAGGGCGTCGTTGTCGCTCAAGTGCACCTGCCGGACATGCGTTGTTCGCCGCCGCGGAGCGAGCCCCGCAGCCCCTTGCACCTCACGATGTAAGAGAAAGCACGACGGATATAGCGGCGTCTCCGCCGTGTCGCAAGCACGAGGGTGACACGCCGGTAAAATCCCGCCCTCCTGTAACGAAGCGTGGCCAGGCGCACCGGCCGCTTAAGTGGCGCCGTGCACTCGGCTACGTCCGCTTCTCGCCGCGGGCGCCGCTCTCGCCGGTGAACCGGGAGATCTCAGATGACCAGAAGTTGCCCCGCCCCCGCCCCCGCCCTCACCGTCCTGGCCCTCGCCCTCGCGCTGCCGGCGAGCGCCGCGTCCGCCGCGGCGCAGGACACGCCGCCCTTCACGGTCACGCCGGTGGCCGACTTCGACTCGCCCTGGGCGATGACCTTCCTGCCCGACGGGCGGATGCTGGTGACCGAGAAAGCGGGGCAGCTCCTGCTGGTCGCCGCCGACGGCGCGGCGCGCCGGACGATCGCGACGCTGCCGGTCAGTTCCGCGGGGCAGGGCGGCCTCATGGACGTGGTGCTCGCGCCCGACTTCGCGCGCAGCCGCCGCGTCTACCTCAGCTATTCCGCCGTGGGCGCGGGCGGCAAGGGCGTGGTGCTCGCGCGCGGCACGCTGTCGGGCGCCGCGGGCGCGGAGCAGCTGACCCGCATCGAGACGCTCTACCGCGCCACGCCGCTGGTCGAGGGCGACGGGCATTTCTCGGGTCGGATCGCCTTCTCGCCCGACGGCCGCTATCTGTTCTTCACCGCGGGCGACCGACAGAAGTTCACACCCGCGCAGGACAAGCGCGCCTCGCTCGGCAAGGTGCTGCGGCTCACACCGGATGGCGCGCCCGCGCCGGGCAACCCGCTCGCGGCGCAGGGCTTCCTGCCGGAGGTGTGGAGCTACGGCCATCGCAACCTGCTCGGCCTCGCGTTCGATCGCGCCGGCAACCTGTGGCAGCAGGAGATGGGCCCCAAGGGCGGCGACGAGGTCAATCTGGTGCTGCCGGGGCGCAATTACGGTTGGCCTCATGCCTCGAACGGCTCGCACTATGACGGGCGCGACATCCCCGACCATCGCGCCGGCGACGGCTATGAGGCGCCCAAGGTCTGGTGGAACCCGGTGATCTCGCCGGGCGGGCTGATGATCTACTCGGGCGCGCTGTTCCCGCAGTGGCGCGGCGACGCCTTCATCGGCGGGCTCTCGTCCCAGTCGCTGGTGCGCGTCGACGTGGACGGCACCGCCGCGCGCAAGGGCGACCAGTGGCGCATGGGCGCGCGGATCCGCGAGGTGGAGCAGGGGCCGGACGGCGCGATCTGGGTGCTTGAGGACGGCGGCGACAAAGGTGAGGGGCGGCTGCTGAAGCTCACGCCGAAGGAAAGAGAGGGGTGACGTTTGGCGAGAAGCGCCGCCGCGGCCGCGTCGACCCGGCGATCGCTCATCGCTCTTGACGCTGCACTGCACAATCGCCAGCTGACCCGGACACAGCATCATCAACCGGGGACTCTACATGGCGACCGCCATCACCGATGTGCGCCGCGCGCCCGTCGGCCTGATCCATCTGTCGCTCGCGGTCGGCGGGTTCGCGATCGGCACGACCGAGTTCGCGACGATGAGCCTGTTGCCCGACATGGCGCGCAGCCTCCACGTCGACGCGCCGACCGCCGGTCACGTCATCAGCGCTTACGCTTTGGGTGTGGTGGTGGGCGCGCCGACGCTCGCGGTGCTGGGCGCGCGGCTGGCGCGGCGCACGCTGCTGATCGCGCTGATGACGCTGTTCGCACTCGGCAACGCGCTGTCGGCGATCGCCCCGAGCTACTCGACCATGATGGTCGCGCGCTTCCTCGCCGGGCTGCCGCACGGCGCCTATTTCGGCATCGCCATGCTGGTCGCCGCCTCGCTGGTGGAGCAGGGCAAGCGAACCCAGGCGGTGGCGCGGGTGATGCTCGGCCTGACGGTGGCGACGATCGTCGGCGTCCCGCTCGCCAACCTGATGGGGCAGGTGATCGGCTGGCGCTCCTGCTTCATCGTCGTCGCCGCGCTGGCGGGGCTGACCGCGGGGTTGGTCGCCGCCTTCGCGCCGCGCGACCGCGGCGACCCGGCGGCGAGCCCGCTGCGCGAGCTGGGCGCGCTGCGTCGCCCTCAGGTGTGGCTGACGCTCGGCATCGGCGCGATCGGCTTCGGCGGCCTGTTCGCGGTCTACACCTATCTGGCCGACACGATGGCGGCGGTGACCCAGGTCGGGCCGCGGTTGGTGCCGCTCGCGCTGATGACCTTCGGCGTCGGCATGACGCTGGGCAACATCGTCGTCCCGCGCTTCGCCGATCGCGCGCTGCTGCCCACCGCCGCGGCGGTGCTGGTGTGGAGCCTGGTCGCGCTGCTGCTCTGGCCGCTCGCCGCGCCGCATCTCTGGGCGGTGCTGGTCGTGATGTTCGCGATCGGCGTGGGCGGTTCGCTCGGCAGCGTGCTGCAGACCCGGCTGATGGACGTGGCGGGCGACGCGCAGGCGCTGGCGGCCGCGCTCAACCACTCGGCGTTCAACACGGCCAACGCACTGGGGCCGTGGCTCGGCGGCATCGTCATCGCCGCCGGTTACGGTTGGACCTCGACCGGCTGGGTCGGCGCGCTGCTGGCGGTATGCGGGCTGGCAGTCCTGGGGCTCTCGGCGGCGGTGGAGCGACGTGGCGCGGCGCGCGGCTCCCGCGCCTGCCCGGCGTCGTAGCGCGCTCCTCTCGCCCCGTCGTCGGTTCCTCTCCCTCGACGACCGGTTCCCTCAGGCCAGCTGCGTACCGCGACGGCGCTGGCCGCGGTAGCGGCTCGTGTAACCGATGATCCCGAAGCCGAGGATCATGAGGGTCCAGCTCGACGGCTCGGGAACAGCCGACCGGAGCGGTTGAGTGCCCGAGGAGCCGAGCACGGTGAAGTGAACCGGGGCATGAACCATCTTCCAGCCGCCGTCGGTGCCGTCACTATAATGCTCGCTGAAGTCCAGATCGCCCATGATCTCTCCGGGCGTCGTCGTCGATTTCATCAGCAAGGTCACCCTGGACTGATTCTCGTCACTCATGCTCAATTTCACCTGGGCAGCGGTGACAGCCCCGCCGCTGAGCGTGACCCCGGGAAATTTGGCGGTGGGACGGCCGTTGTATAACTTAAGCTGCTTGTCGAGCGTGATGTTGTAGGGCGCCGAGGTGAAGACGACGTTTGTCGGCGTCGACGTGCCGCCGTCGGTCAGGCCATACAACACGCCTGTCAGCTGGGTGCCCTCGAATGAGAATTTGATATCCGTCGCACAAGCCGGTGTCGCCACGATTGCGAATGCCGCGACCACGTAAGAACGCCTTCTTCTTCCCACTTCATCCTCCGTTGACGCACGTCGGATCGACGCGCTCCAATGTAGAGCGGATGGAGGGTAGGCGAGAGGCGGCCGGGACTTATTGTATTTCGGCTCGCCTATTCAGTTAATTGTCGGCGGATCTGCGATCGATGCTTTGATGAGCATTCTATCCTGATGTTATCCTTGGTGGCGGATCCGGGAAGTCGGTGTCACATGACGATACCGGGTTTCGCCTCGGCGATCGCGGCGAGCACCATCCGCTCCCACACGGCGACATCGCCCGCCGCCGCCATCGCCGGGCTGGGCGCGCGCAGCGTGTGCAGCACCGCGATGGCGTCGTCGCGATAGTCCCGCCACGTGGCCGCTACCTGCGCCGAGGCCGACTCGGACTCGCCGTGGCCGTTGGCGCTGAGATGCTGCCCGGCGAGCACGCGCGCGATGCGATCGACGGCGGGCGAGGTGGCGGTGTCCATGCGAGCTGCTCCTTCTCCTGTTGTGCAAACACCGTAGCACGAGCACGGCCCCGCCGCGCGGTCGCCGTCGCGCCGCGAACGCGATTGACACAGCCCGCGCTTGCCGTAGAGCAGCGGGACGTCGATGCCGGGCGACCGGCATGGGCAGGCGCGGGAGAGTGCGGCTGGCCTTCGAGGCCGCGAGCCGCCGCCGAAGGAGCAACCACCCCGGAATCTCTCAGGCAGCAGGGACCGCGCCGGCCTGTATCGACGCTCTGGAAAGCGGCGGCGCGCTCCCGTGAGGTCGCGCCACCCACCGAAGGGGTAACCCGGTGTTGACCGGGGAAAGCTCTCAGGTCCCGTGACAGAGGGGGAACGGATCGGTGTCGGGCAGCCGGCGCGATACGCCCTCGCACGTACGGACATGATCATGAGCGACCCGGTCCTGGACACCGACGACGACCTCGAGCCGATCGAGATCCTCACCCTCCCGCTCGACGCCTGGCACCGCCGGCAAGGCGCGCGCATGGTCGAGTTCGCCGGCTATCACATGCCCGTCCAGTACGAGGGCATCATGGCCGAGCATCTCTGGACGCGCGAGCACGCCGGGCTGTTCGACGTCAGCCACATGGGCCAGCTCAGCATCACCGGCCCGGGCGTGGCGACCGCGCTGGAGGCGCTGATGCCCGCCGCGATCGGCGACGCGCCGCTCGACAAGGCGCGCTACTCGCTGCTGCTCGACGATCAGGGCGGCGTGCTCGACGACCTGATGCTGACTCCCCAGGCGGCGGACCGCGTCTACATGGTCGTCAACGGCGCGACCAAGTACGACGACGTCGCTCACATGATCGAGCGCCTGCCCGACGAGATCACGCTCAACCTGATGGAGGAGCACGCGCTGCTCGCGGTGCAGGGTCCCGAGGCGGTCGCCGCGGTCGCGCGGTTGGTCCCTGGCGTCGACGCGCTGGTGTTCATGCAGGCGGGCGCGTTCGAGTGGCAGGGGCATCCGCTGTGGATCAGCCGTTCGGGCTACACCGGCGAGGACGGCGTCGAGATCTCGGTCCCCGCCGAGGCCGCGGTGGCGCTGGCGGACGCCCTCGTGGCGCAGCCCGAGGTGAGGCCGATCGGTCTGGGCGCGCGCGACTCGCTGCGGCTCGAGGCGGGGCTGCCGCTCTACGGGCACGACCTCGATCCCACGACCACGCCGGTGATGGCCGATCTCGGCTTCGCGCTCGCGAAGCGGCGGCGCGAGGCGGCGGATTTCCCGGGTGCCGCGCGCGTGCTCGCCGAGCGCGAGGCGGGTGCCGCGCTGCGCCGCGTCGGCCTCCTGGTCGAGGGGCGCCAGCCGGTGCGCGAGGGCGCGAGCGTGGTCGACGAGTCGGGCGCGGCCGTCGGTCGCGTCACCAGCGGCGGTTTCGCGCCGAGCGTCGGCGCGCCGATCGCGATGGCCTATGTTCCGGCGGCGCTCGCCGCACCCGGCACGGCGGTGACGTTGTCGCAGCGCGGCAAGCCGCACCGCGCCACCGTCGCGCCGATGCCGTTCGTTCCCCACCGTTACTTCCGAGGAGTGAAGTGAGATGAGCCGCTATTTCACCGAGGATCACGAGTGGATCGAGGTCGAGGGCCAGACCGGCACCGTCGGCATCAGCGACTATGCGCAGGGGCAGCTCGGCGACATCGTCTTCGTCGAGGCGCCTGACTCAGGGCGCAGCTTGGGCAAGGGCGACGAGGCCGCGGTGGTCGAGAGCGTCAAGGCCGCCTCGGACGTCTACGCGCCGGTCTCGGGCACGGTGACCGAGGGCAATCCCGCGCTCGCCGACGAGCCGTCGCTGGTCAACTCGGATCCCGAGGGCGAGGGCTGGTTCTTCAAGCTGACGCTCAGCGACCCGAGCGAGCTCGAGTCGCTGATGGACGAGACCGCCTACGCCGCCTTCGTCGCCAAACTGTGATGTGACTCCCCTCCCGGACGGGAGGGGAGGGGGAGAGACCCGATCATGCGCTACCTACCGCTCACCCCGGCCGATCGCAGCGAGATGCTGGCGGTGATCGGCGCCTCCTCGATCGACGACCTGTTCGTCGACGTGCCCGAGGCGGCGCGGCTCGACGGCCCGGTCCACGACCTGCCGCTCCACGCCAGCGAGCTGGCGGTCGAGCGCCACATGACCGCGCTGGCGCGCCAGAACACCGTGGCGGGCGAGGTGCCCTTCTTCCTCGGCGCCGGCGCCTATCGCCACCATGTGCCGGCCACGGTCGATCATCTGATCCAGCGCGGCGAGTTCCTCACCGCCTACACGCCCTATCAGCCCGAGATCGCGCAGGGCACGCTGCAGATGCTGTTCGAGTTCCAGACGCAGGTCGCGCGCCTGCTCGGGACCGACGTGGCCAACGCCAGCATGTACGACGGCTCGACCGCCTGCTGGGAGGCGATCGGCATGGCGCGGCGGATCACCCGGCGCGGCAAGGCGATCCTCTCGTCCGGGCTGCACCCGCACTACGTCTCGGTCGCCAGGACGATGGCGCGCTACACCGGCGACCTGCTCGAGACCGGCGCACCCGCGCTGACCGCCGACACCGACCTCGATCGGCTGATCGCCGCGATCGACGCCGACACGTCGTGCGTGGTGGTGCAATATCCCGACATCCTCGGCCGCGTCGCCGATCTGACGCCGCTCGCCGAGGCGTGCCAGGCCAACAAGGCGCTGCTGATCGCGGTGGTGACCGAGCCGGTCGCGCTGGGCGCGCTGCGCGCGCCGGGCGAGATGGGCGCCGACATCGTCGTCGGCGAGGGCCAGTCGATCGGCGTCGGACTCCAGTTCGGGGGGCCCTATGTCGGCCTGTTCGGCTGCAAGGACAAATATGTCCGCCAGATGCCCGGGCGGCTGTGCGGCGAGACGGTGGACGCGGACGGCCGCCGCGGCTTCGTTCTGACGCTCTCCACGCGCGAGCAGCATATCCGGCGCGAGAAGGCGACCAGCAACATCTGCACCAACTCGGGGCTGTGCGCGCTGGCCTTCTCGATCCACATGACCCTGCTGGGCGAGAAGGGGCTTCGCGGGCTCGCCGCGATCAACCATGCGGCGGCGTGTCGCGCCGCCGACCGGCTCGCGCAGGTGCCGGGCGTGCGCGTGATCAACCGGGCGTTCTTCAACGAGTTCACGCTCGACCTCGGGCAGGAGGCGCGGCCGATCGTGCGCACGCTGGCGGAGCGCGGCGTGCTCGCGGGCGTGTCGCTCGGGCGGCTCTACCCCGGCGAGGCGGCGCTCGAGAACGGCCTGGTGGTGGCGGTGACCGAGACGGTGACCGACGAGGATGTGGAGGCGCTGGCGACGGCGCTGACGGAGGTGCTGGCATGACGATCAACCAGAGCGGCTGGAAGCCGACCGCGCCCGCGGGTCGCGGCGACGCGGCGGGCACGACCTTCACCGGCAACAAGGCCCTGATGCTGGAGGAGCCGCTGATCTTCGAGATCGGCGACGACCAGACCACGGGTGTCGACTTCATCCTCCCCGCTCGCGGGGAGGGGGACCGCCGGCCGCAGGCCGGTGGTGGAGGGGGCTCGCCTCATGGCGCAGCGTCCGCGGAGGCCCCCCTCCACCACCCGGCTGCGCCGGGCGGTGCCGCTCCCCGTGCCGGGGAGGATCGTCTGGGTGGGCTCGCGCGCACCGCGTCGATCGGACTCCCGGGTCTGTCCGAGCCCGAGACGGTGCGGCATTATACCCGCCTCAGCCGGCAGAATTACGCGATCGACCTCGGCCTCTTCCCGCTCGGCTCGTGCACGATGAAGCACAATCCGCGGCTCAACGAGAAGGTCGCGCGGCTGCCCGGCTTCGCCGACGTGCACCCGCTCCAGCCGGTCGACACGGTGCAGGGAGCGCTGGCGGTGATCAACGAGCTGGCGGTGTGGCTGATCAAGCTGACCGGCATGTACGGGGTCGCCATGAGCCCCAAGGCGGGCGCGCACGGCGAGCTGTGCGGCATCCTGTGCATCAAGGCCGCGCTGGAGAAGCGCGGGGAGGGGCATCGCAAGGTCGTGCTCGTGCCCGAGAGCGCGCACGGCACCAATCCCGCCACCGCCGCCTTCGCCGGCTTCACGGTGGAGGATATCCCCGCCACCGTCGACGGCCGCGTCGACCTCGCCGCGCTCCGGGCGCGGCTCGGCCCCGACATCGCGGCGGTGATGATCACCAACCCCAACACCTGCGGGTTGTTCGAGCGCGATCTCAAGGCGATCTCGGACGCGGTCCACGCCGCGGGCGGCTACGTCTACTGCGACGGCGCCAACTTCAACGCGATCGTCGGCAAGGTGCGCCCGGGTGACCTCGGCGTCGACGCGATGCACATCAACCTGCACAAGACCTTCTCCACGCCGCACGGCGGCGGCGGTCCGGGCTCGGGGCCGGTGGTGCTGTCCGAGGCGCTCGCGCCGTTCGGCCCGCTGCCGTTCACCGCGCGGATGGCGGATGGCCATATCGCGCTGATCGAGGAGGAGACCGCCGGCGACGATCACCCCGACACGTTCGGCCGGATGACGGCCTTCCACGGCCAGATGGGGATGTTCACGCGCGCGCTGACCTATATCCTCAGCCACGGCGCGGACGGGCTCCAGCAGGTCGCCGAGGACGCGGTGCTCAACGCCAATTACGTGCTGCGCCGGCTGGAGGACACGCTGGACGCGCCGTTCGCCGGCTCGGGGCCCTGCATGCACGAGGCGATCTTCTCGGACCGCGGGCTGGCGCCCGGCTTCTCCACGATCGACATCGCCAAGGCGCTGATCGACGAGGGCTATCACCCGATGACCATGTATTTCCCCCTGGTCGTCCACGGCGCCATGCTGGTGGAGCCGACCGAGACGGAGAGCAAGGCGGCGCTCGACCAGTTCATCGGCGCGCTGCGCTCGGTGGCGGAGCGCGCCAAGGCGGGCGACGCGGCGCTCAAGACCGCGCCGCATTTCGCCCCGCGCGCGCGGCTCGACGAGACGCTCGCCGCGCGCAAGCCGGTGCTGGTGTGGAAGCCACCGGTCGCCGAGGCGCAGGCGGCGGAATAAGGGAGCCGGGGCGGCCCCGGTCGCCCCGCCCCATCGCGCGCGGTCCCGGTGCTCAGGCCCCGGTGGGTAAAAGCTTCCTTAGGCAATAGCGGGTACACCGGCACGCGACGAGGTGACCGGGGAGGCCGAGCATTGGCTAGATCATGGCCGTTGCGCGGTCGCCAGCTCTCGTTCGAGGGGCAGATCGTCCTCAGCTACGCCGTCGCCGCCGTCATCCTGATCGCCGCGCTCTGCGGCTTCGGTCTCGTCCAGGCACGCGACCAGGACCGCGCGCAGACCGCCGCCACCACCCGCGCGATCGAACAGGCGCTCGGTGCCAAGGCGGTGGCGTTCCGCAGCTGGCTCAAGGGCTATGCGCTGTGGGACGACCTGTACCGCCACGCCGCGCTCGGCACCGACATGGACTGGCTCGAGGCCAATCTCGGCTCGGGTGTGTGGGAGACCTTCACGGTCCCGATGAGCGGCGTCTTCATCGTCGATCGTGCCCAGCGGCAGCGATACGCTTATTGGTCGAAGGGACGGTCCCCCGCGCTGCGCGACGTCGCGGGTATCGACCTGGCGCGCGAGATCGCGCGGGCGGACCGCAGCGACCTGCCGCAGGTCGCGCGGGTCGAGCTCGGCGGCGATCCCTTTTTCTTCGGCGTGGCGCGGATCCGGCCGACGACCGCCGCGCTGGAGAGAGCGACGGTAGAGGGACGCTACCTGATCCTGCTCCAGCCGATCGCGGGCGGTGTCACCGCCGAGATCGGCGCCGCGATGAGCGTCGACGCGCTGCGCTGGGTGCGCGACGCGACGGGGGGCGCGGCGCCGCAGGTCGACGTGCTCCGTCGCCCCGGCGCGCGCGGGCGGCTGACGTGGCGCGCGGCGCGCCCGGGACGCGCCATGCTGCGCGCGGCGACGCTGCCGACGCTGCTGCTCGTCACGATGACGCTGGTGATCGGCGTGGTGCAATATGGTCGCGCCCGCCACCTGGCACGGCTGCTGCGCGCCGAACGGCGCGCCGCCGTGCGCGAGGCGCAGAAGAGTCGCGCGGCGACCGAGGCGGCAGTCAGCGCCCAGGCCGCGGCCGAGTCGCTGATCCAGCGCCTGGGCGAGAAGGAGCGGGCGGTGGCGCGACTGTCCGACGAGCGCGACCGCGAACAGCGCTCGCACAGGCGCGAGGTGCAGGAACAATCGTCGCGCACGCTGACGCTGTTCGAGCGCGAGTTCAGCTCGGTGCTGAGCCCGATCGTCGCCATCGCCGACACGCTCGACCGCCAGGCGTCGGCGCTCGAGCGCGAGGCCGTCGCGGGCGACCGCGCCGCCGCGATCGCCTCGGAGCGCGCGCGCTCCACCGCGGCGGTGGTCGGCCGCGTCGTCGCCGACAGCGCGCAGCTGGAGATCGCCACCCACAGCCTCGAGTCGGACATCCACCGCGCCGCGGAGGTGACGCAGCGCGCGCAGCAGGTCGGCACCGAGCTGGTGGCACGTCTCCAGCAGCTCGCCGGGCACGCCAGCGGGGTCGAGGACGTGATCGCCTCGGTGGCGGAGATCGCGGCGCGGATCAACCTGCTCGCGCTCAACGCCCGGATCGAGGCGAGCCGGGCGGGTGCCGCCGGGCTGGGCTTCGCGGTGCTGGCCGACGAGGTCAAGCAGCTGGCGGAGTCGACCGCGCGGCAGGTGGCGCAGATCGCGGGCGTGCTGCGCGAGATCAAGGGACAGGGCGACATCGCCGCGACGGGCGCCGAGACGATCGGCGAGATGATGTGCGCCTCCGCCGCGGCCACCGGCTCGTCGCACCGCGCGCTCGACGCGCAGGCGGCGATCGTCCGCGCGATCAGCCGCATCGCCTCGGCGGCCGAGGCCGAGGTGGCCGAGGCCGACGTGGCGATCGCGGACCTCACGCGCCTGGTCGGCTCGTCGGAGACCATGGCGCGCGCGGTCAACCGGGCGGCGCACGAGCTGAATCAGCGCGCGGATACGCTGCGGCAGAGCGCCTCGCTCTTCACCGGGCGCTTGCGCCAAAGCGCGGGATAGGACCGGCCCGCGGCAGCGGGCCGCGCCCGCTCACGCGATCCCCTGCGCCGTGGCCTGCCGCGTCTCCTCGCGGCGGCGGACATGCTCGCGCCAGACGATGTACAGGCCCGCCGCGACGATCACCGGCGCGCCGACCCAGGTGGCGCGATCGGGCAGGTGGCCGAACACCAGCCAGCCGAGCAGCGTCGCCCACAGCAGCGAGGTATAGTCCATCGGCACCACCGCCGACACTGGCCCGAAGGCGAGCGAGCTCGTCATCGCCACCTGCGCCGCGCCGCCGAGCAGCCCGCACGACACCAGCACCACCCACAGCCACGGCGTGTGCGGCTGCGCCCAGATCGCATAGGCGATGCCGAGCGGCACCAGCGACAGGGTCGAGAACCAGAACACCGTCGTCAGCGGCCTCTCGGTACGCCCGATCGTGCGCAGCAGGATCGTCACCACCGCGGTCAGCACCGCCGCGAGCAGCCCGCTGAGCGCGCCGTGGAGCGGTATCTCGCGCCCGCCGGGCTGCGCCACGATCACCACGCCGGTGAAGCCCACCGCCACCGCCGCCCAGCGGCGCCAGCCGGTCGGCTCGTGCAGCACCAGCGCGCCGAGCACGGTGGCGAAGATCGGCATCGAGAAGCCGATCGTGGTGGCCTTCGCCAGCGGCAACACGGTGAGCGCGTAGAAGGTGAATGCCATCGAGATCAGACCCACCGTCGCGCGCGCGAGGTGCGCGCCGAAGCGCCGCGTCGGCAGCGTCGCGAAACCGGGGCCGACGCCCACCACCGCGGTGACCAGGAGCGCGGCGCCGCACTGGCGCCAGAACAGGATCTCGGCGAGATGCGCGCCGCCCGCCTCGGCGAGCTTGATGCACGTGTTCATCAGCGCGAACAGCGCCACCGAGGTGAGCCGCAGCGCCACGGCGAGCAGGATGCGATCGGATGCCACGCGCGTGCCTTAGCGAGAATTCGCGGCCTGTGGGCCGGAAGCGTGCGACGTCGCGACGAAAGGCGGCAGCCGGCGGTCGGTGCCGTCGCGCGCGGCTCGGCCGGTCGCGGCGGGCGAACCGCGCGCCGCGTCGCGCCGGCCGCGCGCTATCAAAGGCCCTCGCGCTACGCCACGCCGGGGACGGGCATCGCGGGGCGACGGACGGGAGCGGGGCGGATGCGGATCGCACTGGGCGCCGGACGGGCGATGCGCTTGACGGCGATGGCGCTGATCCTGGCCGGCGTGGCGCCGCCGCCGGCGGCCATCGCCGCCGCTTCGACCGTCGCCACTCGTTTCGCGCGCGACCCTGCGCGGTTCGAGGACAACAAGCGCAAGCTGATCGCGGCCTATCGCCGCCGGTCGCCAGCGCTCGGCACCGCGCTCGAGAAGGCCTTCGCGCAGGACCTGCTGACGCTGCTCGCGCCCGAGTTCCGACGGCTGGCGATCCGCCCGGACGACGTCGCGGACATGACCGCGGCTTACTGGGTCACCGCCTGGGAGGCGGCGCACGACATTGTCGGGCGCCAGACCGATCCCGCGCTGGTGCAAGGCGCGGCGCGGCAGATCGCGGGCAAGCTCGGCCCGAGCGTCGCGCGGCTGAGCGACGCCGAGAAGCAGGACCTGGCCGACACGATGCTGCTCCAGACGCTCGTGGTCGACGCGCGGATGAAGGCGGTGGCGAGCGGCGGCGCGGCGGCACGGCGGCGGATGAGCGACGCGATCGCCGCGGAGGCGGCGCAGTTGCTGCGCGTCGACCTGCGCCAAGTCGAATTGGGCGCGGCGGGCTTCACCCCGCGCGCTGGCGCGGCCGCCGGCGGGAGTGCGGCTGGGCCGGACGCGTCCGTCGCCTCCGCGCCCGCCGCGCCCGAGACGCCGGGGGCGCACGCCGCCAACTGGGCGCAGGTGGAGGGGGTGTACTTCAGATCCTATACCAGCTTCGGCGTGGGCGGCATGGTGATCCAGGATTTCGAGCCGATCGTGCTGTTCCGCGACGGGCGCTATTATGCGATCGAGGGGCCGGCGCTGGAGGACGTGGACCTCGCCGCCAGCCGCGCGCGCGCGCCGCGCGCCTGGGGCCAGTGGAAGCGCGAGGCACACACGTTCCTGCTTACCGACGAGCGCGGGCGCACCAGCGATCATCGACTGCAGCAGGGCAGCTTCTTCAAGGCCTTTCCCGCCGAGGCCGCGGGCGGTGCGCTGGAGCGGCCGTACAAGCGCGTGTCGGGCGGAGGCGATTCGGCGCTGGGCGGCACGATGGCGATCGCCGCGCAGACCAACATCGCCTTCACCCGCGACGGTCGCTTCAGCGACAGCTCGAGCGCGGGCGCCTCGGGGGCCAACGTCGCCGCCTACAGTCGCCGCCCCGTCGCGGGCGGGCGCTACCGCGTCGCGCGCCACACGATCAGCTTCACCGACGCGGCCGGCAGGACGCGGCGCGCGTTCTTCGCTCTGGGTTCCCAGGCCGCGCCGGCGCGACTCGACACCGACATGATCTTCATCGGCGACCGCGTCTTCGTGAAGGACGATTGAGCGCGCGTCGCGACGGTTTACGGGCGGCCGGCTTCGCGTGTACGGCCGCCGCATGATCAAGCACGCTCTCTCCGTCACGCGCGAGGCCGATTTCGCCGCCTGGTACCAGTCCGTCATCGCCGAGGCGGACATGGCCGAGGAATCGGGCGTGCGCGGCTGCATGGTGATCCGGCCGTGGGGCTATGGCATCTGGGAGCGGATCCAGCGCCTGCTCGACGATCGCATCAAGGCGACCGGCCACGAGAACTGCTATTTCCCCGTGTTCATCCCGCTCTCCTATTTCGAGCAGGAGGCGGCGCACGTCGAGGGCTTCGCCAAGGAGATGGCGGTCGTCACCCACCACCGCCTGATCGCCGACGGCAAGGGCGGGCTGGTGCCCGATCCCGAGGCGAAGTTGGAGGAACCGCTGGTGGTTCGTCCCACCTCGGAGACGGTGATCGGCCACGCCTTCGCGCGCTGGGTGCAATCGTGGCGCGACCTGCCGGTGCTGATCAACCAATGGGCGAATGTCGTCCGCTGGGAGATGCGCACGCGCATGTTCCTGCGCACCGCCGAGTTCCTGTGGCAGGAGGGGCATACCGCGCATGCCTCGGCCGCCGAGGCGCGCGAGGAGACGCTGCGCATGCTCGAGGTCTATCGCGACTTCGCCGAGAGCGACCTCGCGCTGCCCGTGGTGGCGGGCGAGAAGCCCGAGAACGAGCGTTTTCCCGGCGCGGTCGCGACCTATTCCATCGAGGCGATGATGCAGGACGGCAAGGCGCTCCAGGCGGGCACCTCGCATTTCCTCGGCACGAATTTCGCCAGCGCGCAGAACATCCGCTTTCAGAACAACGCGGGCGAGCTCGAACTCGCCAACACGACCAGCTGGGGCGTGTCGACCCGTACGATCGGCGCGCTGATCATGGTGCACGGCGACGACGATGGGATGCGCGTGCCGCCGCGCGTCGCGCCCTGGCAGGTGGTGATCGTGCCGATGCTGCGCGACTCGCCCGAGGACGAGGCGCTGGTGGCCTATTGCCGTGAGCTGCAGCAGGCGCTCGCGCGCCGGAGCGCGTTCGGCGAGCCGCTGCGCGCGCTGCTCGACCTGAAGCCGGTGAAGTCCACCACCAAGCGCTGGGGCTGGGTGAAGAAGGGCGCGCCGCTGGTGATCGAGGTGGGCGGGCGCGACATGGCCGCGGGTGCCGTGTCGGTGATCCGGCGCGACCGGCTGTATCGCGCCGACGGCAAGCTCGACAGTGTCGGTACCGCGCGTGACGCCTTCGCCGCCGAGGCGCCCGCGCTGCTCGAGACGATCCAGCGCGCGCTGTACGACGAGGCGGCCGCGCGGCTGCGCGCGGGGATCACCCCGGCGGCCGACTGGGCCGCGGTCGAGGCGCATTTCTCGGCCGACGCGCGCAACCCGGGCTGGCTCGAGGTGCAATGGGCGCGCCCCACCGGCGCCGCGCTCGAGGCGGTGGTGGAGAAACTGAAGGCTCTCAAGCTGACGCTGCGCAACGCCCCGAGCGATCAGGCGCCGGCGGACGGTATCTGTGTCTTCACCGGCGCGGCGGCGGCGGAGCGCGTGCTGGTCGGTCGCGCCTATTGAACGCGAGCGCGCCCCCGCGCGCCTTCGACAGGACGGTCGAGCCCGACCGGCCGGTCGCTCATTCGACCAGCGCCACCGCGTAGCCGGGGAGTGTGTGCGTTCCACTCACGGTCTCTCCCGTCAGCAGGTCGCGACCCGCTCGCGGCAGCGACACGGTGGTCGGTTCGTCGCGCGTGTTCACGTATAAGGTGCGACCGCCGACGGCACGTGCCACCACGCCGGGTGGCGTGACCGGGCCGCGCGCGATCCCCAGCTCGGCGTAGAGTGACCGAAGCAGCGGCCCGAGCAGCGTGGCCTGGGGAGCGGTGGCCAGGTAGATCGCGCGCCCCTTGCCGAAGCGGTTGACGGTGATCGCCGCCGGGTCGCCCGGCACGCCGCTGAAACGCGCCAGCACGCGCGCGCTGCCCGGCTCGAGCACCTCGTAATAGGGGTCCGTGCCGGTCAGTTCCTGTCCCGCGAACGCGACGCGAAGCGGCGCGGCGGCGCGGTAGAAAGCGTTGGTGCGCAGCCCGAAGACGTCGCTCAGCCGGCCGGGCAGCGGCGTGCCGAACCACTGGCCGGTGACGTCGGCCTTGGCGGAATAGCCGGTCATCACCACGGTGCCGCCGCGCTCGACGTAGCGGCGCACCGCGTCCGCGGTGGGCGCGTCCATGACATAGGCGCTGGGTAGGACGACGAGCTTGTAGCGATCGATCGGGTCGTGCGCGACGTCGATCACCGCGGCGTCGATATTGTCCTCGAACAGAGGCTGGAACGCCGCTTTCGCCTGCTCCTGATAGTTGCCGACGAAATACTGCTTCATCGTGTTCGGCCCCGGCGGCGGGGTGAGCAGCCAGTTGGTCTGGAAGGAGTAGCCGATCGCCACCGGTGGCGTGTCCTGGCGCGGAAAGCCGAGCGTCTGCACCTTGCGGAACTCGGTCGCGACGCGCGCGAACTCGTCGACTTTCCACGACGGCCGATCGTCATGGTCGAGCAGCCCGAACAGCGACTGCTCCTCGCCGCCGAGATGCGAGTTGAAGGTCCAGGCGAGGAACGTCTGGGCGTAGGTGAGCAGCCCGAAATAGGCCCACATGCGCGAGCGCCCCGGCGTGCCATAGTCGCCGCCGCCGCCCGCGGTGAACTCGTTGAACCACACCGGCCGCGGACTGCCCGCGCGCATCATCATGACCTGAAACGCCGCCCCCAGCGGGTCGCCGGGATAGAAGCCGAGCGCGCCGAACGTGGCGTAACGTTCCCAACTGCGCAGATAGTCGAAGCCCTTGTCGCCCGCCTCGGGCCACAGGTTGGAGATGGCGGGCAGCTGCGGCGCGACGCGCGCGCGCACCGCGTCGATCTCGCTCAGCGCCGCGATCGTCTGCTCGGACCAGAAGCGGTGCAGGTCGAGGTTGCGCTCGTTCGGACCGGGGCCCTCGCCGTAGGGCAGGTCGATCGAGTCCCAGTCGGCGATGCGGCGCGACCAGCGCTGCGTCGCCCAGGCGGCGTTGAGCGCCTCGATCGTGCCGTAGCGCTGCTTCAGCCAGGCGGTGAAGCGCTGCTTGACCCCGGGCGAGTAGGACATCGGCGAGCTGCCCACCTCATTGTCATAGCCCACCGCCACCACCGCCGGGTGCTTGCCCCAGCGCGTCAGCATCGCTTCCGCCAGCGCGGTGACGCGGCGACGGTAATCGGGGTCGCTGAGATCGTCCCAGTAGCGCGTCGCGGCGTGTCGCCGCGCGCCGTCCTGCGAGATGATGTCGACCCCGGGGTAGCGCTGGTGCAGCCAGCCGGGGGCGGGCAGGCCGGGCACGTCGAGGATCACCTTGATCCCCGCGGCGTGCATCTGGTCGAGCACGCGATCGAACCACTCGAGGCGATACTGGCCCTCGGCCGGCTCGAACGAGTCCCAGGAGAGGTCGCCCATCCGCACCATATTGAAGCCGGCGCGCTTCATGACCGCGATGTCCGCGGCGATCTGCGCGGGCGAGCGGTCGATCGGCTGGTAGCAGGCGCCGACGAACAGCCGCCGGTCCAGCTCGGGCGTGCGCACCGCGGCGGGGGAGGCGGCCTCGCGCTGCGCGTGGGCGACGCCGGCCGGCGCTACCAGGGCGGAGACGAGCGCGAGCGCGGCGATATGCTTCAGCGGCATGAGCGGCGACATCCAGTGACGGTAGCTATTCGGACGATCAGGCGAAGCTGATCTCGAACGCGCTGGCGTGACGCGTCGGCAGTCGCTCGGGGCAGGTGATCAGCAGCGCCGCGTCGGTCTGGCGGAACGCGAGGCTCCCCGGGCCGCCGAGGAGCCGCACCCGGCGCACGCGGCGCGGCTCGTGCGGGTTGCCCGCTGCGAGCGAGGCGATCGCCACCTCGCCGCGCGGTGCGCCCAGGGTGATCGCGTAGAGCCGGTCGCGCCGCGCGGTGAAGCGGATGTCCTGCGCGACATAGTCGCCGCTCTCCTTGAAATTGCCCGCCGCGGCCTCGGTCGGTCCCTCGCCGTAGATCTTCCACGGTCGCGTGGCGTGGATCGCCTCGCCGTTGATCGGCATCCAGGCGGCGAGCTCGTCGAGCAGCTCGGACGACGCAGGCGGCAGGCTGCCGTCGGCGCGCAGCGCGACGTTGAGCAGCAGGTTGCCGTTCTTGCTGACGATGTCGGCCAGCATCGCGATCACCTGTGCGGGGGTCTTGTAGCGATCGTCCTCCTTCTCGAACCAGTCGCCGTTCGACGTGTCGGTCTGCCACGGGAAGGGATTGATCCCCTTGAGCACGCCGCGCTCGACGTCCTGCACGCCCCATTCGCGGTGGAACTCGCCCGAGCCGAGATCCTTCGAGGCGTAGACCGCGTCGAGCCGGCCATGGCGCGCGATGCTGCTGTTGTAGAGGTGCGCCACCAGCGATCGCCCCACCGTGCCGAACGGCAGGCCGCCGTCGGAATAGAGCAGGTCGGGCTGGTAGCTGTCGACGAGGTCGCGGATCCGCTTGTACCAGTGCGCGTGATAGGCGGGGTTCTTGGTGTACCAGGTGCCGGGCTTGTCGAGGAACGGCTCGTCGCGATTGTCGTGGTAGAGGTCGGCGTAGCGCGGGTCGGCGCCGTCGTAGCTGACGCCGAGCTTGGGCCAGAACTGGTCGTATAGATGGTTGGGGTACCACCAATTGTAGCTGGCGCCGAGATGCTCGGAGACGCCGAACCGCAGCCCGCGGCGCCGCGCCGCGTCGCGCCAGGCGCCGACGATGTCGCGCTTCGGTCCCATCATCGTGGCGTTCCAGCGCTGGTGCTTCGAGCGCCAGAGGTCGAAATTATCGTGGTGGACGCCCATCGACACGAAATATCGCGCGCCCGCCGCGGCGTAGCGGGTCATCAGCGCCTCGGGATCGAACTTGTCCGCGGTCCACAGCGGGATGATGTCCTTGTAACCGAACTCGGATGGGTGGCCGTAGGTCTTCAGATGATGCGCGTAATGCGGGTGGCCGGGGCAGTACATGAAGCGCGCGTACCAGTCGCCCTGGCGCGGCACCGCCTGCGGGCCCCAGTGCGCCCAGATACCGAACTTCGCGTCGCGGAACCAGTCGGGCGCCTGATAGCCGAGCAGTGACTCGACCGTCGGCTGGAATCGGCCGGGAGTGATCGGCGCGAGATCGGGGTGCGGCGGCGGATCCGCGGGCGGTGTCGCCCGCGCGGTGCTCGCCGCGACCGTCGCCCCCAACGAGGCCGTCACCAGATCTCGCCTGCTCAGTCCGATCATCTCGCTCTCCCCGGCACCCGTTATGTTATCATACTTGCAAGCGAGCTTTCATTTGGCAACCCCGATCGACGGGAGTGAGCAAGGCCATTCTGGCCGACGAACTTTGCTTCGCTGGTGCTTTGCGGGAAGGATCGCCGCAGGTGCGGAGCCAGGTGTGGCTCGCGACGGGGATGAAATCCCGTTGATGACGTCGCGCGTGAGTCGCTGGCGAGGATGCGCGCGGTGATCGAACGCGGCGTGGCGACGCTGCCCCGCCACGACCAGTTCCTCGCCGCCCCGGCGCGTGCCCATGGTCGCATTTGACAGCCGCATCGCGCTTTCTCATGACGCCGAGAGTCTGGGCGAGGGTGGGCGAGTGGCATCGGGGACAAAGACGACCTACGCGGCGCCGGCGGTCGAGAAAGCGTTCGAGGTCCTGGAACTGCTCGAATCCTATCCGGGCGGGCTGCTGGTGAGCGAGATGGCGGTCCTGCTGGAGCGGTCGGTGGGGGAGCTCTTCCGCATCGTCGTCGTCGTCGAGCAGCTCGGGTACCTTCGTAAGTCGCCCAAGGACGACCGCTACTCGGTGGCGTACAAGCTGCTCGACCTGGCCTATCGTTCCACCCCGGCGGAGAACCTCGTCGACGCGGCGCGCCCGGTGATGCGGCGCCTGGCGGTCGACACCGGCCAGTCGTGCCATCTCGTGGTCCTCAACGAGGGCAGCGGCCTCGTCATCGCGCGGGAGCATAATCCCGGCACACGCGGGTTCGCGCTCCGGCTCGGCGCTGCCGTGGAGCTGATCGGCAGCTGCTCGGGCAAGGTCCTGCTGGCCTTCAGCCCCGAGGAGGTGCGGCTGGCCGCGATCGCCCGCGCGGCGGAGGATGGCGCGCCGCTCGATCGCGCCGGACTCGACCGCCAGCTGGGACTGATCCGCAAGGCCGGGCACGCACAGCGCAAGAGCCCGATCACGCTGGGGGTGACCGACATCAGCTATCCGGTGTTCGGCTTCGACGGTCTGGTCGCCGCCGCGCTGACGATCCCCTTCCTGCGGCTGATCGACGGGTCGCAGACGGTCGACCTAGATGCGGCGCGCGCGCTGCTCCAGACGGCCGCCGGCGACATCTCGGCGACGCTCGGATCGTCCGGCACATGATAGCGATTGCATGAGCGTGAGCAGTATTTCATAGGTGCAAGACCGTGGCCCTATGAGGAAGACTGGCGCCGTGCTGACGATCATCTGCGACGAACCGCTCGCGCTGCGCGTCGCCGAGCGTGACCCGCCGGCACGCGCGGGCGACGAGCTGCTGGTCCGGATCCGGCGCGTCGGCCTATGCGGCACCGACTACCACATCTACGCGGGCGATCAGCCCTTCCTCAGCTACCCGCGCGTGATGGGGCATGAGCTGGCCGGCGAGATCGTCGAGGCGCCGGCAGGCTCGGCCTTCCATCCCGGACAGGCGGTGACGATCAACCCCTATCTCGCCTGCGGCCACTGCGTCGCCTGTCGCGCCGACAAGCCCAATTGCTGCGCCAACGTGGCGGTGCTCGGCGTCCATACCGACGGCGGCATGGCCGAGCTGATCGCGGTGCCCGAGCGCGCCGCGATCGACGCCACCGGCCTCACGCCCGAGCAGGCGGCGATGGTCGAGTTCCTCGCGATCGGCGCGCACGCGGTGGCGCGCGCGCGGCTCCGGCCGGGCAGCCGGGCGCTGGTGAAGGGCGCGGGGCCGATCGGGCTCGGTACCGCGCTCTTCGCCCGGCTCGACGGCGCCGCGGTGACGCTGTGCGACTCGCGTCAGCCGCGGCTGGATCGCGCCGCGCGCGATTTCGGCTTCGACTCGCTGGTGCTCGCCGACGACGACGCGCAGGCGCGCTTCGCGGCGATGACCGGCGGCGACTTCTTCGAGACCGTGTTCGACGCGACCGGCAATCTCGCCGCGATGCGCGACGGGCTCCAGCAGGTCGCGCACGGCGGCAGCTACGTGCTGGTGAGCGTGGTCAAAGGCGACCTGGTCTTCGCCGACCCCGAGTTCCACAAGCGCGAGACGACCCTGATCGCCAGCCGCAACGCGCTCGCCGCCGATTTCGCGCGCGTCATCGCGGCGATCCGCGACGGCACGATCGCGACCGGGGCGCTCCACACCCACAGCATCGACGCGCCGGACCTGCCGCGGCGCCTGCCCGAACTGATCGACGCGGCCGACGCGGTGCTCAAGGCGATCGTCCGCTTCGACTGATCGGCCGCTCAGACCCAGGCGAAGGCGCGTCGCAGCCGCGCCGCACCGCCGCTGTCGAAGGGCGCGCCGTGCGCCATCACCACGCGCTCGGGCGCCAGCGCCACCATCGCGCGGATCGCCGCGCGCATCGGCTCGCCGCCGAGCCGCAGCGCCGCGCGGAGGTAGAGCGGAGTGGTGCCGGCGGTGCCGCGAGTGGCCCGCGCCACCAGCGCGGTGATCGCGGGCAGCCGCTCGGCCGCGAGGTTCTGCAGCAGGTCGGTCAGCACCAGGGTGCGGCTCGCGCGGTGGACGAACCAGACCTCGCGGAAGCCGGCGCCGCCCTCGACCACGCCCTGGTCGATCGCGCCGGCCCATGCGGCCGGCGGCGCCGCGCCGAGCACCGCGTCGATCCGCAGCCCGGCGCGGCGCACCTGGGCGCGCTCGGCGAGGCCGGGCGCCGCCCACAGGGTGGCGCGTGGGAAAGCGCGCTGCCAGCGCGGCAGATAGGTCCAGTGCGCCACATTGGGTGCGACCAGGTGCTGTATCGGCCCGAGCGCCTCCAGCGCCGCCGCCAGCGCGGGGGTGTAGGGCGTGGGCGAGTGGAGCAGCAGCGCACCGTCGGCGAGCCGGATCACCGTCATGCGCACGGGCAGCGTCAGGCCGCCGGCGTGGATGGGCCCGCTGTCGACCAGCCAGACATCGTCCGCGAAGGGCTTGGGTACGTCGAGCGGCGGATAGGTCGCGGCAGCGGGGCGCCGGCTGGCGTAGACATAGCCGGCCAGCGCACCCGCGACGGCGACCGCGGCGAGCGCCGGCGCGGCGGCGGAATAAGAGCGTCGTGTCATGTCGGACAGAACGTCGCGCGCGCGTCGTCGTGCCGCGCCCCGCCGCAGCCTCGGCTCGCCGCGCCGGCTGGCCTTTGCCCGCCGCGGCGACCTATAGGCGCCGCGATGCAGCTCGCTTCGCACCGTGACCATCTCGCCGACCTCGCCGCGCGCGACCGCCTCCGCACGCTCGCGCCGCGCCGCGGCATCGACTTTTCCTCGAACGACTATCTCGCGCTCGCCTCCTCGCCGCGCCTGCGCGAGGCGGCGGCGGCGGCGTTGGAGCGCGGCGTGGCGCTCGGCTCGGGCGGCTCGCGGCTGCTGCGCGGCAACGATCCCGAGCACGAGGCACTGGAGCAGGAGGGCGCACGCTTCTTCGGCAGCGCCGCCGCGCTGTTCTTCGGCAGCGGCTATGCCGCCAATTGCGCGCTGTTCGCGGCGCTGCCGCAGGCGGGCGACCTAGTGGTGTACGACACGCTCGTCCATGCCAGCGCGCACGACGGGATGCGACTGGGCCGCGCGGAGACGGTAGCGGCCGCGCACAATGACGCGGGTGCGGTAGCGGCGACGATCGCGGGGTGGCGCGCGCGCGGCGGCACCGGCACGCCCTGGATCGCGGTGGAGAGCCTGTACAGCATGGACGGCGACCGCGCCCCGCTCGCCGATCTCGCCGCCGTCGCCGAGCAACACGACGCGATCCTCGTGATCGACGAGGCGCACGCCACCGGCGTGTGGGGCGACCGGGGGCGTGGCCTCGCCGAGTCGCTCGACGGGCGCGACAACGTCATCACGCTCAAGACCTTCGGCAAGGCGCTCGGCTGCGAGGGCGCGCTGGTCTGTTCATCGCGGCTGGTGCGCGACTTCCTGGTGGCGCGCGCGCGGCCCTTCATCTTCTCGACCGCGCCCGCCCCGCTCGCCGCCGCGGTGGCGCGCGCCGCGCTGGCGATCCTCGCCGACGAGCCCGAGCGCCGCGCGCGGCTCCACGCGCTGGTGGCGCACGCGGGCGCGCGACTTCACGCGCTCGGTGCGACCGTGACGGGCACGCAGGTCATGCCGCTGCTGATCGGCGACGACCGCGCCGCGCTCGACCTAGCCGCGGCGATGCAGCAGAGGGGCTTCGACGTGCGCGCGATCCGGCCGCCGACGGTCCCCGCGGGCAGTGCGCGATTGCGGCTGTCGCTGACGCTCCATGTCGGCGCGGCCGAGATCGACTCGCTCGCCGACGCGCTGGCCGAGGCGCGGCGATGAGCGCGATCGCGGTCACCGGGACCGACACCGGCGTCGGCAAGACCGTGTTCGCGGCGGCGCTGACCGTCGCGCTCGGCGCGTCCTACTGGAAGCCGGTGCAGGCGGGGCTGGAGGACGGCAGCGATGCGGCGAGCGTCGAGACGCTCGGCGTGCCGCGCGCGCGGATCGTGCCCGAGGCCTATCGGCTCACCACGCCCTGCTCGCCGCACCGCGCCGCCGAGCTCGACGGCGTCGCGATCGACCCGGCGCGGCTGGCGCTGCCTCGGATGGACGGCTACCTGGTGGTGGAGGGCGCCGGCGGCGCGCTGGTGCCGCTGACGCGCGACTGGCTGTTCGCCGACCAGATCGCGCGCTGGGCCTGCCCCACCGTGCTGGTCGCGCGCACCGCGCTCGGCACGATCAATCACAGCCTGCTCTCGATCGAGGCGCTGCGCGCGCGCGGCGTGTCGCTGCTCGGCGTCGCCTTCGTCGGCGACGCGCAGGAGGACAGCGAGGCGACGATCGCCGCGGTCGGCGGCGTGCGCCGGCTCGGTCGGCTGCCCTTGCTGCCGCGGCTCGACGCGGCCGCGCTGGCGGCGGCCTTCGCCGCCTCCTTCGACACGGCGGCGTTCCGATGAGCGACTCGCCGATCTGGCATCCCTTCACCCAGCACGGTCTCGGCGAGCCCATCCCCCTCGTGACACGCGGCGACGGCGCGGCGCTGCACACCGCCGACGGGCGCCGAGTGATCGACGCGATCTCGTCCTGGTGGGTGACGACGCACGGCCACAACCACCCCCGCATCGTCGCCGCGATCCGCGACCAGGCCGAGCGGCTCGACCAGATCATCTTCGCCGGCTGGACGCACGAGCCCGCCGAGGAACTGGCGCGCGGGCTCACCGCGATCATGCCGGCGGAGCTGACCCGGGTCTTCTTCTCCGACTCGGGGTCGACCAGCGTCGAGGTCGCGCTCAAGATGGCGCTGGGCTATTGGCACGCGCGCGGCGCGCCGCGCACCCGCATCCTGGTGATGGCGCACAGCTACCACGGCGACACGATCGGGGCGATGTCGGTCGGCGCGCGCGGCGTGTTCAACCGGCCGTACGCGCCGCTGCTGTTCGACGTCGGCACCATCCCCTTCCCGGCACCCGGCGCGGAGCGGACGGCGCTCGAGTCGCTCGAGCAGGCGTGCGCGAGCGGGGCGGCGGCGTTCATCGTCGAGCCGCTGGTGCTCGGCGCCGGGGGGATGCTGTTCTACCCGGCGGCGGTGCTCGCCGAGATGCGCGCGATCTGCGCGCGGCACGGCGTGCTCTTCATCGCCGACGAGGTGATGACGGGCTGGGGCCGCACCGGCACGTTGCTGGCGTGCGAGCAGGCCGGGGTGGTCCCTGACATCCTCTGCCTCTCCAAGGGGCTCACCGGCGGGGCGGTGCCACTGGCGGTGACGATGGCGCGCGAGCCGCTGTTCGAGGCGCATCGCAGCACCGATCGTGCGCGCATGTTCTTCCACTCGTCGAGCTACACCGCCAACCCGGTCGCCTGCGCCGCCGCCTGCGCCAATCTCGCGATCTGGCGCGACGAGCCGGTGCGCGAGCGCGTCGCGGCGCTGGCGGCGGCGCAGGCCGAGCGCGTGGCGGCGCTCGCCGCGCTGCCGGGGGTGAGCGCGACCCGCTCGCTCGGCACGATCGCGGCGCTCGAGCTGGGCGAGGGGGCGGGCTATCTCTCCGATCGCGCGCCGCGGCTGATGGCCTTCTTCCGCGAGCGCGACGTGCTGCTGCGCCCGCTCGGCGACACGCTCTACGTCATGCCGCCTTATTGCATCGGCGCGGACGACCTCGACCGGGTCTACGCGGTGATCGCGGAGGCGGTGGCCGCGTTCGGGTGAGCGCAGGCCGTTCCTCGGTGGAAGCTAGGGTGTACCGCTACGCCCGCGCCCCCAGGATCGGATGGCGGCTGAGATGGTGACACCGCTGTCGTCCCGACACCCGGCGCAGCACCCTCCAGGATCATCGCGCTCGCCCCTCAGCCGATCCGCTTCGCCAGGAAGTAGCGCGACTCGCCGGGCGGATAGTCGTCGATCGCGCCGAATAGCGCGTAGCCCAGCTTCTCGTAGAAGCCCCTCGCCTGGAAGCTGAACGTATCGAGCCACACGCCGACGCAGCCGAGCCGCGCCGCCTCGGCCTCCGCCGCCCGCATCAGCGCGCGGCCCTCGCCGCGGCCGCGCCGCTCCGGCGGCAGCGCGAGATATTGCACGAACAGCCAGCGGTAGCTCGCCACGCCCCACAGCCCGCCGACGATCGCGCCGGCCTCGTCGCGGATCACCAGCGCGATCTCCTCGCGCGCGGTGCGCCCCACCGCCGAGTCGTTGTGCGCGACCAGCGGCGCCAGGATCGCGGCGCGCACCGCCTCGTCGGGTGCGGCGACTCGCTCGATCACTTCTTGCGCTTGAAGTCCACCGCGACGACGTTCGAGCCGTCACCCGCGCCGCTCGCGGGCGGGCCGTCGTTCTCGGCAGGGTCGTGCCCGCCCGGGCCGTCGCCCGGCCCCTCCTGCGCCTGGAAGCGCAGCTCGAAGTTGACCGCGGGGTCGTGGAAGCCCGTGATCGCCGAGTAAGGGATCACCAGCTTGGACGGCACCTGGTTGAAGCTGAGCCCGACCGAGAAGCGCTCCTCGTCGACGGTCAGGTCCCAGAAACGGTTCTGGAGCACGATCGTCATCTCGTCGGGGAAGCGCTCGACCAGCCGCGACGGGATGTCGACGCCGGGCGCCTGGGTCTTGAAGGTGATGTAGAAATGGTGCTGGCCCGGCAGGCCGCCGGTCTCGGCGACCACGCCCAGCACGCGGCCCACGACCGCGCGCAGCGCTTCCTGCACGATCTCGTCATAGGGGATCTGGCTGTCGGGCAGCATGTCATTCATGCGCTTATGGGTAGCGCGGTGCGCCGAGCGGTCAAGGTTGCTTGGACCGGCCAGCGCGTTATGGACCGACGCCATGCGCACCGCCACGCTCCGCCGCGACACCAGCGAGACCCGTATCAGCGTCTCGGTCAACCTCGACGGCACCGGCCGATATGACATCCATACCGGGGTCGGGTTCTTCGATCATATGCTGGAGCAGCTCGCGCGACACTCGCTGATCGACGTCACCCTCCACTGCGACGGCGACCTCCACATCGACCAGCACCATACGGTGGAGGACAGCGCGCTGGCGCTCGGCAGTGCGGTGGCGCAGGCGCTCGGAGAGAAGCGCGGTATCCGCCGCTACGCCGACGCGCTGTCGCCGATGGACGAGACGCTCACCCGAGTCGCGCTCGACATCTCGGGGCGGCCGTGGCTGGTGTGGAAGACCGCCTTCACGCAGACCCGGCTGGGCGAGATGGACACCGAGCTGTTCCAGCACTGGTTCCACAGCTTCGCGCAGACCGCCGGGATCACGCTCCACGTCGAGACTTTGTACGGCGACAACAACCATCACATCGCCGAGAGCGCCTTCAAGGGCCTGGCGCGCGCGCTGCGCGAGGCGATCGAGATCGACCCGCGCAAGGTCGGCGTGATCCCCTCGACCAAGGGCACGCTGTGAGTCGGCACCGCGCGGCCGGCGATCTGAGCCTGATCCTGCTCAGCTACGTGCGCCCGCTCGAGGAGATCGACTCGCTGATGGCGGCGCATGTCGCCTGGCTCGACGCTGGGTTCGCGCAGGGTGCGTTCCTCGTTGCCGGGCGGCGCGCGCCGCGCACCGGCGGGGTGGTCGTGGTGCGCGGCGACCGCGCCGCGGCCGAGGCGATCGCCGCGACCGACCCGTTCGTCACCGCCGGCGCCGCGACCGCCGAGGTGGTGCCGTTCCACGCCAGCTTCGCCGCCGACGCGGTGCGCGCGTGGCTGGCATGACGCTGGCGCTGATCGACTATCAGGCGGGCAACCTGCACTCGGTCGCCAACGCGCTGCGCGCCGCGGGGTGCGACGACCTCGTCGTCACCGCCGACCCCGACGCGGTGGCGCGCGCCGACCGGGTCGTGCTGCCCGGCGTCGGCGCCTTCGGCGCCTGCGCCGCGGCGCTGCGCGCGGTCGAGGGGCTGGTGCCCGCGCTCGAGCGCCGCGTGCTGGAGCAGGGCGCGCCCTTCCTCGGCATCTGCGTCGGCATGCAGCTGCTCGCGACCGCCGGGGAAGAGCTCGGGCACCACGCCGGGCTCGGCTGGATCGACGGTGCGGTGCGCCGCATCGACGTCGCCGGATCCGACGCCAAGGTGCCGCACATGGGCTGGAACGACGTGGTGCCGCGGGTGGAGCACGCGCTGATCGTGCCGGGCGAGGCCTATTTCCTCCACAGTTACGCCTTCGCCGGCGCGTGCGTGGTGGCGACGACCGACCACGCCGGCCCGGTCACCGCCGCGGTGGCGCGCGACAATGTGATGGGCGTGCAGTTCCACCCCGAGAAGAGCCAGCGCTACGGCCTGGCGCTGCTCGAACGCTTCCTGGCGTGGCGGCCGTGAGGGGGGAGGCAGCGCGGGAACCCCACTGCTGGTCGGGCCGCGCTCGCCTCTCCCTTTCGTCCTCCCGGACTTGGTCCGGGATCCACCCCTCCGCGCACTCGCCGGCCGCTCGGTCTGCGGCACGATGGATCCCGGACCAAGTCCGGGAGGACGGCGATGATGGGGCGGCGTCTCCGATCCCGCGCACGCCCCTCGCGCTACCTGCCCGTCACATTCCCTCGCCGAGTACCCCCGCATGACCCTCATCGTCTTCCCCGCGATCGACCTGAAACAGGGCCAGGTGGTCCGCCTCGCGGAGGGCGACATGGCGCGCGCCACCGTCTACGGCGACGACCCCGCCGCGCAGGCGATGCTGTTCGCCGAGGCGGGCGCGGGGCACCTCCACGTCGTCGACCTCGACGGCGCCTTCGCCGGCGCGAGCGTCAACGGCGAGGCGGTGCGCGCGATCGTGGAGCGCTTCCCCGGCCACGTCCAGCTCGGCGGCGGCATCCGCACGCGGGAGAGCGTCGAGCGCTGGTTCGATCTCGGCGTGTCGCGCGTCGTGATCGGCACCGCCGCGCTGGAGGATCCGGACTTCGTGCGCGCCGCCGCGCGCGACTTCCCCGGCGGCGTCGTCGTGGCGGTGGACGCGCGCGACGGCCTGGTCGCGACCAAGGGATGGGCGGACGTCTCCACCACCAGCGTGGTCGAGCTCGCGCGGCGCTTCGAGGACGCGGGCGTGGCGGCGCTGCTGTTCACCGACGTCGGCCGCGACGGGCTGCTCAAGGGCGCCAACATCGAGGCGACGGTGGATCTCGCGCGCGCGGTCGACATCCCCGTGATCGCGAGCGGCGGCGTGGCGGGGATCGCCGACATCCACGTGCTGGCGCTGCACGCGCGCGACGGGGTGGAGGGCGTGATCACCGGGCGCGCGCTGTACGACGGGCGGCTCGACCTGGCGGCGGCGCTGAGCGTCGCGGCGGCGGCGTAGCGGGGGAGCGGCCGCGGCAAGACCAGCGCGCCGAGCGGAACGGTCGCGGCCCTGGGTCGCGGCGTTCGCCGGAGCGCGGCTCAGCCTCGCTGCGTCGGGATCTCAGCGACGCTGCCGTGCCCCGGCGCGCGAGCAGCGCGTCGCGAGACCGTCCCGCTCGTGGCGCACCGTCGCGCGTGCGGGCCGTGCAGCCAGAAACGCTCCTCCCGCTCCAGCCCGCTCTCCCACGCGCGCTGGCGGAACCACGACCAGCACGTGATCGTCCGGCGCTCGTGGGGCCACTCGGCCGGGAAAGCGCCTCGCGGATTGGCCAACATCACCAGCAGCGCACAGAAGCGGCATCGCATCCCCGATCCCCTCGGCCGAGAGGGGCGCATGATGCAGCCGCGTGCGCCGTGCGCGAACCCCGTCCCTGACCGACTCCGGCGCCCGCGCTTGCTCCGGGCCGCGCGCGCGGGCATGAGCGCCACCCATGACCGTCCGTGCCCGCGTGATCCCGTGCCTCGACGTCGCCGAGGGCCGCGTCGTCAAGGGCGTCAACTTCGTCGACCTGATCGACGCCGGCGACCCGGTCGAGCAGGCGCGCGCCTATGACGCCGCCGGCGCGGACGAGCTCTGTTTCCTCGACATCACCGCCAGCCACGAGGCGCGCGGCACGATCCTCGACGTGGTGCGCCGCACCGCCGCGGTCTGCTTCATGCCGCTCACCGTCGGCGGCGGGGTGCGCAGCGCCGAGGACGCGCGCGCGCTGCTGCTCGCCGGCGCGGACAAGGTCGCGGTCAACTCCGCCGCGGTGGCGCGCCCCGAGCTGGTCAGCGACATCGCCGAGCGCTTCGGCAGCCAGTGCTGCGTCGCCAGCGTCGACGCGCGCCGCGTCGGCGACGGCTGGGAGGTGTTCACCCACGGCGGGCGGCGCGCCACCGGCATCGACGCGGTGGCGCACGCGCTGCGCCTCGCCGAGCTGGGCGCGGGCGAGCTGCTCGTGACCTCGATGGACCGCGACGGCACGCGCGGCGGCTATGACCTCGCGCTGGTGCGCGCCATCGCCGATCGCGCCGCGGTGCCGGTGGTGGCCTCCGGCGGGGTGGGCACGCTCGACGACCTCGTCGCCGGTGTGACCGAGGGTCATGCCTCGGCGGTGCTGGCGGCCTCGATCTTCCATTTCGGCCAGGCCACGGTGGCCGAGGCGCACGCCGCGCTCGCCGCCGCGGGCGTGCCGGTGCGCGCGCCTTGAGCCGCGCCGCGGGGCGGGCAGGGGTAGCGCTGCTGGCGGCGCTGCTCGCCGGCTGCGGCGGCCATTATCGCCCGGTGAGCGACTCGCCGGTGCGGCTCGGCCGTCCCTATGTGGTGCGTGGTGTCACCTACACGCCCGCGGCCGATCCCTCCTATGACATGCTCGGCTATGCCAGCTGGTACGGCAGCGAGTCGGGTGATCGCACCGCGCTCGGCGAGCGCTTCCGCGCCAAATGGGTCACCGCGGCGCACCCGACGCTGCCGCTGCCGAGCTACGTCGAGGTGACCGCGCTCGACACGGGGCGCGTGATCCTGCTGCGGGTCAACGACCGCGGCCCCTTCGCGCGCGACCGGCTGATCGACCTGTCGCGCGGCGCGGCCGAGCTGCTCGGCGTGCGCGCGCGCGGCCATGTCGCGGTGCGCGTGCGCGTGGTGGAGCCGCCGGAGCGCGACCGCGCGCGGCTACGTCGGGGTAAGGCGGCGTCGCCGCGACCCGACGTCTCCCCCGACGTCACCGCCAACCTGCGCGCCCAACTCGACTCCGGGCTGAGCGCGATGGGGCGCTGAGGGGAGCGGGCGGGGCGACCTGCCGTGCCGCGCCGCCTTGACCCGCGCCCCGCCGCACGGCACCCCGCGCGTCATGGACCAGCCCGACCCGCTCGACCGGCTCTTCGCGACGGTCGCCTCGCGCCGCGGCGCCGACCCGGCCTCCTCCTACACCGCCGCGCTGTTCTCGAAGGGGCGGCCGCGCATCGCGCAGAAGCTCGGCGAGGAGGCGGTGGAGACCGTGATCGCGGCGCTGCAGGGCGACGAGCGCGCGATCGTGCCCGAGGCGGCCGACCTGCTCTACCACCTGATGGTGCTGCTCGCCGACGCCGGGCTGACGCTCGACGAGGTCCGCGCCGAGCTCGCGCGGCGCGAGGGTGTGTCGGGGCACGACGAGAAAGCCGCGCGCGGCGGTCCGCTGCCGCTCTCCTTCCCGCCCGAGTGAGGATCGCCCGATGACCGTCGACGCCACCCAGCCCTACGACGACGCCAATATCTTCGCCAAGCTGGTGCGCGGCGAGATCCCGTCGCGGCGGGTCTATGAGGACGCGCACAGCATCGTCTTCCACGACATCGCGCCCTGGGCGCCGGTCCACCTGCTCGCGGTGCCGAAGGGCCGATACGTCAGCTGGGACGATTTCTCGGCGAGCGCGAGCGCGGAGGAGATCGTCAGCCTGACCCGCGCGATCGGCCAGGCGGCGCGCGAGGCGGGGCTGGTCGAGCGCGGCTATCGCCTGATCGCCAACACCGGGCTCGACAGCCACGCCGAGGTGCCGCACCTGCACGTCCATATCCTCGCCGGCCGCGCGCTCGGACCCATGCTGGCGCATCGCGACGGGTGAGGGCAGGGGACTAGCCGTCGCACTACCGCGGTCCGTCATTCGACCGGCGCGCCGAGCGTCGCCTCTCCTACTCGCGTGGTGCCCGGTGAGGCGAGCGCCGCTCTACCCCGCCGTGATCCCGGACTTGGTCCGGATCCACTCTCCGGCAAGAGCACTCCGCGGTGGATGTGCGGCACGGTGGATCCCGGACCAAGTCCGGGATGACGGATGTGTGTAGGGGCATGACGGACGGGCGGCCTGGGTCGGCATCATCGGTTTCCCTCACGGTCCCTCCGCCGTACCTGTCATCTCCGCGCAACACTATTGCGCGTCGCCCCACACCCGCTACGCTCCCGCCCAGCACATTTCCCTCGGGGGCTTCGAACCTAATGATATTCGGGCGCGTCAAACCTCTCGACGCCATCCTCGCCACCGCTGAGCGCAAGTCGCTCCACCGCACGCTCGGCTGGTTCCAGCTGACGCTGTTCGGCATCGGCTGCGTGATCGGCACCGGCATCTTCGTCCTCACCGCGGCGGGCGCGCAGAAGGCCGGTCCCGGGCTGATGCTGGCCTTCGCCATCGCGGGCGCGATCTGCATCGTCGCGGCGCTGTGCTACGCCGAGATCGCGGCGATGATCCCGGTGGCGGGATCGGCCTATACCTACACTTATTCCACCATGGGCGAGCTGCTCGCCTGGACGGTCGGCTGGGCGCTGATCCTCGAATATGCCGTCGCCGCCAGCGCGGTGGCGGTCGGCTGGTCGGGCTATTTCAGCGGGACGATCCTCAACCAGTTTCTCGGCATCCACCTGCCCGCCTGGCTGTCCGCCGCCCCGCTGGCGCTGGGCGGCGCGCCCGGCGGCTTCATCAACCTGCCCGCGGTGCTGATCGCGGGGCTGATCACCTGGCTGCTGATGATCGGCACCACCGAGAGCGCGCGCGTCAACGCGGTGCTGGTGGCGATCAAGGTGATCGCGCTCACCGCCTTCGTCGCGCTGACGCTGCCGAGCGACTCGTTCACCGCCGGGCACTTCAACCCGTTCCTGCCGGCGGGCGTGTTCGGCGGCTTCGGCACCGGCGTCGGCGCGGTCGGCGCGGCGGCGACGATCTTCTTCGCCTATGTCGGCTTCGACGCGGTGTCGACCGCCGCCGAGGAGACCAAGAACCCGCAGCGCAACGTGCCGATCGGGCTGATCGGCTCGCTGCTGTTCTGCACGATCTTCTACATTTTGGTCGCTGCGGGCGCGATCGGCACGATCGGCGGCCAGCCGATCATGGGGCCGAACGGCATCCCGTTCCCGACCGGCTCGGAGGAGCTGGCGCGTCAGTGCGCGCTGCCGCGCTACGCCGACATGCTGGTGTGCTCGAACGAGGCGCTGGCGCACGTGCTGCGCGCGATCGGCTGGTCCAAGGTGGGCAACATGCTCGGCATCGCGGCCTTCCTGGCGCTGCCCTCGGTGATCCTGATCCTGATGTTCGGCCAGACGCGCATCTTCTTCGTGATGAGCCGCGATGGTCTGCTGCCGGACAAGCTCTCGGCGGTCCACCCCAAGTGGAAGACGCCCTATGTCGTCACCGCGATGACCGGGATCGGCGTGGCGTTCGCGGCGGCGTTCCTGCCGGTCGGGCAGCTCGCCGACATCGCCAACGCCGGGACGCTCTACGCCTTCATGATGGTGGCGATCGCGGTGATGATCCTGCGCCGCACCGCGCGCGACCATAAGCGCGACTTCCGCACCCCCGCGCTGTGGCTGGTCGGGCCGCTGACGATCGTGGGCTGCGTGTTCCTGTTCTTCAACCTGCCCTCGGCCGCGATGCTGGTGCTGCCGATCTGGGGTGCGGTCGGGCTGGTGATCTATTTCGCCTATAGCCGCCACCACAGCCATGTCGGCCGCGGCATCGTCGACGCGGACGAGGCCCCGCTGCACTGAGTGAAGCCGGGACGGCCGCGGCGCTCTCCCAGTCGAGGGGAGCGCCGCGGCGGGTGTCGGGTCAGACCAGCGGGGGCGGGGTGCGCGTGCCGGTGGCCGTCCCTGTCGCCGTGCCGGCGCGCAGCTCGTCGCGGATCTCGCGCAGCAGCGCCACCTCGGCGGGCTCGGCGGCGGGCTCGGCGGTGCCCTCCTTCTTCTCGCGCTCGGCCGCGGCGATCACGCGGTTCACGCTGCGCATCAGCAGGAAGACGATGAAGGCGAGGATGATGAAGTTGATCACCACGGTGATGAACTCGCCGTAGCCGAACAGCGGCACGCCCGCCGCCTTGAGCTGGGCGTAGCTCTCGAGCGATCCCTTGTAGCTCGCGGGCACCTTGCCGAGCACCACGAAATAGCTCGAGAAATCGAACCCCCCGAAGAGCGCGCCGACGATCGGCATGATGATGTCGTCGGTCAGCGACTTGGTGATGGTGGCGAAGGCGCCGCCGATGATCACGCCGACCGCCAGGTCGAGCACATTGCCTCGAGCGATGAATGCTCTGAAATCCTTCAACATAATCGTCTCCCTGTCGCTCCGGCTGCGGGTCGATCTAGGTTAATGGCGGATTGGCGCTTCGCCAAGGCGCGGCGCTGACCTAGAGGGACATCTCCCGACGCCAGCACCGAGCGAGATCCGCATGACCAAGCCGCACCGCGACGCCGACGCCCCCGCCGAGACCGTCTGGGCGGGCCGCTACATCGAGGTGAAGACCCAGGGGCAGTGGGAATATGTCGCACGCCGCAACGGCATCCAGGCGGCGGTGATCGTCGCGATCGACGACGCCGACCGGGTCGTGCTGGTCGAGCAATATCGCGTCCCGCTGGGGCGCCGCTGCCTCGAGCTGCCCGCCGGGCTGATCGGCGACGAGACCGCGGGCGAGGCGGTCGCCGCGGGCGCCGCGCGCGAGCTGGAGGAGGAGACCGGCTACCGCCCCGGACGGATCGAGGAGCTGGGCTTCTTCTACTCGTCGCCGGGGATGAACAGCGAGGGCTTCACGCTGGTGCGCGCGCACGAGCTGGAGAAGGTCGGACCTGGTGGCGGCGAGGCGGACGAGGACATCGAGGTGCATCTCGTGCCGCGCGCCGAGCTGTCGCGCTTCGTGCTCGCGAAGCGCACCCAGGGCGTGGCGATGGACGTCAAGATGCTGTTGCTGCTGGCCGACGGCCTGCTGGGATGAGGTAACCCTCCCGCGTGCCGGGGAGGATCAGCGGAACCCACTGACCTGAGAGCGATTATTTCCGCAATGACCGTTATACCGCGCAGGGTCGGCATCCTGACCTTCCACCGCTGCATCAACTACGGCTCCTACTGGCAGGCGCGCTGCTTGGCCGAGGGGTTGCGCTCGCTCGGGCATGACGCGCGGCTGCTCGACCATCACAGCGACCAGGTCGCGCGCGCGGAGTGGCGCTGCTCCTTCCAGCCGACCCTGCCCGAGCGCACTCGTCGCGCGGACCTGCCCGCCTATAAACTCAAGGGTCGCAAGTTCGTCGCCGCCTTCGATCGCCTGCCGCAATCGCCGCGCTTCCCGCTGCATCGGCCCGACACCAGCGGCTATGACGCGATCGTGGTCGGCAGCGACGAGGTGTGGAACTTCTGCCATCCCTGGTATGGTGGGGCGCCGATCTTCTTCGGCGAGGGGCTGAGCGCGCCGCGACTGGTCTCCTACGCCGCCAGCTTCGGTAACCACGACGCCGCCGACGGTATCTCGGACGACTGGGCCGCCAAGCTACGCCGCTTCACCGCCGTCTCGGTGCGCGACGCCAACTCGCGCTCGCTGGTGCAGACCGCGCTGGGCGCGACGCCACCGCTGGTGCTCGACCCGGTGCTCCAGTTCGGCGACCGCGTCCACGCCGCCGCGCCGCCCTCGGGGCAGGGCGGCTATGCCCTGGTCTACGGCCACGGCTTCCCCGACTGGTTGCAGCGCCAGATGCGTGACTGGAGCCGGCGCAGCGGCGTGCGGCTGGTGAGCATCGGCTATCGCAACGACTGGGCCGACGAGCAGGACATCGCCGCTGGCCCAGAGGAATTCGCGCAGCGCGCCGCGGGCGCCAGCGCGCTGGTGACGAACTTCTTCCACGGCTGCGTCTTCGCGCTCAACAACCGCACGCCCTTCGTCACCGCGCCTTCGCCCTACCGCTTCAACAAGGTGCGCGACCTCGCCGTCGCGCTCGACGCGCGCCGCCACATCGTCGCCCCCGATCTCACGGCGGCGGACTATGACTCGCTGCTCGGCGCCCCGCCCGCGCCGGCGGTGTACGAGCGGATCGAGGGGCTGCGCGCCGACTCGCTCGCCTATCTGCGCCACGCGCTTGGCTGAGCCGCTCGCGCCGCGCGACGTGGTGCGCTCGGGGCTGTGCATCGGCTGCGGCGGCTGCGCGGCCGACGTGCCCGCGGGCGCGATGGCGTGGGACCGCTACGGCACGTGGAAGCCCGCGGGCGCCTTCGCCGCGACCGCGTCGGACGAGTTCGCGCGGTGCTGCCCCTTCTCCCCGCACGCGCGCGACGAGGACGTGATCGCGGCCGAGCGCTTCCCCGCGGCGCCGCGGTCGACGCCCCTGCTCGGCCGGCACGAATCGACCTGGGTCGGCCATGTCGCCGAGGGCGCGTGGCGCGAGTCGGGCAGCTCGGGCGGCATGGTGAGCTGGGTCGCCGCCGAGCTGCTCCGCACCGGCGCGGTCGACGCGGTGGCGCATGTCGCGCCGGTCGCGGCGCCGCAGGAGGACGGTCGCCATTTCGCCTATCGGCTGTCGCGCGACGCCGAGTCGCTGCTGACGGGCGCGAAGTCGCGCTATTATCCGGTAGAACTCTCCGCGATGCTGCGCGCGATCCGCGCCACACCGGGGCGGTATGCGATCGTCGCGGTGCCGTGCTTCGCCAAGATGATCCAGCTGGAGCGCGCGCGCGACCCCGTGCTGCGCGAGCGCGTGCCGCACGTGCTCGGGCTGTTCTGCGGGCATCAGAAGAGCGCGCGGCTGGTGGACAGCTTCGCGTGGCAGCTCGGCGCGCCGCCCGAGCGCGTGCGCGCGGTCGACTATCGCATCAAGGACGCGGGGCGGCCGGCCAATTGGTATCGCGCGCACCTCACGCTCGACGACGGCAGCGCGCGCGCCGAGGACTGGTGGCACCTCGCCGACGGCGACTGGGGCGCGGGCTTCTTCCAGAACAGCGCGTGCGACATGTGCGACGACGTCGTCGCCGAGACCGCCGACGTCGCGTTCGGTGACGCCTGGGTCGAGCCCTATTCGTCCGACGGGCGCGGCACCAACGTGGTGGTGGCGCGCACCCCGCTGGTCGACGGGCTGATCCGCGCCGCGGTGGCGGACGGGCGGCTCATGCTCGAGGAGGTCGACGCCGCCTTCGTCGAGGCGACCCAGGCGGCGGGCTTCCGCCACCGCCGCGAGGGGCTGGCCTATCGGCTGACGTGGCGGCGCTGGCGCGGCGGAGTCGCCAAGCGCAAGCGCGTCGCGCCGGACGCGCGCGCGCTGCCGCTGCGGCGCCGGCTGGTCTATCGCACACGCGCCGGCATCGCGCGCTGGAGCCACCGGCTGGCGTGGCTGTCGGCGCGGACGGGGATGCCGGGGTTGTACCTGCGCTGGGCGCGACCGGTGCTGGCGATGTATCGCGCGCTCGCCTGGTCGCACGGGCGGCTGGGCGGCTGGATCGACCGCGCGCTGCCGGACGCGCGGCGTCAGTAGGATCACGCGAGGGCGATGGGTCCGCCGCGCAGCGGTGTCCGTCGCGGGCGTACGAGAGCCACGTCGACCGCGACGCCTCTCTCCGCGTCGCCCGCGCGGCCGCGTCCGTGCTGCTCGGTCAGAAGAAGCGCAGCCAGCGGCTCGCGCTGCGGCGCTTCACGCCCGCGAACCAGCGCGTCGCCCACCACAGCGGCGGTGCGACCGCGGCGGCGAGCAGCCAGACCTGGCCGATCGTCGGCAGCTCGCGCCCGCCCACCGCGAGCGACAGCAGGTGCAGCGCGTAGAGGTGGAGCAGGTAGAAGAACATCGGCGCACCGCCCAGCACCGCCAGCCAGCCCGGCGCGCGCTCCTCGAAGGCGGCCAGCAGCAGCGCGCCCAGGCCGAGCGTCAGCAGCAGGAAGTCCAGCGACGGCGGATATTTGGTCACGTTGAGCAAAGAGAGGAGCGTCAGCAGCGGAGTCGCGCCCGGGTGCCACGGCACCGGTTCGCCGTAGCGGTTCAGCACGCGCAAGAGCGCGAAGGCGAGCAGCAGCAGCGCCCCCGTCACCGCGAGCGCGCGCCGGCGCCGCTCCGGGGCGGCGCGGAACCACGGGCCGATCGCATAGCCGAGCGCGATCACCCCGACCCAGGGCAGCACCGGGTAGGAGGTCCGCGCGGTCACCCCGCCGCCCAGCGCGATCAGGTCGCGCTGGTGGAGCATCGCCCAGATCGGATGGAACGGGTGGGCGGCGCCGAGCCGCACCGGGTCGAGCAGATTATGCCCCGCGACCAAGGCGACCGCGACCGCCACGAGCGCGGCGCGGGGCAGCCACAGTAGCCCGGCCAGCGCGATCATCGACCAGCCGATAGCCCAGATCACCTGCAGGTAGATCATCGTCGGCGCGAGCGAGAAGCTCCAGGCGAAGCTCACCAAGGTCAGCTCGAGCAGCAGCAGGAACAGGCCCCGCTCGAGCAGGAAGCGGGCGGTCGCCGCGCGCGGCCGGACCGCGCCGTACAGCCACGCCGAGACGCCCGCGAGCGCGATGAACACCGGCGCGCACAGATGCGCCGCGAGCCGGGCCGCGACCAGGCCGGGCGTGGCGGCGCGCAGGTCCATCGGGTCGCTGACCGGCGCGCTCAGGAAGAAATACTCGCGCGTGTGGTCCGCCAGCATCAGCAGCATGACCAGTCCGCGGAGTGCGTCGATCGAACCGAGCCGTGCGCGCGGCACCGCGCGCGAGGGTGCCTGGGCGAAAGGTGAGGCGGTCAGCTGCGGCATGATCGCCTAATGATATATTATCACCCGACGCGCAACGCGCGGATCGACGCGCCGAGGTGGCGGCGCGGCTACGCCGCCGCGCGGGCGCCGCGCCCCACCGCCACGGTGGCGATCGCACCGAGCAGCATCAGTGTCCCCGCGAGCACCAGCACCGCGCGCGCGTCCCCGCCGAGCAGATTGTGGTAGAACAAGGGGATCGACAGGCTCTCGATCATCATCGGGATGACGATGAACATGTTGAAGATGCCCATGTACACGCCGTTGCGCTCGGGCGGGATCATGTCGGTGAGCATGACATAGGGATTGCCCATCATCCCGGCCCAGCCGATCCCGACCCCGATCATCGCGAGGTACAGCCACGTCTCCTGCCCGATCGCGGGAATCGCGAGCATCGCCGCGCCCGAGGCGGCGAGGCAGCAGGCGTGGACCCGCTTGGCGCCGTGGCGCCTGGCGAGCGGCACCAGCGCGAGCGCGGCGACGAAGGCGACCGCGTTGTAGAAGGCGCCGAGTTGCCCGACCGTCAGCGCGGTGTCGCGGAACGCCTGGCTGGTCGCGTCGGCGGTGCCATGGAGCGATCGCGCGAGCGCGAAGGCGATGAACTGCCAGTAAGCGAACATCGCGTACCACTGGCACAGCATCGCCAGCGCGAGCTGCCGCGTCGGGCGCGGCATCTCGACCAGCGCGGCGCGGAGATCGGCGAGCGCCGCGCGCAGCGTCAGCGGCTCGGCCTCGAGCCGCGCGCGCTCCTCGGGCGGGAGCGGCAGCTCGGGGACGCGCCACACCGACCACAGGATCGTCGACAGCGAGAGTAGCGCGCCAATTACGAAGGCGATCCGGGTGATGTCGGGGATGCCGTTGGCGTCGACCGCGTCTTTGTCGAAGCCGAACCAGACCAGCAGGCTGGGCGCGAGATAGGAGAGCGTCTGCGCCAGCCCGGTGAAGGCCGATTGCGTCAGGAAGCCGGTGGGCCGCTGGTCCGGCGCGAGCCGGTCGCCGACATAGGCGCGGTACGGCTCCATCGTGACGTTGTTGGCGGCGTCGAGGATCCACAACAGGCTCGCCGCCACCCAGAGCGCCCGACTATACGGCATCGCGAACAGACACAGGCTGCACAGCACCGCGCCGACGAGGAAATAGGGCGTGCGGCGGCCGAGGCGCGAGTCGGTGCGATCGCTCATCGCGCCGATCAGCGGCTGGACGAGCAGCCCGGTGACCGGCCCGGCGAGCCACAGCAGCGGCAGCGTCGCCTCGTCAGCGCCGAGATAGCCGTAGATCGGCGCCATATTGGCCTGCTGCAGCCCGAAGGAGAATTGCAGCCCGAGGAAGCCGAGGTTCATCTCGACGATCCGCGCGAGCGAGAGGCGCGGGCGCGTCATCGCGGGGTGTCCGGGGCGGAGATCCTTCTCGTCCACCCTGGGGAGGGGAGGGAGCGACCCGCAGGCCGGTGCGAGGGTGACGCGGCCACGGCGGCGGACTTCCCGGCGTCGACACACCCGCGTCGTGCGCCGCGCGCCACCTTCCCGCGCGGGGGCGGATCGAGGGCCAGTCCAGCCCACCGCCTTGTGCCGACCAGGTGCCTCAACGCGGCCCCTCCAGCCACACCACGCCCCAGGCCGGCGCGGTGTCGCAGGCTGCGCCGGTCAGCCGATCGAGTCCAGCCGCGGGGAGCGCTGCCGGCGCCGCGCCGAAGTTGAGGAACACGCGGTCGTGCCCACACGCCACACCGAGCAGCGACGCCGCGCCCGTCTCGACCAGCACGGGCGCCCCCGCACCGCCGCTCGCCACGCGCGCCGCCCGCAGCGCGCGGAGGTCACCGCTGATCCGCCGCGCCGCGATGTCATCGAGCGCCGCCCAGTCCATCGCGGGCCGGTGCAGCCAGCGGCCCTCGTGCGCGCGCTCGGGGTCGTCGCGATAGGCATAGTCGTTGAGCAGCCCCAGCTCGTCGCCCATGTAGGTCGTCGCCAGCCCACCGCTCGCGATCGCCAGCGCGTTGAGCAGCGCGATCCGTCGGTACGCCGCCTCACGCTCCTCCTCGCCGCGCGCCGACTCGAGCCCGGCGAGCGAGGCCATCGTGCCGTTGCTGCCGTGCAGGACCGCGCCGTCTCCCTGGAACGGCGCCCCGCGCGCCCAGCCGCCGTCGACTCCCTCGAGGAACCGCGCCGCCGCGGCGAGGCGGCGCTCCGGCGCGGCGTCGATCGCGCGCAGGTCGCCAAGCACCGAGCCCCAGCCGATATCGTCGTGGCAGCGCGCGTAGCTCAGCCAGTTGGCGCCGGTCGGCAGCCCGCCGCTGGCAGCGACGATCGCCGCGGGCAGCGCCGCCGACTGTTCCGCCAGCCCGACCCAGCCCGCCACCATCAGCGAGTTGTTGTAGACGAGATGGCACTCGGGCTCGAAACCCTCGCCCTCGTCCAGGCCGAAATAGGGCGGCACGAACGCGGTCGGCACGATCGCCTCGGCCTTGAGCAAGGTGGCGGGCGCGGCGATATCGAGCGCGGCGCGCAGCGCGCGGACGATATAGTGGGTCTGGGGCAGGTTGCGGCAGTCGCTGCCCGGCCGCTTCCACAGGAAGGCGATGCTGTCGAGCCGGAACGCCTCCACGCCCCTGTTGGCGAGCCGCAGCGCGACGTCGAGGATCGCCAGGAAGACGTCGGGATTGCGCCAGTTCAGGTCCCATTGGAAAGGGTAGAAGGTGGTCCAGACATGGCCGCCCATCGCGGGCACATGGGTGAAATTGCCCGGCGCGGTGGCGGGGAAGACCTGCGGCAGCTCGGCGTCGCGCGCCGCCGCCTCGGCCGCGTCCACGGTGATGTAGAAGTCGCGGTAGAAGGGATCGCCCGCTCGCGCCGCCTTGGCCCAGAGATGGTCGTCCGCGGTGTGGTTGAGCGCGAGGTCGACGCACAGGCTGATCCGCGCCGCGCGCAGCCGCGCGGTGAGCGCCTCCACCTCGTCGATCGTGCCCAGCCGCGGCTCGACCGCGAGATAGTCGGCCACCGCGAAGCCGCCGTCGCTGTCGCCCTCGCGCGCCTTGAGCAGCGCGAGCAGGTGGAGGTAGCGCACCCCCAGCGACTCGAGATGGTCGACCCGCGCCGCGAGCCCGGCCACCGTGCCGGCGTAGCGGTCGACATAGGTGGAATAGCCCAGCATGTCCGGGCGAACGAACCAGTCCGGATCGGCCAGCCGCGCCTCATCCAGCGCGCGCAACGCCGCGTGTCGCTCGGCGAAGCGCTCGCGCAGCAGCGTCTCCGTCCTTGCCCACAGCGCCCCGGCGCCGCCGTGCTGTCCATAGAGCCGGTCAAGCTGCCGCCGCAGCCGTGGGCCGATCGCGGCGAGCCGTTCCTCCATCGTCATCCCTCCTGTCCTGGCGCGCGCGGGGTGACCCCGGACGCCGGCGCGTTCGGGCGCTGCCGGCTGTGATGCGCAGTGTGTAGGTCGACCGCAAGCATATTCTCGCAATCGATTGTGCTACCGCGTTGACGTCCGCTGATGCTCAGGTCGAGGCGCGCACCACCAGCTCGGGCGCGATCACCGCATGCTCGGCTGCCTGACCCGCGATTCGCGCCAGCAGCCGCTCGACCATCAGCGCGGCGCCGCGCGCGAGATCCTGACGGACCGTCGTCAGCGGCGGTGAGGTATGCGCCGCGAGGGTCACGTCGTCATAGCCGATCACCGCCACCTCGCGCGGTGCGTCGAGCCCGGCCTCGCTCACCGCGCGCAGGACGCTCATCGCGGCGACGTCGGAGGCGGCGAAGATCGCGTCGGGCAGCGTGCCGACGGCGAGCCGGGTCCGCATCGCGGCATGGACCCGGTCCGGGTCCATCGCGGTGGCGAGCACCTCGGCGCGCACCCCGGCGCCGCGCGCGGCCGCGGCGAAGCCGGCGAGCCGGTCGGCGAACTCGGGCGGGGCGGGGTCGCCGACGAAGAGCAGGCGACGGCGACCGCGCTCGAGCAGATGCTCCGCGGCGAGCCGTCCGCCCGCGACATTGTCCGAGCCGATCGCGAGATGGCGCTGCCCGTCGCGATGCACGCCCCAGGCGACCAGCGGCCCGTAGCGCGCGGCCACGCGCTCGATCGTCTCATATTGGTCGGACTGGCCGATCAGCAGCAGCCCGTCGACGCGCCCGGCGTCGACCAGCCGGTCGAGCCAGTCGCCGTTCTCGGGCAGCACGCGCGACAGCAGCACGTCATAGCCGCGGTCGACCAGCAGATCGGCGATATAGCCGAGCAGCGAGAGGAAGAAGGGATCGGTGAGGTGCTGCGTGCGCGCGTGCCCCAGCGGCATCGCCAGCCCGATCGCGCCGGTGCTGCGCAGCCGCAGGTTGCGCGCGAGCTGGTTGGGGCGGACGTCGTGCTCGCGCGCGAGCGCCTGGATGCGCGCCTGCGTGGCCTTGCTCACCGACGGGTGGCCCGACAGCGCGCGCGACACGGTGGCGGTCGACACGCCCGCCAGCACCGCCAGGTCAGCGAGCTTGGTCGGCTTCGATAACAAACACGAACCCCTCTGTTATTCCTCGGACATTTAGCCGCGGGCCGGGCGGCGCCGCAACCGCCTCGGGGTCGTAGACGGCGGTGCTCAGCCGAGCGCGGTGAGACGGTCGAGCTCGCGGTCGACGAAGTCCATCAGCAGCGCCAGCACGGCGGGCGGCGTCTCCTGCTTCTTGACGACGCGGCGCTGGAAGATGCCGCCCGAGACGACCAGGATCGACTCGGCGAGACAGCGCAGCGGCTCGGCCGCGCTCGCCTGCGGCACGATCGCGCCAAGCGCCTGGATCAGCCGCTCGCGCAGGCGCTCGTCGACCGATCGGAAGATCGCGGCCAAGCGCGGGTTGCGGGTCGTCTCGGCGATGATCTCGGAGACGAGCCGCTCGTCGGGCATGTCGGCGCAGGTGATGAACCGCTCGATCCAGATCCGCACCGCGGCGCGGTCCGGCATGCAGCCGCCGCGGCACAGCTCGTCGCCGCCGAGGAACTCGGCGAGGTCCTGCTCGGCGAGCTCGGCGACGATCGCCTCCTTGTTGGCGAAGTCGCGGTAGATCTGCCCGACCAGCACGCCCGAGCGCTCGGAGATGCGCGCCATCCCGGTGCCGTGGAACCCGTTCTCGGCGAAAAGTTCCCGCGCGGCCTGAACGATCTTGGCGCGTCGCGCGTTGGCCTTGGCGTTACGATCCCGCGGTTCGGGCACCGCGTGGCCATCTTCGATCATGTGCTTACCCGTCTTGACGATCTGCTCTCTTCGCAGTAGCAGCATTCGTGAGTGAGTGATCACTCACACACATTCGACGAGAAGTCCATGGCAAAACAGGGGTTGGCGCTCGCGGCGCTGGTGATGGTTCCGCTCGCTGCGTGCAGCGGTGGCGGAGGCGGCAACGAGCAGGGCGCGGCCCAGGGCGGCGCGCAGCAGCAGGGCCCGGCGGGGCCGCCGCAGGTGGGCGTAGTGACGGTGCAGTCCGAGTCGGTCACGCTGACGACGGTGCTGCCCGGTCGTACCAGCGCGTACGAGACATCGGAGGTCCGCCCGCAGGTCAACGGGCTGGTCACCGCGCGGCTGTTCACCGAGGGCGATCAGGTGAAGAAGGGCCAGGCGCTCTACCGCGTCGACCCGCAGCCCTATCAGGCGCAGGTGGCCAACGCCCGTGCCGCGCTGGCGCGCGCGCGCGCCGCGATCGCCTCCAGCGCGGCGCTGCAGCGGCGCTACGGCGAGCTCGTCAAGATCAACGCCATCGCGCGGCAGGACTATGAGAATGCGGTGACCTCCGCCGAGCAGGCGCGCGCCGACGTGGCGGCGCAGCAGGCCGCGCTGCGCACCGCGCAGATCGATCTCGCGCGCACCACCATCCGCGCGCCGATCTCGGGGCGGATCGGGCGCTCGGTCGTCACGACCGGCGCGCTGGTCAGCTCGGGGCAGACCAACGCGCTGACCACGATCCAGCGGCTCGACCCGATCTACGTCGACGTCAGCCAGTCTAGCGGCGACCTGCTGCGGCTGCGCCAGCAGATCGCCGCGGGCGACCTGTCGCGCGGCGGCGGTGCCGCGCGCGTGCAGCTGCGGCTGGAGGACGGCTCGGTCTACCCGATCGCGGGCAAGCTCCAGTTCGCCGACGTCAGCGTCGACCCCAATACGGGCACGCAGACGATCCGCGCGCTCTTCCCCAACCCGCGCGGGCTGCTGCTGCCGGGCATGTACGTCCGCGCCGAGCTGGTCGAGGGCACGCAGGCCAACGCGCTGCTGGTGCCGCAGCGCGCGGTGACGCGCGACGAGAAGGGCAACCCGAGCGTGCTGGTCGTCGGCCCCGACGGCAAACTCCAGCCGCGCTCGCTCACCGCGCCGCGCACGATCGGCGAGAATTGGCTGGTCACCGCCGGACTCAAGCCGGGCGACAAGGTGGTGGTGGAGGGCGCGATGATGCTGCGCCCGGGCATGCCGGTGAAGGCCGTGCCGTACAATCCGAACGCGGCACCCGCGCAGCCCGGGGCCGCACAGGGGCAGCAGCCGCAGGGCCAGCAGCCCGAAGGAAAGTAACGCCGCATGTCGCGCTTCTTCATCGACCGGCCCATCTTCGCGTGGGTCATCGCCTTGGCGCTGATGCTGGCGGGGGTCATCGCGATCCGCAGCCTGCCGATCGCCCAATTCCCCGAGATCGCACCGCCCGCGGTCGCGATCACCGCCAATTACCCGGGCGCCGACGCGGAGACGCTCGAGCGCACGACCACGCAGATCATCGAGCAGCAGCTGCGCGGCATCGATAATCTGCGCTATTTCTCGTCCTCCTCCTCCTCGGCGGGCGTGGTCACGATCACGCTGACCTTCGAGCAGGGTACCGATCCCGACATCGCGCAGGTGCAGGTCCAGAACAAGCTGCAGGCGGCCACCCCGCTGCTGCCGCAGGAAGTGCAGCGCCAGGGCATCCAGGTGACGAAGTCGGCGGCGAGCTTCCTCGCGGTCGTCGGGCTCGTCTCCACCGACGGGTCGCACAGCAACAACGACCTGGCCGACATGGTCGTCTCCAAGTTCCAGGACCCGGTCAGCCGCATCAACGGCGTCGGCGAGCTCCAGGTGTTCGGGTCGCAATATGCGATGCGCATCTGGCTCGACCCGCTCAAGCTCAACAATTACGCGCTGACGGTCGGCGACGTGACGTCCGCGGTGCAGGCGCAGAACGCGCAGGTCTCCGCCGGGCAGATCGGCGCGCAACCCGCGCCCAAGGAGCAGATGCTCAACGCGACCGTCTCGGTGCAGTCGCGGCTCCAGACGCCCGAGCAGTTCGGCAACATCCGGCTGAAGACCAGCACCGACGGATCGGTGGTGCGGCTGCGCGACGTCGCGCGGGTCGAGATCGGGGCCGAGAACTACGGCTTCGACGTGCAGTATAACGGCAAGCCGGCATCGGGCTTCGGCGTCCGCCTGGCGGCGGGGGCGAACGCGCTCGACACGGTCGACCTGCTCAAGGCGCGCGTCGCCGAGATCGGCAAGACGCTGCCGGCCGACGTGAAGGTGATCTACCCCTACGACATCACGCCCTTCGTGCGGCTGTCGGTGGAGCAGGTGATCCACACGCTGATCGAGGCGGTGGTGCTCGTGTTCCTCGTCATGTTCCTGTTCCTGCAGAACTGGCGCGCGACGCTGATCCCGACGATCGCGGTGCCGGTGGTGCTGCTCGGCACCTTCGCGGTGATGGCGCTGGCCGGTTTCACGATCAACACGCTGACCCTGTTCGGCATGGTGCTGGCGATCGGCCTGCTCGTCGACGACGCGATCGTCGTGGTCGAGAACGTCGAGCGCCTGATCGTCACGGAACACCTCTCGCCCAAGGAAGCCGCGCGCAAGTCGATGGACGAGATCAGCAGCGCGCTGGTCGGCATCGGCATGGTGCTGTCGGCGGTGTTCCTGCCGATGGCCTTCTTCGGCGGCTCGACCGGCGTGATCTACCGCCAGTTCTCGATCACGATCGTCTCGGCGATGGTGCTCTCGGTGCTGGTCGCGCTGATCCTGACGCCCGCGCTGTGCGCGACGATCCTGAAGCCGCACGACCCGGACAAGAAGGAGGGCAACGGCCCGCTGGCGCGCTTCTTCCGCTGGTTCAACAAGACGTTCGATCGCGCGCAGCACCGCTACGAGGGCGGGGTGAAGAGCACCGCGCGCCACTGGAAGCGCTCGCTGCTGGTCTATCTCCTGATCGTCGCGGGCATGGCGCTGGTCTTCATCCGGCTGCCCTCGGGCTTCCTGCCCGACGAGGACCAGGGCTTCGTGCTGGCGCTGGTGCAGGGCCCGGCGGGCGCGAGCACCGCGCGCACGGACAAGGGGCTGGCGCTGACCCGCGATCACTTCCTCAAGCAGGAGGCGAAGAACGTCCAGGGCGTCTTCACGATCAACGGCTTCAGCTTCGCCGGCCAGGGCCAGAACACCGGTCTCGTCTTCGTCAACCTGAAGCCGTGGGAGGAGCGCTCGGGCGGCGACAATCGCGCCCAGGCGATCGTCGGCCGCGCGATGGGGGCGTTCTCGCAGTACAAGGATGGGCTGATCTTCGCGCTGATCCCGCCCGCGGTGCAGGAGCTCGGCAACGCGACGGGCTTCGACGTCCAGCTGGTCGATACCGGCGGCGTCGGGCATGAGAAGCTGACGCAGATCCGCAACATGATGCTCGGCATGGCGGCGCAGGACCCGCGGCTCGCGCAGGTGCGCCCGCTCAGCCTGGAGGACGCGCCGCAGCTCAAGGTGAAGATCGACGAGGACAAGGCGCGCGCGCTCGGGCTCGACCTGGCCGACGTCAACACCACCATCTCGACCGCGTGGGGCGGCGGCTACATCAACGACTTCATCGACCGCGGTCGCGTGAAGCGCGTGTATGTCCAGAACGACGGGCCGTATCGCATGGCGCCCGACGACGTCGGCGAGCTGTACGTCCGCGGGGCCAACGGCCAGATGGCGCCCTTCACCGCCTTCTCGACGCTGGAATGGGCCAACGCGCCGGTCTCGCTGACCCGCTACAACGGGCAGCCGGCGATGCAGCTGCAGGGCTCGCCCGGACCGGGGCAGAGCACCGGCGCCGCCATGGAGGCGTTGCAGGAGATCCACGCCAAGCTGCCCCCGGGCACGACGCTGGAGTGGACCGGCCTCTCCTACGAGGAGCGGCTGTCGGGTGGGCAGGCGCCGGCGCTCTACGGACTGTCGCTGCTGATCGTCTTCCTCTGCCTCGCCGCGCTGTACGAGAGCTGGTCGGTGCCGATCTCGGTGCTGCTGGTGGTGCCGCTGGGCATCATCGGCGCGGTGCTCGCGGCGTGGCTGACCGGGCTGAACAAGGACATCTACCTCCAGGTCGGCCTGATCACCACGATCGGCGTGTCCGCCAAGAACGCGATCCTGATCGTCGAGTTCGCCGAGGAGCGGATGGCGGAGGGGATGAACTCCTTCGACGCCGCGGTGGAGGCGGCCAAGCTGCGCCTCCGCCCGATCCTGATGACCAGCCTCGCCTTCGTCTTCGGCGTGATGCCGCTGGCGGTGTCGACCGGTGCCGGCGCGGGCGGCCAGAACGCGATCGGTCGCGCGGTGGTGGGCGGCATGCTGTCCGCGACGGTGCTGGCGATCTTCTTCGTGCCGATGTTCTTCGTCGTCGTGCTGCGGCTGTTCGGTCACGGCGGTCACGCGGCGACGCCTGACCGGACCGACGACGCCGACCGCCGGGCGGACGACGTCGCCCCCGACCATCATCCCGGGGCGCCGCGCCCCGAGGGAGCCTGACGTGACTCGTTCCGCGATCCTCGCCGCGCTGGCGCTGTCCAGCACGCTCGCCGGCTGCAACCTGGCGCCCAAGTATGAGCGCCCCGGCGGCGCAGTCCCCGCCGCGCTGCCGCAGGGCGGGGTCTATCCCGCCGCGGCGAGCGACGCCGCCGATGTCAGCCAGATCGGCTGGCGCGACTTCTTCCTCGACCAGCGCCTTCGCGGCGTGGTCGAGACCGGGCTCGCCAACAACCGCGACCTGCGCGTCGCCGCGGCCAACGTGCTCCAGGCGCGCGCGCAATATCGTGTCCAGCGCGCCGACCTGGTGCCGAGCACCACCGTCTCGGGCTCGGCGACCTATACCAACAACCTCTTCGGCGCGACCGGGGCGACCGCCGGCGCGGGCGCCGGGACGGGGACTGGGACCGGGACTGGGACGGGCACGGGGACCGGCAGCGGTGCTGGGACGGGCACCGGCGGTGGCACCGGCGTGGGGGCGGGCGCCGGAGTCGGCAGCAGCTCGTCGAACGTCGAGTTCTACTCGGTCAACGCCGGCTTCTCCGCCTTCGAGCTCGACCTGTTCGGGCGCGTGCGCAACCTCAGCCGCGCCGCGCTGGAGCAGTATTTCGCGTCGGAGGAGGCGCAGCGTTCCACCCGGATCAGCCTGATCGCCGAGATCGCCACCGCCTGGCTGACGCTCGCCTCGGACCAGGAGCAGCTGCGGCTCAGCCGCCAGACGCTCAAGACCTTCGAGGAGACGGTGCGGCTCACCAGCGCGCAGTTCCGCATCGGCGTCGCCTCCGAGCTGGAGGCGCGCCAGGCGGAGACCAACTACCAGGCCGCGCGCAACGACATCGCCGCGCTCACCACGCGCGTCGCGCAGGACCAGAACGCGCTCAACCTGCTGGTCGGCACCACCGTGCCCGCCGAGCAGCTGCCGACCGGGCTGGACGACACGCCGCTGACGCGCGACGCGCTGCCCGGCGACGTCTCGTCCGAGGTGCTGCTGCGACGCCCCGACGTGCTCCAGGCCGAGCACCAACTGATCGCGCAGAACGCCAATATCGGCGCGGCGCGCGCGGCCTTCTTCCCGCGGATCTCGCTGACCGCGACGATCGGGACGATCTCGACCGCGCTCTCCGGCCTCTTCGGCGGCGGCAGCTTCACCTACACCGGCTCGCCCTCGGTCGGGCTGCCGCTGTTCGACGGCGGCCGCAACGCGGGCAACCTCGACTATGCCAAGGCCTCGCAGCAGGCCGCGGTGGCGACCTACGAGCGCTCGATCCAGACCGCCTTCCGCGAGGTGGCCGACGCGCTGGCGCAGCGCGGCACGATCGAGGAGCAGGTGTCGGCCCAGACCGCGCGGGCCCAGGCCGCCGGCGTCGCCGCGCGGCTGTCCGACGCCCGCTACCGCGCCGGGGTGGATTCGTTCCTGACCTCGCTCGACGCGCAGCGTACCGCTTATTCGGCGCAGCAGCAGCTGGTGACCACGCGGCTGACCCGCGCGAGCAACCTGGTGGAGCTGTACCGCTCGCTGGGCGGGGGGCTGCGCTGAGCCGCGAACCTCTGCTTGCCAAGGTAGGGATTCGGCGTACTCTCTCCTCAAAATGAGAGAGGAGAGGGTGATGCTGTCGAACGAGCGTGCCGGTGACGAGAGCATCGTCATCCTCCAGTCGCTGCTGTGCCTGATGCGCGAGAAGAACCTGCTGTCGCGCGCCGACATCGAGACACTGTGCGAGCGCGTCGCCACGCGCGCGGCGCAGGCCGAGCGCGACCCGATGCCGTGCTGCGCCGAGGCGACCACCGCCGCGGCGCATGAGATGGCGCGGATCGGGAGCTACATCGGCCAGCGCTACGGCGGCAAGCACCGGCGGCTGTGAGGGGCGGCGACGCCGCTGTCGGAAGCGCGACTGATCTCCTCTAGATCCTCCCCGGAACGGGGAGGGGGACCGCCGCGCGCAGCGCGGTGGTGGAGGGGGCTCTCCGCTGACGCTACCGCCCGCGGAAGCCCCCCTCCACCAGCCTTCGGCTGGTCCCCCTCCCCGCGAGCGGGGAGGATCGGTGTAGCCCGCCCACCCCCTTGTCACCGCGCCGTTATCCAGCAACAGTCGCCGCCGTGGCCAGCGTCGACATCCAGGGGCTAGCGAAGCGCTTCGGCGCGAGCGACGTGCTCCGCCCCACCGATCTCAAGATCGCCGACGGCGAGTTCGTGGTGATCGTCGGCCCCTCGGGCTGCGGCAAGTCGACCCTGCTCCGCCTCATCGCCGGGCTGGAGGAGCCGAGCGCCGGGCGCGTGCTGATCGGCGGGCGCGACGTCACCGACGCGGCACCGGCCGACCGCGAGCTGGCGATGGTGTTCCAGTCCTACGCGCTTTACCCCCATCTCACCGTCTACGAGAACATCGCCTTCCCGCTGAAGGTGGCGCGGCTCGCCAAGGCCGAGGTGCGCCGCCGCGTCGAGGAGGTGGCCGACGCGCTCGACCTGATGCCGCTGCTCGCGCGCCGGCCGAAGGCGCTGTCGGGCGGGCAGCGCCAGCGCGTCTCGATCGCGCGCGCGATCGTGCGCCGGCCCAAGGTGCTGCTGCTCGACGAGCCGCTCTCCAACCTCGACACCGCGCTGCGGGTGAAGATGCGCCACGAGTTCGCGCGGCTGCACCAGCAGCTCGGCAGCACGATGATCTACGTCACCCACGACCAGCTCGAGGCGATGACGCTCGCCAACCGCATCGTGGTGATGAGTGCCGGTCGCGTCGAGCAGGTCGCGCCGCCGCTCGAGCTGTACGCCGAGCCCGCGACGCTGGAGGTGGCCGCCGCGATCGGCTCGCCGGGGATGAACCTGCTGGCGGTGACGATCGCCGCGGCCGACGGGGACGGCGCGACGGTGCGACTGGCCGACGGCGCCGAGCTGCGCGTCGCGGTCGCGGTGCCGCGCGCGGCGATCGGCGACGCGGCGACGCTCGGCGTCCGCCCCGAGAACCTGCATCCCGCCGACGACGGTGCCTTCACCGGCGCGGTCGAGCTGTTCGAGCGGCTCGGCCCGCTCTCCTTCGCGCATCTCGGCACCGTCGGCGATCAGCCCGCGGTGGTGGCGCAGCTGCCCGGCGATCGCGCGGTGACGCTGGGCGAACGGCTGCGCTTCGCGGTCGCGCCCGAGGCGGCGCACCTGTTCGACCGCGACGGCCGCGCCTATCCACGCCCCGCCTCAGCCCTTGACGCTGCCGCCGAGTAGTCCGCTGATATAATAGCGCTGGAGCGGCACGAAGAGGATCAGCACCGGCAGCGTCGTCACCACCGCGGCCGCCATCATCAGCTCGCCGTCGGCGGCATGCTCGCGCGAGATCGCCGCGACCGCGACCGGCAAGGTGTACAGATGCTGGTCCGCCAGCACGATCAGCGGCCAGAGGAAGTCGTTCCAACTGCCCAGGAACATGAACAGCGCCAGCGTCACCGTGATCGGCGCGAGCAGCGGCAGCACGATCTGCGCGAAGATGCGCCGCTCGCTCGCGCCGTCGAGCCGCGCCGCGTCGAGCATCTCGTCGGGGATCGACAAGGCCGCCTGGCGCACGAACAGGATCGCGAAGATACCCGCGAGCGAGGGCAGGATCACCCCGGCATAGCTGTTCACCAGCCCGAGCTCCTTGAAGATCAGGAACAGCGGCAGCATCGCGACCTGACCTGGCACGACCAGCGCGGCGACCAGCAGCTGGAGCAGCCGCTCGCGCCCGCGGAAGCGCAGCTTGGCGAAGGCGTAGCCCGCCGGCACGGTCAGCAGCAGCCCCAGCAGCGTCGACAGCGCCGCCACCGCCAGGCTGTTCCACAGCGCGGGGACGATCCGATAGTCGAACCAGGCGCCGTCGATCAGCCGGCGCGCGAGCAGCTCGTGATAATTCTCCCACGACCAGCGCGACGGCCACAGTCGCGGCGGGAAGCGGCTCGACTCGCCGCGCGGCATGAACGAGACGAGCACCATCCACACCAGAGGCGCCGCGGTGAGCAGCGTCGCCGCCGCGACCGCGGCGTTGGTGGCGATCGCGCGCCAGCGGCGTCGGGTCATAGCCACTCGTAGCGCCGTCCGATCCGCGCCTGCACGAAGGTGAGCGCGAGGATCATCAGGAAGAGGATGAACGCCACCGCCGAGGCCTGGCCGAGGTTCCACCATTTGAACCCCTCGTCGAACATGAAATACAGCACGGTCGTCGTGCTCTGCGCCGGGCCGCCGAGCGTCATGACATAGGGCTCGGCGAAGATCTGGAGGAAGCCCGCGACGCTCATCACCGCGGCGAGCAGCAGGGTCGGCCCGATCGCGGGCAGCGTGACGTGGCGGAAGCGCGTCCAGCGCGACGCGCCGTCGAGTCGCGCCGCCTCCATCAGGTCATGCGGCACCGCGGCGAGCGCGGCGGTGAAGACGATCATGTTGTAGCCGAAGATCTTCCACGTGACGAACAGCAGGATGGCGGGGATCGAGGCGTGCGGGTCGCCGAGCCAGTCGACCGGCGGCACGCCGAACCAGCCGAGCGCGCGGTTGAGCAGGCCGAAGCGCGTGTTGAGCAGGAAGCGCCACACCACCGCGGTCGCCACCACGCTGGTGACATAGGGTGCGAACAGCAGCACGCGCCACAGCGGCGTCCACCGCACGCTGGCGTCGTGGAGCAGCAGCGCCGCCGCCAGCGAGGTGCCGATCGCCATCGGCACGCCGAGCAGCGCGAACAGCGCGGTGTTGCCGAGCGCGCGCCAGAACAAGGGCGTGGTCAGCAGGTCGGTGAAGTTGCCGAGCCCGACGAAGCGCAGCGCGCCCCAGTCGGCGAGCGCGTAGATCGAGTAATCGGTGACGCTCAGCGCCAGCGCGAGCAGCGTCGGCAGCGCGAAGACGAACAGGATGATCGCGAGCACCGGCAGCACGAACGCCCAGGCGGTGCGCTCCTGCCGCGTCATAGCAGCTGCCCCGCCTCGACCAGCGCGCGGCGCTTGGCGAGCAGCCGGTCGACGCTGTCGTCCATCGCGACGAGCGCGGCGTCGATGCCGATCTGGCCGCGCACGACCCGCTCGGCGATCAGTTGGACCTCGATCCGGATCCGTTCCCACTCGACGATCATCGGCTCGCGCGTGGGCTCGCGCATCTGCTCGGCGAAGGCGGCGAGCGCGGGCTGGCGCAGCTGCGGCGTCTCCCAGGCGGCGGCGCGCGCGGGCAGGGTGCCGATCATCCGCTGATAGGTCAGCTCGCTCGCGGGCGAGGTGAGGTGGCGCACCAGCGCCCAGGCCGCGGCGGGCCGTTGCGAGCGCGCCGACACGCACAGGCTCGCCGCGATGCCCGACACGCGGCCGGGGCCACCCGGGCCTGGCATGCGCGCGGTGCTCCACAGCGCGGGGGGGATCTCGGCGGCGCGGCGGTGCAGGTCGAGCGTCAGCGTGGGGCCATAGGGAAAGACCGCGAAATAGCCCTGCGCGAAGGCGGCCACCGGGTCCTGCACCTCGGTCGAGAGCGCCGGCGGGGCGAGCCGCTCGCGGAACAGCGAGACGTAGAAGCCGAGCGCGTCGCGGAAGCGCGGGTCGCGGAAATTGCCGCGGGTGTCGCGCTCGCGCAGCGGGCGCGCGCCGGTCTGGCCGGCGAAGGTGAAGAGCGTGTCCCACCAGTTAAGCAGCATCAGGAAGGCATAGTCGTCGGGGGCGCGTGCCTTCAATCGCTGCCCCATGCGGCGCCACGAGTCCCAGTCTTCCGGCGGGGCGGCATAGCCGGCGCGCTCGAGCAGGTCGCGGCGGTAATATTGCACCTGCGGCGCGACCGACCAGGGTACCGCATAGGCGCGGCCGTCTGCGCCGGTCGCCGCGGTGACCCCGGGGAACAGTCCGGTGAGCAGGGCGGGGTCGCTCACCGGGGCGAGCGCGCCGACCATCGCGAACTCGCCGACCCAGCCGTCGGGCAGCATCAGCACGTCGGGCAGCGAACCGCCCGCCTGGGCGGTGAGCAGTTTCTCATGCGCGGCGGTCCAGGGCAGTGTCTGAACCTCGACCGGCAGCCCGGTCGCCCGCGTGAAGCTGGGCATGAGCATCGGCGAATAGTCGCCCTCGTAACTCATCGCCCACAGGGTGACCGCGTCGGGGGAGCGGCGGGCGGCGCAGCCACCGACCGCGGCGGTCGATAGCGCCGCGATCACCGAGCGCCGGGACCAACCCGCGGCACGCGCGAGCTTCCCCCCGTATGTCACGCGAGATCAACGTCTTGCTTGGAAGTAGGTTGCCTTAGGTTGGTAACAATTCGAAACTTTTCGGTCCGGACGACGTTGTGGACGGAAAGAAGAAGCCGGTGAGCAGGGGCCGGCACGATCCGAAGGGGGAACAAGGATGCCGTCTCACCTCTCGCCGCGAGCCGTGTTGCTCGCGGGCGCGCTCGCCTGTGTCGTCGCCGCGCCGGCCTGGGCCCAGTCCACCGCGCCCGCCGACGCGGCGCCGGACACGACCGCCGACACGACGGGCGCGGGCGCGAGCGAGGACGTCGTCGTCACCGGCTCGCGCATCGCCCGCCCCGACTATGAGGCGCCCAACCCGATCGTGTCGTTCGACAGCGACCGGATCCAGCAATCGGGCAACACCAACGTCACCACCTTCCTCCAGCGCGTGCCCGCGCTGACCACCTCGCTCGACAATGCCGACAGCGCCGGCCCGAACCGGCCCGACAACCAGCTGTACGGCGCGGCGGGGCTCAACCTGCTGAGCCTGCGCGGGCTCGGCTCGGCGCGCACGCTCGTGCTGGTCAACGGGCGGCGCCACGTCTCGGGGCAGATCGACACCGCCGCGGTCGACATCAACGCGCTGCCGACCGACCTGATCGAGCGGGTCGACGTGCTCACCGGGGGCGCCTCGGCGGTGTATGGCGCCGACGGCGTGTCGGGCGTGGTCAATTTCATCCTCAAGCGCGACTTCGACGGCGTCGCGGGACGCACCCAGTTCGGCATCTCCGAGCAGGGCGACGCGGGCAACCGCTTCGCCTCGCTGATGGCGGGCAAGAACTTTGCCGGCGGGCGCGGCAACGTCACCGCTTACTACGAGTATAACGCGGACGACCCGCTGCAGAACGACGATCGCTCGTTCCTGCGCCGCCAGAACCGCCTCTACACCGTCTCCAACCCCGCTTATGCCGGTCCCGGCTCGGGCACCTATCAGCAGGTCCTCGCGGGCGACCTGCGCTACCCCGGCGGCTCGCCCGCGGGCGTGATCGACATCGGCGGCACGCTCTACAACGGCGACGGCTCGCTCTACGATCCCGGCACCGACGTGGGCGGCGGCTTCGTCAGCGGCGGCAGCGCCACCTCGGTGGCGGGCTATGTCGGCGACCTGCTGCCGAAGACCGAGCGCCATGCGGTGAACCTGCTGACGCACTATGACTTCTCGGACGCGTTCCAGCTCAGCCTGGAGGGCAAGTTCGTCCAGTCGACCGCCACCACCTTCGGCGGCTTCACCGGCAATTACACCGGCGACTTCACGCTGGATAACCCGTTCCTGCCGACCAACCTGCGCGACGCCGCGCTGGCCAACGCGCAGCGCGTGATCTCGTCCAACCGCAACAACACCGATTTCCCGCGACTGGGGGAGAGCGACCGCCGCCGTACTTGGCGCGGCGTGATCGCGGCGACCGGGGCGGTGAGCGACCACGCGCGCTACGACGTGTCCTACACCTACGGCCAAACCGACGTGCGCATCACCAAGCTCAACGATCGCTGGGAGGACCGCTATTACGCCGCGCTGGACGTGGTGACCGATCCCTCCACCGGGCGCCCGACCTGCCGCTCCAACCTCAACCCCGCCGCGGTGCAGGTGCCGACGGTCAGCTTCACGCCGGGGCCGAACAGCGGCTGCCTCCCGATCAATACCTTCGGGGTCAACGTCACCGACCCCGCGGCGCTGGCCTGGGCGACCAACAATAATGTGAGCAGCGCGCGCGTGACCCAGTCGGTCGCGAGTGCGGCGCTGACGGGCGACTTCGGCGCGCTGTTCGCGCTGCCCGGCGGCCCCGTGAAATTCGCGCTGGGCGGCGAGTATCGGCGCGAGACCAGCCGCTTCGATCCCAACAGCTTCCTCACCGGCGAGCAATGGTACCAGTATGACGAGGGCAACAAGTTCGACCCGACCTTCGTGATCTCGCCGTCGCGCGGCGCCTTCGACGTGTGGGAGGTGTTCGGCGAGGTCGACGTGCCGCTGCTGCGCGACCGGCCTTTCTTCGAGACGCTGTCGGTCGGCGCGGCCGGGCGCTATTCGGACTATTCCACGATCGGCAGCACCAAGGCCTATCAGTTCAACGGCATCTGGGCGCCGGTGCGCGACATCAGCTTCCGCGGCAGCTACAGTCAGGCGGTGCGCGCTCCCAACATCGGCGAGCTGTTCGCCCCCGTAGGCCCGACCAACAACTTCTTCTCCGACCCCTGCTACGTCGAGAACCGCAACGCTGGCACCTCGACGCGCGCGGCCAATTGCGTGGCGTTGGTGAGCGGGCTGGGCGCCGACCCGGCGACGTTCACCGCGGCGAACAACCCCGACGCGGCGTCGCTGATCAACGGCGCGCGGAGCGGCAACCCGGGGCTGAAGGAGGAGACCGCGCGGACCTGGACCGCGGGCACGGTGCTGCGCCCGCGTTTCCTGCCGGGGCTGACCATCTCGGCCGACTGGTACGACATCCGCCTGGACGACGCGATCAGCATCGCCGATGCCAATACCATCGCCAACCTGTGCGTCGACCAGCCGACGCTCGACAACGTCTATTGCGCCGCGATCCGGCGGCGGCAGGGGACGGGCTACATCAACGGTTATACCGTCCAGCCGCAGAACGTGGCGCGCTTCGCCACCGCGGGGCTCGACCTCAATATCAGCTACGTATTGCGCACCGCCTCGGCCGGCACGTTCGATATCCGCTTCGTCGGCGGCTATCTGAACAAGCTCGAGCAGATCGCGACGCCGGGGGCGCAGGTCGAGGATCAGGTCGATCAGTTCAACCGGCCTAAATACAATCTCGTCTTCTCGCCGACGTGGACATTGGGCGAGGTGACGCTGAGCTACAACCTGCGCTGGGCCGATGGTACGCGCCGCTTCGCCAAGCTGACGACCGACAACAACCCCGATTACGCGCCCGAGTCGCTGCTCCGCTACAAGGAGCTGTGGCAGCACGACGTCCAGGTGCAGGTGGCGGCCGACGAGGGCGTCGGCTTCTACGCGGGAGTCAACAACCTGGCGAACCAGCGGCCGTCGGTCGACTCGGTCGACCAGCCGATCGCCTCGCTCGGACGCTACTTCTACGCGGGCGCGAAGGTGCGGTTCGGGGCGTAGGCGCGGTTTCGCATATAGCGATCATTCCACCCCGGCGAAGGCCGGGGTCCAGGTGGGAAGGTCGCCGTGAGGCTCTCTAGCGTCACCCACCTGGGCCGCGGCGTTCGCCCGGGGCGGTATCAAACGCTCCTTGCCTCACAGATGCCGTTTGCCCAGCTTCCGCGCCAGCGTGCGCCGGTGCATGCCGAGCCGCCGCGCCGCCTCCGAGACGTTGAAGCCGCAGTCCGCCAGCGTCTGGTGGATATGCTCCCACTCCAGCGTGCGCAGCGAGGTGGGATGCGCGACCAGCTCGACCGAGGCGTCGCCCTCGCCCGAGGCCTGGAAGGCGGCCTCAATATCGTCCGAGTTCGCCGGTTTGGACAGATAGTTGGTCGCACCCAGCTTCACCGCCTCGACCGCGGTGGCGATGCTGGCGAAGCCGGTGAGCACGACGATCCGCATCGCCGGGTCGATCGCGTGCAGCCGCTCGACGCAGGTCAGCCCCGAGGCGCTGCCGAGCCGCAGGTCGACCACCGCATGGTCGGGCCTCAGCTCGACGGTGGCGGCGTCCAGCTCCTGCGGGTCGGTGATCGCGCGCACCTGATAGCCGCGGCGCTCGAACGAGCGCGCGAGCGTCCGCGCGAACACCGCGTCGTCCTCGATGATCAGCAGCCGACGCGCGCTCATGGTGCCTCCTCCGGGATCGAGATCGCGGCGAGCGGCAGCGTCAGCGTCACCTCGCTGCCGCCACGCTCGCGGTTGCGCGCGGACACCGTCCCGCCGAGCGTCCGCAGCACGTTGACCGCGAGGAACAGTCCCAGCCCGGCGCCGCGCCGCGCCTTGGTGCTGAGATAGGGCTTGCCGAGCCCGTCGAGGATCGACTGCGGGAAGCCCGCGCCGTCGTCGCGCACCGCGAGTACCAGGCGATCCCCGTCCCACCAGGCGCAGAGGGTGATCGTCTTGGCGCCCGCCTCGACCGCATTGTCGAGCAGGTTGGTGATCGTCTGCGCCAGCGCCTTGTCCGCGACGATGCGCGGGTCGCTCGTCATCAGATGCTCATAGGCGGCGGTCGGCCCCTTGCTCTCGTTCCACGAGTCGACGATCCCCGCCAGGAAGGTGCGCAGGGTGGTGCGCACCGGCGCGTTGCCGCGCACCTCGCCCGAGGCGAGCAGCACCTGGCCGAGGATGTCCTTGCAGCGGGTCACCTCGGCGCGCATGTCGTCGAGGTCGGCGAGCAGCGCGGGCGAGCGCGCGATCGCGGGCTCGCGCCGCCAGTCGCCCAGCATCACCGCGATCGAGCTGAGCGGCGTGCCGAGCTCGTGCGCCGCCCCGCTGGCGAGCAGCCCCATGCGGACGATATGCTCCTCCTCCGCGGCGCGCTGGCGCAGCGCGGCGAGCCGTGCATCATGCTCGGAGACGTTGCGGACGATGCGCGTCACGAATAGTGCCAGCAGCGTCGCGGTGAGCGTGAAGTTGAACCAGCTCGCCGCGACATAGGGGATCGAGAGCTCGGACGCCCAGAAACGCGGCAGCGGGAAGGGCGGCGCGGCCCAGGCAAGCCAGGCGAAGAGCGTGCTGGTGATCACCACCATCGCCCAGCTCGTCCAGCCGCGCAGCAGCAGCGCCGCGATCACGACCTGGAGCAGGAACAGCGTGACGAAGGGATTGCTCACCCCGCCGCTGAGATACAGTTGAGTCGTGAGGCAGGCGACGTCGACCAGCAGCGTGGCGAACAGTGCCGCGTTGGTGATCGGGCGCCGCTCGACCACCTGGTTGACCGCGACGTTGAGCGCGACCAGCACCGCGAGCGCGCCGAGCATCGGCACCAGCGGCAGGTGCACGCCGACGACGAAATGGACTAGCAGGATCGTCGCGAGCTGCCCCGCCGCCGCCAGCCAGCGCAGCAGCGCGAGCAGGCGGACGTTGCGTCCCCCGGGCCCGCCGCGCGCGAGCGGCCCGAGCATGTTGGCGAGGTGCGGCATGCGGTTCAGTGTAAAGGGTTTCGGGGGCGAGCTGAATGCCCTCGCGTCCACGCCCCACCGCCTCGCTGCGCCCGCGGGAGCACGGGAGGGGCGCTCACGCGGCCCGCGGCGTGCGCGCGATGCGATAAGCGAGATAGGCCATCATCGCCGCGAGCGCGAACCAGGTCAGCGCGTAGATCAGGTGCGTGTTGCGGAAGCGGACGACGGTCATCCCGCCGCGCGGCCATCCCGCCGCCGCGCCCGCGTCGGCGTCGATGAAATAGGGCGCGACCGCGCCCAGCCGGCGCGCGCGCGCGATCGCCGCGGTATCGCGCGAGTACCAGCGGTCGGCGGCGGGGTCGTTGTCACGGAGGAAGGCGCCCTCGGGCTCGGTCACCCGCAGCAGGCCGGTGACAATCGTGCCGCCGGTCGGCGCGCGGATCGCGGCGCGGTCGCCGAGCGGCACGAAGCCGCGGTTGACCAGGATCGTGCCGCCGGGCGTGTCGAGCGGGGCGATCACCCAATAGCCGCCGCCGAGGTCGGTCACCGCCTGGACGAACACCGGCGCCGCAGCGCGCCAGCGGCCGCTCGCTCGGACGCGCAGGTAGGCGGAACGGTCATCGATCCGCCGCCACGTCGCGCGCGGCGGTGCCGCGACCGGCGGCGCGGCGAGGCGGCGCTCGACCCGGTCGATCAGCGCGAGCTTCCACGCCCGCCGCTCGAGCTGCCACACGCCCAGCCCGGCGAGCAGCGCGGTGCCGAGCACCGCCAGCGCCAGGAAGGCGTGTCGCCGAGTCACATGCCCGCGCTCGACATCTCCGCCTGCATCTGCGGCATCATGTTGAGGTTCATGTGATACATGACCCACAAAGAGCCCGAGATGACGATGAACACGATGATCGCGGTGAAGATCAGCGCCAACATCGTCCAGCCCGCCTCGGACTTGGTGTTCATGTGCAGGAAGTAGATCATGTGGACCACGATCTGCACCATCGCGAGTGCCATCACGATGCCCGCGGTGAGCCGCGGGTCGGCGATGACGCCGCTCATCACCAGCGCGAAGGCGGGCGCGGTGAGCAGCACCGAGAGCAGGAAGCCGATCCAATAGCCCTTGCGCGAGCCATGCGCGGCGCCGCCGTGCGGGTCGTCGTGGTCGTGGCCGTGCGCGTGGTCGGCCGCGTGGCCGTGATGCGTCTCGGCGCTCATCAGCGCAGCACTCCCAGCAGGTAGACGAAGGTGAAGACGCCGATCCAGATGACGTCGAGGAAGTGCCAGAACAGCGACAGGCACTGCAGCCGGCGCAGGTTGGCGTCGACCAGCCCGCGACGCGACACCTGCACCATCAGCGTCCCCAGCCAGACCAGGCCGAAGGTGACGTGCAGCCCGTGCGTCCCCACCAGGGTGAAGAAGGACGACAGGAAGGCCGAGCGCTGCGGCCCCGCGCCCTCGTGGATCAGGTTGCTGAACTCGTAGAGCTCGATCGCCAGGAAGGCGGCGCCGAACAGCGCGGTCACCGCCAGCCAGCCGAGCACCGCGCCCTGCTTGCGCTCGTCGGCGCTGATCATCGCGAAGCCGTAGGTGATCGACGACAGCAGCAGCATCGTCGTGTTCACCGCGACCAGCGGCAGCTCGAACAGCTCGCGCGCGGTCGGCCCGCCCGCGTAGCTGCCGCCGTACACGCCATAGGCCGCGAACAGCATCGCGAAGATGAGGCAGTCGCTCATCAGGTAGAGCCAGAAGCCCAGCATGGTGCTGTGCCCCGGCGGGTGCTCGTGCTCGTCCAGGTCGTAGAAGACCGGGGTCTCCGCGCCGGGCGGGGTCTGCGTCATCGTGCTCATGTGTCTCAGACCCCCGCGCTCTGGAGCGCGCGCGTGCGCGCGTCCTCGTTCCGCACGACATCCTCGGCGGGGATGTGGAAGTCGCGGTCATAGTTGAAGGTGTGGCCGATCGCGACCGCGAGCAGCGCGACGAAGGCGAGCGCGGCGAGCCACCAGACGTACCAGATCATGGCGACGCCGAAGACGGTCGACAGCCCGGCCAGGATGATCCCCGCGCCCGTGTTCTTGGGCATGTGGATCGCGCGGAAACCCTCGGTCGGCCGCTCGGCCTTGCGCTGCTTCATGTCATGCCACGCGTCGAGGTCGTGGATCACCGGCGAGAAGGCGAAATTGTACGCCGGCGGCGGCGACGACGTCGCCCACTCCAGCGTGCGGCCGTTCCACGGGTCGCCGGTGACGTCGCGCAGCTTCTCGCGGTCGCGGATGCTGACGTAGAATTGCATCAGCATCGCACCGATCCCGGCGGCGATGATCAGCGCGCCCATGGCGGCGACCACGAACCAGATCTGCAGGCTCGGGTCGTCGAACACGCGCAGCCGCCGCGTCACGCCCATCAGCCCGAGCACGTACAGCGGCGTGAACGCGACCCAGAAGCCGACCACCCAGCACCAGAAGCTGACCGTGCCCCAGAACTTGTCCAGCTTGAAGCCGAAGGCCTTGGGCCACCAGTAGTTCACCCCCGCGAACATGCCGAACAGCACGCCGCCGATGATCACGTTGTGGAAGTGCGCCACCAGGAACAGCGAGTTGTGGAACTGGAAGTCGGCGGGGGGCACCGCCAGCATCACGCCCGTCATGCCGCCGACCACGAAGGTCAGCATGAAGGCGACCGCCCACATCATCGGCAGCTCGAAACGGATGCGCCCGCGGTACATCGTGAACATCCAGTTGAAGATCTTCGCTCCCGTCGGGATCGAGATGATCATCGTCGTGATGCCGAAGAAGCTGTTGACGCTCGCGCCCGAGCCCATCGTGAAGAAATGGTGCAGCCACACCAGGTACGACAGGATGCAGATGACGATCAGCGCGTAGACCATCGACGTGTAGCCGAACAGCCGCTTGCCCGAGAAGGTGGAGACCACCTCGGAGAAGACGCCGAACGCGGGCAGGATCAGGATGTATACCTCCGGATGGCCCCAGATCCAGATCATGTTGGTGTACATCATGGGATTGCCTCCACCGGTGTTGGTGAAGAAATTGGTCCCGATGTAGCGGTCGAGGCTCAGCATCGCCAGCACCGCGGTCAGCACCGGAAAGGCGGCGACGATCAGCACGTTGGTCACCAGCGCCGACCAGGTGAAGATCGGCATCTGCATCAGGCCCATGCCGGGGGCGCGCATCTTGATGATGGTGGCCAGCAGGTTGACGCCCGAGAGCAGCGTGCCGACGCCCGCGATCTGGAGCGCCCAGACGTAATAATCGACGCCGACATCGGGCGAATAGTCGATCCCCGACAGCGGCGCCATCGCCAGCCAGCCGGTGCGCGCGAACTCGCCGACGAACAGGCTCATCATCACGATGACCGCCCCGCTGACCGTCATCCAGAAACTGAAATTGTTCAGGAAGGGGAAGCTGACGTCGCGCGCGCCGATCTGCAGCGGGACGACGAAGTTCATCAGCCCGGTGACGAACGGCATCGCCACGAAGAAGATCATGATCACGCCGTGCGCGGTGAACACCTGGTCATAATGGTGGGCCGGCAGGAAGCCCTCGTTGCCACCGAACGCCATCGCCTGCTGCGCGCGCATCATCAGCGCGTCGGCGAAGCCGCGCAGCAGCATGACGAGCGCGAGCACGATGTACATGATGCCGATCTTCTTGTGATCGACGCTGGTGAACCACTCCTTCCAGAGATAGCCCCACAGGCGGAAATAGGTCAGCGCCCCGAGCAGCGCGACCCCGCCGAGCGCCACCATCGCGAAGGTCGCGACCAGGATCGGCTCGTGGATCGGGAAGCTCTCGAGCGACAGCCGCCCGAAGATCGTCTTGGTGAGATCGTCCGACATAGGTCCTCACGCCTCCTTCGAGGCATCGGCGCGGAGTGGCGCCGGCAATTGGAGCTGGGTCATGTTGCGGTTGCTGCCCGAACCGGGGTCGTTCTGGCCCGGCGCCTGGCCGTGCGGCGCGCTGAGGTGCGGCGACTCGCCCTTCTCGGACGGGTCACGCGTCAGCGCCCCCTTCGCCTCGCCGGCGCGCGGCGCGCGGTCGTTCACCGCGGGGCCGGCGTGGGACATGCCCTGCATGCAGTCGGTGCCGGGCTTGACGCAGATGGCCACGACGCGGCGGAAGAGCGTGGGATCGACGCTGCCGAAGCCGAGCGGCGGCACCTTCTCGCTGGGCTGCTCCAGCTTCAGATAGCTGGCCGTGTCGAGCCGCCAGCGGTTCCGCTTCACGCCCTCGGCCCAGCGCTCGAAGCGGGCGGGCGACACGGAGTGGGTCCAGAAGGTCATGTGCGAGAAGCCGGCGCCCGAGTAATTGCCCGAGCGGCCCGCGAACGTGCCGGTGCGGTTGAGCACGCCGTGCAGCACCGTCTCCATGCCCGGCATCGTGTAGACCATGCCCGCCATCGCCGGCACCCACAGGGCGTTCATCACGCTCGACGAGGTCATCGTGAACTTGACCGGCCGATTGACCGGCACGACCAGCTCGTTGACCGTCGCGATGCCCTGCTCGGGGTAGATGAACAGCCACTTCCAGTCGAGCGAGACGACCTGCACCTCGAGCGGGCGGTCGGTCGCGGTGACGGGCCTGCCCGGCGCGGTGCGCGCGAGCGGGCGATAGGGGTCGAGCGTGTGCGTCGCGACCCAGGTCAGCGCGCCGAGCGCGATGATGATGAGCAGCGGCGCCGACCAGATCACCAGCTCCAGCCCGGTCGAATGGTCCCAGTCGGGCTCGTAGGTCGCCTCGGTGTTGGTCTCGCGATAGCGCCAGGCGAACAGCACCGTCAGCGCCATCACCGGCACGATGATCAGCAGCATCAGCACGACCGACCAGACGATCAGGCTCGACTGCTGCACGGCGACGTCGCCGGCGGGGTTCATCACCACGGTGTCGCAGCCGCCGAGCGCGGCCAGCGTGCCGAGCGCGAGCAGGCGCGGCGCGAGCGACGCCGCACGACGGGGGAGGGGTGAAGGAGGCAGCGGGATCATGGGCGCGCAGCTAGGCTTTGCTGCGGCGCAGCGGAATAGGACATTTTGTCCCATCCCGGCGTTGTGGCACATGGGCTAGAGAGCCGCGAGATACGTCCGATCGGGAACATATATGGCCACCGCACATTCCGCGCCGCTCGAGCGCGACGCCCGCAATCTCAACACCCGGGACGACCATCAGGTCCGTCCCGGCGAGATCGCCATCGGCGTGATCATCGGCCGGACGTCGGAGTTCTTCGACTTCTTCGTCTACGCGATCGCCTCGGTGCTGGTGTTCCCGACGGTGGTGTTCCCCTACATGGAGCGGATCACCGGGACGCTCTGGTCTTTCGCTTTGTTCCCGCTGGCGTTCATCGCGCGCCCGATCGGCACGCAGATCTTCATGTGGGTGGATCGCCGCCACGGCCGCGGCACCAAGCTGACGATCGCGCTGTTCCTGCTCGGCACGTCGACCGTGCTGGTCGCCTTCCTGCCCGGCTATGCCGAGATCGGCGGCTGGTCGGCGATCCTGCTGGCGCTGTTCCGGATCGGCCAGGGCATCGCGCTCGGCGGCGCCTGGGACGGGCTGGCCTCGCTGCTCGCGCTCAACGCGCCCGAGAAGCAGCGCGGCTGGTGGGCGATGGTGCCCCAGCTCGGCGCGCCGCTCGGCCTGGTGGTGGCGAGCGCCTTGTTCGCCTTCTTCGTCTCGACGCTGCCCGCCGCTGACTTCATCTCCTGGGGCTGGCGCTACCCGTTCTTCGTCGCCTTCGCGCTCAACGTGGTGGCGCTGTTCGCGCGGCTGCGCATCGTCGTCACGCCCGAGTATACCGAGTCGTTCAAGAGCCGCGAGCTCACGCCTTCGCCGGTCGGGGCGACGGTGAAGGCGCAGTGGCGCAACATCGTTATCGGCGCCTTCGCCCCGCTCGCCAGCTTCGCCTTGTTCCACATGGTGACGGTGTTCCCGCTCTCCTGGGTCAACCTGTTCACGCGCGAGGACATCGCCAGCTTCCTGCTGATCGAGACGATCGGCGGGGCGGTCGGGCTCGGCGCGATCGTGCTCTCGGGCCTGCTCGCCGACCGGATCGGGCGGCGCAGCGTGCTCGGCTACACCGCCGCGGGGATCGCCGCGTACAGCGGCTTCGCGCCGCAGTTGCTCAGCGGCGGACGCGCGGGCGAGCTGCTGTTCATGGTGATGGGCTTCCTGCTGCTCGGCCTGTCGTTCGGCCAGTCGTCGGGCGCGGTGACCAGCAACTTCCCCAAGCGCGCCCGCTACACCGGCGCGGCGCTGACCTCGGATCTCGCGTGGCTGTTCGGCGCGGGCTTCGCGCCGCTCGCCGCGCTGGCGCTGACCCAGGCCTTTGGGCTGGTCGCGGCGGGGGCGTACCTGCTCTCGGGCGCGCTCGGCACGCTCGCGGCGCTGGGGCTCAACGTCGAGCTGGCACGTCGGCTCGACTGAGCCGCGCCGCCGCCTCGGCGAGCGTCGCGGCGATCGCGCGCGGCACCGCCGGGCTGGTGCAGACATAGGTGGGCGAGGGGTGCGGCATCGTCAGCACCCCCAACCCGGGCCGCTCGCGCTCGACCAGTGCGGCGGCCTCGCGCGCGACCCGGCCGGCGAGCACGACCAACTCGAGCCGCGGCAGCAGGCGGAGCAGCGGCGGGAGGAGCGCGAGCCCCTCGGCGATCTCGCCGCGGCGGAGCGGACGGTTGCGCTCGCCGGGCGCGTGCACGTTCCAGGGCACCGCGTTCCACACCAGGGTGTCGTGCCGCTCGATCCCGGCCTCGGCGAGGAAGCGCTTGAGGTTGCGCGCGGTACCCGTCGCTTGATCGCGCGAGACGATGGCGGGGCGGTGCGCGCCCGGCGTCTCGAGCAGGAGCAGCAGCCGCGCCGCGGCGCCGCCGTCGCCCGGGTCGAAGCCGGGGACGTCGCGCCCGGCGGTGGCGAGCCGCGAGCGCCAACGTTCGAGCGCGGCATGGGCTTCGGGTTCGGCTGACATCACCTGCTCACCTCGGTGCGATCATGCGGCATGAGCCGCCGAGAGGCGAGTGCGCCAGCAGATCCTCCCCGCTCGCGCGCACCCGCAGGGCGTGGTGGAGGGGGCCTCCGCGAACGCTGCGCGGCGTGGAGAGCCCCCCTCCACCACCGCGCTGCCGCGCGGCGGTCCCCCTCCCCGTGCCGGGGAGGACCTCGTGGCTTCCCGCGATCCGGTTTAGCTAGCGGCGACGGCAGGAGGTTCGCCCCCGCGCCCCGTCACGCCGCCTGGCGCTCGCCCGCGTCGTCGTTCGCCGCCGGCGCGGTGAGGCCGCCGTCCGCCGCCAGCTGGGCGAAGGCGCCGCCGCGCGCGAGCAGCTCGTCGAAGCCGCCCTGCTCGACGATCCGGCCCTGGTCGAGCACCACGATCCGGTCCGCCGCGCGCACGGTCGAGAGGCGGTGCGCGATCACGAAGGTGGTGCGGCCCTGGCGCAGCCGCTCCAGGCTCTCCTGCAGCCGCGCCTCGGTGGCGACGTCGAGCGCGCTGGTCGCCTCGTCGAGCAGCAGGATCGGCGCGTTCTTGAGCAGCGCGCGCGCGATCGCGATGCGCTGGCGCTCGCCGCCCGACAGGCCCGCGCCGCGGTCGCCGACAGGCGTGGCGAAGCCCTGCGGCTTGCGCATGATGAAGTCGTACGCGCCGGCGATCCGTGCCGCGTCCTCGATCTGCTCCATCGTCGCGTCCGGGTTGCCCATCGCGATATTCTCCGCGATCGAGCGGTTGAACAGCCCGGCCTCCTGGAACACCACGCCGGTGGCGGCGCGCAGCGAGGCGAGCGTCACGCCGCGGATGTCCTGGCCGTCGACCAGGATGCGCCCGCTCTCCGGATCATAGGCGCGCTGGAACAGGCCGAGCGCGGTCGACTTGCCCGAGCCGGTCGGACCGACGATCGCGACCGTCTGGCCGGGCTCGACCTCGAAGCTGAGGTCGCGCACCGCACCGGAGCCGGTGGGATAGCGGAACGAGACGTTCTCGAAGGTGACCCGGCCCTCGCTCACCGCGAGCGGCTGCGCCTCGGTGGCCTCGCCGATGTGGCTCTGCTGGTCGAGCACGTCGAAGAACTGCACCAGCGCGGGCAGCCGCTGCGCCTTGTCGACGATGAAGCCGGTGATCGTCTCCAGCCGCGCGATCAGCAAGGTGGCGAAGCCGACGAAGGAGACGACGTCGCCGATCGTCGCCAGCCCGCGCGACACCAGCGCCGCGCCGAAGCCGAAGATCGAGACGATCGCGATCGACGAGGCGCCGCGGGTCAGCACCGCCGAGACCGCCCACCAGTTGAGCACCGGATATTGCGCGTGGAGCAGGTCGTGGAGCGAGCGGCGCACGTTGCCCAGCTCGCCCGGCACCGCGAGGAAGCTCTGCAAGACGGTGACGTTGCCGAACAGGTCGCCGAGGTTGCCCGAGATGTCGGTGAACCGGTCCTCCACCTGCGCCTGGCCGGTCGAGGTATGGCGCATGACGACGAGGTTGACCGCCGAATAGACCACCATCAGCGCGACCAGAACGAGCGCGAGCCGCCAGTTCGTGGCGAGCGCGATCGGCAGCAGCACCGCGACGATGGCGAGGTTGGTGATCTGGTCGCGCAGCAGCGGCAGCCACAGGTTGAACAAAGCGTCGCAGCCCGAGATCATGATCCGCATCAGCCGGCCCGAGCGCGCCTGGGTGTGAAAAGACGGCGGCAGCGCGAGCAAATGCTCGACGTAAGACGACATGGCGGCGAGCCGGCGGCGGTGCGCCATGCGGTCGGCGAGCAGCGAGATGACGACGCTGGCGAGGAACACCGCGACGCTGATCCCGCACCACATCGCGACATAGCGCATCGGCCCGGCGCCGGAGGTGAGGCCGTTGACCGCCTTGCCGAACAGCAGCGGCTCGCTGACCTGGAGCAGCGCGACGAGCAGGCCGGCGCCGATCAGCGAGCCGGCCTTGATCTTCTCGGGGCGCAGCAACGCGAGCGCGCGGAGGAAATACAGATGCGAGCGATGCGGCTCGGCGTGCGGAAGGGGGGCGGGCATGGGCTGGGCCATGATCGGTCTCGTCGCTGGATCTGGATGGATGTTCCGCCGTCACCACTTGCCGATCGTTCGGAACGGCCGGGCTGTAAGCGCACGATGGTTAACGCTTAATGATGGAGCGCCAGAATGAGGCACGTGATCGACGAGGCGAGTTGAGGACGCGGAACGTTGTTGCCGCGACGCATTCTGATCATCTTGTCGTCCGCGCGGGAGCGGGAATCCAGACGCGCGAACGGCGGTGGGCCGCGAGCGCCGCTCGTCATGCGTGACGAGGAGGCAGAACGATGCCCCAGCGAAGACCGGCCCGGCGCCCGAAAAAGGATAGCGCGTCTGGATCCCTCCCTTCGCGGGATGACGGAAGAGAAATGGACGCGAGTGCGTGACAGGAGCGCGCCGCCTGTCCCGCCCACCCTCAATGCTCGCGGAACGACGCCCAGAAGCCGCCCACCAGCGGCTCCACCGCATAGTCGAGCGCGGTGCGCTTGCGCAGCGGGATCAGCACCTGCGCCGGCATGCCGGCGCGCAGCTGGAAGTCCTTGCCGCGGAAGCTCGACAGCAGCCGCAGCTGCGAGGGCGGCACCACCACCTCGCCGGTGAAATAGCTGCGCCCGGTCTTCTCGTCGGTGAAGCTGTCCGCCGACAGGCGGGTCAGCTCGCCGGTCAGCTCGGGCAGGTCGCGCTCGTGCAGGCTGGGGAATTTGACGAGCGTCTTCTGGCCGACATTGAGGTCGTCGGCGTCGTCGGGCGAGATGCGCGCCTGGATGCGCAGCGGGGTGCGCTCGGGCACCACGTCCATCAGCTTCTGCCCAGGCGCGATCACGCCGCCCGGGGTGAACACCGTCAGCCCCACCACCGCGCCGGTGGCGGGCGAGCGGATCTCGGTGCGCGCGAGCTGGTCGCGCGCCGCGCTCAGCTTGGGCAGCACGTCGCCCAGCTTGGTCTCGACGTCGCGCAGGTCGGCCGCGGTGCGCTCGCTGAAGGTGCGCTCGGCCTCGAGCCGCTCGATCTGGCTCTCGCGCGCGGCCTCGCGCGTCTGCGCCACGCTGGCGGCATATTGGCCGCGCTGGCCCTGCAGTTCGGCGCGCATCCGCTCGAGCTCGCGCAGCCGGGTCTGCGAGACGAAGCCCTTGGCGGCGACGGGCCGCAGCGCGTCGAGCTGCGAGTCGAGCAGCTTCAACTGCTCCTGCGCCGAGACGACCTGCTCGCCATAGCCGCGACCCTGCTCGCGCGACTGCGCGCTGCGCTGGCCGAGCGCGTCGCGCTGCGCGGACAAGGTCGCGGTGCGCGCGCGCAGCTCGGTCTGCTGGAGCCGCATCGCCAGCGCGATCTCGGGCCGGTCCTCCTGGGGCATCGCCGCGAACTCGGCGGGCGTCGCGATCTGTGTCTGGCCGAGCTGCTCGGCCTGGAGCCGCGCGCGCTGTGCCAGCAGCCGGATCGCCTGCGAGGCGAGCGCGCGCTCGGTGGCGCGCACCTCGGGCGAGGCGAGCCGGATCAGCAGCTGGCCGCGCTGGACGCGCTCGCCCTCGCGCACGAGGATGGTCTGTACCACACCGCCGTCGCGGTGCTGCACGGTCTGCCGCTGGCCCGAGACCTGGAGCACGCCCTCGGCATAGGCGGCGGCGTCGAGCCGCGCGAAGGCGGCCCAGCCGAGGAACAGCACGAAGAACACCACCGCGACGACGATCCCGGCGCGGATGTCGCGGTGCGGGTCGGCGGGCAGGTGGACGGTGTCGGTGATCGGCAGGCTGGCCATGTCAGGCGCTCGCGGCGGGAGTGGGGAGGTCGGCGGCGGGGGTGGGGGCGGCCGCCCCGGCGGGGACGGTGCGCAGCTTGGGCGGGGAGATGCGCTGGAGCACCTCGTCGCGCGGGCCGAAGAGCTCGACGCGGCCGTTGCGCATCACCATCAGCTTGTCGACAACGGGCAGGATGCCGAGCTTATGGCTCACCACCAGGATGGTGTGGCCGGCGCGCTTGTAGTGATCGATCGCGGCGAGCAGCGCGGCGTCGCCCTCGGAATCGAGATGCGCGTTGGGCTCGTCGAGCACCAGCAGCGCGGGGTCGCCGTACATCGCGCGCGCCAGCGCGACGCGCTGCGACTGGCCGGCGGAGAGGCCGCGCCCGCCCGGCTTGAGCTGATGGTCGAAGCCGCTCGGCAGCCGCTGCACCAGCTCGCGCGCGCGGGCGCGCTCGGTCGCGGCGATCGCGGCGGCGTCGAGCGCGGCCGAGTCCTCGCCCAGCTCGTTGCGGAAGCGCGCGATATTCTCCTTGATCGTGCCGGCGAACAAGGTCGGCTCCTGCGGCAGGTAGCCGACATGCGCGGCGAGCCGCTCCGGGTCCCAGTCGGCGAGGTCGGCGCCGTCGATCCGCACGCGGCCGCGATCGGGCCGGACCGCGCCGGCGATGATCCGCGCCAGCGTCGACTTGCCCGCGCCGCTCGGCCCGATCATCGCCACCACCTCGCCGGGCGCGATCTGGAGCGTGACGTCGGACACGATCGTGCCGTCGCGCGTGTCGTTGAGCAGGGTCACGCCCTCCAGCGCGATCGCGCCGCGCGGCGCGGGCAGCTGGGTCGCGGGGGCGGCGTGCTGCGTCTCGAGCAGCAGCTTGTCGAGTCGGCGATAGCTGCCGAACGCCTGGGCGATCCCCTTCCAGCCCGCGATCAGCTGCTCGATCGGCGCGAGCGCGCGCGCGATCAGGAAGGAGGAGGCGAAGATCGCGCCCGCCGAGATCTGGTTGTCGATCGCGAGCAGCGCGCCCAGCCCGAGCGCGAGGCTCTGCAGCGCGAGTCGCACGAACTTGGTGGCGGTGAGATAATTGCCGCCGGTGAAGCCCGCGGCGGTCTGCTGCGCCAGCATCGCCTCGCGCAGCCGGAGCTGGCGCGCCACCATCGCGCGGCGCATGCCGAGCGCGCGCACCGCCTCGGCGCCGCCGAGCATCGCCTCCTGGCTGGCGTAGCTGCTCGCGGCGGAGACCTGGGCTCGCTCCAGCGCGGTGCGGGTCGCGCGCTCGTTGCGCCACGCCAGCACGGGCAGGATCGTGCCGCCGAGCAGCGCCACCGCGCCGATCGCGGGATGCACCAGGAAGCAGACGAAGATGTAGATCGGCGTCCAGGGCGCGTCGAAGAGTGCCAGCACACCCGCGCCGCTCAGCGTCTGGCGCAGCGTGTCGAACTCGCGCAGAGCCTGGCGCGCCATCGGCAGGTCGGGCCGCCCCAGCGTCGAGTCGAGCAGCGCCGGTGCCAGCGCGGCGTCGAGCTGCACGCCGGCGCGCACCAGCAGCCGGGTGCGCACGCGGTCGAGCAGCGAGAGCGTCACCAGCGCGAACAGCAGCACCAGCGTGAGGAACAGCAGCGTGAGCTGACCCTGCGTCGGCACCACCCGGTCGTAGACCTGGAGCATGTACAGGGTCGGCGCGATATAGAGCACGTTGACGAGGGCGCTGAAGCCGAACGCCGCCGCGACGTGGCGGCGGCACAGCGCCACGGCGCGGCGCATCGGACTGTCGGCGGCAGGATCGGTCATGCGTCGCGCTCCGTGGGACGCACGCATCATCGCCGATTTTGGTTAACGACGCTATAACTCCGACGCCCTCACCAGACGTAGCGAAGCGTCCCCACCACCGTCCGCGACGCGCCGTAATAGCAGCTGTTGTTGAAGAAGCAGCTGGCGATATGGCGCGTGTCGAACAGGTTGCTGGCGTTGACGCTGAGGCTCAGCCCGTCCCAGCGGCGATCGAGCGCGCCGAGGTCATAGCCGAGCAGAGCGTCCGCCAGCACATAGCCGGGCGAGTCGAAGCGCTCCACGATCGTGGCATTGTCCCGGACATAGCTGGCGGTGCCGTCCGACTCGCCGACGTAGCGCACGCCGCCCCCGACCGACACGCCGCCCAGCGCGCCGGCGAGCGAGTCGCCGAGGTCCCAGGAGAGGAAGCTCGACGCGCTCCACCGCGGCACCCCGAGCGGGCGCGTGCCGGTGACGCCGGCGAGCTGGCCGCCGCTGCCGACCGCGACGGTGCCGCTGGTGACGAGCGGGTCGGTGTAGCTCGCCGCCACCACGACGTTCACACCCGGCGCGACCTCGCCGCGACCGTCGAGCTCGATGCCGCGCACCTTCACCTCGCCGATCTGGACCTGGAAGTTCGGACGCGTCGGGTCGGCGACGGGCACGTTCTGCCGGCGCAGGTCGAAGGCGGAAAGTGTGAACAGCGCCTCGGTCCCGCGCGGCTGGAACTTGAGACCGGCCTCATATTGGCGCCCGGTCACGGGCACGAAGGCGGTGCCCTCGAAGGTGGCGCCGGTCTGCGGCTCGAAGCTCTCGGCATAGCTGGCGAAGGGCGCCACGCCCCATCTCGTCTCGTATAGCGCGCCGAGCCGCGCGGTGAAGGCGGTCTGCGACGAGCGCGTGACCGCGCCGCTGGTGCGGTTGCGCGTGAGCTGGTCGTACCAGTCCCAGCGGCCGCTCGCGATGAGGTTGAGCCCGCCGAGCGTCATCTGGTCCTGCACATAGGCGCCGGTCTGGTCGATGCGGCGGAAGCTGCGCGTCTGCGTCAGTGCGAAGCTGGGCAGCGTGCCGCCGTAACGCGGCGCGAACAGGTTGAAGTCGCTGATGCTGGTGGCGGGGTCATTGGTCTGCCCGGTGAGGAAGCCCTGGTCGTTGCGCCCCTCGTTGTGCGCATAGTCGAGCCCGGCGAGCAGGACGTGGCGCACCGGGCCGGTGGCGAGCTCGGCGGCGAGTCGGTTGTCGAGCGTGATCGTGCGGAATCGCTCGTCCGATCCGCCCCCGCCGCGCACGATCGTCGAGAAATCGGTGGCGCGCGCCGCGCCGGTGCCGGCGGTGCGGAACGCCGACAGGTAGATCTGGCGATAGTGGAGGTCGACGTCATAGTAGCGCGCGCTGGTGGTCCAGGTCAGCGCGTCCGACAGGCGGTGGCGGAACAGCAGAGTCGCCGACTTCTGCTCGCGATCGAACGCCTCATAGCCCGGCTCCGAGACGTTGAGATCGACCGGCAGGGTGCCGAACGGGTTGGGCAGCGCCGAGCCATAGGCCGGCACGCCGCTGTACGACGAGGCCTCGGGGTCGCGCTGGTAGCTCAGGATCAGCGTCACGCTGGTCCGCTCGTCGGGCGCGAAGGTCAGCATCGGCCGCGCGTAATAGCGGCGGTTGCGCGTGTAGCGGAGGAAGCCGTCGCCGCGCTCGCCGCCCGCGATCACGCGGAACTGCCAGCGACCGTCGCGGTCGAGCGGCTGGTTGAGGTCGATCGCCGAGCGTAGCAGGTCGAAGTTGCCGCCCGCCAGCTCGATCCGGCCGCCGGCCTCCCCATAGGGCAGCTTGCTGGTCAGGTTGATCAGCCCGCCCGGGGTGCCGCTGCCGTAGAGCACCGAGGCCGGTCCCTTGATGACGTCGACCGACTCGACGAGGTGGAAGTCGGTCTGCGGGCTCGAGTAGACGCCGCCCTGCTGGCGCATGCCGTCCATGAAGACGCCGGGGGTGAACCCGCGCAGGAAGAGCTGGTCGTAGCGCGTCGCCACGTTGCCGCGCTGGTTGGGCGCGACGCCCGCGACATAGCCGAGCGCCTGGTTGATCGACAGCGCGTTGCGGCGGGTGAGCTCGTCCTCGTCGATCACGGTGACGGCCTGCGGCAGCGCGATCAGCGGGGTGTCGGTCTTCGCGCCGACGCGCCCGTCGCGGCGCGCGCGCTCGCCGGTGACGAGGATGTCGTCGCGGTCGGGCGAGTCGTCGTCGGGTTCGGGTCGGTCGGCGGGGGCGGGCGAGTCGGCGGCCGGGCGCGCGGCGAGCGGCCGCGCCAGCGCGGGCGCGGTGGTCAGCGCGATGCCACCGGCGAGCGTCGACGCGAGTAGCCGGATGGCGCGCTTGTTGTTCATGTCGACCCCTTATTTCGCTATTGCTAGTGACTCGCAAAGACCGCTATAAGGCATTGGACGAAGGGGCAAGGGGAAAGGTGGAATGCTGATGCAGCGAGGGGAGATGCCGCGACGCCGGGTGCTGATCCGCCCCGCCGCGCTCGTCATGCTCGCGCGCTGCACCACCGCGCTGCTGGGCGGCTATGCTGCCACCGCGGCGCTGGTGAGCTTGGTCGCGCGGCTGCTGCCGCTGTCGCGCGCCGAGGCGACCGCCTGGGGCATGATCACCAGCTTCTTGGTCTACGCGGTGGTCGGCCTGTGGTGCTTCCACGAGCCGAAGCTGGGGCGCGTCGCCGCGCTGGTGTGGGGTCTCGCTGCGCTCGCGGGCGGGGCGGTCTGGCTGATCGGCCCCCGCGCGTGACGCGCTCGCTGCGGCAGTCGATGGCGTGGATCCACGGCTGGCTCGGCCTGCTCGCGGGCTGGATCCTGTTCGCCATGTTCCTCACCGGTACCGCGAGCTACTTCCGCCCCGAGATCACGCAGTGGATGCAGCCCGAGCAGCCCGCCAATCGGGTGAGCGGTCCGGACGCCGTGCAGTCGGCGGTGCGCTACCTCTCGCGCGTCGGCGTCGGCGACGAGCAATGGTATATCTATCTCCCGGACGACCGCACCGCGACGACGCGCGTGTTCGCCATCCCGGGTGCCGACGCCAAGCCCGCCAGGCGCCCGCGCCCGCCCGAGCTGGAGCTCGACCCGCGCGGCGGCGAGCCGATCCACGCGCGCGAGACCCGCGGCGGCGAGCATTTCTACCGCTTCCACTTTCAGCTCCAGCTACCGCACCCCTGGGGGCGCTGGCTCGCCGGCGTGTGCGCGATGTTCATGCTGGGCGCGATCGTCTCGGGGGTGGTGACGCACAAGCGCATCTTCGCCGACTTCTTCACGCTGCGCTGGAACAAGGGGCAGCGCAGCTGGCTCGACGCGCACAATGTCTCGGCGGTGCTCGCGCTGCCCTATCACGCGATGATCACCTACACCGGGCTGATCACGCTGGTGCTGATGTACATGCCCTGGCCGATCGCCGCCAATTACCGGCAGCCCGCGGACTTCGCCAAAGAGGCCTATGGCTATGTCTACGACGACAAGGCGAGCGGCCGCGCCGCGCCGCTGGTCGCGGTGGCGCCGCTGGTGCGCGACGCCGAGCGGCGGCTCGGCCAGCGCGCGCAGCGCGTGGTGATCCGCTTCCCCGGCGACGCCGCGGCGACGGTGGCGGTGACCTCGGGCGGGGCGAGCGGTCTCAACGCGCGCGGCGGCACGGTGACCTACTCGGGCGCGACCGGGCGCGTCACCGCGGCCGATCTCGGCGCGGGACCGGCGCTCTCGACCGCGGGGGTGATGCTCGGGCTGCACACCGCGCAGTTCGCGGCGCCCGCGCTGCGCTGGACCTTGTTCGTGCTGGGGCTCACCGGCGCGGCGATGGTCGGTACCGGGCTGCTGCTGTGGACGGCGGCGCGGCGTCGGCCCCATGCCGCGCCCTTTCTCGGCCTGCGGCTGGTCGAGCGGCTCAACATCGCCGCGATCGCGGCGCTGCCGATCGGCATGGCGAGCTATTTCCTCGCCAACCGCCTGATCCCGGCCGCGGCGGTCGGCCGCGCCGACGCCGAGGTGGCGACGATGTTCTACGCCTGGGGCGGCGCCGCTCTGCTCCAGCTGGCGCGTCCGGCGAAGCGCGCCTGGAGCGAGCTGTTCGCCCTGGGGGCGCTGCTGTTCGGCGCGATCCCCTTCGTCAACGCGGCGACGACCGATCGCGGCTTCCTGACCTCGCTGCGCGCGGGCGACGGGCTGTTCGTCGGCTTCGACGTCGCGATGCTGGCGATCGCCGCGCTGCTCGCGGCGGCGGCATGGAGCGCGGGGCGCGAGCGGCAGGTGAAGACACGCGGGAAGGTGAGGGAGTTGGCGCATGTGTGAGGGTTTCGTGCTGTGCGCGCTGGCGTTCGTGCTGCTCGCGGCGGCGTCGCACCGCTTCCACCGCGACGCCGGGGCGACCAGGCCGGCGCAGCGACGCTGGCTGCGCGGGCTGGGCGCGGCGCTGATCGCGGTGGCGCTGCTGCGCGCGGGCACCGCGATCGGCGGGGAGCGCTGGGTGCGGCTACTCGTGTGCGCCTCGCTCGCCGCGGTGACGGTGGTGCTGACGCTGTCGGTACGCGCGCCGGCGGTGCTCTACCCGCTGCGGCGGCTGCTGACGCGCCGCAAGGGGGCGTCGGCGCGGGCTCGCGAGGTGGAGGGGCTGGTAGCGGCGCGCGGATAAAGCGGGACCTTGCCATTTTCTGACGGCAGGGGGTGAGGCGAGCCCAATGCCCCCTCACTCCGCCGCGAGCAGCTCCGCCGCCTGAAGGTCGACCGACACCAGCCGGCTCACCCCGCGCTCCACCATCGTCACGCCGAACAGGCGGTGCATCCGGCTCATCGTCACCGCGTTATGGGTCACGATCAGGTAGCGCGTGTCGGTCTCGCGGCTCATCTGCTCGAGCAGGTCGCAGAAGCGCTCGATGTTGGCATCGTCGAGCGGGGCGTCGACCTCGTCGAGCACGCAGATCGGCGCGGGGTTGGTGAGGAACAGCCCGAAGATCAGCGCGACCGCGGTCAGCGCCTGCTCGCCGCCCGACAACAGCGTGAGCGACTGCAGCCTCTTGCCCGGCGGCTGCGCCATGATCTCGAGCCCCGCCTCGAGCGGATCGTCCGAGTCGACCAGCGCGAGATGCGCCTGGCCGCCGTTGAACAGCGTCGTGAACAGCCGCCGGAAATGGCCGTTGACCGCCTCGAAGGCGGCGAGCAGCCGCTGCCGCCCCTCGCGGTTGAGCGTGCCGATCGAGCCGCGCAGCCGGTTGACCGCCTGGCCCAGCTCCTCGCGCTCCGCGGCCGTCGCGGCGCCGCTCGTCTCCAGTTCCTCCAGCTCGCGCTCGGCGACGAGGTTGACCGGGCCGAGCCGCTCGCGGTCGAGCGTCAGGCGCTCGTGCGCGCTCGACTCGTCCTGCGGGGAACCCACCTCCGCCGACGCGAAGCCGATCTTCTCGGGCAGCACCGGCGCGGGGCACTCGAACCGCTCGCCCGAGACCCGCCCCATCTCGACCCGGCGCAGCTCGTGATTCTCCGCGCGCGCGATGGCGCCGGCACGTGCCTCGCGCGCGGTGGCGAGCGCCTCGGCCGCGCGCGCGTGCGCGGCATCGGCGTCGCGGAGCGCGGCCTCGACGGCGCGCTCCTCGGCCTGAGTCGTGTCGGCGGCAGTGCGCGCGGCGGTCACCTCTTTGTCGAGCGAGGCAATCTCCGCCGCGAGCGCGTCGGGGCGCGCGGCGAGGGTGGAGAGCTCGCGCTCCAGCTCGGTCGCGCGCTGGTCCATGTCGGCGATCCGCTTCGCCGCCTCGCCCGCGCGCGTACGCCAGCCCTGCGCCTCGCTCTTCCCGGTCGCGCGGCGCTCGCGCGCGTCGGTCAGCTCGCGCTCGCGCGTCGCCCGATCGGAGCGCGCGAGGGCCACCTTGGCACGCGCCGCCTCGGCCTCGCCGCGCAGCCGCGCGGTCGCGCCCGCCGCGGCGGCGCCGTCGGGCAGCGCGGCGAGCGTGTCGGCGGCGCGCTCCTGCTCGGCGAAGGCCTCCGCCGCCTCGGCGGTGACGCGCTCGGCGCGCTGGGCGAGATCGGCGCGCTGCCCGGCGAGCCGCTCGAGCTGGGCCGCGGCGCGATCCTCGTCGCGCTGTGCCGACCGGACGTCGGTCTCGCCCTGCGTCAGCAGCGCGCGCGACGACTGCGCCGCCGCGCGCGCGCGCGCGATACGCTCGTCGATCTGCGTGCGCCGCTGGGTCGCCCGCTCGACCGCCGCCTCCGCTGCCGGGCGCTCGGCCTGGAGCGCGGCGAGGCGGTTGCGCCGCTCTAGTCGTTTCGCCGCGGCGACGCCGCCGCTGGTGCTGACGTAACCGTCCCAGCGGCGCACGCGCCCCTCGCGCGTCACCAGCCGTTGACCCGGGCGGAGCGGCTGCCCCGAGTCGGTCTCGACCAGGAACACCTGCGACAGCCTTCGCTCCAGCTCGGCCGGCGCGGTGACCCGCGCGGCGAGCGGCAGCGTGCCGATCGGGGCGGGGGGATCGTCGTCGGCGAGCGCGGAGCCGTGCCAGTCGGCCAACGCGGTCTCCAGTTCGTCGCCGAGCGCGGCGGCGAGCGCGCGCTCGAACCCGGGCTCGGCGCTGACCGAGTCGAGCAGCTTCTCGCCCTTCTGCTCGACCGCGCGCGTGAGCGCGGCGGCCTCGCCGTCGAGCGCCGCCAGCGCCGCCAGCGCGGCGGCGCGCGCGGCCTCGGCGGGATCGCGTTCCTCGCGCGCCTCGGCCTCGCTCGTCTCGGCCCAGTCGAGCGCGGCGCGTGCCTTCGCCACGCGGCCCTGCGCGTCGGTCTGCGCCGCGCGCGCGGCCGCGCGCGCCGCCTCCAGTGCGGCGGGATCGTCGAGCGCCTCGATCGCCTCGGCCAGCCGCATCGCCTCGCGCCGCGCGCGCTCGTGGCGCGCCGCGGCGGCGGCGTGCGCGGCGGCGGCGACGCGACGCTCGGCCGCCTCCGCCGCCTCGGCCGACAGCGCCTGGGCGAGCGCGACCTCGACGTCGCGCGCGCGGCGCTCCGCCTCGGCCAACGCGGCGTCGAGCGCGGGCAGCGCCGCGCTGCCCTCGGCGACGCGGCGGTCGAGTGTCTGGGCCTCGGCGGCGAGCCGGTCGAGCGCGGCGGCGGCGTCGTGCGCGAGCGAGTCCTCGCGCGCGCGGTCCTCGCCGATGCGCCGCCGCGCCGACTCCATCTCGGCGAGCCGGCGCTGGACGCCGTGGCGCTGCTCGCGCGCGCGCGTCAGCTGGTGCGCGAGCTCGCCGGCGCGGTCGCGCGCCGCCAGCGCCGCGGCGCGCGCGGTCACCACCTGCTCTGCGGCGGCGCGCTGGGCGGCCAGCGTCGCCTGCTCTGCCCCGGTCGCGGCGGTGACCTGTGCGGCGGCGGCGTCGGCCTCCTGCTTGGCGGCGGTCGCGGCGGCGGCGGCGTCGCGCCAGCGCGCGAAGATCATCCGCGCCTCGGCCAGCCGGATCTGCTCGGACAGCAGGCGGTAGCGTTCGGCGGCGCGCGCCTGGCGGCGCAGCGCGGCGACGCGCGTGCCCTGGTCCGCCATCAGCTCGTCGAGCCGCGCGAGATTGGCCTCGGTGGCGCGCAGCCGCGCCTCCGCGTCCCTGCGGCGGACGTGGAGGCCGGCGATCCCCGCCGCCTCCTCCAGCATCGCGCGGCGCTCGCCCGGCTTGGCCGCGATCACCGCGCCGATGCGGTTCTGGCTGACCAGCGCGGGCGAGTGCGCGCCGGTCGCGGCGTCGGCGAACAGGAGCTGGACGTCCTTGGCGCGGACGTCGCGCCCGTCCAGCCGATAGGCCGAGCCGGCGCCGCGCTCGATCCGGCGCACGATCTCGCGCTCCTGCGCGCCGTCGGGCGAGTCGATCTCGGCGAGCAGCGACACCTCGGCGAAGTCGCGTGGCGGCCGCGTCGCGGTGCCGGCGAAGATCACGTCCTCCATGCCCGCGCCGCGCATCGACCGGGCGCTGTTCTCGCCCATGGTCCAGCGCAGCGCCTCGAGCAGGTTGGACTTGCCGCAGCCGTTGGGGCCGACCACGCCGGTCAGCCCCGGCTCGATGCGCAGGTCGGCCGGGTCGACGAAGCTCTTGAAGCCGGTCAGCCGCAGCCGCTTGATGCGCATCGAGGGTCAGCCCGCCGCGGCGCCCGGGTCAGGCGCCCGCGGACTTGAGCGCGGTCTCGATCGCCTGCCAGGTGACGCTGTTCTCCAGCTTGCGCCCGTTGAGGAAGAAGGTGGGCGTGCCGGTCACGTCCTGCTTCTCGGTGGCGTCCTGCGTCATCTTCGTCAGCGCCTCGATCGCCTTGGGATCGTTGAGGCAGGCGCGCGCCTGCGCCTCGGTGATGCCGCGCTGCTTGACGAACTCAACATAGCCCATGCGATCGGCCCAGCCGTTGGCGACCTGCGCCGGCGTGGCGTTCTGCGTCGACTGGAGGAAGGACTGGTCCTGCGCGGCCTTCATCTGCGCGTCGAGGAACTTGGGTTGGTCGATGTACATCTGCTCGAGGATCGGGAAGAACGGCGCGGCGCCGGCGCAGCGGCCGAGCAGCGAGGCCGCGAAGTCGGGCGGGCCATGGACCAGGAAGTCGCGGAACTCGTACGAGACCTTGCCCGACTTGACGTAATTCTCCTCGAGCGGGCGCATGCCGGTCTGGCCGAACGCGCCGCAGGTGGGGCAGGTGCGCGAGCCATATTCGACCAGCTTGAGCGGCGCGTCGGGGTTGCCCATGACATAGCCGCCCTCCGGCGTCTGGCGGACCTGCTGGGTCCAGTCCGAGCCCGCGGGCGCGGCGACCGCTTTCACCGACCCGGCGGGTGCGCTGGGCGCGCTGCCGTTGCCGTCGCCGCCGCTGCCGCAGCCGGCGAGCAGCGCCGCGGCGGCGAAGAGCAGGGGGGATGCGAGACGCTTCATTCGGTCACTCCGTTGATAAGACCGTATAGTTGTCGCGTGATCCTCCCCTGAAAGGGGAGGTGGCAGGCCGAAGGCCTGACGGAGGGGTAACCCGGCTGGCGAGTGTCGCTGGACTCACCACCCGCGACACCCCTCCGTCGCGCTGCGCGCGCCACCTCCCCTTGCAGGGGAGGATGGAAGACCGCCGTTCTCACCGCGCGCCCGCGGCGCGCAGCTGCGGCTCGAGCTGCGCCCAGCCGACATTCTCGATCAGCCGGCCGTTGATCTCGAACGCGGGCGTGCCCTTCACCTTGCTCGTGGCTTCCGAACCCGCGATGGCGCGCTTCACCTGCGCGTCGCTCGCGAAACAGGCGTCGATCGCCGCGGCGGGCGCGCCCGCCTGTTTCGCGATCGCGTCGAGCCCGGCGCCCTGTGCCACCGCCTTAAGCTGGTCGAGCTGCGGCCAGGACGCGATGCGCGCGCGATTGCCCTCGCTCCACTCGGCGGCGCGTTCGTACCATTGCTCCTGCTTCACGTAGAAGGCCTCGTGCAGCGCGGGAAAGGCCGCCGGTCCGGCGCAGCGCGCCAGCGTCGCGGCGGCGAGGTCGATCCCGTCGTGGATCTGGTTGCGCACCTCGACGCTGGTCGAGCCCGAGCGCACCATCGCGCCGAGCGTCGCGCGCGACTCGGCGGCGAAATGGCCGCAGTGCGGGCAGGTGTAGCTGACATATTCCACCAGCTTCACGCGCGCCCGGGGGTTACCGATCAGGTAGCTGCCGGTCGCCACCGGGGTCGCCACCGCGGTCCAGGGGCGCGGCGCGGCGGCGCCCGCGGCGGTAGCGAGCGCGAGCGCGGCGAGCGGCAGCAGGAGCGAGCGGAGGCGGGTCATCGTACCTTCGGCAGCGAGAGAGGGCTGGCGGCGACGCCCGAGGCGAGCGCCTCGAGCACCGCCTTGAGCTCGGGGTCGGCGATCGTCTTGAGGCTGCCGCCCAGCTCGGGAGCGGGCGCGAGCGACGGGGGCGCGCGGCGCTCGGGGCGCTTGGTGACCTCGCCCTGGCGGATCGCGACCTTGCACACCGCGGCATAGCCGAAGAAGCGGTTGACCCGCTCGATGATCTCGACCGTCAAATGGCTCATCATCGGCGCGTGCGCGCCGCGGACGGTGAGCGTGAGCGTGCCGTCCTGCTTCTTGCCGACCGGGAAGCGGATCGACTCGGGCGTGCTGGCCGAGGCGAGCTTCTCGCCGACGATCTCGGGCCAGCGCGACACGATGGCGGACTGGACGAAGCCGAAGCGCCGGAACGCCGCGCCGCCGACCGAGGGCAGCAGCTCGGCCACCTGCCGCGACCGGTTCTGCCGCTCGGGAGGTTCGGCGGGGACGCGAGGGCGCTTGCTCATTCCCGCCCCCATGCCATAGCCGGGGCATGGACGCCAAGCGCGCGATCACTGCCGCCAAGCCGTTGCTTCACTGGTATGACCGCCACCGCCGCGCGCTGCCGTGGCGCGCGCTGCCCGGCGAGACACCCGATCCCTATCGGGTCTGGCTGAGCGAGGTGATGCTGCAGCAGACCACGGTGGCGACGGTGCGCCCGCGCTTCGCCGCCTGGGTGGCACGCTGGCCGAGCTTCGCGGACCTCGCCGCGGCCGATGAGGCGGACGTGATGGCCGCCTGGGCCGGGCTGGGTTACTATGCCCGCGCGCGCAACCTGCTCGCCGCGGCACGCGCGATCGCGGCCGAGCACGGCGGCGCCCTGCCCGACACTGAGGGAGCGCTGCGCGCGCTGCCGGGTTTCGGCGACTATACCGCAGCCGCGGTCGCGGCGATCGCGTTCGGCCGTCGCGCGGTGGTGGTGGACGCCAACGTCGAGCGCGTGGTGGCGCGGCTGTTCGCGATCGACGAACCGCTGCCGGGCGGCCGCCGCGCGATCCGCGCCGCCGCGGCGACGATCACGCCCGAGGAGCGCGCTGGCGACTATGCGCAGGCGATGATGGACCTGGGCTCGGCGGTTTGTACGCCGCGCAGGCCGCGCTGCCTGCTCTGCCCGCTCGCCGACCAGTGCGCCGCGCTCGCGCTGGGCACGCCCGAGGCCTTCCCGGTCAAGAAACCCAAGGCGGCGCGCCCGCACCGCTACGGCACGATCTTCTGGCTCGAGCGTGACGGCCACGTGCTGCTGGTGCGCCGGCCGGAGAAGGGGCTGCTCGGCGGCATGCGCGCGCTCCCGACCGGGCCGTGGGAGAGCGCGCCGCCGGGGCTGCGCGACGCGCCCGCGGCGGCGGCGTGGCGGGTGCTGGAGCGACGAGTCGAGCACGGCTTCACGCATTTCACGCTGGACCTGGACGTGGCGGTCGCCGACACCGAGCGCGCGACCGAAGAGGGTGAATGGTGGCCGGTCGCGACACTGGACGAGGCGGGGCTGCCGACCTTGTTCGCGAAGGCGGCAGCGGTGGCGAGGAGCAGACAGGCATGACGGTGTCCCGGTGGATCGGTACGGCAGCGCTCACCGCGCTGGTGGCGGCGACTCAGCTCTCGGCGCAGGTGGCGCCGGCCCCCACGCCCGCACCCGCAGAGCGCCCGCAGACGGCGCCGCCCGCGTCCGGAACGACGGCGCTCCAGGGACTGCCCGGCGCGCAGATCCTGCCGACGACCCAGGCGCTGTTCGACGGCTATGTCCGCGACAGGAAGATGCCGGGCATCGTCGGCGCCTTCGGATTGGGCGACCTGCCGACCGTGTTCGTCAGCGCGGGTACCGTCTCGACCGATCCGGGCGCACAGCCGGCGGGCCCCGACTCGCTGTGGCGCGTCTACTCGATGACCAAGCCGATCACCGGCATGGCGGCGATGCTGCTCGTGGAGGAGGGCAAGCTGTCGCTCGACGACCCGCTCTCCAAATATTTTCCCGGCTTCGCCAGGATGAAGGTGCTGACCAGCCCGGACACGTCGCTGGAGACCCGGCCCGCGCGCGCGCCGATCACGATCCGCGAGCTGATGACGCACAGCTCGGGGATCGGCTATCAGATCAACGCGCAGGGGCCGCTGCTCAAGGAATATGAGCGGCTCGGGCTCGTTCCCTTCTCCGCCAACGCGCAGACCGAGGCGGTGGCGCGCAGGACGCGGCCGGCCTCGCTGATCGCCTTCGCCGAGCGGGTCGCGCAGGCGCCGCTCGTCGCCGAGCCGGGCACGACCTGGCACTATTCGATGGGGCTCGACGTGCTCGCCGCGGTGATCGAGAAGGTCTCGGGGGAGAAGTTCGAGCGCTTCGTCCACGCGCGAATCCTCGACCCGCTCGGCATGACGTCGACCGACTTCCAGGTCGCGCCCGGCAACGTCGCCCGTTTCGCCACCAACTACGCCTTCGCGGGCGACCAGCTGATCCCGCTCGACCCCGCCGCCCGCTCGGTGTTCCTCCAGCCGCCCAGCTTCCCCTACGGCGGCGCCGGGCTGGTGGCGTCGGCGCGCGACTATGACCGTTTCCTCCACATGCTGCAGGACGCGGGCACGCTCGATGGCGTGCGGATCATGCGGCCCGAGACCGCGCGGCTGGCCATGTCCAACCTGCTGCCGCCCGGCGTGACCTATAAGAACAAGGAAGGCGTGGCACAGGGCTTCGGCGCGGGCGGGGTGGTGTATCTCGCCGACGAGGCCGGCGGCGCCTCGCGCGGCAGTTACGGCTGGGGCGGCGCGGCGGGGACGGTGGCGATCGTCGACCCGGCGCGGCGCTTCCGGGGGACGATCATGGTCAATTACTTCCCGGGCGAGCGCTATCCGCTCGCGAAGGAGACGTTCACCGCGCTGGCGCAGGACGCGGCGCGGCTCCATCCCGGCATGCCGCGGTGATCGCGACCGGCTTCACCGGCGGCACGCTCGACCGCGCCGACGCGCTGCGCCACGACACCGACGGGCTCGCCGAGGCGATCGCGGACCCGGCGGCGCGGCTGCTGGTGCTCGAGTCGTTCGAGCCGGTGGTGGGCGAGGGCGGCGCGCTCGCCTGGGCGCCGCTCTCCGCCGCGCCGAGCGAGGCAGAGCTGGTGCTGCTCGGGCTGGACGCGGGCGCGCCGCGCTTCGCCGCGATCGTGCCCGGCACGGGTGCCCCGCCGCCGTTCCGCTCGCCCAGCCTGTTCGGGCTCCTCGACCAGCTGCGCGCGGGCGAGGCGGCGACCTTCGCGGCGGCGCGCTCGCTGCTCGACTGGCACGCGCGGCATCGCTTCTGCGCCAATTGCGGCAGCGCCACCGCGCTGTTCCGCGCCGGCTGGGGGCGACGCTGCCCGACCTGCTCCGCGGAGCATTTCCCGCGCGTCGACCCGGTGGTGATCATGCTGGCGGAGCATGACGGGCGCGCGCTGGTGGGGCGGCAGCCGAGCTGGCCGAAGGGGCGCTATTCCGCGCTGGCGGGCTTCCTTGAGCCCGGTGAGTCGATCGAGGAGGCGGTGGCGCGCGAGATCGCCGAGGAAGCGGGCGTGCGGGTCGACGACGTCCGCTACGTCGCGAGCCAGCCCTGGCCGTTCCCCTCGCAGCTGATGATCGCCTGCGTCGCCCGCGCGGCGGGCGACGCGATCACGCTCGACGCCAACGAGCTGGAAGACGCGATGTGGGTGACGCGCGACGAGGTTCGCGCCGCGCTGGCCGGCGAGGGCCGCTTCCTCGCGCCGCCGCCCTATGCGATCGCGCACACGCTGCTGCGGGCGTGGGTGGGGGACGGTATGGCGTGAAGAAGAACTGATCACGCGAAGACGCGAAGAGGAGTTGTTGACGCGGAGGCGCGGAGACGCGGAGATGTGCCGCACCGGGCGAGTGCCCCCTCCATCATGAGCGCACCGTCGCCGCAGGCGATCGCGCTATGGCGCGGCGGATTTTGAGCAAAGAGCCGCTGCGCGGCATCGTTCACTCTCTGCGTCTCCGCGCCTCCGCGTGAAAACCCTTCTTCGCGTCTTCGCGTCTTCGCGTGAACCCGTCTATCCGCCCTAGACCGCGAGCGAGACGAAGCGGATCGCGCGGTCCCCCGGCTCCTGCGGGCGCACGAGCGCGGCATCGCCTCAGCCCGCCACCTTGAGCCGCTGCAGCGCGAACGCCTGCCACTCGGCACCCTGGCGGTAGCGCTCGAAGCGGCCCGACTTGCCGCCGTGCCCCGCCTCCATGTTGATCCGGTAGACCAGCGGCGCGTCGCCCGTCATCCGCTCGCGCAGCCGCGCGACCCATTTGGTCGGCTCGTAATATTGCACCTGGCTGTCCCATAGCCCGGTGCTGACGTACATCGCCGGATAGGGTTTCGCCGCGACATTGTCGTAGGGCGAGTAGCTCAGCATGTAATCGTAATAGGGCTTCCGCGCGGGGTTGCCCCATTCGTCATACTCGAAGGTGGTCAGCGGGATCGAGGCGTCCAGCATCGTCGTCACCACGTCGACGAAGGGCACCTGCGCGATGATCAGCGCATAATCCTGCGGCGCCATGTTGGCGACCGCGCCCATCAGCAGCCCCCCCGCGCTGCCGCCCATCGCCGCCACCCGACCCGGCGCGGCATATTTCTGCGCCACCAGGTAGCGCGTGACGTCCACGAAGTCAGTGAAGCTGTTCTTCTTGTGCAGCAGGTGGCCGTCATCATACCAGCCGCGCCCCATCTCCTGCCCGCCGCGGATATGTGCCAGCGCATAGACCACGCCGCGGTCCAGCAGCGCGATCCGCGCCGGGTCGACCGCCGGGTCCATCGACAGGCCGTAGCTGCCATAGGCATATTGGAACAGCGGCGCGGTGCCGTCGCGCCTCACGCCCTTGCGATACACCAGGGAGACCGGGACCTTGGTGCCGTCGCGCGCGGTCGCCCACACCCGCTCGGTGACGTAATCGGCCGGGTCGTAGCCGGGCACCGGCGCGACCTTGAGCACGCGGCGCTCGCCCGTCGTCGCGCTCACCTCATAGGTCGTCGTCGGTGTGACCAGCGAGGCATAGGTGTAGCGTACCCAGTCGGTGTCAGGCTCGGGGTTGACCGACAGCTGCATCTGATAGGCGGGCTCGTCCGCCTTCACCGCTGAGGAGCGGCCGTCGGTGAGCAGCCGGATCATGCGATTGCCGCCCTCGCGCTGGTCGAGCGCGATGAATCCGCGGAACGGCTTGAAGTCCTCGATGAAGACGCTGTCGCTCGCCGGTGTCAGGTCGCGCCACCCCGCCACGCCGCGCGCGAGGTCGCGATCGGCCACGGTGACGAGCTTGTAGTTGCGCGCGTCGCGGTTGGTGCGGATGATCCAGCGGTCACCCATGTGATCGGCACCGTAGCGGAACTCGCGCGCGCGCGGCGCCACCAGCGCGAAGTCGGTCGGCGCCGCGGCGGGGGCGCAGCGCTGCTCGTCGCTCACCGTCGCCGACACGCCGATGCAGATGAAGCGATCGTCGCTGGTGCGGCTGATGCCCATCTGGAAGGTGTCGTCCCTCTCCTCGTAGACGAGGCGGTCGGCGCTGACCGGCGTGCCGAGCACGTGTGCCATGACGCGATAGCCACGCAGCGTCACCGGATCCTTGGCGATGTAGAAGAGCGTGCGGTTGTCGTCCGCCCAGACGAGGTTGGGCTCGACGTTCGTGATCGTGTCCGCGAGCGGCTGCCCGGTGGTGAGGTCCTTGACCTTGAGCGTATATTGGCGGCGCCCGACCGTGTCCTCGGCATAGGCCGCGAGGTGGTTGTCCGGGCTGACCGACCAGTCGCTCAGCGCGAAGAACTTATGCCCTTTCGCCATCGCCGGCTGGTCGAACATGAGCTCGGCGGGCGCGTCGGCTGTTCCTTTGCGCCGCTCGACCACCGGATAGTCGGCGCCGGGGGTGAAGCGGGTCTGGTAATAATAACCGCGCTGGCGGAAGGGGACGCTGCTGTCGTCCTGTTTGATGTGGCTCACCGTCTCGGCGTACAGCCTGTCCTGCAGCGGCTTGAGCGACGCCAGCGTCGAGTCCGCATACGCGTTCTCGGCGGCGAGATAGGCGAGCATCTCGGGGTTCTCGCGGGTGTCGTCGCGCAGCCAGTAATAATCGTCCTCGCGCGTGCCGTTGGGCGAGGTCACCTGATGCGGCTTCTTCGCCGCGCGCGGCGGCTGCGCCGTGACCTGGGCGCCGGCGGCCGCGCTCGCGACGGTGGCCAGCGCGGCGCCGGCCAGCAGCAACATCTTCATCTCGCGTCGATCCCCACCCATGCTCGTCGTGCGCCACGATAGGACCGGTCACGGCGCGCGCAAGGGGCGGGATCAGCCGCGCTTTCGCGCTTGGCGATAGGAACCGAGAACGCGCAGATGCTTGGCATGGAAGCCCAGCTCCTCCATCGCGCGATCGAAGGCGGGATCGCCCGGACGACCCTCGACGTCGGCGTAGAACTCCGTCGCGGCGAAGCTGCCGCCGCGCTGGTAGCTCTCCAGCTTGGTCATGTTGACGCCGTTGGTCGCGAAGCCGCCCATCGCCTTGTACAGCGCGGCCGGCACGTTCTTCACCGCGAAGATGAAGGTCGTCATCCACGGGCCGTCGCCCTCGGGCGGCACACCCTCCCGCGCCAGCGTGACGAAGCGGGTCATATTATGGTCCGCGTCGGCGATGTCGGTGGCGAGCAGCTCCAGCCCGTAGATCGCCGCGGCGCCCGGCGGCGCCAGCGCGGCGACGCTCGGGTCGCGCAGCTCGGCCACCATCGCCGCGGCGCCGGCGGTGTCGGGATAGCTCACCGGGGCGATGCCGTGCGCCTTGAGCCAGTGGCGGCACTGGCCGAGCGCCTGCGGGTGGCTCATCGCGCTGGTCACCGCGTCGCGCGGGCCGAGGCCGATCAGCGCGTGGCGGATCGGCAGGAAATGCTCGCCGGTGATCACCAACCCGGACTCGGGCAGCAGGAAGTGGATGTCGGCGACGCGGCCGTGGAGCGAGTTCTCGATCGGGATCAGCGCGCGCGCGGCGCGGCCCTGCTTCACCGCGTCCAGCGCGTCGTCGAAGCTGAAACAGGGCAGCGGCAGCGCGTCCGGGAAGGCCGCCGCGACCGCGACGTGGCTGTTGGCACCCGGCGCGCCCTGGAAGGCGACGGCGTTCTCGGGCATGCGCGCGGCGGCCTCGCTGAGGCGCGCGACGATCGGTAAAGCGGGGGCGGCGTAGCTGTCCATCTCGACCCCGGCGCGTAGAAGAGCGCGGCGCGCCGCTCAAGCGCTTGCGGTGCGGTGGCGGCTTTTCTATGGATCGACCTAATCAGAGAGGGGCACACGGGCGACATGGACGATCGTAGCAACACGATTTTCGGCTGGGTCTTGGCGGGTGCCGGAGTCGCGCTGGGGCTGTCGATCGTCGGCAGCCAGGTCTTCCATGGCGAACGGCCGGAGAAGATGGGCTATGCCATCGAGGGCGTCGAGGAGGCCGGCGGCGGTGGCGCCGCCGCCGAGGTGCCGATCGCCGCGCTGCTCGGCAGCGCCGATCCGGCCAAGGGCGCCGAGGTCTTCAAGAAGTGCGCCGCCTGCCACACGATCAACCAGGGCGGCGCCAACGGCATCGGCCCGAACCTGTACGCCACGCTGGGCGAGGGCATCGCGCAGGGCAAGGCGGGCTTCGCCTTCTCGGACGCGCTCAAGTCGGTCGGCGGCACCTGGGACTTCGACAAGATGAACGCGTGGCTCACCAGCCCGCGCAAGTTCGCCAACGGCACCAAGATGACCTTCGCCGGCCTGGGCAACCCGCAGGATCGCGCCAACGTGATCGCCTATCTCAACCAGCAGGGCTCCAACCTGCCGCTGCCCGCGGCCCCGGCGGCGGGAGCGGCGCCGGCGGCGGGCGACCAGGCGGTCGCCAACGTCACCGAGAGCGCCAAGGGCGACACCGCCGATCTCTCGAACACCGGCACCCCGGCCTCGGGCGCCCCGTCGGTCGACCCGGCGGCGAGGGAGAACAAGGCGCTCGGCGCCGAGCCCCCCGCCAAGCAGTGAGCCGTAGGGCGACAGGTCGCCACCGTCGGCGACCATGTCGGGGGCGATCGTGCCCGACCCTTGTCGCCGTGGACGATCTGGCGCCTTGGACGATGATGCGGGCCGACTGACTGTGCTCCGGTGAACGCCGGAGACCAGGGCGACGAGGGCTAAGGTTCGCGGTCGTGGGCTCCCGCCTGCGCGGGAGCCCGATCTCAATTTAGCCCAGCACGCTCCACTTCACGTCCGACTGGGCGTTGGCGACGACCGCCTCGACGAAGGCCATGGTGCGCACGCCGTCGTCCACGCCCGGGTACCACATCGCCGGCGCCGCCTCGCGGATCGCGCCGGCGAAGCCGCGGTAGATGTTGGCGAAGGCCTCGATATAGCCCTCGGGATGCCCCGCCGGCGTGCGCGTCCGCGCCGCGGCGCCCTCGCTCAGCCCCGGGCCGCCGGTACGCAGTACCTCGACCGGCTTGTCGAGCCAGCGCAGCGTCATCGTGTTCGGCTCCATCTGCGCCCAGTCGAGCCCGCCGAGCTCGCCGTGGACGCGCAGCCGCAGCCCGTTCTCATCGCCCGCCGCGACCTGGCTCGCCCGGAGCACGCCGCGCGCGCCGCCGGCGAAGCGCAGCAGCACGCTGACGTCGTCGTCGAGCCGCCGGCCGGGCACGTGCGTGGTCAGCTCGGCGCAGAGCGACTCGACCTGGAGGCCGGACACATGCTCGGCGAGCTGGAAAGCGTGGGTGCCGATGTCGCCCAGGCAACCGCCGAGGCCGGCGCGCGCCGGGTCGGTGCGCCACTCGGCCTGCTTGTTGCCGTCACGGTCGATCGCGCGCGCCAGCCAGCCCTGCGAATATTCCACCTGCACCAGCCGGATCGCGCCGAAGTCACCGCGCTCGACGCGCGCGCGCGCCTCCTCGACCAGCGGGTAGCCGCTGTACGTGAAGGCGAGCGCATAGTGGCGTCCGCTGCGCGCCACCGCGGCGGCGATCGCCTCGGCCTCCTCCAGGTTGAGCGACATCGGCTTCTCGCAGATGACGTGGAAACCGGCGTCGAGCGCGGCGATCGACATCGGCGCGTGGAGATGGTTGGGGGTCACGATCGCGACCGCTTGCACCCGCTCGTCCTCGGGCAGCGCGCGCTCGGCGGCGAGCAGCTCCTCGAACGTGGCGTACACCCGTGCGGGATCGAGGCCGAGCGACTCGCCGCTGCGGGCGTTGCGCCCCGCGTCGCTGCTGAACGCACCGGCGACCAGTCGCCAGTCGCCGTCCACGCCCGCCGCCATGCGGTGGACCGCGCCGATGAAGGCTCCCTCGCCGCCGCCCAGCATCGCCAGTCGAAGTGCATGTCGTTGCGCCATCGTTCATCTCTCCCGTCGCAAGGTCCGCGGGTGACGCAGCGTCACCAAGCGGGTTGATCCCCGCTTGTTTAGCGCTAAACATGCGTCAAACAACCAATTGGAGAGAGTCGCGATGAAGCTGATCGCCGGACTAGCCGCTCTTCCGGTCGTCGCTGCCGCGGCGATCGTTCTTCTGCCGACCCCGCTGGCGGCGCAGGCCAGCACCCCGCCGGCCTTCGCCGCGTGCAAGGCCTGCCACACCGTCGAGAAGGGCGGCCCGAACCGCATCGGGCCGAACCTGTACGGCGTCGTCGGCCGCCCCGCCGGCACCGCGCCCGGCTTCAACTATTCGGCCGCGCTGAAGGCCTCGAAGCTGACCTGGGACGAGAAGTCGCTCAGCGAGTTCATCGCCGCGCCAAGCAAGAAGGTGCCGGGCACGCGCATGCCGATCGGCATGGCCGATCCCACCAAGCGCGCCGCCGTGATCGCCTATCTCAAGACGCTCAAGTGAGCGGTACGCCGGCGATGCGCGGCCCGGGGGTGTTCCTCGCCCAGTTCATGGGTGAGGCGCCCTTCGACACGCTCGACAGCGCCGCGCGCTGGATGGCCGACGCGGGCTACGCCGGCGTGCAGATCCCGACCTGGGACGCGCGCTGCATCGACCTGGAGCGCGCCGCGGAGAGCCAGACCTACGCCGACGAGCTGATCGGCCGCTGCCGCGAGGCGGGCGTCGAGATCACCGAGCTGTCGACCCACCTCCAGGGCCAGCTCGTCGCGGTACATCCTGCCTATGACGAACTGTTCGACGGCTTCGCCCCGCCGGAGCTGCGCGGCAAGCCCGCCGAGCGCCAGAAGTGGGCGGTCGAGCGCCTGCGGCTCGCCGCCAAGGCGAGCCGACGCCTCGGGCTGAGCGCGCACGCGACCTTCTCGGGCGCGTTCGTCTGGGGTTTCGTCTATCCCTGGCCGCAGCGCCCGGCCGGGCTGGTGGACGAGGCCTTCGCCGAGCTGGGCCGGCGCTGGACCCCGATCCTGGACGCGTTCGAGGAGGAGGGGATCGACCTCTGCTTCGAGCTTCATCCGGGCGAGGACCTGCACGACGGCGTCACCTTCGAGCGCTTTCTCGACCAGGTCGGCGGCCACCGGCGCGCCAACATCCTCTACGATCCCAGCCACATGGTGCTGCAGGCGATGGACTATCTCCAGTTCATCGACATCTATCACGAGCGTATCAGGATGTTCCACGTCAAGGACGCGGAGCTCAACCCCACCGGGCGCGCGGGCGTGTACGGCAGCTACTCGGACTGGGTCGACCGCCCCGGCCGCTTCCGCTCGCTGGGCGACGGCCAGGTCGACTTCGGCGGCATCTTTTCCAAGCTCACCCAGTATGATTATTCGGGCTGGGCGGTGCTGGAGTGGGAGTGCGCGCTCAAGCACCCGCAGGACGGTGCTCGCGAGGGTGCGCCCTTCATCGCGGCGCACATGATCCGCCGCCCGGAGCATGCCTTCGACGACTTCGCCGGCGGCAGTGACCCCAGCGCCAATCGTCGCCTGCTCGGCCTCGGCTGATCCCGGACCGCATACGATAACGAGATAGAGGAAAGGGAGAGGACGTAGTGGATCAGGCAGGAGTGAACCGCAGCCGATTATTCTGGCTCGGCGTGCTGGCACTGGCCACCGCCGCGATCAGCGCCTCGTTGCGCGCCGCGGTCGCGAGCAGCCTCAAGGCGGAGTGGATCGACCCGATCGCGCCCGTGCAGGCGGGTGAACTGATCGGCGCGGCGCTGGGTTCCGCCTTCCTCGGCTTCGCGATCACCGTGTTCATCGTGAGTGCCCTGCTCGACAAGATCGGTGCGAAGCGCGTGCTGATCGGCTGCGGGATCTGCTTCCTGCTCGGCACCGGGCTGATCGTCGGCGCGGGGCATCTCGCCACCGGCATGGCGGTCTACAACCTCGTCTGGTTCGGCATGCTGCTGAGCGGGATCGGCTGGGGCCTCGCCGAGGCCTCGATCAACCCGCTGACCGCGCGGCTCTACCCCGACGAGACCACCCACCGGCTCAACGTGCTCCACGCCTGGTATCCGGGCGGCCTGATCATCGGCGGCCTCGCCGGGGTGTTCCTGGCGAACGTGCTGCCGTGGCAGGTGATCATGGGCACGGTGCTCGTGCCCGCGGTCGGCGTGGTCGTGATCGCCGCGACCACCACCTTCCCGGCGCCGCCGGCCGAGGTCGAGGGCGCCGGCTTCGGCGAGATGATCGGCGAGGTGTTCCGCCGCCCCAGCTTCTTCGTGTGGTTCGGCGCGATGTTCCTCACCGCCTCGTCCGAGCTCGCGCCGGGCCAGTGGCTCGACGTGGCGCTGACCAACCGCGTCGGCATGCGCGGCATCCTGCTCCTGGTCTATGTCAGCGCGCTGATGTTCGTGTTCCGCCACTTCGCGGGCCGGCTGGCGAACCGCCTGTCCAATCCCGGTCTGCTGTGGATCTCGAGCCTGCTCGCCGGCATCGGGCTGTTCCTGCTGTCGCTGGCGCAGTCGCCGGTGGCGGCGATCCTCGCCTCGACCGTCTGGGGCCTGGGGGTGTGCGCGATGTGGCCGACGATGCTGGCCTCGGTCGCGGAGCGCTACCCGCGCGGCGGCGCCTGGGCGATCGGGCTGGTCGGCTCGGCCGGGGCGCTCGCCAGCTTCTTCGTGCTTCCGCTGCTGGGCGGCATGTTCGACGAGGCCAAGGTGGCGCTCGCCGGCGGGCCGGAGGCGTTCAAGCAGCTGACGGGTGAGGCGCTGCGCCAGGTCGAGGACGCGGCGGCGTCGCAGTCCTTCGCCAAGCTGGCGCTGTTCCCGGTGGTGCTGCTGTTCGTGTTCGGCGGCATCTGGCTGTCCGAGCGGCGCGCGCGCGGCGCCACGCTCGCGCGCGGCGACGCCGCGTGACGCCCACGCGCCGCTCGCTGATCGCCGCCGGGGCGGCGCTGCCGCTGGCGGCGTCCGCGGCGACGGCGCAGCGCGGGGCGGCGTCCAACGCGGCGCGCTTCTCGCTCGGCTTCGCGCCGCACGAGGGCAGCTTCAAGAGCCGCGGCGGGCTGCTCGAGCAGATCGCCTTCGCCGCCGACCAGGGCTTCCGCGCCTGGGAGGACAATGAGGCGAGGGCCCGCCCGGTCGCGCAGCAGGAGGCGATGGCCAAGGCGCTCCAGCAGCGCGGCATGACGATGGGCGTGTTCGTCGCGAGCATGCCGCGATGGTCGGAGTTCCGCCCGATCTTCGGCAGCGAGGACGGCGCCGAGCGCGAGGCCTTTCTCGCCGACGTGCGCGCCTCGATCGAGGTGGCCAAGCGCCTTGACACGCGGCGCGCGACCGTCGTCACCGGCTTCCTCGACCCGCGCGTGCCGGTGGAGATCCAGACCGCGCGCGTGATCGACCTGATGCGCCGCGCCGGTGACATCGTCGCGCCGCACGGGCTGGTGCTGGTGATGGAGCCGCTCAACACGCGGGTGAACCACCCGCACGTCTACATGCAGAGCTGGTCGGCCGGCTATGCCGTGGCGCGGGGCGTGAACAATCCGGCGATCAAGATCCTCGCGGACTGCTACCACGAGCAGATCCAGTCGGGGAACCTGATCAACTCGCTCGCCACCTGCTGGGACGAGATCGGCTATATTCAGTTCGGCGACAATCCCGGCCGCGACGAGCCGGGCACGGGCGAGATCAACTATGCCAACGTCGTCCGCTGGCTGCGCGACAAGCGCTACGCCGGCGTGATCGGCATGGAGCACGGCAATGCGCGCGAGGGGCGCGCGGGCGAGGAGCGGCTGATCGCCGCCTATCGCGCGATCGATCGGGTCGCAGGGGAGGAAGTATGACCAACAAGAGCAGCGGCGCCCGCGCGGGCACGCGGGACCTGAACGGAGAAACCAAGTGATCGACCGCAGAGACGCGCTCGCGGGCATCGTCGCGATGTTCGGCAGCCAACTCTTCGCCCCCATCGCGCGCGCCGCGGGCGCGGCCTCGCAGCAGGCGTTCGGGGTGATCAACACCGGCCCGCCGACGGTGCAGGTGTTCACGCCGGCGCAGAAGGCGGTGATGACCGCGCTGAGCGACCGCGTGATCCCCGCCACCGACACGCCCGGCGCGATCGCCGCGGAGGTGCCGCAATATATCGAGAAGCTGCTGGCCGACTGGTCCGAGCCGAGCGACCGCATGCCCATCATCGCCGGTCTGGACGCGATCGAGGCGCGCAGCCGCGCCGACTATAAGAAGGGCGCCGCCGCGGTCACTCCGGCGCAGCAGGACGCGCTGCTGACGCTGGCGATGAACGACACGATCCCGGGCGGCGCCGCCTTCTTCGAGCCGTTCCGCCAGATGGTGATCGTCGGTTACTACACGTCCGAGATCGGCATCACGCAGGAGCGCGAATATCTGCCGGTGCCGGGCCAATATGACGGCGCCTTCCTCTACTCCAAGGTCAACAAGGTGTATTCCTCATGATGACGGACCGTCGCACGTTCCTGGCCGGCAGCGCCGGTCTCGCCGCCCTTGGTGTCGCGGGCGCGCTGCCCGCGTCCGCCGCGCAGCTCGGCAAGGTGGGCATCCAGCTCTACACCGTCCGCGAGCTGTTCCAGAAGGACCCGGTCGCCACGCTCGGGCAGATCGCCAAGATCGGCTACCGCGAGGTCGAATATGGCGGCGGTGGCTATGACAGCATGGACCACGCCATGCTGCGCAAGACGATGGACCGGCTGGGGCTGACCTCGCCCTCGATCCACGTCGGCTACGACCTGCTGCTCAACAAGTTCGACGACAGCGTGAAGATGGCCAAGACGCTGGGCGCCGACACGATCGTGCTGCCGTACATGACCGACGAGCATCGCACCGCGGCGGCATGGGAGGCAGCGCTGCCGAACTTCAACAAGTTCGCGCGCGAGCTGGCGCGCAACGGGCTGGGCTTCGCCTATCACAACCACGACTTCGAGTTCACCACCAAGCCCGACGGGGTGAGCCTGTACGACCGCTTCATCAAGGGTACCGATCCCAGGCTGGTGAAGGTCGAGATCGACCTCTACTGGGCGATCCACGCGGGCCAGGACGCCGCCGCGCTGATCAAGCGCATGGCGGGGCGGATCTACGCCTATCACGTCAAGGACCAGCGCCCCGACGGCAAGATGACCTCGGTGGGGCTCGGCACGATCGACTTCGGCGCGCTGTTCAAGCTCAACGCGATGGCGGGCGTGAAGCACTTCTACGTCGAGAACGACGAGTCGCCGGCGCCGTACATCCCCGACATCACCACCAGCTTCCAGACGCTGCGCAAGCTGCGCTTCTGACGACACTCATCCCGGGAGGGGATCATGGCAGATACCAACAGATTCGACGCGATCGTCATCGGCTCGGGCGTCAGCGGCGGGTTCGCCGCCAAGGAGCTGACCGAGAAGGGCATGCGCGTCCTGATGCTCGACCGCGGCATCATGGTCGAGCACCAGACCGATTATACCTACGACGGCAAGCCCGCCTATGAGATCCCGGCGCGCGACATGATGCCGCCGGAGCTGGTGAAAAGCGACTATTTCATCACCACCCACGGCTATGTCTCGCCGAGCACGCAGAAATATTATAACAATGACCGGCTGAACCCGTACGCCTACGACGAGGGCAGCAAGTTCTACTGGATTCGCCCGGCCGCGGTCGGGGGCAAGTCGATCATCTGGGGGCGCTGGTGCTTCCGCTGGAGCCCGGCCGACTTCGAGGCGAACAAGAAGGAGAACGTCGGCGGCGACTGGCCGATCCGCTACGACGACGTGTCGCCGTGGTACGATTACGTCGAGAAGTATATCGGCGTGTCGGGCTCGCGCGAGAACCTGTCCTACCTGCCGGACAGCCAGTTCCAGCCGCCGATGCCGATGAACGTGGCGGAGAAGTGGTTCAAGCAGCGACTCGAGGGCGCGTTCCCGGGGCGCAAGCTGATCAACACGCGCCTGTCCAACATGACCGAGGACAAGCCCGACCAGAACCGCAGCAAGTGCCAGGTGCGCAACCAGTGCGGGCGCGGCTGCTCGTTCGGCGCCTATTTCTCGACCCAGGCGGTGACGCTGCCGGCGGCGCGCGCCACTGGCCGTTTCACGCTGCGCTCGGACGCGGTCGTCACCAACCTCGAATATGATCCGCAGCGCAAGCGCGTCACCGGCGTTCGCTTCGTCGACGCCAAGACCGGCCAGGCCGAGACGGTCAACGCCGACATCGTGTTCCTCTGCGCCTCGGCGATGGCCTCGACGCAGATCCTGATGAACTCGCGCGCACCGGGCAGCACCAAGAGCTACTTCGACAATAGCGGGACGCTCGGCCGCTACGTCATGGATCATATCTTCCGCGTCAACATCTCGGGCGAGATCCCGGGGATGCAGGAGTATATCGAGTTCGGCCGTCGCCCCGGCGGCGTCTACATCCCGCGCTTCCGCAACAACAACGGCGACGAGGGTCTCGGCTTCAAGCGCGGCTACGGCTACCAGGGCAGCGCGCGGCGCGATCCGGCCAAGCCGCAGGGCTTCGGCGCCGCGATGAAGCAGGGCATGCGCCAGTATGGCCCGTGGCAGTTCTCGATGGGCGCGTTCGGTGAGTGCCTGCCGTACGAGGACAACCACGTCTCGCTCCACGCCAGCAAGGTCGACCGCTTCGGCGTGCCGCTGATGCGCTTCGACGTGCGCTTCCGCGACAACGAGCTGAAGATGATGGCCGACGCGCGCGTGCAGGGCGAGGAGATGCTCAAGAAGGCGGGCCTCATGAACGTGCGCAGCAGCGAGGACGAGCACGTCCCCGGTGACGCGATCCACGAGATGGGCGGCGCGCGCATGGGTCGCGACCCGCGCGCCTCGGTGCTCAACGGCTTCAGCCAGGCGCACGACGCGCCCAACCTGTTCGTCACCGACGGTGCGCAGATGGCCTCGATCTCGTGCATCAACCCCTCGCTCACCTTCATGGCGCTGACCGCCCGCGCGGCGGATCATGCGGTGAACGCCAAGAAGGCGGGACAGATCTGACGGCGCGTGGCCCCGCGCGCCGCGGCTGAGCCGATGCGGCGCCCGCCCATGACCGGCCGTGCGCGATGAGCGAGCGGCGCGGCGAGCGCGGGGTCACGATGCGCGCGGTGGCGGCGCGCGCCGGCGTGTCACCGATGACGGTCTCCAACGTCATCAACGGTGCCGGCCGCGCGGCGCCGGCGACCGTCGCCGCGGTGCGCGCCGCGATCGACGAGCTCGGCTATGTCCCCAACGTCAGCGCGCGCCTGCTCGCGCGGGGTCGCGCCACGACGGTGGGACTGATCTACAGCGGCGCGCGCACGCCTTTCCTGGACGCGATCCTGACCGGGTCGCTGCGCGCCACCAACGCGCACGGCTTGCAGCTGCTGCTGCGCGAGGAACAGCGGCTGACCCATGAGGCGGCGGAGGCGGCGGCGCGCGCGCTGGTGCGCGGCGGGGCGGACGCGCTGCTGCTGATCCCGCCCTTCGCCGAGCTGCTGAGCGAGGCGGGGGTGGTGCATGCGCTCGGCGTGCCCGCGGCGGCGATCGCGACCGGCGCGACGCTGCCCGGCACGGCGACGGTGCGGATCGACAATCGTGCGGCGATGCGCGCGCTGACCTGGCGGCTGATCGAGCGCGGTCATCGCCGCATCGGCTTCGTCTCCGGGCCGCCCAACCATTCCGACAGCGCGGACCGGGTCCACGGCTATCATGACGCGCTGACGGCGGCGGGGATCGCCGCGGACGCGCGGCTGCTGTTCGAGGGACGGTTCGACCATGAGTCGGGCATCGCCGCGGGCTCGGCGCTGCTCGCGCCGGCGAACCGGCCGAGCGCGGTCATGTGCAGCAACGACGACATGGCCGCGGGCGTGATCGGCGAGGCGCATCGCCGTGGGCTGCGGCTGCCCCGCGACCTCGCGGTCACCGGCTTCGACGACACGACGATGGCGTCGCTGATCTCGCCCGCGCTGACGACGGTGCGCCAACCGATCCAGCAGATGGCCTATCGCGCGGCCGAGATGCTGATCCGCGCCGGCCGCCGTGACGGGCCCGCCACCGCCGAGGACGAGCTGGTCGACTATGAGCTGATCGAGCGCGAGTCGACGGCGGGTTGACGTGAGGCGTCAAGCACGCCCCGGGAGGGATCACCCTCGCCCTTCCGCGGCTTCGCCGCTCCATCGCCGAAGGCGCTGGTAAGGGTGAGGGCGAACATAGTCGTCGAAGAGAGCTTTCAGCCCTTCAGCTTGGCCGCGGTCTCGGCGATGCGCTTGCCCTGGTAGCGTGCCCCATCGAGGTCGACCTGGCTGGGCTGGCGGCTGCCGTCACCGTCGGCCAGCGTCGAGGCGCCGTAGGGCGTGCCGCCGTGCACTTCCTTGACGCCCATCTGGCCCTGGTAGCCATAGTCGAGCCCGACGATCGTCATGCCATGGTGGAGCAGGTTGGTGATGATCGAGAACAATGTCGTCTCCTGGCCGCCGTGCTGGCTCGCGGTGGAGGTGAAGGCGCCACCGACCTTGCCGACCAGCGCACCCTTCATCCACAGCCCGCCGGTGGTGTCCCAGAAGGCCGCCATCTGGCTCGGCATGCGACCGTAGCGGGTCGGTGCGCCGACGACGATCGCGTCATAGTCGGCGAGCGCGTCGGCGCCCTCGATCTCGGGGTGCGCGGTGTCGGTCTTGAAGCCGGCCGCGGCGACGATCTCGGCCGGGGCGGTCTCCGCGACGCGTCGGATGTCGACCTCGGCCCCGCCGGCGCGCGCGCCCTCTGCCACCGCCTCGGCCATCTTCTCGATATGGCCGTAGGACGAATAGTATAGGACAAGGACCTTGGTCATGTGAGTGGCTCCTGGTTCAGGCTAGGGGAGGGGACGCGCCGCCGACGCGCTCGGACGCGGTCAACCTAAGTAAGCGACCGCCCCGGTGGAACGCGCACGATTGAAACGGATCGTTTCGGCCTCTAGGCCGGAGAGGATGCGGCTCCCCGATCTCGAGGCATGGGCGATCTTCGCGGCGGTGGCCGAGCATCGCTCGTTCAGCGCGGCGGCGGACGCGATCGGGCTGAGCAAGGCGACGGTCTCCAAGGGGGTGTCGCGGCTGGAAGCGCAGCTGCAGCTGTCTCTGTTCCATCGCACGTCGCGCCGGCTCGCGCTGACCGAGGCGGGCCGGCCGCTCGCCGACCGTGCCGCGCGGATCGTGGCGGAGGCGCAGGCCGCCGAGGAGGCCGCGCGCGACGGCGCCTCGTCTCCCGCGGGGCGGGTGCGGCTCGCGGCGCCGATGAGCTTCGGCCTCAAGCACGTCGCGCCGCTCGTCGCCGACTTCCTGGCGGCGCATCCCGCGATCGAGATCGAGCTCCACCTCGCCGACTCGCGCGTCGACATCGTCGCGGAGGGGTTCGACGTCGCGCTGCGGATCGCCGACCTGCCGGACAGCTCGCTGCGCGCGCGACGGCTGTGCACGATCACCGCCCATCTCGTGGCCGCGCCCTCCTACCTGGCGGCGCACGGCACGCCGACCCACCCCTCGCAGCTCGCCGAGCACCGCCTGCTCGGCTATACCAACCTCACCGGTCCGTGGCGCTTCCGCGCGCGCGACGGTGGCGAGGTGTCGGTCAAGGCGCAGGGGCCGCTCGCCGCCAACAGCGGTGACGCGTTGGTGCCCGCGCTGGAGGCCGGTCTGGGGATCGCGCGGCTGCCGGGCTTCATCGTCGGCGCCGGGATCGCGGCGGGTCGCGTGGTCGAGATCATGCCGGACTGGGCGCCGGCGCCGATCGGGCTACATCTGCTCACCCCGCCGAGCGCGCTGCGTCCGGCGCGCGTCGAGGCGCTGATCGCTTTCCTGAGCGAGCGGCTGCGCGACTGAGCGCGGCGCTCCCGACTCGCGCCTCTTCCCTCCCCGCCGCAACTCGGCCATCGTGCCGGGAAACAAGGGGAAGTACCTATGAGACTGACCGCCCTGCCGCGCGCCGCCGCGGCGCTCGTCGCGCTCGCCTGCGCCGCGCCCGCCGCGGCCGAGAGCGTGGTCGTCACCGCCGCGCGGATGCTCGACGTCGACAAGGGCGCGATCGTGGCCGACCCGGTGATCGTCGTCACCGACGGGCGCATCGCCGCGGTCGCCGCTGGTGGGGCGAGCCGCCCCGCGATCCCCGCGGGCGCGCGCCGAGTCGACCTCGGCGACGTCACGCTCGTCCCCGGCCTGATCGACATGCACGTCCATCTCACCAGCCTGGCGGAGATCGCCGGCTATCAGACGCTGAAATACACCGACAGCTTCTGGGGGGCGGTGGGCGTCGCCAACGCCGCCAAGACGCTGCGCGCGGGCTTCACCACGGTGCGCAACGTCGGCGCCGCCGACTTCCAGGACATCGGGCTCAAGGAAGCGATCGATGGCGGCTGGGTGATCGGCCCGCGGATCGTGCCCGCGGGCTATGCCATCGGCGCGACCGGCGGGCATTGCGACGACAACGCGCTGCCGCCGTCGCTCGACAAGAAGCTGCCGTCGGTGATCAACTCGCCCGACGAGGCGCGCGCCAAGGTGCGCTGGCTGCACAAATACGGCGCCGAGGTGATCAAGATCTGCGCCACCGGCGGTGTCTTCTCGCTGGGCGACTCGGTCGGTGGGCAGCAGCTCAGCGAGGAGGAGATGCGCGCGATCGCCGACGAGGCGCACATGCTCCACCTGAAGGTGGCGGCGCACGCGCACGGCGACGAGGGGATCAAGGCCGCGATCCGCGCCGGCGTCGACACGATCGAGCATGTCAGCCTCGCCTCGGACGAGGCGATGAAGCTCGCGATCGAGCACAAGACCTGGTTCGACATGGATATCTACAACGACGATTATATCCTGGCGACGGGTACCAAGAACGGTACCGAGCAGGAGAGCCTCGACAAGGAGCGAGTGATCGGCCTCAAGCAGCGGCAGACCTTCCAGCGCGCCTTCCGCATGGGGGTGCCGATGACCTTCGGCACCGACGCCGGCGTCTACCCGCACGGTGACAATGCCAGGCAGTTCGCCAAGATGGTGCAATGGGGCATGACCCCGCTCGACGCGATCCGCGCCGCCACCACCAGCGCCGCGCGCGCGCTGGGCCGCGAGGGCGACGTGGGCGCGATCGCGGTGGGGCGCTACGGCGACATGGTCGCGGTGCGCGGCGACCCGCTGCGCGACGTCACCGTGCTCGAGCATCCGGTGGCGGTGGTGAAGGGCGGCGTCGAGGTGAAATGAGATCCTTCGCTCTCCCCGCGCCTTCGCCGCGCGAGGGGAGCGACGTGACGGCCATTACGCACCGGGCAACGGCGGCACGACCGCTCACGTGAGCGGGACGGCGGGCGATTGACCGGCGCACCGAGCGCGCGTATAGGCGCCTCCGTTCGGGTGGGAGGCGACTTCTGCCCGGCAGCTTGAACATTGCTGGATGCATCAAGGGCCTGAGGCCGCCGATATCGGCTGCCGCACGGTCCTTTTCGTATTCCAAGTCTTGTCAGGGCTCCAGCAAAGTAACCTCCAGATAAGGTGAAGGCTTCATGCCGACGATCAACCAGCTGGTCCGCAAGGGCCGCGAGCCGCAGAAGGCCAAGTCCAAGGTCCCTGCGATGGAGCAGAACCCGCAGAAGCGCGGCGTCTGCACCCGTGTCTACACCACGACCCCGAAGAAGCCGAACTCGGCGCTGCGCAAGGTGGCCAAGGTCCGCCTGACCAACCAGCGCGAGGTCATCAGCTACATCCCGGGCGAGGGCCACAATCTGCAGGAGCACTCGGTGGTGCTGATCCGCGGCGGCCGTGTGCGCGACCTCCCGGGCGTGCGTTATCACGTGCTGCGCGGCGTGCTCGACACACAGGGCGTCAAGGACCGTCGCCAGTCGCGCTCGAAGTACGGCGCCAAGCGGCCGAAGTGACCGGCGGGCGGCCAGGCCGCCCGGACGTCAGCTCGGCGCAGGCCGGAACCCGGAGCCGCACGCGGCTCGGTTGATCTAAGAAGGAAATTCACATGGCGCGTCGTCGTCGTCCCGAGAAGCGGGAAATCCTGCCTGATCCCGTGTACGGGGATGAGGTTCTCTCCAAGTTCATGAACTCCGTGATGTACGACGGTAAGAAGTCGGTCGCGGAGGGCATCGTCTATTCGGCGATGGAGACCGTCGAGACCCGCGCCAAGCGCGAGCCGATCGGCGTGTTCCATGACGCGCTGAACAACATCAAGCCGGGCATCGAGGTCCGCAGCCGCCGCGTCGGCGGCGCGACCTACCAGGTGCCGGTGGAGGTCCGTCCGGAGCGCGCCCAGGCGCTGGCGATCCGATGGCTGATCACCGCGGCGCGCGGCCGCAGCGAGAACACCATGTCGGCGCGCCTCTCGGGCGAGCTGCTCGACGCGGCGAACAACCGCGGCAACGCGGTGAAGAAGCGCGAGGACACGCACCGCATGGCGGAGGCGAACCGCGCCTTCTCGCATTATCGCTGGTAAGCGCTTATATAGGCGTTGAGGAGGCGGTGAATGGCGACGGTACCGGATACTTCGGACGACGACATTCGCCGCCTCAACCGCGACTCGGCGCGACTGGAAGCCGAGACGCGGAAGCTTATGGCTGAGGCTGCCAAGCTGACCGCGGAAGAGTATAAGCTTCTGGCGGAAAGTCTGAAGCTGGAGCGTGATCGGATGATCTCGCCGTGGTTGCTTCTCATCCAGGGTCTGGTGGCGGGCGGCGCGCTTGTGGGCGCCGGCGCTGCGCTGGCCAAACTCCTGACCGGCTGATCCAGCCGCCCGCCCGTATCACCCAAGTCCGAAGGACCACCTGTCATGGCCCGCAGCCATCCGCTCGAACTCTACCGCAACATCGGCATCATGGCGCATATCGACGCCGGCAAGACGACGACGACCGAGCGCATCCTCTATTACACCGGCAAGTCCTACAAGATCGGCGAGGTCCATGAGGGCACCGCGACGATGGACTGGATGGAGCAGGAGCAGGAGCGCGGGATCACGATCACGTCGGCCGCCACCACCTGCAAGTGGAAGGCGGAAGAGGGTAACGGCCCCGAGCATCTGATCAACATCATCGACACGCCGGGCCACGTCGACTTCACCATCGAGGTGGAGCGCTCGCTCCGCGTGCTCGACGGCGCGGTCGCCTGCTTCGACGGCGTCGCCGGCGTCGAGCCGCAGTCCGAGACGGTGTGGCGCCAGGCCGACAAGTACGGCGTGCCGCGCATGTGCTTCGTCAACAAGCTCGACCGTACCGGTGCCGACTTCTATTTCTGCGTCCAGTCGATCATCGATCGCCTCGGCGCGAAGCCGGCCGTCCTGTACCTGCCGATCGGTATCGAGGGCGGCTTCAAGGGCCTCGTCGACCTGGTTGAGAACCGCGCGATCATCTGGCTCGAGGAGTCGCTCGGCGCGAAGTTCGAGTATCAGCCGATCCCGGACGACATGGCCGAGAAGGCGGCGAAGTACCGTAGCGAGCTGATCGAGCTCGCGGTCGAGCAGGACGATGACGCCATGGAGGCGTATCTTGAGGGCAACGAGCCCGACGCCAAGACGCTGAAGGCGCTGCTCCGCAAGGGTACGCTGAGTATGGCGTTCGTGCCGGTGGTGTGCGGCTCGGCGTTCAAGAACAAGGGCGTCCAGCCGCTGCTCGACGCGGTGGTCGACTATCTGCCGAGCCCGCTCGACGTGCCCGCGATCAAGGGCGTCAAGCTCGACGGCGAGACGCCGGACGAGCGCCCCTCGTCGGACACCGCGCCCTTCTCGGCGCTGGCGTTCAAGATCATGAACGACCCGTTCGTCGGCTCGCTCACCTTCGCTCGGATCTACTCGGGTGTCCTCACCAAGGGCACCTACATGAACTCGGTGAAGGACAAGAAGGAGAAGATCGGCCGCATGCTCCTGATGCACGCGAACTCGCGTGAGGACATCGAGGAAGCGCGGGCGGGCGACATCGTCGCGCTGGCGGGTCTCAAGGAGACCACCACGGGCGACACGCTGTGCGATCCCGCCAACCCGATCATCCTGGAGCGCATGGAGTTCCCGGAGCCGGTCATCGAGCTGTCGGTGGAGCCGAAGACCAAGGCCGACCAGGAGAAGATGGGCGTCGCGCTCAACCGCCTGGCCGCCGAGGATCCCTCGTTCCGCGTCTCGACCGACCACGAGTCGGGCCAGACCATCATCAAGGGGATGGGCGAGCTCCACCTCGAGATCCTGGTCGACCGCATGAAGCGCGAGTTCAAGGTCGAGGCCAACGTCGGCGCGCCGCAGGTGGCCTATCGCGAGTATCTGAAGAAGCCGGTCGACGTCGACTATACCCACAAGAAGCAGTCGGGCGGCACCGGCCAGTTCGGGCGCGTGAAGGTGAAGCTGAACCCGGGCGAGCGCGGCGCGGGCATCATCTTCAAGGACGAGGTCAAGGGCGGTAACATTCCGAAGGAATATATCCCCGCGATCGAGAAGGGCTTCCGCGAGACCGCGGCGACCGGCTCGCTGGTCGGCTTCCCGATCATCGACTTCGAGATCACCTTGTACGACGGCGCGTACCACGACGTCGACTCGTCGGCGCTGGCGTTCGAGATCACCGCGCGCGGCGCGATGCGCGAGGCGGCCCAGAAGTCGGGCATCACGCTGCTCGAGCCGGTCATGAAGGTCGAGGTCGTCACCCCAGAGGATTATCTGGGCGACGTGATCGGCGACATGAACTCGCGCCGCGGCCAGATCCAGGGCACCGACACGCGCGGCAACGCGCAGGCGGTGACCGCGATGGTGCCGCTGGCGAACATGTTCGGCTACGTGAACTCGCTGCGCTCCTTCACCCAGGGGCGTGCGAGCTACTCGATGCAGTTCTCGCACTATGACGAGGTGCCGCAGAACGTCGCCGACGAGGTCAAGGCGAAGCTGGCCTGAGGCGCGCGGGGCGAGGGTGACCTCGCCCCGGCACGCCGCGAACCGGAACGCCGCCCCGGTCCCTCAAGGGGCTAGGGATTTGCGCAACGCGAATTGAGCCGCTATGGGGCCGCCTTCACGGCGAGTCCTGAGTGCGGCTCCAGTGGAAATCAGAAGGTAGGGAAACAATGGCTAAGGCTAAGTTTGAGCGGAACAAGCCGCACCTGAACATCGGCACCATCGGTCACGTCGACCATGGCAAGACCTCGCTGACCGCCGCCATCACGAAGGTGCTGGCGGAGAACGTCGCGGGCAACGCGGCGGTGGACTTCGCCAACATCGACAAGGCGCCGGAAGAGCGCGAGCGCGGCATCACCATCTCGACCGCGCACGTCGAGTATGAGACCGCCAACCGCCACTACGCGCACGTCGACTGCCCGGGGCACGCCGACTACGTCAAGAACATGATCACCGGTGCCGCCCAGATGGACGGCGCGATCCTGGTCGTGTCGGCGACCGACGGCCCGATGCCGCAGACCCGCGAGCACATCCTCCTCGCGCGCCAGGTCGGCGTGCCCGCGATGGTCGTGTTCATGAACAAGGTCGACCTGGTCGACGACGAGGAGATCCTCGAGCTGGTCGAGCTGGAAGTCCGCGAGCTGCTCAGCTCGTACGAGTTCCCGGGAGACGACATTCCGATCATCAAGGGCTCGGCCACCTGCGCGCTGTCGGGCTCGGACCAGAAGCTCGGGCCGGACGCGGTCATGGAGCTGATGAAGGCGGTCGACGAGTATATCCCGCAGCCGGAGCGTCCGCTCGACAAGCCGTTCATGATGCCGATCGAGGACGTGTTCTCGATCTCGGGCCGCGGCACGGTCGTGACCGGTCGCGTCGAGACCGGAATCGTCAAGGTCGGTGAGGAAGTCGAGATCGTCGGGATCCACCCGACCGTCCGCAAGACCACCGTCACCGGCGTCGAGATGTTCCGCAAGCTGCTCGACCAGGGCCAGGCCGGCGACAACGTCGGCGCGCTGATCCGCGGCGTCGCCCGCGACGAGGTCGAGCGCGGCCAGGTGCTCTGCAAGCCGGGCTCGATCAAGCCGCACACCGACTTCCAGTCGGAGGTGTACGTGCTGTCGAAGGACGAGGGTGGCCGTCACACGCCGTTCTTCGCCAACTACCGCCCGCAGTTCTACTTCCGCACCACGGACGTGACCGGCACCGTCGAGCTGCCCGAGGGCACCGAGATGGTCATGCCGGGCGACAACGTCGCGCTCGGCATCAAGCTGATCGCGCCGATCGCGATGGACGTCGGCCAGCGCTTCACCATCCGCGAGGGTGGCCGCACCGTGGGTGCGGGCGTGGTGAGCGCCATCTCGAAGTAAGCCGTACCGGGCCGGTCCGCCGGCCCGACACGAAGGTTCCGCCCGATGCGCCGAAAGGTGCGTCGGGCGGTTGCCTTTTAATGGGAGCGCGGTTATGGCCGCGCCTTCGCTTTGGGTTCGAGAACAGCAAGAGGTGCTCTCGTCCCGTCGGCCCGGTCTCGGCCGGGGTCTTGTGGCAGCGTGACGCTAGCGTAGCAGGGCTTCGGTCTCGGCCGGAGTGACGGGGGAGGAAGTGCCCCGCTCTTTCGCATTGGTAGGGATCATGGACAGCAACATCCGCATTCGCCTCAAGGCGTTCGATCATCGCGTGCTCGATCAGGCGACCGGCGACATCGCCGACACCGCGCGCCGCACCGGCGCGCTCATCCGTGGCCCCATCCCGCTGCCGACGCGCATCGAGAAGTTCACGGTCAACCGCGGGCCGCACATCGACAAGAAGTCGCGCGAGCAGTTCGAGGTCCGCACCTACAAGCGCATGCTCGACATCGTTCAGCCGACCCCGCAGACGGTGGACGCGCTGATGAAGCTCGACCTCGCCGCCGGTGTCGACGTCGAGATCAAGCTGGCCTGACGTCAGGCCGGCGCGCCTTTGGCCCCGGCGAAGGTCGGGGCCCCTGTTGACGGCGTCAACAGCTTGGCGTAAGCGCGCCTCTTCTCGCGGGAGGTGAGTCATCCCTCCCGCGTCATCCCGATCTCGGTCGGGGTCTTGAAGGGGAGGGTGGCGCGTTCGCGACCATCCCTCACCAGGAGGTGCCGGCAGCCGCCGGCATGACGACAGGACAGAGATACCGCCGGCCGCTCTCGGGTGGCCGGGTCAGCGTCTCCCGTCTGCTTCCCCTCGGGGAGGCGCCAGCCCGGGACGGGGGCACGCTTCGCACATTCCGGGCTGACCGATCCGCGCCGCCAGGCACGGGTCACAAGCACTGTGGGGATGGGCCTCGCGGTGCCTCTGTCAAGGAGCAACGGATCATGCGTACTGGCGTGATCGCGAAGAAAATGGGGATGACCCGCCTGTTCCAGGACGACGGCCGCCACGTGCCGGTCACCGTCCTGCAGATCGAGGCGCTTCAGGTCGTCGCCCGTCGCGAGAAGGACCGTGACGGCTACACCGCCGTCCAGCTCGGCGCAGGTGTCGCCAAGAGCAAGAACGTCGCCAAGCCGCAGCGCGGCCATTTCGGCAAGGCCGAGGTGGAGCCCAAGGCGGTGGTGCACGAGTTTCGCGTGACCGAGGACAATCTCCTCGACGTCGGCGCCGAGCTCGCCGCGGACCATTATGTCGCCGGCCAGCTGGTCGACATCCAGGGCCGCACCCAGGGCAAGGGTTTCGCCGGCGCGATGAAGCGCTGGAACTTCGGCGGTCTGCGCGCGACCCACGGCGTGTCGGTGTCGCACCGCTCGCACGGTTCGACCGGTAACCGCCAGGATCCCGGCCGCGTCTTCAAGAACAAGAAGATGGCGGGCCACATGGGTGACAAGAACCGCACCCAGCAGAACCTCGAGATCGTCGGCACCGACGTCGAGCGCGGCCTGATCTTCGTGAAGGGCTCGGTGCCCGGCTCGAAGGGCGGCTGGCTGTTCGTCAAGGACGCGGTCAAGCAGGATCGCCACGAGAGCGCGCCGTACCCGGCGTCGATCAAGTCGGCGGCCAACAACAACAGCGCGGCGAACACGCCGGCCGACACGTCGGCCGATGCCCCCGCGACCGACGGCCAGGAGGGCTGAACGTGAAGGTCAAGGTTTCCTCCTTCGCCGGCACCGACGCAGCGGACATCGAGCTCAACGACGAGGTCTTCGGCCTCGATCCGCGTGCCGACATCCTGCACCGCGTCGTGACCTGGCAGCTCGAGAAGCGTCGCGCCACCGCGCGCGGCACGCGCGAGCGCGCCGACGTCGCCCGCTCGGGCAAGAAGCTCGGTCGCCAGAAGGGCGGCGGTGTCGCCCGTCACGGCGATCGCCGCGCCCCGGTGTTCATCGGCGGCGGTAAGGCGCACGGCGCCCGCGTCCGCGACTTCAACCCGGGGTTGAACAAGAAGGTTCGCGCGCTCGGTCTCAAGATGGCGCTCAGCAGCCATGCCAAGGCGGGCTCGCTGATCGTGCTCGACTCGTTCGAGGTGCAGAAGACGAAGGAGCTCAAGGGCCACTTCGCCACGCTCACCACGGGCAAGCGCACGCTGGTGATCGACGGCGAGGCGGGCGAGAGCTTCCGCGCCGGTCGCAACCTGCCGGGCGTGGACCTGCTCCCGGCGGTCGGCGCGAACGTCTACGACATCATCAAGGCAGACACGCTGGTGCTGACGCGCGCGGCGGTCGAGAAGCTGGAGGCGCGCTTCAATGGCTAAGCCGGCAGAGGCGATCGACAACCGTCACTATGACGTGATTGTCGCGCCGCACATCACCGAGAAGGCGACCCTGCTCTCCGAGCAGAACGCGGTGGTCTTCAAGGTCGCCACCAAGGCGACCAAGCCCCAGATCAAGGCGGCCGTGGAGGCGCTCTTCGGCGTCAGCGTCACGGGCGTGAACACGATCGTCCAGAAGGGCAAGACGAAGCGCTGGAAGGGTGCGCCCTACCGTCGCTCCGATGTCAAGAAGGCGATCGTGACGCTCCGCGAGGGCCAGTCGATCGACGTCACCGAGGGGGCCAAGTAAGATGGCACTCAAGCATTATAACCCGACGTCGCCGGCGCAGCGCGGCCTCGTCCTGGTCGACAAGTCGGCGCTGTACAAGGGCAAGCCCGTCAAGGCGCTGACCGAGGGCAAGCGCAAGACCGGCGGCCGCAACAACAAGGGCCATGTGACCTCGCGCGGTATCGCGGGCGGGCACAAGCAGCGCTACCGCTACGTCGACTTCAAGCGGCGCAAGTGGGACGTCGAGGGCATCGTCGAGCGGCTCGAGTATGACCCGAACCGCACCGCCTTCATCGCGCTGGTCAAGTACCCCGACGAGGAGCTGGCCTATATCATCGCGCCGCAGCGGCTCGCGCCGGGCGACAAGGTGATCGCGGGCAAGAAGACCGACGTGAAGCCGGGCAACGCCATGGAGCTGGGCCAGATCCCGGTCGGCACCATCGTCCACAACGTGGAGATGAAGCCGGGCAAGGGCGGCCAGATCGCGCGCTCGGCCGGCACCTACGTGCAGGTCGTCGGCCGCGACCGCGGCATGGTCATCGTCCGCCTCAACTCGGGTGAGCAGCGCTACATCCACGGCGAGTGCATGGCGACGATCGGTGCGGTGTCGAACCCCGACAACCAGAACCAGAACCTCGGCAAGGCTGGCCGCTCGCGCTGGATGGGCAAGCGCCCGCTGACGCGCGGCGTGGCCAAGAACCCGGTCGACCACCCGCACGGCGGTGGTGAGGGCCGGACCTCGGGCGGCCGTCACCCGGTCACCCCGTGGGGCAAGCCGACCAAGGGTGCGCGCACCCGCCACAACAAGTCTACGGACAAGATGATCATCCGTAGCCGCCACGCGAGGAAGAAGTAATGGCTCGCTCTGTCTGGAAGGGCCCGTTCGTCGAACTGAGCCTGCTCAAGAAGGCCGAGACCGCGCAGGATGCCGGTGGGCGCGCGCCGATCAAGACCTGGTCGCGCCGCTCCACCATCCTGCCGCAGTTCGTCGGTCTGACGTTCTCGGTCTACAACGGCCGCAAGTTCGTGCCCGTCTCGGTCAACGAGGACATGGTCGGCATGAAGCTCGGCGAGTTCGCGCCGACCCGGTTCTTCCCGGGTCACGCGGCTGACAAGAAGGGCAAGCGCTGATGAGCAAGCCTGCATCCCCCCGCAAGGTCGGCGAGAAGGAAGCCCTCTCGGTCGGCACGCAGATCCGCGGCTCGGCGCAGAAGCTGGGACTGGTCGCGGCGCTGATCCGCGGTCGCTCGGCGGCCGACGCGATGAACATCCTCGCCTTCTCCAAGAAGTCGATGGCGATCGACGCGCGCAAGGTGCTGGCCTCGGCCATCGCCAACGCCGAGAACAACCACAACCTCGACGTCGACGCGCTCGTCGTCGCCGAGGCGTCCGTCGGCAAGTCGATCACCATGAAGCGGTTCGCCACGCGCGGCCGCGGCAAGTCCACCCGCATCCTCAAGCCGTTCTCGCGGCTGCGGATCGTCGTGCGCGAGCAGGAAGAAGCCTAATGGGTCACAAGAGCAATCCCATCGGTCTGCGCCTGCAGATCAACCGCACCTGGGACAGCCGCTGGTACGCCGAGGGCGACGATTACCGTCGCCTGCTGCTGGAGGATCTGAAGATCCGCCAGTACATCATCAAGACGCTGCCGCAGGCCGCGATCTCGAAGGTGGTGATCGACCGTCCGGCCAAGCTGTGCCGCATCTCCGTCTTCGCCGCGCGCCCGGGCGTGATCATCGGCAAGAAGGGCTCGGACATCGAGAAGCTGCGCAAGACGCTCGGCGCGATGACCAGCTCGGACGTGTCGCTGAACATCGTCGAGATCCGTAAGCCCGAGGTCGACGCCAAGCTCGTCGCGCAGGGCATCGCGGACCAGCTCGAGCGTCGTATCGCCTTCCGCCGCGCGATGAAGCGCGCGGTGCAGTCGGCGATGCGCCTCGGCGCGGACGGCATCAAGGTCTATTGCGGCGGCCGTCTCGGCGGCGCCGAGATCGCGCGCTCGGAGAGCTATCGCGAGGGCCGGGTGCCGCTGCACACGCTGCGCGCCAACATCGACTATGCCGAGGCCGAGGCGCACACCGCCTATGGCGTCTGCGGCGTCAAGGTGTGGGTGTTCAAGGGCGAGATCCTCGGTCACGACCCGATGGCGACCGATCGTCTCATGATGGAGGCCCAGACCTCCGGCGTGCGCCCCGCGCGCGATGACCGCCGCTAAGGAATAAGGCAATGCTGCAACCGAAGCGCACCAAGTTCCGCAAGGCGTTCAAGGGCCGTATCCACGGCGACGCCAAGGGCGGTACCTCGCTGAACTTCGGCTCCTATGGCCTCAAGGCGATGGAGCCGGACCGTATCACCGCGCGTCAGATCGAGGCGGCCCGCCGCGCGATCACGCGCCACATCAAGCGCCAGGGGCGTCTCTGGATCCGCATCTTCCCGGATGTGCCGGTGTCGAGCAAGCCCGCCGAAGTCCGCATGGGCTCGGGCAAGGGTTCGCCCGAGTTCTGGGCCGCGCGGGTCAAGCCGGGCCGGATCCTGTTCGAGCTCGACGGCGTCGAGGGGCCGCTCGCCGCGGAGGCGTTCGAGCGCGCCGCGATGAAGCTGCCGATCAAGACCAAGGTCGTGGCGCGGCTCGGCGACACCTCGCACCTGGGAGGCGAGTAAGATGGCACATACCACTGACTTCACCGGCCAGAGCGACGACCAGCTCGCCGAGGCGCTGGGCAACCTGAAGCGCGAGCAGTTCAACCTGCGCTTCCAGGCGGCGACGAGCCAGCTCGAGAAGCCGAGCCGCGTGCGCGAGGTCCGCAAGGACATCGCCCGCATCAAGACCCTGCAGGCGCAGCGCACCGCTGCGGCTGCGGCCAAGTAAGAGGACGACGCACATGCCGAAGCGCGTGCTGACCGGAGTGATCGTCTCCGACAAGGGCGAGAAGACGGTGATCGTCAACGTGGAGCGCAAGGTGAAGCACCCGCTCTACGGCAAGATCATCCGTCGCTCGAAGAAGTACCACGCCCACGACGAGGCGAACGAGTATAAGCAGGGCGAGACCGTGCGCATCGAAGAGACCGCGCCGATCTCCAAGCTGAAGACCTGGAAGGTCGTTGACCGCGTGAACACGCATGTCGCGCCCGAGCGGGTCGACGTCGACGCGTAAGCGTCGGTGAGCGCGCCCGCCGGCGTTTCGGGAAGGGTCCGCGGCCTGGCCGCGGAGACCAGCCGAGCCCGGTGGGAAGACGCGGGGTCAGGGCACTTGCCTTTCGCCCGCGGAGCGGCTAACCGGCCGCTCCCCTCGGCCGGCGTACGCGCCCGCCGGGGGTCGTTTTTTTAGGCGGGGCTGGGTCGGTATCCACCCCAAGGCGAGAAGGAAGCGGATCGATGATCCAGATGCAGTCCAATCTCGACGTCGCTGACAACAGCGGCGCGAAGCGGGTGCAGTGCATCAAGGTGCTTGGGGGGTCCAAGCGCCGCACGGCCGGCGTCGGCGACATCATCGTCGTCAGCGTCAAGGAAGCGCAGCCGCGGGGCCGCGTGAAGAAGGGCGACGTTCACCGCGCGGTGATCGTGCGCACCGCCAAGGACATCCGCCGCGCCGACGGCTCGGTGATCCGCTTCGACGGCAACGCCGCGGTGCTGGTCAACAAGAACGAGGAGCCGATCGGCACCCGTATCTTCGGCCCGGTCGTGCGCGAGCTGCGCGGCAAGAAGCACATGAAGATCATCAGCCTCGCGCCGGAGGTGCTGTGATGGCGGCCGCGAAGATCAGGAAGGGCGATCAGGTCATCGTCCTGTCCGGCAAGGACAAGGGCAAGACCGGCACGGTCACCCAGTCGATGCCGAAGGATAGCAAGGTGATCGTCGGCGGCGTCAACGTCGCCACCCGTCACCGCAAGCCGACGCAGGCGAACCCGCAGGGCGGGCTCGAGCGCATCGAGGCGCCGCTGCACGTGTCGAAGGTGGCGCATGTCACCGCCGACGGCAAGCCGACCCGAGTCCGCTTCGAGACGCAGGACGGCAAGAAGGTCCGCGTCGCCGTCAAGACGGGGGAGAAGATCGATGGCTGATGCCTACAAGCCCCGCATGAAGGCGATCTACGAGGATCGCATCGTCGCGGCGATGACCGAGAAGTTCGGTTACAAGAACGTCAACGAGATCCCGCGGATCGACAAGATCGTGCTCAACATGGGCGTCGGCGAGGCGACCCAGGACAAGAAGCGCGTCGACCAGGCCGCTTCGGAGATGGAGCTGATCGCGGGTCAGAAGCCCGTCGTCACCAAGGCGAAGAAGTCGATCGCGCAGTTCAAGCTGCGCGAGGGCATGCCGATCGGCGTGAAGGTCACCCTTCGCCGCGAGCGCATGTACGAGTTCCTCGACCGCTTCATCACCATCGCGCTCCCGCGCGTCCGCGATTTCCGCGGGCTGAACCCGAAGAGCTTCGACGGCCGCGGCAACTATGCCTGCGGCATCAAGGAGCAGATCGTGTTCCCGGAGATCAACTATGACCGCATCGACAAGGTGCGCGGCATGGACGTGATCGTGACCACGACCGCGAAGAGCGACGACGAGGCGCGCGAGCTGCTCCGTCTGTTCGGCTTCCCGTTCCCGCCGGAGTCCACTGGCGAGGAAGAAACGACCGACGCGAAGAAGGCGGCATGACCGCCTCGCTGGTCTGATAAAGAGAGCTTAAGTCCATGGCGAAACTGAGTTCCGTGAACAAGAACGAGCGTCGCAAGAAGCTGGTGGCGCAATATGCGCCCAAGCTGGCGAAGCTTAAGGCAATCGCGAACGACCAGTCGCTCGACGAGACCGAGCGTCTCATCGCGCGGCTGAAGATGGCCGAGCTGCCCCGCAACGCCAACCCGACGCGGATCCGCAACCGCTGCGCGCTGACCGGTCGTCCGCGTGCTTACTACCGCAAGTTCGGGCTTGCCCGTGTGATGCTGCGCGATCTGGCCAACAAGGGCCTGATCCCGGGTCTCACCAAGTCGAGCTGGTAAGGACGTACGATGGCAGTGACCGATCCCCTGGGTGACCTGCTCACCCGCATCCGCAACGGCCAGCGCGCGCGCAAGGACAGCGTGCTGTCGCCCGCGTCGAAGCTGCGCGTCCGCGTGCTCGACGTGCTCCAGCGCGAGGGCTACATCCGCGGCTATTCCGAGGAGGAGCTCGCGCTCGGCAAGGGCGCGTCCACCAAGGGCGTGCGCATCGAGCTCAAGTATTTCGAGGGTCAGCCGGCGATTAAGCATGTCGCGCGCGTCTCGAAGCCGGGCCGTCGCATCTACTCCGGCGCCACCGAGCTGCCGCGCGTGATGAACGGCCTGGGCATCACGATCGTGTCGACGCCGAAGGGCGTTCTGTCGGACGCCGAGGCGCGCGAGCAGAACGTCGGCGGCGAAGTGCTGGCGGAGGTGTTCTGATGAGCCGCATCGGCAAGAAAGCGGTCCCGATCCCGTCGGGTGTCACCGCCACCCGCAACGGCAACGAGCTGTCGGTCAAGGGCCCCAAGGGCACGCTGACCATGCCGCTGTCGGACCTGATCAGCTACGACGTGCAGGGTGACTCGATCGGCGTGCAGCCGGCCAACGAGACCAAGCGCGCGCGCGCTTTCTGGGGCATGCAGCGGACGCTGGTACAGAACCTCGTCACCGGCGTGACCGAGGGCTTCACCAAGAAGCTGCTGATCACCGGCGTGGGCTATCGCGCCGCGGCGCAGGGGCGCAACCTGCGCCTGCAGCTCGGCTACAGCCACGACGTCAACATCGAGGTGCCCGAGGGCATCGAGGTGAAGACGCCGGACGCGACCACCGTCGAGATCAGCGGTGCGGACAAGCAGCGCGTCGGCCAGCTGGCCGCCGAGATCCGCCGCTGGCGTAAGCCCGAGCCGTACAAGGGCAAGGGCATCAAGTACGACGGCGAGTATATCTTCCGTAAGGAAGGGAAGAAGAAGTGACCAAGGGTCTTTCGCTTTTCGACAAGCGGCGTCGCCGCAACCGCACCGCGCTGCGCGCTCGTGCCGGCACGCGTCCGCGCCTGTCGGTCCATCGCTCGGGCAAGCACATCTATGCCCAGGTGATCGACGACGCCGCCGGCCACACCGTGGCCTCGGCCTCGACGCTGGCGGGACATGACGGCAAGACCGCGACCGTCGCGGCCGCGACCGAGGTGGGCAAGCGCGTCGCCGAGGCGGCCAAGGCCGCCGGTGTCACGCAGGTCGTGTTCGACCGCGGCGGCTTCCTCTTTCACGGCCGGGTGAAGGCGCTGGCCGAGGCCGCGCGCGAAGCCGGACTGGAGTTCTAAGACATGGCTGACGAGAACCAGCAGACGCAGGCGCCCGAGGCCGAGGCCAATGCGGCACCGGCGCAGGCCGCCCCGCAGGACAATGGCCCCCCGCGCGGCGCGCGTGGCGGCCGTGGCGGCGGCGGTGGCCGCGGCGGCAACGACCGCGGTGGGCGCGGTGGGCGTGACGGCGGCCGCGGCGGCCGACGCGACGACCGGCGCAACAACGACGACGGCGGCGAGGAGCTGATCGAGAAGCTCGTCCACATCAACCGCGTCTCGAAGACGGTGAAGGGCGGCAAGCGCTTCGGCTTCGCGGCGCTGGTCGTGGTGGGCGACGGCAAGGGCCGCGTCGGCTTCGGTCACGGCAAGGCGCGCGAGGTCCCCGAGGCGATCTCCAAGGCGACCGCCGCGGCCAAGAAGAAGATGGTCCGCGTCCCGCTCAAGGAGGGGCGCACGCTGCACCACGACGGCAACGGCCACTTCGGCGCGGGTCGCGTGACGCTGCGCTCGGCGCCGCAGGGCACCGGCATCATCGCCGGCGGTCCGATGCGCGCGGTGTTCGAGAGCCTCGGCGTCGCCGACGTGGTGACCAAGTCGGTCGGCACCTCGAACCCGTACAACATGATCCGCGCGACCTTCGAGGCGCTGGGCACGCAGACGTCGCCGAAGTCGGTGGCGCAGCGTCGCGGCAAGAAGATCGCCGACCTGCTCGGCCGCGCGCACGGCGCGGACGCGGCGACCGCCGAGGCGGATGCCGCGGCAGTGGTGGAGTGAGCGACATGGCGACGATCAAGGTGAAGCAGACCGGCTCGCCGATCCGGCGGACCAAGGACCAGCGCGCGACGCTCGTCGGCCTGGGCCTCAACAAGATGCACCGCGTCGCGGAGCTGCAGGACAGCCCCGAGGTGCGCGGCATGATCCGCAAGGTGCAGCACATGGTCGAGGTGGTCGAGGGCTGAGCCGCCCCACCTGACTAGTGACAAGACGAGGGAAGGGGGCTAGTCGGCCCCCTTCCTATTTTCCAGCGCGACAGAAGCGAAAGCGAGTGCATATCATGAAGCTCAACGAACTCCGCGACAACGAAGGCGCCCGCCACCGCAAGATCCGTGTCGGCCGCGGCATCGGCTCGGGCAAGGGCAAGACCGCCGGGCGCGGCCAGAAGGGCCAGAAGAGCCGCGAGGGCGTCAGCATCGCCGGCTTCGAGGGCGGCCAGATGCCGCTCCACATGCGGCTGCCGAAGCGCGGCTTCAACAACATCTTCGCCAAGGATTATGCCACGGTGAACCTCGGCGAGATCCAGAAGGCGATCGAGTCGGGCAAGCTGACCGGCACCGACCTGGATCACGCCGCGCTCAAGGCGGCCGGCCTGGCGCGCGGGGGCAAGGACGGCGTCCGCCTGCTCGGCAAGGGCGAGCTGACCACCAAGCTGAACTTCACCGTCGCGGGCGTGTCGGCGTCGGCGCGCGAGGCGGTCGAGAAGCTCGGCGGCTCGGTCACCGTGCCCGAGGTCGTCCCGGCGGCTGACAAGCACAAGGCCAAGCACCGCACCGCCCAGGCCGCGCGCAAGCAGGCGCAGCAGGCGTAAGTCGCCCCCGGCGCGCGGCCTGGGTCGCGCGCCGGTGACCCGCCCGCACCGTCTTACCGAAGCTGTCCCCGGTCTACCGCGCCGCGCATCCTCGATCGAGGGTTGGAGGGCGCGGCGGACGCCGGAACAGGTGCCGATGTGACGGGCAGGGGCTGGAGGGCGCTCGCCTAAATGCCGTGCTTCCGCCGTCCCGGGTTAGACAAGGCGCCTCTTGCGCCTATATGAGCGGCGGGGCGGTACAAACGCATCCCGCCGTTCTTCGTTTCCAGGATACACCGACACGATGGCATCCGCAGCCGACCAGATGGCGCAGAGCATCAGCCTCGCGAAATTCGCCCAGGCGACCGACCTCAAGAAAAGGCTGTGGTTCACGATCGGTGCGCTGATCGTCTTCCGGCTGCTGAGCTACGTGCCGCTGCCCGGGATCGACCCGACCCAGCTCGGCGTGCTCGCCGACCGGATGAAGGGCGGCGTGCTCGACTTCTTCAACACCTTCTCGGGCGGGTCGCTGTCGCGCGCGTCGCTGATCGCGCTCGGCGTGATGCCGTACATCACCGCCTCGATCGTGGTGCAGCTCGCCACCTCGCTCAGCCCGCAGCTCGCCGCGATCAAGAAGGAAGGCGAGTCGGGGCGCAAGAAGCTCAACCAATACACCCGCTACGGCACGGTCGCGCTGACCGCGGTGCAGGGCTATTTCATCGCACGAGGGCTCGAGGCCGGCGGCGCGGTGATCGAGCCGGGCATGGTGTTCCGCGTCGGCGCGGTGATCTCGCTGATCGGCGGCACCATGTTCCTGATGTGGCTGGGCGAGCAGATCACCAGCCGCGGCATCGGCAACGGCGTCTCGCTGATCATCATGGCGGGCATCGTCGCGCATCTGCCGACCACGCTGGTGAACCTGCTCGAGGGCGGGCGCTCGGGCTCGATGAACCCGATCTCGGTGGTGCTGATCGTCGCGGTGGTCGCAGGGCTCATCCTGCTGATCTGTTTCATGGAGCGCGCGCAGCGCCGCATCCTGATCCAATATCCCAAGCGCCAGACGCAGCGCGGCATGCAGGCCGATCGCAGCCATCTGCCGCTCAAGATCAACACCGCGGGCGTGATCCCGCCGATCTTCGCCTCGTCGCTGCTGCTGCTGCCGCTGACGATCACGCAGTTCGCGGGCAACCGCGTCTCGGGCGAGAGCCGCTTCGGCGACATCCTTATCGGGCTGAACCAATATCTCCAGCACGGCTCGCCAGTGTACATGGCGCTCTACGCCGCGGGCATCATCTTCTTCTCCTTCTTCTACACCGCGGTGGTGTTCAACCCGGAGGAGACGGCGGAGAACCTGAAGCGCTACGGCGGCTTCATCCCCGGCATCCGCCCCGGCAAGAACACCGAGAGCTATTTCGACTATGTGCTGACCCGCATCACGGTGATCGGCGCGGCCTATCTGACGTTCATCTGCGTCGTCCCCGAGTATCTGGTGTCGGCGCTGTCGATCCCCTTCTATCTCGGCGGCACCAGCCTGCTGATCGTGGTCAACGTGACGATGGACACGGTCACCCAGATCCAGTCGCACCTGCTGGCGCACCAGTATGGCGACCTGATCAAGAAGGCGAAACTGAAGGGCGCGCGCCGCCGCTGAGCGCGGGGCGCGGGACGACGCGACAGGGAGGCGTTATCTCGTGAACATCATTCTGCTGGGGCCGCCGGGGGCGGGCAAGGGCACCCAGGCGCAGCGGCTCGTCGAGGAGCGCGGCATGGTCCAGCTCTCCACCGGGGACATGCTGCGCGCCGCGGTGAAGGCGGGCACGCCGGTGGGCCTGCAGGCCAAGGCGGTGATGGAGGCGGGCGAGCTCGTCTCCGACGCGATCGTCTCCGCGCTGATCGGCGAGCGGATGGACGCGGGCACCGGCAGCGGTGCGATCTTCGACGGTTATCCGCGCACCGCGGCGCAGGCCGACGCGCTCGACCTGCTGCTGGCCGAGCGCGGTCAGTCGCTCGACCATGTGATCGAGCTAGAGGTCGACGAGGACGCGTTGGTCGAGCGGATCGTGGGGCGTTTCACCTGCGCGGTCTGCGGCACGGGCTATCACGACACGTTCAAGCGGCCGCAGGTCGAGGGCGTGTGTGACGTCTGCGGCGCGAGCGACTTCAAGCGCCGGCCGGACGACAACGAGCAGACGGTGCGGACTCGCATGGCCGAGTATCGCGCCAAGACCGCGCCGATCATCCCGATCTATGAGTCGCGCGGACTCGTTCGCCGCGTCGACGGCATGGCCGAGATCGGCCAGGTCACCGCCGCGATCGAGTCGATCCTCGGCGGTCGCTGAGTCGCGGCGGCGCGGCTGGGCGACGCGCGGCGAGCACGATCGCCGCGCTACCCGCGAGGATCGTCGCCACCATCCCGCCGAGCGCGAGCAGCCCCGCCGGCGTGACCTCCACCGCGGCGCGGGCGCGCAGGTGCGGCGTCTCGATCGAGGCGTAGGCCCGCTGTAGTTCGTCCATGTCGGCCGAACGCACAAGCGCGACGCGAGATGCGGGCGCCGCCCGCCGCGTGGCTCGGCGCGGCGACTGGCACCGATACGGTCGCATTTTCACAGACATGACGGAAAGTTCATGCGGCTGCCACGCTGCGGACGCGGCGACGGGGCTAGAGAGACGTCACGGGCGGCGGTGGTCGTCGCCCGATCGCCGAAGACAATACGAACTCGTCACCTTCTCTCCCGGTGGTGACGAGGCCGGCGGAGGGTTCCCTGTCCTCCGCCGGCTCTTCGCGTCTCTGGCCGATGGGCGCGGCGATCGTCGGTGAGCGCGCCGCCCCATCCGACGCCCAAGCGGCGTCATCCCGAGTTCCGGTCAGGATTCGCTGCACCGCCTACTCGGCCGCCACGGCACCTGCGAACTCGTGGACCCGAGAACGAGGTCGGGACAACGCCGGAGATCGGGCGGGTGCCCGGCCCCCAATCATCGTTCGGAGCCGGAGATCTCGGATCGGGGTCTCACGCGCGCGACGTGACTGGCCGACCGCGTCGCGATGCGCCACACCGGGCCGCATGGACGCCCTGACCCTCTTCGGCCTGTTCGCCGTCACCTTCATGCTCTTGTGCTATATGATGGAAGAGCGGGCGCCGTACTGGACCTTGCTGTTCGCGCTGGGCTGCCTGATGGGCTCGGCGTACGGCTTCCTCCAGGGCGCGTGGCCGTTCGGGCTGGTCGAGCTCGCCTGGTTCGTCGTGGCGCTGCGCAAATGGGCCGCGCTGCGGCGGGCGGCGCGACGCGACTCGGAACCGCTTGCTTGACAGTGCGTTCGCGCCCGCTTATCGGCCCTTCCTTCCAACCTCCCACTCGACGGCGTCGCACTTGTGCGCACGTCGCGTTTCCTGCGTTCGTCGGGGAGCGACTCGGGGCGGGAGCGCGGAAGGCAATGCGTTGAGATGGGATGCGTGCAGCCATGCCGCTTCCCGTGGAGCACAGGAGACATATAGCACATGGCACGTATCGCGGGTGTTAACATCCCGACCAACAAGCGCGTGGTGATCGCGCTGACCTATATCCACGGCATCGGTCCGGCCAAGGCCAAGGAGATCACCGAGAAGCTGAGCATCACGTCGGAGCGGCGCGTGCAGGACCTGACCGATCAGGAAGTCCTGCAGATCCGCGAGGCGATCGATGCCGGCTACACCGTCGAGGGTGACCTTCGTCGCGAGACCGCGATGAACATCAAGCGCCTGATGGACCTCGCCTGCTACCGCGGCCTGCGTCACCGCAAGGGCCTGCCGGTCCGCGGCCAGCGCACGCACACCAACGCGCGCACCCGCAAGGGCAAGGCGAAGCCGATCGCGGGCAAGAAGAAGTAAGAGAATAGTCCGGGCGACTATTCTCGTCTTCTCCTCCGCCGGAGGCAGGTCCGAGGCTGACAGCCTCCCGGCCTCCGTCTTGGAAATACAGGTCAGGAACACCACATGGCTCAGGCACCGCAGCGCATTCGCCGGCGCGAACGCAAGAACATCACCGCGGGCGTCGCTCACGTGAACGCCAGCTTCAACAACACCATGATCACCATCACCGACGCGCAGGGCAATGCCATCAGCTGGTCGTCCGCGGGCATGATGGGCTTCAAGGGCAGCCGCAAGTCGACCCCGTACGCGGCGCAGGTCGCCGCCGAGGACGCGGGCAAGAAGGCCGCCGAGCACGGCGTCCGCACGCTCGAGGTCGAGGTCAAGGGCCCCGGCTCGGGCCGCGAGTCGGCGCTGCGCGCGCTGCAGGCGGTCGGGTTCCAGATCACGTCGATCCGCGACGTGACCTCGATCCCGCACAACGGCGTGCGTCCGTCGAAGCGGCGTCGCGTCTGATCCGATGTTCTTCGCGTGGCCGCTGACGAGCGGCTGCGTCCATTACCCGGTCGGCGCCCGCCAGCGCCGGCCCAACCCCAGGGGACGAGAGCTTGTCTGTCAACGCAAAGAACTGGCAAGAACTGAAGAAGCCCAACCAGCTCGAGAAGAAGAGCGGTGATGGCAAGCGCAAGGCGACCTTCGTCGCCGAGCCGCTGGAGCGCGGCTTCGGGCTGACGCTGGGCAACGCGCTGCGCCGCGTCCTGCTCTCCTCGCTGCAGGGTGCCGCGGTGACCTCGATCAAGATCGAGAACGTGCTGCATGAGTTCAGCTCGCTCGCCGGCGTGCGCGAGGACGTCACCGACATCGTCCTCAACGTCAAGCAGATCGCGATCCGCATGCAGGGCGAGGGGCCGAAGCGCCTCCAGCTCTCCGCGAGCGGGCCGTCCGAGGTGAAGGCGGGCGACATCGCGGTGTCGGGCGACATCGAGGTGATGAACCCCGAGCTGGTGATCTGCCACCTCGACGAGGGCGCGACGCTCAACATGGAGCTCACCGCTGACGTCGGGAAGGGCTATGTCGCCGCGGTCAACAATCGGCCGGCCGACGCGCCGATCGGGCTGATCCCGGTCGACGCGCTCTACTCGCCGGTGCGCCAGGTGTCGTACAAGGTCGACCCGACCCGCGTCGGGCAGGACCTGGATTACGACAAGCTGACGCTGACGATCGAGACCGACGGCACCGTCACCCCCGAGGACGCGGTGGGCTATGCCGGCCGCATCCTGCAGGACCAGCTCGCGCTGTTCGTCCACTTCGACGATTCGTCGGTCACCCGCTCGGCGCCGGTCGGCGTCGCGGCGCCGGCGGCGACGGGGGGCGAGGTCGCCAGCGACACCGCGCAGATCAACCGCTACCTGCTCAAGAAGGTCGACGAGCTCGAACTCTCGGTGCGCTCGGCCAACTGCCTCAAGAACGACAACATCATCTATATCGGTGATCTGGTCGGCAAGACCGAGGCGGAGATGCTGCGGACCCCGAACTTCGGGCGCAAGTCGCTCAACGAGATCAAGGAAGTGCTCTCGTCGATGGGGCTGCGGCTGGGGATGGAGATCCCGGGCTGGCCGCCCGAGAATATCGAGGAAGTCGCCAAGAAGCTCGAGCAGGAGATCATGGGCTGATCCGCACGCGCGTAGCGTGAGCTATGCGCGGGACGGATTGCCCCGGCCGGCGGGTGCCGCAGGCGGCACCCGACCGACGCCGCGGCTTCGCCGCGGTGCCACCCGGTTTCCTATACTATAGAGGCTCCCACGGGAGCGACGTGAACATGGTGGGCTCAAACGTCCCCACCGGGCCCGGGGTACCTCGCACGGCCCCCTGACGAACGAAAGGAAAGACCATGCGTCATAGAGTTGGCGGTCGTAAGCTGCAGCGCACCTCGGCCCATCGCCAGGCGCTGTTCCGCAACATGTCGGCCGCGCTGATCAAGCACGAGCAGATCACCACCACCGTCGCCAAGGCGAAGGAGCTGCGCCCGTACATCGAGAAGCTGATCACGCTCGGCAAGAAGGGCGGCCTCAGCAACCGTCGTCTCGCCCACGCGCGGCTGCTCGACGACGCGCAGCTGGTGAAGCTGTTCGACGTGCTCGCGCCGCGCTACGCGTCGCGCAACGGCGGCTACACCCGCGTGATCAAGGCGGGCATCCGCGCCTCGGACGCGTCGCCGATGGCGATCATCGAGTTCGTCGACCGCGACGTCGCCGCCAAGGGGCAGGATTCGGGCCCGGTGGTGACCGACGAGGACTACGACGTCGCCGCCTGACCCGCGCGCGCCGCGAGGCTGACAGCAGGGCCGTCCCGGGAAGCCGGGGCGGCCCTTCTGCTATGCCGCGGCGGCGCGGTCTTCCCTTTTGGCCCGACGCGGGATAGCCGCCGAGCCATGACCGAGCTCGCCAAGACCTTCGACCCCGCCGCGATCGAGCGCCGCTGGTACACGCACTGGGAAGACAAGGGCCTGTTCCGCCCCGAGCGGCCCTCCGCCGAGCCCTGGACGATCGTCAACCCGCCGCCCAACGTGACGGGCTCGCTCCACATCGGCCACGCGCTCGACAACACGCTGCAGGACATCCTCACGCGCCACGCCCGGCTCAAGGGCAAGGACGCGCTCTGGGTGGTCGGCACCGATCACGCCGGCATCGCCACGCAGATGGTGGTCGAGCGCCAGATGGCGGCCAAGGGCGAGAAGCGCACCGACCTGTCGCGCGAGGACTTCGTCGCGCGGGTGTGGGCGTGGAAGGCGGAGAGCGGCGGCGAGATCACGCGCCAGCTGCGCCGGCTCGGCTGCTCGATGGACTGGGCCAATGAGCGCTTCACCATGGACGAGGGCTTCTCGCGCGCGGTGCTCAAGGTCTTCGTCGAGCTGCACCGGCAGGGGCTGCTCTACCGCGACAAGCGCCTGGTGAACTGGGATCCCGGCCTCGGCACCGCGATCAGCGACCTGGAGGTCGAGACGCGCGAGGTGCGGGGCCATTTCTGGCGGCTGCGCTACCCGCTCGCGGACGGCTCGGGCTCGATCGAGGTGGCGACGACCCGCCCCGAGACGATGCTCGCCGACATGGCGGTGGCGGTGCATCCCGAGGACGCGCGCTACACCGCTTTGGTGGGCCAGCAGGTGCGGCTGCCGATCACGGGCCGGCTGATCCCGATCGTCGCCGACGAGCACGCCGACCCGGCGCTCGGCTCGGGCGCGGTGAAGATCACGCCAGGGCACGACTTCAACGACTTCGAGGTCGGCCGCCGCGCCGGGATCGAGGCGCGCGACATGCTCAACATGCTCGATGCCAAGGCGCGTGTGGTGCAGACCGCGGACGGGCTGATCCCCGCTGAGTTCCTCGACCTGCCCGGCAACGACGCCGGGGCCGAGCAGGATGCTCGGCGGCTGGTGGTGGCGCGGCTCAAGGAGGCGGGCGTGCTGATCCCGCACGTCGACAAGGAGGATGTCGCGCACGACGCCGAGCCGCGCGTGATCCAGACGCCGTTCGGCGACCGCTCGGGCGCGGTGATCGAGCCGTGGCTGACCGACCAATGGTATGTCGACGCCGCGACGCTGGCCAAGCCCGCGATCGAGGCGGTGCGCTCGGGCGCGATCCGGCTGGTGCCCAAGTCGTGGGAGAAGACCTTCTTCAACTGGATGGAGAACATCCAGCCGTGGTGCGTGTCGCGGCAATTGTGGTGGGGCCACCAGATCCCGGCGTGGTTCGACGCGGAAGGGCGCGCTTACGTCGCCGAGACCGAGGCCGAGGCGCAGGCCGAGGCGGGCGCTGGCGTAGCGCTGACGCGCGACCCCGACGTGCTCGACACCTGGTTCTCCAGCGCGCTCTGGCCGTTCGCGACGATGGGCTGGCCCGACGCCGCTGACCGCACGCTAAGCGGCCGCTACCCCAATGACGTGCTCGTCTCGGGCTTCGACATCCTGTTCTTCTGGGACGCGCGGATGATGATGCAGGGCATGCACTTCATGGGCGAGGTACCGTTCCGCACGCTCTACCTGCACGGCCTGGTGCGCGCCGCCGACGGCGCCAAGATGTCCAAGTCCAAGGGCAACACCGTCGACCCGCTCGGGCTGATCGACCGCTACGGCGCCGACGCGCTGCGCTTCTTCATGGCGGCGATGGAGAGCCAGGGGCGCGATATCAAGATGGATGAGAGGCGCGTCGAGGGCTATCGCAACTTCGCCACGAAGCTGTGGAACGCCAGCCGCTTCGCCCAGGCCAACGGGATCGGCGGCTCGACCGCGCTGGAGCCGCCCGTCGCGGCGAATCCCGTGAACAAATGGATCCTCGCCGAGACGGTGGCGACGGTGCAGGCGGTCGACCTCGCGCTCGCCGACTATCGCTTCGACGCCGCCGCCAACGCGATCTACCAGTTCGTGTGGAGCCGCTTCTGCGACTGGTATCTGGAGCTCATCAAGGGACAGGTGGACGAGGAGACCAAGGCGGTCGCGGGCTGGGTGCTCGACCAGATCCTGGTGCTGCTCCACCCCTTCATGCCCTTCATCACCGAGGAACTGTGGCACGCGCTGGCGCCGCGCGCGCACGAGCTGATCGTCGCGCACTGGCCGATGGCGGACGCGCGCGCGCTCGATCCTGCCGCCAAGCAGGAGGTGGAGCGGCTGATCGAGCTGGTCGAGGCAGTGCGCGGGGCGCGCGCCGAGCTCAACGTGCCGCCGGGCGCACGGATCGCGCTCCACACCGGGGCGGGCAGCGTGCCGACCTCGATCGCGCCCTACGTCGAGCGGCTCGCGCGCGTCACGCTGACGCCGGGCGAGGCGAGCGGGGCGCGCGCGCCGATCCTATGGGGGGCGGAGACGTTCTCGCTCGCGCTGGAAGGCGTGATCGACCTGGAGGCGGAGCGCCAGCGGCTGCACAAGTCGCTCGCCGCGGCGGAGAAGGAGCGCGACTCGCTGGCGGGGCGGCTCGGCAACGCCAGCTTCGTCGAGCGCGCCAAGCCCGAGGCGGTGGAGAAGGCGCGCGCCGACCACGCCGAGAAAGCGGCGGACGCGGAGCGCTTCGCGGCGGCGCTGGCGCGACTGGGGTAGGGGGGCGGGGTGGGCAGGCCGCTCCCGCCGTCATCCCCGCGCAGGCGGGGATCCAGACGCGTTGACGTCGCAGCCCTTTCACGGGCGTCAGCGTGTCTGGATCCTTGCCTTCGCAGGGATGACGAGGAGGCGGGTTGTGCCGCATACCGGTAGCTGGTTGGTAAGTCGTCCCCCGTGCTGTCTGTCCTGAAGGCGGCTCTCTCCAAGTCGCACGGCCAATCAGCCTCGTCCGTCCACTCCGCTCCCGCCGCGCCTCCGCCCCACCTTGCATCGCGCGCGCACTTCCTCTAACAGCCGCCGCACGTTCCACCGTTGAACGCGATCGACATGCGCCCATGTGGTGCCCGCTGGCCGGCGAGGTTTCGCCCGCCGGCGCTTTTGCGTTTGGCGGCGGATGGGAAGGATACACGATGTTCGATAGCCTCAGCGATCGTCTCGGCGGCGTCTTCGACCGGTTGCGTGGCCGCGGCGCGCTGACCGAGGCCGACGTGCGCGCGGCGATGCGCGAGGTGCGCGTCGCGCTGCTCGAGGCCGACGTCGCGCTGCCGGTCGCGCGCGCCTTCGTCGACGAGGTCACCGAGGAAGCGGTCGGGCAGAACGTGCTGCGCTCGGTCACGCCGGGGCAGCAGGTCGTCAAGATCGTCAACGACGCGCTGGTGCGGATGCTGGGCGGCGACGATCCCGCCGCGGCCGAGCTCCAGCTCAACGTCGCGCCCCCCGCGGTGGTGATGATGGTCGGCCTGCAGGGCTCGGGCAAGACCACGACCACCGCCAAGATCGCCAAGCGCCTGTCGAGCAGCTCGATGACGGGGCGCTCGGCCAAGAAGGTGCTGATGGCGTCGCTCGACGTCAACCGCCCCGCCGCGCAGGAGCAGCTCGCCACGCTCGGCACGCAGGTCGAGGTGGCCACGTTGCCGATCGTCGCGGGCCAGCGGCCGGTCGAGATCGCGCGCCGCGCGCTCCAGGCCGCGAGGCTCCAGGGCTTCGACGTGCTGATGCTCGACACCGCGGGCCGGCTCCACGTCGACCAGGCGCTGATGGACGAGATGAAGGCGGTCGCCGAGGTGGCGGCGCCGCAGGAGATCCTGCTCGTCGTCGACTCGCTGACCGGCCAGGACGCGGTCAACGTCGCGCAGAACTTCTCCGAGCAGGTGCCGCTCACCGGCGTGGTGCTCACCCGCATGGACGGCGACGCGCGCGGCGGCGCCGCGCTGTCGATGCGCGCGGTCACCGGAAAGCCGATCAAGTTCGCCGGCGTCGGCGAGAAGCTCGACGCGCTCGAGGCCTTCCACGCCAGCCGAGTCGCGGGGCGGATCCTCGGCATGGGCGACGTCGTCAGCCTGGTCGAGCGCGCCGCCGAGTCGATCCAGCAGGAGGACGCCGAGCGCATGGCGAGCCGGCTCGCCAAGGGCCAGTTCGACATGAACGACCTGCGCGGCCAGCTCGCGCAGATGAAGCGCATGGGCGGGCTGGGCGCGCTCGCCGGCATGCTGCCGGGCATGAAGAAGGCGCAGGCGGCGATGGACTCGGTGCCGGGCAGCGACAAGATGCTGGTCCATCTCGACGCGATGATCGGCTCGATGACGGTCAAGGAGCGCGCCAAGCCCGAGCTGATCAACGCCAAGCGCAAGATCCGCATCGCCAAGGGCTCCGGCACGACGGTGCAGGAGGTCAACAAGCTCCTCAAGATGCACCTCGAGATGTCGACCGCCATGAAGAAGATCAAGAAGATGGGCGGCCTGAAGGGCATGATGGCGATGCTCGGCAAGGGCGGCCTCGGCGGCCTGGGCAACGCCATCGGCGGCGCCGACATGGGCGACATGATGGGCAAGCTCGGTGGCCCGGGCGGCGGTCCGGGGCTGCCCGGGCTCCCCGGCGGCGGTCTGCCCGGCAACATCCCGGGCGGCCTGCCGCCCGGTTTCCGGTTCAAGAAGTAGCGGTGCGCGCCCCGGCGGCGCGGACGTGACGACCATCACCTAGACGATCCCGGCGCGTGCCGGGGCACAGACAGACAGAAGGAAGACGAATACCATGGCACTCAGCATTCGCCTGTCGCGCGGCGGCTCGAAGAAGCGTCCCTATTACCGCATCGTCGTCGCCGACGCGCGCAGCCCGCGCGACGGCAAGTTCATCGAGAAGATCGGTAACTACAACCCGCTGCTGGGCAAGGACGACGAGAAGCGCATCGTGCTCGACGGCGAGCGCGCCAAGCACTGGCTCGGCATGGGCGCGCAGCCGACCGACCGTGTCGCCCGCTTCCTCGACGCCGCGGGCGTGAAGGAGCGCGCCGTGCGCAGCAACCCGAAGAAGGGCGAGCCGGGCGAGAAGGCCAAGGAGCGGGCCGAGGAGCGCGCCGAGAAGCTGAAGGCGCAGCAGGAGGCCGCCGCGGCCCCGGCCGAGGCCGCCGAGCCCGAGGCGGCGAGCGCGGAGTAAGCGGCGCGGGGAAGCCGATCGTCGTCTGGCGCGTTACCCGGTTCCACCGAGAGCCGGAGTGACACAGGATGATGATCGACCCCGACCCGCGCACGGCGCCCGACGACGATGACGACTCGACCACCCAGGACGCGACCAACCGGGGCGTCTCGAGCGAGCAGCCCGCCGAGGGGGACGACGACGCCCCCGCCGGCGGCCCCGGCTCGCCCGACCAGGGCTGACGCGGCGCCGGCCGACCCCGACACGGTGGTGCTCGCCGCCGTGGCGGGGGCGCACGGCGTCGCCGGCGAGGTGCGCCTCAAGGTCTTCGCCGAGGCGCTCGACGCGCACCGCTCGTTCAACGGCGGCGCGCTCACGCTGGTGAAGCTGCGCGACGGCACGATCGCGCGCTTCGCCGAGGTAACCGACCGCAGCGCCGCGGAGCAGCTGCGCGGCACCCTGCTCACCGTCAAGCGCGCGGATCTGCCGCCGTTGGGCGAGGGTGAATATTATCACGCCGACCTGCTCGGGCTCACCGCGGTGTCGACCGACGGCGAGCAGGTCGGGCGCGTCGTCGCGGTGGAGAATTTCGGCGCGGGCGACGTGATCGAGATCGAGCGTGACGGCGGCACGCGCTTCATGGTGCCGATGAACGCGGTGCCCGAGTGGGACCGCGAGCGGCTGGTGGTAGAGGCCGGCTTCGTCGAGTGAGGGGAGGCGAACGGTCCTCTTCTTCCTTCCCTTCGCCGTCATCCCGAGCTTGTTTCAGGATCCACCGTGCCGCAGTGGCACTCGCGGAGCAGTAGATCCTGAGACAAGTTCGGGACGACGCCGAGAGCGGGTAAGGTCCTCACGCTCAGCGCCGCAGCGGCCGCTGCTCCGCCAGCAGGTTGCGGATCGTCGTCGCGGCGACGCCGGCCTCGCCCATGGCATGGCTGATCTGGTCCAGCCCTTTCACCACGTCCCCCGCCGCGAAGAGCCCCGGCACGCTGGTGCGCTGATGGTCGTCCACCTCGAGGCAGCCGTCCTCGCTCGCGCGCGCGCCCGCCTCGATCGCCAGGTGCGAGCGTATGCGCGAGCCGAGCGCGGGGTAGATGCTGTCGAACGCCATGCGCCCGCGCGCGGTGTCGAGCGCGAGGCGGTCGTCCTCGATCGCATAGCCGCCGCAGGGTCCGTCGACGCGCACCACCCCGGCGTCGTCGAGCGCGTCGGCGCAGGCGGGGTCGAGCAGATGCTCCGCCTCGGGCGCGATCAGCGTGATGTCGCGCGTGAAGCCGCGCAGGAACAGCGCCTCGCGCATGCCGCGATCGCCGGTGCCGATCACCGCGACGCGCCGGTCGGTCACCTCATAGCCGTCGCACACCGGGCAGTAGCGCAGCAGCCCGCGCGCCAGCGCCGGGTCGTGCACCTCGGGGAGCAGCCCGTGCGGGCGGTGGTTCACCACCCCGGTCGCCAGCAGCACGGTGCGCGCGCGGTACGTGCCCTGGTCGGTGGTGGCGACGAAGCCGTCGCCGTCGCGTGCCAGCGCCGTCACCATCACGGGCTCGCGCCGCGCGCCGTATTTCTCCGCCTGGGTGAGCATCAGTCGCAGCAATTCGGTGCCCGCGACCCCGTCGGGATAGCCGGCGTGATTGTGCGTGCACGGGATCATCGCGGCGCGGCTCGAGCCCGAGTCGAGCAGCCGGATCGAGAGATGATAGCGCGCGAGGTAGATCGCGGCGGTTAGTCCGGCGGGCCCGGCACCGATGATGAGGCAGTCGTCCATCTTGCTGTCGTCCCCGCCTGTATATACATCCCGTGCATACGGGAGATCGGCGATGAGTAACGAATATCGCGCCAAGGTGTTCAAGTCCGGCAATTCGGTCGCGCTGCGCCTGCCCAAGGCGCTGGGCTTCGAGGAGGGCGACGATGTCACGCTGGTGCCGCACCGCGACGGCTCGTGCAGCGTCTGGCGCGACGATCAGGCGGCGGCGGTGCTGGATGGCCTTTACGGCGCCTTCTCGCCCGAGTTCATGGCGGCGGGGCGCGGCGAGATCGAGCAGGACGAGCGCGACTGGCGCACGCCCGCTCGCGACACTGCCGCCTGACGCATGTACCTGCTCGATACCAACGTCTGCATCGACTTCGCGCTCGCGCGGAGCGAGCGGCTGCGCGCACGGATCCGCGCGCAGAACGGCCGTGACCTCGGCCTGTCGACGATCACGCTGGCGGAATTGCGCTACGGCGCCAACCGCCCCGGTGTGGATACCGCGGACGAGGCGCGGCTCGACGTTTTCGTCGGGGTGCTGGGCGTTCATGATTTCGACCGCGCCGCGGCGGAGCGCTACGGCACCCTAGCGGCATCGACGTCGCCGCGCCGTCACAGCTTCGACCTGCTGATCGCCGCGCACGCGCTCTCGCTCAACGCCACCCTTGTCACCAACAATGAGCGCGACTTCGCGGGCGTCCCCGGCCTCGCCGTCGAGAATTGGACGCGATGACCTTCCGCGCCACGATCCTGACGCTCTACCCTGAGATGTTCCCCGGCCCGCTCGGCACCGCACTCGCCGGCCGCGCGCTGCGTGAGGGGCGGTGGACCTGCGACGCGGTCAACATCCGCGACTTCACCGAGGATCGCCATCGCACCGTCGACGACACGCCCGCGGGCGGCGGGGCGGGGATGGTGCTGCGCGCCGATGTCGTGAGCCGCGCGGTCGACGCGCACGCCGACGGTCGCCCGCTGATCGCGCTCACCCCGCGCGGCGCGCCGCTGACGCAGCGTCGCGTCCGCGACCTCGCCGCCGGCGATGGCGCGGTGCTGCTGTGCGGCCGGTTCGAGGGGTTCGACGAGCGCCTGTTCGAGGCGCGCGCGGTGGAGCAGCTCTCCATCGGCGACTATATCCTCTCGGGCGGCGAGATGGCGGCGCTGGTGCTGCTCGACGCTTGCGTTCGGCTGCTTCCCGGCGTAATGGGCGCGGCTTCGAGCGGGGACGAGGAGAGCTTCGAGAGCGGCCTCCTCGAATATCCGCACTACACCCGACCTGTCGAATGGGAAGGGCGCACGATCCCCGAGGTGCTGCGATCGGGGGATCATGCGAGGATCGCGGCGTGGCGTCAGTCACAGGCCGAGATCGACACACGGCTACGGCGGCCAGACCTGTGGGAGCGCCACGAGGGCGCTCGGGTCGGCTCGCCCTCTGGCGCGCGGCACGGAAGTAAGGATTGACGCGATGAACCTGATCCAGACGCTCGAGGCCGAGCAGATCGCCAAGTTCCACGAGAGCAAGAAGCTCCCCGAGTTCCGCCCCGGCGACACGCTGAAGGTCGGCGTGAAGGTGGTCGAGGGCGAGCGCACCCGCGTCCAGAACTTCGAGGGCGTGTGCATCGCGCGCTCGAACAAGGGCATGGGCTCGTCGTTCACCGTCCGCAAGATCAGCTTCGGCGAGGGTGTGGAGCGCGTCTTCCCGCTCTACTCGCCCAACGTCGACTCGATCGAGGTGGTGCGCAAGGGCGCGGTGCGTCGCGCCAAGCTCTACTATCTGCGCGGCCGCACGGGTAAGTCGGCGCGCATCGCCGAGCGCCGCGACAACCGCGTGCAGGCGGCGGCCGAGTAAGCGGTCCCGGTTCCGACAGGAGCGCGAGGGGCGCGGTGGGAGACCGCCGCGCCCCTTTCTCGTGGAGGTTGGCGGGCATCGCACCGCCGGCTTGCCGTCGCTGGAGGAGTGCGGAGCGGGCCCCATACATCTACGTGCCACCCCGGCGAGCGCCGGGGTCCAGGTGGGGAACGCTGGTGACTGCCACCCACGCCTTCCCGACTGGACCGCGGTGTCCGCCGGGGGTGGTGTCTCTTTGATGGGGAGTGCTCGTGTCGTCGTCGGCGGTCTATCGGAGGAAAGGGCGCTCCCACCACGACAGCATGGGTGACGCTTTACCTCACCGCCTCCCGCCGCGATAAGGGCGGCGCGCCCGGGCCCGGGTCGCAGTCCCGGAGGAATGGATGCGTTCATGGTTGGCGGTGTTGGCGCTCGCGACGGTAGCAACGGGAGCGCTCGTGGCTGAGTCCGCGCAGGCGCGCGCGACGAGACCTGCCCCGCAGCGCCTCACGCTCGACCGCATCTTCGCCGCGCCCGATCTCGGCGGCCAGCAGCCGCGCGCGCTCAAGCTCTCGCCCGACGGCCGGCTGCTCACCTTTCTCCGTCCGCGCGCCGACGATCGCTTTCGCCTCGACCTCTGGGCGCGCGACCCCGCCACCGGGCAGGAGCGGATGCTGGTCGACAGCACGCGCGTCGGCAGCGGCGCGGCCTTGTCCGAGGCGGAGAAGATGCAGCGCGAGCGCGCGCGCATCGGCGCGCTGACCGGGATCATCCGCTACGACTGGTCGCCGGACGGGCGTCAGCTGCTGGTCCCGGCCGACGGTGACCTCTACCTGGCCGGGCTCGACGGCGCGACGCGGCGGCTGACCGAGGTGAAAGGGGGCGTACTGAACGGCGAGGTGTCCCCGCGCGGCGGCTATGTCAGCTACGTTCGCGACCAGAACCTGTGGCTCCAGCCGCTCGTCGGCGGCGCCGCGCGCGCGCTCACCCAGGGCGGCGGGGGCACGGTCCATTTCGGTGAGGCCGAGTTCGTCGCGCAGGAGGAGATGGACCGGCGGACCGGCTATTGGTGGAGCCCCGATGACCGCTACGTCGCGGTCGAGCGCTTCGACGAGGCGCCGGTGCAGGTCTTCACCCGCGCCGCGATCGGCGCGACCGGCACCAGCATCTACCAGCAGCGCTACCCCGCCGCGGGTACGCCCAACGTCGCGGTCGAGCTTCACGTGATGCGCGCCGATGGCAAGGGCCAGGTGAAGGTCGACCTCGGCACCGACCCCGACATCTATCTCGCGCGGGTGGACTGGCTGCCCGACGGCTCGGCGCTGCTCGTCCAGCGCGAGAACCGCGCGCAGACCAGGCTCGACGTGCTCCGCGTCGACCCGTCCACGGGCCAAGCGACGCTGTTGTTCGGCGAGACCGCGGCGCCGCGCAGCTGGATCAACCTCACCGACAGCTATCGCGCGCTCGCCGACGGCGGCCTGCTGTGGCGCTCCGAGCGCGACGGTTACGGCCACCTCTGGCTGCTGCGCGGCGGCACGTGGACCCAGCTGACCAAGGGGCCATGGGTGGTCACCGGGCTGGTCTCGGTCGACGAGGCCGCCGGCAAGGTCTATTTCATGGCCAACAAGGACGACGTGCTGGAGCAGCAGCTCTACGTCGTCCCGCTCGCCGGCGGCACGCCCGAGCGGCTGACCGAGCGCGGCTGGCAGAACAGCGTGACTGCCGACGGCGCGGCGCAGCGCTTCCTGGTCACGCGCTCCAACCCCAACCAGCCGCCGCAGGTCTATCTCGCCGACGCCACCGGCAAGCGGCTGGCCTGGGTCAACGAGAACAGGGTCGAGGGTGATCACCCCTATGCGCCCTACCTTGCCGCGCACCGCCCGACCACGTTCGGGACGATCCGGGCGGAGGACGGCACCGAGCTGCACTGGCAGATGGTCACGCCCAGGCTCCAGCCCGGCAAGCGCTACCCCGTGTTCTTCCAGCATTACGGCGGCCCGGGGCCGCAGAACGTCGCGCGCGACTGGAAGAACCCGCTGATCCAGCACATCGTCGACCGCGGCTGGATCTATTTCGAGCTCGACAATCGCGGCTCGGCCAATCGCGGGGTCACGTTCGAGAGCGCGATCTGGCACGCGATGGGCACGGTGGAGGTCGCCGACCAGCGCGCCGGTGCCACGTATCTGAAGACGCTGAACTACGTCGACCCGAAGCGGATCGCCACGTACGGCTGGTCCTACGGCGGCTATATGTCGCTCAAGATGATCGAGGCCGATCCCGGCCTCTACGCCGCGGCGATCTCGGGCGCGCCGGTTACCGACTGGCACCTCTACGACTCGCATTATACCGAGCGCTACATGGGCGACCCCCGCACCGACGCCGCCGCCTATGACGCGTCGCGCGCGGTGCGCGACCCGAAGCGCGTCACCACGCCGCTGCTGCTGCTGCACGGCATGGCGGACGACAACGTCTTCCTCGACAATTCCACCAAGGTGGCGGCGAGCCTGCAGGCGGCGGACATGCCGTTCGAGCTGATGTTCTATCCCGGCAAGACCCACTCGGCGGTGCGCGACATCCACGTGTGGACGACGATCGAGCGCTTCCTCGACGCGCAGGTGGGCAGCGGCCCCAAGTAAAGCTTGCTGTCGCGCACGCGGCGGGCGCATTAGGGCCGCCGCGGGGTCAAGCTGCGCGCGCCGAGCGCGCCGGGAAGGACGAGAGATGGGCTATCGGGTGGTGGTGGCGGGGGCCACGGGCAACGTCGGGCGCGAGATGGTGAACATCCTCGCCGAGCGGGACTTCCCGGCGGACGAGATCGCGGTGCTGGCGTCGTCGCGCTCGACCGGCGACCAGATCGAGTACGGCGACACCGGCCGCATGCTCACGATCAAGAACATCGAGCATTTCGATCCCGCCGGCTGGGACATGGCGCTGTTCGCGATCGGCAGCGAGGCGACCAAGGTCTACGCGCCCAAGTTCGCCGCGGCGGGCTGCGTCGTGATCGACAATTCGTCGCTCTACCGCATGGACCCGGACGTGCCGCTGATCGTCCCCGAGGTGAACGCCGCGGCGATCGACGGCTATAAGCGCAGGAACATCATCGCCAACCCGAACTGCTCGACCGCGCAGATGGTGGTGGCGCTCAAGCCGCTGCACGACGCCGCCACGATCAAGCGCGTGGTGGTGGCGACCTACCAGTCGGTCTCGGGCGCGGGCAAGATCGGCATGGACGAGCTGTTCGAGCAGAGCCGCAACATCTTCGTCGGCGACCCGGCCGAGCCGAAGAAGTTCACCAAGCAGATCGCCTTCAACGTGATCCCGCATATCGACAGCTTCCTGGACGACGGGTCGACCAAGGAAGAGTGGAAGATGGTGGTCGAGACCAAGAAGATCCTCGATCCCAAGATCAAGGTGGTGGCCACCTGCGTGCGCGTGCCGGTGTTCGTCGGCCATTCCGAGGCGCTCAACATCGAGTTCGAGAACGAGCTGTCGGCCGAGGACGCGCAGCGCATCCTGCGCGAGGCGCCCGGCGTGATGCTGGTCGATAAACGCGAGGACGGCGGCTATGTCACCCCGATCGAGAGCGCGGGCGACGATGCCACGTATGTCAGCCGCGTGCGCGAGGACCCGACGGTGGAGAACGGGCTCGCGCTCTGGTGCGTCAGCGACAATCTCCGCAAGGGCGCGGCGCTCAACGCGGTGCAGATCGCGGAACTGCTCGGCCGCCGCCACCTCAAGAAGGCGGACGAGACCGACGATGCCGCCTTCGACGCGGTGTTCGCCGACGGGGAGTGAGCGGGACGACGGGCACGCCGGTCGCGTTCCGCCCCTGATCCGCTCGTGCCGAGGAGACCGAGCCCCTCGGCGCCTCGCCTCGAGGTGGAACGTCGCGCGGCCGGGGCGGGCCGTGGGGCGCGTTTACCCGGTCGCGCCATCGCGCTAGGCCGCGATCCTCGAGGGATGGGAGTGGCGACATGGCGCGCGAGATGACCGGGGGGTGCCAGTGCGGCGCCGTGCGCTACGCCGTGCGGGTCGAGGACGACGACGCCTATCTGTGCCACTGCCGCATGTGCCAGCGCGCGACCGGCGGCGTGTTCGCCGCGCTCAAGCAGGTACGTCGCGACTCGGTCACCTGGATCACGCGAGAGCCCGACCGTCGCAGCTCCTCGCCGATCGCGCGGCGCGGCTTCTGCCGCGACTGCGGCACGCCGCTCACCTATGAGGGGAACGGCGCCGACCAGCTCGACCTCACCGTCGGCAGCTTCGACGACGCTGGCTCACTCCGTCCGGTCGGCCATTTCGGCGTCGAGGGTCGCCACGCCGCCTGGGTCGACACCGCTGGCCTGCCCGCCAAGCGCACCGACGAGCTCCCCCATATCGTCAGCAAGTGGATGGAAACGAGTGGCAAGCTCCCCGACTGAGACGCGCTTCCTCGACAGTTTCGACGGCCATCCGATCGCCTGGCGGGAGCTCGGCGAGGGGCGCCCGCTGGTCCTGATCCACGGCTATTTCTCGGACGCGCGCACCAATTGGCTGCGCTACGGCCACGCCGAAGCGATCGCGGCACGCGGTGTCCGCGTCGTCATGGCCGACCTGCGCGCGCACGGCGAGAGCGGCAAGCCGCACGACCCCGCGGCTTACCCGCCCGACGCGCTGGCCATGGACGGCGAGGCCCTGGTGCGGCATCTCGGTCTGACGGACTATGACCTCGGCGGCTACTCGCTCGGCGCGCGCACCGTGGTGCGGATGCTCGCGCGCGGCGCGACGCCGCGGCGCGTGGTGCTCGCCGGCATGGGGCTGGACGGGATCGTCGGCGCCGAGCGGCGCGCCGATCATTTCCGCCACATCCTCACCCGACTCGGCCAGCACGAGCGTGGCAGCCCCGAGTGGCTCGCCGAGGCGTTCCTCAAGACCACCGGCGGCGACCCGGTCGCGCTGCTCGGCGTGATCGACACGTTCGCGAGCACGCCCGCCGAGCAGCTCGCGACGCTCGACCGCCCGACCTTGGTGCTCAGCGGCGCCGACGATCACGATAACGGCTCGGCCGCGGCGCTCGCCGACGCGCTGCCGAACGCGCGCTATGCCGAGATCCCGGGCAATCACATGAGCGCGGTGACCAAGCCCGAGCTGGGCCAGGCAATCGCCGACTTCGTGACCGATTAGATCCTCCCTGCTCGCGGGGAGGTGGCAGCGCGCCAGCGCTGACGGAGGGGGCTCTCCTCGCGGCGCAGCGCTCGCGGAGATCCCCCTCCACCATGCTCCGCATGGTTCCCCTCCAGCGAGCGGGGAGAAGCTCGCGCGGGTCAGCTCTTCAGCTTCCACCCGCGCTTCAGCAGCACGTAGCACAGCACGCCCAGCGCGACGTCGATCGCCAGGATCACCACGCTGCCCACCGCCACCGGCGAGTCGGCGCTGCCGAGGAAGCCGTAGCGGAAGCCCGAGATCACGTAGAAGAACGGGTTGACGTGGCTGAACGCGCGGAACGCGGGCGCGAGATGGTCGACCGAGTAGAAGGTGCCCGACAGCAGGGTCAGCGGCGCGATCAGGAAATTGGTCACCGCCGCGGCATGGTCGAACTTGTCCGCCCAGATCGAGGTGAGCACGCCAGCGAACGACAGGAACATCGCGCCGAGCAGCCCGAACCACAGCACGGCCAGCGGGTGCACCGGGGTCACGTGCACCCCCGGCCACAGCGCCATCGCCAGCCACACCGCGCAGCCGACGCAGAAGGCGCGGGTCACCGCCGCGCCGACCAGCGCCGCCAGCAGCTCGCTGGTCGACAGCGGCGGCTGGAGATAGTCGACGATATTGCCCTGGATCTTGCCGACCAGCAGCGAGAAGCTGGCGTTCGCGAAGGCGTTGTTGAGCATGCCCATCACGATCAGCCCGGGCGCGATGAAGTCGGCGAAGGCGACGGGCGCGCCGCCGACGTTGACCGGGCTGCGCGCGCCGTTCGCGACGGTGAAGATGACGAGGAACATCAGCGTCGTCACCGCCGGCGCCCAGACCGTCTGGAGCTGCACCTTGAAGAAACGGCGCACCTCCTTCACATAGAGGGTTCGCAGGCCGCCCCAGTTGACGTTCCGGATCACCGGTTCGCCGGGGGCGTGCCTGATGGCTGACGGAATATGTCCGGTAGGAGGCTGGCTGCTCATCGCCTGTGCGGGTAACCGCTGCGGCGCGCGCCCGCAACCGGAACGCTAGAGGAAGACAAGGATGTCCTGGACCGACGAGCGGATCGACACGCTGAAGACGATGTGGGAGGCGGGTCAGACCGCCAGTCAGATCGCCGAGGCGCTCGGCGGCGTGAGCCGCAACGCGGTGATCGGCAAGGCGCATCGCCTCGGCCTCCAGTCGCGCCCGTCGCCGGTGACGACCAAGGAGGAGTCGCGCGCCGCCGAGCCGGCGCCGGCTGCCGCGGCGCCGCCGCCGCCCGCGCCCAAGCCCGCGCCGGTGCGCGCCGCCGCGCCCGCACCCGCCGCGCGCCCGGCCC